>NZ_CP174310.1:2500-3567500 GCF_052467325.1 Microbulbifer maximicatervae (SeqCode)
GTCCAGGATTACCTGGATGTTAAAAGTCGTTAGTAGTCGTTTGTGTTGTATGGTCAAGCGACTAAGCGTATACGGTGGATGCCTTGGCAGCTGGAGGCGATGAAGGACGTAGGAGCCTGCGAAAAGTCTAGGGGAGCTGGCACACAAGCTTTGATCCTAGAATGTCCGAATGGGGAAACCCACTCCTTTTAGGAGTATCCATAACTGAATACATAGGTTATGGAGGCGAACCCGGGGAACTGAAACATCTAAGTACCCGGAGGAAAAGAAATCAATAGAGATTCCCTTAGTAGCGGCGAGCGAACGGGGATTAGCCCTTAAGCTCTTTATGTTTTAGTGGAAGGTTCTGGAAAGTACCGCGATACAGGGTGATAGCCCCGTACACGAAAAGGCATTTAGAGTGAAATCGAGTAGGTCGGGACACGTGTTATCTTGACTGAACATGGGGGGACCATCCTCCAAGGCTAAATACTCCCAGCTGACCGATAGTGAACCAGTACCGTGAGGGAAAGGCGAAAAGAACCCCGGAGAGGGGAGTGAAATAGAACCTGAAACCGTATACGTACAAGCAGTAGGAGCCCTTCGGGGTGACTGCGTACCTTTTGTATAATGGGTCAGCGACTTATTGTCTGTAGCAAGGTTAACCGCTTAGGGGAGCCGTAGAGAAATCGAGTCTTAATAGGGCGTTTAGTTGCAGGCAATAGACCCGAAACCCGGCGATCTATCCATGGGCAGGTTGAAGGTTGAGTAACATCAACTGGAGGACCGAACCCACTAATGTTGAAAAATTAGGGGATGACCTGTGGATCGGAGTGAAAGGCTAATCAAGCCGGGAGATAGCTGGTTCTCCTCGAAAGCTATTTAGGTAGCGCCTCGCGTCTCACCCTCGGGGGTAGAGCACTGTTTGGGCTAGGGGGTCATCCCGACTTACCAACCCCATGCAAACTCCGAATACCGAGGAGTGCAATCGCGGGAGACACACGGCGGGTGCTAACGTCCGTCGTGGAAAGGGAAACAACCCAGACCGCCAGCTAAGGTCCCAAATATCAGTTAAGTGGGAAACGATGTGGGAAGGCCCAGACAGCTAGGAGGTTGGCTTAGAAGCAGCCATCCTTTAAAGAAAGCGTAATAGCTCACTAGTCGAGTCGGCCTGCGCGGAAGATATACCGGGGCTCAAACTGATAACCGAAGCTGCGGATGCTCTTAGGAGCATGGTAGAGGAGCGTTGTGTAAGCCGTTGAAGGTGGATCGGGAGGTCTGCTGGAGGTATCACAAGTGCGAATGCTGACATGAGTAACGATAAGGGAGGTGAAAAACCTCCCCGCCGGAAGACCAAGGGTTCCTGTCCAACGCTAATCGGGACAGGGTTAGTCGACCCCTAAGGCGAGGGCGAAAGCCGTAGTCGATGGGAAACAGGTTAATATTCCTGTACTCGCTATTACTGCGACGGAGTGACGGAGAAGGCTAGGCCGGCATGGCGATTGGTTGTCCATGTTTAAGGTTGTAGGCTGGGGACTTAGGCAAATCCGGGTCCCTAAGGCTGAGAACTGATGACGAAGCCCACTTAGTGGGTGAAGTGGTTGATGCCCTGCTTCCAGGAAAAACTTCTAAGCTTCAGGTAATAGTGAATCGTACTCTAAACCGACACAGGTGGTCAGGTAGAGAATACCAAGGCGCTTGAGAGAACTCTGGTGAAGGAACTAGGCAAAATGGTACCGTAACTTCGGGAGAAGGTACGCCGGTTTTGGTGATGGGACTTGCTCCCTAAGCTGAGGCCGGTCGAAGTGACCAGGTGGCTGCGACTGTTTATTAAAAACATAGCACTGTGCAAACTCGTAAGAGGACGTATACGGTGTGACGCCTGCCCGGTGCCGGAAGGTTAATTGATGGGGTTAGCTTCGGCGAAGCTCTTGATCGAAGCCCCGGTAAACGGCGGCCGTAACTATAACGGTCCTAAGGTAGCGAAATTCCTTGTCGGGTAAGTTCCGACCTGCACGAATGGCGTAACGATGGCCACGCTGTCTCCACCAGAGACTCAGTGAAATTGAAATCGCTGTTAAGATGCAGTGTACCCGCGGCTAGACGGAAAGACCCCGTGAACCTTTACTACAGCTTTGCACTGAACTTTGAGCCTATTTGTGTAGGATAGGTGGGAGGCTTTGAAGCAATGACGCTAGTTGTTGTGGAGCCGTCCTTGAAATACCACCCTGGTATGTTTGAGGTTCTAACTCTGGTCCGTTATCCGGATCGAGGACAGTGTATGGTGGGTAGTTTGACTGGGGCGGTCTCCTCCCAAAGAGTAACGGAGGAGTACGAAGGTGCACTCAGCATGGTCGGAAATCATGCAATGAGCATAATGGTATAAGTGCGCTTGACTGCGAGACAGACATGTCGAGCAGGTACGAAAGTAGGTCATAGTGATCCGGTGGTTCTGTATGGAAGGGCCATCGCTCAACGGATAAAAGGTACTCCGGGGATAACAGGCTGATACCGCCCAAGAGTTCACATCGACGGCGGTGTTTGGCACCTCGATGTCGGCTCATCACATCCTGGGGCTGAAGCCGGTCCCAAGGGTATGGCTGTTCGCCATTTAAAGTGGTACGCGAGCTGGGTTTAGAACGTCGTGAGACAGTTCGGTCCCTATCTGCCGTGGGCGTTGGAGATTTGAGAAGAGTTGCTCCTAGTACGAGAGGACCGGAGTGAACGAACCTCTGGTGTTCCGGTTGTCACGCCAGTGGCATTGCCGGGTAGCTATGTTCGGACGGGATAACCGCTGAAAGCATCTAAGCGGGAAGCCTCCTTCAAGATAAGATCTCCCTGAGGCCTTGAGCCTCCTGAAGGGCCGTGGAAGACTACCACGTTGATAGGCTGGGTGTGGAAGCGTTGTGAGGCGTTGAGCTAACCAGTACTAATTGCCCGTGCGGCTTGACCATACAACAGAGATGGTTACTAACGACTAGCTAAGCTAGCGGATTGTGGAATGAAAGACACACAATGATCGCTTGCGGTGTATTACTACAGATTATTTTACCGACTTATTTGGGGTTATCGCCGGTCAATAATATGACCGAGGCAAACAGCGATAACGCGGCAGGCCAAGCACTTTGCTTATAAGACCAACGCCAACCCAAGCCAGTTTGCCTGACGACAATAGAGTTGTGGAACCACCTGATCCCTTGCCGAACTCAGAAGTGAAACGCAACATCGCCGATGGTAGTGTGGGGCTTCCCCATGTGAGAGTAGGTCATCGTCAGGCTTCTAATCCGAAAGGGCCACCCAATAGGGTGGCCCTTTTTTTATGGCTGAAAAATATTATAAAAAACAAAAAACAAAAAATAAAAAACTAAGAAAGGGAAAAAAGAAAACCCTCGCAGGGAAGCCTGCGGAGGTTTTCTTTTTTTGGAAACAGTGAAATATTTTGCTGCCTCGCAGCCCTGCGCCGAAGTTGCCAGTAGGGTGGCGAGCACTGCTTTCTATACAGTGTAGGTCAGCTGTAATTAAAGCTTGGTATTGGATTGGAGGTCGGTGCAGTCTTAAACCGGCGCAGCGGTTTATAGGTTTCTAATTCTCAAAAGGGCGGCCCAATAGGTTGCTCCTTTTAGTGTCTGAAAAAATATCGCTAAACATTTTTGCTACTATGTAGTGTCTGCGTTGTACTCTAGCTTGTTACGCTTAAGAGGCCTATAGGCTGGCGAGCAATGCTGTAGTTTCTAATAGGAAACCTCAAAGGCTGCTGTCATTTCAGCCTTCATAACGGCTCGATAAGAAGTTAGGTAATTTAGTAATTACTTTTTATGCCAACATTAAAGCTATAAACAAATGACATGTCGCTATTATTAAGCTCTTTCTCTAGAGCTGAATTAAAAGAAAATTTATTCTTTATAGAAGTGGGGATTTTTCTTTTGGTAATAAAGTGGCGCATACACAAGATACTGTTTTCACTAGCTGCTGAGTATATTGCGTTTAGTAGAGAAACAAAGCTGTCTTCATCAAGATAAGCAGAAACGTCAGAAATAGAAAACTTATCAATTTTACTTTTGGTGCTGTATAAATATTGCTCTAGAGGCGAATTTACCATTTCTATGGCTGTGTTATTTAGTGCCCCCTTTACTATCGGATAGTTATTTTTTTCTAAGTATAAGGGCATTCCATGTTCAGGGTTGTATTTCCCAGTTAGCAGGAATGTCATAAAGAAATTTTCAAGGACCAGGTGGCTCATTAGGGAGTGATCCATTCTGTCTAATAAATACTCGGGAATTGATACTTCTTGTGGGATGTGTTGATAGAATCCAGGGTCTTTAAGGAAAATTTGGAAGAAGTATTTGTTGGTAAGAAAGCGCAAAAATTTTTTCCATGCAGGGGTGTTCCATTTGTTTTTAACAAATTCACGCTGTTCTTCGATGTTGCTCAGGGTGGTGAGAGTTTTTATTTTCTTTGGCCGGATAGCTTTAATAATTACACTAATTAGTTTGAAGTGTTTTTCGAAGGCCCCTTCATAAATAAAACCATTCTCAATCATTCTTTCGTTTTTGGACCAGAATAATTCTGCTTTTTTTGATAATAGGTGTTTTATTTTGTTGTAAATGTTTATCCTTTTCTTGCATGGGATGACCCCCGAGAAACCTAAAAATTCCTCATGGTTTAGCGCCTGTATTCCGGAAATTTTGAGTTCTAAAAGATAATTTTGGCAGGGGTTTAAGTCAATGGCAGTTATTTTTTTTGGCTTGTCCAGTAAAAGACTTAAAACGCGATCTCCACCGCCAGTAACGCATAAAACACTATCGCTCTCATTAATATTTAGCGCCTTAAGTTCTGATCTAGAGTCTTCATTTGGCCCTGAGTAGCTGATCCTGTTTGCGTAATCGGAGAGCAGTATTTCATTAGGTTTGTTCATGGCGTGTTTAATTGGGTTACTTTGGTCGCTAACTTGTTTGGTTTAAAAAATAATCTACAACTTTGGTTAGATAGCTGTTGCTATTACACCATTGATTCTGAACCGGATGGCCTAGCACTTTTTGGCAGTTTACACTGGAAAACCTGAAATCACTGTTTAAGAATGGTCCGTTTTGCATTCTGTTGATAATCTTAAGTAGACGTTTTTCCCTCTCAGAAAGGTTGCTTAATGAAGTGTGATTCTCTATAAATTGTCTTAAATCCAGCTTAAAGTAATTTCGATTAAATTTGATAAAGTTGTCGACTGTCATCGGATTGGAATCGGCAATATTAAAGTGCTGATTTCTTGTGGCTTCATGTTTTTCTGAAATTTTTAATATTGCATCACAGCAGATGTCAACAGGTATGACATTAATAAAACAACCTGGAATATATTTTAAGTGAATGGGGATTTCTACATGTTGCTTTTTTAGTCGGTTTAGCAGTTTCACATATTCATAGTACCCAGACTCAGAATTTGTGTACCCACTCACTGAGTCGCCTAGCACAATAGTTGGCCTATAGATGGTGTATTCCAGATTTTTTGACTCTGCTATTAAGTTCTCTGCTATATTTTTCGTGTAGTCGTATGCGTTGAAAAATTTGTCAGGGCGGTAGAGTACCTCCTTTATGGCTATTCCGTTGGCATGAGCTTTACCGGCAATAAAAGCAGTTGATATTTGATTGAGTCGACATTTTGCTGTTACAGCAATGTCGATTAGTCGATTCACGCCGATAACATTGGTGTTAATGCTTTGTTGTAAATTACTATAGCTATAGTGCATGTCAGCAGCGCTGTTCCAAATGGAGTCAATATTTAGAGAGCATAGTTGTCTGTAAGATGCAGAAGATAGCCCGAGGTTTGGTTTGTTTAAATCACCTGATATTATTGTAAGTTGGTCAAAGTTATTTTCCGAAAGTTTATAGCGAGGGTTGGCAAAACTATTTTTTTGTTTTAGTTTCTCGGCGCGATTGTTAGCATTATTTCTGGCAATTAAGACCACATTGAGTCCTTTTTGCAGAAGTCCCCATGTCAAATATTGACCTATAAAGCCAAATCCGCCGACAACGAGTTGTATTTCTTTTAGCCCTCGTATTTCAGATAATTGCTTAAATATATGTTGGTCATGTTTCATCGGCTCATGAGAATTCGTCATAGCATTGAAATGGGAATGAATTCCGGAGGCAAAGGAGTATCCGCCTTTCTGAGGGTCTTCTTTACTCCTATGTATTTTTTATTGTGAAAGTTGGGAAATTGGTCTACTGTGGGGTGTTTTTTAAGGGGGCATGCAATTAATACAAATAATCTGTCCATCTATTTCTAAAGCCAATAGGAAAGTAGTAAAATCAGATGTTGGTAATAAACTACATTCTCATCACGGCGCTGCTATTAAACGTGATAGACGTATTCAAACTATGGGTTCTGAGTGAAGTACGTTTAAATCATTGTAGTCCATCTAGATTGTTCTCCATAATTTGACTCCTGATCCCCTGTTCTTACTCTCCCCTTCATTAACGGTTTCGAAACCATTGTGGGTGGCTGGGATTTAATTGTCCGGCATAGCAGCCTCCTGTAGACGGTTCGGGGGTTCTTGTATATATAATTTTTTGGAAATAGTTATTTTTGCATACTTCGAAACAATCTATCTGTTGAGTTGGTTTCTAAACTTTGCTCTCTGGATGTTTCCGGCAAGCCCCTGTAGAGGAGCAGTGCGCTCAGGATCGAATAAGTTTGATTTGATTGCTTACGATTAGTCTGAGGTGAGATTTCTTTTCTGGTCAGGACGTTAGCTTAGATGCCAAAAAGCTTGTCTGGTTCTCATTTTTTGAACACGTTCTGAATAAAGCTTGCTGTAAGCGGCTGAAATGAGAATTGGCGGGTAAGATTGGTCAAAACCGGTAAAAGGAGAATTACCAGTGAAGCGACTAAGGGATGTTATAGCAAAGTTAATGGCGTTGGGTATTTTGAGCCTAATGGGGGGGTGTTCAAAGGATGCGGAAATAACAGTAGGAACTAAAGTACTTGATCAGCAACATATAGCTGCACGGATTGATGGCCAGGAGGTCAGCGTAGAGGCCTTGGATAAGGAACTCCAGCTTGTGCTGTATGATATTGCTGAAATGGAGTATAAATTACGGCTCAACAAACTGCATGAAATGATTGCCAAAACAGCAAAAGATGCTCAAGAAATAGAAGTTATGCTTCCCGTTCCAGAGCCACCACGGATTGATCTTGATTATGGCGGGCGCGCCGTTCGAGGAAATCCCGAAGCGCCTATAACAATTGCTGTGTTTTGCTCCTTTCAATCTCCCCACTGTAAATCCTTTCAGCCAACCTTGAGGCGTTTGTTGAGTGACTATTCTGGTTGGGTTCGCCAGGTAAATTTTGATTTTCCCCTTAAGTTTCATCGGGAGGGTATCAAAGCTGCTGTTTCGGCTAAGTGCGCTGGTGAGCACAATATTTTTTGGGAATATCACGACGCCTTATACGCAAAAACTCCAAACCTTGGTGAGAAGTCTTACTCCCAGACCGCAAGCAGTTTACTGATCGATGACAAGCAATTTAAAACCTGTATTGGAGATATGAATTATAAAGAAGTTGTTCTTGGGGATCAGGAAATTGCTTTAGGGCTTGGCCTTACAAATGTGCCGGTTGTTTTTATAAACGGTTTGTATCTAAAGGGCGCACGATCATTTGAGCAATATTCTTACTGGATAGAAAAGGAACTAATCAGGCTTGATATAGATCCTCAGCAAAAATATACATGGAAACAACAAAAAGATACTGAAAATCAATTACCTGTTACGGATCTACCTCTTGCGCTGGTAGGAGTTAGTGAATCGAGTATAGAGAATAAGTCCAAAGCTTTAATAGAAGTAAATGGACAGAAGGCACAGAATTTTTCACTGGGGCAGTCTGTTCTTAAAGATGTCTTTCTGAAGCGTTTGAAAGGGCACTATGCCGTTATTGATAATCAGGGCTCCCTGGAGCGTCTGCTATTGCAAGGTGAAGAAGGTAATATTATCCCTTTAACTTTGTCCCATCAGCACGATGAGGAGCTGCGCAAACGTATTGAACAGCCTCAGGGAGAAAAGGGTAAAAAACTAATCGAGCCGGCTGGTGTCTTGACTCTTGGGCAAGAGTGGTTGGCGAAGCAACTCGAACAACGAGAATTCTTGCAGGCTAAATTTATTGAGGCGGAGCTGGAAGTTGAGGGCCACCATTTGATGCGCTTGGAGGGGGTGGCCAACAATGAGTTCTTTACTGCACTCGGATTCGAGGAAAACGATGTGCTGTTGAGGGTCAATGACAGTTGGGTCCACAGTGGCCAGAATGAGCTTTGGAGTGCTCTTACCAGTGGAAAAGTAATTGATGTCGCCTTTATGAGAAAGGGATTGCCGCATAGATTGCAGTATGTGGTTGAAGAGAGTGGTTACTTTGATGAGGATTTAGGTAAGTGAATTGAATAGGGCCCGCGGTACTTTATTGCGGGCCCTGAATTTACCGAGCAGTAAAAGTTACTTATTTATCTGGGTTTCCTTGCCACAGCAGGTCAGCGACAATATTTTGCCCTTGAATGCTTGGGTGGAAACAGTCTCCACCATCAATATCATCTTTATTGAACTGAAAAGTCCCGGCATTTAACTGATCCTCACCGGTATATTCAGCAACAACTTCTACCCCATTCATACCGTTGTAACTTTCTGCTTCCTCAACAAGGATTTCATTATAACGTTGTTGGGCTGCGGCTATTCCGTTATAACGAGTAGCAAAGCTCTCTCCATTCATCGAGCCGCCATTTGTTGCAATTCGGCAGATTCCGAAAGTCGACCAGACACTCTCGCAATCTACGCGGGAATTACCGCTTTGCTTATCCAGACCCGCTGCCCGGAGATCGTGTACTCGTGGTACTGAGCCGAGTACTATCGTTGAGCCGTTAGGGAGACCATCGACTAATTTGTCCAGTCCAGCTTGAACTGCCGAGCGCCACTCGCTATCGGTGTAGAGTGGATCGTTACAGTTGGCTGGATCAATGCAATCCCGGTTACAGATGTCATTACCGCCCAATACTACCTCGACATGATCAGGTAAATTACTTTGGGATAGAATCCGATCGGCTTGAGTGGAGAAATTGTCGCCTCCACTACGCATCTCAGCACCGGATTCCGCTGCACTTTTATTGGCAGCCATATTGGGGTAGTTAACTTTATATTTATCGTGAACACTCTCCACTGAATTGTCGTCGCCGTCAAACCAGGAATGCTCGGGTTGGTCCCCGCCGAGAAGACAAAACAGGTCCCAGAAATACTTATTGCGGGTACAGTCTGCACCGAATGCCATGGTAATACTGTCACCCGCAGCAACAGACTTGGAGGGGGCTGCCATTGCTGGCTGTATCGACAAGATGCTCAAACAGAGCGTTACTAGAACTCCATATTTATTCAACATTGTATTTTCTCCCACACCGACTTTCGCCGTAAGTTGTTATCGTTTTATTCACTGCTCCGGTAAACGAGAAGGAGTGTAGGACGCACTCAGATATTGTGAGTGGTGAATGCTTGAGACCCTTTGGTCAGTTATCAATAAATTGAAGTCTGTTGGAGTTTTGTCGCCAAGAGCATTGATTACTTTATTGGCGTTTCAAAGCTTTAGTTTTTCTGGAGCAGTTTTATGCCATCTGTTCTTCTTCTGGTGCTTCCACTATACTGCGCTCTACTTGTCGGAGTGCCTGTGGGCTGAGATCGCTGTTGCGAGATCCGTTGAACCTGATCGGGGTAACCCCCGCGTAGGGAACAAGATCTGAAGTCGCCTGTTTTGTTACAGTTTGGCGCCTTTTCTCTTTGTATGTGCCCTGGATGCTGCGACCTTTAAATTTCCAAGTTTTAAGGTTACGCATGTCTGAGATCATTGAACAATCCGGTAAAGCCGGAAAGTCCTCCCGCGCTGCCAGTCGCGATTCCGCTAAAGAATTTCTTGAGAATCTCACGGTTCAGTCTTTCCCTAACTCGAGCAAGGTGTATTTGCCCGGTGAAACTGCTGACATCCAGGTTGGTGCTCGTCAGATCTGTTTGGGAGATAGTTTGGTAGGGGGGGATGCAGAGAATCCGGTGTTTGAACCCAATGAGCCCCTCACCATTTACGACACTTCGGGCCCCTATTCCGAGCCCAATTTTAAAGTGGACGTACGGGAAGGGCTGCCCAAATTGCGCCAGGGCTGGATAGAGGCCCGCAGAGATACTGAACTGCTGGACTCTCGCCAAGCGGCCTACAGCCAGAAGCGTATGGCGGACCAGGGGTTGGATCATATCCGCTTTGAAAACCTTCCCAGCCCTCGCCGGGCCAAACCGGGACAGAATGTATCTCAGATGCACTATGCCCGCCGCGGCATTATTACCCCAGAGATGGAATTTATCGCTGTGCGCGAAAATATGGGGCGAGCCAAGTTGGCAGCGGAAATGAGTGAAAGTGAATACCAGAAGGCACGTGATGGTATTTACATCCCCGAGCAAATCACGCCGGAATTTGTGCGCCGGGAAGTTGCAGAAGGGCGGGCAATTATCCCGGCGAATATTAATCACCCGGAAGTGGAGCCGATGATTATCGGGCGCAACTTCCTGTGCAAGGTGAATGCAAATATTGGTAATTCTGCTGTGACTTCTTCCATTGAAGAGGAAGTGGAGAAACTGGTTTGGTCTACCAAGTGGGGCGCGGATACGGTGATGGATCTGTCTACCGGTGCCAATATCCACGAAACCCGCGAGTGGATTCTGCGAAACTCGCCAGTGCCCATCGGTACTGTGCCGATTTACCAGGCGCTGGAGAAAGTAAACGGAATTGCTGAAGATCTTAACTGGGATGTGTTCCGCGACACCTTGATTGAGCAGGCGGAGCAGGGGGTGGATTACTTCACTATTCATGCTGGCGTGCTTTTGCGCTATGTGCCGCTCACTGCCAAACGTATGACCGGGATTGTCTCTCGCGGTGGTTCCATTATGGCCAAATGGTGTCTCGCCCATCACCAAGAGAATTTCCTCTACACCCACTTCGAGGAAATCTGCGAGATTATGAAGGCTTACGATGTGAGCTTTAGTCTCGGTGATGGCCTGCGTCCGGGCTCCATTGCGGATGCTAACGATGAAGCCCAGTTTGGCGAGCTGCGCACGCTTGGCGAGCTGACTGAAATTGCCTGGAAGCACGATGTTCAGACGATGATCGAAGGCCCCGGTCATGTGGCTATCCATAAGATCAAAGAAAATATGGATGAGCAGCTGAAGCACTGCCACGGCGCACCTTTCTACACTCTAGGTCCGTTAACCACGGATATTGCTCCCGGCTACGACCACATTACTTCCGGCATCGGCGCTGCACTTATCGGCACCTACGGTTGCGCCATGCTCTGCTATGTGACCCCCAAAGAGCACCTGGGTCTACCCAATAAAGAGGATGTTAAAGAGGGCCTTATGGCCTATAAGATTGCGGCTCATGCCGCAGACTTGGCCAAAGGGCATCCGCGGGCACAGAAGCGCGATGACGCCCTGTCAAAAGCCCGCTTTGAATTCCGTTGGGAAGATCAGTTCAACCTCGGCTTGGACCCGGAGCGGGCACGCACCTATCACGATGAAACCTTGCCAAAGGAATCCGGCAAGGTAGCTCACTTCTGCTCCATGTGCGGCCCGAAATTCTGCTCCATGAAAATCACCCAGGATGTGCGCGATTATGCGGCCAAGCAGGAAGCGGCACAGGGCATGGAGGAAATGTCGATTAAATTTAAGGACATGGGTAGCGAGATTTATCACAAGGGCTGATGAGTATTTTGGGAGAGAGTCCTCTCCCCCAAGAATCGGATAGCAAAAGTACGGCGAGTGCATAGCGCATATCGCTGGGTGTCGATTTGGATTTGCGAAGATAGGTGGTCTGTGACAAGCGAAACCAAAGCCAAAGTAGCTATTGCCGGTGGTGGCCTGTTAGGTCGCTTACTCGCCTGGCGGCTCTGCCAACGGGAACTGGATATCACCCTGTTTGAAGCGGGTGATTTGTCGGCGCCAGTCGGGGGAGCTTGCTGGACGGCAGCGGGAATGATCTCACCACTATCGGAATTGGTGCACAGCGATAAGCAGGTTTACAACCTGGGGCTGAAAAGCCTTGAGCTTTGGCCTGAGTGGGCCCGGCAGCTGAAGGAGCAGAGCGGGCAGGACGTGGAATACCGCCGAGCGGGCTCAGTGCTGGTTGCTCACGGCAAGGATAAAAGTGAGCTGCTGCAATTCCTGCGGGAGCTACAGAGCAAGTTGGGCGAGCCTGCCAGGGAGCAGGTGCAGCCCCTCGATTGCAATACTTTAGCGAAATTAGAGCCCTCCTTACACGGCTTTGAACAGGGGCTTTACTTACGAGGTGAGGCGGATATCAATAATCACCGCTTATTGCCTGCATTACTCAGCGTATTGCGCCGAGGTGCAGTCACTCTGCGAGAGTACAGCAAGGTAAATTGCGAAGCCGGGTATATCTCTGTGAACTTGGAGCGCGAACAATTTGATTGCGTGATCGACTGCCGTGGTCTCGGTGCCAGGGGGCAGATTGAAGGCTTACGCGGTGTCCGTGGTGAGGTGATGGTGGTGGAATCCCGGGAAGTGGTTTTGCAGCGTCCAGTGCGACTGCTCCACCCGCGCTATAAGCTCTACGCTGTACCCCGCAGCGATGGACGCACAGTAATTGGTGCTACGGAAATTGAGAGCGAAGACCAGTCGCCCATTTCCGTGCGCTCCAGTATGGAATTGTCTTCCGCGCTTTACTCCCTCAACCCGGCTTTTGCCGAGGCTCGTATTGTTGAGACCCGCGTAAATTGTCGCCCCGCCACTATGGATAATATGCCTTATATCCACAGCGAGGATGGGCTGATTAGGGTGAATGGCCTTTACCGTCACGGTTATCTTTTAGCGCCGGCAGTAGTGGAGCAAGTGGAGAATCAAGTGGCACAACAACTGTTACAGGTGGTTTGATGCAGGTACTAATTAATGGGGAAATACAGAGCCTTGAATCCCCGCTAAAACTCTCTGCGCTTTTACAGCAGCTCGGCTATCGCGGAGAAACATTTGCCGTTGCGATCAACGGTGGATTTATTCCCCGTACGGAATATAGCAATACACAGATAAATAACGGCGATAGCCTGGATATTGTTGCTCCGGTAGTGGGGGGGTAAAGGTGAGCGATCTATTAAAACTTTACGGAAAAACATTTAACAGCCGGCTTTTGGTGGGCACCGCCCTGTATCCCTCCCCAGCGATTATGCGCGAATCCGTGCAAGCCTCAGCTTCGGAAATTATTACTTTGTCTCTTCGCCGGCAAAATCCGGCACAGCAGCAGGACAATCGATTTTGGGATTATATTCGCGAGTCCGGTTGTCAGTTGTTGCCCAATACCGCCGGTTGTAAATCGCCGCGAGAAGCGGTGGAGCTGGCAAAAATGTCCCAGGAAATTTTCCAGACCGATTGGCTCAAGCTGGAAGTGATTGGTGATGATTACAATTTGCAGCCAGACCCCTTTGGTCTGGTAGAAGCTGCGCGGGAATTAATTCAGTTAGGCTTCAAGGTTTTGCCTTATTGCACAGATGACCTGGTTCTGTGTCGAAAACTTTTGGATGTGGGTTGCGAGGTATTAATGCCCTGGGGGGCTCCCATCGGTACCGGGCAGGGACTGCTCAATAAATATAACCTGCAAACACTGCGCGAGCGCCTGAGTGATGTACCGCTTATTATTGACGCCGGAATCGGTGCGCCATCACAGGCGGCAGAAGCACTGGAGATGGGCTTTGATGCGGTGTTATTGAATACCGCGATTGCAAAAGCCCAGGATCCGGTACTGATGGCTAATGCTTTTAAACTGGCTGTGGAATCCGGGCGCGCCGCCTTTAATGCCGGCTTGATGCTCAGGCGTCAAACTGCCAGCCCCAGCACCCCCACCCTGGATATGCCTTTCTGGCAGCAGGCAGAGAGCATATTGCAGGATTAGTATTTTTATGCGCGATCAACTCCAATTGAAAAAGCCAATTGTCTGGACCATTGCCGGCAGTGACTCCGGCGGTGGCGCCGGTATTCAGGCGGACCTGCTGACTTTTGCCGACCTCGGCTGCCATGGTTGCAGTGCTATCACGGCCAATACTGCACAGAATACGGTGGAAGTTACTGCAATTAATGCAGTTTCCCTAGAGGTCTTGGGTTCTCAGTTACAGGCTTTACAGCGGGATCTATTTCCTGCCGCAATTAAAATCGGTCTGCTAGCGAATGCTGAACAAGTTGTTGCGGTGGCAGATTTCCTGCGCCAGCTGCAAGCGGTGCAGCCGGTTCCGGTTATTTACGACCCGGTTGCTGTTGCTACCAACGGAGCCGGGCTCACCAAAGGGAATATTACCGCAACGGTGTTGGCTCAGTTGATGCCACAATGTGATCTGGTCACTCCCAATTTACATGAATTGGAATGGCTTACCGGAGCTAGTGTCACGGGTTCGGAATCTATTGTGCAAGCTGCGCGTCAATTGCACGCCTACGGCGGTACCGCAATTTTGGTTACCGGCGGCCATACGCAATTGCGTGCGGGAGAAGTTGCCGACTTACTGTGGGATGGTGAAAAAGCCGATTGGTTTATTGGCCGGGAAGTATCCAGTACAGGCACACATGGTACTGGCTGCACCCTGTCCTCCGCTATTGCCGCTTGCCGCGCTTTGGGCTACCCGTTGCGAGATGCCTGCGTTGTGGGTAAAGCCTATGTTCAGCGGGGCTTGCGCCGGGGAAATAATGCACATATCGGCGCTGGTGCTGGACCTGTAGGCCACTGTGGCTGGCCCCTGGATTTAATCGACTTCCCGGAGATTTTGGTGCCGGGAGAAGAGCGTGCGCTGGATTATGGTTTTGGTGCGGCCCAGCCTCTTGTTCAAGGTTTTGCCCAAACAGACTCGCAAGCATTGGGTTTATATCCGGTTGTGGATACAGTGGAGTGGTTGCAGCGCCTGGCTGAGCTGGGGGTGCGTACTTTACAGCTGCGAATAAAGAATCCGGGTGAGGACCTGCGCGCACAGATTGAGCGGGCAGTGGCTATTGGCAGGACGTATAACCTGCGCTTGTTTATCAATGATTACTGGCAGTTGGCGATTGAGTGCGGCGCCTACGGCGTGCATTTGGGCCAGGAGGATTTGCAGTCTGCTGATCTGAGGGCAATTCAAGCGGCAGGATTGAAGCTGGGTATCAGTACCCACGGCTTCTATGAATTACTGTTGGCCTACCGTTATCGCCCCAGCTACTTGGCCATTGGTGCAATTTATGCGACCAACACCAAGGATATGTCGGATCAGTTGCAGGGCGCGCAGAAACTTGCGCGAATGGCAGCACTATTGCCCGATTATCCACTTGTGGCAATTGGTGGTATTAATATGCAACGGGCCGGTGAGGTTATCGCTAGCGGTGTTGGCAGTATCGCCGTGGTCAGCGCTATTACTCAAGCGGAAGATTACAAGCAGGCGGTTACCGATTTTAATGTCCTGTTGAAAGGTAAGCATGCGGAAGTAGAGCCATGTTAAGTAGTAAGGAATTACAGCGTTACAGTCGCCAAATAATGTTGCCCCAAGTGGGTGAAGAGGGGCAGAAAAAACTGTCTTCTGCGCGAATTCTGATTGTTGGCTTAGGTGGGCTCGGCAGCCCGGCAGCGATGTATCTGGCCGCAGCCGGTATTGGAGAGTTGCACCTGGTGGATGGTGATCATATCGATCTCTCCAATTTACAGCGCCAGGTTTTGTACAAAACCAATCACCAGGGAAAATCCAAAGCGATGGTGGCTGCACAACAATTGGCTGCAGCCAATCCAACTATTCGCATTCACCCCCACAGCCAAATGGCGAATGAATCCTGGCTGCGTGAGCAGGTAAAACAGGTGGATCTGGTGTTGGACTGCACCGATAACCTGGAAATCCGCCATACGATCAACCGGGTTTGTTATCAGGCAGGGTGTCCGGTAGTAATGGCATCGGTGCAGGGGTTTTCCGGCCAGCTGATTAGTTTTGATTTTTCTGAAGGAAACGGCCCCTGTTATGCCTGCCTGTTTCCGCCCCAGGAGCAGGCTGAAGTCCAGAACTGCTCTACAGCAGGTGTGATCGGTCCGGCGCTGGGTGTGGTTGGTAGCATGCAGGCTCTGGAAGCCATGAAATACCTGATGGATTTGCCGGTATCGAGCTTGAATAAATTGCACTTAATCGAGACAGAAACCTTAGCCCTGCAAACTTTGCAGCTGCCGAGCCATAGTAATTGCCCGGTTTGTAGTGCCTGATTTCTTGTGTTGCCAGCAGGGGGCTCGATAAATAGTTTTATTTGGAGAGTCCCTTATTGGCAATGTCTTGTCGCAAAATTTTCTTCCAATAGCCGGGTTAAAATTCACGCCATTTTTGTACCTTATAAATCTTACTTGTCTATATAAATAAGCTATTGGCTCGATAGCTTGTGAGAAGTGAATAAAGGTACCAAAATGGCCTTATAACCATTTCGGTGACAACAGTTTTTGGAAGAGGGATTTGTATTATGAAAAAAATCGATATTGGTATCAGTGAAAAGGATCGGGAAAAGATTGCTGCCGGTTTGAAACATTTGTTGGCAGATAGCTACACCCTTTACCTGCAAACCCACAACTTCCACTGGAATGTTACTGGGCCTCTGTTCCGCGAATTACACCTGATGTTTGAAGAGCATTACACCGAGCTGGCCACTGCGGTGGATGATATTGCCGAGCGCATTCGTACCCTCGGGGTTTCCGCTCCCGGTACTTACCAGGCTTTTGCTCAACTCAGCTCTATCAAAGAAGTTGTTGAGGTACCACCGGCGGAAGAAATGGTAAAAATTCTCACTAAAGGGCATGAGCAGGTGATCAAAACCTGTCGTGAAGTTTTAAAAGATGCCCAGGCAGGAGAAGATGAGTCCACAGTTGCTTTGGTATCTGATCGTATGAGAGTTCACGAGAAAACAGCTTGGATGCTGCGCGCAACCAGCAGTCACTAGTCGCTCAAATAAGTAGAGGCACTTTTATAGACCTCAACCAGTAATCGCGGATAAAATCGCGGATAAAAACGCGGTTGCTGGTGCTGACAAGGTGCCTCGGCTCTTTAATAATATCCCCACCTCCTGACTCACTACTGGCGCCGATAGCGGCAGGTATTCCAGCCCATATTCCCGAACCTGTGTTTCGCACAAGCTCGGTACTGCACTAATGCCTATTCCCGTACGTACTAACTGGCCGATTGTGCTTAATTGATTAGCTTCGCAGATATAGTGAACGCCTTTGCCACTTTGCCCGAAGGCCTCATCGGTCCAGCGCCTCACCGCTGAGCCGCGATTCATTGCAATAAATGGAAAGCTGGCCAAGTCACTCCAGCGCACTTTTCCTTTTTCGCTGAGGGGGTGCTGGGGTGGCATGACTGCGATAAAACGATCCCTGTGTAGGGGTACAAATTCAAGCCCGCCTAGATCCTCGGGACGAAAACTGATGCCCAGCTCCGCCCGGCCCTCCTGCACCGCTTGGGTTACTCGTTCCATCACCACATCTTCCAACAGAATATTGATTTGTGGGTGTTGGCGGTGAAAATTGGCTAATAATTGGGGGAGTTGGTTGAGCGTATAGGCGGGAATTACTGCCAAGCGCAACTGCCCACGTTCCAGGCGAAAGGCCTGCTGTACCGCATCCAGGGATTGATCCCAGTTGTACAATAGTTGTTCGGCGCGGGAGAGGAATTCCTCACCCTCTGGGGTGAGAGCGAGTTGGCGGGCTTCTCGACTGAAAAGAGGGCCGCCAGTCGCATCCTCCAGATTGCGGATGGCAATGGACAGGGCTGGCTGGGAAGTGTGCAATTGAGCGCTGGCCTGGGCCAGACTGCGGCTGCGGGCCACTGTGACAAAGGCGCGTAGTTGTTTGATTGTGGCACTCACAGCGGCAGGTTCCTGGGGAATTGATAGATTTAGCTATGTTAACTTTTATTTAACAAATCTAAAAAAGATTAAAATAGTTTTAAGTGGTGGGACAGGGCATGATTGCTCCCCTTGTGCCCGAGAGGGCGATTTGAAAACACAATAATGAGCCACAAGGTCTGTTGAAATGAAGGACAACTCCCAACCGCTCTGGAAACCCAGCGCAGAGGCTATTGCCGCCACCCAGATGGATGAATTTCGTCGCAGGGTCAACCAGCAATACCAGCTGGATCTCAATGATTACGCGGCCTTATACCAGTGGTCAGTAGATAATCGCGAAGCTTTCTGGCGGGAGTTGTGGGATTTCACCGGAGTTATTGCTGCAGATAAGGGTGATGAGACACTCAGTAACGATTCCATGCCCGGTGCGCAGTGGTTTCCACAGGCACGCCTGAACTTTGCTGAGAACCTGCTGCGTTATCGCGATGACAAGGCTGCCCTGGTCGAGCGCCTGGAGAACGGTAGCCGCCGCGAGCTGAGCTACAAGGAGCTGTATGATCGGGTGGAGCGCCTGTCAGCGGCCCTCGTTGCCCAAGGCGTTGTTGAGGGAGATCGGGTAGCGGGCTTTATGCCCAATGTGATCGATACCGTAGTGGCCATGCTGGCCACCACCAGCCTCGGGGCTATCTGGACCTCCTGCTCACCAGACTTTGGTATCAATGGAGTATTTGACCGCTTTGGCCAGGTGCAGCCGAAAGTGCTATTTGCCTGTGAAGGATACTTCTATAACGGCAAGGTTATTGATTCACTGCCGCGTCTGCGCGAGATCATGCAGCGAATCGAATCCATAGAAACTTTGGTAGTGGTGCCGGTTGCTCGCTCAGAAGAGGAAACTGCTCAGGTACTAGCGGCAGAGCCGCTGGGTAAGGCGGTACTACTGCAAGCTTTTGAAGCTGCGGCGCCCGCTCAAGAACTCTCCTTTGTACAAACCGAATTTAATCACCCCCTGTACATCATGTACTCCTCAGGTACTACTGGTGTACCCAAGTGCATCGTCCACGGAGTGGGGGGCACTTTACTCCAGCACCTGAAGGAGCATCGCTTGCATGGCGATCTGCGCCGTGAGGATACACTTTTCTACTTCACCACCTGTGGCTGGATGATGTGGAACTGGCTGGTGAGTGGCCTGGCTTGTGGGGCGACTCTGGTGCTGTTTGATGGCTCACCTTTCTACCCTTCATCCCAAAGTCTATGGGATATGACCGATGAAGAGGGAATCAGTGTGTTTGGCACCAGTGCCAAATATATTGCTGCGCTGGAGAAGAGTGGCTGCAAACCCCGGGAGACCCACAAACTGGAGAAATTGCGTGCGGTGCTCTCCACAGGCTCTCCGCTGGCCCACGAAGGCTTCCGCTATGTCTACAGAGATATAAAAGCAGATCTCTGCTTATCCTCTATTTCCGGTGGCACCGATATTGTGTCTTGCTTTGCCCTTGGCAACCCAACTCTACCGGTATATGCCGGTGAATTGCAGTGTCGCGGCTTGGGTATGGCGGTGGAAGTCTGGAATGATACAGGCAGTGCAGTGGTTGAAGAGAAAGGGGAGCTGGTTTGCTCTAAATCCTTCCCCTGTATGCCGATTGGCTTCTGGAACGATCCAGATGGAGCCAAGTACCGCGGTGCTTATTTTGAAAATTGGCCTGGTGTTTGGGCGCATGGGGACTATGCCGAGATTACGGCACACGGTGGTGTTGTGATCTATGGCCGCTCCGATGCAGTACTTAATCCCGGCGGTGTGCGTATCGGAACCGCAGAGATTTACCGCCAGGTGGAGAAAGTCGAGGAGGTGCTCGATAGTATCTGTATTGGCCAGCCCTGGCACGACGATGTACGGGTAGTGCTGTTTGTGGTTTTGCGAGAGGGTATTGTACTGGACGAGGGTCTGACCCAGAAAATCCGTTCCACGATTCGCGCCAATACCACGCCTCGCCATGTACCGGCGAAGGTGATCCAGGTGGCGGATATTCCTAAAACTATCAGCGGTAAGATTGTGGAACTGGCTGTGCGCAATGTGGTGGAGGGTAAACCGGTTAAAAATAAGGAGGCCCTGGCCAACCCCGAAGCCTTATCGCTATTTGAAAAGCTGCCGGAGTTGGCAGAAGAGTAAGTTAGGGAGCCTCTGAACCACTCCGTGATACCTCTGCATGCCCCGAAGGGCGGGCCTTGAAGGCCACAGCTGCTGCGTTGCAGCTCTTGCAAAGGGCTACGGCCATTCGCGGCGAGCTGCGCCTAACATCTGCAACCTTCAAGGCCCGCAGAGGCATTACGGAGTTATTCAGAGGCTCCTTAGGAGTAAGGGAGCGTAACCCGGCGCCATTTAGTTTGCTGCGGTTCTGCGCTACCCTTCACTTTATAAACACCAATAATTTACGGTAGAAAAACAGTCATGGTTACTTATTTGTACTGGGCAGCGGTGATTGCCCTGGTTATTGCTTCTCTTTTTATCGGCAGTCGCCTGGGCAGCCTTAAGATCGGCGCAATCGTGGCTGCGGTTTTCTTTGTTGGCGGCTGGCTTGCCTACTACTTTCACTATGAGCAGGTTTTCGTGAAGCGTTTTGGCGGAGTCATGCGTATCTCTGTGCCCGATGGGTACCGCCATATCGGCGCCACCTGGAAAGAAGATAATTTGTGGATCGAGAATTATAACCCCAAGACTAACCAGTGTATTTTCACGGAGTATTCCAAAGGAAATATTCTGGAAGGGCGGGTGATTATCCAGGATTGTAATCCCTTAATGCCCAGCCAAGGCACTCAGCCATAGAAGCCCCAAACGCCGAATCGGCTTATTGGCTGCTCAATAGGTCGATTTAATTATCCCAGCTGTCGTCATCAGCTGGATATTCCAGCCTACGGAGGGAACGGATACCCGGATTTTTTGCGGAGTAGCCGCTACTGACATTGGATAAAGATCTTGCGAATTCTCTTTGTCACCCTATTTGTTGCCCTTCTAGCGCTGCCAATGCAGCTGATAGCAGCAATTCCATTTTTTGATCGCTTGCCGGGTTTTACCCTACTGGTGCAGGGCGATCCCCAGCTGCAGGAAAAATTGACCTCCGAACTCAACGAGTTGCGCAAGAACAGTAGTGCGCTGGAAAACTACGATGATTCGGCGGATATTGCGCACTATGAGCGGGGTAACCTGGAAAAATTACTGCGTGCGCAGGGATATTATGATGCCACTGTGTATGAGTCTGTTTCTGGCAGCCAAATTTTCTATAGTGTCACTCCCGGCCCCCAGTACCATATCAAGAGCCTGGATATTAATATGCCGGCCGGTTTGCGGGCAGGCTTTAGTGGTTTGCCTATCCATGTTGGAGATCCCCTGATTGCCAGCAAGGTAATTGAGGGCGTAGAAAAAATTACCAAGTACCTCAATGAAAATGCCTGTCTGTTGAATGTGGATGTCAGCTACCAGGCAACGGTGATTCACCGGGAAGCTGCTGCGAGACTGGAATATCGGGTGGCCCCCAGCCCCGAAGTCCATGTTGGCCAAGTCCGCATTGAAGGAGTCACCTCTATCGAAGAGGACTACCTGTTGGATAAGGTCAAGATTAAATCCGGAGATTGCTTCAGCCGCAGTAAACTGGATGCTGCGCAGTTGCGTCTGCTGCGCACCAACTTAATTGCCAATGTGAATACTGAAGTTTCTGAACCCTACGATGGGTTGGTGGATGTTACTTTTGTTATTCAGGAGCGCAATCACCGCACCATAACCTTGGGGGTGGGGTACACCTCTGATGAGGGAGCCGGTATTTCAGCAGCCTGGGAACATCGCAACGTTTTCCATCGTGGGGAAAAAATTGAAGTCGAAAGTAAGCTCAACGAGGTAAAGCAAACCCTGGAAGGCAAGCTCACTATTCCCCGTTTCTTCCATGACAAGCAACGCTTGACCGCCAGTATTGCTTTGGAAGGAGAGGATGTTGATTCCTACCGTTCAGAGTCCCTGACATTCAGTGCACTGGTATCGAGAAAAATCAGTAAGCATCGCACGCTGAGTGGTGGTGCCGAGCTGAAATTCAGTGAAGTGGACGAGAAGGTGGAAGGGGCAGTTGAAGCAGATGATCCCGATGAAAACTACACACTGTTAGCTTTCCCCCTGGGCTTTAAATTAAACACGACAGACAAACCCCTGGATGCCCGTCGTGGCGCCACTTCTGCGCTGGAAGTAAAACCCTATATCGATCTTAGAAATACCAATACCACCTTTGTTAAAAATATCCTACAGCTCACTGCGTATAAAACAGCCGATGACTGGCGTTATAAGCCCACCTTGGCAATAAGGTTGAAAGCCGGGGCAATTACAGGGGAGTCCAATCTTGAGCTGCCTGCGGATGAGCGTTTTTATGCCGGTGGCGGTGGCTCCGTGCGGGGTTATGGTTACCAGGAGTTGGGTCCGCGACTTATTGAGATTAATGATGAGGGTGAGGAAACCCTCTCCGATGCTATCGGTGGTCGGGGACTCAGCGAGATTTCTTTTGAGGGCCGTTTTCGTTTTACGGATACCTGGGGAGGTGTGATTTTTCTCGATGGCGGCAATGCCTATGAGGACGCAGCGCCCAAGTTTTCCGACCTGTTTTGGGGAACGGGTTTTGGCGTGCGCTATATCACCTCCTTTGCCCCCATCCGCATGGACATCGCCTTTCCCCTCGATCGCCGTGAGGGCATCGATGATCGCTACCAGGTGTATGTGAGCTTGGGGCAGGCATTCTGATGCGCTGGTTGGGCCTGTTTGGGCTGGGCGTTGCCCACTGGGTTGGTGCTTTCCTGCGTGGGCTCTGGCGCTCCCTGGGTGCTGGGGGTTCCCTGGTAACAGGCATTTGTCTGTTCCTCCTGATGTCCGCTATCTATTTCCTCAGCACGGAACCGGGGCGCGTCGGCCTTACTCGTGGGGCTTTTTACGCTGCCGAGCAATTGGTGGACGACCTCGAAATTGAGGCAGAGGGAATTCACAGTGAAAAATTAGGATTTTGGTTTTTCGAGCGACTGAGAATTGACTATCGAGCTAATACGCTTGCCGAAGCCCAGGACCTGGAAGTCAACCTCAACAGCTTGTCCCGAGATCCCATCGATATTGAGCGAGTGGGGGCCAAAGATTTACTGCTCAACCTAAATATCCTCAATGAACTTCTCTCTGCGCTGGCAGATTCTGGCGAAGAGGAGGTTGAAGTTGTCAGAGAGGAGCTGCCATCGACTACTTGGGAGTTGCTAGTTCCCGGGTTTCGCTTGGCGCAGCTGGATATAGCTCGCCTGCAATTGGTGGACAGCCGGTTGACGGGGATTCCCCCTGTTGCTATTCAGGCTAACGCCCAATACCGCTGGCAGGATAAACCGGCGCAGCTATTTATCGAAGTGAGTGAGCTGAATGGTTCCGAGTTTAATCTCACTGTAAATGGCCGGATGCAGGGCGAGCGCTTTGTAATCGATTTCTCTACCAGTGAGGTGGGCCAGGGGTTTGTCAGCCGACAGCTGCATCTGCCGGAAAATCAGGTATTGGATGCTCGCGGCGAACTATCCCTGCGTAAGCAGGGTGAAAAACTGCTGCTGGATATTAATTCGATCGCAGCTCCTCTAGCAGAACATCAGCTGGATCTGACAGGGAGTATCGAAGCCGATATTAACCCCTGGCGTCTCTCTTCAAAGGGGATTTGGCTGCGAGTGGATGAGCGGCGCAGTACGATTAAAGGCAACATTAGCGCGGACGGTGTCAATGCGACAGTTAATCTCAATCAAATCCCGCTAACACTTTCCCGCCCTTGGCAGGATATCCTGGACAGTGGTTGGCTCAGCGCAGATTTTTCGGTGCAGGGCTCCCTGCAACAGCCGAATATTAATGGCAGCTTACAAGTGGAAAGCAGCTACCGGCAGCAGCCCCTGCAATTGGAGGGCCGGGTCGATACCCAGGCAGGTGTGATTGACTTGCAAGCCTTATCTTTGCACTTTGCCGGTGCACGGATCGAGGTGCTCGGTACTGTAGATACGAATTTGAAAGTACTGGATTTGGTGGGAGAGATTGATGAGTTGGGTGTTGAAGAAATTCGCCGGCTTGCAGCTTCGCTACCCCAGGCTGATAGGGTAGATATCCCCACTGCTTTATCCGGCACCTTGCACCAGTTGCGTGTGGAGGCAATCGGCTCATGGAAAAACCCAAACCTCAATTTGTCTCTGAGTACAGTGAGTGCTTACCATGACTTACAGGGTGAGTTGTCGGCGGCGATAAGTGGAAACCTGCACGCGCTGACCATTGATGAATTGGTGTTTACCGGTGAGAAGCTCAATCTGGAAGTAATCGGTCAGCTTGATATTGAACAGAAGCAGCTGGATTTACACGGGCAGATCGACGGCAAAAATATCAGTTTGCGCGATGACCTTGGAGTTACCGAGGCAGAGGGGGTAAGCCTAGGGGGATCTTCCGAAGTAACGGTCCAGGGGGAGTGGAGTAATCCCCAGGTAAGTATTTTACTGGATTCCAATGGCGTCGCGCAGGATTACCCCTTTAACTTAAAAGGGGAAGCCAGTGGCGATATGGACCTGATAGAGGTCAGTGACCTGCGATTGGAGTTATTTACCAACGGCAATGGCAACCAGTTTGGTTCATCCTCAAGCAGAGGCCCTCAGTCCCCCGTGATTGCCTCAGGTTTTGATAAAGGGGAGCCGGAGCCCCTACAGAGCCAAAGCCGCCTGACAGCCCTCGCTGAAGATGCCCAGCAGCTGGGTCGGGTGGGGGTGGCATTGCTGCAGGCCGATGGTTCTATCGAACCTCGGCAAGACCGATTACAAATTGATATGGGCGCGCGCAATCTACCGCTGTTCCTGGTAGATATTGTCGGTCTCTCTCTCCCTAACTCCCTTGAAGGGGAGTTGAGCTTGGATGGCAGGGTTGATGGGGCTATTTCAAACCCGCAGATTAAAGCTAACCTGATCGCCCAGGGAGAATTTCATCTGGAGCCCTGGCATGTACAGGGTACTTTGGACTATGCAGACAGGAGCCTGGTAACTGATGGTATCGAGCTGCTATGGGCGGGTCGCAACCAATTATCGATACTGGGTAGCTTGAATGCAGAGCGACTGGATTTAGAGTTGCGCGGCCAGGGTGATCTATCGGATTTGGCGAATAGTTTTTCTAGCGGTAGGGCGGGTAATGGTGATGTCAGCCTTTATGCCAGTATTGGTGGAAGCCCCAAGCAGCCTGAATTCCAAGGGGAGTTGCGAGCTACCGGAGAAGCCCTGGGGCGAGGGCAGCGCGGAATCCAGGTTCAACCGCTTTCGATAGTATTGAATTGGCAGACAGAGAATGGAGAGCTGGATGCATCCCTGATTGCCCAACACGGCGGTAGCAACGCAGTAAATAGCCAAGTAAGTGTATTGATTGCACCGATCTTCGAGCAACTATTTGCTGAGAATAATCAAACTGGTGGCCTGCGAAATGTGCCCTTTCAATTGCAGGGGCGCGGTACGGCCGATTTGTCAGTGATTGCCGAATATATTGATCCCCGTGTCCACCGTATGCGCGGCTTGCTCAGTTTCAACGTTGACGGTACCGGGAATTGGCAGCGTCCTCTATTAACCGGTGATATCGAATTGAGTAATGGCCGCTATGAGCACCGACCGAGCCATACTCGCATTGCGGATATTAACTTCTACGCACAGCTGTCTCCTGAGGAGTGGCGGATTGTACGAGGAAGCGCTACCGATGGTGATGGTGGGCGGATAAACCTGGGAGGGGCGGTCTTTTTACCTCCGGATAGCTCGCCCAGTTTTGACATCGTATTAAGCCTCAGTCGGGCCCACTTGCTGAACTCACCGGGAGTACGCGGTGCAATATCCGGTGATGCCCGTTTGTCGGGCTCAACCCAGGATGCAGAAATTACCGGGCGATTCACTTTGAAGCCGCTGGCCTTACAGATTGAGCAATGGATTGGCAGCAGTGTTCCGGAAATCCAGGTGGTGGAAGTTCAGGTTGATGGCCCACAGGTGCAGCGATCTTCTCCCCTGTTTAGCAAAATCGGATTGGATGTAGAGATTGTTTTGGATCAGCAATCCTATGTGCGCGGACTTGGCTTAAATTCTCAATTGCGCGGCGTGGTGGATATTCAAGGCACCGCAGATAAGCCAAAAGCCTCTGGCGAATTAACAATTGTTCGCGGCAGCTTTGATTTATTCGGTAAGAAATTTGATCTGGAAGATGGAGAAATTCGCTTCGAGAATAATGAGGTCGCTATCCTGGTTGAAGGTGTCTATGAATATAGCGATGGAGAAATAACCGCGCAGATATCAGGTACTGCTGCGGACTTGGATATTACATTTACCTCTGACCCCTCGGCCTCTCAGGATGAGATACTGGCGCAATTGCTTTTTGGGAAGTCATTATCAGATATTTCACCTTTACAGGCTGTTCGCTTGGTTAGTGTTGTTCGCAGTTTGCAGTCGGGTCGAGCGGTATTGGACCCTATCGCTAAGACACGCGAGCTGTTGCACCTGGATACACTCAATATTGAGCAGGAGGAGGGAGATGAAGGTGATGAGTACGCGTTGAGCTTGGGCAAATATATTACCAATCGAATTTATGTGGAATTACAGAGAAGTACCGATCCTCTCAGTCCCTGGCAGGCGGAGATGCAAATAGAACTTAGGGATAACCTCAACCTGGAGTTCAAAAGTGCCGATGACGGTGACAGTGGTTCCGGTAGTGTAGAGTTACAGTGGAAAAAAGATTATTAGGGTTTTCGCCACTAACCCCCTATCGTTGTAGAAAGCATCGCTAATATTTGGTGATTAGCATATCCGTTATTTTTAACGTGCAACCTGGCTGGGGTGGATTGTTGACGCCCCAGTTGTCGATCACGATCATCATGGATTCATCAAAAATTACAGGCCCCTTTTCCCGGTAGGCATGCCAAAGCTGATTTGAATCATCGCACTTAGACGCAGATGCTTCACACACTCTTATATCCCATCGATAGGTTCCACTAGCTTCACCCGATATGATTTTCCTGGATGTAAAAGTTATATGCTGTTGGGCACCACTCTTCACCTGTAAGGGACCTGTTTGGCTTGTCCACGCCGCCTGTTTGGAAAGCCCTCCCCAATTGGAAGCGAAACCTCCCGGACCATTGGAGCCTGTTGTTTCTACAAAATCGACTTCCCGCTGCCCCCCGGCCCAACATCCACCGGGTTGTCCACACCAGGGAAACATATAAACGGCAATCCACTCTTTAGCACCGCACTTACCTGGGGGCACGTCAACCTTAAAGTCAATTGCAGAAATATCTTTCATTCTAATCTCGGTATTCCCGCACTGAACCGCAGATGTATAAGCGCAGGAGCCTTTGGTATCGCTATCCATAATAATAACAGCGGATCCTTCCGTATTGCTTGGTTGAAAGCTGATTTTAGTGCAGCGATTGTTCTTGGCCACTTTGTCATCTTGATGATTGAATATGGGCGTACATGTTGTTGCTGATGCCAGATTTAAGGTGGATAGGGCAGCAAAGATCAGGAAGAGTCGGGTTGCTTGTAGCATGGTGTGGAGCTTGCAAACTATAAAACTCAATAAATTATAGTTTGTGTCTTGATGATCAGGCTTTAGTAGAAATGTTTAGCCTGTCAATAAGATCAATTTTGGTTGGTAATACAAAGGTCACCTTCACTTATGCAGAGGGTAACCTTTTATAGATGAAACCCAATGATCCTTGGGTGCTTACAAATGATTCTGAACGTAACTTAAAACATCCGTTGGAGCGCAGTTATCCATAAATCTATCTTGCAGGCTGTAGGCCATTTTTTCCAGAGGAGCACCGTTGTAGCCGTAGGTATGAATTTCACTGATATAACGTTTGATAAATGACTCTGCCCCCAAGAGAGACCATTGGTGGACATGAACTAACTCATGGAAATGGAGGGAAACGTCTGCAGCAAAAGGTGTTTTGACAAAGTAGGTATCTTTATAAGTGATACCGGCTACTTCCATGTCGACAAAGTCACCCAGACCAGCCTGATAGAGCTCGGGAAACCTAGGTTTCGGAATATTATCAACCACTACAAAGTAGCTTTTGCTAAGAAATTCTTCCGTATAATACCCTGAAAATTTCTCTGTGAACCTCGCGCAAGATTGTCTCTCTTCTTTGAAGTCTATCAGTGTTTGATCAATCCAATGGTCTATTTTTTGCAACATCTATATCGTCCTGATTGGGAGGCAACTCTGGGGCTTTGCTCACCCCAGAACAGAATTTTCAATATGCGAAATAAAGTTGTGTCGAGAGTTATACGTAGGAGTATATCACCGATCCACTTTCTTTTTTCTTTTGAAGATATTTCTTGCAGGGATAGTAAAGTATCGCAATCAGAGCAATCCAGTAGGCATAGGTTCTCAGTAAATTAGGTGTGTAGCCCTCGGGCCATACTTTGGAGCCGTTAAAGAAATTGGTTGCTACTCCAAACTCTAAGTAGCTCCATAGGTGTGCGGACAGATTGATCACTGGGACATGGAGTAAATAGAAGAACAATGAGGCCTGCCCAAAGAGGAGCAATACATCCAGTATTCGGTTTTGCCGATTTTCAACGATAGCCATGATCAAGAAAACTATACTCATTGTCATAAGGATATAGTTGAACGACATTGGGTATTTGGCGGTGTTGATAAAGCCCAGAAGCCCCTGCTGTGAATTCCAATCATTGGGGTCGCCAAAGCCTATTAGTCTAACCGCAATAAATATAATCGATAGCGCAGTTGCTGTTGTTATTAGTAGACGCACTCTTTGCTTATTTGCCATCTCGTAAAGAGGCCCAAATACATAACCAAGGTACATTAGAGCAAAGAGGGGAATAATATTGTAAGCAGCAAAAATCCCGGTGTTGAACTCGAAAAGTCTAAAACTAGCGCGTACATGCGCAAGAATCCAAAGCCATTCATAGCCACCTAATAGCTGGCGCATGAAGTCATCATTCAGGTATCCATGTAAGGATATTACGGCCAGGCAAGGGATGGTGGTCCATATCATTGGCAAATAGATTAAGCCCGCCAGTATGATCATGGATACGCCCAGGGCCCAGATTACCTGTACAAAAGCGTAATTATAAGCAAACTGCCAAGAGAGGTTTACCAAGGTTAGTTCGAGGATAACTAGTACTAACCCTCGAAGTATTAAGAATTTTGCCAACTCCGGCTTGGAGTTAAGTTTTTTACCGTGAAAGTAGGCACTCAATCCTGTAAGAAATATAAATCCAGGGGCACATATGTGCGTGATCCAGCGAGTTAAAAACAAAGCGATGGAGGATTGGGATAGGTCCAATGGGTCAAACTGGGTTGAAGTCCAATAATCTCGAGTATGATCGAGGGCCATAATAATTACTAATATACCTCTAGTGATGTCTATTGCTGGATATCGCAATTTGTTATCTCCAAAGTTAGTGAACTTTATAGTGTTGGATCCTCAATGAGGTTTTGCTGCCTTGAAATTTGGTCAGCCGAAAGGTGATCAAGGGGATTTGTAATCTATCTCTATCGTTATCCATTTGCATTTAAGGATAAGAGGGAGCTGGCTTCCTTCGATATTGTACATATATTCTTTAGGTAACCAATTGATTTTTAGTCGTCTGGCATAGTAATGGAAGAACGATGGTGCAAGTAGGTTAATCTTTAACTATTCAAACTTATCTCTGCCATAAGATAGTCGATATTATTATCTTTTAGCTTGCTAGAGGCCGGATCAGACATTTAATGATGAGTTGGAATATATGATCTCGGCCTATTATCAGTGTAAAGGTTTTTCGGTAAGTAAAAGAGATACTCCTGTTTTTTAGCTAGAGTTACTCTTAGGATAGTAATAGTTAGTAACCCCGAAACCTTAAGGTTGCATTGAGTATTATCAGTTTACTTTGATATTGCCATGCTTTGCTTGGGTCATTACCGTATAAGGTAAAACAATCGTATCTGCTGCCACAGAAAAGACCGCATCTATAGCTTCTAGCGGAACATGGTTGAGTGTTGATCCAGTGTTTACAGTCTGGCTGGGCTCGCTATTCATTAGACAAAAGGAGTAGGAGGTACCGCTATATACTCTTGGAATGCTTTTACAGTAGCTCTTTTGGCCTCTATGAGCGATATCTACTTGGTTCTCTTTTGGGTTAACGGTTTTTACTGTTGCGCATGAGGCACAAATGATCGAGGCTGATGCTAAAGAAATTATACGCTTCACAAACTAATCCTTGCTGATGTGATCTGTTGCGGACTATAGAGTAGCATTTTTTAAATCAGTTCCATATTTTATACGTGCTAAAGTAGCATCAGTGTCCAATTACAATGTGAGGTTTGTAACACCTTGGCATTATTGTATTTTAATCTTGAAACAATCGTTCTACTTTATCCTAGGTTGGTATTCCATTTTTTTTGGTTAATTGATCTGTCTGGATGAATTACAAGGAAAGCTGCCTTGTCAGTGTGATTTAAGTATGAGAAATATGGTCTGTTGTGGTCAACTCCAACCGGACACTTTCCTAAGCACATTTTTCAAATTCGATAGGGGTTACGTCCCCCAGTGTTGTATGTATCCTGCGTGAATTGTAATACGCAATATAGGCCCTCACGTCTGTTATCGCACCCTCCCTTGTCGGATAGAGGTTTCCTGTTAACCATTCCCGCTTCAGGCTACTAAAAAAACGCTCAGTAGGTGCATTGTCCCAACAATTTCCCTTGCGGCTCATTGAGCACACCATTCCATGCTGCTTTAGTAGCGCTTGGTAGCTATGACTGGCATACTGGCTACCTCGATCAGAGTGATGCAGCAGACCTTTTGTTGGGGTGCGCAAATTGATAGCCATAACCAGTGCACGACTTGCCAGGGCCGTCTCCATCTGGCGGTCTAAGTGCCAGCCAACAATCCGGCGTGAATAAAGATCAATTACCACTGCTAGGTATAACCAACCCTGCAAAGTCCAGATATAGGTAATATCCGTAGTCCAAACTTGATTTTTAGCACTCGGTGAGAAATCCCTATTTAGAAGATTCTCAGCAACTGGCAGTTGGTGCTTGCTATTTGTGGTTAGTGTAAATCGCTTCTTCTGTTTTACTACCAAGCCGAGCTTTTTCATGAGTTTGCGGACTCGATAACGCCCAATTTCAAAGCCTTCTTTGCGCAACAGCTTCATTAACCGACGGCTTCCGAGACTCTCACGAGATTCTGCAAATAAGGCCTTCAATCGATGGCATAGTTGCCAAATCTGGCCATCTATTGGGCTATCACTACGACGACACCATTCGTAATAGCTGCTCTTATTTACTTGCATTACTCGGCAGAGCACTCTAACTGGAAAGCTACCTTGCTGCTTTTTAATAAATTCGTACTTTATTTCATTTCTTTCGCAAAGAAGGCGCTGGCCTTTTTTAGGATTTCCTTCTCCATCCGCAATTGCTTTACTTCACGTCGCAGTTGATCCAGTTCAGCTCGTTCGCCCGAATCCAACCTTACTCCGCTCTCTTCCTGCTCCAGCTCCTTTATCCAGCGTCGCAGATTGTTAGCAGTGGTTCCTACAGCCTCTGCGGCCTTGGAAATCGAATACCCTTGTTCTGAGACAAGAGCTACGGCGTCTTTCTTGAACTCCGGCTTGAATTTCCGGCGTGTACCTTTTGTTGTCATACTTCACCTCGCTAGGTAGTTTTACCATCTTAACGAAGTGTCCGGAAGGATTAGACCACTACAGTCTATAAAGAATCCCTTGACATACTTTTCATAAATCGTGGTTAGGACATCTGAATAAATTTGGAAGTCAAACGGGGTTGTAGGTGGCAGTATACAGTTAAGGTAGTCATATATTTCTGGTATATGCTGAGTGCCGTACTCCTCAAGTAGCCTTATCAATCTATTGTCTCGTGAAGGGCGGTAAGCATCGTCCTCGGTGAAGTGATTATGAAGAATACATAAAATCCAGATGGTAGCGCCCTGTTGTAATAGTTTTTCATTAGTGCCAAGACTCTCCCCCTTTTCCTCGATTAATTTGACTTTAATGTATTCGTACCCATTAAAATCATCATAGTTGATATAAGCAGTTTGTCCGTTGGCGAACCCACCTTCATCAATCATGTAGTAGTAAAGCAACAGTACAGATGACATTGCCCTATTTCCCGCCTCAAAGTGGTTTTCAGTATTAACTATCATTCTTCTCCAGTGAAATTTGACCTGGTTTTATTGAGATTTCGCAAGCAGCAACTGATAGTTCAATATAAGAGCTTTACTGATAATAATACACCGCTCTTTAGGTGTCAGAGAACTAATACTCGGAGCCTTACAACTGGTAAACGATTTATTCTCACATTCTTTGTTGTGCAGAGGGATGTATGTTAGCTTTAGAAGTAAGATGAGATAAAGAAAGCTAGTTGGTATTTATTTTTGCCTCAAATGCCCGCCAAAAATCCCGCTCATAGGCTTGGATTAACCGCACGCGAATTGCAATATCATTTTCTCGAACACCTGAAGCTAGTCCTCTTGCAATTATATCGATAGCCTGTTCCCTGAACCCTTCTGGAAGTTGGCTAAAAGTCATTAAGAAACTGAGCTGTTCATTGGTAAAGCGCTTATTTTGTTTGAGAGCTTTTGCAACGCGCTCAGCATTTTTGCCAAAACTCTGAAAGTTGATTAACAGGGCAGCGGCAATTTCGGCGGGTGTAGCGTAGTTGGCTAGCCAGGTAGTATAGGCTGGATAGGCTTGGGCACCTGCGAGTGGTTGGTATTGGGCGATCTGCTCGGGTGAGATGCCCAATGCTTGAATTAGGTTAGGTAACAGGGTATTAGCTTGAATTTCTGCTGTCGTAATTCGAGTAAAAAATGCTCTCGTACTATGTCCCGGTAAGCCTCCAAAACGATGCAGAGATAGTGCATTACTTCTCAAGTCCGATAAGTTAATAAGGCGTTGCTCCATTGCAAAAGCCTGTAACTTAGCGTCCGGTAGAGTATTTTTTTCCAGCTGTAGAACAAAGACAGGAGTAGGGCCCTTGAGATACAGTTTTTCAAGGCGCTCTATCAGAGCTTTTGCATCCTGTTGGTTTGTGGCGATATCTGCTGTGGCCGGTTGAGTCATGGCCAAAAGAACAACCAGTCCCACAAGAGCGAATCTTAAACAATGCGTATTGGCCACTATTCCAACTCCGCTGGTGCACGAAATAAGCATAGCAGGAAGACAGAAACTGGACTGGTAGCGTATTTGTCAGGCCACAGTACTTTTTCCGCGTATTAATTCGGCGGGATCAATTCGATAGAAATGACTTAACTCTTTATAGAGCTCCGGGTGTAAGGCGTGCATAGCCGTTGGGATCGTATAGAAACTTTCTGTTGCTACAGCAAAGAACTCAGCGGGAGACTGGGCGCCGTATAAATCGAGCACAGAGGGTGTATCACCAGGAAACTCACCGAATTCAGCTCTTTGTCTCAAGCGGTGGAATTCCCGGCTCATAACCTCAGCCCAGGTGGCCCCTTCATCACTGCTTTCAAATAGAGGGCGGCCATCAAAGTAACCATCCTCTTCATCGACTTTGTGGGCGAACTCGTGCAGGGCGACATTGTGGCCCCGTTCAGGCGATTGTAAATCTTTCTCCAGGTCACCCCAGGAGAGGACTACGGGTCCACGATAATGAGCCTCCCCTTCACGGGCACTGTGCCTGGCTGTTTCTATATAGCCTTCCCGGCGGGTTTCGTGAGCGACATAGGTGTCCGGGTAGAGCAACAGGCTGTAAAGGTTGGGGTAGCATTCATTCTTGCGGCCCAATAGGAGTAGGCAGGCATGGGCAGCGATGGCCACCTTCATGCGTTCATTGACCTGAAGCCCCTCGCAACCGACAAACTCTTTGCCGTGGAGAAATAGGGCGATATTACTGCATAACTCTTGCTGTTGATTGGAGTTAAGGTAGTGATAGAGAGGAAGGTTTTCTCTAATGAGTTGTAGCTGTTCCCGTGTTAAGGGTTGTGAGCGCAGGTAAAAAATGCGCCACTGTCGGTAGAAGTGGGGAACCAGCCATATCGCCAGGGCCAGCAGGATAATTGCGATAAAAGCACTCACAGCTTAAACGCCGGTTGTTTGCGTGAGATATTATCTTCCAGCTTAAATTCTTGGCAGGGAGTCCCCTGGTGAAATTTCATTTGCCACTGCCCTTTACTTCTAACCCAAATAGATGATCGCTTACAAAACCCCTTGTACTCCCCTTGCTGGCCTTGCCGTGCAGATTTATACAACAGCATAATGACTGTGTCAGAGAGAGGAATGCATTCATAGTTTTGGCTGTGAATTTCCCAGCCCGTATTTTCCTCCTGTTGCATTGATCGCACTATTGCCTTGAAATCAAAGGTCCGCCCGGATTTCCCTACCTCTATAAAATCAGGGCTTAGTAGCTTGCTAATGACTTCAGGGTCTTTGCGCATCTCGAACTGATGCAGCTTTGTTTCATTCTCAATCAGAATATCGGCAATCTCATGTATCACTGTTTTACCCGGTATGCCCCAGTTGCGACAAATTACTATTTGCCTGATTTTAGAATGGGGAGTTTACTGCCGAATTCAAGGTTTCGGATGGATACAGTAATCCGGAAGCGAAGCTTGATAAATGGGGGATGTCTGCCAACACTTAGAGCGTCTGGGTGATTTTCCTGTCACTGTGGAGTAGCTTATGCGTTCGATATTGGCCTTTCTTGTCTTGATGTTTGGAGTCTGCACCCAGGTGCTGGCCCAGTCCGGTGAAACCCCGTTAAAAGTAGCGATCGCAGGGGATGCACCGCCCTATGTGATTGACGGTGCGACCAGTGGTTTGGAAATAGATATCGTTCGGCAAGCTCTCCCTGGCTATAAGTTGGAGTTCGTACAGATGGGGTTTGCGGAGACGGCCCCGGCACTTGAGCAGGGTATGGTTCAGGCAGCGGTGAATGTACTCAAGAAGAGTGATGGCCTATTTTACTCGAACAATATGATCAGCTTCGCCAATTACGCTATTGCTAAAGCCAGCGCAGAAATGAAGATTGGCAGTATTGCAGATCTCGCGGGTAAGAAAGTGATCACTTGGCAGGGAGCTCCTATGGATCTTGGGCCCGAATTTGAAAAAATGTTTGGGCCTAATGGCACCCAGAAACAAAATGTTATGCAGGCGCCAACGGCTCGTGACTTGGTTGCCCATTTCTGGAAAATGCCAGATGCGGTCGCCGTGGTGGATATGGAGCTATTTAAGTACTATAGCAATAAAATGGGCCATACCATGGCTCAGGTTGACCTATTCCAGATATTCCCGATGATGACAGACTTTCGAGTCGGTTTCCGCGATGAAAAAGTGCGGGATGACTTTAATCGCGGGCTGGCAGAGCTGTGCAGCAGTGGCCGCTACAAAGCCCTACTGCAGAAATACGATGTGGTGCAGAAGCAGGATATTTGTAAATGACCCCCTGTTACTGATTACCGATAAGACTGTATTGCATTAGGAGAGCCGAGTTTCCCTCGGCTCTTTTTTACTTGAAGAGTTCAGTGTCAGGTTGCCACGCTTGGCTTTACATTCCACTCAAAGGTCCAGCAGGATTTTTCCTGCTGAAGTACATGAAGGATTTGTCTGGATAAGGCCGCTTGATCGATAAAGTGCTCATTTCCCAGGTCTTCATTCCCCGGAAAATTACGACTTCGAGTATTATCAAGGATACCTTCAATTAATAAGTGAGATACATGTACTCCCTTTGCCCCAAGTTCTGCAGCCAGGGACTGGGACATCATTCGTAGAGCTCCCTTGGCAGCAGCGAAGGAGAAAACATGAGCAAAGCTATCTACCGAAGCTGAAGCGCCAATATTCATAATGGCTAAGGGTGGCTGTCCATCTAGCTTCCATATCGAGAGAATTTCTTGGGTGATATGAAAAGCGGTTTTAAAATTTAGGGTAATCGATCGGTCGAAGTCCTGCTCGCTGATATTGGTTACTGTATCTCCACCTGTCCAGGTTCCGGCATTATTTACCAATGCAGAGATGCCACCGAATTTGCTGCGAATAGCTGCGATTGCTTCTTTTGTGGCTTTGGGGTTAGTGATATCAACTTGCAAAGCTAGCACTCTTGAGGGATCGTCAAATTGCTCGGAAACTTTCTGAAGGTCCTGTGAATTGCGGGCCAATAGGGCAACGGGGAAGCCTTGTCGGGAAGCCTCTGCAGCGATATCCACTCCCAGCCCACGACTTGCACCGGTAACTATAAGGGCATTTTTTTTCTGGAACATAGTAAAACTCCTAATGTGAAATTCTTTTTTCTTGCGGTTTATACTGGTGAGGAGGCTTCCGCAGTGAATGTGGGATAGTCGATATAGCCTTCAGGGCCATTGGTGTAGTAAGTGGATCTGTTCCCGATGTTGAGTGGCCAGCCATGGCGAAATCGCTCAACCAGATCCGGGTTGGCGATAAAGGGTTTTCCGAAAGAAACAGCATCAGAACCACCATTGAGAATCATTTGCTTGGCTGAGGCGGCACTGTGACCTCCGTTTGAAATTAGTATGCCGTTATATATCTGACGTAGATCTGGGGTTTGGTAATCGATAGTTTGAATATCATGACCTGAGTCAGGACGAGGTTCGAGTAAGTGCAGATAGGCTAGGTCGAGAGGATTAAGTAGCTCTACTGCTCGCGCGTAGGTGTCCCGGTACTGGCTGTCTTTCACTTGCCAGATCTCATTGCTCGGAGATAGCCGAATACCGACCTTGCCACTTCCGATAGCATCGCAAACAGCGTCAGTAACTTCGCTAAGAAACCGTAGGCGATTGTCGATAGATCCACCGTATTCATCAGTACGCAGATTGCTGCCATCTCGCGTGAATTGATCGATCAGGAAGCTGTTTGCTGCATGTAGTTCGATGCCGTCGAGCCCAGCAGCAATGGCGTTCTTTGCTGCCTGGGCAAATTCAGCAATTATTTTTCGAATTTCTGTTTTGCTGAGGGAACGCGCTTGCTTGAAAGGGCGGTCGCGTCCAATGGGAGTCGGAAGTGTGCCTTCAAGGGTAATCTGTGAGGCTGAAACCGGTTTGTTCCCGCCAAGAAAATCTGGGTGCACAGCGGCACCCATATGCCATAGCTGTACAAAGATAACTCCTTCATCTCTGTGGACTTCTTCACTGATTTGCTGCCAGCCTGCTATTTGTTCTCGAGTGTAGATACCGGGCCCGTTGATCCAGCCGCGTCCAGTTGGGGATGTTGCTGTAGCCTCAGCGATGATCAGCCCCGCACTCGCTCTCTGCCGATAATACTGAGCAGATATGGGTTGGGGGACGCCATTACTGTTGGCGCGGCTGCGGCTCAGTGGAGCCATGACTACTCGGTTTTTAAGGGTGTAATCACCCAAGGATAAAGGGGTAAACAGGTCGGGCATGGGAATCTCCTCGCCGTGTTGTAATTGGTACAGCGCAGAGGTTATCCAGCTCAAGCCTGATAATAAATAATCGATTCTTAACAGCCTTTGTGCAAATATGCACAGAAATAAGAAAGAGTGGACGAGAGAAGAGGCAAAATGACTAATTGGGATGACATCCGCTACTTCCTTGCACTTGCGCGCAATGGCACGGTGTCTGCGGCTGCCAAGGTGCTAGATGTTAATCACGCTACGGTTTCCCGGCGTATTCAATCTCTGGAGCAGTCTCATGGTGTGCTTTTATTTCATCGCACGCCGAGGGGCTATGCCCTTACAGAGGCGGCAGAGGCAATTTTGCCGATAGCCGAGAAATTGGAGGTTCAAAACTTAATGCTGGAAGAGCGGATCAGTGGGGCGGATAGCCGCATGGCAGGTCCCCTTGTTCTTACGTTACCCCATGATTTACTCAACCAGTTACTGTTAGAGGATCTGTGCCAGTTCCAGGCTGATCATCCAGACATATCCCTGAGGGTTTTGGCTTCCAGTAGCTTGAAGGACCTGGCAAATATCGAGGCAGACGTCGCTCTAAGATTTACGCCTGAGCCACCTGACCTTCTTACTGGTATTCAGTTTGCCCAGCTGGAAATGGGAGTTTACGCTCATCGTTCACTGGTCATCAGCAACAAAGTTAAAGCAGTACTTTGGTCGGCGGAAGAGCAGTTGCCAAGGTGGTGTGATGATCTTCCCAAGTGCAGTGCGGGATTAAGAGTGGATGACCTGCATGCCATGTTTCTAGCGGTAAAAAATGGATTTGGGGTGGCTCGAATGCCCTGCTGGTTTGTCAATGCGATAGGGCACCCTTCGGTGATTCAGCTTCCCCTACGTCAAACTCCCTCCTCTTGGGCTTTGTGGTTATTAAGTCGTACTGACTCACGGCATATAGTGAGAGCAAATAAGTTAAAAGAATTCCTGCGGGAAAGATTGGAAGAAAAGCGAGCTTTATTTGAAAACCCCTTTCCAGTTCAATCTTAAACCAGTTTTGAACTGGCTCCATTCGGGCTTGGATAGGGCTCCAGAAAAATAGAAGAGACTATTTCCTGTGATATAAGGCCTTCTTATGTGGATTGCCCGGGAAAGTTCGAACCTCCAATTGCCTGGCCCGTTGCCAGCAAATTGAAATTTATTGTTTAGTAAATTTCAGTGGCGTAGCTCGCTGTATTTGTCACTGCCAGGGCGCGCCGCTAGCAGTGAAAAGCGCAAATGGATTACTTAGGGTTGGCAAGTTTTTCTGTGCGGGCGTGTTTGCGTTTAGTGGGAAGGTCCGTACTTCGTAAATATTTCTCACTCTATGGTGACTGTTCAAACTGCTACCTGAGTAAACGGTAAATCTCACCAGCATTAGGCTTTAGTTTCTGAGTGTTCATAACCTCTGGCCAGTTTGATAAAAGCGCTCAGGTATTCAACTTCACTGTCGTCTTCACGAGTTCCTAAGAAAATCTGCTTGGCAATACCTTGTCGCCCGAGGCGCACCACCGATAGGGCCAGCTTGGTAGAGTACTCCTCTGCAAGCCAGCGTGGCAGGGCCGCGACCCCGCGGCCGCTGGCCACCATCTGTAGCATGATATCGGTAGTTTCACTGGTCTTGTGGCGCAGTGGCACCACGCCCGCAGGGTTGAGAAACTGGGTATAGATATCCAGGCGGTCCGGCGGCACGGGGTAAGTTAACAGCACCTGATCCCGTAGGTCTTCTGCTGTCAGGTACTTTCGCTTTGCCATAGGGTGATCTCGAGGGACTACCAGCACCTGCTCGTAGTCAAATACGGGATCGAAGCGCAGTCCGGCTTTATAGAAAGGGTCAGGGGTAACTAGCAGGTCGATTTCGTAACCCAGTAAAGCGCCGAGACCTCCGAACTGAAATTTCTGCTTAACATCCACATCCACGTCCGGCCAATCTTCCAGAAATGGCGACACGACTTTCAGTAACCACTGATAGCAGGGGTGGCATTCCATACCGATACGCAGGGTACCGCGCTCACCTTGAGCCATTTGCTTTAGCTTGCTCTCAGCGTGTTCCAGTTGTGGCAGGACTCGATTGGCCAATCCAAGCAGATACTCACCGGTCTGGGTCAAGCGCAAGCTGCGGCCCTCACGCAACCAGATAGGGGCCCCGAGGTTTTGTTCCAGCTTGCGTACCGTGTGACTCAGCGCCGACTGGGTTAGGCAGAGGTGCTTGGCCGCAGCGGTTAGCGAACCGTGATGGTCTACGGCCTGGATTATTGTTAAGTGCGTGCGCTCTAGCATAGCTGTACCCGAGAAAACCATGAGTAAAATTAATGGATAGTTGAAAATATACCATTTTTGTTCATTTATAAAGAGGCTTATCCTGCCTGGCAATGTCAATCACCAAGCAAAGAACTCAGTTTTTGCCTTAGGAATCAGGATACCAGGCCGCAATGAATAAAGAGTTTGCATTCACCATCAAGAGCTTACGTTTTGATGAAAACTATCGTCCAGCGGATAGCACGCGGATCACCACCAATTTTGCGAACTTGGCGAGAGGGGAGAGCCGTCGGGACAATTTGCTCAATACCTTGAGAATGATTGATCGTCGTTTCAATGCCCTGGCGCATTGGGACAACCCTAGTGCAGATCGTTACTCCGTAGAGCTGGATATTATTTCCGTTGATATTGATATTGAAGGCAACGGAGAAGCCTTTCCTACCATTGAAGTATTGAAGACGAATATTGTTGATCATAAAAACAATCAACGGATTGAGGGCATAGTAGGAAACAACTTTTCTTCATATGTGCGGGATTATGATTTCAGCGTGTTGTTGTTGGAGCATAACAAGAAGCAAGACAAGTTTAGCCTTCCTGAAGGTTATGGTGATCTTCACGGGAAAATCTTTCAATCGTTCCTGAATTCAAGTGCCTACAAGGATAACTTCAGCAAGCCCCCTGTTATTTGTCTGAGTGTATCGAGCAGTAAAACTTATCATCGAACTGAAAACCAGCACCCCGTACTGGGTGTTGAGTATCGGCAGGACGAATACTCTTTAACTGACGAGTATTTCGAGAAAATGGGTTTGCAGGTTCGCTATTTTATGCCGCCGGATAGTGTTGCCCCTTTGGCTTTTTACTTCCAAGGTGATTTGCTTGGTGATTATACGAATCTTGAGCTTATCGGCACTATCAGCACGATGGAGACCTTCCAAAAAATATATCGGCCTGAAATATACAATGCAAATTCTGTAGCGGGGACCTGCTATCAGCCCAGTTTGAAGCACCAGGATTATTCACTCACTAAAATTGTTTATGACCGGGAAGAGCGTAGCCAGCTGGCTATAAAGCAAGGGAAATTTACTGAAGAACAATTTATCAAGCCATACAGAAGTATCCTTGATCAGTGGGCCGCTAATTACGCGCTTTAATTAACAAATATAGATAAGATTATTTTTCATGAATCGCCTATTGCCAACTTCAAGCGCTGGAAGCTTGCCTAAACCATCCTGGCTCGCAGAGTCCGAAAAACTTTGGTCTCCCTGGAAATTACAGGGCGATCAATTGCATGAGGGTAAGCAGGATGCCTTGCGCCTGACATTACAAGAGCAACAACAAGCCGGTATCGATATCGTTAGTGACGGGGAGCAAACCCGCCAGCATTTTGTGACTACATTTATCGAGCACCTCAACGGCGTTGATTTTGAGAAACGGGAAACCGTTAAAATCCGCAATCGCTATGAAGCGAGCGTGCCGACAGTTGTTGGCGAAGTATCTAGGCAACAACCAGTATTTGTTCAAGATGCTAAGTTTTTACGCAAGCAAACCAGTCAAGCTATCAAGTGGGCATTACCTGGCCCCATGACAATGATTGATACTCTCTACGATAGCCACTACAAAAGCCGCGAAAAGCTCGCTTGGGAATTTGCCAAAATTCTCAACCAGGAAGCTCGTGAGCTAGAGGCTGCTGGTGTTGATATTATTCAATTTGATGAGCCCGCATTTAATGTGTTTTTTGATGAGGTGAATGACTGGGGGATTGCCACTTTAGAAAAAGCCATCGAGGGGCTGAAGTGCCAAACTGCCGTACATATTTGCTATGGCTACGGTATCAAAGCCAATACAGACTGGAAGAAAACTCTGGGGTCAGAGTGGAGGCAATATGAAGAAGCGTTTCCAAAACTGCAAAAATCCAATATCGATCTGATTTCGCTCGAGTGCCACAACTCCCATGTTCCAATGGATCTCCTTGAGCTTATTCGTGGTAAAAAAGTGATGGTGGGCGCTATTGATGTGGCAAGCAACACGATTGAAACACCGGAGGAAGTCGCCGATACCTTGCGAAAAGCACTCAAGTATGTGGATGCTAAGGATCTCTATCCCTGTACGAACTGTGGTATGGCGCCTCTATCCCGTAAGGTTGCGAACGGTAAGCTCAATGCGTTAAGTGCAGGTGCAGAAATTGTTCGAAGAGAGCTCTCGGTTTAGCTGTCCCCAATATTCAGGTGCTCCCATGTCACTTTCCAGTACAGCCATAGAACCGTTGCGCTTTCGCGAAGCACTGGGGCATTACGCCTCCGGTATTACGGTGATCGCATCGCACTGTGAGGGTGAGCCGATAGGCTTCACCTGCCAGTCGTTTTATAGCGTATCGACGAGCCCGCCATTAGTGTCATTCAGCGTTATGTCGAGTTCGTACAGCTACCCCAAAATTCGCCAGGCAGGTCGATTTTCAGTCAATATCCTGTCGGATGATCAGGTCAAGATTTCCAACCAATTTGCTCGTCAAGGCGCAGATAAATGGAGCGAGGTTGAATGGCAGGAATCGCCGCTGGGGAACCCCATTATCGCCGGCAGCCTGCATTGGCTTGACTGCGAAATTCATGCTGAACACACCGCCGGAGATCACCTGATTGTGATTGGCGAGGTGAAAGCGTTAAACCTACAAAAAGCTGCTGCAAGGCAGCCACTTCTGTATTTCAAAGGCCAATATCGCAACCTTACTGCGGTATCCCCAGCCGGGTAAATCACTGGAGCAATGGGTTGCGGGCTTGTAGCTCCATCACCTGCTCCCTGAAGAAACCCGCATGAATTAATTCGAGGAATTTATGGAATTTCTACTCTACCTGCTGCTAGGGGCTGTGGCCGGGGTGTTGGCCGGTTTGTTTGGCGTCGGTGGTGGCATCATCATCGTACCTGTCCTGGTATTCAGCTTTACTGCACAGGGGATCGATCCGCATGTGCTGACCCACCTGGCTGTAGGTACTTCGCTAGCGACTATTGTCTTTACTTCGATTAACTCGGTTTTGGAGCATCAGCGCAAAGGCGCGGTGCTATGGCCGACTTTTGCCTGGATGAGCCTGGGTATTCTTCTCGGTGCAAGTCTCGGTTCGTTCACTGCGGCAGCTATCCAGGGGCCGGTACTGCAAAAGATCATTGGTGTATTTGCTATCACCATTGCCATTCAAATGGGACTGGAACTCAAGCCCAAGGCCAGCCGCGCTGTTCCCGGCAAGCTGGGGCTGACAGCAGCCGGCGGGGTAACAGGCTGGGCCTCAGCCATCTTTGGCATCGGTGGCGGCACACTGACGGTACCCTTTCTAACCTGGCGCAGCGTGCCGATGCAGCAGGCAGTGGCAACTTCCTCAGCCTGTGGTTTGCCGATTGCTGCCGTTGGCGCTCTGAGTTTTATGGTTATTGGTTGGAAGCAACCTGAACTGCCGCAGTGGAGTTTTGGTTTTATCTACCTTCCAGCCATGGTCGGTATCGCTATCACCAGCATGTTCTTCGCCCGTTTTGGAGCGCGTCTGGCCCACAAATTATCTCCGCGATTGCTTAAGCGTTTGTTTGCCCTGCTGTTGCTCTGCGTGGGTGGGAGTTTTCTTCTTTGAGGTATTAATAAATTGCAGTCTATCGATTGCTATCTCGGCGTAGGCGCGGCTGCAAAGGTCGAAGGGGGCTTCAATCCTCTTCCGGGTGCGATCGGGCCCAAGTTAGGAGTATTAACTCCTAACTTTCTTTTGTGTGTCGAAATCTCTGGTCGAGCACAGGACCCTAGTGAAATGAAAATGGATTAACGTATCTGGAGGTTGCACAGCTGGTGCAATTGCTCCCGCTAACTGATGTGCGCATATCTATCCGCTGTATGGAGCGAATGAAAGAGATTGTTCCTAACCCTGTCGGGTCATTCAAGCTGTTAGTGATTGCTTAAAGTGAATAGGGGTTGCTGGGGTGGGGCGAGGCCGCGAAGAATAAATTGTGCAAAGAGCAGTTTGGCATTAGCTGCTCTACAACAAAAAAGGGCTTACGTCGTGAGACGTAAGCCCTTTTCTTTGTATGGCGCGCTCGGGAGGATTCGAACCTCCGACCGCCTGGTTCGTAGCCAGGTACTCTATCCAGCTGAGCTACGAGCGCGTCGTTATGGGTGCGAACTATAGAGAGTTGATTCGTTGCCGTCAACCTCTTTTTGGAAAAAATCCTTAAAAATCCGCAACTTATCGAGTTTCTGGGCCCCTCTGGGAGCGGTCGACCAGTCTCGACAGGGCGCGAATTCTGCCGTGCCTTTCCTCAATTTGCAAGCCTTACTTTGAAAAATATGCCTTGGGTACCGATTGCGCTAGTTATCCAGGGGCGAGGCATTAAATTCCTCGGTGTGATTGGCGGCGAACTATACTCATTACTCTACTGGGATTCTGATGATTCGCACCTTTTCCATTGCCCATTGCCAGGTCAGGCCTATCGTCCGGCGGCAGGCTTCTCCAGAGATATGGTGAGAATATATGGCGGACGAGCAGGACCAAGAGCGAAAGCTGCCGCAGGGGGAGTCTCCTTCACCGCTATCGGGAAAGCCAGTGCCGCAAGGGCCACTGAATTGGCTTCAGTACTTCCTCTGGATTTTCCTTTTAATACTGACTGTGCAGTATTGCACTAACGGGCAGCTTTCTGGCAAGCGGACTGAGCTAGCTTACAGTGATTTTAAGAAAGAGGTCGCCGCAGGCAAAGTTGCCAGCGTGGTTATCGAGGGGGATAGAGTCAGTGGCACTTTTAAGCCGGAGGCGGGCAAGCTGCCGGCGGCAAACACTGGCGAGAAGGAAAAAAAGGCCCCACCGTCAGAGCACTTCACAACCATTTTACCTTCCGTTCAGGACCCCGAGCTGCTTCCCCTGCTGGAAAAGGAAAATGTGGAAATTCTGGCGGAGTCCCCGGGAGGGGGCTTTATGCAGCGGATGTTGATTTTGCTGTTGCCCTGGATACTGATTATTGGGCTTCTGGTTTGGATGGGGCGGCGAATGCAGGAAAAGATGGCCAGTGGGGCTCCCGGCAGTCCCTTCGGTTTTGCTCGATCGCCAGCAAAGCGGTTTGAGCGCAGTGAGTCCCAAGTGACTTTCGATGATGTGGCCGGGTTGGCAAATGCGAAGAAGGATCTGCAAGAAGTAGCGGAGTACCTCAAGAGCCCGGAGCACTATCGCAAGCTTGGAGCGAAGATCCCCCGGGGCATTTTGCTAATGGGGCCTCCCGGTACGGGCAAAACCCTGATGGCGAAAGCGCTGGCCGGTGAAAGTGAAGCGCCATTTTTCAGTATTAGTGGCTCTGAGTTTATTGAGATGTTTGTAGGGGTGGGCGCTTCCCGTGTGCGGGATATGTTTGCCGAAGCCAAGAAAGATGCTCCTTCAATTATCTTTATCGATGAGATTGACTCCGTCGGCCGGGCGCGGGGAACGGGTGTTGGTGGTGGACACGATGAGCGGGAGCAGACGCTCAACCAGATCCTTGGTGAGATGGATGGCTTTGATCCCCAGGAAGCGGTGGTGGTGGTTGCGGCAACCAACAGGCCCGACGTTCTCGATGCGGCGCTGCTAAGACCAGGGCGCTTTGACCGAAAAATTACTCTGGACCTTCCAGACAAGGCCGCACGCAAGGAAATTCTTGAGATTCATTCCCGCGATGTCCCATTGCACGGCAAGGTGGATCTGGAGCGGCTCGCGGCCCTGACCGCAGGTTTTGCCGGCGCGGATCTGGAAAACCTGATTAATGAGGCCGCACTGTTGGCGGGGCGAGAAGATAAGTCCGCAGTGGATATGGATTGTTTATTGAGGGCGAGGGATAAAGTGGTTCTCGGTGGCGAGCGCGAAATGGTTATCAGTGAAGAGGACAAGAGGATTATCGCCTACCACGAAGCGGGACATGCGCTGGTAGCAACGCTATTGCCGAATGCAGACCCCTTGGAGAAGGCGACTATTATTCCCAGAGGGCACAGTCTCGGCGCTACCGAGCAGATTCCCACCGAAGAGCATCACAGTATGCAGGTCAGTTATCTCCGCGATCGTATCGGCGTAATGCTTGGAGGGAGGGTCGCTGAGCGGGTGGTATTCAAGGAGGTGAGCACTGGTGCAGAGGCAGATTTAAAGCAGGCGACGCGACTGGCCCGTCACATGGTGACGCACTGGGGGATGAGTGAAAAATTAGGACCCGTTGCTTTCCGCCGGGGAGAGGAGCATATATTCCTGGGGCGCGAGATGGCCCAGCAGAAGGACTTCAGCGAACACACCTCAGAGATTATTGATGACGAAATTATTGCTTTGATCAGCGGAATTGAGATGAAAGTAGATCAGTTGCTGACAAAAAATCGCAAGAAATTGGATGTATTGGCTGGGGCTCTTTTAGAAAAAGAAACCCTCGATGCAGCGGAAATAAATGAAATACTTTCCCATGTGGGTGCTGGTGGTGATGACACTTCTATTGCGCCGAAATAACTGTTGGTGTTAGTGGAAATTTATTTTCCAGCCAGACCCGCTGGTCAAATTTAATATATTTAAGTGTACCAGGTTAATTAAGTTTTATAGTTTTGCATCGCGGGCAACCTGAAATACAGGTGGGAATTTTCAGTCTAGCCTAGAAGCGTCGAGAGCGCATAAATTTAAAGGTAGACAAAAAGTTTTGTATTTTTTTGGCGGTTTAGATACATATTGTCATTGGCTTTTTTAAAAATAATCAATTTGCTATGTCGAGGAAGTCATTAAAGATGTCGCCCTTAAATAGTGCAAAATTTTATTTTCCCCAGCTCCTTTTATTTTTTTCTTCAATTTGAAAGAACTTTCCAGACTAATTGAGTTATTTTTACAGACATTTACGGTAAATAGACTTCCACACACGGTTGTGAGCCTGTAACCTGTCCATGTCACAGATTCACTACGAAATCTGTGCCTCTTTATCAGCGCGGTCTTGAATCGGAGCTTCACTTAGTCGGAGCCTCTTTATAGAGGTAGAGCGGTGGGGCCAGGCAGTACCGATTGCGATAAGTCCGTTGTTGTACATAAAAAAAATAAAACAATGGAGAGAAAACATGGGAAGTCCGTCAAAACCCAAGCAGCACTCTGCTCTGCTTTCCGCCTGTTCCGTAGCAACTCTTTGGTTAGCCAGTGGTATTAGCCCCAGTTATGCCGCAGAGGGAGCAGTCGGCACCCTTATGGAAGAAGTGCAGGTAACAGCCCGTAAGCGTGCAGACGCAGAATTACTTCAGGATGTTCCGGTAGCGGCTACCGCCTATTCCGGTGACCAACTGGAGGCTCTGCAAACCAGGGATTTACAAAGCCTTTCTTTCAAAATGCCCAACGTCCAGCTGGAGGATGTGGGTACTGTAAAAAATACGGCAAACTTCACTGTGCGCGGTCTTGGAGTGAATAGCTCTATTCCATCAATTGATCCCACAGTAGGGGTCTTTGTCGATGGTATGTACCTCGGTGTGAATGCGGGTGTTGTTACCGATGTGTTTGACCTGGAGGGTATCGAAGTTCTCCGTGGTCCGCAGGGCCTGCTATTTGGCCGTAATGTTACCGGTGGCGCTGTCGTAGTTAAAACAGCGCGCCCAACTGATGAATTCTCTGCTCGCGTCAAGGTGTCCACAACGGATAATCTGGATGTGGTGACTGCGGGTTCAATTAATGGTGCCATCTCTGACGATGTTAACGGCCGCCTGACCGTTTACTACAACGATGACCGTGGATGGTTCGAAAATGTTGCCACCGGCAATGATAATGCCGGTGCCTCTGACAGCTGGTTTATTCGCCCAAGCTTTAGTGTTCAGCTCAATGAAACGGCAGAACTGCTTGTGCGGATGGAGCACGGGCGTATGGACTCAGATGGGGTTGTCGCTCAAAACCGTGGTAACGAAGCTTATGTAGTTGATACTGGTAACGGTATTATTGCCTATCCCAGCGCAACCCAGATTGCTGAGGCATACGGTATTCCTGATTGGGACAATAGTGAAGATTCTTTTGAGGTGGCCCAGGACGAAGAGGGTTATCAAAAAGACGAGTGGTCCCAGATCATTACTGAGTTCAATAAAGATGTTGAGTTCGGTGATGGCACCATCACAAATATCTTGGCTTGGCGTGAGTATGAGGCACGGGGCTTGGGGGATATTGATTCCCTACCTTTTGTCGGTTTCCATGCGGACTCAAGCGTGGATCAGAGCCAGTTGAGTAATGAGCTGCGCTATGCCGGCCGTTTCGGTCGCACAGCCATCACTGCCGGTGCCTATTGGTTCTCTCAGGATGTAACCTACCTGGAAAATCGTTTATTAGCCGATGGTTATGGTGGCATTATCGATTGGACCGGTGGTGGTGTGCAGGATCACAGTACTTATGGATTCTTTACCCAGGCTGATATCGACCTGAACCAGGCCTGGGTGTTGACCCTGGGTGGACGCTACTCGAGTGAGGAGAAAGATGCGAAGATTGCCTCTATTCCCCTGAACCTCTGCACACTGGATGGCTGTGCTGCCTACGACTTTGAAGATAGCGAAAGCTGGAATGCCTTCACTCCCAAAGTTGGCTTGCAGTGGACTGTTTCAGACGAGACGCAGCTCTACACATTCTGGACCAAGGGTTTCCGCAGTGGAGGGTACAACTTCCGCAACGCAGGTATAGATCCGACCACAGGAATGCCTTATACCCCGCAGGCAACGGACCAGGAAGAGCAAAGCAGCTTCGAAATTGGGGCTAAGGTAGATTGGCTCGATGGCCGTGTTCGTACCAATATGGCGGTATTCCACAACACTATTGATGATATGCAGCGGGAGGAGAATCTCGCTGACGCAGTGACCGGTGTGGCGCAAATCATTCGAAACACCGCAGATGCGACAATTCGTGGTGCTGAACTGGAGACCATGGCTGCGCTCAGTGAAAACCTGCTGCTTAGCTTCAACGTGGGCTATGTAGATGGCGATTACGATAAGGTACTCGGTGACCTGAATGGTGACGGCCTTGTGGATGATGAAGACCTGGGTCTCGAGATCCCACGCCTGGCGCCATGGACTTATGGTATAGGGTTAGTGCACGATTTGTCTCTGGGTTCCTACGGAACAATCACCTCCCGCATTAACTACAATCATCGCGATGAAGCACCGTATACGGATGACAACAGAGGCATGCTGTCTGAAGTGGAAATGGTAGACTTTAGTATTGGTTATACTGCGGATAGCGGCCAATATACAGTTTCTGTATTCGGCAAAAATATGCTTAATGAAGTTACTGAAGGTAATGACACGCAGCTACCAGTTACCCTTGGTGGTATCGGTGCCAGCTTTACTCCGCTGAATAAAGGTCGTGTTATGGGGGTTGAGTTTATTTACGAACTCTAATCTCGGCTGAGAACTTGCAGCTTAGAGAAAGTACTTTTTAAGCCAGCAGACTTCGAAACGGCCAGTTCCTTTTCACAATTAAAAGTTGTGATGGGGCTGGCCGTTTTTTATTGGGTTGCATGTTGAATAAAAACTGCTTGATGATTTTTGATACTCTTGTTTTGTTAGCGTGGCAATAAAAGTGAACCTATAAAGGGGAAAAATATGCGGTTTATTGATCTGCCTACATTTGGTGGGCCTGAAGTCATGCAATTGCAGCAGATGGATAAGCCTGTTCCCGGCGCAGACGAAGTCCTTATCCGTGTAGCTGCAGCTGGGGTTAATCGCCCTGATATTGTGCAGCGCCAAGGGCATTATCCCGCACCTTCCGGGGCATCGCCGGTATTGGGATTGGAAGTGGCTGGTGAGGTTGTTGAAGTCGGGGAAAAAGTTGTGCGCTGGCAGGTGGGAGATAAAGTTTGCGCCCTGACCAATGGTGGAGGCTACGCAGAGTATGCAGTAGCTCCAGAGGGGCAATGCCTTCCGGTCCCCGCAGGCCTTAGTCTTATTGAGGCAGCAGCATTGCCGGAAACATTTTTCACCGTATGGACTAATGTATTTGACCGCGCGGGTTTAAAGCCGGGTGAGGTGATTTTAATCCATGGTGGTTCCTCTGGCATTGGTACCACGGCAATCCAGCTGGCCCATCAATTGGGAGCCCGGGTTTTCACTACTGCGGGAACAGAAGATAAATGCGCAGCCTGTGTGGCCTTGGGAGCGGAGAAGGCGATCAACTATCGGGATGAAGATTTTGTCTCCGTGGTGCGCGAGATGACAGATGATCACGGAGCTGATGTTATCTTGGATATGGTGGGCGGTAGCTATATCAATAGCAATATTCGTGTGGCCGCTAACGACGGCAGAATCGTGAATATTGCCTACCTGGCTGGCGCTAAAGTAGAAGTAAATATGATGCCGGTGATGTTGAAGCGACTTACATTGACCGGCTCAACTTTGAGGGCACGCTCGCCAGAAGTGAAAGCCGGTATTGCGAAATCACTGGAGCAAAAGGTTTGGCCGCTAATTGAAGCGGGTAAAGTGCGGCCGCAACTAGCCGCTGAATTTCCTCTGCATCAGGCGGTTGAGGCACATAAATTACTCGAGTCTGGCACTATCACCGGGAAAATCGTTTTAACCTTGTGAGGGCTTGTGGTTGCCTAGGGCGAGGAGTAAGTGGGCATCCGCTGAATAACGCCCTCAGGCACATCCCCGGGTTCACAATAGATTTTGCCGGGCAAGCGCTGTAGAGGTGGGCGGACTGTCACATCATCGCTCATCATTTCCACATAGGCTTTGTAGAGATTGCTGATATTGCGTACATACTGCACGGGCTCGGAGCCTCTCACATAGCCGTATCTCGCCCGTTTAAAGTATTGGGGCTGGGCCAGTTTCAGCATGGCGACTTCCACATTGTCGAACCACACATTGGGATCCAGTCCCAATTCTTTAGCCAGCCGTTGGGCATCGAGTAAGTGGCCGTATCCGGCATTGTAGGAAGCGAGAGTAAACCAGAGTTTATTTACGGTTGGCAAAGCGGGATTAAAGCGATCGCGCACCCAATCCATATATTTTACCCCCGCTTTAATACCTCTTTCAGGTTCGAACAGCGGCGGAGGAAATCCCATTTCCTCGGCTGTGGCAGGCATTACCTGCATCAACCCCTGCGCGCCAACTGGAGATACGGCTTTAGGGTTGAAATTGCTCTCCTGCCACATTTGCGCGACGATCATGCGCCAATCAAAATCGTATTTAAAGGCAGATTCCTTCACCAACTCATCGTAAGGAGAGAGGTTTTCTCCCGGTATTACCCGGGAACTTACTCGCTGGGTAAATCGTTTGTTCGGCTCAAAATAAGCCTGGTACTGCTTCTGGTACTGGCTCGTTTTTCTATAATTTTTCAAAAACTTATTCAAGTTCTGTAACAGGTGCCAATTTTGTCTTAATACCATCCAGCCCTGTGGACGCGGGTCACCGATAAGGGTTCCGAGTACCAGTTGTGGCTGAACGGATGCCTCAATCTTGGCTCGACCGGAGTGGGATATAGTCGCATCTACCAGCCCGTCGGCGATTAATGAGAAGATTTGTGACTGGGAAATATCTGGCGGCGCCACACGGATATCGACATCAATACCAGCTTCTTTCAGTGTTTCAGCGGTTTCAATAAATGATGAATAGGCGCGCAGGGTTAATTTGCGGCCATTAAGATCCTGAATCTGGGTAATAGGGGGGCTGCCTTTACCACTGACGATCTGGTCTGTGGATTCGACATAGGGCTTGGTGAATACCATGCCCTGGTCTTCACGGGCACTGGTAATATTGAGTTCGGCCCCGGCAAAGTCACCGCGACCCGCCCTCAGCCAGTCGGCAAGGTCTTCTTCGTAGGGGACAACAATAACCTGGAGTTGGAGTTTGTGCTTATTGGCAAAAGCCTGGGCCAGGTCGTAGTCAAACCCCATTAATACCCCTTTCCATAAGAAATAGGTTGTCGGCCCGTTATAAGTGAGTAGCCTGATTACTCCAGATTTTTTAATACCCTTCCAATCGGTAATGCGTTCTTCCTGGGATTTAACCAGGTTGCGGGTCAAAAAATTATCGAGAGTGGTATGCAGGCGTTTGGAGTCTTTGCGTACGCCCCAGGCAATATTTTGCACTTCAGATACATCTGCACCAATCCGCATGTCATCGCGGTAATTGCGCAAATCCTGGGCTGAAAAATCTTCCAAAATAGCAACACGGTTCTTTTGGCCATTAATGATATCCAGCAAGGTATCTCGGTTACCATTAATATCAATTTCTCGAATAGTTAGGTTTGAGTTTGGATTTTCGGCAACAAGTTGCTCTGCTGTTTCTTTAATAGAAGAGCCGGCGGGGATAATAAATTCCAGGTCCTTTAATTTGCTCGCATCTGAAATATCTGGACCCTCAGGACCAGTGACGAGTACTAACCGCGAATGGCGAAGAGGAACCGTGAAGTCAATAATTTCTTCACGGGCGTCAGTGACAGTCAGGTTATAGGCGATTACATCTGCCTGGCCATCGATCAGCATTTGCACCGCGTCATCGGGCGTTTCAGCTTTTATCCACTTGGGTTCCAGCTTTAACTGTTTGGCCAGTTTGTTGGCCAGTTCGAAGTGACGGAGGCTCACCACATCGTCACGAGGTAACAGGTCCTCGGAAGCACCGGTTAAATTAACGAACCGAATTGTGCCGTGTTTTCTTATGTCCCTAAGGTCACCGGTTTCGACGTAGTTGACTTGCTGTTCTTTAGCGGGGGTTATTTCAGGCAGTTGCCCTGATCGCTTGTCGGCATCCTGCGCTTCGGCAGCTGACATGGTGACTGATTCGGCTACTCCAGAATCACGATCTGGTTCCGTGCAGGCCGCAAGGGCAAGCAGTAGTACTGAAAGTAGTATCAAGGTCCACTGGTTGAGGTGGATAGCAGTAAATTCACTATCCATATATTGCTCCGAAGGCACTCTACCTCAACCATTATAGTGTCGCTTTATTTGCGCTCTTTAATTGTTAAAGAAATCAGTTCTCGATGGTTTTAACTTCTGCAGTGAAGTTCCCTTTGGCCAGCTTAATATGGACTTGCTGGTCGGTATCCAGTTCTGCACTATCGCGAATTGCGCGATTTTCTGAATCCAGAACAATGGCGTAGCCTCGCTGCAATACTGCCAGGGGACTGATGTTTTGTAGTAATTGGGCCCGGTGGGAGAGTTTGTCGCTGCCGCGCTGTAATATCAGTTGTATCGCACGCTCCAGGTTTCCCTTGAGTTGAATTAACTGCTTTCGACTATTGTCGAGTCGGCGTGTCGGCAGGTTGTGGGCAAAAGCTCTGGAGGCGGAATCCAATTGGGATTTGCGACTTTGGATTTGTTGTTGGCAAGCTGCTACCAGGCGCATCTCCAAATGATCCAGCCGTTGGGCCTGGTTGAGGAGCTGCTCCTTGGGATGGCGCAAACGGTTGCGTCGCAATTGAACCTGTTGAGATAAATGCTTCAGTTGGTTGTCCATGGCGCGGTGCAATCTGCGCTGGACCTGGTCAAGCCGCTGTAAAATTTCTGCAGCATTGGCGCTGGCTATTTCTGCCGCAGCAGAAGGGGTGGGTGCGCGCAGGTCTGCGGCTAAATCTGCAATAGTCGTATCGGTTTCGTGGCCGACTGCAGAAATAGTGGGAATAGGGCTTGCGGCCAGTGCGCGGGCGACAATTTCTTCATTAAAAGACCACAGGTCTTCCAGGGAGCCTCCGCCGCGACCGACAATTAATAAATCGTGGCGACCACTGCGGCTCGCTTTTTCAATCGCTGCCGCGATTTGCTGAGCGGCACCCTGACCTTGAACGGCTACGGGCCAGATTTCAATTTGTGCAGAAGGGTGTCTCCTGCCCAATACGTGAATCATATCCCGTATTGCCGCGCCTGTCGGCGAAGTGACAATGCCGATATTGGTTGGCAAAAACGGAAGAGAGCGTTTTCTGCTTGTGTCGAACAGGCCCTCGGCATTCAGTTTTGCTTTGAGCTGTTCCAGCTGGCGCATCAGGGCGCCAAAGCCGGCCTCCTCCATATGCTCAACGATTAGCTGAAATTCTCCGCGTCCTTCGTACAGGCTCACCCTGGCCCTGATTAAAACCTCGCGACCATTTTGCGGCCGAAAGGCGACACTGCGATTGCGACCGCGAAACATGGCGCAGCGCACCTGGGCCCGCGCATCTTTAAGGCTAAAATACCAGTGCCCGGAGCTGGGCATGGAAAAATTGGAAATCTCCCCACTGATCCATAGAAGGGGCACACTGCTTTCCAGAAGATGTTTAACTTCCCGATTCAGGTCACTGACCGACAGCACGCTGCGCTTGGCATTTTGACTAGGGGGAATTGTCTGCATCGGTGAATCTCGTCGGGCGTATTGGGCGGAGCAATATTGCAGTATCGCCTTTATAGGTAAAGAGCTTTACTGTACAAATCCGTTTTTCTGCAAATTGATGTTTGCGCTTTGGGCGCGTAGAGGTATAATCGCGCCGATACCCAATCCCGCCTATTCGAGGTTTGAGTGTCAACAATGTCTGAATCCAATCTGCGCATCGCGCGCGAAGCCCTCACTTTTGACGACGTCCTACTTGTGCCCGGATATTCCGAGGTCACGGCCAAGGATGTGAGTTTAAAAACCCAACTCTCCCGCAACATTACCCTGAACATCCCCATTGTGTCCGCTGCTATGGATACGGTGACGGAAGCTCGCCTGGCCATTGCGTTGGCCCAGGAAGGGGGTATCGGCATTATTCACAAGAGTATGTCGATAGAAGAGCAAGCTCTTGCCGTTCGCGCGGTGAAGAAGTTCGAAGCCGGTGTTGTAAAAGACCCAATTACTATTGAGTCCGATGCCACTGTGCGCGAGTTGATCGCGCTGACCAGTCACCACAATATTTCCGGCGTACCGGTAATGGATCGTGGTGATTTGGTTGGTATCGTTACCAGTCGCGACGTTCGATTCTTAACTGATCTCGACGTCAGTGTCGCCAGCATTATGACGCCGAAAGAGCGTCTGGTGACGGCCCACGAAGATGCGAGCTCCGACGAAGTGCGCGAACTGCTGCATAAACACCGTATCGAAAAGGTACTGGTGGTTAATGACAACTTTGAGTTGCGCGGCCTGATTACTGTTAAAGACTTTAACAAAGCAGAGCAGTACCCGAACTCCTGTAAGGATTCCGATGGTCGCCTGCGTGTGGGCGCGTCTGTGGGCACCAGCCCGGACACCGATGATCGCGTAGCCGCATTGGTAGAAGCCGGCGTTGATGTACTGGTTGTAGATACTGCCCACGGTCACTCCCGCAACGTGATTGAGCGCGTGCGCCGCATTAAGGAAATGCACCCCCAGGTGGATGTGATCGGTGGCAACATCGCTACGGCTGACGCAGCCCGTGCACTGGTTGAGGCCGGTGCGGATGCGGTTAAAGTGGGTATCGGCCCGGGCTCTATCTGCACCACCCGTATCGTAACGGGGATCGGTGTACCCCAGGTGACGGCAATTGCAGAAGTTGCCTCAGCCCTTAAAGAATTCGGTGTGCCCATGATCGCCGACGGTGGTATCCGTTACTCCGGCGATATCTCCAAGGCAATTGTTGCCGGCGCCTCATCTGTCATGATGGGTTCCATGTTCGCCGGTACCGAAGAAGCACCGGGCGAAGTTGAGCTCTACCAGGGCCGTACTTACAAGTCTTATCGCGGGATGGGTTCTCTCGGTGCTATGTCCCGCACCCAGGGTTCTTCCGATCGCTATTTCCAGGATGCGAGCAAGGGCGCTGAAAAACTGGTACCGGAAGGTATCGAAGGTCGAGTGCCTTATAAAGGTCCGCTGTCAGCCATTGTTCATCAGATGATGGGTGGTTTGCGTTCAGCCATGGGTTACACCGGCAGTGTCGATATCGAGATCATGCGCACTCGTCCTGAGTTTGTGCGGGTCACGGCAGCCGGTATGGGTGAGTCCCATGTCCACGACGTTCAAATTACTAAAGAAGCCCCCAACTACCCGGTGGGCCGACGCTAAGCCTTCGACCTTCCCCAGGTGAAAAAATTTAGACGGAACAAGCAGCAAACGGACCTTTAAGGTCCGTTTGCCGTTATTTAATCCAGTTATCGAGTAAGTCATGAGCCAAGATATCCATTCCAGCCGAATACTCATTCTCGACTTCGGGTCCCAGTACACACAATTGATTGCCCGCCGTGTTCGCGAGCTGGGCGTATTTTCTGAAATTCGCGCTTTCGATATGACCGAAGAGGAAATTCGTGAGTATCAGCCCAAGGGCATTATTCTCGCCGGTGGCCCCGAGTCGGTACCAGAAGAGGGCTCCCCGCGCGCGCCGGAAGCGGTTTATAACCTGGGCGTGCCGGTACTGGGCATTTGCTATGGCATGCAGACCATGGCCCATCAGCTTGGAGGCACCGTACAGGGCAGCGATATTCGCGAATTTGGCTACGCCCAGGTAAAAGTTGAAGGCCAATCCAACCTGTTGAGCGATATCAAAGATCATATCGCTGATGATGGCAGTTCCCTACTGGATGTTTGGATGAGTCACGGCGACAAGGTAGTGGCGATGCCAGAGGGCTTTGAGCTGCTGGCTTCCACCGATTCCTGCCCAATTGCCGGTATGTACCACGCTGAGAAGAATTTCTTCGGTGTACAGTTCCACCCGGAAGTGACTCATACCCTGCAAGGCATGCGTATTTATGAGCACTTTGTGATTGATATTTGCGGGTGTGAGAAACTCTGGACTCCCGCGAACATTATTGAAGACTCTATTGCTAAAGTCCGCGATCAGGTGGGCGAGGGCAAGGTGCTGCTCGGTTTATCCGGTGGTGTCGACAGCTCTGTGGTAGCCGCTTTGCTGCACAAGGCTATTGGCGATCAGCTGACCTGCGTATTTGTAGATAATGGTCTCCTGCGTAAAAACGAAGGCGACCAGGTAATGCAGATGTTCGCCGACAATATGGGCGTCCGCGTTATCCGTTCTGATGCGGAAGAGGATTTCCTTGGGCGCCTCCAAGGTGAAAAAGACCCTGAGGCCAAGCGCAAAATCATTGGTAATACCTTTATTGAAATTTTTGATCGCGAAGCTTCCAAGTTACAGGACGTGAAATTCCTGGCTCAGGGCACTATTTACCCAGACGTTATTGAGTCTGCCGCCGCTAAAACCGGCAAGGCACATGTAATCAAGTCTCACCACAATGTGGGCGGCTTGCCAGAGGATATGCAGTTTGAGTTGGTAGAGCCCCTGCGTGAACTGTTCAAAGACGAGGTTCGTAAGATCGGGCTGGAGCTGGGCCTGCCTTACGACATGGTTTACCGTCACCCCTTCCCGGGACCGGGTCTGGGTGTGCGGATTCTCGGAGAGGTAAAGCGGGAATATGCCGATATTCTGAGAGAGGCGGATGCGATCTTTATCGAGGAGCTGCACAACGCCGATTGGTATCACAAAACCAGCCAGGCCTTTGCTGTATTCCTTCCGGTAAAATCTGTGGGTGTTGTCGGTGATGGCCGTCGATATGAATACGTGGTAGCTCTTCGCGCGGTAGAGACTGTGGACTTTATGACGGCGCGTTGGGCACACCTACCCTATGAGCTGATTGAGAAGGTCTCCAACCGTATTATCAATGAGATAGAGCACATCTCTCGTGTGGTCTACGACGTTTCCAGCAAGCCTCCCGCGACAATTGAGTGGGAGTAACGGCAGAATCGAGGGGGTGCTTAGCACCCCTTTCTTTTTTTGTTTTGGGTTTAGCGTCTCATTTTCCACAACGAAGCCTTCTCTTTATTCGATCTTTAATTGGTACGGATTGTCGCTAAACGCCCTGTTAGGTTTTCGCTAACTCGTTGATTTTTTAAGCGTTTCCCGGGTTGTCTATTTTTTCTTCATGTTGTCACAATCTCCAAGTGGCGGGCCTTTGCGGCTTGCGGCATGAAGTTAGCCACAGAGATATCCACAGAATCTGTGGGTAGTGGATAATCCTGGATAGATTGGGGTTGAACTCGTGGGATAAGTTGAGAGGGTGGGAGGAGGGTGCCTCCCACATGGGTAGAGTTAAATTTCTCGGCGGAAGCTAATTAGCGCGGCCGTGACCGCCACATTCAGGCTTTCCACATCGTTTTGCATGGGGATACGCACCAGCTCATTGCACTGAGCTGCGACGGCATCGCTAACGCCGTGGGTTTCATTGCCCAACACAAAAATTGTGGAGACTTTACTGGAGACCTCTTTCAGAGTGGTTCGGGCGTGGGATGACAGCCCGCAAACCTGAGCCCCTGCCTCGCGGAACTCCCCCAGGGTGGCTGCCAATTTGTCACAGCGCAAAATCTGGGTTTTAAACAGTGTGCCTGTGCTGGCTTTGATAACCAGGGGGTCTATCTGTGCACAGCCTTTCTTTGGCAGGATGATTCCATCAATGCCGCCGGCACAGGCTGAGCGAATAATCATGCCCAGGTTTTGAGGGTTGGTTATGCCATCCAGGGCCAGAAGTTCATAGGTGTTTTTGTGCTCTGGGGCTGCAACCTTCTGTAAAAAGTCCTCCGCTCTGCCGTAGTGGGGCAGGGCCAGGTCGAGGGCTACACCTTGGTCCTGACGGGAATTCTTCGAAATCCGGGACAGGCCCTTGCGATCCCAGTAAGCAATTTCAATCTGACGCTCTTCCGCCAGGGTTTCCATTCGCTGGATTAGCTGGTCGCGCCGGTTGCTGCGGGCCAGATGTAATTTATGGACGGGTACAGATAAATCCTCGAGAGCCTCGAGTACAGGCTTGCGCCCATAAATTGTCAGGAGGCTATCGAAGAAGGCTTTTTTTTCCAGGTATTCGGAGGAGTCTTTCACCGCGTTGGCTCACTCAGCAGTTCGATCAATCTGGCTGCGCTCTCAGGTGAGAGCGAGCCGCGCCGCGCCAACTCTACACAGGCGAGGCCCAGATGGCGATAGCAAAGTGCCAGTTGGCTATCTACTGATGCAAGGCTTTCCACCTGGGCTCCAACGGTTTCCACATCCCCCCTGGCAATGGGACCTGTCAGCGACCTCTCTGGTCCCAGCTCCAAATTGTTTTGCAGAGTCTGTGAAACAATCGGCGCCAACAGGCGAAGAGCACTGTCCCGCTCTATGCCAGCGGCTGCAAAGCTTTGTAAGCTCAGGTCCATTAGGGTGGTGAGGTAGTTGGAGGCGATCACTGATCCAGCGTGGTACAGAGACTTGTTGAGGGGATCAATAGCCAGTGTTTCACAGCCAATGGCTGCAAAAGCCACAGAAATAACCTCTACTGCATGGCTATCCCCTTCGACAGCGACGCTGGTTTTGGCAAATGTTTGCAGTGAGGTTTCCGGTTCGGCAAAACTGTGAACCGGGTGAGCACTGGCAACCAGAGCGGGTCTCAAGGGGGCTAGTTCTTTAGAGCTGAGAGCGCCACTGCAGTGGAATATAATAGTGCGCTCGTCGACCAGCCCGCTATCGGCAAGTTTCTGCGCAAATATAGCGATTTCACTATCGATACAACCAATCAGCCATAGGTCTGCTGAAGGCATTGCTGAGAGGGAATCGACAGCATTGCCTGCACCGATAAATCGACAGGCACTTTTTCCACTTTCGAGACTGCGGTTGTAAATTGACTGTATCTCGAATACACCGCTCTCCTGCCACAGCCGCCCCAGGGTTTTGCCAAGGCGGCCCGCGCCAATAATATTGAGGCTTTGCATCAGCTACCAGCGAGGCAGTCGACGTAGGCGTTAACGGCATTCTCCAGGCCCATGCTGATAGCATCGACAGTAAAGGCGTGGCCTATGGAGACTTCCTGCAAGCCCGGTAATGTTCGATAGCGCGGTAGGTTAACCAGGTTGAGGTCATGGCCGGCATTAATCCCCAGTCCCAGCTGATGTGCGTGCTCAGCGGCGGCACAGTGGGCAGAGAAAATTGTTTCCAGCTCTGGGCTCTGTTTGGTTACGGCTTCGGCATAGGGGCCTGTGTAGAGCTCAATACGGTCAGCCCCGACCTGTTTGGCCAGGCTGATCTGGTCCAGGTCTGGGTCCATAAACAGGCTGACACGTATCCCGGCATTTTTAAGTTGATCAATTATCGGAACTAATCGATCTCCATCCTGTTTGAGGTCAAAGCCGTGGTCAGAAGTGAGCTGATCATTGGTGTCGGGGACCAAAGTGCATTGGTCTGGTTTGGTTTCCAAAGCCAGTGGTATTAGACCGGGGTAGTCCCCCAGGGGAGCGGCGAAGGGGTTGCCTTCAACGTTGAACTCTATGTTCTTGCGGCTGGCGCAGAGTTTTGCCAGGTCGCGCACATCCCCTGGACGAATATGTCTTTGGTCTGGGCGGGGGTGTACAGTCAGCCCCTGGGCTCCGGCATCAAGGCAAGTGCGTCCGTGGGCGATTACGTCGGGAAAATTGCCCTCGCGGGAGTTGCGGATTAAGGCAATTTTATTGAGGTTTACGCTGAGAGCGATCAATGCTTATTCTCCCTTGCTGTGTTCAGCGACTGTGTTGTCGCTGGTTGTAATTCGTTTTGCGGAAAGAATCCGAATCGGAGTATTGGGGGCCTCTGGGTGCCTGCGATAAAGGCCACGGGGTTCCCGCTCAATTTTTTCTACGATATCCATTCCCTCGATAACCTTGCCAAAAACTGCGTAGCCAGGTTTATCCTCGCTGGCATCCAGACGGGTGTTATCTACCAGGTTAATAAAAAACTGGGACGTGGCACTATCGGGATCGTTTGTGCGCGCCATGGAAAGGGTGCCACGCAGGTTTTGGAGTCCGTTAGCTGATTCGTTGGCGATAGCGTCGCGAGTTTCTTTTCTTTGGAAATCAAAAGTGAAACCACCGGCTTGGACGACAAATCCAGGCACAACACGGTGAAAGATAATTCCATCGTAGAAGCCGCTATCGGTATAAGCGAGGAAGTTCTCTACGGTGACTGGTGCTTGCTTGGCATATAGCTCGATACGAATAACCCCGAGATCAGTTTCTAGTTTCACCTGAGGGTTTTGGGCAAATAGCGGAAGGCTGAATAGAGTACAGAAAAGAAAAATAACTAATTTACGCATCATCCGTGTCCTTTGAGTGTCCGGGGGTAATCGGTTTACCTCTGTGCCAGCGTATGGTTGTAGGTAGAGAGAAAGTATTTGAATATCGCTGCCTGAGGGATGCTTTTCAACATTCCCACAGGCGTATAGTAAGCGATTTTGGTTGTAGCGAGGGAGATCAGTTGGCCCACTCGGAATTGCGTTTGCGCGGGCGCACATGGGGGGCAATCATCGCCAGAATAGCGCCTAATACAACGGATAGGGCACCGTACACTTGCCACTTGCGGGCATCGCTACCGGACAGACGCTGAATTTCCGCTTCCGCCATGCTTTTTTCCTGTTTCAGTAATTCGTACTGATGCAGGAGTTTTTGATGGCGATCGTTGAGCGAAATTGCGTCGGCAGAAAGGGATTTCAGGCTCTTGAGTTCGGCGGCCAATTCCTGGCTCTGCTGCTGGGCAGAGGTCAGGGCGCTATTCAGTTCGCCGTTTTCTGTCTCCAGCCGGCGAACTTCTCCCCCCAGGTTACCTTCCATTTTTTCAAAGCGGGCCAGGTTGGCTTCTGCAGTTGCCAGCTTTAGTTTTGCCACGGGCTCACTGACCAAGTATTGGCGTCTGATCCATCCCTCAGTGCCGTTGGGGGTGCGCACTTTTGCCCAGCCGTCCGAGGCGGCATCTTCGAGTAGGGCTAGTTCGGTACCACTGGCCAGGCCGCGGTGCAGAATCCGGAATTCATTGCCTTTGCCGGAGCGCATGGGCACGTGAAGTTGGTCGGTAATATAGCGGGTCTCCGCTGCAAGTGCCGCTGGCGCTGAGTTCAACAGCGCTACAGCGAGTACACCGGACAGTAATTTCTTCATTGTGATGCAGCTTTTTGGTTAGAGTTTTTATCAGGGCAGTACAAGCTTGTAGGGCTTGACTGTAACCGATGCATAGACGCCTGCTTCGATATAGGGGTCACTGTCAGCCCAGGCTTTGGCCTCCTCCAAAGAGGGGAATTCAGCAATTACCAGACTGCCGGTAAAGCCGGCTTCACCGGGCTCTTCGCTGTCGATGCTGGGATTTGGGCCGGCGGCCAGGAGACGACCTTCATCTTTTAGAAGGTTGAGTCGAGCCAAATGACCGGCGCGGGCTTTTTTGCGTAAAGGGAGACTATCGCTAACATCTTCACTGATGATTGCGTACCACATTGTTTTTAATGCTCTTGTTAGTTTTTTTTAAGGTGTTATTGCGCAACCATCACTTCTTCCAGTTTCAGCCCGGTCAGCTTGCCGATACGGGAGAACAGGAAAAAGAGTGCACCCATCAGAATCAGGGTTGATGGGATCGCAATAACCAGATATCCATAGGCGGTCATTTCGCCAAGTTCGGTGTTATAGGCCTCTGTGCCCGGCGGGCTGGTGACGATCATTTTGGCGAGAATGTAATTCAGTGCCGAGGAGAAAAAGAATGACCCGGCAACGATCCATGAAGTCTGGCGCAAGGTGCGGTCGAAGGCTGGTTGGTTACCATTGGCCTGTAATGACTCGGCGATCTTTGTCGTATTCAGGATTTGATCGTTGTATAGCAGGGTTTTGACCAGCGGCCAGCGGGTATAAACGGATAGTGCCGTTGCAACACCCAGTAGGCCAGGGATTGCAGCTTCCTTAATCGCAATATACTGCGGGTCCAGCTTGAGCAAGCTGATGCCGCCAGTGAGCAAGATGCCAATAAACCCGAGGGCTGAGAAGAAATTGACCTTGCCCAGGCGCAGCAGGTCGCGAAGGCCATAACCCAGCGGGAAGGCCAGGGCCACTATCAATGCCCAGGTTGGGCCCAACCAGTCATCCCCGGAAAGCTTGGTCAGTATCAATGTCGGAATAATGACATTGAAGGCGATATTACTGAGAAACCCTTCCTTTTTAGGCTTCTCGGGAGATGTCGTGGTCGAATTCGTTTCGGTCATACTCAATTCCGGTGATAATGCCCGCTGGAAACTGGTGGGGCTGATTGCCCGTTCAATTTCCCCGCTGACAAAACTACTGTCAGACTTCGGCCCTGGCGAGTCACCTGTGAGTGACTGCTAGTCCGGGCCTTATCCCTGAAAACGCCGAGTGCCGCATAGACAGCGCAATAGGGCGATTGTTCCTGAAAAGACGGATATGGCGATCTTTTTCATCGTCGAACTGAGTGAGAGCCTGTTGTTGAAGACCCTTTCAGCCGATTTGAATACAGACCTGGTAGATCTGCACTGCCACAGTACCGCGTCTGACGGTATTTTAAGTCCTGCGCAGCTGGTGTCGAGAGCGAAATCCCAAGGTGTGACGATGCTCGCCCTGACCGACCACGATACGGTCGATGGTGTGCCTGAGGCTCAACAGGAAGGTGACTGTTTGGGCGTAGATGTGGTGGCGGGGATTGAGTTCTCCAGTCTTTGGGGGCGTAGACCCGTACATATTGTAGGCCTGAACATCAATCCCGAATCGGGGCCTCTGCAAGAAGCCATTCAGCTGCGTGAGCAGTTGCGCGAGGAGCGGGCAGAGCGTATCGCGGAAAAGCTGGAGAAGCGTGGCTTTAGCGGTGCCTTGGAGGGTGGGCGCGCCCTGGCGGGTGACTCCGTATTGGGTAGACCCCATTTCGCGCGATGGCTGGTGGAAGCTGGTCATATAGATGATACCGGTAAGGCGTTTAAGCGTTACTTGGGGGCTGGCAAAGTAGGAGACGTAAAGGTTGAGTGGCCCCAGTTAGGTGAGACCATCGCTACTATTCACAGTGCTGGTGGTTGTGCGGTATTGGCCCATCCGCTTAAGTACGGATTGACCCGCACACAGTTATTGCGACTGCTGGGGGCTTTTCTTGAAGAAAATGGGGATGCGATAGAGTTGCTGTGCGGTCGGCAAAACCCGACACAGACCCGAGAGTTAAAGAAATTGTTACTCTCGGCCGCGGAAGCGGCGGGCAAATCGATGCCATACTGCTCTCTTGGCAGCGATTTTCACCAGCCGGAGCAGCCCTGGCGTGAATTGGGTTGTGTCAGGTTGCCCGCAGACGTCGAGCCGGTGTGGAATCTGTGGCACACTCTGCACCGGGAACAGCGAGGTCACGTTTCGCTGCCCTAATTCCGGCTTGTGAATTGGGGGCCATCGTCCGGCTTTAAGCCTGGTGGATGGCAGTGAGGTATTTTCAATCGGTAAGGCTTTTGGGGGGCTTTGTGGCGCAGTTTTTTCAGATTCATCCGGATAATCCTCAAGGCCGCCTGATCACTCAGGCAGCAGAGATCGTCGCCCAAGGGGGCGTTATTGTTTTTCCCACCGATTCAGCTTACGCCATAGGCTGTCGACTGGGAGAGAAGCTGGCGGTTGAGCGCATTCGAGGAGTGCGCCAGCTGGACAAGCAGCACAACTTCACATTGATGTGCCGAGACCTATCGGAGCTGGCGACCTATGCCAAGGTCGACAACCAGATGTTTAGGCTGTTAAAGAATCATACGCCGGGTTCCTATACCTTTATTATGCCGGCGACCGCCGAAGTGCCGCGCAGGTTAATTCATCCGAAGCGCAAGACCATCGGTATTCGCGTGCCGGATAATCCCATCGCCCTGGCCCTGATTGAAGAATTGGGCGAGCCGTTGATGAGCTGTAGCCTGATTATGCCCGGCGAAGAACAGCCCCTAACCGAACCTTACGATATCCGCGATACCCTGGAGCACCAGGTGGAATTGGTTATCGATGGCGGTTTCTGCGGGTTGGAGCCCACCACCGTGATCGACCTGACGGGTGATGAGCCCCAACTGATTCGCCAGGGATGTGGGGCAACTGACGAAATACTCGGCTGAAAGCTGCGGCGCCGTGTATAATCGCGCGTTTGCACGATTGAGGGTGGGGCAGGGTGTCCAGTGATGAGTTACTAGCAGAGGTCGAGGAGCAAGTGCTGGCCGAGGTTGCGGCGAGCGATGATGAAGCTCCTGCCCAGGCTGGCGATGCGGAATCGCAGGGCCAGGACTCGGATGAGGATTCCCCCCTGGCCTTGGTGCAGGGCGAAATCTTTAACGACCTCCCGCAGGATCTCTTTATTCCACCAGATGCTTTGGAAGTTGTTCTGGAGGCTTTCGAGGGACCTCTGGATCTCCTGCTATACCTGATTCGCCGCCAAAACCTGGATATTCTCGAGATCAACGTCTCCGACATCACCCATCAATATATGGCGTATGTGGAGATGATGACCGCAATTCGCTTTGACTTGGCCGCCGAGTATCTGGTAATGGCCGCCATGTTAGCGGAAATAAAGTCGCGGATGTTGTTGCCGCGACCGCCGGAAGCGGAGGAGGAAGAGGGCGAGGACCCCCGCGCGGCTCTGATTCGCCGTTTGCAGGAGTATGAGCGTTTCAAAACTGCGGCTGAGGATCTCGATGAAATCCCCCGTGTTGGCCGGGATGTCCATCAGGCCAACGCAGAGGCTCCCGATCGCAGCATCACACGCCCCGACCCTGAAATTGACTTGAAAGAAGTCCTGGTCGCCCTGGCTGATGTGCTGCGGCGTGCGGATATGTTTGAGAGCCACCAGGTTGAGCGGGAGAAGTTGTCCACCCGCGAGCGTATGACCCAGGTGCTGGATAAGATCCGCCACGGCCAGTTTGTGCCATTTGTCAGCCTGTTTACCGTTGAGGAGGGTCGCCTCGGTGTCGTAGTGACCTTCCTGGCAGTGATGGAGCTGGTAAAAGAGTCTCTGGTGGAGCTGGTGCAGAATGAAGCTTTTGGCCCGATCCACGTGCGTGCTCGCGCTGCTACCCACAGCAGTGAAAGCGAAGACGGTACTGACCGCGAGCTTGAGGATCAGACTCTCGAAGAGATTGAAGGTCCAGAGGACGCTGTAGAGGCCTCGGATAAAGCGTCGGAAATGTATTCGAGTTAGAAAATAGAAGATGACAATCGCCCCCGAATTACTGCGCAAAATCGTCGAAGGCGCCCTGTTGGCCGCTGGCCAGCCTCTCAGTGAAGAAAAACTGTTGTCTTTGCTGGACGAGGAAGAGCAACCCTCCAAGACTACCCTGAGAGATGTGCTTGAAGAAATCGCCCAGAGTTGTGCTGACCGAGGGTTTGAACTGAAGAAAGTCGCGAGTGGTTGGCGTTTTCAAGTGCCGGAAGACCTGGCTCCATGGGTGAATCGGCTGTGGGAGGAAAAGGCGCAACGGTATTCCCGTGCAACCTTGGAGACCCTCGCCATTATCGCTTATCGACAGCCGGTAACCCGTGGTGATATCGAGGATATCCGCGGCGTTGCGGTGAGTTCGCATATTGTTAAAACCCTGCTGGAGCGCGGTTGGATTAAAGTTGTGGGGCAGCGGGACGTGCCCGGTAAGCCGTCTCTCTACGCAACAACCCGGGAGTTTCTCGATTATTTTAATTTGAGCACCCTGGATGATTTGCCGACTCTGGCGGAGATCCGCGATATCGAGAGTCTGAACCAGATTCTGGAGCAGGAAGGTTTGCCTCCAGAGCCGGTTCCCGAGGAGGGAGAGTCCGAGGTGGACAATGGTGCTTTGGAAGATTCTGAGTCAGAGCAAGACACCGAGGCAGAATCCTCTACTGAAGCCCCTGCGGCTGAACACGAAGATATAGACGATGCCCTGGTAGAGGCTTTGGCTGAGGAAGTTGCTGCTGAAGCATCAGGCACCGAGATCGAGACCGAGACCGAGTCTGAGCCCGGAGTAGATGCCGAAGCAGTGCTCGCCGAGACGGATGCAGAGGAAGATCCAGTGGAAACTGCGGCAGCAGAGATCCAGTGGGAAATGGAGCAGGAAGACTCTGAAGATGATTTGGAGTTGGATATAGATGTTGATCTTAGTGAAGAGAGTGAACTTCACAGTGATGAGGAAAGCAGCGCTGAATCGCCGCAAGCAGAAGAAGAGAGCGAGGACTCTCTAACGGCAACGTTACCACCCAGCAGTATGTTTGCCGAAGACGACACAGCTGAAGAGGTCGCCGAGGAGTCGGTGGAGGCAAATGCTGATGTCGATGAAGATTCCAAAGAAGTAGTACAAGTGGAAAGCACCACCCCATGAGTGATGGTACCCCGCCAGCAGGCGAGAAATTACAGAAAGTATTAGCGCGCACCGGCCTCGGTTCGCGCCGTGAAATGGAGCGCGCAATTGATGCGGGCCGCGTAACCGTAAATGGAAAAGTGGCGGAGCTCGGCGAGCGTGTAACCGACGCGGATCATATCGAGTTTGATGGTAGCCGGCTGCCTTCGGCAGAGCAGAATCGCTGCCGGGTAATACTCTACAACAAACCGGTTGGGGAAATATGCTCCCGCCACGACCCTGAAGGCCGCCCGACGGTCTACGATCGCCTGCCGAGACTGAAAACCGGCCGCTGGATTTCTGTTGGGCGTCTGGATTTCAACACCAGTGGTTTATTGCTGTTTACCAATAGCGGAGAGCTGGCCAATAAATTAATGCACCCCTCCTCGGTAATCGACCGCGAATATTTGGTTCGAATCCAAGGCGATGTGGATGAGGAAATGAGGCGGCGTCTGCTCAAGGGCGTGTTGTTGGATGATGGGTCGGCGCGCTTTACCGACATTGTAGAGAGTGGTGGTGAAGGTAAAAACCGCTGGTTCTACTGCGTAGTGATGGAGGGCCGCAACCGCGAGGTACGTCGTCTGTGGGAGTCCCAGGGAGTTAGAGTTAGCCGCTTGAAGCGTGTGCGCTACGGCAGCGTCTTTATTCCCTCCCATGTGCGCGTCGGGCAGTGGATTGAGATGGAGCCCCGCGAGATCGATGACCTCTGCGTAACGGCGGGAATGCCGAAACTGGGCCAGCGCCCATTGACCCAGGGTGAGAAACAAAATCTGGAGCGCCAGCGCAGGAAGTTGCGCAAGTCGCCAGCACCGGCTGCTCGGCGCAATCGGCCGAAATTAGGTTAGAAGTAAAAAAGCCCGCACTAGCGGGCTTTTTTATATATAAGGCAATGCTAAAAAATGGCAGCAGAGACATAAGTGGCGAGTGATTAACCCATAGTTTTCGAATTGAGTTTAGCCGTATATTTATTTGCAGATCTCACCCTTCACTCGTTGGCACAGCAATTTACTTTCCCTTCTTCAAAAAACACTGAACTGCCGAAAGTGGTTTTCGGTACACCCGCAGTGTCCGGATTTTCATTTTTCTATTTTTATTAATTAATAATATTTCGACAGTTTGTCGAGTCCTGTAAGAAATATAGAAAATATCAAATGTTGTGAATTCAGTCCGTAGGCTTCCACAATTCATTCACTTTTGCGGGCTACTTTTTTGATTTTTACGGCATTAAGTAATGCATAAAAAATTAAGTGAGTTTTTTTGACGATTTTTTATGGTTTTCTCGATTTTTTTTGTGGTTGTGAAAGGTTGATAAAGTCCCTGTATTTTTTGTTGATGGTTGTTGGGTGCTCTTTTAAAGCTTTTCTTGTAAGTGTTTTGCTTGATTATCGAAAAATGATTGTACACATGAGCGCTTTTTGAGTGCTTCTTCTGGTGGGGTGGTCTGATTGTGGGTGTGTTGCTTCGATTGCTCCATCCCGAGCGCCAATTTGTTGTTTGCCTTGTCTTTTCGGTGTAAGGAGGTGTGTTGTGTCGGGTTGGGTTTTTTGACTGTATTGAGCGGTCAGATTTCCTGTCGATATTTAATGATATGAAGTTATTTCTTTATAAATAAAAAATAAGGAGTGGTTTTGTGAAGCTAAAAAGCTATTTTGCGACTGGGGTTTTGTCCTGGCTGAGCGTTGCGAGTGCCGTGGCGCAACAGTTCCCCGAGCGTGAATATGATGCAGAAGGTGATGCGCTGAACTCTGCTTATACAGTCTCAGAAGAGGGGTGGATTCTAAATACAGATAGAGAGCGTGCTCGCTATATTTTCAAGAGCAACGGCAATCGCCGGGTGCTGGTGAATGTCCAGAGGATTGAATCGGTCAGGGTTAATGGAAAAGAGTACACGAAGATTACTGCCTCAGGTATTCCCAATTATCAGATTGATATCACTCGGGAAATATTTGATTCACTTGTTAATCGTCCCAAAGCATTTTCCGACTTCCTCAATGGTTATCCCTCTGTTGAAGTGGGGGATAGCGTCAGCTTTGCTCAGGATATTGGCTATCGCAGCAACGACACTTGCGCTGCTGGGGCAGGTTACGGTTTTTGGCCACCGGGACCCGTCTGCCCGGAAGAAGTTTCCCACGAGGGCTATTTCCCGGTAGAGCCGGAAGTGGCAACAGAACCCTGTGAATCAGGTCTTGGTGCTCAGGGGTATTGGGTCAACGGCACCTCTATTTATCAATGGAGTGACGGGCAGAGGGTCAACAATATCTGGCACACCCTGGCTCCTGTAGCCGAATTGTACGATGTGGATATTTGTGCGGGCCACGCGGCAAATGGCGACTATCACCACCATGTTTATAGTAATTGTCTGGCAGATATTGTCGGTGATACTGCTGATGGGCACTCTCCCATCTATGGGTATACCGCCGATGGCTACGCTATCTATGGTCCATGGGAGGATGCTGGTGTATTGGCAAAAAGTAGCTGGGCAATTCGCAATTACGATAACCCGAATTCAGCTACGGGTTGCGGTGTTGCCGGTCGGCGCAACTGTTTGTTAGTTGATGAATACAATGTCGATCGCGGCGTTACATATACGAATTACGCAGGCCCTGATACCAGTGATAGCTATACATCCCCCTCTGGCAATCAGTTTGAGACTGTCTCAGGTTTCTTTTACGAGGATTACTACTGGGATGAAAGTTTGACTGATCGGGGCGGGGCCTATCTCGATCAATTCAACGGTCACAGCGATAATCAGCGCGGCTACCATTATCATTTGACGGTGACTGAGGATAGTAGCGGCCAATTGATTCCAGCTTTCCCGTATACGTTTGGCCCGCGTTTTGCTGGCAAGTTGGATAGCGAGGGAGTCGTGAATCGCTGCTGGGAGTATTAACTCATATTTAATCTAGGGGGCCTCTGACAGCCAGGGGCATTACGGAGTTATTCAGAGGCTCCTACAGGAGTAAATATTCAATGAAAATGCATTGGTATTTTATCACCGGGGTTTTGCTCTTGGGCGCAGCTGTTCCGGTGTCGTCACAGGTGGCCCAGACAAATTCTCACGCGGGACACAATGGCGATCAGCACCCCCTGATTGAGATACCGGTACATGTCGCAGTGCCCAGGATTGAGCTGGATATCAGTCGGGATGACCTGTCGGGCTACAACCTCCATATTGATTACGATCGGTTTGAACTGGAATCCCCGCGCTTTGCCGGTGAGGAAGGTGAGCCATTTTTGGAGGGGCATGCACATTTATATATTAATGGCAGCAAGGTCCAGCGACTTTATGCTGCAGATCTGCATATTCCAGAAAAATTATTGCAGTCCGGGTTTAATCAAATTACCGTGACCTTTAACGCCCACGACCACAGTACCTGGAGTCGTGGGGGAAAGCGGATCTTGGCGACTCTGTTTATCCGGCGCGATAAGCCGGAGCTGGTAGTGCACCACTTCTCCAGCTCTCCAATCCGATAAAGCCCTGGGCGGCTACCTGGAAAGGAGGCCGCTGCAGGAGCTGCGCGGAGGGCTATTGTGGGGTTGCGGGTGTCTCTCCCGCCTCCTCCTCATTTTGATTGCGCAATTCATTGGGGATGCCTTGGGGGCCATCACCCATAGCGTCATCCACATCGGACGGAATATCTGAAACTGAATCGGTAGAGGTTCCGCCGGAGTTGTTATTTTCCGGTGCGGTTTCAACCAGGTTCTTTAGTTTTTCCAATCCTTGCTCATAGGACTCTCCCACCATTTTTTTCACTGCCAGACCCATCCAGCGCTCTCTGGGGCCACCGCCGGTATCGCTGTGGAAGTTCCAGGTAAGAAGGGTGCCGCCATCCTTTGGTTCCAGCTGGAATTCTGCTGTGGCCTGGCTGCCATCGCCAAAATCCAGTTTGGTAGCGACCACAGAATCTCGTTTGCTGGCAAAGATGGTTTGACTGCCGCTTCCAGCTTTGGAGTTTTCACCGCGCCAAGTCATTTTGGCACCGACGCCTTCTTGGGGACCGCTGTACTCATAGAGTACCGAGGGGTCGATGTGGCGCCATGGGGACCACTCGTTGAATTTGTGAAAATTATTAACGTAGGGGAAAACCACTTGTGGTGGTTTGTTGATAAATACGCTGCGATGAACAGTGACTTCGCGTGGGAATAAATATCCCGCGAGCACGAGAATTACCAGGGCAATAAGAATATAAATAATCCAGCGCATAGCGGGTTCCTTTGCTATTTGCGGGTGCAAGGAAGCAACCGCCAGAAAACTCTGGCGGTAGAGATGCTTATATTAGCTGCTGCGATGCTTAATCGTCGGCAATATGTAGCAGGGGGAGCTTAATCTCAACACACAGGCCCGCATCCCGGCTGTTTTTGGCGCTGATGCTTCCCTGGTGATGCAGGATGGTGCGCTGGGCGATAGCGAGTCCCAGTCCAAAGCCACCACTTTCCCGGGTGCGTGCACTATCTGTGCGATAGAAGGGGCGGAAAATAGCCTCCAATTCCTCATCTGCCACGCCGGAACCTGAGTCAATGACTGAGATGGTGCAGGAATCTGGGGATTCTTTAATCGACACCTTGACCCGGCCGTGCTCGGGGCTGTACTTGATTGCGTTGCGCAGGATGTTCTCCAGGGCAGCGGTCAGGGAGCTGCCCCGGGTTGCGACAAGGAGCTCTTCCCCTTCGGAGTGAATTTCAAAGGATAGGTCTTTGTCAGCAGCTTCGCTGTGGAGGTCTTCCGCCAGGGCGCTTATCAGGGCATTTACTTCCACTACGTCATCCAGGGGGCGCTGCTCCTGGCTGCTAATAGGAAGTGATAGCACGTCGGCAATAATATCTTCCAGGTAATCCGCTGCCTTGCCGATTTTATCCAGTTCTGTATCGAGCCCGTTAATTTGCTTTTGGCGGGCGATGGCCAGTGCCACTTGCAGGCGCGCTAATGGCGAGCGCAGTTCGTGAGAGACATCCTTGATCAGGCGGCGCTGCTCGGACATCGACTCCTGAAGCTGGGCAGTCATGGAGTCGAAGTCCAGGGCCAGGTCAGTCAGTTCATCATTTCGAGACTTCAGGGATGGAGTCACGCGGTAATCTAGTTCGCCGGCAGCGACACGCTTAGTGGCGGCACGCAACTGTTCAAGAGGGCGGCTCAAGTAGCGGGCTAACCAGTAGCAAGCTAGACCTGAGGCAATCATGGAAAGCAGCAACATTGGCCAGAAGTTGCGCCACAGGAAGCGCAGTAATAGCCCTTCCTTGCTATCCCCAGCAACGACGACGATACGCAGGGGGTCTCCGGTGCGCAGCGGCAGGAAGAAACCTACAGTGGGCTTGTTATTTACCAGTTTGTGAGCTTCGCGATTGCGGTAATCAAGGCTGTCGATCAACGAGCCCATATTTGATGGCACTTCTCGACCGAGGATGTCGTTGCCTTGTTGATCAACCGCATAAACCCGCCGTTTGACTTTTTTGGGGGCTTTCTCGAGCCAGTGCTGGAATTGTTCGGGACCGTGACGGCGGGCGATTCGCATATTTCGCATGACTTCGCGAAATAGGGCGGGGCCCTCCCAGCGTTCCTCTTGTCGGGGATCGCCGAATTCACCGAAGTGGGTAATGTAAATGGCGGCTACAACCATCACCATGGCGGTGATCCAGGCCCCAAAGAACATTTTCCAGAAGAGACTGCGCATCGTGGAAAACCTACTGCTTGCTCTGGGTGAGCATATATCCGGCACCTCGGATGTTGATAATTAGGTCGCGGCTGGCACCTTTATCCGCGAGCTTCTTGCGAATGTTACTGACATGGACATCGATTGAGCGGTCGTAGGGCATCAGCTTACGGCCAAGGGCACTTTCAGTGAGAACCTCTTTGCCAACCACTTCGCCGGCATGCTGAACCAGTACCTTGAGCACGGCGAACTCTGCGCCGGTCAGAGCCAAAGCTTGATCATTCCAATAGCCCTGATGCTCTGCAGGCAGTAGTCGAATCTGGCCGCTGCTAAGACTGTCGTCGCTTTCTTCAGCTTCGACTCGGCCGCGGCGGAGCACTGCACGCAGTCGGGCCGCCAACTCCCTGGGATTGCAAGGTTTGGGCAGGTAGTCATCGGCACCCATTTCAAGGCCGACGATACGATCTACAGTGTCTCCTTTTGCAGTGAGCATCAAAACCGGCAGGGAGCGACTTGCTGCTGATGCCTCCTCCCTAAGTTTGCGTAGTACTTCAAAGCCATTGTGAACGGGCAGCATGACGTCCAGAACCAGAGCGTCAAAACTCTCGCTCTGAGCGAGCTCTAGCCCCCGGCCACCATCATTGGCAGCGGTTACTTGAAAACCCTCTCCGGTAAGGTACTCCCTTAGTAAGTCGGTGAGTTCGGTGTCATCGTCGATTAAAAGGATGCGGCTCATGGCGTTCTCTCAGTTTCTGTGTGGCCATTATATGCAAAGCGCTGGCGCTGGTTACCGCTGGGGATAGGGCTTTTTACCGTTCTTAACAAATGTTTACCGGCGTTTTCCCCCGTTTACACAAGCTGGGCTTACTATGTAGTCACTGAACGCGAACATGAGGACGAAGGGATGAAACACTGGAAACAAGCAATGGGAAGCTTGGCTTTGGTAGGTGTTCTGGTTGCCCCAGCGGCACTAGCTTTCGGAGGTAGTGAAGGTGATCAGGGGCGCGGATTTGAATATATGGTCCGCCAGCTTGAGCTGACCGAGGGTCAGCAGGCACAGTTAAAAGCTAACCGGGAAAGTAACCGCGAGGCGAGGATGGCACAGCACGAGCAAATGATCGAGCTGCGCAGGCAAATAGATGCGGCAATTGAGTCCGGTGCTGATCAAGCAACACTGGACCAGCTGGGTGACGAGCTCGGCAAGCTAAAGCTTCAGGAAATGCAAAACCGCAACAAAATGAAAGAACAGTTTAAGTCCATTCTAACTGATGAGCAGAAGGCCAAGTTAGAGCAGATTAAGAGCGAACGCAAAGCACGCCAAATGAAACGGCGTAGTGAAAGCTCTGCTAGCCAGGATACTGAGTCCTAGGCCCCCCAACCAACGACTCCTTGTGCGATCCGCTGGGTGCACCCTTCCCCAAGGCCCAGCAGGTTCATAACCCTTAGCCCCCGCTGCCCCGGGGGCATTTTTCTTTATACCTTCCGAAATCTGATCCAATAGGTAACTTGCTGAGCCCGGTTATTGCTGGGAGAATACGCCGCCTTGTAATTCAGTATGTAGCGGCCCGGATTGGGCGGAGAGGGTTGACTGTGAGTAAAATCGGCTTGTTCTATGGCAGTGATGAGGGTAATACCGAGTCTGTAGCTTTGCGTATTCGCGCCCGCCTAGGCGAAAGCAATGTAGACCTGTTTGATGTTGCTGATGTCACCCAGCTGGATATTGCTAACTACCAACATCTTATTTTTGGAATTCCTACCTGGGACTTTGGTCAGATTCAATCTGATTGGGAAGAGTTCTGGGAGGATGTGCAGGAAATTGATTTTACCGGTAAGACGGTTGCTCTATTTGGCCTGGGAGACCAGTTTGGGTACGGTGATTATTTCCTGGACGCGATGGGTATGCTTCACGATGTTATTGTGGAAAAGGGAGCCACTATAGTTGGTCTATGGTCCACGGAAGGCTATGAATATGAAGCCTCAAAGGCTGAGGTGGAAGGTGAATCAAAATTTGTCGGTCTGGCTATTGATGAAGACCAGCAGGAAGAGATGACCGCAGAGCGGTTGAATCGCTGGTGTCAGCAAATAGCTGAAGAGTTTGAGCTTGGCAGCGATGCTCTTGAGCTGGATGACTGATTCGCAATGAAAAGCTCCCTGTTATTCAGTGAATTTTGGCCTTGGCTGACAGAGCATACAAATTGTATTGTCAGGGCCGGGAGTAGTGATTCGGTAGTATACGATGATGATGACTACCACTGGCGCTTCACTGCTGAAGATGCTCGTACCAAGCTAGTTCAGGTAATGCGCGGTAAACGACCTGTCGCCGAGCTGTTTATTGAGCCTGAACATATAGCTGCTGTACGTATTTCTCCCGGGGAGCGGGGAGAGTACAACTTTGACCTGATAGCCGAAGTCCAGGGGCGCGAGCAGGTTGTTTATTACTTTGTTCTGACCCACTCACTGGAAGATGTGGATACGAAGCAAAATCCCTCCTCAGCCGCTCTCCATTAAAACCTCTGAATATTGTGGAAGTTATACAAGTTAGCCTTGTATAACTTCCGGAATAAATTTCTAATTTAAATGCTGCCCAACTCTCTTAATTCCCCAAATAACGATTAATTTGAAAAGTTGTTTACAGGCAGTACATTTTTAATTTGTATTTATTATAAAAATGCGCTTATAGAGAGTTCTTAACAAAGGTTTACTACAGTTATCCCCTGTTTACACGGCGCCCACTTACTATGTACTTACTGAATGCAAACGAGAGGGTTGAATGATGAAAAACTGGAGAACTGTAGTAGGTAGTTTGGCTTTGGCTGGCGTTGTAGCTGTACCAGCCGTTAGCATGGCATGTGATGGTAAAGGACGTATGGATGGTCGCGGTCATGGTCCAGAAAAAATTGCTAAAGAACTGGATCTGACAGAAGCTCAAAAGGATCAACTGAAAGAGCTTCGTGATTCCAACCGTGAAGGAAAAATAGCTAAGCGCGAAGAAATGCACAAAGCGTATGAAGAGCTACGTGAAGCAATTCGTGCCGGTGCGGATCAGCAGACACTGGCAAGCCTGGGAGCCGAGATTGGCAAACTGGAAGTCGCTAAAATGCAGGGCCGCAACCAGATGCGCACTCAATTTGAATCTGTATTAACAGATGAACAGCTGGCCAAATTGGAAACCTTGAAGGCTGAAAAAAAAGATCGTCATATGAAGAAATGGAAGGCATATCACGATCACGGTTGAGTGAGATTCATTTTGAAGTGATCGCGAAACCGAAAATATGTAGCCCCTGGTTGTTTGGGGCTACATTCTCAGTTTATTACTCTATCCTCTGCTAGGCTGCTTTTCGGCTGCCCCGATACCTATATGCTCGTCTAAAAACTCAAGAAGTTCCGTGTAGAGTTTCATATTATTTTCTTCAGTATAGAACCCGTGCCCTTCTCTTTTTACAAACAGAGTTTTAACAGGCTTGTTCATTTTTTTGAACTCTTTCACCATGGCTTTAGCGTGTTCAAAGGGAGCCCGTTGGTCTTCTTCGCCATGAATCAAAAATATCGGCAAATTGAGCTTTTCTAAGCTATAAAGGGGGGAGTTCTCGTTGAGGAAGTTTTCATCCCGGCTGAGTTCTCGGTTTAAGTATGCAATTCCGCGATCCCTCTGCTTGATATCTCCTTTTGTATACATCATTTCTAAGTTATATATACCAACATAACCTGCCGCACACTTGTACAGGTTGGGGTGGCGAATAGGATTCATAAGTGCCGAGTAACCACCAAAGCTTGCACCATAAATACATATACGCTCAGGATCTGCGTAACCTTTTTCTATAGCCCATTTAACTGAGTCGGCAATATCTTGTTGAATCTTATTGCCCCATTCCTTTTCTCCAGCGGTATAGAACCCTCCACCGTATCCCGTTGAGCCACGAAAATTCATTTGCAGAACCAAGTAACCGTTCATGGATAATATTTGAGCGGTTTGATTGTAGGTCCAATAATCACGAGAATGGGGCCCTCCGTGAGGAATGACGACCATCGGCAGATTTTCTTTTTTGTTTTTGGGGAATGTTAAGTAAGTGCCAATGCGAAGCTTGTCTTCGGTTATAAATGAATCTGCAACCATTGGGTTGAGTGCTTGGGGGTCTAGCCACTCTGATGAGGAAATTAGGAAGTCAACTTTTTTGGTTTTAGTATTTACTAAGAAATAGTCTCCGGGAAGTCTATCGCCATATACCTTTAATATCCCCAAGGAACCATCAGTTGTAAAGCTTGTAAATAGAAGATTGTACCCATCAAAGGCCTTTTTTAACCCGCGGAAATATGCGGAAAATCCTTCGCCATCATCAAAGAAATATTCCTCAGGGTAGTCTGGGTAAAGATACACTCCGAGTGGTTTTAGATCTTTTGGATTGTAAATAATACCTTCGATATCTGAAATTTCATGTTGGAATACGGATTCGTATTCCATTGAATTGGTATCTACTTTAATAAGTTGTTCAGTATTGTCATTGTGATAAATCGTTAGATAGAACTCTCCGGTTTTTGGGTCTGAGCCAACAGGGGTGCCATTTTTTAATACAGGTTGGTCTACTAATTTCCAGCCATTTTCAGTCATTTGATAAAGTTGCTTATAGCTCTCTTCATTTACCCCTGTGGCAAATGCTATATTACCTTTATTATCTGTGTGGACAACTCCGTCAACCTCTGGAAGCTTAGCCACTTTTTTCTTGATACCACTGTAGATATCCAGCTCTAAAATCTCCCCAATAGCTTCTTGGTTTTGAGCCCATGGACGAGTGGATATCAATATTTTTTTATCTTTATGGATTAGAGGGTCCACCAAGTCAGCGTGTGCATATGTGGCTTTAGCTTTTTTGAAACGAGTGCCAGTTTGCATCTCCCCACTTGAGTGGCCAAAAATATTTTTGGCTTTTGTATTGTCGTAATTGATCGCATAGAGCGAACCATATGTGACAGGTGTTTCCAGTGAGGTTTGCCGGGATACTATCTCAGCAACAACCCGTTCATGGTTGGCCCAGAAAAAATCTCCTACCTCTTCCTCACCGCGAAAACGTAAAAGACCTGTAACTTTCCTTGTTTCCAAGGACATAAAAATGAGAACCCTCTCACCCTCATGGAGCTTTCGAATTGCTATATGCGTACCAGTTGGTGAGATTTTAACTTCTTGTATATCAGCATGACGTATCAAGTCATTCAGGGGGATTTGGCTGGAGAAGACAAAGGTGGGCCAGAGAAATAATAGAAATATTAGTTTGCGCATGATCTCGTCCATGTCTGTTGTTTCAGAGATTATGCGGTACAAATGGCGCTAGGAACAAGATTTCCCAGTGGGCTCAAAGAGCCCACTGGGAAAGTGTCAAAATATAATAAATTGAATGTTTATTTATCTTGCTACAAGGTCTTGGCTTTCTTGGTTGGGTTTGTGTTGATCAAACCAATATAGAATCGATGCAACTTTTGCCACTAACTGACTTGGCCTGGCAGCGATACTGTGGGATGCCCCTGGAATGCGAACCATGGCAGCGTCAACGTCATTAAGTTTTAGTGCTTGATAAAACTGTTCTGTTTCTGACATCGGTGTGCGGTAATCCTCTTCCCCGGTTAAGAGCATAGTGGGAGTGGTAACGTTTCCGACATAGGTGAGCGGTGAGCGACGGCGGTATTCCTCAGGTTTCTCCCAGGGCATCCCTGAGAACCAATAGCTGGTAAAAAACCTCGAATAATCAGCAGTTAAAACGAAGCTCTCCCAGTTGATGACAGGCTTGGCAACAACAGCAGCTCTGAAGCGATCGGTTTTGCCAATAATCCAGGCTGTCAGTGTACCCCCACCACTGCCACCGGTAACAAATAGCTGCTCTTCATCAATATAACCTTGAGCAATTACTGCATCGACGCCAGAAATCAGGTCGTCGTAATCCTGGCTTGGGTAGTTATGGTGAATTAAGTTGGCAAATTCATGGCCGTAGCTGGTGGAGCCTCGGGGGTTAGTATATAGAACAACGTAACCAGCAGCGGCAAATAACTGGACTTCGGCGGCAAATCTGGGGCCGTAATTAGAGAAGGGACCACCGTGAATTTCCAATAGAAGGGGATACTTCTTCTCGGGGTCGAAATTGGGTGGGTAAGCGACCCAGCCCTGAACATCTCGGCCATCATAGCTCGATTTGTAGTTGATCTCCTCAATATTTGCCATCTCGCGCAGTGGCATCAGGTCGCCATTGAGCTCGGTGAGTGCCTGGGTTTTGCCGTTGCGCGCTAGAGCCAGTTCGGCGGGATTCTGAGGGGTCGTTTGTGTGTAGGCGATGTCCCCGCGTTTGGAGACTGCAAAATTGGCTCCGGAGTATGGGCGTCCCAGCGAAAGGCCTCCAGCGTCGCTGGCCATCAGGGTTTCGCTGGAACCAATTTTCTTGATGGCTATTTTGGTGGAGCCGTGATCGTCGTAGCTATAGGCAATTCGTTTGCTATCGCCCAGCCAGTGGAAGTTGGAAATGCTGCGATCCTTGGCAGTTTTTATTTTACGGGACTCCCCGCCATTGATATCCAGAATGTGCAGAGCATGTTGTTGGTATCCGAGCTTTTGATCCTCAAAGCCTAAATAGGCCAGCTTCGTACCATCTGGAGACATCTGCGGGTGATGGTCTGGACCATAACGTTCGGTAATTTGCTCGATACTGCCGTTTTGTAGGCTCACCTTGTAAATTTCCGAGTTCATCAGCTCGATTTCGTGATCGGGATGACGATTGGCTGAGAAGTAAATTGCATCGTTATTTTTACTCCAGGCGAGACTGCTGTGATGATCGTACTCGCCTTCGGTAAGCTGGCGAGGGGTACCGCCCTCTCGAGGGATCACAAAAACCTGTACATGCCCCTGCTTTAAATAGCCCATGCCATCTGAACGATAAATGCTGCTGTCGATAAACTGTGGTGGCTTAGCCCACTCTGCGCCTTCCGGGGCACTGGGGAGCTGTACTGGCAGAGGTTTGCTCTCCGGTACGAACATAGTGAAAGCTATTTGCTTACCATCCCGTGACCACTGGATATTGGAGGGGGATTTTGGCAGGTGAGTAATCTGCAGATTCTGGCCATTATCTAACCACAGCAGGTGGATCTGCGGGCTGCCACTGCGGGTGCTGATAAAAGCGATGGTCTTCCCGTCTGGGGATAGCTGTGGGGAGTAATCGGAGTAGTCTCCAGAGGTCATAGGGCGGTGATCTTTGCCATCGGTACCGATACGCCAAAGGTTCGCGCGCTTGCCGTCTTTCATTTTGTTCATTGAGTTGCGGACGTAATAAATACTTTTCCCGTCACTGCTGAACTGAGGGCTACTCGCGTATTCGAGGTTAAATACATCCTCGTAACTAAAATTGGGTAGTTGGTTATCAGCGAGCGCAGGGCTGGCGATAAACATCGCTGCGACAATTTTTATTAGCCGGTTCATGATCTTTAGGCTCCTCCTTCTTGTTTCCTAGAGGATACCTGAGGAAGGGGGGGTAAAGGGAGTGATCCGTTGACTGGTGTGCTCGATGGGATAATCCGTGATGGAGCAGCAGGATGGCTGACCTGCTACTCCGTTATTTGGCCGAATATACCTGTAAAATTTTGAATTAGTTGGTTGCTAAGTCCTCGCTTTCATTTTCTCTATCGGGTTTGTGTTGATCAAACCAGTAGAGGGTCGAAGCTACTTTAGAGATTCTCTTGCTGGGTCTATCGGAAAAGTTATGGGATGTGTTTGGAAGGCGCACCATAGCCGCCTCTACATCATTTAACTTTAGTGCTTGGTAAAACTGTTCGGTCTCAGATATCGGGGTGCGATAATCGTTTTCTCCGGTCAATAGCATGGTCGGTGTAGTGACATTGCCAATATATGTGAGTGGAGAGCGGCGTCGATACTCCTCGGGGGCCTCCCAAGGCATCCCGGAAAACCAGTAGCGAGTAAATATTTTGGAGTAATCGGCAGTTAGAACAAAGCTCTCCCAATTGATTACCGGTGCGACAACTACCGCAGCCCTGAATCGTTCAGTTTTACCAATAATCCAGGCCGTCAGTGTGCCGCCGGCACTCCCACCTGTGACAAATAATTGATCCTCATCGATATAGCCTTGGGCGATAACTGCATCGACACCTGCCATTAGGTCATCGTAATCCTGGCTAGGGAAGTTGTGATGGATCAGGTTGGCAAACTCATTGCCGTAGCTGGTAGAGCCACGAGGGTTAGTGTAGAGCACGACATAGCCTGCGGCGGCAAATAGTTGCATTTCGGCAGAAAAGCGCGGGCCGTAGTTAGATAGTGGGCCACCGTGAATCTCAAGTAACAGGGGGTATTTATTTTGGGGGTCGAAATTTGGGGGGTAGGCTATCCAGCCCTGGATATTGCGACCATCGAAGCTGGATTTATAGTTGATCTCTTCCACATGGGCCATATTGCGTAGAGGTATCAAATCACTGTTGATCGCCGTGAGAGTTTTTATCTTGCCGCCACGAGAAATTGCAAGTTCTGCGGGAATTTGAGGTGTGGTTTGTGTATAAACTACGTTTCCATGTTTGGAGACAGCAAAATCTGAAAAACTATAGGGCGCGCCTAGTGTCAGTCCACCGGCGTCATCCGCTATCAAGGTTTCCATTCCGCCAATTTTCTTAATGGCAATTTTGGTTGAGCCATGATCGTCATAGCTGTAAGCAATATGCTTACTGTCAGCGAGCCACTGAAAATCGGAAACGCTACGATCGCTGGCAGTTTTTATTAGCTGGTTTTTTCCACTAGCGAGGTCGATCACTCGCAAAGTGTTTTGGTGGTAGGAAAACCGCTGATCTTCAAAGCCTAAATATGCTAGCTTTCTTCCGTTGGGTGAGATTTGAGGTTGAAAATCGGGGCCAAATCTTTCGGTTACTTGCTCAATATTCCCATCGTCGATATTTACCTTGTAAATTTCTGAATCCAGCAGTTCAATTTCATGATTTGGGTGGCGATTTGCTGAAAAGTAAATGGCCTTATTATTTTTGCCCCAGCTGAGTTGGCTATTGTGCTCGTAGTCCCCACTGGTGAGCTGGCGGGGAGTACCTCCTTCACGAGAAATCATGAAAACCTGTGAATTGCCCTGCTCTAAGTATCCCTGGCCCTCAATGCGATATAAGCTCTTGTCGATAAACTGAGGTGTTTCCTCCCACTCGCCCCCTTCTGGTGGTGTGGGAAGCTCTACTGGCAGCGGTTTGCTCTCGGGCACGAACATGGTGAAGGCGATATGCTGACCATCGTGGGACCACTGGATATTTGATGGAGTCCTGGGTAGATGGGAAATTTGCTCACTTTTACCATTGTCCAGCCACAACAAATGTATCTGGGGCTTTCCACTCCTGTCGCTGATAAAGGCAATAGTTTTTCCATCTGGAGATAGAAGTGGGGAGTGGTCGTGAAAATCTCCGGAAGTTAAGGGGCGGTGATCTTTGCCATCATCGCTGATATACCAGAGGTTTGCCCTTGTGGTATCTGCCATTTTGTTCAGGGAGTTGCGCACGTAATAAATATTTTTATCGTTAGTGCCAAACTGTGGGTCGCTGGCATACTCCAGATCGAAGATGTCCTCGTAGCTAAAATTAGGTGAAGGGCCACTTGTATTTTCAGGGGCGGAAAATGCGGGGCTTGTAATAATCGCCGCAGCAATAAACTTTATAAACCTATCCATGGTCAGTGAGCTCCTTTTTATTGTTGGGTGGAGCATACCGAAGGGGCGGTATCAGAGGGGATAAATACGCTGAAATGCAATATTGAGGGGATAGTCAGTTTGTTTGGCGGATAAATCTACTGAAATCTTTCCTTTCCACCCAGGAAATCTGGGGCACCTCGCAAGTACACTTGGAGCTTTCGCCCTTTTCGAGCTTCCAGCCTGAGGTGGGTTAATTTATATAGGTATCTCTTTTAATATTTCTTGATAAATATATTTGAGGATACCCAAAAGTTTGCCTTAACCTTTTCGTCAGTATTATGAATGGTGGCATTTAGCAGCCCTGGTTTGCAGGGCCAGGGCGCGTATTGGGTTTACGCCGCAGGGGATTAACTACTACTGCGACGATTGAGACTGTATTGAAAAAGAGATTAAGTAACGGTACTTAGCGGCTATGGACCCCACTCCTTCATAGGTTGGTTGTTTCTACTACAAAACCCCGATAGCCTCGCAGGTCCTCTTGCAAAAGAGCGGCCTGAGTCTCGAGATTTTCCTAATTGTCTGGATGGCCGTTTGTTCGGTCAAAAGTGCAACTCAAAACTATCGAACATCTTTAGCCCTTGTAGCGAGGGAGCGTAAAGATACCAACTATATAAGTTATTGACGCTATTTTTTATATTGCCAGGCACGGTTTTATCTGCTGTAAGCATTGAATTCCAAGGGATCCCACCTAAAGCCAATGACAGATGGTCCACACATTTTCATTTCTTCCGTCTGTTGATGATCAGCTGGGAGACTAGGGCTCCGCATAAAAGGATAAGAAAGACCACTAGGTTGAGGCCTCCCGCTACCAGGCGTGCCTCATTAGGGTAAGCAATAGTGCGCTCTAATGCTGATTTTTTATAGTGGTGTTTTTCCCTGAAGGTTGGATCTATTGCTAAATCCAGAAGGGTGCGCATGCTGCGATATCTTACCACTGCGGCAGTAGACCAGTCACCTTCATAATCAACACCCCACTTTGCTGCAGTTGCGCCTAAAGCGTCCCCAAAAAAAATCGGATAGCTCCCGCGCTTAATTAAGAAGTTCGTCACGTAATTATTATATTTTTTCGCGACCTCCTTTGAACTCATTGGTTTACTGTGATCTTTGGTTATAACAGGTTCGTCATAGTACTTGATAGCATTCAGAATAAAAATTGGTTCACCGCGATCCCGTTCAAGTAACTTCAAAAATTCTGATGGCGATTCATCGGGATTTAATTCTGCCAGCTTTTCGGAATAGTACTGTTTTTCTTCTGCGGAAAGAGGGTGTTCAAATGTTCCATGCCACCAGGAGAATAATAAAAAGAGTATTGACCAAAAGCTCCAGTTAATAATGGTTTGAATAGAATTTTTTAAATTTTTCATAAGCTATCATTTCTTAGATGTCGAAACGTAACCAATGATGGTTTTTTAGTTGAAACGGCAGTATTGGCTACTTAGGTCCAGTATATAGGGCTAGAAATGCTATGGAAAGTGGAGTTCTAAAAAGTCTCTCATGTTGAGGGTTTTTATCTTTACATATCTTTAACTTTAATGATCGCTTGGTTTATGAGGGCGGTAACAATAGCTGGGATTTTAATTTTCACTTTACAGAAGATTGGGTTTTGGAATGATAAGAGGGTATCAGTTACTTAAATCGCTTAGTTTTCCAGTTTGCAGCACTCTTTAGGAGGCTGGTTTCACATATTAATTTTGATTTTTGTAAAGATATGATTAGTTTGTTGATGTTTATGTTAAGTGATTTGTTGGTGGTTCAGCTTGGCCTTTTAAAACAATAAGTTGCTGGGTAGAAGGGTCGGAAACAACACTTATAAGTGTCCGCGTGAAAAGCTTTATCTTTTGGGTTGTTGAATTAATGTCACTCTCCATGACGGCTGAAAGGGTTCCGAAGATTTTTTTGACCTGATAAGCTAGATATAATTTTTCTATTCGTTATTAGCTTTTTATTTTTCACAGATAGAATGATTAGTGTAGGCAGACTCCAGGGAGTTGTGCACGTAATAGATATTTCTATCGTTGGTGCCAAACTGTGGACCGCTGGCATACTCGTGGTCGAATATGTCCTCGTAACTAAAACTGGGTAAGGGTTTATTTGTGTTTGAATGGGCTGAATCGCCCCAGCAATAAACTCTATAAACCTGCTCATAGTCAATGGGCTCCTTATTATTGTTTGACGGAGCATATTGAAGGGAACGTATCAGAGGGGCCAAATACGTTGAATTGCAATTTTGAAGGAGTTGTCAGTTTATTTGGTGGATAAACTTCCTGAAGATTCACTTTCCCAGCTAGGAGAACTGTGGCAGCTCAAAAATAAACTTGATGCTTTCGCTCCTTTTGAGTCTCCAAACTAAGCCAGGTTAATTGAAGTGGTAGCTCTTTTAATACTTTCCGATAAATATCTTCGAGGGTATCAAAGTGGTCGGTCTCAATCCTTTCGTCCACTATGTGAATAGAGGTTTTTCAGGTCCTGGTTCGGCAATCATAATTCTGGTAGGCGCAGTTTCAATGAGAGCCGGGGCCAGGGTGTGTATTGGGCTAACGGCACAAAGGGCGATCTACCACTAAGGCGATAGCGGCTGTGTTGAAAAAGGGATTGAGCTACGGTACTTAGCGGCTTTGGGTTTTACTCTGCCATATGTTGGCCGTTTCTTCTACGAAACTCCGATAGCTTCGCGGCCCCTGGGGCAAAAGTGCGGCCTGAGCCTCAAGATCTTCCTGATTTACTGGGTGGCCGTTTGTTTTGAACCAGCGATGCATGACCAGAAGATCGAAATTCAGCCACGGAGGCACCATGGTTTCGATGCTGTTGGCAAATTCTTCCGGCGTTAGGTCAGGGTAGATGACGGCGTGACCAAGTGCTATGGACCAGAGTGCGGCGGTTTCATTGCCGTTAGGGGCATCCAAACTCGACAAAAGAAATACTTCGTTCTTAGCCCTTATGTCTAAGAGTGCTGACGCTGCTGCGAGCGCAACATCACGGGTATCGATGCGTGCAACCGGGTGGGGGCCCAACGGCGTTGCATAAGCACCTGCAGTGATCACATCCTTCTGAACAAGATCATTCTGAGCGAAGTAGGTGGGCCGTAGTATCGTGTGCGTGATCCCACTAGCTCGCAGCGCTGTTTCAATGGCAAATTTTCCGCCCGCATGGGGGATCATCGGTGCGCGAACTGCAAGATCGCTCGATAGGTAAACGATGTGCCTGGGGGGGGATTCAGCGGCGATCGCCAGCGTGGAGAGGCCTTGCTGGGTCTCCTTGGGGCTATTCGCGATGAGCAAAAAGACACTCTCAACCCCCTTAAATGCGGGCCTCAGGCTGAAAGGATCATCCATATCTGCAATGACTGTATCAATATCATCGGGGAGGCTCGCGGCATAGGCGGTCGATCGTGTGGCGACACGGATCTTTGCGCCACTCGCATGCAAGATCGGCACGAGTTCCCGGCCGACATTTCCTGAGCCGCCAAAGATGAGGACAGTCATCGATGTAATCCACTGATGCTCAGGGCCAGACTGCGCAAAAGAATGCGCGAAAAGGTTTGTCGGCGTGCCACCCTACTGGGGCATCCAATGGTATGAAGAAGCTGTCACCGGCGTGGAAGGTCTCCTCGCCGTTTGATGTTGTGACCCGCACCGCCCCCTCCAGCATACATAGCAGTTCGTTCCGGCTGAAAGCTGTGATATTGCAATGACAAGGGCCGGACATCAAAGTGCCGACCTGGATCCTGCTATCGCCAGACTCGTATGCCAGGTGCCGGGCTTGGTGTGGTTCTAGAGCGCTGAGATTGGTCTTTCTACAGTCGTCTTCTGAAATGTTTGGAAGCGGGCGCACGACTTTCAGCTTAGACGGATCAGTCTCTGTTGGATATTCATCATGGAAAAGATTGATAAAGTACTTGCGGTAATATATTGGCATGTCCCATGCGCAATTAAGGCCTTGTGGGAGGAAAAACGGCTCTCCAGCAGAGATGACTTCTTTGTGTCCTGTTTCGTCGATAATGCCGACGTGGCCCTCGATCAGAAGCATGAACTCAAAGAGAGGATAGGGATTGAGCCCTGTGCTGCTTCCGCCAGAGCAATCCCAGGTCCCAGTGCAGAGGCCGTTGCGCTCAAAGGCTTTATACCCTCGCTGGATAGGTGTCGGGCCGGTAAGAAAAGAGGGAGGGATGACAGCCCAGGACTCAAGGCCTTCGCCACTTGGGTTGTGCGGGTCCAACTTGATTACGCTTTTCATGGCGTCTTTCTCGAGGGCTCGAGTTGGTGGCAGGAGCCGCGCGACTCGAGAATCAGTGAGCGGTTGGTGGTCGTCGGCGCGATTCACTAAGTATCTCTGCCGCAACTCATTTAGTAGTCTAATCCAACTTGGCGATAGATGTTGCTCTCGATAAATTGTGTCGGCCCGAGCCACCCTGCACGGTCTGGAGCAATGAGGTGTTGTATTGGCAGAGTTGGCAAATACGCTGAATAGTAATATTCAAGAGGTAGCCAGTTTTTGGCAAGATAAACCTGCTGGAGTTTTACTGCCCCAGCCATGAAAGCCGGGGCCTCTCAAAAGAATACTTTGAGCTTTCGCCTTTATGAGCCTCTAGGTTGAGTCGGATTAATTTAAGTGAGTAACTCTTTTAAGACTTCCCGATAAATATCTTTAAGGATATCCAAGTGGTCGGCCTCAACCCTTTCGTCTACTTTATGGATAGTGGCATTTACCGGTCCCAGTTCTACGACCTGGGCTCCGGTAGGGGCAATAAAACGGCCATCGGAAGTGCCGCCGGCGGTCGATAGCTCCGTTTTTTCCCCTGTGATGGTGAGAATTGCCTGCTGAGTTGCCCGAACCAGTGGGCCTGCGGCAGTGAGAAAAGGCAACCCGGATAATTTAAAATTCGCCTCATACTTGAGATTGTGTTTATCCATAATTGCGCGGGCCCGAGTCTCAAGGTCTTCGGCGGTTAATTCAGTGGAAAAACGCCAGTTGCAGAGTAAATCCACTTCGCCGGGAATAACATTGGTTGCGCCGGTGCCTCCATTGATATTTGAAACCTGGAAGCTGGTTGCGGGGAAGAATTCGTTCCCCTGGTCCCACTCTTCGGCAGCGAGTTCAGCGAGAGCAGGGGCCAGGGTATGAATCGGATTCTCGGCCAAGTGAGGGTAGGCTACATGGCCTTGGGTGCCGAGAACTTTTAGTTCCAGGCCGAGTGAGCCCCTGCGCCCATTTTTAATAATATCGCCAACCCGTTCACTACTGGATGGCTCGCCGACGATACAGCAGTCAATCTTTTCTCCCTGTTCCTCGAGCCACTCGACAACCTTAACGGTGCCGTTTGTTGCGGGGCCCTCTTCGTCGCTGGTGATCAGAAATGCTATGCGACCACTGTGGTCTGGGTGTGCCGCAATGAACTCCTCACAGGCAACCACCATGGCTGCCAGGGAACCCTTCATGTCCGCCGCACCGCGGCCATATAGAAAACCGTCGCGAATTTCAGGCTCGAAGGGGGGGCAGCTCCAGTTTTCTTCTGGGCCTGTGGGTACGACATCGGTGTGTCCGGCAAAGGCGAGTAGGGAGCCTTCACTAGAGCCATCGCGTACAGCCCAAAAATTATCGGTGTCGTCTCTGCGCAATTTTGTTACCTGGAATCCTATTTTTTCCAGGCGCTGGATCATAAGGTCCATACACCCCGCATCTTCTGGGGTGACAGAGCGGCGGCGAATCAGGTCGAAAGCGAGTTGGAGGGTGGGAGTCACTTGGGCTTTCCTTGTATAGGGAGATGGGTCGCAAAGAAGCGGCTAGAGGGGTGGGATGCAGCAGTGCGGAACCGAAGTTCCGCACTGTGCAATTTTAATTGCTGTGTAGAGCTTCATTGAGCTCGATAGCACTCTTGTTGGTGAGACATTCCACTGCACCATTAGTGGAGTTGCGGCGGAATAGTAAATCGGATTTTCCGGCCAGGTCTCTGGCCTTGATGTGCTCTACCAGCTTGCCGCTGTCATCCAACAGGGCGATTTTGGTTCCAGCTGTAATGTAGAGCCCAGCCTCTACTGTGCAGCGGTCGCCAAGGGGAATGCCGATGCCGGCATTAGCGCCGAGCAGGCAGTTATCGCCTACCGAGATAACGATATTTCCGCCGCCGGAAAGCGTGCCCATGGTGGAGCTGCTGCCACCGAGATCGGAACCGGCGCCGACAAATACCCCGGCGGAAATACGGCCTTCAATCATGCCGGGCCCTTCGGTGCCAGCATTAAAGTTAACAAAGCCCTCGTGCATGATTGTGGTGCCTTCCCCAAGGTATGCGCCCAGGCGCACTCGAGCGGTGTGTGCGATACGAACCCCAGCCGGTACTACGTAGTTGGTCATTTTGGGGAATTTATCCACGCAGGAGACATCCAGGTACTCACCTTTGAGCCTTGCATCCAGTTGTCGCTGCGGTAATTCCTCGAGATCGATGGCCCCCTGGTTGGTCCAAGCGACATTAACCAGCTTGCCAAAAATACCATCGAGTTTGGTCTCATGGGGTTTTACCAGGCGGTGGGATAGAAGATGTAGCTTCAGGTAGGCCTCGGGCACTGACTGCGGGGCTTCGTCAGTAGCCAAAATAACTACTGCGAGTGGTCTTTGGGAATTGGCAAATTGCTGCAGGATTTCCGCCTGGTCAGCGGCGCCTGCACTGTGGAGAGCATCGGCTAATTTCTGTAGCTGGGTGGAGTCCAGAGGCAGGCTGTGATTTCCCTCTGCCACGCCGAGCGTTTCAGTAACCGCGTTAGCGATTTCTGCACTGGGTTTAAACAGGGGTTTGGGATAGTAAACTTCGAGCCAGTCGCCCTTGCTGTTACAGGTGCCGACACCAAAACCGATGCTGTAAATATTGCTCATGGTGGTTATCTCCTAATTCGACTAGCTTTGCAGTTGTTCGAAGGTCGCCTCTTTAAAACCGAAAAGGGTTTCCTTTGAGGTGGTGGTGACCGGGCGTTTGATTAAGGTAGGGGTCGCACTGGCCAGATCTAAGGCGAGTGCATTGTCCATTTCGTTTTTCTGTTCATCGCTCAGTTCACGCCAGCTCGTTGAGCGGCGATTTAGGACCTCTTGCCAGCCAAATTTATCCAGCCATGCTTGAAGGGGGACATCTTCCATGCCGTCTACGCGAAAATCGTGAAAGCGATAATCGACTCCATTTTTCTCCAGCCATTTGCGGGCTTTTTTTACGGTGTCACAGTTTTTAATGCCGTACAGAGTAATCACGGTTACGCCTTTTTGGTTTTCTTGGGGTTTTTACGGTTGGGGTAGCAGGTTGTGCAAATTTCACAGACGGTGCCATCGCAGCCCCGCGCAGAGCAGAACTCGCGACCGTAGAAAATAATCTGCAGGTGCAATTTATTCCACTTGTCTCTTGGGAACAGCCGCTTCAGGTCTTTTTCAGTCTGGGTAACATTTTTGCCATTCGTCAGGCCCCAGCGCTGGGCCAACCTGTGAATGTGGGTATCGACAGGAAACGCCGGGTGTCCAAAAGCCTGTGACATAACCACGCTCGCCGTTTTGTGTCCGACCCCGGGCAGGGTCTCCAGCGCAGCCATATTCTCAGGCACTTCGCCGTGGTATTCGCTGATCAGGATCTGCGAGAGCTTGCTGATGGCTTTGGATTTTTGCGGGGAGAGGCCACAGGGGCGAATGACTTTTTGGATCTCCTCTACCGGGACCTGCGCCATATCCCTGGGATTGTCTGCCAGCTGCCAGAGCGCAGGGGTTATCTGGTTGACCCGCTCATCGGTGCATTGAGCGGATAGGAGTACCGCAACCAACAGGGTGTAGGAGTCATTGTGATCGAGAGGAACGGGAGTTTCCGGGTAGAGTTCCTCCAGGCGCTGCAAAATATAAGTGACGCGCTCTTGCTTGAGTAGATTTTTTACTGCCATTGTTAAGATATGCCTGGGCGTGGAGTTCCTGTATGTGCTCGAGTTGTCAGTTGTTCTTGAAAAGTGAGTTGGCCTTACCTGCAAAATGCCTTTATGCGGTGCGCTGCGTCGATGCACTCTTGCAGTGTCGCTACCAGTGCCAGACGCACATACTCGCGACCGGGGTTCAAGCCGATGCTATCGCGGGCGAGAAATGCACCGGGAAGTACCGTGATATTTTGCGCCTCGTAGAGTTCCCTGGCAAAACGCTCACCATCCCCGACCTTGGGCCACAGATAAAAGCTTGCCTGTGGCTGTTGTACCTCTAGGCAGCCGTCGAGAATTTCGAGAACTGAAGAAAACTTTTCACTGTAAAGCGCGCGATTCTGGCGGACGTGTTCCTCATCCTGCCAGGCTGCGATCGAAGCATATTGATTGGGCAGCGGCATGGGGCAGCCGTGGTAAGTTCGATAGAGCAAAAACTTTTTCAGCAGATCGGCATCACCGGCGACGAAGCCCGAACGAAGCCCGGGTAAGTTCGAGCGCTTTGATAGGCTGTGGAATACTACACAGCGGCGAAAGTCTGTTCGCCCCATTTCCTCGCAGGCCTGTAATAGTCCTACCGGCGGTGATGACTCGTCAAAATAAAGCTCCGAATAACACTCATCGGAGGCGATGGTGAAATCGTAGCGGTCTGCCTTCTCTATCAGCTGTTTAAAACCTTCAGCTTCGAGAAGAGCGCCGGTGGGGTTGCTGGGAGAGCAGAGGTAAAGCAATTCGCATTGCTGCCAAACCGATTCCGGAACCGAGGTGAAATCTGGTTTGAATTGGTTTTCTGCCACACAGTTAATAAAGTGCGGCTGCGCCCCGGCGAGAAGGGCCGCGCCCTCATAGATCTGGTAGAAGGGATTGGGCATCAGGACTTTGCTGCCTGCGGAAACGGTCGCCTGGGCGAATGCAAAAAGTGCTTCCCGGGTCCCGTTCACCGGCAGCACCTGGCTATCTGCGCTCACATTGGAGAGCTGAAAACGCTGGCTCAGCCAATTGGCGATCGCCTGCCGCAGGGGCTCGATTCCCTTGGTCAGTGGGTAGGCGGCAAGCTTGTCCAGGTGTCGAACTAGTTCTGCACTGACAAACTCCGGTGGCGCATGCTTGGGCTCACCGATGGACAGTGCAATATGCGGTTTGTCCGCCGCTTGGAGGCCCTCTTTCAGGGCTTGCAGCTTGGTGAATGGGTAGGGCTGCAGCTGTTCCAGATTTGGGTTCATGGTCGTGAGCGGGCCTCGGGCGTTTTTTCGGTTAGGCGTCTTGGTTGTTCAGTTCCAGGCAAATGGCTTTTTCCAGTGCGCCGTTGGCCTCGATGTCGGTAAGTGGTGATCCCTCGGCGTCGGTAATATGAAAAATATCTTCGACTCGTTCGCCGAGTGTCGAAATTTTTGCATTGTGCAGGCGCAGATCGTGGGAAATAAAAATTCGCGCGATGCGGGCCAGCAAGCCGGGTCTATCGGCACTGGTAATTTCCAGGGTGCTGTAATGATCGCCGGGCTCAGTGGAGAGATGAGCCTGGCTCTTCAATTCAAACATTTTAAGGCGGCGGGGCGTACGTCGCTGAATGATCTTTGAGTAGTCCTCAACCAGGGCCAATTCCTGCTGTAGCGTGTCGCGAATCTGCGCTAGGCGCTGGGGTTCGTCCAGTAGCGGTTGGCCCGCTTCATCCAGCACGTAAAAAGTATCCAGCGTATAACCGGAGGCAGAATTGTACAGGCGCGCATCGTGAACGTTCAGGTTGAGCATATCCAGCCCGGTAACCGCTGCGGCAAATACGTTGGCTCTATCAGGCGTGTAGACAAAAACTTGGGTAGCGCCATCGTGCTCGCCGGGCCCCGAGTTTCGCGTTAAAACCAGGGTGTCTTTTTGGCTGGTGTCGGGGCTGCTGTGCAGATCGTGGATGGCCGAAGTGTGCCAGGTGATATTGTCAGCGGTCTCGCGAACAAAATAATCATCCCCCATTTGCGCCCAGATATTTTCCACCGAAACTTGCGGAAGTCCCATAGCGTCCAGTTTTTCCATTGCCTGGCAGCGGGTTTCCTCGATAATTTCTTCTCGGTCGATAGGGTTTTCCAGGCCTCGGCGCAGGGCGTGCCGGGTGGCCTGGTAGAGCTGGCGCATCAAGCTGGCCCGCCAGCTGTTCCAGAGTTCCGGGTTGGTGGCATTGATATCTGCGACTGTGAGGGCGTACAGGTAGTCCAGGTGTTCGCGGTCACCCATCTCGCGGGCGAAAGCGTGCACGACTTCGGGATCACTGATGTCCTGCTTCTGTGAAACCTGGCTCATCAATAGATGCTTTTCTACAAGCCAGCAAACCAGACGCCGGTCGCGGGCGGGCAGGTGGTGGCGCTGGCAGAATTCCGCTGCATCCACAACTCCCAGCTTGGAGTGGTCGCCACCGCGCCCTTTGGCGATATCGTGGTAGAGACCGGCGATATACAGCAGTTCCGGTTGGCGCATGCGCTCGAGAATTTCCGCTGCAATCGGGAATTTTTCCCGCGCCTCGGGGCTCCGGAAGCTGCGCATATTGCGCACAACTTGCAAGGTGTGGGCATCCACGGTGTAGATATGGAATAAGTCGTGCTGCATTTGCCCGGTTACCTGCCCAAATTCTGGTAGGTATCGCCCGAGAATGCGGTAGCGGGTCATTCGGGATAGCTGGGTCGACAATCCCCTGGGTGAGTGAAGCAGCTGCATAAACAACTGGGTATTTTTCGGATCTGCGCGGAACTCGTCGTCGATCAGGTGTCGGTGCTCGCGAATCAGGCGGATGGTGGAGGCCCGTACCCCGCTAATATCCGGGTTGTTGGCCATCAGCACGAAGATCTCGAGCAGGGCCGAGGGCTCCTGGTTAAATACCTGGGCGTGGGTAACCTCAATATTGCCGTCGCGCAGCTGGAATCGCTCATTTAGCGGAATGACCAGCTGGCTGCCTTTGCGCTGAAGGATGGCTTCGCCGAGATATTGGAGAAGTACATCGTTCAATTCCTGCAGTGCCATCACGATGCGGTAGTAGTTGTGCATAAACTGCTCAACGGCGAGCTGGGTGTCGCTATCCACATAACCGAATTGCTTCGCCAGTTCTCTTTGGTAGTCAAACAGCAGTCGCTCTTCCGCGCGGCCGGCGAGCAGGTGCAAGCCGTAGCGCACACGCCAGAGGAAGGTTTCCCCGGACTGTAATATGGCGAACTCTTCCTCGGTAAAAAATGCCTTGCCTTGCAGTTGCTTCAGGGTGCGCACTTGGAAAAAATATTTGGCAACCCAGGCAATTGTCTGGATATCCCGCAGGCCCCCGGGAGAGTTCTTAATATTGGGCTCGAGAATATATTCAGCAGCCTGCTGATTGCTGTGCCGCTTTTTCTGTTCGGCGAGCTTGGCCTTGAAGAATTCTTCGGTGGGCCAGAGCCTTTTGTGTTCCATTTGTGCAGTTAGCTGCTCGCCAACAGTACTGTCGCCGACAACTGTGCGGGACTCAGTGAGGTTGGTGGCCACGGTGATGTCCTTCGCGGCCAACTCCAGGCACTCCGCGATATTTCGTACAGAGTGGCCGATATCCAAGCCCAGGTCCCATAAAAAGGCCACCAGGCGCTCTATATTGTCGATGGTATCCGGGGCAGGGTGATCGCTGGAGAGGATGAGTAAATCGATATCGGAGTGGGGGTGCAGCTCTCCGCGCCCGTAGCCGCCCACAGCGAGAAGCCCTATATCGTCTCTCCACTCGAACTGGTGCCAGGCGTAATGCAGAAGGCAGTCTATAAACAAGGCTCGCTCGTGTACCAGCGTGACAACGTCCTCTCCCTCGCGAAAACGCTCTGCCATTTGCCGTTCGGCTGCGCCGACAGCATCTTTGAATATCTCCAGAGTGGGTTTGTCGCCGGAGCTTAAATCCCTGCGAAAACGGGACTGATCAAAGAAAAACAGGGGGCGTTCAAAATAGGGAGGGCTGACCGGCTGCATGGGAAGTCCGTTTGGCTCTTGGGCTGCCGCAGGTGGGGAGCGGCTTGGGTTCGGTTTGCGGAGATCCGCTACTGTAGTGCCGCGAGTAATGCACTTATTCCTCGCGGCCCGTCAGTACGGCTTTAGAAGTTCTCCTCGCTGCGCGCTGTTAGCACTTCTACACCGTCGCTAGTCACTGCCATGGTGTGTTCCCATTGAGCGGAGAGGCGGCGGTCCTTGGTTACTGCAGTCCAGCCATCTCCCAACACTCGTGTGGCCGCTTTGCCTGCGTTAATCATGGGTTCAATGGTGAAGGTCATGCCCTCTTTGAGTACTTCACCAGTTCCCGGCTGACCGTAGTGAAGAATTTGTGGGTCTTCATGGAAGACGTCGCCGATGCCGTGTCCGCAGAAGTCGCGTACCACTGAGTAATAGTTTTTCTCAGCGTGCTGCTGGATGACGTGGCCAATATCGCCGAGGGTAGTGCCGGGGCGGACAATTTCGATGGCTTTGTACATGCACTCCTGGGTGATTTGTACCAGGCGTTCAGCGTGGGCGGCGGGCTTGCCGGCAAAGAACATCTTGCTGGTGTCACCGTACCAGCCATCTTTGATAACGGTAACATCGATATTAATGATGTCGCCCTTCTTGAGAATTTTGCTCTCGGAGGGGATACCGTGACACACCACTTCGTTGACGGAAGTGCATATAGATTTTGGGAAGCCGCGATAACCGAGGCAGGCCGGGATCGCTTTCTGTACCTTCACGATGTGTTCGTGGCAGCGTCGATCCAGTTCTTCGGTAGTGACTCCTGGAACGACATACTCGCCAATCATTTCCAGCACCTCTGCGGCGAGGCGGCCTGCGGTGCGCATCTTGGCGATTTGTTCTGGGGTCTTAATGGCTGAGGTCATGCGTATCCTTTGTTTCTGGGTTGGGGCGGGTAGCGCCCAAGAGGCGGGCTATTGTAGCGGATTGCTGGCTGTAGGACACATTTTGCCGCTATTAGCGCAAGGATGGCTCAGGCGCCCCGCCAACAGCATTGAGGCGTGATCATTTGCGCGAAATCGGTGCCAATTCTTCACTATGGGGTGCACTTGTGGTATAAAGCGCGCCGCCTGGGGATACTCCCTGGGCGAGTAAAAGCCGCACACGCATCGACACATGTGTCTGGGTGCCCTGAAAGGGGTTGACGCATGGGATACGTGGAGGACTAACCCGTATATATAGAGGTTTATTATGCCGCAAGTAAGTATGCGCGATATGCTGCAGGCTGGTGTTCACTTTGGTCACCAGACCCGCTACTGGAACCCGAAGATGGGTCAATTCATCTTTGGTGCCCGCAACAAGATTCACATCATCAACCTTGAGCACACTGTACCGGCTTTCAACGAAGCCCTGCAGATCATCAAGGGCATGACTGCTCAAAAGAAAAAGATTATGTTTGTTGGCACCAAGCGTGCTGCACAGAAGTCTATCAAAGAGCAGGCAGAGCGTTGTGGCCAGCCTTACGTCAGCAACCGCTGGCTGGGTGGTATGCTCACCAACTACAAAACCATCCGCGCTTCCATCAAGCGTTTCCGTGAGCTGGAAGCCCAGTCTCAGGACGGTACTTTCGAGAAGCTGACCAAGAAAGAAGCCCTGATGCGTACCCGTGCCATGGATAAGCTTGAGCGCTCCATCGGTGGTATCAAGGATATGGGTGGCCTGCCTGACGCGATCTTCGTAATCGACGTTGAGCATGAGCGCATCGCTATCCAGGAAGCTAACAAGCTGGGTATCCCCGTAATTGGTGTTGTCGACACCAACAGCGATCCCGCTGGTGTTGATTACGTGATCCCCGGTAACGACGACGCTATCCGCGCAATCAAGCTGTACACCACAGCTGTAGCCGACGCAGTACTTGCCGGCGCTGCAGAAGCTGGTAACACCGTTGCAAAGGACGAGTACGTCGAAGCTAACGATGACGAAGCCGCTGCAGAGTAATTTGCAGGGCTAAGTGGTGTAACACAATAGTTTTACACTGCGAACTCAAAAAGGGGCCCGAATTACGGCCCCTTTTTTCTAATTATTAGTGACAGAACCCCGAGGATTGAATCATGGCGATTACCGCGTCTATGGTAAAAGAACTGCGCGAGCGTACCGGCCTGCCAATGATGGAGTGTAAAAAAGCTCTGACGGCTGCTGATGGTGACATCGAAAAGGCGATTGAAGACCTGCGCAAAGCCTCCGGCCTGAAGGCCGCTAAGAAAGCTGGCCGCACCGCTGCTGACGGCGTTGTTGCCGCTAAAGTTGCAGAAGACGGCAGCTACGGCGTACTGGTTGAAGTGAACTCCGAGACTGACTTCGTTGCTCGCGATGAAAACTTCCAGGCGTTTGTTGCCAAGGTTGTGGAGAAGGCATTTGCCGATCGCCAGCAAGACGTAGCTGCCCTGATGGAAGGCGAGCTGGAAACTGCTCGTGAAGCACTGGTTCAGAAAATCGGTGAGAACATCGGCGTGCGTCGTATCGAGCTGGTTGAAGCTCCAGTTGTAGGTGCTTACGTTCACTCCAACAACCGCATCGCTGCCCTAGTAGCTCTGAGCGGTGGAGAGATCGAGCTGGCTAAAGATGTTGCCATGCACGTGACTGCGGTTAACCCGCAGGTGAACAAGCCGGAAGATATGCCTGCTGACGTTCTGGAAAAAGAAAAGGACATCATCAAGGCTCAGCCGGATATGGAAGGCAAGCCGGCTGAAATCGTAGAGAAAATGATGGGTGGCCGTATCAAGAAGTTCCTGAAAGAGAACAGCTTGGTAGAGCAGCCTTTCGTTAAGAACCCGGACGTAAGCATTGGCAAACTGGTTAAAGATGCCGGTGCCGATGTGGTTTCCTTTGTTCGCTACGAAGTGGGTGAAGGTATCGAGAAGGAAGAGGTGGATTTCGCAGCGGAAGTTGCGGCCCAGGTTAAATCCTCTTCTTAATCGCATATTATTGGGTGCCCTCGGGCACTCAATCGCAGTGGGGTGCTTCCGCTGGGGTTTCTTACCTACAGCGGAGCACCCCTCTGTGTAAATGACTGAAATTGTTGTAATGTTCAGCGGCAAGGCCTGGCCACTAACAGGTACATTGAAGGGGACTAACGAATGCCCGGTATTAAAGACCGCAAGTATAAGAGAATTTTGTTAAAGCTCAGCGGCGAAGAGCTAATGGGTGATCAGGGTTTCGGTATCAGTCCCAAGGTGCTGGACAAAATGGCCCTGGAAATTGGGCAGCTGGTTGGTATCGGGGTCCAGGTGGGCCTGGTTGTTGGCGGTGGTAACCTGTTCCGTGGCGCTGCGCTGAGTGCGGCCGGCCTCGATCGTGTTACTGGTGACCACATGGGGATGCTCGCTACGGTGATGAATGCCCTGGCGCTGCGCGATGCCCTGGAAAGATCTGACATCTCCTCGAGAGTGATGTCCTCGATTCAAATGAGCGGTATTGTCGATCACTACGATCGCCGTGCGGCTATTCGCTACCTGGAGCGTGGCGAAGTTCTGATTTTTGCTGCCGGTACCGGCAACCCTTTCTTTACCACTGATTCTGCAGCTTGCCTGCGTGGTATCGAAATTGAGGCTGAGCTGGTTCTGAAGGCCACCAAGGTCGATGGCGTCTACTCTGCCGATCCCAAGCTCGACCCGACAGCAACTCGCTATGACCAGTTGACTTACGATGAGGTTCTCGACAAGAAGCTCGGCGTGATGGATTTGACCGCTATCTGCCTGTGTCGCGAGCACAATATGCCTGTACGTGTATTCCGCATGGATAAGAGCGGGGCGCTGTTGAATATTGTGGTTGGCGGCGTGGAAGGCACCTTAATTGAAGAGGAAGTGAAATCGTGATTGAAGATATAAAAACAGACGCGAAAGCTCGTATGGGTAAGGCACTTGATGCCCTGGCTGGAAATTTCAACAAGATTCGCACCGGCCGTGCACACCCGAGTATTCTCGATGGCATCCACGTCTCCTATTACGGTTCTGATACTCCGTTATCTCAGGTTGCCAATGTTACTGTTGAGGATGCGCGCACTCTTTCCGTAACTCCCTGGGAGAAAAATCTGGTCCCGGATATCGAAAAGGCCATTATGAAGTCCGATTTGGGCCTCAATCCCAGCACAGCTGGTGCGGTTATCCGTATTCCAATGCCTATGCTTACTGAAGAAACTCGCAAAAACTTCACTCGCCAGGCAAAGAGTGAGGCAGAGACAGCGCGGGTTTCCATTCGCAATATTCGTCGCGATGCGCTGGCGGACGTGAAGTCATTGGTCAAGGATAAGGAAATTTCTGAGGACGATGAGCGCCGCGCAAGTGACGACATTCAGAAAATTACCGATCAGTTTGTCGCTGATGTGGACAAAGCACTGGCAGCGAAAGAAAAAGACCTGATGGAAATTTAATGAGCATCGGTGGTACCGAGCTACATGCTCCCGGCCCACGTCACATCGCCATTATTATGGATGGCAATGGGCGCTGGGCTGCCCGCAAGGGCCTTTCCCCTTCAGCCGGCCACAAGGCCGGTGTCGAGCGTATCCGCGACCTGCTTTCAGCTTGTAAAACTCGCGGCGTTAAAGCGCTTACTCTGTTCGCCTTCTCCAGCGAGAATTGGCAGCGCCCCCCGAAGGAGGTCGAGCTGCTGATGAGCCTGTTTAACTCCTATTTGCGCAAAGAGGCCCGACGGATGCGGGAGGAGGGGGTTCGCCTGAGAGTTATTGGTCGACGGGACCGATTCTCTCCTCGCTTGCAGCGCGCTATAGCCGAAGCGGAAGATATCACCCGCGCAGGGACTGAGGGCGACCTGATAATTGCTGCTGATTACGGCGGGCGCTGGGATATTGCCCAGGCGGCCCGTAGATTGGCTCAAGAGGTTGCCGATGGCACACGCTCCCCAGAGTCGATTACTGAGGATGAACTTGGCAAATACGTACAGCTTCAAGATCTGCCGCCGGTAGACCTTTTGATCCGCTCCAGCGGTGAGCAGCGTATTAGCAACTTTATCCTCTGGCAGGCCGCTTACAGTGAATTCTATTTTACTGATACGCTTTGGCCCGACTTTGACGAAGCCGAGCTGGATAAGGCTATCGCAGAATATGAGTTACGTGATCGCCGCTTCGGCGGTCGCGCCGAGGGGGATGACGCGATCGCTCAGGCGTGATCCGGGCAAGTCTGCGGCGCCAGGCTTGCAATACAAATTGGTTGGAAATCTTTGCCGACACGCTCTTGATCTGTGCAGTTTATCCAGACAGAGTTGTCTAGCTACTTACAAAGGGGTTTGCGGTGCTAAAACAAAGAATAATTACTGCTTTGGTGCTATTAGCACTGTTTATGGGGGTATTGTTTTTACTTCCAATGCAGTGGTTTTCACTGATATTTGTGGCGGTTATCCTCCTGGCGGGGTGGGAGTGGGCCAATCTATCGAACTTGAACCGTGCGCTGCGCTTTGTTTTCCTCGCCGCATTGGGGTTTGCCCTAATGGTCACGGCTCAATACGTCTTTTCAATGAATTTTGATGATCCAGATATCGATCGCGGCCGCCAGATTCTGGCTGTAGCCTGTGGTTGGTGGGCGCTCGCTTTCTTGTGGGTGCAGAGCTACCCGTCCAGTGCTGCTCTGTGGGGCAACCGATGGGTGCGAGGTCTGATAGGTCTTGTTGTATTAGTTCCAACCTGGTTGTCACTGGTAGTTTTGCGAGGCTTGGATCATGGAGCCTGGCTGGTTCTTTACGTGGTGGCGATCGTTGCAGCGGCGGATGTCGGTGCTTATTTTGTCGGCCGCAAGTTTGGTAAGAGGAAGCTGGCTAGAGAAGTTAGTCCAGGCAAGTCCTGGGAGGGCTTTTTCGGTGGCTTGGGTGCTTGCTTGATTTTGGCCCTCGTAACCTCCTACCTATTTGAGCTTCCACTGAAAAATACTGTCTTGTTCACTTTTGGTGTCTTGGTTACTGCACTGGCTTCAGTTATTGGGGACTTGGTGGAGAGTATGTTTAAGAGGCACAGAGGGATTAAGGACAGTAGTCATATGTTACCGGGGCACGGTGGCATCCTCGATCGGATAGATAGCCTTTCCGCGGCTCTTCCAGTGTTTACGATGGCCGCACTAGCGAGCGAGCTGCCGAAATACTTGTAGAGGCGTTTCCGCTCCAGTTTTGTGTTTTATTCGCTAGCGCCTAGCTTAATGCTGGGCGTGCAATTGTTTGGTGGCAGCAATATTGCTATCAGAGGTACGAAAAGGGCCTATGCAAGTAATTCCCCCGCAACAAATTACCGTTCTCGGCTCCACTGGTTCGATCGGCGTGAGCACCCTGGATGTGTTGGCGCGACACCCGGAAAAATATTCTGTTTTTGCTCTTACCGCCCGTGAAAGAGTTGCCGACCTTGCTCAGCAGTGTCGGCGATTTAAGCCTCAATATGCTGTTGTTGTCGATGAGGCGCGAGCTGAAGAGTTGCGAATACTGCTTGGCGGCGAAGTCGATACGGAAGTTCTAAGTGGGGTGGAGGGCTTGTGTCGTGTTGCCTCCGATACTCAGGTCGATACAGTCATGGCGGCGATCGTAGGAGCTGCGGGATTGCGCCCAACCTTGGCGGCAGTAGACGCGGGCAAGAAAGTGTTACTGGCGAACAAGGAAGCGCTTGTTATGGCGGGCCCAATATTTCAGAGGGCCTTGAATAAGAGTGGTGCGCAACTGTTGCCGATTGACAGTGAGCACAATGCAATCTTTCAATGTTTGCCATTCCCCTGCGAGGACCTCGAAGCTGCGGGCGTGGAAAAAATACTGCTTACGGGTTCGGGTGGGCCATTTCGCACTCGGGCTGCGAGCGAGTTGGGGGCGGTGACGCCAGATGAGGCTTGTGCACACCCCAATTGGTCGATGGGCCGGAAGATCTCTGTTGACTCCGCCACAATGATGAATAAAGGGCTCGAGTTTATAGAAGCGTGCTATTTGTTTAATGCGCGCCCTGAGCAGATTGAGATAGTCGTGCACCCCCAGAGTATTATTCACTCGATGGTACAGTACCGGGATGGCTCTTTACTGGCGCAGATGGGTAACCCGGATATGCGCACTCCTATTGCCCATGCCCTGGCTTTTCCCCAGCGCATCGATGCAGGGGTGCCAGCTTTGGATCTGATTGCGCAAGGCCGGCTGGATTTTGAGGCCCCGGATTTTAATCGTTTTCCTTGTCTGCGTTTGGCGCGAGAGGCTGTTAATGAGGGAAAAAGTGCTCCAACAGTCTTAAATGCAGCGAATGAAATTGCAGTAGAAGCCTTCCTGGAGGGGCGTTTAGCATTTACTGATATTGCATTGGTGATAGAAAAAGTGATGAATAGGGCTCCCGTTGTTGAACTGTCGGGACTCGAGGCAGTCGAAGCCATTGATTTCAATGCGCGAGAACTGGCCAAGCAGGCGCTTGCCGCCCTCTAAACACATTGCCCGGCGTATAATGGCCGCTAAATTGCGTATGACAAGAAGTTGTAGCTGAGTATGGATCTAATTCAGACGGTAATCTGGGCCTTGGTGGCCCTCGGTGTACTGGTATCTTTCCACGAGTTTGGGCACTTTCTTGTAGCACGCCTATGTGGTGTTAAGGTGCTGCGCTTTTCTGTGGGGTTCGGCCGCCGGTTGATCTCCCGCTATGATCGCCACGGTACCGAATTCACTATTTCCGCTATCCCCCTCGGCGGTTACGTAAAAATGCTCGATGAGCGCGAAGGGCCTGTAGCGGCTGAAGAGCTGGATCAGGCGTTTAACCGCAAGAGCGTATGGGCGAGGATGGCGATTGCCGCTGCCGGTCCTGCCGCTAACTTTCTTTTGGCGGTAGTCTTTTTCTGGGCGGTGTTCCTCGGTGGAACAGCGGGCCCGGTTCCTATTGTGAAATCCGTTGAGCCCGGGAGTATTGCTGCGTCGGCAGGCCTTGAGTCCGGGCAGGAAATTGTTGCTGTTGATGGTGAGGCTACCCCCACTTGGCAGGCCCTCAATTGGCGCCTGGCAAACCGCCTGGGTGATAGTGGCACCATAGAATTCTCTGTGCGCTATCCGGATTCCAACCTTGAATACCATATGGTGGCGGATATCAATCGCTGGCTTGCCGGCCGCGAAGTTCCCGATCCGCTCGGGGAGATTGGTCTGCAGCTGTGGACTCCACCGGTGAGTATGACTCTTCATAATGTGGTGGAGGGGAGCCCGGCAGCCTCAGCTGGACTCAAGGCTGGAGACAAGATTGTCTCGACCGATGGCCGTGACTTTTCATCTTTTCAAAGCTGGACCGATTATGTGAGAGCCCGCGCTGGTGTTCCAATGGATATCACTGTCGAGCGTGGAGGCGAACCGCTGACGGTGTCCGTAACACCGGCGGAGATTAAGCTGGATAGTGGTGAAACCATAGGGCAGGTTGGAGTGCAGCCGGTATCAGAGACTTGGCCGGATGATCGAGTACGGATTTACCACTATGGGGTGGGGGGCGCTTTAGTTAAGGGCTTGCAGGAGACCTGGGATAAAACAGTCTTTACCCTGAATAGCTTGAAGAAACTATTATTTGGTCAACTTTCGACCAAAAACTTGAGTGGCCCCATTACCATTGCTAAAGTGGCGGGTACTTCCGCGGAAGCGGGATGGCAGTCTTTCCTGTCATTGCTGGCGTTGCTCAGTATTAGCCTTGGTGTACTCAATCTGTTGCCTATTCCGGTACTCGATGGTGGTCACCTCCTTTACTACGGTATTGAGGCGATCAAGGGGTCCCCTGTGTCAGAGAGGGTGCAGGTGATTGGTTTGCAAGTGGGTATGGCCTTGGTGCTTTGCATTATGGGGCTAGCTCTGTACAACGATATTTTACGTTTGTAGTGTCCTGGATTGGTTTTTTTCCGGGCTGATAATGTGAGAGAGATTTTTATGCGTGTGAGACGTTTTGTCTTGGCACGATGTTGTTGTGAGTAAAAGCGACTCGGAAGCGGTATGAAGTATTTGCTGAAAGCGATTTTTCTGGGCTTGGTGCTGCCTATCAGCGCTTTGGCACAGTCGTTCGTTCTCAGCGATATCCGAGTGGACGGGTTGCAGCGGGTTTCTGCAGGTACAGTTTTTTCAGCGCTTCCGATTCGGGTAGGCGACGAAGTTGAGCCTGTCGAGATTCAGGATGCGACCCGAGTATTGTTTCGCACTGGTTTTTTTGAAGATATTCAGATTGGCCACGAAAACAGCGTTCTTGTTATTACCGTGAGAGAACGACCGGCTATATCAAAGATAGATATAGCCGGGAACAAGGCGATTGCCACTGAGGATCTACTGAAGGCGATGAAGGAATACGGTCTCGCCGAAGGCCAGATCCTAAAGCGTTCGACCCTCAGGGGGTTGACCCAGGAGTTTGAACGCCAGTACGTGGCGCAGGGTCGATATGGCGCCAGTGTTAAAGCGGAGCTCAAGGAACTGCCGCGCAACCAGGTTGAACTGCAGGTTGCTGTTGATGAAGGGGCTGTTGCTGCGATTAAACATATTAATGTCGTAGGAAATCGTGCATTTTCTGATAAAGAGCTGGAAGAGATTTTTGAGCTTAAAACTACCGGCTGGCTCTCTTGGTTGCGCAGTGATGATAAGTACTCTAGTGAGAAACTCACTGGTGATTTGGAGCGCTTAAAGTCCTATTACCTGGATCGCGGATATCTTGATTTTCAGATTGATTCGACACAAGTATCTCTAGGGCCGGACAAGAAGAGTGTATTCATTACCATTAACGTGGTTGAGGGTGGTGTTTACACGGTTAGTGAGGTGGAAATTGCCGGAAACCCGATAGTAGCGGAGGAGGAAATCAACCGCCTGCTATTGGTGCGAGAAGGTCAGCGGTTCTCCCAAGCGAGGGTAACGACCACTTCAGACTATATTGCTAAACGCTTGGGCAACAAAGGTTACGCGTTTGCTGAAGTGAATGGTATTCCTGAGGCCAATGAAGAAGAAAGTACAGTAAAAATTACCTTCTTCATTGATCCGGGAAAGCTCACTTATGTGCGACGTATTAGTTTTCGCGGGAACACTCGCACCGCAGATGAAGTCTTGCGGCGTGAACTGCGCCAGATGGAGTCAGCTTTGGCTTCCACTGCGCGTATAGAGCAATCCAAAGTGCGTCTCGAGCGCCTTGGATACTTGAAGGTAGTGAAAGTTGAAACAACTAAGGTGTCCGGCACCTCAGACCGGCCCGATGTTGATTACATGGTAGAGGGGCAACCCTCTGATTCTGGGGGAGCGGGGCGCTAGTTGGCGCTGTAACTCCTGGATTGCGAATAAAAACACCTGGAATTAGTAGATGAAACATTTCCTGAAAGCGGCTTCTCTTAGCCTGGCACTGCCTCTCAGTGCTTTAGCACAGTCATTTGTAGTTGATGACATCCGTGTGGAAGGGCTACAGCGCGTCTCTGCCGGTACCGTATTCTCAGCTCTCCCTGTGCGAGTAGGGGATGAGGTGGAGACTCTGGAAATTCAGAGCGCCACTCGGGCACTGTTTCGCACTGGTTACTTTGAGGATATCCAAATCGGCCAGGAGAATGGTGTTCTGGTTATCACTGTGCGCGAGCGGCCTGCAATTTCCAAGATCGAAATTACAGGCAATAAGGCGATCGCAACAGAAGACCTGTTGAAGGGCATGCAGGAGAATGGCCTTTCAGAGGGGCAGATTTTCAAGCGCGCTACCCTTGAGGGGTTGGCCCAGGAGCTGCAACGCCAATATGTTGCCCAGGGACGCTATGACGCCAGTGTTAAAACTGAAGTAAAAGAGTTGCCACGCAACCAGGTTGAGCTTCGCGTAATTGTCGATGAAGGCTCAGTGGCCGCTATTAAGCACATCAATATTGTCGGTAACAAAGCGTTTTCCGATGAAGAGCTTGGAGAGATTTTCGAGCTGCAAACTACCGGTTGGTTGTCGTGGCTGCGCAGTGATGACAAGTATTCCCGAGAGAAATTGACCGGCGACCTGGAGCGTCTCGAATCCTATTACTTGGATCGTGGGTACCTGGATTTTAAAATTGACTCCACTCAGGTTTCCCTAAGCCCCGACAAAGAGAGTGTATTTATCACTGTCAATGTGTTTGAGGGCGATGTTTACACCATTAGCGAAGTGGATCTGGCTGGTGATCCTGTAGTTCCTGAGGAAGAAGTTAAGCGTTTACTGTTGGTGCGGGAAGGGCAGACCTTTTCCCAGGTTCGCATGACAACGACCTCGGATTATATTACCAAGCGTCTGGGGAATGAGGGTTACACCTTTGCTGAGGTTAATGGTATCCCTGAGCCCAATAAAGAAGAGAAGACGGTAAAAATTACCTTCTTTATCAACCCTGGTAAGCGGGCTTATGTTCGCCGAATTAATTTCCGAGGTAATACCCGTACTACAGATGAGGTTTTGCGCCGTGAGATGCGTCAGATGGAGTCAGCATCAGCCTCCTCTGCGCGCATTGAGCAATCTAAAGTACGCCTTGAGCGCCTGGGCTTCTTTAAGGAAGTAGAGGTGGAAACCACAGAGGTGCCGGGAACTTCCGACCAAATTGATGTGGAGTACTCCGTTGAAGAGCAGCCATCAGGTTCTATCGGAGGTACTATTGGTTGGGCCCAGAGCAGTGGCTTGGTGCTGGGAGCCAATATTCAGGAGAACAACTGGTTAGGTACTGGTAAATCTGTAGGTATCGGAATGAATGCCTCTACCTACCAGACTTCTGTGAACTTTTCTTACCTCGACCCTTACTTCACTCCGGATGGTGTGAGCCGTGGCTTTAACGTTTTCTATACAGAGAATGATTATTCCGAGGTTAATCTTTCCGATTACAACACTACAACCTATGGTGGTGGCGTTAACTTCGGCTACCCAATGTCGGAGATTTCCCGCGTCGGCCTTAATGTGAGCTTTAATCACCTGGAGTTGTCCACGGGCTCAGGTACGGTACAGGAAATTGCATCGAGCCCTGATCTGATTGATGGTGTTTCCCTCCAGGGAATCACATATGATAACTATGAGTTAATCGAAGAGGCCCTTGCTGAGGACGAGACCCTCGACTTGGCTATGGATATTGATGATAGTCAATTCAATACCACTTTTGATGGGTTTATCGATCGTTACGGTGATTCATTTGATAACGTTGCTTTGACAGCGTCCTACGCCCGCTCAACCTTGAATCGGGGCATCTTGGCGACTCGTGGTGCTTCACAGAATCTTTCATTGGAATTTACAGTTCCCGGTAGTGACCTTGAGTACTACAAGCTGATTTATACGGGGCAGTACTTCCGCCCATTAACTAAGAGTCTGACTTTACGCCTCCGCACTCGTCTGGGTTACGGCGACGGTTTTGGCGATCTTGATGAACTGCCGTTCTTTGAGAATTTTTATGCCGGTGGTTTTGGTTCAGTACGTGGGTTTGAACGTAACACTCTGGGGCCTCGTTCCACACCTTACGAATATTACACCGCTCTTGGTTGTGCTACTGAGGACGGAGAGATCACTGAGTATTGTTACTATGTCGATGACGATGGCGAGCTGGTGGTTAACTCCTACGATGATGCCGATCCGTTCGGCGGTAACATCCTGATCGAAGGTAGTGCTGAGGTAATTTTCCCGATGCCATTTATCAAGGATCAGCGCTCTCTGCAAACTGCTTTCTTCGTCGATGCAGGTAATGTATTCGATACTAGCTGTGGCGATACCCAGATCAACTGTTACGATGTGGACTTTGGTAAGATGAACGTTTCTGCGGGGATAGGCTTGACCTGGATCACTGGCTTTGGCCCGCTGACATTCAGCTTGGCAAAAGCCCTTAAGAAAAATGAAGATGACGATGTGGAAGTGTTCCAGTTTACCCTGGGTAACAGCTTCTAAATTTGTCAGATAAAATGAATTAGGCGTAAATCAGCGCAATTAAAATAAAATCTATTGGAGAGACCGACGTGCTTAAGAATGTAAAAATTGTAGCAATACTGCTTGCAGGTATGACCTTGTCCGGCGCAGCGCTGGCGCAAACCAAGGTCGCGGTACTTAACCTACAGGCTGCGATCATGAGCACTGATGCAGCTAAGACCAAGGTAAATTCCCTGAAGACCAGTTCTGAGTATTCCAAGCTGCAAAGCAGTGCTGAGTCGATTCGAGCTGAACTGCAAAAAATGGCAGAAGATGCCAAGAAAAATAGTGTGACCTGGTCTGATGAACAAAAGACCGAATACCAACGCAAAATGAATTTTCAGCGTTCAGATTTTGAGACGACGGTGAAAAAATTGCGTGCAATGGAAGCTCAAGTGGGTCAAGAAATCCAGGCTTCTATGGGGCCAAAGGCTAGGGATGCCCTGGACGCACTGATTAAAGAGCAAAAGCTTGACGTAGTGCTGGATTCCAATACTGCCTACTATGTAAGCCCCAGCGTCGACCTGACAGAGGCTGTTGTTAAGCGTATGAACGCAGCCAAGTAAGTCGATAGTCTTATATGAAAGATAGCTTTTCTCTTGCCCAGTTGGCGCAAGAGCTGGGGGCCGACTTGCGGTTGGCGCCCGGTTCAGATTCCAATCAAAAAGTTCAGGGTTTAAATACACTGCAGGATGCCGGTGCAGAGCACTTGGCTTTCCTTGCAAGCCCCAATTATCGACGCTTTCTGAAAACGACCAAAGCTGCCGCAGTGCTGGTATCGGAAGAGTTTGTTGAAGAGTGCCCGGTAACGGCTTTATGTGTTGCGGACCCCTACTTGGCCTTTGCTCGAGCAACAGCCCTGTTCGATACAACTCCTGAAGCACCTATTGGTATTCACCCCTCTGCAGTGGTTCACCCTACGGCAGAGATTGGTACTGGTGTCAGTGTGGGGCCCGGCTCTGTGGTCGAGGCCTACGCAAAATTAGAGCCTGGAGCGATTGTTGGTGCTAACTGCTATGTTGGCGAGGGCAGTTTAGTCGGTGCAGGAACACGCCTGTATGCCGGCGTTGTTTTTCATCATAACTGCTCTATCGGTGCACACGGTATTATTCATAGCCAGACGGTTATTGGAGCCGATGGCTTCGGGTTTGCGCCTAATAAAGGCAGCTGGGTAAAAATTCACCAGCTAGGTGGAGTGCAAATTGGCGAAGATGTGGAAATTGGAGCCAATACCTGTATAGACCGTGGAGCTTTGGGTGATACGGTGATTGGGCGAGGAGTCAAGATCGACAATCTGGTCCAAATCGCGCACAATGTGAAGATTGGTGACTACACGGCCATAGCCGGGTGTGCCGTAATTGCTGGCAGTGCTGAGATAGGGAAGCATTGTCTTATCGGTGGTTGTAGCCGTATTAACGGACATATAACGATTACAGATGGCAGTCAGGTGTTGGGCAACACGTTTGTCACTAAATCGATAAAGGATACTGGTAGCTACTCTGGAGCGCTATCCTTTGCCGATAGTTCTACCTGGCGTCGTAATGCTGTGCGTTTTGGTCAGTTGGATCAAATGGCGCGCAGATTGAAAGATTTGGAAAAACAGGTTCAGGCACTGTCCCAAAAGAGTGGGACAGACGATTGAACTTTAGTTATTAATTAATTTAGCTTTGTTGTTTTCGGGGCGTTTTACGCCCCGAAGTGGTTTCTGGGGGCATTTGGAATGATGGATGTACGTGAAATTCGCGAGTACCTGCCGCACCGTTATCCTTTTTTGTTGGTGGATCGTGTAGTAGAACTCGAAGAAGGGAAGTATATAAAAGGCTATAAAAACATTTCTGGAAACGAAGAAGTTTTTAATGGCCACTTTCCGGAAATGCCTATTTTCCCGGGAGTGATGATTGTTGAAGCCCTGGCCCAGGTCTCGGGAATCCTCGGCTTTAAAACGTTTGGCAAAAAACCGGAAGATGGATATCTGTATCTGTTCGGTGGGGTTGATAAGGCGCGCTTTAAGCGTCAGGTGATCCCAGGTGATCGCCTTGAACTCGAGTCTGAAGCGGTATCTGTTCGCAGAAATATCTGGAAATTCGCTTGTAAAGCCAGTGTTGATGGCGAGCTGGCGGCTTCTGTTGATATCCTATGTGCCGTGAAAAAGGTTCAGTAATTCTGTAAAGCTCGCTGGAGAGTTAGGTTCAGGATTTTCCGGGTAGCCTTTGTTTTTAAGGGTACAGGTTACCCAGTACGATTAATGCCGAGGAGTAGATCCCAGAATGCAGACAAGTATCCACCCTACAGCTATTGTCGACTCTACGGCAGTAATTGGTTCCGGGGTGAGTATTGGTGCTTACACCATTGTTGGAGCCGGCGTAGAGATAGGTGATGGCTGTGATATTGCCTCTCATGTGGTGCTTAGTGGGCCGACCAAACTGGGGAAGAACAACCGAATCTACCAGTTTGCTTCCGTAGGGCAGGATACCCCGGATAAAAAGTATCGTGGTGAAGAGACGACACTCGTTATTGGCGACAATAACGTGATCCGTGAGGGGGTGACGATTCATCGCGGTACTATCCAAGACCGGGGCGAGACCACAATCGGTAACGAAAACTTGATTATGGCTTATGCCCACATAGGCCACGATAGCGTCGTCGGTAATCACACAATTATGGTGAATAACTGCGGGCTAGCCGGTCATGTGATTGTAAAAGACTGGGCGATTCTGAGTGGTTATAGTCTGGTTCACCAGAATTGTACCGTGGGAGAGCATGCCTTTCTGGGGATGGGTGCTGCTATCGGTAAAGACGTTCCTGCTTATGTTATGGTTGCCGGGAATCCTGCCGAAGCAAAGACCATTAACTCAGAAGGGCTGCGCAGACGGGGCTTTTCTAGAGAAGATATTGCCCTGATCAATAAAGCTTACAAGACTGTTTATCGTCGCGGTCTCACTATGCAAGAGGCGCTGCAGGCCTTGATGGAGTTGCGCGAACAATCTCCAGTTATTCAGCCGTGGATAGAGTCTTTGCAATCTTCCACCCGCGGCATTGTTCGCTGATTCACTTCCCTTTGGAGCTGTTTCGTGCAGCTCCGATTGCACTTTATTGAACTCCCATTTCATTCCAACATAAACAGCTCCCCAAGAGGAGGGATTTAGGCGTGTCAGAAAAAAATAAGCCGATACGAATTGGTATTGTTGTCGGTGAGGCGTCAGGAGATATCCTCGGTTCTGGTTTGATGACTGCATTAAAAACTCGGCTTCCCAATGTAGAGTTTGAGGGAATTGCCGGGCCGCGCATGCTGGAACTGGGTGCTAAAAGTTTATTCCCTATGGAGCGACTATCGGTAATGGGGCTGGTAGAACCTTTGAAGCGCCTTCCAGAACTGTTGAAAATCCGCAGATCTCTCCGTCGCCACTTTACTGATAACCCTCCCGATCTATTTATTGGTATAGATTCGCCGGACTTTACATTGACTCTTGAGGCTGCACTCAAGGCTGAGGGTATCCCCACCGTCCATTATGTCAGTCCTTCGGTTTGGGCCTGGCGGCAGGGTCGAATTAAAAAGATTGCGCGGGCTGTCGACCACATGTTGACCCTGCTTCCATTTGAAGCGAATTTCTACCGAGATAACCAAGTACCGGTGACCTTTGTTGGCCACCCTTTGGCTGATGAAATTCCCCTGCAAGTGGATGTCGCCGGCGAACGCAAAGCATTGGGCTTTGAGAAAGACGACCGAGTAATTGCCCTTTTGCCTGGCAGTCGTGGAGGTGAGGTTCGCATGCTGGGGCCGTTGTTTCTGCAGACGGCCCGATGGTGCCACCAGCGTCACTCGGATGTTAAATTTGTTATTCCCGCTGCCAACAAGCAGCGTATGGATGAGATTCAAGAGCAGCTAAAAGATTACCCTGAACTCCCTATTACTTTACTTGAGGGGCAATCGAGACGGGCCGTTTCTGCGGCAGACTGTGTGCTCATAGCATCGGGTACAGCAACCTTAGAGGCAATGCTGCTTAAAAAGCCCATGGTCGTTACCTATAAGCTGGGCAGGTTGACGTCATTGATCGTCTCACGGATGCTGCACACCCCATGGGTTTCGCTACCAAATTTATTAGCCCAAAAAGAACTGGTGCCAGAAATTTTGCAGAATGATGCCATTCCAGAGAATCTTGGTGCGGCAGTGATGCAGTACTTTGAAGACCCGCTTCTTGGGGATCATTTAGAGCGCGAGTTTTTCGAGATGCATCAACAGTTGAGGCGAAATGCTTCTGAGCGGGCTGCCGATGCCGTGGTGGGGCTACTGGAAGCTAAGCCGGAATCTGCCGAGTAGTAAGTTATGAGTAGTAAAACAGAATTGCCCCCCTATGTTTGCCCTTTCAAGGGTGATTTGATTGCAGGTGTCGATGAGGTTGGGCGCGGCCCCTTAGCTGGTGATGTAGTTGCCGCAGCTGTGATACTCGACCCTAACAAGCCAATTGCCGGGCTTGCCGACTCCAAAAAGCTGACTGAAAAAAAGCGCGAGCAGTTATTTGATGAGATTTGTGAGCGAGCGCTCAGTTACTCCATAGCTCGTGCAACGGTTGAGGAAATTGACCAGCTAAATATTTTGCAGGCAAGTTTACTGGCGATGCATCGTGCAGTTGCACAGCTATCCGTGCAGCCTGAATTTGTGTTGGTGGATGGCAATAAAAAACCGAACTGGGATTATCCTTGCGATACCGTTGTAAAGGGAGATGATCGTGTCGCTGCAATTGGGGCGGCGTCTATTTTGGCTAAGGTGACCCGTGATAGGGAAATGGTGGTGCTGGACTCTGAATATCCCGGTTACGGCCTTGCAGGTCATAAAGGGTATCCCACCAAGGCGCATATGGAAGCTTTACAGTTGCAGGGTCCCACTCCAATACACCGCACCAGCTTTGCGCCGGTAAGGCGCTTGCTAGAAGAGGTTGAGTGATAAACGGTTGTAGCGCTATTTATCGATTCGCTTGATTCTGGCCCGGGTAATCATCTTGTCTGAGACCTCCTCAATTTCCACCAGGTAATTGAGGATGTACAGGCTGATATTACCGTCGGGGATGCTCTCCAGGTGTTCCATTGCCAGGCCGTTAAAGGTTTTTGGCCCATCAGTGGGCAGTTCCCAGCCCAGGGTGCGATTAATATCGCGAATAGAAGTGCCGCCTTCGATCATGTACCAGCCATCTTCTATGGCGACTATCTCCTCGTCATCGCTGGGTACTGGACTTGCGGTGAAGTCGCCGACAATTTCCTCCAGCAGATCTTCCAGGGTAACGATACCCATTACCTCTCCGTACTCATCAACTACCAGCCCCATGCGGCGCTTGGTTTTCTGGAAGTTCATCAGCAGTGTGGGGAGTGGTGTTGCCTCGGGTACGAAGTAAGGCTCATCGGTGAAGGAGTTGAGCTGCTCTGCCGTTAAATTTTCCGGTCCGTCGCGCAGTATTTGCGCCGCTTTTCGCAGGTGAAGTATGCCTACTACTCGATTGATGTCACCGCGATATACGGGGAGGCGAGTGTAGGAGCTTTCCGCTAGCTGCTGCAGGATCTCTTCGGCGCTGTTTTCCAGGTCAACGCCCATGACTTCATTGCGCGGAATCATGATGTCTTCAACGGTTGCTTGGTCCAGGTCCAGCACGTTGAGCAACATGCCTTTGTGTTTGCTGGGAAGCAGGGCGCCTGATTCGAATACAACGGTTCGGAGCTCTTCGGGGGCCAGGTGTTCCGCTTCGCTATTCGCTTTTGTTTCGACTCCCAACATGCGCGCTAGGCCGTTGGATATGCCACCAATCAACAGCACCAGGGGAGTGAGCAGCCATTGCAGTGGGCGCAAAATAAATGAGGCGGGGAAAGCAATTTTTTCCGGGTGTAGAGCGGCAATAGTCTTTGGTGTGACCTCAGCAAAAATCAGTAGGGCAAGAGTTAAGACTATGGTGGTGAGTATTTCTCCGTATATCTGCGCGAATACTGAGCCGGCGATTACGGATACAAGAACGTTAACGAGATTGTTGCCGATTAGAATTGAGCCGATCAGCTTGTCCGGGCGTGCGAGCAGCTCGGTGGCGCGCTTTGCCCCGCGGTGCCCGCTTTTGGCTTGGTGCCGCAGGCGATAGCGGTTAAGCGCCATCATGCTGGTTTCGGAGCTGGAGAAGAAGGCGGATATCAGTATCAATAGGGCCAGCAAACCGAATAGCAGGCCCATGGGCATCTCGTTCAAGGGAGAACTCTTTTTATTTCCAAGCGGAGATATTGGAACATATTGCCGACCTCCGCAAGCTTTGCAGTCGTATATTCGATTACCCGCGCTGGAGAATGACTTCCATAACCAGCTTACTACCAAAATAGGCAAGTAGTAGGGCGGCGAAAGCGCTTAAGGTCCAACGCACAGCGGTATTGCCTCTCCAGCCTAACCTCCAGTGTCCCCATAGGAGTATGGTGTAAAGAACCCAGGCGACCATAGAGAGGATGGTCTTGTGTATTGGCCCCTCTTCAAACAAATTGCCAACAAAGACGAAACCGGTCAGCAGGGAGGCGGTGAGCAGTAGTTGCCCGAAAGTGATCAGGCCGAACAGCAGTGATTCCATACTCTGCAATGGTGGCAGAAGACGGGTGGCGCCTACCGGCCTGTGGTTGTGCAGCTGCTGGTTAAGGTAATAGAGATAGATCGCCTGAAGGGTAGCCAGGGTCAGCAGCGAATAGGCAGAAATAGACAATAGAGCGTGTACCGCAATGCCGGTAGAGATCTGTTGATGTGGCGTTACGGTGCCCCAAATATGGGATGCGGCAAATTCAGTGGCGGCTCCCACTGGTGCGAAAATAAGAATAAGTAGAGTAAGTGGCCGGCCAGCGGCCAGGATCAATAATAGAAAGTTAACTACCCAAGAAATCAGCGAGAGCATTGCCAGCAGGTCAAAGCGATAGCCTTCGGGTGAAAAGAGAACATGTCCCAAGGATATTCCGTGGGTGACAAGCGCGCCCGCCAAAAGGCTGAGAAGCAGCTTGGAATTCGGCTGTTGTTTTCGGGCCAGAGCCGCACCTGCAACTATGGTTGTGGCCAGGTAGAGAGCGATAGCTGTCCAGTGGGCGAAAGCCGCCATGGGTAAATCCGTGTCTTCATTATTGCGTTAGGGCAGGAGTGTGTCATAGCCAGTTGAAACAAGGAAGACTTGCGATATTTCGGCTGTGGCGAGACCTGGGCTATACTGCCGCGCCTCAGAGAGGGAGTTGCAGTTTGCTCCCCCCTAATTTCGCGCCCCTCCGCACTGGGGTTGAGTCCGTAAACGGAGAAATCGAGACGAATTTATGTTCGATAACCTGAGTGACCGCTTATCGGCGGCCTTAAAGAAAGTTACCGGTAAAGCGCGCCTTACGGATGACAATATCCGCGATACTTTGCGCGAAGTGCGCAAGGCGCTGTTGGAGGCGGATGTCGCCCTGCCAGTGGTTAAAGCATTTGTTCAGCAAGTGCGCACCGCTGCGGTAGGACAGAAGGTTAGCAAGGCTCTCAACCCGGGCCAGCAGTTTGTCAAGATTGTTCAGGATGAGCTGGTTAAGGTGATGGGTGCGGCTGCAGAGCCTCTCAATCTCGCCGTACAACCTCCGGCGGTAATCCTGATGGCGGGCCTCCAGGGCGCTGGTAAAACCACCAGTGTGGCCAAGCTGGCCAAGTACCTGCAGGAGCGTGAAAAGAAAAAAGTCATGGTGGTGAGTGCGGACGTCTACCGCCCCGCCGCTATCAAACAGCTGGAGACCTTGGCCGGTGAAGTGGGGGCACAGTTTTACCCCTCTACAGCTGAGCAGAAACCGCTGGATATTGCCAAGGGTGCTGTGGACGCTGCCCGCAAACAATTTGCCGATGTGCTGATTGTGGATACTGCTGGTCGACTGCATGTGGACTCCGAGCTGATGGATGAGATCCGTGAGCTGCACAGCGAGTTGGACCCGGCGGAAACCCTGTTCGTGATCGACGCAATGATCGGTCAGGATGCGGTAAATACCGCAAGTGCCTTTAATGATGCACTGCCGCTGACCGGTGTGATTCTCACCAAGGCCGATGGCGATGCCCGTGGTGGTGCGGCTCTCTCCGTGCGTCACGTCACCGGTAAGCCAATCAAGTTTATCGGTGTTGGTGAAAAGACCGATGCCCTGGAAACCTTCCACCCGGATCGTATCGCCTCCCGTATCCTGGGGATGGGCGACATTCTGTCTCTGATTGAAGAAGCAGAGCAGAAGATCGATAAAGAGAAAGCCGAAAAGCTGGTTAAGAAGGTCCAGAAGGGTAAAGGCTTTGACCTGGAAGACCTGCGCGATCAGCTGCAGCAAATGCAAAACATGGGTGGCTTTGGCTCCCTGTTGGAGAAAATGCCAGGCATGGGCGGTGTAGCGCAGGCTGCACAACAGGCCGATATGGGCAAAGAATTTAAGCGTATGGACGCATTGATTTCCTCCATGACTCCGGCCGAACGCCGCAACCCTGACCTTCTTAACGGTTCGCGCAAGCGCCGCATCGTTGCCGGTTCTGGCACCCAGCTACAGGACTTGAATCGCCTGCTCAAGCAGCACAAGCAGATGGGCAAGATGATGAAGAAGCTCAAAGGCGGGGGCATGGGCAAAATGATGCGCGGCCTCGGCGGCCTGCCCGGTATGGGCGGTGGTATGCCTGGCGGTATGGGCGGTATGCCTGGAGGCCTGCCACCGGGCCTCAAAAAGAAGTAGAGAACCGCAGTTCTCCGGGCGGCTTGGCGACCCTATACAAATCTGGGGTGGTACATTAGAATACGCCGCCTTTCTGCCGGCCCTGCTGCCGGTAAAAAGTTGTTGTGGTGACTGCTTAGTGCGGTTGCCTAGTGTTGAACCTATAGGAAAGTTACATGGTAACCATTCGTTTGGCCCGTGGTGGTGCTAAAAAGCGCCCGTTTTATCATCTGACCGTTACCGACAGCCGCAAATCTCGCGACGGTCGTTTTATTGAGCGTGTTGGTTTCTTCAACCCGGTTGCCCGTGGTCAGGAAGAGCGTCTGCGTGTTGATCGCGAGCGTGTTGATTTCTGGCTGGGTCGTGGCGCACAGGTTTCTGACCGCGTCGGCAAGCTTCTGAAAGAATCTGCTTAATTTGCGCGTAAGTGGTGCTCCTGTGACAGATAACGGAAAACCTTCCGAAGAGTTGGTCACGGTTGGGCGCGTTACTACCGTTTATGGTGTGCGCGGCTGGGTCAAGGTTCACTCCTATACCGAGCCGATGGACAACATCCTGCAGTTCCCTAATTGGCGCTTGCAGGGGCCGAAAGGTTGGGAAGCTCTCGAAATTGACGCTGGTAAGCGTCACGGCAAGGGCTTGATCGTACATGTGAAAGGCATTGATGACCGCGATTTGGCGGCTCGACTTTGCCAGCGCGATATTGCTGTAGCTCGTGAACTGATGCCTGAGCTTGAGCATGGTGAGTATTACTGGCACCAGCTCGAAGGGTTAAAGGTTGTCAGCCATTTCGATGGCGAAGATCACGACTTTGGTACCGTTGCTCGCATGATGGAAACTGGCGCCAACGATGTAATGGTGGTGCGCGGTGGAGCGGATAAGCGCGAGCGCTTGATTCCCTATCTACCTGATCAGTTTATTACCAATATTGACCTGGAAGTCGGTGTAATAACCGTCGACTGGGACCCGGCTTTTTAAGGCGTAGGAGCGATGACAAAACGAATCGCTCTGGTAAGCATTTTTCCGGAGATGTTTGCCGCATTGACCGAGTATGGCGTCAGTGGACGGGCTGTGAAAGATGGCCTTTTAGAAGTTCGCTGTTGGAATCCTCGGGACTTTACCAGTGACAGGCACCGGACTGTGGACGATCGCCCTTACGGCGGCGGACCGGGAATGGTGATGTTGGCTGAGCCCCTTTGCCAGGCTCTCGAGGCTGCTCGAGCTTGGGCTGGTGAAGATGGTGAATCTGTACGCAGTATCTACATGTCTCCCCAGGGTCGACAGCTCGATCAGGGTGGAGTGGAGCAGCTGTCTGCAGCTGGCAACCTGGTGTTGTTGGCGGGGCGCTACGAAGGTGTGGATGAGCGTATCGTCGAATCTATGATCGACGAGGAGTGGTCCATTGGTGACTATGTCCTCAGCGGTGGCGAACTGGCTGCTATGGTGATGGTGGATGCTATTACCCGCTTGATTCCCGGCGCACTTGGACACAACCAATCGGCGGTTGAGGACTCTTTCTCCTCTGGCCTGCTGGACTGCCCACACTACACCCGACCGGAACAATATCGGGGAGTAGCGGTACCGGAAGTTTTGCTTTCCGGCAACCATGAAAGAATACGCCGCTGGCGCCTGAAACAGGCATTGGTGCGCACGCAACAGCGACGCCCGGACTTATTGCAAGGGTTGGCGCTGAGCGATGAGCAGAAGTTGTTGCTGGATGAGATCCAGCGGGAACAGAAGCTCGAAGAAAATTGAGGCCGAATTCGCCGGGAGGCGCGAGTAGTTCGGTGAACTAGCTGAGAAGCTACACAATCTGTATTTGGGAGCGATCCAAATGACTAACAAAATTATCCAGCAGCTGGAGCAGGAACAGCTGAAGAGCGAAGTACCTCCCTTCGCACCGGGCGACACTGTAATCGTTCAGGTAAAAGTAAAAGAGGGCAACCGTGAGCGTCTGCAGGCGTTCGAAGGCGTGGTTATCGGTAAGCGCAACCGTGGTCTGAACTCCTCCTTCACCGTGCGTAAAATTTCCCACGGTGTTGGCGTTGAGCGTACTTTCCAGACTCACAGCCCGATGGTTGACAGCCTCAAGGTTAAGCGTCGCGGTGACGTGCGTCAGGCCAAGCTGTACTACCTCCGCAGCCTGACTGGTAAAGCTGCACGTATCAAAGAGAAGCTCAACTAAGCTCTCCTTGATCGCAGAAAAAGGCCGAAGCGTACGCTTCGGCCTTTTTTGTATGTGGGTTACGAGCAGCATATTTGGTGTCCCTGATTGGGCCTGCTTGCCTTAACTGACATAAATGGACACGGGCTTGCCCTGGCGCGGGGATACAGTCAATTTCGCTAAAGCGCTCACGTCTTGCGGTGTTTTGCGTGGTCCAAGATGACTGTATATGTTAAAACGTGCCAATTAGGTTCGCAGCGGCAAAGAGCTGCCATACTGGCTGGAACTGAAGGCCGATGATTAAGTCGAAGCCCAATGAGAATTTAAGGAGCAATTGGTAATGACGCTTATCAAGAAGCCGCTGGCAATCGCTGGCGCGCTACTCAGTCTGGTGGGCTCTGCAGCGTTGGCAGAAGTCGATACCAACGTTGTAAAAACCATCAAGACACGCCTTGAGGCGAGTAATCCCAAAGCAACCTATGGAGAGGTACGGGAGAGTCCAATTGAGGGGCTTTACGAAGTGGATGTCGATGACGGCAACACGACCCTGTTCGTCTCTGCTGATGGCAATCACTTTGTTTACGGCGATCTCTACCAGGTGAAGGCTGGCGGTGTTGCCAATCTTTCCGAGCAGCGTAGGACGACGCGCCGCGCTGAAGTGATGGGCGCCCTTGATACAGAGGATATGATTGTCTTCTCCCCGAAAGGTGAAACCAAGGCAAGCGTTTATGTATTTACCGATGTGGACTGCGGTTACTGCCGCAAGCTGCACCAGGATGTGCCCGAGTTGAACAAGCGCGGTATCGAAGTGCGCTACCTGGCGTTCCCGCGTGGTGGTCTTAACTCCCTGGGATATCGCAAACTGGCAACTGCATGGTGTGCGGAAGACAGCAATAAGACGCTGACTGCACTTAAGAACCGTGAAAACGTGCCTTTGGATGTCTGTAAGACAAACCCGGTGGCAGCTCAATACAAGTTGGGCAACGAGGCTATCGATGTGCGCGGTACGCCGACTATCGTGATGGAAGATGGCCGGGTTGTTCCCGGTTACTTACCACCGGATCGCCTGCTTAAAGAGCTGGGAATCTAAGCCCGGCTGATAGCTAAAAAACCGGCAACCGAGAGGTTGCCGGTTTTTGTTTTTAAGCAGGGTTTTTAATTTCTACTTTTCTCGGCTGGGTCATATTCTCCGGCGCGAGGATATCGTTCAGTTCCTCCTCACTCAGTAACCCCTCATCAAGGATTAACTGCTTCACACTGGCTCCGGTAATTAGTGCCTGCTTGGCGATACGGGTGGCATTTTCATAGCCAATAAACGGGTTTACCGCAGTAATCAGGCCGATACTGTTCTCAACCAGTTGCAGGCAGTGCTCTTCGTTGGCAGTGATGCCGCTCACACAGCGATCCGCAAGCGTGGTCATGGCTTGGGTCATCAGGCGCATGGACTGTAACAGGTTAAAGGCGATCACTGGCTCCATTACATTGAGCTGTAACTGGCCGGATTCAGCAGCCAGGGTAATCGTGAGGTCGTTGCCGATCACCTGGTAGGCGACCTGGTTAACCACTTCGGGAATAACCGGGTTGACCTTGCCGGGCATAATGGATGAACCGGGCTGCATCGGCGGCAGGTTAATTTCATTGAGGCCGGCGCGAGGGCCGCTGGAAATCAGGCGTAAATCGCTGCAAATTTTCGAGATCTTAACGGCGATGCGTTTCATGACGCCGGAGAACATCACGAAGGCGCCCATGTCGGAAGTGGCTTCCACCAGGTTTTCTGCGCAGATAAAATCGATGCCGGAAATTTCTGACAGCGCGTTAACAACCAGCTGGCGATATTCCGGGTCGGTATTAATGCCGGTGCCGATCGCGGTACCACCCATATTGATCTCTTTGAATAGGGCGACCAGCTCCTTAACTCTGTCGACATCTTCGCGCACAGTGGCGGCGAAGGCGGCAAATTCCTGGCCCAGGGTCATAGGTACCGCATCTTGCAGTTGGGTGCGACCCATTTTAATTACTGAGGCAAACTCTTTAGCCTTCTTGTCGAACTCAACGCACAAGCTCTCCATGGACTGAACCAGATCGCTGTAGCTGAGTAGAATGGCCAGGTTTATCGAGGTTGGATAAACATCATTGGTAGATTGCGACAGGTTTACATGGTTGTTGGGGTGTACTTTTTTGTACTCGGCTTTGTTGTGACCGAGTAATTCCAGCGCGCGGTTGGCAATCACCTCATTGGCATTCATATTGGTAGAAGTGCCGGCGCCGCCCTGAATCATATCTACCAAAAATTGATCGTGCAGTTTGCCATCGATAATCTCGTCACAGGCAGTGGCAATCGCATCTTGCAGTTTGGGCTCCAGGTAGCCGAGCTGTCCATTGGCCCTGGCCGCAGCTTTTTTTACCATCGCCAGTGCTTTTACCAGATTGGGGAAGTGGTTCAGGGTAATTCCGGTAATCTGGAAATTTTCCAAAGCGCGCAAAGTTTGAATGCCAAAATAGACATCGGCCGGTACTTCGCGCTCACCCAATAAGTCTTTCTCCAAGCGGGTTTCTGCACCTGCACTAAAAACCGGCATTGGTTTGAGTGTGTGGAAATCGTTGGTCATCAGTTTCTCTTCTCTTCATCGTATGGGCCTGTGTGGGGTGAGGTAATATCCCCACCTCCCGCAAGCCTCGTGTTGGGGTAATTTAGTAATTAATTGGGAAGTATTTTTAGAGTGGTGTCGCAAAGAAACTCTGCGGCCCCTCTGTAGAGGTTGCGCGAATATTCTCGCGAATATTTCTGTTGATCTCTTCGGACTCAGGGCCAAAAACACCACATAATTTCAGTGCATTTTTTATGCTGATGTTGCGACCGAGAGATTCGAGAACTACTTTTGTGCAGACTGGCTCACGCCTGTCACTGGCGGATGCTCCCAATTTTAATCCGGATAAATAGCTGACTCGGCTTTTATAGGTGGGGTATAAAATAGTTTGTGCGATTTCATTGTGAGTCAAGGATTCATAGCCGACCAAAAAAATACGATCGGCAAGAAAGAGCAGCATGCCTTTATAGCGGGATTTATACCACTCGTCCCTGTCCGGGTAGCGCATTCGTTCGAAGCGCTGAAAATAATACCCATCACCATCCGACTCAATATGCAGCAGGCTGCGAATAATATGGTCGGAGAAGGTCATGGAGTAGTGGTACTCGAAATAGAAGCCTAAATATTTATCGGCCCGCCCCTGGGACTCCCGCATCAGAATATCAATATCGCGATTGTAAGGTCTGGCGGGGAGGCTGTCGGAGACGGGCGCGTTGCGCACGCGAACAATTTGGCTGAATTGCTCGTGGGGCATCACGATTTCATGGGGCTCTACGCCAAAAAAATGACATATCTTTCCCAGGGTATACTGGGAGGGTTGAGTGTTGCCGTTGAGATATTTATTGAACTGGGCACGGTTTACCCCAATTCGCCGGCACACCTCGGCTATGGATGGGTAGAAGCTGCACAGAAGGCGGAGGTTTTGCGAAAAATCGTTGCTCATCGGTATTTTGCTTCTGGATAGAGGGGGTCCCTTCAAACCCTGTTAATCACTCAGTTCCTTATAAAGGGCGAAGCCATATGGCTTCGCCAATAATTCCAGTTTCTATCAGTCGGGGTGGTTGCATTCTCCGCACAATGGGCGCTGCAAAAGGGTTTTGATTTCCTTGTCGGGATAGCCCATTGCCAACAGGTGGTTGAGCTTTACAAAACAGGCTTCGCTAGTCATATCCAGGCCACCTATAACACCGGCATCAAGCAGGGCGGAGCCCGCAGCGTATTTACCCAGATCCACCTGGTGCTCCAAGCACTGGGACACTGCTACACAGATAGTGCCGAGCTTTGAAGCCTTCTCAAGTTGCTCGGTAAATGCACTGTCGTCAGTCGGCGCATTGCCGGTGCCGTATGTTTCAATAATCAGGCCCTTGGGGCGGCTCTCCAAAATTTTCTCAATCAGTGAGGGGGATATACCGGGGAATAGTTTCAGCAAAATCACTCCGCCATTGGCGTCTGCGGGAATCTGAAACTGAGGTTCACCGGTGGGAACCAGCAGGGCGTTGTGATCGATATTGACCTGGATACCCACTTCCCCGAGGCAGGGGTAATTGGGGCTGCTAAAAGCGTTTAATGAGCCGGAGCTGACCTTTACTGCGCGGTTGCCGCGTAGAAGTTTGCCGTTGAAGTAGAGGCAGACTTCCCTGATATCGTCGGAGCCGCTTAATAGTAGCGCCGCGATTAAGTTGTTATAGGCGTCGCTGCGCATTTCTCGAAGAGGGATCTGGGAGCCGGTGACGACTACAGGCTTTTCTATGCCTTGCAGGGCAAAGGACAGTGCTGAGGCGGTGTAGGCCATGGTGTCGGTGCCGTGCAGCACCAAAAAGCCTGAGTACTGGCTATAGTTGTCGCGTATCAGGCTGGCAATGTGATACCAGTCCTTTGGTCGCATATTGGCGCTATCCAGCAGTGGGTCGAGTGCCTGGAAATCGTATTGTGGAAGCTGGCCGATAACATCTTGTAAGAGGCGGCCCAGTGCGCCTTCCAGGTCAGCGTCGGGTACATAGCCCGATTCGCTTCGGCGCATTCCCAGGGTTCCACCTGTGTAAAGGATTAGGGTTTTCTTCATTACTCGACCACTATCTGAGTCCGGATTCAGTGCGCCCTATTTTGTTCAAAGGCGCGGTGGATGCAATTTCGCAGGTTGCTGTTACCTGATGCTAGTAGATGCTTCTATAGCATCTACTGAGGACGCTATAGGTTTCAAGTAGTGATTTTAGGTGACAAAAGTTTCGACTGCTCTCTCGCCGGAAGTGGTGCCTTTATGGCGCAATTATATTGACTTTTTTACGCTTCGCTCGGTAAGGTTGTTGATCTTTTGTCAATTTTATTTGCATTTATTGCGCAGCTTCCTGTGATGGCACAGTGAGCCACATCGGGGGATAGATCCCGGCCTGGTTCGCTGCCCCGAGGTAATTGCGCGGAGGAACATTGTGAGCGCAACAGTGGAAGAGACTGCGGAGGCGGAGGCTCAGGTGGTTGTAAAAAAGGCACCCCGTGCCGTGCGGATTGGTATCTGTGGCTTGGGTACCGTCGGTAGCGGAACGGTGAATGTACTGGCGCGCAATGGACGGGAAATTGCTGCCCGTTGTGGTCGCGCCCTGGTCATTGAACAAATAGGTGCGCGCCGCGATAACGCACACTGTGATACCAGCCAGATAAACGTTACCCGGGAAATTTTCGATGTCGCCAATAATCCCAACGTGGATATTTTGGTGGAGCTTATCGGTGGTACTACGGTAGCCAAGGAGCTGGTGCGCACAGCGATTGAAAATGGCAAGCATGTTGTCACCGCTAACAAGGCGTTGATTGCCGAACACGGCAACGAGCTGTTTGAGCTGGCCGCAAAGCACAATGTCACCATTGCCTATGAGGCGGCGGTAGCTGGCGGTATTCCTATTATTAAATCCCTGCGCGAAGGATTGGTGGGCAACCAGGTGCAGTGGCTCGCTGGAATTATTAATGGCACCGGCAATTACATTCTCACTGAGATGCGGGAAAAAGGGCGCAGTTTCGATGAAGCACTGGCCCAAGCCCAAGCTTTAGGATATGCGGAAGCGGACCCCACTTTTGATGTGGAAGGTATCGATGCTGCTCACAAGCTGGTGATTATGGCTTCCCTGGCATTTGCTATGCCGCTCGCTTTTGACAAGGTGTACACCGAAGGCATCAGCCGGATCTGTAGTGAAGATATTTGCTACGCCGATGAGCTGGGATACCGTATCAAGCATCTGGGGATTGCGCGTCGCACTGACAAGGGCGTGGAGTTGCGGGTGCACCCGACTTTAATCCCCCAGCGCCGCCTGATCGCCAACGTAAACGGCGTTATGAATGCGGTGCTGGTCAGCGGCGATGCTGTGGGACCAACCCTGTATTACGGCGCTGGTGCGGGCGATGAAGCCACGGCATCGGCAGTGATCGCCGATCTTGTTGATGTGGCCCGCACTCTTGAGGCCAAGCCGGAGCACAGAGTGCCGGCAGCGGGTGTCGCCCTTGCGGATCAAGGGGGAACCCAGGTTCTGCCGGAAGAGGATGTTATCACCAGCTATTACCTGCGTATCTCCGCCCAGGACAAGCCCGGTGTTATGTCTCAGGTAGCCACCATTTGCAGTGATCAGGGCATCAGCATCGAGGCTCTGATCCAGCATGAACCGGTTGAAGGTGAAGCACTTGTCCCGGTGGTGATTTTGACCAGCCGAGCCGATGAAGCCAGCCTCCGCCAAGCGGTTGCACAAATAGAGGCGTTGGAAACGGTCGAAGGTGAAGTCGTCAGGATTCGTGTCGAGAGCCTCGGATAAACCCTGCGGGCGCCGAGTGACATAACCCCGGGCTCGGTGCCCCAATCAATAAACTCCCTAGCCAGCGATAAGAGCCAAGAAATACTGTGAAATTTGTCAGCACACGCGGCAGCGCGCCGTCTCTCTCCTTCGCCGATACCGTACTAACAGGCCTTGCCAGCGATGGCGGTCTCTATGTTCCCGAGACTTTGCCGAAGTTTTCTCGCGAGGAAATTGCCTCAATGGCGGGGCTCGATTACGAGCAGCTGGCCTTTCGCATTATCCAGCCGTTTGTGGGGGATGATCTCAGTGATGAAGAGCTGAGCGGTATTATCGGACGCTCCTACAATCACTTCCGCCACAAGGCTATTGCCCCGCTGGTGCAGACGGACACGAATGAGTGGGTGCTTGAGTTGTTTCATGGGCCCACCCTGGCATTCAAAGATTTTGCCTTGCAGTTCCTCGGTCAACTCTTTGATCACCTGCTGAAAAAGCGCGGTGAAAGAGTGGTGGTTATGGGAGCAACTTCTGGGGATACCGGTTCGGCCGCAATCGAAGGTTGCCGCCATTGCGACAATATCGATATTTTTATTCTGCACCCCCATAACCGTGTGTCTGAAGTCCAGCGACGCCAGATGACTACAGTGCAGTCGGACAACGTATTTAATATCGCTCTCGAAGGTAATTTCGACGATTGCCAGAATATGGTGAAAGCGAGTTTTGCCGATCAATCATTCCTGCCCGATGGACGCCGCCTGGTAGCGGTTAATTCCATTAACTGGGCGCGGATTATGGCGCAGATCGTCTATTACTTTTATGCCGCCCTGCGCCTGGGGGCGCCGGATAAAACCGTTAATTTCTCCGTACCCACCGGTAATTTTGGCGATATTTTTGCCGGTTACCTGGCGAGGCAGATGGGATTGCCTATCGACCAATTGGTAATTGCGACCAATGCCAACGATATTCTGCATCGTTGCATCAGCGGCAATGACCACACTCCCAAACCTCTGGTGCACAGCTTGTCTCCCAGTATGGATATTATGGTGTCGAGCAACTTTGAGCGATTGCTGTTTGATCTCTACGGTCGCGATGGCGCGACGGTTGCTGAATTGCTGGCGGATCGCAGCCAACCCATGCATTTGAGTGAATCGGCCCTGGGCAAAGCGAGAGAAGTTTTCTCCTCCAGTCGGGTGGATGACAAGCGCACGGTTGAAGTGATTGGCGAGACCTTCAGCTCCTGCGAATATCTGCTCGATCCGCATACAGCTATCGGGGTTGAAGCCGCGAGACAGGTACGTCACTCTACCGAACAGCCCATGGTTTGCTTATCTACCGCACACCCGGCAAAATTCCCCGATGCCGTGGCCCAGGCCCTGCCAGAAAAAGAGATTCCCCTGCCGAGTCATATACAGGATCTCTGGCAGCGGGAGGAGCGCTTCAAGGTATTGCCCAATAACTTGTCCCAAGTACACGACTATATGGCGACGATGCTGTCAGAAAGCAGTTAATCGGCACACTGTCGTGCAATAAGCGGCAACCGATTAGCTATTAGTTTGCTGAGAAATACATTGAGTACAAAAATTCAGCGACGGCCAGTGGATTTGTCTACTGGCCGTTTTGCTTCTGAAACACCAAAAATATTGCAGCGTGTCCTGTTGGGGCGGGGGATTGTCAGCGAAGAAGCGTTGGATCACAGCCTCTCTCAATTACAGAGCCCGCAGAGTATGCGAGGGCTGGAGGCTGCCGTTTCCTTGCTGGTGGATGCTATCCACGGGCAAAAGAAAATCCTTATCGTGGGGGATTTCGATGCGGATGGAGCCACCAGCAGCACCTTGGGGGTGTTGGCCCTGGGTGCAATGGGCGCGCCGGGAGTGGAGTACCTGGTGCCGAATCGCTTTGACTTCGGCTACGGGCTGACTCCAGAAATTGTCGAGGTAGCCAAAGATTATCAGCCCGATCTGCTGATCACCGTAGATAACGGTATCAGCAGTATCGAGGGCGTGGCAGCGGCAAAAGCCGCTGGTATGAAAGTGATTGTGACGGATCACCACCTGCCCGGCAGTGAGCTGCCGCAGGCGGATGCCATCGTAAATCCGAACCAGCCGGACTGTGACTTTCCCAGTAAGAACCTCGCCGGAGTGGGGGTGATCTTTTATCTGCTCAGCCGTTTGCGCACGGCCCTACAGCAGAGTGGGTGGTTTGAGCAGAGCGGTATCGCCCCGCCCAATATGGCCGAATACCTGGATTTGGTCGCCTTGGGTACTGTGGCCGACCTGGTCCCACTGGATCACAACAACCGGATTCTGGTTCACCAGGGCATCGCCCGTATCCGCGCCGGCCGCTGCCGGCCCGGTATTGCCGCCCTGATGGAGGTTGCCGGGCGCGACCAGCGCAGGCTCTCCACCACAGATATTGGTTTTATTTTGGGGCCGCGTATCAATGCGGCTGGCCGTCTCGACGATATCGGCACCGGTATCCGCTGCCTGCTCACCCGCGATCCCAGTGAAGCGCGAGAGCTGGCCGGCGAGCTGGACGCCCTGAACCGGGATCGCAAAGCGATCGAGCAGGGGATGCAGCGGGAAGCAATGGCGGCCCTGGATGAATTGCGTCTGGAGGGCGAAATTCCCTGGAGTTTGTGTCTATACGATGCCAACTGGCATCAAGGTGTGGTGGGTATTTTGGCCAGCCGCATCAAAGAGAAATTCCACCGCCCGGTGATCGCATTTGCTGAGGGTGATAACGGCCTGGTGAAGGGCTCTGCGCGTTCGATTCCCGGGCTGCATATTCGCGATGCCCTGAGTGACGTAGCCGCCTCTCACCCGGACCTGATCAGCAAGTTCGGTGGCCACGCCATGGCGGCGGGGCTGAGCTTACCCCAGGAAAACCTGGAGGCTTTCCGTAAGGCTTTTGAGCAGGTGGTGCGCAACCGCCTGAATGAAAACCAGCTGCACGCGGTTATCGACTCTGACGGTGAGTTGGAATCTGGGGATTACACTTTGCACACGGCAGCCATGTTGCGCGCTTGTGCGCCCTGGGGACAGGCGTTTCCAGAGCCGGTATTCGACGGTGAATTCCTGTTGCTGCAACAGCGCATCGTCGGCGAGCGCCATTTAAAAATGGTGGTGGCGCCGCCCCAGGCGCCGCAACTGGCGCTGGATGCTATTGCTTTTAATGTGGACACCGAGCAGTGGCCGCAGCCCACGGAAAGAGTGCGCTTGGCTTTTAAGCTTGATGTTAATGAATTTCGCGGGCGGGAATCCCTGCAATTAATGGTGAGCCTGTTAGAAGCGGTATAGGGCGCACTTTGTATTTGGCTGTTGGGAAAAACACGGAGTTTTTTGCAACAGCTCCCAAGTTGTTTGGAAGTAAAAAGTAGTGAAACGTAAACAAGTCCAGGCCGAAGTCCTACTGTTATTAGCCGCTCTCTTCTGGGGGGTTGCCTTTGTGCCGCAAAAGATTGCCATGGCGGATATTGAGCCGCTGGCATTTAACGCATGGCGTTTTATTCTCGGCGGTTTAATCCTGATCCCTATCGTTTACTGGTTGTCTTCCCGTCGCGATGCCCAGCCCGGTGAAGCCGAAGGGCAATCGGTGAATCACACCTGGCGGGCCTGCCTGCCCGGTGGCGCACTGTTGGGTTTTTGGCTGTTTCTAGGCGCGGCACTGCAACAGGTGAGTCTGCTGTATACCACTGCCGGCCGCGCCGGATTTATTACCGGTTTTTATTTACTGCTGGTGCCGGTGATCGGTTTGTCCCTGGGCCATAAAACCAATCGCTGGACCTGGATGGGAATTGGTCTCGCTTTGTTCGGTCTCTATTGGTTGGCGGACTTCAGTGAAGAATCCCAGCTGGTGGGCGACTTAATGGTATTTGCCAGTGCCTTTGTTTTTGCCATCCAGGTATTGACGGCGGATCGATTGGTAAAACGCTACGATGCCCTGCGGCTGGCCTGTATCCAGTTCCTGGTGTGTGGCCTTTTGTCCGCCGTAGCTTCGCTATTTACCGAAGAGGCGACACTGCAATCGGCGATCGATGCGGCTTGGCCTATCGCCTATATGATGATTTTCTCCACGGCACTGGCGTTTACTTTCCAGCTCTTGGCCCAACGCTACGCCGCGCCTTCTCACGCTACCGTAATTATGAGCCTGGAGGCAGTTTTTGCCCTGGCGGCGGGCTGGCTATTCCTCAATGAAATGCTCAATACCACGGAGTTAATTGGTTGTGGTTTGATGCTGGCGGGGATGCTGGTCAGTCATTACGGCAACCACAGCGGTACTCACCACTAGGAATATCAATGGAATTATCGACACTGGCACTCTTTGTTCCCGCAAGCTTCTTTGCCTCGGTCACACCGGGGCTCTGCATGATGCTATCGCTCAGTCTGGGAATTACCCTGGGCGTGCGTCAGACTCTATGGATGATGGTGGGAGAGTTGATCGGTGTTGCGTCGGTGGCGATTACCTCTGCACTCGGTGCTGCGGTATTGATGGTTCAGTATCCGACTTTATTTCAGCTGTTCAAATACTGCGGGGCCGCCTATTTGGCCTGGATAGGCGTGCAGATGTGGCGCTCCCGGGGGCAGCTGGCTCTGATGGATCAGGGTGATACGGTCGACGCTAGCCGACCATCGCGAAGAGCGCTGGCACTACAGGGTTTTGTTACAGCTGTGGCTAACCCCAAGGGCTGGGCGTTTTTTATTGCGTTATTACCGCCATTTATTAACGATACCAAACCTTTGATACCCCAGCTTTCAGTCTTGCTGGCGATATTGCTGCTTTTGGAGGCGTTGTGCCTGCTGATTTATGCCGGTGGCGGCCAGGCCCTGAGTCGATTGTTGGAGCGGTCTGAAAATGTGCGTTTGGTTAATCGGATTTCTGGTACTTTGATGCTATCGGTGGGAGCCTGGTTGGCGTTATCCTGACACGGCTATTTATCGCTTTATGGAGGATGTTCTGTGTTGAAAAAACGGTTGTCATTCTTATGGGTATGGGCCCTGATTATCTCAGTGGCGGCTTGCGGCCAGTCGAGGGAGGAGAAAGCGATGGAGAACGAGGTTGAGAGCACACCCGGCGCGGCGGAGCCCGAAGTCGCACCCACGCCTCCTGCAGCGACTATGAGGCCAGGGGAAATGGTGTGGATTTACCGCGGCAGTGGCAGCAAGCAGTGCGAAGGGGGTGGTATGACCCTTCAGCAGAGCCAGGCCAAGTTGAGTGACAATGGGGTGAAGGTGCAGGAGTCCCGCTGTGGAGTCCGCACCGACAGGATGTTCCCCGCCGTATGTGGCGCACCCACAGGAGATATCCTGATGCACCTGATCGGTATGGATGCCCTGGATGCCTCAATTGAGCTGGGATATAGCCCCGCCGAGAAAGTGCAGTATCAGTTTGCTGCCTGTCGGGACAACAGTGCCTGAGTTGGAACCTTAAGTGGGGTAATCGTGAATATTTCCCAGGCCGCAGAGAATTCGGGCCTCAGTGCAAAAGCCCTGCGGCACTACGAAAATATTGGCCTGGTGGTGCCCGGCCGCTCTGCTAATGGCTATCGGGATTACTCCACTGCCGATGTCGAAACCCTCTGCTTCGTGCGCCGCGCGCGGGCCTGTGGCTTTACCACTGAGGAGGTCCGGGCGCTACTGGGGTTGCGGGATAACCCGGAGCGCCACAGCCGCGAGACCAAAGACCTGGTCAATCACAAGCTCGGGCAGCTCGAAGAGCAGTTGCAGACTCTGCTGGGGATGCGCGCAACCTTGCGGGCCTTTGCCGACAGCTGCGCCGGCAATGAGTCCCCAGACTGCGCAATTCTGGAAAAGCTCTCGGGACAGACCGCTTAGTAGAGGATTTGCCGTCATATCAGCCTCTATCTGACTGGAAGGACCCCCGCGCGCTGCGGTAGAATGCGCGCCGCTTTTTATTTTGTCCGGACACCGAAAGTTCATGGAAATCAATCCCCTCATCAATCAATTAAAAGACCTCGAAGAGCGCACCGACGTTCTTAGGGGGTATCTTTGACTACGCCAGCAAGAAAGAACGCCTTACCGAAGTAGAGCTGGAGCTGGCTGAGCCGAGTGTTTGGGACGACCCGAACCGCGCACAGGAACTGGGGCGCGAGCGCTCCTCCCTGGAAACGGTGGTTAATACCATCGAAAACCTTGACTCCGGCATTGCCGATTGCCGCGAACTGCTGGAAATGGCAGTCGAGGAAAATGATGAGGACTCCGTAGGGGAGGTCTCCACTGAGATCGAAGGTCTCCAGCAGCAGCTGGGGATTCTGGAATTCCGCCGTATGTTCTCTGGCGAGAACGACGAGAACAACGCCTATCTGGATATCCAGGCCGGCTCCGGTGGTACCGAGGCCCAGGATTGGGCGGAAATGATCCTGCGCATGTACCTGCGCTGGGGTGAAGCCCACGGCTTTAAGACCACCCTGGAAGAAGTCTCCGCAGGGGAAGTTGCCGGTATCAAGAGTGCCACTGTGCATTTCGCCGGCGACCACGCCTTTGGCTGGTTGCGCACAGAAACCGGCGTACACCGCCTGGTGCGCAAATCGCCGTTTGATTCCGGCAACCGCCGTCACACTTCTTTCAGCTCGGTATTTGTGTCACCGGAAATCGATGACAATATCGAGATTGAAATCGACAAATCCCAGGTGCGTGAAGACACCTATCGCGCGTCCGGCGCCGGTGGTCAGCACGTGAACAAAACCGATTCTGCGGTGCGTTTGACCCACACAGAATCCGGTATCGTCGTACAGTGCCAGAGCGAGCGCTCCCAGCACCAGAACCGCGATAAAGCCTGGAAAATGCTGCGCGCAAAAATGTACGAGCAGGAAATGCTCAAGCGCAACGCAGAGAAGCAGGCCATGGAAGACAGCAAGGCCGACATCGGTTGGGGCAGCCAGATCCGCTCTTACGTGTTGGACGACCAGCGTATCAAGGACCTGCGCACCAATGTCCAGACCAGCAACTGCCAGGCAGTACTGGACGGAGACCTGGACCAATTTATCGAAGCCAGCCTAAAAGCCGGCCTCTGATTTAAAGTCTCCACTCTCACCGCGCCCCTCGTCGATGAGGGGCAATATCAATCACAAAACTGATAGATCACCATGACTGATATCCAGCAAGACGAAAACAAACTGATCGCCGAGCGCCGCACCAAGCTTTCCGCTCTGCGCGAGAAGGGCAATGCTTTCCCCAACAGTTTTCGCCGCGAGAACCTCGCTGCCGACCTGCAAGCTGAGTTCGGCGATAAACAGAAAGAGGAGCTGGAAGAACTGGGTAAACGGGCGTGCGTAGCAGGGCGAATCCTGGCTAAACGCGGACCCTTTATGGTGATCCAGGATGTGTCTGACCGTATCCAGCTATACGCCGATAAAGCGGCACAGAAAGATATTAAAGAGCGCTTCGGTGCCTGGGATATCGGCGATATCGTCGGCGTAAAAGGCACCCTGCACAAATCTGGTAAGGGCGACCTCTACGTCAACTGTGAAGAGTACAGCCTGCTGACCAAAGCGCTGCGCCCGCTGCCGGAAAAATTCCACGGCATCGCCGATCAGGAAATGCGTTATCGCCAGCGCTACGTGGACCTGATCGCCACGCCGGAAGCCCGCGAAGTGTTCCGCGTGCGCTCCAAAGTGATCGAGTACATCCGCGACTTCCTCAACGCCCAGCAGTTTATGGAAGTGGAAACGCCCATGCTGCAAGTTATTCCCGGTGGTGCCAGTGCGCGTCCGTTCGTTACCCACCACAATGCGCTGGATATCGATATGTACCTGCGTATTGCCCCGGAGCTGTACCTGAAGCGTCTGGTCGTGGGTGGTTTTGAGCGGGTTTACGAGATCAACCGCAACTTCCGCAACGAGGGCCTGTCCACGCGCCACAACCCCGAATTCACCATGCTTGAGTTCTACCAGGCGTACGCGGACTACAACGACCTGATGGATCTCACCGAGAAGATGCTGCGCGGTATCTGTGAAGATGTACTGGGCTCCGCCACTGTGGAATACCAGGACAGCAGCTACGACTTCTCCAAGCCGTTCGCGCGTTTGTCTGTGTTCGACTCCATCCTGCACTACAACCCGGAACTCACTGCGGCCGATATCGACAATATCGAATCCGCCCGCGCGGTAGCCGAGAAGCTGGAAATCCCGCTGAAAGATAGCTGGGGCCTGGGTAAGGTACAGATCGAGATCTTCGAGAAGACTGTAGAGCACCGTCTCGACCAGCCGACCTTTATCACTGAGTACCCAACCGAAGTGTCTCCGTTGGCTCGCCGTAACGATGACAATCCATTTGTCACCGACCGCTTTGAATTCTTCGTAGGTGGCCGCGAGATTGCCAATGGTTTCTCCGAGTTGAACGACGCGGAAGATCAGGCTGAACGCTTCAAAGCTCAGGTTGCGGAGAAAGATGCCGGTGACGACGAAGCCATGCACTACGACGCTGACTATATCCGCGCGCTGGAATACGGCCTGCCGCCCACCGCTGGTGAGGGCATCGGTATCGACCGTCTGGTAATGCTGTTTACCAACTCTCCATCGATTCGCGATGTACTGCTGTTCCCGCATATGCGCCCTGAAGCGAACGACTAATCGCTTCTCACTGCCGGGTAGTTTGACCTGCCCGGCAGTATTTCCTCCCCCTATGCCGCAGATTTCCTCACTCTGAAACTTCCCTCAGCTCTATCTATCCTTATTCATTGGTGCTCTATGGAGCCTCGAATGATTTGGAGCGGTTGCTGCTATGAAACAGGGACAGGCGAAAGAGAAAAGCGCAAGGCAAATATTGGCGCTAACGCTCTGTAGCTTTATCTCCTGTACCGCCGCTGCGCAAAGTTCGGAGCCTGCACCGGCTGCCAGCCTAACTTCCAAAGAGCCCGATGACTGGCGCTTCCTTGCCACTCCTTATCTTTTCCTCCCGCTTCGCACTAAAGGGACTTCCACTGTCGCTGACACCAGTGTCGATATTGATCTGGATTTAAGCAAAACCCTGGAGCTCCTCAACGCTGCATTTTCTGTGCGCCTGGAAGCCTGGAAAGGGCGCTTTGGGGTAGTGGCGGATCTCTACTATGTGCACCTCAGATTGGATAAGGGAGCAACCATAACCCCGCCGCGAAACCCACAACTGGATATCGATATAGATATTGATGTAGAAGTGGATGCTCGCCAGGGCTGGATAAATGCCCTGGCGGGTTACAGGGTTTTAGAAGGGAACCTGGCTAATAGTGGACGAAAGTACTTTGTTGATGTGGGAGCGGGTTTGCGCTGGAACCGATTAAAGCAGGAAGTGAAAGCACGAGCGGGAATTAATATAGGCCCCAGACCAGAGTTCAGGAATCGCCTTGGAGGCAAACAGAGTTGGTGGGAACCTACGTTATCTGCGCGAGGTGCAATCGGAATTACTGAATGCCTAACCATTGCTGTACGTACGGAACTGGGAGGCTTTGGCGCTGGGGGTGATGACTTACAGTGGAATCTACTAGCCGGATTCGACTGGCGCGCCTGGAAGACAACCTCACTGCGTTTTGGGTATCAGTATTACAGTATTGATTATTCCGATCGACTCTCTGATGGGCGTTTTGCTTATGATATTACTCAACATGGGCCGTATATTGCGGCGACTTGGCGGTGGTAAGTTGAAGGGATCGTTAAAATATCTAGTGCAGACTGTCTTTCATGGATGATACTCCACATGGTTTGGAGATTTTAATCAGTGTTACTACTTGTTATTGCAGCAGACATCGTACGCAAAATCAGAGAGTTGTGGTGAGCGCCTTTTGGTAATTTAGTGGAAGGTCTTGAGAATTTCAGCAAAAGCTCGAATTGTAAGCAGAGAGAATTACAGCCAATATTAAAAATGCGATTGAGTAGCTGCTCAAAATAGCGTGCTTATGGTGCGTAATAGGAAGGCTGCAAGTACCCTCCGGTCTTAAGTGCTCTTTCGCATTACTTTTGCAGCGCGATTTTACCAATCGTATGCTTAATAATAAATGGATGTGTAATGTTCTCTACATAAAACTCAATCTGAGAAGATCCTTATTGCTGTGATTTCAGATTTATTTTGTGAAATATTGTTGACTGACATTTTGACGGCTTGGAAAGCGAACAGGCCTGTCATTGCCCCTCCTAAGTTAAGAGCGTATCATGCTCTGTTGTCGAGTTAAATCATTTGTCCATACGTGATTTTGTATTGGAGTTTTTCTCAGACTTATAGCGGAGTAACTGTGTGTAGGATTGTGTTTATTTTATTAAAAAATTGGTTCTCCAAATAAGAACTATTTTTCAAAGTCTGGTTTAAGCGTAAGGCTCTATTCTGGAGGAGTAAATTGATTAATTTAAATTTTAGCAAGAAAAAAATATTCATCTGTGCGGTATTCGCTATGAGTATTTTTGGAATAAAAGATGCTGTAGCGTACGATAATGATGTGTATGGCCATATAACAGAGGTGGGTATTAGTCAAGAAACCCAAACATTGACAATATATTTAGATGAAAATCTCATAGGTGACATAGGTGATTGCTATTCAAATAGGCTTCGTATAGATCTCAAAGATGGAGCGGCTCCGTATATGGCAACAATCGCTCATCAATCAATTGAGCATGGATTCTTGGTAAAGGTATCTTATGATGATGGAGATTGCAGGCCAGATAAACATATCCAGCCTAGTTGGATAAAAATGTATAACGAATATGATTGATAGATTGAAAAAGGTCATGCTAAAAAAAACGTTTTTATCTTGTTGCTTTTTTATTGTTGTAATTTGTCCCTTGGCCAATGCTGATGAGCTGAAAATTATGAGCTGGAATGTTCTACATGTAGGACACGAAGAGCAATGCAGATCAGCTCCAAGCTATAAAAACTGGGAGCAACGCTGGGGAAATATAGCCTCAGTGATCAGCTATGAATCTCCAGATATAATTGCGTTCCAAGAATTGAAAGCTATCGGTGATTGGCTAGAAAATCCAAGTAATGGCTGTGTTGAGCCGTGGGATAGTGATGAGACGGCAGAGGAAATTATCTCTGACAACATAAGTACGCTGCTTTCTGCAGAGAGTTACGGCCTTTGTAAAGACAATGGAACGGCAATTTATTTCAGAAAATCGCTGTTTAATATGCTTCATTGCGATACGTCCGTACTAGAAAGTATTGAAAATGATGGTTATTCCAAAGATGGATCCATGGTTCATTTGGGGTATATCGATGAACCTAATAATCCTGGCTTCATGGTTTTTAATCTACATCTTTTTTCAGGAATTGATGGCGCCGAGCTGCGCATGAGGCAAGTTGAATCAATAAGGCGTGATTATATAGATAATGTTAAAGAAGTACCCCTTAATACTCCATTTATAGTTGCCGGTGATCTTAATTCAGACTGGGAGCAGTATGATAGTACGCCAGCTGGGCATGAAATACTCGACACCTTACTTTACGGAGAGGCGCCTGAAAGTCGAAGCCTTATAGATCCATTTATATCAACTTGTGGTTCTAGAGAGGCGTGTGGGCATGCAAGCTATATTGGAAGTGCTGAAAACCAAATGTATTTTTCCCCTCCAATAAATGGTAAGCGACTAGATTATGTTCTGCCTTCTTCGGGTTTTTCTATTGTCGACAGCTATATACATAATACACCGCCGGAAAATTTTCAGCCCCTACAATATGCTTTTTCTTCAGATCACTTACCAATAATAACAGTTCTTGATAATGATGCACCGTATGATGCTTCACTTTTCACAACTATCACCGATATTGGGGTTAGTAGCGTGAGTCAAACGCTGTCTATTTATCTTGAAAATGAAGCAGGTGAATCTTCTTGTTCAATTAAAGATACAATAAGGTGGGATTTGCTGAACCCCGCCACGAGATATTTGCTGGAAGGAGTAAGTGGAGGCTTTCAGGTAGGTGATCGAATTAAAATGTCATATGATAGAGATGCGTGCTTTAATGGGTATGTTCAGCCTGGATGGATTAAGCGATATTAAACCATTTGCTAGAGGGAAAACCCGTCGCTATAGGCGCGGCTTCTTTGAAGGCCTTCCCTGCTTAATGATAGGGCATGTTTTTATAAATGTAACTTTTAAGGAGCCTCTGATCAACGAAGTATTTTTCTAGAATTAAGCTGAACGGCTTGAAAAATTCACTTTATTACGCTCAAACGCGTAATTTTCGCGTAATAGTCCCCTAGTTTTTCATCTGAAACCCTAAATAGGCGGGTTTCAGGCGAACCACCCCTAGGTGGCCAAGTATTTTCTCCCTATTAGTAAGTTAGTAAAGCCTGCTAGCAAGCACAGCCGCTCAGTATTCTTTAATAGTCCCCGATAGCGGGCCTTGTCATAACCAAATACCCGCTTTATGTATCGAAAGGGGTGCTCGACCTTTGCTCTTATCTGCGCCTTGATCTTTTCCGCTTTACCGAGTGCATCACGCCCTGGAAGAGTTTTTAGCTTACTCGGCTTCATTGCTATGTACCAATCCGCCTCCCGCTCTTTCAACTCTTCACGTTTTTCCGCACCAATGTACCCAGAGTCTCCCCAGATTCTTTTCTCCTCCCCATGGAGAACTCGCTCTGTGGTTGTGACATCATGCGAATTCGCTGCTGTTGTATCTATGCTATGTATTACTCCGAGCACATCATCAACCCCGATATGCATTTTCATTCCAAAATGCCACTGATTGCCTTTCTTTGTTTGATGCATTTCTGGATCACGTTCTTTCTTTTTATTCTTAGTTGAAGTTGGCGCAGAGATAATAGTGGCATCTACAATCGTGCCTTCACGCAGTACCATGCCATTCTCAGCAAGATGTTTGTTGATTTCATCAAAAAGAGCTGCACCTAGCTGATTGAGCTCCAATAAGTGGCGAAAGTTAAGAATCGTTGTTTCATCGGGAATTGGGCCGCTCAAAGTCAATCCAGCAAAACTACGCATGGATTCAATTTCATACAGTGCATCCTCCATAGCGGGATCACTGAGATTATAAAATAGCTGCATGCAATGAATACGGAGCATGACACTCAATGGATATGGCTGTCGGCCACGTTTGCCTTGTGGGTAACAAGGAGTGATCTGAGCTTCTAGTCGCTGCCATGGGATGAGGGATTCCATTTGAGAAAGAAACTTCTCTCGGAGAGTTATACGGCGCTTTAGCTTATATTCTGCTTCGGCAAAGGTGACTTGGTGCATGATTCATCGTAGTCTTGATGGGTAGGTGAATATTATCAAATTGGCTTGGAATTATTCAGAGGTTCCTTAGCTAGAGCTTTTTGGTATACAGTAGAGTGCCTCTAATTAAAATCTACCAGTCTCTAAGGTTCCTTTGAGTAGACATTCTCACTGACCATTGAAAATCAAGTAAGAGGTAGTCCAGATACTAGCCATACTTGCCAAATGCGTATGAGGCGGCATAGAGGTGTTACTGCCATTAGTAGTAGTTTATTTACGTAGTTAGGTTCCCCGTCTGAATTGATTACAGGAAATTAGAGGGCCTTTTCCTCTTAATTTGCGGTATTGCGTATTTACGTTCTTCAACGTAATGTTTGTGCCGAAAGCATGAGAATGTAAGAAGTGAGCTCCAGCTCTTATGGGTTTCTACTAGGTGCCCGTAAGGGCTGGCGAAGGTCCCAAACTCATGGAAGGTTCCTTTCATGTGATGAATATTTTTCATAGGCTGTAATCTCAATGGGAAATTGAGCATAGGTAGGAGGTCTGTATGTTTATAGGAGAGGTGTCAAGAAGGACGAATCTCACTGTAAAAGCGATAAAATTTTATGAGGAAAAAGGCCTCATTGCCGTTCCTGAAAGGCAGGGCAGATATAGAGTCTATACGGCAGAAGATGTTGAAATTCTTACTTTGATCTCAGAAGCGAAAGTACTTGGGGTGACTTTGGCTGAGCTGAAGGATGTTATTCGGTACCATAATGGAGAGGTTGATTGGGCTCGAATCAGCGTCTTTCTGAAGAAAGTAAAAAGAAAAATTGAGGCTGAATTGGAATCACTTTCTAATAAAGCTGAAAAGGTTGATCAATGTATTGCGTCTATAGATTCCTGCCATAAAAGCCTTGACCCTCCCCTTAAGGGGAGACGGTAGACTTTTCATCATGTTTTTAAGCAATAGTATGACGAGATGAAAAATATCCTACTTTTAAATGGCAATCCAAAGAAGAACAGTTTTGTTAAGCAGTTGAGCGATGTCTATGAGTCTGAAGCAAAGAGACAGGCTAATGTTCGTCGATATAACCTGTCGGAAATGGACTTCAATTCGAATTTAGAGTTTGGGTACGATGATTATCAAGTATTGGAGGATTGTCTATCTGAATTTCAAGAGACTCTTAAATGGGCACAGCATATTGTTGTGGTGTCGCCTATTTGGTGGGGCGGATTGCCAGGAAAGCTCAAAGGCTTGATTGATCGATCTTTTCTTCCCGGAATTACCTTTAAATTTGAGAGTGGTAGTGCAGAACCCATACAGCTTCTTAAAGGCAAAACATCAAGAATAATTTTGACAATGGATGCCCCTATAGAATATTTAGAAGAACAAGCAAAGCCAGTATTAGAGCAGCTTGATCGATTTACTCTTCAATATTGCGGCTTCTCGAAAGCAGAGGTTAATTTATTTGGTTCAATGATTATGTCTGATAAGAATCAACAGGGTTCCTGGTTGAAAGCTGTTAAGGAACTTGGTGCTAGCTGTATATAACTTAGAACAAATCAATCTATGTTAATTACGACTTCCTTACGACAATCAATACGCTTGACGATATCTTATCTTCAATCGGTAGAGATCTAAGAAAGTGTATTTCAGGCAATGTATCTAATTGAGCTTCACTTTCTACCAGATTGATTTCTATCTGGTAGAAAGTGCAACAGCCATTGGGGTTATAGTATCGCTCATTCTTAATCCCGCAGAATGAAAATTGATCATTCGGTTGATATTAGAAAATAGTACTCGTTACTCCACAATTTCCATCAGCATCTATTCTTTTGGACAGACTTGTGGATTTACTTACAGCGAATAGGTGAATATCTGAGGGTGTGTTTCTATAGATTTAAGATCGTCGTGTCCCGATAACGCTCTCTGTAATTGGGGGCCCGGTGTAGATTGGCAATACGAAATGAGCCGCAAGGTCAGTATATATGGAAGACAAAAGGGAGGTCAGAACCTTCGTTGTAGAGTCGCTTTTGTGTATATTTCATGCAAATAGTTGGCGGATCACACCTCTTCTCACAAGAATCAGGCAAAATTCATATGGACGTCAGGTGTTATAAAGACTGAATAGATACATTGGTTGCTTATTACTTCATGTTTAAGCAAGGATATGTCATGAGGCACCTTTGTATTTCAATTGCTCTACTCTCACTCCTAACTCTGAGTGTTAACAGTTATAGTCAGGATACACCGACAGCTCTTGAAGGGCCCTATCTTGGACAGAAACCTCCTGGGTTAACACCAAAGTTGTTTGCTCCTAATCCCTCGAAAGAGTATCGGGATTGGGGTGGCTACTTCACGCCTGATATGCAGGAGTACTACGTTACAAGAAGATATCACCAAAGTGGCGAGTCTTCGAAAGTTGTATTCAAGCTTGAGGGTAATCGTTGGTATGAATCGGAAGTGGCCTGGGGTGGTTATATCTCACCTGATGGTCAAACAATGTATTCTAGAAATCGATATAGAGAGCGCACAGATAATGGTTGGTCAGAACCTAAAAGCCTGGGGCCACTATTTGAAGACTTTCGTATCATGCGCCTTACGGCTTCTGCAAAAGGAACCTTTGTATTTGATGAAGTAGGTTCAAATGGAGATGGTATTCTTCGATATTCGCATCTGCTAGATGGTAAGCGTGAAGCGCCAAAACCTTTTGGAGAGCAGATAAATACAGGCAAGTGGACTGCTCATCCGTTTATTGCCCCTGATGAGTCCTACATTATCTGGGATAGTGAAAGAGAGGGTGGATATGGTGATAGCGATATGTACATCAGTTTTCGTCAACAAGATGGCTCATGGGGTGCGGCTATTAACTTCGGTGATAAGATCAATTCAGAAGGGGAAGATGGTGGTGGATATGTAACACCCGATGGGAAATATCTTTTCTACTGCCGCCGTTGTACCCCGCCGAATTTTGAAATAATGTGGGTAGATGCGGAGTTTATTGAGGCCCTTAGGCCTAAATAAAATTTACACTAAGCTACGCCTAGTTCTCTGTATCTATCATCATGTTGCTAAATTTAAATTCTTTAATGATATTTCCGGTCTTCACGATACATGAAGCCCCGGTTGATCCCGCAGCAACCTGTTAAGTTGTATAGAATCCTTTCACCAAGTGAGAAGGTGAGCACCACACCAAGTATGTGAGCGTTCACCTTTATGTGTTAGCCTCTATTAGCCACAAACTACCGAAAACTTGAAACAATGTTGATAGAAATCAGGTTAGATTAAGGTTTGTGCAACTAGAATACGCAATAAATATACACGTCACAAAATACCTGTTCTTTCTGATAGCCATTTCTCTATTTGGAACCGAAGTTCAGCCTGAGATATTTGTTGTAGAACATGTAGCTAATGCCGGAGTTAAAATTAGTCCGGGAGATCGTTCAGTGTTAGTAGATTGGGGCCCCATGGTCGGTTAAAATTTATCAATGATAGAGATTGTCTTGTATTACTTGAGTTGATTTAAAATGTATGAATGGATTCCTTAAGTATTTTAGTCGTGTTCTCCTTACAGTTTCAGGTTGCCTATTTATTTTAGGTTTAGTTTCTGTGTTTTATGTGGAGGTCAATCCTGTATACGTCAATACAAAGGAGATTACACTATATCAAAATGGGTATACTGATCCGGTCGGAAGGTTTGGTTCTTATGCGAAGAATAATGGAGGGAATACAAACTTTGTTTTATTTAGATACAAATATACGGTAGGTAAATCGTCATATAGTGGAGCCTGGATGAAAATAGGCTCTCCCTCAACGATAGGGCGAATGCGAACTGTATATTATAATCCAGTCCTGCCAATGTTCTCAGTTCTTGAAAAGGGAATCTCCTTGTTTTGGGTAATCTTTCTTGGAATGTTGGGGTATGGACTTCTGGAAGTTCGCAATTGGCTATATCGATAAACACAACTTGTAAGGTTAATTCTGCAGGAAGTAATTATTTACTCTTGCTTGATTTTATACTTTTGGATATGGCATAACTTTTATAAAAATAAACTGTGAAATTATTATGAAAACTATCCTTTTTGTGTGCTGCTTTATGATCTGCTTAGGTATCAATGCAGCTGAAGTTGAAAACTGTACAAATTCTGAAATTAGCAATGAATATTTTGGGGATTTTTCAAATATTCAATTCCATGAGGAGTCTAATTTAAAAAATGTTGCTCAAGAAAACCTTATTCAATACGCTAAAGAAATTACAAAAGTTGCAAATTGGGACTATAAGCTAAGTGGCCCAGATGAGCATTACTTACCAATTTTAATTGACTATCTTAAAAATCCAGCAGGTTTGGGTCATGAAATAGAGTGTATGTGGTTGTTGTATGAGGAGGGAGATGTACTCCGACGTTTCACTGATGATCAAAGTAATGTATCTAGGAGTGGCTATGCCTTATTTAAAAAGGACGAGTTATCAGCTTATTTCTACAGCCAAATTATATTGCTTTAGCAGTGTAGAAATTATAAAAGGTGATATAGATATCTCAGTTTTCGAGACTTTATATTAATAATAAAGGAGTGTCTTTTTGACTAAAGGTGAATGCAATTGTGGAGAGATAGCTTATGAGATACAAGAATCCCTCACAGATTTATATATGTGCCACTGTTCAATCTGCCGTCGTTCCACAGGGAGTGGCGCTATTACTGTAGCTATTGTGCCTACCGAGAAGTTTAGTTGGGTTAAAGGTAAGGAGAACCTTAAGTATTGGTCTAAGCCCGGGCATGATTGGCATACAAATTTTTGCGCTACTTGCGGTTCGACTCTGCCCGGAGAGAATGATTCTTTAAATACTTACACTCCTGCAGGAAGCTTGGTGGATGGTAACAAAAATCTAAAAGTGGTTCATCATTTATGGGTTGACTCAAAGGCTTCTTGGGAAGTAATAGGTGACGCCGGGAAGCAGCATCCCAAGGGGTTTGGATCTTAAATTATTTAACCTCCTGATTTATTGCGCTTTGTATTTTTTCTCATTATTACGTGTGTAGTGACAGGGAGGTTAATTCTGGAGTGAGTTTTGTCTTTGGAACTTGGGAATACAAATCACTTTTAGGTGTATTACTACTGGAGTGGAAGGAAAGAATACACCGCACTCGAGACACGCTGTGAATACATCCCTGTAAGCTCATAATCGGCATCCATACCTCATAGGGTCCCGAGCGCAGTGTATTATTTCCTTCTCCATTTTTAGTATCTCGGCTGTAATAGCCAGAGGGATAACTCATTCTTCTCTTCAGAAAATTGCCGAAACAAGCTCGTATCCTCTATCTAATGTCCAAATAAAAGCAATTGCGCTACAGAGTCCAGCAACAGAATAGCGTATCCGAATTTCCCATTCCTTTTTCCACAGCCTGGCCAAATAGGCAAGGGGCCATATGGCAAGAATTATCAGTACTTGCCCGGCTTCTATTCCCAGGTTGAAGGCCAAGAGGCTTTGCCAGATATTCGGGGAATCAACTTGGAGTATTTCATGTAATACAAATGAAAAACCCAGGCCGTGGAGTAGGCCGAGCATGCAGGTGCCGATAAAAATTGTACTTTCGCTGCCTATGATCTTAGTGTCTTCCCTGTGTAGTGATATCCAGGCCATATAGATTATGGATAGGGCGATACCGGTTTCTACCATAGGTACGAACCAGCTGACTGTGGGAACAAAGCCAAAGAATCCGGCTGAGAGGGTGATACTGTGACCGATGGTAAAGCCGGTAGCGCGCCACAAGAGTAGGGGTAGGCTGAGTGCACCGAGGCTTAGGCAGAGTACAAATAGCACGTGGTCCAACCCCTTTAGGATATGGGCGATGCCCTCCGCCAGAAAAGTCTTCACCGCGTCTATTGAGGAGTGGGTAATCAATAGTGGCTCTTGCATAAGACCACGTGAGCGAAAGACCTGGGTCTTACCTGGGTTGTAATCCAGTACCAGGTTGGCGGTGTCTTCTTGGTTGGGGAGGCCGGGGTTAAGAGAGCTGGATAGTTGGTATTCTCCAAGGGGAGCTTCCAGAGGGTAGAAGATCTGAATATCAACCAAGGTGTCACCCACATACAACCTTTGATTGGTATCTTCAGGTAAGTATTGCTGCAAAAATGCCTGCTTTGCCTCCTCCAGCGTTGCAAAACCTGGTTCATTTCCTATCCGATACAAGCGCACGGCTTTTACATCGCCTTTTATTTGCTTGTCAGTACGGCGGAGAAAAGTGGCGCTCTCTGCAATATTACCGAGTCCTAGAGACGCTAGCTCCAGCTGCTGGAAATCCACATAATGGACCAAGTCACCTTGATCCAAGGAGTTTTTGATATAGGGCGCGGGTTGCGGGAGTTTGCCAGTATAGGGGTCGCGACCCTTTTTTGTTTTATCTGCCAGTAAATAGGGCATAGGCACTCTCATATATAGGTTGGCACCACTGGCTGTGTGCTCTATATGGAAAATCCGTACATTGAAGTTAAGAAGAAAGTGCGCTTGTGCTTGCCCGCTGAGGCTGGACATAAGGAGGTATAGAACAAATATTGCGGGGAACTTGTATGTGCTGTTTTTCATAGCCCTAACTATTTCTCTATTTTATTATTACCGCACGGATAGGGGAGTAAATCCAGCGATTTTCCAGTGGTTATCAGACTGGATAATTGCGATATTGGCCCGGGTCTCTTGCGGTCTTTGTTCAAACTGTCCCCAGCTTCGGTCCTCTACTACCGCCTGCCAACTTGTAATCAACCGGAATCCTTTGTTGCCATTCAGGTTAATTTGGCTGGAGTACTCGACTTTAAGATTTGTAATAGCACTGATTGATCCCAAGCCACCACTCGTTGTTTGGGGGCGATAAATTTGTGCCAGATTTGAATAGGTACTTTCGAATCCTTCCTTGGTAATCAGGTTTTTTAGCTTTAATTCCAGATTGATCGGTAGAGGCTCTTTAAATGCGGCTGCAACTTTTAACAGTAGCTGTTCTGTTACTTGGCCCAAGTCCCGTTTTTTAGCGGTTCCTGGGAGGTTTACCCGGTATTCTTCTGGAAGATTGAGGTACAAAGCGATAGCTGAGATTATTATGGCGGTATAGAGAATAGTTGAACCCTTGCGGCCTATAAGTGAGTGTTTTGTGGATAGCGTCAATACAATTATCGTAATAATAAGAAATGAAAATAGGATAGCCATAGGGACCGCCAGGCTAGGGGTTTCTATTACAAGTGGATCGCTATTTGGAGGTCGGTAATCGTATAGGTAGTTGTGCCACTGAATATCAGGAAATGAGGGAATTACATGGGTGGGAAATGGGCCTGCGGGGTCCTGAATTAGGGTGGGAACGGAGTTGATCGTATCGGTGAATAGATTCCAGTCTACGGTAACACTCTGGGGCAGTGCATCGATGGAAAATTTTTCCCGGTAGCCAATCATCACTGAGCCCATTTCAATAGTGTCATTCTCTGAAATCTGTGAGTACCCGCTATTATTTGCGCGGAGAAAAACAGTCTCAATGCTATTCGGCTGTGAGGGCGACTGATCAATAGAAGTTGGATTTTTATTATTTAGATAGCTGCGTACTGTGTGGTGCAGGAAGGCCTTACTTTCTGGTGTTAATGGTTGCCAGGCATCAAAAGGGTGATTGGTCCACTCCAGTAAGTCCTTGGTGCGCACGAGTATCTCATGGCGTATCTGGCGGGGCTCTACGTAGAGGAAAGACATTAGAGGGTAGCGATTATGCCGACTAATGTCGGTGTTCTTAAAATGTGTATTCCATGGGTCTTTCCAGTCGATAATGAGTGGCTCAGGTTGGGATAGGTAGTGAAAGCCGCTGATAGGTGTTTGCCCGTGGCGACTGGTAAAGCCAATTGTCACGGATGCCAGCTTATCACTACCGATGGGTGGTTTTAGTTGCAGGCCTGAAAGTCCACCGATTGGATATTTCAGCTGAGTTAAAAGAATCTTTTTATCTGCTGGGAAATCCGGCATTTTTATGCCAGTGCGGGGATCGGTTTGTCCAGCAAAAGGAGAAACTCTAGGTTTTCTCTGGGCAACTCGAATTGAGATGACTTTGGGCTTAATGTTCTTATTTCCAGAGAGTACTTGAAAATCGAAAGATTGCTGGGTTTTTGCTGATTGGGCCAGTCGATAAATGTCTGGTGTATCTTCAATTCCTGGCCAAAATAGTTTGGCATCGCTTGCTGATATCTCGAATCTAATGTTTAGGATATTTCTTTGTATATCAATCTCCGCAATATTGTTGGCGGTCTCAGCGCCACTTAAACTGATGAAATCAGCCTTGCTGGTTGTTGATAATGTACTGTTGAATAATATCAGGGCCAGGCTGATTAGTATTTTTTTGAATGATAAATAAAATTTCGTTTTGGGAGTCATGTGTTGCTTGAGCAGAGTTGATCAGTTGCACATTATTCGTTTTTGAAGGTGGGTTAATTTAGTCTGGTACTTCAAGATCAGTACCGAAGGCTATATTGACTTCCCCATAGATTTTCCCAATCAGCTTTGTATAAATTACTTTTCCGCCATAAATAGTAGGTACGAATACAACCTCAGTAGGGGCAGCTGGTAACTTTTCGGAATCCGGTTTGGTACTGCTGGGGTCCCAAGTCGGAAAATTCACTTGCCGGTTACTGATGGCCCATTCCACTCTGAGGGCGCCGAGATCGCCAATGTGGTTGCTGCACTGATGCTCGACATGAAATGTTAATTTATCACTGTTACCCAATGCTGGCAGGAAGCGGGTCGTGGCTTGCTTTGGGCGAGGGGAGGCTATACGAGTGCCCGGGAAGTTACCGTCCCCGATTGTCGAAGTCGTATTTTTCTTTTGTAGTTCTTGAGACCAGAGATCGGCATTGAGTCCAGATACCAGTAACAGAAGAATAATACTGAAAAGCTGTGATAGGGTTTTAGTCGTAATCATCTTCTTGTATAGAGTTTACTTATGGGTTTTATGCCTTTAGGCAGCTTAGTTGATGATTCAAGTCACAATAGGAGGGTAGATTGGTATGGCGTGGAGTTTCGTTTTGAAACTTGAGTAAGTTGGTGTTGCCAGTTTTGGGGGATACAGGGATTTAATTGATGACGACTAGATGATTCGGTAGTTCATCTTTAATGGTGCTGGTGGGTATCGCTTCGTGAAGTAGATCTCCGCATTGCTCAATACATACCAGTAATGCCTCTCCTGCTTTTCCCCGCTTGATTTGTTGCACAAAATTTTCCACTACTCTCTGCCAGTTGTCATTGGTGATGTGTTGAGCAATGCCTCTGTCGGCCAGTATTTCTACATAGTGTTCGGCTTCTGAAACAAATATCAGTAGCCCGAGTCGATCCTTGGTTGCGTGTAAATCCTGCTCCAGAAATTGCCTGCGAGCTAAGTTTGAAGCTCGCCAGAATTTTATTTTCTTTGGTACCAGGCGCATGGTGATGGGGCGCCAGCGGAATATTACTGCCAGGACAATAAATACAATCCACTGAAGCGTCACCGCCTGTTGAAGGTTGATCCAGAACGGCAGGAATTCGATCAGAGGGGAGACTAACAGTGTTAGGAATGCGGCCCATAGGGTAGAGATATAAAGGTAGTTGTCCGCTTCTTTGGCGACCACAGCCATGACTTCAGCGTCGGTGCGGGACTCTACTTCCTTGATTGCCTCTGCTACCTGGCGTTGATAAGTATTGGTGAGCATTACCATCCTCCCGATGCGCCCCCTCCGCCAAAACCTCCGCCGCCCCCGCTAAACCCGCCCCCAGAGCTGCCGCCGGATAGACCTCCGCCAAATCCACCTCCACCATAGTAGCCGCCGTAGCGCCCCCGCTTAAAAATGCGGCTCTGTACAGGTGAACCCAGTGCTGCACTGCCGAAGAGGTGTAGCATGACCAGCAGAAGGAACAGGCCGACCAGTACAGCAATTCGACGCCCCTCTTTGGTTTCTACGGGTTCAGCGACATATTCATTTTTCGTCGCGGCGATAATTGATCGAACCCCTGCATTGATTCCGCCGCTAAAATCGCCATTGCGAAACTCTGGCAGTACTTTGGTTTGGATAATATTTGCCGCCAGTGCATCGGTTAGGGCTCCTTCCAGGCCGTAGCCTACTTCGATACGGACCTTTCTATCATTGGGCGCAATCAGGAAAAGCACGCCATTGTCTTTGTCTTTCTTTCCTAGCTTCCACTTGCGTGCCAGTTGGTTGGCATACTCCTCTATAGTGATGCCCTGAAGCTCGGGGATGGTGGCGACAACCAGCTGATTGTCGCTGTCGCGCTCATACTGCTGTATCAACTCAGTAAGTTGGTATCTCTCATCGGCCTTTAACAACTCTCCCTGATCTACTACCCGGCCGGACAGCTCTGGAAACTGTACATCGGCCCAGGCTGCTAAGGCACAGGCCAGAGCGATCAGGGTGGTTATGGCAAGACTGGGGCGGTTCATTTTGGGGTCGATGGCGCCTGTCTATTGGAAGTTGACCTCAGGTGCCTTATCGGCATCTTCACTGGTGGCTTCGAAAGTTTCTCGAAGCGGCATATCCCTGTAGAGCACGGTATGCCAGATTCTTCCTGGAAAAGTGCGAATCTCGCGGTTGTAGCGCTCTACAGCCTGGATATAATCCCGGCGCGCGACACTGATGCGGTTTTCGGTGCCCTCTAACTGAGATTGCAGTGTGAGGAAGTTCTGGTTGGCTTTTAGGTCGGGGTATCGCTCTACCACCAACATAAGGCGGGATAGCGCGCTGGTTAACTGGCCTTGTGCTGCTTCGAACTGTTGCAGCTTGGCTGGGTCATTGAGAAGGTTGCCGTCAACCTGGAGAGAGCTGACTTTGGCCCTAGCCTCAGTGACGGCTTGTAGGGTTTCCCGTTCGTGGGATGCGTAAGCTTTTACGGTTTGCACCAGATTGGGAACCAGATCGGCACGGCGCTGGTATTGGTTTTGAACCTGGGCCCAGGTGGCTTTAACCTGCTCGTCATAGGTTGGGATATTGTTGACACCACAGCCGCTGAGGGTGGTTGCCAGCAGCAGTAGCAGTGAGCTCTGCCAAAAGGGCCAGCCGCTGGGGAGCGCAGAGGTCATGCGGAATATCCTTATTCTCACGTGAACCCATCAAGAATAGTCCGCCTGACTCCCTGCGCTGGAGAAGGCATCACCATGGAGCCAAAATGGCGCTAAAAGCAACAATATTTAAGGCCAAAGTCCAGATATCCGATATGGACAGGGATTATTATGCCGAACACCCGCTCACTTTGGCGCGACATCCTTCGGAAACAGATGAGCGTATGATGGTGCGCCTACTGGCTTTTGCACACAATGCGGCAGAAACGCTGGAGTTTACCCGGGGATTGTCCTCCGATGAGGAAGCGGATCTCTGGCAAAAGAACTTGAGCGGGGAAATCGATCTCTGGATCGAAGTAGGGCTTCCCACTGAGGAACGAATTCGCAAAGCCTGCAACCGCTCGAAGCGCGTTATCGTATACAGTTACGGGCGCCGTGCAGCACCAATCTGGTGGCAGAAACAGGCCAGCCAATTGGAGCGCTTTGATAACCTTACCGTCTACCATTTAGCCGCTGATGCCACTGAGCAATTGGCGGCTATGGCTGAGCGCAATATGGACCTGAGTGCAACCATTCAGGATGGTCATATTTGGCTCGCTGATAGTGACAACAACGCGGAGATTACTCCGGAAACCTGGAAATAGGAGCAGACAACTTAATGCCTTCTTTTGACATTGTATCTGAAGTGGATAAGCACCAACTCACCAACGCTGTGGATCAGGTGAATCGCACTATTACCAACCGCTTCGACTTTAAAGGTGTGGATGCGGAAGTGGAGATGAGTGAGTTCTCCCTGGTAGTTCGCGCTGAAGTGGATATGCAGGTAGACCAGATGGTGGATATGCTGCGTGGCGCACTGATCAAATGCGATATCGATCCACTGGCGATGGATGTAGGTGATAAAGAGCAATCCGGCAAGCAGGTCAAATTGGACGTGACCCTGAAAAATGGCCTTGACAAAGAACTGTCAAAAAAGATTGTTAAGCTGATCAAAGATGAAAAGCTCAAGGTGCAGGCTGCCATTCAGGGTGAGCAGGTGCGTGTTACTGGCAAGAAGCGCGATGACTTGCAGCAGGTGATCGCCTTGTTACGCGGTAAAGAGCTGGAACAGCCATTGCAGTTTAATAACTTCCGCGATTAATTGGTTTTGCAGTGATCAAGCGTACTCTCTTCAGTGTTCTATCCGTGCTGTTGTCGCCACTGGCGATAGCCGCAGAAATTACCCCGGCTAGGTTGCTGGCCAGCTATTGGGTTGATAGTAGTGCAGGCCTGGATATTTCCGGCTTAAGTTTCTGTTCTGGAGATCTGCTGGCAGTCTCCGATAAGAATTCTGAAGAGATCTACACGCTTGAACTTCGCGATGGCAGTGCCGACCTGGTATCACATCTTCGCTTAAGCGGCCTTGGGATACCGGAGCAGGATGAGCCTGTCAGCGCTTGGGAAGGCTTCAAGGAGTTGTTCCGCCCGGCAGAAGATCTGGACTTTGAAGGTGTTACCTGTAGCGATGGCCAGGTCTATCTGGTCAGTGAGCATTACAATCGTATTGCCATCGTAGATATCGAGGGAAATGCACGCTGGCAGGAGCATAGCTGGTCCGCATTAGCCAGGTCCCAGGGGTTTCTACAGAAGACCAATGCTTCCAGCGAGGGGTTGGTGAAAGCCGACGATACTTTCTGGATAGCCATGGAGCGCGAACCCCGTGGTTTGTTGAGGCTTAATGCAGATGGCGAGGCCAGCACACTGACTCTGCCTCAAGTAGATGGCCTGGACTTTGCTGGCCGTTCAGAGGACTTGGCGGGATTGGATTACCACGACGGCGCACTCTTTACCTTGGAGCGTAACGCCCACGCCGTGTGCCGCAGGGCACTTCCTAGCCTGGAAGCAGAGTGGTGCCTGGATTATCGCGCCCTTGAAGAATCTCCCGAGCGGGTTTATGAAGAAACCCGTTATGGAAAGGGCGAGGGGCTGGCAGTCGGAGAGCAGGGTATTTTCGTTATCCTCGACAACAATAATGTTGGCCGTGCCCAGGCGCCTGACGACAAGCGCGCGCTGTTGTTGCATCTGGCAATGCCAGATGAGGCTAGTAGGCAGCAATAATTGACTCTGTCTGGCGCCGTACTTCCCGAGAGTCGGCGCTAATCCCATCCCTTTAGTTCTTTCCCGTTCAACAAGTCCCTTCATTTTTAAAATATCTTCTAGTCACTAGCGCTAAAATTGTTTAGAGCAATTGGGGTAACTATGCTGTGTACCAATAGCTATTGGGACCTTACAGCTTGGTAGTGTCTGTTGGCCGCAGGGAATCTCCCGGTTCTTAAATCTCTTTGGCGATAAATTGGAAGGATCGTGATTAAGCGTATTTTTTTAACTATCGTATGTGCGCTCTTGTCATCCTTGGGGCTGGCAGCTGAAATTATTCCCGCCAAAAAAATAGCTCATTACTGGGTGGATGATAGTGCCGGGTTAAGCATATCTGGATTGAGTTTTTGCGATGGAAAAATGGTTACGGTGTCGGATAAGCAATCCAGGGAGATCTACCAGATAGTATTGGGAGATAGGAGTGCAACCTTGGAGCCTTATATCAAGCTGGCTGGGCTCCGGGTTCCGAAAAAAGATAGGCCTACTAATTTATGGTATTTTCTACTGGAACTTACTCGCCCAGCTGCAGCGATGGATTTTGAAGCCATCACCTGTGCCGATGATAAATTCTATTTGTTGAGTGAACGTTACAACCGGATAGCCGAAATAAATATGGAGGGAAAGGGGCATTGGTTAGAAAATATGTGGTCGGCCACGGCTAAAGCCCAAGGTTATATGCACGGGTACAATCTCTCCGGTGTAGGGCTACAGAAGGTGGGCGATGACTTTTGGATGGCTATAGAGCGGGATCCCCGTGCCCTGGTAAAACTCGGTCCCAAGGGAAGTGTACAGATTTTTACACCGCCGCCAGTAAAAGGGCTGGATTTTCGTGATGAGTCGGAAAATATGGCAGGCCTCTATTACTATGATGGGGCTTTGTGGACCCTGGAACCTAATGCCTATGCAGTTTGCCGCAGAGAATTACCCAGCTTGAAAGCTGAGTGGTGCCTGGATTACTGGGAACATGAAAACTCCTCTGAACTCGGCTACGAGGTATCGCGGACCGGTGGCAAGGGAGATGGTTTGGCTATTGGAGAGCGGGGCGTTTTTATTGTGTTTGACAATGATAATATCAGCCGTATTCACGACCCTCAGGATCGCAGAGCACTCTTATTACATCTGGCTCTACCAGATCAACCTGACTAAACACCAATAGAGACTTTCTATTATTGGGGTTCGAATAGTCAGGTTGTGTTTAAAGGGGGGTGTAATGATCAAGACAGTTTTCCTCGCAATTAATTTCATATTTTTAGCATCCGTGGGAATGGCTGCTGAGATTTTTTTGGCTAAAGATATTGCTGATTACTGGATAGATAATAGCTCGGGTGTAGGTCTATCTGGTTTGAGTTTTTGTGGGCAATTAATAACGATCTCCCCTAAAGAATCGGAAAAAATATATAGAATCAATTTACACGGTCAGAGTGCGACATTAGAAAAATACCTGAAAGTTAGCGGCCTGCCTCCGCCCAAAAGGGGAGTAGCCGATAATGTTTCTCACTTTGTTATGGATTTATTGCGGCCTAAATCCGCAATGCGTTTTGGTGGAATATGTTGTAGAGACGACGGTACATTTTTATTGAGTGAACGACACAATCGAATAGCAGAAGTGGACACAGATGGGAGTTCACGCTGGATTAATAACAAGTGGTCATCAGCAATAGAACACCTGGGTTATTCGCTGAGATACAATAATGGCGGGGAGGGAATAGTTGAGGTTGGCGATGACTTGTGGGTAGCTTTAGAGCGAGAACCCAGGGGATTGTTAAAGGTGGGAAGTAAAGGAGAGTTTCAAGTTTTCTCCTTGCCTTCTGTAGTGGGGCTGGATTTTGGAGGCCACCCGGAGAATCTGAGAGGGCTTGATTATCATGACGGCGCTCTTTTTACTCTTGAAAGCAACGCATATGCGGTATGTAGAAGAGCTCTTCCGAGCTTGCAAGCTGAATGGTGCTTGGTTTACCGTGAGATTGAAGAATCCCCAGAGCACGCCTATGAAGTGTCTCGGTTGGGGGGAATGGGGTCTGGAGTTGCTGTAAATAACCAGGGGGTATTTGTGGTTTTCAACAACAATAATATCAGTCGTGCCCGTGATCCCCAGGATCGCCGCGCGCGGTTGTTACATTTGGCTTTCCCCGACGGTAAACAATAGGGGCGTAAAATAGGTGGTAGTTGAGAAGTTACCGGCACTGCTGGAGGAAATACGGGCTTGTCGCCTCTGTGAAGAACAGCTTCCTCTGGGGCCGAACCCAGTTTTGAGGGCCGCAGTATCTGCACGCTTACTGATCGTCGGCCAAGCCCCGGGCACCAAGGTCCACTCGACCAGTATCCCCTGGAATGACCCCTCAGGAGATCGCCTGCGAGATTGGCTGGCGATTGAGCGGGACACCTTTTACGACGAATCCCAGATTGCCATTATTCCCATGGGCTTCTGTTACCCTGGGCGCGGCAAGGGCGGTGACCTGCCGCCGCGACCAGAGTGTGCCGCCACCTGGCACCAGCGCCTAATGGCACAACTACCCAACTTGCAACTGTCGCTGTTGGTGGGACAATACGCCCAGCGCCATTACCTCCCGCACTGGTATGGCAGTATTACCGAGAATGTTCGCCATTACCGCGATGCTCTGCCAGCGGGATACTTTCCCTTGCCGCATCCCAGTCCGCGCAATACCCTGTGGTTGCGTCGCAGGCCCTGGTTTGAGGAGGAAGTTGTGCCCGACTTACAACACTATGTTAAAAAGATATTGAAGGTTTAAGAATGCCGGTTCCGGACAAAATAAAGATCCACCCCTCTTGGTACGATGTTTTGGGCGGGGAGTTTGACCAACCCTATATGGCCCAATTGCGTCAGTTTTTAAAGGGGGAGAAGGCTGCCGGCAAGAAGATCTACCCAGCCGGTGGCCAGATCTTTAATGCCTTTAACTCCACACCTTTTGATCAGGTAAAAGTCGTTATCCTGGGTCAGGACCCATACCATGGCGTTGGCCAAGCCCATGGCCTGTGCTTTTCTGTTATGCCCGGAGTACGCATTCCCCCATCGCTGCAAAATATTTATAAAGAGTTGCACTCCGATATGGGTATTCCCCCTGCACACCACGGTTGCCTGCAACCATGGGCAGAGCAGGGTGTGCTTTTGCTAAATGCCACCCTTACTGTTGAGGACAGCAAGGCCGGCGCCCACCAAGGGCAGGGTTGGGAGCAATTTACGGATGCGGCGATTCACAAGCTAGCGGAACAGCGTGAAGGGTTAGTCTTTGTTCTTTGGGGGAGCTATGCCCAAAAGAAGGGAGGCTTTATCGACCGCAATAAGCATTTAGTGTTGCGTGCTCCACACCCCTCTCCTCTATCTGCGCACCGGGGTTTCTTTGGTACCCGTCCTTTTTCCCAGGCAAATCACTGGTTGCAACAGCGTGGAGAAAAGCCTATTGAGTGGGCTTTGCCAGAGGCGGGTCAATTGAAGCGGGTTGCTGTGGAAATTTAGTGGCTTGACCCGGATAGGTGTTATCTATCCGGGTTTGTATTTATCCAGAGTGCCAAAAATTCTATTCCTGTTATCCTTCTCTTGGCTTCCAGATAAAAAATCTTTCTATTTTTTAGTGGTTATATGCGTCAACTTTCTGCTTTGACAGTGTTTTGTGATGGGAGTCTTTAGAGGCTTGAAAGCCAATAAGAGCTATTATCTATTTTTGGCTCTTTTGAAGTTATTTATCTGTCAGATAAAATATAACTTATGAAATCTAAGGTGATATTGCTATGAAAATGATGACCTGCAAGGAGTTGGGGGGTGCCTGCGATGTGGAGTTTCGCGGGGATAACTTTGAAGAGGTGGCGGAGCTTAGCAAGATGCACGGAATTGAGATGTATCGAAAAAATGATGCACAGCACTTGCAAGCTATGAAAAAAATGCAAGATTTGATGAAAGATCCAGAATCAATGCAGAAGTGGTATGAGTCAAAGAAGGCGGAATTTTCAGCTCTCCCGGATTGTAAATAGAAAAATTAGTATTTTATGGGTGGAGCTTGATTTGGCTTAATAAGCTTGGTGGCTAAAGTTTGATTAATAATATATGGCTTGAGTAACTCGAAAAGGGTTTCCACTTGGGTGGTATATATTGCTTGGCTAATAATCCTATCTATTTAAGATTGGCGACCCTTCACAGGGTGGCCCTTTTTAGCCTCAACTGCCTTCCAAAGGGGGCGCATTAACAACCGAGCAAACGCGAAGCCGACAAAGAACAAGTTACAGATGTAGGCTAAGAAATATGGCCCAAACTCTCTTTCGAAAAATATGCCAGTAGCGTTGAGGGTGCTGACGATAACTACCGATGAAGCGATGCTGAAAAGCCCATAGTAGGCAACTTTCATTACAATAGACACAAATTTGAAGTGTCTTTTTTTCCACAGATAGACAATAAAGCCTGTGGTGGCTATTCCCATCAAGGAGCTGCTTGTAGACCAAACATAGCCAGCATCAATACGGAAGTTCAAAAGCGCCAAAGAAAAGGCGGCAAGCAGTGCGCTGAATAGGCTGATATAGACAATCATGGCCAGAGACACCACATGGCCCCTAGAGATACTCTCTATTCTCCTTGATTGAAATGTGGCAACCATTGCCGCAAATCCTGCCAGCACTATGGATATTTCAATAATGACAAGCAATTGATCGATTTGTACCGACAGTTTTTCCATCTTCCGCTATTGTCCCAAGCAGAAAGGTTAAATAGGAAAGTTGATAACAGTATATGAGTGAAATGGAGAGCTGGTAAGTTGTTTCCCGTCTCACAATTAGCTTTATTTTAGCCCGCTTGCTATATGGTTAATAATTGTTGTTAGGTGTAGGTGTCCAATGGTTGGCGCCACATTTTTAGCTGAAAATCAGCCGGACGCCACCGTTTTCTCTTTGCCGGTTCGGCCTAGTTCATTTTCTCTAACAGCTACCCATAATGGGCGCATAAGCAGTCTTGAAAATGCATAACCGACGACAAATAGGTTGCAAACAAAGGATAAAAAATACGGCCCATACTCCCTGTTGAAAACGATCCCTAGCGCATTCATGATATTGATAATAACGACTGAGCCGGCAATGCCGAAAAGAAGGAAATAGGTAACCTTGGCAACAATTGAAACAGATTTGAGTCGCTTCTTTATCCATAGGTAGCCGATAGAAAACGACGTAGCCACACTCATGGCAAAACTGCTTACTGACCACAGGGTGCGATCAGCGAGATCAAAATTGGATAGAGTCAGGGTGAAGGCAGCCAGTAATGCGTTGATCAAACTGATATAAATAATCATCGCGAGGGATACAATTCTTCCTTTGCCAAGATTTCTGCCTTTTGTGGGTTGGAGTGTGCCAACTATTGCAGCAAAGCCTGCCAGAATAATACAGCATTCAAGAACGACAATTAGTTGGTCTAACTCTTTCAATATTGCCTCCCTCTACTGCTTTATTAAACCGGAATTTTGAAGCTCAGGGGAATACCTATAAATATAGTAGCGGTAGTAAGCTGCGTTTTGAGTGGTGCAAACCTTTTCCTAATTACCACCCTTGCAAAGCCATATCTAACTGTATATAAATACAGTTAGACGTAGGGAATAGATCATGGCTCGCAACAAGGTACAGTTCCAAAAAGGCATTAGTTTGACCCAATTCCTTAAAGAATATGGTACTGAAGAGCAGTGTTTCGAGGCTCTCTGCCAGTGGCGTTGGCCAAACGGGTTTTCTTGTCCTCACTGTGGTCATGACAAGCATTGTGATCTATCTCACCGAAAGCTCAAACAATGTAATCGATGTCGGCGCCAGACATCGATTACTTCCCGCACAATCTTCGATTCCACCAAGTTGCCCCTAACTACTTGGTTCCTTGGGATTTTTCTCATCACTCAGGATAAGAAAGGTATCTCTTGTATGGAGTTGTCACGTCATTTGGGTATCTCATACAACGCAACTTGGCGTATGAAGCACAAACTCATGCAGGTGATGATGGAGCGAGACCACCAATACAAGCTATCTGGCTTCATTGAGCTGGATGATGCCTATCTCGGGGGAGAGCGTACAGGATGCAAACCCGGGCGTGGGGCTAAGGGTAAAACGCCCTTTGTGGCTGCGGTTGAAACTACTAAAGAAGGACGGCCAACACGCATCAAGCTCTCTATTGTCAAGGGATTCAGGAGCAGTGAAATTTCTGCCTGGAGCAAAAAACACCTCTGTAACGGCAGTACAGTGATCTCTGATGGCCTTGCGTGTTTCAATGCCGTTACAGCTGCGGGATGTGCACATGACAAGATCGTTTGTGGTGGCGGTCGGAGTTCCGTTGAGGAGCCTGAATTTTATTGGGTGAATACGGTTCTCGGTAATTTAAAGAGTGCTCTACGTAGCACCTACCATGCAATTAGACCGAAGTATGCACAGCGTTATTTGGCTGAGTTCCAATACCGATTTAATCGGAGATTTAATTTGTCAGCACTTATTCCCCGACTTGTCTTTGTCTCACTTCGGACACCACCGATGCCAGAAAGGTTGCTGAAAATTAGCTTAGCATAGGTGGTAATTAGGAACCTTTTTGCTTTCCAGGGGTTTTTTCTGGCGTTAACTCATAAACAAAAAAGGCGACTAAATAGCCGCCTTTTTGATTAATAGTAAATTTCCTGTTTAGGCTAGCGGATCGGCGTCTGCATCGTAGGGGAGTTCCTCGATATCCAAAGTGCGGCCATCTTTCAGGTGTAAGGTTTCACCTGCGGCCACTTTGGCGATGGTGAGTACGGCGAGTAGCTGAACGCCTTCTTTGCTATGGCAGGCTTCCACCAGATTGCCAATGCTTTGCTTCCCATCTCCAAAGATCTCCATGCCCGATTCAGGGAGATCCCCCGAAGCGCATCTTGCCCGGTAAAGGCGACGCTTGGCGGCGCCGCGGAATTGCATACGGGCAATTACTTCCTGGCCGGTATAGCAGCCTTTTTTAAAGCTCACGCCACCGAGCAGGTGCAGGTTGGTCATCTGCGGGATAAACATCTCTGTCGTTGCGGCGTCCACCTGGGGGATGCCGGCTTCAATTTGGCGCATTTGCCAACAGTCATAGCCGGTAGCTTCACACTCTGGTGATAGCTTTTGCCACAGTTGCTGGACCTTGCTGGTGGGTACCAGGATGGCTAGCTGCAGGTCGGCAATACATTGGGCAATGCAGCGCTCCCCTTCGAAGTCAAATAGCTTCACCTCGCCGACAGAGGGTTGCTCGAAGCCCAGCAATTTGGAGGTGCGCTCTGCCACATCGTATCCCTGCAGGCCTAACCAGTGGGTTTCATCACTGATGTCGCGCAGCTCTGTTTTGAAAAAGACGGCGTACTTGGCCAGCGCTTGCAGGGCGATGGGGGCCAAATCCTTTGGCAACCGGAAGATGAACTCACTTTGTGAAAGTTTCAGTGCACTAAAAGCACTGATCATACGCCCCTTGGGGTTGCAGTGAGCTCCCAGGGTACTGTGTTCATCGGGAAGGTTGATCAAGTCACAGGTGAGCTGCCCCTGTAAGAACTTCTGGCTGTCGGGTCCGGTAATGGAAATAGCTCCGATTGGGCCCAGGTCCAACAGGTGCAAACTCTGAGGGTCTTCGCGACTGGTGAGAGGGAAGTGAGCTTTGCTGCCCTCCCAAATGGCGCCCTCGTTGCTGAGAAAATCCTGCCACTGTTGCTGATCCATAATCCTGCCACCTGCATTTGTATTCGGGGCATAATTTGGGGATCATTCGCGCCCTTTTCAAGTTTGGTGGGGCAGGGGGTATACTGCGCTTTTTATCTGGTTGGAAAGAAGTATGGATCGCAACCGCCTGTTTTGGGCCAGCCGCCGTGGCATGTTGGAATTGGATCTGGTGTTGCTGCCGTTTCTGGATAATGTTTATGAGACCCTGGAGCCAGGGGATCAGCAGCGCTATATCCGCCTGCTCGATGAGCAGGATCAGGATCTGTTCGCCTGGTTCTTGCGTCGGGAAGATCCGGCTGACCCGGACTTGAAGCGTATAGTGCAGATCATCCGTGACAACACCGGACTCCAGGAATAGCTCGACACCCCCGCTTTATGAGCGCAGCGCCCGCTTAAGTTGCGTCGTTGCGCCTTCCTTTCTTTTGCATTTGCTCCTTTTGCTGATCACCTTCCTGGCGATTCTGCTTATTTGGCTGTGTAACTTGCCTTTAGTGTTATCTGTGCTGGCGAGCTTTTTCGCTGTGGTTTACGCGGGGATAGAGTGGCGCCGGGTAAGAGCTGGGAGAGGCCATTTATCGACCCGTGAGCGAAGGTGGTTTTGGCGCCCTGAGGGGGCAGATAGTCGCGAATTCCAGTTTGTAAATGAGCTGGTGTTGTGGTCCTGGTTGGTGGTGATTAACGGGCGTGACAGAGCTGGGCGCCGGTTCCGTTTGGTGCTGGCCAAGGATATGCTGACGCCGCAGGACTGGCGCAGGCTACAAGTAGCACTGCGCTATTCTCGTTAGCTGTTCGGGATCGAAGTAGCAGGCCAGTCCATAGGCTGCCTAAATAAACTGACGTTGGCCGGCAAAGTTCTCTGGCACCAAAATCGTGTCCATAGCAAGTTCACGCAGCTGGGGGTAGTCGAGGGAGTAGTGCAGACCACGGCTCTCGCGACGATCCAATGCGGAACGAATAATCAGTTCGGACACCAGCGAGAGGTTGCGCAACTCAACCAGGTCGTTGCTGATACGGTAATTGGCGTAGAACTCTCGAATTTCTTTCTGTAGCAGTTTCACCCGGTGTTGAGCGCGCAAGAGTCGCTTGCGGGTGCGCACGATACCTACGTAGTCCCACATAAAGCGGCGCAGTTCATCCCAGTTGTGGGAGATCACCACATCTTCATCAGAATCAGTGACTCGCGATGCATCCCAACCAGGTGATGGGCGAGGGGCTTGTACCATCCCCAGGTGCTCGTCGATATGCAGGGCTGCGGAGCGTGCATAAACCAGACATTCTAATAGCGAGTTGCTGGCGAGGCGGTTGGCGCCATGGAGGCCAGTAAAGGTGGTTTCGCCAATGGCGTAGAGCTGATCCAGATCTGTGCGCCCATGGCGGTCGACCATAATGCCGCCGCAGGTGTAGTGGGCTGCAGGTACGACAGGAATAGGCTCGCGGGTGATATCAATACCGTAGCGAAGGCAGTTGCTATAGACCGTTGGGAAGTGATCGCGCACAAACTGAGGATCTTTGTGGGAGATGTCCAGGTAAAGGCAGTCTGCTCCCAGTCGCTTCATCTCGTGGTCGATAGCGCGGGCGACGATATCCCTTGGTGCCAACTCACCCCGCTTGTCGAAGCGGTCCATAAACCGGCTGCCGTCTGGAAGTTTGAGCACCGCCCCTTCGCCGCGCAAAGCCTCTGTGACCAGTAAGGCCTTGGCCTTGGGGTGATAAAGGCAAGTGGGGTGGAATTGATTGAACTCCATATTCGCCACGCGGCAACCGGCGCGCCAAGCCATCGCGATCCCATCGCCGCTAGCACCGTCTGGGTTACTGGTATAGAGGTATGCTTTGCTGGCACCACCGGTGGCCAGAACGACAGCTTTTGCCTGTACCAGCTCAACTTCATCGGTGTTTTTATCAAGCACATAGGCGCCAGCGCAGCGGAATCGGCCTTTCTGCGGATCGGGCTGGCGAATCAAGTCGATGGCGACGTGGTGCTCAAAACAGTCGATATTTGGGCTGTTCAGTACCTTGGTGATCAGTGTGCTGTGCACCGCTCGGCCGGTGGCATCGGCGCTATGGATAATGCGCCGGTGGCTGTGCCCCCCCTCTTTGGTGAGGTGGTAGCCCTCTTCTTCTCGGGTAAAGTCCACTCCCTGATCAATCAACCAGCGGATTGCAGCGGTGCTCTCTTCTACGGTAAAGCGTACTGAAGCGGGGTGGCAGAGTCCTGCACCCGCGTCTAATGTGTCTGCAATATGCGACTCAACCGAATCCATCTCATCCAGCACTGCGGCGATGCCTCCCTGGGCGAACCAGGTGGAGCCATCTTGCAATCTCTGCTTGGAGAGCAGGGCCACGCGATACTGGGAGGCGAGATGCAGTGCCAGTGTAAGGCCTGCTGCACCGCTTCCAATTACGAGAACGTCGTAGTTTGCCTGGGCATTCATAGATTTCAATTATGTTTAAGGGTCGCGTAGTATAGCGCCTCCTGATTATTCGTCGATTTGACGTGGAACTTATGTCCTATTGTCATTGTCATCAACACAGTAAAAGAAACGCCTGCGCCGGTGGCCCCGCAGTCAAGTTTTGTGGCGCCCGCAGTGTGGCTGGATATGGGAGTTGGGGATGACAGCGCATCAGGCGTCAACGAGTGACCGTGAGTTGGTGGAACGGGTACAAAAAGGGGACAAACGTGCTTTTGATCTTCTTGTGCTCAAGTACCAACACAAAATTGTTGCTGTAGTGAGTCGGTTCATTAAGGACCACAGTGAAGTACAGGATGTAACCCAAGAGGCTTTTATCAAGGCTTATCGTGCTCTTGCCAATTTTCGTGGCGAGAGCGCTTTTTACACATGGATGTATCGGATTGCGATTAATACCGCCAAGAACCACCTGGTTTCCCGCAGTCGTCGGCCGCCATCTTCTGATGTTGAACTGGAAGATGCCGAGTTTTACTCGGGTGCTGATCTGCTGCGCGATAACGAGACACCTGAGAGCCAGATGTTTCGCGACCAGCTGGAAGCGGCGGTGCATCGCGCCATTCGCGCACTGCCAGAGGATCTGCGCTCAGCGGTAACGCTGAGGGAGCTTGAGGGACTTAGCTACGAGGAAATCGCCGAGGTTATGGGATGCCCGGTGGGAACCGTGCGCTCTAGAATATTTCGCGCACGGGAGGCGATAGACCGGACAGTCCAGGCCGTGATGGCCGGCGAGCCGGAAACACTGGGTGACAGGGGTTAAAATTGCGGAAAATTTTCCCAGTCGGGGAAACCAACTGCTCAGACTCCGGTCATAACATGTAACCAAATATGGTGCTTGTGGGCACCAAATAAATGATTGCACAAGAGGGTTAACCCCTATGTCCCACGGGAATCATCAGGAACGTCTTACCGAGTCGCTCTCGGCGCTCATGGATGGCGAAGTCAGCGAACTGGAGCTGCAACGGCTTCTGAAGGCCAGCGCGGCCTCTGAAGAGTTGGGTGAGCGCTGGTCGCGCTACCAGCTCGCGGCGAGTGTTATGCGCCGCGAACAGGTCGCACCGGTAGACACCGGTCTTGCAGCGAGTATTTCTGCCGCTATCGATGAGGAGGAGCCCCTGTCCCAAAACGGCAATGGGGGAGCTGCGGTTGCTGGCAATCTGGTTAACAATCGCTGGTGGCGCCCGCTGTCCCGTGGTGCTGTTGCTGCGACGGTGGCCTTTGCTGCCATTTTGGGTGTGCAGCAAATGACTGATTCTCCGCAGAACACCATCCAGGGTGGGAGCCAGCCAGTAGCATCGGTTGAGCGTGAAGCCCAACCAGTGGTTCAGTCTGCTCCGCAGCCTTCCGGTTTTTATGTGCCCGCTCCCTCTACGCGCTCTGTGAGCACTGCGGCTCCCCGCTTTGTACCCGAGCAGCGCACAGGTGTTGTGGGGCAGGCTGTAATACAGCAGGCACCAACCCCCGAGTTGATGCGCCACCTGAATCGCGTAATGATTCAGCACTCAGAACAAGCCGCTCATGTGGGCAGTCAGGGCATGGTGCCTTTTGCTCGCGCCACTTACGGCGAACAAGTTGGAATGTAGTGTGACGAAAGTCGAAACCAGGGGGCGCCGAATCCTCAGTGGGATTCTCAAGGCCAACGGTTTACTGTTGGCCTCCTCGCTGTTGGCACCCATGTCATTTGCCCAGGTCGGCACAGGGGTTGAACCCAGTGCCCCTACCACCATAAATCTCGATATGAGTACTGCTCCTGCAGCGGCCCCAGCTGTAGTGGAAGTTGCTATGACAGACGGGGGCTCTGCTGAGGTGGAAAGTCCTGCCGCAGCACTGTCCGATCCTGCAACTGTAGCCCCGGAAGGTGCTGCTGGTACCGTGCCGGCGCAAGAGGCGGTGACATCTGGTGTAGTTAATCTTAATCCGGCGAATCTCAACCCTGCAGGGCAGAGCGGCCTGGTAAGCCCGGGTGTGGTGAGTAACAACGAGGTTGAGCATTGGCTAGCCAAGTTGGCAAAGGCAGTAACTGAGCTTGAATACAGTGGTCTGGTGACCTTTGAGCATGCGGGCCTCCTGGAGACCTTGCAGGTTGTTCACGCGGTTCGAGAAGGTGAGCAGGTAGAGCGCGTGCGCTACCTCAGTGGTGAGCCTAGAGAGTTGATCAGCCACGGCAGTGCCGGAAATTGCGATGTCAGTGCTTCGCCAAGAAATCGTGCTACAGCATGGAACTCGGCGGGCCAACAACAGGCTCAGCGCGCCTACCAATTTATCTTGCGGGGTGAGGAGCGAATCGCGGATCGCGATGCTGTTGTGATTGAGGCGCGACCGAGGGATCGCTATCGCCTGGGACTGGTAGTGAGTCTCGATAAACAGACTGGACTGCCGTTGAAGACCATGCTGGTTAGCACTCAGGGCCGCGTATTGGAACGTTACCAGTTTGTACAACTGGATCTCGCCCCTGTAGAGGATGCCGCACTTCAGGCGGTCTCGAATAATGCCCGGCGCATCGATAATCGGAATGAGTGTACGGCTTCACAGAGCCGTTGGCAGGTGGGCTGGTTGCCCGACGGTTTCCGGGTAGTGTCCGTCAAGCCGTTATCTGATGGCGATATGATGGTGTTTAGCGATGGGCTGGGAGTGTTCTCTGTATTTGTTCAGCGCCTCGGTCCAGAACTTGAGGGCTTTAAAGGTCGCGCAATCCGCGGAGCCACAACAGCCTATATGGACCGATTGGAAATTGAAGGTGTTGCTTACACTGTGACAGTGGTGGGTGAAATTCCCGAAACTACAGCTCGCCGTGTCGCCAGCTCAATTACCGCAAAGAGCTAAGTGAGTATATAGGTGCTGCAAGAGCGTGGCCGGGTAGTGGCCATAGAGTCCGATGCTATCTGGGTGGAGACCACCCAGAGTAGCGCCTGTAATGGCTGTTCTACCAAAAGCAGCTGTGGGACTGGGTTGCTGGGCGATCTGTTTTCTTCTTCGACCCGCGTTAAAGTAGCTCTCAACGGTTTTTCTGCTGATAAAATCCACCTCGATGATGTGGCGGTAATTGGTATTACCGAGAATGCCCTGACCAGTAGCGCTTTGCTGGTTTACCTCGTCCCCTTGATGTCCCTGGTGCTAGTTGCACTGATTGGGGATTCGCTCTTCGCTGAGCCCGGTGCTGTAATTGGGGCCTTGATCGGTCTGGTCTTCGGTGCTTTGGGCGTTCGCTGGTACAGTAGGTCCCAGTCGCAAAACCCCACCTACACCCCGGTACTGCTGCAGATTGAGCCCTCCCAAAAGAAATAGTCCGCCGCCTCCGTCTTCGCCAGCTAACCCTAATCTCCCTGACCTAAACTGAGAGTTCCATTTATTGCCTGGAGGCTCTGCCAATGAGGGCTCGCTGTTTTGATGAGCGCTGGCCTCTACGTACTGCATTTGTCATCTCTCGTGGCGCTCGCACTGAGGCTCAGGTTGTGGTGGCGGAGCTTAGTGATGGTGAAATCTCTGGCGTCGGTGAGTGCACGCCTTATGCTCGCTATGGAGAAAGTGCTGCCTCTGTTTTGCACCAGTTACAGCCAATGCTCAAAGAGGTGAGCGATGGGTTGACCCGAGAGCAATTACAGCTGCGTATGCCTGCCGGAGCGGCGCGAAATGCATTGGATTGTGCGCTGGCAGATTGGGAGGCTAAAAAAGCGGGGCGTCTACATCCGGCTCCGGATTTTCTCCCTACCGTACAGACATTAGTTGTTGATAGTCCCGAGGCAATGGCAAGTGCTGCGAAAATTGCTGTGACGGCGGGAGCTGAGGTTCTCAAGTTGAAACTTGATGACCAACATGTGCAAGAAAGGGTGTCGGCAGTACGCTCTGCAGCACCGGATGCCAGGTTGGTGATTGATGCCAATGAGGCATGGCGAAAAGAGACCTTGTTACAGAGATGTCATGATTTAAGCGAGTTGGGGGTGGCGATGCTTGAGCAGCCGCTTCCTGCGAGTGAAGATGAATTTCTGGAGAGCTTTGAGCACCCGCTGACGATTTGTGCAGACGAGAGTTGCCATACTCGGGAAGATCTGCCGAAGTTGCTCAAACGCTATGAAATGGTCAATATCAAGTTGGACAAAACTGGCGGAATTACCGAGGCCCTGGCACTCGCAGATGAAGCGACTGATCTCGGCCTGGAAATTATGCTGGGATGCATGCTGTGTACCTCTCGGGCTATCCGAGCAGCCTGGCCATTGGGCAGTCGAGCGAGCTTTCTGGACCTGGATGGGCCCACCTGGCTGGCCAGCGATGTGGAGCCCCCTCTGCGTTTCAAGGCGGGTAGAGTTTATTGGTCGTAAGTCAGCAGATCGATTAGCGCTTGCAGATAATCTTCACTTGCCGCATCAGCTGATATTGGGGGGAGTTCAAGGGTAATACAGGGCAGTGTTTGTTCTGCGCACCAGGTGCCGAATGATCCTGGGGTCTGGTAACCCACATCCCCAACCAGAGGCAGCTTGAAATCGCTGGCAAGCTGCATGCCCAGAGGGCTGTTGCTGGGGTCCTCGACACAGGCAAGGGGCTCGTGAATGGAAACGGTCCAGGTCGGTCCCAGCTTTGCAAACAGCTGGCAAAGTGCAGAGGTCTCGGGTTCAGAGGCGGCGCTATCACCTGTACTTAGCCGAACATCGCGTTTTTCTGCAGCACTGTTCCACCGGTAGACATTGCCACTGCCATCCCAATTTGCAGTGGCAAAGTTGCGGTTGAGATCTACGCCGCGTGCGTTGGCCCTGGTGCCCAGCTGGCAGCCATCCGGATTGGCAGCGAGGATTACGTGATGTCTCAATGAATTGGTGGCGAGGGCCCGCAACGCGCAGGATAGAGCGACGACTGCGGCGACTTCATCTCCGTGGGTGCCGGCCATTATGAGGCCGTGGTGGGTGCCGGTTTGCGCGGGAAAATAGAGTAGAGGGGCGCCCAAAACACTTTGGCCGTAGAGCTCGGTGGGCAGGTGAAACTGACCGCGTTCTGGGCGCGGGCGCATTTCGGACATCGTTAACTCTTTACACAGTTTTACAGTCTGTTGTAGAACTTTGGTGACTAGATCGCCACTAAGTCGTTACTGAGAGTCCCTAAGGGGCTGGACAAGCCAAGGTTCGCCCTTGAAAGGACTCGAAAATCCAATGGTTTCATATTAGAAGGGATCACTAGGGGTAACAAACCTATGGTTAAACGTTGTACACAATATCTACTGGTTCTTTGTCTGTTGGTTTCCGGGGCTGCCAGTGCCCGCGGACTACCCGAACTTACGGAGTTAATCGAAGATAACTCACCGGCAGTCGTCAAAATCAACACGGTTGATCGCAACCGCACTAGTCGCAGTAGCCAGCCGCAGCTTCAACAGGAAATTCCCGATATCTTCCGCCACCTTTTCGAGCCGCGCCAGCGCCAGCAGCGCCCGGTAGCGAGTATGGGGTCCGGCTTTATCATCTCTGAAGACGGTTATATCGTAACCAATAATCACGTGGTCGATGGTGCAGACCAGGTAACCGTTACATTGACTGATCGTCGCGAATACGAGGCGCAGGTTATCGGCAAGGATGTGCGCTCCGACCTGGCCCTGTTAAAGATCGACGCGGAGGACCTGTCGTCAGTGCGCTGGGGGGATTCCGAAGAGCTGCAGGTGGGAGAATGGGTTGTCGCTATTGGCTCTCCCTTCGGCTTGGACTACTCCGCAAGCGCCGGGATCGTCAGTGCGATGGGGCGCAGTATCCCCAATGAGAGCCGCGAGAATTACGTTCCTTTTATCCAGACAGATGTTGCAATTAACCCCGGAAATTCCGGAGGCCCGCTGTTTAACCTGGATGGCGAAGTAGTGGGTATCAACTCTCAGATCTATACCCGCAGTGGCGGATCTATCGGGCTCTCCTTCGCTATTCCCGCGAGCCTTGCCCAGGATGTGGTTGCCCAGTTAAAGGAAAAAGGGCGGGTGGATCGCGGATGGCTCGGAGTGGGAATCAGTAATGTCGACCGCAATATGGCGGAAGCCATGGGCCTTGGTAAGCCCGCCGGCGCCCTGATCGATCAGGTGAGCCCTGGGTCGCCCGCGGCTCAAGCGGGAATTATGCCCGGTGATATCATTTTGCGCTTCCATGGTCAGAAGATAGGAGTTTTTGGTGACCTGCCGCACGTTGTAGGCCAGATTCGACCGGGTACACAGGCCCAGGTGGAGTTGATCCGCAATCGTAAACCCGAGCGCCTGAGTGTTACTGTCGGCACCCTGCCGGGTTCTGAAGATGAAGCGAGGCAAGTGGCAGCCAATCCCAGCTCTGGAGTGGGTGGGCGCCTGGGTGTCGTGGTTGAGGAAATTCCCGATATCCTGAAGCAGCGATGGAATGTGGAAACTGGGGTGCTGGTGAAGCAAGTGATTCCAGGCAAGCCCGGTGCCAAAGCAGGTTTGCGCAGTGGCGATATCATCGCGCAACTTGGTTTTGAAGAAGTTGGCGACATTAGTGACTACAAAACTGTCGTCAAGGATCTGCCGGAAGATGAGCTATTGCCGATTCGCTTCTTCCGCGCCGGGCAGTCCACTTTCCGTACAATTAAGATCGAAAGCTAGCCGCTTTCCAGCGATTGGTGGCCCATTGGGCCACCTAGCTCTCACCTCTGTCCATGAGTTCTGTTAGACTTGCGCCACACAGTTGGCACTATAGCCGGCTAATCATATGATTTTGCAAGGGTTTTTATTCCGCAGTGGCCACAGATCTCTCTCATATCCGCAATTTCTCCATTATTGCCCATATCGACCACGGGAAATCTACCCTGGCTGACCGCTTTATCCAGGACTGTGGTGGCCTCTCCGATCGGGAGATGGCTGAACAGGTGCTGGACAGCATGGAGCTCGAGCGCGAGCGTGGGATTACCATCAAGGCGCAGAGTGTGACGCTCGACTATAACGCGCGCGATGGTAAGACCTATCAGCTGAACTTTATTGATACCCCGGGGCACGTGGACTTCTCCTATGAGGTATCCCGCTCTCTGGCTGCTTGTGAAGGCGCACTGTTAGTGGTTGATGCTGCTCAGGGCGTTGAAGCCCAGTCGGTTGCCAACTGTTATACGGCCATTGAGCAGGGACTAGAAGTTATCCCGGTCCTGAACAAGATGGACTTGCCGCAAGCAGACCCAGAAAAGGTTGCAGAAGAGATCGAGGACATTATCGGTATTGATGCCGCCGAAGCGACCCGTTGCAGCGCCAAATCCGGCCTGGGTGTCGAAGATGTGTTGGAAGATCTGGTGCGCTTGGTGCCGCCGCCCGAAGGCGATGTGGGTGCTCCTCTGCAGGCGCTGATTATCGACTCGTGGTTCGATAGTTACCTGGGCGTTGTTTCTCTGGTGCGTGTTGTCCAGGGCACGCTGAAGACCAAGGAAAAGATTGTCACCAAGTCTATCGGTCGCGCCCACGTTGTGGACAGCGTCGGTATTTTCACGCCCAAGCGCCATGAAACCGGTGTACTTCGCGCTGGTGAAGTGGGCTTTGTAGTGGCAGGCATCAAGGATATTCACGGTGCCCCGGTGGGCGATACCCTGACCCATGCCAAGGGCGCCGATGACATCGATATGCTGCCGGGCTTCCAGAAAGTTAAGCCCCAGGTCTATGCCGGCCTATTCCCGGTCAGTTCTGATGACTATGAGGCCTTCCGGGACGCGCTGGAGAAACTTTCCCTGAACGATGCTTCCCTGTTCTATGAGCCGGAAACATCCGATGCACTGGGCTTTGGTTTTCGCTGCGGCTTCCTCGGTATGCTGCACATGGAAATTATCCAGGAGCGCCTGGAGCGTGAGTACGACCTGGACCTGATCACTACCGCGCCGACGGTGGTTTACGAGGTTGAGCAGTCAGATGGCGAGACTGTGATGGTGGACAACCCATCGCGTCTGCCGGATGTAGGTTCCATTGAAGAGATGAGGGAACCGATTGCCGAGGTGAATATTCTTGTGCCACAGGAGTATTTGGGTAATGTAATTACTCTGTGCGTAGAAAAGCGGGGTATCCAAAAGGATATGCAGTATGTGGGTTCCCAGGTGTCCCTGCGCTATGAACTGCCGATGAGTGAAGTGGTCATGGACTTCTTCGACCGCCTCAAGTCTGTAAGCCGTGGCTTTGCCTCTTTGGATTACAGCTTTGTCCGTTTTGAAGCGGCTAAGTTAGTGCGCCTGGATATCCTGATTAATGGTGACCGTGTAGATGCCCTGGCCTTGATCGTCCACCGCGATAACGCGCAGCAGAAAGGCCGTGCTATGGCGGAGAAGATGAAGGAGCTGATTCCTCGCCAGATGTTTGATGTGGCTATCCAGGCGGCCATTGGTGGCCAAGTAGTCTCCAGAACCACGGTGAAGGCGTTGCGTAAAAATGTGACGGCCAAATGTTACGGTGGTGATGTTACCCGTAAGAAAAAGCTGCTTGAGAAACAGAAAGCGGGCAAGCGCAGAATGAAGCAGCTGGGTCGTGTTGAAGTACCTCAGGAAGCATTCTTGGCGGTGCTGAAGGTGGATCAGTAGAGTTTCGGCCCTACGCCACGACAAAAATAAGGAATAGTAGAGAAAAGTAATGGATATCAATTTACCTCTGATTCTGCTTTGGTTAGTTGTGATTAGTGGCGGAATCTGGTTGGTCGACAGCCTGTTTTTCGCCCGTCAACGGAAAAAGAAAGTTGGGGACCAGCAAGCCGACCCAATCGTCGTTGAGTATGCGAAGTCTTTTTTCCCAATTCTGGCGATCGTATTTGTTCTGCGCTCTTTTATTGTCGAGCCCTTCCAGATTCCTTCAGGTTCAATGATTCCAACGCTGGAAGTCGGGGATTTTATCCTGGTTAACAAATATGCCTACGGCGTACGCTTGCCAGTTTCCCGTACCAAGGTTATGGATGTAGGCGAGCCCAAGCGTGGCGATGTTATGGTGTTTTTCCCACCTCACAACAACGATACCTATTACATCAAGCGGGTGATCGGATTGCCCGGTGACAGAATAGAGCTGAAAAACAATGTGCTCTATGTGAACGGTGAGCTGGCTCGCCAAGAATTGATCCGAGCTATTCCTCCGAGCAATCCACAAACTGAGGTTATGTGGGAAGATCTCGATGGTTATCGCCACGAGATGCAGAAAAGTGTCCATCCCAGGCAGTACAGCAATTTCAGTGGTGTAGTGCCTGAAGGGCATTACTTCATGATGGGCGACAACCGCGATAACAGCCTGGATAGCCGGGAGTGGGGTTTTGTTCCAGAGAAAGATATCGTTGGCAAAGCTTTCGCCATTTGGATGCACTGGGACAAGCTGCTCAGTTTGCCCAGCTTTAAGCGTGTAGGCTCAATCCAATAATGAAACCAACCGGGTATTAGCCCGGTTATTTATAAGGGATAGAGGGCATATTTTTATGGGTAATACACTCAACTTTTCTCTGCAGCACCAACGCGGTATGAGTTACTGGGGCTGGTTATTGGTTATTGCTGTGATCGGCTTTGCTCTGACCTGCGCCTCCAAGATGGCGCCAGCTTATGTAGATGCCCGTTACGTTACTGAAGGGTTAAAATCCCTTGGAGAAAACCCAAACCTGGAAAATATGACCACTGGTCAAATCAAAAAAGAGCTGAGCCGGTTTTTTTTGGTTAATAACGTACGCGGAGAACCGACCAAATCGGTAAAGGTAGTCCGTGGAGCTAAAGGGACTGTGGTGAGCATCGATTACGAGTTGCGCCAGCCATTGATGTACAACGTTGACGTTGTGATGAAGTTTAATAAGCAGCTCGACACGGCAAAGCCAGAACTTTGCTGTGATGCGCTGATCGATTTGGAGCAATTCCGCAAACGTGACTGATCTTTTACTGGAACGCCTTTGCAAGCGCCTCGGCCATGATTTTGATCAGGCTGAGCTGCTAGAGTTGGCGCTTACTCACCGATCCCATGGCAGCCGTAATAATGAGCGCTTGGAGTTTCTGGGCGATTCTATCCTTGGGTTCACCATCGGCGCGGCCCTTTATGAGCAGTTCCCCAATGGACGCGAGGGGCAGTTGAGCCGTTTGAGGGCCCAATTAGTTAGCGGAGAAACGCTGGCAAAACTGGCTCGGGAGCTGGAGATTGGAGATTGCTTGCGCCTTGGTGAAGGTGAAATGAAAAGTGGCGGCTTTCGCCGGGCGTCGATTCTCGCTGATGCTGTGGAGGCCTTGATTGGAGCCATCTATCTGGACGCTGGCTTGGAAGCAGCTCGAGCCCGGGTACTCGAATGGTTTGCTCTGCGCTTGCAGGGGCTATCATTGGAGACTATGAAGGACCCCAAAACCCGCTTGCAGGAGTGGTTACAGGCACGTAAAAAACCATTGCCTGAATATAAAGTTGTGGATGTCTCTGGTGCTGAGCACGCCCAGCATTTCGTAGTGGAATGTCGTGTCAGTGGACTTACACAGCCGGTGAAGGGAGAAGCCAGCAGTCGTCGCAATGCTGAAAAGACGGCGGCGGTTGAAGCCTACAAGCTCCTCACCGGGCAGGACTAACCTTACAATAGAGGCGTTGTGCCGGATTAGTGTCCCGCATCGCGCTGACAGCCCTCGATATCACTGGGGGCACTTCTGGCTCCGGGCTTCCCGGAGACCTCCAACTCTTTCGGAGAAAATTCTTGAGCGAACAACCTTCTCGCTGTGGCTATGTCGCGATTGTCGGCCGCCCCAACGTGGGAAAATCCACACTGTTGAACCACTTGCTAGGGCAGAAGCTTGCGATTACTTCGCGCAAGCCGCAGACGACTCGTCACAATATGCTCGGTATTAAAACCGAAGGTCCAAACCAGATTATTTTTGTCGATACTCCGGGCCTGCATTCCGACCAAGAGAAAGCGATCAACCGCTATATGAATCGAGCTGCCGCCAGTGCTGCGCGGGATGTGGATGTAGTGGTGTTTGTTGTAGAGCGCACTCGTTGGAGTGAGGCAGACCAGTTGGTGGCAGAGAAGCTGCGCGGTATTAAATGCCCATTAATTATCGCCGTGAACAAGGTGGATCAGCTCGAGGATAAAGCTGATCTACTGCCCCAGCTACAAGCCCTGGCTGAGGAGCATCCAAAAGCTGAAATTGTTCCCATATCAGCCTTGCGCAACGTAAATCTGGATACTCTGGAAGAGGTTATTCTGAAGCACTTGCCTGAGGGGCAGCATTTCTTCCCCGAAGATCAAGTGACCGACCGCAGCTCGCGCTTTCTCGCAGCAGAAATTGTTCGTGAAAAGATTATGCGTCAATTGGGTGCCGAGGTTCCCTACCAAGTTACTGTGGAGGTAGAGGAGTTTGCCCAAGAGGGTAAGGTCTTGCATATCAGCGCTGCTATTTTGGTTGAGCGAGCGGGCCAAAAACGTATCATCATTGGAAATAAGGGCGAGCGAATCAAACAGATTGGCAGCCAGGCTAGAGAAGATATGGAGCGCTTGTTTGATAGCAAGATAATGCTCAATTTGTGGGTGAAGGTGAAATCTGGTTGGTCTGATGATGAGCGGGCTCTGCGCAGTCTCGGTTACAGAGACGAGTAATCATCAGGGCAATTTCCCCTGCACCTATGAAAACGCCTCAACCGCCTCAGCCCGCATATATCCTCCATTCGCGGCCCTATAAAGACTCCAGTTTGATCCTGGAGCTTTTCACGCCCGATTACGGCCGGCTGGGCTGTGTCGCCCGTGGGGCCCGTCGTGACAAGCAGCGCCGCCAACAAGCGTTGCAGCCCTTCACCCCGTTGCTTGTCACATTGATGGGAGCGGGTTCACTTAAAATGCTCGGTCCAGTCGAAAATGTTGGTGTACCACTATGGCTCAAAAGCCGAGCGGTTTATGCGGGCCTTTATGCCAATGAACTGATGGTAAGGCTCCTTCCCGAGGGCGAGGCGCATTACACGCTGTTTGCAGCTTATCAGAGCCTGCTGGAATCTCTGTCCCAGCTGGAGGGACTCTCCAATGCTGAACTGGAAGGTCCGCTTCGTTGCTTTGAGTTACAACTGCTCCTGGAGCTCGGTACCTGCCCATCCCTCAATATTTGCGGCCCGCAAGGAGACCTTGTAAATGAAGGCGGGGTTTATCGCCTGGATGATGAGTGGGGTGTAATGCCTGTTCACCGCTCCAATGATGAGAGTCTGGGAGAGTATTTTTTTTCAGGTGCCGAACTAACGGGAATGGATAGCGCTATGAATGGGGGCGGCTGGTCAAGTGAGGCTTTAGCGCCAGCAAAGCGCCTGACACGTTTATTGTTGAGGAGAGTACTGGGGGATAAGCCTTTGCAGAGCAGAGAGCTTTTTCGACAGGTTTACGGAAAAAAATGATAGTTAGTATTGGCACCGATATTTGTAACTACGACCGTATTGAGGTTGCGTGGCAGCGCTTTGGTGATCGCTTTGTTGAGCGTGTTCTTAGCAGTGCGGAAAGGAAGGACTTTTATTCTATGGCTGAGCCCATCCGCGCTGCATATTTGTGTAAGCGATTTGCGGCGAAGGAGGCTGTAGCCAAGGCCTTGGGCACTGGGATTGGTGAAGGGGTTTCCTGGCAGGACATTGATGTCCGTCGCCGCAAGGGAGCTGCACCGCAGGTAGTACTGGCGGGCGCAGCTGAGGAGAGGGCCGAAAAACTTGGTGTGGACAGAATCCACCTCAGCCTGTCCGATGAAAAAGATTCGGCCGTGGCATTCGTGGTATTTGAATCCTGCTAGGCAACTACCTCCAGGCCAAAGAGCGCATCCAAGTCTTGTTCAGAAGCCCACTCGCGCAGGGCCCCGATCTCCCTGAGAACAGCATTGAGTTTGCGCTGGTCAAAGGCTTGGGCATCGGACCCTTGGATAGTGCGCAATGCCTCTTGTAACACGCAAGTTGATTCTCTCAAGCGTGAAACTCCGCAATAGCAGCAGCCACCGTGCATGCGATGAGTGAGTTCGAACATGCCCTTGTAATCCCCAAGGTTGTACAACCTTTCCAGTTCTCTCTCATCTGAACTGAGACCGTCAATCAACATGCGCAGCATGTCCCTGGCCAGCTTGGCATCGCCGTTGGCGAGGGTCAGGCATTCGCTAATGTCTACCAGGCGCATCTCCTCAATCTTCACTTTTTCTGCGGCCTGGGGAGTGATGATCTTAAGCCAGCGCTTGATCATATGGGAGAGCTGGGCCTCGCTAACAGGCTTGCTTAAGTAGTCGTCCAGTCCCGCAGACAGCAGGCGTGCTTTTTCTTCGGCGCCGGCGTGGGCGGTGAGGGCAATGATTGGAGTACGGCGGCCGGTCTCCTGCTCACGAATCAGACGTGTAGCTTCGATACCATCCATTTCGGGCATTTGAATATCCATAAACACCAGGTCGAAAGCTCCCTGCTGCCAGAGCTGTAGAGCTTCTTCGCCGCTTGCTGCAATAACGACTTCTACATCTTGTGCTCGCAGAAGTTCGCCGACCAGTCGGCGGTTTGCCGCGTGGTCATCCACTGCCAGCACGCGCGGTGGTGCGGGCCACGGTAGCGCCTGTACCCCGCCACTAACCCGCTGCTGCCCCTGCTGTGGTACTGCTCGTTTCAGGGATCGCAGCAAATTGTCTCGGGTGACGGGTTTGCTAAGGAAAGTGAGAGTGCGGGTGCGTAGTTGGTCGTAGCAGCGACGCAATTCAGCGGGTGGGCCCAGTACGATCACGCGGCACTGATAGGTATCAACCAGCGACTGCACTTTGCTACTGAAATTATCAAAATCACCTTTGGCAGTAGCTGTATCGATAATAACCGCATCCGGTAGGGCATCGTGCCGCCACATTTGCTCGATTGCCGGTTGCAGAGTATCGGTATCGCCGAGTTCTATGGGCTCCACTTGCCATTGGCTGAGTAGCTGGGCTACCTGGGTCCGTGTAACTGGGTTGGGGTCTGCAAGTAAAATTCGGCAGCCAGGATATTGAATACGCGGATACATGCCTCGATTGCGTTCAGCCTGGAGGGAAATTTGCACCCAACAGGTGCTGCCGTCATTGGCTGTTTCTTCAATACCTGTGCAGCCGCTCATCCTCTCAACTAGGCTGCGGGCTATAGACATCCCTAAACCATTTGCGCTGATTTGTTGGGTGAGCTGTGGGGACTTGCTGGTGAGGATGTTCTCAATTTCACGGCGACCAGCCTCGTCAATACGGTTACCCAGGCCGGTAACCGAAATACGGAGTACAAGTTCTGAGTTATTAACGCTATGTACTGACAAGCGCACGGGGATATTGCCATTTGCCGAGCTGCGCACCGCGTTACCCACCAAGTTTGTAAGTATTTGCTTAATTCGTAATGGGTCTCCGATTAAAGTGGGAGGGAGTTGAGAATCGATCAAAGGCACCAGTTCCAGATGGTGCTCATAGGCGTTTGGGGCCAGTATTTGCAGGGTCTCTTCAAGTAGTAAGCCAAGGTCCATAGGGATATGGTCAAGGACCAGGTTGCCGGACTCAATGCGGGAAAAGTCCAGGATGTCGTTGATGGTAGTCAACAGGTTTTCCGATGAGCGTAAAATGGTTTGCAGGTAATCCTGCTGTAGCTCATCAATTCCAGTTTTTAACAACAGGTTGGTAAAACCGATAATTCCATTTAAAGGTGTGCGAATCTCGTGACTGGTATTGGCTAGGAACGTCGATTTAATCCTGCTTGCTTCCTGCGCCCTTTTACGTGCTAAGTCCAGCTCAATATTTTGTTCTTCCATACTGTCCAGGGATTGGCGCAGGTCATCCATAGACTGGAGCAAGTTGGCTTTGTATTCCTGTTGGTAACTGGACAGGTTTTCAGCCATCTCGTTAATTTGGTTTCCCAGTTGAGCGAGTTCTCGATTCTCCGTTTCATGGGTGCGTCGATCAAACTCACCTCTGCCAATCGCCTCCAGAGTATGTCCCATTCTAATCAGGCTGTGAGCAAAGCGCTCAGACATGATGACCGACCAAGCCAGCGCGGCTAGGGTACAGAGAATCAACCCCACCAAGCCTACGAGTAAAACTTGGTAAGTTCCCACCAGGAAATAGGGGCGATGTAGCTCAATACTTATCCAGCAGGTGGTGATATCGCCTTTCAATGGCTGTAAAACCTGAAGGGTCTCATCATCTTCAAAAATAAAGGGTTCGCGCTTGTTAAGGGTGTCTCTGCTAATGGGGGTGCGTGGACGCGGCCCGACACTGGCCAGCAAGCTGAGTCCGGTGCTGGGGTTGAGAGCTAGCTTGGGGCTGGGTTCGGTGGAGTAGACATGAACAGATCTGACCATATCTTTTTCCAGCATAAGCGCCAGCAAACTTTTACGCAGCCATTCCATTCTAAGTTCAGCTGGATGGCCCCCGCTCATCTCAATTAGTTCAGCTAGCTGTTCGGCGCTGGCTCGACCGTGGCTTAATAGCAATTGGCGACGATCGTGCATTTGCTGCAGGGTGAAAACGAGAGCGAGGAGCAAGGACAGAATTAGTGCGGGTGCTACAGTAAGGCGAAATACCAGGGTTCGTAAGGATCGAGGTTGCTCTGGTTCCTCGATTGAGAGAATAGGGTTGCCTGGGGCCATGTTAAGAGGGGCCTTGTACGATTATTTTTCCCTCATTTTACCGTTATGTACATCTGAGCGCACTCATTCACTTATCAGAAAACGCTTCTTTTTTGTCACAATATGCGCGTTTTAGAGGCTTAAAGATTCACTTTGCCAAGATTAGATAGCGCGGCATAGCCATCTGAATAATACCGCTTCAGGTATATCTCCCTTAATAACCTGGGTAGGGAGTAGACCAAAGTAGACGGTATTTAGTGCATAGTACCGCTTGCTGTACACTTGGACCCCGCGAGATTTTTCTGGAATTTATTGCATTATGGATTATCCAACAATTGCTGACTGCGTAGGCAATACCCCGCTGGTTAAACTACAGCGCCTGCCAGGTGATACCAGTAATACTGTTTTGCTCAAGCTGGAAGGCAATAACCCTGCGGGTTCGGTAAAAGACCGCCCGGCACTTTCAATGATCAACCATGCGGAAGCTGCAGGATATATTTCTCCGGGAGATACCCTGATTGAAGCGACCAGCGGTAATACGGGAATTGCCCTGGCAATGGCTGCAGCGATTAAGGGCTATCAAATGATATTGATTATGCCCGACAGTGCTACAGAGGAGCGCAAGGCTTCAATGACAGCTTATGGCGCTGAGTTGATATTGGTTAGCGCTGAAGAAGGTATGGAGGGTGCGCGGGACTTAGCTTTGCAAATGCAAGAAGATAAGAAAGGATTGGTACTGAACCAGTTTGCCAATAGCGATAATCCCCTGGCTCACTATGAGGGAACCGGTCCGGAGATTTGGCAGCAGACCTCTGGAACGGTGACTCACTTTGTCTCCTCAATGGGTACAACCGGTACCATTATGGGATGCGGGCGTTACTTGAAGGAGCAAAATCCCGATATTCAAATCGTTGGATTGCAGCCAACTGAAGGCTCCAGTATTCCGGGGATTCGCCGTTGGCCGGAGGCATACTTACCTAAGATTTTTGTTCCTGAGCAAGTGGATATGGTCATGGATATGGACCAGCGAGAAGCTGAGGATATGACTCGCAGGCTAGCGAAAGAAGAGGGTATTTTTTGTGGCGTTTCCTCTGGAGGGGCGGTAGCCGGTGCTTTAAGGCTGTCTGCGCAGCTAGAAAATGCGACGATTGTTGCAATTGTCTGTGATCGTGGAGATCGTTATTTATCTTCAGGACTTTTTGCCTCCCCAAAATAGTTCTTACTTTTATTCTCTAATTTATCTTATTTTATTGATCAATGCTGGAAATAAAGTGCTTTAACTCCAGCATTGTGCCTGATATCTACTAGCAAAAACTTTGTGAGATTCGCAGCTTTGTAAAGTGATTCGCCAATCAATTTACAATCATCTCTTTTGCCCCTTTTTTTGGGGGGAGCCTCTAATCCTACTGCTATATGTGCATTTCCAGTTAAAAAAAGCAATAACTAAGCCGGTAAATACAAAAACTGATAGTTTGTAAAGTTCGGTAAAGCCTTGTTTTGTGTTCATGTAGAGGTGGAGAAATTCACTTTTAAGTAACAAATGCAACCTGTTCACTTCTCTCGATATTCCCCAATATCACAATTTTAGTTTTCTATAGGCATTGGTTTTGCAGGTTTACTGTTGGTTAAAAGGTCAACAAGCTGGACAAGACTTATACCCTCCCACTCAAATTGGTACTAAAAACTGCTGAATTTCGCGCAGCTTATTGAAATGTATACAGAAAATCATGGACTTTGGTGAGTTCAAACCTATGATAGAGAAGCGCTTAATCCAGCATGAGCACTGAGTAAATGTGCTGCTAAGCCAGGTAACGACAAAATTATGCCAATAACACAAATGACTCTTGTTAAAAGATGGTTCAAGTAAGAAAGCATCATTCCTTTGGTGGAGAAGGTGAACTCGACCTTGAATCCTGGTTGCGCCATGTACAGAAACTCGCGGGCCTGGATGGTTCTGCGATAGTAACTTTGCGGCGCGCAGCTGAGGTGAGTGCCGAAGCAGAACAGCGCGCGATTGAGGCGGAAAATATCTGGGCTGAGGGCGCTAGCAGTTTTGCCACTGGCCTTGAGATGGCTGAGATTCTCGCCGACTTACAAATAGACTCGGAAGCACTTGTCGCGGCGGTGCTGTACCGCGCCGTACGTGAAAAACGCCTGCCACTGGAAGCTGTGGAAAAAGAATTTGGTGAGCGAGTTGCCAAGCTGATTCGTGGCGTTTTGCGTATGGCTGCGATTCGCAGTCGCAGCGCAGATACCGGAGAAGAGAGCCCGAGTGGTGCGGTAGAGGAACATTCAGAGAATATCCGGCGTATGCTGGTGGCATTGGTCGACGATGTGCGAGTCGCTTTGATCAAACTCGCTGAGCGCACCTGTGCCATTCGTGCTGCAAAAAACTCAGAGCCGGCTAAACGCCAAAGAGTTGCTCGTGAAGTGGCCGATGTTTATGCACCCCTTGCCCACCGCCTGGGAATTGGTCATATCAAATGGGAATTGGAAGACCTATCATTTCGCTATCTTGAGCCAGAAGATTACAAGCAGATTGCTCGCTTGCTGGATGAGAAAAGACTGGCTCGGCAGCAGTATATTGATGAGGTATTGGAGCTATTGCGCTCTGAACTCGAGCGTGCCCATATTGAAGGTGATGTCTACGGGCGAGCAAAGCATATCTATAGTATCTGGCGGAAAATGCGCCGGAAAAATATCGGCTTCTCCCAGGTTTATGATATTCGCGCAGTGCGTATTCTTGTCCCAACAGTAAGGGATTGCTATGCGGTTCTGGGTATAGTGCACAACCTCTGGCGCAACATACCGAATGAATTCGATGATTATATCGCCTCTCCCAAAGAAAACGGTTATCGCTCTCTGCACACGGCTGTAATTGGCCCCGAGCGAAAGGTGCTCGAGGTTCAGATCCGAACTTTTGCTATGCATGAAGAGGCGGAATACGGTGTTTGTGCTCACTGGCGTTACAAGGGCACTGATCTTAAGAGCGAGAGTAAAGATAGCTACGAGCAAAAAATATCCTGGTTGCGTCAGGTGCTCGACTGGCATGAAGAGGTGGGAGGTAACCCACTACAAGATGATTTACGCTCCAGTGAGGCAGATTCACGTATTTATGTATTTACCCCCGGCGGTCATGTTGTAGACCTGCCTCGGGGTGCAACACCATTAGATTTTGCCTACAAGATCCATACAGAAATTGGTCACCGTTGTCGCGGGGCTAAAGTAGATGGCCGAATCGTGCCGCTCAACCACCGGTTGGAGACAGCCAATCAGGTTGAAATCCTCACAGGAAAACTCGAAGCGCCGAGTCGCGATTGGCTCTCTTCGGGCATGGCCTATATCACTACCTCCCGTGCCCGAGCCAAGATTATTCACTGGTTTAAGCAGCAGGCTCGGGATCAGAATATCGCCGATGGCCGCAGTATTCTCGACCGGGAATTTAAGCAGCTGGCGCTGAGTGATTTCGATTTCGATAAGTTGGCAGCCAAGCTCAACATGCATTCCCTAGAGGACCTCTATGCGGCAGTGGGTGCCGGTGATATAGGCGTGGGTCAGGTTCTCAACGCAGCCCAGCGAATGGTGAAGGTCGACAATGTGCCTCGGGTACCATCGCTGACGGCTCCAGTTGCCCGGGGAGAAGGCAAGGCAGATGTCTATATCGACGGAGTGGGTAATTTGCTCACCCACATTGCCGGCTGTTGTAACCCCGTTCCAGGCGATGAAATTATGGGGTATATCACCCTTGGGCGCGGGGTTTCTATACATCGTAAAGACTGCGCAAATATGCTGCGTATGCAGGTTGAGGAGTCTGAAAGGGTACTCCAGGTAAGTTGGGCGGAAAAACCCCGTGAACTTTACGCCGTTGAAATTATGATCGAAGCCTACGATCGCCAGGGCCTGTTGCGGGATGTCACGGTGATGCTGGACAGTCAGAAAATTAATATTACCGCTATGCAAACCCGCTCTAATAAGAACAAGCATACGGTAGAAATGATCGTGACTGCTGAGATCCACAACTTTGAAGAGTTGAGTCAAGTTTTACATCGGATCAATCAACTGCCCAATGTGGCAGCGGCAAAGCGGCGAATTCTGCGCTGAACGTTGAGTAAGGAATACCGTGGAAAAGAATTACTCTGTGGAGGACCTCCTCCACTTGATGGCTCAGCTTCGCAGCCCTGAGGGCGGTTGCCCTTGGGACCTGAAACAGAACTTTGCCAGTATTGTCCCCTCTACGATTGAAGAGGCCTATGAGGTAGCAGAGGCTATTGAGCAGGAAGACTTTGAGCACCTGCACGAAGAGCTCGGAGATCTGCTCTTCCAAGTCATTTTTTATGCCCAGTTAGGGCGTGAGAAAGACCACTTTGATTTCCCCCAGATTGTTGACACTTTGGTACGCAAACTAGTGCGCAGGCATCCCCATGTCTTTCCAAGTGGAACCCTCTACGGCGACCGCTCTGCCGAAGCTCTTGATGAAGCTGAAGTAAAGAGGAATTGGGAGGCGATTAAAGAGGCCGAACGCACTGCCAAAGGGGATGCAGGAACCCTGGCAGGAGTAGCTGTGGGTCTTCCGGCTTTGACGCGTGCGGCCAAATTACAGAAGCGCGCCTCCCGTGTCGGTTTTGACTGGCCCAATATTGATGGTGTCCTCGATAAGATTGAGGAAGAGGTTGCAGAGTTGCGGGAGGCCGTGACAAATGGGGATACGGAGCATGCAAAGGAGGAGCTGGGGGATCTGCTTTTCTCTTGTGTGAATGCATCCCGCCACCTGAAGGTTGATCCTGAGGCAGCTTTGCGGGGGTGTAGCAGGAAATTTGAGCGGCGTTTTGGTTATGTTGAGTCCAGTTTACACAGTGAAGGTCGGCAAGTATCAGAGGCAACGCTGGAGGAACTGGACAGACTTTGGGACAAGGCCAAAGTTCAGCGGGAGCCCGGTGCTGATAGCTAGGGATCTTAACAGGCTTACATAGAGCGGAGCTTTAAGCCCCTTTTAGTACTCTGTGGTTTGTATGGATTATGGGGGTATCGGTAGCAATCTTGCCCAATCTGAGGTGTGAGTGTAAGGTAGCGCTCTTTTAGCGCGGCGGCTTTTGGTTCGTCGATAGTATTGGAGGCTTACTGAACATGCGAATTATTCTCTTGGGCGCGCCGGGAGCCGGCAAGGGCACTCAGGCTCAATTCATAACAGAGAAGTTCGGCATTCCGCAGATCTCCACCGGCGATATGCTTCGCGCTGCGGTGAAGGCGGGTACCCCTCTTGGCCTACAGGCCAAGGATGTTATGGACGCGGGAAAATTGGTTTCTGACGACCTGATCATTGCGTTAGTTAAAGAGCGCATTGCCCAGGAAGACTGCGCTAAAGGGTTCCTGTTCGATGGTTTCCCTCGCACCATTCCCCAGGCTGAAGCCCTTCTGGAAGCCGATGTACATATCGATCATGTTCTGGAGATCGCTGTTGACGATGAAGAAATCGTAAAGCGTCTCTCGGGCCGCCGGGTTCATGAAAACTCTGGTCGCGTCTATCATATCGTATACAACCCGCCCAAGGCTGAGGGTGTCGATGATGTGACTGGCGAGGCACTGATCCAGCGTACAGATGATACTGAAGAAACTGTTCGCAACCGTTTGGCGGTTTATCACGAGCAGACAGCACCGCTGGTAGGCTTCTATCGCGAGCTGGAAGCACGCTCTCCTGAAGCGGCTCCCAAGTACAGCAAGGTAATGGGTGTTGGCGGTATGGATGAGATTCGCGAGAAAGTGTTGGAAGCGCTCAGCTGAGATCGTCACTAACATTTTTTAAAAGCCCCCACTTGGGGGCTTTTTTGTATCTCCAGAAGTGATATTGAGCGAGTTGATCACGGCGGTATTGGCCTGGCAGTATGCGCTCTTCCCTGCCTGATAACTGGCAGGATTTCTTGAAAGGATAAGATTTCTAACGGGGTGGTTTATGTCTACGGCAATAATTTTGATGAATTTGGGTACTCCAGCTGAGCCTACACCTACAGCAGTAAGAAGTTTTTTGCGGGAATTCCTTTCAGATCCGAGGGTTGTCGAGATACCGCGGCCAATCTGGCTGACCATATTGAACTGCTTGGTACTGCCTTTTCGTCCACAACGTATTGCCCCTGCCTATGCGGAAATATGGAATAGCAGTGCAGATGAAACAAAAGTGGAAGGATCGCCGCTTCTCTACTATACGCAGAAGCAAGCAGAGCTGTTGCAGCAGCGTTTAAAAGCAAAAGGTTGCGATGTCGCTGTTGAATATGCCATGACTTATGGTGAGCCCCGCCTCGACAACACCATAGAAACTCTGCGCGAGAAAGGTTTCGAGTCTTTTATAGTGCTTCCCCTATATCCCCAATATTCGGCTACCACAACTGCAGCAATTTATGATCAGGTGGCGCAAATTTTTCGCAATAGTCGCGATATTCCGGATATTTCTCTGATTCGAGATTATTACCAAAATCCGCTCTACATAAAATCCCTGGCCAATTCAGTAAAAGAACACTGGGAAAAAGCAGGGCCAGCGGAAAAATTGTTACTTTCATTTCACGGTATCCCAAAAGCCAATGTGGATAAGGGGGACCCCTATTATCGCCATTGCATGGAAACCGCACGGTTATTAGCGGATGAACTAGAAATCAGTGAGGATAAGTGGCAAGTCACATTTCAATCGCGCTTTGGTAAGGCAGAGTGGCTACAGCCATACACCGATAAGACCCTTATTGAATGGGGTAAAACAGGAGTTAGTAGTGTCGATGTAATTTGCCCGGCTTTTTCTGCGGATTGCCTGGAAACATTGGAAGAAATTTCGGTAGAGAATCGCGCTAATTTTATTGATGCTGGGGGCAGTGACTACCGATATATTCCCGCATTAAATTTGCGTGAGGATCATATAGAGGCGCTTGCGGGAATTGTGCAAACTAAGCTCAATGGGACAAAATAATTTCTACCAAAGTGCTAAAACGGGACCCAAAAGTGAAAATTGATAAGAAAAATATACTTTTTTTATAAAAAGTTTCTCATTTTTCGCTTTTTTACTTGCAATGCCGGGTATTTTTATTAACTTTGATAAAGTTGTATCGAAATAGGCGGTGCGGCGCTCTGCATAAGTAATAAAAACGGCCGATTCCAGTTTTTATTCGATAGCTAAAAGGCAATGCTGCCGGCACACTTTTGGATGTACTTCTTCTTTCAGTGAGGAGACAAGGGATGGCAAGAGTAGTAAAAAAAGGTACACGCGCGAAACGAGCAACTAGTGCGACCGCAGCGTCGCCAGCGGTCGTGAAAGCGCAGAAGGCGGTAGATTCAGCGACGAAATCGCTGGATGCGCAAATGGACCGTGTTGCTAAGGCTAAGGCTCGAGCGCAGAAAAGTAATGCGGCAACAGCGAAAACTTCGCTGGCCAGTGCCAATAGTAAGGCAAAGGATTTGCGCGCCAAGTTGGCAGCGGCAAAGATGGATCTTGCCAAAGCTAAGGCTATGGATGCCGTACATATGGCTGAAGCTGCTGCAAAAGAAAAGGTGGAAAGTCTCTCTAAGAGCCTCTCCAGCAAAGCAGATAAAGAGTTAGCTGCCGCACTCAAGGCATTTGAAACACGCTGGGTAAAAACCAAAGAAAAGGCTCATGCCAAGAAATTGAAGGCTGCTGAGAAGAAGGCTGAAGCTAAGGTTAAAGCAGCTGCAAAGAAAGCTGCCGCTAAAGTTAAAGAGTTAGAGAAGAAGGCTAAAGCCAAATTAAAAGCCGAAACTCAAAAGGCCAAGAAGAAACCTGCAGCCAAGGCCACAGCAGCGAAAAAGCCTGGACGCCCCAAGAAGGCCGCTACAGCGACGGCGAAAAAAGCCGGCCGTCCAAAGAAGGCAGCTTCAGCAGCTAAGCCAGCAAAAAGAGTCGGACGACCCAAGAAAGCGACTGCGACAGCAGCTGCTAAGAAGGCTCCAGCCCGTCGCGGCCGTCCACCGAAGGCTGGCGCTGCCCGTCGAGGCCGGCCACCGAAAAAGGCCGCCTAGGGTCATATATATGGGCTCAACGATGTGAACTTTGGCAGGCTCCTCATAAACCCCGGTTAGTCCGGGGTTTTTTAGTTGCGGGTTGCGATATTGGGCATGACTCCCCTCCGCTCCCGTGCCACAATTCCCTCCCTTTTTTATGACCAGGATTAAGAACGCTGTGAAAATACTTGCCCTGGATACAACGTCGGGCGCCTGTTCTGTTGCTCTCATATCTGATGGCCAGCTGATTGAGCGTTTTGTACAGGCAGAGCGCGATCACACCCGTCGCCTTTTGCCAATGGTGGATGACGTTCTCGCAGAAGCCGGCATAAAGCTGGCAGACCTGGATGCTCTTGCTGTCAGCCGCGGGCCGGGGTCATTTACTGGTCTCCGTATAGCAATTAGTAGTGTGCAGGGGTTGGCTTATGCTGCAGATCTACCGGTGGTTCCGGTTTCCAGCCTCGCAGCCCTAGCACTTGGAGCTCGGCGATCGCACCCGGAATGGGGACAGTCACCCGTCGTGGCAATGCTGGATGCTCGTATGCAACAAGTATATTGGGGGGTTTACTCCAGTGACTCTCCCTGCGATAGCTTGATCCCGGAGGCGGTACAGAACCCGGAGGAGGTTCTGCTGTCTTTAGAGAAATCGGAGATTTGTACTCCGATCTATGGGGCGGGCCCGGGATTACATTATGAGGCTTTTGAAGGGGCGTCATTGGCTGCCGTTGATCAAGCCAGCCTCATTCACGCTCGGGATATAGCGCAGCTGGCAGTACCACTATGGGAGCAGGGTCATACAGTGACCGCTGAAGAGCTTGAGCCTGTTTATTTGCGCAATGAAGTAACTTGGAAGAAAAGACAAAAAATCCGATCTTAATAACACATGGAAACATTTCAGATTGTAATTTTGGCCCTGATACAGGGGCTGACAGAGTTTCTGCCCATCTCCAGTTCCGCGCACTTGATCTTACCTTCTGAGGTATTGGGTTGGCAGGACCAGGGGCTGGCCTTCGATGTTGCTGTTCATTTTGGCTCTTTACTGGCAGTAGTTTCCTATTTCCGCAAAGATATTTGGGTGCTGATTAGGGATGGTCTAGGAGGATTTACGGATAAACAATTTACCGATGAGGGGCGGCTGGCCTGGTTAATTGTTCTCGCTACTATACCTGTGGGGCTGATAGGCCTGGTATTCAAAGGGTTCATAGAAACTCACCTGCGCTCAGCCGGTGTTATCGCTGCTACGACTATTGGCTTTGGTATTTTACTGTGGTGGGCTGATGCAAAGGGGCGCAGGGTCGAATCTCTAGCCCAGTTAAATTGGAAAAAAGCACTTCTGATTGGCTTATCACAGGTGTTGGCCCTGATCCCTGGCACCTCCCGCTCTGGTATCACAATGACTGCTGGTTTGATGCTTGGCATGAAGAGAGAGGCTGCAGCGCGCTTTTCGTTCCTGATGTCTATTCCTGTTATTGCCCTCAGCGCTATTTTGTTAACGATTGAATTACTTGCGCTGGAAAGTGTTCCATGGAATGACTTGCTGCTTGGTACCGTTTTATCTTGTATTAGTGCTTATTTGTGTATTCATTTTTTCCTTCAATTTATTAGCCGTATTGGGATGGCTCCATTCGCGATTTATCGCTTGGTTCTCGGTGTAATACTTATTTGGATGGTATGGGGGTAGAGGAAATGGCAACAGTTGCATTTATTGGCTTGGGGGTGATGGGATATCCCATGGCGGGGCATCTTTCTAATGCTGGCCACATGGTGCGAATTTACAATCGCACTGTTAGCCGTGCAGATCAATGGCTACAAGAATATGATGGAGAGAGCTTTGCAACGCCCGCTGAAGCCGCAAAGGGCGCGGAGGTTGTTTTTGCCTGTGTAGGCAATGACAACGATCTCCGCCAGGTGGTGACAGGAGAGCAGGGGGCATTCACGAGTATGAATGACGGGGCTTTGTTTGTAGATCATACAACAGCCTCTGCCGATGTTGCTCGGGAATTGGCAGTTGCAGCTGGCGAAAAGGGAATCGGTTTTCTGGATGCCCCTGTCTCTGGAGGCCAGGCCGGCGCTGAGAATGGTGCTTTAACGGTTATGTTTGGGGGAGATAAGGCAGACTTTGATAAAGTGCAACCTCTTATCGACTGTTATGCGCGGGCGAGCAACCTGATGGGGCCAGTAGGTAGCGGCCAGCTGTGTAAAATGGTCAATCAAATTTGTATCGCGGGTGTCGTTCAGGGGCTTGCTGAAGGTTTACATTTTGCCAAGGCAGCTGGCCTCGATGGAGAGCAGGTTGTCAATGTGATATCCAAGGGGGCGGCACAGAGCTGGCAAATGGAAAACCGCTCAAAAACTATGTTAGCTGGGGAGTATGATCATGGTTTTGCTGTGGATTGGATGCGTAAGGATTTGGCTATAGTCCTTCAAGAGGCACAACATAACGGAGCTTTACTGCCCGTAACTGCCCTGGTAGACCAGTTTTATAGTGAGGTACAAGCTATTGGTGGTGCTCGTTGGGATACTTCCAGCTTGTTTGCACGATTAATGAATGTGCGCTCTTTCGATTAATCCCTCCATTCAATAGCTACCGGGGTTAAGTTTGATCCCGGTGCCGCTTCTTCTTGTTACTATTTAATGAAAGTTTTATTACTCTCCGCTTATGATGCGGACAGTCACAAGCGTTGGCGTAAAGGGCTGGCAGCGGCATTTTCTGATTGGCAATGGACCGTACTAACCTTACCACCGCGATACTTTAGCTGGCGAATCCGTGGTAATAGCCTTTCCTGGGGCCGAGGGGAAACTGCGCAAATATTGAAGCAGCGTTGGGACCTTATTGTTACAACCTCAATGACCGATCTAAGTGCCTTGCGCGGTTTAGTTCCTGAAATCGTTAGGGTGCCTACAGTTGTATATTTTCATGAGAATCAATTTGCTTACCCAGTGAGCTCTGATGCGTTTCGATCGGTAGAACCCCAGTTGTTGAATATTTACACGGCCTTGTCCGGTGATCTGGTCTTGTTTAACTCTGAATACAACCGCAGTACCTTGTTAGGAGGAGTAAAGAAATTACTCAAGCGCTTTCCTGATTGTGTTCCTCCCGGAATTTGTGAGGAGATTGAGGAAAAGTCGCGAGTTCTTCCTGTGCCAATAGAAGACATCGTTTTTGATAGTGCGAAAACTGAAGAGGCCTTTTCCTGGGACTCCTGCGCAGAGAGCATTTATGGGGGCGAGATAGGTCAAGATACTTTGATTATCAGTTGGGCGGCCCGTTGGGAATATGACAAGGGCGCGGACCGATTGCTGGATATCCTTCGGGGCTTGAAAGCCAGAAATGTTAAGTTTCTTGTTAATCTAATGGGGCAGTCATTTCGTAATAGCCCTGCTGAGTTTGCTCAAATACAAGAAGAGTTTGCCGACCATTTATTGGTACTCGGGTATCTCGAAAGCGCTAAAGACTATCGTCAAGTACTGCGACATAGCCATATATTCCTTTCTACGGCTTACCATGAATTCCAAGGGTTGGCGGTGATGGAAGCAGCTATTCTCGGTGCGACTCCACTGGTGCCAGATGAACAGTGCTACCCAGAGTTCTATTCCGAAAACTTCTGTTATTCAGACTGTAATGATGCAGTAAAAAAGCTGGAATCAATGTTTTTGTCAATTCTATCGGGTTCAAAATTAAAAAAAGTTGATTTAAGTAATTTCTCAGGGAAAGTGATTTGGGCAGAATATAGGAAGCAGTTCTTAAATCTGGTTCAGAGTTAGGCCGGCTTCTATAGAAGTCGGGTTTATAAAGGCGCCCAAAGTTATTGGTGAGTAAAAGCAGCGCCCTGAAAATTTCTAATCAGGGCCTGTTAAGCGAAATCCTAGCTAATTGGATACATGATCTATTGCTTTCAATAGCCCTTTATCTGGGATGTTACTGGGAAGAATACAAGAAGGAATATCTGAATGGCCAAGATTTTTACCATAAAGTAAGTTGCAAGCCATAATCTTGTGGCCCTCAGTTGTAGGGTGTACCGGGTCTCCAGTTGGGATAATATTTCCTTGGTCTGCTAAGAAAATATTTTTGGTATTGGAGGCCTCTGATAATGACTTCCTGATTTTTTGATTATAAAAGTCCGTACAGTAATTTTTCGGATCTTGTCCGTCTAAATCACTTCGACGAGGGATAGTTGAAATTACGAATGCAATTTTCTCAGTTGGAATATCTATGCTCTCAAAGTAATTTTGTATTCTATCTGTTATTGATATGCCTTGAATATTATTGGGTGATGATATTATCTTACTAACGACCATATTTAGCTTCTGGGCGGATTCACTATTTTCTTCTATAGGAAGGCTACAATCAATCGCGTTATTCATGCTAAGGAAGGTGATGTCGTTAGTCCCGAGCTGTATAGGTATGACAACGCTATCTTCAGAGGTTATATCCCGCGTTAAATTGCAGGCTTGATTAGTGAGCCAGCCAGCACTAGTTTCGCCCTCCCTGCACATTTCGCTGAGAAATTGATTGAAGTTCTTGATGGAATTGAGGCAGTTGGTGAAATTGTAGCCAGGGGTGATTTGATGGCCTATCGGATCAAGATAGCAAAGTAAATCGCTGGTTGTAGCTCCAGGTATCCCAGAGTGCCAGTAATTCTTGGTCTGTTGAGACATATTGTCAGGGCCTGATGGTCCAGTGATAGTGCCAATCGTTTCTAGTTGTTTTCCATTGTATTTTAGAATTAGCTGCTCACTGGTAGATTCTTGATCTATAGGAAAGATTGAGTTGCCATCGGCTGCTTTGGCAAGATAGTTCCAGATCTGGCTACGAAATCCGTTTGAATTATAAGGGAGTGTTGTCATACCGTAAGTAATCGAATCACCAATAAACCATAGCTTAATACTGCTACTATCTGAATGTTCATTGGGCTGATTGGGGGGCTGACTAGGTTGTGAAGGTTCTGTTGTGAGTGTACCCGTGCAGTTGCCAATTATAATTGGTGGGGTGTTTTCTCCAGAGTAATTTGCATTAAACCCAAAAGCTCGGGCCTCTCCTGCCGGAATAGATGATTCACTAGTAATAGTTATAGTCCCGTTACTTTCTGCGACTTGTGCATTCCAGAAGTGTGTGATTGATTGGTTACCTTGCCAGTTCCACTGTAGCTGCCATTTATCGAGAGAAGTCTTTCCTTTATTATAAATAACCACATTTGCCATAAAGCCACTCCCCCAATCGTTTTGCACTGCATATTCCACATTACACTGGCCTGAAGGTTCACTGGGTTCTTCCGGTATAGTAGGGGGAGTGTCAGGTTTGGGCTGTTGTGGTGGGATTTTCGATGATTCAAACCATTTTAAGGCATAGGTTCGAAATTCACTTTCTGACGGAAGGGAGGAGTTTTCCATATAATAGTTATCTAAGAATGCCCTCGCGTCCTTATAGTACTCTTGGTGAGTCTTATAAATCTCCTTTTTATTACCATCCTTGTCAATCAGCCAGTAGCCAGCGAATTCATTGATCCAGCTATCATACTCATTGTCATACATTTGCCAGTACAAAATAAATGGAGCACCCCATTGGAGTGCCGTTTTTATTACATTGCGTGATAGCAAATCCTGGGCTTCGCCAGAGCGGGCTCCCCAATCCTTAAACCAGGACTCTCCGTAACCATATTCGCCAATGAAAACCCGCTTTTCAAATGGCAGCCCAGATTTTTTGGGAAGATTTGAGTTGATAAATTCCAGAGCTGAAGTCAACTCACTATGTAGAGTGGCAAAATCTGAATGCTTTTCTTTGGTAGTGAGATCGTAAGCTGAATAAGACACCAAATCTACATTAGTATGGGGAAGTACGGCATTGGTTATTCGTTCTTTGCCCTGCATTGCAGATTCAACCCTATTGACCTCAATATAGTGATATAAGTTAACGTCAGAGTGGGTGATATTTGCTTTGGCATCGTCAATGGCTTTTTGTCTAATATTGATCCAGTCAATTAGACCCTGTAAACGCTTAGGAGGGATAGTTTCCTGACCGTCATCTCTAGTACCATCAGTTTTTTGAACCAGGTTCCAATCGCCTTCCCAATGCCCGATCATGAATGTCTTACCGGAGCCGCTATATTCAGTTAGTAAATATTCAGCCAATGAATAAATTTTGTCATATTGCCACTTTAGCTCTTCTTCACTCATTCCTTTGTTATCCATCCAGGAACCGGAGTCCTCGACCCAAAACATGTAGATGGAGAAATCCATTTCCAAGACTTGCTGAAATTCTGGTATTTCTTCCAGCATTCGCTTGAATTGATAGTCGAGTCCAGAGTTACTTAGCTCGCTATATAGGCTCGGAGAAAGGGCAATCTTGAGTAAGTTAGAGCCCATTGAGTAAATGGCTTCAGCACTTTCAACAAGTGATCCCTTATCTGTAAATGTATACCTGGGGTTTATCGTTTGAGTGCCTAAAATAAAATTGTATTTTGAAAGGGGGTCTAACAGGTCTCGTGAAGGTGGGGGCGGATCTGGTTCATTGATGGTGTTGTTGCAGCTAGCGTTAATATGAGCAGGCTTCTGCTCACCACCCGAGTAGCGAATATTAAAACCAAAAGATTGGGCTTGGCCAACGGGTACTCTTACGTAGCCTTGTTTTCCAACTACAGAGATCAGGTTTTCATCCTGGGCTGAAGTAGCATTCCATATATGTGTGACTTCTTGGTCTGAGGGCCATTGCCATGAAAGTTCCCAATCACTTATTGGCTCGGTACCTGTATTACGTACAACCACTGAAGCCATATATCCGTCTTCCCATTCACTCTGTATCGTCATTTGTACATCGCACTTTTGACCGGCCAGGGATGGTAGGGATAAGAAGGTCAATATGGAAAAAACTGAGAGGGGGAGAAGTTTAGCGTGCATTATATATGTATCTATATGGATTACTGCAGAGTAGTCAGATATTGATAGCTACATAAAGTTCACATATTTATAGTCAGGGGCGTCAAATGCTAAAAGGACCGATTATTAATGTTATTCAACTTCCACCTTATTTTCTATCAAGACAATTTTGAATGTTAAGTACAGATGTTTGCCTAATTAATTATTTTTGTGAACAATTAGTCAACCTATGGAATATAATTGGAAACTGATTGAGTGCTAATTTTGAATGGCGAAAGTTTTTTACATTTCCTCTCTAAACGTAATTAAATTCCCCTAATCTATCCTTTCTTTACACTCATTTTTAGATTGTACTTGCTTGAATTGTAAATATTTAGATTTGCCGTAGTTCAGAAAATCTTCGCATATTTAAAATTATTTAACTTTCGACTCTAAATTAACGGATTTATGGCGGGCAATTACTCTGCGGGTGCTACCAAATACAGCCAGTTAGGGTATTCTGAACATGCGTACTAGAGCTGTACTCTCAGTTTTAGTGTGCTGACAGCAGGGAGGTTATGGCTACTATGTGTATTTTAAAAATAATAAGGCCGCTTTTCAGGATGAGATAATAAAAGCCAAGATTACATTGGCTAACTATCTAGAGAGCCGCGTCCGAGTCGATCGGAAGTGGCTTATTCAGGTATCAATTTTCAACGAAAAGGATACGCCTTCACTTCTGTGAACTGGCGAATGTACTCCTGCGTGTATAGATTCTGGAGAAAAAATGAAAAAAATAATTAATGGTTACGTCATTGCTTTAATGGTATTTATTGGAGCTTCTTCCACTGTTAAAGCATCTGACTGGCGTGTTGGTGTTGGTAAGTATGATATAACTGGCCCGGCAGCAGATGTTGGAATGGTAGGATATGGAGAAACGGGGCAGACAACCAAGGGAATTCATACCCGTTTATGGTCCCGCGCATTCATAATTTCTGATAGCTCTGAAAATGAACGTTTGGTATTCGTATCAGCAGATTTGCAAGGTATTCCGCAGGGCGTGAAGCAGGGTGTCGTAGATAAATTAAAAAATCTCTATGGTAATAGTAAGTACACCGAAAAGAATGTAATGCTGACTGCTACACATACCCATGTAGGTCCTGGGGGGTATGATCATTATGTTATGTTGAATATGAGCGCTCTCGGGTATGCGGAAGATAACTATGACGCTATTGTTGATGGTATTTTTCAGTCAATCGTTGAAGCGGACAGTGGACTAACCGCAGGTGATATCTTTATTGATCAGGGGATCTTGCTCGATACCAGTATCAATCGAAACCCAGACCCTTATTCAGAAAATACTGATGCAAGCGACTATCAATACGATACCAATAAAACCATGACCCAACTCAAGTTGGTCGATACAAACAACAAAGCACTGGGAGTTATTAATTGGTTTGCAGTACACAATGTCTCTTTAGGGACAGAGCAGCGCCAACTTAGCGGGGATAATAAGGGGGCGGCGAGTCAGTTACTCGAGTCTTGGGCTACCGAGAAGGGTGCTGCAAGTCAATTTACTGCGGCATTTGCCAATAGCAATTTAGGTGATGCGTCTCCGAATATTTGTGGCCCCAGGGATGGATGCGGAAATTCTGAGTATGAAAGTTTACTTTTAGCAGCTGAAAAGCAAGTTGCAAAAGCCCAGTCGCTTTTCCAGTCAGCTAATGTAAAACTTGAAGGTGGGTTAGATTATCGACATCAACATATCTATTTCCCTGGCTATACCGTAGCAGGTGAATTTACCGGTGAGGGGCAAATGGATATTTGTGAAGGTGCTGTCGGCTGGTCATTTACTGCAGGATCAAGTTGGGACGGTCCCAGCAATATTGATGGTATTTTTGAGGGAATGTCTGTTGAAAATGAGGGGGTGGATTGGGATAGAGATGTGGGACTATTCGAATCGGCGATTAATGGTTACCCCCTTTTTGGCCTGATGAGTGCATTCTCTGCAGCCGCTGTATATGAGGATACTCAGGATGACCCCTGCCAGTACCCCAAACCTACATTTGTAGAGCGTGAGGTAATAGGTCAAGCACTTTATACCCCTTACCTACCTTTCCAAATATTTCGCATAGGCTCACTTGCTTTGGTCGCCGCGCCGGGTGAAATGACGACTATGGCAGGTCGACGTCTTGAAGCAGAAGTCTTGTCAGCTTTTGAAGGAAGCGGTGTAAACACTGTGGTGATTGCTGGTTTGGCAAATGCCTATTCCGGTTACATAACTACCCCTGAAGAGTTTGATAGGCAGCACTATGAGGGAGCACATACCATATACGGTCCCAATACCCTTGCTGCCTATAGACAGATTTATACCGAAATGACATATGCTATGGTCAATGGCGTAGATATTACCGCAGGGCCCACTCCGGAAGATCTGTCTGATGACCAAATCATTAATGTAATTGGGGTTGTTTATGATGATAAACGTCTGTGGGAGTCTTTTGGTCAAGTCTGGGATGATGTAGGTACCAGCTACAGTGCTGGCGATACTGTATCTGTCACTTTCCGTTCTGGTCATCCCCGTAATGACCTGAAGACTGAGAGTACATTTATTGAGGTACAGCGTAAAGTTAATGGTAGTTGGGAAACTTATCTTACCGATGACGATTTAGATACTCGTTTTATCTGGACTCGAGATACTGCCATCGACTGCATGGCTTGTTCCTTTGCTGAAGGACAGTGGACTATTGGAGAAGATACTCCATCTGGTACCTACCGAATAAAGCACTATGGAAATTGGAAGAGTGGTTGGAGCGGAAATATTTCCAGCTACTCAGGTAAGTCGAGCAATTTTATCGTCAATAATTAACATTCTCAAATAGCTGATTGGGGTACCCGGTCGGCTATATGCAGCGAACAGGATTTATAAGCTTATTTATATTGGATTGAATAAAAGGTTGATGTTTGCGTGTATAAGACTATAAGCTAATTAAATTTATAGAAAAAGCCAAGTATCCAGCTTGTTATTTCTAAATCAATATATGGTAATTTAGCATTGCTTCTGTGAATTTTAAAATTATTAGTAACAAAGAGTCTCATTTGGGAGGGTAAATGAGGCTCTTTTGTCAGGATTTGCTTCTTTGTAAACTAATTAATATTGACATTTCCCTCGAAATTTTATCTTAATTTTTTTGTATAGCCTTTTGTGCCCTTCTGTAATCAATTTTCCCTGACACTATACTCAAGATTGATATAATTTAATCTAGATTTTAAGTCGTTCTGCCGTGTGCCTCATTGAGGTCGCGACAGATTGACTAAAGAGATTGCAGGTACTTTTGCAGATATTTAGTTTAAATTCCGCAGAAATTTACAATATCTATTCTTAGCCTCTAAATGTAGGGAACCCGGATGGATCCGGTTGTTTTATGACAATACAACTATTTGTCAGTGGTTGATAGGATTTAACTTTTGATACAGCTTTATATCGAAGATTCTAAAGGTGCTCGTTATACGGTACGTGCTGGTCATATGTACAAGGCAAGCCCCGGCGAGAAAGTTAATGTTACTGAATTGCTGGGAATGTTTGATAGCAATACGCTCCAGCTGGTCTATGACCAGTATCTAGGGGCATATAACACTCGCACACCAGATATGGCTTATGAGAAAAGTGCCTCTTATACCTCGCCAAGTGACCCTCCTGGGTATCTGAATGAGCGAGATAAGGCTATCTATAGGGCGATACTGCAAAGCCGCTTAGTTATTGAAGAGGCTCCCTTACCACATTCGGCGTTAGCTGACCTGCAAACGGAATTAGTGGCTAAGATTCGTATGGGTTTGCATCAAGTTATTGTAAAAGAGGATGCGGATACAAGTTTGAACAATGAATCCGATTGTAGTTATGCCAACCTGTGGCGGACTATAAATATCCTTGAGTATTCGGAAAAAACATCTTCCTTTGACAACTGGCGCCTGCCAATATGGTCACGAGATTTTGCTAACGTAGAGGCGATGGTAACCCCAGCACGCCAGTCATTTGAGCTAAGTACAGAAGCGATCAATTATGTGCTTTATGACGCGGGCTCGGAGAAGGTACACGCCGAGTGTACGACCTTATTGTATAGAGGTTTAGTAGAAATATTAGGGTTTAATTCAAACTCCGTTTCCAAGAAGCAGCTTCACCTAAGTTTTAATATAGCTGAGGTTATCTATAGTGATCAGACCCTTCAGGAGGCTGTTTCCCGTTTTGCTAAAGATTACGTGAAAACGAAATATAGATTGTCAATAACGGAGTCAAATGTTGGTGGTGTTTTCGAAGTAATATTAACGATAGCACTTTCGGCACTAACAAAAGGTGATGTTTCTGCTAATTCTCTGGCTAAGAATATACGGCTGGTGAATTCATTTAGAAAAATTGGTAATTTAATGTTTGAATTTGCCCGGTTGAAGCGGCAGAGAAAACTACTTACCGAAGTATCAAATAATGCATCAAGTAAAAAAAGGCCAGTATTGCCCAATATAAGAACCTCTCAGGTGAGCGTTAATCGATTAAATAGTAAAGGCTCGTCTCGAAATAGTAATAGTGGCCATTTTCCAAATCACACATATACCAATTTACTTAATAAAACCCCTAAAGAGGATTCTAGTCTGAGTTCCAATGGGCTTAACTGCACTAAAGATATTTCTGAAGATGTTGATATTACGTGCAATGAAGTAGGTGTAAATTATAATAATGATAATTGCCAAAACACTATAAATAAATTTGAGGTGGGGCGGTCGGTAAATTTAAAAACTGGCGAGGTACAGATTACTGTAGTTGATGCTGTACTAGGAGGCCCGCTGCCTCTATTTATATCTAGAACATATCGTAGTAGCAACCTTCGGGATAGCGGATTGGGTTATGGATGGACTCATACATTTAGTGAGCGTTTAGTATGGCGTCCAGGTAAGTCAATTCTATTCTTTAATGCTGAGGGTCGAATAATCAGTATACCTGCCCCCGGAAATAGTTGTTGCAGTCATAATATTTTTGAGAAAATCACGCTAACCCGTGTAAATGATGAACATTGGGTTATCTCTCGCTATGGGGTTCCCAATGGAGCGCAAAAACATTTTAAAGCTATTGGAGAGACCGGCGCATTAAAAATTTCTGAAATTCGAGATTGTCACAATAATTTTTATTTGTTTCACTATAGTGATGATGTTCTTGCTTCAATTGAGAGTAGCTTTGGTGAGACTATAATTATAAGTTCATCAGGAGAATCACCTGAGAGCCTTCATATTAATACAATTACAAAAGATACTCACTGTGGTAATTCTAAAATTCTTGCTCAATATACGTTTGATAGCGAGAACAACTTGATTAAGGCTGTTGACAAATCTGGCAATAGTGAAAAGTACGAATATCATAATAATATTATTACGCAGAGAGTATTGAAAACTGGTTACCGACTCCATTTCCAATGGAAAGCAACCAACCCTTTTGCTCGTTGCATACGCCAGTGGGGAGATCCGATCGCCGGAAAAGCTACTTGTAGTTATCAATTTTCTTGGGATGATGATAATTACGGAGTTACAGTTAGTGATATTCGAGGCGGAAGCCAGTATTTTCGCTTTAATGAGTACGCACAACTTACCTATTATCGAGATGCTGAGGGTGGAGAAACACTGAACTCTTACAACGAACAAGGCCAAGTAACTAGGGTCATGCTGCGTAATAATAACGATACTGTATGTGAAGAACTATTCCGGTATGATAAGCAGGCCCGATTGATTAACACGGTTGATGTTACAGGTAATAACTACCATCTTGAATATGATGAAAAAGGTCGTCTCAAGAAAATTTCTGCGCCACTCAATAATACTTGGCTATATAGTTACAACAAACAAGGGCAGATTTCCACTGTAAAAGATTCGTTCAATAATAATATACGGTATAACTATACTTCCTCTGGTTTATTAGGAACCATCACTAACTCAGATGGAAAAACTAATCGCTACCTATGGAGCGCGGGAAGGAAGTTGTTAAAGATTGTAGAACATTTAAATTGCTCATTTAACTATAGACATATCAATGATGATATTCAGAGTCTCATCGAGGGTGATAGCGTTGAGGAAATAGATTGTGGGTATGGTGTTCTAACTTTAGCTAATACTGTGGTAGCTGATGGAGATAATAAAGCTGACTACAGCTTCAACCACTATGGAATGCTTGAAGAGATAACAGATGAATTTGGAGCCAAAACAGTTTATACCTATGACGCTCTTCTTCAAGTAGAAACCCGTACTAATTCTGATGGCGGAAGGTTGGAGTATAGCTATGATGGTGAGAGAAATTTAATTGGCCTAAAAAATGAAAAGGGACAGTCTTACCGACTAAAGTACGATCTTAATAATCGCCTAATAGAAGAGGTTGATTTTGATGGTTGTGTTACCCGCTATGTCTATAATTGCGCAGGCTATTTAGTAACCGTAACATTGATAGCCTGCATACAAGGAGATGAGGAGATCGATGTTCATTTTGAGCGAGATCGGTTAGGTCGGCTGTTAAAAGAAAGCTCTAAAGAAGGTATTAGCAAATTCAGATATGACTGTACAGGAAATTTGATTAGCGCCGAGAATCGTCATTGTAAATTACGATGGGAATATGACAATGATAGTCGTGTAATAGCAGAATGGCAGGGTGCAAATAAGTTGAGCTATCAATACGACATGGCAGGCAATCGGATATCTACAACACTGCCTAATGGTAAGATATATAAGCTTCCTTTTGATAATGCTAGTGGATTACTAAATTATTTTTCCGATAGGAATAATAATATTCAAAGTGCTCCAAATGCCCATGCAGATCTATGTGAAAATACTCATAAACAGCCAAGGGGTAGCTTGGACCTTTTAAAAAATTATGACCCCCAAAGTCGTGTACAGGGCATTTCTGTTAGAGCGCCCAATAAGTATAGTGAGTTTTCGTTAGATTGGTTTGGTATATTTGTTGACCTGTTTTTTAAGCTCGATCCAACACTAGAGGCTGCAGCAGTTAAGGATAGTTTACCTGATGTTTGTAGCAGACACAGAAATATTTTAGGGCAATACTTTGATGGTGGATTAAATCTTTGTAAATTTGATCCGGCTAACTTTATCTTTTCATGTTCTCACTTGGATAATTGGAAACACTTTCCCACCAAAAATTTCAATAAAAATGGTAATGGTTGTAAAAATAACACTATTTACAATTGCGGACAGCAAGAGCCCGGGGTTGAGGATAGGCGAGCAGAGGGGGCGCCACAACAACTTCGATACCACTATAATTACCGTCAACAGTTAGTAAGGGTTGATGAAATAAGGGTTGAAAAAGGGGTGGAGAAATTTCACGATATAATTCTATACCAATATGATCCCCTGGGCCGATGTGTCGAAAAGAACAGTTTTAATGAAAACACCAAATTTCTTTGGAGTGATACTTCTATTCTTCAAGAGCTTTAGTGTGGAAGCCTATATCAAAAAAAATGCTCGGCAAACCCATTAGGTTTGCCGAGTGCCTGGGAGTTTAAATGGCTGGATTGGATGTGGTTTTTACCTGATCGATTTCTGGAGAGATCCAGTCCCCAACAGGGGATTTACTGTAAAGAGAAAAATCAATCCCTAATGCTTTGAGATATTTTGCACATTTACCACAACAGGGTTTCGAAACGCCAATAACACCTCCTTGAATGGGTCTGTTATTCTCGGCGCAGGCTTTTAATAATTGCATTTCGGCATGAAATATTTTCCTTTGCCTTCTAATCGGGCTAAGAACGAAGCAGTCAGTAATGTTGGTGAATCCGCGAGTTCGTAGATCTTTCAACGCTTTGACAGTGGCTGCTTCCACAGCGCTATTGTTTCCGCCGTGAGCCCCAAAGCTACTATTATGGGCAACGAGTAAAGTTCCTTTACCAGCAATTGCACATGCCACAGTCTCTACATCTCTCATGGCTTGCCGTACTGAATCTTGAGGATTGTGTAAGTGAGTGAACTTGTAGGTAAGTATTTGTCTTGCCACCAAGTCAAGGGGGTTTAGATCACTGGGGACGACATTTTTATAAAAAGCATTTCTTTGAAGTGAAGCGGGCCCAGTTGTGGGGTCGATGTCTTCAGTAACAAATTTTGGCATGGGTTTATTCTCTTTAGTGTTATCGTATGAAATAATTGCTTGCGCAAAAATTATTTATAGATATCTCTCAGAAATATAAAGGCTATCCCTTGCCGCCTTCTCCCTATTTATGGCTCCTGGTTGTGTAATGAAGTTGTTTAGGTTGGGTCGATTGATGCTGTACTATCCGCTTTGCAAGATTTTGTGTGAGCTTTTGAGAGGGTTGTAAAGTTTGAATACTTTATTGCTTGAGGGTTAGTTTTAACGCCACTATCTAAAAGTAGGTGTTGATCTCGAGAAGCTTTGATGGTGTAAAACGATAGGTTGCCAAGTTTTGAAATAGATATTCTTGATGGAGGGTTCCTTAGATTTCTACACGCCTTTATATAAACTTGGGTAGATGCTTTTGGAATAAGTTCAATGTTTTGTCCTGATGAGTGGGGTACGAAATTTTTTGTAATATCTATACAGGCATTATTATTGTTGAGTCCGAAAAGTGTGAAGATATTGTCTCGGCGCGCTTCCCCTATTATAACTATGGATATCAATTCTTGTGAGAATGCCTTTGCTCGGAGCATTGGAGACCTCTCTCGATTTCTTAGTGTTTTTGTTGTTTTGTGGAATATTTTTACAGTATCGGTCTGGTGTCAAGTAAATAATTGTAAAGTGCTTAATGTTTGCTTTTTATTGATTGGGGACTTTTTAGTGGCTGCGCGAATAGATTTTTTTTGAATAGCGACTTCTTGCGCCAAGTCTGATCAATTAAAAGTTGTTTGAGTGGTTTTCTTTGGATTTCAGGAATCCCTGACTTGGTGTCTAGGGGGGGATATTTTAGTAATGTTAATGCTCGGAATATCTTTATTACCAAGAAGGGAATTATTTGATGCTTTGCTATATCTAGTTTTTGAAATTTTATGTTTGGAATGTTGGATTTTAATCTCGGGGTGGAGATAAAAGATTGAAGGTGTATTTGGAGGGGTAAATTTGGATGGAAAGGTGAGATGGAATATTGATTTCTGTGATTTGATAAGTGGCACTATGGTGTAAAAATAGAGGTTGCTTAGTTTTCCACGTTATAGGATGGTATGCGATAAGATGACTGATTTGTGCGGTAAAATGTTTATAAGGCTCAATGTCAGTGTCTATGATGTTTCTACGCTATAAGTTACTAAATTAGCTAAATTAATCTTGTAACATTTCTGGCTTCCATTCTTAGGAATGATTATCTTTTACTTTTAAGTTTTTTAACTATTCCTGTGATTTTTAAATTGGTAGACATAAGGGTAAGTGGCTGCAATTAGGGTTTATTTGGCAGGAAGTTGGGCTGCTTGATGGGCGACTGTATATTCCAAAAAAAAATACTGTTATTACTTTACAGAATAGAAAAAGCTGGTACCTTAGGTGCAAGATTGTTTATTTGAGCAGGTCTAATAACCGTTAATACAGATGTTAAAGGAGTTTGTTTGTAGGCGATGTACCCACATATGTCTGGGTGTTGAGAGTGTTGCTGATGTGGTTTTGTCACAACTCTCTAATTGGGGTAAGAAATCACTGTATGAATAATTCTAGCTATTGGATAGTCGTAAATACCCAGTGGATTACTCGGGTATAGTGAAGAATTAACTTATTTTTATTATTCCCAGTTGTTGCTGGGGTTTATTGCTGGTTTATATTTCAGCTTCTGCTATAGCGTTTTGCACATCTTTTGGGGTGTGGGTTACCCAAGATAGTATCCCTGAAGTTTCCCGTAATAGGTCAGTAAAGCATACATTGATTTTGAGGTTGTTATATAGTTTACGCTTATTCTGCAATTTAAAATGAACTGTAAAAAGAAAGTATCTATCGTATTTTATCCTGGGGCGCACTCCTTGGATGTGATGGGGCCAGCGGAGGTCTTTTCACTTGCAAATCAACAGTTAAAGGATAGGGGCTTTAGTTGTGATGATCAGTATGAGGTAGAATTTTTAGCTGAAGATGGAGACACCAAGCAAATATCATCAGGTTTAAGGATCTGCTCTGACAGATGTTTCACTGATTCAACAGGAATTCATACACTTCTTGTAAGCGGTAATCTTGGAGCTACTGATAATCTTAAGATAAGTGAATGTCTAAATCGATGGCTGTCTCTGCAGTCTGGCTTGGTTAAACGTATAGGTTCTGTTGGTAACGGGGCTCTGATCCTTGCAAAACTAGGTTTGCTTAATGGTCGGAGGGCTACAACCCACTGGAGATACATTGACCATCTGAAGAAGTTTCCAGAGGTGGATGTTGATTCAGAGTCAGTATTTGTTAAGGATGATCATATATATACCTCAGCGGGTGTCAGTGCTGGTGTTGATATGGCTTTGGCAATGGTGGAGGATGATTTTGGTCGGGGTATTGCCTTAGCTGTTGCTCAGTTGATGGTTTTATATCTCAAGAGAGATGGAGATCAGAAGCAAAGTAGTACTTATCTTATGAGTCAGTTAAAAAGTGATCGATTTTTAGAGCTGGTTCAGTGGATTCACAATAATCTGGATAAAGCTTTATGCGTTAATAGTCTCGCGGAAAAGACATCAATGAGTCCGAGAAACTTTGCTCGCTGTTTTACTCGAGATATGGGAGTAACGCCAGGTCGGTTCGTTGAGAAAATTCGTATTGAAAAGGTTTGTCAGCTTTTAGCCACTCAAGTGTTGACTCAGGAGCGTATAGCTACCATCTGTGGTTTTAAATCTCAAGAGCAGCTTAGAAGAGCATTTCGCCGAAATAAAGGTATGCTGCCAAGGGAATACCGTCAAAAATTATCATAAATGATTTTGGAGGCGGCTTAGTCAATAGAGCTGCCTCATTTTCTTTTAGAGATTTCCGTTCTTCTCATCTGATCCTTGATTTGCTTTCCTCTGAGTGTGCATCCACTAGATATATATCTGAATCTGAGTTGAGTAGATCTAATAAGCCTTCACTATATAATAGCCCTTTTTTAGCCTTGTAACCGAGTAAAAACCTTTTAGTTGGCTTTCATTCTTACATAAAAACTGACACAGTTTGGTTCTTCCCATAATAGGGTTCTGCTGAGACTGGCTCAGCAGGCTTCATTAGTAGAAATTAAGTTTTCACGTAAACTTGAAGTACTAATTCCCGCAGATGGAGGGCTGTCCATATTTGGGGGTATGGTATTTATAGCGAAGTAAATGATAAATGGATGAACTGTGATCTTCTCGGCCTCTATTAGAGTTGCTTCGGTAGCGAATGGTAGCTGATACAGCCTTGAGATTATAATCACGGTATCTATATAAGTGGGATGAGAAAAATAGCGCAAGATTTTTAGCACTATAAAGTCAGGTATACGAAAGGGGAGGAAGCCTTTGGTGGGGTAGCTTTTTTGAGGCCCTGATATTGTTGATACACTGTAGGAATTTCTGTCATACCCTTTGTAATATTGGATTCTTGAAAAATATTCAATACGTCCCATAATTTTGGCTGGATTGTCGTTGAAAACTAGATGTATTTAAGCTCGTTAAAACAAGTGCCACAGCTAGGCGTGTACTCAGAATGTAGACCCAAATTTTTTGGTCTGATAATTTTAAATATCTATTCTCCCGTATAAATTAATATATGACTAGCTACTCAATCTAAACTTTTTTGTAAGTGCTTGTCTGGGTAAACTTTTTGGACATCAAAAACAATCTTTCAAGGTGCGCAGTAGCGATTGCCATTAAGTATGCCTCTTGGTTTGCAGATATACTTACTCTACCTGTTAATGGATATGATCTTAAGGAATACAAATTATTAGCTCTAGCCCTATGAGTTGCACTCGCTTGTGAGTCAAACCTCCTCTGGGATATCTCTGTGCTTGGAATAGCCCATGTCAATAAATCTGATAGATCTGATTATCCTGGACTACCGGAAATTGATATATAGTGGCCTAAATAGCTTAAGACCGCCCATATAGAGTGGCGGTTCGATGTATAGGATGGAGAGGTAAGGTGGACTATCGATCTTCTAAAAGCCCGGTACTTAATCTTTGGGGGCGATTTGGTAGCTCAGCATTGGGCCGCTGGCTGGTATCTAAATTAGTGGCACTTAAGGCGCCGTATTTTCGTTCAATCAAGCCACGTTTCCTGGAATTATCACCGGGTAAAGTGGAGGTTTTACTGAATAAGCGTTGGAGCGTGACAAATCATATTGGTACTGTACATGCTATCGCCATGTGTAATGCCGCTGAATTAGCTGGCGGTGTTTGTTTGGATGTGTCATTGGATCGACGCTTTCGCTGGATACCGGTAGGGATGAAGGTCAAGTATTTAAAGATGGCGAAGACTAATCTTCGAGCCGTTTGTGAGTATCCAGAGTTTAAATCCATTGAGGCTGGCGATGTTGTTATGCCTGTGAGCGTTATTGATACCAATGGAGAGGAGGTGTTTCATGCCGATATTACCATGCGTGTATCAGAGCGCCCCAGTGCGAAGTAGTAGAGTTGTCATTTGAGGTCAACTCCTGGTGTGGTTACAAGGGAAATTGCCTTACTTTGGGTCTGAGTATGGAGAAGAGTATGCAGGCTAGGAGGCGATGAAGTGTGCTCTACTCATAAATCTCGTAGAATATTTCTTTGTTCAGTCTTGATGTATTTGGAGGGTTTATGAGATTGGCTTGGCAGATAGAAAATTCGACATGCGTCTTTGGTGGTGAAAATAAAGCTGTTACGGAGCATGAGTTACACCGATCGGAAAGTACTGCCTTGGCGACTGATGATATTTATCAGGACCTTTCCGAGGTGTTACAGCTTGCAATTTCCAAGCTTGATGAAAATGTAAATGATACTTCTCTGTACTTCCTGATTAGTTGGGAGTCTGTATCTGCTTCTATGACTGTATCTGTAGTTGATGATAGTCGGAGCAATGACTCTAAAGTAGTTGTGCACTGTCACTTTGCTGGACTGGCTTCCCAATATGATGCTGAGCTGAAGAGGCAGGAGGCTTTGGTTAAATGGTCGGATGAACTTAGGTTTTGGTGTAAAGAGTATCTATCTACTGATCAAGGTTTTTCACAGTTTTCTCTGGTTGCATTGTTTGCGGCAGGCTCCAGAGATACTGCTGTGATTCTTTAAAATATAGCTGAAAGCGATGCTTATATAGTGTGAACAACTAGGACGGGGAGGCGAGGCTTAAAATGCCCTCCCTGTACAAATAACATAGAAAATGGAGATTTCTATGAATGTTTACTATTTGTGTATTGGGCTCTTAGCGGCATTATCTCTTCTGCTTGGTGCCTTGGTTACTGTTGGGCGCGGTAAGTATGAGGTTTTAGTTGGGCATTCTTTCGACCCCGATAATACCCTGCACATATGGGTAAGGGCCCATGCAAATACAGCAGAATATGCTCCCCTTTTGATGGTGCTTATTTACTTGGTAAGCTTAGGGCAGTCTTCTGCCTGGGTTTGGTGGCTTGTTATTCTGCTGACCGCTTGTCGATTTCTTTTTGTTGCAGGTATCTTATTTCCCTCCACTATGGCAAAGCCTAACCCAATGCGCTTCTTGGGTGCCGTAGGCACTTATATCTTTGGATTGGGGCTTTGCTTGGCGCTGGTGCAGCAAGCCCTGAGGCTTTGAGTTGGTTGCAAGCGCTTTCAAACCTTATATTGGTTGGTGCTTAAACTGATCAAAATCGATTGGTCTATCGATAGCTTTTAACTTTTTGCCAGCCGGCAAGAACTGTTTACGATTCTGACTGTATAAAAAACAACCTAACAAGTTTCCCTGCAGGGTGGTTGACCGAATGCGACACTTGTCGCACACTAGCCCTGACTGTCACACGGGAAGATAAAATGAAAAAGGTAAAACCGTCCCCATCAGAACTTGCGCTGCTGAAAGCCCTTTGGAGGCAAGAACCGCTGAGTGCAAGAGAGTTGCATGATCGGGTGGGACCTGAATTGGGTTGGTCATACTCCTCTACTCGAAAGACACTAGACCGGATGCGGGATAAATCGTTTGTGACTCAATCTGAGATCCATGGAATCCATGTTTATAGCCCTGCGATTGAGAAGGTGGAAACCCTGGCGTCATATGCAAAAGATTTCGCTGAAAGAGTATTAGAGCTTGATGGCCCCCTTCCTGTGTCGATGTTTGCCGGCAGTAAGTTAATGAGTGATAAGGATATCGAGGAGCTTCAGGCAGTGCTCGATTCCTGGCCAGACTCTGAGCCTGTCAACAAGGATGGTGAATAGGCTATGGCCGAGATAGTCTCTACAGTTCTACCATTTGCACTGGATTTTCTAGCTACTTCTCTCTTCTCAATATTGTGGGCGGGGTTGGTTTTTATTGTTATTTGGCTGGCAACAGCGAGAAATAAAGGCAGCTTTAATGCGATATACCAATGGCGAAGTTTATGGTTGTGTGCAATGGTCGCTGCCGGTTCCCCATTTTTTCTTGCGCAATTGAGCGACCAGTTAACGTTGGGTATGGCTCCGGATCTGAATTTTGAATTACCGCCAGCTTATGAGGCTACCTCTATACCACCAGTTAACATAGTTCTGCATGAGTATGTATCTACCTCTTTAAGTTCTGTTGAATTACTGGCTTTTCTTTGGTTGCTTATATATCTGTGCGGGGTGTTTTTTACCTTATCTAAAACGGTATTGAGTCAGTTTTTCTATGGCAAGAAATTGAGTTTAATAGCAAATAATAAGCTTTCTGTTGTTAAATTTGACCAGTTTTTTACTTCATCTCAAAGCGATTTTCTAATCAGAAGTAAAACTCAAGTATTTATAACACACTCAACGATTACACCATTTGTGATTCAGCTATTCAGTCGCAAATTAGTGCTTCCCTCCTATATTTTATCAATGAATGAAACGGAGCGTCATCTAATCATTGAGCATGAAATTATGCACTTGAAAAGGCTTGACCCCTTGTTGATTCTGATTGTGCATATATTTACTTGCATCCTATGGTTCAATCCCTTCTTAGGTTGGATGAAGTCTCGATTCAGCTGGGCGATAGAGCTGGGGTGCGATCGTGAAGTTCTAAAGTCATGTAAACGAGAATTACACCGTGTTTATGCACAAGCAATGATTGACACTCTTCGACGGAACTCTGATCAAAGAACAAGTGACTGGGTTGTAGCTTTCTCTTTCTCTGATGGTACAAGTCAGGTTCCTTTTTTCCGACGCAGACTTTTGAATATTATGGAAGCCTCAAGGATGGGGGCTAATAATGGAGAATTAGGTGTCTATTTGCGCACTATGCTGTTCTGCGGTTTTTCAACCATTTTAATACTCGGAGGGCTACTGTTAAAACCGGGATTGACAATGGCTTCAGTGGAAATTACCAAATTAACAGTCCCGGTTGAGAGTGCCCGTGTTAGTAGCCCGTTTGGCGATTTCAGTAAAATTCGTAACAAGCCCCATGAAGGCACCGACTTTGCGGCACCCATCGGTACTCCGGTAGTTTCAGCTGAAAGTGGTGTTGTAATAGTTTCTACTGATGATTATAAGCATAAAAATTATGGGAAAATCATAATTATTGATCATGGTGATAATACGAAAACTCTGTACTCCCATTTAAATGAGCGGGAGGTTGAGGCGGGGCAGTCAGTACGAGCCGGCCAGGCGATAGGAACTGTGGGTATATCAGGGCGTGTAACAGGGCCACATCTTCACTTTGAGCTTATCAAAGAAGGCAAGCGAATCAACCCAGACACTTTGCTTGCGAAGTAAGGGGGGAGTGTGATTTATTACTTAAGAAAAGTAGGGTTACCCGTGAGGCGATTAACTATTTTCTTTCTGATCGATATCTGGAGGATGGCTTTGTTGCTGGTTCTTTTGTCGATTCAAACACTGGCGATAGCAGGGCCGTTATTGGAAAACCATTCCAATGTTAAATCGGTACAATATGATTTATCTTTTACATTGCCCCTACCCAATGATCTATCCTTGGTACATCAAGATGAAGGGATGCAGCGTAGGGAGGTGGCCCCTCCATATAGAGTTGAGGAAGAATATCTAGAGCGCACAAAAAAAGTTCAACTAGCTAAAAACCAAGGGGTTTTATCACTATTGGTGGATAGTGGAGTCGATCGTGCAGAAGCGTATAAAATAATTCAGGCTTTGTCGGAACATGTCAATGTCAGTATCCTACCAGTTGGTAAGGAATTTAACTTAACAATAGATACCACTGGAAAGCTTAATAAGCTTACCTTGGTTGTTGGCTTTGCAGAGAGTTTGGAGTTGGTTAGACATGGAGACAATTATAGGGCTAATCAATTTGAATCTCCTGTCGATGCCAGGAAATACTACGTTAAAGGTGAAATTTCGGGCAGTTTATACCAAAGTGGAAAAGAGTCTGGCCTATCTAATTCTGTGCTCACAAAACTAAATGAAATATTTAGTTATTCCGTAGATTTTCAACGGCAGATTCGAGCAGGTGATCAGTTCTCTGTTTTCTATGATACCTTGTTCAATAGCCAAACTGGAAAGGAAAAACTAAATAGAATTTTATTTGCTGAGCTTATTCTTAGTGGAGAAAAGATAAGTTTATATCGGTTTTCTACTGAGGGACCTCAGGGGGTGGATTATTTTTACCCTGATGGCCAAGGCTCTAGAGGGTTTCTAATGCGTACTCCGTTAGAGAATGCAAGGTTGTCATCTTATTTTGGGCGCCGCAAGCACCCAGTCCTAGGGTATACCCGAGTACATAAAGGTTTGGACTTTGGAGCCCCTTTGGGCACGCCGATATTGGCTGCAGGTGATGGTATTATTGAGCGAGCTTCTTATTTTGGTAGTTTCGGCAACTATATTCGTATTCGCCATGGCTCCGGGATAAAGACAATTTATGCGCACCTTAAGGGGTACGCGAAAGGAATTAGTAAAGGGGGAAGAGTAAAACAAGGGCAGGTAATCGGTTACCTTGGCGCTACAGGTCGTGTGCAGGGGCGTCACTTGCACTATGAGATTCATAAAAATGGTACGGCTGTTGATCCATTAAGGCTTGACCTCCCTATTAGTAAGGGGCTGGTAGGAGATTCTTTAAATCAATTTTCTCGACAGGTTCAAAAGATTCAAGATGAATTGATAAAGTACGCTCAACAAAATCAGTTTGATTCATAATTAAGCTTTTTTTATCTTTTTTATTTCTCTCTCACCTTATTATATTCAGGGTTTAACTGACTTACATTTTTGTTGGTAGCGAATTTTTTCTTAAAGCAATATTGAGTATAAAATTAAACTAGGTTAAATATGATTAGAGCTATTCTGCTGATAGCCATTCTGGTGCTGTCTAATTCACTAATTGCAAAGCCCCTCATTACCAAGGTTTCTGAATCTTTTGAGTTAAGTGGATCTAAAATATACACAGTTGACTCTGATATTCTCAAACGCAAATACGACTTGTACGTGAAGTTACCATCAGGTTACTCGAACGATGACAATAAAAATAAGACCTACCCGATAATTTACCTTAATGATGGGCCTCATACATTTAAGGTTGCCTCGGGTGTTACACACTTTAAGGATATGGATAAAGCCATCGTAGTTGCTATTTCATTCGCTCACGGAGAAAACGGGCAGTATAGTCGAGTTCGAGATCTCACTCCCGTAGTCGATAGTGGGTGGAAGCGTTATACAACTGGTGGAGCCAGTAAGTACTTACAGTTTATTGAAAAAGAAGTAATGCCCTTTATTGAGGGGAGCTTTAGGGGGGATCCCACACGTAGGATTCTTTCAGGTCATTCATTGGGTGGATCTTTTGGTGCTTGGGTATTACTTACCAATCCACAGTTGTTTTCCACTTATATCCTGACAAGTCCTTCTCTTTGGTTTAAGGATGAAATGATCTTTGATTTGGAGAATAAATATGCAAGCCATAACAACACACTGCCTGTAAACGTCTATATTGCCACTGGCGCTTTGGAGACAATACAAAAGAGCCACATGCGTAATGATATGGTAGATGGGCATAAGAGATTTCTTGCTAAATTACAGTCGCGTAATTATCGTGGATTAAAGCTTAGTGGAGAGGTGGTGAGCGGTACGGACCACTATTCCACTTTCCCGGTGGGGTTGGCAAAAGGTTTAAGGTGGGTATATCAGGATTTGTGGGCAATATAATAATTTTCGCGGTAAAAGAAGAGCTATAGCCGCCCGCGACAAATGGTAGATCTGTTATGCTATTGGAATTATGCGCGTTTGCCACTTTGTCCGGTCATTACTGCCGCGCCAATCATATGGGCTAAACGTAGAGCTTCAGGGACATACCCAGTGTCAGTGGTTTGCTCTAACACCTGGGCGGCAATCTCCGGTTCACATCCCTGTACTTGAAAATGGAAGTTATTGTAGTTATGGATACTCCCAGCTTTCATCAGGGTTTCTTTACGCAGTAGATAGTCAGGAAAATTTTGCAGCGCTTTATCAATGGCTTGAATGTCTGGTGGTTTTCGCATTAACGCGATACAAGGGCGCTGTAAGATATCGGCCAGCTTGGGTAGATCAATAATATTGAAACCACCCACTGCTACTCCATCGGTCAATACGACATTTACCTGGCTGTAGAATTTACTTTCTTTCAGCAGTGTGGCAAGTGTTTCTGTAGCTTCCATCCCATCTTTGCTTACCTGCCCCCAAAGCATCCCCTCAAAGCGAGTTTTGGTGCAGACAATACCGCTTACTTTTACCGGCGCACCCCTTCGTTTTTCAAAAGGGGCGTCATCAAAACCGATAACTCGGATCTGCTTCCTTAATCGTAATAATTCTGCTAGAGGCTTCATTATTTCTTGTTGCCCTGAAGAAATAAGTAGGGAAATAACTTTAGTTTTTCCTCATGGCTTAATGATTCCATGCGACGGATATTATTTTCTGGAATACTCTCTGGATCTGGATATAGATCAATCATTTTTTCCAGGTTTTCTTCTCTCAGCAGGTGTAAGATAGGATAGGGTGCGCGATTAGTTAGGTTTTCTGCATCGGCGGCTGCAGTGCCAGCAAATTGATAATCTGGGTGGAAGCTGGCTAATTGATAGGTGCCTACATAGTCGTTGCGTTCCAGTAACCACTCTGCTAAATCCAGGAACTGGTTGTAGTCGCTGAATTTCCCTAGGTGATTAGGGATAATCAATAAGGTGGTAAGCAATTCAGATTCCGAAGTGGTATCGAGCCGACGTAACTCCGTCAATAGATCACTGAGTAGCGCCTCGTCTCCTGTGGCAGGACTCACCTTGAGTCGAATTTGCCCTGCACGCAGAGGTTTGCGTGCGAAAGGGCAGAGGTTGAGACCGACAACCACATCAGTAAGCCATTGTTCTACCGCCTGAGTAACAGCTTTTTCCATTTGACTGCTTACCACATAAGATCATCGGGGATCTGAAAGTCTGCATAGGGATCATCTTCATCTACCACTGCTGAACTTTCAGCAGGCCTGATTACGATATCGCTATTGCGCTCCGCAATTTTCTCGGCAATAACCCGTGGAACCAGCTCAAATTGTTCTCCCTGGACAACAATCATCAGGCGCCCCGCAATCAAGTGATCCCTTAATTCTTCGCTGACATAGATGGTTTTGATTTTTTTGTCGAAAGTGAAATTGTAAGTAGTTTCGCCCGAATAAGGTTGGCGATTTTTTTCCACCAATTGCTTGATTTGTGCGGCAATAGCTTTTTGCTGCGCTGCCGCATCCCGCTCAGCATTGAGGGCGCGATCACGAGCGGCTTTCTCTGCTTGAGCCTTTTGTGCTGCGAGCTTTGTTTCATCAACCTGGGGTTGTGAAGACTTCTTCGCAACTTTCTGTTGCTTCCGCTTATCTTTGCTGATTTGTTTGGCTTTCTTTTTATCGACAAGTCCTGCCTGGAGTAGTTGGTCTTGCAATGAGGCCATAGTTTCTTCCCCGTAACAATCTAAGGTTTGGCAGCTGTCACCTGAGTAGGTTTTGCTAACACGCCTGGTTAAAAAACGATCAATTGTGTGAGTGAATACTCGTGGGAGTATTTTACCCGAAGATCGCTGTGCAACCGATAGTGATTTTTAAGGGGTCCATGGCTTACCTGAGGTAGCGGTTGCGATGATTTCATCGGGCTCTTTGCCGTCAGTCAGCATTTGTGCGCCGCCTGGAATCACCAGGGCTGAACCGGTAGCAATTGCAACGCGCTTGCCACTGGGAGTATCAATATTGCAAGACGATACCCTTAGCTGCCGTCCCCGGTGGAGGACCTGAGCTTCCAAAATCAAGTCGCCGCTGTTGAGTTTTGCGGGACGTGCAAAGCGAATGTGCATATCCAGGGTGGCAAAAATTGATCCGGCAGGTAAAGTTGAGTAAACCGCACCTCCCATAGTGAAATCTGCTGCCCATGCCAACAGGCCGCCGTAGATGGATAGGGTTCCATTGGAAAACCAGGGGGATGAGGGCATTGTCGAGATGCAGCGACCATTTTCCACTTCCACTGCACGGTAGCCGGTAAGCATCCAGATGGGGTGGGTTCTTCCTTCACTGATAGTGGTTCGCTGGAGCTCTATGGGAACCTGCTCTGATAAGTGTGCCATATCGCAGAAGAACGTTTTTGGGGGAGGGCGAAGATAGGGGTCGGGTGTGTCCGTTGGCCCTAGGTCAGGCATGGGCAGTTCCTGATCTGGGTTGACTGGAAAGTCGGCAATAAGGCAGCGGGTACTACCGAAAGCCAAGGTCCTCCCCTCCTGATCGTTAATCTGGATACTTGATAACCCCACCTGGCTACCTGAATGAACAGTCGTAGCTCTGCCTACAATATTTTGGGTACTGCTGGTGATGGGGCGGATAAAGCACATATTTAACTCTGACGTGCTCAGTACCTTCCCTGCTGGCAAGGTGGTCCAAATGGCGGATGCCAAGGGGGCGTCCGCAAACATGGCATAAATACCTCCCCAATAGATTCCTGTGCCATCGGCCAGCCAGGGTGTAATGGGCATGGAGTAGGTGGCCTTTCCCAGACCTGCCTCAGTGGGAGTCATTCCGGTTAGGCGCCAAAATGGGGGACCAGGTAAGCTGCCACGAATATAGCGTTTAAATGTGGCTAGGCCGGGTTGTTGTAACGCTCTGAGGTCACAGATGGCTCCGCGATGAACTTCGTCGGTAATATTGGTCATCCCCCAGCCTCCAGTTGCATCTATGGAAAGGGTAATGTGGAGGGATTCTGGATGCGAGAAAGAGAGAAAATTGCTATGAAGCTTAGTACTTTATGGCTGCAAGTTTCTCTCCATGAATGGTAACTATGGTGCTAAATCAGGTAGTTTGGCTACGATATGGGTCTTGGTAATAGGCTTATCTTCCATATAAAGGTTGATCGTATTCTGGATCTCAGGGGAGGCCATAAATAAATTATGTCCTGCATTTTCCACTGTTACTTTGATGGCATTTTTGAACCCTGATATAGCTTCATGCTGGCTCTCCAGGTAGGTTCTTCCATCCAAGGTGCCGCTTAGTAATAAGACGGGAATGTTGCTGGTCGGCTTATTCCGGAATTTATCACCGAGGTCCAAATGTGGCGCCATGTTATCGTAGTGAAGTGAGAAGTTCAGATAATCTTGAAGTAGGGATTGTTTAGCCTGTGCTACGACTTGTGACTTACGTTCCCTGGTAATTCCGGAGGCTATATCCATTGCTATTGACATTGGGTGTAAGGTTATGGGAGTGCCGGGTTGTAGGAATTCACTAGGAAAATGGCGTCTGGGGACTTTATCAAAATTTAGAGTCTTGCCTTGATCCAAGTCGCGGTAAAATCGGAGAAGAAGGCTGGCACTTTTGGGATCAGCAATAAATGCCGAAGCAATTTGTTGCATATCCCTACGCTGTAGAAGGTAATCGGCTTTACTGCCATCTCGTTGAGGGATTTGAATTTTCAATGGTTGCAACTCCAGCTTTTTGTGGACTCTACTTATTAGAGTCTTGATATCTGGATAGCGTGCTTTTGCATTAGGCTGTTGATCGATAGCTTGTTGCAGTCGATCTAAGTAGTAGTCTGTTCGGGCGGGTAGCTTGATAGTTTGAGCTAAACCTTCAACGCTGGATAAAATTAGCTTATCAATGGTTCCTTCGATTTCTTTTATCGCTGCCAGAGATAGATGGCTTCCATAGGAGGTGCCCCATAATACCATTTTCTCGGCGCCCAGGTGGATTCTTAGATCATCGAGATCGCGAGCGCTTTCTAACGTGTTATAGGCTGTTAAATTTACGCCATTGGCTTCCCAAAAATCCAAACACTCCCTCAGGGCTTTGCGGTGGTAATCGATATACTGAGAGTCAGTGGTGGCTTCAAGAGGCGGTACAATTTGTTTGGATTCACAATTGGGGAGGTCGTTAGAGCGACCGGTGCCACGTTGATCCAGTGCGATCACATCTCCATATTCCCGCAGTGCCATAAACATATCGAATCGATAGTTGACTGCCATAATTCCTGAGCCGCCAGGGCCTCCCGCCAAGTATATAATTGGTGGCCCTACTTTCTCTCCTGTGGCCGGAAATCTTATATAGTGAAGGGAGATTTTACGACTGTTCTTTTTGCTGCGATCTTCAAGTACCTGAATAGCCCCACTATAGCCTTCTGCCGTTTGTTTGCTCCATGTGGTAAAAGTATAGGCTTCCTCATTGTTAATAGGAGTTGCGGCCCCTTTAATAGAGCTGGCTAGTAGCATGAAAACTGCTGCTGCAAGAGTAAATATATTTTGGAGCTTTTTCTTCATTGTTGTTAGGTATTCCTTTAGGTTTCTGTTTAAATATTTTATTTTTCCAAGTGGGGGGAAGCCGCTAAATAACCTTAAGTGAAACTTTCTCAGTCACGGCCGAAAAATACAGTTTCATTCATTTTTAAGTCGTTCATTGAGCCTATGAGATAATTGTGGATTTCCGTAGTCCCATATGTTGATGCATCATTAATTTTATTGCTTAAGCCGGAACTAAATAAGCTAGGGGCAAAAGTTCTATATATTCTCATGGTAAAAGCATCAATTTGGTGGCCTCAAGAGAGGGTGGGTTCTGAAAAGCCACGCAAAATACAATATGTGGGCTGTATTTTTTGGCATACAGTAAGAGTGGTACCACTGGATTCTATAACCACAGGCTTCGGGGGTGGCTTTTTTCTTCATATGACTCCTGTATGCTTTTGTTATAGGAATTACAGTGATAAAAGCAGGCTTTATAATTCAAGAGGCTGTTTTATTTTTATTATTTTCCTCTTTCTGACTTAAGATGTTCGAGCTATGGGATACTGACTAAAGCAGCTTTCTCTTATTGGGGCTTGCTACTCCCTTGCTGTAGGTTTGTTTTATATAGCCAGTCCAATCCTTGAATAGCTGTTGTTGGAAATGAAGTGCCATGATTTGCTCCGGGAATAATGAGTAGCTTGCTTTCTATCTCAACTCCTTTTTCTTCGATTAACTTTCTGTGAAGTTTCTTTGCTCCCCCTACCATATCGTTGCGGGTTTGACTCTTTACTGGAGTTTCTAGGGAGCCTACTCCAACAAACACCTTCCGGGGAATAGGGCTGGGAGCGGCTTTGATGCTGAGAATGCTCTCACTGTCGTACCATATAGAGGGGCTGCCGAGGATGTAGTTGTTAAAACCGGTTGGTCTGGTAAGCAGCATATAAGTACCTAGTAGGCCTCCTAGAGAATGTCCTATAAAAGTATGCCCACTTCCAGTTAGGCGATAAGAGTTGGACAGGTGGGGCAAAATGACGTCATGGATGAAAGTTGCATGCTCAGTTGCTTTGCCTGTCAAATACTTCCAGTTGTTGTCTGTAGTGGGGGTGAAATCTCGAATGCGGCTGACTTGATCGCTTGAGCCTTTTGAGTATGACAGTCCAACCAGGATGACTTCTTGTAGCTTACCAAATTCCATCGGCACTTGGGTTGCACCAGAAATGGTCTGAAAGGCCGAGTCTCCATCTGTTATCAACACCAAAGGATATCGACGATGAGGGGCGTTCATGTAACTTTTTGGCAGTTTAATGAATAGGGGGTAAATCCTTTTACTGGCTGGGTCCGCTAGTTCCAGGCTATGGCTACGGGGGATTTGGAAGGGGATGGTATCCGCGTTGACCGAGCTCGACAGACCTAAGGCAGAGCATAGAATAAAGAATAAACAAGCATAGAGTTTATTCATTATGAAGCAATCGGCTCAGCACTTAGCAGCCTGCCAAAAAGAAATCCAGTTGCAAATCTGGGCTTTTTGTAAGGTGATTTGATATATCCCATAAACGAAAGTGCCACTTGCTTAGTAAGTTACCACTAGGTCGGCTCTAATAAAAAGTCAGGAAAGTGCTTCAGCATAGCGAAATAATTGTAGATTGAAAACCGTTTGCATAAGTTTTTAGTCAAAAAAATGTGATTTTTTTCTAATAGGATGAAGAGTATGAATCTTTTCTGGATTTCAGATAAGTATGAGAATTTAATTTATTACTATGAAGTTGGAAGAAGTTAGTAATGCTATTTTTGTATTCCGCAATGTAGTTTTTCTGCGCTTGAGGTTGTTCTGTTAGTGGTGCCACCTATTGCTCTTTTATTTTTCCTCCTTTTGAAGGTTAATAGGCTACGATTTGATTAGTTTTGGTTTTTTTGCCTTACTATCAAATTTTTTGTTGGTTGCAATTTAGGCGTTGGTTTTTCCCACCTATTGGAGGTGGTCGTTTATCGTGTGTTTTCTTTGTCTGTTCTTTTGGGTTGAAGGGGGGATTGTATTTCGATAAAACTAAAGTCTTAGATTAGTGTGCGATTTAAAAAGAAGGTTATGCTTGTACAACAAAAATAATTTGATCAAAAGCAAAATTGGTCGACTGCTTGTTTTCTTAGTGGCCCCTGGTGAATCTCTGTAGATTGCAAGATGATATTGCAAAATTTTCCAGAAGCTCGAAAAAACTAGTCGATCAGATGAGGCGGTTTACTAGAAAATGGAAAATTCTTATCAGGATGATGTGGCTCACTGGGTAGGGGAATATGGATTAGATTTGAAGCGTTACTTTTCATCCAGGGTTAACCTGTCCGATGTTGATGATTTGGTACAAGAGGTTTTTATTCAGTTATATGTTCGAATCAAAAAGTATGGGGGGGAAATCGAAAATCCAAGAATATATATTTATGCTATGGCAAAAAATCTTCTAATTAGTCATGGCAGGCATCAGAAGTCGCGGTGCGGTGGTCTTCATGATTCAATTGATTACAAGGTGGATATTCCTTATATGATCAGTCCTGAACGTACGGTAATGGGAATACAGGCCTATGCTCGTGTACTCGAAGCCATTTTGGGGTTGCCGCCAAGGGCTGGCGCAGCTTTTCGTTTTCACCGATTTGAGGGGATGACTTACCAGGCAATTGCTGAACAGATGGGGATTTCTAAGGAGTCGGTTAAAGAGCTAATACAGCGCGCATTGGTCAAGGTTAGGCAAGTGGTGGAAGAAATACCATGAGGGTACTGATCTCCATTGAATATTATTCTGAGGTTGTGCCGGTTAGCAGGTGATTCTGTATGGGGTATAGAGTTGGGTAATGAGACTTCTTGGAATAATTAGTGATAAACCGCTATATCATTTGCGTATTCTTATAGAGGATGCCGTTGTAGTCTAGCGATTTTTTGGTCTGAAATTCTGCTACAGTTTAAGAAATATAAATTTTATTTTTTTATCCCCCCTTCTTTATCATTTGTGCGTCTTAGGTTTTGTTGTACCTGAAAAAGGTTTATATCAGGTCAATAACCCAATAATACCGACAATAAAGAGAGACGTAGTGTGATGATGAAACCTGTCAAAAAGAAAACATTGATTGCACAAGCGATTTATCAATCTGGACATTCATACCAAATTACTCCTTGGTACAGTACTATTCTTGCCTCTCTGGCAATTGCAGTTGCTCCTACCATTTCCATTGCCCAGGAGAATGAAGAAACTAAACGTCCCGGCCAGGCAATTGAGGAAGTTACGGTTACCGCGCAGAAAATTGAAGAGAGTATTCAGGATGTACCAATTGCAGTATCTGCACTCAGTGGCGACAATATGGATGATCTTAAAATTGAGCGTGGAGAAGAGCTGCTTCGTGCCGTCCCCAATGCTAATTTTTCCAAGTCCAACTTCAGTACCTACAACTTCTCTATTCGCGGTATAGGCACTAAGGCGGTTTCTGCTGCTTCTGACCCGGCAGTTGCGGTGAGCTTTAATAATACGCCTTTAATTCGTAATCGATTATTTGAGCAAGAGTTTTTTGACGTCCAGCGTGTAGAAGTGTTGCGCGGCCCACAGGGGACGCTTTATGGTCGTAATGCTACTGCGGGTGTGGTTAACATGTTGCCAATTATGCCTGAGGACGAGTTTTCCTCTGAGATTAAGGCAGAGGTAGGCAGTTATGACTCCAAACGCGCCAGCGGTATGTTTAATATGCCTCTTGGTGAAACTATGGCGCTGCGCTTATCCGGAGCTATGACCAAACGCGATGGCTTTGATTACAACACTTATACCGGCAATGATGTTAATGACCGTGATTTGTATTCTACTCGTGCAATATTTGAGTGGGAGCCTAGTGAATCTTTTAGTGCCAATCTAATTTGGCAGCACTTTGAGGAGGATGATAAGCGCTCGCGTACGGGCAAGCAGCTTTGTACTAAAGATCCAGGCCGAACACATATTGGTGACACTGAACTAACAGGCTTTACGCCTGTGTTTTTTAGTCAGGGTTGTTTGCCGAGTTCGATTTATAGTGAGGAGGCTTACAGTGCACCCAATGCTCAAGGTTTTGCAAGTATTTTGGCCACAGGGTTAATTTTCACGAGCTATGGCCAGGTCATTGATTGGTATACTGATCCTTATGCAGGTACGACTCAGTCTCGAGATCTTCGCAAGATTGAGACTAGTTATGACCCGGTATTTCGTGCCGAGAATGACCTGGTGCAACTGAATTTTGAATGGGGCCTGTCGGATTCCCTCACATTTTACTCTCAGTCAACCTATGCGAAGGATGATTACTACTCCTCCCAAGATTATAACCGTTATGTATCAGATCCCATCTTTAATGATGGTGGCGACCTAGAGCCCACTCCTGGAGGAATTTATACCGACCCACAATTGGGGCCGGCAGAAGGATTGTTAGCGGTTGATATTAGTCGATCGGATAACAAGCAGTGGAGCCAGGAATTCCGGTTGCAGACATCCTTTGACGGTCCTTGGAATTTCTCGGTAGGCACAAACTATTTGGATTTCAAAACCCAGGATGACTATTTTGTATTTAATAACATATTCAGTATGTTAGCAGAGTATCTATACAATTCTGGGTACGATGAAAACTTCCTCTTATATTCACAAAACTGTACTGATCCGGAAGAAAATATTGGTTCGGATTGTATGTATGTTGATCCTAACTCAATAGAGAATATTGATGAGGAAGGGCACAACTATTTTCTGAGCCGAAATTTAGTAGAAGTTAGTTCCTGGGCATTGTTTGGTGAAGCATATTGGCAAATTAATGAGGACGTAAAACTCACTACCGGTCTTCGCTATACTGATGATCGAAAACGCTCTACGCCAGTTCCCAGTCAGTTACTACTGGGGACTTATTATGATCCAGAAACTGGCGAAGTTTCCTCTGGTAATCTCTCTGGAGGACTTGTACATCGTGGTTATCCAGAGGGTGAGCAAGTCACGCAAAACTGGAGTGAATACACTGGACGTGCAGTTCTGGATTGGCGTACGGAAACGCCTTTTACGGACGAAACAATGCTCTATGTATCTTTTGCCCATGGATACAAGGGAGGTGGTACTAACCCTCCTCGAGCTGAGGTTGATCCAGAAATAGTTCAATTTCAGCCATTAGAGGATTCATTTGAGCCTGAGTTTGTAAATGCGATTGAATTTGGTAGTAAGAACATTCTATTCGATGGCAGTTTATCGTTAAATGCTAATGCCTTTTACTACGACTATACCGACTACCAGGTCTCTCAAATTGTTGACAGAATTTCTCTCAATGAAAACTTTGACGCAGAGACGATGGGAGTTGAGCTGGAGCTAGCCTGGCAGCTTACAGAAGCAACTCGGGTAGATATGAATTTAGGATATCTTAAAACCCGAATTGCCGATGGAGAGGAGTCTATTGATGTAATGGATCGTACACAGGGCAATGAAGATTGGGTACTGGTACGCCCCAGTATTCAAGTCCCATCTAATTGTATTGCTCCTGTAGATTTAGTAGAAACAGTTATGAGTGCACCTAACATATTTGCTATCTGGTCACTCTGTTCTGGCTCCGCGCGGTATGGTTCATTTTCACCCGAGATTGAGGTCGAAGACTGGTTGAGACATGATTTGGCTTACGGGGTCGACCCTTATAATCCTCTAACTGATGCTCCAAATGGAGGTCGGGGTTTTGCTGCTGACTTAAGTGGCAATGAGCTACCCAATGCGCCACGCTTTACTTTTAATTTCGGTGTTGAGCATACGATACCTATTGAGAATTGGGATTTAACTCTGCGCGCAGATTACTATCGTCAATCAGAGACTTATGCTCGGGTTTATAATACTGAATATGACCGTTTGAAGGCTTGGGGTAATCTCAATGCTTCTGTCAGCTTAAGTAATCCGAATTCCGATCTATATATGCAGCTTTATGTAAAGAATATATTTGATGATGCGCCTATCACGGATATGTTTACCAATAGTGATGATTCGGGTCTTACAACTAATGTCTTTACTTTAGAACCACGGATCGTCGGCTTTAATATTAGTAAAGGGTTCTGATTTTTACGTGGTGAGTTGCTACATTCTTTATGATTTGGATGGTGAGAGGTAGCGGTAGGTTGGTGTGGGGAAATTTTTGCCAGCCTACTGTTATTCCTATAACGCCCCGTATTAGCTTTCTCCCATGTATTTTTATTGTTCGGGTGAGGTTGTAGGTACCTCTGTATAATGTTGGATTTGTTATCTTGTTGTTATGTTAGTAAAGGTAAATATCTTTAAGTCGAAGATAAAAATATAAATTTCTACCTTAGGACGATCCCAAATACCACTAGTTTTACTAGTGGTATTTGGAGGTTAGGTGTGGCTTAGGGGACAGTGTAGGAAGATTGAGGGTTTGTTGATATTACACCGTTGATTACGCATGCGCTACCGGATCCCACACTAGGGATTTGAGCATTGGAAAAAGTAATTCTTCCATTTGACTGGTTAAATGATCCAGTAAGATTTCCAGCACATTCACCTGTTACCGCTTTCACAGATACATTTTGTATGGTTACAGTATTGTTAGCATTTCCGACGAGGTCATAGGGTAAGTTATTAAATACCACTCTATTGCACATATTTAGGAACCCCCCTGATAATGCCATGCTGCCTACCTCAGCGCTGGCTCCAGTTGAACTCACACTGCCAGATAGTGAGCAGTTGAGCGAAATGCCTTTTTGAACGGTGAAAGTACCTACATTTGCGAGGCCTATAGCGCCTGAGGGCGACCAGGTTTCCGCATTTGCTAGCCCGATTATCCCAAAAGATGCCATGCAGAAAGAAGCTGCAGTAAGGATGTTTTTCATGGTAATAATATTCCTTATGTCTCTGTTAATTATTGATTTAGACGCATCGCTTGTACTTCACTTTATATGCGTCATTTTTATAAGTGATCATCATCGCTGGGGGTAATGAAATTTGGTTGTATTCAATAATAAGCTTGGGACAAATCCCAATACCTCCCACCAGTAAAGACGAATTGAGGCATTTGTTGGGGGGGTGTCCTGTCTAAATAGACGTGAATTTAATTTTCAGTCGTAATTTTTTCTAGATTTAAGTGGTTAATTGTTTTTATTTTCTCGGGATTTAATTGTTGTTAGGTTTAAGTGCGCATATAAGAAAATATTTTATGCTTTTGGTGGGTTATTAAAAAATGTCTATTGTAAAGCTCTGTAATTTAAGGTTGTGTAGTTGTAGGAAAGTAAGAGTTGATATTGGTATTTTATTGCTGTTTAGGCTGGTGGGGTATCTCATAATGTAAGTGATTTAAAATTTAATTAATCAATATTGAAAATTTAAATATAAGGTGGCCGTCTTAGTGTATTGTAGAATTATCGGTGGGAGTTTCTGATTGGTTTAGTATGTATTTCTTGTAATAGGAATATTTCGAAAGAGGTCTAGAATAGATCCAAATAAACACCGACCTGCTGTTTCACTTCTGGCTGGTACAGCCTGCGAGTTCACTTGTAAATTAGGATCACTATGGATATTTGCGGTGTCGATGATAATAAGCGCTTTTTTATCGCTAAGTAAATTAAGGTGTGGCTATATGGAAGATTAACGTTAGCGGTGGATCTAACAACCTCACTGATGTAGTAGCTTCGAATGAGATTTGGGTGCAGATACTTATACCCTGCCATCTTTACAATCTTTAGGGGACTAATTGCCGGAATGAGGAAGTACATTAAGCCTTATTCCCTGCTTCTCAGGTTGTTAAAACGCCCGCTATAGTTCATCAAGCGTCAAAAGTTGCTCTCGGAATCTTAGATAGACCCAATTGAATCGCTGCCTGGCACTAAAAGGCAAAAGCATCCCTGTTTCAAGGTGTATTGAGGAGTGTATGAGGGAAGAGCCAAGCTTTTGCCGATTTCTGTCGCTTGTAGGCTGTATTTACGAGGCTCTGGGCAATTTTGTTTGGTTTTTGCTCTCCCTGCTCCAGATTCATATTGCTATACTCCGCGCCCTTGAAAGCCCCCTGTCTTTATATGGAGAACTTGATGTCTGATTCACAGTGCGATATTGGCTTTATCGGCGCCGGTGTGATGGGTAAGAACCTGATCCTGAACCTGGCCGACAATGGCTATAGGGTCTGTGCCTTTGATTTGGATCACAACCGGCTGAATGCGCTGCTGGAGCAGGACAAGAAAGAGCGTGGAGACCTGCCTGCGCGTGTTGAAGCCTGCAACTCTTACACAGAGCTGTTGGCGAAGGTTAAAGCCCCGCACTTGATTATTCTCTCGGTTCCGGCTGGAGCCCCCGTTGATGACGTATGCAGCAAGCTGCTCGATGCGGGCTTGAAGGCTGACGACATCGTTGTTGATACTGGTAACAGCCTGTGGACCGACTCTGTAGAGCGGGCTAAACGGTATGAAGGCAAATTGATTTTCTTCACCACCGCAGTATCCGGTGGCGAAGTGGGTGCTCGTTTTGGGCCATCCCTCATGCCCAGCGGCGACCGTTATGCCTGGAGTCGTATTGAGCCAGTTTGGCATGCTATTGCCGCCAAAGTGGATAAAGCCAGCGGCCAGCCGATTGAGCGCTTTGAGCCTGGCAACCCGGTTCGCGAAGGTGAGCCCTGTGCGGCTTATATCGGCCCGATAGGCTCAGGCCACTATGTGAAGATGGTGCATAACGGTATTGAATATGCCGATATGCAGATGATCTGTGAGGCCTACCATGTGATGCGCACGGCGCTGGGTATGGCCCCAGAGGAAATTGCAGAAGTATTCCGCGAGTGGAACCGAGGCCCGCTGAACAGCTATCTGATCAATATCAGTGCGGAAGTGCTCTCTACCTTGGACTCCGTGACAGAACAACCGCTGGTAGACGTTATCCTCGACCGAGCAGGGCAAAAAGGCACTGGTCTCTGGACAGCCATGAGCAGCCTGGAAGTGGGCTGTCCGGCCCCGAGTATTGCCGAAGCGGTTTACGCCCGTTCATTATCTACCCGGAAGGTATTGCGTACCCGCGCAGCGAAGAAACTGCAAGGGCCTGAGTTGACACCAGTGGCTCCAGAGCAACGGGAAGAAGTGATTGCACAGCTGCACGACGCTCTCTACTGCGCAAAGATCTGTGTTTACGCTCAGGGCTTCGATTTGATGAAGCTGGCTGCGCGGGAGCAGGGATGGCAGTTGAACTTCTCTGAAATTGCCAGAATTTGGCGTGCAGGTTGCATCATTCGAGCAGTGTTCCTGCAATCTATCAGCGATGCTTACGATCGAGATTCCAAGCTTTCCAACTTGCTACTGGATGATTTCTTCACTCAGCAGATTGCCGATCACCAGGCCAACTGGCGCCAAGCGGTGGCGAGCGCCACTCTGAATGGTATTCCGGTACCGGCTCTGTCATCGGCGCTCAATTACTACGATGCCTTCCGCACCGAGTCGCTGCCGGCGAACCTGCTACAAGGACAGCGTGATTTCTTTGGAGCCCATACCTTTGCGCGTGTGGACCAGCCTGAGCAGCGCAAGTACCACGTTCAGTGGACCGAACCTGGCCGCCCAATGGTTGAGATCTGATTAATGGGGTAGGGGGGAGGTGATACGTGCTTTTCAGGTACGTATCACTATCTGAGCTCCCTAAAGAACGACCTCTTCTACCTCTTTGGCCAGGGCCTCCGCCTCTTGGCGGCTGGCTTTGGCCACCAGTTCCTCAACGCTAGCCGACTCGGTGTTGACGCCACCGAAGGCGGAGAGCAAGTCTTTGGTCAGGGCTGAGATCTCCAGAGTCATCACCGCAAAATCTGCATCAAATCGCTGGGCTGCACTTTCTGCATCGGCGCTATCGGCTTTCTCCAGAAGCTCGTCACTGAACTTGATACGCTTTAGGGACAGCTGATCATCTACCAGGAATTCAACGCCCCCACGCCAGGTCAGCCCCAGTTTGTGCACTTGTAGTCCGGCCACCAAGTGATTGTGAATTTCCTCGGCACAAAGGTCCTGGTTTTTACAGCGGATAACACTGCCGCTGTCTTTGGGATCGCGCAACTCGCATTCGTGGCCAAAATCGAATTGAAGCGGTGCTTCAGGGGCACTGAGCCAATGGGTCATCGTTTGCTGTGGCAGGTTCTTAGCGGAGAGTGGTACCACGGCAAGGCTACTGATAGCCTCGCGGAGGTTCTCCAGCAGTTCCTCGGCGGCGGAGGCAGAAGAGGCGTCAACCACTACCCATCCATCCTGAGGTGCAATGTAGGCATATTGCAGACGGGACCGAGCGAATGCCTTGGGACGCATTTCAAGGAGAATCTCGTCTTTAAGGTTTTGCCGCTCCTTGCGACCTACCTGCCTGGCTTCTTTTTCAGAAATAGCTTGTGCCAGCTCTTCAACTTTCTCATTGACTACCGCAGCGGGAATCACTTTTTCTTGCTTCTTAACACAGACCATCAGGTAGCCATTAGTTGCGTGCACCAACTGGCTGCCGTGGCGCCCTAGTGGAGGCACCCACCCATAGCGAGTGCTGTCCTGACTGCCACAGGGAACAAATGCATGGGGCTCCAGCAATTCGTTCAATTTTTCAGCATCCAGGGAAAATTCTTTCGTCAAACGATAAATACGGAGGTTCTTAAACCACATACATCAGGCCATCTGTTTTCAGTTGCGAGTGCGGCCTGCATTATGCGGAAACCGGCGCGGGGCAGCTAGAGCCTGTTAACACAAAATTGATGGGTTCTTTAAGCTGTTATCAAGCTTCAGAATATTACTGGTCCAAGGCGGTGAAAATTTGCTCAGCCGAACTTGTCAGGCCTGGCTGAACAAAGGTTTATTTGAGAATACTGTCTATTGCTTTGCCACTATCCTGCGAGAACTCTTCTGACTTATGGCCAAGCAGTTGTAGTGCGGTTGCGGCTATCTGATCCTGAAAAACGGCTTCTCCCCTGGATACTTCTCCCAAGGCCTTAATGTCTGGGCCCAGCGCGGCAATCCAGATCTCATTGGAGCCAGGTATTCCCGCTTTGTGGGGGTGGTCTTCTTTACCGAAGTATTGGGTCAGGGCTGGGCCACTGGCGTGGTGGGGCCAGGATTCAGCGGTGTTGCCGCGCCCGTGGTCAACGGTAATGAGTAGGTTGGTATTGTCTCGGTATTGATCAAGAGATTGAATTGTCTGCCAGAGTTTGGCGAGTATCATGTCGCTCCGGTGTGCGGAGTGGAGATACTGGTGATATTCCTCATCGTGGGCAAAATCGTCGGTTTCACCGAGGGCAATGTACATTACCTTGGGCTTTTTGCTAATTAAGTACTCTTTTGCAAATCCATAGGTAAATGCATCGGGCCGCACGTTTTCCCAGAAAACCGGCAGTTGCCCCTGCAAATCGTTGAGAAACTCTGCTCTTTGGCTCAACTTTGGCCAATCTGCTGCTTCCAGGCCGGCGTTAATGTAAATACCACTGCGATCGCGATTAAGTATCGAGGAGAACACTCCCCAGCTACCGAATGCAGCGATTTGGCCTTTGTACTCAGATTTGCTGTTTAGCCACTCGAGAAAGGTAGTATTGGCATTGGGAGTTGGATCGTTACTATTGATTTTGGGGTCGGCGGAGCCGGTTAAAATCTCATTGTAACCGGGATATGAAAACCACCAACTATTGGTAACTTGTGCTTTAGACCCCTTGTCGCGATTGCCAATTAAAACCCCTTCTTTAGCCACTGTTTGCCAGATAAAAGGTAATAATTTTTGACGTTTTTCGGTGAGTAAATCGCCGTGAAAGTGATTGATAAGGTTTTGTTTATTTTCAGTGAACTCTGTGTGGTTGAGAAGTTCAGGGTCATAACCTGAGAACACTTCCTGCCAGCGCAAACCGTCGATAGTAACTAATACGAGGTTGTCTGCGGCAAGGGATTGAGTAGAAAGAAACAGGGCCAGGATTGCTGTAGTCAATCTGTTCATTGAAAGAGCTCTTTGCATATTTTTGGGTTATTTATATTTGTCACAAATAATCAAAATTATTTTTCGACTATATTTATTATTTATTGCACTTTGTTTTTGAATCTACTGCTTGACTAAACATACGCACAATCGGCTAGCATTTCCAGCCGATTGTGTGGCTGCCAAAAAAATCTTAGAAATCAATAGTTGCAGAGAGTGAGGCTGTCCGTGGAGCACCAATCCAAGCACCGCCAGAGACGACAGTTCCTAAGTAATCCTCATCCAGTAAATTATTTATCACTAAATTCAGGTTGGCTCCCCGTAGTACCGGGCTAAATTCTTCCAGATTCATGCCCAGGTAGGCATCGACAACTATATAGGAGTCGGCTGTCCAGCTATTGTCTAAGTCGACAAAGCGATCTCCAGTAAACTTACTGGAGATGCCGCCGTAAAATATTTCAGAATTCCAATCCAGGCCAATCACATAGAGTTGATCAGCTATTCCGACCACATCATTCCCTGGCGTTATTCCTTGAGTTTCATCTACCGCTGAATTTCCTGAGCCAATGTAGGTAGTGTCCAGCAGGGTATAGGATGTATAGAGATTTAGAGTTTCTGATAGATCGTAGTCCAGGAAAAGTTCCAGACCATCAGATTCGATTCCACCGGCATTAAAATAAGTCCCATTGGTACCAATCAAATAGTTATTACCCGCGGAAGTATTGTTATCCAAGAAAATGATCCGGTTTTCAAAATCATTTTGAAAGTAGGTGGCAGTTGCCGAGAAATTATCGGCGGTATAGCGAAGCCCGAGCTCTGTGGTCTCTGAGGTTTCGGGTTCGATATTGTCGAGATCTGAATCGGGCCGCTCTAATACGCTGTCTCCAATCGCCTTAAAGTTTTCAGCGTAGCCTGCGAACAGCTCTGCACCTTCCAGGGGTGTTTCCCAAATCAAACCGGCGGAGAGCAGGATGTCTGAGTCAGAATCAACACTTGCATCGGAAGACTCCTGAAACAGATCTTCCCTTTCAACATCGACAAAGAACTGCTTGGCGCCCAGTGTCAAAGTGAGAGTGTCGATGGTCAGGGAGTTCTGTAAATACCACTTTGTGCTGGTTGAGGGGTAACTGCGGTCGTATTGCACCCAATAGGGTGTTGAATTGAAACTGGCACCTTGAGTCGCATCAGTGATTTTGTGCCAATCGCGGTGTTCGTCACGGGTGGAGTCTTCATACCAGAGGCCGCCTCGTAGCTCATTGTCTAACCCGGCGATGGTGGTAGCGTATGTAAAGTCTAGAGTCAGTCCGGTACGCTCTTTCTCATAATGAGTGTGCCGATAAGACATCGTGGGTATGGCGCCCTCTGCATAGCAATCTGGATTGTAGGCCGGTCCTGAATCGCCATAGATATTGGTGACTGACGCTGTACATGTTTCATCGTAAGTAAGGGCGTTGCCATTGGCATCAACAAAATAAATGATGCCCGACTGGCTACCGCCATAGGCAGTTGAGCCGCCGAGGAACTCGGACTCGCCTTGTTCACTGTCATCTGTAATATCAACCAGGTAAGGGGGCACCCAGTCCCCACGGCCTTCGTTGCTGTGGTAGTAGAGTCCGGCCTGTAGATTGAATGAGTCTGTCAGGTCAAAATCGAACTGGGTGTAGGCCAGCAGGTTCTCGCGCAAGGTAGACCAGCCACGGCGATGGAGTTGATCGATATAGGGAATACCGGACCAGTTGCCGGTAAGGAAATCGTTTTCAGGGTACTCTTCAAATTGGGCGTCCGAATAGACTCGTTGATAATTATCTTCGTGGATATCGTCGTAAGATAGGTAGGCCTTGATGGTACCAGCTTCCAAGCTGGTCACTAGTTTTGCCGCGATGTGCTCTCGTTCATTCTCAGCAGTTTCAGTAATCCAGTCGGTTGCTTCCTGGTTAGAGTATGAGATCCAGGCTTTGCTGTTCCCGGCAAAAATACCAGTGTCATAGCGAAAATATACTCTCTGTGCATCAAATTCGCCTGTGGACAGTTCTATTCGACTGCGCTGTGTGTCCAAAGGATCATCAGTGCGATAATCAATAGTGCCTCCCAGGGCTTCGTGGGAACGTGAAGCGATATCTGAAGTACCCTGTGATACTTCTACTGAACCGATATTACCCGGATCAACAAAGCGGTTTGCTTTTGAGCCTCCACCGTAATTCGAACCGCCATTGGGAATACCATCGATGGTGGTGCCAATTTGCTGTTCATCTAAGCTGTTAGTAAATCCGCGAATACTGATATTGGTTGACCAGTCGTCAAAGCCGTAAGTATCTCCTTCATTGACTGAGACACCGGGGAGGTTATCGATCAATGCATTAACGCTGGTGATAGAGGACTGTTGCTTGCGCATTGCCTCAGATACTTCGCTGCTGTTAAAAGTGCTACCGGAGCCCAGAACCATTACTTCTTCAATTTGTGCGTTGCTGAGGTCTTCAGCGGTCACGGGACTGGCAGTCATTATTGTGGCCACTGAAATGGCGGCTGCCAGGTAGGTCTTTTTAGTATTCATCGGGATACCCCAGTTTGTAGTGATTCAGCAAGTTTTAACCAGCCTGGTTAGCGGCTTGGGTTATTTGCGCGCGTACATTGACGCGTCTTGATGAATAATTCTTTACAGGGGGGTTAAACTCTTTTTACCCGTTGATGAATTAGCGGTATTTTGGAGGTGCTCGATACAAGAGTCACTTGTGACTGGTGGAATAATGTACTTAGAACTGGTGGTGATCTGGGGAGTAATATTGAATGGAGCTATGGAAATTAGAGCATTTGCGCTTTGGGCCGGGTTACTCCGGCCCTACATAAGCAAAATTAAATGGCAGCTTTTAATGAAATGCCGGTGCACGCTTCAATTGTTCCCCAGAGAACTCCCAGAACAGCATTCCAGACTTTCTCAATGGTGACTAACAGGAGTCCACGTAAAGTGTTGGCGAAGTTCTTGGCCATATCCTCAAGGGAGTCGAGAAAGTAATCTTGCAGATCGCCAGATATTTCATTAGATGCAATAGCTTTAACAATCATTTTTGTTTGCTGAGCCATTGCGGATAACTGGCGCTCGGAAAACCCCCTGAGTTCAGAAATATCACTGTTGATTACCGCAGAAGCTGCCCCTTTGATATCGGCAACGAGTTGGTTAACGTCAATAGACATAGTAATTTCCTCAGCGATTCAGAAAAGACTCATAAGTGAGTGCTTGGTCCATGGAAATAACAATTTCATTTTTGAATAGAGAAACAGCGGTTGCGTTTAGGCCCTTATCTTCATCTACCGTGCGCATCATGTTCAAACTTTCTGAAATTTTCTCCAGTGAAGCAACACTGGGGGGTTCCCGCTCAAAGCTAATATTCCTGCCGGAGGTTTCCAAGTAGTTGTTAATCTTTTTGAGTAGTTTACTTTCAGGTGCGGGGCGGGTTTTCGATTGCATTGCCAGCGCATCCACTTTGCCGATCAATGCATGGTATCTCTCATCTCTTTTTGAGTAAGAATCTTTGTTAGTTCCACTGGAAACTGAAGAGAAAAATTCCATTATCTCTACATTGACAGTGGTTAAATCGGAGTATAGCGCAGCATCATAGCGCGGCGCCATTTGTGAGCATCCGCTAACTAGAATGGTAAGATAGGCTAAAACTGCAAAGATTGTTCTCGGCTGCCTTATCATGATCGCTCCCTCTTTAATTTTCATTTTAATAGTTCAATTCGGTTCTTTTCAGCCACCTAAAGAATGGCTGAGAGATATACAGTTCTTTCCAATTTTCTCGCCTGGGTACCCATTTATACCGGTTCCAATATCTCATGCGAGGTCGGCGAAATACTGGGATCATTTTTCTTTTCAAAGTAAGTCAGCAGTAAGCGAACAGCCTCCTGATTATCGAAATATCGGGAGTGAACTCGAGCTGCCAGTTTGTCCGGAAAAGTACCGTAAGACCCAATAATTCTCTCATAACAGTGGTGGCGTGCTGGGACCGCAGAACCACTGGCAAACCAGTCTGAGTGAGACTTGATATCAATCCACTCGATTAGATCTTTTCTTTGTGACAGTTGCTCTACTTCATTCTGCAGCCAAGGAGCTTGCTTACCCAGAACTTCGATTAGGGACCCCATTGTTAGGATACGGATTGGTTTACCGATGGGCGGAAGATCGGCAAAAAGGTCTACAGTAACAACACTGCCAAAACTATGTCCGACAATAGTTACGGAATCGTAGTCGTATAGTTTAATACTGTTTTCGAGCTGTTCTCTGACCCGTCGGATAATCTCAAAGCGGACTGCAGGCTTGCCCTTGGCCGCCGGCTCATTGGTGAGATAGCGCTTACAAAAGTCAGAAATATCTACTAGTAAGGCAACCGGCATAACAGCAACAACGGCAGTAGCAATCAGCCAGATCCGCCAGCCCCCTATATACTCAACACCTTGCTTGAGCTGTTGTACTGCGGGATAAAACGGGCTGTCACTGGTGGGCTCAACAGCTTCGACAAACAAAATGATGGTACCAATGTACCAAACAATAAAGGCTAATGCTGAAAGCGTTAAACCAAATGTCAGGTACTTTCGTTTAAGCACCCCTTTCCAAATATGGAGGTTGGCCAGCCAGAACCAGATTAGGGAGAAGCCTCGGGCTAAGCGGACTTTCAGGCTCTGCTGGGTAATACTAGGAACCAAGTCGTTCCAGTAAGCTTCAACCAGATCAAGCTCCTGTTCATCGTTGACCCTCAGGCGGTTGATGCCGGCGGGGACGGTAGGATCAGAAATCTGAGTGAGAGGCATACGCTCACTGGCTGCGATCATTCCCTCGGTGAACTCTGACAGTTGGGCGGTGCTGGTGACTCGTGTCAGTCCGGGCACCAGCATAATTAAGCTTCTTCTCATTGTTATTCCAATTGGCTCTATTCTGGAGATATAACCTTCTGCCAAGGTTTGCTCCTGCCTTTGTTTTTTCTGTGTGAAAATCGTTTCAGTAAGTGAGTATTTCCATATATAAGTACGCTAGCCAGTAGCTAGCTGCGGTGTATCTCAGTGTTGAAATTTTGTGCGATGGCCAGCTCTATACTAACCGAAGGACATTGGATATAGGTGCATGTCAACTGAATGTTACTCGATTTATATGTGATACAAAACGAGATGTAAATATAGAAAAGAAAAAGATTTATTGATTGGGAGGGGAAAAGCCGCTTCGTGGTTCTTTTCTTAAATTACTTGTCGGAAGTTATTTCATCGCGGTTAAGGGGGGAGACTAGCGAAGGTGAAGATCTGTTGTTGCTTACACCGCACTCTATGGGGGAATCAGAAGCGACAGGTTAAAATTTACTCTACGGTTTCTTTTTGTAGTTCAACTAAAATAAATTCGTTGCCGTAGAGATCTTCAAAGTGGGCAAACTCTGCACCCCCTTCAGAAGTGGGTGGCTTGCTGAAGTGAACGCCATTTTTTGCAAGTTTTTTATATTCTCTGTCAAAATTATCTGTATAAATAACGGCACAAGGCTGCCCTGTAGTTTGTGCTCCCACTTTCTTTTGCTGGCTTTCAGAAGTTGCCTGAAGTAACCATATACCCATATCTTTTTGTGCCGGAAGTCGAATATGAACAAATCGATGCGGTGCTGCTTGAGAGTCAATAAATACTTCAAACCCCAATTTGTCACGATAAAAGGCAATAGCTTCTTCATAGTTGTTGACTAGGATTACCAGTCTGCCAATTGAGTTCATTAGGGGCTCCGTGATTGGCCTTATTGCTACTTCGATAAGAGGGATTATTTCTTTTTGGTTAATAGGTGTACAGTTTTTCAAATAGTTTTTATTTGAGTAGCCTATACCAAAATGAATGCTTTTAGCGTGAAGCTGATTAGCTGTAAAAGTTTACTGAAGTTACAAGATATTTGAACTGTACATGTTGAAAGCGGTGTCAGTTTCTGGGCCTTTACGCCAAGGTTGCCAAGTATTGGAATGAAAGACAGTCTCACCATTGTTGGCCATCTATGATGGAAACCGGACTTTCTATTGTTTATAGCCGATTACAGTGACTGTAAACGATCAGTATATTAATTAATGATTTTGAGGGATGGTTGGCAAAGTGAAAAGGATTTCATGTTTTTCTAAAGCTATAAACTCCGTTATGGTTTTTGTTGTTGTAGTGCTGTGCCTACTCGAGCCCAGGTCTTCGATTGCTTGTACCCGAATACTCTATGAAACTGGTGATAAGACCTATATTACTGCCCGTAGCATGGACTGGAGTGATACCGATGCAGCTATGGCATTTTGGGTTTTCCCTCAGGGGATGGAGCGCAATGGTGGCTTAGGCCCAAAATCTATTACTTGGACATCGAAGTTTGGCTCAATTGTTATCAGCATTTACGATGCAGCTACAACTGATGGGCTCAATGAAAAGGGCCTCGTAGGCAACCTTTTATACTTGGCTGAGGCAGATTATGGGAGTGCTGCCGATAGGGGTAAGCCGACTATCTCTGTTGGGGCCTGGTTGCAATACATCCTGGATAACTACGCAACGGTTAATGCTGCGGTAAAGGGGTTAAAGAGTGATCCATACACCGTGGTTGGCGCAGATCTTCCCAATGGGAGACCCGCAAGTGCGCATATTGCAATTTCAGATCCCAGCGGTGATTCCGCTATTTTTGAATATCTTGACGGTGTGCTAAAGATCCATCACGGTAAGCAGTTTACGGTAATGACTAATTCACCACCTTATGATCAGCAGCTGGCAATCAACTCCTATTGGAATTCAATTGGAGGCCAAAACTTTCTACCGGGTACAATTAGTGCGGCGGACAGGTTTGTACGGGCGAGTTATGCTTTAAAAACATCACCAGAATATAAAAAGTATCGCGATGCATTAGCATCCGCATTCTCCCAAATTCGTGCTGTCAGCGTGCCGCTGGGAATGGATGATCCCGATAAACCCAATATAGCCTCAACATTGTGGCGGTCGGTTATTGATCAAAAAAGTAGCCGCTACTATTTCGACTCTGTTATTAGTCCATCAGTAATTTGGCTGGATATGGATAGTGTTGCTATTGAGCCGGGATCTAAAGTAATGACAATGAAATTAGATACTCCAATGGATACTGGTGGGGAAGTGGCATCTAAGTTGAGTCCTTCAGAACCCTTTAAGTTCCTCGCTCCAGGTAGCTGAATAAATACGATAACGAGAAGAGTCTAAGTCAATGCATGAATCATTTACTGTTCGGGAGATGACACGTAAAGAAGTGGAATTACTGGTTGACTGGGCTGCACTTGAAGGCTGGAATCCGGGGTTGCACGATGCAGAAATTTTCTGGAAAACAGATCCAGAAGCTTACATTGCGGCGGAAGTTCGGGGTGACTTGATCGGAGGAGGGGCAATTACTGCGTACGGTGATGATTTCGGTTTTATGGGATTCTTTATCGTTAGGCCTGAATTCAGAGGTCATGGGTTTGGTAACAGGCTTTGGTATATCCGACGGGACCGCTTAAAAACCCGGTTGAGGCCTGATGCAAGCATCGGTATGGATGGGGTATTTGCGATGCAGGATTACTATGGCCGCGGCGGTTTTAACTTCTCCCATCGGAATCTCCGTTATCGAGTCGAACTTTCTGCTTTTGAGGGTGTGAGTGCTCAATGCCCTGATGAAATTATCCCGCTTAGTGAAGTTTCTTTGGATCAAATAATTGCTTACGACAGGACCTGCTTTCCCGCAAGTAGACGGGTATTTCTGAAAGCATGGATTTCCCAGCCAGAGGCTCTGAGTTTGGGCTATGTCCAATTTGGAAGTCTTTGTGGCTATGGTGTAATCAGGCGTTGCCGCAATGGATGTAAAGTCGGTCCTCTGTTTGCAAATAGCTATAAAGTGGCAGATATGTTGTTGAAGCGACTGGTCTCATTTGCAGATGATGGACCTATCTTTCTGGATGTGCCGGAAAATAATCCTGCGGCTATGTCGCTGGCCAAGCACTATGGAATGGAGGAAGTTTTTGGCTGCGCAAGGATGTACCTGGGGCCAATGCCGGATATTGCGCGGGATCGAATTTTTGGTGTAACGACATTTGAGCTGGGTTGATGCACACGAGAAATCTGGAGGGTTATGCTGGGCGCCCGCCTCATCCCCGCTGGCCTGATCAGGCCCGCATTGCAATTCAGTTTGTCTTGAATTTAGAGGAGGGATCAGAATCCACCAAGCTAAACGGCGATACCCAATCTGAATCTTACCTGCATGAACTTCCTGGCAGGCCTGCACGGGTTGGAGGGCGGGATTTCAGTGTAGAGAGTATGTATGAGTATGGTTCTCGCGCTGGCGTCTGGCGGCTTCTCGATATCTTTAATACTTGCAACGTACCTTTAACAGTTTTTGCTACCGGTCAGGCGTTAGAGCTTAATCCGGTTTTAGCGCTGGCCCTGGTTGAAGCGGGACATGAGATTGCTGGCCATGGATACCGGTGGATTGATTATAAAGATACTCCTAAGAGTCGAGAGAAACACGATATTCAGCTCACCGTTAAGATAATCGAGCAGCTAACGGCTAGGCCTCCGTTTGGGTGGTATACAGGTCGGGTAAGCTCCCATACTCGATCATTGGTACGGGAAATTGATGGATTACTGTATACGTCAGATTCCTACAGTGATGATTTACCATTTTGGGAACAGAAATCAGATTCACTGTTGGTGATTCCCTACACCTTGGTGAATAACGATATTCAGTACCTGCTGCCCAGTGGGTGCACGACTGCCGATGATTTCTTTTTATTGCTAAAAGGTGCTTTCGATCAGCTTTGGCGGGAAGGGAGCGTGAGTCCTAAGTTGATGAGTGTTGGACTACATGGGCGAGTCAGCGGCCACCCTGCCAGGGCTGCTGGAGTTTATCGTTTCTTGAAATATATCCAGGGATTCGAACCCATTTGGATTTGTCGCCGCAAAGAGGTAGCGCAACATTGGATCTCCAATTTTTCTACCGTTAGATAACTTGGGCGGTAGCTTTCCAGATTATTTTTGTGTGGAAAATGTAGGCCTTCTGTATCTCCGTAAATTTTCCTCTGTTATAGCAAACGTTCCTGCTCTGAGGCTTTTGCACCAAGTGAATAACTCTCCTTCATTTTCCCAGGGCACCTGTGGAATTAAGAAATATTAAAATAGCCCAGTGGCTCTCTAACAATAGCTAGAAAGTAGTTTTTAGTGTGATTGATAGGTTGGGTGTAGTAATCGGAGGGCGGCGTGGAGAGGCAAGGTGTCGGGCCTCGGGGTAAGCCGAGGCCCGATTGGGCGATTAGTCGCGAGTGGGAATTGCCTGGACCACTTTAATAAAGTAATCCCAGAAATTGGCGACACTCTGGATATGTACCTTCTCTTCAGGAGAGTGAGCGCGGCGAATAGTTGGGCCAAAGGAAACCATATCCCAGTTGGGGTAGGGCTTGGCCAGCAATCCGCACTCCAGGCCGGCGTGAATGACTTTTACTTCAGCTTCCTCGCCAGTCATATCTTTATAGACATCCTTCATCATCGCCAGCAGCGGTGAATCGGGATTTGGTGTCCAGCCAGGGTAGTCGTTGTCCAGTGTTGTTTCTGCACCTGCCAGCTGGAAGGTGGCGGCGACATTGAGGCCGTGTTGGTCGCGGGCACTGTCAGAGAGGCTGCGTACAAGACATTGGATTTTTACTCGATGCTCACCGTTCTCCTCCATTGTTACAACACGGGCCAGGTTGTTGGATGACTCAGCAATGCCTTCGAGAGCAGTGCTCATTCGCTCAACACCATTGGGGCAGCAGCGGATTGCGCGAATAAGGGTCAATTGGCTATCTGCGTCCAGGGTGTTGGCTGGAGTTTCGGTAGCTTCCAGGGTGATATCTAGTGCCGCTTCGTTGTCCAGTTCACGGGCAATTTGAGCGCTTTCGCTTCTTACAATTTCCTGTACTTTATCGACCGCTACTGAAGGCACAACCAGGGTTGTGAAGGATTCGCGGGGAATCGCATTGCGCAGGCTACCGCCATCCAGGCTGGCAATACGCAGCTCGGGGACCTGGGTTAGAGCGGCGTGGATAATGCGGTTTGCGATCTTGTTGGCATTGCCCCGGCCTTTGTCGATATCCAAGCCTGAATGCCCGCCACGGAGACCGCGAACAGAGAGTTTTACTGCTTCGGCACCGGGCAGGATCGCTTCTGGCGTATAGGGCAGGCTGACATTGACGTCGACACCGCCGGCACAGCCGATATACAGCTCGCCTTCATCTTCAGTATCCAGGTTGAGGAGCAGGTCAGCTTCAAAATAGCCAGGCTTAAGATTCTTGGCGCCGGTCATGCCCGCTTCTTCGTCAATTGTCAGCAGGGCTTCCAAGGCGGGGTGGGGAATATCAGTAGATTCCATCAGGGCCAGGATTGCGGCAACACCAATACCATTGTCTGCGCCGAGCGTGGTGCCTTCCGCAGTTACCCAGTCTCCATCCACGTAGGGTTTGATTGAGTCGGTGAGAAAGTCGTGCTCAGTGTCGGCATTCTTCTGTGGCACCATATCCACATGGCTCTGCAAGGCCAGTGTCTTGCGGTTTTCCATCCCTGGAGTGGCCGGCTTCTTGATAACAATATTGCCGATTTCATCCAGCTGAACGCCTAGGCCGCGTGCTTTAGCGAAGTTAACGATATGCTCCACTACGCGGTCTTCATGCTTGGATGGGCGTGGAATTTCACAGAGCTTGGAAAAGTGTGCCCACAGTGGAGTTGGGTTCAATTCAGCAATATTGCTCATGAGTGGCCTCGATTTATTCTATTGGTGCCGGAGCTATAAGCTAGCTGGCCGATCAAAGGCGGTGGGCTTTGGCCCCCGGCAGGAAAGCCCGGCGAGCGCCGGGCTTGGGTAAATGTGCAGGAATTTATTTTTGAGCCGCGTCGGCTGCTTCAGTTTTTTCAGCGTTCAGTTCAAAGGCGATGCGTCGTTTGTCTACATCGACAGACGCAACTTTAACTGAAACTTCCTGTTCTAGGTGGAAGCGTTTTTCATTGTGCGTAAGAACCAGGTGCTTGCCATCGAAGGCGGGCAGATTCTTCTTGTCGCCATTCATGCGCACAAAGCCGTCAATACCAAAGTCGTCGAGTCGCACGCCGATGCCAGCGCCGTTTACCAGCGTAATTTTCCCTGTAAACTCCTGACCAACTTTCTTCTCGATAAATTGAGCGTAGAGCCATTGTTCCAGGGCTCGGTTGGCCTGGCGACCGCGAATCAGGCTTTCCTGCAGGGATTCAATTTTATCATCGGCCAGGGCGGAGGCTTTCTCTCCCTGCGCAGCAGCACGCAGAGCGCGGTGATTGTGCAGGTCGTTGTACTTGCGAATTGGAGAGGTGACGGTGGCGTAGGCCTCGAGGCCCAGTCCCAGGTGAGCCCCTACCTTGTTATCGAGCTGGCCCGGGCGCAGCATACGCTTGAGCACGGCGAGCAGGTTCTTCATCTGCGGCTCTTCATGGTTTTCCAGGTGCTTAACCAGTGCAAGGTAATGCTCCAGTTGCCCCAGATCGGCCTCTGCATGCTCAGGCAGCAGTTCTTTCAGCAGGCTGCGAACTTCTCCCATGCGCTCTTCGCGGAAGCCCAAATGAACAGAGAAGCAGCCCTGCTCAATCTCGGCGAGTTTGCCACCCATACTGATATTGGTAGCGAGCATGGCTTCCTCGACCATTCGCTGAGCGATATTGCGTTCCTGCTTTTCGATACGCTCGATCTTGCGCTGATCGTTCAAGCGGATTTCATAGTCCGGGCGATCTTCCATTGCCAGTGAGTGGCTGGCACGGTATGCGGCGCGCGCTTCGTAGATCGCCGCCAAATTACGCAGACTGTCCTGTTGCTCCTGGGGCACGGCGGAGTCGTCACCCTCAATAAAGCGGCTGACTTGTTCATAGCTCAGTTTGTGCTGGGAGCGAATAGCGGCAAATTCATAGCGGCTATTGCCAATGGTGCCATCGCTATCGATATCGATATGGATCACCAGGGCGGGGCGCAGCTCGCCGGGAACCAGGGAGAACAGGTTCTCACACAGGTTGCGTGGCAGCATAGGTAGGGTTTCGCCTGGTAAATACTGGCTGTGGGCCCGATTAAACGCCTCTTTATCCAGGGGGCTGTTCTCATCAATTAGCGACGATGGGTCTGCAATAGCAATGTGCAGGGTCCAGCCCCCGTCACGGCTGCTTACGGCCAGAGCGTCGTCCATATCGCGAGTGGTTTCTGCATCGATAGTTGCGAAGCCCAGCTCGGAAAGTTCGGTGCGCTCACCGGTAACTGTTGTCAGTTTCTCCGCAATTGTGTCCGCCTGCTTTTGTGCAGCGGCACCAAATTGCTCAGGTAGCTTGAATTGGGCGACAACATAGGCGTGTTCGATACCGGGCATATCGGGCTTGCCGATAACGGTTTCCACCTTGGCCTGGGCTCTGCCGTCTTTAAATGGATGGCGGTTTACTTTGCAGGCAATAAACTCTCCCGGCTGGGCCTTGCCGCGAGCCTTGGGAGGGAGAAAAATCCAGCGGGACAGGCCATTTTGCGTGGGCTGGATAAAGTGGCCCTGGCCGCGCTGTACATACTGGCCAACAAGGTAGTCGAGCTGGCTGTCGATCAATGCATCGAGCTCTGCCGCGAGTTTACCCTTGTTCTCTTCGGAGAGACTTACTCGAACCCGGTCACCGGGAAATACACGCTCCATTTCATTGGGAGGTAGGAAGGCTTCCCTCCCGTCATCCAACTCAACGAAGCCAAACTTGCCGTTACTGCCGCGAACCCGGCCTTCGGCAAACTCCTTACTGGAGCGAATATCTGTTTTCAGTTGCGAAAGTTGTTTTAGAGCGTCGGCATTCAGCATCGAGTTTATCTCTATGGGTCGATTTGGGCGCGGATTCTACCAGACCATGCGCAGAGGATGTAACGCGCTTAGGCGGTGGAAATGATCTTAGTTGTCAGTGTTGTGAGGTTTTCAAAAATTTTTGAAAAAATAGACATGTTAAGGAAGGCTTCAAAAGGTGGTTCTTTGCCAGAAGATTTATACAGGAATCGTGTTCTCTTGAGGGGCAGTTATAGGAAATTTATGCGAGAGCCGCCAGCGGTAGGAGAGGGTCCGGTATTCAATACCAATTGATGGAGAAATAAGAGCGTAGAGCTAGCCGCCTGGATTAATGACTGGGCGGCCCAAGTTATTCCGGGGTGAATGCCCATCCTAAAACTGTGCTTCTAGTGTGATGCTTTAGCTATTGCAAGGCTCATGTGTGCAAAATATGCAAACTTTGTCTGTGGAAGCTGGATATAATCTTATTCCAGATAAAAACAGATAAGGGCTGTGGTTGTTCCCCAGCTGTAGAACCGGCCTTCCGGAGAGGAACAGTTAATGAGTATTTTTTCCCATTCCGCCTACGATAAACACGAACAAGTGGCGTTTTACCAAGATGCAAAGAGTGGCTTGAAGGCCATTATCGCGGTACACAATACGAATTTGGGTCCTTCACTGGGTGGCTGCCGCATGTGGCCCTACGCCGACGATGGCGAGGCCCTGAATGATGTTCTTCGCCTTTCCCGTGGTATGACTTATAAGTCTGCGATGGCTGGTCTCAAGTTGGGTGGTGGCAAAGCCGTAATTATTGGTGATCCGCGCAAGGAAAAGACCCCTGAGTTACTGCGCGCTATGGGTGAGTTTATTAATACCCTGGGCGGCCGCTATATCACCGCTGAAGATTCCGGCACAAGTGTGTCTGATATGAGTGTTATCGGTGAGACAACCGAGTTTGTTTCCGGCCTGTTTGCGGGCTCCGAGTATGGTGGTGATCCTTCCCCTTCGACTGCTTACGGTGTGTTTGTTGGCCTGAAAGCTGCGGTAGAACACCGCTGGGGCAAGACTGACCTGACCGGCTTAAAAGTCTCTATTCAAGGCGTGGGCAACGTCGGTTTCCGCCTGGGTAAACTATTGAAGGATGCCGGTGCGGAACTGTTTGTCACCGATATTTTCCAAGACAATATAGATCGTGCGGTTACCGAGCTGGGTGCCATAGCCGTAACTGCCGACGAGATCTTTGACCTGGACGTAGATCTGTTTGCCCCCTGTGCGATGGGTGCAATTCTTAACGATGACACCATCAGCCGTTTGAAGGTTCAGGCGATCGCTGGCGCGGCTAACAACCAGTTGGCGGAAGAGCGCCATGCTGAAGTGCTTCGCGAGAAAGGTATTTTGTACGCACCGGACTATGTCATTAATGCTGGCGGTATTATCGATGTTTACTACCAGCAGAAAGGCGATTACGACGCTGCAGAAGTGCGCGCTCATATCGAAGAGATTGGCAGCACGATGAAAGAAGTGTTCGAGCGTGCCGATGAAACCGGCCAGACCACTGCTCACGTAGCGGACCGGGTTGCCGAGGAGCGCTTTGGTCACCATACGGTTGTAGGCGAGGCCGAAGATAAGTCTGGTACTGTGGCAGCGTAATGTTTTCAGCGCAGGAGTAGAGCTGGTGACCTGATTCCTTGGGCGATTGTCATCTCGCTTCTCTCTGTGATGTATTGATTTGGGCACTTCGGTGCCCATTTTTTTGCCTGGAATATTTGCTAAATTGCGGTTGGTAAAAGGTTTTGCTGACACTCTGGAGGAAAGCTGGCCTAAACTTGCCATCCTGAAATTGCGGTTTTTTAAAAGGGAGTGACAATATGGACTTGCGTCCGCTACTTATCAGCGTTGCCATCGCTATTACTGGCCTTACCGCTTGCGGAAAGTCTACCGATGATACGCCTCATGCGCTTTCGGTGGATAAGGAAGCAGCAGCCAGTAGTAAGGCTGCTGCATCCGATAAAGAGGCGTATGTCCCGCCACCCAAGTTGGAGATTCCTTTCCATAAGGAAGTATTGCCCAATGGCTTGACGGTGATTGTGCATGAAGACCACAAAGCCCCCGTTGTTTCTACCAATCTCTGGTACAAAGTAGGCTCTAAGGATGAGCCGCCAGGTAAAACCGGATTTGCTCATTTATTTGAGCACTTGATGTTTAACGGTAGCGAAAACTTCCCAGGGGAATATTTCGAACCCTTCCAGCGCTCTGGGGCTACCGATATGAATGGCACCACCAGCAATGACCGCACCAATTATTTTGTCACCGTGCCCAAAGGCGCCCTGGATATGGCGCTGTGGATGGAGTCCGACCGAATGGGGCATTTTAAAGGTGCAATTACCCAGGAGGTTTTGGATGAGCAGCGCGGTGTTGTAAAGAATGAAAAGCGCCAGGGGGAGAATGCACCTTATGGCAAAGCGTTCGATATTATTGCCAAGAGCACCTTCCCCAAAGGGCACCCCTATTCGTGGACGCCGATTGGCTCGATGGAGGACCTGAATAACGCCAGTCTTGAAGATGTCAAAAAATGGTTTGAGGACCATTATCAGCCCGCTAATGCCGTTTTGGTAATTGCGGGTGATGTTACGGTCAAAGATGCGATGGCCAAGGTGCGCAAATATTTTGGTGATATCCCGAGCACAGGAGTGCAACCGCGCATTAAGAATTGGGAACTACCCACCCAAGTGAAAAAGAGGGAGGTGGTTTACGACCAGGTGCCCCAAACGCGAATTTACAAGGTTTGGAATGTGCCCGCAGTGGGTAGCGAAGTGGAAGACGCGCTGGAATTAATGACTTCCCTTCTCGCCAATAGAAAAAACTCTCTTCTTTACCGCCGTTTGGTTCGCGATGAGCAAGTGGCCACCAGTGTCAGCGCTTTTTATTACGGCCGTCAGCTTGCAGGGCAGTTGATGATTATCATCGACGTGAAACCCGGGCAGTCTGTAGAAAAAGTTGAAGATTTACTGAATAAAGAATTAAAGCAATTTGCAAAAAATGGTGTGAATGCGGATGAGCTGCGCCGGGTTAAACAGAGTGAGTTTGCCGGGTTGGTAAAGGGATTGGAAAAAACCGGTGGTTTTGGTGGTAAGAGTGACATTCTTGCCCAGTCGGAGTTTTATTTCGGCGATCCTGGGGCCTTGATAGAAGGCGTGGAGGATTATGCAAAAGTATCCGCTCTCGAAGTTCAGGAAGTGGCTGAGCAGTGGTTGAAAGAGGACTCCTACACCTTAATTATGGAGCCGAAGCAGAAGTATACGGCAGCGGCGGAGGGTGCTGACCGCAGCAAGCTCCCCGAGGTAGACAAAAATGTAGAGCTGGAACTGCCAAAACAAAAAGAATTTACTCTCAAAAATGGATTAAAGGTTGTTCTGGCCGAACGCCACGATACTCCCGTTGTACTGATGAATCTACAATTTCGCAGTGGCGCCTCCGCAGATAAAAATAAGCCGGGTCTGGCTTCAGTTGCGGCGCAAATGCTGAACGAAGGTGCGGGTGATCTGGATAGCCTGGAATTTAGCTCTCGCTCAGAAGAGCTTGGTGTAAACATTGGTGGTGGTAGTGGCCTTGATTATAACAATATCAGTATGAGTGCCCTTAAGACTCAACTGGAGCCATCGCTGGAGTTATTTGAGAAGGTGGTTACTGAACCTCGTTTCCCAGAGTCCGATCTGGAGCGGGTTAAGTCCAATCGCCTGGATGCAATAGCCCAGGAAAAAGCCCAGCCTCAGGGCTTGGCCATGCGTGAACTGCCGCCGCTGCTATTTGGAGAAAACCACCCTTATGGCTCTCCCCTGACGGGATCGGGTACTCCCGAGGGTATTAAGTCCATAACCCGTGAGGATCTCGTTAACTTCCAGAAAACCTGGGTGCGCCCGGATAATGCAACCCTGACGATCGTGGGGGATGTTACTGAAAAAGAAATTGAACCTCTGCTAAACGAAACGCTCGGCAAGTGGACTGCTCCTAAGTCAGAGCTTCCCAAAATTGAAGTTGCCAAGGTGCCTCGTCCGGAAAAGGCCCGAGTTTATTTGCTCGATCGCCCTGGCGCACAACAGAGCTACATCATGGCCGGTCTGCTGATGCCGCCTTGGCAGCCGCAGGGCGCTGAAGCTTTTGATGCGATGACAAATATTATTGCCGGAAAGTTTACGTCCAGGGTCAATATGAATCTTCGTGAGAACAAGCATTGGTCCTATGGTGCCCGCGCGGTTTCCCTGGATACTGAAGGGCAGCGTCCCTATATTCTCTTTGCTCCTGTGCAAACTGATAAAACAGCTCCAGCCATTAAAGAATTGGTAAAAGAGTATGAGGAGTATTTAGGGGAGCGCCCTATTACTGCGAAAGAGCTTGAGGACTACCAGAATGATGAAGTCCTGAAGCAAAGTGCTCGATTCCAGACCAAAGGGCAGTTGCTTTCCAGTATTAATTGGCAGGTGGAGAAGGGGCTTCCAGAGGAATATATTGCCGAATACCCACAGCGGGTTTCAGCACTGAATAAGGAAAAAGTGGAGGCCTCCGCGAAGGAGTATCTTGCGCCAGATCAATTCACCTGGGTGATTGTTGGGGATCTAAGTAAGATTAAAGGCGAGGTTGAAGCCTTGGATATTGGCCCCGTTGAGGTGCTTCCTGCAAAGGACTGACTGAAATTATTTCCCCGCCCTGTTTGGGCGGGGAAATAAGGTTTAAGCTTTAAAACTGGGGCGCTCTTTAAGTTGTTCACGCCAGCGGACTACGTGGGGGTGCTCTTCAGTATTGGGTCGTAAGTCCTGAATCTTTCCGAAGTCCATGCAGGTCACCATGGCAATATCTGCTACGGAGAAGTAGTCTTCAACCAAGTATTGATGATCTGATAAATGATCGTTAAGGATGCCAATAAATTTCATGGCCTCCTTGCCGCAGTCCTTCCCAAACTCTGGATAAACGTTCATCCGGTCTTTAAAGAAACCAGTTACATGCTGAAAATTCATAGCAATGTGATACATCATGTTGAAATCAGCACGACGATTCCACATTTCAACCTGAGCCTTTTCTTTTGCATTTCTGCCAAATAGAGGGGGCTCTGGATGTAGTTCTTCAATATATCGTTGAATGGCGGCTGATTCGGAAATATGTGTGCCGTCCTCAAGCTCCAGTAAAGGAACTTTTTTCAAAATATTCTTATTCCCATACTCTGCTGTAAGGTTTTCCCCTTTAGCGATATCTACTGTTACATATTCGATATCCACACCTTTTTCTGCCATAAACATGCGAACACGTCGACAGTTTGGTGCTGCTGCGAACTCATAGATTTTCATAGAGGCTTCCTCTCGCCTGGGTAATTGCGTAGATTGTGCGATCTTGGTAAAGGACGTTAAGAATCTAAAAGAGATCTACTGGGGACGACAATGACAACAAAGACCAACCGAAGCTACTTTGTCAACCGCGCAGCCGCCGTGGCTTTGTCGGTATTTGCTGGGCTTTTTAGTTTACAGGCTGGGGCCGAGAGCATCGCAATTTACGCTGGCAAATTATTTGATAGCAGTAATGGAAAATTATTGGAAGACCGCACCATTCATATTGTCGATGGGCGGGTTGAGTCAGTACAGAAGGGGTTTGCCAAGCGCGATCGAGAGCGCTTGGTTGACTTGAGAGAATATACGGTATTGCCAGGTTTGATGGATATGCACAGCCATCTCACTTACGAGTTTGGGCCGCGTGCTTATATGGAGTCTTTCAGCTGGAATACTGCCGATTTTACCTTGCGCGGCGTGGATGCTGCACATCGCACTCTGCAGGCTGGATTCACCACGATTCGAAATCTTGGTGATCACGACAATGTGACTGTGAGTTTACGTAATGCAATCAACAAAGGCCTGGTGGAAGGTCCGCGTATTTATACGGCGGCAAAGACAATCGCAACTACCGGTGGGCACGCTGACCCCACCAATGGGCTCAGGCAGGACTTGATGGGAAACCCTGGCCCGGTGGATGGTGTTATTGATGGGCCGATCAGCGCGCGCAAAGCGATTCGTCAGCGCTATAAGGACGGCGCTGACTTGATCAAGATCACCGCGACTGGTGGAGTCTTGAGTGTGGCAAAGAGCGGCCAGAACCCACAATTTATGCAGGATGAGCTGGAGGCAATTGTTGAGGCTGCTAAGGACTATGGTTTCACAGTTGCAGTACATGCCCACGGTAAGGAGGGAATGATTCGCGCAATTCGTGCTGGAGTGGACTCCATTGAGCACGGCACCTATATGGATAATGAAGTGATGGACCTGATGCGCCGTAACAACACCTGGTTTGTGCCGACTTTAATGGCTGGTGAGTGGGTGACAGAAAAATCGGCAATTGAAGGCTTCCTGCCAGACCTGGTGCGCCCGAAAGCCGCGACTATGGGGCCTTTGATGCAGGATACTTTCAGCCGCGCTCACAAGCGCGGAGTAAAAATTGCGTTTGGAACCGATACCGGTGTTACCCGTCACGGCGATAATGCCCGTGAATTCTTACTGATGGTACAGGGGGGAATGAGCCCGGCAGATGCACTGCGTTCAGCGACTTGGAATGCAGCCCAACTACTGCAAGTACAGGATGAGCTGGGCAGCATTAGCGAGGGCAAGATAGCTGATATTATCGCTGTGGCTGGAAATCCCCTGGAAGATATTTCGGAAATGCAACGGGTTCTGTTTGTAATGAAAGAAGGCGTTATTTACAAAGAGTCCAGCGAGTTGCCAAGTGATGTGTTTCTTGAGCAAGATATCAGCGGTTAGCCTGTAGAGAAGAACGGCAGTGAAACAGCAAGGCTGTTGGTGCTGTTTCACTGCTGACAAGACATTAGCTACTGCGGGGCAGCAGGGAAGAATCGAAATGCGCTGTGAATATATTCAAGCCCTGAATGGCCCCAAGCGCCGTGTATCCTTCCTGCCTCCGTATGTGAGTAGCTATTGCTCCGTATTAGTCCTCGAGTTCGTATACCAGATCCAGATTGACGGTAAGAGTGGTTTCTCCCGGTGAAATGGGGGTGGAAGCACTGTCTTTCATGGCCGCCATTTCAGTGCGGTACATGGGGCGTGGCATACCGCCGTTGCCATTTTCTGAAATACTGACAATGCGACGCACTTTTGTACCCAGCGCTTTGGCGTACATTTCTGCACGTTCTTGGGCATCTTCAAGGGCTTTTTCCCGAGCTTTGGCTTGAACTGGAGCAGGTTCACCAATTTCGAAGCTCGGACCGTTGATCTGGTTGGCTCCAGCGGCAGTAAGATTGTCCAAGACCTTGCCGAGTTCATCCAGTTTGCGAACCTTCACGCTGACGGTATTTCGCGCGGTGTAACCAGTGATTCGGGGTTTTTTGTTTTGCTGGTACTGGTAGCGCGGAGACAGGTTAACGCCTGTGGTTTGAATATCTTTCTTGTTGATACCCGATTTTTTGATGGCGGCCATCAAAGACTCCATCTGATTGGCGTTATCGCGCATTGCCTGTTTGCTGTCCTCTGACTCGGTTACCACTCCGACAGAAATTTTTGCGATATCAGGAACCTGACTTGCCTCCCCCCGTGCAGCGATGGATACCATGGTCCCCCGGTCTTCTGGAGCCCGCTCGTTACCACAGGCGGTGGCGAGCAGGGCGAGAAGGGAAATTACTGAAATTTTTACTGCTTTCATAACGCTTCCTTATCCATTGAGTGCTGATTGTTGCGACGAAAATGGCGCCATTATTTTATAGATTGAATCCTGAACCGCAGCTGAGCCGGTGTGCCTTTTAGGTGTTAAATATGCTCTAGCGGCGGTGGTAAAAATCACTCTGTCCTCTTAGCTCTGAAGCTTTAAGAGTTAAAAACCTGCTGGTAAGTTTCATCCTTATCGTGATAGATGGCGAACCCCAGCCTGAGAAACTGTTGTCGCCGATCACACAGAACTGCTCGAGCCTTGAGCTCTTCCTGAACCCTCTGTGAGACTTCTGGTTGTGAGCAGTCAAATGTGAAAAAGTGGCCGTGACCTTCTTCCAGATCATGACAAATCAAGTTGTTGCGATTCAAGATGGGATGGTCTGAGTTATCCATGCTACTCAGGAACCGGGTTTGCGCATTGAGAACATAGCTGTGTATTTTCTCGATGGTAATGCCTTCGCGATGGAATAAATCGAAAATAGCCAGGGCTTTGTAGAGTGTTGAATAGTCCATGGTCGCCCCAGCAAAGCGCAGCCAATTGTCGCTATATCCCACTTCGCCAGAGCGATTCTCCAGCTCCGCCATTTCTGCGAACCAGCCAGTATTAAGGGGGCGCAGTGTGCAGTTCGCAGGAATTGTCATAAAGCACAGGCCTTCGCCGGCGCCTAGGTACTTGTATGATCCTGCTGTAAAAAAAACCTTGTCTGCAATGGTTGAAAGATCGATTGGGCGAGCAAAAAAACCGTGATATCCATCGATAACGAATTGTGTGTCATGCGGTTTCTGTGCCGCAACCTCCAGCAGCCGAGGAAATACCACACCGGAGTCAAAAAATACCAGGCTGGCATAGGCCAGATGGTATTCATTTTTATGTAGCTCGGTCTCAAATCTTTCTGCCAGGGTGGCGTAGGGTTCTTTAGCAACTCTCGTTACCTCTACTTGAGGAAGCTCTTCCAGACGTTGTAATTGGCGAGTAAAACTGTAGAACTCTCCGTCTGTAGTGAGAATGCGCAATGGTTTACTGGGATCGAATGAACTCAGTAGCCGATACACTAGTTCATGGGTATTTGGGGCTATAGCGATCAAGTCTGCCCTGGGTAGGTTGAGGGATTTTGCGATCGCCGCTTGCCATGAGGGTATCTTCTCCTCAAAAATTGGCCCCCATTTTTCATCGGCCAGAAGTGCTGAATCGCGCCAGTACTGCTGTACTGCATCAAGGGTAACATCGGGCCAGTAGTGGTGGGAGTGGCAAGCCATGTGCAGCATGGAAGAGGGACTGCCACTGGGCGCCTGAAGGAACTCGCGATAGAATTTTTTATACATATGCGTTTAGCTTTAAAAAGCCGATTTATTTGTTATGGGCTGATTGTAGAGCTTGGCAACAAGAAGGAGTAGAGGGTGAAGTACTTACATACCATGGTTCGCGTAACCAATCTGGATGAATCTCTGGCGTTTTACTGTGAAAAGCTGGGCCTGCAGGTCGTTAGTCGAAATGATTATGATAAAGGGCGTTTTACCCTAGTGTATCTCGCAGCCCCCGAGGATCTTGAAGCGGCCAGGGAGAATAAGGCCCCGACATTGGAACTCACTTACAATTGGGACCCGGAAAGCTACACTGGCGGGCGGAATTTTGGACACCTGGCATATCGGGTAAATGATATTTACGGGGTGTGCCAGCGTATGATGGATCAGGGAGTGGTTATCAACAGACCCCCGAGAGACGGCCATATGGCATTTCTTCGCTCCCCAGATGGGATTTCCATTGAGTTGCTGCAAAGTGGAGAGCCTCTCCCGCCACAGGAGCCCTGGATGTCTATGGAAAATCAGGGTGAGTGGTAGTCCGGGATAGTTGAAATCTGAGATAAACTCTGACGGCTAAGAAAAAGAGAAAGTGAGTGAAAAATACCAGTTGTATTCTACTGGCCGGAGAGACGGCTGCGCGGCGCATACGTGAAGAGGGGTTGTCCCAGAGACAATTTTCGACGCTGGTCGGCGCTTCCGGCGGTCCCAAGTGGCTGGTGATTAGCCAGTTGGATCGGGTATTGATGGGGGAGTTCTTCAAGGAGCGGAGCGAGCCAATTGTCACCTTGGGATCATCTATCGGTAGTTTTCGCAACATGTGTTACGCAATGGCAGAGCCGCTGTCAGCACTTGAGCGACTAGAGCATCACTACATCTACCAAGCCTACTCTGACAAACCCTCCCCTGAAGAGATTACTGCCGGCGGTCGCAAGATGCTGCAGGCAGTGTTGGGTGCTAAAGGTGCGCGCGAGGTCGTGGAAAATCCCATTTGGCACAGCCACTTTGTGGCGGCCAGGGGCAGGGGGCCACTGGCCAGTGAAAACAAGGCGCTGTTGGCGCCGGCATTACTCGCCTCGGCACTGGCAAATGCTGTATCTCGCAACAGCCTGAGCGCTTTTTGGGAGCGGGTGGTTTTTCATTCGCAAGAGTCGGCAGGCATTCATTTCCAGAATCTGAGCACCGAAAATATTCCGCTGACCGAGCAAAATACCTGTGCTGCTGTACTGGCCAGTGGCTGTATCCCTTTGGTTATGACAGGGGTGCAGACACCGGAGGGAGCTCCACAGGGTAATTATCGCGATGGCGGTATCACCGATTACCACTTTGATCTGCGCTTCCGCCACCCCCAGGGCCTAGTGCTCTACCCGCACTTTTTCCCCTATATGGTGCCCGGCTGGTTTGATAAAGGGCTCTCTTGGCGACGGGTTCGCGGAGATGCCATGCAATCCACTCTGGTCGTGGCTCCTTCGCCCAAATTTGTTGCCTCCTTGCCCTATGGAAAAATTCCAGACCGCAATGATTTCTACAAGCTCGACCGTGAAGACCGTTTGAAGTACTGGGGGCGGGTGGTTGATCTCAGTCGCCGGGTGGCAGATGATTTTTATGAAATTTGGCAAAGTGGTCGGGCGGCTGAACATTTAATTGAGGTGGGTGCGGAGGATGTCCCTCATATGTTGGAGCAGGTCAGGGCAGCATAGGTATGGTGCAGGAATTTAACAGTCCCCAGGAAGAGTACCGCACAACCCAGGAGAGGGTTTATTTTCAGGTGCGGGATGCCATTCTGCGGGGAAAGTTTTTGCCGGGTAGGGCGATTACTATCCGGGGTCTGGCCTCGGAGCTTAATTGCAGTCCAATGCCGGTTCGCGAAGCGTTGCGTCGCCTGACCTCAGAGCGGGCCCTTGAGCTGTCAGATACCCGCCGGGTCAGGGTGCCGACAATGACCCCGGAAAAACTGGCAGAGATCTGTGCCGCTCGTGTGGCCCTGGAGTGTCAGGCCGCTGAACAGGCCCTGCCATTGGTCGGGGATGCTGAATTAGCGCAACTTCGGGAGCTGGATGAACGTGTAACAGAAGCTCTCGCTCAGAAAGACATCGAGCGCTATGTAACCACTAATCTGGAATTTCACTTTACCCTTTATCGCCTGGGGCAGCCCCATATCATCCTGTCCCTGATCGAGAGCCTGTGGCTACAGACAGCTCCCCTCCAGCACTTGGTTTTCCAGCGCTTTGGCGTGCAGGAGTTGCCAGACCGGCATCAAGATCTGCTCGAGGCTATTGCCAGTAAAGATGAGTTGAAGGTGCGCAAAGCCATTCAGCAGGATATTGAAGAGGGGCTCGGCTCTATCTCTGCAGAGGAGCTGCTGTAGCGGCTCCTCCCCCCCCAGTTGACTATTTAGTTTCCACTTTTTCTCCTCGCACTGGCGCAATTTGACCTTATGTTTTCGGTAAGGGCAGATAGACCTTGCGCTTCTGTCGATGGCCCCACTAGAATGTGATCACAAATTAGTGGTAACGATTTGGCCTTTTGAGCCCGATTGGTGGGCGCTGAGCAAGGCCTGTGAAAGCCAGGAGAGAAATATGAACAAGACTGAGCTGCAGCAACACGACCGTGAGCACCTGCTACACCCATTTACTGACTTCCATGACTTGGGCCAGCAGGGGACCCGTGTGATTACCAGCGCCGAGGGCGCGTACATCACGGATATTGATGGCAACAAAATGCTTGATGGCATGTCAGGCCTCTGGTGTTGCAACCTCGGCTACAGCCGCAAAGAAATCAGCAATGCGATCTACGAGCAGCTGAACACCCTGCCTTTCTATAACAGCTTCTTCCAGTGCACTACGGTGCCCTCGATTGAACTCGCCGACGCCCTGGCTGAAGTGACCCCGGCGCATATGAACAATGTGTTCTTCACTGGTTCCGGTTCCGAGGCAAATGATACTAACCTGCGCTTGATCCGCCGTTTCTGGGATATCCAGGAAAAGCCGGAGAAGCGCATCGTTATTTCCCGTAAGAATGGCTATCACGGCTCTACCATTGCCGGTGCCAGCCTGGGTGGTATGAGCGGTATGCACAAGCAATTCCAGCCGCTCGACTACATTGAGTACGTACAGCAGCCCTACTGGTTTGGTGAGGGTGGCGATATGTCTCCGGAGGAGTTTGGTATCCAAGCGGCTCGCAGCCTGGATGAGAAAATCCAGGAGCTGGGCCCGGATAATGTTGCGGCGTTTATCGCTGAGCCAATCCAGGGTGCTGGCGGGGTAATTATCCCGCCGGAAACCTACTGGCCGGAAGTCAAGAAGGTGCTGGACCAGTACGACATCCTGCTGGTGATGGATGAAGTGATTTTTGGTTTCGGTCGTACCGGTGAGTGGTTCGGTGCCGACTATTACGGCATGAAGCCCGACCTGATGACTTTCGCCAAAGCAGTAACCAATGGTTACTTCCCCCTGGGCGGTACCATGGTGAGTGATCGTGTCGCTGAGGTGATCAAAACCAAAGGTGGCGAGTTTACCCACGGTTACACCTACTCCGCGCACCCGGCTGCCTGTATGGCAGGTCTGGCCACTATCAATATTCTGCGCAACGAGAAGATTATTGAGAATGTCCGCGATGTAACCGGCCCCTACCTGTCCAAGCGCTGGGCTGAACTGGCGGAGCACCCGATCGTTGGTGAAACCCGCAGTCTGGGTATGGTCGGTGCCTTGGAGCTGGTAAAAGATAAGGCCAGCCGCGCTCGTTTTGATGATGACTGCACCGCTGGTGCGGTATGTCGTGACCTGAGTATCAAGCACGGTTTGGTGATGCGCGCCGTTGGCGATGCCATGGTTATCGCACCACCACTGATTATGACCACTGAACAGGTCGATGAGCTGGTAGAAAAAGCGCACCGCGCCCTGGACGACACTGCTAAAGCACTGGCGTAACATAGCGGCAAGATACTCTGTTGCAGAGGCGGTCTGATACCCCGTTTTCCATAGTTTGAGTGGAAAAGCGGTGTTGGGCCGTCTCTGCGTTTAGATTGAATCACCCCAGGCACCTTATGTCTCAAGAAAAAGAATTCACTGCCCAGCCCGATCTGCTGGAGCAGTCGCAAAAATTCCTGGCAGAGCACTCGGACCTAAAGTGGATCGAAGGCTTTATGTTCGATATCAATGGCGTGCCGCGAGGGAAGTGGTTGCCGGCAGAAGCTGCGGAGAAATTGCTCAAGGGCAGTCTGCAAATGCCGCGTAGCGCGGTCAGTCTCGATATCTGGGGGCGGGATATCGAAGACAGCCCGCTGGTATTTGCCAGTGGAGACAGCGACGGCGTTTGCCTGCCGGTTTCGCCTATTAGTCTGGCGCCCTGGCATCGCGAGTCCACTGCCCAGCTGCATATGCAGTTGCATGAGGCAGATGGCTCCTCTCTCTATGCCGATCCCCGCAGCCAGTTGCAGCGCGTGGTAGAGCGTCTCGGCAAACTGGGTTATACCGCCGTGTGTGCGACCGAGCTGGAATTCTATCTGCTCCGCGATGAGGTGGATCATCTGGCGCGTCCGCGCCCGGTTAGCGATAACGACGCCGAGCTGGTGCCTTCCACCGACGTTTACGATCTGTCCGAGCTCAATGCTCAGCGACACTTCTTTGCCGATGTGCGAGCTGCCTGCGAGGCCCAGGGTATTCCCGCAGATTCAGTATTGTCGGAGTGTGCGCCGGGACAGTTTGAAATCAACCTGTTGCACAGTGCCGATCCCGTTAAAGTAGCAGACCAAACATTACTGTTTAAGCGCTTGTTAAAAGGGGTGGCGCGCAGTCACGGCTTCCGCGTGAGTACCATGGCCAAGCCTTTCGGGGATCAGGCGGGTAACGGAATGCACGTGCATATGAGTTTGATCGACGCCAATGGAAAGAACGTTTTTGATGACGGTTCTGACACTGGCTCAGATTTACTGCGTTATGCCGCAGCAGGAATGCTGGCGACTGCCAACGATGCGATGGCGTTTTTCGCACCTCACAGTAACTCCTATCGCCGCTTCCAGGAGAGCTCTCACGCACCGCTGAATCTCTGCTGGGGCTACGATAATCGCACTACAACTTTGCGTGTGCCCGCCAGTGATCCTGTGGCGCGGCGTATCGAGCACCGTATTGCCGGGGCGGATGTAAACCCCTATCTGGTGTTAGCTGCGATTCTCACTGGTGTGTGTCATGGCATTGAGAACCAGATGGAAGCGCCTGCACCCGTGGAAGGCGATGCCTATCAGGTGGAGAGTGAGAAGTTGATCAATACCTGGAGTGGTGCACTGGAGCGCTTTGAGCAGAGCCCTTTGTGGCGCGAGTACCTTGATCCGCGCTTTGTGGAATTGTTCTCTCTGTTGAAAAGACAGGAGCAAGCAGAGATAGCTGCCCGCGTTACCGATGTTGAATACCAGAGTTATCTGCATCGGGTATAAACATTGGCGGTGTGCTTTAGCGTCGATTGCCGTTTTAGTGAACGGCTTTCACGACAGGAGAGTTAGTGGGGGGTATTTCCTCTGCTATACCTAAATTTAAGTGCGTAATGTACTTGAAACTCTCCTCCTGAAAGTGTGTTCGAGAAATCTGGCCCGCCTTTTGGCGGGCATTTTTTTATTTTCGATTGACTTATTTCCACTTCCTGTTCGTATTAATCCCTTCTTTTAAGGTTGCCATGGCTTGAGTGCATCGACTGACACCGTGTGCGGTTGCTGGGCTTTTGTTGCTATTTTGGCTTGCGAGCACACATCCTTGGGCCAGGATACCAAGAGTGTGGACCGCTTCCGCCTAGCAGTCATTTCTCCGCCAGTGTATTCTTCCGCTTTACCAGCGAGGCACCCCAGACGGTCGGCTTTTAGACGTTGGCATTCGCAGAATGTCTGTGCGAGAGCGGATAATGTTATGGGGTATAAGAATATTGCAGATGGGGAAACTATGACCGCCTTGGGAAATTGTGCAGACGGTCCAACGGCTGGCGAGACGCAGCCACTAAAAATATGCCTTTTGGGGTATCGCAGCAATCCACACAGTGGTGGTCAGGGCATCTACCTGCGCTACCTGAGTAAAGCACTGGTAGATGCTGGTCACTCCGTGGATGTTATTTCTGGCCAGCCCTACCCAGAACTCGATGAGCGCGTAAAACTCATCAAAATGCCAGGGTTGAATCTCTATGAAGTTGAGCGTCCAGCGCGGGCCTTGAAACCTCGCCACCTGCTGTCATGGGCGGATTTTTTTGAATGGTGGAGTAAGCTTACCGGCGGTTTTGCCGAGCCTTATACGTTTGGCCGTCGGGTAAATAAATACCTGCGCAAGCACGGCAAACAATACGACATTGTTCACGATAACCAATCACTGTGTTACGGCTTGCTGGATATCGAGAAAAATGGATTGCCTGTTGTCGCGACAATTCATCACCCCATTACCCGGGATCGTCAACTGGCATTAGATGCCGCCCCCGATTGGCGTTTTCGTTTGCTGGTACGTCGCTGGCATAATTTTTTGAATATGCAGATTAAGGTGTCGCGGAAACTTCGCCATATCGTGACCGTTTCCAGGCAATCTGAGCGGGATATTATCGAGCAGTTTGGCGTGGCTCCCGAGCAGATTCACCTGATTTACAACGGTATTGATACCGAATTATTCAACCCAGGGGCAGAGAATAAGCGCTTGCCTCTGCGGATTATGACCACCGCATCGGCAGACCAGCCGCTCAAAGGTCTGCGCTTTTTATTACAGGCGCTGGCGGAATTGCGCCAGGAATATGAAAACATAGAGTTGTTGGTGGTTGGCAAATTACGCGAAGGTGGCGCTACGGAACGCTTGCTTCACGATCTGGATCTTCAGGATAGGGTTCAGTTTGTCTCCGGTATTTCTAACGAAGAACTGGTCGATAATTACCGCAAGGCTACAGCGGTAGCTTGCCCATCGCTCTACGAAGGATTTGGTTTACCTGCCGGAGAGGCAATGGCATGTGGTGCTCCGGTAGTATCCAGTGACGGGGGTGCTTTGCCTGAGGTGGTTGGGGATGCCGGAATTGTGGTCCCTGCAGGAAATCACGAAGCTTTGGCCAATGCCCTGCGCCAGGTTTTATCCAGCGAAGCGCTGCGAAAAGAACTCAGTGAGAAAGGTCGCCAGCGCATTGAAAATAAATTTTCCTGGAAAATCGCTGCAGAGAGTTTGGTGAAATATTACCGGGAAATTCTCGGACATACACTGGCGGAACAACCCAGTAGTCATGAAATAGAAACTCCGAATATGCGCAGTGCGGAGGCGGCTTGATGATTACTGTAGATCCCCAGCACTTAAATCTTCGCCCTGGCCAAAAAGTCCTCGACTTGGGGTGCGGTGAAGGGCGCCATTCCATTCACTTAATGATCACCGATGATGTCGATGTTTACGGCATTGACCTGTGTTTTGATGATGTGCGCACTGCCAGTGAGCGAGCGGAACCTTTTCGCTCTCCCGAGCATTCAAAAGGTCGCTTGCAGTTTGGAGTTGCCAATGGCTTGCAACTACCATTTGCCGATGGGAGTTTTGATGTGGTTATCTGCTCAGAGGTACTTGAGCATATCCCCGATTACAAGTCTGTCCTGGCTGAGATTAACCGGGTATTAAAACCCTCCGGTATTTTTGCCGCGACAGTACCGGCATTTCTTCCCGAGTGGGTGTGCTGGAAACTCAGCGATGAATACCATCAGGTTGAGGGTGGGCATATCCGGATATTCCGCGAGCGCGAGCTGCGAGAGGATATTGAAAAGCTGGGGCACCACTATTTTGCCCGGCATAAGGCCCATGCGTTACATGCACCTTATTGGTGGTTAAAGTGTTTGTTTTGGGACAAGCCCGATTCCCGCTTGGTCTCTGCCTATCACCGCCTGTTGGTGTGGGATCTGATGAAGAAACCAGCCTTTACCCGGATTCTCGAAAAACTATTGAACCCGCTGTTGGGAAAAAGTATTGCTCTCTATTTTGTGAAACCTGCCGGGTCGACACAACGAGTGGATGCGTCCCTCTCTCTGCCTGAGGGAGCTGAGGCATGAGTGAAATTTCTGTGCCGGCAAAAGCTTCTGGTCTTTTCCCAGAAGGATTTATCCAGGATAGCGCCGCCTATATTCTCTCCCAGCAACTCCCCGATGGTTCAATTCCCTGGTTTAAAGGGGGCTATGCCGACCCCTGGGATCATGTCGAGGCCGCTATGGGGCTCGCCATTGCCGGAGAGTTCAGAGCTGCTGAAAACGCCTATTGCTGGTTGGCTGAGATTCAGCTGGAGGACGGCAGCTGGTGGGCCGCTTATAAAGATGGCGATATTGACAACCGGGAGCGTCGTGAAACCAATTTTGTTGCCTATGTGGCAACAGGAATTTGGCAATACTTCCTGGTTAGTAGAGACACACTGTTTTTACAGCGCTATTGGCCGATGGTGGAGCGTGCAATTGAGTTTGTATTGCGCTTGCAAACGGAATTTGGCGAAATTCATTGGGCGGTAGATTCAGAGGGCGCCCCTATGGAAGATGCCCTGATCACCGGTTGCTCTTCCATTTATAAAAGTCTGGAATGCGCAATTAATATTGCCCACCAGCTGGGGGTTGCTCGCCCCCAATGGTTACTTGCCCGGGAAGCTCTGGGCGATGCGCTGCGCAATAAACCGGAGCGCTTTGATCGCACCTGGGAAAGCAAGGCGCGCTTTTCAATGGACTGGTTTTATCCCGTATTAACCGGTGCCTTTTCTGGTGAGGCAGCGCAGTTGCGGCTTCAGCAGCGCTGGGATGAGTTTGTCGTGGCTGGGTTGGGATGTCGTTGCGTCAGCGATGAGCCCTGGGTGACGGTGGCTGAGTCCTGCGAACTCACCATGTCCCTAATCGCTGCTGGCCAGCGTTCGCGGGCGGAAATTTTGTATCGCGGCTTGCACCGCTGGCAGGATAAAGATGGGGGCTACTGGACCGGTTATGTCTACCGGGATGAGGCCATCTGGCCGGAGGAAAAAACCACCTGGACTGTAGGAGCCATGCTTCTGGCTGCCGATGCGCTCGCCGGATTAACGCCAGCGAGCGAGCTGTTTACATCGGTGTGCCTGCCCTTAAATGCGGCGCAGGATTCCCAGGGTGTCGACAGTTTCGACGAGCTCGAACTGAGCGGAAGCCAGGGCTAGCTTGTAAATATCGTAGGGCGCCTGGCCGCCATCGGCGGGGTCCGGGAAAATGTCGTGGATCGCCAGGTAGCCACCGGGCACGATATGGCGGGACCAGCTGCGATAATCGGTCATGGCCGCTTCCAGGGAGTGGCCACCGTCAATAAATACGAGACCCAAAGGGGTATTCCAGCAGCGTGCAGCTGTTGCGGAGGGGGCGACGACGGGAACAACCCAGTCATCCAATTCAGCCGCGCGAATATTCGCGCGGAAAGTACGAAAACTGTCCATTAAATTGGCCTGGCCATCAAACAGTTCGGGATCGTGATACTCCTCCCCGGGCTGGTGCTCTTCAGATCCGCGATGGTGGTCTACGGCGAACAGGACGTTATCGGTCAGCTTACAGGCACTGGCCAGGTAAATTGATGATTTGCCGCAGTAGCTGCCCACTTCAAGACAGGGACCCAGTGAGCTGGCTTCAGCTGCCAGGTGGTAGAGAGCTTCCCCTTCATGGGCAGCGAGAAAACCTTTAATTGCTCGAATATCAATAGGTAGATTTAGGGACATGGGTAAACGCTTGCTATTTTTCGTGGCCGAAACACTAAACTGCCGCTAGTACAAAAGCAATTGGGTTTTTACTCAGGGCTCCGTAAATCCCAGAAAATATAAGTAGAAATTAAAATATGCGTAAGGATCACAGGCCCTATTGGCTCAAGCGACTGCAGCTGCGTTGGCGCAAATGGCGAACAGAGTATTTCCTTCTGCCACAATTCGATGCGGTTGGGGTTGAGCCGGAAGTGATGGACCCGGGTTCTGTCCATGTTTTTGGCGAAAATGTTCGGCTCGGAAATTACCCTCACTTAATCTCCAACAACGAGAAATGTATTCGCTTTACCACTTTTGGGCACAAGGGGGGAGAGGCATTTATTACTATTGGGGATTTCGTATTGATATCTCCAGGGGTGCGTATTTCTGCGGCTCAATCTATTGAGATTGGCGATGCCTGTATGATCGCAGCCAATGTGTATATTTCCGATTCTGATTGGCACGGGCTCTACAATCGCACGCGGCCCTTCCGTTGTACTTCCCCGGTGCGGCTGGGTAACAATGTTTGGATTGGAGATAGTGCAACCATCTGCAAAGGTGTCACTATCGGTGATAATTCTGTAGTAGGAGCCGGCAGTATCGTCACTAAAGATGTCCCCGCAAATACGGTTATCGCTGGTAATCCGGCAAAACCCATTAAATCAATTAATCCCAAGCGGCGAATGATTACCCGGGAGGCATTATTTGCCGATGCCTTTCGCCAAGCGCATAATCTGGATGAATTGGATAAGATGATGTTGGGTGGGAACACCTTATTGGGTTGGTTGCGCTCGGTATTCTTTCCCCGCCGTAGCGATTGAATGTGCAAGTATTAATAAAATGAAAAAAAGAAAAAGTATTGTCCTGATTGGAATGCCCGGCGCCGGTAAAAGTACGCTGGGGGTGTTGTTGGCAAAGGAGCTGGCACTGGGGTTTACAGATACTGATGTTTTGATCCAGTCCAGAGAGGGCAAGACTTTGCAGCAAATTATGGCCGAAAGTGACTATCTTAATCTCCGTGCCATTGAAGGGGAGGTATTAGCCGAGGCCACCCTCCCCAGTGATGTTATTGCCACTGGAGGAAGCGCCGTCTATAGCGAAGAGGGCATGGCGAATCTACGCAGTCAGGGTGTGGTAGTGTTTCTTCAGTGTTCAGCTAAGGAGTTACGCCGGCGTATCCATAATTATGAAAGCCGTGGCATTGCGAAGGCGCCAGGGCAGTCTTTTGCGGACTTATTTGAAGAGCGACAGGCCCTTTACCGGCAATATGCAGAAATAACGGTGGATTGTGACAGAAAGTCACTGCAGGAAACGCTTGATCATTTGCTTAATGCGCTGCGGGAGCTTGCAGAGTAACCCAAATTTTCTCAGTAAGCCCCATGCGTTAAAACAAGGGGCTTTACTTTTCACACTTTTGGCTTAAAGTGGCAGCTGGGTAGTGTACTTCACCTGCTTGAGGGCGAAGGTGGAGTTGACTGAGGCCACGTTTGGCAGGTGTACCAGGGAGCGCTTCAGTAATTGCTCATAGTGCTCCACGCTATCTACTACAACACGCAGGACATAGTCTTTGTCTCCGCTGGTGGAGTAGCACTCGACCACCTCCTGGACATCCTGAACTGCTGATTCAAAGTTGTTCAGGGATTCCTCATCGTGATTGTGGATGGTAACGTAGCAGTATACAGTGACACCCAGATCCAGTTTGCGTGGGTCCAGCAGGGTAACACGGCCACGGATAATGCCTTCGGCTTCCAATCGCTTGATTCTGCGCCAGCAGGGGGTGTGCGAAAGGCCGACTTTATCGCCCAGCTCTGCCATGGAGTAATCTGCGTTCTCCTGCAGCGCTCGCAGAATCTTACGGTCAAAATCATCCAGGTCTGTCGAACGCTTCATAAAGACTCCTATCCTATAAAAATTATCTAAATCGAAACTTCTATCACAAATTTACGCATATTTGCGTGAATAAAGCAATGCTCTATTGCGCTTAACGAACTAGTATGACCTGACTAAACCGTTTCGGGATAGGTGCAGTGTGCCCTCAGCCGCACTGGGACTTTGCGGCAAATATAAAAACAGGCGCATCTAACCACAGAAAACGGACTATTCGGAAGAATAATGACTAATAACTCGAACCGGGTTTCGAGAAGAATAATTAACCGGAAGTAGGTGTATGACTGAAAAAGTAACCAGTCCTCAAAGTACGGCGGATTCCCATGTAAAAAAACAGGTTTCATTGGACGACCGCTACACCATGCTCAAGGGCCGTGTGCTCCTTTCAGGTATCCAGGCCCTTGTGCGCTTACCCATAGACCAGATGCGAATGGACCGGGATCGCGACCTCAATACCGCGACTTTTATCTCCGGTTATCGGGGGTCGCCATTAGGTGGCTACGACCTGCAGTTATCCAGGGCGAAAAAACTGCTGGGAGAGTACAACATCCGTTTCCAGCCTGGCGTCAATGAAGAGTTGGCGGCTACAGCTGTTTGGGGTTCCCAGCAGGTGGGCTTGTTCCAGGGTGCAGAAGTGGATGGCGTCTGCGGGATTTGGTATGGCAAGACACCGGGTGTCGATCGCTCCTGCGATGCATTTCGCCATGCCAACGCCGCTGGCTCCTCTCCCAAAGGTGGCGCGCTGATCGTTGCTGGCGATGACCACGGCTGTAAGTCATCCTCCTATCCCGGGCAGTCTGAATTTGCCTTTGTGGATATGCATATTCCAGTACTTAACCCCGCCACCGTGCAGGAAGTGTTGGATTATGGTCACTACGGGCTGGAGCTGTCCCGCTTTAGCGGCTGCTGGGTGGCAATGATCACCCTGGCAGAAAATATGGATAGCTCTGCGACCGTGGAAGTGGACCCTGAGCGGGTTAAATTTCACTACCCGGATATTGAACGTCCCGAGGGCGGCCTGAATATTCGCAAGCAGGATAACCCTCTCGAGCAGGAAGAGCGCCTGTGGCGCTACAAGCGCCCCGCTGCGCTGGCTTTTGCCCGCGCCAATAAACTCAACAAGGTTGTACTGGAAAATCCTGAGGCGAGCCTCGGCATCGTCACCACCGGTAAGGCCCATCTGGACTTGATGCAGGCCTTCGAAGACATGGGTATCGATGAGCAGAAGGCCAAGCAGCTCGGTATTCGAATCCTTAAAGTGGGTATGACCTACCCGTTGGATGTGCCGGGTATCCAGGAGTTTGCCCGTGGCTTGGATACGCTGCTGGTGCTTGAGGAAAAACGCAGTTTGATGGAAGTGCAGCTGAAAGAGGAGCTGTACAACGTCCACGTGAAGGACCCGAATTTCCCGCGTATTCTCGGCAAAGTGGACGATAGTGATCAGCCGCTGATGCCTGCTTATGGCGAGCTGTCGCCAGCGATTATTGCCCAGGTATTGGGTTTTGTTTTGGGTGAGGACAAGTTGGATGAAGGCGGCAAGCACCGCTTGATGCGCCTCAATGCCCTGGCTGAGCGTATTTCCCAGCAGACGGGCTCAAGTGTGTCTCGCTTGCCTATGTTCTGTGCCGGCTGCCCCCACAATCGTTCTACCAAGGTGCCGGAGGGAAGCCGAGCCTTAGCAGGTATTGGTTGTCACTATATGGCCCAGTGGTTGGATAGGGAGACTTATACCTTCACCCAAATGGGTGCCGAAGGGGTCAACTGGGTAGGGCAGGCGCCGTTTACCACTGAAAAGCATGTCTTTGTAAACCTGGGTGATGGTACCTATTTCCACTCCGGTATTTTGGCGATTCGCGCTTCCGTGGCTGCCAAGGTCAATATCACTTACAAGATCCTGTTTAATGATGCGGTCGCCATGACCGGCGGCCAGCCCCACGATGGTGAGTTGGCTCCGGATATGATCTGTCGCCAAGTTTTGGCAGAAGGGGTGCAGAAAGTTATCCTGGTGATAGATAACCTGGATAAATACAAGGGTGCGCTGTCCTTCCCCAGTGAAGTTGAAATTCGTCACCGGGATTACTTGCCCGTTGTAATGGATGAGCTGCGTGAGGTTGAAGGTTGTACCGTTATTATTTACGACCAGACCTGTGCCACCGAACTGCGCCGCAAGCGCAAGCGCGGGCTACTGCCTAAAGCCGAGGGGCGCCCCTTTATCAACGAGCTGGTGTGTGAAGGCTGTGGGGACTGCGTCCAGCAGTCGAGCTGTATCGCTGTTGAGAAAGTGGAAACAGCTCTGGGCGACAAACGCAGGGTAAACCAAACCGGCTGTAATCAGGATATGTCCTGCGTTAACGGCTTCTGCCCCTCATTTGTCACGGTGAAAGGTGGCAATATTGCCAAGGGCGCCGGGGTAGGTGACGTGTTGCGAACTGAGGCGGCCAAGTTGCCCTCACCACAGCTTCCGGGCTTACAGCAGCCGTATAACTTCCTGGTTACCGGCGTTGGCGGTACGGGTGTAGTGACCATTGGCGCTTTGCTAGCGATGGCGGCACATATCGAGGACAAAGCGTGCAGCACCCTTGATCAGACGGGATTGGCTCAGAAGGGCGGAGCGGTTTACTCCCATATTCGCTTTGCGGCTGCGCCCGAGTCTTTGCGCGCGGTACGTATTTCCGACGGTCGTGCCGATGCCTTAATGGCCTGTGACCTGATTGCAGCCGGCAATGTGGCAGCTTGTTTGGTTAAACTGGATAAATCGCACAGTCGCGCGGTAGTGAATACCCACTTGAGTCCAACGGCGGCAACGGTTCTCGGGCGTGAGGATGTCCATTCACCGCAAGCGGTATTGGATACGGTGAGTGGTGCGGTTAATGAGCTCAGCTCAGTAGAAGCGCATCGCCTGACCAAGGCAGCTCTGGGTGATACGCTTGCCGCCAACATTTTTATGCTCGGCTACGCCTGGCAGAAAGGGTTGATCCCGCTAACTGAAGCCTCCCTGCTGGAAGCGATCCGCTTAAACGGTGTAGCTGTGGAAGGAAATCTGCAGGGGTTTGCTGCAGGGCGGTTGGCGGCAGAAAATCGCAACGCTCTGGACAAACTGTTAACCCACGAAAAAGTTGCAGTAGAGGTACCACAAACTCTTGAAGCGATTGTGGCTCACCGGGTGGAGCACCTCACCGGTTATCAAAATGCGGACCTCGCCGAGCGTTACCGCAGTTTGGTCGATACGGTGAAATCTGCTGAGATTTTAAAAGTGCCCGGGAATGTGCAGTTGGCTGAGGTGGTTGCGCGCAATTATGCAAAGTTGCTTGCCTATAAGGATGAGTACGAGGTGGCCCGCCTATACACCGATAGCCGCTTTACCGAATCGCTAAAAGAGAACTTCAGTGGTGACTTTACACTGGAGTTCAATTTGGCTCCCCCGTTATTGGCGCGCTTCGATAAAGGCTTGGGGCGTCCCCGCAAAATGAAATTTGGCGGTTGGATGTACAAGGCATTTGGTGTTTTGGCGAAGCTGAAGTTCTTGCGCGGATCGGCGCTTGATATATTTGGTTATACTGCTGAGCGAAAAATGGAGAGGGCACTGATCAGTGAATATGAAGAATTGGTTAAGAAAGTTCTGGGCCAATTAAATTCGCAGAATCACGCTGCTGCAGTTGAGCTACTTCAATATCCGGATATCATCCGGGGCTACGGCCCGGTGAAAGAGGCCAATATTGAGAAAGCGAAAGAGCAGCGAAATATCGCATTAAATCGATTTGAAAATCCGGTTCGGGATATAAAACTTTCTGCAGAGGTTGAGGTTTTTGACCCAGCTAAGGCGCAGCAAGTAGGTTAATTTTCCGTTTGGTAAAGTGGCTTGAGGACTGTCTTGAGCCACTTTATACCCCCCCCTACCAAACCCCCTGTAGTCGTATGGCAAATTGGTTGGTTTTATCTCCAGTAAAATCATCGTCACCGAGGGTGATGTTCATCATTACCCGGACTTTGGGGTTGAAATAGTAATTGACCCCAAATATAAAATTACTCGCTCGCAGCTGGCGAAAATCCCGATTCTCTATAGCGGTATATCTTGCGGCAACTTCCCAGGCACCCTCTGGAGGAGATGGCTTGATAGATTTAAATACCCCTATCTTGGAGTCGTAGGGTTTATGTTGGCCGGTAATTACCCAGCTTCCCATAATGTACCAGGAGTGAACATCCTGTCCGCCAATAAAGCATCCGCTTATGGGGTCACAAAAAAAACTTGGCGGAAGACCGAAGAATTCCTCATAGGTCAATTCAGAGAGGTATATCTTCCCTGTGAAATGACCATACGCATATTCCGCTTGGCCGAATAGAGGGCCGTAAGTCGCAGCTAGCTCGAAACCGGTAGTATTGACCCGGCCTCCGCCATCTCCAAGGAAAAACTCATCGTCACCAAACTCGCCAAAAAAATTATCTGATCCGCCAGGTGTGATTGCTATCAGCTGCTCCGGCCCTCGTCGGCCCGCATAGGCAACTTCAGCAGTGATATCGGGACTGTCCTGATTCGCTTTTTCGTAGCTACGGTATACACCCAGATGAACTGTTGATAAAACATCGTTAATTGGAGCCCAGGTCAGTCGAGTTGCTGCGCCAAACCCCGAGTTCCTGGGATCGCCTGGGTCCCGTAAGTTGAATAACGTAAAACCAAATGTATGACAGCACCAATGCTTATGCCAGTCGATACCTTGCTGACGCCCACGCCCAGAATAAATACCTGCAGCGCTGGTAAATGCCCGCTCCATGAGCACTAGGTCATTGGAGCTTGTCAGCTCATTGATTGAGCGGCTGGGTTTAAAGTTGCCGATGGTTAGTTTTCCCGTATAGAACTTTGTTGCTAAATAGACGTCTCGCAATCCTCCAGTCCCATCGGATGCAAAGTCTCTCTCAAGTTTGTAGTTCCACTTCCAGATTTTGCCTTTCATTGACAACCTTACGCGGCGAAAGTCTGTGGTGTTAACCGGGTCTTCCAGATCTTTATCAAAAATATATGTATCGAAGTGAATTCTTCCGCCTAGTTGTGCGGAGAAGTTCCCATCGTCAGAGACAATTTTCAGTCCACCTTTTGTTTCGGCTTCATCAGCGATGGCTGGGAAGTAAAATAAAAATATTGAAGTGGCACAGCATGCTCCCCAATATTTCATTGAGCGCCTCTATTTGAGAGTTGTCATTGGTCACGGAAGAAGTGCTATTCGAGTTTAGCAATAGAAAAGGTTGGGGCGTGGCGGTGTGATGAGAAGAGGGGCGCAGAAAGCCTGCGCCGAAAATGCTCAGGGTGACATATTAAAGGCGCTCTAGCTTGTAACCACTGTCACTCAAAAACTTGATAACGCTACGATCGCCTACTAGGTGGCCAGCGCCGACAATAACGAAAAGAGATTTGTAATTTGGCCCCTTTAGGGCAATTTTTTCTGCCATCTTTTCATTGCGTTCAAAGAACAAAGTGTCATAAAGAGGTTTATATTCAGGGTTCTCTGTTAGACCATCCAGGATGATTAGGCGGTTTAATTCATCCTCATCACCTCTTTTCCATGCGCCGGTCAGCTTGGGCAAAAAGGATGAAATATCCCCAATTTGCTCGAGGGTTTGTTGAAATAATAATGCAGGGTTGTCCAGGCCATTTAACATTTGGAACTGTTGGAGAACTCCTTCCAGTTCCAGAATAGATTTCCCATCTTTTTTAGCTTTCAACAGAAAATGGCGATCAATGCCGAGCTCTGGATTGAGGCCGTGGGCTTGCATCTCAATCATGCTTATGGAAATCATGGCAATGGCGGGACGCTGCCGGATAAACATAGCTTCGGGCATATTCCGCTTTCGCATCCAAGATTTTAATTGGCTATAAAGCTCCGGTGGTAATTCGTCTTTTAAGGTGCGTTTTCCCTGGTATACAGACTCCATCTTGATTCGCTGCTGCAACAGGCTATCGCCTTCTGCAGCTAGAATATCGGCCTCGACGGCAATGGCGTCACTTTTGGTATAGGCTTGCTCGATTTTTGATCTAAGGGGGTAAAAATCCTCAGTTGCCAAGTGAACAGAGCCTAATAAGTAAATGGTTTTACTATCTTTGGTCGCTTTCCAGAAGACACCTTTGTCGCTCTCAGCAGCTGAAGCACCTATTGTTAGCAGAAGCAGCGTAAAGGCGAGAAAGTAACTTATTTGTCGGTGAAGCATTTTCAGGTCCCTGAGTGGTTTGCCATTGCAAATACTATCACTAACACTTTCGGGTGCCAGGGGAGCTTTTGCGTATGGAGTCACTGGCTTGCAAATTAGTGATGATTTACTGGGAAATTATCTTATTGGAAGTCAAAATAGACCTTTTGGTTTGTTGCCACGGAAGTCAAATTGAAAGTTGTACAATTTTTGCCCAATCTAGAGCCCGGAATCACAGCAACTCTTGCGCTTGAGTTTGCAAGTGAACTGGTCAAAAACGGCCACGAGTCTCTGGTGATTTCTGCTGGTGGGCCATTGGAGGCGCGGTTTCGTCTGCACGGTAGTGACTTTATCAGCTTTCCAAAAACCACTGAGTCAATATGGTCTTTGCGGCATAAATCCCGCCTGCGTAAGATTCTTACGGGGTTGAACCCGGATATTGTCCATACCTATGGCCGTTTAACAGCTTTTCTAGCTTGGCGCGCCTTAAAGAGTGAGCCGGTTACAAGTCGGCCCAAGCTGGTACCTCTTGTGGATAAACCTTTTCCCAAAAGTTACTTAAATAAAGGTTTTCTGTCGGGAGATGGAATTATCGCAACCTCGCATGGGGTTGCAGAGAACCTGAGGAATTCCTCTGCCAAAATTGTTGAAAACTCCGTAGAGGTTATTTATCGCGGTATCAATATTCGCGAGTTTGATCGAGAGAAACCAGTGGCGAGCCAGTGGCAATTGAAGCTTTTGAATAGTTATCCTCAGCTGGAAGGGAAAAACTGGTGGCTGATGCCGGGAGAGATCTCTGCAAGTGGGGGGCAAGAAGAGTTTTTACATATGTTGGCCCAAGCTGCTGCACACAACGAAGATATTCATGGAGTGATTGTAGGGGCTTTGATGGATGATGATTTACGCTATTTGAAAAAACTGGAAGGGCTCGCGCAAGAATTGGATCTCGGCGGCAAGGTAACTTTTCTCGGTGAACGCCGTGATATGCGTGAGTTGTATGCAACTTCCCAGTTAGTATTTCAACTCGCCAGTGAGAAGGATGAGAATGCAAAGTATTCCAAGGAGGCAATGGCAATGGGGCGCCCGGTAGTCGCTTATTCTGGAGGCTGTACGGGTGAGGTTTTGCAAAATTATTTCCCCGAAGGGTTGGTGGAGCGAGGTGATATTAAATCTTTAATACAAACAAGTTTGAATTTGCTGAACAAGCCAAACAACTCGAACCCTCAAGAGTTTAGTTATGCAGCTTCAGCTGGAAAAACCATAGATTTTTTTCAGAATCTTATAAGTTAATTTGGTGGGCACGCGAGTCGCTAGTAGCTGGGCTATAGCATTGAGTCTTTAAAAACTAAGATGTCCATTTAAAGAGGCAAAATCAAAGCCGGGGTTGGGTGTATTGGTTCTGGCGTTTGAAAAGTGACTGTATCTTAATGAAAGGATGTAGCCTCTGGAAAAGCGGTACCCAAGAGCAAAGTGCAGGGCAAAATTTAGTTTGGTGCTCAATCCGATATCACCGAAGTTCTTTTGGCTTAAGTAGGACGCGCCTGCACCTGCTTCAGCAAATCCGCCCTGAAATTCATTTCGAGGGTACCAGCGGAGAATTGGTTTAATTTCGAGAATATTTTGCTGCTGTTTCTCGCTTCGATGCTCAATTCGCATATGGGAGTAACTGCCTTGGCCCCACCATTGTAATGAATTATTGCCAAGGCTAAATGAAGACAGTAAATGTGAGTAGCTAAATCCAGCCATTTCTGAAGCCGAGATAGAGCGATACTGCATCAATTCATTCCCAAGTCCTTTGCCTGCACTTACAATGAATTCAGATTCCGCGTGGATTGGCGGAGTAAGGAAGAGTCCGCAGGAAAAAATATAGGCGCAGTATTTAAAAGCACTGCACTTATCGTTAAAGACCACTGATTTACGCATAGCTTCGCGGTACTAACTGATAGGGCTGTTTTAAAGACTAGTGGGAAAGGGTTCGATGGCAAGCTCCCTAAAGAGGCTTGCCACCGGCTTCTTCCTTTTCTAGCGCCACTGCCGTTTCAGTTGTCGAAGTGCGTCAGAATGTAGTTGCCTCGCGCGCTCCTGGCTAAGCCCTAACTGCTCACCAATAACCCGAAAAGAACAGTCCTTGTCAGAAATTAACCCGTACCTCAAGTTGAGGACTGTCCTTTGTCGTGCGGGGAGACGGGCAACAGCTTCACGGAGGCGCTGAGCTAGCTCCTGGTTGGTTACCAGTTCATCGGTATTGTACAGCTCGTCAGCTGGCGCATAGTCCAGTCTGGTGCTGCTTTGGTCATCTGCAACCGGGTCATCCAGAGAGCCGGTGGGCCCAGGTAGCTTTAACAGGCTCTGAATTCTCTCAATGTCCAGTCCGGTGTGGCGGGCTAGGTTGTCATCAGATGCGGGCTGCCCCTGAGCACGGACTTCGCCAATGGCCCTGTAGATTGCTCTTAAATCATCCTGAACATTAGCCGGTTGTCGGACTAGATCTTCGTTGCGCCTTAAGGCTAATTGAATTTCTTGCTGAATCCACCAGTAGGCATAGGTGGAAAATCGATATCCCATTTGTGGTTTGAATCGCTCAATGGCTTTCATTAATCCAACATTGCCTTCTTGAATTAAATCGATAAAGGGCACAGATGGGTTGCGAAAGCGTTTTGCGATAGCAATAACCAAGCGCAGATTACATTGGATCAGTTTTTTCCGCTGTTTTTGAAAGCGTTGTAATAGCCCGATTATCCTGCTGCGACTGCGCCGATCCAAATGTTCACTTGTGAGGAGGATTTCCGTGTGAGCAATGATTAATCCATGGTCGTAGGCACCGGTGCTTCCTCGTTGTTCCACTCCCTCACTTCGCAGCTGGACCAGTTCGGTGCCGCTTTCCTGGAGGTTGAATATTAGCTTTTCCTCCAGGTCACGTAGTAGGCAGGTGGTGCTGTGTTCTTCCTCCGGGGTCAGTAGTTCAAGCCTATATAGATGCTTGAGATAGCTTTGCATTGGGGTGGTGCCGCTCTCGGAGAGGGATTCACCCGTTGCGTGGATCTCTTCCACGCCTGGGCCTTGCTCGACCTGGGGGTCGGGCTCGCTAGCGCCCTGGCAGGAGTCAGAGAGTGGTTCGCCTGTATCCTTCAGCCATTCTTCATCCCTTGAGTAAAAATGTTCTCGGGACAAGTGCTTAAACCTTCTGTTGGCTGTGTAAGTACTACACGCTGTTTAGCCTCTCAAGGCGCTTTTGGCGCCTATTCCTTTCTCACTATAGAAGAGTGTTGCTGAAAGTGCCTGGGTTGGTTGAAATTAGGAGGGTGGATTATTGACGGGAAATGATTGGGGTGGGTGCAGGCACCCACCAAGAGGGGCGCGGATACTACTTAACGCGTTTTACGCGAAGCTTTGGTCCACCGTCGGCAGGTTTCATAAAAAAGGAGCCGAACATGGCTCGTTCTACAACCACAAGGTCGCCGATTTTCCAATTTACTCCCTTAGAGTCATTTTGTTTCCACGTTTGGCCATTATTGAGGGAAATTAGACGCTTCTGGTGCGCTGCCATTTGGATTGCGACTATTTTCGCCTCAATATGTTTGGGGGCCTCTTCAGCTATCCGTTTTTGTTCTTGGCCAAACTCTTTAACTGCTTGCTGATCAAGGGAGTTGGCGATCCGGTCATAGCATCTGAGACGACCTTCTTGGGGTTTAATTTCAGAGCAGGATTTGACTTGGTTCTTTAACGAGTCCGCAAATATTGGCGAGGAGGAAAGTGCTAGCAGGGCAAAAATGATGAGGGCTTTCATAGTTCAGGGTGTCGACTTATTTGCTAATTATGACTTTTATTCTGCCTGACATGGTCGGCATGAACAAATAGATTTGGGAAAAGGCTCACACTTTTCAGCTTGCCAACATGAAAGAATTTGCGCAATAGCACAGATGACCTGAGAAGCGGCCTTAATGGCTAATTTATTTGAGATGTTGGGTTAGGTTTGAAGTCAGGGGGTGACTAACTATGCCTCTAAAAGTCTGGCAAGCTATCAATAAGCAAAAAATCATAAAAGTTAACTATCCAGGGGCGGAAAGATGAAGGGGTTGCTAACACCTGCAGCACTGTTTGCTGTTGTGATTGGGTATGTGTCTTGCGAAGGAATAAGTCTCGCGGTGTCTGACCGGTCTGCAGCTTATGCTGTGGGGATCGTGCTTAGTGAGAGTGATGATCAGTCTGTTGACTACAACCAATACTCGGGAGACGCTCAAGATATAGAGCTGTTTGATGGCTCGCATATGATGGAGTTTGAAGGTGATGTATTTGCCGATGCTCCGGAGCATATGCCGCCAGTTGGGGAAGGCTCAGGTGCAAAAGATGGCGATGAAAAGGGCTTCGGTGAATAGTTGATTAGCTACCGAGTACAATTTCGATCAAGAGTTTCATGGACAAGCGCCCGAGACCGAAGTTCGGATTCTTGTCCATGGGGCAGGGTCTCTATTTCTTCTGGGCGCTAAAATGCTTCCCGCTTATGCCGTTGCTGTCTCTACCCATTAAGTAGAGGTAGGTGGGCATAATATCTTCTGCAGAGGTTACCGACTGGGGGTTTTCTGCTGGGTAGGCAGTTGCTCGCATTGTTGTACGGGTTGCCCCGGGGTTTAGGGAGTTGACCCGGGTATTGGAAACCCCTTCCAGTTCATCGGCGAGTACCTGCATTAGCCCTTCGGTGGCAAATTTCGATACTGAATAGGCTCCCCAATAGGCTCTCCCTTTAACTCCAACGCTGGAGCTTGTAAAAATAACAGAGCCGGCTTCTGATTCCTCTAGCAGGGGCAGCATTGCCTTTGTTAGCCCAAATGCTGCATTAACATTGACCTGCATTACTTGTTGCCAAGTATTGAAATTGTAATTGCCGATAGGGGTGCGTTGCCCGAGTAGGCCGGCATTGTGCAGGAGTCCATCCAGGCGGCCAAACTCGTTGCGAATAGCTTCTGCAAGGCTCTCGAAATCCTCTATTTTTGCCGCACCCAGGTCCATGGGGAAAATAGCCGGCTGTGGCCCACCGGCAGCCTCGATTTCGTCATAGACTGCTTCTAACTTGGGAGTTGTACGCCCTAGCAAAATTACCGTCGCCCCGTGAGCGGCAAAAGTCTTTGCTGCAGTTTTACCTATGCCGTCTCCGGCACCGGTGATAAGAATAATCTTGCTATTTAATAAGTCGGAGGGCGCTTGATAGTCGCCAACAAAGTCTGACATGAAATATCCCGATACTGTCACCGGGCTTGGGTGCCCGGTATTACTTCAAGTTTCAAAAATAGTGTTGTTCTAGAAGGGGCCAAATTTCATTGGCGGAATTTACCAGGTGGTCTGCCCCCCAATTGGCGGGGTTATCTGTTGAGTCAATATAACCATATCCGCAAGCGATAGTTGGCATACCAGCCTTTTGGCCGGCGATGATATCGCGCTTGTGGTCGCCGATATAAATTGCTTCAGCGGGAGCGCAGCCAATCTGGCTGCAGGCTAAAAATAGGGGCTCGGGGTCCGGCTTGGATTTGCTGACGTGGTCAGGGCAAACAATTGCAGAGGCTGGCGGTAGATGGGTAAAGGCTTCCATCAGAGGAGTGGTGTAGGCCTCCGGTTTATTGGTGACAATCCCCCAGGGAAGGTTTTTTTCAACCAGGTTGTCGAGCAGATTGTCGATGCCAGGGAAGGTGGTCGTCTTCTCTGCAAGGTGTGCGAGGTAGAGGTCCAGTAACCTTTGTAGTAATCCTGGGAAGGCAGGGTCACCTTCTTCTTTGTTAAACCCCAATGTGACCAGCGCCCTGGAACCATTGGATACGGTTCCCCGGATCGTCTCGTCAGGCAGTGGAGGTAATTGTTCCTGTTGGCGCAGTTGATTTAATACAACAATAAAATCTGGCGCTGTATCAAGCAGGGTACCATCCAGGTCAAATAAAACGGCTTTCATTTTGCAGTTCACTTATTCTGGTTTGCTGGCATACATCAAATAATTGACGTCGACATCCCGGGGGTTCAATTTGTAGCTTCGGGTAACCGGGTTATAAGTCATACCGGTTATATCGTGCGCTTCCAGGGACTCATCGCGCAGCCAGGCGCCCATTTCTGAGGGGCGGATAAACTTACTGTATTCATGAGTGCCCTTGGGCAGTAAGCGTAGGACATATTCCGCTCCGACTACGGCAAACAGCCACCCTTTAGGGGTGCGGTTGATCGTAGAGAAGAATAGTTTACCGCCGGGTTTTACAAGTTTCGCGCAGGCGCGAATGACAGAAGAGGGGTCTGGTACATGCTCAAGCATCTCCAGGCAGGTAACAATGTCAAAGCTCTCGGGCGCTTCTTCTGCCAGTTCCTCTACTGCCACTTTGCGATAGTTGACGCTGACGCCACTTTCGAGGGCGTGGAGTTTGGCGACATTGAGTGGGGCTTCCCCTAGATCGATACCGGTAACATCGGCTCCCCTCTGTGCCATGGCTTCAGCCAGGATACCGCCACCGCAGCCCACATCGAGGAGCTTCTTACCGGCAACCGGAGCATACCCATCAATGTAATTTGCACGCAGTGGATTGATTTCGTGTAGTGGTTTGAACTCGCCTTCCTTGTCCCACCAGCGGCTGGCAAGTTGCTCAAATTTGGCGATTTCTGAGGGATCTACATTGCTCATGAACTTCTCTGCAAACTCCGTCGCTCGTAACCGGCACTTTTCAGTGATTGGGCCGGAATCAGTTATCTAGCGTAAATTTCCGCTGATTCTATCACGCCATATTTGCGCCCGCTGGATAACCTCAGTTTCGTTTAAGGTTTGTAGCTGGCGCTCCTTTAAAAGTTGTCGCCCTGCAACCCAGACATCGCTGACATTGTGTCCTCCGTTGGCATAAATCAACTGGGACACTGGGTCATGCAAAGGCTGCTGCTCTAGACCGCCGAGGTTGATAGCAGCAATGTCTGCGCTTTTACCTACCTCCAGGCTTCCGGTTATATCTTCAATTCCCAGTGCTTTGGCTCCGTTGATGGTCGCCATACTCAGTGTCTTATGCGCGGGTAGGGCTGTTGCGTTCCCGCTAACTGCTTTTGCCAGTAGTGCGGCTGTGTTGGCTTCGGAGAACAGGTCTTGGGTGTTATTGCTCGCGGCGCCATCGGTGCCCAGGGAAACGTTGATGCCGGCTTCCAGCATGTCATAGGTCGGGCAAAAGCCTGAGGCGAGCTTGAGATTGGATGATGGGCAGTGAGAAACATGGGCGCCACTTGAGCTCACTAGCTCAATATCTCGCTGGTTGGTGGCCACCATATGTACACAAAGTGTCTGCGGCCCTAGCAGTCCGAGGCGGAATAGCCGCTCGGTGGGTCGCTCTCCAGTAGCATTCAGGGCGCTTTCAACTTCAGCGTGGGTCTCGTGGAGGTGCATTTGCATGGAGATCTGCGCTTCGGCAGAGCAGACTGCAATTTTTTCCAGTGTTTTATCCCCCACGGTATAGGGGGCGTGGGGTGCAAATACCACCTCAATTCGATCGTGCGCACGGTAATCATCGCGTAACGCCAATCCTTTGTGTAGGGCCTCATCGCTATTGCGGCTCCAGGGGGTTGGGGCATCCAGCACGGGGAAGGCGATATGGGCCCTGATTCCGCTCTCCCGCGCAGCAATGGCGACGGCTTCCGGGAAGAAGTACTGATCAGAAAAAGTGGTAGTACCAGAGCGCAGCATCTCGGCAATCGCTTGCCGGCTGCCGTCAGCTACAAATTGCGGACCTACCCAGCGTTGCTCTGTCGGCCAGATGTGTTGCTCCAGCCACTCTTTAAGGGGGCGGTCATCAGCGTAGCCGCGCAATAGCGTCATGGGTGCATGGTTGTGAGTATTGATTAACCCTGGAATTAGTGCGTGTTGCCCCAGGTCGACTTCATCTTTTGCCTTAAAGCGAATTGAGGCCTCAGCTGTGGGTACCAGGGCAGAGATTTTGCCCTTTTCTATTGCGAGCGAACAATTTTCGTACACTTTTTTCTCGGGTACGACGGGTATGATCCAGCGTGCGTGGATCAGGGTATCGACAGCTTGTTGCATGAGGACTTATCTGGTGGCTGCTGTGGGGGTGTTTTACTGTAGCCGCAGTCAAAGGGGGCGACAACTGTGGTTTGGGTTGCAGTTTTATATCTCATAGTCCTGCGGCTCCAAACATCTCAAACTATGGTAGAATCGCCCGCTTATCCCGGGCACAGTACGTACGCCCGCGCTATAAAAGGAACGCCGTAAGCCATGGGCGAATTAGCCAAAGAAATCTCTCCGATTAATATCGAAGAAGAACTCAAGCAGTCTTATCTCGACTATGCCATGAGCGTGATTGTCGGGCGCGCACTGCCGGATGTACGCGATGGCCTCAAGCCGGTACACCGCCGCGTGCTCTACGCGATGAGCGAGCTTAAAAACGACTGGAATAAACCGTACAAGAAATCAGCGCGTGTCGTTGGTGATGTAATCGGTAAATATCACCCGCACGGAGACACTGCGGTCTACGACACTATTGTACGTATGGCGCAGCCGTTTTCTATGCGTTACACCTTGGTAGATGGCCAGGGTAACTTCGGTTCTATCGATGGTGACAGTCCAGCTGCCATGCGATACACCGAAATTCGTATGGATAAGTTGGCCCACGAGCTGCTGTCCGACCTCGATAAAGAAACTGTTAATTTTGTCGATAACTACGATGGTTCCGAGCAAATGCCGGAGGTGTTGCCTTCGCGTGTGCCGAACCTCTTGGTCAATGGTTCCTCCGGTATTGCGGTAGGCATGGCCACCAATATCCCTCCCCATAATCTGGGTGAGGTGATCAAGGCTTGCCTGGCTCTGATCAATAATTCCGAGTTGACCGTCGACGACCTGATGGAGTACATCCCCGGGCCGGACTTCCCCACGGGCGCCATCATCAATGGCCGCGCCGGTATTCTCCTTGCCTACCGCACTGGCCGTGGCCGCATTTATGTGCGTGCCAAAGCAGATGTGATCCGCGATGACAAGACCAATCGCGAAACCATCATCATTACTGAGATCCCCTTCCAGTTGAATAAAGCGCGCTTGATCGAGCGTATTGCTGAGCTGGTGAAAGAGAAAAAGATCGAGGGTATCTCTGAGCTGCGCGATGAGTCCGACAAAGACGGCTTGCGCGTAGTGATTGAGCTTAAGCGGGGAGAGCTGGGTGATGTGGTTCTGAATAACCTCTATTCCCAGACCCAGCTGGAAAGCGTCTTCGGTATCAATATGGTGGCCCTGGTCGATGGCCAGCCCAAGGTATTGAATCTCAAAGAGCTGCTCGAGCACTTTATTCGCCACCGTCAGGAAGTGGTTACCCGTCGCACGGTCTACCTGTTGCGCAAAGCCCGCGAGCGCGGTCATATCCTGGAAGGTCAGGCAATTGCTATTGCCAATATCGACCCGGTTATTGAGCTGATCAAATCTTCCGCCACGCCGGCAGATGCCCGCGAGGCGCTGCTGGCCAAGGGTTGGAAGGTAGGGAATGTACAGCAATTCCTGGAGCGCGCTGGCGCCGATGCCTGCCGACCGGACGATCTGCCGCAAGAGTTTGGTTTGCGTGATGGTGTTTACTACCTGTCTCCGGCCCAGGTCCAGGCTATCCTCGAGTTACGCCTGCACCGTCTGACCGGTATGGAGCATGACAAGCTGCTGGCAGAATACCAGGAGCGACTGGAACAGATTGCTGAATACCTGCATATCCTCGGTAGCTTCGAGCGTCTGATGGAAGTGATCCGCGAAGAGTTAGAGCAGCTGTCAAAGGACTTTAACGATGAGCGTCGTACCGATATCGTTGCGTCTCGCCAGGATCTGACCGTTGAAGACCTGATTACCCCGGAAGATAAGGTAGTAACTATCTCCCACGGTGGTTATGCCAAGAGCCAGCCTCTGACGGATTACCAGGCCCAGCGCCGTGGTGGTATGGGTAAATCCGCGACCCAGGTAAAAGACGAGGACTTCGTCGAGCATCTATTGATCGCCAACTCCCATGACACCCTTCTGTGCTTCTCCAATAAGGGCAAGGTGTACTGGCTGAAAGTCTACGAAGTGCCCACCGCTGGCCGAGCCTCCCGTGGTCGCCCAATGGTTAATATGCTGCCTCTGGAAGAGGGCGAGCGTATCAGTAGCATGATGCCGGTGTCCGAGTACGACGAAAATCACTTTATCTTCTTCACCACTGCCAATGGCACCGTGAAGAAAACCCCCCTCACCGCTTTTGCCCGTCCCCGCAGTGTTGGTTTGCGTGCAATTGAATTGGAGGAGGGCGATCGCCTGGTAGCCACTGCGATTACCGATGGTGAGCGCGATGTAGCGCTGTTTACCAGCGCCGGTAAGGCAGCGCGCTTCTCCGAGTCCAATGTCCGCTCTATGGGCCGTGTTTCCCGTGGTGTTCGCGGTATTCGTATGCAGGAAGGTCAGCAGGTTATCGCTATGGTTATCCCTGAAGAGGGTGGCTCTGTGATGATGGCTACTGAGAATGGTTACGGTAAGCGCACAGCTATCAGCGAATTCCCCACTAAGGGACGCGGTACCCAGGGTGTTATTGCGATCGCGGAAAGTGAACGTAACGGTGCCTTGGTTGGGGCCTGTCAGGTGCACCCAGGTGAGGAGATGATGTTGATCTCCGACCAGGGCACTCTGGTGCGTACCCGTGTTGATGAAGTGTCTGTACTTGGGCGCAACACGCAGGGGGTGCGAGTGATTCGCCTGAAGACTGGCGAGAAGCTGGTTGGCCTCGGTCGCATTGAAGAGACCGAAGATGACGGTGAAGAAAACGGTGGGGAAGAGTGACCCACCGCTCCAGACCACTAAGAAAGGCTGCGTTTATCGCGGCCTTTCTTGCCTTTGGCTCCCACGAAAAACGCTAAAGGCGCGATATCTATCCCTCTGAATGGCAATTTGTGCGTAGACACATCTAGTTGTATTTGAAACCTTTTTTGTATTGTGGAAATCAGCTCATGAGGAAGTTTAATTTCTGTGCAGGCCCTGCCGCTTTACCGCAGCCCGTACTGGAGCGGGCGCAAAGGGAGTTGCTCAATTGGCAAGGGCTCGGTTGCTCTGTAATGGAGGTCAGCCACCGCTCTCCAGAGTTTGTTGAAGTAGCTGAGCGGGCCGAACAGGACCTCCGCGATCTGCTCAGTGTGCCGAGCAACTACAAAGTGTTGTTTCTTCAGGGCGGGGCAACTGGGCAATTCAGTGCCGTGCCCTGGAATCTTCTCGGTGCCGGCTCATCCAAAGCTGAATTTATACACTCTGGTAGTTGGGCGGCCAAGGCGATCAAAGAGGCTCGTCGCTATGGTGAGGTAAATGTGGTTGCATCCAGTGAGGATCGCAACTTCAGCTATGCACCTGCGGCAGACAGCTGGCAGTCGAGTGGTGATGCGGCTTATTTCCACTATACCCCCAACGAGACAATTGGCGGTGTTGAGTTTGGCTATGTGCCGGAAGTGGAGTGCCCGCTGGTGGCGGATATGTCCTCAACTATTTTGTCTCAACCGATTGAGGTGGAAAAGTTCGGCGTTATCTATGCCGGCGCGCAGAAAAACATTGGCCCCTCAGGTATCGCTGTAGCCTTGGTTCGGGATGATTTACTCGATCGCTCACTGGAAAATATTCCTCGCAGTTTGAGCTGGAAGGTGGCTGCAGAAGCGGGCTCTATGGATAACACGCCGCCTACTTTCGCTTGGTACTTATCTGGTCTTGTCTTCCAGTGGTTGAAAGATCAGGGGGGAGTTGATGCGATGGCTAAGCAGGCCGATGCTAAATCCAAAATGCTGTACGACTTCCTCGATAGCAGTGACTTTTTCTCCAGTCCGGTTGAGGAGGGAAGTCGCTCCCGCATGAATGTGCCCTTTGTATTGGCTGACGATCGCCTGGATAAGCAGTTTTTGATTGAGTCAGAAGAAGCGGGTTTGTTGAGCTTAAAGGGGCACCGCTCTGTGGGTGGTATGCGTGCGTCGCTATATAACGCCGTTCCCATGGAGGCAGTGGAAGCGCTTGTGGCATTTATGGCGGATTTTGAAGCGCGCAAGGCTTAGGTGGTTAATTCAATCTTGATGATTTCTAGAGAAAGTAGATAGACGAATGGCAGAGGAAACTGTGAGTGGCGACCAGCGACTGCTGGAGCTGCGCAATCAGATCGACAGTATTGATGGAGAGATTGCTCGCTTAATTAGTGAGCGGGCTCGCTGTGCCCTGGAGGTTGCAGAGGTTAAGAAAGCTACTGGCGAGGATGCTCTCTATTATCGGCCGGAGCGTGAAGCACAAGTGCTGCGCAAGGCTATGGAGCGCAATAATGGCCCGCTGACTGATGAAGAAATGGCGCGACTGTTTCGCGAAATTATGTCGGCCTGCCTGGCCTTGGAAGAGCCCGTCAAAGTGGCCTACCTGGGCCCTGAAGGTACCTTTACCCAGCAGGCGGCATTAAAGCACTTCGGCAACTCTGCCCAGAGCCGGCCGCTGGCGGCAATTGATGAAGTTTTCCGTGAGGTAGAAGCAGGGGCCGTCAGTTACGGTGTTGTGCCGGTAGAAAACTCTACCGAAGGGGTGATCAATCACACCCTGGACAACTTTATGCACTCCAACCTGAGTATCTGCGGTGAGGTGGAGCTGCGTATCCATCATCACTTGATGATCTCAGATGTAACGCGCCCAGAGTCAATCACTCGTATTTATTCCCATGCGCAGAGCCTGGCGCAGTGCCGCAAGTGGCTTGATGCCCATTATCCCAATGTGGAACGTGTTGCAGTTGCCAGCAATGCGGATGCGGCCAAGCGCGTTAAGGGTGAGTGGAATGCTGCGGCGATAGCTGGCGATATGGCAGCGGAACTCTACGGGCTGAAGGTGCTGTCGGAGAAAATAGAAGATCGCCCGGATAATTCCACCCGCTTCTTGATTATTGGTACCCAGCAAGTGCCTGCGAGCGGGGATGATAAAACCTCATTGATGGTATCAATGCGCAATGAGCCAGGTGCTCTGCACGATCTCCTGGAGCCGTTTCGTCGCTACAGTGTCGATTTGACTCGGGTAGAGACCCGGCCATCGCAGTCTGGCAATTGGACCTATGTGTTCTTTATCGATTTTAGCGGCCACCGCGATACCCAGGGGATTGCCGAGGCGCTAAAAGAGGTTGGAGGCTGTGCCTCAGATCTGAAAGTGCTGGGTTCCTACCCTCGCGGAGTGCTGTGATGGCGCAAGCTCAAATTGGCCGACTGCTGGTTGTTGGGATCGGTTTAATTGGGGGGAGTTTTGCCCTTGCACTGAAAGCTGCCAGGGCTTGCCGAGAGGTTATCGGGGTCGCTCTGGAAGAGAGTGTCTGCGATGAAGCCAGGGCGCTCGGTATTGTTGATCGGGCCAGCACCAGTCTAGAGCTGGTATTGCCGCAGCTGGAGCCGGGCGATTTGGTGTTTGTGGCTGTGCCGACACTGGCGATTGAGTCTGTATTCGCGCAGCTTAAAGAACACCTGCCGGCGGGAGTCACTGTGACAGATGGCGCCAGCGTAAAAGGTAGCGTGGTGGCAGCGGCAGAAAAAGTGTGGGGAAGTGCTCCAGATTTTTTGGTGCCAGGGCATCCAATCGCTGGCTCTGAAAAAAGTGGTGTTACCGCGGCGAGAGATGACCTCTATAGGGATCACCGCATTATCCTGACGCCGCTTGCGAATACAGGGGCTGCTCATTTGCAGCTCGTGGAGCGAGCATGGCAGGCCGTGGGAGCTGAGCCCCTGACAATGTCAGTGGAGGAGCACGACGAGGTTCTGGCTGCTACGAGCCATCTTCCCCATGTCATCGCTTTTAGCCTTGTGGACACTTTGGCCCACGATGCGGAAAACGAAAATATCTTCCGTTATGCGGCGGGAGGCTTCCGTGACTTTACTCGTATCGCTTCCAGTGACCCGGTTATGTGGCGAGATATTATGCTCGCCAATCGGGATGCCATCTTAAAGGCCATCGACCTATACAGCCTCAACCTTTCTTCCCTGCGCGACGCTATTGCCTCGGGTGATAGCGCTGCCCTGATGGGGGTTTTTACTCGCGCCAAAGCGGCACGGGATCACTTTACCAAAATGTTGGCAAAACAAGCGTATTCGGAACCTATGCAAGAACAAGAGATTACTTTTATCGTGCAGCCGGGCGAGGCTGTAAATGGCAAGCTCAGGGTGCCGGGGGACAAATCCATGTCGCACCGCTCAATTATGCTGGGCTCCCTGGCCGAGGGAGTTACAGAAGTTGAGGGCTTTCTGGAGGGGGAGGACGCACTGGCAACCCTGCAGGCTTTCCGCGATATGGGGGTCGTAATTGAGGGGCCGGACAATGGTCGGGTTGTAATTCATGGCGTAGGACTTAATGGCTTGCAGGCACCGCCCGGACCGCTATATCTCGGTAACTCCGGGACCTCCATGCGCCTGTTGGCTGGATTGCTTGCCGGGCAGGATTTCGACGTAACACTCACTGGTGATGATTCCCTGTCAAAACGCCCGATGAATCGCGTGGCTAATCCTCTGCGTGAGATGGGTGCAAATATTGAGACTGGCCCGGAAGGTCGTCCGCCGCTTTTGATTAAGGGTAGTAGTGCGTTGAAAGGGATCGATTACCCGCTGCCGATGGCCAGTGCCCAGGTGAAATCAGCGGTATTGCTGGCTGGGCTCTATAGTGAGGGTCAAACGTCTACCGTTGAGCCGGCGCCCACTAGAGATCATACCGAGCGCATGTTGCAGGGCTTTGGTTATAAGGTGGAGCGGGATGGTGCTCAGGCTAAGTTGGTGGGCGGTGGCTCACTGAAATCCTGTCGCATCGATGTGCCTGCCGATATTTCTTCAGCCGCATTCTTTATGGTTGCTGCCGCTATCTCTCCCGGTTCCGATGTTGTGCTGGAGCATGTGGGGATCAACCCCACCCGCGATGGGGTTATCAATATCCTCCGTGCAATGGGCGGCAATGTTGAATTGCTGAATATGCGCGAAGTGGGCGGTGAGCCGGTGGCGGATATTCGTGTTCGCTATGCGCCCTTGAAGGGAATTCGCATCCCTGAGGATCAGGTGCCCCTGGCGATTGATGAGTTTCCCGCATTGTTTGTTGCGGCAGCTTGTGCAGAAGGTGAGACCGTCCTGACTGGTGCGGAGGAGTTGCGGGTCAAGGAAAGTGACCGGATTCAGGCGATGGCAAATGGCTTGATTGCACTTGGGGTAAAAGCTGAGCCAACACCGGACGGTATCGTGATCCAGGGCTGCAAAGAGGGTGTGGTATTTTCTGGAGGCACCGTCGATAGCTTGGGGGATCACCGTATTGCTATGGCGTTTGCAGTGTCATCGCTGCGCGCAAAGGATACAATCCGCATCCTTCACTGCGCCAATGTGGCGACCTCATTCCCGAACTTTGCCGAACTGGCAACGGGCGCGGGTCTCAAGTTGCAGTTGGCGTGACACGGGCATTCAGGTTTGGGCGGTTGTGGTTCGCTTGAGTGCATCCGCCAGAGATGTTGAGTTGTAAAGAAAATATGAGTGATACAAACGGGTTGCCACCAGTAGTTACCATTGATGGTCCCAGTGGTTCGGGTAAGGGAACCATTGCAAAGCTTTTGGCTGATCGCTTGAGCTTTTCCTTGTTGGACTCCGGGGCCCTTTATCGGGCTGCCGCTTTGGCCGCACTTAATAAGGAGGTTGACCTCTCCAATGACAAGTTGCTGACTGAATTGGCGAAAGACCTCGATGTACGCTTTACCGTGAGTGCCGGTCAGTTGCAGGTGTGGCTGGAAGAGAGTGATGTCACCGCAGATATCCGTATGGAGCGGGTAAGCATGGCCGCGTCCAAGGTCGCGGCAATTCCCGGAGTGCGGGCAGCGCTGCTGCAGCGCCAGCGGGACTTCCGTCAAGCCCCCGGCTTGGTTGCCGATGGTCGGGATATGGGCACTACCGTGTTTCCCGACGCGCCGGTCAAGGTTTACCTAACCGCCAGCGCCGAGGAGCGCGCTAACAGGCGTTTCGCTCAGTTGCAGGATAAGGGGGTTTCTGTTAGCCTCCGCGACCTGCTGGAGGACATCCGTGCCCGAGATGCACAGGATATGAACAGAAAAGCCTCCCCCCTGGCTCCCGCTGAGGATGCGGTTGAGCTGGATAGTACGGGGGTGAGTATCGATGAAGTCCTCCGAAAAGTGCTCGATTTAGTTCAGGACCGTATTTCACCCTGAAGTTCGGGCAGTAAATAGTTTTCTAACGACAGCGGCCGGGATCAGCCAGAATCGCCCGGCCGTTATCGTAATCCGACCCGCGTGCTGGCAGCGCGGTTGGGGTCGCGGCTGGCGGTTGACTAGACTTAACAGTTACCAACGGCTGGACCCAGCACTATAGGTAATGTAATGAGCGAGAGCTTTGCTGATCTATTTGAAGAGAGCCTGAAAAGCGTTGAAATGGCACCGGGCGCAATTGTTACTGGTGTTGTAATCGACGTAGATAAAGACTGGGTTACCGTTCACGCGGGCCTGAAGTCTGAAGGCGTTATCCCTGCTGCACAATTCGCCAACGATAAAGGTGAAGTTGAGCTGCAGGTGGGCGACGAAGTACAGGTTGCCCTGGAAGCTGTAGAAGACGGTTTCGGTGAAACCCGTCTGTCCCGCGAAAAAGCCAAGCGCGCTGAAGCCTGGAAAATCCTCGACGCAGCTCACGCAGCTGACGAAGTGGTTAAAGGTGTTATCAGCGGTAAGGTTAAAGGTGGCTTTACTGTTGATGTTGCCAATATCCGTGCGTTCCTGCCCGGCTCTCTGGTTGACGTTCGTCCGGTTCGCGACACCGCGCACCTGGAAGGTAAAGAGCTCGAGTTCAAAGTTATCAAGCTGGACTCCAAGCGCAACAACGTAGTTGTTTCCCGCCGCGCCGTTATGGAAGCTGCCACCTCCGAAGAGCGTGAAGCTCTGCTGGAAAGCCTGCAGGAAGGCATGAGCGTCAAGGGTATCGTGAAGAACCTGACCGACTACGGTGCTTTCGTAGACCTGGGCGGCATCGACGGCCTGCTGCACATCACCGATATGGCTTGGAAGCGCATCAAGCATCCGAGCGAGATCGTGAACGTTGGCGACGAGATCGAAGTAAAAGTACTGAAGTTCGACCGCGAGCGCAGCCGTGTATCCCTGGGCCTGAAGCAGTTGGGCGAAGATCCTTGGGTATCCATCAAGCAGCGTTACCCAGAGAACAGCCGCGTGAAGGCTGTTGTAACCAACCTGACCGACTACGGCTGCTTTGCCGAGCTGGAAGAAGGTGTGGAAGGTCTGGTACACGTTTCCGAAATGGATTGGACCAACAAGAACATTCACCCATCCAAAGTTGTCCAGGTTGGCGACGAGGTAGAGGTGATGATCCTGGATATCGACGAAGAGCGTCGTCGTATCTCCCTGGGTATCAAGCAGTGCCAGGAAAATCCGTGGGATGCCTTCGCGCGTAAATTCGCTAAGGGCGACAAGATCTCCGGTAAGATCAAGTCCATCACTGACTTTGGTATCTTCATTGGTCTCGACGGCAGCATCGACGGTCTGGTTCACCTGTCCGACATCTCCTGGAACGAAGCTGGCGAAGAAGCTGTTCGCAAGTTCAAGAAAGGCGACGAAATCGAGACTGTTATCCTGGGCATCGATTCCGAGCGTGAGCGTATCTCCCTGGGCATCAAGCAGTTGGAGTCCGATCCGTTCTCCGACTACGTTACCACCAGCGATCGCGGTAGCATCGTTGTAGGTACTGTTAAGGAAGTTGACGCTAAGCAAGCAGTAATCACCCTGGCGGACGAAGTAGAAGGCGTGCTGCGCGCTTCTGAAATCAGCCGCGACAAGGTTGAAGATGCTCGCAACGTTCTGAAAGAAGGCGAAGAAGTAGAAGCTAAGATCACCAGCGTGGATCGCAAGAACCGCGTGATCAGCCTGTCTATCAAAGCCAAAGACCAGGACGACGAGAAGCAAGCTATCAAGGATCACAGCAAGAAGCAGTCTGAACAAGTTCAGCCCGCTACTATCGGTGACCTGATCAAGGCTCAAATGAATAACAAAGACTAATCGTCTTTGAGTGTTCATAGCTCCAAATGGATCATTTGGAGCGACCCGAAAGCCGGACTGGGGTTGCCCAGTCCGGCTTTCTATTAGATGATTGGTGCTCTACTCCAGAATAATCAATGACTTACAAAGGTTGCGGAGCGCATGACCAAGTCCGAACTGATCGAAAGGATTGCGTTGAGGTTGGATCAGCTGCCAGTTAAGGATGTAGAGCTGGCGGTAAAAGTGGTGCTCGACACCATGTCAGATGCCCTGTCCCAGGGTGAGCGTATAGAGATACGCGGCTTTGGTAGCTTTTCTCTTCACTATCGAGCCCCGCGTACGGGCCGGAATCCCAAAACTGGGGATGCGGTTGATCTCGCCGGGAAATATGTCCCGCATTTCAAGCCTGGCAAAGAATTACGCGACAGAGTGAATCGAAGTATGCATGATGAGGCGAGTATCGAAGTATGATTGCTCCCTGGCAGCAGTATATGTACTGCTATTAACAGGGATGAGCTTCGTCGTTATTCGATAAAGTTATTTTGTGGAACGTGGAGGTTCCCTTGTCATTTTTGCGTTGGCTGACACGCATCGTCTATGGGGTCGTCGCCCTGCTGTGTATTGCTTTGGGGGTCTATTTCGCAGTTGCTAATCCGGAGACTGTCGCGCCAAATATTGTGGGCTATCAACTGCCGTCGGGAAGCGTGGGCTTCTGGCTTATCGGTTTCTTGTTATTGGGGTTGCTTCTGGGTTTTGTTGTCAGTCTGCAGCCTATTTTTATCAAGCGTCGCCAAGTACGGGCGCTCGAGAAGCAGTTGAAGAAAATGGAGCGGGAGCTACACTCCGCCCACCGCAAGGCCTCTGGAGACTGATTTGCTCGATTTTACCTATTTCTTTTTCCTGCTTGCGGCAATCGCGATCGGCTGGGTGCTGGGGCGAGGCAGTGCCAAAAAGAAAGTAGAAGATTACAGTGAGCAAGAACATGCCTTAGTGCGTTCATACGCGCAGGGCCTGAATTATTTGTTGAGCGAGCGCCACGACGACACCATCGATAAATTTATTGACTCCCTAGAGGTCAGTCAGGCTACTTTTGATACCCATCTGGCCCTTGGGAGCTTATTGCGCCGAAGAGGTGAATACGACCAAGCGATTCGAGTCCATCAAAATCTACTTGGTCGTCCCAGTTTGTCCAGAGTTAGTCAAAATAAGGCCCAGCTTGAACTCGCGTGCGATTATATTTCTGCGGGCTGGTTGGATAGGGCTGAGCGCTTGCTGCAAGAGTTGGTTGAAACTTCCCAGGAACTGAAGGCTGTTAGTCTGGAGCGCCTGATTGAGGTCTATCGGGATGAAAGAGAGTGGGCTAAAGCAATCCATGCAGTAAACCTGTTGCACGGTCGACGGTTCAAGCGCCTCTCAGCTGACTGGGCGCCGGTTCAAGCTCATTTTTGCTGTGAATTGGCAGAGGAGTCTATAGCGGCAAAGGATTACCTCAGTGCGCGGAAGCATATCGACTCCGCCCTGAGTTATGAGCGCAGCTCGGTACGGGCAAATTTGCTGTGGGGGCGCCTTGAATACCTGCTTGGCAAACCAAAAGAGGCTATTAAGGTATTGCAGCGAATTCCCAAGCAAAGTCCGGACTATATTCCTGAAATCCTCGAGTTGTTGATCACTTGTTACGGGGATTTGGGGGATGGCAAAGGATTGGATCGCTATCTTGAATCCTTGTTGAGGGAGCACCCATCGAATAGCGTATTAATTGCCCTGACCGAGCGTATTCAAAAGCAAGATAGCGAGGCCGCAGCGGCGGCATTTATGGGGAAGCAGTTGGCGCTGCGCCCATCATTGAGGGGGTTGGGACGTTTTCTCGATCTTCATATAGACAGTACAGAGGGTAGGGCGAGAGAGAACCTAGCCTTACTCAAAACATTAATTGATCAACTAATAGCAAGTCGCCCTCACTACCGCTGCAGCAATTGCGGGTTTTCGGGCAACCAGTTGCACTGGTTATGCCCGAGTTGTAAGCACTGGGATTCGGTGCGCTCCGTTAAGGGGATTGAGGGCGAGTAGGTTAACTATTGCTTCGCTTGTCAGGCCGACTGCTTGGTCGGGGCATTTTTTTGAAATGAATGAGGTATTTCTTGCAGTCTAAAGTTTCTTCTCCGGTTATCGTTGCTCTGGATTACGACAATGCTGAGTCTGCACTGGCAATGGCAGATCAGCTCGACCCGTCGCTGTGTCGGGTCAAGGTTGGTAAGGAGCTGTTTACTGCGGCTGGTCCGGATCTGGTGAAGACCCTGGTTGACCGGGGCTTCCAGGTATTTCTGGATCTTAAATTTCACGATATTCCCAATACTGTTGCAAAGGCAGTTAAAGCCGCTGCGAAATTGGGTGTATGGATGGTTAATGTCCATGCAAGTGGTGGTGAGCGGATGATGTCGGCTGCCGCCGAGGCCTTGCAGGAGTTTGGCGAAAATAAGCCTCTATTAATTGCAGTCACGGTACTTACCAGTACAACCGCTGAGGAGTTGGCTGCAGTTGGAGTAGCTGCTCCGCTGGAAAAGCAAGTGTTGCACCTAGCTTCTCAGGCTAAATCCTGCGGACTAGACGGGGTAGTCTGCTCTGCGCGAGAAGCTCAGCTACTGCGAAGTGAATGCGGCGTCAATTTTTCTTTGGTGACGCCAGGGATTCGCCCCGCGGGCTCTGATGCTGGGGATCAGCGCCGGACTTTGACTCCTTCTGAAGCTTTAGATCAGGGCTCTGACTACTTGGTTATTGGCCGGCCAATTACTGCTGCTCCCGAGCCTCTATCGGCCTTGAAGTCAGTACTGGCTGAACTGGCAGGTTAGGATGGTTATCTTGCTTCGCGACTTGTAATGATGTGTAATTAGGCCTGAGCCGACAGAAAGCTGCATGTTGATATCATGGCGTTGCTTGGGGGGGTAATAGTAGTCCCAAAGTGAAACTGATAATTCACTGGGAGTTAACCATGAAATTGACCTACCGATTATTTTCTGTTGTTTTTGCACTGGCATTTTCGCTTTTTCTAAACCCTTCTGTGTACGCGGGGGAGTCGGAAAGTGTTGAGGCCAAAGAAGTTGTGTTGTCAGTCAATGTCAATAGCGCCTCAGCGATTGAGCTTGCTGAGAGGCTGGATGGCATTGGCGAGGCACGAGCACAATTGATCGTCAAATATCGCGAAGAGCATGGCCCGTTCACCTCTGTAGAGCAGTTGTTGAATGTGAAAGGGATAGGTGCGGCAACCCTGGATAAAAACAGGGGTGTAATTCGGCTCTAGTGAACACTGATCCCGGCTGATAGGTTTTTCATAGCCTCCGGTCGGGATTTTGAACTGATAAACAAGAGAGTCGTAATACATGAGTCGCCTTGGTGTCGTTCAGTTGCAATTCCCGGTAAGATGTAACGCCTGGATTGCATCAATCATAAAGCCTCAAATTTTATTGTGTTCTACATCTCGTTCTGATCTTCCCTCAATTGTTAGTGAATATTTCCTAGTTGGCTGGCCCTTTGGGTTGTCCAGCCGGGCTGCGTAGGTATCTGCAATTATTTGGTGTGAGTGTAATTGGAAAGATTGGTTTACGTGGAAGTGATAAAGGGTTAGTTGCTTGAGTAGTATGGCTTTGGAGTGGGTGGTTCCGTTACTGTTGGCTGTGGCAACAAGTTACGGCGCTACCTCGGTGTTTATCGTGCGAATGCGCAATTTTGCGCTCGATGTACCAAATAACCGTTCGATGCACTCTGTGCCTGTTCCTCGCACCGGGGGTTGGGCTTTTTTGCTGGGCTGCCTGGTTGCGATAGTGGTGAGTCCGCTAATTTTATCTCCATTGGTGTTGGCCGCATTTACGCTTCTATTGGTGGTATCCGCATTGGATGATCTAAGGCATGTGGCTATACATTTTCGGTTTTCGGCTCATCTTGTGGCGGTGGCCTTGCTTTTGTTTGCGCTGCCGGAACAGTTGAATTGGTGGTTTTACCCGGTATTTATTGTGGCTGGGGCCTGGGCTATTAACCTCTATAACTTTATGGATGGGATGGATGGCCTGGCGGGATCAATGACGCTTGTTGGCTTTTCTTCTTTGGGAGTGATTTGCGCTTTAAATGGAGATGCCGAGCTAGCTTGGTTTTGCGCTTTAGTGGCAGTTTGCGCGTCAGTTTTTCTGGTTTTCAATTGGCCCTCGGCGAAGATTTTTTTAGGTGATGCCGGCTCCACAGGTATAGGTTTAGCGGTGGTTGCTGTTAGTTTATTTGGCTGGCAGCGGGAAGCGTTTGAATTATGGATGCCGCTGGTGATATTCGCACCATTTTGGTTGGATGCTACTTATACACTATTAAAAAGAATGGTGGCAGGTCAGCGTTGGTGGGAGGCGCATCGTGAACACTTCTATCAAAGATACGCAATTCGAGTTGGAGTAAAGAAAGCGCTCATTCTACAGCTGGGTGCGATGATATTTTTCTCTTCCGTGGCACTTGCAGTTGCTGTATTTGAGAGGATTTGAGCTGCCCCTGTTGAGAGGTGGCTTTATGTTTGTAGGTAGATTCCGGGGAGTCATGTGACAAGAGTTTGGCGAAGTGTAAAGAGAATCCATAAGCCGGTGCTGATGTTGGCATTTGATATGCTGATGCTGAGCTTGGCCTTTCTGCTGGCTATGGCAATCCGGCTCAATGGCGTCGCACAGTTTCTTGAGTGGCGAATGTTTGCTTGCCTGGGGTTAACATTAGTCGCTACTAGTTTTATTTTCTTACGGCTAGGTTTGTACCGGACAATTATCCGATACATGGGGCAAAAAGCTATTATTGCGGTTCTGCAAGGGGTGACCCTTTCTGCCGTGATGCTGGCGCTCTTTTCCTACTTGACTACGGCAGGGGTTCCTCGTTCTGTCCCTGTGATCTACTGGTGCTTTGCGTTTATTGCTGTGGGTGGGTCCCGCTGGTTGGTCCGCCTTTACTATCAGACTGCATTGGAGATTCATAAAACCCGGGTGGCTATTTATGGTGCTGGTACTGCGGGTTTGCAAATGTATAAGGCGCTAGTTCATGGGCAGCTCTATAAGCCCGTTGCTTTTTTTGATGATAATGCCTCCAAGCAAAAGACCTTTATCGATGGGTTGCTGGTGTATAACCCCGCAGACATACTTGAAGTTGTTGCAGGTAAGGACATAGCAGAAGTTATTTTGGCTATGCCGGGAGTGCCCAGGCGCCGCCGCAGGGAGATAACCAAGGCGCTCAGAGAGCGAGGCCTGGTGGTAAAGGCGATTCCCGGAGTGGAGGAGCTGCTCGACGGAGTGGGGCGGGCAGAGGATGTTTCGCAGACCTATGAAAATATCCTGGGGCGCGCTCCTGTTGAGCCGCAAAAGGAGCTAGTTTCTGGCTCCATCAGTGGCAAGGTGGTTTTGGTTACTGGTGCTGGTGGGTCCATCGGGTCAGAATTGTGCAGGCAGATATCGCAATGGAAGCCTGCCAGGCTGGTTGTAGTTGAGTCCTCTGAGTATGCCCTCTATCAGATAGAGCGCGAGCTGCGACAGCAGCACCAGGATGATGGGGTCCAGTTTGAGGTAACCGCGCTGCTTGGCGATGTGCGTAACACTGAGCGTATGGCGGAAATCATCCAGGGTTTCTCTGTGCATACAATTTACCATGCAGCCGCATATAAGCATGTGCCCCTGGTTGAGCAGAATGTCGTTATTGGTGCCGACAATAATGTCCTGGGTACCCTCTCCGTACTTGAGGCCGCAGAGCAGCATGGAGTTGAGCAATTTGTGCTTATCTCTACTGATAAGGCTGTTCGGCCAACCAATGTGATGGGGGCCACCAAAAGATTTGCCGAGCTGATTTGCCAGGATTTTGGCCGCCGCTTTAACAAGATGCGCGTGTGCATGGTCAGGTTTGGTAATGTTATCGGCTCTTCCGGTTCAGTAATTCCCTTGTTCACGGATCAGATCAACGCTGGTGGTCCGGTAACGGTAACCCACTCAAAAGTAACTCGTTACTTTATGACAATTCCCGAAGCAGCTCAGCTGGTATTGCAGGCTGGGAGCATGGGGCGGAATGGGGATGTATTTGTTCTCGATATGGGTGAACCGGTTCGCATCTACGATTTGGCTGAGCGCTTGATTCGTTTGATGGGTCACACGGTAAGGGATGAAGAGAACCCTGATGGCGATATTGAAATCCAGCTCACTGGATTGCGCCCGGGGGAGAAGTTATATGAAGAGTTGTTGTTGGGGGATAACGTGCTGGGCACGGACCATCCAATGATTATGCGCGCCGAAGAGGAGCGTCTCGACAGTGAGGCTTTGCAGCTCCTGGTTTCGGAGCTCAGGGATGCGTGCGGCTCTCATGATTGCGAGCAGGTCCGCAGGATTCTTTGCCGGGCAGTAAAAGGCTATTCGCCCAAGCAGGGGTTGGTCGATGTTGTCTGGTCGAGGCAAGGGCAGGTGCGGAAACCAAGTGGAGGAGCGACGGTAGAGAGGTTGCCGCTGGCCGGGGAGGCTGGCTCCCGCTAGCTGGTTATTTTGAGCGGCTAACCAACAGGGTTGGTCGCCATTTACCAGCCTCTGTGTAGATTAAAAATATTTGAGCAGAAAAGAAAAAGCCCGGATAGATGGAGTCTATCCGGGCTTTTGTTTGGCTCCGCCTGCTGGGCTCGAACCAGCGACCCAATGATTAACAGTCATTTGCTCTACCAACTGAGCTAAGGCGGAATTTAATCTAATTTATAGAGCGCAAATTAAGCTGCGCTTTGAAATTTGGCTCCGCCTGCTGGGCTCGAACCAGCGACCCAATGATTAACAGTCATTTGCTCTACCAACTGAGCTAAGGCGGAATATCTTTTCGGCTGTGCCGTTGAGATGGCGCGTATATTATAGAGCACTTCCGAACAGGTCAACCCCTTTTTTCATCTTTAACTAATTGATTTGTCAGGAAATTATTTTTTGGGGTCATGCGCAAAATGTCGCAGGTCAGAGTTGGGAAGGGTAGGACGCTATTCTCTTGTAATTGTGGGTCGTATGACGACAGCCTACAATCCTGTGTTGCATGAATGATTAAGCGGTTGGGGGAAGTGTATGGAGTCGCGACCTTTTAAGGTGGAGTCCAAGTATCAGCCAGCGGGCGATCAGCCTCTGGCGATAGAGCAGTTGTCAGAAGGGATTGATGATGGTCTGAGCCATCAAACGCTGCTGGGTGTTACCGGTTCCGGTAAGACCTTCACTATGGCGAATATTATTGAGCGCCTGCAGCGGCCGGCCATTGTGATGGCCCACAATAAGACACTGGCGGCTCAGCTTTACGGGGAGTTTAAAGAGTTTTTCCCCAAGAATGCCGTGGAGTATTTTGTCTCTTACTACGACTACTACCAGCCGGAGGCTTACGTTCCCTCTTCGGACACCTTTATCGAAAAGGATGCATCCGTAAACGAGCATATCGAGCAGATGCGCCTCTCGGCCACCAAGGCACTTATTGAGCGGCGCGATGTGGTTGTGGTCGCCACAGTTTCGGCAATTTACGGTTTGGGTGACCCCGACAAATATTTGAAGATGGTCCTGCATCTGGATCGCGGCGATCTCGTTGACCAACGCACTATCCTCAGGCGCCTGGCTGAACTGCAATACACCCGCAATGATGCAGATTTCCGTCGCGCTACTTACCGGGTGCGCGGCGATATTATCGATATCTACCCGGCAGACTCCGATTTGGAAGCGGTGCGCCTGTCTCTTTTTGATGAAGAGATCGAAGAGATCACCATATTTGACCCTCTCACTGGAGAGCAGATCAGGAAGGTGCCCCGGGTCACTATCTTCCCCAAGAGTCACTATGTGACGCCGCGAGAGACCATCGTCAGTGCTATCGATGAAATCAAAGATGAGCTGCGAGGGCGCCTCGAGCAACTGCGTGGAAACAACAAGCTGGTCGAAGCGCAGCGGCTAGATCAGCGTACCCGCTACGATGTGGAGATGATGCAGGAGCTTGGCTACTGCAATGGCGTAGAGAACTATTCCCGCTACCTCTCCGGTCGCGGTATTGGTCAGCCGCCGCCCACGCTTTTTGATTACCTGCCCAATGATGCACTGTTATTTATCGATGAGAGTCACGTGACAGTGCCGCAAATCGGCGGTATGTATCGTGGAGACCGGTCGCGCAAGGAAACTTTGGTGGAGTATGGCTTTCGTCTGCCATCGGCCCTGGACAATCGTCCTCTCAAGTTTGAAGAGTGGGAGGGGTTGGCACCCCAGACGGTTTTTGTGTCCGCAACCCCAGGGGCCTATGAGCAAGAGAATGCAGGGCAAGTGGTCGAGCAGGTGGTTCGCCCGACAGGGTTGGTGGACCCGGAAGTCGAAGTTCGCCCAGCATTGACCCAGGTAGATGATGCCCTGTCTGAAATTCATCGCTGTGTGGACGCCGACCAGCGGGTGCTGATCACCGTATTGACCAAGCGGATGGCGGAAGACCTGACTGAATATCTCTCCGAAAGTGGTGTTCGTGTCCGTTACTTACACTCCGATATTGATACCGTCGAGCGGGTAGAGATTATCCGGGACCTGCGTATCGGCGAGTTTGACGTGCTAGTTGGTATTAACTTGCTGCGAGAAGGCCTGGATATGCCGGAAGTTGCCCTGGTGGCAATTTTCGATGCCGATAAAGAGGGCTTCCTCCGTTCCGATCGTTCGCTGATCCAGACCATTGGGCGGGCTGCTCGAAACCTGGAGGGGAGGGCGATTCTCTACGCGGACAAAGTCACCGGCTCTATGGAGCGAGCTCTCGAAGAGACTCGTCGCCGCCGCGAGAAGCAGCTGGCCTTTAACGAGGAGCACGGCATTACTCCAAAAGGTATCCGCAAGAGTGTGGCGGATATTCTGGAGGGAGCAGTGGCCCCCGGCGTGCCCAAGAAGGGGCGCCGCAAAGTTGCCGAGGGTAAAGGCGAATACAAGGTGGATGTCGAGGCCCTTACCGATAAGCAGCGCTGGGCCCGAATTGCCGAGCTGGAAGAGCAAATGTACCAGCATGCGAAGAACCTGGAATTTGAAGCGGCAGCAAAATTGCGCGATGAGATTACCCACTTAAAAGGTGTGGAATAATCCTTGCTGAAGGGCGGGACTTGGATCTACATTTTGATAGTCCCGCACTGCCTTGTTGGTGCTTGGTTACTCTTAAAAAATTTCACACAAAAGTTCAGTAAGTTGTTGAAAACACTGAAAAGCGGTGCTAAAGTTCGCGCTCTTCGCAGCACTGGGTTCCCCCGCTGCAGAGTTTTAGACCCGTAGCTCAGTTGGTTAGAGCGCTGCCTTGACATGGCAGAGGTCGGCGGTTCAAATCCGCCCGGGTCTACCACCTTTCTGAAGGATGGATAGCCCATCCAGATCAACAGTTTCATGAATGATTTCATGCGGTCTTTGGTAGGGATCGCCACTGAGAACAAAGGATAAACAATGCCCGTTGTTACTCTCCCCGATGGTTCCCGTCGAGAATTTTCTGCTCCGGTTTCCGTACACGATGTAGCCGCTGATATCGGCCCTGGTTTGGCAAAAGCCGCACTTGCTGGCGTTGTAGACGGCAAGGAAGTCGATACCAGTTACGTTATTGATACCGACGTAAATCTGGCAATTATTACTGATCGTCAGCCCGAAGGCTTGGAAGTGATCCGTCACTCCACAGCGCACTTGCTGGCACAAGCAGTTAAGCAGCTGTACCCCACAGCCCAGGTCACCATTGGCCCTGTTATCGAAAACGGCTTCTATTACGATTTCGCCTACGAGCGCCAGTTTACGCCAGAAGATCTCGAGAAGATCGAAGAGCGTATGGAAGTGCTGGCCAAAGAAGACATTACTGTCAGTCGCCGCCTGATGCCGCGCAAAGAAGCGGTTAAGTACTTCCGCGAAATGGGCGAAGAGTACAAGGCTGAGATTATCGACAGCATCCCCAGTGATGAAGATATTTCTCTCTACCGCCAGGGCGACTTTGAAGACCTGTGTCGCGGTCCCCACGTACCCTCCACTGGCAGGTTGAAAGCGTTCAAACTGACCAAAGTGGCCGGTGCCTACTGGCGTGGCGACTCCAACAATGAAATGTTGACCCGTGTTTACGGCACTGCCTGGGCCAACAAAAAAGAATTGAAAGCTTACCTGCGTCGTATCGAAGAGGCAGAAAAGCGCGATCACCGCAAGCTGGCGAAGAAATTTGACCTTTTCCATATCCAGGAAGAGGCGCCCGGCATGGTGTTCTGGCACCCGAACGGCTGGACCATCTACAGCACTATCGAGCAGTACATGCGTCGCCGCCAGCGCGAATTCGGCTACAAAGAAATCAAGACTCCACAGCTGGTAGATTTCAGCCTGTGGCGCAAGTCCGGTCACGCCGATAAGTTCGGCGATGACATGTTCACCCTGACCAGTGAAGAACGTCAGTTCGCCATTAAACCGATGAACTGTCCTTGTCACGTACAGGTATTCAATCAGGGCCTGCGCAGCTACCGCGACCTGCCGTTGCGTCTGGCGGAGTTTGGCTCCTGTCACCGTAGCGAGCCCTCCGGTTCCCTGCACGGCCTGATGCGCGTGCGCGGCTTTGTGCAGGATGACGGCCATATCTTCTGTAGCGAAGATCAGATCCAGTCAGAGGTTTCTGACTTTATGGATCTGCTGCACTCCGTTTATAAGGATTTCGGCTTCCAGGACGTTATCTACCGTCTCTCCACTCGCCCGGAGAAGCGCGTAGGTTCCGATGAGAGCTGGGATAAGGCTGAAAAAGCCTTGGCCGACGCTCTGGATGCCGCTGGCCTGCCGTGGGAAGAGCTGCCGGGTGAAGGCGCCTTCTACGGACCGAAGATCGAATTCTCCCTGAAAGACTGTCTCGGCCGTGTATGGCAGTGCGGTACTATTCAGGTGGACTTCTCCATGCCGGGCCGCCTGGATGCCCAGTTTGTAGCGGAAGATGGCTCGCGCCAGTCCCCGGTAATGCTGCACCGCGCAGCCTTGGGTTCCTTCGAGCGCTTTATCGGAATCCTGATCGAGCACTACGAAGGCGCGTTCCCCACCTGGCTCGCGCCGCAGCAGGTGGCGATCATGAATATCACCGATCGCCAGGCCGAATATTGTCGCAATTTGCAAGATCGTTTGGGTGAGCTGCAATACCGCGCCACAGCTGACTTGAGAAACGAGAAGATCGGCTTTAAAATCCGCGAGCACACGCTTCAGCGTGTTCCTTATCTATTGGTAATTGGCGATAAGGAAGTAGAAAGTCAGACCGTGGCAGTACGTACCCGTAGCGGTGAAGATCTTGGTACAATGACGTATGAGTCATTCCTCGAGATCCTCGAGCAAGACGTGAATCGTCGCGGTCGTTTGACAGAAGATAATGCATAACAACTTGGCAACTGGGAGACCATAGCTATTAAACGAGACACTAAGGGACGGTCCAAAAAGGCCCGCATAAACGATCAGATTGAAGCGTCAGAACTCCGCCTGATAGGCGCTGATGGCGAACAGGTAGGCATTGTCTCCCTGGATGAAGCGCTGGAAGCTGCACAGAAAGCTAGCTTGGATCTCGTTGAAATTGCCTCGGACTCCACGCCGATAGTCTGTAAGATCATGGACTACGGCAAGCACGTATTCGAAGCTAAAAAAGCTAAGAATGCCGCCAAGAAGAAGCAGAAGCAGCAGCAGATCAAGGAAATGAAATTCCGCCCGGGCACCGATGTCGGTGACTACCAGATCAAGCTGCGCAACCTGGCCCGCTTCCTGGAAGCGGGTGACAAGGCCAAAGTATCCCTGCGTTTCCGTGGCCGCGAAATGGCTCACCAAGAGCTGGGCATGGAAATGATGCAGCGCATCGAAAAGGACCTTGAAGAGCTGGGCACCGTAGAGCAGCGACCGAAAATGGAAGGTCGTCAAATGCTGATGGTGATTGCTCCGCTCAAAAAGAAAAAGTGAGGTTTGGGGAAGTCATTCCCGGGATCTCCTTTGAGAAGTGGTTGGGCGACGGCTGCCTCCCCACTCTCGCAGTGCCGGTAACTTCGGTTGTCGGCAGTTACTAAAGGTGCCTGTTTTACAGGCGAATATTAACTTTGGAGTACAAAATGCCGAAAGCAAAGACTCACAGTGGCGCTGCCAAGCGCTTCAAGAAGACGGCTGCGGGCTACAAGCACAAGCACGCTAACAAGAGCCACATCCTCACCAAGATGACCACCAAGCGCAAGCGTCAGCTGCGTGGCACCCAGACTATGAACAAGTCTGATGCTGGACTGGTCGATCGTATGCTGCGCGCCAAGTAATTGGCCCAAATCGCAAAGGTTTAAGAGGATAGAAGTATGGCCCGTGTAAAACGTGGTGTAGAGGCGCGTCGTCGTCACAAGAAGATTCTGAAGCAGGCTAAAGGTTACTACGGTGCGCGTTCACGCGTATTCCGCGTTGCCAAGCAGGCAGTAATTAAAGCTGGTCAGTACGCATACCGTGACCGTCGCGTTAAAAAGCGTAACTTCCGCGCTCTGTGGATTACTCGTATTAACGCCCAGTCCCGTGCTGAAGGCCTGAGCTACAGCCGCCTGATCGCAGGTCTGAAAAAAGCGGACATCGCACTGGATCGCCGTGTACTGGCTGATCTGGCTGTTTACGATAAAGTCGCTTTTGCTGCCGTAGTTGAAAAAGCTAAGGCAGCCCTGGCAGCGTAAGCTGTCACTTCAGTTGTAAAACTGAATACTCAAAATAGGGAAGGGCTGTAGTGGCCCTTCCCTATTTTTTTATGGAGTTTCCGCTATTTTTTACCGGTGGCGGTGCCTGGGGAAATTCCCTCCGGTACAGAAAGTACCGGCCGAACAAAGCAGAAAAAATTAATCGAAGTTGGATTCAAACGGGAACAGTTCGATGCAAGATTTGCAGTCCCTCACCGAGCAGGCTATGGAGCTGGTGGAGAAGGCCGATGGCCTCGCCGCACTGGATCAGGTGCGTGTTGATTACCTGGGCAAAAAGGGCCAGCTGACGGCACTGCTGAAAGGCCTTGGCAAGTTGTCGGCTGAGGAGCGTCCGGCGGCGGGTGCCAAGATCAACGAAGCCAAGCAGCAGGTTCAGGAAAAAATTAACGCGCGCCGCAATATGCTGGAGCAGGCCGCCATCAACGCGAAGTTGGCCGAAGAGACCATTGATGTCACTCTGCCGGGGCGCGGCGAAGAGCAGGGCAATGCCCACCCCATTACGCGCACCTTAAAGCGCGTGGAAGAATTCTTTGCGAGCATTGGCTTCTCCGTTGAAAACGGCCCGGAAGTCGAACAGGACTACTACAACTTCGAAGCGTTGAATATTCCCGCGCACCACCCCGCGCGCGCGATGCATGACACCTTCTACGTGGACCCCACCACCGTACTGAGAACCCACACCTCCTCAGTGCAGATCCGCACCATGGAGAAAAAATCTCCACCGCTGCGCATTATCTGCCCGGGCCGCGTATACCGCTGCGACTCCGATGTCACCCACTCGCCCATGTTCCACCAGGTAGAAGGCCTGGTAATCGGCGAGAACATCAGCTTCGCCCACCTGAAAGGCACCATCGACCAATTCCTGCGCGCCTTCTTCGAAGCGGAAGTACCGGTGCGTTTCCGCCCGTCTTACTTCCCGTTCACCGAGCCTTCCGCAGAAGCGGACATCCAGTGTACCGCCTGTTCCGGTGAAGGCTGCCGCGTATGTTCCGGCACCGGCTGGCTGGAAATTCTCGGCTGCGGCATGGTGCACCCGAACGTCTTCGCCGCCTGCGATATCGACAGCGAAAAATACTCCGGCTTTGCCTTCGGTATCGGTATCGAGCGCCTCGCCATGCTGCGCTACGGCGTCAACGACCTGCGCTTGTTCTTCGATAACGATCTGCGCTTCTTGAAACAGTTCTAAGCCAAGTGGCAGCGCGAATGGCAATGGCTCTTCGCAACAGCAGTCGAATTGTGGAGGCCTGGGAGGCGAAATAGCCCCAGGCGAAATGCGCACCAAGTTGCGCTGACGGAATACAGAAAGAGATCAACTATGAAAATCAGCAACTCCTGGTTGCGGGAATGGGTAAACCCGGAACTCACCACGCAGGAACTGGCCGATCAAATCACCATGGCCGGCCTGGAAGTGGACGGTATAGAAAAAGTTGCGGGCGATTTCTCCGGAGTGGTTGTCGGTGAGATTGTCGCCTGTGAACAGCACCCGGATGCGGACAAGCTACGCGTGTGTAAAGTGGCCGGTCACCCCGACGGTGAAATGCAAGTTGTGTGCGGTGCTCCCAATGCGCGCACCGGAATCAAAATTCCTTTTGCCCTGGTAGGCGCCAAGCTGCCGGGCGATTTTAAAATCAAGAAAGCCAAGCTCCGTGGTGTAGAGAGCTTCGGTATGCTCTGCGCACAGACCGAACTGGAACTGGGCGAAGACAATGACGGTATCTGGGAACTGCCAGAAGACGCACCCACCGGTACCGATCTGCGTGAATACTTGCAGCTGGACGATGAGACCATCGAAGTGGATCTCACCCCGAACCGTTCCGACTGCCTCGGTGTTGCCGGTATTGCTCGCGAAGTGGGTGTATTGAATCGCTGCGCCGTTCAGGGCCCGGAAGTTGCTCCGGTACCCCAGCAGATCGACGAGAGTATGCCCGTATCCCTGCTGGCGGAAGCCGCCTGCCCGCGCTACGTAGGTCGTGTTATTCGCAATATCGATATCAAAGCGGTAACACCTCTGTGGATGCAAGAGCGCCTGCGTCGCAGCGGCCTGCGCAGTATCGACCCGGTAGTAGACGTTACCAACTATGTTTTGCTGGAACTGGGCCAGCCCATGCACGCCTTCGACCTGGAGAAACTCTCCGGCGGCATCAAAGTGCGTATGGCGGAAGCCGGTGAAGAGCTGACCCTGCTGGACGGCCAGGAAGTCAAACTGAAAGAGGGCACCCTGGTAATTGCCGATGAGGAAAAACCTCTGGCGATGGCCGGCATAATGGGTGGCCTGGATTCCTCCGTGACCGCAGGCACACAGCATATCTTCCTGGAGAGCGCCTTCTTTAGCCCGCTGGCCATTGCCGGTAAGGCTCGCTCTTACGGCCTGCACACCGATTCCTCCCACCGTTTCGAGCGCGGCGTGGACTACCACCTGCAAGAGAAAGCGGTAGAGCGCGCTACCCAGCTGCTGCTGGATATCGTCGGCGGTGAACCCGGCCCGGTACACGTGCGTGAGCTGACTGAAATTATGCCCGCCGAGCGCCACATTACCCTGCGGCGTGCGAAAGTAGAGTTAGGCCTGGGCATCAAACTGGCCGATGACGAAATCGTCGATATTCTCACCCGTCTGGGCCTGGAAAAAATCGACCAGAACGACGAAGGCTGGACCTTCCTCGCCCCCAGCTTCCGTTTCGATATCGCCATCGAAGCAGACCTGCTGGAAGAGCTGGCCCGTGTATACGGCTATAACCGTATCCCCAGTGAAAGCTTTACTGCCGAACTGGAAATCGCCCCGCGCCCGGAGAGCACCATTGCCCAGGACAACCTGGAGCAAACCCTGCTGAGCCGTGGTTACTACGAAGCGATTACCTTCAGCTTTATCGATAGCGACAGCGCCGCGCTGTTTGATCCGGAAGCCGATCCGGTGGCCCTGCAAAACCCGATCAGCGCCGAGCTGGCGGTTATGCGCACCACCTTGCTGCCAGGCCTGTGCAAAGCGTTGCAGTACAACCTGAACCGCCAGCAAAACCGCGTGCGCCTGTTTGAAACCGGCCTGCGCTTTGTGCCGGGTGCCGAGCTGCACCAGGAGCAAATGATTGCCGGTCTCGCCTACGGTAGCCGCTACGCAGAAAACTGGACTGGCAGCAAAGACGCCGTGGACTTCTTCGACGTGAAAGCCGATGTAGAAGCCCTGTTGGCTCGCACCGGTGTTGCCGATGAGTTCCGCTTTGTCGCTGGCCAGCACCCCGCGTTGCACCCCGGCCAAACCGCCAAGATTATGCGCGGCGACCGCGAAGTAGGGGTTATCGGAGCCCTGCACCCGCAGTTGCAGAAGAAGTTGGACCTGGCCAAGCCCGCGTTCGTATTTGAGCTGAGCCTGGAAGCGATCGGCGAGGGCAAAACCCCCGCATTCCGCCCGCTGTCCAAGTTCCCGGAAGTGCGTCGCGATCTGGCCCTGTTGATTGACGCAGAGGTTCCTGCCGCCAGCTTGGTGGAAACTGCTGTCGAAGTTGCAGGTGAAACCTTGACGGACCTAAAGATATTTGATGTCTACCAGGGCAAAGGTATTGATTTAAATAGAAAAAGTGTCGCTTTGGGGTTGACGTTTCAGCATTCGTCACGCACCCTTAATGACGACGAAATCAATGCCGCTGTAGATGCGGTGGTCGGAAAACTAGAAGAAAAATATAACGCTAGTCTGCGCTAGTAGAGCATGATGCTCTCGGGTGCAGGCTGAATTGCACCCCGAGAGCGTCTGCTACCGGGTTGAAAGCCGCCGCGGTTTGGGCCGCTTCCGATCTGGAGTCGACGCCTCTGAATCAATTGGTAGGATCCAATGACAGAGGCACTGACCAAGGCCGGGCTCGCCGAGAAACTGTACGAAGAGCTGGGCTTTAACAAGCGCGAAGCGAAAGAGATCGTCGAATATTTCTTCGAGGAGATCCGCAATGCGTTGGAAAGTAACGAGCAGGTCAAGCTCTCCGGCTTTGGCAATTTCGACCTGCGCGATAAAAGCCAGCGTCCCGGTCGCAATCCCAAGACCGGCGAGGAAATCCCCATCTCGGCCCGCAGGGTAGTCACTTTTAAACCCGGGCAAAAACTCAAGACACGAGTAGAAGAGCATGCTGGAACCGAGCAATAACGCTCAGCTGCCTGCAATCCCCGGTAAGCGCTATTTCACCATTGGTGAGGTGAGTGAACTGTGCGCAGTTAAACCCCATGTCCTGCGTTACTGGGAGCAGGAATTCCCCCAGCTGAAACCCGTCAAACGTCGCGGCAACCGCCGTTACTACCAGCACCAAGATGTCATCATGATCCGCCAGATTCGTGCGCTCCTGTACGAAGAGGGCTATACCATTGGTGGAGCCCGCCAGCAGATCGAAACCGGCAGCGAGCGGGCAGAGGTGGTACAGCTACAGCAAGTACTACCCGAAGTGATCGCAGAACTAAAGGACGTGGTGGCCCTGCTGGAGGGGAAAAATAATTTATAAAAAACTGTAAACCTGGGCTTGCAATCCAGCCGCACTCAGGTATGATTCACGCCACATCGAGACACGATGTCTTTAAAAATCAATCACTTAGCGAAGTGAACGATTTTTCAAAATCGGAGCGTAGCGCAGCCTGGTAGCGCACCACACTGGGGGTGTGGTGGTCGTCGGTTCAAATCCGGCCGCTCCGACCATATATAACGTTGCATAGCAACGGCCAAAAAACCCGCTTTTTAGCGGGTTTTTTTGTTTCTGAAATTTTAAGTCCGCATTAAGTCCAATTGATCACACAAGCATTACATCGCGGGTTTCCGCGATAACTTACATGGTAGAGCACTGGCGGTGTGACGCTCGTTAGGGGGCGTGCAAGGCAGTGCTTTAGAACTTGATGCGCAGGTGAGCGTCGATATCGTGGGTGATCCAGCCAGCCTGATTTAGCTTTTGAATAGCTTGGTTGTAGACAGGAAGTTCTGGATCAAGAGATCTAAAGCTGAGAACTAACGTTGCCTTTTGGGGGTACCGTGGGCGCTCGTCTTCAGCTCGTCTAGTCACTTTCATTTTCAACCGCCATGTGCTGACGTCAACTCCACGAGGAAACACTTTATGATAGGCCTTTACTGGAGACCATTTGAAACCATTCTCGATCTGGGCTTTTTCATAAAGATGATTTAAATCATTGGGCGCTTGAGGTACTCGTGATTGGAATCTAGGTATGCCTGTATCGTCAGGATCGTAACTTCCCATTCCAGCATCAACATTCGTTCGACAGTATTCAGATGCAAATTCTTTGTCAGTAATAGGCGAGTAAACTAATGTCATTAGGATCTCACCTTTAAACTTCCCTTCAGTGTTGATTAGGCAGTCTGGAATAGGGAATGGCACTCGTTCAAATTCATACCCACCATGGAGAACATCAGTTTCAAAGAGCAGGGTGATACAGTGGTCATCGCAGTACAGGCTGTTGGTTAAGCCGCTAGGCTTGCCGAAGCCATAGTAATTAAGCGTCTCTGAGGATACTTGATTGTTATGCGCTATGAGTGCGGAATGAATCATAAGCGCCTTTGTGCGCTCAGGTGGCACTTTTAGTCGCCCGCCATCTGATAGGAAATGATTCACTGCGGCGGTAATGCTACATGCGATTGGAGCGGCAAAACTGGTTCCGATACTTTCGTAGATACTGTTATTTGGACCTAGTGATAATACTCCCAGCTGCGCGTACATACCTGTTTCAGTTGTGTTGCCGCCGTAATGGGTGATTTCTGGTTTTGGGATGAAACATGGTCCAGGTCCAATTCTTGAAAATGGAGATGTTTCCTCACATTTGACCAATGATCTAGCTGTGCATTGATGAGCGACACTGCCTACGGTTAGAGCTCGCACTGAGTCAGCAGGAGAAGATATGCGGTTTCTTAGAGGGTCGCAGGCCATTGTGGGCCATAAGTCTTTATTGTTCTGGTTACCGGCAGCAATCACAAATAAGCAGCCGTGTTTATCATGCATTTCATCTAGAAATCTAGCGAAGTCAGAAAAATCTGTTGGATGTGAAGGAGTATCTCCCCCTAGAGATAAATTCCAGACCTTGGCCTCTGGATACTTTGGAACAACTTGTTCAATAATGGCTATAAGATCTTCTTCCCTAACACTGCCTTGCTTGGGGAATACGTTTACGTCAACGATTTTAGCTTGAGACTTCGGGAACTTTGGGTCGTGGTGGTTTAAGCTATGGCTGTTTACGATAAGCCCAGCAACCATTGTCCCATGACTATAATCTTCGAGTCCTCTAGGAACGAAGCTTTCTCTTGCGTGTACCCAAGGTTGTATGAGGTTGCTATTTGGGCAGACGCCAGAATCAATTACTCCAACCACTGGATAATGGCCGTCTGGAGTGGGCGGTGGGAAGGAATCTACATTGGCGCTGCCAACGGGGGTTGTCTGAACTCCAAAATCGGTGGGCCTATAGCTGGGCATTGGGTCCAATGATCTTAACCCAATGAATCGACTCAATTTTTCTGTATCTACTGCAGAGTTTGGTTCGATTGCTAGTAAATCTCTTGAGTTTCCGTACCTGAGCTCTCTGATGTTAATTTCATTTAACTGTGCATAATTATACAGGGCTTCCCGCAAGTTAGCGTTTTTTATTTCGTCTTTGTGGTCAAAAAGTCGAAGTTTGACCGTTCCGCTTTCCCTGCATAGAATGTCACGCTGCTTAGTTGAGAATCCTTGCGTGCGTTCATCTTTACTATACGGTTCAATTTTTTCGATAGCAGAGATGTTTGCAACTTGCCGTTTAGTTTCGCTTTCTAATATTCGTCTTTTTAGCTCGGAAAGCCCGTCTAAAGTTGCGCTTATTAGTATTTCTCCGTAGCCCATGGTTCCGATAATTGGGCAGCTCCGTGTACTAAATAGTGCTGTTGGTCTGTGTGATTTTGCAAGAGCTTCTTCCTTTAGTGTCACTTTAGCGACGCCAGGAACACCAGGCCATTCGAGGAGGTAACTCTTTAAATAGCTAAGTGTATTTTCCGTATTTCTAGCTAATTTTGATCTGTGGCTTTGAGTTGCACCATCCCCAAATATTTTATGTTCTATTGGGCCGGGTGGGCGCGGCTCACGATGATCGGTTTTGTTGATTTCAACGATTTTTATTGGATTATTTTCATTGCTCATTTAGCTTCCCTCGCGTAGATGTGAGCTTTGATATTTTTCCTGTTGACATGCCAAACATTGCAGAGAGTCTGGATATTGTAAATAATTTAGCATTGAGGTTTTTTAATCTAACAACCTTCTCTTCGTCTGTCATTTTCTGGTCGTCAATGATGTTTGTATATTGATCTTGGGCGAGTTTTATAGTTAGGTAGTCATTGTCAATGTTATCTTGACCGCTAATTATCGCTTTTCGAATGGCAGCTTGACACGCTTGCTTTATAACTGCTCCGTTCATTCCCTTTGCGACATCAGCTAAAGTCGCAAGACCGCCATTTTGAAATTCTCCGAGGAATTGCTCTATTAATCCCTTTCTCAGTTCTGGGTTAGGTAGGGGTATCTTAATTCGATAAGCAAACCGTCGCCAAACTGCGGCATCAAGTAACTCTTCGTGATTAGTTGCGGCAAGTAGAATAGTATCTTCTGGTAGGGAGTCGATATTCTGTAAAAGACTTACTACGACACGTTTTAATTCGCCTAATTCGTGATGGTCATCTCTCGCCTTTGCAAAAGCATCGAATTCATCAAGGAATAAAACACACGGGCGACTTGCGGCGTGATCAAATAAGCTCCTGAGATTTTTTGCGGTTGCACCTAAGAATGAGGATACAAGAGTATCGCATCGAGCGGTAATTAGAGGGAGTTGCAAATGTGCAGCAATGTTATTGGCTAGTTGAGTTTTTCCGCATCCGGGCGGGCCATAAATTAGCATTGATGGAGTAATGCCTACCCCGGCACTTGTTAAAAGGTGGGACTGTTTGATGAACTCTAAAAATTCGTTAACTTTCTCTTTTACTTGATCATTTAACTGGACTTGAGAGTTTTCAAGTATTGGAAGCGTTAAGTCTCCGAGCGTTAATCGACTATCGCGATCTACGGGTAATGGAGTGGAGTCTATTGCATGAGGCGTTAGATCGGCCGGAGATGCAACGCTATTTAGCTTTTTTCTAATACTGCCGGCGTCTCGCTGCAATCCTTCACTTTCTAATTTGTCGGCAAGTAAACTTGCATAGCTTGCGACTTGGGTGGCGTTATTCTTTACGCCCCCCTCAATTATCTTAAGAATCTCAGGAAGGTGCTGCATATTTTTCGCTCAGATTGAATTCAGTGTTTATAATTTGAAGAAAAATAGCAAAAAGTGAAAAAAATGGCAACATTGGTGAATTTTTACTGTTGTGGGCAGTTACATGGCAAGTATCAGCTCTGGTGGCTTTTCCTCTCAGATTTAGGGGTAAAGAGGGGGGATGCTGAGGGTTTGTGTTCAGGCTGTAGGTAGCGCAATTTTTGGATATAAAACCGGCAATCGTGCTATCGAGTGTTTGGAGTAGGGCTAGATTTGGGGGGTAGCTGAGAGGAAGCGCCGGCAGTCACCAATACCGTGTACCCAGCGTTTATTGAGGTGGCTACAGGCTTGCTGTACTACCTTCACTGATCCCACCAAGCCTTTAAAGCGACTTTCAAAATTTCGGTTGAGATAGAGCCAGTGCCTGGGTGAGATACCAAGTCGCTCCAGGATGGGAGGTGTGTTTTCGGCAATACAGCCTCGTTTTCTGGGATCTAAATGTCGGCCACTCCAGTCCATTAGCTCTAAATAGTGATCCAGCTGAAAAGGTAGCCCTTTCGGCATACTCAAACGCCCACCGCAGTCATGTAGCAATCCAGGACACCCAAAGATTGGAGGGTAGTGTCAGTTACGTGGCAAGCACCAGCTCTGGTAGCTTTTTCTCCCTAATTTAGGGAAAAAAAGGGGGGGAATGCAGAGGGGCTGTGTTCAGGCTGTAGGTAGCGCAATTTTTGGATATAAAACCGGCAATCGTGCTATCGAGTGTTTGGGGTAGGGCTAGATTAGTGGGAAGTAGCTGAGAGGAAACGCCGGCAGTCACCAATACCGTGTACCCAGCGTTTATTGAGGTGGCTACAGATTTGCTTTACCACCTTCACTGATCCCACCAAGCCTTTAAAGCGACTTTCAAAATTCCGGTTGAGATAGAGCCAGTGCCTGGGTGAGATACCAAGCCGCTTCAGGATGGGAGGTGTGTTTTCGGCAATACAGCCTCGTTTTCTGGGATCTAAATGTCGGCCACTCCAGTCCACTAGCTCCAAATAGTGATCCAGCTGAAAAGGTAGCCCTTTCGGCATACTCAAACGCTCACCGCCGACAAACGGAAGTAGACTTTTGGGCTGCTTGCCTGAGGCTACCGCACGAATACGCTGTTGAATCGAAGTGTAATCGGAGTCTTCAGGGGTCTTGGCAATATTGGCACGGATCGGGTTGAGGTCTACATAGGCCATGCAGGCAGCAAGGGCTCTTTCATCCAGTAAGGCTTGGGACTTAAAACGGCCCTCCCAAAAGCGGCCTGTACAGTTGTCCTCAGCGTTGGCCTGGCGAGCGATAGATTCGTTTAAGCAGCGCATAAACCAGCTGATATCCATTAGACGCTCCCGCCATAGAGAAACGACTTCTTTTAGCCTAGTTACCTCACAGTGATCGAGGGTATCGCCCTGAAGATAGCGCTGAGCCAAGCTGGAAGCTTTGAACAGTTTTTGCCAGCGAGTAATACCTCTTTGAGAGACCACTTGCTAGCAGCTTCTCTGTCGATATAGAGCACTATATGGTAGTGATTACTCATTACTGCATAGGCGGCAATATCTAGAGCAAACGCCTCGGCCAATTTATACATACGGCTTTCAATCCACTCGCGCCGATATTCGTAATCTTTTCCGGATTTACTATCTCTGCCACAGAGAAATGCACGGCGTACGCAGCGGGAAACGCAGTGATAATAAGGTGTTGCATCCAGAGATATCTGGGTGCTTCGGGGTAGAGTCATCGGCAGCACGTGTATTGGACTGTATGAATATATAGTATCCTGAAGGGTTTCATCCTTTTGTCAATAGGGCTGGCGGTTTATACTTTCTATTTGGTGGGTGTCCAGAAATACCGGAAATACCCTTGAGACTTGAATGCCCCTCCCAAAAGTGGCGACCCTACCTCTCCTCATAGCAGTTAGGTGGAAATTTGTTATGAAGCTCTACTCACTATGGTATTTGTCATAGCCCTCTGACCACTCTTGCTGATAGCCTTGCTTTTTGAAGTAACCCCTAAATATATGAAGTGCTTTTTCTAGCCAAGACTGAATATCTGAAATACCCTCAATCATCTTGCAATCTTTTTCGTCATCAACCGCTTGATCCGTCATTTTCCAGAAAAAGTAAGCCAAAGACTCTGCCTCCTCTTTACTATCTAAATTGGAGTTTCCAGAAACAACTGATCGAGCGATTTCAGAGTTTAGTTGTTTCGCATAATACAGAACCAATGTCTTTGCTGGTTGATTATATTCATTGAAATTTATCATGCTTTATAGGTCTCTAGTGGCAAGTCATTCATTATGGCCACTCTTTAAGCTCATGGAGCTTTTCTATTTCGCTAGAATCGAGAGTGTTCCCTTGAAGATAGCGTTGAATTAGTACGGAAGTTTTTAAAAGCCCTCATCAGGGAGTAAGGATCTCGGTATCGGACCAAGTTTTGGCGGCTTCTACGCCGATATAGAGCACAATACAGTAGTGGTTGCTCATTACAGCATAGGCTGCAATATTGAACGCAAAGATGGCGGCTAGCTTTTTCATTCTACCCTCAATACACTGGCGCCGATGCTCATAATCTTTCTCGGGTTGGGTATCTTTCCCACAAAGAAAAGCCCTGCGTATGTAACCAGAAACGCAATGATTTACATTGGAGTCAAACTTACGAATGGAGATAGAAATACTCTTGAAATAGTTATCAATATGACTAGCTAATATTGATGGCTACCTATTAAGCGCATTTATAAAGGAGATAACTGCCATGCCATACAAAGAACTTGGAATGCTAAAAGATAGCGGTTTAAGTAAAGATACTTATAGTGGAGTTGTTGTGCCCTATATGAGTGAAGCTGAACGAGAAAAATATCAGGTTACGATACAAGATGGGCTTCTGTTTTGGCGCGGAGAGAGACTTAATACCAATCCTGGCGGATCTTGGGCATTCGTTATGGATAAGAATGGGCGTATCTTTTGTGGTAACAAAAATGGTGACATTCAGCACCATTCAGCATTTTTCTCGGGGCGACCAGTTGCTGCGGCTGGGCATATCTCGGTGGTAGGTGGAATAATAGAGCATATTAATAATTTCAGTGGCCACTATCAGCCCACTAGCGATTATATGGAGCAGTTTAAAGAAGAACTGGAAAAAAATAATGTTGACTTAAGTGAAACTGAAATGGATTTTGGGATTTCGTCAAAAACCTGTAAGTTGCGCTTAAAAAATTTTCAAGATCATAATTATAGAGGCAAATGGTATCAACGTTTTCGCGGTACTGTTGTTAAAGAGACTGTCGATGGGAGCGAGGATACTTATACCGGCCGTACACATATTCAAGGGCAAAGGTTAAGGCTTTATCCTGATGGCCCCAGATGGCAGTGGCTCTGATGTAAATAGCCATAAAAGCTTTCTGCAGGCCCTCCATCTCTGACATAGAGGCAGGGGAAGTGGAATACCAGAAATTGCTGTTCAGGCTTTGGGAAGGCTGATTTGGGGTTAGGCCAGATTATAACGAACGCTGAGAGGAAGCTGCTGGCAGTCAGCTACAGACTTTAAATCTGCTTTCAAAATTCGGTTGCTATATAGCCAGTGGAGAGGTGAGATATCAAGTCTCTCGGATAGGAGGGGTGATTCCGTACATACCACCACGTTTTAAGGATCTAAATACCGGCCACTCCAGTCACTGGCTCGAAATAGTGTTCCAACTGAAAAGGGAGTGCTTTAGGTCCTTTTAAGCGCTCACTACCAGTAATAAAGTAGAGCTTTGGGTTGCTCACTAGATACGACCGTGCGAATGCGCTGTTGAGTACAAGTGTAATCAGAGTCTTCAATATCTTGGCAATACTGGTAAGAATAGAGCTAAGCCTGGAATTTAAAATGACCTTACCAGCGGCTACTTGTACGATTGTTTTTAACCCAAAATAGCCAAGCAATAGCACTAATGTGGAGAGGTGACTTGCAAGATGGTAACTCCATGCTGATCTCAATATTTACCCCTACAACGGAATCCTGCTCTTCCAGTATTTAGCAAAGGAGTGTGGATACGAGTATAAAACTAATGAGCCAATTTAATTATTAGTGAACTTTCACATTCCCCGGCTTTGCCTTTAGTTAGCTGTATGATTGAGAGCATTACTCTTTAATCTTTTAAGGAAAGTATGGAGTGCATTTCAATATGAATTGAGTTTTCCAATGGTTGATTGAGATTTCCTTAACCGAAAATAACCAAAAATATAGGCGCGAAAATAATCCTATTGAAATTTATTCAGTTTGTTTCAACCTCAAAGCTGCGTAAAATCGATAGACATTTTTGGTATTTTGGCCGTAATTGAGCGAGCCGATTAAAAAGGCTTCAGAAGTTTGAATAGTTTTGAAAGCTTCGAGAGAGTCGAGAATTTTCTAAAAGACCCATCCCTCAAAGGAGAACGGTAGCGTGACGTAAGAGTAAGTAAAAGGCGCTGACCCAAGGTGCTAGGAACACCCGGGGCCAGCTGACCAAATTGATAACCTAAGTATCAAAATGGCTATATGGATAATACGCTAGAAACCCGCTCGTCTTCAATAAAGTGGAGTACATTCAGCGGCTTGGGGCCTGTTCCCAAGCTCTGGAAGCCTAGCGCCCGCCTTTTCCTCTTCTCTGCCTACCGCCCCCGAGCGCCACCCCACATTTCCTCCAAACGTTAAGCCCAAGCTTCCCCACCCTGGAAGCGCCCAAACTTTGACCATCGAAGGAAATAAGTATGTTGATCTTAAAGCGACGGACAGGTGAACTTCTAAGGATTGGAGCAAATGTCTCAGTCACAGTGCTGGAGGTGAAAGGCAATCAAGTGAAGATAGGCATAAGCGCACCTAAGTCACTCCCCATCCACCGTGAAGAAATCTATCTGCGGATCAAAAAGCAGCAGAAAGTGAAGGCCTGAATATGCTTGAAGGTAGGGCAACTTGAGGCACCCAATAATTGAAAGAGGGATTCCAAGAAGAATCATTGCGCCTCTGTTCGGTAGGCGATATACGCGCTCTGATTCGAATGCCTTTTGGATGCCAAAGGTGACTAGCTAGCGAACTCGGAGTGGCCGTGCTGATGTCTTGGAGGTGTTTAACAAGCAGACCTTCTTATCCGACAGGAAGAGAGGGTAAGCAAGCCTTGCCAGCGCCACAAGAGGTGTACTTAATGCTTGGCTTGCTATACACAGATCCTCCAGATGAATGTCGCCGAGCCCACCAGCTGCTTCAAGCAGCCTTCAGGATTGGGCTAAAGACAGAGCCTACGCTAAGTGAAGATGCCTAGCCTTTTGATGAAGGAGGAATATTCCCAACAATGCTCCCTAGCTCTTGTGTGCTGAGTCAGTGATTAATCCAGCTCCAGCAGATGAGGTTCCACTTTTGACGGAATCTATGCTTTGGTTTTTCTGTTCCTCGCCTAACATACAAGGTGTCCCTCCACATCGCTAGATTTCAATTCGTCACGCTCTTCCGAACCTGTATAGTCAGCCCCGCAGAATCGTTACCGCCACGTATAAGAATGGTAGCAACGGAGAACCTGTTGACGCCGTGTGACAAAAATCAGGATATCAATAAGGTCAAGGAAGAGGGGATCGACCAGTGTTTACAACACAGTGAAGTTTAGGCTTACAGCTTGGATGGGAGGCTATGCCTGATGATATGGAGCATACCGCGTGCAAACACATATCAGTGATGGGGTTGCTTAGACGGCACAAGTGGCTAGCAAGCCATAACCCTCAGATTATCAGTTTTGGGCCATGTAAATTAGTTGGCGCTGATCGAAAAGTGTACAGCTGTACTTTCAATAACAAAAGCCAGCAGAAGCTTCTCCTACTTCTAGTTGAAACTCAGTAACTCATTGATACTTAAAGGGTGCCAAAGGTGATGTAAAGCTGAGAAAATACAGAATTATAAAGGCGCTGCTTTGTATATATTCTTGCGTATTTACACAAAAATAAGGTAACTTATTGATTTTATTGAGATTTGAAAGAAAATCGGGCGTAGAAATATAAAGCGGGCTGATATAAAGAAGCTTCTTTTGAATTAACAGTTAGCTGTCTGGGGTAGTCATGAGCGAAGTCGCACAAGCTGGTGGGAAAGTACTGGCTTTGTGGCTAATTCTATTTTTGATGTTGGCCTACTTTGTTGTCGGAGCACTATCAAATGGAATAGTTATTCCCTGCCGAGATGGTACGTTGACTTTAACAAGGCAAGCCGCGTGGGTAGCCTGTCTTTTCTCATTGTTTTGGTTGTCGGGTGATATTATTCGCCACTATCCGGGCATAACATTATTTAGCACTAAACGTAAAGTCGTTGCCTCAGCGCTTACCGTCACAGGGGTAGGGCTGTTTTCTATGCAATCTATCCAGTAATCAACAGTTAACAAGTACATCAATCTCGCCAGCAGAGCTGGCTGGACTACAACAAACTGCCGCGCCGTTTACGGCCGGTTATGTGAACGTTAGGTATACCATTCATGAATCCGTACAAAGCACCTGAATCAGATATTGAGCTAGAGAAACTAGCTACTCCTACAAGTATCAAGATGGTGTACCTCCTCATAGCCCTAAGCTTTCTAATCTTCTTGATTGAAGAGTTTATCTACGTGCTTAGCTCTGAAACAGGAATACTCGACCCCTTTAATTACATATTCATCCCTATATGGGGTGCCATTTTGCTATGGGTCTCTGGCATGATCAGAAAAAGAACCGAGAATCCTAAAAGTACCTTCCTGATCTTGGCTGTCGTAGTTTCCGGCATGAGCATTCTCACACCTCTGGGTGCTTACTCACTATATACGGGGATCGGCGAAGCTTCATGCTTTCTAGCGGTATACTATCTGCTAAACAAAAGAGCACCAGAACGCTGGTTTAAACCTGCCTAACAATCCAATGAAGTCTGACTACTAAGCGCCGCTGGGTTGGCACGAGGCCGTCCCTATTATAGGGTCCTCACTGGACAGTTTATTGGCGAGTTAGCCTCTACATGAGTTCAAGGAATGGAAGCAAGTATTTTAGATAGACCTCCATTGTCTGGAGAATTTGAAGAGCATTCAGTCATAGAGTCAGGAAATAATACTCTGTGGGTTAAATTTTTGGATTCGGAATACTTGGAATGGGTTGGCGTCTTTAGCCAAGGCGATTGCGAATCAACAAATTTAGTGCTCCCGTTACAAGATAAACACCTATTTTTAATTGTTGCTGGTGGTCAAGGCTATCTTGTAGATCCAGATTCTAGAAAAGTAATGGCAAAAACAGATTGGGATATGATTGAAGCAGTCGCGTACAATGGCGAAACAAATTGCTTTGTTGCCACAGATGGACTGTGTTTGGCTGTTATCGAGGGAACTAACATGGTCTGGTCAGGTAATCGAGTATCCGCAGATGGTATTTCTATCGAAAAGCAAGTGGGTTCTACTGTGTATGGAAGAGTCAACGATCTTACAGCTGAGGGCTGTGAATATAGCTTTAATATAAAAACTAAAGAGTTCAACTGTAAGTGGGAATGTTTCTTCTAGTTCCAAAGACTAACAAGTTACTGTATTCAGGCACATACTACTACGCTCATTTTTATATCTGTCACTGTGCACCATTTTCACACAAAAATGCTCCCTGCAGTATGTCCCGGTGAGCAAGACATTTTCGCAAGGTATTAAGGTTAAGACCAGTATCCATCAGAATGAAATATCAAAGTATTGAACAACATTTGTCTTCGGAGTTTGGGTATGATCAATATCAGGTCTCTGATCATGCAGTAAATCACCGGGAAGAAATTCTACGAAGTGAAATTTGCGGGTGTTTTATGTGCGAGGAGAATTTTCCACCAAGTGAGATTGTTCGCTGGACTGACAATGAGCAAACAGCTTGTTGTCCAAAATGTGGGTTAGGCAGCGTTGTTGTTGGGGCCTCTTCAGGTATGCCAGTAACTAATAAAACATTTTTAAGTTTAGTTGGTTTACATTGGTCATAAAAAACTTAACAAGTTTAGGCGCCTGTATTACGAGATTATGATATGAATCGACTAGCAATATTAACATATTTTTTGTGTGCCTCAGCTTTTGGCTACGATACAACTTTATTACACGTTCACGAGCTAAAATTGAAGGGCGTTCTTCCTGAGCCTTATAAGGAATTTTTTCTCGAAATAGAGCTTGATGAAAATACGGATAATGTCAGAATTTTTAATCTTAGAGTAGGCGACGAACAAATTAAGATGCCCGCTGCTGAGATGAAGAAACTTAAGGACGTAAACTTGGGTAGCTTAAGAACAGAGTATGGTATGTTCGGGCATGTTTTTCCGGATGTTGGAGATCGAATTTATATTAGGATGTCAGTAGGAGACTCAAAATATATCGAATGTAAGGGAGCAGAGGGAGTTGATGGTAAACGGGCTTTCGATACAATATTGATTGATATTAAACCCGGCTCACCAATTGAGGTAACAAGTGAATCCAATTACATTCATTTTATTGGTTCGTATATCCCGTGCTATCGCAGCTCATAACAAAGCGTTACAGTACTTTGTCTAAAGTAGAGGGTCTTTTGTGATCGCAATGCCAATATCAAAAAAGTCACCCAGTTTTGGTCGCGGCTAAACGTGGTGTTGTATGCTTCAGCGGAGAGATATGAGTTTTGAGTAAGTGGCTTTATCTTTTAGTTATTTTTATACTAGCCGGCCTGCTTTATCCGGTAATCTACCTCCTCGGCCTAGAAAGGTTAGGGGGTGGAGCTTTACTGAGGGTCCCGGAGTTCATCATATAAGCGTACTGATAGGATTCCTATTGTATCCGTTCATAGAGGGCTACAGGTGCTATAAAACAGGTAGTCGCTCATTGGCTGCTATTTTTTTCATTTTCGGAATAATTTTACCAGTTATAAGTGGCGCTTTTTTAATACTTTTATTTGAATCTATGTTGAAGTCTAGAAGCCATGGATAACAAAGCGACGCATAACCAGGTCGAACAAGACTGCCCAGCTATGTATATGTCATAGGCATACTGTTCTCATGTGTTATATGGGTATGGTAGCTACTGCCGTCTTTTGGTGGGCGATTCGGTACTATGCCTAACTAGTAAAAGCACCGGACGCACTGGCGTGCGCTCGGTACATTTACCCCCAATACTCTAAATAGTTGATAAGATAAATGAGAAAATCATCACCTGAAGCTTTACTTACAATCGGCACTATCATTCTGTTGACATTACTCCCACTTCTGGTTGGATGGCTGCTGGTAAAAACCTACAGACTTATAAAGCCAATTCAAGAGAAAGAGCTTACGGGCCTTGCAAGTATAGGGGCGCCAAGGCGGGATAGTTTTTTTAAATTTGCAGTCTCAGGGTGGGCTGTCTGCGGCCCAATCTACTATTGGGTTTTCAGTTCTGGGATTCTTGGTTAGCGCCATGTTTAACAATCACAGGACATTTTCTATGGGCCCCATACTTCTATGAAGTACTTCATAATATTATATTTTTTAGTTGCTTGTATTGGATGTAATTCGACTTCTCCATATCGACAGGTTGCGAAGGAAATAGTCACCATAGATTTGGGAAATTTTGGTGTAGGGTTATCTGGTTGTTGGGTTGAGGACTACCGGAGTGGATGTGATTCATACGGAATCAATGGAAATGTGACGTTCGAGCGGACAATTTTCACTTGCATAGATTCTCTAGAAGAAATGAGTAGGGAAATATATGGCCCTAAATCATGGCCGAAAGACTCGATGGCTACAATCCAGCTTGTTGCGTGTATGAGAGAAAATGGCTGGAAAGTAGTTGTGATGGAAATCGTTTCTACTTAGTAAAATTATATCAAGCGGATGTTATCGCTCTTGTGGAATTGGGGCAGCCCTTGAGCTTTTCCAATTCAGCCCCAAAGACAAATGTTAAGTCAATTAAGTATCAGAGAAACGGCAATATTGCACACCCAAAGATTAGTGTAAGGGGTGCCTGGGCACTCCAGGGTAAAGTCATTGGCCTATAGGTACTGCGGTGGACATATATAAGTAATTTTGCGGGGTTCCCACCTTTGCCAACAGGATTGTCGGATTATGAACCTTGTTTGGTGGGTGCATGGGATTGTGGTCGAAGATCAACCTATTAACACCGAAGATATCTGGACAGGTTGTGAATGCATGTTCATAAGCTGGCCGCCCTCTCTAGCTTAGGCTAGGCCAATCGAACTGGCGGAAGGGCTCAAAAGCCTTTCCGTTGATCGCTATGATCTTTATTACACTATCTCTGAAACCAGTCTGATCTCGGTGAGAGCCCTCAAGGGAAACCGGGACAGCACCGCTATAATTCTGAGGCCGTAAGTATCAATGATTAGTTTAACTGTCTAAATCTGACTTCGTGTGAGGTAATATTTCAGATCTTCTCCTAAATTAGCCTTGAGTGCGATTACACTTCATTACCTGTAGTTGATATCTGAACTTCGGGGGGAATAATGATGCTCGTTGGTTTTTTGTGAAATTGATATTTATTTTCTTAGGGGAACGCATGTCAGTGCTAAGGTCAGGAGAGACTGTTATAGCTTCAGAAACGGATGTTCGATCTGGAACTATAGGGTATGGTGGAGTCAATGATGCATTCGATTTATATCTGGTGAAGTTGGCTAGTGGAAATTATTTACTTATAGTTTTTATGAAGATCCAGTTCTTCTTTGAGGATGGAGAAGGTGGTAAGTGGAGTTCATCAGAAAAGTCACTTTTTGTTAGTCGGTGGAAGCTTGCTATACAGAACAAGTGGGGTGGAAGAATACTTAAATATCTGACATCTGGAAAAGCTATTGGTATAGATTTTAGGTTTGAGACGCAAATAGGTGGCTGGATGTTGGATCACTGGGAAATAACCGTAGAAAAGGTTAGCAAGTTTGCTGTAAGTAGTGTTAATCCTGTAATGGGAACCGTTGCACTGGATAGTCAAGACTTGAAGCTTGTAAGGAAGTCGGGTGGTCAACGGCAGCGTGGTGCAGTCCATGAGTTTGGTCATATGCTTGGCCTTGAAGATGAATATCATAAATCAAGTAAGCATAGTGGGGACTATAGATCTGTTATGAATAGTGGCGAAACAGTACTTAAAAGGCATGACAGTACTCATATGAAATGGTTAGAAAGTAAATTGGCGAATCATGGTATTTCATAGTGCTTAAAAATTTATGCTTAATATTATTGGTTTTTAGCCTGGTATCCTGCGGCAGGGGAGATAGTATGGGTGATATAAAAGTCCTAGCATCAAAGGTTGTTTCGAGCTCTACGGCCCAGGAGGAAGAGCGAGCCTTAGAGAGTGTGTGGGAATATGTTTATAAAAATAGAATTTACGTTGAGATATTATCAGTGGATTCTGAAGGGGGTAAAGCTGATATCAATAACCTTGAAGGTTTGAGTGGAGTGGTTAAAGTTCAAGCTATATTTTCAAAGGGTGATCAGTCTTTTACTTTAGAGTGGGAGCCGCATGAGTTAGATAATGTGTTTATCCTATATAGAGAAAAATAGGTGGATTGATCTGATCTCATAGATAGGAAATTCTTTTGCGATCATCTTATGATGTCAATTGTTTGGTCGAGACTGGGGCGCGAGAGAAGAGTATTTTTTACAGCTTTTGAGTTAGTGGGTGTCCAAGATGGCAATCCTGGACACTCAATGATCACGATTGAGAACATTTATCAATTGAAAAGCATTTAGGTAAAAAACCTGACTTCCATACTAGTTGGTGAACTTTCAGAGGTTTGGCGTTAAAACAGACGGTATGCTAGTCCTGATAGCCGCTTATCGGGTCAATTAGCAAGAGATTGCGCAAAGAGCTGCACAGCGAGCTAGCCGGCCCAGATGAATAGGCTGAATTTAGCAGGAGGTGGGAAGCAGAAAACGCTGGCAATCGCGTAACCCGTTCACCCAGCATTTGTTTTGCTGAGTACAGACTTGGCGTACCACTTCCGCTGAGCCCACTAATCGCTTAAAGCGGCTTTCAAAGTTGAGGTAGAGCTAGTGCTTTGGAAAGATGCCCAGCCGTTTTCGGATAGGTGGTGCATCCGCTGCAATGGCCTCGCGCTTTTTAGGGGGCAGCTGTCGGCCACTCCAATTTACCAGCTCTAAATAGTGGTCTACAGCTGAAAAGGCAAGCCTTTGGGCATATTCCGACGCCCCCCGACAGCCAGCGGCAAAAGATTTGTGGGTTGCTCACCTGAGATTGCAGCGTGAATGCGTTGCTGGATTGAAGTGTAATCGAATTCCCCTGGAGCTTTAGCTATGCCAGAACGGATAAGGTTAGGGTCCACGTTACTGGTAAGGATAGAGCTAAGCCTAAAATCTAAAGCGACCTTACCAGCGGTTACTTGTACGGTTGGTTTTAACCCAAAATAACCAAGCAATAGCACTAATGTGGGGAGTTGACTTGCAAGATGGTAACTTCACGCCGAACTCAATATTTATCCCTACAATAGAATCCCGTTCATCTTGTATTTAACCAAGGAATGCGGCTACAAGCATAAAACTAATGAGCCATTTAAATCATTAGTGAACTTTCACAATCCACGGTTTTGCCTTTGGTTAACTATTTGAATAAGAGTATTACTCTTTAATCTTTTCAGAAAAGCATGGGGTAAATTCCAATGTAAACTGAATTCTCCAATGGTTGACTGAGGTTTCCTTAGTCAAAAATGTATAAAAATATAGGCGCGAAAATTATCTTATTGGAATTTATTCAGTTTGTTTAAATCTCAAAGCTGCGTAAAATCGATAGATATTTTTGGTATTTTGGCCGTAATAGAGCGAGCCAATTAAAAACGCTTCAGAACTTTAAATAGTATTGAAAGCTTCGAGAGAGTCGAGAATTCTCTAAAAAACCCATCCCCTCAAAGGAGAACGGTAGCGTGACGTAAGAGTAAGTAAAAGGCGCTGACCCAAGGTGCTAGGAACACCCGGGGCCAGCTAACCAAATTGATACGTAGACTATCAAAGGTCGAGTAGACCAAAGGAACTTCCCCTTCGACCTCTCACAGAACCGTACGTGAACCTCTCAATTCATACGGCTCTTCGTATTCAGCACATTTTCAATCTTCCCATTCTCCAGTGTGCAAACAAGCCGCGCATTTGTTGACGAACTTTTCCAATAAAGGCCCAACTTTTGAAACAGCTTCGCTTCAGATGCTTAAACTTCTTCCTGGCCCAACGCATCAGCGTTTGGTCAAGATACTTCTGAAGTCGATAAACACCATATCTCCGCCCAAAGTGACCATAGTAGTTCAGCCAACCCTGTATTGCGGGATTAAGTACTTTTGCCATTTCAGATAGTGATCGATCCACCCAGTTTATTACTCGCCATTGCCTGACCTTATCCTTAATCCTCTTGAAGGCCTTAGGGCTCATTGAAGGACTAAATGCGGTGAAGATCTGTCCTTGGCGATTCCTTGCTTTTCTGGGACCAAATCGAAAGCCCAGAAAGTCAAAGTGGATCACTGGGTGGGAGTCTTTACGATTACTGTTCTTGCAATAGACCTTGCGCGTTTTCTCTGGATGAGCCTCAAGCCCGCAGGTAGTCAAGCGTGCTTTTAGAGCCGCCAGTAAGCGATCCGCCTCTCGAGGATTACGACAATGGTAAACAGCATCATCCGCGTAACGCTCAAAAGGAATATCTCTGTGCGTTCTCACCATCCAGGCGTCCAGCGCGTAGTGCAAAAACAAGTTTGCCAGTAGAGGGCTGATTACACCCCCTTGTGGAGTACCTTGTGTTCGCTCTTCAAGCTGTCCGTCCCGATGTTGTACTGGAGCCGTTAACCAGCGCTGTACATAGAGTCTGACCCACTGATGATTATTATGTTTATCTAATGCCTTCAGCAGGAGTTCGTGATTAATATTGTCAAAGAAACCCTTGATATCTAAATCAACTACCCAGATTCTATCCCAGCATCGTTGTCGAGCTCGGCGCACTGCGTCTATAGCAGATTTGCCTGGCCGATAGCCGTAGGAGTCAGGGTGAAATACCTTCTCCAATTCTGGCTCCAGCAGTTGCTTAGCCACCATTTGCGCAATGCGATCTTCGATTGTGGGGATACCCAGTGGTCGCAGGCTGCCATCGAGTTTCGGAATATCCACTCGTTTGACGGCTGATGGAAAATAGCTGCCAGATGACATCCGATTCCATAGCTTGTACAGGTTTTTGGCGAGATTCGATTCATATTGCTCTATCGTTATCTCATCAATCCCCGCTCCGCCGCCATTGGCCTTGATCTGCTTCCACGCTTCCCAAACCGCTCGCTTGGGAATATTGAATGGCTTTGCGCTAATCGTTAATTCCTCCCCATCTGGGTTGATTACACGGTTAGTCGCCGAATACGACAACCCCTTCGCTCCACGTCCATTACAGCCGCTTCTCCACTACTACGGGTTGTTCCGCCCCTGTGACCAGTCTTGGTACTCAACGTCTTGCAGGGCCTCTACTTGACGCTCTTCCTTAACACCTGGACGACAGGTTCTCCTGTTCCACCCAAAAGCCTGTTGTGTGTTCACGCCACCTCTATGCCGGATGCCACTCGGTCGGTAAACAGGTAACCTCCAAGCTTATCCCCGCACTTAGCCAGTGCACGGGTTTTGACATCATCTTGGTAATACGCTTTCGACACCTCATCAGTGGTTCATTTGCATTCGTCTCTACACAACATACCTGACGTATCTCGTACGCCTTTTCCTCAAGCGCTTCTAACCAAAGCTCTTTACTCCGATCACCTTGAGGGGGTTTGTTATCACTTCCTGCAAAGCGATAACGGAGGGCCGACCTCCATCTCCTGGATAGCACGTATTTTTTTTTTTATTTATAAAAAAAAAAAAATACTCAGGACGCACTGGCTATATGCATAGTACGCTAGAAACCCGCTCGTCTTCAATAAAGTGGAGTACATTCAGCGGCTTGGGGCCTGTTCCCAAGCGCTGGAAGCCTAGCGCCCGCCTTTTCCTCTTCTCTGCCTACCGTCCCCGCGCACCACCCCACATTTCCTCCAAACGTTAAGCCCAAGCTTCCCCACCCCGGAAGCGCCCAAACTTTGACCATCGAAGGAAATAAGTATGTTGATCTTAAAGCGACGGACAGGTGAACTTCTAAGGATTGGAGCAAATGTCTCAGTCACAGTGCTGGAGGTGAAAGGTAATCAAGTGAAGATAGGCATAAGCGCACCCAAATCACTCCCCATCCACCGTGAAGAAATCTATGTGCGGATCAAAAAGCAGCAGAGAGCAAAGGCCTGAATATCCTAAAAAGGGTAGGGCAACTTAAGGCACCCAGTAATTAAAAGATGGGATTCCAAGTAGAATCATTGCGCCTCTGTTCGGTAGGGGATATACGCGCTCTGATTCGAATGCCTCTTGGATGCCAAAGGTGATTAGGTAGCGAACTCGGAGTGGCCATGCTGAAGTCTTGGAGGTGTTTAACAAGCAGACCCTCTTATCCGACAGGAAGAGAGGGTAGGCAAGCCTTGCCAGCGCCATAAGACGTGTACTCAATGCTTGGCTTGCTATACACAGACCCTCCAGATGAATGTTGACGAGCCCACCAGTTGTTTAAAGCGGCTTTCGGCGTTGTGCTAAAGCTAGAGCCCACGGCTGCCAAGATATCTAGCCTCATAGTGATGGAGGAATATTTCCGTCAGTGCTCCCTAGCTCTTGTGCGCCGAGTCAGCGATCAATCCAGCTGCCAGCAATGGAGGTTCCACTTTTGACGGAATCTGTGCTTCCCTTCATGCTTTCCCGAGCCTGTAGTCAGCCCCCCCAGATTCGTTGTTGCCACGTATAAGGGTGGTAGCAGCGGAGAACCTGTTGACGCCGGGTGACAAAAATTAGGAGATCAATAAAGTAGGGGTAGAAAGGTGAGTGGAGGTACTGTATATCGACCTGTACTTACAAGAAAGTGAAGCTTGGGCTTACAGGTGGGGAGGAGGTCGCGCCTGATGATATGGAGTACACCGTGCGCAAGCGCCTGCGAGTGATGGGGCTGATTTTAGGGTATAAGTGGTAGGCTAGACATAACTCTCAGATCGTCGGTTTGTGGTTATATAGATAGGTTTTGACTGAAAAGTATACAGTTGTGCACTCTACAACAAAATCAGCAGCAGCTGCTCCTATTTCTAGGTGAAACTCCGTAACTCATTGATACTTAAAGGGTTCCAAAAATGATATAAAGCAGAGAATATACAGAATTATAAAGACGCTGCTTGGTATTTATTCTTGCATATTTGCGCCAAGTTACGATAGTTTATTGATTTTATGAGCTTTTTTGAGTCCCCAAAGGAAGTGAGGCATAGAAATATAAAGCAGGGTGATATAAAGAAGCTTCTTTTGAATTAACTGTTAAGCCAATATGACCAAGAAAAGTAGAATAATTGGATTGCTCTCTATAGTTCCCGGTACGATCTGGGTACTCTATTTAACAATCGCTCTCGGATTGGCTGTGTTTAGTAAAGGAAGATTTGATCTCGGGCCAAATCCATATCAAACAGTATTTTTACTTTTTGTACCGTGCTTAGCTCTATTGCAGCTTTGGAGGCTCCTTTATAAGGAAACTCCATTGTCCGAAATTGGTTCACTTGAAAAGGCGGTTTCAACGTTGCTAGGAGTGCCGGTGATTTTGTTGGGCGCAGGTACTGTTTTAGCTATTTTGTTTACATCTCCCTCAGCAGCTGTTCTTTATGGTTTGTTCGTTTTGCCATTAACTATTTATGGAGCATGGTGCCTTTATGAACTCTGGCTGGCTTAACAAGCGCAGGCTGTCGGAACGCCTTTCCGCTGCGCTCCAAGTTGTCCGCAGCTGCGGGCGTTATGTTTTTTGAGGGGTCGTTCCATTAAAACAAATAATCTTGAAATTCATAGAGCAGAGCCTGCAGTAATTGAGTTGAATGGCTTCCTCAATGCATTAAGGTGTGTGATCGACTGTCCGAAAAGGATGTTTAGTGCAACACTTGTCGAAAAGGATGCTGGTTTAAACTCTATTGTCGAAGGCACAATAAAAAGTATTGGTGAGTTTGGAAAACTCATAGAACAAAGACAATCTGATTACAAAACTACTTATCAATTATTCATCGATCATATTTATAAGAAAATATCGGATACCAAAACTAGGGCTTTGGATAATTTAGATTGGAATCTAATTGAGTATTATGGTCTTATCTCAACATCAGACCAAGAAGATGGCCCTTGGAATAGATTTATTAGTCAAGAACATACGACTTTAAAATTTCTTGATGATGACGGTGATGAGTAAATTTTATTCTTTGTAGAATTTAGTGATTTTGTAGTGGTAACCCAATTGGGGTTAGCGTGGAATGAGAAATAAACATAACCAGGGCATGCACCCGACCTCCGGCAATTTGCACCTTTTTTGCGGTAGAGCTGCAAAAAAGCCTCCAATTACCTCCGGCTGGTGATGCAGGCGTTATTGTGGCGGTCGGTTTTATTGATTTTTCGTGGTAACTGAAGGTTTCGTGCCACTAAATAGCATCTGGTATTGAGCAATTTTACTGATTGCTATTCAGGCAGTTTCGCTCCAAGAGTGTTCGCTCGGGTGTTGTAAAAAGAGGCAGTCCGCTGCAATTTCGCGGATTGCCAGTAAGATAAGAATTGGTTAGGGAAAGTGCGGTATTCTTCCCTCGTAAATATTGGGCAGCGGCCAGCCAAACTATGGCTGGCAAAGTGCTAGTAGTCGGTCCCGAGCGCGCCAGCCATAACCAAGCTAGGCAAGCTCGCCCAACCCCTTCGGGGCTGGGCTGGACAGCCTACGCGTTGCTTCGGCTGCCCTTGCTAGCGGCGTTATGTGTCACCGTTAGCACAAGCTTGGATATTCAACAGAAATATGGATTTTCAATAGGTCGCATGAAAAGTTGGTTCATACCCGTTTCAATTGTTCTTGTTCTGCTCGTACTTGCTGTGGGCGTGCCGGCCATCATGCTTCAGTTAAAAATAGATAAGTGCTTAGATAGTGGCGGTAAGTTCATGTATGACAGTAAAGAGTGTGAGGTCGTAAAGTAGTTAATGTATCCAACACATAACAAGCAGCGGCAGAGCGACAGCCAACGCTACGCACCTTTTGTGTTACTCGCTGGCGCTCAAACATTAACACAAATTGCGCTCCGCGCTGGCTGCGCCTGCGCTGGGCGTTAGGGTTCAGAGAGTCATAAATAGATAAATATAGTGAAAAGATTAATCGTGTTATTCGTAGGAGCTATTTCAATGAGTGCAAATTCAGAGAATCTCCAAATTGAAGTGAAGGAAGTGAATGGTGGTGATCACGATCAAATTGAACAGATGTTGGCTGTTCAACCGCTTTCTAAAGAGGAATTGACTCAAGTACAAGATTACGGAGCTGGTACGGTTAGTAGTTTCATCAAGAATGGCGTGCAAGGTTTCGATTATTCCGAAAAGTCGGTTAAGTTCTTGAGCGAAGTGATTGATAGGGAAGGTCCGACTTACTCAGAGCGAGCTAAGAATATGCTGCCAACCTTGTGGGGTGCCTACTATGGTGAAGCTCTTTTAAAGCGTTACCAAGGCAATTGGGTGAAGCTAGGGGATGGTTCATATTCTGTGAAGCTAAAGAATGGGTATGTCATTAAGCCCATGCTTCGTCTGGATAAACACATTAGCTTCGGTCACAAAGAAGCTATTTATGCGCAATACCTGACGATCGAAAAAGTCGAAGCCAAAACACCCTAACAAGTGCCGGCACAATCGCGCACTTCGTGCGCTGGACTCGCAACTAGTTGCTCGCCTGTGCGGCAGGCGTGTGTGCCAGGCATGGCATTTAACTAGAGAGGTGAAAGTCCTCTTACCAGGTATTCGTGGAGCCGAAGGTTAGCGAAAGGGCAAGGTTAATATCGCGAGGTATTAGCTGGAGGAAGCCCAACGCAAATTCACGGGATGATGAACAAGAACTGGATATGAGGTGTGACGTAGGTGGAGCCAGTGGGCACGTGACCATAAAGCTCTCCATCCACAATTGGCCTACGTTTTATAAATCCAGCATCTACGTGAAGAAAGTTAAATGTCTTACCCTGGGAGGTCTATGGGTTGTTAATGGAATAACTGAAAACTGAGAGATTGGTTTTGACCGGCCTATAGAAGTCAGCAGAAGGCATAGTAGGTAGATTTCGTGCTACTGAAGGCCTGAACAATTCTGGACAGTATTATTAATGCAGAGCTTGATGACTGCATCTGACAAGTAACTTAGTTACCAGGAAAAAAATATTTTTTTCTGGGTGAACATCAAACTGGAAACTTAATCATACATTGTCCAATTTCCCATCTCTTTTAATGCAGCGAATTCTAGATAGGAATAATCTGTTTCGAGCATTACAACAAGTTTCTCGTATGCCGGAACATCTTAAGCAGACCTGGATTGCTACCCGACAAAAGGTGTTAAGTAGTAGCTATCGTCCTCAACCGGTGAAACGCGTCTTTATACCAAAAGGCAATGGAGGCCTGCGTCCATTGGGTATACCCACTGTGCAAGATAGGTTGATCCAACAAGCTATCGCACAGATACTCAGTGAGCAATGGGAGCCGAAGCTTCATGCTCTTAGTTTTGGTTTTAGACCAAATCGATCGGCACACCAGGCGATTAGACAGGTCCAAAACTTTGTCCGGCAAGGAAAGCGCTGGACGATCGATATGGACTTGAAATCCTTCTTTGATGAAGTGAATCATGACAGGCTCATGCTAACACTGAAGCAAAGCGGAATACCGGCTGATGTGCTGGGGTTGATAAACCGATACCTAAAAGCGCCAACGGTAGTCGATGGCAAGGTAATAGCTACAACAAAAGGCGTCCCGCAAGGTGGGCCGTTATCTCCGCTTCTAGCGAATATTGTGCTTAATGAACTGGACTGGGAGCTGCACAAGCGGCAACTCAGTTTTGTACGATATGCCGATGATTTTCAAATACTGGTGGGAAGTCGTCGGTCTGCAGAGCGGATAAAAGTAAGCCTTACGCACTTCATCAAATGTAAGCTGAAGCTCACAGTAAATACTGAGAAGAGTGCAGAGGATCACTTCTGGAAGCGGAGCTTTCTAGGATTTAGATTGCTGAAGAAGGATGCCCGGATAAAGGTATCAGAATCATCGATTAATAAATTGAAGGCCAAGATCAGAATGATCACCCGCCGAACACGAGGCCGCAAGTTTACTCAGATCATAGATGAGTTAAAGAAGACCCTGCTTGGTTGGAAAGCGTACTTTGACATCAGTGAAGTACTGAGCCCTCTGAAAGATCTGGACAAGTGGATAAGGCGGAAGTTGCGATGTTATTTATGGAAGCAATGGGGACGTAGTGGTTACCGCAGATTAAGAAGGCTGGGCGTTGATCGTTTTTTAGCGTGGAACACGGCCAAATCAGCGCATGGACCATGGAGGCTAAGCAAAAGTCCTGCCCTTTACAGAGCATTGCCAAATAGATACTTTAGGAACTTGGGGCTGCCGGAATTGGCAGATAGGAAGGGGAATAGAATTGAACCGCCATGGTACGTGACCCGTATGCCTGGTGGTGTGGGAGGAGAGGCATCGTGAGGTGCCTCCCTATCCCGATTAAGTCATAGTAGAAATGAGATACGTGGAATCAAGTTATTGGAGATTAACGGTGCTAGTACTGTCGGTTACGGCAGTTCTGATTTTTTTCCGATTTCATATTTTTATCACGGTAACTCCATTCGAATGCTGGAGTTTTGAGGAAGTATGGGATTACCGCCCGGATCCATTGAATCCTTTTTGGATGTATACGATAGTTTTCCTGTTGCTTGCTATCTGGTCACTTTTGGAGTTGGTACTTGGTATAGTTGCAAAATCCCAGCGATTTGTTCCTTTTTTCTCGCTCGTTTTAATGATATCTGTTTTCTTTGGGCATATGCATTTTTGGCAATCATTCCAAGTTATGCGTGGAGAACAAGAGTTTAGTTACTTTACTCTCAAGCTGGTTCACTTTAAGCAAATTGGGCCAGAGGTTAGGCTTTCAGGTTTCCCTCCAAGCTGGCAGGAGTATGTGATCGAAAATAGGTGCGCTAAAGGTTTGGCAATTTCAAACATGTCAGATCAAGAGCGGAAAGAGCTTCATAGCAAGTACTTGAAGCTCTGGCAGTAGGGATTTAACAAGTTGCTGAAGTACACTCCGGTCGCAAAGGTCGCGGCCTCCGTGGGACAACCTACACTGCGTTTCGGTTGCCCCTTAGCAAAGCGCTAAGTTTTATACATAAGTTTTTTCAGTTTTATTTTATAAATCAATAAGTTACAGTTTAACCCAGTAAGAACTATAGATTTGGCTGGATAATTATGCAGGACTGGGTCATGGACGAAATAAAAAATCAGGTTATGGGTGATACACGCTTGAATAAGCGCCTGTCTAATATTCTCAGTAATTTAAGTTCCGACCCAAAGAATAGTATTCCCTGCGCAAACAAAACTTGGGCAGAAACGTTTGCGGCTTATCGCTTTATCGAAAATGATAAAGTCAACTTTGACTCTATTATGAGCGGCCATAAATCAGCAACTCTTGAGAGAATCAAAGCGCAGCCCGTTGTTCTTATTCCTCAAGATACTACCTTTTTAAATTTTGCCACTGACCTAGAAAGTAAAGAGATGGGAACTCTTCGACGGAAAGAGACCAATCAGCAACTTTTGCACACCTCAATCGCTATAACGCCATCAAGAGTTAACTTGGGTGTTGTTGAGGGTAGTATGTGGCAGAGAGACAAGGAATCAAGCTCTAATTCTCGCTATACCAAGTCGATAAAGGATAAGGAGAGTCGACGCTGGCTAGACCATTACGAAGCGGCTTGTCAGATACAGGAGCGCTGCCCTGAAAGCACAATTGTGAGTATTGCTGATAGAGAAGGTGATATTCATGAGTGGTTTCAACGGGCTGAAGATCAAAGTGAACAGCGGCGGGCGAGCTATATCGTTCGAGCTAAGGCCAATCGCACTTTAGAGCTCGATGGAGAAGAAACAGTTTTGCTTTGGGATCATATGAATGAGCAGAAATCTGTTGGTCTATACACGGTAGACATTCCCAAACGGAATGGAGAACCTGGAAGAAAAGCCAAAGTCAGTGTATCCACTACTGAGATACGGCTACTTGGGAAAGGAAAATCTAAACGACCACTTTCTCTCTATGCTGTATTGGCCAAAGAATTAAACCCACCAGAGGGTGAAAAAGGCATTGAGTGGATGCTGTTAACTGATCTTCCAGTTGAAGACTTTAAGCAGGCGAGAGTTATCATTGAGTGGTATCGAAGCCGGTGGGAAATTGAAACCTATTTTCGGGTAGTAAAAGGCGGATGCCAGATAGAAAGTAATCGTTTTAGAACAGAGCAGCGATTGTTGAATTGTATTGCGATCTATATGATTATTGGATGGCGACTACATTCGATAACTACACAAGCAAGAAGTCTTCCTGATGAACCATGTACGAGTGCTTACTCTGAAAAAGAATGGCGCATGGTATGGATGATGCGAGATAAAAGTTGCCCACCGAATATACCTCCAAGCATGAGGGATATAACGCGTATGTTGGCAGGCCTAGGGGGATTTCTAGGACGTAAAGGTGATGGCGAACCAGGGGTTAAAACTGTTTGGCAGGGATATACCAAACTGCTCCATTATATTGAAGCAGCAGAGGCTTTAAATGGGCTTAAATGATGTGTATAAAACACAGGCAAAGCGTTGTGAGAATCGTAAATGAAGAATGTGGTAATAGCCCTTCTAATAATCTTGCCTAATGTAGCCATGGCATGCAGCTGCAGAGGTTATGAAATTGAAGAAGCTTTTAACGACTACGAGTTCGTATTTCGTGGCGTAGTAAAAAGCATAGGGAGTAAGTGGGTTTGGGAAAAAGGTTATTGGCTACCGAACAGCCTGAATAAAGTGAAGTTCGAAGTAACCAAAAATTACAAATCTAGCGCTGCTGAAAAGGTAACAGTTTTTACTCATCCTCAGTCTTCTGCTTGTGGCTTCACCTTTCAAGAAGGAGTTGAATATGTTGTGTTCGCATATCCCGGCTCTAGGGAATCAGCTGAGTATGGTATGGCCGTTGAGGGAGGGGCTATGGTATCAAGCTGTAGCCCCACAATTCATTACGAAACACGAGAAGAGTATTACGAGGTAGAAAGGCTGCGTGTCATTAAGTACCTCGAATCAAGAGCTGGCTCATAACAAGGGCCAGCACAATCGCCAAATGCAAAAAACGCATTTGGCTGGACTCGCTACACTGCGTTTCGCTCGCCTGTGTGGCCGGCGTTAGGTATACAGGCATGGACCAGCTACTCAGAAAGATTTTAGATGATATCCAATCGGTGCCGGATTTTTCCGGCACCGATCTTAAGGACATAAATGACACGAATGCATTTGGTGATAACGCTCTCCATTGTGTTTGCGTATGGGGTGACATAGATGCTGCAAAATTGCTTGTAGAAAATGGCATCAATATCGAGCAAAAAGGTGAAGGTGGATTTACACCTTTGAAAGTGGCTGATGATTTTGAGCACTTTGAAATTGTTCGCTATCTAATATCGAAGGGTGCCAATGTCGAAGCTCTTGAAGCGGAATTCCAGTTTGACCGTGAGGCTAACTCACAGCATATGAGCAATCTACAGGAAAGCATCAAAGAGCTTGAGCAAAAAGTTAAAAACGAGTGTGGTAAAAATTCCTAACAAACGTCAGAAATCCGACATTTATTCCGGTGCTTGTTTTGTGTTCGCTGCGCTCATAATACAAAACAATCCTCTCCAGAAATGCGGTTGTGGCGGACGTTAGCTGAATAAAGAATTAGAGATATGGCAGGAATATTTAGCTTTACATGTTCATGTTGCGGTGAAGTCCACGAAGGCTCTCCTAGCTTTGGTTTCAAAGCTCCTGATCCGTGGTTGTCACAACCAGATGAAGTAAAAGAGAAAGGAAAGATCAGTGATGACCTTTGCTATTACACAGATGAAGGTGGCACACATTATTTTGCAAGAGTAATAATAGAGATACCTATCCACGGTGTAACAGACCCATTCATGTGGGGTGTCTGGGTATCTTTAAGTGAACAAAGCTTCAAACATTATATCGAGAATTGGGACGAACCAGATACTGGCACAGGTTACTTTGGTTGGTTCTGCAGTGAACTTCCTTATTATAAAAGCACTCATTCTTTAGCAGCAGATGTAAACCCTCAAAGCGAAGGTTCAAGACCAACACTGTGCTTACATGAAACAGAGCATGAGTTTTATCATGACTTTATTAATGGTATAAGCATAGAAAAGGCGCAGAATATTGCAGAAATTTGCATGCATGGCTAACAAGTTGTCGCACAATCGTCCCTTCGGGGCTGGGCAGCCTACACTGCATTTCGGCTGCCTGTGGGCAAAGCGTTAAAGGTCTTATGCGAAACTTCGTGGTTTTAGTACAAGGTGAAAATTTCAACTTAGATGTTGAGGGGGTAATTCAACCTGCGGGATTTTTCGCTACTAGGCGTGCCGAGGCCGAAACCGAAGAGGAGGCGTCTAGCCAGGTAATTTCACAACTACTTACGGAACCAGAAATTAGTGGCAAAGGACTACCCGGCCACACCATACTTGTAAAAGTGGCTCATGAAATGCCCATAGAACACAAGAATACATATTCGGGTTTTACTTTCTACCCACTGGAGAAAGCATGACCTTTAACAAGTTTGTCAACGATCGGCCTTCGGGCTGGGCAGCCTTAAGTGTGGCTTCGCCACACAGCTGCTCGGTACAAAGGCGTTAGGCGATATTAAGTCATGGAGCAAATTCAGATAATCAAAGATAGGTCCAAGCTAGAAGGAACATGTTATATCGAGCTATGCTTAGGGAAGTACAAGGGTAAGCATTGGGACGAGAGTAGCCTGTTTTTCGATGAAGAGGTTTTTGGTCTTATCGAAGTAATATTTGAAAGGAATATTCCTAATTATAACCACTACTGTATGAATGATGCTGATTCAAACTCATGGGGTAAAATATTAACTGAGCTAAAAGAACTGAGTGAGTCACTAAGATCAGCAAATGACTTTAATGAAATCATCGGAAAAGTGAGTTTTGTATTCGGTGGTACTAGGGACTATTTTCAAAATCATTTCCAGTCTTGCAGAGGCCAGCTTCAAGAAATGATTTCAGAATTGTCAGCTTGGGCAGAAACAAATATTAATAAATATGGGCACATTGCGGTATTGGGCATTTAGGCAAGATTCAGCGCCTAACAAGCGGCAGCAGTCGGATAGTTTTTCCACTCCTTCGTCGCTCCAAAACCCCCTCTGTGCCAAACGTTAGGTATAGGTATGAATCGAGATTACGTTCTAAAATATTCTCCGGCTTTACTACAGTCAGCTGCTGTTTCCTATATAAAACAACTAATCGGGCCAGTATTCCCAGTCGTTTTTATTGGTTTGTCGATATACTCCGGCATTCAAGTATATAATGAAGACTATTCTTGGAGGGTAGGCTTGGCGGGCGGCGGTGTATTTATTGTTGGTGCAATAATAATTTCATTATTTATCGGCCACTTGAAGCATGCTAAAACAACGGCCAATGAGCTGAGAAATGGAGAAACTATATTTGGTTTATCTGAATCTGGTATTAGTTTTAGTTCACCGCTAGGTTTCGCAGAAATACCATGGGGTCAGATATCTTCACTTCACCAGCATAAAGACTTTTTCATCCTTTTAGTTAACCGGGGTAATTATACATCGGTACCTCTTGCATCCATTGATGATGAGGCTATGGAATTTATAAGAAAATCTGTTCTCAAGCATGGTGGAAAAGTTGCTTAGCAAAAACCAGTATGACAGCCTTCGTAAACTTTGCTTGAAAAGCAGCAAAAAATTTCAATTCGATGTGTGTGGTTGGTGTTACGTGACTTTTGGTTCCTAGATGGATACGACAAGTTTAATGAATGACGCTCAGAGTCGGATTGAGTGTGCATTGTTAAATTTCAATGATCTTGAGGCGATCAATCGCGAGTTAGCGTCAATCTACAACCTAATACAATCTGATATTCCCTTAGCCATCCCAGTAAGTTTGGAAGTTGTTGAAACTAAGTCGCTGCAATATAGAATCTTTTATCAAGCTGGCTATGGAATGTCAGTTAATTCTATTTTGATTTCTCAAGGAGAATTTGAATCCTACCTCTGGTCTGATTGCGATGGTTGGTGTCTAGATGACGATTACTGGGATGTTAGAGAAATTGCCAGGCATCTATCCAAAATCCCTGTAATTGTTGATTATCCGAAAAATGTGGGTGAACTGTATAATAATTTTGTCCAAGGGCTTTGGGTATTTTCCCTTAGCAACGTGCCAAGCTTCGGTGGTGAGCCTCCAAGAGATTTGGAAGAAGTGATCTCATGGGATCAAAAAAATGTTCTTGTTGGAACTGAGGTTTCAAACATGGAAATCGTACCGAGGGAGACATGGGATAATATTTGCGAGCGTGAAAGTACATGGTTTAGTGGCTAGTACGTCGTACGTAACAAAACAATTAACTTCGCTCCAGCCACTGCGTGATTTCGGCCGGACCTCCGGCGCCTCCGGCCGGCTATTGTGGGCGTTAACTGTTGTAATGGGTAAATGTGATATCTGATAAATTCGAGAGAATTGAAAACCCAGACTGGGAGCCTGATGCCCTTATGCAAGTATATTTTTCTGATAAAGATACCACCGTAAAAAGTGGATACCGACCTCACTATAAGGTTAAAGCCGACTATCTTACAACTACGATTTATTGGTTTATTGATTCAGGGATTACGGAACCTAACAGGCGCGCTCTAGCGTTTGTCAAATTCACCACATCAGAGGCATATCCAAAATGCCTAAAGGTAGGTTCCAATCTAGAGGTTCGCGAAGGCTCAAGAGTAGTTGGCCATGCTAAGATACAGGAAATATATAATGACCGACCACGTAAAAGCAGCTAATAATCATAGGGAAGTTTCTATGGGCCTTCGCGGGACAGCCTACGCTTCGATCGCCCGCGCTGTGGACGGTAAAAGTATGAAGAAGGAATACGCACAATACATGATTTCATGGATTGAAAAGATTGAGTCACAATTTCAATCCCCCATTTCTGACTCCTATGAAGTAATGAAGGCTTATTGGTCAGGATCAGGTGTGGACTTCAATGAGGGTGAAATGAAGGGAAGATTGTGGGCATGGGTAGATGGTAATAGTGGGCCTAGGGAGCCTCTGAATAACTCCGTGATACCTCTGGCATGCAGAGCGGTTCACAATCAAGGCGCGGCTTCGCAGGAATGTCTAGACCTTTCAAGAAGTCGCAACGCGGAGTGTGAATCGCTCTGCAAGCCCCGAAGGGCGGGCCTTGAAGGCCACAGCTGCTGCGTTGCAGCTCTTGCAAAGGGCTACGGCCATTCGCGGCGAGCCGCGCCTAACATCTGCAGCCTTCAAGACCCGCAGAGGCATTACGGAGTTATTCAGAGGCTCCCTAGAATAACAAGTGACCAAGAAATGGCTGTGGCACATATGGTTTTATGCCTTGCCTACAAAGACGAGGCAACTATGGATGAGATCAAAGATATAGGATTCTTCGAAGATCTATTAGAGCAGTATGGGTATTCTAGGTCAGAGATAAATCGTACCTATGATCAGCAAAATTTTTAAAAACTAAAGGCACCGGACGTAAAAATCGTCGCTTCGCTTTGGTATTGCCGCAGGTGCTCTAATCGTTAAGGTACTTCATGAGTAAGCTCGTCACTCTATTACTGCTAAGTAGCAATGCTTTTTTAGCTCAGGATCTAGAAGGCACTTGGGAGGATAGGAGTGGGGGCATATTTGGTGGTGAATCGGGATGGGATAAGTGTGAGTTTAGATATGACAACACTTTTCTGTGCACTAACTATCCAAAACTAGGCAGTTTGGTTTTACCCTTTGAAGGAACTTGGAAATTAATAGGGAGCACACTCACTCTTCGTTTAAATAGTTCTCATATAATAAAAACTCATATTGCCGAGATTGATCAGGATTTCTTTAGGGGGCTGGTAGAAGGTGGTAATAAATTTACGTTTAACAGGAAAAAACCTTAACAAGGCAATGCAGTTGACGTCTTACTTTGTGCGCTTTTTACATAGTCGCAGAACTCCAATATGCATGTAAAAAATGTACGCAAAGCAAGCCGCCATCGATTTCGACGTTATGTATTAGGAGAGTTCCGTGTCACCACTAGAAGTTGAAAAAAAGGTACGTGACAAACTCAATAAACTCATTGGTACCACGGCAAAGAAGGAAATACTAAGTCTTTCTGAGGGTGGGCCATCACACGAGTTTGATATTTTTGAGGAAGGTAAAATTATTGGTGGAGTCAGTACATCTCCATGGTTCAATAATCCTAATGCGAAAGGTAAGCAAACTGGCAATACTTCAGGTCAGGATCGTGCGGCAACTGAAATCCTGTGGCTCACTCTTTGGCAAGGTCCTGAACGAAGGCTTCATATCCTTACCGATAAAGAAATGGCAGATAGAATCTTCAAAAAATTTAATGGTGCAGTTTTCCCCAACAATGTCGAAATCCAGCACTTTGATCTAGGCTCGGGTAGCTTCAATCATGTTGGAACATTGTGAAAAACAAAACAAGTTGATACTGTTTGTTTCGGCGCTGCGAGCCTCTACCAGATAGTCCACGCTTAGCGTGGCCTACCGCAGATTAAGGTGCTCAGGCTGTAGAAAAACTAATGTGCATCTATGACCCTTTAAGTATGGTCAAATATTGACCGCATGTGATGGTTCTCTGTGAATTCTGATTTAGATTTCACTGATAAATAGGCTATTTTACACGTGAAGCGCAATACGAAAAGAGGAATGAGTTTTTCTCCACACTCGTTACATGCCTTATGGAAAATGACGTCATAGAGTTCGTATCGAACTTTACAGGGATAGCAGCAGAGAAGATCCGCCTAGAAACCCTAGTGAACGACGACCTGGCTGTCGATGGTGATGATGGTGATGAGTTCCTCATCGAATTCTCTCATAAATTCAATGTAGACATCTCTGGTATCGATCGTGTGTACTTTGGCCCAGAAGGTATCTCTTTAAACCCATTTGAAGGCATCTGGGCCTTTTTAAAAGGATTTTTGTATGGATGTAAAGGAGTCACTAGAGAAAACTGGGATGACATCGCCCCTCTTCCTGTATCGGTTTTGGTTAACTCGGCTAAGTCCGGTACTTGGGAGGACTAGGCATATAATAGGGCGCTCAATGCAGCGCAGTGCTACAAAGGGCACGGACTCTAGCGGCTACGCAGCTTTCGCCGCGTTAGCGGGGGGTTGCAAGTATCTAAAAAGTACGTATTTTCATGAATAAAGATAGAAATGCTGGGCCCTTGATTACGGCTCAAACAGGTTGGGAAGAAGCATACCTTATTGGTACTGAAGCTGAGCTTCTGGAATTTGCCGAAAACATCATTCAGGCAGTAAAATCTGCTAAAAGTGAAGACTTCTTTGGAGAGCCAGTTAGAGTTTCAGCTTTTGACGGAAAGGTTGGGCAATTCAGCGAGGTTTATTTCGACTGGCTTGTTGTAACCAAAGATCGAGAACAAACAATAGACCTTTCACGTAAGGTGTTGGGTTTGTAACAAGGCGCTGCACTCGACTCAGGTGCTATCGCAACTCCGCTTGGATACATAAAAGCCAAATGAATATTATCTACACAAAACTAATAGAACTGATAGGCTTAAATGAAGGAATTGTGTGGGGTGAAAGATCGTGCCATGACTCCCACTTCCGTTTACAATTTTACATTCATAATTCTAAAACCAGATTGTTGGCTCATTATGTAGCGGAGGCTTCAAATACGCCATTAAATGTTTATGCTAAAAGGCCCCTAGGAGAGCTTGATTGCGAGAATAACTTTGATAGTGAGCTTGTCTATGAATACAGGTCTGGTTTGGATGATGATACTTTGGATAAAGCATGTTGGCTAGGTTCGCATTTTACCTGGGCTATGTATAAAACTGGTATTATCAGCTCAAAAATGGAGCAAGAGTTTTGTGGTGTGTTTGGTGCGGTAAGTAGAAATGCATAGCAAGCGTATATGATTCGCCGCTGGACGGCTTTCGGTACGCTTCACCCGTCGCAAATACATACGTTAAGTTATTATGAAAATTGAGTGCTATCAATTATTCAAAGAATACAAAGATAAGGGTTTGAAGAAAAAATCTTCAAAGTCTATCCGTACCTTTATTTCACAATTTGAAAATGATGAAGAGATAAATAGCTGGGTATGGGAATGCTTGCCTAAATTGGAAACAAATAGGCACTCCAGAATTCGGTATGAGATATTTCGTGAGCTGGTATGTTCAATATTAAAGTGCGGCTCTAAAAACAACGATTTTTCCAGTACTCTTTGGCTAGGGAAGCTCGCTCAAATTATATATCAGGCTCAGCAACTAGATAAAGAGCACAAGTATAGTCAATCTATTAAAGAATACATTAAAAAGCTTAGCGAGTATCGAGATAAACTTAACAATCAAAGGCAAAGGATGCAGTAAACGGCACCCCGCTTTGGGTGCTATTAGCCAAATGGAGTGAAGCTATAAATATTTTTTTACGGATAATTGCAGTGTTTTCTGCGCTACTTTTTTGTTTGCTATCGTGGTTCGGCCCTATGGCTGAGACTTGTACTATGGGGGATACAGGTGGTTACGTTGGAAGTGTCATTCTATCTGTTCCTTTTGCATTACTTGCCTCCTTCATTATTTTTAAGGTCAAGCCGACAAATGTTTACTTTGAAAACATCTCAGCTAGTTTAATATTAATATTGTGTTTATTTGTAGGGTATATATGGTCTTTGCTTTTAGTAAACACTACTATTAGCGGCAATCACTTATGTGGCCCTGATTATAATAGTTATCTTAATGAGTACGGCACAAATTATTGGTATATTCCTTTAATACAATTAATTGCCTGCGCTCAATTGATGTTTTTTTCAATTAGGTCAGCACATAACAAATCAAGCAAGAAGAATACAGTAAATCGCACCCGTTCCTGAGGAGTTACTAGCGGGGCAGAAATAATCAGTACACCCTGGTAATATAAACTGCATGAAATACGATGCCAGAAAACTTAGTACTGAGGAGCAGCACCTCATACGTAAAATTGCTGTTCAGCGAGTATTTGATGGAGAATCTGCGGCGGAGGTTAGTCGTAGCTTAGGGCTGGGGAGCAGAACTATTTTCCCATGGTTAAGGACTGCTCGGGAGAAAGGTATTGAAGCGCTATCTCCAAAAATTAGACCTGGACGCGGTAGAAAACTGTCAGCTATTGAAGAAGAGGAAGTCAAACGATGGGTTATTGGTGGCGATCCAAGGCAATATGGCTTTGATTTCGGATTGTGGACACGTCAGATCGTATCGGATTTGATTTTTGAGAGATTCAAAATTGAACTTAGCGTTTCTAGTGTCGGCACACTTCTACATCGACTGGGCCTGACGCCACAAAAGCCTCTACGAAGAGCTTACGAGAGAGATGAGAAGGCGGTGAATAAATGGGTAAAGGAAGTCTATCCAAAGATTAAATCTTATACGAAAAAAACTGGTGCAGAAATGTTTTGGCTGGACGAGGCTAGTATCAGATCAGACGATCCACTCCAAAGGACATGGGGAGAAAAAGGAAAAACTCCAGTGGTAAAAACGAGTGGTCAAAGACAGTCAATCAATGCGATCTCAGCTTTATCGAATAGAGGTGGCTTCTGGTATCATATTTATAGTGGAAAGTTCACGGCAGAAAAGTGCGTAGAATGCTTCAAAAATTTCCAGAGAAGTCAGAAAAGACCAGTGATTCTCATTGTTGATGGGCACCCAGTACACAAATCGAAAAAGGTATTGGAGTATGTCGATTCACAGGATGGAAAGCTTGAAATGGTGTTCTTACCGCCATATGCACCAGACCTAAATCCAGATAAGTTGGTCTGGAATCATATGAGAAATATAGGGACTTCAAAGAGGCCGCTGAAAAAAGGTGAGACACTACTGAGTCGTGCAAATGCAGATTTGCAGAGCATCAAGAAAAATAGAAAACTTGTGAAATCATTTTTTCAAGAGTCGACTGTATTCTTTGCTGCTGCCTAGGTAGTATGTGAATACACGTTATGAAACTTACTGACATAAGAACGGAGATTGGAAGCGACATATTGAAGAAGTTGGTCAAGGAGCATGGCTGGCGGATTCAATCTGAATATAATTTAGATGCTTTCTATAAAGGAATAGACTACGATTGCTATATTCTCGAAAAGCATGGTGACGAAATACATATGGAGTGGACAAATTGGTTAGAGTGGGAAATATCTGGTGAGCAAAGTACCCTCAAAAGTTTGTCCATTACGTATGGTTTGTAGACTTCGCAACTTCAGAATTGGGCAAGAACAACCATACAAGTGCATCAACTTCGCTCCAGCCTCTACGAGGCTTCTGCCGGACAGCCCATGCTTCGCGCGGCCTGCCGGGCGTTAAATTCCAAGTCCATGTTTGAGGAATATTCAATAATTGAGAAATTTGAGGTTATAGACCGAGGTGTGGTTGTTGTGATTGCTGAAGTCACTGATAGAGCCCCTGGAGAGGTGTATAGAGTAAAAATAAGAAGTGCATCTGAAGAGTGTATCGAGGCGGAAGCTGTCAAGGAGTGGCTATTGTGTAAAGATCCAGTACCGATAGAAAAAGAAGCTTACGTACTCAAAGGAGTTCATGAATATGATCTGCAAGAAAATGCGGTTCTGGTTTTCTTCTAGAGCATCGAAATTTAATAAGCGGCTTTTGCCGCGCTCTCGGTTCTGGGACCTCCCTTCCGCTGCTTCGCATATCCTAGTCCGCCCCGAAGCCGGGCGTTAACTTTCAGCAGTAATCGAACATGGCTGAATTTAAATTAGATCTTAAAACCCTTGCGTATGGGCCCGTGGCCAAATACTTTGATTTAGCATTATTTGAGAAAGACATATCATGGTATGAAGACGCGGGATATAAAGTGTACTTCTTAGATGGAGGAAAATGGTACACAATGGAGAGCTTCCATAGTGATTGCCATGAAGTATTTTCTTTCCCTAGTTACTATGGACGCAATTGGGGAGCTTTTGACGATGTCATTTCTGAGATTGAGAGAGGTTCTCAAGGTGATGTATTAGTCTGCGTGAGAAATTTTGATTCTTGGAGTAAACGAGATATTTCCAACTCACAAGTGTTTCTAGAGATAATGTCTGATCAAACTTATTCCTATCTTGTTTACGGAAGAAAATTCGTTACGTTAATCCATAGTAACGATCCCAATCTCTCAATTAGGGAAGTGGGAGCAAAGAGTGTTCACTGGAATCAAAAAGAATGGAATGAAAGTGATCGGAGAGAGAAATGTTAACAAGACGTCGCACCCGACTCCGGCGCTGTGGCGCCTCTGCCGGTGAGATTGGCGTTAAATTACGAATATGAGGGCAAAGCTACTTTCCACAGAATCCAGAGGCATATACAGGTGTTATTCTATCAAACTTAGAAATGGAGACAGGCCAACATAGCCCAACATATGAGAACTTCACACAAAGAATTGATCGTGGTATTTATAGAATTCATTCTGATACAATCCGTGACAGGGAAGATGAGATCAACACTTAATAAGCGTCTTCATTTCGATCCGGCCTGTGGCCTTTAGAGGACTTGCTGCGCTCGCCGATGAGCCGGGCGTTACATTTTGAGCATGATTAAGCACATAGATAATCCACATGTAGAATCGCTTCATGGCTACTTGAAATGTCTGTCGAAGCTTTGTGCGAATGGATATAGATTCGGAGTGGCAGCCTACGCAGCTGAGCAAGAAATTGATTTTTTCGTAAGTGAACTTGTTGCGCATTGGTCAGAAGGGGATGAATATCTCGCGGCGAAAGAATACCGTTTTAACGGTCGAGTAGAGGTCGAATCAGATTGGCTATTCAAAGAAATAGAAAGTTATATTTTCAATGGACTACTGAATAAACAGCTGATGCCAGATGAAGATGCAAGAGGGTATGCGTCGAAGATTTTGATTGAGGATATAAACGAGTATTACGGACTGCTTTCATCTTCACTAAATAAAGATGGCGTATTCCACCCCCTTTTGAGAAACCCCATTTACAAGCTTGATATAGAGGTAGAGAACGTCGAAAAATCTCTCTATTTCATTATTAAGATAGAAAATGTCTACGTATTGACATGCTTTATGAAGAGATCGCGCAGATGGAAATGTAACAAAGCGCTGTACTGGAATTCGGTGCTAACACGTCTCCGCAGATGAGTTTGGAGTTATTTATAGGATATGAAAAGATCTCGCACTAAAAAAAATAGAAGGAAAAATCTAAATTCAGATCAGGGCTGTTTAAAAAGAAAATTTGAAGTTCTAGAAGATGTTACCTCTTTGGTATGTCAAAACTGGTTGTGGTTCTGCATTTTTATTTTTTCTGCAATTTGGTTGGGAGGCCATCTTTGGCAAGCCGTAACAGAGTTCGGAATTCCTAATGTCCGCACTACAGATATTATATGGTTGAAAATTCATCCATTTTTGTTTTTGGTAGTTTTTGTTCTTAAGTTGGCTTTTTGGTTTCTAAGTACAGCTTCAGTGATAGTCTTCCTTAAAAATATAGGACGTGCCAAGTAATGGATAACAATCGAAGGCATTCTATTCCGGTCCTGTGGTCCTCTACGGGACACCAAATGCTGCGGGCGTTCTAACTAAACAGTCGAGTAGAGATGGAAGTAAAATTAAAAATTTATAGGAATAGGATAGAGCTGTTTACTGGCTCTAAATTTCACTTTGAGACTCCTAAAGAGGCATTCTCAACTCAAAGACTTTTGGTTGGAGATTTTGATGCGGCGTGGAATTGCATCGTGAATGCTGAGAAAAAGTTATCTATAAAAGGACTCTTTAAACGGAAGCCCAAGGTAATTGTAGAGCCTAAAGAAATGGTTGAAGGTGGTATTTCCTCAGTAGAGGAACGTATATTCCGAGAACTAGCAATGGCTTTGAATCCTAAAAGTGTGGAAGTGCATGTGTAGTACACTAGTTATAAAAAATAAAGATATCCGACATCAAAACCATCGATTCGTTTTGGTTTTGAGGCAGGCGCTAAAAGGGTAATATTTAAAGCATGAATAATATTTTCCTGGCAATTTACAATCTAGCTGTGCTATTCGGTGTCCTTTTAATGGCGATAATGGCTGGCTTATGGTGGACCTTTGACGATGGCAAACTATCTGAAGGGGTCGTTTTTCTTGTTGGAACCTGGGTGTTGGCTTTTAACTTTCTTCCAGTCCAGGGGTTGAAGTGCTTAAAAGAGCCGGTGGTAAAATTTTACTACTTGCCGCTGGCAATACTTGGATTAATTGGTTTCATTTATGGTGTGGTGCAACATTAAAATAACAAGTTTACCAAACATCACTACGGCTAAAAAACGATCTTCACTGGGCGCTCAGAAAGCGCGCGCCGCTTATAAAATTGTTCAATTCCTCTTGGAGATTTGCAATGGATTTTGATTTCTTAAAGCCGAAAGAAAGGTTGCGACTCATGGACTTGCTCAAGCAAGTGGGTATTGATGTAAGTGATTGGGGTAACTATAAGCGAGGAGAAGAATACGCGGCTAGTAATCCAAAATACTGCTATGAGTGGACCTTTCAAGATCATGATAGCGAACTAATTGTGCTTAATTTATGGTACGAAAATATTAAGCTTCGCGAAGAAAGTATCATCCAACAATTGAACATGAGAACACTTGCAGAAGAAATGAGTTGCTCCCCCCAAAGAAGAAGGGCATTCGAAATGGACTTTGCGCTTCAAAAAGCGGCACGACTTAATTGGCCTGTGAGAGTAATAATTTGTGATGGTACCCTTAGGGACGACACTCCAGATAGAAAGCGTTCGGAAACAGAAACAAGAATGCTTGATGATGAACCGTGGACATTAGAGAGTTACGATAGAGATTCAGGAGAGTGTATTTTAGTTAGAGGCATTGATGGTCCAGCGAAATATATAGATCAATTTGACGAATCAATTGTTAAATCAGCTCCGGTAGTGAGAGAAGAAGTAGCTAGCAACCAGTATTCTCGAAACCCTGACGTTAGACGGAGTGTACTGGAAAGAGCAAAAGGCTACTGCGAATTTTGTGGAGCTGAGGGGTTTAAAACCTTAGCAGGAGCTAGGTATCTCGAAACACACCATATAGTTCCATTGTCAGAGTTGGGGGAGGATTCAGCTAGAAATGTCATTGCCCTTTGCCCTAACCATCATCGCCAAGCTCATTATGGGGAAAATCGTGATTTGCTCAGAGAAAAATTTATGATTCACGTATCAAAATTGAACAAGTCAATACACTCGACCGCTGAGGCAGTGGCTGATTGAGGCATTATGTGTAGGCCGTTATGAGATCGATAGTTCTACTTCTATTTATAATTTCTAGTAACGTCATGGCATCTGGCACATGTATCTGTATAGGAGGAGCGACCGTGGTTAGTACTTCTGACGCAGCGGTTGAGGTTTCTATCTCTGAGGGGATAGCTTGTGAGGGTAATGGTTGTTGTATAACTGAGGGCTCAGATCACTCTGTCTTCTTTGAAAAAGAAAATAGCGTAGAACCTTTCCAACACTATATGTCAAAATCGGGGGCATACTTGAAAAACAGGCCAAAATCATACGAATTTGGTTTCGTCTACTCGTGCCGTACAAGCGAAGAAGGTGGTTTTTCACAGTGGCTTATAGAACCACAGAAGTAAAAATACATACAAGCGCAAGTAGTTGGTACAGCCTTTCGGGCCTCCGAGGGACGCCCAACGCCATGTATGTTTTGCGCAGGTCGCTGCGCTCCCAGATTTGTACAAATCGGGCATAGTATTGAGTGCCCCTGTTGCGGGCGTTCCGGCTGTAGAAAAACTAATGTACATCTATGACTCTTCAAGTGTGATCAAATATTAACTGCATATGGTGATTCTGCGTGAATTCTGATTTAGCTTTCACTGATGAGTAAGTTATTTTTCACTTAGAAGCACAATATGAAAAGAGGGCTGAGTTTTTCTACACTCTCGTTAAGTGACAAGGGGATAGTCAATGAAATCATTCGAAATCGCTTACACAGCGCCAATGGCTATCTCAGCCCTGAGGCGTTTGAGGAACAACTAGTCGCTTAGTGGTGTGTCCGTTGTTGATGGGTAGGATCAAATCACTTAACAAGCGCATGTTGCTCGCCGTTATAGCGACCGGACAGCTTATACTACGCTTTACCAGCCGCAAATACGAATGTTATATTCACGAGGGAAATGAGTGAAGAAAGTCCCGATATTTATTTCAATATTCCTCATTCTTGTGCAAGCTGGTTGTACAACGCAGTCACAAATTAAGCTTCTACAGGGAAAGGATGAGTTTAGAGGGGAATTTCTTGTAGATTGCAAAGGTATAAAAACAATTTACGAGGGGCACAATAGCTCAGGCTACTATTTTGAGGGCTATAGCGGTGGAGCGTTCACAAAACACTCAATTAGCTTGTCAGAAATGACATCGTGGCTCAAAGAGTGTGGAGTTGATCTAAGTACCGTAAGCCAAATAATAGAGTAACAACAATACTAGCATTGCATAACTAGTAAAGCAGCACCGCCCACTACATGTGACTGAACAGTTTTAAGTAGCTGCGCTGCTCGAAATCTACCGCTGTTTGCGGTGTTTTGCAACATGAGTACTTAAGCATGAAAGAAGTTCAAGAAGTTGGCAGAAGCCTGGTTGCCGAAAAAGAAAGCAATGACTTTTGCTTTTCTCATGAAGGTCAGTTGTACAGATACAAGAAAGGCCAAGTTAAATTGCTGTGCAAGGCAAATCCTAAACTAAAGTACACAATTGATAAAGGGAAAAGCGATAATAGATCTTACCACTATGTATTTGAGGTTATGTCGCCATTAAGAGCTGGGCCCACGGAAGTTGTGGTCCCATCAGTCAAAATGGCTTCTAAATCTGGTTTTTCGAGCACTTTAGCAACTTATGTTCCGTTTGCTCAGTTTGTTGGCAGCCAAGATGACTTCAAGTCTTACTGTTTCCAGATTTTTGAGAACGTGACAGAAAAAGAAAGTCCATAGAAATGTCAAGCACGAACGCAAGCAGAACTGGCTGGACTTACATTCCGCAGCTTCGCTGCTCCATTTCGGAACGTGTTGGCGGCATTATGCCTCAACAGCATGAATATGAAATTTGCAATGATTTTTAGTTTCACTCTGACTGGGTGTGTAAGCTTCAATATGGGCGATGGCATGTTCATTGTTCAAGGCTCTACAGCTGGAGATTGCCTCCTCTCAATATCAAAGCAAGATGACAGCCTTGTGAGTCACAATATTCGCGAGGTGGCCGGATTGTTTAGCCAAGATTTTGTGGTTTCACCTAACGAGGAAAAATATTCAGCGTCATTATTGTGCGATAATCAAGTTTTGCGACAGAAGACATTCGTATACCCAACTGAAATCAGGGTGGGTGGTGTACTTCATCTTTAACTGCGTAGTTCAGAGGCATGACAATATAGGCCGGGTGCTACGGCTCCTGTCAAAGCCTTCGCGGGGCAGCCTACGCTGCGGGTGTTTAGGCTGTAGAAAAATGAATGTGCATCTATGACTCTTCAAATATGATTAAGTATCGACCACAAGTGGTGATTTTACGTGAGTTCTGATTTAGCTTTTACTTGTGAGTAGGCTATTTTTCACGTAGAGGCACAATACGAAAAGAGGGCTGAGTTTTTCTACATTCTCGTTAAGCATAAATAGGTAGGAAGATGTTACAGGCTGCAATAACTGCGTTGATACTGGTAGGTATCTACAAGTTAATTGATGGAAACAATGCCGAAAGTAGTGACTCTGATATTGATTGGTGGATTGCATTTGTCTTCGTTTTTGCACCAATGATTCTTATATTCATAATCAGTTTAGTAGTTGTAGGAAACGATTTTTCGGGGATTATTATTTTATCGGCATATTCCTTATATTTTATTATTCCGTTTATCTATTTAAAGAAAGTGCTAGGGTATTCATCAAAAAAATCTCTAAAGTGCTCTGTATGGATTCCGGTTACGGTGTTGGCTATAGAAATTCCATATACTTTGATTTTCGGCGTACACAATGCTTAACAAAGTTGTGTTGTCGCCTTCGGTTTGAATAACCTACTGCGTAGGTCGCCACATACAACGACGTAATGCGTTATAAAACATAGAGTATTGATTGAAGAATGAGCAAAGAGTAACCAAATAATCCGCTACATGGTATTACTCTTGAGAAAGTTGTTACCCGTTTGCAGGAGCACTATGGCTGGGATGGCTTGGCAGATAGGATTAATATCAGTTGCTTTAAGAGTGACCCATCAGTTAAGTCTTCGCTCAAGTTTTTACGCAAAACCCAGTGGGCGCGAGATAAAGTTGAGAATCTGTATATCTCAACTTTTGAAAAGAAATCGCCGTGGGCTAATCGTGAATAAGCACTATTTGGCAACGACATGGATGTCGCAGTGATTAGACAGGGACAGGCAGGTAGCAAGGGAATCAATGTGATTAACCAAGCCCGTTACTTTTTTCTGACCAAAAAATCGCCAGATTGGCCGGCCGGTTATTACGGGGGTTAAGTATCCAAGATAATTATGCATTGTTGTAAAGAAATGGGAAAAAGAGTCGAGCTTAACTGTAGGGATCACAAGAATAACTATGAGTGTCCAGACACCCTTGTTTCCTTTATCCCAAAGTTTGATGAATATGGTCTCATTATTCATGATGGTGGTAGTAGTTCTATTTCTATCAGGTTTTGTCCATGGTGTGGCCAGGAGCTACCGGGCTCAAAACGAGATAAATGGTTTGATAAGTTAGAGAGTATGGGATTTGATGATCCTACTGAACAAAATATACCCGAGGAATTCAATAGTGATGCTTGGTTCCGAAACACTTAAAAGCGCAGGTTGTTCGCCGCTATCGTAGCCGGACGACTTCCGCTATACTCCAGCCGCGAAAATTTCGAACATTAGCCTGTAAATAGAAATATATCAATCATGAAAAGTTGGATAGTATTTATAAGTACATTGGTATTAGCAGCAACTCACCTGCTTCTTGTAGTCATTGAGTATCCCAAATACTCAGTTAAAAGTACGTTTTCAGCTTGGCTGCATATAGAATATCTTGTTATTTTCACTCTTTCTTTTTTGTGCCTCTTTGCTTTATACAAGAAAAACTCCCTTTCATATAAAGGTGCAGTTGCATTTCTATCATTTGGGATTTTAATGCAACTGAAAAATACAGGTGTGTGGTTAATGCTTAGCTGTGGTATAGGTGTAATAAAATGCCCCGCTAATGCGGGTCCAATTAGTATATTTGTAGGTTGGGTTATGTTTGGGTACTTACTATTTCTTATATATTTACTAAATAGCTATATTAAATGCCCAAGGCTGAAGTCCTGGTACAAGCTAACAACTAATTCAAGAGGGGCGCCGCGAAGCGGAGCCCTTTAATTGGGTGTTCAGACTGTAGAAAAACTAATGTGCACCTATGACCCTTTAAGTTCACTTGGTTTCAACTATTAACCATAAATGGTGATTCTACGTGAATTCTTATTGAGCTTTCACTGATGAATAGGCTATTTTTCATGCAGATGCACAATGCAAAATAGGGGTGAGTTTTCTATACCCTCGTTATGTTGCTCCGAGAACATTATGAATTTTAAAGAAATAGAAGAATCCCTAGATATCGAACTTCCTCAAAGCTACAAGGAGTTCATTTCAAACTATCCAGATATGCTGTTAGCTGATGGTTTTTGGGCTGCGGAAGTAGAGCTTCTTAACAATCAAAATCGACTGGTAGAACTCAATCGGTTTGTAAGGTTGCACCTAGATATTGAACTTAGCTACTTTTTGATTGGAGAAAGTGGCTGTGGAGATTATTACTTTATCGACATAAGTGATGAAGAATCGCCCGTGTACTTTTGGAATCATGATATAGCAGGCTTCGACGATGATGAAGAATCGGTAAATCTGATTGAGCATGCAGGAAAGTTGCTCGAGTCTTATACTTATGTCATCAAAAACACATAACTAGTTTGGGCAGTACGGACTGTGTGGCCCAGACGTGATACATGTGCTGCAGCCAAAGGCATTATAAATTATGAGGACCTTGTGATTTACATAAAGTATTTGTTTGCAATCCTGCTTCCTTGGTTAGCGTTTTTTACAGGTGACAAGATCTACGGCTCCTCGCATTTGATGTTCCATCATCCCTGCATTCAATCAGAGTATGGTTGTTGGTTAATGGATTTTATGAGCTTTGCCATAAAAGGGGCGTTGCTTGGCATCCTTTTAGGTTTGGCGAGATTTTCGGCCAGTCAGCTTAAAACCTCCGTAGTATCGGCGGCGGTATTGTTGACTATGGTTACTGTAAGGCTAGGCGCTGCTCGAATGGAAGGAGTCTTAACTGTCGTACTGGATTGGTACTATTGGCTAAGCTTGTTTGTCCCATTATTATTAGCTGCAGTGGTTTTTTACTTAGGTTCACGGTATGTGGCAGAAAAGTTATAATAAATTGTGGAAGCACGGATGCTTTACGCAGGGGCTGTTTAACAGCAGCCCCCACACTCCGTGTTAACTTCATGTGGATATAGAGAGAATTAAGCGAAAGAGGCAAAAGAATACTCAAGAGCAAAATTTTCTTGAAAAATATTCAATGAAAGAAGGAGCATTAGGCTTTCTAATTTCCATTGAAGACTACAAATATTTTTTTGGATCTTTGATATCTATGGAATAGATATGAGAGGTGGCACTCTTATTTCTCTATATATTTGTCTTGAGCAAGGCTCAGTAGAAAAATGTAATGCAATATGACTAACTTCAGAATAAAATACTCAACCACACTCCGGCCGTAAGCGGCCTATTATTCCTTGTCGATGAGTCGACTGTTTTCACGTAGAAGCACTAAATAAAAATTGGGATGAGTGTGTCTAAGTCCCGTTATAAATAGGAGAAAATGATGAGCAGTGAACCAAAAGAAAAATCGAAAGCGATGAGGATTATCCAATCTATTTGCTCACTGTCTATAGTAGGTGTTATCTGTTATAGTCTAATCTATGGATTAGAGTTGGTGTCTTCAGCTATCGTTGTATCCTCAATAGCTGGCCTTGTAATACCGACGATTATTTCTGAGTCTACAATGGGTGTCGTTGAGATTTTAACTGGCGTTTTGGAAGCCTTCATAGACGGTTTGGTTGACGCAGTTACGGGTGTGCTTGAGGCTATCGGCTCAATTTTTTAGTTAACGCTATAGGATTTTATAGCAAGTTGCTGTCCCCGATGGTCTTCACTCTGCTAGCATAATCGATTTGATTTCGGTTGTGGCGTAGCAAAGTATTATATGGGTTAAATAAGTAGATGAAAGATAAGTTTAAGAAGTTACGTAGAAAGCAAATTATGGGAAGCATTTTCTTTGCTCCTGCTCTTATCGGTCTTTTTGTCTCTCTAGAGGCTATGGAAAGTGGGGTGGAAACCTTTGCCGGTATGCCTACAGTGGCCTGGATGATCGGATGCATTCTCGCTATAGTTGCATATTTAGTTTTCTCTAGATTCAATTGGCGGTGTCCTAAGTGCACAAATTATCTAGGTAAAGGTTTGAACCCGAAATTCTGCAAGAGTTGCGGGTTTGATTTGAGTTCATCCACATAACAAACAGCAGTACGATCGCCCGATAAATTTGACTGTGCGGCCGACGTTATGTTTCGGTCGTCCATGTGCTGAGATCTGGCTGTATTAGGGAGCCTGGAGTATTTTTTAAAGGGAACTAATCTATTGATCTTAAAGCGAATGGCACTGTGTTCTGGAGTTCAATCTGCTGAATGGCCTGCTGTAAAAGAATTGAGTTTAATTTAAATGAGTTCAATGTAAGTTCTCATCCCAGACATTTGTTAATGTAGTTATCTCTACGCACTCGAATCACTGCTCCAGGCGAAATTCAAGGTATCTTTATGTATGCACTCTATCTTGGTCACTAGCGGTGAGCCCTTCAATGAAAGATTCGGATGATATTCTATGGCGGTAGATTGGTAGAGGCTAGGGAGCGATTAATCCTTACTCAGAAACTCTCATGATTTACTGCCAAAAAGAGGCGTGAGTTGAAGCCAGTGAACTGAATTTAGGGGGTTAGTTAACAAGTAAAGCTATCCGACGTCAAAACAGTCGTTTAGGTTTTGCACCGGTGCTTTTATCGTTAGACATCTTAGGGAATTATGAATAAGCAAGAAAATAAAATTTTACGTTCTGTAGTCCGTTCCTACTCAAGAAATAGGATGCCAGTCTATGCTCGCATGCCCTTTGTTGTTATTAGCTCGATTGGCATGATTGTTTTATTGGTTGCTATGAAACGATTATTGGAAGCTGGCGAAATTAATATTTACGTGGCCTTTTCAATTTTGCTATTTTCAGGTGTTGCAATAGGATTTGTATCTATAGTTAGAGCAAGCTATAAATGTCAACCATTTATCAAGCCATATTTGGATCTAAGTGCCATAGAGCAAAAATTAAGTGACGCAGACAAAAGAGAATAGTCTCGGATGGAAGTTGAGAGATGTAAGTAAATATGAGGTCGGTTTTACTGAATTAATAGGTGTCTATTTATATTTGTTTTGGCTATTTTCCAGGATGAAGACTCAAATGACCTATTGATTTTAACGGTCAAGATATGAAATACCCTTGTATTTTGCAGGGGTTTTATCTATGGCCTTAATATGTCTAATAGTCTCTTCCATCTTCTTTATAGTGGGAGAGCCTGAAGTTATTTGGTATGGTTGATATTTTCAGTCCTTTTTATACTGTTTCAATTATCAATTGTATTGGAAGGAATACATAGGAAGAGGGTTGAGTTACGGCGGGAGTATGTTGAATTTGACTCAGGAAGAATAAAAAGAGTTATTTTCGGCCAGTTGGAATAGTTGATGAATGGTTGGAGATTGTAGGGGTTGCTAAAGTAACTAACAATGTGGGGTTCAGTGATGGTATCCATTGGATGATCATGAATTCTGAAACAATGTATCTAATGGCGCACTTGCTTCCCTTAAGCCAATTGAAAAATTACAGATATTACCTAACTCTAATGATGATGTGGTTAATTAAGGAGTGGGAAGTGTAGACAATAACTACGTTGTCGATTGGAAGAGGTAGTTTTTAGTAGCTAAAACTCAGAATTATTTTAGAGCATTGCTGCGAGAGAAAAAGTACTCACAGCTTTGTGTGCGCCAGTTAGTAAGCAGTACCTGCGAATGAAAAGAGTTTCTTTGAGAGCCATTCTGACCGGAGGAGGTAAGTAAAAATCTTGAGTGGTGCTTGAAAACAAACTTCGTCTACTATTTAGTAATGACTGAGCCCAACAGGTATTAGTTTTTTCTCAGCCCGCTTTTCCAGCTCCAGGTATTTTTTATTATCGCCAATGGGGTATCCTTATCTATCCCTTAAAATCTCCATCGCAGCATTATGTCCTGGAATTCCAGTAACTCCACCTCCGGGGTGGCTACCAGAACCGCAGAGATACAACCCCCGAATCGGTGTGCGATAATCAGCAAAGCCCATAAAAGGGCGGTTGCTCCACAGTTGGTCCAGCCCCAAGGCGCCATGGAATATATCTCCCCCTATCAAGCCAAACTTGCGCTCTAAATCTAGCGGTGAATGAATTTGTTGGGCGATGATGGAGTCATGGAAATTGGGGGCATGTCTAGTGACAGTATCGATGATAGTTTGGGCTGCAAGCTCACGACAATCATCCCAGCTTTTGCCATCTGGCAGTTCTGGAGCGAATTGTTGGCAGAAAAGGCTGGCGACATGCTGACCTTGAGGAGCCAGGGAGGGGTCTATAGTAGAGGGAATCAACATCTCTACAATAGGTTGTGTTGACCAGCCGTGTTGGATTGCATCCATATAGGCCTGCTCCAAGTAGTTCATTGTGGGGCCGATGACAATTCCAGACTGGTGATGCGGTTGTAGATGAATTCCGGGCTTGCAGGTGAAGTCTGGCAGTTCAGACAGTGCCACGTTCATACGAAAAGTACCGGAACCTACTCTGAAACCGCGCACGCGGCGACGGAATTCCGGCTCTAGATGTTGTTCATCAATCATTTGGGAGTAGAGCAGTTTAGGGCCGACATTGGCGATTACTTTTTTGGCTGTAATCGTCTCCCCGTTACTTAGCTGTACACCGCTAGTACTACCTCCTTTAACCAACACCTTGCTAACTTCAGTATCTGTACGAATAGTAATCCCGAGGAGTTCTGCTTCTTTAAGCATAGCTTGGGTGATAGCACCCATACCGCCCATGGCATGCCCCCAAGCACCTTTCTCACCGTTAGCCTCACCAAACACATGATGTAATAGTACATAAGCGGAGCCGGGGGTACTGGGAGCCGCATAGTTGCCGACAATAGAATCGAAGGCGAATGCTGCTTTGACATGGTCACTTTCAAACCAGGCATCCAGTACACTCGTGGCGCTCTTGGTAAATAAGTCAAGCGCATCACGGCGTGATGCCATACTCAGTTTCTTTGCCCTTAAACCAAAGCCGCCTGCACGCACCAAGTCCGCAAAGCCGCCCCCCACATTGGGGGGAGAGCGCAATAGCTCCTCACGCAGAATATTAGCTACGGATTCCAGCATGACATAAAAGTCAGGTAGGGTAGCTGCATCCTTCTCTGAGAAGCGAGCGACTTCTGCTTGCGTATCCAAAAGATTTTTATGGAAGGAGAGACTTTTTCTATCTGACAGCGGGAAAAAGTTAGATTGTGGCCGTAATTTGATTTCCAGGCCATGCTCATGCAAGTTCAGATCTTCGATGATTTTTGGATTGAGTAAACTCACAGTGTAGCTTGCCACTGAGTTTCGGAAACCTGGATGAAACTCTTCAGTAACCGCAGCGCCGCCTACTATAGATCGGCGCTCAAGGATTGTTACTTTTTTTCCCGCTTTTGCCAAGTAGCAAGCACACACTAGGCCATTATGACCTCCGCCAATAATCAAAAAATCCTTCATTATTATTCTCTATGTAGATGAGGACTAGGTTGGATATATAAAAAAATACCAGAAAATAAGAGGGAAATAAATATTTCAAGTACGGTTTATGTGGCTCAAGATGGTGCCTGACCATTTATCATAATAGATCTAAGATGGAGTTGGGTTTCTGGATTTTTATTGTGATGGGATAGGCAAATTTACCGATATTGATATTACACAGTGATAGAGTGCCTTTCTTGTTATATGTTTCACTATGTCAGATGGGTAGAATGATAGAGCCTATTAAATCAACCTTGTATCTGACTATTAATATTTTACGTTTTCAATCACTGAAAGGAATTCTAATGAAAACTATACTGCTTGTTGTGTTGATGACTATGCTTATGCCCCTATCCGTATATGGAGACTGTGAAAGAGCATGGAATATTAGTGGTAATATTTATGTTGAAGGTGTTAGTTTTCAGAAAAAAGAGCATGCAGGCGAAATGTATTGCTATGCTGAATTTTACTATGATAATGGCGATTATCTGCTCGATAATTACACTCTCGAGGAGTGCCATATTGGTGAAACAATAGTAGACTGGCGGGGGAAAGAGATGGCAACCATTAAAATGACGATGATTGCCAAAGTGCCAGATATACATGGGGATTATGGGGTCAGTAATAAGATAACTCATACTTACTACAACTGTATCAATTGAATTTAGTTATCGTTGACGTAAGTTTATGATTGTTTATCTTGTTATATAAAGCTGATTTATTAAAGACGATTGTTGATTAAAATGTTCCATCAGGGCCTACCGATACGTTGGTTATTGTCAGTGGGCCCTGGGTTAATTGAAAGAAGCTAATTAATATACATACACCGCGCCGGCTAAAGGTGCATCATTGTTATCCTGCCCGACACCTTCAGTTCCATCAGAATTCCCATCTTCGAAAGGTGTTGCGATGACTAAGGTCTGCCCGTCAGATGATATTGCCAAATTGTGTCCAAACATATCACGAGAATCTGTATTACTGGCCTTGATATAGTTGCCTGTTTCCCATGTGCCAGATAGAGCGTTATAGAGATAAATATAGGCCGCACCAGAATTTAGCTTAGATTGATCTTCAATTAGTCCTCCCACACCTGTAGCCCCACCATTATTGTTCGGAGCAGCGATAGCCAAAATGCCACCATCACCAGATAACTGAACTGATTGACCAAAATACTCGCTGCTCTGTGGAGAGAGAGATTTTATATAAACCGGATTCCCCGGCAGGTTACTATCATTGTATCCAGACCATGGGTCAACCTTTTCATTTGCATCAGGCTCTCGATATATATAAGTCGCACCAGCGTATAGATAGTCGTAGTCAAATTCTACTGGGGGGGTTGCAGTAACTCCGCTACCGGAGCCTACTTCTCTAGGCGCTCCGATAGCAAGTACTCGACCATTTTGGGAAAGAGAAACAGAGTAACCAAAATTTTGACCATAATCAGAGTCAGAACTCTTTAAGTAGGCGGCTTGCTCCCAGATTTGGGTATCAGTCTCTCGAAAAACAAAAACTGCACCGTAATCGAGATTATCAGAGCTTGATGGTGTATATTCCCTATCGCCTGGATCAATCCAATCCATTGGTGCTCCAACAGCTAATATTTCACCATCTTTAGAAAAAGCAAGTGCTGCTCCAAATTTAGATTCATAGAGATATTCTTCTGGAAATTTCGTATCTGTATCTGAGCCGGTAAATTTTGGAGCCAATGTTTGTAAGTATTTTACCTCGGAACCTTCCTCTGCATAGATGTCAATCTCATAAATGGAAATGCCTTCCAAGGTTTTAGCCGCTAAGCGCTTACCATTTGAGGATAAGGCTAATGGACTTCTATATAGAAATTTATCATTCCAGTCATATGTGTGAGAAAACGTATTAAAAAGTTTCCAATCCGTATTTTCACGTTTAAATAGATGGAAAATAAAGTTTTTTGACATCACTGCTAGTATTTTTCCATCAGCTGAAAGTTGTAATTTCCGCCCAAAATAAGCTTTTTTCTGTGGGTTAGCTTCAGTCAGCTTGTTTATCTGTTCCCATTCAAAATTCTCATTCCGTTCAAAGGTATATACTGCACCTTGAGAGTCCTCCTGACCGGAGTAACTGGATGCAGAAACTACCATAACCGTACCATCGTCAGAGATAGCCGTTGAGTATCCAAATAACTCCCAGTCAGTGGAATTGTCCGACTTTAAATAGCTAATAAGATCTTTAGATTCATCTGTTTCCGGTGTATCCAGTGCTTGAGTTGAAGCTATAATTTCTCCCTCAGCATCGACGGCATGTAGCTGAAATTGGATATCTTTATTGGCGTTTGGCTGGAAAAGATGAAGCGGAACATGGAACTTAAAAGTATGTGCATCCTTGGAGATTGAATCAAAGAGAATCCTCGCGCCTGGGGTACTGCCATCAGACCCTACGATACTGCCGAAGGAGCCATCAAGTTGAAAATGATTGAGTTGAAGTATGGCATTTACTTCATCATTTAAAACCCACTCAATTTGAAAGCTAGCCTGAGCATTCCCTATATTCTCGACTGCTTTAATAGTGGCAGTAGAGAATAGTTCGGGTTCGGGTTCGGGTTCGGGTTTAGGTTCGGGTTCGGGTTTAGGTTCGGGTTCGGGTTCGGGTTTAGGTTCAGGTTCAGGTTCGGGTCCAGATTCTGACACAGGAGCTGCTTGTGAGTCCGATACCGACTTTTCCGTGCTTTCACTACCGCCACCACCACATCCTGTTAAGATGGTGATTGCTGCTAAAATACTAAATAATATAGTTTTATTCATCGAATCAATATTCATCCAAGCTGAATTTAATCTTTAAGTGAGTATCTTCCAGATACTTAGCTTTTAACTAGGTTTACTTTGCCTTGCTAAAACATATGGTCTTCAAGTATATCAAGCACTTGTGTTTTCTAGCTACCTTCATTCATCACATAGAAGAGAAGTTAATTGGTACATATGTGGAGTTATTGTCAGAAAAAATGGATTCTTCAATAGGAGCTAAGCTCTGACTTTTTTAATTCTAGATTGAAACTTGATTGGTAAGCAGCTCACTTCTTGATGGCTTGGCTCGACTGGCTGCGATATCTACCGATATCCCTATGGAGATCAGATCGAAGTGTAAAAAATATAGATATTACTTAATGATAGAGCGAACTTAAATTGCATCTATCAAGCATAAGATTTACGAAAAACGACAACTTAATCTGTTGGTGCAAATTAAGTTGAAGTCTTTGGTGGGAGTATTTATGGGGGTCTTGATTGGGGGGGATCTTTCCATTGCGCTCTGCGGTGGCGTTTCCAAGATCTTTCAAAACAACGAAAGTAGTCCTCCCAAGCATGCGGCAGGTTTGCGGGTTTTCTCCGGTCCCTAATTTTTATAAAAATTTCTAGTTCATTTTCAATGGAAGCATAGTATTGCTTCATTTCATTTTTGGTGTGAGGGTTTCGAAAGTAGCGGTAGCTCACTTTGATCTCCATTAGCTGAGAGTTGCTAATGAAAACCAAAGCCGTTATATGCCAATATTAACTTGTGGCTCATGTTTTTTTCTCACTAAAATTATGTCCTCGGAGGTGAGGATTGTAGCAGGTTTATTCAGTTCTTAACAATCATAAAAATAATAGTGGCTGGTACGTAAACTGTTATTGTAAGATTTGACAAGATATTTCAGTAAGGTGCAAATTGATGTGGTATTGTAATTATAGCCTAAATGCTATTTGTAAAACCTAATAATTTAACTTTTAAATATGGCACTTTGTATTAATCCTAGGTCTTGTGAGTGGCGGTGGTTAAAAGTTAACTTTGTGGGACGGCGTATTGTTTGAGCTCTATTAGTGCATTGGTGGTAAGCTTGAACAGATGTTCCACTATAGTGAGTACTTTTAAAGCTTAGTCCAGCTATATTTATGGGTTAACTATTAGATCTTTAGGCTGATTCTTATCCTATCCAACTATATTCATACTGTGGAGTAGGGGCAACGAAAAATCCTAGGGGATGTGTTTGAAGGCATCGTCAAAAGATACCGATTTTGATAAAGAAATAGATGTTTGTAAGTGGTCGTCTGGAAAGTAGGCGTGGATGAGATATTGTCGGAAGAACTGTTTTTGAAGTTGCCGGGCAATTTTATCGCAACTACTACTTGAACTTGGAGGTTACTTTACGGAAATAGAGAGCAGCTTTATAAGTGAGTTTTATATTAACGTCTCATCTGTTGTTGGCACTAAGGAATATAATTGAGGCTGGATATTGCATAGCGCTTAATTTCGTATTTCTACGAGGTGATGAAGGCTATGTAAAATCTTACTGGTAAGTAGGGATCTGTCCGTATAATCGCTTAAATACAGTTACAAAATAAGGAGATCTTGAGTTTTTGTGGATTTTTATCAGTCATTACTGATGATCACAAATAAAAATGAGCTATCTATTGTGGTATGAGTAACTTCCATTTGTTTGTATTCTGTTTGATTGATACAGTCATCAAAGTATTTTCACGTAGTTTATACACTTCAAAAGGATTTAATAATATGTACAAACGTTTTACTTTTAGTGCAGCACTTTTATTGTGCACTTTATTTCAGTCTGCAAATGCAGAATCTCATATAGATAACTTGGATGATCTTTTTGATAGCGTGATTTCTGAGGATTCAGTGCCAGGAGTTAGTGTTGCTATAGGAGAAAATGGGCATGTCAGTTGGGCAAAAGGCTATGGCTATGCTGATTTGGAATCTCATGTTCCAATGACGAGAAGGACTAAGTTGAGGATAGCAAGTATATCAAAGGTTGTTACAGCAGCTGCTTTAATGAGATTAAAAGATCGGGGAGTCATTGAGTTGGATTCCTATGTTGGTCCATTGGTGGAAGCGTGGCCTGGATCACATGCAGATATTAGCTTTAGGCAGATAACAAATCACACTTCTGGTATACGCTACTATAGCTCTATGGAGGAGATACTATCTAATGTGGAATATAACTCTACGATAGATGCATTAGATATTTTTAAAGATGATGATTTACTTTTCTATCCTGGAACAGACTTCCAATATTCAACCTATGCCTGGACACTACTTGCTGCAGCGATGGAGTCCGCATCAGGAGTTGAATTTAAGGAGTTAGTGCAAGAGGAGGTATTTGATTCCCTAAATCTAAAAAATAGTACCTTTGATGAAAATTCTCCTATCATATCTCATAGGCAGAGGGCCTATTCTTATTGGGGGGAGAGTCTTAGCAATTCACCTGAGGTGAATAGCAGCTATAAATACGCCGGCGGCGGTATGCTCTCAACACCAAGTGATCTGGTTAGGTTTGCATTATCTCATCTTGATAGCCGCTACTTGAGTGATGAATCGATTTCTGAGCTTTTCACTCCAGGTACTCTAACGAGTGGCGAGGAACTGGACTTTGGTGTGGGCTGGGTCGTTGCTTTCAATACCTTGCTAGATCGGTATAATTCAGAAGAGGATGTAGACCTGATTAGAGTTATTCAGGAGCACCCAAATGTTAAGATGATTGATGGTGCGAGTGTTGGCGCTACTAGTGTCCTGATGCTTTGCCCCGACCATGCCCGTTCTGTAAGTATTATAAAGAATGTAGATAGTGAACAAACGGCGGACTTAACTGCATTGTCGTTAAAGGTGTTGGATTTTATTCACACAAGAAGTAGGTAGTTTTAATTGGTAAAGAGCTAGAACTGCGGGTTATAAAATTGTCTTTCCCTTCCTCAATTTCACCGTATGAAATCATAGGTGAGGGAAAGCGGTTTGAGCTCTTTGCTTTGACTTTAACCTGTAGCGTGCTAAATTTTTCTCTCATATTCAGATTTATATTTCTGAGATAAAGCAAGGTTGTTTTAGCCTTAGCGGTAAGCATGTTGTCTGACATCATGGTCTTATAAAGTTACTTCTAGCCCTCTGTATTTTTGATCGGGTTATGCACCCCTCCAGGTGATCATTAACCAGTCCCATTGCTTGCATAAAGGCATATACTGTTGTTGGACCTACAAATTTCCAGCCTAGCTTCTTTAAGTCTTTTGATAATGCAATTGATTCGCTTGAAGTAGACTTAGATTGAGGTTTTGCAAGTACTTTATCTTCAGGTTCATATTTCCAAACAAATGATGCAAGAGAGCCCTCACTCTTAACGATTTCTTTGGCACATTTTGCATTGTTAATAACTGCTTCAATTTTTCCTCGATGTCGAACTATCCCTTGATTTGTGAGTAATTTCTCGATACTTTCCCTGTTAAAGTGAGCAACTTTATTAAAGTCAAAGTCGTGAAATGCCTTCCGAAAATTTTCCCTTTTTGAGAGGATAGTACGCCAGCTTAGGCCGGACTGAAAACCCTCCAGGCATAATTTTTCAAATAGTCGGAAATCATTATCAACTGGATATCCCCACTCATTGTCATGGTACTGCAGAAAGTCTGGTGCAGAGAAACACCAGCTACAGCGATATTTACCGTCAGAACCTTGAGTAAGTTGTGTAGTCATATTAACTTCCCTCAGCATTTAATAGAAATTTAAGCGATTGGTTAGCTTTCGATGAATTAATCTCTATGACTTCGGCGCTAACGATACTTTCAGAGACAAAAGGGTCTTGGTTGATACGTACTAGTAGATCTTCATGGGTGGTGTTGAATGCTAAAATGCCCCCGCCGATTCCAGGCTTAATACTGCCCGATAATAGAAATACTCCATCATCGAAACCTTTCTGAAGCCACGCTTTGTGGTCTGGCATATATTCTGCCGCGTGTCCTTTTTTCTCTGAAAACTTTAACAAGATAATAAACATATACTTACTCTTCCTTACAGATGATATTATTTTTCCATTCTATATGTATCGACCCAATGACACATTTTACTGATTTCTTGCTCGGCGTAGCTCTTGTCTTGAAAAGCGGTTGCCATGGTTGCAATTCCCTGACTCCAAGAGAGTACTTGTAGCGCAAGATTATCTGCATCAATATTGGGGGAAATTTGTGTGAATTGTTTTCTCAGCCATTCTCGAAATAAGGTGAAAACTTTAGTGGCATCTTTGCGATTTAAATGATTCAACTTGGCAAGTTCATTGGATAGCGTACCTACGGGACAGCCGAAATCCTTAATTTTATCCCAGTTAGCATCCACAATACGGATATAACACTTGATTCTTTGGTTGGGTGTGTCTCCTTGTTTTTCCCATTCTTCAAGCATTGCTTTGGTTTTTTTTAGTCTTCTTTCTATAACGCCAGATAAGATTTGGTCTTTTGTTTTAAAATGGTGGTAGAAGTTTCCTCTGGATATATTTAATAGATTTGCGATATCTTTGAACGAAGTGTGTTCAAAACCCTGCTGATAGAATAAGTCATCTGCTATGGCGATGATTCGGTCTCGGGTGTCTATTTTTTCCATAGGGATCACATTATTGAGTTTATACTTGAGTTGAAAAAAATGGATAGTCGATGTAGCCTTTTTCATTTCCACCGTAAAAAGTCGAGTGGTCGGCCTGATTGAGTGGTATGCCTTTTTTTAGTCGGTATACTAAATCAGGGTTAGCTAAAAATGGTGTTCCAAATGCAATTAGGTCGGCACTATTATTTTTTAGGGATTTTTGAGCCCGTTCAAGATTGTAGCTATTGTTGGCAATGTACACACCCTTGAAACTTTCGCGTAGAGCTTGATAGTTTAAAGTCCTTTTATTCTTCATCATGTCGCCTTCTAAAATATGCACGTAGGAAATATTTCGATAATTTAGCTGCTGTAATACATACTCGAAATTTTCTTGTGGATTGGAGTCGTACATTGAATTAAAACTGTTCTCTGGTGTGAGACGTATACCAATGCGGTTTGAAGGCCAAGTTTCCAATATGGAATCAATGACTTCGTTTAAGAGGCGCATCCGGCTTTCTATATTCCCGCCATAGACATCATTGCGCTGATTAGTTCCGTCACGGAGAAATTGATCAATTAGATAGCCGTTAGCACCGTGAACTTCAACTCCATCAAAGCCAGCTTCTTTCGCCATTTGTGCTGCAAAACCAAATTGCTCCACGACTTCTGGAATCTCATAAGTTTCTAATGCGCGGGGATAGACAAAATCCTTTTTGCCCTCGTAGGTAACAGCTTGTCCAGTTGGCTTGATTGCCGATGCACTAACGGGAACCTCTCCACCTGGCTGTAGAGTGGGATGGGATATCCGACCGCAGTGTTGCAGCTGTATAAAGATTTTCCCATCAGCCTGATGTACTGCATGGGTTAGCTTTCTCCAGCTATCAACTTGCTCAGTAGTGTATGTACCTGGTGTATAGGGATATCCAATGCCTTGGGTAGAGACGGGAGATGATTCAGCGATAATTAGGCCAGCGCTTGCCCGCTGTTGGTAGTGAGTAACCATTATAGGGGTTACGACTCCATTTTGTCCGCTCGATTTCGCGTCATCGGTGCCATAACCATTCGGTTTGTAAGTTGAAGACCGGATAAGTCGAAGGGGTGAAATAGACTTGCCATGCTGCATCTCCTTTTGACCTGGCATTAATACGACTAGGACGGTCGACCTAGACGCATTAATGCTAGGTCAATCGTCCTAGAGGTGTCAACTGTTTGTTTATTTCTATACTTGTGAGAACTCAAGCGGTGACAATTTATACAGTCGGTATGTCCGGCTAATGGTGATGCCAATATGGCAACATTTGTCCTGGTTCACGGTGCTTGGCAGGGTGGCTGGTGTTGGAAGCGGGTCTCAGCGTTACTTAGGCAATATGGCCATGAGGTATATTGTCCGACTTTGACTGGCCTTGGGGAGAGGGCACACCTACTATGTGAGTCGATAGACCTAGATACGCATATTCAAGATATCCTCGGTGTTGTTGCCTGTGAAGAGTTAACAGATATTGTTCTGTGCGGCCATAGCTATGGCGGAGTGGTAATAACAGGTGTTGCTGACAAATTGCATCAATATATTCGCTCACTAGTCTATCTCGATGCCTTGGTCCCAGAAAATGGACAAAATGTCATCGATCTTTTGCCCGCTGATATCGGCATGGAGCTTCAGAAAGCTGCTAGAACCAAGGGGGATGGCTATCGTGTAGCGCCAACTCCGGCTATAGCTTTTGGGGTCGGCATGCAAGATCAGGGTTGGGTGGATCGACACTGTGTCGATCATCCGTTGGGGTCTTTTGTACAAGCAATAGAGCTGCAAGGATTGTGGAAGCAGGTAGCTCGATATCGATATATCTACGCGACTGGGTGGACGCCAGGTATTGGCGGGCCGTTCTTCAAAAAAGCTCAGAGAGAAGTTGGTTGGGAAGCGATGACCATTCCCTGTGGCCATGATGTGATGATAGATATGCCCAAGGAACTTGCACAAATTTTGGTGGCTTCGATTTAACGCTTGTCGTCACTTAAGGTAAATACTGAGCATCCACTTATACGAGCTTTGATAAGTGTTAAACCGGAAATATTGCAGTGTACTGTAGGTTTACGACCGGTAATAAAAAAGTTTGCCTTGCTGAATCCATTTTTAGCATTAGATGCGTCTAATAAATTTGTTGTTGCTTCAATATGGCTCACCTCGGTTTGGGAATATTTGCAAACTTTAGTAGTTGATAAGCGAGTGTGCCTCATTGGGTAAAGAGTTCCGGTGTGACTATGGTAAGTTCGAAGTGAAAAAAATGTTAAAAAATTATTTATTATTTGGTTTGGTAGCGTTATTTGCTGGCTTGAGTTTGAGAGCCTATGCTGCTGATGATAAATTTTATAGCGCGGAACAGAAGATTGTAGAGCTAAAGGAAGAGTTTAATTTACCATCACTATCTGTTGCAATTGGACTTAACAATAGACTAACTTTTGCCCAAGCAGTAGGATATTCCGATATTGAAAAGGATCTGGAAGCTAATACGGATACCCAATATTCGGTTGGCAGCTTGTCTAAACCAATGACTGGCTTGGCTGTGGCCCGGTTAGTTGCTACTGGGAAACTGGACTTGCGACAGCCAGTAAGTGATTATCTGGAGCGTCCTCAATATACGTCGAAATTTAGTATTGCTGAGCTTGCGGCACACACTGCTGGAGTGCCACACGATACTCCTGAGAGAGATTTAGCTGAGTTCATTGATGTAAAGGATCATCAACGTCCTATGGATGCGTTTTACGTATTCGATAAACATCCTCTTTTATTTGAACCTGGAACCGGGCAGCACTATTCATCAAATGGATACATATTGCTATCTGCTGTTATCGAGGAGGCATCTTCAAAAGGATATGTCGATTATCTTAGCTCTGAGGTCTGGGATCGTTTGGGAATGAAGGCTACTGAACTGGATACCTCTTTTGCCGGACAGGAGAGTGAAGCAACTTACTATTCCAGTGTGAACAAAGAAGGATTACATGTTCGCTCGCTCGACAAGCGAGATAGGAGTTTCCTTTTTGGTGGTGGAGGTTTTATTTCAACACCAACTGATCTAGTGCGAATGGCTCAAGCCACCTATGGAGTAGGGTATCTGTCAGTAGAGGCCCTACAAGCGCTTTCAATGCCGGTAAAATTGCGTAGTGGCGAGATCAATGAGGAAAAATACTCACTTGGTTGGAGGGTGGCTAGTGTCAAGCTAGGAAAGGATGATAAGTCATGGTTAGCGCTGCATCATGGTGGAGTGACTGATAATGCTGCTACGGCTTACCTTTTAGTTGTTCCTGAATGCAAAGCTTCAATAGCTTTTGCGACTAATTATGTGCCAGGTCAGTTCTGGCGCATGAGGGGGCGTATTGCGTCAATCTTGAAGGAATATATTGATATTCAAAGTTGTGACCGTTGGAGCTTTGCTCAGTCTTCAGTGGATGCTTAGTACCTACCGCTTGATTTCAGCCAAGGTAGCCTGTGCAGTACCACTATGTATCCATGATACTACTGGATATGGGAGCGATTCACTATAGCATTTGAGCTAGAAAATATTTCCAAAACTTGTCTTTAGGGAGAGAGAGAGGCTTTTACCACCTAAAGCTTGATAAAGTGACTGCATTGAGAGTCGAGGTATTTTGGTAAAGCGTATTGGCCCCTAAGGGAGTTGGTGGTAGTTTATTTAACTTACTAAATACAGACGGCTTTTTATTCCTAAAGCGCAATAGCTTCATGTTTAGTTTTGATTTCTGACCTTAAACAAAAAGGATAACTTACTGTTCCGTGGTTAAAATGAATCGAGCTAGCTAAACTAATATTACTGGCAGCAGGGCCAATCAGGTTAAATAGATACGATACCTGCGAAACACTCCAGAAAACGGTTGATATGGGTCGTGCCAAAGGCGGGAAAAAACGCGTTTCTCTGTTGAGTGCTACGCTGCTTAGTGCCACCTGTATGATAGGTTCGGGTTGGTTGTTCAGTGCACAACTTACTGCAAACTATGCCGGTAATTGGGCTTTTGGAGCTTGGATATTAGCGGCACTTTTGGTCTTGATGGTAGGTTTGTGTCTAAGTCGGGTAGTTGCATTTTATCCGGTTCGTGGGGCTCTAGCACAGTCTAGTGCACTGTCACACAATAGCATCTTTGGGATGCCATTTGCGTTCGCTAACTGGTTTGGCACATTAATGGTTGTTGCAACCGAGGCGCAGGCAACAACCCAATACCTCTCGTCTGCAATAGATTCTTCTTTGTTAATTGATAATCATACCTTGACCCCATGGGGAAAGGTATTGGCTTTAAGTATTCTTTTTATATACTTGGTGATTAACTATTATGGAATACGATTTCTTGCCAAGATCAATAATGTTATTACTGTACTAAAAATATTTACACCGACATTTGCAATAATCGTATTGTTAATAGTTGTATTTAGTAACGATACAAGTGGGTCAAATTTCTCAGTTGACCCTAGTCAGGAATTTGGCTTCAAAAGTGCTTTTTCAGCAGTTATTGGGGCGGGTTTAATTTACTCGTTTAATGGCTTTCAGATCAGTGTTGCATTTGCCAGTGAAATAAAACATCCAAAGCGTAATATTCCTTTGGCCGTCACTTTTTCAATTGCAATCATGACGCTCGTTTATCTGGCATTACAATACGCATTTATGGCGTCAGTACCGAATGACCTCCTGGTGGAAAATGGTGGGTGGAAAGGAATTAATTTTGACTCACCGCTTTTGGACTTGGCGACGCTGCTTGGATTGCATTTTCTTGCGATGGTACTACTTGCTGACAGTGTAATAAGCCCCTCTGCATCTGGATATACCTATTTGGGAGCATCGTCGAGAATTCTATTTGCAATGGCCTCAGTAGGACAAATGCCACGATGGCTGGCTGTTTTAGATCCTATACACAATTTATCAAGACGCTCGATGCTCACTAATTGGCTGATAGCTGCAGTTGTACTTGCCCATGCTGATAGCTGGGCGGCTTTAATGGTGATCGTTTCTGGATATCATATTGTTGGATATATGGCAGCTCCCATTAGTATGGGAGCATTGGAGCCCAAGCTAAGAAATTTTGGAGTAGTCGTTTTTGCTCTGCTGGGGATACTAATGACAACGATAACCTCATCATCTTCATTGTTGTTGGTTTGTGTATCTTTGTCTATTTTAATTTGTATTTATGCATCACTACATGTGGTCAGTATTGGGTTGAAAAAGCTGGCAGTGCTTGTTCTTCCATTTGTTATTTACTTGTGGCTTCTATATTTTTTCCAATATGAATGGTTGGTTTTGGCTTTTTCTGCTGTCTTTTATTTGCTGATATCTTCAAAACCGTATGTGAGATTTTGCAGGGTATATAATAAATTGTGATTTCACAAGGCGTATTTTCACTTTGTAAATATTGTGTTCTATTTAATGGGGGGTATGTGCACTTGGAGATTTTGGATTTGATTCCAGGTGCACAGAGGAGTTAATCAGATATTGGCAAACCGCTGGGTACTGAATCGGGAATATTCTCACTTAGATCAAGGCTATTTGGATCGGTCAATGCTTTCAGAAATTCTACGATATCAGAAACCTCACTTGCAGACATATTGGCGGGTCTTAACAAGGGTTCTCGTAGTGCGGCTTGTGCTATCGATCCAGTCCGAGCTGGGCTGTTCATTACGGTAAAGTCTATTTCATCTAAATCGGTTCGAGAAGGTAATATGGCCTGGCTTTGATCATAGGTCATTAAGGAGAGAACAGGATTGTTATAGTGATTTACAATGCTCTCAAGAGTTGTATAAGCACCAGAGTGCCCATAGGGCGCGGTTAATTCAATATTTCGTAATGATGGCGTGCGGAATTTAAAGCGATCTGCACTATTACCTGAGACTCGTTCTCGGCCAAAATCTTCAAGCCCGTCTGAGAATCCCTCTGTGTTATCTCCCAAGCCAGGGCCAATTTGCGGCATAGCGATAGCATGAAATAGATTGTCTGTTTGGAGTGGGCCGGCATGGCAGATTGCACAGCCTTTATCATTAAATAGCGCCATGCCGCGTAAAGCAGCTTCGCTCATTGCATCTTCACCTCTTAATTGCTGATCGAATGGCGAATTAAGAGCTTGCCAAGCGCTAATTTCAAAGGCTGCAATAGCATTGGCAGCCATGACAAATGTTATATCGCTTTGGGTTTCTACATTTTCCGGATAAGCCGCCGCAAAAAATTCAAAGTAACCAGGAATATCACGAAGTCTCTTAGCGAGTAATTCCCATACGCCGTCTTCACCAGCAAGTTTGCCCTCTGCTACAGCGATAGAAATTTCGTTTTCTTCATCTTGCCCTGCCATTTCAGTTGCCGAGGTAACTGGAAACATAGCTTGGACTGAGACTATATTTTCCAGGCCAAGAGGTAAATCTGACCCGGCAGGACTGCTAAAGCCAGATTCTTCGTTGAGATCTATGGCAACACGTCCATCATGGAATAGATGCTGTACATTACCGCGTCCCAGGTTGAAAAGCCCTTGAGAGTTGCGTTCGACACGTTGGACTATAGCGTCATTGCTAATACCAGTATCGCGTAGATTCCCTAATCCCTGCCCACCTTCCCCCACCGGCAGGGAAAGAGCATCACCGGTATGAGTGGATGGGTGATGGCACGTTGCACATGAAATATTTCGATTTCCACTTAGCTCCTTATCAAAAAAAAGCAACTTCCCTAGTTCAATTTGCTCCGCAGTCCCCATTTCAATTCCTCCTGGCTCTCCGGGTGGGGGAGGTGTGGGTTGGGCTTGACTATAAATACTAAATATCAATAGAAATATGAGTATCTTATATTTGATAGAGATTTCAATGCTCATCAACCTGTTCCTTGTTTGTTGCAGTCTGGGACCAAAGCACCAATGAATTACCCTTTATATATGACATGGGGTGCTAGCTGAAACGTCCTTAAATGGAAGCGGTTGACAAGAAATTGAAATATTTAATATTACTTGGATTTTTATTGGTGATAAAAATTAAAACCAATATTAATTGCTAAAAAATAATCATTAATAAATTGAATAGTGAAGGGGGGGATGTTGATGGTCAGATTCTTGCTTTAGTTAAATGCTTGTCTAAGCATCTGCTCTCCAGGGAGTATATTACCAAGTAGTGAGCATGATGGATTTATCAACCATCAGAGCTTGGATAGTCGTTTTGTAGCTTTTTCTTTCCACTCTTGGGATAACGGCTTTAGAGTACTTGCTATTTGGAGTACCTCCCTTGCATTAGAAAATTGCTTATCAAATAGAGCTCTGAACAATGATTGTACACTGACTGAGCCTGGAGCTTTAAATATCTTGTTAAATAGATCTCCGCTTTCAATATGGCCTTCCTCAATGACTCTAAAATATACCCCACAGTTAAAGCTGCTAGTGAGAATCTTGGTTGCAAACCTATTTTCGAGGGCCATATTTAGCTTGAAGCAGGGTACTCTAGGTTGACTTACTTCTAGAATGCAGCTGCCAATGCGAAATTGCTCTCCAATATAGATCTCCTCTTCTTGGAGGCCGGCTATTGTTAAGTTCTCACCAAACAAGCCATATTTGAGTTCTTTTCTGCCTAACTGCTTCTTCCAAAAAGAGTGGTGATCAAAAGAAAATGCATATACTGCCATATCTTGACCGCCATGATTTTTCAAATCTGCCTGCTCATCTCCCTCAAGATTGCCTTTGCCTACAAAAACTTTACCCCGAACGGGATTTTTGAATATCCCTGTTGTGACGGTTTTACCCTTGTATTCAATGTCAACTTTCTTGGATGTATTGATAGAAAGGAGTTTCATGTTTTCCCATTTTTGGAGAGTTCTTTGTCAGGTCCATATTTTAACAAAATATATTATTGAAGCACAGCCTTCTAAGGTAAAAGAGTACTCATCTATTTATCGGTTGATACAATTTGCTTTACCTTTTCAACGTGTTAGAAAATATTGGGCGATAAGGTTAAACTCTTGCGCTTCTAGTGGGGGTAGTCTTACATGATATTTCTATTTTATGTATTTCTGTTAATGTGTTGAAGATTTTTCGCGGTACCAACGCCAGCGATCTTCTTCGTATTCATAGCAAATGTTATCGCAATGCTCCTTCTTATCTACACACCAATCTTGATTTTCATTATTTTTAATGCAGTCGTAATAGCTATTTTTGCAGGTTTTTACACATCTGTTCCTCGCTTCTCGATCATGAAGCTCGCCAGCTCTAGCGTATGTATGGAAGTAAGGTGTTAGAATGATTATAGTCGCTAACAGATAAGCTCGTTTTGACATGATTAAAGTGTCGACCAAGTTAATTTTTTGAACGATAGTGTTATTGGCTTTGCTTCAGTGAGAAACCTTATATTTTTTTGAAATATTTATTTTTTATTGGTGAGGTGATTGTTAAGTTGTTTTCCAGTTTGGGGGCTCTCTGATTAAACTTATAGCGGCGACTCAAAGTACTTTGAGTCGCCGCTATAAGTTTCGGATAATTGTCCTTTGTTAGCCGGGTGAGCTTTTATCCATTGGCGGTGGCCAGCTGGTCAATTACCTGCTGTATCGTTTCTCCATTGTTTTTGATGAGTCGATCTGAGTGAATTTTGAGAGAATCAATATTGTCGTAGTCGAATAGACCGACATGTGGCTCCGTCACCTCCACATTGAGATAGTTGTACTTAACTTTTACATTGTCAGAAAGAAGCTTGGCAATTTCCAGTGCATGGATCTGCTGCTCATCCATTGATCTCTGAACACTGGAGATGGCATCTCGCGTCCACTGTATTATGCCCCAGTTCTTTAAGTCTTTATATTTAACTTTTGAACTAGTTAGTGGTGAGGTTCCAGAGCCAAGAATTAATATATAGTAGTTCTTGTGAGGGAACTCCTTGATAATGTCCAGAAGCGCTACACTTGCAGGGTTGTTAGCTGAAATACCTGCATCCGCAAAATATTTGTGATCTATCTCATTGCTATCAGCCATAAATCCGACGGGAGGGAATAACGAAACCCCACTAACAGCAGCCGTAACCAACTGATAAAGACTGTTGGTGGGAAGTGCGCTAGTATCTTCTCCCCGGTTTTTGAAGAGGTGAAGCTCACCGGTATTTACACTGAGAGAAGGAATAATCACATAGTTTTTCAGGTCGGTGAAATTCAGCTCGGGTGTATAGTGCTTCTCCAGTACCTTATGAAGGCGACGACCCAGATATTTGGGTGAGAAGAGGCCGGAGCCCGTTAAGAGTTTATGATACCAGGGGGTGGAGAATAAGTAGTTACTCTTTGACTTGTACAAGTCAATGAGCAGGTCTGTTTTGGAATCAATGTCAGCATAATTTCTAGCCAGATGAGAAGATCGGACATTCAATCCGGTAACGATGACCGCTCCTGTTGACACACCACTGAAAACATCAAAGAGCTCGTCAACTGGCTGTCCGAGAGCTTCCTCCAAGTGCTTGATGACGTAGAGTGGAATAAGTCCGCGAATACCACCGCCATCAACAACTAGTATATTAATCGTGTCTTTATCTCTTAAATGACTGCGTATCGTATTCTCATTGTCACCCACTGGTGAGTGATAAAATGTTGCGCTCGCTGTAAGGATATAGTTATACAGATAGGCGCAGACAGTAAAGATCACGATGATCACTGTACAGATAACAAGAATATGACCGAGTTCCATTTCCGCACCTATCAGGTATTGACGCTACAAGGGTATAGACACTGAATATTCGAGGTTGACCAATCAGAGGAGACTGGTTTTGTAAAGCGTGGAGTCGGTGAAAAATCTATGTGATATTAATTCTTATGGGTTTAGTGGTCCCTAGTTTTTTATTTTTATTGGGAGATTTTTGTGAGAAAAAGGTGCGCTTTTAAGGTTGGCGCGTCTTATTTTTAGTTTTCTGGTAATGATTATTTCGTATATCGATTTTTTCGAAATTATCGATATATTGAAGGTGGATGATTAGTTTTCCAAATTTATAAGATGACTATTTAGTTGTTTTCTGTAGATGAGGCGCTTGGTGAGGATTTGTCCTAATTTTGAGTAATGTAGATTCCAGGAATAGGGCGTACTTATGTATTAACTTATTGATTTTTGTTATCTTTTATTTGACTGCAGGTTCCGATTTTAGCTGATTTTTACACCATAAAGCTTTGATCCTGAGGGAGGTCTTTCCTATCTGGCCGGCCTCAATTTAATTGATATGAGAGGTTCATATGTATACATTTTGGTATCTGTGCCTCTCAGTACGCTAATGTGTGAATCTTTCAGGCTGAGCTAGTGGCGGCTTCAGCAGGGGGAGGAGTGCTTCTTAAAAGTGGTGAGCAAGGATTTAGCTTCCTTAAGATTAAGCAAATGCTCTCTAAAGGAATTGGCTCCAGCATTTACTCCCAGAGAAATCAGTTTCATTATTACGGTGAAAGCTAACTCGGATTTTAGGTAGGGTGTAAATGCGAGGAATGCATTAAATATTGATTGATGAACTCTGTTTAGTAGTTCTTGTATCTCGGGATTATTGGTTGATATTTTTTCTGCCTTTTTTTCAAAGGCTTTTAGTTGGTTGACATACTCTGAAAACAACCTGAGATTGAACACTACTGTTTTATGTTCTTTATAGCCGGCAATGATAGTGCTAAGTGCATCATTGGTCTTTCTTAGGGCAATATAATCAGTTCTTGATAGGTCAGTATACGAGTTAGAGAGGTAGTTGATCGTATCTCTCCGTAACTGACAAAACTCAAATAAGTGCTGATCATGTTTCTTCACCTCCAGAAGTTGGTACATTTTGGTGAAAATGAAAGCTAGAGCAATTGCGGGCAATAGATAGAGCACTACTCAAACTCCTTTTCGTTAACTGGCTTTCTAGGCGCGGCTTTTCTGGTCGGGGGCGAATAAGAGAAGGCATTATCCATCAGCTTTAAAAACCTATCCCTATATTCTTTATTATCTGCTGCAAGCCGGTCAATTTCAACTTGGCGGTCCTTTAGGCGACCACTGTACATCCAGAAAAGCAGGTAATGTGCAAAGATGAAAAATATGACAAAGAGGCCATTCTTTAGCCCCATATTTTGAACAAACTGGAGTATATCTTTGAGGATATCAGTCATGTAGTCCCTTACTTCTGATTTTGACAGCTCCTCATGCATTTTTAACTATTGAGACTCTTGATTCAACTTGGTTTAACCTTGAACAGCAATTTTGGTACTTGTGTCTTGTTTGCTGTTGTTTAAATCCTGGGAATGGCCTTAGTGAGATCGGGGGGTGCTCGACTGCAGGGCAAGCCGCTCCTCTGTTGGGCTGTTAGTCTAAGTATGAGGGGGCTGAAATGGTAAACTGGTTTCCACTTCAAAGATTTCCCTTATTGCAGTCTGGGTTAAAGGGGGCTACAAGGCCAAATTGTTGGGTGCTGTTTAGGGTATTTCCAGTAATTTGGTTATTCAAGCTGTTCGAATTGGTGACGATAATGCCGCCATTGCTCGATAGTGTCGAAATCCCATTATTGGATATAGTGTTGCCTGCAATCGAATTGCTTGAGTCGCCACTCAGGTTAATACCCAACTGGCCTTTTTCTGTCACACTGTTACTTACTATGTTGTTGAAATAGTCGTTTATCGGAAGTCCGGCCTCGCCGTTATTCTCAATGATGTTGTTAGATATAAATTTTAAGTCACTGCCAATCTCGAAGCCATCTTGGCTAAACCTAGAGGCGGTATTAACGGACATATTGTTGTAGTCCCCCAGGGTCTCAATGCTACCAGAGGTGGATCAGGCAGCAGGACCCGTGATATCGACGTTAGTAATGATATCGCCTTTGCCAAAAAGCAAAATGGTATTTCTTGGAGCGCTATTTATTCCAATATTAGAGGTGGAGTGGAGGCCTGAGTTGGAGGTGGTGGCTCCACTTGTGCAGTTGGTAGGCCGTCGCCGGGAATTGCTGCGGTGCTCTGGAGCTTTATTGTGTAGAAATCCGTCTGTGTTGAGTCCTGCGGTGCATAGTTAAGCTCAAACCCTGCCATATTTGGGCTGCCTGTTGGGCCTAAAATGGTGATACAGGGTTGGTGGCACTTAACTCACGGTTAAGGTCCCGAGGTTGAGCGGTGGGCTCAGATACTGTGCCACCGTACTTAACAGCGAGTACTGCGGTAAAGGCTATGGCCAGCAAGCCTGGTTGCTCGAGCATGTCCAGATTGGTGATGTCCATATCCATAGTGTTACCCCTGAAAACCTCTCCTTGTTTTCGTAGCCCTGCGATTTGGGTTGAGGTTGCCGCAATAAAAAAGGGGCTTACGTCAAAAAACGTAAGCCCCTTGAAAGTGGCGCGCTCGGGAGGATTCGAACCTCCGACCGCCTGGTTCGTAGCCAGGTACTCTATCCAGCTGAGCTACGAGCGCGTCGAGGAGGCGCACAATATAGATAGGCAGGCGCAGAGTCAAGCATTTTCTTCGGCTATTGGATTATTTTTGATGTTTGGCGACATTAAGGGCTGGCAATATGTTGGCAGGGGTTGTTTTGATCGAGGTAACGCTATCTGAGTTGATAGTGAGGGAGGCTTGGCTAGGTGCTGGCTGTCGCAGGGCATTTGCTTGACCTTGTCGCAATCTCTCCCGGTTGAAACTCGCTGAAGAGCGATGGTTTACGATTTGGTTGGTGGGGCGACTATTAGGATTTTATTTCAAATCGAAGCAAAAGCGTTATTTGTAACATTCTGGTTGAATGTGGTGATGCATATTTTGACTGACCATCCGGATAGCGGAGCATTACCGTAGGGCTTGAATTTAGAGGTTGATAAAAATCAAATTTGATGCGCTTATCTTTCAATAATTTAATAAGAGACTTACTGGCTTATCAAAAGTGTTACAAATTTTATGGCGATTTTGTGGCGGGTATTTTTTAGGGTGCTATTGTTGGAGTTTTTTAAATTGAGCTGCGTAGTTATTGGGAATTGAAAAAGAGATCGAGTTGGGCGAGGTTTGTAGCTCCGTCCAATTGCCTGGAAAGGCCGCTATTAATATCACTGGATGATATTCCCCGTGTTGCCACTACCAAATTACACAATATTGATTGCCTCGTAGGCTCCATCTTGAAAGGTTGCTGTTGTATTAGATACGCCAGTCTGAGCGTAGAGGCAAAATTTCTACTCCCAATGAGCTGGTGAAATAATTCATTTAGCTTGCCAGGTTGTGTAGTAAGGGATTGAGTTGATGATCCTCCAAATGAAAATACGAGATTAAGCACACCGTCTTGAAGAACTTCAGCTGGAAAGTCGCTGGCGGAAGGGGGTGCGTGGCTTGACCTCAGCTTGCTCAGTCACTTCTCTCACGGAAGCCCTATGGGTAACCCCTTGCAGCCATCCTTGTTGCAATATCTTGGCTGGGTCAATCGGTGTAGGGAAAGTATTGCTGATATAGGGTGGGGATGCTATGGGGAGGGGGAGTGTCAAATCAGCAGGGATGAGGTTTAGGTTTCTTGTGGATTGAGAGAGGCATGAGTAGGTATAAAAAAAGCCCGGACCTTTCGGTGCGGGCTTTTCGTGTGTGGCGCGCTCGGGAGGATTCGAACCTCCGACCGCCTGGTTCGTAGCCAGGTACTCTATCCAGCTGAGCTACGAGCGCGTTACGGGTGCGGATATTATAGATGCCCCTGGCACAAGTCAACCTAAAGAATAAAAAAATCCTTAAAAATCATTGTGTTGGCTAAAGATTGGACATTTAGGGTATATAGTATACGTCGCGGATAGCCCCTGCCAGGGTTGCACTTTGGAAGCTTCTTGACCAAGTAGTCGCTATTCCTGGGTGGGTAGTGTTGTCAATGTTAGGGGAGGTTAGGAGCACCGTAAATCTGTGCTCCTTAAGGATTCTTCAACGATTGGTTAGAAGCGAACTTCCAGTGACAGAGAGGCCCCGCTTATTCTCACGATGTCATTATCGATTCTTGTCCACTGCAGCCTGCTTGAAAAGCTGTCGGTAAAGTTGTAGGTCGCTCCAATACCGTAGGTCAGATCGAAACTATTATCCTTGGATTCATCAATAGGGCTTAAGGGGCCATCGTGTAGCCAACTTGATTTTGGCCTATATACACTGTCGACCCTAGTGTATGAAATGCCTAGTAGGGCGTTCAAAGTAAGGCTTTCCAATACGGGGTACTGAACAACAGAATTTATCTGAATGTTGTCGGCATTAATAGTCTCATCATCAGTAATATATGTGACATTGGTTGCGTAAGTGCTGTAGGTCTCGTTAAAGTGATTGTACTCGGCCTCCACAGAAAAATACTTATGGAATTGGTAGCCGACATATATCTCGGTCGAGCGAGCATGATCCGTAAATTGCTCACCTGCTTGATAATAATCTGGGAGGTCTTTTTGACCATCAAAAGCATAGTTGCCAGTGCCTATTCCTAAATAAAATGGTTTTTCTACAGCCATAGAGAAGCTGGAGATTGTCAAAGCCGGGAGTAGTAGAAACCATCTAGAAATTTTCATGCCCGTTACCTCTATTCCTTTAAAAGGTGATGTTACTATTTAGCTGAAGCGCGTTTATATTTTTTTGATGGATGTGGTCAAGTTTTTTGGAGGATTTAAAGGGTTTGAAAATAAAATATTTTGGTACCATCGTAAGATTAAGATTTAATCTTTGTTGCTCTTTATGCCGGGGTGGCTAGTGGCTGATATAGAATTTGAAGCCAAAACTGTGAATGAAAAACTGGGGCTGGATATCTAGGAAGGCTTTTAAATAAAAGTAAATCCAGTCGGATAACTGTGGAACCCATCAAAATCGCCTTTGCTAAGGGGTACACCGCAGTGGCGTGCAATTGCATAAACCATACTCATGTGGAATAGGAAGTTTGGAATTATATATTGATGGATATATTGTGGCTGTGGGAGATCCACTGTTGTGAAACCCGCTTTATCATTGATTCTTCTACTACTGTCCAGATCGGTTACTTCGGGTAAAGAATCTAAATAATTTAGTGTTTTCTGGATGGTTCTCAGAATAATTTCCTTTGTATTCCCATCTTCTTCAAATGTCACAATTTTCTGGTCAACGAGTGGGCAATATCCGCGAAGAGAAAAATTGGCTGCAATTTTTGCATTCTCGGCTAAGCTGAACATGTCAGGTGCCAGCTGCTTGTGAAATATTTCCTGCGGAATTTTAGTCACAATTGAAAGTAGTTGGGAAAGATAATTATGAAGGAGGCTCTTGATAGATATTTGCATTAGGTAACCTGATAATAGCGAATGAATAATTTTTTTGTGGTACACACGTTCCTGGATATTGCTACATCAGATATTGTGACAAAGTCTCCCAATTAAATCGTCGAGCTTTTCCATCGCTAAATAAAATCTCGATACGCTTGTCCTCCCATCCTAAAACCCTTCCATAGCCAAGTTTTCGATGCCGTAGTCCCTCTCCAGGTTCGGGTTTTCGCATGGGGGCCCGGGGTGCACTGATATTGGGGTTGTAATCGCAAGCTTCTAAATAGTGGAGCGCTTGACGCGATACCGGTACATCGGTATCGATTTTTTCCGGGCGCTCCTTTAGGGAGTCTGCCATCAATTTACTTAAAGGAAGCTGCATTTCATTAATAAATAATGAGGGCTGCGAAGCCTCTGGATCATTCTTTTTGGAGTCTTCTGCAGGGGCCAACAAGAAGAGTTTTGACTTGGCGCGGGTCATCGCCACGTACATCAAGCGGCGTTCGCTCTCCAGTGACGCGGGTGTGCTGAAGTCCCGTTGAGGTTGATAGGGCATATTGTGCTGGGTGAGGGTGGGGATAATTACTTGTTCCCATTCCAAACCTTTAGCTTGGTGCATAGTCGTTATCTGTATAGCATCCGCTTCGGTTTGTTCGCCCTCCCGGTGTTGGCGTTGAAGTTCTTGTAGATGTGCCAGGGCTTCAGCGGGTGGCTGCTTCAGTGTGTCCAGGTATTTGCAGAAAGCGAGGATGGTCTGTTGCCTCTCCTCCCCTTGTTGGCGGGTGAAGGCGTCGTCAGCGATTCCGCTGAGAAGTTCCAGTTCACCGATATGGCGACGCAGTAGCTCTCCAGCGTGACCGCGCCAGCTCTCAATCTGGGTAAGCAGGTCTGCCCGTTGGCGCAAGCGTTTGGTCTGGGGCTTACTCAGGTTTTCAGGTAGCAGGGCAATCAGCTTCTTGCCCCAGCCTTTGCCCAGCGCTGCCAGAGAGGAACAGATGGGCTCCAGGACTTTGCGCGGAATACGCACATGGGGAGAGGTCAGCCATTCGTAAAGTCCCTGCTGGCGACGCTTGGGTGGAAGTTCGGCGAATCGACCGGAGGCAATATTTAAACTCCAAAATAAGGGGCGCAGCTCCCGGCGCGAAAGGACGGTGTTGCGGCTTGCTGAACGGTAGGGAATATTATTGGCCAGCAGTGCCAGTTCAATAGGAGCGGCGATAGACCACAGCCGCACCAATACGGCGACATCCCTGAGTGGTTGATCTTGCTTTTGACATCGGCGCAGGTGCTCTACAAGCCAGCGCCCCTCCTTATCGGTTTTTACCAGCTCGATTTCTGTTTGCTGATCTTCATTGGCTGAAACACAGAATATATCGGCGCGATCGCGATTGTTCTCAATAAAGTGGTTGGCGGCCAGGGATAGCTGGTGGCCGTAACGGAAAGTGCGGCTCAGGTGATAAATATTCGAGGGGGGAAAATCCCCATCGAAAAATGTGAGCAGGAAATCCGGTTTGGAGCCTCGCCATTCGTAAATTGTTTGGTCTGGGTCGCCAATCGCGATGACGTTGCCAGATTTTCCGTAGAGAACTCGCAATAAAAAGTGTTGAATCTCATTGATATCCTGGTATTCATCCACCAGGATGTCTTCGTAATAACTGCCGTACTGCTCGGCCATCTCCTCATCCATGCTGAGCAGCATGGCTGGGTCATAAATCAGGTCGGCGTAGGTGACCGCATTTTGGCTGCGACGCCAAGCTTCAAAAGTGCGAAATACTTGCAGAAAATACATGTATTCATCGCCGAGCTTCAGTTCCTGAAATGCGCTGAGATCTCCCGATAAAATTGTTTTGGTGTAGTCGATAAAAAATTCAGCGGCCTCAATCTCAGATTGCTTCCGTGCTCTAATCTCTTCGAGTTCGTGGGTAGGCGCGCACTCTTCAATGGCCTTCCAGATTTGTAATTGGATTGTGGATTGAGGCAGGGGGGATAGGTTGGCGGCAGCGATATGATCATTGGCGATCATGCGTTGGTATAAACGATACCCAACACTGTGAAAGGTATGTACCGCTGGTATCGAGCCTTCAGTCAGCTGCCGTAAGCGGCGGTCGAAGTCCTCCCGAGCACTGCGGTTGTACATTAATACTAGCAGTCGTTCGGGGGCGATACCTGCATCAAGGCGGTTCTTTATGTAGTGCAACAGAGCAGTGGTTTTGCCAGAGCCGGCAACGGCAATGATCTTGGCGTGACCACCGGCGTGATCTGCAATTGCCTGCTGTTCAGAGGTAAGGTTGTTTCCGCCCATCGCGCTCTTTGCCCAAATACTGGATATTTTGCCAGTGTTTGATGTTGTCTTACAAGTCGCGCTAACTTATTTGGGTGGTTTGTCGCTATCGGAGATTTGATGGTGGCGCAGAGCAAGCTCTGCGATGTAGGGAGAGAGGAACACGCGGCCGCTCAATTCCTGCAGTAGCTTGGAGTGGCCCAGGCGATCCAGTACGGCCCCCTTTACTTCAGCCAGATGCAGCTGGATATTCCGATTTTGTAGATCCCGGTTTACTTGTAACAGACGCTCTATCGCTGTGCTGTCGATCCGGTTAACAGACGATAAGATCAGCACCATATGGCGGGTATTGCGATGCCGCTTTATCTCTACAAAAAGTCGCTCCTCAATCGCATTGATGTTGCTAAAAAACAGGTTCTCATCAATACGCAGGAACAAAATTTCAGAGTCGGTTTTCACCGTATGGCGAAGAACATTACGGAATTGCTCAGTACCCGGTACACGCCCCACGACAGCGATATGTGGCCGGCTGGCTCGCCAGATCAATGTGGCGAATGAGAGCCCGACGCCCAGGGCAATCCCGGTCTCCACGCCAAAAAACACTACCCCGAGAAATGTGCCGGCCATAGCCAGTCCATCGGTGCGGTCGTAGCGCCAGTGGTGGGCCATACCCTGGAAGTTGATCAGGTTTGCGGCTGCAACAATGATGGTGGCGGCTAGCACGCAGATTGGCAGTTCGGTAAAGACTTTAGTGGCATACAGAAGTAGCAGGGCAATTAGCACTGCGGCTATCACGCCGCTGAGAGGGGTTTTTGCTCCACTCTCATCGTTAACGGCCGTCCGTGCAAAGCTGCCGGTCACCGCAAACCCTCCTGAAAATGCGCTGAGCAGGTTGGAGGCGCCCAGCCCCCGCAGTTCCGCATTAGTGTTGAGTTTCTCGCCGCGCCGCTGGGCGATAGAGTGAGCAATAGATAAGCTTTCGACAAAGCCGAGCAGGGCAATAATCAGGGCGGGCAAAAGCAGTTTGTAAATCAGCCCCGGGTTAATAGAGGGGATACTTAGGTGTGGTAGGCCAGCGGGAATAACCCCCACAACGGGTAACTCTTTCTCCCAGTGAAAAATAGCGGTAAGCACAATGGCAATCACCACGATAAGCATGGGCGCCAACCGCGAAAGTAATTTGGATCGTGCCGGGCTGACCCCGATTTTCCTGAGCAGGAAGGGCAAACCTAGACGGGCGGCAATTAAGCTGGCCAGTGCAATAAGCCCCAGCAGAGCTGCTTCCCGATCGGTTTCAGGTAGGTGGTTAAAGGTGCTGATCAATATTTCGAGAACCGTATCCCCATTGCTTGATATTCCCAACAAAGGGGCAATCTGCCCGGCAATAATCAGTAAGGCGGCGCCGGAGACAAAACCGTCAACAACCGGAAGACTCAAGAGGTTGGCGAGGCTGCCGAGGCCAAGAAACCCCATTAATAGCAGGATTGCTCCACTCAAGAGCGCTAATAATATGGCGCCGGAAATGTACTCGGGACTTCCCGGTGAGGCTATGGGGGTGAGAGCTGAAGCGGTCATCAGGGCGAGCACGGCCACCGGGCCGACGGACAGCACCGAGCTGGAGCCAAACAGTGCGTATCCTATTAATGGGAGCAGCCCAGCGTAGAGCCCTAGATAAGGGGGCAGGCCGGCAAGTGCGGCATAGGCGAGGGCCTGTGGGATCAGCATCATGCTGGCCAGGAGGGCGGCAACACTATCTCCCACCAGCCACTTGGGCTGGTAGCGTCGAAGCCATGGAGGGATTAGGTGGAGTAGCCGCATCCTTACACTTGTTTCCGCTCTCTTCCTGCCGCAATTGTGTGAACTGCTCAAACAAGATAGACGGCGGCTGCCTCACCGTTGTGCTTGGGCGCAAGTTACTCCACTGCGGCAGTGCGCTTGATCCCGAAGAGTTGGAGTATCCCCATACCCGTGAGCATGGCGAGCGTAAAAATTACCGCTTTTAGCTCTCCCGCCCCGGTAGCGACAATCGCCGGTCCGGGACAAAATCCCGCCAATCCCCAGCCGGCACCAAATAGAAGGCTGCCCAATACCAAGCGGCGATCAACCCGGTTACTTGCCGGCAGGTGAAGCGGTTGCTTCCAGATAGACTGTCCCCGACGCCTGATGAAATGGAATAGTGGCAGACCCACAGCGATAGCGCCAAACATCACCAGTCCCAGAGAGGGGTCCCAGGCGCCGGCTAGATCGAGGAAGCCCAGAACTTTCTCCGGGTTGGCCATACCGGAGAGCAATAACCCCAGGCCGAAAGTGAGCCCGGCCAAAAGTGCGCTGATATTGGTTTTCATCATCACTGCCCCAGCTGGCCGATCAGGAGGTGTCGCGTTAGAAATACGGTTGCGAAGCCCGCGGCCATAAATATCAGGGTGGCGGCTAGCGAGCGAGTGGAGAGTCGGGACAAGCCGCAAACACCATGGCCACTGGTACAACCGGAAGCCATCCGCGTGCCCAGGCCCACCAGTAATCCCGCTGCAATTAAGGTGGGATAACCTGCCTGGATATCAATGTCGGGCACTGCTGCAAAGATTTTCCAGGCAAGAGGGCTTATCAATAGCCCTCCGATAAAGGCCAGGCGCCATAGGGAGCCCTGGATTTGGTCAAGCAGTCCGCCAATGATGCCAGAGATACCTGCGATACGACCGTTAAAGGCGAGTAAAGCGGCACTGGCAAGGCCAATCAGCAGCCCCCCGGCGAGTGAAGTGCCAGGGGTGAAAGCGGTCCAATCGATGGTCATGGGATTACTCCGCACAGTAGAGCTGGTAAAGGGTTTGCAGCAGGGCGAGTACTCGCGGGTCTGCAACCCGGTAGAAGACGTTTTTTCCCTCGCGGCGTGTTTCGACCAGGCCTTCGCGACGGAGGACACCCAGTTGTTGGGACAGGCTTGGTTGATGAATACCCAGGCGCTCTTCCAATTCGCCTACATTTAACTCTTCCTGGCTGAGCTGACATAGAAGTAGCAAGCGGTCCTGATTGGCCAGGGAGCGCAGCATCGCTGCCGCCTGGCCAGCGGAATCGCGCATTTTGTTGAGATCGAGATGTTCAGTATCAGGCATAGTAACCAAATCAATTTACACAATTACAATATATTGTTTTATATAATATCACATTGTATATTGTTGGTGTAGTGAATACGGGAGAGCAGAAGATGGCTCATGAAGAACACTGTGCCCGGGTACAGCCGTTCCTGGATCGGGATACAGAAACCTGGAGCTATGTGGTGTACGACAGGGAAGGGGGTTCCGCCGCTATTGTGGACTCTGTGCTGAATTTTGATTCAGCCTCGGGTCGCACCAGTAGCCGAGGTGCTGAGGAGCTGGTGTCATTTATTCAAGAGAAAGACCTGACTCTGGAGTGGATACTGGAGACTCATGCCCATGCTGACCACTTATCAGCGGCACCGTTTTTACGCCAGCATTTGGGTGGGCGTATCGGAATCGGTGAACACATTTGCCAGGTGCAGAAAATCTTCCGCGATGTATTTAACCTTGAGCGGGAGTTCCTGGCAGATGGCAGTCAGTTTGATCATCTCTTTAAGGATGGTGAGACTTTCCAGGTGGGTAAGCTGACAGCGAAAGTGATTTACAGTCCCGGCCACACCCCCGCAGATATGGCCTGGCTAATCGGCGATGCGCTTTTTGTTGGCGATACCTTATTTATGCCGGATGTTGGCAGTGCGCGATGTGACTTCCCTGGCGGCGATGCGTCAGAGCTGTATCGCTCAGTGCGTAAAATCTTGTCCCTTCCCGACCAAACCCGCATGTTTATGTGTCACGACTACCCGCCTAAAGGTAAGCGGGGCTATCAGTGTGAGACCAGCGTGGGAGAGCAACGCAGGGAGAATATTCATTTGCGCGATGGGGTTGCCGAGGACGATTTTGTCGCGGTGCGCCGCAAGCGCGATGCCACTTTATCTGTGCCGCGGCTGATAGTACCGTCTGTGCAGGTGAATATTCGTGCGGGGCAAATGCCCCCGGCAGAATCGAATGGTACGGTTTATTTGAAAGTGCCGCTTAATCAGCTTTAGACGAAATTATTGATCGATATATTTATTCAGTTGAATGCATAGAACTGAGGTGACAATGAATATTAAACAACTAGATGAACAGGTGAGCGTTTCTGAGCATATAGCCTGTGAAAGTATGGTGCCATTGGCTCAGAGTGGGGTGCAAGTTGTAGTATGCAATTGCCCGGAAGGTGAGAGTGAGACTCACCCTTCCTATGTGGAAATGGAGCAGGCCGCATTGGCGGTGGGCATTAAATTTGTGGCTATACCTTTTACTCGCGGACGTATGATGCGAAATCACTGCGAGGCATTTCGTGATGTTTTGCAGGAAGGAGACAAAGTGCACGCGTTTTGCCGGACGGGAAATCGTTCCAGCCAGGTATGGGCCGGTGCCAAGGTCCTGATGGGGGCAGATAAAAAGCAGCTCAATTCCCAGGCGCAGGCCGCAGGATTCGATATTGGTGCAGTGCTGATATCGATTGTACCCTAGCTCTAAAGTGCAGCACTTTCGGTGCTGCAATTCAACCCCTTCTTTTAAGGCGATAGAACTCAGGCCGTAAGGCCAGAGCGGAAAACAGATCATGGCGATGCAGCATCTCACCAGATGGTTTCCCATTCTGGCTACTATTCAATTCTATAATCGACAGTTACTGATTCAGGATTTACTGGCGGCTCTTGTTGTCACCGTGCTTCTGATCCCGCAATCGCTAGCTTATGCTCTGCTGGCCGGGCTGCCAGCTGAAGTAGGGCTCTACGCAAGTATGGTTCCGCTGGTGATCTATGGCGTTTTTGGTAGCAGCAGAACCCTATCTGTAGGGCCTGTAGCAGTAATCTCCTTGATGAGTGCGACTGCCTTGGGTGAGGTAACAGCCAGTGGTCAGGTAGATTATCTCACCGCTGCTGCCGTGTTGGCGTTGCTGTCAGGCGTGATACTTGCGGTGCTAGGGATATTTAGGTTGGGCTTTCTGGCTGATTTTCTATCCCTCCCGGTAATTTCAGGATTTATAACTGCGTCTGCCTTATTAATTGCACTTAGCCAGGTTGCTCAATTGTTGGGCGTGTCAGCAAATGGAGACACACTACTGGAGTTGCTACCGAACTTGGCCGAGAATTTGGCTAACTATAATCAACTGACTTTGTTGGTCGGACTGGGGGTGGTGCTATTTCTATATCTAACAAAAGCTTGTGCTGTGCAGCTTTTACAGAAGCTAGGGGTAGCATCTAGAACTGCCGATCTTTTAACTAAAGCAGCTCCTGCGGTGTCTGTATTGGTGACTATTTACGTCTCATATACTTTTGACTTCCAAGCTTGGGGAGTAGCACTAATTGGTAGTGTGCCGTCAGGCCTCCCCTCATTTACCAGACCGAACCTTTCTCTTTCCCTTCTTGAATCTCTAGCGGTGCCTGCGCTAATGATTGCCATTATTGGCTATGTTGAATCCGTATCCGTGGCCAAGACTTTAGCTACAAGACGCCGGCAGAGAATTGATGCGAATCAAGAATTGGTGGCTTTAGGGTTAGCAAATGTGGGGGCGGGTTTCTCTGGTGGGTTTCCAGTTAGTGGTGGCTTTTCTCGGTCTGTAGTTAATGATGCAGCTGGAGCGCAGACACAGTTTGCCAGCCTATTTACCGCCTTTGGTATTGGTTGTACGGCCCTTTTTCTTACTTTACCGCTATATTTTCTTCCAAAGGTAACTCTTGCGGCCACAATTATTTTTTCCGTCTTAGCATTGGTAGATGTTTCTATTCTTCGAAAGACTTGGCATTTCTCTAAAGCAGACTTTATGTCTGTGTCATTAACAATTGCAGTTACTCTGCTCCTGGGTGTGGAGGTTGGTGTGGTCTGTGGAGTGGGGGCATCACTCCTTTTATTCATTTATCGTGCGTCGAGACCTCATATTGCTGAAGTAGGCTTGGTGGAAGGCACTGAACACTTTCGCAACATTGATCGTTATACTGTGACGACTGTTCCAGAGGTGCTCACCTTCAGGGTTGATGGCCGATTGATGTTCTCCAATATTAGAATCCTGGAAGAGCGTATTTATTCTAGTGTGGAGCAGAGAAAAGCAATCAAGCATGTGATATTAATGTGTAGTGCAGTTAATGAGATTGACTGGAGTGCCCTGGAAGTGTTACAGGCGATCAATGTTAATCTGACGGATAAAGGTATAACTCTTCATTTGTCTGAAGTTAAAGGTCCGGTTAAAGATAGGTTGGAGGCAAGTCACTTTTTAAGTAAGTTGTCGGGGCGGGTGTTTTTGAGTCAATATCAGGCGTTTTTATTTGCATCCTCGAGCTAAATTTGCGGCTAAGTTTTGTGAAAGGTTGATGGGCTTATTTACTGGAAATAAGGTTGTTGAGAATACGCATGTACTCATCAACAAATAAGTCAATACTATGCCTGCTAATCAATGGTTCACAATAGCCAAAAACGAAAACAGCGTTGCGATAGGTGGTGTAGGTAACGGCCATAAGAGGATTTATACCGTTGGTTAGGGTAATCATAGGTTTTTGTATCTCGAAATACTGCATTTCATCCGCCAATAAGCGCATGCTACCCACATTGGAAACGATAATTCCTGCAGGAAAAGACTTTTGCTGATTCGTTATTACTGATGCCATACGGGTGATATCATCCATTTTATAGTCTGAGCTTAGATTTTTTGTCATCGGACTTTGCTTGAGGAGCACTGAAAAAATCTGTTCTTGAAGCTTCCTGGCCACGTCAATAACATCGGCAGACTCAATATTTTTTGGTAAGTCTAAGCTGGTGGTCTCTGAAAATGCTCCAATGTGACCTATAGGAATGCTTGGCGAGCATAATCCTCTGGCATCCATAGCTAGGATAACTTCTGTTAGGTTTTTGTCGACAGGTATAGCTCTTGCTGCAATCGATGCAATGGCACAATAAATTGCTGTGATTTTAATTCCCTTGTCTTTGCCCCACCTGGCTAGTTTGTGAATTTTCTCTGGGGGCATCAGGTATGAGACGGCGCAAGCTCTACGTTCTTTTGGTGCAGCCTGTTTCTCTACTGGCCAGCAAAAACCCCTCATATTCTTGTGCTCAATTTCTTTTTCTCCAAAGTAGCCAGCTGATTTAAGTTGGCTCGCAATACTCTCTTGCAGCGGTAGTGATTTAGTCTCCTCTGGATCTATGCTTGAGCGTAGAAATTTGTCCAAATCTGAAAATATGGTCATTACTGATCTGCCATCAAATGCCGCATGATTATTGATGACTGAAATCCACTTTACGAACCCTTCTTTATCAAGATATAGCTTAAGGCTATATACATATTTCTCACTATCCAGACAGTTTGTGCCATGGTTTTTAAACTCATCCTCTAAGTTGAGAGCGCCACTAACCTGGCATGTCTTTAATGGGATATCATTGAAGTCAACATCGCAAACCCAGTGAAGTTTTTCCCCTCTTTGGATGCGGGCACGTAGAAGGGGATGGCGCCGGTGCAGGTATTCTAATCCCTTACGTAAAATGTCAACACTTAACGGTTTGCAAACCTTTATGAAAGAAACAAATTGCAAGCCACCGTAGGAAAGCCGTGTCATCTCAATAAACAAAGCCTCTTGGGGGCCAAGTTCTCGAGATGGAGCTTCTGAACTCATAAGAGATACCGGTCAATAATATCGATAGATTTGGTCTGAACTAATCCATATTAAGGATTCACTTTGTTCGTGATAGATTATTCCAGTGCGCCAAGCTGTTTCAGGAATCCATATTTGTCCCAAGTGACCCAGGCTTCGACTATTTTTCCATTCTGGATCTTGCTAAACTCTACCGCATCCCAAGTGATAGTTTTCTTTGTTGGATTTTCCCCCATAAATGAACCGACATGTTTGGCTCTGATTGTAATATGAGTTGCTACTAAATCTCCTTCCGCAACTTGCCTGTTGTTGATTGCTTTGACATCTTTGAATGCTGTATGGAACTTTGCTGCTTCTTCTTCAAGCTGTTTGAGGTTACGTTTCTGTGGGCCTGCACTATCCGATGTTGAAGAGTCCAGGTTGTTTATATAGTCAGGAGAAAAGACTTTATTGGGGTCAACTTTACTTCCACTCAGCCAGATATCAACAGCCTGCATGGCAAGCTTTTTATTTTCCTGTAAGTTGTTTGATTGTGCGAGAGCGGGCGGGGTCAGGTAAAAAAGGTAGCAAAATGCAAAGAGTAGAGAGTAAAAAGTTGGCTTGTTCACCGGTGAACCTCATTCTATTGAAGTGAGTTATTGCCTTCAACTTATTTGTTGGTGGCATGGTGGATGTACATGTGAGCGTGTCATCTGATATTTTGGATATATATCGACTCAGTTTAGTTTGGGTTTTATAAAGTCCGGGATGCTGCCCACAAGTGGGCAGCATTGTGCAGGTGATTCGCTACTGTAAAATCACACCTATATTTGCGTTCCCGGTTTGATTGGCAATAGCGGATTGCGCATCGCCAATTTGCGTTGTTGTTTGGGCGTTACCCACACCATTTTGGTAAGTTTGAGCGGAAGAACCAATACCTGTTGCCGTAATATTGGCAAAGTTGGAAGTCCCAAGCTGCTCGGTCAGTGCGTAGTGATCTGAACCCGTCTGGTTATGAATGGCAACATTGTTGTCGCCAATTTGCCAGAGGTTGCTCTCGTGATCATCGTTGGTTTGAATCACATTAAGGGTGTTGGTAGTACCGTCCTGATATGAGTAGGAGTAGTTAGAGTCTCCATTGACTTGATTGTGTGTCGCCAGGTTGGAATCGCCGAGCTGATCTACATAGACTTCACTGTTTGACGTCAGTGTTTGGGTAACAAATGCGGTTTGGTTTACTCCAGCTTGAGTCACCACAATAACATCATCGGTACTATTAGTTTGATTTAAGGTTGCACTGTGACCATCTCCATCTTGGGTAATGGACATGGTGCTACCGTCAACAAATGACTGGAGAGTGAAGACGTATTGATTGTTGTCTCCCTGATTGATTTCGATATAGGCGCCTACAGAGTTATCCTGATAGGACTCGGCTGTATTCATATCGCCAGTTTGATTATGAATAATCGTGCCACCATCACTGTTAGCGGATTGCTCCGCATAGCTGGTGTTGTTATCACCGATCTGAGTTTGATCGATGGTATTGTTTGTGGCGGTTGGATCACTTTGATCAGCTGTCGCAGTGTTCCCAAGACCTTCCTGGTATACCGTAGCGGTATTGGTGTCGGCGATAGCGCCCTGACTAATGATTGCCAGGGCAATACTGGCGGCTAGAGGTGCAATATTCTTCATCATAAACTCCTTTAGTGATGAGACTGTACGACCAATGTCGTTTTCCATTGCATTTTCAAGGTTGAGGTCGTATCAATCACCGTTCACTAGCCTGATCATCGGAATTTGGCCGACAACCTGGCACGTACTCCTTGTGAATGGGGTTGATACAAGTATGAGTTTGATAGATGGCCTAGATAGACGCTATGAGAGGTAAGTGCTGATTTAGTGGGACATTAGTTTAATGGGAGGTTTTACTTATTTTTGTTAAACAACTGATAAATAAATAGTGGTGCTGTTGATAAAGGCGTAGCATTCCAATTCAATGTAAATCCTAAAGTTGCGTTGGTAATTATGTAAGAAGACGATATGGAGCTTTATTATCGTCTTCAAACTAAACCTTCGATTGAGTAATCTTTTCGCTTAATTCAGGCATGAAGGGTCGCTGGTAACAAAAGTATTACCTAACCAAGTATTGGCGGTGCAGCTTGGATCATCGGGGGAGTAAAGATCAAAACTCCCATTGTTTAGCGATGAGTTGGATAAAATGTTATTGCCACTAGCATTTGCATCCTCAATATATATTCCGTAATCCGTATTATCGCTAACGCTATTTATAGTGACTGTATTGCTATCTGCATTATCAATTGCGATGCCGGTTAGACTGTTTGTTACTACATTTTGAGATATAAGGTTTGAATCTGATTCAAATGTTAAAATGCCTTCACCTGCACTCTGATCGATAATGTTTGATGTAACTATGTTGGAGCTGCCAGGGGGTTCAATAGATATACCAACACCAGAGCCATTAGTGTCAGAGGTGTTGGTGATTATATTGCCAGAAACACTATTTGAAGACCCCTCTATTTGCACGCCAACGTTATCCATACCATCAACAGTATTTCCGAAAACCTGGTTGAAATCATTGTCTTCAATTCGTATACCAAAGTTAGAGTCGGGGACGTTCGACTGTATCTGAACACCGGAGATAAAGTTGTGATCGCTTATAACAAATAATGCAGTAGAGGTAGGGTTAACAATATCAACGTCTACAACCTGGTGGGAGCCGTCTCCTGTTAATATAATGCTATTATTACAGTTTTCGACAGTCCCTGAGGATATTCTCGCAAAAAACCCACCAAGAACTATACCATTATTTGCTGTGAGAGGGCATGTAACGGTAAAGCCATTCATATTAAGGCTGCCTGATGGACCCACAATGCTGAATGCAACATTTGTAGTGCAATTTAAATCTTCAGTTAGCGTCTCCGCTGTAGTGATACTGCCTCCACAGGTAACGGCATAGCTATTAATAGAGGTTGATATTGCGGCGGTTGTTAAAAGGATGTAACAAAGGGCTATTGTTAGTTTTTTCATAGGGTTTGTACCATGTCAGTAATTATTGCGGATACCTTAGATAGGCAGTTTTTTAGTCTGGGTGAATTTCGTGAGGATATATCAGTGTTCCCCTTGCAATATTTAGTTGTTTTAATGATTTTTAATAATACTTAATTTAAATGATAGAGGATGGCTTAAGGGCTATTTCTAATAATGAATCTATTACTACGCATTTAAATGGGCTGTTTGTCTGTTTTAGAGCGCTATTTATTGTTGGGGTTGTTTAGGTATAGACAGGCAGGATGGCTGAAGTTTTTATCTCTTGACATACAAAGCGATTCACACTTCGCGTTGCGACTTCTTGAAAGGTCTAGACATCCCTACGCAACAACGCCTTGATTGTGAACCGCTCTGTATCCCAGAGGCATCACGGAGCTATTCAGAGGCTCCCTGGTTATTTATGCTATTTGTTAGCCAGCGATATACTACTCAGCTATTGCTTGTATATTAGGGAGTGTGAATGTAATCGAGTGAATATTTAGTCCAGACAGTTGGGATCGTTGGTTGTAGAGATGTTGCCAATCCAGTTGTTCGAAGATGTGCAGTTCGGATCATCAGGGGAGTAAAGGTCGAATATACCATTGTCATTGGCTGTATTAGATAAAATGTTATTGAATTCAGCGCTAGTTCCCTCGATCACTATGCCATAGTCAATGTTATTGTCAGCTTCATTACTGCTTACGGTATTGCTGTCACTATTGTTGATTCTGATTCCAGTGGTGCTGTTCGATATACTATTTTGAGAAATGAGATTTGAATCTGAACTTACAGATATTCCCACATCTCCATCGCCATTGAGAGTGTTGAATATTCTCGCTTTACTGTCACTGGTTATAGTGTTAAGTAGGATTAAGTTGTTCCCTCCATCGGAATCAAGAGCTATGCCAAAATCACCAGGGTTAAGAATTTCATTTCCGGTGACTGTATTGCTTCGCCCCTCTATATATATTCCTGAAAATCCCGGGAACTCTAGAAAATTTCCAGTGATCTGATTGAGACTTGCGGGATTAGCTGTTTCTATGCCTATTGCATATTGCGTACCATTAAAAGGTATCACGATGCCGGTAACAAAATTACTGTTACTTTCAATACGTACGCCCACACCTACAAGATTGTTAATCTCAATATCACTGACAAAATGAACACCATCTTCCGTGAGTGCTATTGAGTCATTGCAATTGTCTATTACACCATTAAACAGGCTTGCAGCTAGCCCTGTTAGATAGATGCCCTCATGTAATGGTTCTATACAGGTAATAGTAAACCCATTTAAGTTCAGCCCGCCACCGGGGCCGTTAATTGTGAGGGCTGGATTGGTTTCGCAGGAGAGATCTTCTGTGAGGGATTCCTGGGTAGTAATCGTGTCACCACAGCTCACAGCAAAACTGTTTGAGGCTAAAGGTAATCCAAAGGTTGGTAGCAGGGTTAAAAATAGCGTTAGGTTTGGCTTCTTCATGGGGGGCTCCCAAGATAATGAGTCTATTATTTACTCTAAAGTTTTCTTTCGATTGGTAATTGATAGGTGATGCCAAGTGGTATTTTATAGGGTTTAACCAGTTTGTTTTTGGTTTGTTAATAATATATATAAATTAAGGGTGCAGATTTAGTGCCCATTATAAATATAGGTTTATAAATGGCGCATGATATTTTATGTGGGCTCAGGTCTTAGCTTGAAGTTTGTTCTCCTATATTGTCCGTGCTTAAAGTGAATATAAAAAAGGGCCAGTCAATGACTGGCCCTTTTTACCGCTCTGGTGTTATTCAACCGAAGACCTAATCAAGTAGTCAAATGCGCCCAGCGCAGCAGTTGCACCTGCACCCATAGAGATCACGATCTGTTTGTAGGGGACAGTGGTCGCATCGCCGGCGGCGTAAACGCCGGGGACTGAAGTTGCGCCGCGCTCGTCGATCACGATTTCGCCCATGCGATTCATCTCTATATCGGTTTCCTTAAGGAACTCCGTATTGGGTACCAGGCCAATCTGTACGAAGACGCCTGCCAGGTCGAGTTGCTTGTTTTCACCACTCTCTCGATCGGTATAGGCCAGGCCGTTAACTTTGTTGCCGTCGCCGAGTACTTCGGTGGTTTGCGCATTGACGATAATATCAATGTTATCCATTAACTGAGCCTTGCGTACCAGCACCTCGTCTGCACGCAGTTTATCGGCGAACTCCAGTACGGTGACGTGCTCAACGATTCCGGCGAGGTCGATAGCTGCTTCGATGCCCGAGTTGCCGCCACCGATAACGGCTACGCGCTTACCTTTAAAGAAGGGGCCGTCGCAATGGGGGCAGTAGGCTACACCCTTGGTGCGGTACTCGGCTTCGCCGGGAACCCCCAGTTCCCTCCAGCGGGCACCGGTAGCCAATACTACAGAGCGGCTGGATAGGGTCGCACCGCTTTGTAGTTTGATATCTACCAATTCGTTGCGTCGCAAGTTGGCTGCACGTTGGTCGGTAATAATATCAACACCATACTCTTTAACATGTTGCTCAAGGCTGGCTGCGAGCTTGGGGCCTTCGGTGTAGGGTACAGAGATAAAGTTCTCGATGCCTACGGTATCCATTACCTGACCGCCGAAGCGCTCTGCCACTATGCCAGTGCGAATGCCTTTGCGAGCGGCATAAATAGCAGCAGCTGCGCCCGCTGGGCCACCCCCTACTACTAAAAGATCGTAGGGTGCTTTTTCATTCAGTTCTTCAGCTTTACGCTCGGCTGCGCCAGTATCCAGTTTTCCAACAATCTCTTCGAGGGACATCCTGCCTTGGCCGAAGTGTTCACCATTGAGGTAAACCGCAGGTACAGCCATAACATTGCGCTTTTCAACTTCCTCTTGGAACAGGCCACCGTCGATCATTTCGTGGGTGATGTTTGGGTTGAGGGTTGCCATCAGGTTCAGCGCTTGGACGACATCCGGGCAGTTTTGGCAAGAGAGCGAGATATAGGTTTCAAAGTGGAATTCACCCTTCAGGTTTCGTACCTGCTCCAGTAGCTCCGGGTCTGCTTTTGAGGGATGGCCCCCCGCTTGCAATAGTGCCAGTACGAGTGAGGTAAATTCATGTCCCAGGGGAATACCGGCAAAGCTAACCCGGGGTTCCTCTCCGGCAGGGGCGATGGCCATATTCGGCGTGCGCTTGGCTTGACTCTGCTGTGCAGTAATTTTGTTGGAGAGTCCAGAGATTTCATCTACCAGCGCTTCCAGCTCTTTGGATTTTTCACTGTTATCTGTGGACACACGAATCTCGATCGGCTTGACGATATTCTGCAGGTAAGTGTCCAGTTGTTTTTTCAGGTTTACGTCCAACATCGGTGTGTCCTTTCTCTAACAATTTAAGGCTTGGTTGTGGCCCACCTTTTGATGGGCCGGGTCAGAGGTGTTTGGGTTAAATCTTTCCTACCAGATCTAGGGAAGGGGCTAAGGTCTCTTCGCCTTCTTTCCACTTGGCCGGGCAGACTTCACCGGGGTGAGCGGCGATGTACTGGGCAGCTTTGATCTTGCGCAACAACTCGCTGGCATCGCGACCGATTCCGCCGGCTGTGATCTCGACAATTTGGATACGGCCTTCCGGGTCGATTACAAAGGTGCCGCGATCGGCGATGCCTTCTTCCTCGATCATCACACCGAAGTTGCGGGTGATGGTGCCGGTGGGGTCGCCGATCATCGGGTATTGGATTTTGCCGATGGTGTCGGAAGAGTCGTGCCAGGCTTTGTGGGTGAAGTGGGTATCGGTAGATACGGAGTAGATCTCAACCCCCAACTTCTTGAACTCTTCATAGTTGTCGGCGAGATCGCCCAGCTCAGTGGGGCAGACAAAGGTGAAGTCTGCGGGGTAGAAGAAGAATACGGCCCACTTGCCTTTAACGTCGGCGTCGCTGATATCGAAGAAGTTGCCGTTCTGATAAGCCTTGGCATTAAAGGGTTTCAGCTGGGATTCGATGTAACGTGACATGGATAGCTCCTTATTCATCACTGTCTTGTTGGTCGTTGTCTGGGAACGGGATTTATACTATCGGTCAATTGCCTTTAATAAAAATTACCAATATCTATATGTTTGATAGTATTTGATAATTACAGCTTAAATTTCGATAGCTTTTTATTTGTGGGTGACTTGAGAGGCGTGGGTGGTTCCAGGTAGCAAAAACGACAATGCCCGCCAAAAGGGCGGGCAAGGTCAGTTCCAATCCTGTGAGGGCTTGGGAAGTCTTAAATTTTGCCTACCAGATCCAGAGAGGGGGCCAGGGTTTCCTCACCTTCCTTCCATTTTGCTGGGCAAACTTCACCGGGGTGAGCAGCAATGTACTGGGCAGCTTTGATCTTGCGCAGCAGCTCACTGGCATCGCGGCCGATACCGCCAGCAGTAATTTCCACAATTTGAACACGACCTTCCGGGTCGATTACGAAAGTACCGCGGTCGGCAATGCCTTCTTCCTCAATCATTACACCGAAGTTGCGGGTGATGGTACCGGTAGGATCACCGATCATCGGGTACTGGATCTTACCGATGGTGTCAGAGGAATCGTGCCAGGCCTTGTGGGTGAAGTGAGTGTCTGTGGAGACTGAGTAGATCTCTACACCCAGCTTCTTAAACTCCTCATAGTTGTCTGCCAGATCGCCTAATTCAGTGGGGCATACGAAGGTGAAGTCTGCGGGGTAAAAGAAGAATACGGCCCATTTACCTTTGACGTCAGAGTCACTTACATCGTGAAATTCGCCATTTTGGTAGGCTTTGGCGTTAAACGGCTTGAGTTCGGATTCGATATAGCGGGACATGGTTAGCTCCTTATTGGTGCCTGGCTCTTAACTTTGATGTTGTTCATGCTATTGGTTGAGCTTTGATAATAGAAATTAACAATTTAAATGTCTGAGATAGCTTTCTGCTATCTAGGCAGCCTGGCGATAATTTAGTCTGCAATCCGTACCAATTTGAGGTCGTCGGTTACATCGGGGATACTCGGGACCAAAGTAATAATACCCATCTATCGTGTGTGGGTAATTTTCACAAGGCGCATCTATGCGATTGATTCGGTTGCTTAAGCATGACTTGGCCCGAGAGGCCGGAGATTGGGTTGAAGACGGTGTGATCAGTGAAGCTCAGGCTGAGCAGATCTGTGCCCGCTATGAAGTGGATTATCACCGGGCGCAAGAAAGAACACTTGGATATCGCATTTTGATTGGGTTGGCCTATCTCTTTATCGGGCTGGCGGTGATTACACTGATTGGGGCCAATTGGGAGGAAATCCCCAGAGCGCTGCGAATGGGGGGGCTGATCGCTTTGACCTTGGTGACCCAGGGAGTGGCGTTTAAGGTTTACCTGTCTGGAGATCGGAAAGCCGGAGAGGGCTTGTTCTTGTTGGGCAACCTGTTTTTTGGTGCGGCGATTATTTTGATCGCACAGGTATACCACTTGGGCGAGCATATGCCAGATGGTATTTTTTGGTGGGCACTGGGTAGTTTGCCATTTGCTTTAATTACCCGCAGCCCATGGATTGCAGAGCAGTCCTTGCTCTTGGCTTTGCTTTGGTTCTTCCTGGAGTCGAGTTTAGGCTTTTACCCCGCCCTGTTCCCAATTTTCTTGCTGGGGGCCCTCTATATCCTGTTAAGTGGTCGTGCGAGCGTGATTCTCTTGCTGACCTTTATCTTTGGCTTAGGTTTTTGGCTGGAATTTTCCCTATCAGAATTTTGGCGTTTGCAGGATGGGAAATTTAGTGCGGATATTTATCCGGAGAACCTTGCTGCTGCAGTCTCGCTCTTTATCCTGATGTATTGCTTTGCCCATTGGTTGGCAACTCGCCCGTCGGCGGTAGCCAAGGACTACGCAGCGGTAATCTCTATTTGGTGCCTTCGGTTCACTTTAATTGGCTTACTGATTTTTAGCTTTGAATATCCCTGGGAGGAGATGATAGAAGCCCCCTGGAGTCACCTACCTTCTATGTGGGCGGTAGTGGGGACTATGTCTGCTGTGTCGATAGTGTTGGCGCTGCTGTCCCAGAGGTTGCTATTCGGACTGGGGTTGTGCGGTGTTTTTGCGGCAGTACTTGCGTTCGTAACAAATGCCAGCTCCAGTGACTACGCAGTTTGGTTACAAATTTTTACAAACTTCGCCCTGATTGCCTGTGGAATCTGGTTGATCTTCAGGGGTGTTCACGATGGAATCTCGCACTACTTCTTCCTCGGAGTTATGGCGGTTCTGTTGACGGCTCTGCTGCGCTATATTGACTTGATTGGCGACTATATAGGAGCAGCTCTCCTGTTTATTCTCTTCGCAGTTTTATTGCTGGCAGCAGCCAAGTATTGGAAATATCACCAGGCGGGGGGAAGTTTGCGATGAAACGTAGAGTTGTGATTGGCCTGGTTGTCGCCATTGGCGTGCAGTTTTTTATACTGATAGGAATGTATATTAAGGCTCAAATGCCGCTGTGGACGGGCCAGCCTGTCTCAGTGAAAACTGTTCCTGTGGACCCGCGCTCATTATTTCGCGGTAACTATGCCCAGTTGAGTTACCCCTTTTCCACTTTAGATAAAGCCTTGTTTAAAGGGCAGGGACGGCTGCGTCAGGGAGAGGTGGTTTATGTGGGCTTAGAAAAAGGGGCATCCGGATTGTATGAACGAGCCTCTGTCAGCCTTGAACAACCACAGGGCGGAGTCTTTATTCGAGGGCGGGTAGCAGGCCAGAATTTTTGGAATTCATCAGATAGCTACCGGATTCGCTACGGTATTGAAGCCTACTTTGCTCCGAAGGAAAAAGCCCTGGATCTGGAAAAACAACTGCGGGAGGGTGGCGTGGCCGAATTGATGATTTCTGCGGATGGGCGAGCGAGCTTGAAGGTTGTCAGAGGCTCAGGAAATCAATAGGCAAAGGGAAAAATCAGGAATGGAAGCGATTGGTCCGGCACGGCGCAGCCTGCCGGTTTTCTTTTTTTTAATGGATATTCAACTGGGCTGTCTATTGCTTGCGGCTCTGGGTCTCTACCTTGTGCCAATGGAAGTTTCATTTATTGGTGATACGGTTTGGCTGCAACTGCTGTTGGGATTGTTAGGCGCTATTGTCACATTTGCGGTAGTACTGACATTGGCTCGTTCTGAGACGCTATTTGGGAAAATGCTGCGGCTCCACTGTACTCAATTGACTCCGCTATTTTCCAAGTTGTCCCCATCACAAATGGTATGGGTTGCTTTAGCTGCAGGTGTTTGTGAGGAGCTGTTGTTTCGTGGTTTTCTACAGTCTTGGCTTTCCCAGCTCAGTACGCCATTCCTCGGTTTATTGGGTGCATCACTGATATTCGCATTACTGCACTGTGTTTCCTGGGTGTACTTCTTCCTTACCTTTATGATTGGGCTTATTTTAGGCATTTTCTACCAAATGTCCGGGGGCTTGGTGGGGGCGATTGTTTGGCATGCGGTATACGACCTTTTGGCAATTTTCGCCATAGTGCACTTTCCCCATTTGCTCGGATTAAAAAATCAAGTCTTAAAGCGAGGGTAAGTAGCCAGCTTTGGTCTGGAGACCTGCAGAGATATTACGGAGTTACTCGCGGGCTCCTAGATCACGGCAACGATCACCACTAGTACCAGGGAGGCCGTTAGGATAAAAGCAATAAGCGCTAAGAGTCCGTCTCGAGCTGCCAGCGATAGTCCAAAAATGGTGAGAGCGAGACCAGCAGTTGAGGCAGAGAAGGGGATTACTTCCATTATTGGCAGGGTCAATGCAATAAAAATGCAGGTTCCAGCAATAGCGTAGGTGCCATATCGGCGCACGATAAAATCCATCCGTGGCTGAATCCAGCGGTCGGCAAACCGGGCGGGCTTTTCCATCCAGTGCAGGGCATCCATCAGCTTCTCGCTGGATATGGAGCGGTTGATTAACCACTGTGGAAGCCAGATATAGTTGCGCTTCATCAGCAGTTGTAGGGCAAACAGTAGTAGCAATACGCCCATCGCGGTAGACATTCCGGGAATACCGCTCAGAGGGGAAAGCAGGATCAACCCGATAAGGATAAGGAATGGGGCAAAGGATCGAAGCCCCACAGCCTCAATAACATGCTGGATGGAGATTTTCTCCTGCCCCTGACTTTTCTCCTCAATATCCTTCAGCAGCTGGCCCAGTCCTATGATTTCTTGTGTCATGGTTGGAATTAGTTGCTGTGTAGTTTCTTTGCAAGACAATCTACTGATAAGAGGGCTGGAAACCGGGTAGTCTCTACGAGCTATCCGGTTCCAGAGATATTGTCGAGCATAGCACTGTGACTGGCTTTTCGGCTAAAGTCAGGCAGTTTTTCAAAGGGGATAAGCTGTCTGGCGTCAAACTAAACGGATAGAGATAAGCTGTTGGCGGAGGATTATGCCTGTCATCATTTTCTGTTAGATTATTGCCGATGGCGGGTGTGCTTATTTCGGCTGATTGAATTTCGATGTGGTTTCTAGTTGGAATGGAATCCTAAGGCAGTCTATTTAGGTACTGAGCCACTCGACTACCTCGATAAATTACTAATAAAAAGGACGGTCACAAATGGATGCTGTTGACCAAACAAAAGGGAATCCACCAGTTTTTCTTTTATTAATTGGTACTCAGGTTGTTTGCTTGTTGCTGGCCCTTCTGGGCTTTTATCTGGCTTCACTCAAGGTAGTGATCATTGGTGATAGCGTAGGGTTACAAGTAATAATTGGCATCATTGGTGCAATGGCTACCTACGGTGTGATGTTGTCGTTAACTCGCTCAGAAACGACCCTTGGCAAGTCAATGCGGCGTCAATCGATCGCCCTGATTCCGCTATTTTCACGATTGTCTTTCTTTCAGCTGCTGTTGATTTCTATTGTAGTCGGAATTTGTGAAGAGCTTTTGTTTCGGGGTTTTTTGCAGTCCTGGTTGTCAGAACTTAGTTCGCCATTGTTGGGATTATTAGTTTCCGCAATTGCATTTGCGCTACTTCATTTCTCATCGTGGACCAATTTCTTTCTGACTTTGGGAATTGGTGTGGTTTTAGGAGTGGTTTACCAAGTGTCCGGAAGCTTATTAGGAGTGATAATCTGGCACGCAGTCTACGATGCAATTGTCCTTATTGTTTTGACTCAATATCCGCATTGGCTAGGGATTAAAGTAAAAGAATAACCGCAATATTCGGGAGCGATTTACTTGTTTTAAGCTCCCGAATTTAACCTTTGGGGTTTAAGGAGCCTCCCAGATTCGCCGAGACATTACGGAATTATTCAGAGGCTCCTTAAGTATTGAATAACTCATCCAAACGCAGGGTCTCAACCCCTGTTCGTTCTTGTCGACTTAAATAAACCATTTTTTTGGCTACTTCACGCCCCTCAATGGGCCTATAACGTCTCAGCCCCGGCAGCATACAAATTACTGGTAGGAGGATGCCTCCGATTTTCTCACCGGGTCGGGCATTTGCACGATCTCCGAGGAGTAGGGAGGGTTGCAGTATACTGATGCGCTTAAATGGAAGTTTCTTGATTTTCTCCTCCAGCTCACCCTTCATACGTAAGTAAGCGCTGGTGCTATTGGCATTGGCCCCGCTGGATGAAACCAGTAAGTAATGGCTGACTCCTGCCTCCGCTGCCAATTGGGCCGCTTGGTATTGATATTCAACGTCAACCTTGTGCTGTGCGGCTAGGCTGCCGGCTTGCTTGCGAGTGGTGCCGAGGCAGGAAAATAGAGTATTTCCCTGAAAAAGAGGTGCAGCTTCCTCCAACCGATTAAAGTCGACAATATGATTTTGTATTTTTTGACTTGCAGTGGCTTTGGGGCGTCGAGTGAGTGTAAGTACTTCATCAAAGACTTTTTCACCAGCCAGTTGCTCTGTGAGATGGCCACCGATAAGGCCCGTAGCTCCGAGGATAATGGCTCTTTTGCTCATTGGAGGTCTATTTCCATTGGGTATATGTTCGCAAGGCTAATAGCGTACTTTAGCGCAAAGATGTCTATGTTTGTTAAAAGTTGCCAGCTGGAAAGGGTGTCTGGTGAGCAAAGAAGGCCGAAGTGTAATTAACTGAGGGAAATCTAACTCTGGGATTCCTCAGTAATACTGGAGGATACAAAAATTCTCTATCAGATTGTGGATGTTCAATAATTGTTCACTGTGCAGATCCTTGCTGCATCTCATTGCGTCGCATGGGCATGCTGTCGATACGTTGGAAAATTTCGACGGCTGAGAATTTATTGGCTTTATACTTTACTTGCCCATCCTTTCCTATAAGAAGTACTTGCATTGCTGGTCCTTGCAGATATTTTTCCCGTACATTTTTAGCAAAATTGTCTGTGACTTTACCGGGGAAGTTAGTCTCAAGGGTGCCGTTAGAGAATAGGAACCATATCAAGTTTCTCTCTGCAAACTGCGGCGCTAACTTGAGTAATTCATTGATTGTGCTATTGGGATCTTCCGGGATATTCAGTAATAGAATGCGGTTTTTCCACTGGAAATCTTTTAGGTCGTTCACCGTAGATCCCTGGGCGAATGTAGAAGAAGTCAACAGAGCCAAGACAAGCACAATGAACTTATGCATTTACTAATCTCATCTATTAGCGTGATCTTAGGGAGCTCATTAGGCTATCCAATCACTAATTCAATTTTCCGGCGCTTGGATGTCCTTTAAGCATAAGATATGAGCTGCCAGTTACAAGGCAGATGATGATCGGTATCGACAGTGAAAACTGACTAGTCAAAAGGCGTGTAAATGAGCGAGTGGTCTAGGCTCTAGGCGGGAGTATTAAAAATATATCGCAAGCTAATTAGGTTCTGAAGGATTACCTGAGCGGCTCGGGTGTCGAGTGAATTACGCAGTATGGCTAAACAGAGCGGCAAAATTACACGAGATCAGTACTTGGGGTTGGCTGCATTAGTTCTCGCGGCCTTCCTTATTAGTAATGACTATACCGCTTTTGCCCCCGCACTACCTGCCATCGAAAGAGAATTCAATGCAGACATAACTAGCTCCCAGTGGATCATTAACGGCTACGCCTTGGTTTTTGGTGTTTTCATCATAACCGGTGGCCGCTTGGCGGATATCTATGGCCGCCGCAGAGTATTTATGATTGGAGCGGGAATATTCGTTTTCTTTGCCGTGCTGGGTGGCTTGGCAATGGATATGTGGATGTTATTGATATCCCGCGCATTGATGGGAGTGGGTGCGGCATTGATGTGGCCGTCCACTTTGGCAATGACTTTTAACTTGTTGACCTATGAAAGGTCAGGGTTGGCAGGTGGTATCCTGATGGCCACCTGTGGGTTAGCGAATGCAGCTGGACCAGTTTTGGGTGGGGTGCTCGCAGATTTTTTCAGTTGGCGATGGATTTTCTTCGTTAATATTCTCCTTACTCTGGCAACAATGCTGGCTTGTTGGTGGGCAGTGCCCCCCGATAAACCTCGTGACACCGAGGAAAAAATAGACTTCTTCGGTGTGCTACTACTATGCACCTCGCTATTTTGTTTGCTTTTTGCACTGGATGTCTCCGCGGAGATTGGTTTCAAGCATCCTGTGGTTATCAGCCTGATCGTTGTGTTCCTGGTGTTGCTCTGTCTGTTTACCATCGTGGAGTATCGAGTTGGTAAAGATGCCCTGATTCCCCCTGATATTGCAAAGAACCGGAAGTTCCTAGCGGTAGGCGTTACGACACTCCTAATCTCCGTGGTATTCCTATCGGCAATTCTCTATGTCCCCCAGTTTTTGGCGAATTTTCGTGGTTACTCAGCATTTCAGGCCGGTTTGTCTTTGGTTCCTTTAATGGTTATATCGGGGCTGGTTGCTATTATCTCCGGTCGCTTCTATGAAGTAGCTGGACCAAAATTACTCGTCTCATTAGGTATTTTGGGGATGAGTGTTGGAATGTTCATGCTTTCGAACCTGACTTCGGACACGGGTTTTCTGGATATGTGTCCGGGCTTGGTCGTGTTGGGAGTGGGTATTGGGCTGTTTAATCCATCCAGTACGACTGCGGGTATTACGGTGGTGGAACCTCACCGTGCCAGCTTGGCAGGCGCAATCCTCTATATGTTTAAAATTGGTGGGGGTGCGGTTGGTTTGGGTATGAATGCTACAATTATCGCCTTCGCTCCAGATATACCTTCGGGTATAGATAGAGCTTTTACAGTAAATGCTTACCTAGCCTTGGTTGGTTTGATTGTTTGCATGTTCTTTGTGATCGGTAGGCCAGAGAGCCAAAGCGGAGAGCTTTCTTGATCGCAAGTGAAGTGCGTCTCATTTCTTTTGTGTCGTAGATCTCCTTTCTTTAATTGAAGTGCTTTTTTCAAAATTTATCCATTCTTTGAGTTTTTGTGAGATTTGAATTTCCTCACATCTGATTAGCCCTCTATTCAATACAATGCCGCAGCTCAAGGCCCTGTTGTGCCTGGGTTTATTGTGGTCCTGTTCCAGGTTCTCTGGCAGGAATTGATAGTTTAGGGTTGGGTCGGAGGTAGGCCACATGTTCAGAATTCTTCAGATTGTACTTTTCTTTCTGTTGGCCAGTACTGGGCATGCTCAGACTATTGATAGAGATGATATCCGTGGCCTGGATGAGCAGATCCAGGATGTTAAGAAAGATGTAATTGATCTCACTGCTGAATTGTCACAGCTGGAGGAAAAGCTCTTATTCCCCTCTAATACGCAGGTAGCTCTTTTTGTCTCGGTGGCTGATGAAAAGCCCTTCGAGCTGGAGTCGGTTGAGGTCACACTGAATGGCAAATTAGTTGCCCATCATCTCTATACCTACCGGGAAATTGAGTCCCTGCAAAAAGGTGGGGTACAAAAAATATACACTGGCAATGTGCAAGTGGGTGGGCATCCATTAGAGGTTAGTTTTCTCGGTAAAACCCCATCAGGAAAAGAGTATCGGGCTACAGCTTCCTACACCGTGGAGAAAGCAGTGGGTCCTAAATTTGTCGAGATTAAGGTTCTGGGAACCGAGTCCACGATAAACTTCAAGGACTGGTAATCATGCTCAGGTCCCTGGTAAATGTGTTGTCCTGTCAAACCAGGATGATGCTTGGTGCTCTATCCCTTTGTTCTTTGGCTGCTCTCCCCGCTGCAGCGGCGACTGAATCGCAGGAAGAACTTAAAGACCTGTTTTTCGGTGCGGCAATGTTTCATGCCCATCAGGAAAAATATTTTGATGCGATTGTGGCACTGGACACAGAACTTGCTCAGTATCACCGCTTAGATCAGCCCGAACTCGATCCTTTCAGTGCGCACTTGGGGCAGGCTGAGTTTTCGGTGGGTGACTTGGAATTGTCCTACCGAATGCACAGGGAGGCCGGGCGGGCTATTGAGGCTGTACTGCAGGGAAATGTATCCCAGCCGGTGCGCAATGAAGCCGCGTATCGACTGGCAAAAATTCACTATCACAAACAACAGCCGCGCAATGCCTTACACGCCCTGGAAATGATTGACGGGCGGGTTCCCGAGAGGGTCCGTGCAGATGAGCAGTTTTTGCGTGCTCGAGTCTATATGCAGCTCGGTCGATTCGAGGAGGCCGTAGAACTGCTGCAAGACCTGAAGGGTGAAGAGTCCCTTGAGGGCTTTGTTTCCTTCAATTTGGGTATTGCTCAACTGAAGGCGGGAGAAGAGGAGCGCGGTGTTCTGGAGTTGACTGCACTGGGAAGAAAGCGCAGTTCAGAGGCAGCCCTGCAGGCCCTTTACGATAAAACCAACCTCTTATTGGGCTCTCATTTAATGGAGCTGGGCAAGCTGGATATGGCGCGCCCCTATTTTGATCGTGTAAATCTCGATGGCCCTTTTTCAAATAGGGCGCTGCTGGGTGCTGGCTGGGTAGAGGCCCGCGCGGGTCGCTATGACCGGGCACTGGTGCCCTGGAAACTGTTGCAAGACCGCAAAGGCACCAGTGAGCCAGTGCAAGAGGTCATGTTGGCGGTGCCCTATGCCTATGGCAAATTGGATGTCCACAGTACCGCTGCAATTAATTACGGCCGCGCATTAGACGCGTTCGGGCGTGAGATCGATACCCTCACTCAGTCTATTCATAGTATTCGCAAAGGTAAGTTCCTTGAGGCGTTGCGTCGTAAAGAGGCCACCCAGGTACAGAACTGGGTAGTGGCTTTGCGCAATTTACCGGAAGCCCCCGAGACCCATTACTTACTCGACCTGATGGCGTCCAATGACTATCAGGAATTTCTGCGTAACTATCGCGACCTCAACGATTTATATGAGCGCAATGAAGAGTGGCTAAAAAGCCTCACAGCCTACGAAGATATTATTCGTATTCGCCGCAACTATTACGAGCCCCTGTTGCCGGAGCTGGACAGACAATTCCGGGAACTCGACGCCCGTATCCAACTGCGGATGGAGCAGCGCGATCAGTTTGCCAGTCGTATAGAGCAGATGCTGATCTCCCGCCGCCCAGAATACCTGGCAACGGCCGAAGAGCAGGAAGCGCGCTTGAAGCTCCTGGAACTTAGCGGAAAAATTGCCGAGCATCCCCAGGGCTTTACTGAAACTACTTTGGAGCGGGTTCAGCGGCTCAAAGGTGTTTTGGACCTGCGTCTTTCCTTTGAGTACGACCAACGTTTGACCGAAGCCTACAAACACCTGGCGGAATTAAACCAGGAGATCGAAAGTCTCCAGTCTGTTTACGATTCCTTTGTGCGCAGTCGCCAGGCGGCAACTCACAGCTATACCGGTTACGACCGCGATATTACTCGTTTGCGCGCGCGTATCCAGCAAACCCAACGGCGACTGAAAACCCTGATGGCGCGCCAGGGCACCATGCTTGAGGCATTGGCAATTGCTGAGTTGGAACGCCGTCGCGCACAGTTGGAAAGTTATCAAATTAAAGCCCGCTTCGCCCTGGCAGACAGCTACGACCGCGCTAATGAGCTTCAGGAGCAGCGTGAAGATGAATTTAAGGTAGAGCAGCACAAGGCGCTGTTGGAAGAGCAAATTCCTGAGGAGAATCCAGCGGAGATGGAGCCGGTGGAGGAAGAAAAATCAGCAGAGGGAGGTGATTCGTGAGTAAGTTGCTCAAACCTAAATCCCGAGCTGGTAAATCTCTCAATCGCGGCGCCGGTCTTCTCTCTGCACTTATAGTGCTAGGGGGTTGTGCGGGAAACAGCGGCAAGACCATCGGCAGTCTTCAAAATGTTGAAGTAGAAATCAAGGAAGAGCATATTGATGGCAGCCTGGAGAAAGCACTGGCCAGCTACCAGAAGTACTTGCAGGAAACCCCTGAATCCAAGCTGACCCCCGAGGCGATGCGCAGGATTGCCGACCTGAAAATCAAGCAGGCGCACCGCGCTGAAGATGCAGAATACGATAACCTTGCTGGAGTAGCTGCTGGAAGCGGGGCGGTGATCTCTGTCGATGCGTCAGAAGCTATGGCTGAAAATACCCTGGATGCTCCAGAGACGTCAGCGCCGGTGGCGAAGGTAGAGCCGGTAGTGACTGAGGCGCAGGCCCCAGGGGTTGTCGAGTCTGATGAGGAGTTTGAAACCCGCGCTAGTGGCAGCATAGAAATAGCTGCAGATGATACTCCGCTTGAAGCGCCGGGCGTTGATTCTGAAGAGATGATGTCAGCCAATGCCCGCGAAGCTATCGATCTCTATATTAAATTGCTGCAAAAGTACCCCCTGTATCACCGCAACGACCAGGTGATGTATCAGTTATCCCGGGCTTATGAAGAGGCGGGAGAGATTGATGCAGCGGTGGATGTGCTGCGTCAGCTGGTGGCCAACTATCCGGACTCGCGACATATCGATGAATCCTGGTTCCGGTTGGGCGAATACTATTTTACCCGCAAGAAGTTTCTCGATGCGGAAGAGTCCTACGGAAAAGTTATCGATATTGGTGTGATATCCAGTTTCTACGAGCTTGCCCTGTATAAACGCGGTTGGGCGCTGTTTAAGCAGGATATGTATGAAATGGCCCTGGATGACTATATCGCCATGCTGGATTACAAAGTCTCCCAGGGATATGACTTCGACCAGCAAAACAATAAAGGCGAGCGCAAGCATATTGACGATACTTTCCGTGTGGTCAGCTTGAGCTTTTCTTACCTGGAAGGTCCTGATTCGGTTGTCGATTACTTCTCCCGCAAGGGCAATAGAGATTACGAATTCCGGGTATATAGCCAGCTGGGTGAATATTATTTGGAAAAGCGTCGCTACCAGGATGCGGCAAAATCCTATATTGCGTTTGTTGATCGAAACCAGTTGCACAGAGTATCTGCGGATTTCTCAATTCGTGTTATTGAAATCTACGGTAAAGGCGGATTCCCCAAGCTGGTGCTGGAAGCGAAGAAGGATTTCGCCACTACTTATGCACTTAATGCCGATTACTGGACTGTCTTCGATATTAATGAATACGGAGAGGTGGTTGCCTTCCTGCAGACCAACCTGATCGACCTCGCCGGGCACTACCATGCGGCTTACCAGAATAAGAAGTTAAAAGATAAGAAGGCCGAGAATTATCGCGAGGCGATTCACTGGTATCGCAGCTATCTCGATTCCTTCCGGGAAACTGAGCGCGCACCGGAAATCAATTATCAGCTTGCCGGATTGATGTTAGAAAACTGGGATTTCCATGGTGCAGCTCTGGAGTATGAGCGCACGGCCTATGAATATCCTGCGCATAAGGATTCCAGCGAAGCAGGCTACGCAGCGGTTTACGCTTATCGCGAACATCTGGCCAATAACTTAAAAGATGCAACGGATGAGCAGCGTGCACCACTATTGCGGGAAATTATCCGTTCATCGCTGACATTTGCAGCCACATTTCCTGAGCATGCCAAAGCCCCTCAGATCATGCTCGGAGCGGTGGAGGATCTCTACGGGTTAAAAGACTATGCCCCGACAATCGCCAATGGTCGTTCACTGTTGGAGCAGTTCCCCGCTGCGGAGCAGGAGATTAGACGTTCTGCCTGGCTGCTGGTGGCTCACGCTTCTTTCGATACTGCGGCCTTTGCGGATGCAGAAATCGCTTACGGTGAAACTTTGACGCTGACTGCCCAGGATGCAAAGGATAGGGCGGGTCTGGTAGATAACCTGGCGGCTTCTATCTACCAGCAGGGTGATATGGCCCGTAAGCAGGAGGATCATGCAACCGCAGCGAGTCACTTCCTGCGTATTCGAGGTGCTGCACCTGGCGCGACCATTCTGGCTACGGCGGAGTACGATGCTGCCGCATCATTGATCGTGCTTAAGGATTGGGTACAAGCGGCAACGGTATTGAATAACTTCCGCAGTCACTTCCCGGAGCATGAGCTGGCGAAAGATGTCACCAAGAAGTTGGCAGTGGTTTACCAGGAGAGCGGTGAGCTGTTGCTGGCAGCTGCGGAATTTGAGCGTATTGAGCGGGAATCCGAGGACGATGAAATACGCCGTGAGGCCTTAACCCAGGCGGCAGATCTTTACGCAGCGGCAGAAGATAGCGCTAAAGCGCTGTCTGTTTTGCGTCGCTACGTCGATTATTTCCCCGAACCCATGGAACCGGCGCTGGAGACCCGCCAGAAAATTGCCGATATCTACAAAGTGTCCGGGAATCAAAAACTTTATATGGCAGAGCTTCGTGAACTGGTGAAAGTTGAGTCCCGCGGTGGTTCCCAGCGCAGCGACCGAACCCGTTATCTCGCAGGTAATGCGGCCCTGCTATTGGCTGAACCCAGCTTTGAGGCTTTCACCCAGGTGGATTTGGTTGCGCCTATCGAGAAAAGCCTCAACCTCAAGCGCAAGCGTATGAAAGCAGCCACCCGTGCATTTACTGACCTGGTTGATTATCAGGTGGCCGATGTGACCGCTGCGGCAACCTTTTACCTGGCTGAAATTTATCTCCACTTTAGCGTGGCCCTGAAGGACTCTGAACGTCCAACCAACCTGAATGCCCTGGAGCTGGAAGAGTATGAGTTGGCACTGGAGGAGCAGATTTATCCCTTCGAGGAAAAAGCCATTTCTGTTCACCAGAAGAATGTCGAGTTACTGGGCGTCGGTATTTATAACCCCTGGATTGATAAAAGTATTGGCAAGCTTGCCAATTTAATGCCCGCTCGCTATGCACGGGCGGAAGAGGCTGGTGAGTATCTCCAGAGTATTGTACCCCTGCCACCAGAGCCGGAATTGCCCTCAGCGGGATCAGCAGTTTCGGGTCAGTAATAACAGGCATTTGCCTTTTGGAGTGGAAAGTTATGCAAAAACAAATGCGTTTGTTTTTTCTGGTGGGCTTAGCCTTGTTGTTAGCAGCTTGCGCCAGCACCCAAACCAAGTCTGGAAAAATCTCTGATTATTCTTCGGTGCGGGTATCGGGCAGTGTGAGTCGGGACTTTGAGCGATCCCTGGAATATCTTGCCGAGCAGGATTATGCGAGTGCTATTGAACTTCTGCAGTCAGTGGTGGAGCGCGAGCAGCGCCTTCCGGCACCCTATATCAACCTGGGTATTGCCCACTACAAAAGTGGCAATGAGGCAAAAGCGGAAGAGGCTTTTTTAAAGGCATTGGCGCTGGACGAAAAACATCCGGTGGCAACTAATGAACTGGCGGTTCTCTACCGAAAGCAGGGGCGCTTTGCCGAAGCGCGGAAAATATATGTGAATGCTTTGGCAGAAAATCCGGAATATCTACCTTTAATAAAAAATCTGGGCATATTGTGTGATCTATATCTGCAAGATCTCCAGTGTGCTCTGGCACAATTCGAACAATATGTGCAATTGGAACCAGAGGACCGGGATGTCACTATCTGGTTAGCTGATATTCAACGGAGGGCTGGTAAATGATTAAACTTCGTTGGGCTTTGCCATTCGTGGCCAGCTTTATGGTTTTTCCTTATGCCTTGGCTCAGTCTGAGGGTGAGGAGAAGAAAGAATCCACCGATAAAAAGGTGGATTCGAAAATTAAGGAGTTGTCGGGTATTTCTATTATCGGTAACAAGGAAGCCCCTAAGTCTCTCTATATTGTCCCCTGGAAAAGTTCCGAAGTGGGTGTCGAAAGCGACCTTGTCTCCAGCTTGATGGATGACAAACTCAAACCGCTCGACAAGGAAGTTTTCATGCGTGAGTTGGAGTTCTACCAGCTCAGCCTGTCCGGCGATTAACGCCATATAGACTCCGGCTATCGCCGGAGTAGCACCAAGTTTTAGCTGTATTTCTCAAGAGGGTTTGTAATGGGCTTTTTCAATAACGTCATCGAGTTTTTCCAGACGGGCGGTACTTTTATGTACCCGATTCTCGTGGTTGCCGCACTGGGTGGTGCTGTGGCTATCGAGCGCTTTATCCGCCTGCATTTGGAGCGCCGCAGCAACCGCAATATGTGGGATAAGCTGCAGCCTGTATTAGCTTCGGGAGACTTCGATCGCGCTCGCAACCTGGTAAAACAGGACGAGTCCAGTGTGAGTAAATTACTGTCTATGGGGCTGGCCCGGCAGGGGGCTGTTCGCCGTCGTGAAGATATCGAAATCGCGATGGAAGAGAGCATGATGGAGATTACTCCACAGCTGGAAAAACGCACCCCTTACGTCGCTTTGTTTTCCAATATCGCAACTTTGCTCGGGCTTCTGGGAACCATTATGGGTCTGATCGAAGCCTTTACAGCGGTAGCCAATGCCAACCCGGCAGAAAAGGCAGACTTGCTCTCCGCCAGTATTTCCGTGGCGATGAACACCACCGCCTTTGGTCTGATGACTGGTATCCCGTTGTTGATTGTCCACGCACTGCTGAACTCACTCACCGGTGAAATTATCGACAGCCTGGAGATGGTCTCAGTAAAAGCATCCAACCTGATTGATGGTGCAACCCGTCGCCGTTTTGAAGTGGAGCCCGCAAAATCCAAGCCGTCTAGTGAAAAAACTGCCCCAGCTAAAACCAATCCAGTAGCACAGCAAGCGGAAACTGCGTAATGAGAAGGCGGCGCCACGGGCGGGATAAAGAAGCTCCTGAGCTGGATATCACCGCTTTCTTGAATTTGATGGTGGTATTGGTGCCTTTTCTATTGGTATCGGCGGTATTTTCGCGGGTGACAATTCTCGAACTGAATATGCCGAGTGGTGCCGGTGGTGGAGCACCGGATGATCCCACGGTTACGGTGGAGGTAGTTGTGCGAGAACAGGCCGTGGAAATCAGTGATGGTGAAAAGGTTATCGCACGTTTCCCCAACCTGAATATCGATGGCGAGGGTGAAAATGCTCCTATTGAGGCTCCCGTTGGAGCAGATACAGAACAGACTGAGATTCTCGCTGTGCTGCCCACAGCAGAAGTGTATGACCTTAAAAAGCTCACGCAGTTCTTGTTGGAAGTTAAGGCCAGTTATCCGGAAAAAACTGATTCCATCATCCTGATGGAGCCCACAATCGCCTATGAGCATTTGGTGGGCATTATGGATACTGTGCGCGGAGCTGAAGTACGGGTTGAGGGGAGTGATCCCAGTGATCTGGATGCGGTGGAAAAGGTGGTTTTATTTCCTGATATTTCCATAGGGGATGCGCCATGAGAAATGAAAGCCGACGCATGAAGCGTATGGCGCGAAGTCATAAGCGCAAGAAAACCTCAGGTATGAACCTGACTTCCCTGATGGATGTTTTTACGATCCTGGTATTTTTCCTGCTGACTAATACCTCCAGCAATGAAGCGCTGGAGCCCCCCAAGGTGATTACCTTGCCGGACTCAGTGGTGGAGACTAAACCTCGGGAAACGGTGACCTTGATGGTGACCAATGATGAAATCCTGGTGGAGTCCAACTCGATAATTGCCACCTCAGAAGTGTTGGAAAGTGAGGAAACCATTATTGCGGCCATTAAGGAAGCCATGGTTGCGGAGCTGGCCAAAGCAATTGGAGTTGCACAGATCTCGGCAGATTCGGGTGAGGGTGATGTCGAGGGGGGGCAGGATCCAGAACCACCGGAGGTCAATATTCTCGCGGACAGAGGCATTCCGTTCAGTTTGCTGAAAAAGGTGATGTCCAGCTGTACAGACGCTGGCTATACCAAAGTTTCACTGGCGGTTATTCAGAAAGCATCTCAGGGTTAATGGAAGTTTGTGAGTAATTTTCTTCAACAACAGCAGGCGGTAGGCGAAGCGCTTGAAGCGGTTCGCCATCGCATGCAGCTGCTCGAGGATGAGCGGCAACGAATCGAAGAGAAGCTGGCTGAATTACAGGACCAGGGGTCCAAGTACCAGTTGCTCGACGAGATTTCAGAACGTCTGCGCAAGCTTGAGGATGCTGGCGCGGGGGAAATGTTCTGGGCCGAAGATTATCGGGAGAATGCTTCAGCGCAAGTTATTGCGCGGATCGGCCAATCGACACGCAGTTTCAATGAGGGCATGGAGCAATTGCGCGGTGAGCGCAGTGCTTTGCAGGGCGGAATAGCCGATTGCCAGGAAGAGATCTTTGCGCTGGATGAGCGCGCGGATGAGCTGCGCCGTGAGGAGGAAGAGTCCAAGTTCGAATTTGAGATAACGAGGGAATTCGAACAACCTAGTTTCCGCCCTATGGTGATGCCATGGCATAAGCAGGGTGAGGACGAAAAGCGATTTCGTCGCTGTGTTTTGGTTTCGCTGTTTTTCGCCGCACTGTTGGGCTACCTGATTCCTTTGTATACCGTGCCCAAGCCTGAAACCCAGATAGTGGAGATTCCTGAGCGCCTGGCCAAGCTGGTTATTGAGAAGAAAACCAAGCCCAAGCCACCGCCAGAGCCAGAAAAATCCAAGCCTAAAAAAGAGGAGAAAAAACCGGAGAAGAAGCCTGAGCAGAAGGTGGCCAAACAGGATCCGAAACCTTCCAAGGCGGAGAAAAAGCAGGCGCGCAAAAAAGCTGAGCGATCCGGTGTTCTCGCCTTTAAGGATAACTTCCAGGACCTGATACAGGATGATCTGGATAACCGCCTCGGCCAGCAAACCCAGCTGAGCACGGCCGGTAAAAAAGAGAACCGCAGTCAGCGCTCACTGATCACTGCAGCATCTACCGCAGGTAGTGGTGGTATCAACACAGCAGAGCTGAGTCGTAATGTGGGTGGATCTGGTTCGGACTTGGGTGGCGTTGCCTTTGCGCGAGTGGAAAGCTCTATCGGGACTGAAGGTGACTTTGCCGGTGAGGATAGTCCTCTTAGCGATGGCGCTGGACCGTCGCGGACGGACGAAGAAATCCAGATCGTTTTCGATCGCTACAAGGCTACCTTGTACCGTATTTACAATCGTGAACTGCGTAATAATCCCGCACTGCAAGGCAAGATGGTGTTGAAGATTACTATCGAGCCCAGCGGATCGGTTTCTGCTGTGAGTGTAGATTCCAGTGATGTGGATTCGCCGTCACTCAATGCAAAAATTGTGGCTAGGGTCAAACGGTTTAACTTTGGTGAGAAGGCTGGAGTGCCGACAATCACTATTCTTTACCCAATTGACTTCTTCCCTCCTACCTAGGTCAATGAACGATCGGAGCCTGCCAAAAATAGGTGGGTTCCGATCACTTCAATACGGCGAAAATTTCACCAGATTTTTGCGCTCTTTTTTTGCTCATACTAGAAAAAACTTTTCATCCTCAGTGCTTGCCTGAGAACCACTTGGCAATCCCCGCAAAAGTTCCCCCTGCTAGCTGGCTAATTATGACTTATTTCACGGCTACCAGATGGCGTTGTAATTAAAGTTCGCCCACCGTGGAGTGTCTGGCGTAAATGCCCGACTTGTCTCCAAATATCTGCATTAGAAAGTGGCGGCTGTTAAGTGATAATGAAGTCGGAAATAGTTGAGCAAAAATCCTACAAGTCTACATTTATTGGATTTTTATTGGTTTGTGCTGCGTTCTTAATAGCTGCGCCGCAAGCATTTGCTCAAAGTAGTTGCCCTTCTATAACTGAGGACCCTACAGGGTTCAATATCCTCAGTCATCGCTCTAGCGATAGTTGGTGTGTTTTATGTGGTGATGGACAGGTCACCATAGAAGTTGATGTACCCAGTATTTATAGCGGCCTCGCGGGTACTCAATATATCGAGAATATCGTTATTACTGAGAACTTTGGCTCTTCTGGCCTGGAGTATGTAACGGGCTCCACTTCTGTAAGTTCTGGATCTGTTTTGGGAGAGCCCACGATTAGCGGTACCACTATCACTTGGGACCAAAATGATCTGTCAGCCCTTTCTGATCTCGCTGAGAGCACTACTTTAACTATCACGTTTAATGTGCGAAGCCAGGATGAAGAGGAAGAGGAGCTGGTAGTCAATAATCGTACCTTGAATGCTACTGCAACATTCGATTACTGCAGCTACCCAACCACCACAGATACCGACAGCATGGAGCTGGCCATACGTGAGCCCGAACCCTCCATGGATAAGCGCGGCCGCAACATGGATGCCGCGCAAACGAACTACACCAATAATGTCTATGGCAATATTGAGGACGATGTAATTTGGCGCATCCGTATCTCCAATAATGGTGAGGCGGATATGCAGGATGCGCGTTTTGATGATTTGATGTCCAACCCCAATATGGATATCAACTACGCCTGTCCGAGTGAAAGTGCTGCTGAAGCTGTTGCCAATAATAATGGTGTTGCGCCCGGTGGTAGTAGCTGTGTATCAGCCAGTAATTCGGTTAACGATTTTGAGCTGGATGGCAATTTTTCCAATGGTTCGGGGCGCACTGATGTTCCGTCTGGAGGGACCCTGGATATTTACCTGGTGGGTAAGGTAAATACTTCCTGTAGTAACGGCACCAATACGGTGTCAGATTTACAGTGGGGTTGTGAAATTGATGGCGACACGGGCGTTGGTGGTATTACCAGCCCTGCGGAAGCTTCGTCCCCTGGTTCTGATACGTCGGCAATGCGTGTTGTGTCTTCCTCAGACCTCACTATTACCCAGGAGATTACTGGTACCAATTTGAACCAGCCCCTGGGTGCTTCCGGCTACGTTACCATTACGGTAAATAACCAGACCGGGGGTTCGGTAAAGGACGTCCAATTTGTTAGTGATCTGCCTGACGAATATGTAGTTGATACTACCTTTAACCCGGAGATCACCCAGGAGCGCCGTGGAATTGACAATCATGGAGCCAATTATAGTTCAACCTATGACGGCAAAGTCGATACACTGGAATGGCGTGTGGGCTCTACCTGGAATCAGTGGGATACTGATCCACTTAACAATAACCAACCAGAATTCCGCTTATTGAGTAGTACCGTTCACTCGGTTTATTCCGACCAAGAGAACATGATGCGGCACGGAGATGAAATTCAAATTCGATTCCGCGTCGTTACGATAGAGCCAGATTTCTATGACTTCGAGGCGGACCTGGATGTAGAGGAAGAGTCCTCCACTACCGGAACTGATCCAAATAGTAATATTGCCTTAACAGGTAATGTTCTGACGATTGATTACGAGGACTTCTGTTCTTCAACAAGTCCTGCTACTCAAGTGGAGACCGAATCGGTTACTCCCGACCCTGAAGACCTGGATGTCAGCACCGTTCACCCCCTCTATATTGTTCGTGACAGCGGTACTTCAGAGTTAACAGTGGATATCACCAATAATGGTGGCCACGATGCGAATGACTATTCCGTTTATATCACCTTTGGTGAGGCGATGACGGTTCTGTCTAATGATCGCAGCTGTACGGCGCTGGGAAATCCCAGTTTAGGCACTGTCCCTGGGCACCCACTTTGGAATCAGCCTGATTATTTACCGAATTCCTCAACGGTGTATCTCTGTGATAGTGGTGATCTGGGTGGTGAAATTGGACCTGGTGATACAGAGCGGGTGGTTTTCGAGGTGGAGAAAAACCACTCTGCCACCGATGACGACCTTACTTTCCGCGCAGATGTTGTGGGTGAGATCACCTTATATGATGGTACAGCGCTGGGTTTTCCCGACCCGGTATCCCTAACCGACACGACCCCAAATCAACAATTGGCCAATAATTATACCCTCGACGGTATGCGCGCGCGGGTTATGGGATTTAACCTGATTAAAGATCGTTCCGATGAATGTAACGAGCTTACCAGTGAAAGTGCCTATCCCAATAGCAGTGTTCTGATTGGTGAAGAATGTAGCTTTGAAATTCAAGCCGGTGGCTGGTTTGGTTTTGATACTCCCGGATTCACTTTAATTGAAGTGAAAGATGTTGATGTTATCGACGACCTCCCCGATGGACAGGGATATATTGCGGATTCCGCCCTAAACTGTTCCGATGTCACTCTTCCCGACACTACCTCTCAGGCAAATTGTGTAGCTATTTCTACTGGCGATATAGTCGAAGGCGGGGGTCTGAATAACTCACTGAGTGAAACAGATTTACAGTGGGATATTACTGCCAGTATTACAGAGAAAGATCGCTGGTTCCTCGCGGACATGACCACCCGCTTGCTGAATGACCCTGCGGATACTGAGAGTACAGACCCGAACCAACATGCAAATGACAGTATTGATTATGCCCGGGCCCAGTTTACTGCGGTTTTCGATACGGAAACGATAATCGTCGATAACTACAATACCAGTGGTACCCTCACCAATATTGATGGTGTTCCAACAACCGTTCCAGGCTTCCCTGATGTCACTGAGTGGTCGGAATCGGTCACGGTTACTGAGCCTTCAATAGAGGTGGACAAAAAAGTCTGTAATGAAAACCTTTACGGGACAGGAACCAGCTGTAGCAACTTTGTTGATTTTACTGATGAAGGACACCGTGACCAGACTTATATTTTCCGTCTGACGGTTACCAATCGGGCTTCAGATAGCGGCGTTGATCGAGCGCCCGCGTACGATATTGTAGTAACCGATAACCTGGATTCCTCGGGTCAGATGTGTGTGCAGGCCCTGGAGTCTGACAGTCTGGATAATGATGGCGATGGCAGTTCGGAAACTACCAGTGGCGATGATGGCTGGGTGGGAACTACATCGGGTACAAATAATTATTCGGAAGCTTCCCATTGTGGAGACGGCGGTACTCCAGCGGTTATTACCTTCTCCTATGAGCACTCCAGCGCGCTTGAGCGGATTAATCCCGGTGATTCTGTCACTTTGTATTATCGTGTGAAGCCGGACGAGTCAGTGGCACCACTGCAGCTGTTTACGAATACATTTTTTGCTCGTTACGACAGTTTGGAGGATGATTTTAGTAACCAGACTACCCCTCAGATTGTCAGTGACACGGACAATGATGGTGTAGGTGACGGCACCCCCGCAGCGGGGCGTGCTCGCCACTACCAATCTGATAATGCCCAAGCGCAGATGCAGATTATTGAGGTACAGGCAGAACCGAAGGAAGCGCTGGAATTTTCCAACGGCACCGCCAGTGGTACCAGCAGTGATACCGCTGTTGTCGGTGAAGAGATTCGTTACGAGTTGACCGCACAGATTCCGGCGGCAAAGTTGCGGGACTTTGTAATTCGCGATGAATTGCCGGCGGGCATGCGCTGTATCGAGGGAGAAACTATCGATTTAAGTGCCTCGCCCTTTGATACTGCAGGTTTCGTACCGGGCGGTACCTTTAACGCTACCTGTACCAGCACTGGTACTGCGGACTATGTAGAGTGGGATTTTGGTGATCAGGAACTCACCACCGTTTCCGGTAGCCTTTTTGATTTCCCTGTAGAGTTTATTGCCCGTATTGAAAACAGCAGCAATACCAATGACGGTGATGTATTGGGCAATGGTGGTAGTTACACGACTGCACAGGTTTCCTACGTGGATGAGTCCGGTGCGTCTGTAGCGGTACCATTTGACGCACATGAAATAACGATACTCGAACCTGAAATACAGCTGACAAAATCCTTTGCCGTTACTAATAGTGATGCTGACGATATTCTCACAGTGACGGTTATCGCTGAAAATACAGGTAGCGCCGATGCATACAATTTACAGGTACTCGACGATCTCACCGGTAGTAATTTAGTTTACCTGGGCAATGTGGGTGGCAATGATCCCCCCAATAATATTGATGTCACTACGGTGGGCTCTAATGCTCCCATCTTTAGCTGGAATCGCAGTAATGGCGATTACACCATTGCCGCTGGCGATACAAAAACATTTACTTTTGAAGTTCAGGTAGAGCAGGGCGTTGAGCCCCATGAAGTTCTGGACAATACCATCGAAGCTCGCTGGCAATCGCTACCGGGTTCAGATATTGCCCTTAACAGCAGTAATGTTATTGGAACCGATGGCGATGCTGATGGAATGCGTATTGGTGTTTTGCCTAATGTTGGCGATCCCATCAACGACTATGAAACCACCGCCAGCGCTCAGACCGAAGTCCCGGCATTAGAGCTGACTAAAACAGATTTAGACACCACAGTAGTTCCTACTATTGGTGCTCATAAAGAATTCCAATTGGAAATCAGTTTGCCGGAAGGGGTCAGTGAAAATGTAGTCGTCACTGATCAGTTGGGCAGCCCTGAAGGTTATGTGCTTTCCCACAATACTGATTACGATATCACTTACGACTTTGTCGGCATTGAGACAATTAATGGCAGCGCGCCATCCGAATCCGCTTTTAACAGTTTCCCGGGGGATAATACTTCCGGCAATGCCAGTTGGGATATCGGCACTGTCGATACTAATAGTGAAGATGATACCGCAGGAAGCAGTATTTCCCCGCTGATCCGAATCACCTATTTTGCACGTATTGAAAATGATCTCTCTACAAATGACGGGGATAGTCGCCAGAACAGTGCTGCGCTGACCTATAGCAACGGGGAAAGCGGTAGCACGGAAAGTCTTAACGACAGTACAACCAGTATAACGGTAGTAGAACCCCTACTTGCGATTAGCAAGACTGTGAGCAATGCCACCAATCCCGGCAACCTACCGGTGGGCGGTGATGTACTGGAATATGTGATTACCGTGGAGCATGATTCCAGCTCCGGTGCCCCCGCTTATGAGCTGAATTTAGTAGACACCTTACCTTCAGAGTTGACCTTTGATAGCAGCTTTACTCCTACCGCAGAAATTGGCGGCACCGCAGTTTCCGGTTTTGTAGCTACGCCGGCAGCAGCCCCCTCGGGCCCACTGGTATGGGGGCGGGACAACAGTGATAACAGCTTGGATCTGCAGCTTGGCGAAACACTGGTGCTCACCTACCGCACCCAGGTTACAGGCGTTTTTGGTTCGCCCATTAATAACAGTGTAATGCTGGACTGGACCTCGCTGGATGATGGCAGCATCAATGATCAGGCTTATGAGCGTGATGGTGCTGGATGTCCCAGTATCTCTGCGCCTGATGATTATTGTGTTGGCCCCGCAGAGGCCAGTATCGATACAGTTGATAATACCAGTATTACAAAAACAGTAACTGCCGATACGGATACGGCAACTGCAGTGGGCACCTTGCGTGTTGGTGATACGGTTACTTACCAGCTAACCCTGAATTTGCAGGCGGGTACTACGCCTGGGGTCACTATTGATGATGTGCTGCCCAGTGGTTTGGAATTTGACACTGTTGTCAGCGTAAATGGGGACAGTGCTGCGCCCTATAGTGATAATCTGAACGATTTCACGTATTCCGCGAATTCAGTTCCTGCAGCAGGTGATACTGGTACAGTTGCCTGGGACCTGGGGGATATCAGCAGTAATTTTGGGAATACCAATAATTTTATTATTGAGTACACAGCCAAGGTAGTGGTGAGTTCGGGAATTGCCTCTCCTACTGCAACTCTTACCAATACGGCCCAGCTAAACTACACCGGCGCGGCCAGTACCTTGCAGGACAGCGCCGATATTACTGTATTGCAACCGGTTATCGACAGTCTCACCAAGACCGATGCCACTTGGCCCAGTTCCCATATGAATGTGGACCCGGCCAACGATGTTATGCAGTTTACCTTGCAGGCCTGTAACTCGGGCCTCGCCTCCGCCTACAACCTATCGCTAACAGACGACTTAGCGACGCAAATGGACGAGAGTTCCATTGCCAATCTCCAGGTGAGCCTCGACGGTGCTGTACTGACACAGGGAACCGACTACACCTATAGCGCGCCCGCAACGCGCGGTGATGATATGGGTTTCGATTTCCTGGTGCCAGTTGAGGCGGGCACTTGCCTGGAAATCAGCTACGAAATTGGTTTCTATACGGATATCAGTGGCGGTGAAAGCTGGGTTAATACTTTTACAGTCGATGAGTTTTGGTCGCTGGAGGGCAATGATGGCGAGCAGTATTCTGCAGTTTCCCTGGGCACTCCTTATCCAATGGGTACCGTTGCGACCAGTGTGACCGCTCCGCAAAAGACACTGCAGACAGCATCTATTGCCGCTATCGGTGATGAAGTCGTATATCAAATACAGGTGCCTGGCAGTGGCACGACTTCGGCAATTTACGATATTGCAATTTCCGACGTACTGGATTCCAGTCTGGAGCTGGTGCAGCTGCAGGAAATTAATGGGCTCACCTATACCGATAATACCAGTGGGAATAATATCGATTTGACAATAGATATTATTCCAGCGGGTACTGTGGCAATTTTTGAAGTGCGCGCCCGGGTCGCCAATAATGCGACGGCCCAGGCTGGCCACAGTTTTGAAAATGAAGTGACTTATACTTACGCCGCAACGGACGGAGGCACTTCACAGTCTGGCGGTACCGGCACTGCGGCGACACTCACGATTGTTGAGCCGGAACTAAGTGCAACTGCTTCTGTTGCGAATCAAACCAATCCAGGTAACGACCCGGATGCGGGTGATGTACTGCGCTTCACCTTGGACCTTAGCGCTGCGGGCAATGCAGAAAATTCTGCAGCCTATGACATTTCAGTTAGCGAATTGCTGTCCCTGGGGCTTGAATTTGTGCCGGGCACAGTAACTTTTGCCGGGGCGTCCCAGGCAGATCCAACTGTAAGTGGTGACGGAGTTACAACTGCACAAACCCTGGCTTGGGATCGGGCTAACAGCGATCTGGATATCGCTGCAAGTGATAGCAGTGCGCTGGTTTTTGACGCGGTTGTTCTCAACAGTGTACAGCCAGCAGCGACGTTGTCCGCAACTGCCAGTGTTGAGTGGACCAGCCTCGATGAAGATAACAGCAGCACCTATGAGCGTAATGGTGCCGATGGCAGCGCTGGGCTGAATGATTATTTGTTGGAGAATATTGCTGCTCAGGTAGATGCTGCCAACGACAGTACAATCAGCAAAATTCGTCTGGATGACAGCTATGGTAGTGCTGATGAGCAGTTGCGAGTGGGTGATTTGGTTGAATACCAGATTACCCTTTCCCTGCCAGAGGGCACGGCTTCCAACGGACTAATTGTCGATACCTTGCCTCAGGGGATGGTGTTTGTAAGCACACTCTCAATCAATGGCGAGAGTTCGGCACCATTTATTGCCAGCGCACCGTTTACCCACAGTGATATTGCCGAGCCGCTGCAGTCTGGAGACCCTGCCACCGGTGCCACTACAGTCACCTGGAGTATCCCGGACTTGGTAAATACCGCTGATAACGATAGCAGCAACGATGAATTTGTTGTGCGTTACCTGGTGCGGGTTCTCAATGAGGATTCCCACCCCTGGCCTGCAGCGAATACTGCATTGACCAATACCGCAGAGTTTGGTTTCGATGCTGCCACAGGCGCTGAGACCCGTAGCGATAGTGAAACCCTGGATCTGCTACAGCCGGATCTCTCTGTGGCGATAAGTTCAAGCCCTGCGGATGGCAGTACGCTTTCTGCCGGCGATACGATTGAATATACCGTTACAGTAACTAACAACGGCTCTTCACCGGCTTATGATCCGGTATTCCGCGATGTGATTCCCTCCGGTTTGCGACAGGCGGGAATCAGTGTGCAGTCCCTTACGGTAAATGGTGCCACTGCAGCGGTGGTCGCCCCCTCTTTTGATAGCAGTACCGGTGAAGCCATTTGGGATTTTGCCTCAGGGACCGGTTATGGAATCGATGCGGGCGAATCTTTGGAAATGGTTTATCGGGTTGAGGCTGATTCCAACTTGGGCGCTGGGCTGAGCCTGCAGAATGCAGCCTATGTTGAAGTTTATTATTCTCTCGATGATGATGATTTACCGTCACTAAATTCCGTCGCGGTAACTGAGGATTTACGTGAGGACTATGGTCCGACCTCTCCAGTTAGCGTTCAATTTAATACGCCCAATGCTTCACCGTTATTGATTGAGATTACCCAATCAACCGCATCTATCGGCGAACCATTTAATTATCGCATTACCATCCCGGAAACGGTGCAGACCACAGCGCTTCACGATGTCACTGTGCTGATGGATCTCACAACGTCCGCTGCAGATTTAGAATTTGTCAGTGCCAGTAAAGTCTCTGGCAGTGCATCTTTCACCCCTGAAAATAATGGTACCGCTACCAGCCTTAGTATTGCAGACAATACGACTGGAATTGATGTGCCTGCCGGCGAACAAGTGGTAATCGATGTAACACTGCAGTTGCTGGATATAGACCCGCCAAATGTAGACGGTTTGAATTTTTCTACGAGTGCCAGCTATAGCTACAACTACGAAAATGATAATGCTTCTGTGGGGCAGGGTGCGGGTAGCGGAAATACTACGGCAGATATGGAAGTCGTAGAGCCCAGCGCAATTACCCTGACTAAAACTGGCCCGACCAGTGTGCAGTCCGGTGTTGGTGGTACCTTCACTTTAGATTTACACAATACCGGTACGGGTCCCGCCTGGGATATTAGTGTTACCGATATTTTGCCGGACAATAATCCCGGTGGTATGTGTGAAACGGCCCCTGACAATTTTACTGCGGAAATTACCGATAGCACTGGTATCACCACGGCTACTCTGACGGAAGGCTCCGACTTTACTGCAGTATTCGACAGCGCGAGCTGTACGCTCACAATTACCTCCATTGGCTCAGCGGCGATGCTGGATGCGGATTACCATCTACTTGTGGGCTACGATGCCTACCTGGATACCGACACCGTTGATGGGGATACGCTGACGAATATTGCCGGTGTTACTGAGTGGTATAGCTGGGATAGCAGCTTCAGCGAAGCCCGCCAGTACACCAATGCGGCGCCCACCGATGGTACTCCTGGCGTGCTTGATCATGAGGACGCTTATTCGGTTACCTCCTCTGTGCCGACAGTGACTTTTTACAAAGCGGTGGAAAATATCAGCCGTGGAGAAAACCCGGCTACTACCGCCAGTCCGGCAGAAGTTTTGCGTTACACACTGACACTGACCAATACGAGCGGTGTTGATGTAAGTGGAGTTGAAGTTTCCGATGACCTTGGTCGATTAAATAATTCTGCATTATTTGAATCGGGCACTTTGCAGTTAGTCAGTGCACCTGCCGGAAGTGACAGTAGTGCTATCGATGCCTCAGCAGGAACCTGGAATAGTGGCTACCTGGAAGTTGGTAATCTGGACCTCACTGCGAGCGGCACAACAGGGGATTCTATCCAGATTATTTACGAGGTTACGCTGGCTGCAGTTATTGATAGTGGGACTCAAGTCTTTAACCAGGCCCAAGTTCAGCTGCCCGGGCAAGCGTTACAAGACAGTGATGACCCCAATATCAATGGTACCGATGATCCGGATACTGCGGGAGATGAAGATCCCACGGAAGTACAGATTGAATCAGAGCCATTACTGGTCGTAGAAAAAACGTCGGTAGATATTACTGATGATGCCGACTTGTTGATGGTGGGAGATACCCTGCGTTACACCATTTCGGTGGAAAATACCGGTAATGAGAACGCGATCAATACTCAGATACGGGATCAGATCCCCGCGAATACGACTTATGTCAGCGGCTCTACTACCTTGAACGGCTCTACAGTGTCCGATGTCAGCGGTACCTCCCCGCTGGCTGCCGGTATGGATATTAATACCGATGGCGAAGCCGATGGTTTTATCAGTGCCAGCGCCAATGGTGTTTCTGCAGCGGTTATCACCTTTGATGTCACCATTAATGACGTTAATGATGGCACCGTAATTTCGAACCAGGGATTCGTAAATGGTGAAGGAGCGGGTAGTGGTACTTTTGATGAAGTGCCCTCCGATGATCCGGATACTGATACCCCCGATGATCCCACGATCGATATTGTCGGCGATGTGCCTCTGTTAATTGCCCACAAGACTGTAGAAATTGCTGAAGACTACACCTCCACAGGGATTGTTGATCCCGGTGATGTGCTCCGCTATACCATCGCCATTACCAATATGGGGGGTGTGGATGCACAGGAAGTAGCGCTTACCGACCAGGTGCCAGATGACACCACCTATGTTGCCGGTACTACCACATTAAATGGTGAATCGGTAGCGGATAACGGTGGTGGTAATTCACAGCTGGATTCTGCATTGCCGGTTTCTTCCGATGACCTGACACCACCCCTGCCGGGAGCTAACGAGGGTGTTATTACCTCGGGCGAAACAGCCACCGTTACCTTTGAAGTGATGGTGAACGCTGGTACAGCGACAGGTACGGTTATTAGTAACCAGGGTAGTGTTGAAGCTGATGAGTTGGCACTTACCCTAACCGATGCAGACGGCAACTCGGCCAATGGCGCTCAGCCAACTGAGGTGGTCGTAGGTGATGCCCAGCTGTTGTCCATTGTGAAAGAAGTTGCCGTTGTCGGTGGCGGGGCTGCAGAAGCAGGGGCGGTATTGGAGTACCTGGTAACCGTCGAAAATATCAGTGGTGTTTCTGCCACGTATGTTGAGATTACCGATGACCTGGCCATTGCCGGCGATGGCGTCCTCACTTATGTTGCCGATTCAGCTCTGCTCAATGGGCAGGCCGACGGTGTAACAGTGGCCAACACACTGATCACTGCGGACTATGCCACTACCTACGGTGATTTGGAGCCGGGAGAGGTTGTTACACTGCGTTTCCAGGCGCAGATGTCGGAAAACCTGGATTACGGTTTTACCGTAGTGAACACGGCAGAAGTGCAGTGGAATGACCCAGCTTCCAGTGCTCAGGCCAGTGTTGCCATTGATGTTGGCGGTACGCCGGGCATTGCCAACCTGGCCGGTTATCTGTGGCACGATGTGAATTTCAACAATGCTTTGGATACGGATGAGAGCCTACTGCTTAACTGGGCAGTAGATCTGTATTTCAATGAGGAGCTGATGGAAACAGCTCAGTCTGATGAAAGTGGCTATTTCCAATTCCAGGGACTGGTGCCCAACAGTTATGGCGGCCTCAGTTACGAGATGCGTTACACCGCACCGGATGCCACGGAAAATACGGCTTCATTGGGTAATCCTGTTTCTGATTTCACCAATGGACCACAATCGATCAGTGAAATTTATGTGGAATCGGGGGCAAACCCCCAGGACTTAAACTTACCGCTGACACCCAATGGAGTGGTTTACGACTCTGTAACCCGATCTGCTATTGAAGGTGCCACACTCACCATGCTGAGAGTGAGTTCCGGTCAGGAGCTACCGGCGCGTTGCTTTGATGATGAGAAGCAGCAGGGACAGGTATCCCAGTCCGGGGGTTACTACAAATTCGATATTAATTTCAGCGATGCTTCCTGTCCGTCCAACGTGGATTACCTGATTCAGGTAGAAATCGATGATGATGATTACACCGGTGGTGAGTCACTGGTAATCCCCGCGCAGACCAATAGCGAAACTGCCGGTTTTGATGTGGCTGGCTGCCTGGGCAGTAATGCCGATATGGTTCCTGCAACTGCGGACCACTGTGAGGTACAGGAATCTTCCGCACACCCCACCCTCGATGTGGAGGCCCGGGATGCAGCAACAGATTACTATCTGCGCATGACTTTGGATGACGGCCAGATTCCAGGGGAAAGCCAGCTGTTTAACAACCATATCGCTATGGACCCGGAGCTGGAAGGGGCGCTGTCCATCACCAAAACTGCCGCCATGCTCAATGTAACCCGCAGCCAGCTGGTGCCCTACACCATTACCTTTGGCAACACACTGCCGATACCCCTAACCGATTTGCAGTTGGTGGATTACTTCCCCGCAGGCTTCAAATATGTGGCGGGCTCAGCGCGCCTTGATGGCGAGGCGGTTGAACCTGAAAGTGAGGGCTTGCAATTAAGTTGGTCGGATCTGCGAGTGGAAGCGGAAGAAACTCGTGTGTTAAAGCTGCTCTTGGTTGTAGGTTCCGGTGTGGGCGAGGGCAAATACGTAAACCGCGCGCGCATGTTCAATCAGCTCTCTGGGCAGGCCGCTTCTGGTGAGGCCTCTGCCACTGTGCGTGTGGTGCCCGATCCCACCTTTGATTGTACTGATGTTATCGGCAAAGTGTTTGACGATAAAAATATGAACGGCTACCAGGATGAAGGCGAGGGTGGCCTGCCCGGAGCGCGTGTGGCAACTGCGACCGGCTTGAATGTTACTGCGGACTCCCATGGTCGTTTCCATATTACCTGCGCAGTGGTGCCGAATGGAGACCGGGGTTCTAATTTTGTGCTCAAGCTCGACGATCGCAGCTTGCCAAGCGGGTATCGTCTCACCACTGAAAACCCGCGCGTGCTGCGAGCTACCCGAGGCAAGATGCTGAAGTTCAATTTTGGAGCCAGCTTGCACCGGGTGGTGCGCCTGGACATTGCCGATGCGGTATTTGAACCGGGCACAACAGAACTGCGCCCGCAATGGCACTCCCGAATGGATTTATTGTTGGAAAAACTCAGCGAAGCCCCCTCTGTTTTACGCCTTGCCTATCTCGGTGAAAATGAAGATCCGGATTTGGTGGAAGAGCGCCTGCAGGCAATTAAGGATCAGGTTGCCAAGGATTGGACGAGTCGTAATGGCGACTACGATTTGACCATTGAAACTGAAGTTTTCTGGCGCCGTGGAGCGCCTCCTGGCAAAGGAGGGTTGGAGTAATGCCCTTTGCGAAACGGAATATTGTCCAGAAAGCAGGCTCGACAAACTCTTCAGTGAAGTCGATCCGCTTTTTCCCCCGGCGGGACCGCCGTCTGGCCACTGCAATTGCACTGGCACTGACACTTCCGGCCCAGGCCCAAGATGCAGATTCGCAACTGAATGAGCTTGGCTGGTGGCAGGTGTGGCAGAATATTCCAAGCCTGAATTCTGAGGAAAATGAAACTCAAGTAGAGTTCGAGGAGCAATCAATCGGTAGTAATACCGAAGGTATGCTGCTGCGCGCCCCCACAAATCAGTGGCTTCAGGATGCGACACAATTCGTATCGCCGCTAGACCCGATTGTGGTGGAAGATTTTATTGACCCAATCCTGTTCCATGGCGTTGAAGATGAAGTTTCTCCAGAGACGGTGGAATTGTTGCGCCAGAGCCTGAATGAATTGGGCGAGACGCCTAATTTCAAATTGCACTTCATTGGCCATACCGATTCTGACCCTCTTACTGGGGAGTTGGTAGCGGACTTTACCAGCAAAGAAGAATTTACCCTGGCGCGAGCCCAGTTTGTGGCAGACTTCCTGCAAGAGGCTCTCGAACTGCCGGAGCAAATGATTGCCGTTGAAGGGCGCGGAGATATTGAGCCTATAGCGGATAATATTACGACTGCAGGTCGTGAAGAAAATCGCCGAGTACAGGTAAAAGTAACCTACGACGCCCTGGATGAAAAAGCCATGGCGGACCGTGCCCGGGCGGAGGCACTGTTACTCAACCGGGTGAAAGTATGCCGCCAGGAAACGGTGTGTAAACTCACCTATGCTGCGGGTAGTGAACAGCGGGCACGCCTTAGAAACCTGGTGACGCCACTGAGAATAGAGCCCGGGCAAACAGAATTACCGGAAGCCTTTATTCGCCGTATCCGGGAGGTTCGATCAAACCTTGCCGATAAAAATAATCTGGTTATTCATTTTATTGGCCACACTGATGCCCGCCCGCTGGATGTGGGTGAAAACCCGGAAGCCCAGCAGCAAGCCTATCAGGAAAGGTCCTACAGTGAAGCTCGCCGTGTCGCTCAGGCTTTGGCTGCTGCACTGAACTTACCCGCAACTATGGTTACCAGCAGTGGTAAAGGGGCGAGCCAGCCAATAGCGGCTAACGATACTCCCAAAGGCCGCGCCCTTAACCGCCGGGTAGAAGTGGAATTTTGGTATGACGATCCGCTGGAAGTCCCTACGGAATCGGTGCAAGCCTGCCCGGAAGCTGCAGCAGCAGAAACTCTCACCATCGCCTATGAGTCCGCCGGTGGAAAAATATCTCCGATTCGCTTTGATAACGGTGACCCGATTATCAGCCAGGCACAGCTGACACAGATACGTGCAGCCATGGCTGAAATCTCCAATAAGGCAAATGTGCGCCTGAGCTTTATTGGTTACAGCGATAACCAGCGTATGGATCGCCGCGAAGCTATGGTTTACGGCGATGACCAGGGTTTGTCCGGTGCCCGTGCCCAACGCGCTATGGCGCAGGTACAGGAGTTACTTAACCTGAAAGACACCCAGGTGGAATTTGAAGGGCGTGGCTACGTCCAATCTGCGGATGTGGTGAGCAATGGCTTTGAGCAGCGGGATGGCGCCAGGGTTGAGGTCGAAATCCTTTACGATGAACTGGCAATTCTCACAGAAAGTGATCGCTTGGAAATCGAGCGCATTAATCGTGAAGCCATAGCCAATAATCCCTACGCACTTAACTTAATGCGTATCACTGTCGACGGCAGCCCGGAATACGATCCCTATAAAAACTCGGCGGACTTGCAGCGTTGTACCGATGTGGCTTTGCAGGAAGCCAATATTCAATTCCGCTTCGACAACAAAAAAATGCAGCCGCGCCTGAATGTGACAGCGTGGCCCAATACCATCCGTTATGCGGATAACCCGGATACCGATCTGGCAGAGAATCGGGTATTTTTCAGTAGTTATACCAACTATCCCTCTTTTGTTAAAAGTACAGAAGTGCGCTTGTTTGAAGAGGGGCAATCTCTGCGCGATACCCCGCTGGCTATTGTGCCGCTGGATCACTTTGGTAAAGGGGAGTGGAGAGCAGAATTTTCTGACTACCAAGCGCCACTGAAAAAACTGCACTATGTTTTACGTGCCTACGACCACAAGGGTCGCTATGACGAGACCACTGAGCAAACCCTTTGGATAGTGGATAAAATCGAAGACTCTTCCGAAAATGAGGATATCGGTCGGGAATTGTTGGTAGGTTACGGTGAGAATCGCCTGGCCCAACAGAATATTCCACTCGATGGCAACAGTGTCTTGGTCAATGGTGCCCAGGTGCCACCTGGACACACAGTATGGCTAGCGGGCAATCCGGTCCCGGTAGATAGCCAAGGCCAGTTTATCGCCGAGCAAATTTTTGCACCGGGTATGCATACAGTTGAAGTGGCGATTCTCGATGACGAGGGCAATGGTGAACTCTTCCTGCGAGATTTGGATTTTGCTAAAAGTGATTGGTTTGCCGTAGGGATTGCCGACCTTACCGTGGGTTACGACAAAACCAACGGCCCTGCTGCACTGGTCACCGGCGATGAGACTCACTATGACAACTCCGTTAGTTACGATGGCCGCTTGGCGTTTTATACCAATGGTGGCTTCGGGGAGGGCTGGCGCCTGTCTGCCAGCGCTGACACTGAAGAAGGGCCGGTAGATGATCTATTTTCCAACTTTATGGAAAAGTCTCCCGATGCCTTGTTCCGCCGTATGGATAGCGATTTGTACTATCCGACGTTTGGCGATGACTCCACCGTCGTTGAAGATGCCCCTACTTCTGGCAAATTCTATGTGAAATTGTCCAAGTACGATGACTACGGCCTCTGGGGTAATTTCAAAGCGAACTTTGCCGATAATGAACTGGCTCAAATTGATCGAACGCTCTACGGTGGTAGCGGTCACTTTGAAACGGATGCGATGACCAGCTTTGGTGAAAAACGCTTTCAAATAGATGCCTTTGGGGCCGAGCCTGGAACAGTTGCCGGGCGCGATGAGTATCGTGGAACCGGCGGTTCCTTGTATTACCTTCGGCACCAGGATATTTCCAGCGGCTCGGAAAGTTTACGTGTGGAAGTTCGGGATAAAGATTCCGGACTGGTGCTCGCAGTTAAGACCCTCACTGCAGTAGTTGATTACGACATTGACTATATCCAAGGGCGTATCCTGCTCAATAGCCCCTTATCTTCCCTGGCAAATGATGAACTGCTCATTGAAGATGGCGCTTACAACGGTAACCCCCAATACCTGGTAGCGCGTTACGAATACACACCGGGCTTTGAGGAAATGGATACCCTGGCTGTCGGTGGACGTGCCCACTATTGGCTAGGTGATCATGTCAAATTGGGCCTAAGCAGTATTCAGCAAGATGAAGATGAGGAAGAAAGTTCCCTGCAGGGCATTGACCTGACTTTGCGTAAAAGCGCCAGTAGTTGGGTGAAAATTGAAATGGCCGATAGCGAGGGTAGCAACCTCGATAGTGTCAGTTCACTGGATGGTGGCTACACCTTTGAAGATGAAAGCCTGGATTCCACAGTTGCCGCCAGTGCAACTAAAGTGGAAGGCGTTTTACAGCTGGGAGATTTTTTCGAGAGTTTGCGCGGCTCTGGCAATTTCTACCATCAAGAGCGTGAAGCGGGTTTTTCCGGTCCAGGCCAATTTGTGGATGGCGATACTATCCAATATGGCGGTGGCGTTAACCTGCCGATAGGTGAGAGTTTTGATGTAAGGGTCAAAGCCGACACCAAAGAGGAAGAAGATGGGTTGCAGACCGATGCGATGGACTTGATGCTCGGCTACCGCATCAATGATCACTGGCGTCTCACCTCTGCGGTTCGCAATGACAGCCGCGAGGATGAATCCGAAGTTGTCGCCGCAACCCAGACAGAAGGGGATCGAACGGATGTTGCTGTCGAGGCCAGCTATGACTCCGGTGAGAGTTGGAGCGCCTTTGGTTTTGTGCAGAATACGATGGAGGTGACCGGTACCCGGGAAGAGAACAATCGCATCGGACTCGGTGGTGCTTATCGGGTGAGTGACCGTTTGACAATGGATAGTGAGGTTTCCGGCGGTGATACCGGCACAGCTGCCAGGCTCGGTACGGACTTTCTGGTGACTGACAGAACCAGCCTTTATATGAATTATGCGCTGGATAACGAGCGCAGTGATACCGGTGTGCGTGCACGCAAGGGCAATATGAGCACAGGCTTCCGCAGCCGCTATTCCGATACGCTCAATATTTATGGTGAAGAGCGCTACAGTCACGGCGATGTTTCCACTGGCCTGACCCACGCTCTGGGTATGGATCTGGCGCCCAATGACCGTTGGAGCTATGGCACTACCCTGGAGGCGGGTACGCTCGAAGATCCGGATACAGGAGCCAAAACCGAACGCAATGCCATGGGCTTTAATATGGGCTATGGCCGGGATGCGATACGTATAGCATCAGCGCTGGAATACCGTACGGATATATCGGAAACCGTATCGGACGAAAATACCGTATCGGAAACTGAACGTAATACATGGTTATTAAAAAATACCTTTAACTACCAGTTTACTCCAGACTGGCGCTTGGTTGGCAAACTCAACTATTCAGACAGCAAAAGTTCGGAAGGTGAATTCTACGATGGCAAATTTACCGAAGCGGTAATGGGTTATGCCTATCGCCCGGTGAATAACGACCGCCTGAATACCCTGATGAAGTACACCTATTTCTATAATGTGCCGACCCAGGACCAGGTGACGGTTGAAAATACCTCCACTGAATTTATCCAGAAGAGTCATATCTTTTCGATAGACGCCAGTTACGATCTCAATCGACAGTGGACCTTGGGTGGTAAGTACGCTTATCGTCTGGGCCAGTTGAGTATGGACACGGAAGACCCGGAGTTTTTCGATAGCCGTGCCAGCCTTTATGTACTGCGTGCCGATTGGCATTTTATCAAACGCTGGGACCTTCTCTTGGAAGCCCGTCTGCTCGATCTACCCGATGCCCAGGATAGTAAGAGCGGCGCCCTAATCGGCTTGTATCGCCATGTTGGGGATCACCTTAAGTTGGGGGTGGGCTACAACTTTACCGACTTCTCTGATGACCTCACCCAGCTTGACTATGACAGTCATGGGGTGTTTATTAATATAATTGGCAAGCTGTAATTTTAGGGCCCGGCGCAGGTTGGGCCTTAAATCTTATCCTTTTCGTTTGAGCTTCAAACAATAATGTGAAGTTATTAAAATGGAAAAGAATCAGGTTGCTTAATCTTACCTTTTACTAAAAAGGGAGAAGGAAATAATACACTGCGCTCGGGACCCTATGAGGCATGGATGCCGATTAGGAGCTTACAGGGATGTATTCACAGCGTGTCTCGAGTGAAGTGTGTTCTTTCCTTCCACCCCAGTAGTAACTCCACTTTTTAAGTAAAGAGTAAATGGCGTTATTAGTCGTCATTTAACCGATTCAGTCAGTAAGCCTTCCAATCCACTTTCTTCAATCGTCCCCAGATGCAATAGTATGGAGCTGTACAGGCTGTGAGACTCCTACTCTGACCCCATGGACTAGAGTGTCACTAAGTGGGGTCTTAGAGAGCTTGCATGGTAAAAATGACAAAAGTGAAGGGTATCTCAGAAGGGCAAATCTGGGGGCTGTCTGTTCTCTTTTTATCAGTATTTTTGATCGCCAGTGATTTTACCGCCTTTTCACCGGCTCTCCCCGCTATCGCCAAAGACTTTTCCGTCCGCATATCTTTCGTTCACTGGGTTGTGAATGCCTATGCCCTGGCCTATGGAGTCATTATTGTGACCAGTGGGCGGTTGGCAGATATCTACGGGCGTGGAAAGATTTTTTTGATAGGTATCTTTATATTTTCCCTTTCATCTCTCCTGGGTGGTCTTGCGAATGAAGTTAAGGTGCTGTTAATCGCCAGAGCAATGATGGGGCTAGGGGGAGCTTTGGCCTGGTCAGCAATGCTGGGGATGGCATATACATTGTTGCCATCAGATCGTGCTGGATTTGTCGGGGGATTTATTTTGGCTGCGCTAGGGGTGGCTACAGCTTGCGGCCCTGTTATAGGTGGGATCTTGTCAGACTTTCTGAGCTGGCGCTGGATTCTATTTATCAATATTCCCATTGCTATTTTGGTGGTTGCTTTTTATGGATTAAAGTACCCGAAAGAAAAATATGAGAAAAAAGTGGAGAGAATTGACTATTTGGGTGTGTTGACACTCTCTCTATCATTATTCCTATTTTTGCTAGCCTTGGATTTTACGACAGAAAAAACCACTTCTGGAATATTGGTTGTTTGCTTGTTGGTAGTTTCGCTTATCTCTGCGATCAGCTTTATCATAATTGAGTCATATATGGCAGATGATGCACTGATTCCTGCGAGTTTGGTAACTAATCGTATTTTCATGGTGTCAGGAGTCAGTGTCTTTTTTGTTGCCATCGCGTTCTTTGCAATCCTTGTCTATATCCCTCTGCTTTTTATTAGCGTGCATCATTATTCCGCATTTCAGGCCGGATTGGCTTTGTTGCCGGCTATGGTTTCTTCTGGCATTTTTGCATTTGTATCTGGAGAAATTCATGAACGGCTTGGCCCAAAGCTGCTGCTCTGCTCAGGTGCTTTGGCGATGAGTCTGGGGCTTTTTATGCTCTCGGTCCACGGTAATCATATCGTCTATCTGGTCTTTGTACCGGGTATGTTATTGATTGGCATTGGATTAGGTATATTTAGCCCTGCCGCTGTGACTGCCGCAATAACCTCCGTGGAGGCCAGTAAATCCAGTTTGTCTGGCGCTGTTGTCTATATGTTCCGTTTTTTAGGTGGCGCTGTGGGCTTGGGGATCAATTCAGCCATATTGGCGTCAGCGCCGGATATTGCTACAGGTGTTAATCGGGCATTACTGGTAGATGGATTTATTGTTCTGGTAGGTTTCTTGATTTCTCTTCTCTTCTTCCAGGAGAAGAAGGGAAGGTAATAAAAGGATATTTATTTCCTGCTGGTAACCTAGTTTCTTACTGCCCTTCACAGGCGTGTTCCTTTTCTTATATTCTCCAAATATTGATTGTAAAGTATAGGGCCAGCACTCAGAGCTATCCTTAAATGAATATCAGGGAAAGCTATCTCTATTTTAATTTGTATGGGCTATTGGCAATTTAACTTTGGTGGATTCTGCGGCATTGTGGTTTTAGCGGCCACAAGTCAATATTTACGTTAACGGGATGTCGGATATGAAGCTGTCTTGGCTGTGTTTCTTTCGCAGAAAACTATCTATTGTTTACTTTGCTTTAATCTTTGTCATATCAAGTTTTGCTGTTCAGGCAGAAAACTTGCGGGGAAGCACCACGGGGCCAACCTCTGCACCAGGATACAGCCACCCGGATCAGTTTCTGCATCTAAAGTCTGTAAAACTGGCTGACAATATGTATCCGGTAATTCAGCATCCGCAAGAGGAAAAGCAAGCTAGACAGAAGCTGGCTCTTCTGGAGGAGAAATTTGGTAAAAAGCCTAACATATTGATTTTCCTACTTGATGATGTGGGCTGGATGGATGTTGGCTTTAATGGTGGAGGTATTGCTGTCGGCAATGCTACGCCCACCATGGATAAGCTGGCGAATGAGGGGCTTATTCTAACCTCTGCCTACTCAACGCCTTCATGCTCGCCAACACGGGCAACGATTCATACCGGTCAGAATCCCTTGCACCACGGAATTTTGCGCCCGCCGATGTATGGTGAAGCCGGCGGTTTGGATGGTGCAGTCACAATGCCCGCCATACTCAAGAAGTTGGGATACATTACCCAGGGAGTCGGGAAATGGCATATGGGCGAAAATAAGGGATCGTTACCGCAGAATGTTGGCTATGACAATTACCGGGGATTTCTCGGTGTATCAGATATGTATACGGAATGGAGAGACATCTACTTTAATCCGGAAGTGGCACTGTCTCCAGAGCGCTTTGCCATGATGCAGAAGGAGCCTTTTAGTCATAGCGAAGTACACTGTACGCCGCAGGATACGGAACGGTGTGAAGATGTTCATTTGATTGATCTGGACTATATCAAGGTGCTCGATGACCAATGGATGGATTACAGTGTAAATTTCATTAGGCAAATGAAAAGCTCTGAAAAGCCATTCTTTTTGTATCACGCCCCCCGAGGTTGTCACTTTGATAATTATCCATCTGATAAATGGGCAGGGAAATCGCGAGCTCGTACAGTATATAGCGACTGTATGGTGCATATGGATTATGTACTTGCACAGCTATTTAGTGCATTGCAGGAGACAAACCAGCTGGATAACACCCTGATTTTCTTCACCTCGGATAATGGCCCCGAATGCGAGGTTCCCCCTTATGGCCGAACCCCTTTCCGGGGTTGTAAAGGTACGAGCTGGGAGGGTGGAGTAAGAGTGCCGACATTTGCCTATTGGAAGGGGATGATAAAGCCTCGCCGTACTGAAGGGTTGTTTGACCTGGCTGATCTCTTTAACACGGCCATTTCGATAGCGGGTAAGCCAGGCAAAGAGGTTGCCGGCTTTGTCAGTGAAGATCGATATATCGATGGTATCGATCAAACGGGAATGCTGTTGGCGGATAATGGCCAGTCTGCACGCCGTAGTCGGCCCTATACGATGAATCAGTATTTTTCTGCCATGCGTATTGATGAGTTCAAATATGTATGGACGGCAGAAATCGAAAATGGTGTCGTACAGAGGGGAAACTGGGGCGGGTTCAGTGGTCCCATTTTTGTTGAGAGTGGCGGGGCAATATTATTTAACCTTTATTCCAATCCTCAGGAAGATGTCAGTATCGGTGTGCGTCATTTGCCAATGCTTGTACCAGTGATGACATCGGCGGGAGACTATATGAAAGAACTCATTAAGTATCCCCCACAATTCAAGATCGGTTTTATATCCAATAATCCGCCAATCTATGACCTTTTACCTCAAGCTAAAGAGAAGTTAGAGCAGTTTGAGAAAGAGGGTACTGGTAAGTATCCCTGGCCTTAGAGTTGAATCTTGAAATACAACTTTAACTCTACGAGTGGATTTATGCTTGAGCCGTTTAAGTATGTAAAAGTTTGATGGTCATGAAACTGGGTGAAGGGAGTGATTCTCTAGGAATACAAGCCTCAACCGATCGCACAAAATGGCCGGCCTCAATCGTGATTCTGGAGGCCGGCCTGGGGATTATTGTAAGATTGTGCCGGTGTTGCTGGTGCCCACTTGCGTAGCGGTTGCAGAGTTTCCAGATGTTGCCTGGGTGGTATCATGGGTGTTTGTTGTACCCATTTGCGTAATGTTGGCGGTATTCATCATCATTGATTGGTTAATCGTAACCGTATTGGAATCTCCAATCTGTTCCACATCGGCAACCAGTAAATCTCCAATCTGGAATAGCGTAGAGGAATTACTTAGGCCATCCTGTTCGATCTCAGCATCGTTACTGTCACCAAATTGAATGGCAAAAACCATATTGGTTGTACCCAGTTGTTCGGCAAAAAGGTTATTACCGAGGCCGTCCTGCTGTCCAAGATCAGCATCGTTTGAATCACCATCCTGTATTAGCTCGGCAGTACCACCGGTAGATGTAAATTGTGTTATGAGTGAGGTATTACCTGTCCCTAACTGGATTGTACTCTGAACATTCCCCGAGCCAACGGCGACCTGAAAAAAGGTAGCCATATTTGATGTTCCATCCTGAAATACAGTTGCCGTGCTAGAGGATTCGTTTGCCTGAGTACCGTCGACTTCATTGGATGTTCCAAGTTGGGTAACAACAATCCCATTCCCTGAACTGCTTGATTGAACAATTGAGCCGATATTGGAGTCACCATTTTGGGTAATAGCGGCAGTATCGAGGGAGGAATTGAGTTGTGTTGTGGTGAATTGATTGGACGTGCCAATTTGTGTGGTTGTCGAAGTTACCGATGTGGTATTGGTTTGAGTAGCATCGAATAAATTAGTTTGACCACTTTGGAGTACAGTAATTGTCGATGTGGTCGCATTATCTTGCTCAATCGTCGAAACGGTATTGTTGTCGCCTATTTGGGTACTGTTGATAACACTATTTGTAGAGTTGGTTATCTGTGATGTGGTTGATGAGTTGTTGTCGCCGGTTTGAGTGAATATCGCGAAGTTGCCCGACGTGGTGGGGTCAGCTTGGTTGGCTGTTGCTGTATTCCCGGTGCCATTTTGATTGACAATCGTGGTATTGGCGACAGCATGCGCGCTGATTGCTAGAGCAAGTGCCGAAGCAATATAGGTGTAAGCTTTCATATCTACTTCCTTACAAATCAACATATTAATCTTTATCAAGCGGATTACCGCCTGTTTGTCGATTTGGGACTCTGCGGAACATCTGGTTAGGCAAAGACGGCTCTCAAATCCCTGGGTAATTACTTGAATTATTCCCATCCAAAGTTACCGCTGACACCCAAGACACTATCGTTAAAATGATATTGGGTGATGATGTAGGATGACCTAACGATTTTCGGTCAGGTGAGCGGTATTTTCCTTGGGAATTAAATATCAATATGCTGAGAATAAATGCTTAGAGGGATGGCTACAGGTTTGTTCTTAAGTTTTTGTGTGAGCAAGATAGGCAGAGGCTAACCGAATCAACTACTTTTCTTGCTCATTGGAAATTTGGAAGTGAAAAGTTTGGAGCATAACAGACGGGTAGATTTTCACTTGAAAATCAAGATTCATGAGATTCTCGGTTGGCCGGCTCCGGTTGAAATTTCCCGGATGCCGGCCTTTGGATTACTGTAGGATGGTACCTACGTTACTGGTTCCCACTTGAGTAGCAGTTGCAGAGTTTCCAGATGTTGCCTGGGTAGTGTCATGGGTGTTAGTTGTACCCATTTGCATTGTACTGGCAGTATTCATCGTGGAGGTTTGAGTTATCGTAGCGGTATTGGTATCGCCAATCTGCTCCATAAAGGCCAGATGCAAGCTTCCATCTTGGGAGAGGTCTGCGGAGTTACTTAAACCATCCTGTTCGATCTCCCCTTCGTTACCTGCTCCCGTTTGATACGTCATCACCATATTGGAGGTGCCAAGCTGCTCGGCATAGAGGCTATTACCAGAACCTAAATCCTGCTCAATGTCGGCATCGTTAGAATCACCATCCTGTATTAGTTCGGCATAATCGCCGATGGATGTAAACTGTACAACTAATGAAGTGTTACTCGTTCCCAGTTGGATTGTAGTCTGGATATTTCCCGTTCCTAGCCCTTGGCCAAATGAGGCCATGTTTGATGTACCATCCTGAAATACAGTAGTGGTACTGGATGTTTCACTTGACTGAGTACCGGCTGTAGAATTGGTCGTTCCAAGCTGGGTGACAAAAATTCCATTCCCCGAACCTAATGCTTGAACAATAGAGCCGCTATTGGAATCACCATTTTGGGTAATTACGGTGGTATCCAGGGATGAATTGGTTTGTACCGTTGTATATTGATTAGAGGTGCCAATTTGTGTGGTTGTTGAAGTACTTGAGGTGGTAGTATTTTGAATTGCGTTGAATGTATTGGTCTGACCATTTTGCAATACATTAACTACTGACGTAGTGGCATCGCTTTGATCAATCGATGAAACGGTGTTGTTGTCGCCAATTTGGGTGCTATTGATAACGCTATTGGTAGAGTTGACTACCTGGGATGTGGTTGATGAGTTGTTGTCGCCTGTTTGTGTGAATATGGCAAAATTGCCGGAGGTGGTCGGGTCAGCCTGGTTAGATGTCGCAGTATTCCCGATACCATTTTGATTGACAATGGTGGTGTTGGCGGCAGCGTGCCCACTAATAACTAAAGCGACTGCCGCAGCAATGGAGGCGTAAGTTTTCATATCTGTTTCCTTACAAATCAACATATTAAGTTCTATCAAGCGCATTACTGCCTGTTTGTCGATTTGGGACTTTGCTGAATAGCTGGTTAGGCAAAGACGACTCTCAAATCTCTGGGTAATTACTTGAATTATTTTCACCCAAAGTTACCACTGGCATCCAAAATTCTATCGTTAAAATGATATTGGATGACGTTATAGGATGACCCTCCGATTCTCGGTCAGGTACCAAGTATTTTCCTTGGGAATTAACTATCAATAATCTGAGAAAAAATTCCCAGGTATAGGCGGATTTAAGGTTTTAACTAAGTATTACAAGGGGGAAAGGTGGGGCGGGTGTTTTATTCGTTATTTTCAAGTTTGATGGATTTGGTTGTAAAAAAATAGCATAAAAAGGAAATGGGAGTGGCGTATAAAGCGATAATAATTCCGAGGCTAGCAAGATTTGGTGTGGTTGTTACTGCTCCAATTGAATAAATCAATATGCCGGGAAGGATACCACCAAAAATCATAGAGGCTCGGTTATATCTTTGCATTTTTTGGAGGACGTGTTCTACCAATCTTCCATAGGTAAGGGTTACGATTAGGGCGATTGCAGTAGTTGCCAGATAAAATACCAGCATGGGCACCGTACCATTAATGATATGAAAAAATGATGCTCCTGGCAGGGAAAATATTGCAATAAAGGTTGGCAACATGATACATGTCATCGATGTTGCTGTAAGGGCAATCAGGAAAGATATATCCCTTCGCTTAGAAGGGGGGTTAGTTTCCAGGTTTGCCTTAGGTGGCTTGTAATAATTGGTGGACATGTATTTATGGGCTAAAAGTCTTCTATCCCACTTTATCCTCTTGATGTGGTAGAAATTATACTGTTTATAGTGTACACGATGAATTATGAAAGAATGTGGCGAGTATGTCACCCTCATAGGTGCTAAGATGACACGCATGTACATCTAAATAGTGGGTTTCATCGGCTGTCGGAAGGCATCTATTTTTGTATTATATCCATTAACTTGTTGATTATATTCTACATAATTTGTTGGTTGTGAAGATGTGGGTTGGCTCTGGATCCTGGCAGCTAAGGAGTAATGGCGTATGATTTTATTGTAAATGGCTTGTTGATGTTGTTGTTTCTCTTTTATCGCAAAGATAATTAACTGCTCACTATTCATAATACCTAGTCCTATCTAAAAGGTCATCGGAGCTAATTTGTTATTTTTATTAATCATGGATGGCAGGGATGAACGAGCGAAAAGTATCAGCAGATAAGCATCTTTATGCCGGCCTGATGGCTTTGTCCCTTGCAATCTTTATTGTCGCTAATGATTTCACCGCATTTTCTCCTGCACTACCTACCATCGAGCATGAATTTCACTCAGATATAACAACCACACAGTGGGTTATTAATGGGTATGCCCTGGTCTTTGGCGTATTGATAGTCTCAGGTGGTCGTCTTGCCGATATGTATGGCAGGAGAAGAGTGTTTATTGTCGGAACCTTACTATTCATGGTTTTTTCGTTGTTGGGTGGAATAGCGATCAATATGGGTATGTTGTTGATATCCCGAGCTTTGATGGGGGTTGGGGGGGCGATGATGTGGCCATCAATTTTAGGCATGACCTATGGTTTGATGACAGAGAAGAGAGCGGGGTTAGCAGGGGGATTGGTGATCACTGTTTGCGGCATTGCCAATTCAGCCGGCCCACTGTTGGGGGGCGCTCTGGCTGATTATATCAGTTGGAGGTGGATTTTTTTTATCAATCTACCTGTATCGGTGATCGCTCTTTACGTTTGCTGGAGAGTCATTCCCGATGATTCTCCAGAGTCTTGTGATGAACACATTGACTACGCCGGAATCACCTCTTTGTCGATGGCGCTACTTGCTCTATTGCTCGCTTTTGATCTTGTTGTTGATGTGGGTTTTAAAAGCCCACTGGTTCTCGGCCTTATTATCGCCTTTTTTCTGTTTATTTGCCTGTTTGCTTTTGTAGAGAACAGGGTGGGGCAGCAGGCCCTGATTCCGCCGGATGTGGCTGGGAACAGGCGATTTATTTTCGCCGGAATTGCTACTTTGCTGATTTCTGCACTCTTCTTTGCCGGGTTGTTCTTTATTCCACAGTTCTTAACCAATATTCGCAATACATCGGCTATGCAGGCGGGAATGGGGTTGATCCCTATGATGTTATCCTTCAGCGTTTTCGGATTTCTCGCAGGGAAATTATATGATGTGATCGGAGTGAAGAAAATAGTTTCTGCAGCGACATTACTAATGGCACTAGGAATGTATATTTTATCTCACATTCATAAAGATACTCAGTATACTTCTCTGATTCCCGGCCTGGTCATATTGGGTGGAGGTATCGGCTTGTTCAATTCCACTATTACAACTGTGGCTATTACGGTTGTTGATGAGAGTAGGGCGAGCCTGGCAGGTGCAATCATATTTATGTTTCAGATAGCGGGCGGAGCTGTGGGGTTGGGTTTAAATACCACTATAGTGGCGATGGCCAAAGATATGCCGTCAGGCATTGATCATGCATTTACTCTCAATGCTTGTTTGGCAATGTTTGCTTTTGTTGTTTGTATCCTATTTGTTGAAGCTGATAAGAATACTATAAATTAATTGTATTTTACTCAAGGACCTCTGGGGTTAACTTATTGGTGGTTGTGAATGAATTGCTATGCTCTTCGTAGCCTAAGTTCCAAAATGGGTGAATTGCTGTTTCAATAGGAAAAATAGACTTGTATTGGGGGATATGCTTGGGGCCAAGTTTGATTCGTAAATTCAGTAGTTCCCCATATTGTTTTTGGTAAGCATTGATAATTGGGAGCAGCCTTTGCTTATCAATATCTTTAGCATTTTTATGAATCTCAAATTTCTGTAGGAACCAGCGTATTCCTTGTTGGACACCAGCTCCGTCTCTTGCAGTAAAATTCCATAGGTTCTCATCTAGCGTCATTGCCAATTCAGCAAGATGTATCCATAACTGCAGATTGAGACACTCATAGTGAGTGCTATTTTTTCCTTTGGTTTTTGGTTGTTGCTTACCCGAAGCATCAAATTGTTCCAGTATCCGGAAACGAGAGTCTCTAAGGGTTTTCCTGACAATTTGTGTCTGGTCGAGATAGAGAGCTACCGCTGCGACCTGTAAATCATACTGTGTGCCAAGATACCCCAAATCTGAGCGCATAGACTGACCGCAGGGGCTTCCTGTTAACCAGATGAGGTGCCGTTTCAGGAGATCGTCTAGTTGTTGAATTCTTGTTGAGTAGAGTCGATGTGTTTGTTTTAGGTTTTTTAGAGTAGAAAGCAAGTGGGCCAGAAGGCTGGGGTTTGCAGTCTCTAGTCGTCTGGTGTTTGCTTTGTCTTGGGTATCTGGGAATAGCTTGAGTAGGCTATCGTCGATTAATCGGGAAAACTCTGGTCTTACCTTGTGAGATTGAGCAAGGCCTGCAATCACTAAATCCTGCAGCAGGCAGTCTGTTGAATTGGATTGTAACTTCTGTTGTGCTCTCGCTGCTCTCTGTGTGGCTTCGCTCAATAGAGTGAGATAAGAAAAGCTGAGGTTACCCGTACTATTCGGTTCAGATGGCATGGTGGTTGGAGTATTTTTGTTTGGGGTGTAGTTGTCCAGTTGATCTAGCATTGTAAGGATGGCTTCGGAACGGGTTTCTCCCCGCTCTCGGCTGGACTGTTGATCCGTTCTTTCTAGGTGGGGTTTACCAGAAAACAATCTGGCCACCCAGGCGCCCTGAATGTAGTGGCCTGCATCCTTTGAGTAGTCAGGGCATGGGAGATCCCAGGGAAAAACGGCCCAATCATCCCATTTCCCCGGTACCCCTAGGCGCCATAAAAATTCTACCTTAGGGCGTCTTCCGTAGCAGAATCGGCTATCAAAAACCTCTGTGCTATCAGATCGAAATAGAACCTGTGGCTCCTCTGTGGGGGAGGGTTCGAAGTCTTCACGCAGTATGGACTGATTATCCAATAATCTTGCCATTGGGATAATATGGTATGGGTAAGTGGCATGGTTGAGAACTTGTTGTTTTATTGCGTTCCAGGCTTTTGAACTCACAAAGCAATTGCCATCCCAGGGTAAAATCCAATCTGCTTTTGATTTGCCATCTTTCAGAGCGAGATTTCTCGCTCCATTATTATTCATTACATAGTTGTTTTTATGACGGTATAGACCCAGCTCGGCTTGTATTTCCAAATCCCGTCGCATGCAAAGGTCTTTCAGTTTATAGGGGGCATAATTAATCGGGTAATCCAAGATGTTCCACCCAATTTCTTTGTATTCATCCCAGTGAAAGGGGATTCTCAAGTAACTTTGTTTGTAATTGCAAAGCAGTTTGATAATGGCAGTTTCCTCGCTTGGGTCGACAATTCGGTTGAGGATGAACACCTTCTTGCAACCCTCTAGTGGAGGTTCATGCTGCAAGATGAATTCAAGATTTTTGTAGGATTGTCCGGCACTGTGTCGAGGGATTAGGTCGTTGCCGATAATTCTGTAAAGAATAAAAGTCTGTGCATTGTCTGATGTGCTTGTATAGGAGTTACTTGGTATAGTCTTTGGGTAGGGTGGGCGACTATTGGGGAAGTAGAAGTTTGGGAAATGGCGATGCTTGTGGAAGATAGCATTGATTAGGCGACCGGCATACTTCAGGGTCTTCCGTTTGAATTTTTGAATGAAAAACGCCCGGCGATTCTGCCACCGTATTAAAAAAGTATCTTTACCGGGAGTTATTGGTTTTTGTTTAAAACCAGGGTGTTTAATGGGCATTGGTATCTATATTCTTATAGTTCGATATTTTGAAGGTGTATTTAAGCGAACCTTATTGTTATCAGGGGAATTCCTAATGGTCGAACTTTTACATTATGGCTTGTAAATGATTATAGCTGACCTGATTTTAGGGATGGAGAGGCAAAGGAAGTTGTAAATTACGCCATCACTGAAGCTTATCGCCATTAGTTGATACAAATTGAGGTGGTTATGAGTGATAACAATTCGCGTCGTTCCACTTGTCTTCTCGGGTAGATTCAAAGGTAGCTATATTTCAAGCAATAATCGAGAAGTTTTCGCTGTTGTGGGTGCGGATGATCTAAGAGATATGTTTGGAGGGAGTTTCTTATATTTGTATATGGGTAGCAACATTGCGCTCTTTTTATTTGAATCAGCATAACTTATACCATTCGTAATCCTCTCCCCCTTTGCAGGGTTGTCGTCTTGGTGGGGGCTTCCACGACTTGGTATGTTTTCAGTGTTTTTACATCTCTTTGTAACCCTTGCCAGAAAATATTGGTCCATGCTTATCAGTAAATCTTTTGTAAATTTCCATATCATATTGGCAAATCTTCTCAATTTTCTTGATTGCTTTTGCGTCTGATTTTATCTCCTGAGCAAGTTTGGTATTAGGACTCTTGTTGATCTTAGGGATGTCTAGTTTTATATCGAAGTCTTTAGATATTTGTTGGGTTAACTTATTTAAATGATCAGTTGTGCCAACAACTGAAAACTGCTGTAAATTTTCTAAGGCCCGCTCTATATGCTCTGAAGGATTGGAGTCGGCAAAATCGGAAAAATACCGTATGAAAACTTGCCCTGTCATGGCCCCAACCTGGGATTCTATATATTTTTCCAGCGGGAGGGAGTTCTTGTCCCATTGGCTCTTTTTGTAGGTGTTGTAGGTGTAGAGAGATATCCATCTGTCAATAGGGTTTCGTAATACTGTTATAAAATTCCATTCGCGGGAAAAATTCTTTACAACATTCGGACGGCAGAATGAGTGTCCGTGCCCATAATAATTAGACTTTATAGACAGGTTGTGAACCATTACCGTTTCTCGTACAGACATCATTGGCATTTCTAATACGTCTGATGCTCGTTTGCTAACTGCTCGTTTAATACTGAAACTGCCTAATTTATTTGGCTCATAATATTGAGAGCTAATGGCGGAGTGCAGGGAGGAACCTGCACATTTCGGGATGTGGCAAAAAAAGATTTTAGGGGGAGATTCGAGTCTTATAGGAAACTTTTTGAATGTAGGTCGGCTAAATTTCATCAATAATTTTTTCATTTAAAGAAAGTCTATCGAGTAATAGAGGTTGTTTTCCAATAAATCATCGAATTTAATTTTCTAAGGTTTCTCGTTGTAAACTCTGTATGAATGCCAATCTTTAAATCTAGCCGGTGGTAATGAAGTGGGCAATATATTGTTTGCTTAGTGGCGGCTTTTATGTTGTTTAGCCTTTCAATTTAAGGCTCATCTCCCGAATCTCAGCCGGAAGAATGTATACACTTTCGCAGTGGGGTATTTCAAAAGTTTATTTATGGGCCAATAGTGGTTGTGACTTTAGGGGCTTGCGTAGGAATTAGCGGCAGGAAAATCTGGTTTTGCAGGGTAGGGAGATAGAAATATTTTTTATAGACAAAAAAAGCCCCGCTAAATTGCGGGGCTTTTCGTCTGGATCAGGCTGTCACCTAGACATTCACTTCCTGGATCTCAGTCGCGGCGATGCGCTTGCCTTCTTCGGCAGACTTTTGGAAGTCTTCAATCTGATCGAAGTTCAGGTAACGGTAGATCTCGCTGGACATGGAATCCAGGTTCTGTGCGTATTCCTGGTACTCAGCCGGAGTCGGCAGTTTACCCAGGATGGCGCCTACAGAAGCCAGCTCAGCGGAGGTCAGGTACACGTTGGCACCATCGCCCAGACGGTTGGGGAAGTTACGGGTAGAGGTAGACAGTACGGTGGCGTTCGGTGCTACACGTGCCTGGTTACCCATACACAGGGAACATCCGGGCATTTCGGTGCGGGCACCGGCAGAGCCGTAGATGTTGTAGTAACCCTCTTCCATCAACTGGTGCTCGTCCATCTTGGTGGGCGGGGAGATCCACATGCGTGTGGAGATGCCACCTTTGTGTTCTTGCAGCAGTTTACCGGCAGCGCGGAAGTGGCCGATGTTGGTCATACAGGAGCCGATAAACACTTCGTCTACCTTGTCGCCAGCAACGTCGGACAGCAGGCGAGCGTCGTCTGGATCGTTAGGAGCACATACGATTGGCTCTTTGATCTCGGCCAGGTCGATCTCGATTACTTCCAGGTACTCAGCGTCGGCGTCCGCTTCCATCAGTTTCGGGTTGGCCAGCCACTCTTCCATGGCGCGCGCGCGGCGCTCCAGGGTGCGCTTGGAGCCGTAACCTTCAGCGATCATCCAGCGCAACAGGGTTACGTTGGAGCGCAGGTACTCAGACATGGTGTCTTCGGACAGCTTGATGGTACAGCCAGCAGCGGAGCGCTCGGCGGAGGCGTCGGACAGCTCGAATGCCTGCTCTACAGTCAAATCATCCAGGCCTTCGATCTCAAGGATGCGGCCGGAGAAGATGTTCTTCTTGCCTTTCTTCTCAACGGTCAGCAGGCCCTGCTTGATGGCGTAGAGAGGAATGGAGTGCACCAGGTCGCGCAGGGTGATGCCGGGCTGCATTTTGCCCTTGAAGCGCACCAGCACGGACTCAGGCATATCCAGCGGCATAACACCGGTAGCGGCGGCGAAAGCTACCAGACCGGAACCTGCCGGGAAGGAGATACCCATGGGGAAGCGGGTGTGGGAGTCACCACCGGTACCTACGGTGTCCGGCAGCAGCATGCGGTTCAGCCAGCTGTGGATGATGCCGTCAGCCGGGCGCAGGGAAACACCGCCACGGTTCATGATGAAGTCCGGCAGGGTGTGCTGGGTGCTGATATCAACGGGCTTGGGGTAGGCCGCAGTGTGACAGAAAGACTGCATTACCAGGTCGGCGGAGAAGCCGAGGCAGGCCAGGTCTTTCAGTTCGTCGCGGGTCATGGGGCCAGTGGTGTCCTGGGAGCCCACAGTGGTCATTTTCGGCTCGCAGTAGGTGCCCGGACGGATACCTTCAACGCCACAAGCTTTACCAACCATCTTCTGCGCCAGAGTGTAACCCTTGCCGGTGTCGGCAGGTTGCTCAGGCTTGCGGAACAACTCGGAAGGCGCCAGGCCCAGGGCTTCACGGGCTTTGCCGGTCAGGCCGCGGCCGATGATCAGGTTGATACGACCGCCAGCCTGAACTTCGTCCAGCAGTACGTCGGACTTCAGTTGGAATTCAGACAGGACTTTACCGTCTTCAGCCAGGATCTTGCCGTCGTAGGGGCGGATTTCGATAACGTCGCCCATGCCCAGTTCGTCAACAGGGGCTTCGAATACCAGCGCGCCGGCATCTTCCATGGTGTTGTAGAAGATTGGGGCAACTTTACCGCCGATACAAATACCGCCGCCTTTCTTGTTGGGCACGCCGGGCATTTCGTCACCGAAGTACCACAGTACGGAGTTGGTGGCGGACTTACGGGAAGAACCGGTACCTACTACGTCGCCAACGAAAGCAACGGGCAGGCCTTTGGCTTTAACTTCTTCAATCTGCTTCAGCGGACCGGTAACGCCAGCTTCTTCTGGCTCCAGGCCGTCGCGCTTCATTTTATACATGGCCAGCGCGTGCAGGGGGATGTCCGGACGGGACCAGGCATCCGGTGCCGGAGACAGGTCGTCGGTGTTGGTTTCGCCGGTTACCTTAAATACGGCAACTTTGATGCTCTCGGGCACTTTGTTACGCTTGGTGAACCACTCGGCGTCAGCCCAGGATTGGATGACTGCTTTGGCGAATTCGTTGCCGGTTTTGGCTTTCTCTTCCACGTCGTGGAAGGCGTCAAACATCAGCAGAGTGCCTTTCAGCTGCTCGGCAGCCAGCTCGGCCAGATCTTTGTCGTCCAGCAGCTCGACCAGGGTGGAAATGTTGTAGCCGCCCAGCATTTGGCCCAGCAGTTCTACAGCGTGTTTGCGATCGATCAGCGGGGATTCTGCTTCACCTTTGATAATGGCGGACAGGAAACCGGCTTTAACATAAGCGGCTTCGTCAACGCCCGGCGGAACGCGGTGGGTGAGCAGGTCAACCAGTTCCTGTTCTTCGCCTTTTGGCGGATTTTTCAGCAATTCAACCAGGCCGGCGACTTGCTCGGCGTCCAATGGCTTTGGCGGAATGCCTTGTTCGGCGCGTTCGGCGACGTGTTTGCGATAGGCTTCAAGCACTGATAAGTCCCTCTTGGTGTGTGGGGTGGCACCTACAGCGGGTGGAATTCCCGGTCTATTAACGGTCAGCCGGGATTTTTTTTTCGAGGCCGCTGATGGCGGGGGGCGAATACTACAGGAAAGCCCTACTGCTGTTAAGTTTATCGAAAAATCAATAATTTAAGTGAATTATGACTATTTGCTAGGTGAATTTTAGTAGTTTGGCAGCTGGTACTTCCCCCCTTTTCTTGGCGGCGGAAACAAAATAGGCTACGCGCAATTTGAAGGCCGCGCGGGCGGCATAAATAGGTTGGTCGGATAGTTAATGTATAAGAAGGTTCGCACGCCCTGTATCGGTGTTTGCTCCACGGGAATTGGCGATGATGTTTGCCGTGGCTGCAAGCGCTTTGCACACGAGGTGATTGATTGGAATGCCTACAGTGAAGAACAGCGCCGGATAATTGCCGAGCGCCGTGAAGGGTATTTGGTGAACGCAGTGCGCAGCCAGTTGGAGATCGTGGATCACGAGCTGCTATTGGAGCAGCTTCATCACCAGCGGGTCCGCTTTGATGAAAGTCAAAATCCCTACTGTTGGGTGTTCGAACTATTGCGGGCAGGGGCCAGCCAAATAGGTGACTTGAAAGCGTTTGGGTTGCAGACCACTGCGCAGGCGCGCGGTGTCTCTCTGGTGGAAATTCGCCGCCTTATAGATGAGGAGTTTTACGCGCTGTCTGTCGCCTATTACCAGCGCTACGTGGCGCCGGGTATTACCTAGGGCGGTTCAAAAATTGATGGCAGCCCCATTTGGGGCTTGGGTTCAGCGCTGCTGGCGCAAAAATACTCTGAGCGCCGGTAGAAAGGGTTCGCTGGCGATTGCCAGATCCCGTCGCTGGCGCCGCCGGCTCAAGCTCGGCTGGTGGTCGACTCGGGTGAATTCAGGCAGCTGCCCAGCCTCATTGGCCTCTACCAGAATCGGCATGGAGGAATAGCCGACCTGATGATATTCCTCTTCCTCACCTAGCTCGTGCCCATAGAAGATTTCCGCTACCTGGAGATTGGGGCGACTCTGTACCTGCACCTGGCGTAAATCCTCCTGCTGGCTTTTGTGTAGCCCGGCGAGTAGCTGGCGCTGATATTGGATACCGGGATCGGACCCTTGAGGGTCCAGCTGTACCAACTTCTTTTCACACCATTTTACCGTGACCTTGCGAATGGATTTACGCGCCTTGATCCATGAAAGAGTGATGGCATCAGGCCGCTTTGGGCACATTAACACCAGGCGGTAGCACTGGCGTAGATGCGCGCGGGGGTACCCAGCATCCGCTAGGGTTTCCCGCACAGTGCGATCCTGTTCGGCCACTGGCCGCTCCGCCAGGGCGCCTCGGAGTTCGGCAATAGCCTTGGCAAAGCTCTCTTTGTGGCTATTGAGTTGTTGGGCAAACTCAAGGGTTTTGGCCGGTACCGCCAATAAACCCGGTACCTGTAAAGTAGCGCGGGCATCTCCTCCGGCGCTAATGGGCTCCAGATAGTCGAGTTGTGAGTAGAGAGCGCCTGACAGTGAATAGGGGCGTTCAAAGCTCTGATTGAGACTGAGTGCGGCATCTTGTGCGAAAGGGGGCTGAAGTAGATAGTGCTGCCAGGGTTTCTCGGCATTTTGCAGCAATTCCAGGGATTCTCTCAGGGCTTGGGCGGCGCCATGGATATTTTCTAATAGCGGCGGGATAGCTTTTGCCTGGGTTCTGTAGTCATTCATCAGATATGCCGGATAAAAAGTGACTTTTATATTAATGCACTTAATAAATCGTTATCAAGTTGAGTGTATTTATCACTAGGGACCTTCCTGGATAATTGCAGCCCCGGTTTGTCAGTCGGGGGAGTAGTGCCCGCTGGTGGTTTAAAAGCGGGCGTTTGTGGCTTGGGGCCGCTATAATCCCGCGCCAAGTTATTTTGCTCCGGTTAAGTTTGTTCGTCCTATGAATGCTCAAGTCCCAGATCTGTCCGCTATCAATGAATTCCTGCTGTGTCCCACGCCCGATGCCTGGGTGGAGGCGGCATTGAAGGAGCCGGAAATGATGCTGATCGATCATGCCAACTGCGAGAAAAAAGCGGCGGGTACTGCCCTGAACCTGATGTTTCGCTATCTGAATGACTTTGAGCTGCTGAACAAAATGTCGCGTCTGGCTCGCGAAGAGTTGCGCCACTTTGAGCAGGTGCTGGCGATTATGGAGAAGCGCGGTATCGCCTATCCTCACGTTAGTGCCTCCCGCTACGCGGCCGGTCTTCGCGCTGAAGTGCGCAGCGCAGAGCCGGGGCGTTTGATTGATACGCTGATTTGTGGCGCTATTATCGAGGCGCGTTCCTGCGAGCGCTTTGCACGGATTGCGCCTCAGTTAGATGATGAGTTGCAGAAGTTTTATCTCTCCCTGCTCAAATCTGAGGCGCGTCACTTCCGCGATTACCTGCACCTTGCCCAGAAGGCTTCTGATGAAGATATTCAACCCAGGGTTCAGGCACTGCTGGAGAAAGAAAAGGAATTAGTGGAAGGCAGTGATGGACAGTTCCGCTTTCACAGTGGTGTGCCGGAGAGTGCCGGGCAGTAATTCTCGCTTGGCCTGCTAAGGTGGGTCAGATTTACAGGAAGCTTTTGCACTGATGTTTATTGGCTACAAGCTTCCTGATTCTATGGACCCCTGTTACACATTTTTGTTTTAAAATTCAGTACGGGCTTCTTTAATACTTCTCTGGTATAAGCCGATATTGCTTGATCGAACGCTATAGGCATGCGGGGTGAGAAGTACGTATTAAAGGGTACTTGTAATCTGTACTATCGTTAGAATGCTAGAAAGTAAACTTCGTACTCCAGGGATGGTTCTATTAAAGCTCTGTTAACCGCAGTTTTGAAAAATATTTTTACTGCCCTGTAGACTTCTACAGGGTATCCCTCCCTTAAAAAGACAAAGCTACGTTTGTATGGCGTCAATGTGTTGAAGTAGAGTATTTAAGCGCCGTTACTCTTTACTCTTTTGTTCTGGCTCGATCACTTTGAGCTCTCTAAAAGAAGTCGATAGCGAGCTATTAAGGCTCCCAAAACCAACTCGAATCTGTCCGGACTAGTGCCAGAAAAAGATCTGGCAGGCCTCTGGCTGAAGTTCTTTACTGACAGCCTGGTAGAACGATCTACTTCAGTAAGCCGGGGGTAAGTTGGAAGGGAAAAGTAAGATCAGAATCTAGCCTGTTGATAAAACCACTCATCTCCAGCTGCTAGTAGTGCTCAGCGAGTGGTCGTGCTTTCGGCGATGGTCTTCCACTCTTTTTTTTAACAAATTGTTCAGATATGCTGATTTCGAGCAGAATTGAAACCAGAGTATGTTGCTAGTGCTTTGAAGGCTATTTACTGTTTTGTGCAAATTCAGGTGAGTGCCAAATAGGAATTTTCTTTGTGTTTAGAAGTCTGGTGATTGCCTGTGGGGCGGCGGCATAACAGTTGCTGGAGTTGCGCCAAGTTTGTCTGGTCGAGGAGGTAAGTTGAATGTGTCAGTCTCTCAGTTTTTCCTGGGTAACTGCGGGCTAAGGCGACAGGCTTGATCGAGCCGACTATTTAATGGGGCTCACACCTAAGGTGGCCCAATGTAAAAATTTCCATTAAAACCTGGTTTTGTTAGCTTTAGGTTTGCGTAATGATTCGCCGGGATGATTCTTATGGTGGACTGGTACCAGATAGCCTGGTTTCTCTCCTCCCTCCCCAAAAATAAGCTGTCTTTCAGTTCCTGGCAATATATAGGTGCGGATAGAAATACAAAAACATGGCTGTTTTTTTCTTTACTCGATAATTTTGAGTAAGGCCTTATAAAACAAGACGATATCACGATGGCTCTAGTCACTCAGGCTGCTGAGAATTTTGGTTTGTAGCTAATATAAGGGGTTTTGGGACGCTCCACAGTAGATATGACCCTGATTTACATTTACCCTTGGGTAGATGGACGTATCAATAAGGCTTTTAAACTCCTCTTGGGGATTAAGGCTACCTGACTTTCATCAAGAAGGGCCACAAAAAGATAGTTAATTTCCCTCTTTATCCTGTTGGGATAGGTTAATATTTTGCCGTTGGAGTGCCAATATGGGTAGCTGACTCGGTATCAGTATTGATGCGCAAGGCGATATCTTGTAAATATTTCATTGACTCTTGGGGTGTTAAAAAATATTTACATGCAACTAAAAGTAAGGAGCGATTTCAAAAGAAGATCGAAGAGATGGTGACTTGGTTACATGGTGTCAAATATATGACAGTAGATTCAGGGTCTGGTGCAACGCTGTCATCTTCCATGATAGCCTTGACTTTACGCTAGATGTAGATACTGCCATTTTGGGGCTTATGCTCAATCAAATAGCGGGTTTTAGATAATCGGTAGTTAGATTTTTTAAATGGGATTCCATCATATGGTCAAGTCATGCTCCCTTGTTTTAGGGGATGACCGGCAAGCACTTCGGGCTTATTCCGGTGATAATATTGAACCTTTGACGGTGTTGATGCTCTTTTGGACTCCTGGGGGATTGAATATGATCCAGAGGGTGTCGACTACCACAGCTTCAGCTTTGTTGGCCACATTGTTCCGTTAGTTGTACCTGGGATGATCGCGTTGGCGTTATTTCATTCCTGAAAGCTAATAAGGTTCCATATGAGATTTTTAAGTTTAATTTAATGGGTTTGAAGGCTGTTCAAATATCCATTAGTGTGGATGTTCCATAAATAGGGGGGTTTTTGGAGGACGGGAAGATGAAAAACTGGATCAATTAAGAGGAATTTTTATGAAAATTATATGTAGATTTTTTCTTGTTGCTGTAATTGTCAGTGTGTCTTTTGCTGGCTCAATACATAAGGATGTGGTTTATGCTTCTGCATTTGAAGGAGGAAAAACCCTTTCACAGGAGACGTTAACGGCCGAGAGTGGCACTTCTGGTGCAATGGTGGATAACGTTGGTTATATTATTGGGGCAATAATTAAAGCTCTATTGGGAGAGGAGTGATATTTTAACCCGGCGGACTTATGACAAAGTAATAGGTTAAAGTTCCGCTGGGTTATCTCTTGTTGCTGTAGCTACTTGCGTACTTGGTCTTTCATGGGTTAATGAAATTTGTCGAAGGGTAGTGGCAAATTTTGTTATTGTGCAAATAGAAGTCGTCCCAACGTATTGTAATTATCACATGCTCAATTTATAAATTTGCAGCCAGTGGATCAGTAGAGTCTTTTTCCTGCCTATAGAGAGTGCTGAAAAACCCGATATCACCCAAATAATTTTATAAGATGAAAGATGAAAGATGAAAGATGATCAATTTGTTGGATGCTGGCTACAGCAGAGTCAGGCTCCAGTTTTAAATCAGGTGTATGCGGTATTTCTAGACTTTTAGTTTTGATTGAGAATAGTGTCTCTGTATGCACAAATTCTGTTATTCTAATGAGTGCCGAAGGGCACTCTTAAAGTGGTGTCATTTTGGTGCTCGTAGATTCCTTTCTTTTATTCTGAATCAAGCTTTTTCAGCAACCGGATAAATTCTTCAAGTTCTTTGTTACTGGTGGAGTCTACAGAAAATTTATTGTGAAAAAATATGGTGAGTTTTACTTTGGGGGAGTTGATGAACACTGTATAGCCGTCATAGTCAGTACTGACGGCCAGCCCCTGGTAATGCCATTCATTGCCTTCTTTGAGTCCCTTCTTTGTCGCTTTATCAAATACCCGCAGCGCTTGTTTAACGTCAATCTTCTGTTCGGCATCCATTGCTGCTTGCCCTTGCCGCTAAGCTTGTTGCTTTGAGATGAAACTGTCTCTGACTTGGAAGCTTAGACGACATGGACCCTGACAGCCATAATTACCCTAAAGTAGATACCCGGTTTTTTGACTGGTTAGCTTATTTTGGTCTGATTCCATTTGTCGTTGGAATCTTTATGCAGTGGCTGGGGTTATCGATTTTGGGGGTGACTCCGCGCCTGCTGTTCACGACCTATAGCGCTGTGATACTCAGCTTTCTTTGTGGTGTCTGGTGGGGTGCTGCACTTAATCGGGTGGGGCACCCGCACCGGCTGATGTTGGCGCTGCTTAGCAATCTGGTGACGCTATTGGGTTGGGGAGCGTTGCTGATGTTTCGCACTTCCTGGGCGCTTCCAGTGCTGCTGCTCGCTTTTGGCTTTGTTGCCTGGGCTGAGGCTAAGTTGAACCCTAACTTGCCGGGGCGAGACCAGTATTTCCGCACCCGTAGTATTGTGACTTACTTGGTGATGTTCTGCCATCTGTTTATGATCCTGCTACTCCTTTGAAATGGCATGCGTAAACTAAACTGTTACCAGAGAAGTCATTTGGGGTAGCTTTTATGCAACCGGTTTCCTCTGGAGTGCTCGATCAGTTGTTTAACGAGGCTCGAACCCATAGTTACTGGCAGGACAGGCCTGTTTCGGAAGCGGTTTTGAAGCGGCTATACGATCTGGTCAGGTTTGGGCCCACTAGCGCCAACTGTTGCCCCATGCGATTGGTTTTTGTCGTAAGCAAGGAGGCCAAGGAGCGACTTAAACCGGCCCTCAATGAAGGAAATATCAAAAAAACAATGCAAGCCCCGGTGACTGCAATTGTTGCCTACGATATGCATTTTTATGAGAACCTACCGAGACTTTATCCTCAGACCCCTGCACGGGAATGGTTTGCCGACAATCCGGAATATGCTGAGGTAACGGCATTTCGTAATAGTTCCCTTCAGGGGGGGTACTTTATTTTGGCTGCGCGGGCACTGGGGCTTGATTGCGGACCTATGTCGGGATTTGATAATACGCTGGTTGATGAGGAGTTCTTCAGTAAAAGGTGTTCAGCGCCAGCATTTTTACCTGAGCACTTTCCTGACTGCGTTATTAAATCTAACTTCCTGTGCAACCTGGGGTATGGAGAAACTGAAAAGCTGCATCCGCGTAATCCCCGATTGGATTTTGATGAGGCATGTAGGACGTTGTAAGTTGATGGGGTCAGTGTATTCCACACTTGTTGAATAATTTAAATGTCGATTGGTAAAGTTAATGTGTGGTTTGATTATTTTTAAATAATCTCATCAATTAACCTACCTGAGAGAATTTTTTATTGAGGGATTGTCTTTATCTTTAAGGTACAAGCTAAAAAAGTTGCTCATAGTTGATTTTAATATTGCCATCCAATTTACAGTGGAGGTTTGGATACCATTAGATAGACAATAATAATGGTCATGGGAAATGCGATAGCCCCGAGCAGGCACCAAGCCATCATTAGCTTGCGCATTTTATCTAGATTACCGTCTTCTTTGGCATGTTTACGCAGCTGGTACTGAAGGTAAACGACCGGCAGCCACAACAAGAACACGGTTGCGCTGAGACCGGCGGCCAATTGCAGCCAGGCCTGTAGCATCCAGCTAGGATTGATCAGCAGCATACCCACCGCGCTGCCAAATAGACCAATTACCGCTGATCCCGTAAATATCCAGTCTGCCCGTACCGTTTCCCGGCTGACCCACTGCATGACTTGGGCATTTCCGGACAGCCAGCCCCTCAGGGTGTACCAAGCGATGCCGGTCCCTGTGCCGAGAACGACTATGGCGCAGAGGATATGCAGTGTTTTCAGTATCAGATAGTAATTCACAGTGCTGCCGGTCAGACTAAAGTTGGAGATAAATTAGTGGCTGCGACCGTTAATTTCAATGTCAATTATCGCTGGCTTGATGTCTGCTAGCTCAAGCTAGTAAGACGATGAACGATATGGGGGAGAAAAGTGATCTTCCGACCGGAGAAAATTATCAGTGGTGGTCAGACGGGGGCGGATACCGGAGGCCTGCTGGCGGGGCAGCGCCTGGGAATTGCCACCGGTGGCACAGCACCACAGGGTTACTGGACTGAGATCGGTGATCGGCCTGATTTTCTGAAAGGACTTGGGCTGATTGAAAACACGTCCCCGGACCTGGAAGAGCGTACTCGTGAGAATATCCGCAACTCCGATGCCACGGTTATCTTCACAACCAATCCCAGTAGTGATGGCACCCTGTTTACTATTGAGTTCTGCCAGGTATTGGGGAAACCACACTTGGTAGTCAATCCGACTGATGCCGATCGAGTACAACTGGTGCGCGACTTCATCCTCAAGAACCGTCCGCAGACGCTCAATGTGGCGGGTAACCGTGAATCCAACTCCCAAGGGATTACTGAAATTACCGCGGAAACCATCGAGAGGGCGCTAACCCGCTGAGTCTAGGGTTCAATGTGCCTCTCAAGATGATGACCCGAGGGGTTGGGTGCGCGCAGGCGCAATTCCAAGTCCGGGTATTGCCCTACGGAAAACCAGAAGAACAGGCACAGGGCAGCAATTGTGGCAAAGAGAGTGAAGTAGTGAACCCAGGCTGGTTCTGGCCCACCGGGTAGAAAGTGCTTTTCTTCAACGCTGCGACGGCGATTTAAAATTAGTGCATAAAAAATGACTGTCGCAATCACAAAGATCAGGGACCAGCGGGTTTGTTGCCCGTCAGATCCCACCAGGGCCACAAGGCAGTACACCGCTGCAATCAGCAAAATCACAGTAAACAGTCCGTACTGCTGAGGCGGCATTTTGCCGTAGGCCAAAACCCGCAAAGCTACCGCTGAATAGATATAGGGCATCAGCGTCATAATCACAGCGACAGAGGCAATTTTGCCAAACTGCTGGCTGGCCGTTGGCGATATGGTGGTAAGTATCAATACAGACATCAACACGGCTACTAGAGTCAATCCGCCGGTAGGCACGCCTTTGTTATTGGTGCGGGCAAATAGTGCTGCAAACAGGCCATCATCTGCCGCCGCCTTGGCAGACTGCCCCACCAACAGTATCCAGCCGCCCAATGAACCGATACAGCCAATAGCGGCGCACAGGGCTACGACATTGGCCGCAGTATTTCCCAGTGCCAGGCGAGCAGCATCGGCAAAGGGAGCGGAGGAGCTGATTAATTCCTGGTTCGGCAGCATCCCCATAATGACCGATGAGCTGAGTACATAGGCAATAGAAGCCAGGATAACTCCCCCAACCGTTGCGATTGGGACGTTCTTGGTGGGGTCTTTTACCACTGCGGCGGATACAGAGGCGGTTTCCACCCCAATAAAGGCCCAGAGCGTGAAGGTCAGGCTGGCCATAATAGCACTGGGGTCGCTTTTGCCTGAGACATTCCAGCTGCTGGTAAAGTTTTGCTGGTCGAACCAGAACCAGCCAAAAATAGCGGTGCCGAGGATTGGAAGCAAAACCAGGCCGGTGGTGAGGGATTGGATGCGACCGACGGTGCGCGGGCCCAGTACATTGGCGTAAGTTAGCAGCCAGACCATGGCAACCTGGGCCATGGCAAAAGTCAGTGGGTCTTTTAACGGTGGAAAAAAATGGGTCAGATAGCCCAGGCCTGCAGTAATCAGCGCAACATTACCGATTACATTGGCCAGCCAGTAAACCAGATTGGTTTGGTAGCCAATGTAATCGCCAAAAGCGCGGCGGGCATAGGCATAGGGGCCGCCGGCTGCGGGATAGATAGCGGCGAGCTTGGCAAATACCAGTGCCAGGGAGATAGCGCCGACGATGGTTATCAACCAGCCGATCAAAGAAATACTGCCGACTGCAGCGAGATTGGCGGGGAGCATAAAAACCCCGGAGCCCATCATATTGCCTGCAACCATCAGGGTTGCGGGGACCAGGCCTATTTTATGCTCCTCTTTGATAGGCGAGCCTATGGCGAGTCTCCCCGCAGGGCGTAAATATGATAGTGGCCGTCCCGCACCTCTACTCCGTGGTTATCGTGGGTAAAGCCTGGAAATTGCTGGTCGAAGGCTTCCAGAGTTCTCAAGTAAATCAATGCCGGACTATCTTCATCGCCAAAATTTTCGCCGGGCATTAGCAGAGGAATACCTGGAGGGTAGGGTACAACGCCCGTGGCAGCCGTACGTCCCGGTAACTTGCTTAGCGGAAGCATTTCCACATCGCCGCGAACCAGGGCTTCATAAGCTTGTACCGGACTGCAGTCAGCTCTAGGTAAGGCTGAAAATCCTGCAGACATTTGCACTGTGGTTTGCAATTTTTTCATGGAAGCAAACATATTGTCTGCAAGGTCGCGCAGCCCGATATTGCGATAGGCTGGGGACTTTTTTATAAGGTTTGGCAGGCATTCACTTAAGGGCCGGTTGGCATCGAAGTCGCGCTTAAAGGCCAGTAAAGCATTGATTAGAGTGCCCCACTTACCCTTGGTAATACCGATAGAAAACAGGAACAAAATCGTAAAATCGGTAGTTTTCTCCACGATAATGCCGAGGTTGTCCAGGTATTTACTGACGATGTTGGCAGGTATTCCAGATGCAGACAGTTTGCCATCAGGGTTTATCCCCGGGGTGGTAATCGATACTTTAATCGGGTCCAACATGCAGTAATCTGGCTCAATATCACCAAATCCATGCCATGACTCGCCGGGGTCTAATAACCAGCAGCTGGGCTCATGACACAGGAGTTCTGCTGGGGCGCTGTGAAAGGCGTAGTTGTGCCCGTTACTGGGATCGGTGACATGCTCAGGCTGCCAACCTCCGAAGAACCATTCTTCTTTATCGCGATACTCCTGTTGCAAACGGGCCAATACTTGTCGGAACGCTACGGCCTCAGCAATTGACTCCTCTGTTAATGCTTTTCCACCCGGTCCATCCATCATTGCTGCGCTCACATCATTGGAGGCCATGATGGAATAAAGTGGGGAGGTTGAGGCATGCATCATAAAGGCTTCATTAAAGCGCCCATGCTCAATGGGTTTACGCCCATCGCGAATGTGAATCATCGATGCCTGGGACAATGCAGCAAGTAATTTATGCGTTGACTGAGTGGCAAATTTGCTCGGGCCATTTTTCGCGTCGGCTTCTCCCAAATCGTACATTGCGAAGCGATCTCGATAGATAGGATTAAATCGAGCGTATGAGTACCAGGCTTCATCAAAGTGCAGGCGATCAACGGACTCGCCGAGAAGTTCTTCCACTCTGCGCACGTTGTAACAGAGACCGTCGTAGGTGGAATTAGTAATGACTGCGTGAACGGCACGGGAATTTTTGGCGTGCTTGGACAGAGGGTTTTGCCGAATAGCATTGGAAACAGAGCTGGCCGTCAACTGTTGGGGAGGGACAGGGCCTATGAGACCGTAGTTGTTGCGTAGGGGAATCAGGTAGGTTGGAACTGCACCTGACATGGTGATAGCGTGTTCAACGGATTTATGGCAGTTTCGATCGCACAGAGCCAGTTGCCCCCGGGTAACCGATGCCATCAATATCACTCTATTCGATGTCGAAGAGCCATTGGTTACATAGTAAGTGCGATCCGCACCAAATACTTTTGCTGCATATTGCTCTCCCTTGGCAATGGGGCCCGAGTGATCCAAAAGCGATCCCAGCTCTGTTACAGAAACAGACAGGTCCGAGCGCAACATATTTTCCCCAAAGAAATCGTAAAAAGCGCGACCCGCAGGGGATTTGAGAAAAGCTGTTCCCCCAGTATGGCCGGGTGTGTGCCATGAATATTCATGGACCCGGGCAAAGTGGGTCAGGGCGCGAAACATGGGGGGAAGAATGGTGTGGCGGTATCTTTCAATCGCACTCTGGATGCGACCGCCGATAAAGGTCGGGGTATCTTCCAGCATCCAGATAAAATCGTTGGCTAATTCCAGGGCCCGTCGCGGCATGGTGCTGACAGTCTGCTGATCTGCCAGAAGGAATACCGGCATTTGGGGATTGCGGGCGCGAAGTTCTTCCAATACAACCAGGGCGGGGCATTCCGCTTCACCGGGCAGGGTCCAATTAATCAGCAGGCATTGGATTGCGGTGTTAGTGCTCAGTATGGCGCAGGCATCACTACCGCTGGTGGTTGTTATTACGTCAATTTTTCGCTCTGATAACTCTGCCTGTAGCCTCATGGCGGCGCGGCCGGGAGCGCTGTTATCGTCGACTTCACTGCTGGCGATCAGGGCCAGCATGCTGTTATGGCGTTGCTGTCCGAAATGATGCATGAGTGCCGCACAAACCTTTTGTTGTGGCCTGCTAAAAAGTCTCAGCGCAGGAAATTGTCTCGCAAAAGATCTACCACCTCATCGGCGCGGCCGTTGAGTATTGCCTTAAGTCCGAACAGTGCGGTGGAGGTGACTTGCTGCGCCGTAACTTCCGGCGGCATCACCAGTTCCACGCGGTTCGTCGGTACGCTGAGTAGTGCCGGCCCGTCAGTGGCGAGCCAGCGCTTCATGCTGTCCTCAAGCTGATCTGCACTCTCGATACTGGCACCACTGATGCCACAAGCTTCGGCAACGCGGCCGAAGTCCGGGTTATGTAAATCGGTATAGCTGTCGAGTAGCCCCTCAATGCGCTGCTCCATCTCTACGAATCCGAGGGAATTGTTGTTAAATACCAGGACTTTTAATGGGATTTTTTCTTGCACCAGTGTCAACAGGTCTCCCATTAACATGGTCATACCACCGTCGCCGCACATAGCGATGACCTGGCGCCCGGGATAGGCTTTGGCCATGCCCAGGGCTTGGGGGTAGGCGTTGGCCATGGTGCCGTGGGAAAGGCTGGTGAGAAATGAGCGTTTGCCGTTGGCAGTGAGGTCGCGGAGCATCCAAACCATACAGGCGCCGCCATCGGCGGTGAATACGGCATCCTCATCGGCCAGCTTGTTGAGCGTCTGAGCGACAAATTGAGGGTGAATCAGGCTGGGGTCTTTCTCTTTGCCGCGGCTTTTCATCTCTTCCCGATCTTTTTTGTATCGTTCGAGAAGGTCATCGAGGAAGGTACTGTCGGTGCGGGCCTTTAATCGGGGCAAGAGGGCTTCAATGGTTGGACCCACATGCCCTACCAGGCCCATATCCACAGGAGCGCGTCGCCCCAGGTGCGGCGCTTCCGCATCAACTTGAATAATGGTGGCTTTTTCCGGGTAGAACTGGGTGTAGGCAAAATCGGTACCCAGGCACAGTAACAGGTCACAAGTCTCCATGGCCCGGTAGCCTGCGGGATTGCCGAGAATCCCGGTCATGCCCACATGGCAGGGGTTGTCGTATTCGAGAAACTCTTTCGACTTGGTGGTGTGGGCAATAGGAGCGGCCAGGTGTTGTCCCAGTTTTACTACTTCATCGTGAGCGTGACGGCAGCCGATACCGCCGTAAATAGTGATATTTTTTGCGGCGTTGATTTTCTTTGCCAGGGCGTCGAGCTCAGAGTCAGACGGACGCGCTAGCCATTCAGGGCGATGTACCGACCAGGGCAGACTGTCTTTGCTTTTCTCCTTGAACAAGTCGCCGCTAATTTGCACCACCGCGACTCCACCGCGAGTCAGCGCAGTTTGTGCAGCCTGCACAATCATTCGACGGGCTTGCTCCGGGTGGGTCATGGTTTCACAGAAGACCGAACACTGTTCGTAGAGCTTTTGCTGGTCCACTTCCTGTGGATAGCCGAATCCCTGTTCCGCACGGTCGATTCGAGAGGCAATCAGTACCACCGGGGCGCCATTGCGATGGCTTTCAAAAATGCCATTGATAAAGTGCAGGCTGCCGGGTCCAGCAGTTCCGGCGCAGACGCTCAGTTCACCGGTAAGGTAAGACTCACCCCCAGCGGCGAAAGCGCCCACTTCCTCATGGCGCACATGTATCCACTCCAAATCGGAAGTGCGCACCGTTGATGTGAAGTGATTGATGGTATCGCCGACAATGCCGTAACACCGCTTGGCGCCGGCCTTGACCAGTGTATCGACAATAATTTCTGAAACGGTCTGCATAGCAGTCTCCACAGATTGGGTGGGGCTAGCGGTTAATAGCGCGGCGGATTGACGCGTACTTGCCTTCTTCGAGCTTGATCGCAGGCTGAAAACTGTCTGCCTGTGCGGCCAGCCACCAGTGCCAGTAGGGCGTATCTTCCGGTGCGTCGATTAGGGAGTTGGTGTCGAGAAAATGCCAGATACGATCTATCGGCCTGGATTCTGCGCCATTAATTCGGTGAACCAGGTGATAGGGTTTCAGGTCCCGGGGATCGGTAAGCCCTGCGCCGGCCACTATATCCCCCAGTGCTTCGAGAGTTTTTGCCTGGAAAGCAGCCGCCCTTTTACTCTGCACATCCACCACCAGCCCGCGCTGGCGCCGAGGATCCTGGGTGGTAACACCAGTTGGGCAGGTATCCGTATGGCAGCGCTGGGACTGGATACAGCCCACGGAAAACATAAATGCCCGCGCCGCATTGCACCAGTCAGCGCCAATGGCCAGGCATTGTGCCAGGCCGGACGCGGAATAAACCTTGCCGCTGGCAGCCAACTTCACTTTGTCTTTCAGGCCCGCCCCTACCAGGGCATTTCGTACGATAATCAACCCTTCCAGCAGCGGCATGCCCACGTGGTTGGACAGCTCCAGCGGCGCTGCGCCGGTGCCGCCTTCGGCGCCGTCCACAACAATAAAGTCCACCAGTTTCCCGGTCTCGTGCATGGCCTTCATAATGGCCATCACTTCGTAGATGTGCCCTACACAAAGTTTTATGCCTACCGGTTTGCCGCCGGAGAGTTCGCGCATTTGCTCGGCGAATTCAAGCATTTCAATGGGGGTGGAGAACATGGAGTGCGCGCGAGGGGAAACGCAGTTCTGCCCGGGTGTAACCTTGCGGGTGGAAGCGATCTCCTGGGTAACTTTGGCGCCGGGTAAAACCCCACCGTGCCCTGGTTTGGCGCCTTGGCTCAATTTAATTTCCGTCATTTTGACCTGATCGTTGCAGGCCTCGCGAAATAGATCCGGGTTAAAGCTGCCGTCATCGTTGCGCGCACCGAAATAACCGGTACCCAATTCCCACACTAGGTCGCCGCCATGCTTGCGGTGATAGGGGCTGATGCCTCCCTCACCGGTATCGTGATAGAAGCCGCCAATTGAGGCTCCCTTATTCAAGGCCTCTACTGCAGCGGCGGAGAGAGCGCCAAAGCTCATGGCGGAGATATTTAACAGGGCGGCGGAGTAGGGCTGCTTGCAGCGGCCCGTGCCCACTTCAGTACGGCAGGAAGTGTCTGCATTTTTCTCGGGCTTCACCGAGTGAGTGAGCCAGGTATATTCCTCACTCTGCACATCTTTTTCAGTGCCGAACGGATGCATATCGGAAAAACCTTCAGAGCGGGCATACACCAGTCGTCGGGCTTCAATGCTGTAAGGGCGTCCCTCTTCATCACCCTCGACCATATAGGCGCGGAAATAGGGACGCAGATTCAGGAATATCCAGCGAATGCGGCCGGCAACCGGGAAGTTCCGCGTAATGCTCCAGTGCGGTTGGAGCATATCGTAGATTCCCAGTAGTACCAGTGAAATGCTAATTAATAGAGCCACCAGCCACCAGGCGCTGTCTGTAAACGTGAGCACCAAGAAGAATGGGGTCAGGATAAGAGCGGTAATGGGGATTATTGCGCGCTTTATACCATTCCGGCCGGAATAGGCGCACCAGGGGTTGGAGCTACTCATAAAATCAGGTTCAGCATCGTTACATAAAGTTCCGATACTGAACCTAGATCATTTGTAAGGGTTCTGCCTTGATAAGGTCAACTAAAGGGCTTTTTCCCCTAGCTCGCCGCCAACGCAGGCAGTGAATTTTGCTCTGCAGGTAAAAACTCGATGGCAGTGACGATGGAGTAATCCTTCAGTTCATCCAGAATTTCATCCAGCTTCAATAGTTGCCAGCATGCGCGCGCGCCACTGTCTGAAATCTCACCGCGAAGGAATTTTCTCGCTAAAGCCACTGCGGGTGCTGCAGGAATCCAGACGCCATCGCCATCCATTCCAAGTATTTGCCACTGCCTACCAGCTGTCCTACCGTCAACATCTTCACCCAGTGCGCGGACAATCATGCCGCCGTGAGAGCTGCCACCAGGCCAGCGGGCACTCAATTTATGGGCAATTTGTGCGATGCGGGAACTTGTGGCGGGCAAATTTAGGCGCGAGAGTTGGGCGCACAAAGACAGGCCGGCCTGGAGAATCAGGGGCTCTGTCCCCGTGGAAAATAGTGCTGTGTTTAAATCTGGCAGGTATCTTGGGCACAATTCCAGGTCGGGCACCTCAAAATCGCACAGCCAACGTTTTCCCACTGGATGGGCAAGAGTTACCGAGCGCAGGTGATTGCCGGCAAATGATTCTCTCCAGCGCCCATCCCGCAATTGGGGGAAGCTCTCCCCCAGCGCTTCAAAGCCAGAGCGCACGGTGGCGAGGCCGCGCTCTACCTTGTGTGCTGGAGCAATTGCCGCTTGTACAGAGTGAATGACCGGCAGCTCTTTCTGGATCTCAGCTATGGCTGCTGAGCTGAGGCCGGGCAGGCTGCTGGCACCGGATACCATGGAGATGCCGGCGGCCTCGGCGGCCGGGGATAGACGGTGAAAATCACATACAAAGCGGCGCGCATCTGAAATATCGATGTAGGGTGTGCGGGCTTCAATGCAGGCTTTGGCCACCCGGTAATCAGTTTCTCTTTGGTAGGGGCCTGCACAATGGATGATTAAATCCAAATGCAGGGCCTTCAATTGTGCGGCGAGGTTAATGGAGTCCCGTTCCAGTCGTAACCCCTCGGCGAGACCACCGAGTGATTGGGCGCGACGGTCGGCCAGCGATTTGTTATGGCCGGCAATGATCAGTTGGATATTGGGCTCCGTATTCAGCATTTGCGCGATGCGTGCGCCAAAATTGCCGTAGCCGCCGAGAATCAATACGCGTTTATTCAGGTTATTGATCACCTGGATGGAACTCCTGCCCCTTGTAGTCTGAAGAGATCATGCATTGTGCCGGCGACCTAAAGCAAGAGAATATTGCCTGTGATCATAGTGAAGCGCCATTGCATCCCGCTGTTTTGTATATTCTAAAAGTAACGCGCCCGTGGGACTTGCGTATTTTTACTAGATTTAACCGTAATCTTTTGTCGGGCAAATGATTTTCGGAGACCGCCATGGCCGGTTGGAGTTTATCGACGCAGGTTCCTTTGTCGATCACTGAGCAGCGTATTTATGACTTGCATCACCGCAAGGATCTGGTCGACCTGATCACCCGTGCCATGGTGGTCAAGGGAGACCTGGATGTTGAGTTGTTTAAAAAGTCCATCTCAGAGGTAGTAAATACCTATCCGATTTTTCGTTGCCGCTATAGCGGAGAGCCCGCTGTTCGCTCTTTTGTCGATATCGAACTGGACTATTTGGATATTCGCCATTTGAGTGAAGCGCATGTTGCGAGTTTTTTGCGCCAATTTGGCAGTTCGCCAATTAATTTGGAAAGAGACCAATTATTGGGCCTTAGTCTTCTCCGTACTGGCGAAGATGAATATATCTTTTTAACCAAGTGCCACCACATTATTACCGATGGAATTAGCTTGTCACTTCTTTGGTCCGAAGCACTGTCTCACTATTTGAGTGGGGAAGTGGGGAAGGACTACCAACCTCGTGTGGAAACTACTGACTTTGCGGATTATGTAAATTTTGAACAAGCCTACCTGCAGTCGGCACGTGGACAGAAGGCGCGGGACTATTGGCAAGATCGACTGCAAATCCAAGAGGAAAAAATAAAGCAGCTACCCCAGTCTGAAGAGACTTCGGTTCTTTGCAGTGAAGCAGTCTGTAGTCTGGGCGAAGGGGAAATTGAGAGGGTGATGGCGTTGGCTAGCTCGGAGAATGTCAGCCTCTTTGCTTATTTGGCGGCGGCCTTTCAGCAAGTGCTATGTGAGTTTCTACCACACACTTTTTGGATGAGTGGGAATTTATCTCTTCGGTTGAAGAAGGAGCATCGGGAAGTGTTCGGCCCTATGTGTCGATATGTGAACCTGATGGTTTGTCGTGATGAGCCCTGGCATGAAAAGCTTGCGCGCCTGTCTACGGAGATAAAATATGCAATGCGCACGGTTTATGCGGCTGAGTCCATCGGTCCGCATGGCCGGATTGGCCATCACCTTGATGCATCCCATTGCTATTTGGTGACCTTTCTACAAACGGAGGAGCACAGGGAAGGTTTTTTTGCTGTCTACACCGGCGAGACTTCAGATTGGGCAAGGTTGAATGATCACTTGAAGATCCGGATTGCCCCCCTGGCGACGCGCTTGACGCCATATGGCATCTATTTATCTATCACCGTCTTTGGGAAACAGTTGCGCTCGAGCTTTATCTACAATGAGAACTGCTTTGAGGAAAAACAAGTAGAAGCAATTGTAAGCCGCTGGTGTGACAGATTATTGTGCGGGCCTGAAGATGTACTTCCTCAGCTGTAAATAATGCTGCAAAGGGATTGTTGAGCCAATTGTTATGTCAAGATGTACTTTCGTGACTTTGGTTAATAGTCGGGATTATGTAATTGGTGCGATGGCACTAAAACGTTCATTAGATCAGGTGGCCAGTGCTCATCCGCTGGTTTGTATGGTGCCCGCAAATAGTTGTGATGTTTCGCCATTGGAAGCATCGGGTTGTTTGATCAAAGAAGTCTTCCCTCCCCATTTTTCTGATGAATTTGTCAGTCGCCATAAACGTGAAGCGCTGCACCGGCGCGCGCCCTTTGATAAGGGCAATAAACCAGCCTTTCACGATCCATTAAATAACTTTTGTAAATTGGCACTGTGGCAATTGACTCAATTCGACAAGCTTGTTTTCCTGGATGCGGACACCCTGGTATTGCGCAATATTGACCACTTGATGAATTATCCGGAATTTTGCGCAGCGCCCAATCTTTACGAAAACTTGGATGGATTTCACCGTATGAATTCGGGATTGTTTACTGCGGTACCGAGTGAAACGACTTACCAAAAAATGCTTGAGCAACTGGATCGACCAGGGGTTTTCTGGCGGCGCACAGACCAGACTTTTTTGCAGTCCTTTTTCCCTCGTTGGCACGGCCTGCCTTATATCTATAACGCCTTGCAATACCTCTACCTGAATTTACCGCAGCTGTGGCAGTGGGACAGTATTCATGTCATTCACTACCAATATGAAAAACCCTGGCAAAAACAGCACTCAAAAGTTGAAAAGCTCAAACCCCTGATCGACTTGTGGTGGGCTGTTTACGAAGGGCGAGATATTGCCGTTGACCTGGATGAGCTGGCCCGTGCTTAGAAAATAAAATCGAGAGAGGGAATTGTGAGAATAGGGATTACTGGCGCCAGTGGCTATGTGGGGCAATTTCTGGTCAGGCATTTTTTGCGGCAGGGCTATGAAGTGCGAGCATTACTGCGCAGGGAGGAAAGTGCAGCTCTTTTTCGCAGTATTGCTTCACCCAGATTGGCGTGGAGCGTCGGGGATATTACTTCTGATACAACACTACAGACATTCGCCAGCAATCTGGACGTAGTGGTGCATGCGGCTTTCGAGCATCTTCCCGGTCGCTATCGAAATGGAGAAGGGGATGATCTCGAGGGTTTTTTACATGTAAACCTCAGTCAAACCCTGGCATTAATCCAATTCGCCTATGCAGCGAAAGTAAAAAAATTTGTATTTATTTCCAGTCGTGCCGTTTATGCCACTGGAAAGTTGAGCGGCTCTTTACGCGAGGAGCAGGTTGTTCAGCCGGATACTTTCTACGGCGGCTATAAAGCGGCTGTGGAAGCCATGCTGTCTGCTTGGGCGCATCAGCGCAGTTGGCATGCGGTTTCATTGCGCTTAACTGGAGTTTACGGGCTGGTGAGTCCGCTAAGTCGCAGCAAGTGGTATGACATCGCTCGAGCAGTGATATCCGGAGAAGCCTATTTAAATTCCCGGCTTTCAACGGAAGTGCACGGAGAAGATGTGGCGCGGGCGGTAGAGCTTTTACTGGAGCACGAAGATGCCCGGGGGCGGGCAGTAAACTGTAGTGATTGCCTGGTTAGCAGTCGCGAGTTGGTGAAGATTCTAAGATCGATATCTGGACAGCGGGGACCGTTACCTTCCCAGCCACAAGTGAAATCGCCAGCAGTGATGGATTGCGCTTATTTACAGGGGAAAGGTTTTCAATTTGGGGGTGTACAGCGTTTGCTGGAGACGCTTGAGGAGTTAGTAGAGGCTGTGCAGCAACAGCAGAGCCTCATCCAAAACGCCGGTTCCTAGCCGATCGGCCAGTGAATCAACTCCAGTGAGTCTTTGTCCGCTTTCAGGCACCAAGCATTCTTATCCCAGTCTCCCAGCACAATACGCTCCGCCGGTTCACCGTTGATCGTCAACGCGTGGCGGGCGGGCCGGTGGGTGTGGCCGTGGATCAGTCGAAGCACATTGTGCTCAAGCATCACCCGCTCCACTTCTTCCTGGGTTACATCCATGATGTCTTCGGCCTTGCGGCTGTTCATACTCTTGGATGCCATACGAATCTGCGCGGCAATAGCGCGGCGTTCCTGTAGAGACTTGGCCAATAGCTCTTGTTGCCACTTGGGGTCCCGGGCCTGGCGGCGGAACGCCATATACTCTTTGTCGAGGGTGCAAAGGCTGTCGCCGTGCATAAGCAACACGCGCTCATTACCGAGGGACAACGCAGTGGGGTCCTGAAGTAAAGTGGCTCCCGCCCGCTGGGCGAAGTCGGTACCCAACAGGAAATCCCGATTGCCGTGCATCAGGTACAACTCTACGCCGGTACCGCTATAGCGGCTTAACTCGCCAATCACTTCGCGGGCCAGCGGGGCATCGTCGTCGTCGCCAACCCACGCCTCAAAAAAGTCGCCGAGAATATATAGCGCCTCAGCACCGGCAGCTCGCCCGTGCAGAAAATCAAAAAACGCCCGGGTAATATCCGGGCGTTTTTCGTCGAGGTGCAAGTCAGAAATAAAATAAGTAGACAATGTCCCCGCCTTAGAGTCGGTACTGACCCGTGGAATTACTTATCGGCGTAGGCGTCAGAGATGCTGATACCAGTGATTTCGATAGTCTCCAGGGGTACGTCCTGGTGGAAGCCTTTGCTGCCGGTTTTAACATCTTTGATTTTGTTGACCACGTCCATGCCGTCGACAACCTTACCAAATACGCAGTAACCCCAACCCTGAGAGTCTTCGCTGCGGAAGTTCAGGAAATCGTTGTCCTTAACATTGATAAAGAACTGGGAGCTGGCGGAATGTGGGTCCATAGTGCGGGCCATGGCCAGGGTGCCAGTGTCGTTCTTCAAGCCATTGTTGGCTTCGTTTTCGATGGAATCGCGGGTTTCCTTCTGCTGCATGTCCGGAGTCATGCCGCCACCTTGGATCATAAAGTTGTTGATCACCCGGTGGAAGACAGTGCCGGTATAGAAATCGTCACGGCAGTACTGCAAGAAGTTGGCAGCAGTCTTGGGTGCCTTTTCGAAATCCAATTCGATGGCTATATCTCCATGGGTTGTGTGAAGGGTGATCATAAAATGTCCTATGAGGGTTGATTTGGGGCGGCATGATACCTTGTAGTCTGTAGCTGTAAAATGCTGTGTCGGAATATCTGTGTCAATTGCACAAAAATCAAACGCTTGCAGTGAATTTCTATGAAAAGCGTTCCTTCAAATTCGATATTCTGTCTCTCAAGTAGGTTATAATTCGCCGTTTACGTTCGCACAGCTGTAAATTAAGAGAATCCTATGACATCCGAGAGCAAGCCAGCTCACTTTTTACAGAACCTTATCCGTGAAGATCTGACTGAGGGCCGGGTTACGCAGATCGCGACCCGCTTCCCGCCGGAGCCCAACGGCTACCTGCATATTGGGCACGCCAAGTCCATCTGTCTGAATTTTGGTCTGGCGCAGGAATTCGGTGGCACCTGTAATTTACGCTTTGACGACACCAACCCGGCCAAGGAAGAGGAAGAGTTTGTCGATGCGATTAAGCGCGATGTCTCCTGGCTCGGTTTTGAGTGGAATGGTGAAGCGAAGTATTCCTCGGATAATTTTGATCAATTGTACGAGTGGGCGCTGCACCTGATTAAAGATGGCAAAGCCTACGTCTGCGACCTGTCCGCAGAAGAAGCTCGTCACTACCGTGGCACGCTGAAAGAGCCGGGCAAGAACAGCCCCTTCCGGGATCGCTCTGTCGAGGAAAACCTGGCGCTGTTTGAAAAGATGCGCAACGGTGAAATGGAAGAGGGCCAGTGCAGCTTGCGCGCCAAGATCGATATGGCCGCACCGAATATCAACCTGCGTGACCCGATCATCTACCGCATCAAAAAGATGGCTCACCACCAGACTGGTGATAAGTGGTGCATTTACCCCAGCTATGATTTCGCTCACGGACAGTGTGATGCGATTGAGGGTATCAGCCACTCCATCTGTACCCTGGAGTTTGAAGATCACAAGCCGCTGTACGACTGGCTGATCGAGAACCTGCCGGTGCCTTCGCGTCCGCGTCAGTACGAATTTGCCCGCCTGCACCTCAACTACACCGTGGTGTCCAAGCGCAAGCTCAAGCAGTTGGTTGACGAAGGCCATGTAGACGGCTGGGATGATCCCCGCATGCCGACCCTGTCCGGTATGCGCCGTCGCGGCTTTACCCCGGCTTCCATTCGCAACTTCTGCGAGATGATCGGTGTAACCCGTTCCGACTCAGTTGTCGATGTGGGCATGCTGGAATACAGCATTCGCGACGATCTGGATAAAAATGCACCGCGCGCCATGTGCGTGATGGAGCCTTTGAAGATTACCCTGAAAAATTACCCGGAAGGCCAGGAAGAGATGCTGTCAGCACCCGGCCACCCGGTGCGCGATGATCTGCCGGCCCGTGAACTTCCTTTTGGCCGCACTCTCTATATTGAGAAAGAGGATTTCCGCGAAGAGGCCAACAAGAAGTACAAGCGACTGGTGCTGGGCAAAAAAGTTCGCCTGCGCAACGCTTATGTGATCTTTGCTGAAGAAGTCGTGAAGAACGATGCCGGTGAAATTATTGAAGTGATCTGCTCGGTTGATCTGGACACCCTGGGCAAAGACCCGGCCGACGGCGTTAAGCCAAAGGGCGTTATTCACTGGGTATCTGCGGACAACAATGTCGATTGCGAAGTGCGCCTCTACGATCGCCTGTTCAATGATGCGGCGCCGGATGCCGGCGGTAAGAACTTCCTCGACTGCGTAAACCCGGACAACCTGCAAATCCTAAAAGGCTGTAAGGCGGAAATCGGCCTGGCCAAAGCGGAGCCGGAGCAGGGTTACCAGTTCGAACGCAACGGCTACTTCTGTCGCGACAGCAAGTACGGCAGCGCAGAAGCGCCGGTGTTTAACCGCACCATTGGTCTGCGCGACAGCTGGGCCAAAGAGCAAAACAAATAGCAAAGCGGAGAGCTGCCCGAGCGGCAGTTTTCGCGGCTGGGTCAATGACTGGCCCAGCCACACAGCAAAAAGAATTCGAGAGAAAAGATGTCTCTACAGGTCTACAACACGTTTTCCGGGAAGAAAGAACCCTTCGTACCAATGGTGGAAGATCAGGTGCGCATGTATGTGTGTGGCCCCACCGTGTACAACCGCGTGCATATTGGCAATGCCCGCCCTGTGGTGGTGTTCGACACCCTGTACCGGGTACTGAAAAGAAATTTCAGCGATGTGATTTACGCGCGCAATATCACCGATATTGACGACAAAATCATGAAGACCGCGCGGGATAACGGCGAGGAAATCGGCGTGCTGTCGGCGCGCTATGCCCAGGCCTACTACGAGGATATGGCCGCGCTCAATAACCTGGAGCCGGATATCGTCCCCTACGCCACCCAGCACTTGCCAGAAATGATCGCGATGATCGAAAGCCTGCTGGAGAAAGGCCACGCCTACGCCGCCGAAGGCCATGTGCTGTTCGCCGTGGAATCCATGCAGGAATACGGTCAGCTGTCCAAGCGCTCCCTCGACGATATGCTCGCCGGTGCGCGGGTGGAAGTAGCGCCTTACAAAAAGTACGCCGGCGACTTCGTACTGTGGAAGCCGTCCGCCGATGACGAGCCCGGCTGGGACAGCCCCTGGGGCCGTGGGCGCCCGGGTTGGCACTTGGAGTGCTCGGCCATGATCAAGAAGCATCTGGGTGACACTATCGATATCCATGGCGGCGGTCGCGACCTGACCTTCCCTCACCACGAGAACGAGCGCGCCCAGAGCTGCTGCGCCAATGGTGTGGATTTTGTGCGCTACTGGATGCATAACGGCTATGTAAATATCAATGGCGAAAAGATGTCCAAATCCCTGGGCAACTTCCGCATGGTCAAAGACCTGCTGAGCCAATACCCGGGTGAAGTGCTGCGTTTTGCACTGCTGTCTGCCCACTACCGCTCAGAGCTGAATTTCAGTGCTGATTTGCTGGATCAGGCATGGCGCACCCTGGATACTCTCTATGGCGCACTCCGTGAAACGGAAGCGGTTGAGGCTGAAGCGGCAGATCTTAACGACACCGCCTTTATCAAGGCGTTGGAAGACGATCTGAATACGCCGATCGCCATCAGCGAGTTGCACCAGATTGCCCGCGACCTGAACAAAGCCGATGAGGCGGATAAAGCACGCCTGAAAGGCTTGCTGTTGGCCGCTGCAGATATGCTGGGCATTCTCCAGCAAGACCCGGAAGCCTGGTTCAAACAGGCCCGTGGTGGCGATGAAGGTATTTCTGCCGAAGAAGTTGAAGCACTGATCGAAGAGCGCGCACAAAGCAAGAAGAACCGTGACTTTGCCCGCGCCGATGAGATTCGCGAAGAGTTAAAATCCAAAGGTGTGGTGCTTGAGGATAGCCGCGAAGGGACCAAGTGGCGCCGCGAATAGCGCGGGTCCCTCCCCGAGACACGGATAGACTTGAGACACCGATAGATTTTCCCCGGTTTGGCACCTTGCGGCCGCCGGGGAAGTGAAATTCGAATTTCATTTGTAGAAGCGAACCATGAAAAAAGTATTTGTCCTGACCAGCGCTGTTATCGCCCTTATCGCACTGACCGGCTGTGAGCCCAAACGGGGTTCCGATGCCTGGTGCGAAAAAATGGATGGCATTCCCAAAGGGCAGTGGACTTTTGACGATACCCGCGACTACACAAAATATTGTGTCTTCAACCAAAAGCCGGAAGAGGAATAAGCGGGCCTATAGTCGTTGTTCTTCGTCGATTCCTACCAGCACTTCTTCCGCCCGCTGACCGGTAAATACCGCGAGCAGGTGGTTGAGTGCTTGCGTCTTTTGTATGAGCGTCTGTACACCGCCAAGGCTGACTACGGTGAGTCTCTGCTGCGCGAACAGATTCTGGAAATTTTTGCCGAGGCTCTGACCCGCGCGCCGCAGCTCGATAGTGAAGATGGAGTGCAGGACCCCGAGGGCCGCTTCCGCAACCTGCGCGATCAGGCGGTCTGGGTACTGAACAGCCTGGTGGAGTTCGGTTGGCTGGAGAAGCAGGTAGACAGCGCCACGCTCACCGCCACCTATCCGTTTAGCCGCCGGGGCCGCCTTTTCACTCAGCCGCTAGTGGAAGTGAATGGCACCCGCGTGCGCACCCGCCACCGCAATACCCGCAACACCTTAAATGCCTTGGAAGCCTTTGCCAGCCGAGGTGAAATCCACGACTTGATCGATGCCTGGGAATACTCCGAGCGTATCGTGGCGGATTTCACCGATATGATCGCCGAGCTGGAAGAGCGCAAGCGGGAAATGGTGCGGGAAGTGGAGGCTCAATTGCTGGTGCAGCAGGCCACCGATGAGTTTTTCTCCTTTATGGAGAGCCGCTTCCAACCGGACCTGGCTATCCGTCTGTCTGCGGACAGCGTAGAAAAACATCGCGATTCCATCAACCGGGTGATTGACTGCATTCGCCGCAAGGAGGATATGCAGAAAGCGGAGTGGGAGAAGCGCCTGCGCCAACTGTTGCCGGAGTTGGTGCAACCGGGCCACTCCCTGCTGTGGCTGATGCTCGATACCATCGAAGACCGCATGCGCCGCGCCTGCGAGGTGAAGTTGCCCGCTTTGCGCCGCGCACTACAGGGCTTTACCAAGCGTGCCGATATTATTATTCGCCAGCTCAGCTACCTGCACAGCCAGGCCGAAGGTGAATTTGCCGACCTGTGCCAGCGTCTCGGTGAGAGCCAGCAAAAAACACAAATTCTCGAGCAGCTGGGCGAACAGTTAGGCGGCTTCCAGCTGCGCCTGTTTGACCCCAAGCAAACCCAGCTGTGGCAGCGCAATCGCCGCCAGCCGGTGAATACCCGGGTTGAAGATGAAACCCCCATCGGTGAAGAGAACCGCCGCGAGATCGAGCTGCAACAACTGCTCGACCAGGCGTTTAACTTCAACAACAGTAACCTGCGCGATTATCTGAGCGATGCCCTCGGCACCGGCCGCCAGATCAACAGCCGCAACCTGCCATTGCGCGATGCGCGTGACCTGCTCGCTATGAGCCATGTGATCGAAGCGGCGGCGGTGAACCAGAGCGGTGCCGCCGACCTGCAGGTGAAATTTACCGGTGAAATTGCCAGCAATGACTATTTCACCGAATTTGACGAATATATCCTGGAGCTGAAAAACAGTGATTGAACAGGCTTTGGAAGAGGCCCTGGCGCAGTGTCGCCTGAACCGCAGCGAATTTTCCGAGCTGCTGGTGCGCCTGTTGGATTACGGCGTTATTTGCCGGGATGAAAGCGTAATCGAAACCACCCTTTACGATCGCTTCCAGCGCTGTGAGCAGCTGGTGCGCGAGTGGTTGGCCCCGCTGGGATTGCGTTTGCAGCACGACAGCCGTTTCCAGTTTATCCGCGTGTATCCGCCCGGCGCCGAAGTGCCGGGCCTGCCGGATCAGGAAGAGCCGCACCACGGCGGCTTCCGCGCCCGCCTCAGCCAGCAGGAAGTGGCCGCGATTCTCGCCCTGCGCGTGGAGTATGATAAAGCGCTGCGGGAAGGGCAGGTGGATGAGAGCGGTTGCGCCGCGCTATCGATGGAAGCCCTGGAACTGGGCATGCGCAATCTGCTGAAAATGTCCCTGCCGGATAAGCACGCCGAGCGTAAAAACCTGCTGAAGAAATTGCGCCAGTTGCGCCTGGTGCAGTTCAGCAGCGAAGAGGTGGAGACCAGTGCGGAAGTGTGGCTGCGCGTGCGCCCGACCATCGCCCACTTTGTCAGCGAGTCGGTATTGCACCAGCTGATCGACAGCGAAGTCCCGCCCGCCGCAGAGAGCCAAGTTGCCGAAACCGATAAGGTGGGTGAGCTTGAAGAAGCGGAAATAGAGCCGGCGCCTGCGCGCATCACCCCAGAGGTCGAAGACCACAGCTTATTTGAGAGTGAAGCGGCTTCTTAGCTGAAAAATAGAGGCCGCAACAGCGGCCACAAAAAATAGACAAATACTCGACCGCCGGGGCCTCGAAAAAGGGTAGTGGCTTTCCGCCTGCCAAAAGACCCTGCTTTTGAAAAGACCGTTTTTTTGAAAAGACTATGTTCCTAAAAAAACTGATCCTGATTAACTGGGGTAATATTCCGCAGTTGGAATATGATTTCGGCCCGATCAACCTGTTTTCCGGTGGCAATGGTTCCGGTAAAACCACCGCAGCCGATGCCATCCAGACATTGATGACCGCCGCCCACGACACCCTGTTTACCTTTAACCCGGGGCAGGATGAAACCACCCAGCGCGGGCGCGGCGGCAAGCAGGTGCGCACGCTCGCATCCTACGTGTTGGGTTGTGACGACGGCAGCTATGCCCGTGTCGAGCCCACCGACTGTTACATCGCCGGTATTTTTCATCCCACCAGCGGTGAAGACGACGCTGAGCCTTTTACCGCAGTGATGGGTATTCGCGCACACCTGGATAACAGCAGTAAACCCGCCCAGGCCCGCCAAAGTGATTTGCGCTTTTTCGTATTCCCCGGCGAACAGTTGGTGATGGGGGATTTTGTCCGGGATTACACCGATGGCAAACATTTACTGCCACTGGATAAATTCAACCAGGTCCTGAGCAAACAGTTCGAAAAAGTCGAGCAGTACGACAAGAAAAAGGCCTACCTGCGCCGCCTTTACGGTGCCCTGCGCGGACGCCGCGATGCGGTCTCCGATCGCGAGGCTATGCACGCCGCGCGCACCTTTGCCAATTTTATGGCCTACAAGCCGGTAAAAAGCATCAACGATTTTGTCGCCCAGGAAGTGTTGGAAAAACGCGATCTGGGTGATGCCATCCGCTCTGTCTCCGAACTGATGAAAACCATTCACAGCATGGAGCAGGAAGCCCGCCAGATTGTGGAGCGGGTCAGTTCCCTGGAGGCCATCGCCCAGTCGGTAGAACTCTACCGGGAGCAGTGGTTGCAGTTGCGGGTGCAGGAATATTTGTGCGCGCGCCACCGCCAGCAGCGGGTGCAAAAGAGTTATCTGAGCGGCAAGAACGATCAGAAAAAACTGCGCAGCGATCTGGACAACAATGAGCGTGAAGTGCGCGTCGCTTCCGAACGCGTCGAGCAGCTCAATGGTCAGCTGGTAGAGCTTCAAGCCCAGCGCCTGGGTATCGATGCGCTGCGCAATAAGGACGAACTGGAGCAGCGCATTAACAATGCCCTGAGCCTGCTGTCCCAGCAGCACACCCCGCTGTCTGCCGAAGAGGCCCGCTGGCGTGAGAACCGCGAGGCCGCCGAAGAATTATTAAACCTGCTCAACTCCACCTCCGCCGAGCTGGAAATTCCCGCCTTCTCCGATAAAGCGCTGGTACAGGCGATCAAGCAGGTGGCCCGCGAGGAAGACCTGCCGGATCTGCACAAGTTGCTGGGCAAAGACTGGATCGATCTGGCTGCACTGGAGCCACTGCGCGAGCGCGCCGCCAGCAGTGAAGCCCTACAGAACCGCCTGTTCGACCTGCTGGATAGCAGTGGTAAAGCCGGTGCCAGTGATGAGGTTTCCCCCAAAGAGCAGATTGCCCAGCAGGCCTCCCGCTGGGAGCAAAAAGTACAGCAACTGCAAAAGCAGCTGCGCACCCAGGAGAGTCGCATTCAGCATCTCCAGGCCAACCGCGTGCGCTACCCCCAATCGGTGGAAGTGGCCCTGGCCGCAATTCGCGAACAGTGCCCAGAGGCGGAGCCCCGCGTCCTGTGTGATTATGTGGAAGTGCTGGATGAGCGCTGGCAGATGGCGATTGAAGGCTATCTGGGCGGCGCGCGTTTCTCGATTATTGTGGAGCCGGAACACGAGGCCCGCGCGATTCGCATAGTGCGCGGCCTGCCCGGGCGCAACAACCGCGCCCGCGTGATCCAGGGGGATAAAGCCCGCCGCGATGCGGAGCGCCTGGATACGCCGTCGGGCTCCATTATCGAACTGATGGAGTTCACCCATAAAACTGCCGAGCACTATTTGCGCGCCTCTTACGGTGCCGTGGTGCAGGTGGAGGATGAACACGAGCTGCGCGGCACCCGCCGGGGCCTGACTGCCGACGGTATGGCCAGTGGCAACTACAGCATGTGGCGCTGCGATATGGACGATGCCGAGTTGGTATTCGGCCAGGGCGCCCGCGCCCGCGCACTGGCGGCGCAGCAGCGCGCTATGGAGCAGTTGCTGGAAGAGGCCGCCCACGTCAACGAGCGCCACCAGCTCTACCGCCGCGTCACCAATGCAGTGCGCGGACTGGCGAATATCAAGCTGTTGTCCATTGTGGATACCGCCCTGGTGGCCCAGCGCGAATGGCGCAGCGCCGAGCGCGCTCTGGAAAACCTGGACCTGAAGGACTTCGAGCAGTTCGAGCAGCAGGTCGATGAACTCAAGGCCCAGCTCAAAGATCAGCAAAAGCAGTTGTCTGACCTCCAGCGCAAGCATGGCTCTTTGGAGACCAAGCTAAGAAGCAACGAAAAACTCTTGTATGCTCTGTCTGGCGAGCTGGAGTCCCTGGACGATGCTGCCAGTGACAGCGAGGCAATGGTAAGGCGCATTACCGCCATCGACCCCACTTTCGACGCCGAGCAAGTACTGATTACTGCCGACGAGCAGGTGGAGCGCGCCGCCGACAACTTCGACTTCTCAGCGGATATCGAAAGTTGGCAGGGGCAGCTGGAAAAATACAGCCGCCAACTGGATCGCGCGGTGATGGAATACAACGCCACCTGTGCCAGCGTCGATACCCTGGTGTTTGAGCCGGACTTGAGCGGCGGCCACAAAGACAACCTGTTCAAGTTGATCAGCGGCCTCGGCGATCAGGTAGAGACCCTGCGCAACCGCCTGAAGAATAACCTGCTGGTGGAGCGCCACGATCAACTGCTGGGATTGAAAAAATCCTTTAACACCACTTTTGTAACCCACTTGTGCCACGCTATTTACCAGTCCATTAACGATGGTAAGCGCGTGTTGGATGATCTGAACAAAGAGCTGGAGCACCACCGCTTTGGCGCCGACCGCGAGCGCTTCCGTTTCGACTACCAGTGGGTGGCGGAATTTAAGGAGTACTGGAGCTTCTTTAAGGCGGTAATTGAACTGCCGAATCTGGGTGAAGAGCAGAGCCTGTTCGACACGGACTTGGCGCCCAAGCACCGCAAGGTGCGGGATCGCCTGTTGAGTATGCTGCTGAGTGAAGACGAGCAGGTGGCGCGGCGCGAGCTGGATCGAATCAGCGACTATCGAAACTACCGCAGCTATGAGATCTACAAGGAGCCGGAAGGCAAGGAACCGATTGCGCTCAGTCAGTACGGCACCGGTTCCGGCGGTCAGCTGGAAACGCCGGCTTATATTATCCGCTCCGCAGCGGTCACTTCGGCCTTCCGCTTTGGTGAAAGCGGCAGCCATTTGCAGATGGTGCTGGTGGATGAGGCCTTCTCCAAAATGGATGAGTCCCGCTCCAAGGAAGTGATCCGCTACCTGACTGAAACCCTGGGGCTACAGCTGCTGTTTATTATGCCCAGCAGTAAATCCGGGCCTTTTATGGACCTGATCTCGAATCAGTTTGTATTCAGTAAGTGCCCCAGTGCCAAGCCCATCGGCCAGCTGAATACCCGGGTGTATGTGGATCGCAAGGTGTGCAACCAGGAGCGTATCGCCGAACTCTGGGCCAATCACCGCCGTGCGATTCGCCAGCAGGCGTCGCTGGATTTTATGGACCTGGTAGAAGTAGAGGGATAGGTATTTTCGGGGGAAACCCCTCCATTGGCAGGGAGGCAACCGATGGATAAGACATTGCCCTATTGGGTAGAGGAAAACCCGCTGTTAATCGGCATCCTGAATTTTATTCTGGATCGGCGGGACAGCCAGCTGGAACGCGGCAAGGAAGCCCGCATTAGTTTCAGGCTGGATTTGCGCGCTGGCAGTAAGCGCTGGTTGGAAGTGTTGGAGCCCCTCAGGGACCCCGACCAAGACGAGCAGGAGCTATGGAATGAATTGCAGCATTTTGCGCGGGAATACCAGTGTTTTACGGTAAAACCGAATCCGAAAAGGCGGCCGGGTATTGCCGAGTGGCAAGGGGCCCAATTGATTTTTCGGGATGCCAGCGAGGAACAGCTGCGCCTGTGGCTCAATCGCCCATCCCCCACCGTTCGCCAATCCGCCTGGACCAGCCTGCTGGAACCCTACGTCGATCGCTTTGAAAATCCCTCTGCTTTTCCCCTCGAAGGCTTGGAACTCCAACCGGGGTTTGATTCCGTCGAAGAAATTATCGCTTGCTGGGTGTCCGTCGGCAAAGAGCTGATCTTTGCCGACAAAATTTCCTGGCGACAATTAGCCGCGCGCTGCTTTAAAGGGGATTCCAAATACCTGGAATTACCCAGCCGCCAATCTCTGGTGCGCAATCTCTATCCTGACCTGAGCCGTAAAATCCAGGAGCGCCAACTTTTACTTCACGCCTACCTGCCCAGGCAATTTGAGCAGGTCATTTTTATCGAAAACCAGGACACTTTTATTAGCCTGGCGGACCTGCAACCCAGTCGTGCAGCACTGGTTTATAGCGAGGGCTACCAGGGAGGCGCAGAAAGGATTCGCAATGGGGAGAGGGTTCGCTTCAGCACTATTAATGTGGTTAGTGAAAATATCCGGCAGCAATTCCTAAGCTGGTGGCACGATGGGGAGTCCCGAACGGTTCCAACATTTTTCTGGGGGGATCTGGACTATGAAGGATTGCGGATTGCCGCAGCGCTGAGAAAGAGCTTTCCCGACTTGCAGTGCTGGCGCCCGGGCTACGATCTTTTACTGCATTTTCTGCGCACGGGAAAAGCCCATGCTCCGGAACAGGCGGAAAAGGTGGGACAAAAGCTGGTGCAAGCGATTGGTTGCCAATACGCAGATAGTACTCTGTTGCCAGCAATTTCAGGCAGCAATCGCTATGTGGATCAGGAGGCGGTTGAGATTGGGGAGCTGGCTGGGACATTAGTGTGAATATGTCGCTATCCGATAAATTTTAATTGTTCGTTTTTATGGAATGGTGACTATCAAGGCGTCGGCGGGCGTTTGAACTTGTTTTTTATGCGCAATTTCTCGGAAGATAGAAAAAATATGCTGTAAAAATGCCCCTCAGAATAACAAGTGCAGTTTCCGGAGTTTGCTATGCGTCAGTTTTCCATCCTGGTCATTTTTGCGTTGGCCTTTGGCGGCGCCGCCGTGATGTACGAGAAGGAAAGTCGTAAAGTAAAAGGCGTGTTGACCCAGATTACTGAACTTCAGGCGCAGATGGGTGATTTACAGGCGGAGATCAACCGCCTGAACAGCGAATTGGAAACCGTGAAGCTTGCGGAGCGCCGCCGCCCTAATCTCAGTGCTATGGCCAACCGCATTCGCCGCGAAGGTAGCGGCAACTCCGCACAAGTTGCGCCCAAGCCGAAAGTGGAAGACCGCTTTGAAAAGTCGCGCAACCTGATGCAGTCAGACGTTACCAGCGCGCCGCCGGCTATCCAGTCGAACACTCGTAGCAACAATGATGAAAGCGAGTGGTCTCGCCCAACTGTAGATGCCGATGAGTATCGTGGTGAGACCGGTGAAGAACCCGCAGTGGTCGATCCCTACCAGTAATTTTGCGCTCTGCATATTGATTCCCTCGCCAAAGCCCGCAAAATACCTGCCTTCCGCAGGATACTGTTTTGCGGGTTTGCCAGTTTTAGCTGACACGATTTGAAATTATAAGTGGGCAAGGGGCGCTAGGTATGTCGCTGAACAAGTTTTACACCACCTTAAATGGGCAGCTGGAAGGATTGCTTTCTGGAGAGCGGGACTGGCTGGCCAACACCGCCAATGCCAGTGCGCTGTTGTTTATGGAGTTGGAAGATATCAACTGGGCCGGTTTCTATTTCCTCTACGGTGATGAATTGCGTTTGGGGCCCTTCCAGGGCAAGCCTGCCTGTACCCGGATTCCAGTGGGCGCCGGTGTTTGCGGTACTGCTGTTTCGACCGGTGAATCCCAATTGGTAGAGGATGTGCATCAGTTCCCCGGCCACATCGCCTGCGATGCCGTGTCGGCCTCAGAGGTGGTGGTGCCACTGTATGATGACGCGGGTCGTTGCCTGGGAGTGCTGGATATCGATAGCCCCAGTGTGGCGCGCTTTAGCGAGGAAGACCTGGCGGGCTTACAGGATTTTGCCTGGGTATTGCTCAAGTCCTCAGACCTCCCGGCGAGCTGATGGCGCTGCTTTGGCAAAAGCAGGTTGGCGACACCTGTTATCAGGTGCGCAACCATGGCGCCAGTGTGCGCCTCTACAGCAATGGGGTTTTCCACTCTCAGTGGAATCCCCGCGATCCGCTCAAGGGTTCCCTATGGGAGTTGTTGCTGCTACCGGCATTTTTCCTCCCTGAAGAGCGCTTGAATTCGGTATTGGTGCTCGGCGTTGGTGGCGGTGCCCTGATTCGCCTTTTGCAGGCGTTCACCTCCGCTAAGCGTATTGTCGGCGTAGATTTGGACCCGGTGCACCTGGATATTGCCCGTCGCTTCTTTGGCGTACGCGATGTTGAGCTGGTGTGTGCGGATGCCTGTGACTTTGTGCGCGACCACTTGAAGCGACGCTCTCACAGCACTTTCGACCTGGTAATCGACGACTTATTTGGGCACTGCGACGGCGTAGCGCAGCGAGCGGTATCCGCCGATAAATCCTGGTGCTCCAGTCTGATGCGCCTGCTTCATAAAGATGGCGTGCTGGTCAGTAACTTCGGGGATAGGCCCGAGCTACAGAACAGTGCTTGGCGCGATAAAGCTATGCGTGAGCGACTCGGCGGTGCCTGTATGGCCTATATGCCCCAGTATGAGAATCATATCCTGGCAGTGAGCAGAAGAACTCTGCGCAAAGGTGAGCTGGCGGCCAGGGCCCCAGAAAAGATCAATCCCGCCAACCCCAATCGGCGCCTGGATTTCCGCATGAGCCAGCTTCGCTGATCTCGACAGCCCCCACAGAGGCCGGCTCCTAAAATCCCTGTCACTTTAATAGTGATATTCATTGGCGCCCTTTGTCACCTCGTGACTATACTCAAGGTGAGCGAAGTGTTCTGCCGGGATCGATTGATGCGGTACAAAACTGTTGAGGAAGTGATTCAGGAAGGAAGGGATTTTCATGCCAAGTTGGCGCTGCAATACGAAGAGTATGAGCAGCTTGCCACCAATGAACGGGTCGAGTTGCTGCTGGATCAGCTGCGACGACGGGAAGATTCCATGAAGCACTCACTGGAAAACTTCCATGCAGACCTGCCCCCTGGAGCCCTGCACACCTGGGTGCAATTTGCCCCGGAAGGGCGGGAGAAAGAATTTTTGCAGCGCTTGCGCGGCATTGATATTGAAGATTTGGAGCAGATTGCCAAGTTGGCCATGGATATCGAGATCTACCTGGCCGATCAATATCGGGATCTTGCCCAGGGCGCTGAAACCCCATCGGCACGGGATGCATTTGAACGATTGCGACAACTCGAAGAGTTGGAAGAGCATACGCTGTCGATGAACTTGTTTAATCTGCGCGATTACTAGCCTTTAATTCAGTTTCCAGGCGACTGCTACCGGCCTGCGCCCCTAGCTCTTAGGGGCGCAGACGGTATACGCAAAATCCTTGCTCTTTAGTGATCAAATCCACCTGGGAAAAATAGCGGGGCCCTTTTTTCGCCAGGGGAATAAATTCATTCACCACAAAAATCGCAGCGCCGGAATCTTTGAGAATCCGCGCACTCTGCTGCAGAAAGCGATCGGTCAAGTCCCCCTCCACCTGAAAGCCCTGGTGGAAAGGTGGGTTGCACAGCACCAGATCGGCGATTTCACTTTCCAGTTCAGAGCCTGCATCAGAGGGCACAACGATGCCTTCGATTCCCTGTTCGGTAAAATTCTTGCGGCAGGCCAATAGAGCAGCGGCGTTATTATCCGTAGCGGTAAAATGATATTTACCCAAAGCGGCTAATTGCATGCTCAGGTAGCCATAACCACAACCGAGATCAACAATACGAGAACCGTCCTGTGGTAACTCCGTCGTTAATTGCTGGGCGAGTAGGGCACTGCCTTTATCGATTTTGTTCCAGCCGAACAATCCCGGCTTGGAGTAGAGGTCGCCAAGCTCGGGCAGCTTTTGTAACTGGGCGTACTGAAGCTCACTGATTGGATTGCCGGTGTCCTCGTGAGCGACAACATTACTGCTCAGGTAGTCGTTGCCGTTTTTTTGCAAGTGCTTGGCAGTGCCCAGGCGCTCGGCCACTTTGGCGGCGTAGCTTTTGATTCCGCTTTGCTTTTCACCCAGCAGAATCAATTCGCCACCTTCACCGAGGAAGTGGGGTGCACAATCAATAACATGGTGAACTACGGCCTTTTCTTTCGAAACGGCGTAGACAATACGGCGGTATTTGCGGTCCAGTTCTTCAAAGTGGAAATCATTGAAGAAGCTCCGCTTCACCGTATTTTCGGCGAGTTCGGCAATATCCCAGCGGTTACTGATTAAATCCCCGGCAAAATGAAACCCCTCCTGGTGTAAGAGGGGCTTGCTGTTTTCATCGGCGATCCACAGGGTTTCCTCTGGGGCCTGGATAAGTTCCTGATGTAGAAGGGCTGACATATCTTTTTTTAATTGATAGAGGCAATTTCTTCAGGGGTCAGGAGGCGGTAATCACCTTCCTGAAGTTCTTCATCCAAGATGATTTCGCCGATCTTTTCCCGGTGCAACTCCAATACCTTGTTGCCCAGGGCCGCAAACATACGCTTCACCTGATGATAGCGCCCTTCACCGATGGTGATGCGCACTTCGTTGGCAAAGAGGATCTCCAGCTTGGCGGGCTTGGTTCTCTTCTTTTCGTTATTGAGCCAGACACCCTTGGCAAGCTTGGCCACGGCATCTTCCTCAATTTTCTCGGCCAACAGAGCGTAGTAGGTCTTGTCGCAATGGTGGTTGGGGGAGGTCACTTTGTGGGACCACTGGCCGTCATCGGTAAGCAGCACCAGGCCGGTGGTATCAATATCCAGGCGCCCGGCAATATGCAGCTTTTCCTTATTAGGCTCATCAATCAGGTCCAGCACTGTAGGGTGCTCGCCATCTTTGGTGGCACTGACATAGCCCAGTGGCTTGTTCAACATAATGTAGCGGGGCCCCGGCTCGTGCAGGGGCTCATCATCCAGGCACAACTCATCACTGACTTGTATTTTGGTGGCCGCATTGGTGACCACCTCACCATTGACGGTAATGCGCCCCGCCCAGGCGGCGCGCTTTACATCAGTGCGGGAGAGGTCGGTGACCTGGCTGACCGCTTTATCCAGACGAATTAGGTTAGCCAATTTTACGCTCACCGGAATCGACAGATTGATAGATCAGGGTATTGATGGTCATGGGACCAACACCGCCGGGTACCGGGGTGTAAGCGGCAGCGCGCTCAGCCAGCGGGCCCAGCTCGATATCGCCGACACCGCCGGGGTGGTAACCGGCATCCACAACCACAGCGCCATCCTTAATCCACTCGGCCTTGATAAACTCAGGCTTGCCCACGGCGCCCACTACGATATCGGCGCGGCGGATATGCTCGGCCAGGTCTTGGGTGCGGGAGTGGCAGATAGTCACGGTGGCATTGGCATTCAACAACATGGCCGCCATCGGCTTACCCAAAATGGGGCTGCGACCCACAACCACGGCGTGCTTGCCTTCCAGTTCAATATTGTAGGCTTCCAGCAGGCGCATAATTCCTTTAGGAGTCGCGCAACCATAGGCCTCTTCGCCCATTGCCATACGGCCAAAGCCCAGGCAGGTTACACCGTCTACATCTTTCTCCAGGCTGATCGCATCAAAACAAGCGCGCTCATCGATCTGCGCCGGTACCGGGTGCTGGAGCAGAATGCCGTGGACGTTGGGGTTGGTGTTGAGTTCTTCGATCTTGGCGAGCAGCTGCTCAGTGGTGGTGGAGGAGGGCAGTTCCACCTGGAGGGAGTCCATGCCGATTCGGCGGCAGGCATTGCCCTTCATCTTTACGTAAGTGGCGGAGGCGGGGTCATCACCTACCAGAATGGTCGCCAGGATTGGCGTTTGGCCACCACTCTTTTCCTTTAGTACGGCTACCCGAGCCGAGAGTTCCTCTTCAGTTTTCTGTGCCAGGGCCTTGCCGTCCAGAACCAGTGCAGACATAGATACTATCTCTAACAGTAAAAAATCGATGGCTAATAGACCGGAATCTGCTTCAGCACCTACTTTATATAGAAGGGCGGAAGCCGGCGATTTTTAAAAACGCTTACTTTTTATCCGGTCGGATTCGCGAAGTGCGCCATTTTCGCACAGGTTGGAAATAATTTCGCCACTTCTGGGCCCAGATAGGCAAAAGGATAAACTTCTTTAAAAATAATAGCTTAGAAGCGTTGACATGGGCCGGGGGTATCATTACTATGCACGCACTTCGCAGCTACAGCGACTTACACAACCACCTACGGGGCGGTTAACAGGGTCAAAGAGGTGCGAATGATTGGAAAAACGGGGCATAGCGCAGTCTGGTAGCGCGCCTGCTTTGGGAGCAGGATGTCGGGGGTTCGAATCCCTCTGCCCCGACCAATTTTCCGGGTTCACCTTGCGCCCGTAGCTCAGCTGGATAGAGCATCCGCCTTCTAAGCGGATGGTCGCAGGTTCGAGTCCTGCCGGGCGTGCCATCTTCACGAGATGGTGCTGGTTTGGCAAAAAGGACTTAGTCTGAAGCCAGATTGGCTGCAAGAGGTATCCGGCAATCAGTACTGCCACAAGGTGCTGAAGTATATCACTTTTATGGTGGCCGTAGCTCAGTTGGTAGAGCACAGGATTGTGGCTCCTGAGGTCGCGGGTTCGATCCCCGTCGGCCACCCCAGATTCTTCCTTGTTTTTCAAGGACTTAAAACCTCGCCTAGTGCGGGGTTTTTTCGTTTTTGGCTCCAGTGTGGTAATTTGGTGTGGTAATTTTGTCCTCAATCTAGGTTGAGGTTCCATATTATTCATGAGTTAGAGCATAAGGATTTGTGGCTACATGGGTGCTGAATTAGAGAAAGTTAAAAGAGTTTTGGCGGAGGCGCCTAATTACTTTCAGCTTGAAGAAAGATCCAAGGAAATAGAGGAGCTGCTATCTGAAGATAGCGAATCAGATGTAGAGCGAGGTCTCTCAGATTATAGAAAGTGGAAAGCTCAATTATCGGAAACTCATCAAGTCCTGAATTGCCTCCCTGAGCTGTTTGAGGGGTTCTCGGGATCTCATGTGGTGGGTTCACCATGGAAGCCGCTCATGACTGAGCGGGATGCAAAGATGCGGGGTATAGAGATATTTTTGACGAGAATCGAGGCGCGTATAAAGGACCTTGAAGATTTGAGGCGCGGCAAACTAGAGTGGGAGCAGGCTGACTTAACGAAGCGTTCAGTGCATGCTGCTGAACTTGCAAATACAATTGCTGCTGTTAATTCGGAGGCGGCGAAAGTGAGTGCAAGTGCAGCCAAGCAAAGTGCCCAAGTTGCAAGGCATGGATTCAGGCTTACAAAAAAGATGTTCTGGGCGGCAGTTTTTTCAGCCTTGGTAGCTGTTGGTGCGCTCATAGGACAGATCTATTCCCAAAATAAAGATATTTCTGTAAATCTAAACTCCCCTGTGGCTTTACAGCCAGTCACTCTCTCTGATGAATCAATAAGTAACCTAACTCACTCAATTGCAGTTGAGTTATCTAAAATGAAAGATGAGCAGGTCACTTTATCACCTGAATCAATCGAAGACTTGAGAGCTGTACTGAGACTTGAGCTTGAAAGAGATGCTCATATTGAAGTTGTAGAAACCAAAGAGAATGTAGAGCAAAAGGCAAACTAAATTATTTGCCTTTCTTAGGGCGCTTCCGGTCTAGGCTGACAACTTTATCCGCTGTTCGATTATATCGCTCTGCCATCGAGCGGGTTTTATGTCCGGTAAATTTCTGCACGTCACCGTCAAAATCACTGGCGGCTTTAATTTTTAAATCGTGAAACCGAAACCGCTCCTTAATAACTCCTGCCTCCAAGGCGGCTCGCTGTTCTCTTAACCAAGTAGCATTAAAGCCCATGCGTGTGAAAGGTCGCCCGGTACGGCTGCGAATAATATGAGCTGTTTGAATTTTTGCATCAGCATTGCTCGCAAGTGCGTTCTCCACAGCTTCCCTTAGTGCTGGGCTCCAGAGTTTTATTTGTGCTTTTCCGGTCTTGTTTTGAATAATAAGTAGACCATCTTCTTTCATATCTGCACGCGTGAGGGCGAGCACATCCTGCTGCCTGGCTGCACACAAATAGCTAATCTCCATAGCGCACTGATGCATAATATGGCCGCGATCGCCAAGCCACTGCCAAAAGGCTTCATACTCCCAGTCTTCGAGATAGCGCCCGCCTGCTTTTTCCTTGAGGCTTTTAATTACTGCGGTTGGGTCTTCAATTTTTACAAACCCTCTGGCTTTGCCCCACTTCATCACAATGCCTAGAAAGGTTTTTTCTCGGTTTGCTGCGGTAGGGTGTTCTGCGCCACGGGCATCAATGAACATCTGAACCAGTGGTGAGGTGATAGCATCGGGTGTCATTTCCCCAAACACTGCCAAGATACGCAGGCTATAGCGATGGTAGTCTTTTTGCGTCTGCGGTTTGATGTGTTTGGTGTATTGAGGTGATGCAAAATACAGCTCAATAAGGTCTTTAAGGGTGAACTCCTTCTCTACCAACCCGGCCAGGTAGCGTTCGTAAGCAGTCCAAACTTCTGCCTTACTGGCATCAAGTTTTGCCAGATGCTTGGTTGGGTAGCCTCTTCGATTCACTCGAAAACCATTCTTGTACCGCTCTACATTTGGCGGCATCCAAGCATTTTCCGGGTTTCGTCTTCTGCCCATTAGCCAGCTGCTCCAAGGTTAAAGCCCGCAGGTAAGTTTATACCTGAGGCGTTGGGTTTAGACTCCCCTCGGGATAGGGTTGCCTGATTGACCATCTCCCAAGTTAGCGCGGGTGAGCCATCTTTGCGTCGCACATAGGGGATTCGGTTGGCTTCCAAAATTCGTTTTTGCTCTTCGATATTATCTGCGCCAACACCAGTCAGGCGACCTATCTCTGTTTTGGTGAGTAGCTTACTCATGGCAATCCTTACCTTCTAGCTCTGCACCAGGGCAAACCCCTGGCCGTTGCGTTTGAGTGTGCCCGCCTGTTGCAGGGCATCGAAAACGGGTTTAACGGTTCCGTGCCTAAGACGCATTTCGTTGATGATGTTGCGCATGACGGGCTTGTGGCCGAACTCCCCGGCGCGGATTCGCTGGGCGAGTTGCTGTTGTTCTTCATTCAAGTGGGCGGTGTGTAACGGTTGTGTTTCCACCGTTTCAGGCTGTTGCAACGGTGCAGTGGCGCGTTTCGCAACCGTTACGGCAGCGTTAAACGCGAGTAACGCAACCAACCCCACGATGTCTGTGATGATCGCTAGGGCGAGGAAGCCGATATGCTGAACCTTTGCCGGGTCTGTGTTGAGGGTGCTCGCCAAGCTGCTGAAGGCGCTGTGCGTGCTGGGTGTCTGTTCGATTGTGGATAGCTTTTCTATGAGCTGCGTGCGCTCAGCTTCCATTGTGGATAACTGTGCGGCGGTATTAATGGCACGCTGGCGGTAGCCGTTGTTGGCGTCGGTGTTGATCAAGCCGTTTAGGGTGTTGACCTGCTGTTGCAAACTGTTTAACTGCTGTTGCAACGCTTGGTATTCCTGGCTGTTACGGGTGCTGCGCTGTTGCTGTTCGTCGCTGTGAGTGGCGAGGAATCCGACCGTTGCAACAATGCTGATTACTACCAGCAGGGGCCAAAGGCAGAGCAGGGCATAGCCGCTCTTTTGCCCTTGGCTGCACAACCAGAGGCCCAGCGGGGCGAAGCTGAATTTGCACAGCTCCAGCGCCACCGCCGTGGCCCCGGCCACCACCTGCCCGCCGAGACCTGCGGGCATAGATATCCACAGCTGCACAGTAAACGCGAGGCTGGTGCCGCAGAAGATCAGCGCGGCGATACCGGTGAGGGATTGCCAGAGTTTCATTGCTGGCCCCTTAAGCTGCTGCCGGTATGGCAATGGCTGGCTGCATATTTGCCCGCACCAAAGCTTCAGCTATTGGAGGGCAGACTGAATTCCCGCACTTGGCCACCTGCTGGGTTTTAGTGATGCGAGCTCCAGTTGCATCCCTGTCGATAATGTAATTCTCAGGGAAATCCTGCGCACGGTAGAGCTCCCTGGGCTCAAGCATTCGCATACCGATATCAACAATGCGGTAGGGAGCTCCATGAACGGTTACCAAGCCAAAGCGGTCTCTGCTGGTGACAGTGTGTAGTGGCTCATCCATGCCCGTTCCTACAGAGTTGCCGAAATACTTCACCAGAAACGCTGCTACCAGTGCGTGGTGGTCAACGGTCGTTACGGTGCTCAGTGGCTGGGTCATTGCCAGACCTGGCCCGTTATAATTGCCACCGTAGTGCTTCGCTAAAAATGCAGCGCATAAGGCAAAACGGTTTTCAGTGGTTTGAGTGGCCAGCGGTTGGTCCATAGTTCGTCCGCGAGCCTGGTTTCCTTTGTCGCCGTAGTAGGGTTGGATATACGGAGCCACCAGGCAATGTTCTTGCTTGCTGGTGACGGTGGTTAGCGGTTCATTGAGTCGGTACTGCATACCGTCACCGCTCCGGCCTGTGTGTCCAATGCGCACAATAAAAGGCTCAGGATTTTCGATGACAAACCTCTGCACTCCACGGGCAATGCGGCGCAAGGTATTTTCCGCTAATGGGCGTTTGCGCTCGAAAATACTTGGGCAAGGAATATTCCAATCAATGCAGTCTGCGGCTGTACGGTAGGGGATTAGGCCATCGCCATGAGTTGGTTCAGGCCAGATGATGGGTTTGCCATCACAGCGAGCAATTAGGAATAGTCGTTTGCGTGAAGTAGGTGCGCCGTAGTCGCAAGCGCGGAGCTCGCGGTGCTCTACCTGGTAGCCAAGGCTGATTAGCTGTTGTTTCCAGCTACGGAAAGTCTGGCCTTTGCGCTTTTTACAGGGGCGTCCATCCTCAGCTAAAGGCCCCCAGGTTTGGAACTCCTCGACATTCTCAAGCATGATTACACGAGGGCGCACGGTTGCCGCCCAGCGGATCACTACCCAGGCCAACCCCCGAATCTTTTTTTCTACTGGTCTGCCACCTTTGGCTTTGCTGAAGTGCTTACAGTCAGGACTAAACCAAGCGAGGCCGACAGGTTGTCCATTGGTTGCCTTGCGTGGATCTACATCCCATACGCTCTCGCAATAATGGCGTGTTTGCGGGTGGTTCACGGTGTGCATGGAAATAGCTTGAGGATCGTGATTAATCGCGATATCTACTGGGCGTCCTAAGGCAGCTTCTATTCCTGTGCTAGCTCCGCCACCACCGGCAAAGCTGTCTACCACCAGCTCATCAAAATTAAATCCAATTTGTGGAGCTGTGCGAAACTGATGAATATCCGACACTACGCTGCTCTCCCTTTTTCCTGTTTACGATTCGGCAGAATCTCTGCTTGCTAGCCGTGGTCTTTGTAGTGGTTGGGGTTGGCTTTGTTTTTTATGGTGTCCAGTTCTGGGCGCACTAATTCGGCTAGGTCATTAAGGCGGACGCCGTAGGCTTCGAACTCGGTCGAGTCTTTATAGAAATCGCCTTCAGGGGTTTTACACTCAACAAATACCGTTACCAGCCAGTGGTGTTGCCAGTTCAATATTTCATGCTGGTAATCAGCGCGGGCGATATCGCCTACGGCGCCGCGTTGGCGGCGGTGGGTGATCTTTAAAATAGGATCGCCATCGGTATCCAGGCCGGTACTGCTGCGCGCGGTGAGGATTAAACCAGGTAGCCAGCGGTTTACTCGGCGGGCGTGCAGGGCGCGTTGGCTCATGGGTTTTCGGGGTTTACGCTTGGGCATGAACTTAGCTCCACTTTGCTCGTTTTCGCCGAGCTTTCTGGCTGAGTTTATTTTGCTTGCCGGTAAATTTGTTCTGGGTCGGCGTGGTAATTAATTTATCCGTCCAGTTGGCTGCTACGATGTGGGCTAAAGCTGATAGCGGTGATTTGAAAATAAGCATAATTTCCTCCGTGTTTTTCTACCCACTTAGCCCGCACTGGGCGGGCTGAGAAAGCTGGTTTTATTTTCGGCTAGGCGACTTGTGGTGCTTCGGTCTCTTTTGAGTGAGGGCAATCTGAGGATTTGTCCTCAGTGATTTTTTTATCTTTGATAAGATAAATTTTTGCTGTATCGGTTTTCTTGTCGAATATCTGCGCCCATTTTGTGAATGGATCTTTTTGGGCGATGTGCTCTACCTCTTTGTAGGCTTCCTTTTCGGTAGCGTAGGAGCGCTTGAAATCTTCGGTGCCACCCATCATTAAGTCGTAGGTGCCGGTGAATAGTGCGTATCTTTTCATTGGATCTTGGTCCTGTATTAGGGTCCAGTACCTGCGGCCCGAGACGTTAGAGTTTGTGGTTAGGGGGAGAAGGAACCGATATAGGTTTCTATTTTTTGCTCGGAAATATCTTCTGCTGCGAACGCATCGGCGAGCCTGTCCTGGAGTTCTCTGCCCATATCTTCCTGGGCGGCTTCAAGGCGCTTAATCCGAACGCTGAGTGTGGGAGCTTCGCGCCCAGTAATGACTGAGAGGCGCAGATCAAAGGTGCGAATACTAAGGTCGTTGTAAGGAACGCATTCGAATTTAAAGCCGGCGGGCAAAGTCTTTTCACTGCGAGCTTCGATATTTTCGAGATCACTGCGGCTGGACTTGAAGTCTTGGACTTCGTAATCCGCTTTGCGAGAGGCTTCGATGGTCAGGCAGCGCACGGCAGCGACGGCTTCGCTGATGGGTATTGCTTCACCGTCTGGAGCGTAGCAGACAATATTTTCGGCATAGTCCTCCAAAAACTCTGCCAATTCCTTCTGGCTGAGCCTCTGACCATTGATATCCAAGAGCGCTTTATACTCTGCGGTTTTAATCAGGGTTACTTCAGCGGAGAAATCAGCGTGCCCTGGCTTGGCATCGGTGCCGAGGTTGAAAATGGTTTCAGCGGACATTCTTGCGGGATCGACAAAACACGCTGAGTCTTTATCTTTACGGTGATCCAGGGAATAGGAAATGAAGTCAAGCAAAGCAATTGTTTGCATTGCTCCTCGAAGCCGGGTTCTACCTGGCAGATAGCATTCGAGGTCGTGCAGCCTGAAATCAGTGGGTACTGCTAAAACTGGTTTTTCAAGATCCTTGCTACGGATAGCCACGTCTATCGTTGCTATCGCCTGGGACTGCTTAATTTCCTTTACTGCACTTTGGTCCATGGTCATAGATAAATCCTTATTTTCTTTTTGAGTTTTGTGGGTGGGTTAAAGGTTGATGGCTTGTGTTAGCCGCTGCTTTTGAGTGAGGCCACTTTGCCGCTACTGTCTTGATCAAATAGCGGTGGTTGCTTCTGTGGGTGGAAGCTCAGAGCGCCTTTGGTGCCGACGTACATCGGAGTGGATGTGGCGTCGTCTTGGATAATGGAGCCGCGCATGGTCGGCTTTTTGAATTTCAAGGTGTGCTCAATCTGAACCTGATCACTGTTTTGGATTTTGGATAATTTCAGATTGATACTGACCTCACCTTTTTTCTCGTGATCGGTAACTGCGCCGGCAACATCGCTGAGGATGTGGGCTAGTTTTTCTATAAATACTCCGCCGTCCAAATCGGCAAATACCTGGGTTACGTTTGTGCTCATGGGATGCTCCAAGTTTTTTAAAATTGGGCTCCGTACCGGCAGCCCTAACGGTTACAGCTGACTGATGCGCCTGGGGCGCGGTTGAACTTTAATACTTGCTTTCTAGGGGTTTTTCGCTTGGCCCCTTTCGGCCTTCGGCAATGTGCCCAAATTCAAAATTAGGTCGTTCCATGACTGATTTTTTGCTGGTTATTTCAAGGCGAGAAATATCGAACCATATGGTTTCTTGGGGCTTACCGTCTGCGCTGAGTCCTGGGTGTACAATTGCTTGAACGCACCCATAAAGATCAAAGCCTATATTTACTATTACGCCCTTGAGTCCTGTTACCTTGTCTTGGCACTTCATGCCTAGAAGACTTAAGTGCTTTTCAACTTGTGTTGTATTCATATCTGTCCTTGTTTTTATGAGGTCTAGCTGGCTTTAGGTGTGGTCTGTGTTTCGACGATATCGCGAATCCAGGCCATACCTTTCGGCGTGACTAGTGCGGTGATGTGCTGGACTTTTACCGGCCCTCTGAAAAACTCACCTGTTTTTTGATGAAGCAATTTCTGCTCTAGGGCCCACTTTGTGGGGGAGTTGCGCATAGGTTCGTGGCTGTATAAAAAGCCGTTTTTGCGCATTAGCTTTAGCAGATTGTTTCTACCCATTCCTAGCATTCGGGCGGCTTGAGTGACGGTGAAAGTTTTTTGATTGTTCACGCTGCCTCCTGATTTTCTTGTTGTGGGGCTTGGCCTTGGATGGCTTCGGAAAGTGTGGCGACTTGTTCGCGCATACTTTTAATTTCAATTTCTTGCAGCTTCACCTTGGCCTGCAGTTCTTCGTACAGCTCTAAGATTCGGCTGAACTCGTTCATCAGGCTGCTCTGGCCTTTGCGGCGGCTTCACCGGCTAGGCCGAAATAGGCTGAGCCGTCCTCATAGTCGTCTGGCACAAATACGCCACAGCTTGCACGGGACTGTTTGAGCAACACCATAAACATCCAGCCTTCTTCCTCAGTGAGGGAGGTGCCGTATAGGGCATTAAATGCTGATACGGTTTTGGCCATGGTGCGTTCGCCGCCTTCGCTATCGCGTTGCTCTGCGCGATCGCGCATATGCTGAGCGCCTTTTTCCAGAAAGGTGGGGGCGCTGTAATCCGGTGGAGAAAATTCGCTTGTGCTCATGCGGCTTGGCCCCCGTTTATTTGAAATTCCAGATGGTCGACTGATTCGATGTAGGCTTTTGCGCGCTTACGGCTATCAGTGAAGGCGTTTTGTATGGCTTGGTCTCGGGTTATTCCCCAGCCTATAGCTAGGCCTGAATGTGGGATCGGGTCGCTGTGAACATTGAGTACAGCTTTGAGTTCGATGCCGCCGCCGATGCGGTGGCTAGTTATTGCTCCTATAGGTTTTCCCTGTAGTTCAACGGTTTCCTTAGAGAGTGCGGGAAGATGGGATTTTGCTTCTCCCTCGCTAACGTCCTGAGTAATAAATTCAAGGTTATTCATGCGGCATCACCTCTACTCCAGCTGCTGATGACATCAGATTTTTAACCGAGTCAACAAAAGCGCCGGCCCGATTTAAAAGGTTCTCCAGGGCATTCTGAATAGCTTCAGTTTTTGTATTTCCTTGCCCCACCGTGTACCCGCTTGGTGTTGAGTTCACACCTAAGTGGGCTGAGTAGACGTTGTTGCCGTGACGATCTTTGTAAAGAGATATTTCTCCAGCGGTTTCGCCATCGATCACAATAATTTCTCTACTAGATGCTCCGAAGGGGTGCGCCTTTTCTAGGTCACTGACGGGCAGATCAATAAATTCGAATTGGTTCATGCGGCATCACCTCCAAACGGTGACCAGTTGTTATTTACTGGCTTTGCGGTGGTGGGTTTTGGCTGCACTAGGCGGGTGCCAATTTTGTGGACGGCGTTGGCTATATCGATGCGGCGCTTGAGGCGGTCGATATTGTTTTTACTCATCGCCGTGGGGTGTACAAACACGGTGGCGGTCATGCGATTCCCTCCCGGTTGTTTCGGATGGTTTGTGAGGTGAGGCGGCGTTGGAATCGGGTGCGTAGCTGTTCTTGCTCTGCGCCAATTCCGCTGACAATCGTGGCGATCAGGACGAACTGGATTAATCCGTGTTTTACCGCCTTGGCCACGGCGTCGGTGCTGTTGCGGGCGTGCAGTTTGTAGAAGCACTCGGCGAGCAGGTTGCTGACGTTAGTGACGGAGCACTGCATAGCCTGGGCGGTTTCCCGGTTTGAGAGCCCTCGGGCGCGATGTGTTAGCGCTTCCGCTTGGCGTGGTGCCAGGGGTCTGAGGTGGCTTGTGGCGGTGTCCATGTTGGGTGCCCTGTCCGTGGTGTTACTGCGAAATATAGGTGTGCCAGTCTATCGAGTCAATAGGTATCCCTATATTTTGTTGTTAAGTTGAAGTTGGGGTGGTTGTTGGTAGGCTGAGGGCGTGTCTGTCTACGGATGGCGGCAATGAAATGCTGGAGTGTGAAGTGGCGAGGGTAGTGCTGGTGGGTGGACCTGAGGGATGTGCTGTGACCTGTAAGGCGCACAATATAAGCAAAGTGTGTTTAATCAGGTGAGACAGGCTTTAAGGTTTTCGAAGCAAATAAAACTAATAGGGTGGCTAATGAAAATTATTAGTGGGAGTTTTGGGGTAGAGGGATCTGCATACATTAGCAGGGATAACTATCTTGTGGTTGAAGGTGCAAGCAAAGTTATTTATTCGCCAGATAAAATAAAATCAGTATCCTCGCAGAAGGTAAAAGAGAAAAAGTTTGGTCTCTTTGGGTTTCTGCTTGGGGCAATTATTTTGAGTATTGTTTTGGGGATGATTGTAGGCTTTATTGGGGTAGGTATCGCAGTTGTATTGGCTTATTTAGGGTCATTTTATTCGGACAGCAAGAATAATGTTGAGGTCAAATTCTTGGATGAAAAGAGTGTAGTCCTTGAGTGTTCACCGGGGGGGGTTAAAAAGTTAACCCAATTTGCTGGGTGAATTGAATTGCGATTGAAGTAGGTATGGCAGAGAAGATACTGTTTTAGCCTTCTCTGGTCGCAAAAGGCCCGCTGGTGAGCGGGCTTTTTTGTGGGTGTTATTCTGGGCTGAAGGAGCCAATGATAACGCCACAAAAGGAAATATCCGTGCCAGTGACATCCATCAAAGGGTAGATTGGATTGATCGGGCGGAGAAAGACTTTTCCCATATCTTCAGCGTAGGTTTTGAAGGTTGCTTCACCATTAAGCTTGGCAATGACGCGACAGCCGTTGGTTATGGCCCTGTCGGGGTCCACGAATATGATCGTTCCCTCTGGGTAGGACTTTTGACCAGGGTGTGGGCTGGTCATGCTGTCTCCGCTTACGCGCAAGGCGTAAGTGCGGTCTGAGTGATTAGTGGGGCAAGGTATCCAATCTTCTGCGTCACCCGGCTCGAATATATCAATCGACTCGCAGAACGCACCCGCTTGAACCCAGCTAATCAACGGTACCCGTCCCTGTATACGTGGGCCTGGGCTTACATTGCTACCAAAGTTGCTAGCTTCTTTTGCTGTTGAGTCATAGTCCAGTGATCCCAGGGGGAGCTCCAGTCCGGCCTCGATCTTCCTGGCAACCCGGCTATTGATAGGGCGCTTTTCATTGAAGATGAAGTGAATGTGGCTTTCCAGTTCGGGAAGCTTTTCCTTTAGCCCTTCCACTCCATATTTTTCAAGCAGCGGATCTAAGTTTTTGCGCCGGATCTCCTCTATCAGAGGGGGGCGCATTTCACCTTTGCCGGTGGCTAGCCAAACCGGATTAACCCCTAGGTGGAGAGCTATTTGCGCGATGTAGCGAGTACCGTAGGACCGCCCATTTTCTAGTTCTGAGTAAGAGGGCTGCGTGATCCCCACCGCCTCTGCGACTTGCTTTTGCGTCTTTCCGGCAGCTTTGCGGGCCTCTTTTAGTCTGTCCTTCAGGTCGGTCACTGGTGAATCCCGTGGGGTTTTATTAGGCGCATTATGTTATAGGTCTACCTATAGTATGAAAAACTGGAATACCAGTTGACTGAAGTATAGGTGTACCGATACTCTTCAGGCATGGACAAGTCAGATCAGGTCGAAAAGGCCATCAAAAAACTGATTGAGCACTTTGGAAGCCAGAAAGCGGCAGCCAAGGCCCTGCGCATCAGTCAGCCCACCATAAGTAACCTATTAAATGGAAATCATGGTGCGTCAGCTGTATTGGCTCTGCGTGCGGAGCAGGTGGCAGGTGGGGTGGTTCGGGCTGTGGATCTTTGCCCGAAACTGGCTGAGCTGTTTGAGGCTGCTGATCGGCAAGCCATGCCAGAAGTTCGGCAGGCAAGTTAAGGCCGTGCGGGTTCGTTTCAGAAACCAGAATAACGATCATTTTCAATTCCCCATTTTATTGTCCTGCCATTTTGCGATGAACAGCGAGCGGGATTAATTCACTGCGGTATATGGGGATTTGTACAGGGAGGCAAGGTGATGAAGCCGGTAAAAACATTTCACAAGGTAATGCAGTTCGAAGCAGCCCCGGATATTTATGGTGAGCCCAAATGTGATCGGATTGAGCCCAAATGGGCGGCGACTTCTGATGGCGAGATGGGTGTGGTGTGTGGTTTGAATTCATTTGACTTAGAGGCCAAGAACTTCCCTCCGGGCACTAAGGTCGTTGTATCAGTGCCGTGCTGCCCTGAATGCGGACAGGAAGTTGAGCTTTGTCGCTCTGATGATTCTTGTGATTTTGATTGGGATTTTTGGGTAATTGATACCTACCAGTAATTACCCTTAAAGGTTTATTGAACAACCACAGGAAGGGCCGGTGAGGGACGCCAACCCGGCCCGCTTTGAAGACGGCGGGAAAGACCGCTGACAGCCGGGAAAGACCGGTATTCAGAATTATTTAGTCTCCGCCGTTCGGAATAGGGCAGCAGTGTGGGGACTTAAAGAACGGCACGACACGACCACGGGAAACCCTATTTGCATCGTGGAGAAACAGCGCTAAGGGCCTGAAAAACCCTGAGCCGGTGGAAGACCGGCACTCACTTCTCAGCGCTTCGGGCGCTTCTGTTTTAGGGGGAATTCTCTATGTACGAACAGTGCACTATGGATGATGTGCGCCGTGCGCTCACGTTTGTTCTCGATTATGCCGCGCGTGATACCTGGGTTGAGATGGGTATGGCGATTAAGGCGGAGTTCGGCGATTCAGCCTTTGATATCTGGGATGAGTGGAGCCAGCAGGCGGATAACTATTGCCCGCGCGCGGCGAAAAGCACTTGGAAAAGTTTCAAGCGGTCAGCAGGTGGTATTGGTATTGGTTCCTTATTTGCGAAGGCGAAAGAGGGCGGCTATCAGTTTGAGCGCCGGGAGTTAACACCGGAAGAGAAGGCGGCCTGGGCAAAGGAAAAGGCGGCGCGTGATGCACAGCGGGCCAAGGATATTCAGCGGGAAGAGGCAGAAACTGCGGCCTGGCATGAGGCGGTAAAGCAGCAGGCGCAGGCGATTTGGTCAGAATTAAAACCTACAGGGCGGAGTAAGTACCTGGGGGTTAAAAAAATTGGTGCCCATGGGGTGCGCTTTTTCCGTTCGGCGTTGTTGTTGATTGAGCGGGATGATCATTTGGAGCGGGTTGAGGATCAGGAAAAAATATCAGAGTTTTTCGCTTTGCCGAAAGAAGGACGCCCGAAGTTTCACTATTTCAAGAGTGGATATTTTGCAGTCCCTATGACTGATATTGATGGTGTGATTTGGAATCTACAAATTATTACACCCTCAGGTAAGAAGTTGTTTTTACGGAATGGGCGTAAGTCGGGTCTGTATGTACTCCTTGGAAAGATGGACCCACGTAAACCCTTAGTATTGGTTGAGGGCTTTTCGACGGGTGCCAGTGCCCATGAGGCCACAGAGTGCCCGGTATTGATTTGTTTTGACTGTGGCAATTTAAAGGTGGTGGCTCTGTTGATCCGCGAGCGCTTCCCTGATCAACACATGGTATTCGCTGCTGATAATGATCTGCACTTGGATGTGAATGATGGTGTGCAGAAGGCTATGGAGGCGGCAAAGGCTGTGGGTGATGCTGCGGTGTGGGTTCCGTCTCTGCGTGATGAGGTGGAGGATAAAGCAGCGTGAGTAAGAAAAAGCCAGAGGGATTTGATTTTAATGATATCCATTGCCGCTATGGATTAGGGGAGGTGCGGCGGCAGTGGGATGAGTTTATGGAGAATGTGGTTTTCTTCCCCCGCTCCCCATCTATTGAGGCGCCCGCTGCGATTGCTGATGATTATTCGGGGCCTGTTGATGCTCCGCCTATTGATGATATTCCCCCCGAGTATTCTGAGCCGAGCGAGCCTGCTGATTCTCCCGTACCCTCTATAACGGCAGAGGCGCGTGAAATTACGCTTGAGGATGCGAAAAAGCGCTTTGCTTTGATTTCTGGTACCACCAAGGTGTGGGATGAGCATTTGCACCGGGAATTTAAATCTACTGCTTTTAAAGCTGAAGTGGGCCCAGATGTGTTTAAGGCGTTTATGGCAGCTACGGATAAGCGCAAGGTGCTTGAGAGCGATGTGCATAAGTTCCTGTTTGCGCGCCAGGCCGCCAGTAAGGGGGCAGGGGGAGTGGGCGATTTGCTGAAGCGGTTCACTTTATTGGAGGGGACGGAAGAGGCGTGGGATAGTTTGCATTGGGAGAGGATGCCATTAAAGGTGATTAAGCATATCTCGCCAGATGCTTATGATATTTGGTATCGGCATCCAGATAGGAAGATGGTGCCGCATAGGAATGTGGTTTTTGATCCAACGCGCCGGACTGACCCTAAAACACACATCAATACTTTCCAGAAGCTACCACTGAATCCAGAAAAGAATTGGGATAAGTGTAAAAACATCCGTGCATTGCTGAATCATCTTTGTAATGAAGATGCAGCGGTTTGGCGCTGGATGGTGAGTTGGCTGGCGTATCCGTTGCAGTATGTGGGTTCCAAAATGGATACGGCGTTGCTTGTGCATTCTGATGTTCATGGTTCTGGTAAGTCTCTATTTTTTGATGGGGTGATGCGCAAGATTTATGGTGAATATAGCGCTACGCTGGGCCAGCATCAGATTGAAAGTGCTTATACGGATTGGAAGTCCTCTTTGCTTTGGGGTGTGTTTGAGGAGATCTTTTCGAGAGATAAGAAGTACTCTCAGACTGGTAACATCAAGCAGATGATTACCGGTGCGACCACTCGTATTGAGAAAAAGTTTGTCTCTGGTTGGGAGGAGGCGAACTATATGAATAGTGTGTTTCTTTCTAATGAGGTATTGCCATTCCCGGTTGAACCTATGGATCGGCGTTTCTTAGTTGTGTGGCCTTTGAAAACTTTGCCTATGGACTTACAGAAAGGTGTGGGCCAGGAGCTGGAGAATGGTGGAGCTGAGGCTTTCTATCAGTTTTTATTAGATTGGAAGCTGGGTGAGTTTAATACTCGCACCAAGCCGCCTATGACCAGTGCCAAGGAGCGATTAATTAGCTTTGGTTTGCCTAGCTGGGAGGTATTTTTCAGAGCTTGGAAAGAAGGAGAGACGGAGGCGCCATACTTTACGTGTTTAACCGGGGATCTGTATTCAGTCTATAAGCGATGGTGTCGTGCAGGTGGATTTCATCAAATGGATATGAACCGCTTTTCTGAGGCGATGGCTGCACGGGTGCAGAAGAGGAACCGGTTGGAGTATGATAATCCGGGTGGGTACGGCAGACCTCCTAAAAAGGGTGTGCAAGGAACCTTCTTTCTATTGCACTCTGCGCCGTATAACAAAACTCAAAAAGAGTGGTTGTCTGATTGTGTTAAGGCTTTTCGAAAAGAGATCGGTACATCTCAGGAGGAAGCCGCATGATTCCCGTATACCCCCGCTGGGCTCCCGTACATGATGTTTATACAGTATACGGCTCTGCAGCCCCCGTTATTTCTAGCTTCCTAGCACTTCCCGTATACCTGTACCCCTCTTACGTGCGCGCACGCACGCGCGCAATTACTGCGGCAGTATTTATTCAGAATTCAGTATTTATTTTTTCTCTGCGCGTGAGGGGTTTTTGTATTACGGGTATACGGGAAGTGCAAAAACCCTAGTAACCATGCGGTCTGCAGAGCCGTATACCTAATTTTTTTACTGTACGGGATATATACGGACATATACGGGTAGTTAATTTCAGGTTTTTCCAGAGGAGGGGTGTGATGATTGATCGAGTTGAGAAACGTTTGCTTGATTGGGCGCTTCAGGTAATTGGAAGTATGGCGCGGCAATATAAGTCGCCGATGGCTGCGATTATGGAGAACGGTGTGAGTTCTTCATCTTCTGGCCAGTGGACCAATGAGATACGGGTGAGCCCGATAACTTACCGGGCGAGAAGAATTACCGCCAATATGCGCGCAGGCAGTGGCCAGGGGCAGCGAGGTAAGGGGCCGGTAGTTTTAATTGATGAGGAGCCTATGGAAGTTGAAGAGGCTTTGCGTAAATTGCCGGAAGTGCTGCGTCAGGTTGTGAGAGTGCAGTATTTACGGGAGGGCCTTTCTGCTAAAGGTCGGGCAAAGGCTGCGGGTGTTTCCGTTCGTACCTATTATCGCCATCTTGATGCGGCCCATGTTTTATTAGATGTGGAGCTATTTGGTTCGCAAGGTCCAAGAGTGGCGTAAATATTTCTAAGTTAGGGCTTTACATCCGTGACAATAAATTATTAAATCTAGGCATCCTGCCATAGGTGGGTAAGAAAGAACCAAATCCGATTCCCCCATTTTCGGATCGCGCAAAAAACCCGGCTCCCCCAGCTGGGTTTTTTGCGTTTGGGTCTTTCATTTTTCATCCTTGTACGATCTTTGGCGGCGCTCTTTTGGGCGCCGTTTTTTTTGAATTCTATTTGCTCTGCAACGCAGGGCACTGAGCGCAAACACATGGACTGCAACCTACAACGATTCGCCTATGGGCCTGATGCCACATTGGGGCGGCTGAGAGTGCGCGACTGTATGTTTTATACGGTAGAGCGTCCGTGGTTGGGTAACCGCCCGTTTGAGAGTTGTATCCCCGAGGGTGTTTATTCTTGTGAGGCGTATAGCTCATGGCGATACCCCAATGTGTGGGAACTGCTGGAGGTTCCTGGGCGTTCAAAAATATTAATCCACACGGCTAATTATTCCTCTGATGTTCAAGGCTGCATTGGTGTTGGTTCTGCTGTGGCTCCGGGTGGCTGGTGGGTGATGCAGTCACGCAAGGCAATGGATCAACTACGGGATATGTTGCCGCCTAACTTTAATCTGACAATTACGCACTATGTGCCGGAGTATCCGTGATGGGTATTTGGTCTGGAATAACAGGGTTGTTCAGCAGTAACGCTAAACCCGTGGACGATATCCTCGACAAGGATAACGGGCTACTGGTGCGAGCGGGTGGTTGGATTGATGGCCTGTCTTACACCGAACAGGAAAGCGCGGAAGATGCGAAAGAATTAATTCGCCATGCCTCTGAGGCCCGCAAGCAAATTATCAGTACGGTGGTGGCTCATGTTGAGAGCACGGCGAGTGAGAATACGCAACGCAGCTTAACCCGGCGCTTTGCGGCCTTGGCCATTATCCGCATCGAGATGTTTTTAGTATTGGCCTCTGTGATGGTGTGGCCGTGGGATGCTGGGTACGCGAAGTTTATTTGGTCTGTCGCTGGGTCGATGCTGATGTTCGGTGCTTTCTCGGCAGTGGTCATTTTCTTCTTTGGTTCTTATGGGATCAGCCAGCACATCATGAAGCCATTGGCTGCGGTGAAAGGCGCAGCGAAGAGGGTGGTTCAATGAGTCCAACTGATGCAGCAAATACAGCAATGGAGCGGCTGATGATATGGATTGCGGGAGTGGGTAGCGTGACAGCTCAGGTTGCATCGGCGTTTGAGCAGTATGTAATTACCTACGGTGCATTCACCACCGGCCTGCTTTCCATCGCGGTGTTTGCTTATTACCGGCATCAGGATATTAAGTTGAAGCGTGAGCAGATGAAGCGGGGTGAGGATAACCCTGCTGAGGAGCTGAGCGATGGACGTTAGTGTAAAGCTGGATACCTCAAAGTTTGATAAGGCATCGGCTGAATTAAAAAAGCAGCTGCCCTATGCCAGTTCGGTTGCGCTGAACAATGTGGCGTTTCGTATACGGGGGGAGGAGCGTGCAGCCATTGGGCGCATCTTTGCCAATCCGGCGAACCTAACCCTGAACTCTGTACTGGTAAAGAAAGCCACTAAGCGCTCGGGTGTGGCGAAAGTCTTTATTCGTGATCAGGCAACCAAGGGAACGCCGCCCAGTAAATACTTAGCGCCAGCCATACTTGGTGTTGACCGCAATGTGAAGAGGTTCGAGCAGGCATTGCGCCACGCGGGCTTACTACCTGAGGGGATGTATGCAGTGCACGGTGAAGGGGCCAAGTTGAATAAGCATGGCAATATCTCGGGCGGCACTTATAGCAAGATCCTCTCTCAAGTTAGAGCCAGCCGTGACCCAACCCAGAACGCAACCAATAGCAACCGTAGTAAGGCTAAACGGGGCATCACTAAGGGCTACTTCGTTGGAAAGATTGAAGGCACCTTAGGTGTGTGGCAAAGGGTAGGGTACAAGCGGCGCAGATCCGTTAGGCCCATTCTTATCTTCGTAAAAAAGAAACCAAACTATCGCAAGCGTTTCCCCTTCTTCCGAATTGCCGAGGGCATAGCGCGGCGACACTTCCCGATTGAGCTTGATAAGGCAATGGATCGTGCCATTGCGACAGCCAAACGGCGTTGACCTAAACGTCAACGGGTCCTCCTGAGAAATCCGTGATACGGGTAATTCGGACCGTGTTTTTTTAACAGATATCTGAAATTTCCTAGGGGGTTATACCTTGGCTGACAACCTATCACTCGATGATCAGGCTACTCAGTCTGGTTTTGCTCGCTTGGTTGGTACCTCACAACCGGCTATTGCCAAGCACTACAAGGCAGAGGTTTTTACTGAAGGTGCCAGTTATAGGGTTTGGCTTCAAGAATACTGTGAGCGACTACGGACAGAAGCCGCTGGCCGGCAGGCTAATGAAGCCCGGAACCGCCGTGACATGGCCCAAGCCATTGAGTCTGAGGTGAATGCTCAGATGAAAATGCGCGAGCTGTATAAGGACGATCAATTAATTCTTGACCTTGAGTCGACTCGCAAGGCGATGGTGGAGTGGTCCACCATTGGAAAAAATGAATTTCAAGGAGCGGTAGAAAGCATCGTTATTGCTATCGAAAGTCAGTATGCCATTACCGTCGACAGAGAACCCCTACAGCCAAACATTGAAGCTGCCCTCAGAACTATTGGCGGTTACGAGATTGAATTTACAGAGGCTGGTGAAGGAGGTACGCCAGACCTGGATACCGCAGCCTAAAATTCCGCTGATTGAGTGGTTGCCAGAAAATATCAAACTGCCGTCTGAGGATAGCGATAACGCGGGCTATTACCGCAACGATTATGTGCCCTATTTCTGGGGCGTGATGCACGCGCTGGATAATCCGGTGTCGTGGATGGTGGTGATGCAGAAAGCCGCGCAGATCGGCTGGACGGTTCTGCTGGCTACCGATATCTGCAAGGTTGCCGCTACTGAGCCCGCCCGCATCCTGATGCTGTTCCCCAAGGATGAAAAAGGCCGGCTGTTTATGGATGAAAAGCTGGTGCCGATTATTGAAGGCTCACCAGCAGTGAGTAAGGTGATTGATGTCACTACAAGCCGCAAAGGCGGCAGCCGCTCAACGCGAAAGAAATTTCCCGGTGGTGAAGTGCGCACCATTGGCTCCAACTCCATTTCCAATGTGAAATCCACATCAGCCCGCCGGGGCTATGTAGAGGAGCCTGACGATACCAATAAAGATGTCGGCGATCAGGGCGATTCCATTCGCCACCTGCGCGAACGCCTCAAGCGGATGCGCAATAAGAAATTAATTATCGGTGGTACACCTGCGGTTGCGGATCTCTCCCAGGTGGAGCACTACACCAAACTCGGCACCATGCGTGTACTGCCGGTTACTTGCCATGACTGCGGTGAGTCTCATGTGTTGGATTGGGAAAACGTTAGTTGGCTAGAGAAAGAGGGCGGCACGCCGCACCCGGTATTTGGTTTGAATCAGCCAGAAACCGCAGTTTACGGTTGCCCCAAGTGTGGCAGTGAATGGGATGACTACCGCCGCCAAGCCAATATATTGCAGACCTGTAAAACAGCGCGTGAAAACGGTGATGAATTTGCCGGCTGGGTTAAAACCCAATGCGGCGAAGACTATGAGCAGGATGAGATAGAACCGATAGAGACGTTTATGGAGCTATCGGAGCTTTATGTGTGTATCCCTGGCACAGGATTGGCGGAGGTCGTTAGGGATTTCTTAGAGGCTGAGCACGAAGCCAAAAGCGGCGATGAATCTGCACGCATCGTATTCCAAAACAACAAGTTAGGCAGACCTTATAAATATGCTGCCAATCGGTTACTGGACCACGAGAAACTGGAAGAAGCTGCTGAAGACTACCCAGAACTGTTTTGTCCTGCTGGCGGTTTGCTGGTGACTGCCGGTGTCGATGTCCAGCACGATCGACTCGCCATCACCATCCGTGCATTTGGTCGCAATGAAGAAAGCTGGCAAATGTACTGGGGCGAAATAGATGGCGACACAGTAGATAAGCGTGATAGCTGCTGGGATGCTCTGGACAAGTTATTGTTTCAAGGCTTTAAGCATGAGCGTTTTGGTGAGATTTACGCATCTGCGGTTAGCATCGACTCCTCTGACGGTACTACCAGTAGCGCGGTGTATGAGTGGGTAAGGACTAGAAAAAGAAAATATCGTCGCGTCCTCGTTATGGCGATTAAGGGCGACAGTAGAGACTTTGGTAGTAAAGAAATATTTTCTCATCCAAGGAAAGCTGAAGTTAGAAATCCTACGCGCGCTACTAAAGCAGACCTCCATGAAGTGAAGGTATACATGGTGGGTACTCACAAGGCCAAAGATCTGATTGCTAGGCGACTATTAGGCACCAGTGCCTATATGCACAGTTGTAAGCATGTGCGACAGGATTACTGGGAGCAGGTGACTGCTGAAGTAAAAGCACCGAGCAAAAAGTATAGAGGCAGAGAAACCTGGCAAAAGCGTCCGGGTAGGCCTAACGAAGGAATAGATACAGAGGTCTATGCCCTGCACGCAGCCTATGCGAAGAATCTGTACAAGAACAACGAGAAAAAATGGTCCACGATCGAATCTCGACTGGGCCAACGTTCTTTGTTTAGTGAATCAGAATCGCCTCAAGCACCTAAACAATCCAAGCCAACTACTAAGAAACCAAGGCAGCCCGCGCAGCCAGCCGGCTCTCTACTGGATAGTTAAATGTCTAAAACCGCACAAGAGATGGTCGACCTCTATATCGAGGCCGAGATAGACGTGCTCGCTGGAAAAACCACGGTCATTAACGGCCGCCAATTTACCGCCGAGAACCTGCAGGAAATCCGCGCGGGTCGTCAGGAGTGGGAGCGCCGCGCAACTGCTGAAACCTTAAAGGCCGCCGGCAAACGCTCTGGGCCCGCCTACGCGAATTTTAATTAATGAATAAATTAGATTCTGTCATCGGGTTTTTTGCACCCGAGGCTGCCCTGCGCCGTGTACAAGCTCGGCGTGCCCTGGAGATCGCCGCCGCCTATGAAGCCGCGCGCCCCAGTCGCCTGCGCAAAAACCCCGGTGATAACCGCAGCGGTGATCTGGTGCTGGAAGGCAGTGTGGAAACCCTGCGCGGCCAAGCCCGGCACCTGGAGCAAAACCACGATTTTGCCTTTGGCATTCTCACCACCCTGGTAAATAACATTGTCGGCCCGCGCGGTATCGATGTGGAATTCCAACCCAAGACCTGGGATGGCGATATCCACGACGGTCTCGCCAGCCAAATGAATGACGCCCACAAGGAATGGGCGCGGCGCCCGGAATGCACCCGGCAATTTAGCTGGGGCAAAGCGCAGCGGCTTTTATGTAATACCTGGCTGCGCGATGGTGAAACTTTAATGCGGCACTTGCAGGGCACAGTGCCCGGCTTAAAACACCGCACTTCCGTGCCTTACACCATCGAATGCCTGGAGCCGGATTTCCTGCCGGTGGATTACAACGATCCCAGCAAGCGCATTGTGCAAGGCATTCAAAAATCTGCCTGGGGTGAACCCTCTGGCTTTTGGTTGTACGACGAACACCCCGGTGCCTCATTTAACTGGCGTATGAAGCGCAGGCTCCACAGCGCTGAAAATATCGAGCACCTGAAATTTGTACGCAGGCTGCACCAGACCCGAGGGGTTTCCATCTTTGCAGCGGTAATGAATCGCCTTACTGATATTAAAGACTATGAAGAAAACGAGCGTGTTGCCGCCAAGATTGCCTCAGCCATGGTCGGCTTTATCCAAAAGGGCAGCCCTGATACTTATGAGCATGATTCTTCTTGGGATGATGAAGGAAACCGCACTCTCAATATCCGCGCCGGTGCCATCTATGACGATCTCCGCCCAGGGGAAACCGTCGGTACCATTCAAAGTAATCGCCCCAGTGGTCTGCTAACCCCATTTTTAGAAACCATGCAGCGCATGACTGCCACCGGCACCATGGCCAGCTTTAGCAGCATCAGCAAAAACTACAACGGGACTTATAGCTCGCAACGCCAGGAACTGGTGGAGCAGTGGGCAAACTATGAAACCCTCAGCCTGGAATTTTGTGAGGAAATTGTAGAGCCGGCCACCCGCCGCTGGGTGCAGATGGGTTTACTGGCGGATGCCTTCAAAGTGCCGAGTGATGTCGATCCATCCACATTAATGCACGTCGATTTTATTACCCCGGTGATGCCCTGGATTAATCCGGTCCATGAAGCCAGCGCCGATGAAACCCTGCTGGAAAATGTACTGGCCAGCCCACAGCAGACCATCCGCCGTCGCGGCAAAAAGCCGGACGATGTGATTAAGCAAACTGCTGCCTGGCAGCGAAAGCTCAAACAAAACGACATTACCACCCCAACCAAACGCACTGCGGTCCCCGCAGAAGATACTGATTCCGAGTAGGAGAGACTTATGCCTGATCAATCCTGGTACGACATAAAGGCCCAGGCCAATGGCGTAGCTGAAGTTTTTATTTATGACGAGATCGGAGCTTGGGGAATCCCTGCTAGTGCATTTGCCAGGGATTTACGTGGGCTGGGCAACATTAGCAAGATCAATCTACGTTTCAATTCGCCCGGTGGAAGTGTGTATGACGGTACTGCCATGTTTACCTTGCTGAAGGAGCATCCAGCTGAAATTGAATGCTGGATTGATGGGCTCTGCGCAAGTATGGCAACCATTCTTTTTCTCATCGCAAAGCCTGAAAAAAGGCATATTGCCGCAAACGGCTACTTCATGATTCATAACCCGGCCCGTAGCGTATCGGGAGATTATCGAGCTATGGAGAAGGCCCGTGATTTACTGGCCAGAGTGCGCGATGTGATGGTCCGTGAATATTCTGATGCAACCGGGTTAGATATAGAACAGCTCATACCATTAATGGATGACGAGACTTGGTATATCGGTGAGGAAGCGGTAGCAGCGGGTTTTGCGGCTGATACCACCGAAGCTATTGAGATGAAGGCTTGTACCAGTAAATCCCTGGTGTCGTCTTTCAAAAATGCGCCTGAACCTATTCGCACCGAAAGCGCTGCGGAAATAACCCACAGCATATTGGCAAATGGTTCGGGGGACTCCTCTGAACTTACCGCTGCAATCACAAAATATATTTCAGCTCCCAATAATCCATCTACTCCGTCTGCGGTTGCAGGCAATCCAACCCAAACCCAAACCAAGGAAGCGCAAGCTATGACCACAACTACCTCCACCACGCCAGCTGCAACCGCTGCGCCCGAGGTTACCCAAGAAATGAAAGCGCAAATTGCTGCCGATGCCAAAGCGCAATTTGCTGCCGATGAAAAAAAGCGCAAAGACGATATCACGGCCGTATTTAAAGGCTTCGAAGCGCACAGTGTTGTGATGCAGGAATGTCTCAATGATATGGACTGCACCGCCGAAAAAGCCAAAGACAAACTGCTCACAGCCCTCGGCAGCCAAACCCCAACCCCCGTGCAAAGCTACAGCGTGGTGGTACAGGAAGGTGAAGGCATTAAGCGCATGAAAGCCGATGCGGAAAATGCGATTGCTGTACGTGCCCTTGGTGAAAAGCGCACAGAGGGCAATGAGCTCAGCGGCTACACCATGATGGAGATTGCCCGCATCCTCATGCAGGCCCACGGCCAAAGCTTGTCCGGGCTGGACAGAATGGGTGTGGTTGCCGCAGCCTTTACCCATAGCTCGGGTGACTTCGCAACGGTACTCGGCAATATCGCCAATAAATCCATGCTGAAGGGCTATGAAGAAGCGCAGGAAATTTTCCCGCGCTTTACCAGTGTCGGCAATCTCAGTGACTTTAAACTCACCACCCGCACAGATCTGGGCAGCTTCCCCTCACTGCGCCAAGTCGCACCCGGGGCAGAATTTAAATATGTGAGTATCGGCGAACGGGCCGAGACTGCCGCACTGGCTACTTACGGGGAACTCTTCTCTATTAACCGCCAGGCGATTATTAATGACGACCTGGGCGCATTCACCCGAATCCCGCAAAAGATGGGCCTCGCCGCCGTGCGCACCGTGGGGGATCTGGTGTTCAGTATCCTGCTCAATAATCCCGAGATGGCCGATGGTAAAGCCCTGTTCCATGACGATCATGGAAACCTAGCCTCTAAGTCAGGCATCAATACTGCCAGCATCGACGCCGCACGGGTATTAATGGGCAAGCAAAAGGATGGCAGCGCAGTGCTCAATATCCGGCCCAAGTTCCTGCTCTGTGATATTGCCGACGAGGGCAGCGCAAAGGTTGCTCTGGAATCCGAATTCGAAGTGGGCGAATCCACCAAAAACAACACCACACCGAACAGCGTGCGCAATATTGCTGAAGTGCTCTCTGATGCGCGCCTTAGCGGACATAACGGCTGGTACCTCAATGCCGACCCGGTAGCGCATGACACCATCGAAGTGCTCTATCTGGATGGTCAGCAGGCCCCGGTGTTAGAAGAGCAAAATGGTTGGAGTGTTGATGGGGTGGAATTCAAAGTGCGACTGGATGCCGCCGCTAAAGCCTGGGATGCAAAAGGCATGGTGAAAACACCCAAAACCTAATCCCAACTGAAATTAAACCGGAAAGGGCCGCAGTACGCGGCCTTTTTTATTTCTACCGCTTTACCCACTGAGAGAAAGATTATGGCTACGAATTTTGTACAAGATGGGCGCATGCTCGATTTCACCAACAACACCAGCGCAGCGATTACCTCTGGCCAGGTGGTAATCGCAGGTGCCGTCCTGGGTGTCGCGATGGACGATATCGCCGTGGGCGCCTCCGGCGTGATTGCCATTGATGGCGTATTCACCGTGTCCAAGGTATCCGCCGCAGAGATCAATCAGGGCGAAACCCTCACCTGGGTAACCGCCTCCAGCTCATTCGATAGTAATGCAGCAACCGCAGCCACTGGCGATATCACCGGCTCCACCGCCTTCGCCGCAGAGGCCGCCGGGAATGGCGTTACCAGTTTTGCCGTCAAGTTTACCGGCGTACCGGGCACCGTTAAGGCATAAGTGACTCATGGACCTGGACCAGAGAGCCGCAGAGCGCGCGTTTCGCAAATGGGGCAAAGCCGCTACCTATACCGATGGTAGCGGTGCTGAGCCTATTGATTGCAAGGTGATCTTTGAGCAGGAGATTGATGACTTCGACGATGAGGAGCGCGTGCGGGTGCCGCGTATTGAGTTGAGTCTGCTGGTGAGTGAAGTGGGTGCTTATAACTCAGAGGCGGTGATTACGCTGGGTGGTGTGGAGTACACGGTGCGCAAGCGGCTGGCGGATGATGGGGTTGTTTGGCGGGTGTTGGTGGATGGGTAACCCAAACAGGTGGGGCAATACAGAATCCATGATCGCCATAATGGCTCTTGTTTGAATTGCTTAAATTCAAAAGAAAGTAAATAAAATCAGCGAAGTGAGAAAGTGGTTAAAATGGGAGGTCCCGGTTTTGATGGCCAATTTTCTAGGTGAACTGATAATTTCGAGTGATCGCTATCTATTGATTTAGTAGAAAATGATGGCTTGTTGTCGTAAATTTGTATCAGAAATCGTGGTCATGATTACCACTATTTAAATGTTATGCAACAAGGAGATAGCTATAAATGTCGGATCAGATTATAAAACTACCTAGACAGGTCGACAAAAAGGTATGGGGTGTGTTCAAAGGCTTAGCCTCCACTTATTCTGTATCAAAGATAAACGTATCCGGCATTGGGTTTTTGGAATTAAGAAATATTAATCCAAAATCCCCTCCGGAGGATATGGAAGTACTCCTGTCAAAAAACTCCTCTCTTATTGACAAAATTGTACTTACTTTGAAAGGCTTATATATTTCATATCACAGAGGAGGGAAGGAAAGGCCAGAGAATAAGTCAGGAGTGTTTGACGAAATTTGGATTAGTAAAAATAACCAAGGGGAAATTTCAAATGAAGACAAAATTGAAATTTTTGCTACTATTAGCAAAGAGCTAAATTCTTTTGATTCATCAAAAAGCATAAAGACCGATCCTGAAGCTCAAGCGCAGCTTGAAGCGATGCATATATCAACACTTGAACGCCTTGAAAATCTCAACGAAGAGCTTATTAGAAAGAGCGCAGAGTTTAGAGAAAAGTTGGAGGCACAGTATGATGCTAAGTCTGAGAGTCTTGCCAATAAGCTTAAGGAAGATAAAGACAGGCTCGAAGGAAAATATCGGGCAAAGAACGAAATCCTTGAGACTAAAACAGCAGAGGTCGATGCGAGGATAAAAGGTATAGATGACAGAGATAATACCCATGTTCGTCGAGGAATTCGCCAAGAGATTCAAGAAATCATTAAGAGTCGGTCTACTGAATTTAAATTAACTCCCGGAACCAACAGGCTAAGAATACCTATTCATATACTTTGCAATGTGCTTATCTTTCTGTTTGCGTTGGGTGGTATTTGGTATGCAGCTGAGTTATTTGAATATTTGGGGGGCGGTAGCGCAACAACTACGAACGTTATAATACTTGCAATAAAGCAGTTGAGCTTAACTGCTGGCGGGATCGCAACTGCAGTTTTTTATCTTAAATGGCTAAATCGTTGGTTTGAACAGCATTCCCAAGCAGAATTTCATCTTAAGCAATTTCAACTAGATATTGATAGGGCAAGTTGGGTTGTTGAAACCTCTCTTGAATGGAAGGCGTCGTTAGGTACTGGCATACCTACAGTGCTGATGGAAAGTATTACAAAAAACTTATTCGAGAAAGAAAATGATGCTAGCGTGCCAGATATTGATGCTGGGGATCAGTTAGCGTCAGCGCTTTTAGGTTCTGCCTCAAAAGTTCGTGTGCAGGCAGGAAGTGGAAACGCAGAGTTAGAGTTCGAAGGTAAGAAACTTAAAAAGGAAATGGCATCACAATCATAGTGTCTAGAAAAGCAAGCTTGAGAGGATAAAAAACCTCTTGAGTCATAGAAGACCTGCAAAAAATCACCTTCGCTAACCAAACCCGCACCAGCGGTTTTTTTTATGTCCGAAATTCCTGGAGCAATCCCAATGACCCAACGCATCACCATCCGCGATGCTGTATTAAGCAAACTAAAAACCCTATCCGGCTATAACTTCCCCTCAGCCGGAACCACCGAAGGCATCGAACGAGAAAAGCTGCCGGCAATCCTCGTCGGCTTTGCCACGGAACAAACACAGCAAGAGTTCTCTGGCACCACCCGCCAGCTGGATCTTGTGGTTGCGGTAGTGGTGCATAGCCGGGGGGATATCTATGAATTACTGGATCAAGCTACCGAGGATGTTGAGAGTGTCCTGCAGGATCGAACTCTGGGCGGTGCCTGTGAAATCTTCTCGCTATCACAAACCGATTTCGCCCTGGATCAAGACCACCCCTTGGGCGAAGTGCGCCTGACCTACAGCGCCCAATATTCCACTGAGTGACGCATTCCCGCGTCGATTATTAATTTCCACTAAAGCGACTGGAGAACCCCTATGTCCCAATTGGCTCAGGGCACCAATATCTATTTTATCGACCCGGCAGGAGATGCTGATACTGTGCAGAAGATCACCGGGGTTACCTCATTTAATCCCGGCGGCAGTCCCGCCGACCAGCTAGATGACACTTCCCTGGAAGACCTGGATAAGAAGTTCAAGCGCGGCCTGCGTACACCGGGGCAGGCATCGGTAGGGCTCAAAATAAACCCGCAGAACGCGGTGCATAAGCGCCTGCATGAACTGTCCCAGGATGATACGGTGGATAGCATCAAGTGGGCGGTGGGTTGGAGTGATGGCACTGAAGCACCCACCGTAACCACCGGCGAGTGGTCACTGCCCACCACGCGCACTTGGTTCACCTTTGAAGGCTATGTCGCTGACTTCCCCTTTGATTTCCAGCTGAACACCTTGGTCAGTGGTGAAATGTCGATCCAGCGCAGCGGCGGTTCTGCCTGGACGCCCAAAAATATAACGTAAGGGGTAACCCATGGAATTATCGATTGAATCCCTGCAGCAGCAGGGCAGCTTTTCCGGGGCGCCGGTTAAGCGTTCCATTACCTGGAAGCAGGGCGATGAGGAGTTCACGGCGACGGTTTATATTCGCCGCCTCTCATACTACAGCGCCGTCAATGATGTGGCGGCGTTGCGCGGTGAGGGCGATGTGATTGCCGGGCGCATTGCCGCTTGTGTTGTCGATGCCGAGGGCAAGCCGGTATTTACCGCGAAGGATATTACCGGCGAGGCAGATCCAGATCGCGGCCCGCTCAATGCGGATTTAACCCAGGCGCTGCTGATGGAAATCGGTGCGGTCAATAACCTGGGAAAGGCGAAAAGCTCAGCGAGCTAGAGGAACTCTGGCACGAGCTGGTGCTAAACGGCATTGGCGGTTGCACCATCGAAGAGGCCCAGCGGCGGCTGAGCCATCAAGAAGTACAAAGCTGGGCGAAATATCGTGAGCTGCGCGGCTCCCTTCACCCGGGAATGCGCACTGAAAGATCCACGGCATTACTTGCCACCCTCTACGCCAATACCCATCGCGGCAAAGGCGCCCCCGCAAAAATCACAGACTTTATGCCCCATGAGAAGGAGCCGGAAATCTCGCTGGAACAAGCGATGAAGACCTGGCACTAAGGGGCGGTGGATCGCTATGTCTAATAAAAACCTGGGCACACTAAGCGTTGACTTAATTGCTAAAACCGGGGGCTTTGAAAAGGGCCTTGGCAAAGCTGAAAAGAGCACTGAAAAGTGGCAGAAAACAGTAAAGAGTAGTGTCTCTGCGGTAAATAAGGCATTTGCTGCGGGCACCGTTGCCGCTGCCGGCGCACTAGCGGTAATGACCTCGCGGGTGATAGAGCAGTCTGCAGAGATTGAAAACCTGTCTGCGGTGGCCAACACCAGCGCCGAAGAATTCCAGCGTATGTCCTACGCTGCGCAGCGCTACGGCGTTGAGCAGGACAAGGTTGCAGATATCCTCAAGGATACCTCGGATAAGGTCGGTGACTTCCTGCAGACCGGCGCCGGGCCGATGGCGGACTTCTTTGAAAATATCGCCCCGCAAGTGGGAGTCACTGCCGAAGAGTTTCGCAATTTATCGGGCCGTGATGCGCTGGGGCTTTATGTCAGTAGCCTGGAAAAAGCCAATTTATCCCAGAGCGAAATGACCTTCTATATGGAGGCCATTGCCAGTGATGCCACCTTGTTGCTGCCGCTGCTGCGCAACAACGGCAAGGAACTTGGTCGGCTGGGGGATGAGGCCGAAGACGTGGGCGCGGTGCTGTCGGACCTGGATCTGCAGCAGCTGGGAGAAGTTCGCAAGAATCTGGATAAACTCAAAGGCGCATTCGACGGATTTGAAAAAGAAGTCGTTACCGGTTCGCTGCCGGCGATTAAAGATCTGACCGAACTGCTGCAAGACCCAGCCACCATACAAGCGGCAACTGCCCTCACTAGCGGATTAATCCAAGGGTTTACTGTGGTAGCCAAGGTGGTCACCGATGCGGTGCACACCGTCCAAGATCTGGCCGAGGAATTTGCGGCTATTACCGTGGGTATTCATGCCGACGATATTGTGCGATTGGAGCGGGATGCGCAGCGCATTCGCGATGTACTCGACAGCAATGACCTCGGCCAGCGCTTGCGCTTTTTTGGTCCTAAAGGTGTGGTGGAATATTGGAACGATGAGGAATTAAAAGCGGAATTAGCACGCCTGGAATCCGCGATTGATGCCTATTCGAAAACTAATGCTAAAACTCAATCAGAGATCGTCATTGAGGGGCCGCTGCTCGGTGATGACTTTCAGCAAGCGATTGCCGAGGTGGAAGCTGACTTAAAGGAACTGGCAGCCATCGGCGACCCCTGGGAAACCTTCTCGGGTGTGCTGGGGGATATCGAAGGCGAACTAGAAAAAGAGGCGGAGCAGCGCGAGCGAATGCTGCGCGCGCAGCAGGCTTTTAATTCACTGGTTTCAGACCTGCAAACTGATGAAGAGCGCAATCTGGATTTACTGCGCGAGCGCCTGGATATTCTCGAAGCAGTAAAAGATATCACCGACGAACAGCGCCAGCAGACCCTAGGCCGTATCACCGACGCCGCCACAGAAGACTCCCCCGCACTCGGTGGCCTCGATAATGGCTCCGATATCGAATCCGCGCGCACCGAGTTGGAAGACTGGTATTCCACTCAGCTCGATATGCTGGAGCAATTCCGCAGCGAGCGCGCCGACCTCAATGCCACCTGGGATGAGGAGGAGCTGGCCATTCGCCAGCAGTATGAAGAAAAGCTCACCGAAATTACCCAAGCCAATGAAGACCTGCGCCGACAGCAGCAGCTGGAAGGCTACAACCTGTTGATGTCGGTGGCCTCGGAATATTACTCCGGTATGGAGGGCGAAGAGGCGGCCTATATGCGCGCGGCGCTGGCCATCGGCAGTACCCTGCTGGATGAGAAAAAACGCAACGCACTAACCAGCATTATTGCCAATACCAATGATGCGGCCATGGGTGCATACAACGCGATGGCCTCTATTCCCTATGTGGGCCCGGTACTGGGTGCAGCAGCGGCCGGTGCCGTGTATGTCACCGGTGGCCTGGCTGCGGCAAAGCTTACCGGCATGGCTCATGACGGCCTTGATGCGGTACCTGAAACCGGCACCTGGCTGCTGGAAAAAGGCGAGCGGGTCACCACCTCAGAAACCAGTGCAAAACTGGATCGCACCCTGGCCATGATTCAAGCGGATATGCATGGCGGTGGTCGTGGTGGAAGCTCTGGTGGAGCTGCACCCTTCACCCAGAATATTAGCGTTTCCGGCAAGTTGGATAATCGCACTACAAAACAATTAGCTCGCGAGAGTACCCGCCAGCAACGTATTAACCGCAGGAGGCTCGGCTCTTAATGTTTAATGAAAGTCGATTGCTGGAGCGTGTGGCCTATGGCTCCGAATATGGCCACCGCTACAAAACGGATATTCGCGAATTGCGCAACGGGGTAGAGCGCCGCAATGCGGAGTGGGAGCGCCCGCTGGGCCAGTACTCGGTGATCTTCAAAAACCTGGATTATGAAGATCACCAAATTGTCGTTGCCGCGCACCACGCCTGTGCCGGTGCCCTGGTGGGATTTCGCTTCAAGGACGCCAGTGATTTTTTTGCAGACGGTGAGGTGATCGGTTACGGCAGCGGCAGTACCGAAACTTACCAGCTGATAAAAAGCTATGTGTTTGGCTCGTTGTCTTATCAGCGCGAAATTTATAAACCCGTGAGTGGCACGGTAAAAATTTTTGTCGATGGCCAAGAGGTGGCCGCTGCGATTGATTACACCACGGGCCAAGTGGAGCTCAATGCGGCCAATGGTGCAGAGATTACCTGGCAAGGTGAGTTCGATGTACCGGTGCGCTTTGAGGATGATGTTAGCTTCGGCATTGAAAACCGCCATAGGGGCCAACCGGTGTGTAGTGGGAGTGTCGAGCTGCTGGAGATTCGCTTGTGAGATACATCCCCGGCGCACTGCAAGCCCACTACGACAGCGGCGTCACCACCACTTGCCGCCTATTAAAAATCACCCTCACCGATGGCCGCGTATTTGGTGCAACCACGTTAGACCGCAATGTCGAATACAACGGGATTATCTATTACGCCCAGAACGGCTTTGACCCCAGCGTAATTGCCAGTGACACGTCTTTTGATGTGGACAATGCCGAGGGCTATTCCCTGTATTCCACCGACGTGCCGGGCATCACTGTCGAGATGGCCGAGCGCGGTGAGCTGGATAATGCGGAGTGGGTCATGTATGAGGTTAATTACCGCGATCTATCCATGGGCGCTATCGAGCTGGACGGCGGTGATATTGGCGAAGTAAAGACGGTTCGCAATACGGTATTTATCCCTGAACTGCTGAGCTACATGATGCGGTTGCGCCAGTCTGTCGGCCATGTGGATTCCGTCACCTGCCGGGCCATTTTCGGCACGGATGCGAATTCGCAAACCGGTTGCGGTGTGAATGCGGATGCGCTGTGGCAATCGGCCACGGTCACCGCCGTTAATAGTGACGAGCCCAAAGTCACCTATCTGGTGGATGATATTGCCACGCTTTCCACGGCTGCCAATCGCTGGCGGGTGCGCTGGAAAACCGGCGATAACGTCTCCGCGCGCCTGTATCAGATTGAGGCCGTGGATACCGCCAGCGGCCAGATCACTCAGATCGAACCCCTGCCGTTTGCCGTGCAACCCGGTGATGAGTTGGAAATTCGCGAAGACTGCGACGGACAATTTTCTACCTGTAAATACCACGGCAACTGGCTGGATTTTAAAGGCGAGAATCTAATCCCTATCGGCCAAGCCTCCGATACGCCCGGTGCCGGTATCTCCGGCAGTGCCGGCGGTGGCAGCGACTGGCCCGGCGTGAGCAGCCATCAGGAATAATATGAATCCACAAAGACAAGCGACACTGGCTTATGCAAGAAGCCTGGTGGCTAAGGGTGTGCGCTGGCGTCACCGGGGCCGCACAGACTGGGCGGTAGATTGTGTGGGCATGATCGTGCTCAGCCTGCGCGCCGCCGGTGTCGATATCGAAGATGAAAAGCACTACGGCCGTGAACCCTGGAAAGACGGCCTGCGGCAAAAAATGCAGCGGCGGTTTGGCAGCCCGATAGCGGAACCCCTATGGAAACCGGGGGATATTGCAGTATTTAAATCGCCGCAAAAATCCGACCCAAGCCACGTTGGTTTTTTAGGGGATTATTCGCACGGAGGGTTTACCTTAATTCATGCCCACGCCGACCAAGACTGCCGCGAACATATTTTAGATAAACGCTGGCGCCGCCTATTGGTGGAGGTGTATTCCCCATGGGTAACTTAATTTTTGGTACTACGACGATTGAAGGCCGTACCTTTGACGATATCAAAGTGCAGACCTCCAAAGCCGGTGTACCGCGCCCGATTATTTTCGGCAAGGTGCTGCCGGTCATCGGCAACATTATCGCCACCACCGCACCCAAGATTGTTAAGAAAAAAGAAAAACAAAAATCCGGCAAGGGCGGCGGCTCGACAGAAGTCGTCAACGAGGAAGTTTATCGCACCTACGCTATACGAATATGCGAGGGGCCTATCACCGGCATCTCTCGCGTCTGGCGCAACAATGAATTGATCTACGACCGCGATAGCACCGACACCACTCAGATCCAAAATAACAACGCCTTTTTACTAATCGCTGACTTTTTTCTCGGTGACTGGGACCAGATGCCTAGCGCAGTGATGCAGGCGGCTTTCGGCACCAGTGAAGTGCACGCGTATCGCGGCACCTGCTATATGGTGATCGACAACGAAAACCTCACCAGTACCGGCGGTGCTATTCCGCAATTTGCGTTTGAGGTGGAGCGGGCTGAAGGGAATATGCTCACCAGCCGGCCCTATGCCGTAGAAGTTACCGAGACCCTATCCAGCAGCTGCCGCACCAAAGGGCTCGACTTTATCAATTATTTTGAGCACACCACCGAGGACGCCATGACCAGTGGCTGCGCTATCGAGGGCGGTGAGCTGCGCAACCTGTTGAATACTCACAGCATAGAGCCCGAAGGGCTCGCCGCTAGCTGCTCATTAAATGCCGGCGAGATGCGCAATCTGTTAAAGGCTTACAGCACTGAGTCGGAAGGGCTTAATAGCAGTTGCACCTTGGGCGGCGGCACTATGGGCGAAGTGTTAATTGAATATGACCGCGCAGAAGTGGAAGGACTTATTAGTGCTTGCGCCCCAATTTCAGGAGAGATGCAATGAAATTATCTGGACAAATGGCGGGACGCTTTCGTCTTGTCGCGTTTAAAAAAGATGCCAAGGGCGAGATTGTGCCGAGCTCTCAGCGAGTCGCAGCGGACTGGTTTAATAATCTGATTTTAGATCAGGGGCTGGAGTTTTTGGGCCACAATACTTCGCACGCTCTACGCCATATGATGGGGTATTGCCATATTGGTAGCGGCAATTCGACCCCTAGCAGCGGGCAGTCGAATCTAGATAGCCGGCTGGCTGTCAGCGATGACGATGTGGATACAGATACCGGCGCGGTGAATGGCGATACGCCCTACGTGTGGCGCCGGGTGGTGATTGAATTTGCACCGGGTGCGGGCACCGGCAATATTTCTGAGGTGGGCATGGGGTGGGGTAGTGATACCTCGGATTTATTTTCCCGTGCGCTGATTCTCGATACGGACGGCAACCCCACCTCAATTACCAAACTCAGCGACGAGTATTTACAGGTCACTTATGAGTTGCGTCTTTATCCTCCCACAACCGATGCAGCTGACACCATCACACTGGATGGCATTACCTACGATGTCACTATGCGCGCGGCCGATGTGGGCAGTTACGGCGGCAGCTATACCGGCTGGAGCCTTGAATTAGGCTCAACCTCAAGCGGTAACAATAGCAGTAGCTATCGGGGTTATGATGGCAATATTGGCGACTACACTGGTGCGCCGGGCGGCAGCTACGACAGTAGCTCTACGCCCACCATAGAAGACTATGTGGATAACAGCTACACCCAATACAAAACCATTAAATTTGATTTGGATGAGGGTAACTTTTCAAACGGCATACGCAGTGTTTTGTTGCAGCAGGGCTGGGGCCGTTGGCAGTTGGAATTCTCCGCTCAGGGCACCGGCGATGCCATCAATAAAACCTCCAGCAAAACGTTGTCACTAACTATTGGCCACACCTGGGGCAGGGCATCGATATGATCCCGGACCAGCAATTATCCTCTGTGGTGGTTGATGCTCCTTTTATCGGTGGTGCTGCACTGCCCGCGCGGGATATTACCGACTACGAGATGGGCGGCATTGCCATTCAAGATCCTTCCGAGGGGCTGGATTATCAAATCTGGCGGGCGCGTATTTTAAATGACGGTACGGAAATTGTGCTGGATGCGCGAGAGGTGGACGCGTACACAATTATTACCGGCACCGATATTACCGAAGTAAGCCTGGCCTTTGACCAGAACATGTACCCGGTGATCGCCTATGTAGAAAGCGGTACGGCCAAGCTCTACTGGTTTGATTCCAGTATTGGCTCCCTCACCACTACCACCTGGCCCGGCATAGTGACGCCGCGCCTGACCCTGGATGATACAAGGCCGCTGCAATCCTCAATCAGCGATGTGATTTTTGCTTATCTCAGCGGCGGCGACCTCTGTTACCGCCAGCAGCGCGACCGCTATCAAACCGAATATTTACTGCAGGAAAACGTCAACAGCGACGGGCTGATTAAAGTCGGCATGAATCGAAAATTCCGCCTGCAATTTTTATTAAAACCCTAGGCTTTCTATGTCTTCAGCATATCCCCTTTACGCCGTCGTGGCCGAGATCTGCGAGCGCGCCGGTGTGCCCTTCGATAAATTCGACACCACTCTGTTGGAGGGCTATGTGCAGGGGATGCAGATCACTAACGAATCCCCGGCATTCGAGCATATCCAAGAGCTGGCCAAGGTATATTTTTTTGATCCGGTAAACCGCAGCGGAACGGTCACTTTTGTCCCGCGCGGCGGTGAGCCGGTAATGGAAATCGACCCCAACGATTTAATCGGCGATAGCGACGACGAGAAAACCCGACGCTCCCCCGAGGATATTGTGCAGGTATTAAACCTGAACTATTACGATTCTGTTGGCGGTATCGATACCTGCAAACAAACCTCAGACCGCAGTATCGACACTCGCGGCGAGGGGGAAAAAAATATTGAAACCCCCGTGGTACTGGAAACCGATCAGGCCGCGCAAACCGCTGTGATCATGCACAAAGTGATGATCGAAGAGCAGCGCGGCGAGTTTGATATTACTTTGCCTCGCAATTATCTGGGGCTCACGGCAGGCGATGTGGTGCTGTATCTCGGCGACCGCCTTCGCGTTGATGAAGTGAATATTGATCGGGGCGAGCAAAAATACAAACTGATTCACGACCGCAAAAGCGCCTACCAAAGTCAGGCCCTAGGCGTGGCCCCCATGGTCGCACCGGACCCAGTGCCGCTAGTGGCCGGCGCCACCTACATCGAATTTATCGACGCGCCAATACTGTCCAGCGGCGACGATACCCAGCTGGGCTATTACATCGCTATCGCCGGCAGCAACAGCGCCTGGAGCGGCGCCACTGTTGCGCTGTCTTTAGATGGTGGAGAAAACTATACCGAGTCCGATACCACGGACGTAGAGGCGGTGATGGGTGAGCTGGTCACTGCGCTCGGCACCCACAAGCGCGAGATCCCCGACACGCACAACCGCGTGCAAATCCAACTCTATGATGATGGCGACGCGCTCGAATATCGCACCCTGGCGCAGCTGCTCAACCGGCAGAACCGGGCACTGATTGGCAATGAGATTATCAGCTTTGGCGAGGCCGACGAGATCAGCCCCGGCGTCTGGGAAATTGGCTACCTGCTGCGCGGCCGCCTGGGAACCGAAATCACCCAGCACTCAGCGGGTACCCGCTTTGTTCTGCTGGATCGCAATACGCTGAATTATATCCCCACCGAGCGCTACAACCTGGGCCAGGTTCTCACCTTCCGCGCCACCAGTTCAGGCAGCGGTGAGGAGACCACCACCGCCGCCACCTACACTGGCGCCTCCCATAGTGAGCCAGCCCCCACCAGCCTGCGCGCCTACCGCAGCGGCGGCCAGCTCACCATTGAATGGGTTGGGGTGGGGCGCTTAGGTGGCCGCGCCGCCTACGATCAAAGCCAGTTCTTCACCGGCTACCGGGTAACGGTGAACGGCGATAGCACTGACACCAACGCCACTAGCCTGACAATCACCGACCCAGGCACCGCCACCATCCAAGTGAGCCAAATTAACAGCATCACCGGCGCAGGCCCGACTGCGGAAGTTACGGTATAAACAGGATAAAAGGACCATGAGCAACACACCCAACAACGCCATCCCCTACGCCGAAGAAGGCACCCTGGACCCAGCGGCAAGCCTCAACCAAGCCCTGGATACCATCGACGCGTTGCTGCAGATCGAAGTGCAGGGGATCCAAAATGATCCCCCCGGCTCCCCCAGTGATGGCGATCGCTACATAGTTGCCACCGGTAGCAATGAGTGGGCAAACCAAAACGGCCAGCTCGCCCGCTATGTGGCGGACCCCGGCTACTGGCAATTCTTCCCCGCCAAGGTCGCACTGAATCAGGCGGACGGCCTGTTATATATCAACGGCAGCAGCGGCTGGCAGGTGGCCAACCGCCCGGCGACTTTGCCGCAGATTACTGGGGATACATCGACGGATCTGGCCGGAGTGGTTGGGCAGATGCTGGGGGCTTTGGATGGTATGCTTTGGGATAATCAGGTGAGTTAGATTGCTTTTTGTCTAGTATAGGGCTCGTGAGGCATTGAAAAAACAGCATTAGCCTCCAGAAATAATACTCAATAAGTTGCTAGCATGGAGCAAAGAAAGTGCATAAAGCCATCAGGATTAAACTAAATGAAGACATCCAGGAAATAACTGGGTCTATAGTGTTTAGCGATGATAAAGAATGTTTTATAAACCCTTCTTACATATCCCATTTTTATTTTAAAAAACTAGGAATAATAGTGACACTAGGGGACTCACCAGAAGGAGGTACGCCCATCACGCTGGAGTTCAATGAAAACAGCATGGGCGAATACCAGCGCATTAAGCGTGAAATTAAGCAGGTCTTTGGCATTGCTGAAGCCTCAGAGCAAGAAGAGTCAATCGCCTAGCCTTCTATGTGCAGTGCTTTATGGCGATAGTGGAGAAGTACGGGCTGAAGTTCTCATAGGAAGAGTAGAACCCTACAGCTCTAAGAGGTCGTAGTCAGCCTTGGTTCTTAGAGCTGTAGCTTTGCCATCATTGATGAGCTTAATTGGACCTTGGCAATTAAGACCTAATGAATTTTCAGGATTGTGAGGAGCAACTGCAAAGAGGCGGTGCCGTGCTTGCAGGCAAAAGTCAGCGTGCTTCATGGTTCCGCTTGATGTGGCAGATTCCACGATAACTGAAGATTGAGAGAGCCCAACCTGGATTCGGTTTCTGGCTACGAAGAAGTGTCTCTGGGGAGATACACCTTCAGGGTGTTCTGACACCCAAAGGCCGCCGGCATCAAGTATTCGCATTGCCAGCTTGTAGTTAGCTCGGGGGTTTGCAGTGTGTAGACCGTGGGCAAGCACGGCGATAGTGCCACCACCAACAGCCAGGGCGCCTTCATGGGCTGCGGCATCGATCCCTAGTGCCAAACCGCTGACAACGACATTCCCTTTTGATACCGCGTAACCGGCAATTCTCCGGGCAATCTCCAGTCCATTCGTAGAGGCATCACGAGAGCCCACGATAGCTATGCCAGGCTTGGAGAGAAGGTCAACATTCCCACGCGCATACAAGACCGCAGGAGGGCTGGGGGCGTCCTCTAATCCCAGTGGGTATCTTTGGTCACCGCGCCGAATCTCAACTATATCCATTATTGACCGTTTTACATAAAGCTAGAACCAAAACTACATCAGCACCGGCCTCCCTGAGCAGCTCCGCAGCCACTTTCAGAGAATTCCCACTGGTAGTCACATCGTCCAATAATACCACTTTATCACCTGGGGTAATGCGGTTAACTGCCGTCAGGGTTTCTCTGTGCATGTTTGGGGACCGTGAGCCGCCTTTATGTAAGGGGTCGATGGACCTCACTCTCTGCAGTAGGTTTCCGCTGTTCTTGATATAGAACGCACCCTGGAGCACTCGAAACATGTGAGTAAAGCCTTTATGGGCTTTTCCCTGGGTGGAGGAGGGGACGGTGGCAACACTAAACACTGCGCCTGCAGGAAATATTGATGCGAGCCTGGCTTTAACATGCTCCGAAAAGAATCGGATAGCTTCCGGGTCTCCCTGTTTAAACTTGATAAGCTGCACGCTTGTGCCAGTATGTTGTGGGTTTTTGCCACCTCGATACGGGTGGTAATCAAATAAATATTCTACCTGCACGATTAAATCCCTTAACAACTTTTGCTTCCGGCTGCAAATATACAGATGAAGTTCACAGTATGAAAACTGGATTATATTTGATTAGCTGCGAGCCATAACCACAGCACTAGCTCTTGCAAACCCTCAGGATGCCACTAGGCACCCGCCATCTTCTTTTTGTTATCTATGCTGTATATGTATACAGTATTTTGGTAGATTGCCTCTGTGTCGACGGAAAGAAGGAGTTGGGCCATGACATTCATAGAGGTTGAAGCCGAGATACGCGCTTGCTTGAACACTATTGATATGACCGCAGACACCTGCTGACCCGAAGCTTAGGGATATGTTGAAGCTTCAGGTGAACAAGCTGGATGCGGCAACCAACGCCCTTGTAGATGAGTTGAACGCTCTTAACGAGAAGCAGGCCCAACTCGGAGAATTATTGAAGTAATACCGGTATGAAACTATCCCCCCTATACGCCAGCGGTGTCAGCTGCGGTTTCCCTTCGCCAGCGGATGACCACAAAGAAGCGGCGCTCAGCCTGGATCAACACCTGATTACCAGCCCGGCTGCCACCTTCTTGGCTAGGGCCAACGGTGATTCCATGCGGGATCTCGGCATTTTTGACCGGGATTTGCTGGTAGTTGATCGATCCTTAACCCCGGTTCACGGTGATGTAGTGGTGGTTGCCCTGGATGGGCAGCTAACCTGCAAAGTGCTTGATCGGCAAAAAGGGCAGCTACTGTCCGCGAATGACAAATACACGCCGATCCCCATTTGGGAAGGGCAGGAATTGATTGTCGAGGGAGTGGTCAAGGCTTCCGTACGGTATCACCGGTCCTGCTGATGTTGGCGCTGGTTGATTGCAACAGCTGCTATGCCAGCTGTGAACAAATATTCAGGCCGGATCTGCGCGGGCTTCCGGTGGTAGTCCTTTCCAATAATGACGGCTGTGTAGTGGCGCGCTCGAAAGAGGCCAAGGTTTTAGGTATCCCCGACTTACAGCCGTTCTTTAAGATTGAGCACCTGCTGCGCAAGCATGGAGTAAGGATCTTCTCGAGTAATTACGCCCTGTACGGCGATATCTCTCACCGGGTAATGACAACCCTAAAGCAATACAGCCCAGAGGTTGAGGTCTACAGCATCGACGAGATGTTTCTGGATCTGCATGGGTTGCAAGAGAGCTTGTCGGATTACGGTCAGGAGATAAGGCAAACTCTCTGGCGAGATATACGTATGCCGGTGGGCGTTGGTATCGCCCCGAGTAAAACCCTGGCCAAGCTGGCAAATAGAGCCGCCAAGAAGATCCCCAAGTGTGAGGGCGTGTGCGTCTTGGATTCCCCCGAAAAATGGCAATGGCTGCAACGGCGCACTGAGGTGGGTGATGTGTGGGGCGTAGGCAGGCGCTTATCAAAGCGGCTCGGGCCCCTGGGAATCAAGACCGCCTATGACCTGGCACAAGCCAACCCGAAAATACTGCGCAGCCACACGAACGTAAACATTGAGCGCACGATAGAAGAGCTGAATGGCATCAGTTGCTTAAGCCTGGAGGAACAACCCCCGGCCAAGAAGCAGATCTATTGCACACGCTCATTCGGCGAAAAGCTCACCGACCTCCAGCCGATACTGCAGGCCGTCACCCTGTATGCGAGCAGGGCAGCAGAGAAACTGCGCGCCCAGGATTCCCTGGTGAAGTCTGTCCATGTATTCCTACATACCTCACCCCATGAACCGCACTACTACAGCCGCAGCACGGTGGTACAAACCCCATACCCCACGGATGACACTCGGCTGATAGTGCAATTGGTAAAGCGAGCGATTACAGAACTGTTCCTGCAGGGGCACCGATTCCTGAAAGCCGGGGTAGGACTGGTAGAGCTTATCCCCCGATCGCTGGGGCAAGGCGACATGTTCACCGCAGGTCAGCCAACACGATCAGGCGAGACCATGCAGGCCATCGATCAGATCAATCAGCGGTTTGGCCGGGGTACCTTGTTTCTGGGGGCTGAAGGTATCAACAAGAAGTGGAAGATGCGGCAAGAGCATCGGTCTCCAGCTTATACAACGCAGTGGGATCAGTTGCCAGAGATAACAGTCTAAATCTTGTGTAAATATACAGCTTTTGAGTGTGGTAAAAACTGAGCGGCTGAGTGATCTTAGGGTTTAAAGGAGGTGTAAGCCGCCTTACCATTTCCACATAGGTGGTTGTAAGTGTATGATTACGCTAAGGTTTTATGTTTGATTGTGGCTCCTGAGGTCGCGGGTTCGATCCCCGTCGGCCACCCCAGATTCTTCCTTGTTTATCAAGGACTTAAAACCTCGCCTAGTGCGGGGTTTTTTAGTTTTGGGCCTCGTGGTGCCAATTCATGGTGCCAATTTTAGCCTCAATCTATGTTGAGGTTTAATTTTGGCAGATCGTGAGTCATGTCTATCTGGCGGTAAAAATCCCCTCCCCTTTTTAAATCACTAAGAAGTAGCTTGGAGCTGTAATGAAGTATCTGCTGTCCGTATTTTTCTTAACCTGTTCTGCTTTCGCCTCTGCGGCTGGGGACTCAAACTTTTCATTAGGCGGGGGCCAGGATCATGCTGGGATAGGAGCAAAGTATTCAATTAACCGCGGTAAAGATAAGTACTTCGGCTCTTTGGGTTGGAAGGGCTATTCCGATGAGGCTGGTTCAGTTGCGGGTTACGGGTTGGGTTGGGAGCGACTTGTAGCTTCCGATAGCCATTCTTTAGGAGTTTTCCTGGGGCTTGTAGAGGTTAACTATCGTAGAGATGAAGCAGCGCGCTATAACGGGATTGCTTTGCTTTACAATTATTACTTTTCAGGATTTTCTGAATCCTCATTTGTGCTCGGTGCCGCTGTTCATGCGGGAACCAGGTTAGGTGATGAGCCGTATTTTGATGAGCATACTACCGGTGCAAGTGTAAAGTTTGCTTATCAGTGGTAGCGTAGGTGGTGGATCTTTAGGTTCGGCCCCGCTCGCCTGTCCCGAATTCTTCCTTGTTTATCAAGGGCGTAAAACCTCGCTTAATGCGGGGTTTTTTAGTATTGGGCCTCGGTGTGGTAATTTTGCGCTCAATCTATGTTGAAGTTTACTAAGTCGCATGCTTGTAGCTAGGAAATGATGGGGTCTAGGTCTTCTATATCTTCTGCTTTAATCTTTTGTGAGGCTCGGCCGTCAGGTTCGATAGCAGTAGTGGTGGTGTAGGCTTGCAGGAGCTGGCGCACTTGATTCTTGTCAGCTCCTAATTTAAGTCTCTGTTTTAAGTGATAAAAGGCTTCATCTAAGTTTTTGTGGCTCTAGGCTAGGCTAACGTTTCAGTTTCTTTTTTGAGCTGGATGAGGGATAGCTCGGTGTGAGTTATGTTACCTTTAGTTGGGCAGTAATGAGCCTGATAAAACTTGAAGTCATTCCTATTATTTTCTTTGCATTTTTTCTCTATTATCCTGATAACCTCTATTTTTCTCTCTATTGGTGTTTTTATTCCAAAAATAATGCCTTTCAATGATTTAAATTCATATTTAAGGGTTCTATCCTCCTTGCTGGAATAGTCTGATTGCCCAGAAAGAATTAGTCTGTGTTCATTCTCAAACTTCCAGTCTTCTGTTTTTTTTGTTATGGATCGGTAAAATCTATCCCAGTATTCCTTTCTCCACTTGTCTTCTGAAGTGGCCATATCATCTGCACATGAACTCATCTTTCCATCTAGTGAGTACCAAGTGGAGTTTAATTTGGGGATTGGAAGTCTACCAAGCATTCGGAAAAAATCGATTTCTCCAAAGCCTTCTGTATAGTCAATGGAGAAAAAATTAAATCTAGTTAAGCCATAAGATGGTTTTGAGTTGGCATTCATTCCACTCTTGCATGTTAAGCGTAAATAGGAGCACTCATTTTCTTCTTCGGTATTAAATATTAAGCATGCACCAGTGTGGTTATTTGCATAACTTCCCCAGATTGAAGAGTTTGTGCATTCGGACATAAAGCATGCTGTATACCATTCAGGGAAGACTAACTTTTCAATTCGCGATATGTATTCATCTGGAAAATCAATTGCTAATAGATTTTTGCTTTCATCGTCATCCATTATCCCGTTATAGCGGTACATTAAGCTCGTTTGGGATTGTTGGTTCTTTAGTTTGGAGAACATTTTTTCAGCCTCCCCATTGTAAGTGCCGTGTGTTAACTCCCTCTCTAGGTTCTCAATGAAAGCGATGTCTACTATGCTTTTAACGTGCTCGCTGCCGATGTTTCCTTTTCTTTGAGCTATTAATTTATGTTTTTCATACGTATTGTAAATAGAGTCGAGTGCGAGAGTGTGGATGCTTCTTAAGTAGAAAGAAAGTTCATCTCTTCTGATTGGCGTTGATCGCTGTAGTATTGCTTCTAAAAGATTTGAAGCCTGTTTGTCTCTAAAGAAGGCGCTAGATATTTCTTCGAATAATTTCTTATACTGAGGTGTTAGGAGGTCTTCCTTTCCAATAAATACTGGTATAGATTCTCTTGATGAGGGGGGCTTTCCGTTTGAAATTAGCCGTAAGGAGCATGCCCTATCTAGGCACAAAAGGTAGTGTCTAAAAAAATTTTTCCAAATTATACTGTCTCCACTCCAGTATATATCTTGAAACCCCTCCATAGGGTCATTGAGGGATTCTGGAGGGGCAAAGAAAATACTTTGATTTTCTAGCTCTTTGTGTTTTTCTAATAGATTTTCAATCGGTCTGAATCTGTATATCTTATTGCTCATAAGGTGGTGCTTGATTTTATGTGTGTTTTTGCAATTTTACACTAAATGATTTAGGGGGTTCCATTAGTGCTCTTTTTGTAATTTAAGCTAACTACCCGATCCGCTGTTCGATTGTATCGCTCTGCCATGGAACGAGTTTTATGTCCGGTAAATTTCTGCACGTCACCGTCAAAATCACTGGCGGCTTTAATTTTCAAATCGTGAAATCGAAACCGCTTCTTAATAACTCTCGCTTCAAGTGCGGCTCGCTGTTCTCTTAGCCAGGTGGCATTAAAGCCCATGCGGGTGAAGGGGTGCCCGGTGCGGCTGCGAATAATATGAGCTGTTTGAATCTGTGCATTAACATTGCTCGTAAGTGCTCGCTCTATAGCTTCCCTTAGAGCCGGACTCCAAAGTTTTATCTGCGCTTTCCCGGTCTTGCTTTGAATAATAAATAAACCATCTTCTTTCATATCTGCGCGCGTAAGGGCCAATACATCCTGCTGCCTGGCTGCACACAAATAGCTGATTTCCATGGCGCATTGGTGCATCACATGGCCGCGATCGCCCAGCCATTGCCAGAAGGCTTGGTATTCCCAGTCTTCTACGTAGCGCCCGCCTGCTTTCTCTTTCAGGCTTTTAACTACCGCCGTTGGATCTTCAATTTTTACGAATCCTCTGGCTTTACCCCACTTCATAACAATGCCGAGGAATGTTTTCTCACGGTTTGCGGCTGTAGGGTGCTCAGCTCCGCGGGCATCAAGGAACATCTGTACCAGAGGGGAGGTGATGTTATCCGGTTCCATTTCCCCAAATACCGCCAGAATACGCAAGCTATAGCGGTGATAATCTTTCTGGATTTGAGGCTTGATGTGCTTAGTGTATTGAGGGGAGGCGAAGTAGAGTTCTATTAGGTCTGTGAGGGTGAATGTCTTCTGTACCAAGCCTGCCTGATACTTTTCGTAAGCGGCCCACACTTCTGATTTGCTAGCGTTGAGGTCGGCTAGATGCTGTATAGGCCAGCCTCTGCGCCTTACGCGGTATCCGCGAGGGTAGCGGACAACGTAAGGTGGCATCCATGCATTTTCGGGGTTGCGCCTTCTGCCCATTAGCTTGCTGCTCCAAGGTTAAAGCCTGGGGGTAGGTTAACACCGGTTAAGTCAGGTTTTGAGGCCCCTCGGGCTAGGATGGCTTGATTAACCATTTCCCAGGTGAGTGCAGGGGATCGGTCCTTTTTCAGCACATAGGGAATTCGATTGGCATCGAGAATGCGTTTTTGCTCCTCGGCATTCTCGGCGCCAGCACCCGTTAGGCGGGCTATCTCATGCTTGGTTAGCAAGTTACCCATCGCACATCCCTCGCGTTGTTGTCTTCCACCTAAAAAGCCCGCACTTGGCGGGCTGAGAAAACTATTTTTAAATAACCTCAGGCGTACTGCGGTTCTGTTTCCGGTTTTGATGCCGAGTGAGGGCAGTCTTTGGGTTTCTCTTCGATGATTTTCTTATCGACTATGCGATAAATTTTTGCCTTGTCGGTTTTCTTATCGAATATCTGCGCCCAGTGAGTAAACAGGTCATTTTGAGCGATGCGCTGTACTTCTTCGAAGGCCTTCTCTTCAGTGGCGTAGGAGCGCTTGAAATCTTTAATACCGCCCATCGATAGGTTGTAGGTACCAGTAAGCATTGTGCGTCCTCTGTGAAAAGAGCACGAGGAGCGGTTACGCCATAATGGAGATTGCCCGCATCTTGATGCAGGCTTATGACCAGGGCTTGTTCGAATGAGGGTGGCCGCCACAGCGTTCACCCGTGATTTTGGTGGTTAAATGACAGTCCTTGGCAATAGTGCCAAGAATCCCATGCACAAAGGTTATGAGGAGGCATAGGGGCGCGATCTCAGCGACATTAAATTGATAACGCGCACGGACCTGGGCAGCGTCCCTCATTGCGTAAAGTAGTGAGAGTCTTGAGGAGCGCGCCGATACTCCCGTGCTAGCAACTTTCGGTGAACTCTACTCCATAACCCGCGAACCCATCGCTATCGATAATCTCATCACATTCTCCAGCATCCCACAAAAGATGGGCCCGATTGTCGTATGTGTGATGGGATTTCTGTATACAGCATTCTGGTTAAAAATTCGAATATGGTAGATAGTACGTCCCGTGTTCCACGCTAGTCACAGTAGCCTCGCCAGCATAGCGGACATCAATGCCAACAGTATTGATGTCGACCGGGTATTAATGGATAAGCAAGGGGTGGCGACGCAGTACTCAACATTTGGTCCAATTTCCTGATTTTTGATATAGCCGATGAGAGCAGTGCAAAGGTTGCCTTGGAACCTGAAGTCGAAATTAAAAACAATACTATCCGGACTAGCGCGCAATATCGCTGAAGCGCATTTATGATTTACACCTCAGTAGTCATAACGGTTGGTACCTTAGTGCTGATCTAATAATGCATGAGTTTATCAAGGTACTCTATTTGGACAGTTAGTAAGTTCAGATCTTGGAGGGAAAAATGGCTGAAGCGTTGAAGCGTTGAAGCGTTGAAGGGGTGGAGTTCAATTTGCGCCTGGATACTGTTGTGAAAGTCTGGGATACTAAAGGAATGGTAAAAACGCCAAAAGAACAATAAACTGTGTTCTCGTCATTTTTCTTGAAGTTAATATTACTCAGAGTGGACTATGAGAAAGTTATCAATTTTCCTTCTATTTTTCTTAGCCTCTAATTTTGTGTTCGCTGGGTCCTGTGGTGCAAACTCTTGCTCGGCAAATGTCACGACTCTTTACCCGCATGGTAGTACAGAGAATATTAATATTGAGCTTGATGCTGATATGTCATCGCTGAATTGCACTCTAAATGAAGGTAGATTTATTACTTTGACAAAAGATAATGGTCTACACTCAGAGATCTATTCAATGATCTTATCAGCCGCTATTGCTCAAAAGTCCTTAAAATTTAGAATTGAAGAAAGCTCCTCTAACTGTGAGTTAATTTATACGCAGCTTATTTACTAATTAGTAGTGCAATTTGTTGCAGAAGGCCGCATAAAGCGGCCTTTTTTATTTCTATATTAATTTCAGCGGGGGTCATAGAATGGTTATTAATTCTGTGCAAGAAGGGCGAGTGCTGGATTACATCAATAACACTCGTGTGAATCACTTCTGGTCAAGTGCCGGCATGGTGGGTGCTGATTGATATTGCCGTGGGTGAGTTCAGTGTGATTGGTATTGATAGCGTATTCACAGTGTCTAAGGTATCTGCCACAGGACTAGATACGGGGGGGGGACCTTTACTTGGGTGGCTTGTTCCAGTTCATTTGGCAAAAATGCAGGCACTTTCAGCTATTAGTAATATTGCCGGCGCTGTGACCTTTGTTGCTGAGAATACAGGTTCCAGTGTAAATAGCTTTGCAGTCATTTACTGGCATACCCGGCTCCATTAAATGCGAAGTGAACTATAGATCTGGACCAGATAGCCGTAGGGTGTGCATTTTGCAAATGGGCAGAGCTGCTACCTATGATGATGGTAGCGGCGGAGAGCCAATAGATTGCCGGGTGATCTTTGGGTAGGAGATTGAAAGTTTTGATGATGAGGAATGCCTGCAGGTGAGTTTACAGTTATGGGGGAGTGATCATGCTTGGTGGTGAGCGGCATGCGGTACGCAAGCATTCGCCGGATGAAGGGGTTGTTTGGCGGGCGTAAGCGGATGGATAGTCAATACGTGACAGTACGTCGGTTTTTAGCTATTTGAGAAAGTTTAATGGGGCGAAAAAAGGTACAGAAGTCTTATAAATCCAGAAGTCAGTCACCGCTTTCTCTATTTATGCATAAAAACCAGTAAGTTCTAGATAAACTAGAAAATAGTTCCCAAGGAGATGAGTACAGGCGATAATGTAGAATAGTAATTAAGCATAGTTTGAATGTACTTCAACTTGTAGATGGGGAAACAAATGAAAAAGTACTTGGTGGCAGTTTTGTTCTTTTTTTCTATGAATACATTTGCTGGTGAAGGATATCTTGCCTTGGGGGCTACAGTAACAAAGGTATCGGCAACTTCACAAAATAAAGACGCCTTTTGGGTATGGTATTCGTCAAATACAGATAATTGTTCGGGCAAAGTAAAATTCCAACTAGATAATGCCGGAACTGAGGGGGTGTTTCAGCGAACTTTCACGCTAGCAACGACTGCTTTAGTTTCGGGTAAAAAAGTCGATGTTTATAGCTATACAGATGACACTGATTGTGTATCGGCAGTTTCAATAGATCTAAACCAATAGTGCCCTCGTGTAACTCACTGTTGAAGTCGGACAGATCTATGTGTTTGAGAGCATGACGCGGTTAGTGGTTTCTGATTAACAGGGAGGCGTTTAAATCCAAAACTTCTATTTTGATTTAAATGGTTCCTTTGTAATAAGGCTCTGCTGCACTGTTAATACTTGAACCCGCATAAGCGGGCTTTTTTATATCCGAGATTCTGGAAGTACCGCCCAATGAACCAGTGCATAACATTTGTCGATTCTGCTCTAAACAAGTTGAAACCCTATCCGGCTATGATTTCTCTTAGCCGGCAACACTGAATTCATGGGGCGGGAAAACTGCCGGTAATCCTTGTGGACTTTGCTATGAAGCAAGCAAAAAAAGCATTCTCTAGCACTATCCACTGGCTGGATCTTTCTGTCGCGCAGGTAGTATATAGTCCTAGAATAGGGTATCTATGAACTACTAGATCAGACTATCTGGGTAAAGCGTACGAATTGAGTGCTCAAGAGTTTATGCCATTCTATAGTATATGAGATTTCAGAAGCATTAGGGCTAGAAATCATGTGAGTAGTGTTGGGAGCTAGTGCAGCAGAGTGAAGAGTTTGGTTGTTATTGCGTACCGGTATGAATAGCTCCAACTGCGCTTCAGCGCAGCGGTTCAAATGGCGTCAAGCGGTATTAGAATAGATTGCCTGGCACGTGGAATAACTCGTGGGGCTACTTCCTTAAGGTAGTTTAAGTTTTAGGGCGGCCATGGGCGTGAATAAAATACCGCAAGGAAATGTGCTTCCCCATTTTCACTCCCTTTTGGGTGTTAAGTGGATATCGCCTTTTCCAAGTTTTTGTAAAATAATTTAGAGTAGTGAAAACACTGAGATATAAATAGGCTACTTTAAATCCAATTCTGCACATTCGTTTCAGGTGTGGGCTCTAGAAGCTCGAAGAAGATTTTTTAGTATCCTTTTTTTTTTACGCAAGGATTATAATAATAGGATACTCTTGCTTTATAACATTAAATAGGAGAATTCATAAGTGAAAAAATTAGTATGCCTAGCATTGGTTAGTATATTTGTTTCTTCTGCAAATTGTTTGGCTGGTGCCGCAGAGGCAAAAATTGAAGAAGTTGCAGTATATGATAGTTACTCTCCGGACTTCGATATAAGAGTGAAGGCTACATGGACTGGAAGTGGGTCAAAAGATGCCGGGGTGACAGAATGGTTGCGTGTTAAACATTCTATCTTTGGGCACAACGGAGTAAATCGGATTCATTCACTCGTAACATCGGCTCTTGTTAGCGGAAAAACAGTATGGATTGGTTTTGATGACTCCACACTTAATGTAACAAATGTAAATTTGAAGGCGACCTCAAATTAGTGGGTTGACCAGGTGAAAATCCATTGAATCCAAGTCTTTTGAAGCTGTACTCTAAATCATGCACAGCATCAGGAGAGTCAAGGCGGCTAACAATGCTATCAAGCGTAGCATTAGATCAAAGAATCTAAAATTTTATATATATGGCTCTTTGAGTTTTTGGGGAGCTACTGTAATAAACGGTTAGTACAAAAGATATATTATAACGATGGATACCAAAACCCGCACAAGCGGGTTTTCTTATGTCCGAAATTCCTGGAACGACCGCCAGTGACCCAGCGCATAATAATCCATCGTGCCGATCTGAATAATTTGAAAAGCTATTTTGTTACAACCTCCCCCTCAGCGAGTAGTACTGAATACATTAAACGAGAAATTTGCCGGCAATCCTTGTGAACTTTGCCATGGGGCAAATCGAGCAGGGACTCTCGGACACTACCCTCTGACCGGATCTTGTTGTAGCAGTAGTGATTCATAGTGGGTGGGATATCTATGAACTGCTGGACTGAGCTATTTTGGTGAAATGTACCAAATGAGGGCTGAGGAACTCAGAGCTATCCTATAGCGTATGGAGCTGCAGAAGCATATGGAGTATAAGCTGCACAAAAAGCGCTGGGAGCTAAAGCCGAAGAGTGAAGAGTTTGTCTGTTACTGCGGTACCGGCGACCACTCCGGAAAAGCTTCCCGTGTGGAAGCTAAAATGGCGTAAAGTGGTATTGGAATGAGTTACGCGGGGCTCCCTCGTCAAAGTTGTTTCGGGTCACGGTAGCCTTGAGTTAGAATACAATGCTGAAATGAATTGGCGCTCGCCCACTTTCGCTCCCCTCCCTTCGAGTGTTCAGTAGCAGCTGCTCCTTCAAAGGCTTCCCTAGCTAGTATAAAATTGCGAAATGATGAGTTTATTTTTTACCGTAAATTAAAAGAGAGTAAAATGAAAAAAATTGTATTGATCTTTTTTGCAGTGATTTTCCCAGCAATTTCTTTCGCGGAAACGGCAACTGTAACAGGGGAGATAGACAAAGTTAAATTTTTCAACGTCGGAACCGAAGGAGGTGTCTTTATATATATGGATAACCTGCCTAATGCGTGTAATCTTAGTGATGGGCATCAGAGGGTTGCCATTACTAGCGATAACCCTTCACATAACGCAGTGTTGTCTGCTGTACTAGCAGCAAAAATGTCAATGAGTGAGGTTTCATTGACATACACGTTATCTTGTGATGCCAATTCTTTATCCTGGGACTTTAGTAATTTTCAAATAAACTGACAAACAATTATTTTATGACAATTTTTTCTAACCCGCACTAGCGGGTTTTTTTATGCCCAAAACCCCCAAGCATATCCTAATGATCCAAAGTATATGAATCCGTGATGCCGCTTTAAACTCACCGAGATTAGCCGTTACAAGGAGTTGAATATGCCTATGAGAGTGAAGATAGAGTAGCTGAAGTTGGTTTTGAGATTTGAGGTACCACAACTCTCCGTTGTGCATTGTTCATCTTCTCCCGATTCTATGAATTCCGTAAGCGCGAGCCTAGAGTTTTCAGCTTAAATATCGAGCCACACCATATACCCTCAAGAAAATCAAATAAATATTAGCATCTAACAATGTGAGTAGTTACAATGAGAACTTGTCTATCTACCAGTCAGCCTGACCTCTCATCTTGTACGTATGCTATAAAAAGTGGTTAGAGAATAGTCTAAATACTGCCTGGGTATTGCTAAGTTTGAATAGGTGTGAATATCAGTTATATCTAAAGCAGATATGTAATATTTTCTCTGTGCTAATTCACTTAACCAGCTGTTTTACTGTCATGGGGTAGACTTTGTCTATGGTAAATTTCTGCACATCAACGAATTTTATCTACACTTTTCAGTCACCTACTGAATAATTTGCTGCCCTCTTCTTTTACAACTGCTTGAGCAGGGGAGAGCACAGTCCTGCTGTCTAGCTGCAGGCAAAGATCTAACCTACATGATGTACTGGCGTATGATGTGATCTGTGCTTATTAAGTCATTGTCAAAAGGCTTCAGCTCTCCACTCATCTACCAGCTATTTCCCGATAGTATAGCTACTGTTGTTGGGGCCCCGATTCTTATGGAACCTCTGGCTTCATCCCGCTTCACCATAATAACTAGAATAGTTCTTTCTCGGTTTTCTACCGTTATGCTCTGATCCACAAACATCCATGAATATCTGTAGTAACGTGAGGTAATTTAACTGGGAGCTATTTCCCTGAATGTTGCTACGATGTGTTTGCTATAGGGTTAGTACATTGCAGTGATGTAAAGCACAATTTAGAAAAATATAGAGAGTAATTTCCCATCGTTATTAAAAATGTTAACCGATTATGTTGGTTGGTTGATAGTAGTTGAGCTAGCCATCGATTTACTTGGTACGGTCGGAAGGGAAAAAATTTTGGAGGGATGGGGGGCAGTGAAATACAATGCCTCGGATAGTTTTTGTTTGGTCATTCTTGAGGGCTGCATTTTTATTAGAATATTTTCGTAACTCGAAGATGCCCAAGGGGTTCGATAAATACTGATTGTTAATGTGTAAGTCTTACTTTAATAGGATTTGGGCCTAAAAAGCTGTTTGAATTATTGTTGTAAATTTTAAAATATGTAATGGATTTTGATTTTGAAAAAACTGACTATAAACTCCCCTCTGCACAAGGTTGTGTTGAAAAATTCTATCGCTGGTATCACTTTAATCTGCGCATCGGCATTGGTCCAAGCAGATACAATTAGTACAAAAATAGACTTAGGTGATCCGTTCCCCTTTAGGATGGAAGATGGAATTAAGCAGGAGATAAATTTAGATATTGGTTATCAATTCGATACCATTGAAGAAATTTGTATTAACACTGAAGTTAAAAATGGAAATGCTAGCTCAGCATTCTATTCAGCAGAAAGTGAACCTGCAGAGCCTTTCACTTTCCCACGTTTTGAGTCTGTTGCGCAAACACTCGCAATTAGCATGCCTAGCCCAACGCCGGAAAATCCAAACCCCGAACCACAGCTACAAAAAAGCATAAATTTCTGTGGGAATGGAAATAGTGTCTTGGCAAAGAATTTTCTCGATGGTGAGGGTAAATTTACATTCAATGTGTCCGGTGGTTATGTAGATTTCTGGGACTTTGAACTGGTTGTAGAGGGCGATGTCTCTGATACTCAGTTGGCGATTGTACTTGATGAATCTGCTGAATTTTTAGTTCCTTCCTACGGAGGAAGAGTTAATTATGATGCAAGTATTCGTAATTTAGATTCTACACAATCTCTGGTGACACTCGAACAGTGGAGTGTACTTAAATTTCCCAATGGAGATAACTATCCCATCCATAAGTCACGGGATGTGATATTAAATTATTCTGAATCGAAGGATTACACTCGAAATTATCTAAACATACCTGCTTGGTTTGAAGCTGGAGATTATGAGCTAATTTGGTATGTCACTGATCCAAGCACCGGCAGTCGAGTGAAAGATAGCCTGTATTTCACTAAAAGTGCCGACTAAGTTTTAAACTCTCGGCAGGCTGGGGCGCTTATGTGTCCCAGTTTTCTCTGTATCAAGCCACGGGCTTTGCATTAATAGGACTGAATTTAAAAACTGTCCAAAGTATTGTTGTGCCTCATTATGTATCTAATGGAATATGATTTTGAAGAAGTTAACTAATAAATACCCTCATTGCCGGACTGTATTCAAAAACTCTATCGGTGGTATCACTTTAATCTGCGCATCGGCATCTGTACAGGCAGATATGATCAGTACCGAAGTAGATCTGGGTGAACCGTATCCTTTTATGATGGAGGATGGAATTACTCATGAGGTGCAGTTAGATGTTGGCTTTCAATTCAATAGTATTGAAAGGCTTTGTATCAATGCTGAAGTTAAAGGTGGAGATGCGGACTATGCAGTTTTTAAAGTGGAAAATGAATCCCCAGGTTACCCGCCTTTAGTTGGACAATGGATTTCGGTACCTTTGTACCCTTCCATTGTTCTCCCAACTCCAGAAAATCCCACCCCGAGTAAACAGGTGCAAAACTTCAATCATTGTATGGATGGAAGTAATGTGTTGCCAAAGAATCTTCTTGACGGAAAAGGTGAGATTAATTTCAGCGTATCTGGTGGCTATGTAGAGTTATGGAGCTTTAAATTACTTGTTGAAGGTGATGTCTCTGATACTCAGTTAAGAGTTGCAATTGATGAGTCTGCCGAGTTTTCAGTTCCTTTTTACGGAGGGAGAGTCAATTATGACGCAAGTATTCGTAATTTAGACTCCACACAATCTTTGGTGACACTCGAACAATGGAGTGTACTTAAATTTCCCAACGGAGATAATTATCCCATTCATGAGTCACGGGATGTAGTGTTAAATTATTCTGAGGCGAAGGATTACACTCGAAATTATCTAAACATACCTGCTTGGTTTGAAGCTGGAGATTATGAGCTAATTTGGTATGTCACTGATCCAAACACCGGTAGTCGAGTGAAAGATAGTCTGTATTTCACTAAAAGTGCTGAATAAGGTTTAAGATGTCGGCAGGTTGGGGCGTTTATGTGTCCCAGTTTTCCCTGTATCAAGCTGCGGGCTTTGCATTATTAGGACTGAATTTTAGAAACTGTCCAAAGTATTGTTGTGCCTCATAATGTATCTAATGGAATGTGATTTTGAAGAAGTTAACTAATAAATACCCCCATTGCGGGGCTGCATTGAAAAATTCTATCGGTGGTATCACTTTAATCTGCACATCGGCACTGGCTCAGGCAGATACAATCAGCACAAAAATAGATCTGGGTGAGCCATTCCCTTTCAGGGTGGAAGATGGAATTGAGTACGAGATAGATTTAGATGTTGGCTATCGATTCGATAGCATTGAAGAAGTTTGTATTAAAACTGAAGTTAAAGAAGGATTTGCCTCTGCGGCATTCTATCGTGTGGGAAGTGAACCTGTTCCAGGCTCTGAAAGTGTACAGTTAACGTTAGGAACGCCCATGGTTTATTTTGTCGATGCTCCAACTCCAGAAAATCCCGATCCGGCTCCACGGATGCAAAATATCAGCTTCTGTGAAGGTGAAAACAGTATTTCGGCGAATAACTTTCTTGATGGAGAAGGTAAATTTACGTTCTATGTGTCCGGTGGTTATGTGGATTTTTGGGACTTTGAGCTGATTATTGAAGGTGATCCCTCTGATGCTCAGCTGGCGATCGTGCTTGATGAATCTGCAGATTTTTCAGTTCCTTCCTACGGAGGAAGAGTCAATTATGATGCGAGTATTCGTAATTTAGACTCTTCGAAATCATTGGTTACATTTGAGCAATGGAGCGTACTCACTCTTCCCAACGGGGATAATTATCCCATCCATAAGTCACGGGATGTGGTATTAAATTACTCTGAGGCGAAAGATTATACTCGAAATTATCTAAACATACCTGCTTGGTTCGAAGCTGGAGATTATGAGCTAATTTGGTATATCACTGATCCAAGTACCGGGGTTCGGGTGAAAGATAGCCTGTATTTCACTAAAAGTGCCGACTAAGTTTTAATCTCCCGGCAGGCTGGGGTGCTTATGTGTCCCAGTTTTCCCCGTATCAAGTCACAGGTCTTGCATTACTAGGACTGAATTTTAAAAACTGTCCAAAGTATTGTTGTGCCTCATAATGTATCTAATGGAATGTGATTTTGAAAAAAATGAATGCAAGCTGCACTCTGCACAAGGCTGTGTTGAAAAAATCTATCGCTGGTGTCACCTTAGTATCTGCATCGGCATTGGTTCAAGCAGACACGATAAGTACTAAAATAGATCTAGGTGAACCATACCCCTTTAAGATGGAAAGTGGAATTGATTACGAGGTGGAGTTAGATATCGGCTATAAGTTCGATTCTATCGAGAAAATTTGTATCAATACTGAGCCTAAAGATGGTGATGCCTCATGGGCAGGCTATGGGTTTAGAAGTGAAACAGTCGGGCCTGACGGTTTCTTAAACGAAGTTATGGAAATGTCGATGCTAACTTATTCAGTCGACCTTCCAACACCAGAAAACCCTGATCCCGTACCCCAAATTGGAGATATCAATTTTTGTGAAAATGGGAATAGTTTTTTTGCAAATAACTTCCTGGATGGGGTGGGTCAGTTTAGACTCTTTGTGTCTGGTGGTTTTGTAGAGTTCTGGGATATTGAACTGGTTGTTGAGGGTGTTGTTTCCGACATTCAGCTGGCGATTGATATTGACGAATCTGCTGAGTTCAAAGTTCCTTCCTATGGAGGGAGAGTCAATTATGATGCAAGTATTCGTAATTTAGACTCTACGCAGTCATTGGTTACGTTCGAGCAGTGGAGTGTACTCAAGCTCCCCAACGGGGATAATTATCCCATCCATAAGTCACGGGATGTGGTATTAAATTATTCTGAGTCGAAAGATTACACTAGAAATTATTTAAACATACCTGCTTGGTTCGAAGCTGGAGATTATGAGCTAATTTGGTATGTCACTGATCCAAGCACTGGGAATAGAGTGAAAGATAGCCTGCATTTTATAAAGAACGCTGACTAAATTTTTGGCTGCTGGTAGGTCGAGCCGATCTCGTGTCTTAACCGTTCGATTAATAAGTGTTGTTGTACCCTATAATATATGTAATGGACTGTAACTTTGAAAAAGCTGACTATAAATCAACCTCTGCACAGGGCTGTGTTGAAAAATTTTATCGCTAGTACCACCTTCATCTGGGTGTCGCCATTGGTTCAGGCGGATACGATTACTACAAGTATAGACTTGGCTGAGCCGTACCCCTTTATAATGGAAGATAGAGTTAAATATTACGTAGATGTAGATATTGGTTATCGATTCCATAGTATTGAAAGGGTCTGTATTAATGCTGAGGTTAAAGGCGGAAATGCGAGTTCAGCACATTCCGTGGTGGAAAGTGAATTTTCAGATCCCCTTAGGAGAAACGCTCAATTATATCCGGCGTTTCTGATTTATGACGACATTTTGCCAACTCCGGAAAATCCTAATCCTATTCCTCAGTTGCAAGATTTTAGCATCTGTGCAGAAGGAAATGCTTTGTTGCTAAAGAACCTTCTTGATGGAGAAAGTGAAATTGAGCTCGGTGTACTGGCTGGCTATGTAGAGTTCTGGGGTATTGAGCTAGTAGTTGAGGGTGATGTTTCTGATATTCAGTTGGCGATTGATATTGCCGAACCTGCTGAGTTCACAGTTCCTTCCTATGGAGGGAGAGTCAATTATGATGCAAGTATTCGTAATTTAGACTCTACACAATCTTTGGTGACACTCGAACAATGGAGTGTACTTAAATTTCCCAACGGGGATAATTACCCCATTCATAAGTCACGGGATGTGGTGTTGAATTATTCTGAGACAAAGGGCTACAATCAAAATTATCTAAATATACCTGCCTGGTTTGAGGCTGGAGATTACGAACTGACTTGGTATGTGACTGACCCAAATATCGGGGTTCGAGTGAAAGACAGTCTGTCTTTCACTAAAAGTGTTGACTGAGGTTTTTCAGTATTTGAGGTCAGGATGTTGTTGTAAGATTTGCCGATCTTGCTTAGCTCTCTGTTTTGGTCGTAAGGTTTTTTTGTGAAACCTCCATACCAATGAAATATACCTATGGCCAGTATGTTTTACTACGAATACTATAAAGCGTTGTATGCTGGAACATTCTGTGTTCCAGCAACCCCATCCAGATCACATGAGCAGCAATGAAGCTGGATTGATTTTCATAACAGCCGCTATCTGTGCTATTGGGTAGAAGAACCTGAAGGAAACATTGTGTACAGGTACTAGGGCAAGTAAAAGACTCTTAATCTGATAAACAGCCAACTGGGCATCTGATTTATAGAATTGCTAATAAGGGTTAGGGTTGTAAGCCTACTTTAAGCAGGCCTACAACTGCCTGATTATCATTTAGCTAAACTTTGTGACAGCTTTCACCATAGATTCTGCAGATTGCTCTGCGTAGCCATTGGTTTTCCTCTCAATTACTTTCTTATCGATAATGCTGAAAATTCTTACCTTGTCAGTTTTCTTGTCGAATATCTGTGCCCATTGAGTAAAAGGGTCAGTATTGGCAATCTGCTCTATCTCTTTGTAGGCGTCCTCCTCATTATGAAATGACCGCTTGAAATCCTTTATTCCACCCATAAGTAGGTTATAAGTGCCTGTGAGCAATGCGTATCTTTCCATGGGATTCTCCACATTTATAAATCAGGGTGCCGAGCCCGCAACCTGCATAGCCAGTTTGGCCAAATACACCGAGGAGCAGCTAAGACAGTTGCTTGGACTATTCTTTAAATAAGAATTAGATACTGTCCATGCACTTTAAGTTAATCATAAGGTTTATGTACGGGAGCTTAACCAAGACATTTTCTTATAGTATGGGGAGAATTTTGTCGTGCCCTACTTCATGGCTGTAGCGAGGATGTCTACACCGATTACCTATAGCCTGTGTTAGTCAATTTATTTTTAGTTTGTGCGTGCGGGAATTACCCATGTAGACGAAAGGAATCGATTTTTGCCCTTTTATGTATTCACTTCATCTTTTTAGGTTGGCTCATATCTTTGATGTATTACCTAATGGATGAAACCTCTTAGATAATAAAAGTGATGAATCTTTCCTTAATTGATAGCGAAAAATTTGCCTTAAAAATGAATAAAATGACTAATCTTTCAGTTTGTGCATTGGTGTTGAATATTCAAAGGTATAGTGTTTCTCAGAATAGGAAAGTTCATTAGAGGTGTAGTGAAAAGCAGCTTTAGGTGAGGTAAGTGTGTAGGGATGGTTAGTCATATTAAGGTACATGAATAAACGGAGCTTTTGTATCGAAAATTCCGTTGGCTAAATTAAATTTAACTGTCATTCATACCATAATTTTTTTTACCAAGTGCATTTGGTGATAGAGGTGGTGAAGGTTGTAGGAGTAACTTCTTTATCTTACTGATAATATGATGCTTAATAAGTTATTTGCGTATGATAGTAAAATATGCGCAATACCAGAAATCTGCAGGCTCGATTTTTTGATTGGTTTTTAGTTGTCTCTGAGTAGTGGTTTGTCTCTTAAAATAAAGGAAAATTCTAAATGAACAACATACTCAAGGTCGTTACTTGTCTGGCTTTCTCAATGATCATTTATAGTCAGGTTTGGGCTATTGATATTCTTGCTCACAGGGGGGCATCTGGTGAGTACCCCCAGGGTACAGCCCTGGCTTTTGATATGGCATTAGAGCAGGGAGCAGATATCCTCGAGTTAGATATACATCTGTCGAAAGATCAATACATTATTATCAATCATGATGTAGACCTTAAAGAGAATACAGGTGTTGCGGATAAAATTGAAGATTTGACTTTAGGCGAAATTAAGGCCTTAGATGCTGGACACGAATTCTCCCCGGATAATGGCAGCACTTACCCGTTCCGCAATCAAGGGCATACACTCTTAACTTTGAATGAGCTGTTTGAACGCTACCCCAGCGCTATATTTAATATTGAAATCAAGCCAAATGATAAAGTGCTGTCGGAAATACTATGGCAAGTAATTGTTGATTATAGAATGGAGCAGCAAGTCACGGTGGCTAGTCAGCATAACAAGGCAATGGGGCATTTTCGTGATATCAGCGGAGGATATATTAGGACTAGCGCAACTATTGGGGAACTTATAGAAGCGAGCCTTGCCTGGAGTTCGGGGTTTGGATGGGCTTTTAAACCGGATTTTGATGTTGCCCAATTACCATACAGTATCACGACGAAGCCTTATGTTCGTTTTTTTCAGAGTAAAGGTGTGGCGGTGGATCTTTGGACTGTTAACGACATGGAGGATATCGAGCGCAGTATATCGCTCGGTGTAGACGGGATTATTGGCGATTTTCCCGGGCGGGTCTACCAAGCACTTGAGAGTGCTGGTGAGCGTTAGCAATATTCACGAAACATCAAGATTTTCTTTATTGCTAACATTGACTCATACAAGGCCGGCTTCGTGCTGGTTTTGTGTGAGAGGTTTAAATTCTAAATGGCTGGTTTTAGTCAGAGTATAGATGCTTAGTACCTGCGATTTGAAGCAACAATAATAAGGTGGGGTAACATCTGTACAGATTTAGTTAGTACTTTTTTGGTGCTATTGGGTTATTTTTGCAGCGTAATTGATTGACTCTAAGCTGTACCATGGTGCAATAATAACAGAGATGCTAGCTGATAACTAGTACGAGGGTTGTAATTGTGAAAAAATTGTGAATTTCTTGCATGAGATATATGTCTCAAAAGTGGTGGGAGACCAATTACATACAATTACATTGCTTCTAATTTTAGGTGATTATTTTTCGCTCAATGTCATGGGTAGAGTAAATTCCACTCTGGCACCAATTTTTTACCCTGCATACTTATTGAATTTTGACTTTTAAGCCTCTAAAGCAAATCGAATTAATTCGATTTTGTGCGACAATTTCAAAAAATGTACTTAGAATGGCCCCACTGATAAATTGAGTCACAAATCTTCCTGCAGAATATCTTTATGTGACTTAATTCACAGGAGAAACTGCGTTTATTGAATAGGGATGAACAATGAACTCTTTACCTTCATCAGCTGCCGGCATGGGACTTAAAACCTTTGGTCAATCTGGTTCTGGTCGTTCAATAGTAGCTAATGACCAACTTCATCAAATGCTGGAGGGGTTTCAGGAGCTTAGCCGTGTACCTAGTAGCGATGGCTACCATGCCCTTGCATTGACTAATGCAGTAAATGGCTTAAGAGGAGCTGCCGCACCGGTTAATTCCTACTTAAAGAATGGAAGTGCAACTCGAAGGTGTATTGTTGGGGATGGTTTTGAGATTGAGTATGAATTAATCAATTACTATGGTGGACCGCAGACTGATGTTGTTATTCTTGATATTCGATTAGCAAGGCGTGAAGCGGAAAAGGAGCGGCGGGCTGCCCTTTGGGAGATTGAGTGGGAATCTAAAGATAGTGGTGGTAGCTGGTCAAGAAAAGAGGATCCAGCTATGTTTTTAAATACAAGCGGCAATGTAACAGGCAAGAAGGACTCTCCATTAAAAATTGGTATCAATGGATATTGTAAGGATTTAAATCATGCTGCTGAAATCTTACCATCCCATATTACTCGAGGTGATACTGTAGAATTAGAAAAATTGCAGGGTAAAGGTTATACCCTCTTTTACGTGCCACAAGATGGCACTGCAAAGGCAGGTTGGCGATATGTTAAAAATCTAGGGCGTGGTACTACTGCAAAGGATATGGAAGCTGCAAGGATTCTTGCCGGATATATGAAAGAGGCGCATGACAAAGGTCTATATGTTGACTGGATAAGTCATCGGGGTGGTTCAAAAGTGCTAACTAAAGCTATGGAACAACTTGCGTTAAGGCGGGTGAACGTAGATGAGAAGCAAACAATATTTCTTAGTGATGCTACTTCAAGTCATTATGTGGCCGATAATTTACGCCGTAAGGTTGGGATGAATACACAGGATTCTACATGGTTTAAGGCCACCCCCGGTGTTGCCCAGGTTGTCGGTGGCTCGGAATTGGGGCTCGGAAATATAGCGATGGCGGTAAGTGCGCTTTGCAGGGCATCAACGGGCGAAGATCGTATCAATAAGTTCGTAGATGCTGGACAGTCGGCCACAAATTTCTATAAAGAGGCTAAAAAAGTAGCTACTCCGACAATTTTGGCTGTCTCTACGGCGGTGTCCGCATCAACAATGGGGTATTCTTTTGCTGGAACAAAGGCGCTACTTGTTGCGCTTGGCGCCAAAGGGTTGAAACTTGCCGCTAGTACAACATTAGCAAGTATTCCAAGCCTTAATGAGCAGTATCATAGTGGGGCAACCATGCCTCTAAAGCAATTATTGCAGAAAAGTTTGGCCAAGAAATAGGATTTATATGAGTTTTTTAAAAGAGGTTTTCCCCCGAGGGCCAAATTTTCGTAGTGCGAGAAGAGTTGAGAAAATTTTATCTGGCTCTAAACTTTCTTTTATGGTGCCTCCTCCTGCCGACCCATTTTCCTCTGCTCAAAAATGGGAAGTGGAGCCAGATGAGATCGATATTCTTAACACTAAGAATTTTCAACCAATTTCATACCGTTCGAGTATGAATTTGGATGATAAAATTGATTTTCCACATATAAGTTATTTAAGGATATTCTCTAGCTGTTGGGGGTTTAAGGGAGTGCCCATTATTGGGGGGTATAGTGGTAATGTTAGATTGATTATAGATGTTAATTCAGTTGAAGATATACCTGTAAATGAAAGCTTATTTGATTCAAGAGTGTTGGCAAAAGAAGTTTATCGTAAGTACGAATTAGAAGATTTACATGATTTTCATAAAGGATTAAATGATGACCTATTTGATTTAACTCAGTATCGCTGGCCTAGTTATTTAGGCCCTGTTAATTGTCAATGGGTAAAACAAGCCAATAAAAATTGGCTGTACTTTGAAAGTCAGCCTTTACGAAGAAAGTTTGACAAGCTTAGCTGGTATACAGCATTGACAGATAAGCATTTTCTGAGCATTAAATTTAATATTACACGCTCAGCTTCAAATTCCGGCAACTCATATCGGATAAATCAGCGTGTATCATGGAAAAATTACATTAGCTTTGCACAGCGTATTGTAGATTCTTTAGATTTAGTTCTTACTTCTGATTTATCAAAGCGACTTTATCAAGTTCAGGAGCAGTCAGGAGCTAAAGATAAGCCTATTTTATCGTTTAGCGCCAAGCAGGTTGAGGATGCAAAGTATGTGATGAGAATGTGGAGTGATTCAGGGTATACAGATCCAAGTAAAGGTGAGGGTGAGGACCATAGAGCCTCCGCTAGCGAAGTTTCTAGTTTTATCGATAAGCGTATACAGCCTAGACCTTTACATAATAGTTATCCCCTGGGAAATAAAATAGAAGTTGTATCCAGAATTCCCACAGAGTACCTCCATCAGCCTTTAATTCATCACGAGTGATGAGTTAGAGGGGCTTTTGTTAGGCCTCTATGGAGGACATAGTACAGTTCTTTTGGGTGAAAGTTTTACATGGGTTATTTTAAAGATATTTTTCCTCGTGGGCCGAATTTTCGTCGTGCGAGAAGAATTGATAAAACGCTATCCGGCTCTAAGCTTTCTTTTATGGTGCCTCCTCCGGCCGACCCATTTTCTTCTATTCAAAAGTGGGAGACAGAGCCTGATGAGTTTGATATTTTTGAGGCTAAGAATTTTCGCCCAATTTCATATTGCCCGGGTAAAGACTTGGATGATGAAATCGAGTTTCCTCCTATTAGGTATTTAAGAGTATTTTCAAGTTGTTGGGGGTTTAAGGGAATGCCAATTATAGGGGGGTATGGCGGCAAGATTGGGCTGGTTGTTGCTATTACATCAATAGAAGATCTTCCCATCAATGAAAGTTTATTTAATACAAGAGTGCTGGCAAAAGAAGTATATCGCCGGTATGAATTAGGAGATCTCCACACCTTTGATCCGGGATTGAAAAATGATCCTTTTGACTTGACCGAGTATCGCTGGCCTAGTTATTTGGGGCCCATTAATTGCCAGTGGGTGGAACAGGCTAATAAAAACTGGTTATATTTTGAGAGTCAACCTCTGCGAAATAAAATTGATAAAATTAGCTGGCATACTGCACTCACTGATAAGCATTTTTTGAGTTTTAGATTTAATATTACACGCTCCGCTTCGAATGCTGGTAACGCATATCGGATAAATCAATGCCTTTCATGGGAAAATTATATTAGTTTTGCACAGCGTATTATGGATTCCTTAGAGTTCGATCTTACTTCTGACTTATCCGATCGTCTTGTTAAAATTCAAGGTCAGTCTGAGGGTAATGATAAGCCGATTTTATCTTTTACATCCAGGCAAGTAAACGATGCAAAGTATGTGATGAGAATGTGGAGTGGCTCCGGATATGTTGCCCCTGGTAAAGATACGGATGACAATAGAGCCTCTGCCGATGAGGTTTCTAGTTTTATTGGCAGGCGTATTCAGCCTAGGCCATTGCATAATAGTTTCCCTTTGGGAGACAAAATAGAGGTTGCGTCTAGAATTCCTACTCAGAATCTTCATCATCCTTTAATTTATCAGGAATGAAGAGTCAAAGGGCTCCTCGATGAACCTCTATTCTTCTCAAGAGTCTGGATTTTATCATGCTTTTCTGAATGCAAGTCCTTTATGAGTTGTTTGAAAGAAATTTTCTCCCGTGGGCCGAACTTCCGTAGAGCTAGAAGAGTTGAAAAGACTCTATCTGGCTCTAAGCTTTCTTTCATGGTGCCTCCTCCATCAGACCCGTTATCCTCCTCTCAAAAATGGGACGTGGAGCCTGAAGAGTTTGATATCTATGAGGCTAAAAGTTATCGCCCAATTTCATATCGATCAAGTAAGAACTTGGATGAGAAAATTAATTTTCCAGCCATTAAGTATTTAAAAATATTTTCAAGTTGTTGGGGAGTCAAGAGTAGACCTGTTCTTGGAGGGTACGGGGGGAATATTAAACTGTTTGCAACTGTTGTCTCAATAGAAGACCTTCCCATCAATGAAAGTTTATTTGATACAAACGTGTTGGCAAAGGAAGTTTACCGCAGATATGAATTGATAGATCTTCATAATTTCGACCCGGGCTTGAAAAAAGATCCATTTGACTTAACTCAATATCGATGGCCGAGCTATTTTGGTCCCATCAATTGTCAATGGGTAAAGCAGGATGGTAAGAGCTGGTTATACTTTGAAAGTCAGCCTTTACGAAATAAGCCCGATAGGATTAGCTGGCATACTGCATTAACAGATAAGCACTTTTTGAGTTTTAGGTTTGATATTACACGCTCAGCTTCGAATGCTGGTAATGCATACCGGGTGAATCAGTGTATTCCTTGGGAAGATCAAATAAGCTTTGCTCAGGATGTTGTGGATTCGTTATGCTTGAATCTTACTTCTGACTTGTCCGATCGACTTGTTAAAGTTCAAGCAGAGCCTGAGGCAAATGATAAACCAATTTTATCGTTTACTTCCCGGCAAGAGAGCGATGCCAAGCATGTGATGAGGATGTGGAGCAGCTCTGGGTATATCGCACCTGATCAAGGAGGGAGCGGTGATAATAGGGCCTCTGCTGATGAGGTCTCTACTTTTATCGATAAGCGTATTCAGCATAGACCTTTACATAATAGCTATCCTTTGGGGGATAAAATAGAGGTTGTATCAAGAATTCCCACAGAGTGCCTCCATCAGCCTTTAATTCATCAAGGATGACTAGCTAAAGGGCTTCTTGATAGGTCTGTGGACTGTAATGTCACTTTGCTTTTGGGTTGTGGTTTCACATGAGCTATTTGAAAAATATTTTTCCTGGGGCGAACCTTCTTAGTGTGATAAGGGACCAGAGAAACATGTCGGGCTTTAGGCTGTCTTTTGTTGGGTCTGCATTAGCCTGTCGTTTGTCCTATATTTGAATTGGGAGGGTTGAGTATAATAATTTAATATTCTTGAGACTGAGAATTTTTTTCAAGCCGAAAAGCTTTAAGTCGTGTTGAAGAGTCTAGGAGGAATATATAGCTTTTTTGGTAATTCTTTGCTTTCTTTATCGAAGGCAAGGTCGGGGCGCTTTGAGTTTGGAAAGTTTGAGTTGATGAAGTTCCAGTCGGATGCGGACTCTAAAGCACCCGTTACCGTTATATATTCAGTTTTATGCCTTACTTTCTAGTTGGTATGCTGTGATTTCGCTATAGATTTGTTTTTAATCTTGAATATACGGATATGCTGACTGTTGTTTCTACTTTTTGAGTGATTTAAATCAAGCACTTAATGGTTTTAATAGGCTATGTACACAAGGGTTTTATTCTGCGCCAAGTTAGATTTCCTTCGGTAGTTGTCTGCAGATCGGAGAGCGTAAAGTCGTGGAGTGCTTTCAGGAATCCTATAGTCTTTGTGCATTAGCCTTATTTCTTTTAACCTGTAGTTAGATTAATATCTATTTTGTTCAGATATTTTATATCGGCCATTTGCTGGAGGGGAAATATGTATAATACTATCCTTTGCGCTATAGAGGCGTCTCAAGAAGGTAGGTATGTGTTGTCTAAAGCGGTAGAACTATCTAAGAAATTCGATAGTAAGTTGATAGTGTTAAATGTACTGCCTTATAGCTTCTTGCCCAAGGATTATCAAAAAGAGCTGAAAGAAAGCGCAATTCCAAAGTTTGAGGAGATTACAGAAGACTTTGGGGTTAGCAAAAGAAACCGAGCTCTTAAAGTTGGAAAGCCTTATGAGGTTATTTGCAAGGAAGCTGAAAAGAGGAATGTGGACCTGATAGTTCTGGGTACTCACTCCAAGAAAGGTTTGAGCTCCCTGATTGGTTCTACAGCCAATAGCATAGTGAACTATGCGCATTGCGATGTAACTTTAGTTCGGATCTAAGTTTTAGAGCCATAGATAGTTGGATCAAAATTCGCCTCGTAATCACACAATTCTTTGTGATGGTGCTTTTTAGTAGGCCGGGGCAAGCATATTTGCCCCGGCCTATTTTGATTACCGCAATTTAGTTGGAGGTAGCCTGAGGTGGGTGATCTGAGCCCTCGTTCTCGACGACATTGTCTTCTGTAGCGGGAGCGTTGCGTAAGACTAAAAAGCCAGCAGTTCCAGCGATAACCGATGCCAGTAAGATACCGGCCTTGGCTTGGATCAGAAGCTCATTTTGTGAGCTGAATGCTAGCTCGGCAATAAAAATGGACATGGTGAATCCGATACCTGCGAGTAATGCTACACCGATAATATGCTGAAAATTTGCTGCTTTGGGTAATTGCCCCCAGCCTAGTTTCCAGCCTATCCAGGTCGCCCCTACAATTCCGAGTAATTTGCCGACTACCAAGCCGAAAATAACCCCAAGAGTGACTGGGTTGAGTATAGCTTCAGAGCTACTGAAACTGTCGACCGGAATCCCCGCGTTAGCTAGTGCGAAGATTGGTATCACTACAAATCCAACCGGAATATGTAAGCGGGTTTCCATGCGTTGTAGTGGAGATTGGGCTAAGTTTACGCCATTACCCAGGCCCATTACTCGGGCTCGTAAATCGTCATTAGCGATAATTTTGTCACCTGGGCGGAAGCAGCGGTCAAAACTTCGAATTATATCTTTCACGAAGGTGCTAAATGCTACAGGGTCGTATTTGGGTTTGGCAGGTAATGCCATGGCAGTAATCACGCCCGCAAGAGTAGCGTGAACACCGGCTGAGTGAAGACCATACCATAACAGGCCGCCAACGAAGACGTAGGCTGCGGATCGGCGTATACCAGCGGCATTGAGTAGGCCTAGTACCATAACCAGGCCGCCTGAAACGATAAGCGCAGTCATGTTTACTTGTTCGGTGTACCAGACGGCAATAACGAGAATCGCCCCCAGGTCGTCTACGATAGCCAGTGCAACCAAAAAGGTTACTACTGCACGTGGTACTCGGTTACCTAGAAGTGCGATACAGCCCACGGCAAAGGCTATGTCTGTTGCCATCGGGATGCCCCAGCCTGGACCAGCTTCTGTACCTGAGTTAAGGGAGCTGTACAGTAAGGCTGGCACTACCATCCCGCCAATAGCGGCCATCACAGGCAGTACCGCTTGGCGAAGATCTGAGAGTTCTCCCACAAGAAATTCTCGCTTTAGCTCGAGGCCAACTAGAAAGAAAAAGATGGCCATTAGGCCGTCATTAATCCAGTGGTGCAGGGAAAGGGAAAAGGTCCAGCCCCCAGCACCTATGGCAATAGGCATATGAAGAAGGTGCTTGTAGGTTTCCTGCAGTGGGGAGTTAGCAACGATCAAAGCGATAAGCGCAGAAAGCATTAGCAAAATACCGCTGCTACTTTGTCGATGAATAAATTCCTCAAAAGGAGTAACCAGGCGACCAAATGCCTCTTCTAGCGGGGCTTCAAAAATTTTTCCTTTGCGAATTTTAAACCTATTTAAAACCCCTTTACTCATCGGCGAGAATCCTCCTTTCTTGGCTAAACCCTACGAAATATAGGGCTGTTATTTCTCACTTTAGGAGGGAGAGATTATCATGGATCTTGTATTTTTAACTAGATTAAAAGGTGTCATTCGGAGGTTGGTTGCAAGGGGGGGCAATAAGTTTCATGCAGTTGCTGGTGGGCGTTGTTAATTTATTGTTAATACTCTAATGTCCAAAGGGTGATTCTATATGTAGCTCTTGGTATTGGCGATTTGAACTTGGTTGTCGGTTTTTTGCCGTGAATGACATTAGTAAGATGGCCGTTAATTGTGTATTGATGGGCTGGGGTTGCAGCGGAGAATTATTTGTTATTTTGGCCTCAATAAGGATTTGTCTATATGCGCATAGATAAATAGATATGGGGCTTGAACAAATTTACTCTCTTCGCCTCTACTCGGTTGGTTTGGTCATAATTCGACTCTAAGTTTCCAAGCAGTTGAAGGTAGAGGTTCCCAGGGGGCATTTTTATATGGGCGGGAAGGATTGCAGTGCTGAAGTGAATTCACTCTTTGGTGATTTTATTGGTGGCCCATCAGGAGCTGGGCTCTCAATTAGTGACAATCTGAGGGGGATGACAATGACTGAATTATTAGGTCGGAGTTTTAGGTGAGAGTTTGCATTGCAAAACAGGAATATGCTTACTTGCACAGAGAGCAAAAAGATCCTTTTATATAAATTGCTTGAGCTTTAGAGGCTGGGTGAAGTGGCAATTTCAAAGAAGCTTATATTTTGTTGTTAGTGATTTGATATGAGTTCGTTTTCTTCTGAAAGTGGGAATATTTATATTTCGCAAGGTCAAAGGAGTTCAGTCCTATCTTAACGTTAGTGGAGGGGTTAATAGTTAAAACCAGGTGCAGACTTTCCTGTAGAGAGTAGGCTCGGGATACAATCAAAGAAACGCTCTTGTATTATTCAGCCTCGGTTTAAATGCAGGTGCTAGAGGGGTGTTCCTGCAGATGTCGCTGAAAAGTTCGTGAACTACGTCCCAATGAGAGTTTACTGACCGGACTATTTTTCTAATCTGATTTTCCTGCAAAGGAAATTTACCCCTTGCTTCTTATGCACTCAAGGCTTTGGATTGAATAGACACGTTATAACAAGGGGCTTTACGCTGGCCACTCAAATACTCGATAATTGGCGCCCATACCACAGGCAGACATTTGTACAGGGTACAGTGAAGTGTCTTGTACCGGTGGCATTAGGAATTGTATTCAAGACGTGGAGTGATCAGTGACGGCTACAGTTGAGCAAAAAGCGACCAATGTTCATTGGCATGAGGGTGATGTCACCCGTGAAAACCGGGCGAGCATCCTCGGCCACAAAGGCGTGACCCTTTGGTTTACCGGCCTTTCGGGCTCTGGTAAGAGCACTGTGGCTGTTGCGGTAGAGAAGGCTCTGGCTGCGCGTGGCGTGCTTAGCTACCGTCTGGATGGCGATAACATCCGCTTGGGCATCAACTCTAATCTTGGCTTCTCGGCTGAAGACCGCCAGGAAAATATCCGTCGTGTAGGCGAAATTTCCAAGTTGTTCGCAGATACTGGCGTGGTTGTTCTATCCAGTTTTATCAGTCCATACCGCGAAGATCGCGATTTGGTAAGAAAGATGCACGAAGCAGGTGACCTTCCTTACATGGAGGTATTCGTAGATTGCCCGCTGAAGGAAGCTGAGGCGCGTGATCCCAAAGGTCTGTATAAGAAAGCCCGCGCAGGTGAGATCAAAGGCTTTACTGGTATTGATGACCCCTATGAGGCGCCAGTTTCACCTGAGTTACACCTGAACACTGCTGAGATGACTCTTGAGGAGGAGGTTGAAGTGATTCTCTCTACTCTCCAGGAGAAAGGTATTATCGCTAAAGACTAAGCGGTACTATTCGTGAGAAGGGAGATCATTCGGTCTCCCTTTTTTGTTTTTGTCACAAAGATATTTGCGCTGTTGCGCATTGCTCAACAAGTCCTTCCTATCTTCAAGTCTCTCTTGGCGCCAACTGTCAGTAGCCTGGGACATCCGTTCATATACTCAAGCTGTACAGAAAGTGATGTTCCCTGTGGAGGCGCTTATGTCCGTAAGGAGAGGCTGGATACTCTCTATTTTGCTCTTGGTGCTAATAGGCCTGGGGGCGGCAGCATGGTATGGGTATAATCAGCTGCCAAAAGTCCATGGGAGCGTAGATGCTCCGGTGTTGGGTGTTCCTGAAGGGGGGCTGGACTATCAACCTATAGCTGCCTACTCCGGCCCTCATCCGAGAATGATGTCCCGCCCGCCTGAATATTTTCCCTTTCCTATTGGGTTAGGGGAGTTGGGACCTGTGGAGACTCTATTTAGTGGCCCGTCTAGGTACCCTCTCTATTGCGGGAAAAACAATATTACAAATAAGCAGCCCCTGGTAGACAACCAAAATGGGGAAGGGGTGCCCATTTTTGCTCTAAACGATAAGGGCAGGAAGACAAAAGAGGTTATTGGGTATAGCCGGGATTGCAGTCACGCTACTGAAGTTACCTATTTTTATCGAAGCACTACCGATGGCCAGTTTCACTATATGCATGAGGCCAGAAATGATATCGACAAAGTGACGGTAAACGGAAAACAGGTGGATTTTATTGTTCGCGTGGAGACGGGCACGATCAATCGTCACTTTTATGCGATAGCTGTGTTAAGGGGAGAGGGTGAGTCTGCGAGTAAGCCAAGTGGTAGCAATTGGAATAAACGGTTGATTTATCAGTTTCGTGGTGGCGTGGGTATAGGGGGGCGCCAGGGAAAGATTAACAAAGGAGATATCACCACGCGGCGAATGGATGAGCTTGCGCGCGGTTATGCGATTGTCTATTCGACCGCCAATCAGACTAGAAATCACTACAATATGTGGCTGGCGGAAGACACTGCTCGCAGAGTAAAAAAGCAATTTGAATCGTTGTACGGTGAACCGATGTACACGGTTGGTATTGGGGGGTCAGGGGGGGCGATTCAGCAGTATCTATTTGCACAGAATGCTCCTGGCCTTTTGGATGCCGCTATCCCCCTCTATTCCTATCCGGATATGGTATCCCAAACTATTTACGCCTTTGACTGTGAGCCGCTGGAGTATTTCTTTGACATAGTGGATAGTTCGAATCAGCGTTGGAAAAAAGCTGAAGAGCGGACTGTTATTCAGGGGTTGGCAGCCAGTGAAAATGGATCGAGCAAATTTGGAGTGCTGAGCTTTTTCGCTGGGATTTTTGATAGCCGCTACCGAAATAAGATGCAAGGAAGTACTGAGTGCGTTGAGGGGTGGCGAGGCTTGGTACCACTGGTCAACAATCCTAACTTTGTTCACTTTGCGAAGAGTTTTGCATCGGAACTTGTCCCAAAAGTACATTGGACTCACTGGGAAGACCTGCGACAGTTTTATGGTGCCAGTGCATCGGGGTATGCAAATAGCTCTTGGGATAATGAGGGGGTTCAATACGGACTAAAAGCCCTGGTGAATGGCGAAATTAACATAGATACATTTCTACGCGTTAATGCTGCTGTAGGTGGCTGGAAAGCACCAGAAAATCAGAGCCAAGAGCAATTGTGGTTTATGAATGGAAATATGTTTCCTGTTCGCCTATCTCTTTGGAGTGAGCAAAACCTTAATATGGGAACACTTCAAAACCCGGCGAAGCGCAGTCGAGCAAGCCTGGAGACTATTAATGGGATATATCGTTCCGGCCATGTTTTCCTCGGAGATGTAGAGATCCCCATCATTGATTTACGGCATTACTTGGATAAAGAGCCGGATATGCACCATAGCTCAGCATCTTTCTCTGCACGCGAGCGTATTCGGCGCGCTCGTGGGCATGCAGAAAATCAATTGATCTGGATGAGTGACAAAGGTTATAACCCATTGCATGAGGCGCTAGACCTTATTGATCGCTGGATGCTGAACATTATGAAAAATCCAGGTAAAGGTGTGGTGGAAAACCGTCCGGATGATGCTAATGATCGATGCTTCGACAAGAAAGGAAATTTGCTGGCGTCAGGGGATGATGTCTGGAATGGTTCCTGGAACAGCCAAGCTCCTGGTAAATGTATGAGGGTATACCCGATCCATAGTACCTCAAGACAAGTGGCGGGAGCGCCAGTGACTGATGATGTCTTTAAGTGTGCACTGCAGCCGGTTGAGCGAGCTTTGGCGAAGGGTATTTATGGTCCATTCACAGAGGAAATTTCTAGTCGTGTAGTAGATCTAAAGCGGATTTTTCCAACCGGTGTGTGCAATTATAATGAGCAAGACCTTGCCCGCCCTAAAGAGCAGTTGATACCGAGGGAGATACCAGTGAAGATTGCCGGTCATCTACTTGACCCTGACTATCGTCAGGGGAAGGTATTGCAAGGGGCAAGCACTGATGAGGTGGAAATGAGAGGAATGCCAGTCTCTTTACCAGACGATTCGGACGAAAATTGACCGCGTATAAATATTTGGCGCGAAAATTGTTGACAGAAATCTACAGTCGGGTAATATTCGCCTCGCTCAAGGGGGCACGGCCTCAAAAACAAAGAGCAGCGGGTGGTTAGCTCAGTTGGGAGAGCGACGGCCTTACAAGCCGTAGGTCACAGGTTCGACCCCTGTACCACCCACCAAACTTCCCAAAGGAAGTTTGCTACCGAGGACCGGTAGTTCAGTTGGTTAGAATGCCGGCCTGTCACGCCGGAGGTCGCGGGTTCGAGTCCCGTCCGGTCCGCCAGACACAAAAAAGCCCTCACATGCGAGGGCTTTTTTGTGTCTGGCCGTTGCAGGTTTAGCTCTATTGCTGGACCTTGTGATTGACGCGGACTTTTTTTTGGTCGGCAGACTCGTAAAGGGCTTGGGTTAGTGCTCTCTATGTAAGTGGTCCATTCTTCTTTTTTGGTTCAAGCTTTTCTTTAATTTTTCCGAAAAGGCTAAGAGCATCATTTCTATCATTTGCGTGAAAGTTTCCGGCCTCTTTGAGGAAGGGTATCCAAGTAGTCTCTGAAATATCTCTGCGGGTTTTGAGAGTCCGCGAGGTTTGAGGGGGGGGTGGGGTTGCTCGGGGTTCCCTGGCTTGATGCTTGTGGGTATTTTGCGATACACAATTATCATTCTTTCCTAGTTAATAGTCTTGCATGGTTGCTCAATGCTTTCTGGTTTCCTGTCTTGTTTAAATGTTGATGCTTTTACAAAAGCTGCACTGGAAGTCCCTTATCAGTTGGTGGGTAGTGATTTATTTCCTGGTATAGAGCTATGGGTGAGAAGAGATGACCTTCTTGACCCGCTAATCTCTGGCAATAAAGCCTATAAACTTCTTTATAACCTATTGGAGCTAGAGGCTCGTCAATTGAGGACCGTTGTAACTTGCGGTGGAGCCTGGTCGAATCATGTTCATGCTGTTGCAGCTGCGGGGGCTCGTTTTGGTTTTGACACAGTGGGTGTAATTCGAGGGGAGCGAGCGCATAGGTTAAGTGCAACTTTACAAGATGCAGAGCGTTTCGGGATGAAGTTGATTTTTGTCTCCAGAGAGCAATATCGTCGAAGAGGGGAGGCGAGCTTCATTAGTGAAATTGGAGTGGACGAGGAGTCGGCGTTATTTGTTCCCGAAGGGGGATCTAACTATATAGGCGTGAGGGGGGCAAGGGTTCTAGGTGAAATAATTTTAAGGAGTGCTCCAGTCGGATTTGATCAGGTCTGGACGGCTTGTGGTACAGGAGCTACTTTCGCGGGGCTAGCCTCAGGCCTCAAGGGTATTTCGACAGTGGGTGTTGAAGTGTTAAAGGCGGGAAACAGTATATTGAGAGATGCTGCTACCTGGTTGCCCCAGGAGGGAGAAATCGCACGTCTTGACGCAGCTCATAAGATCCTTACAGACGAAGCAGGCGGCATTCACCACCGGCTGCTTTCGGGTTATCACTGTGGAGGTTATGCAAAGTACCCGGAGGAGTTGCGGCGATTTCAGGACGAGTTAGAGGTTGAGACGGGTATTCCACTAGACCCAGTTTATACAGCTAAGTTGCTATTTGCATTATCAAATAGTGCAAAAAATAGTCGGCTTCGAAAGGGTAGTAAGATATTAGCTATCCACTCAGGAGGATTGCAGGGCCGACGTGGTATTGCTTGAACATCTGCTATTTTTCGGTAAGCCAGCGATCAATGGAACTACGGTGTTCGACTCATCTATAGGCCTGCGGCATAATAGTCAGTTCTGTGCTGCCAGGCCTTACTCGGTGCTGAAGGTGCGACTTGATCGTTGTGTTGTTGTGGCCAAAAAGGCTGGTTGAAGTGCCGAAAGGGAGGGGCCGTGTCGGAATTTCAGAATATAGGGCTGATCGGCCGAACAGAAAGTAAAAACGCAGTTTCGTCTTTAAAGCGCCTGATAGCTTACCTTGAGAGAGAGGGTTACAGTGTGGTGCTGGAGGAAGGCACAGCTTCCTGCGTTTCGTCCCACAGCGCGCGGGTGTCTACCAGAGATAAACTGGGTGAGCTATGCGATCTTGTAATTGTTGTTGGAGGAGATGGCAGTCTCCTTGGAGCGGCCAGATCCCTGGCGCGCTATAGCGTTCCTCTTCTGGGCATTAATCGTGGCCGCTTAGGTTTTCTTACAGATATCACGCCTGATCAGGTAGAGCAAAAGGTTGGTGAAGTCTTATCCGGTAAATACATGGCGGAAAGCCGGTTTTTACTAGATATGTCGGTCACTCGTGACGGTAGACCTGTTGGGAAGGGCTCGGCATTAAATGACGTGGTTCTTCACCCGGGTGAATTTATAAGGATGATAGAGTTTGATCTCTATATCGATGGTCAGTTTGTTTATACGCAGCGATCAGACGGCCTAATTATTTCGACCCCAACGGGCTCTACTGCATATGCGCTCTCCGGAGGGGGGCCCATTATGCATCCTAAGTTAGATGCAATAGTTCTGGTCCCCCTGAACCCCCACACTTTAAGCAGTCGCCCGATTGTTGTGGAGGGTAGTAGCGAATTCAAGTTGATCGTGGGGGAGCAAAATGTAGCAAAGCCCTATATTACTTGTGATGGACATGATCAGGTGGTAACGGAGCCTGGAGATGTTATTCGGGTCCATAAGAAGCCGCATCGCCTTACATTGATTCACCCTATTGACCATAACTTTTATGAGACTTGTAGGTCTAAGTTGGGGTGGGCGGAATGAGATTTCGTATTTTTAATAACAAGTCTTGCGTTCTATTGTTATCTAGATAAAAACTCTTCAAAAATATTAAAAACAGCGAGTAGTTGGTACTTTTCGGGAATATTATTGGGTCCAGGTGTTTGATATAGGTAGGGGGCTGCTCGATAAGCAAGCAGCACTTACCCTTTTATTCTGAGTCGTAGTTAGCCTTTTCTACTTCTCTTGTAATGTGAAATTTTTCTATTTATGAGTGGTCCGTCAGGGCGGAGAGTCTTTGCCATTTCCATAAGTGCCAAGCTTAGCTCGGGAGATTTTCCTTCTAGAAGGATTGCTGAATCTCGAAGAGCTTCAACCGAAAAGGAAGAGAAAATATCATTACACTTCTCAAGAAGTGTGGTGAGAACATCTTCGCAGCTTATAGGTGAGAGCTCAGGGTTTGAGTACATGGAGAAGTTGTCTGAGAATAGAGGCCTATTTGAGTTGCAAAAATTCAATGCAAGGTTCTTGTTAGATTTCTCATACTTCTGGTAGTAATCTTCTGCAGCGCTGGCTGTAGGGAGATGCTTCTCAGGGTTATTGGGTAGCGAATGGTAAAGAGCTCTTTTTATATCTGGATTTTTAATTGTTTTGTTGATTAGATGGCCATACTTTGATTTTACACTTCCCTCAGATTTGTTTTCTTTGGTGGGGGGCGAAAAATTTTCTGAAGGTAAATTTATACTTTGAATAAAATCTAGAAAAGAGTCCCCTCTGTAGAGTTTGTCCTTTTCAAATACACGAATGAGAACATTTCCAATACCAAAAACATCAGACCACATGGATAAACGTTGGTAGTAATTTAGATATTTCTCATGGCCGGGCGTATATTTCGGTAGGGCTTCTGTAGAGTATCCCCATAGTAGCTCTTCGGGCACTCTGTCTGGCTTACTTCCTTCCTGATGGTGCGAGACCAGGTGTGAGTCTTGTCTTCTCAGATATGTAATTATTTTTATTTCATGGAACTCTTTGGAGAGCCTTCTTTTGAGGGTTCTGAGTTCACTTTTTGAAAATATAAATGAGAAGTTTTCAGCAGAAATGATGACTTTTTCTTTATTTTCTTCTCGGAGTTTTTTAATGAGGAGGTCATAGTTTTTAATGAAAAAACCTTCCTTCATATCCTTGAAGGTTAGATAACGATTGGCTGCAGGTGTGCCTTCAAAGCAGTGGTAAGAAAAACCAAGCCGTTGAAGCTCTTTTTTCTGGCTGTGTAAACCTATCTGTATGCTGGTCGTGCCAGTTTTATGGCATCCGATGTGAATGTAGATAATCTGTTTTTTCATCTGAATTCCAGTTAATTAAATTCAGCTGTTTAGAAGCTTGCTATAGTCAAAAAGTCGCTTGATCAGTGGTCCCGAAGGGCGTAAGCGATGTGCTTCTTCTATAAACTTGTGGGCAGACAGATCATCTCTTCCTGTAGTTAAGTAGAACAATTCGCGGTAAATGTCAGCTATTTCAGTGCATTTGATAAAGTTGTCGGGGTTAATTGATAGGGGTAGCTGCATTGAAGAGGGTTGATTGAGCTTGTCTTCAACTTCAAAAATGCTATCTATCTTTAGGTTGTTGATGACGCTCGAATCTAGGTGAGGTTTCAAGGATGAATAATCTTCTATTGCTACCTCAAGATATGTTTTTAATTGATTGTACTCGGGCGAATTTTCTCTAAGGGAATCATGGATAGTATTGTATGCTAATTGGGGATTTGTTATCTTGTTGAGACACTTTATCCGCCTGAGAACTTCAGCCTCACCGAAAGGTTTGCTTTTGTTTTCTATTATTTTGGTTGCATTGGGGGAATCTATTCCTTGATGTGGGATATGGAGAAAGTTGCAAAAGTTTTCTAGGTGCTTATCTTTAAGTTTGTCATATGAAAAAAGATGAACGTTTTCTCTCCCCAAAGACTTTGACCACAAATCTATAGTTTTTTTGTGGTTTATTTGGTATTCAGGTTGCCTAGCGGCAAAGATTGAAAACTTGGGGGTGGGGTGCTCTTTACTAACTTGTAAATACCAAGATGCTAGGTAGCTAAGTGGATTGCGGAGGTAGCATATTGCAACAATATTGTGATTTTGTGCGGCATTGGCTATTTCGCCAATTAATCTTTCAGATGAGCTGTCAATAGAGAAATGTACAAACTCTTCCGAGGAAATTAATATGTTTTTATCTCCATGTTTATCTGAAATTTTGGATATTTCAGATAAACAGGCAGAGAAACTCTTCCTCATGTTTTTTTGAGAACGGGAGAACCAAAGGGGCAGTGTAAGCCCCTTTTCTCTCATTGCTGAAAGGGAAAGAAGTCCGTGGTTCGTCTTGTTGTTCTCAGGCCTGAATTGGCTTGGGTACAGGATTCCTGCATCTAAAAGCAGTGACGTATTGTCACTGCAGAATCTTTGGATTGTGCTTGTCCCAGTTTTGAAATAGCCGATATGAATAAATAAATTTTTCTTTTTCATGCTAGTCTTTTGCGCGATCTAAGTAGGATAGCCAGAAGGATTTTGTGTTTAGTTTTTCGGAGTTTTTAAGGTTCTCCTTTGCTGATAAAAACTTCTTCCTGGATTTGAGTGAAAATAGCGCAAATCTATATATTAATAGCATAAACTTCCGGCGACTTCTTTCAGCAATAAAGCCATTTTTTCCATCACCGGCAACAAATACGACTTTTCGTGCCCTCAGTAAAACCGGGTGCTGCCACTCAAGGGTTGAGGCGAATACTGTGCCAGGTGAGGTTGGAGATGTTCCCTTCCTCAGGGCAGCAGATGGCAGCAGGTGTCCATTTAAAGTTAATTTTGCCAGAAGCCACTTCAGACGTGAAGTTGAGTAATGGGGGGCATGTATGGACTGCATTAAGTTGTAATTCTGAGGGAGTTCACCAGTTTTTTCAGTTTGACTTTTTAGTAAGGCTTGATGAAACTCATCTGGGCGAATTTCTGAGAAGTGAGACTCCCCTTCCAGCGCATGATTATATGCGTCTAAAATCATATTTGCTGTCTCATATCGAAACATTAGCGCATGATGAAAGACTTTGATCTTTGCTCGGCGCAAGAACTTTTTATAGGTGAAGTCTTTATCCCTTTGCGACCTAGCAAGAAAGCAGTTTCGTTCTTCGTAATAATTTGAACTAGAAGCATATTTGTGTTCAAACGGGTCATGCCAAACTCCAATACCATTAAAGTCTATAATGCTCGCCCCTTTCTCCTTCAGTCTGAGGGAAAATTCAGCATCGTCCCAGCGGAAAAAGATAGGGTTTGGATATCCGGCATCGGATAATTCTTTGATTGGCCAAGCAAAGCACCACCAGGCGGCGTAGTCCCGAGCCGTTTCAGTATCATTGATCTTTAAATTGCTTGAAAAATTTAAGTCTAAATTATGTTTTAAGGGGATGAATAGATAGTCATCATTCAAAAGGGCTCCGTTTTCATGTTGCATGCTTGGACGATCTGATCTAAGCATGGATCCGCTAATTGAGAGCTTGCGATCTTTGGCATATTCAAAAATGGTTATTATTCGGGATATAACGATGGGGTCCAAAGTGATGTCGTCATCGCAAAATAAAACATGGGTTTTGTCTAGTTCTCGAGCTCTAATTAGACCTCTTGCAAATCCACCCGCCCCGCCATAGTTAGGGTTAGGTATAAGCTCAACAGACTCCTCGGCAAACTCATCCAGGGTTGAGCCATTGTCAACAATAATTGTTTCAACCTTATTTCTTGGGTGAGCCAGGGATGCTTGATGAATTGACCTTGCAATTTTTTTTACATAGCTTTCACGTTTATAGGTAGGTACTACGATACCTAGCTCAACCTCGTTAATTGGGCTTTCGTGCGTTAAAAGGCTAAATGTATGAAAGGAGCTTCCTTTTGATGCAGTTATAGAAAAGCAGATATTTGAGGAGTTAACGTAAGCCTCAGAGATATCAATTATTTTCGCATCGTCGTTTAGGCTGATCTGCTTTAAGAGCTTCTTTGAATTATCCTCAAGAATGTCATGTAATTCGACAACTATCTCGCCTGAAAATTTCAACTCAAGAAAAAGAGATTTTACATCAGTGTATTTTTTGAATTTTGCGCTACTAAAAAAGTTAAAGTAGGTGTCGAAGCTGATAGTGCTTCTTTCAAGGAAAAGAATATCTGAGTTTTCGTAGTTATATTGCGTTGCTTTGGGATCTCTTCTGAGATAAAGGTGTTCTTCAGAGCAGATTCCAATTTTAGGGAGCGCGCACTTGAATATGTGATTCATGTTCATAATCTGTTTAGTTCTTGAGGAATTTCTTTGCTGCATCGAGAGCTTCGCGAATGGTTACATCCATATCCAAGTATCTGTAAGTCCCAAGCCGCCCAACAAAAGTTACATCATTAATGCTATCTGCTGCCTTTTCATATGTTTCTAGAATTTCCACTTCGCCGGCTAAGCGAATAGGATAGTAGGGGATGTCATCCTCTTCACATGAGCGTGAATGTTCGTGATAAATTACAGTTTTATCATGATCCTCCCACGGGGCGAAGTGCTTGTGCTCAGTAATACGGGTGTAGGGAATGCTCTCCTCGGTATAATTAATTACCGCATTTCCTTGTGCATCTCCGTCTTGCGTGCTTCGTTTAAAATCCAGTGTCCTGTAGCCAAGTCGGCCATGCTTATAATTAAAGAAAGCGTCAAGAGGGCCTGACCAAAATGTATGCTTGTAATTTTCCCTTTCACTAGGGTCGAAGGGGGTACTTAGATGGACAGTGATATTTTCATGCTTTAGGATCTTGGTTACGATTTCGGTATAGCCATGCTTAGGCATGCCCTGATATGGGTGGTTGAAGTAATTATCGTCATAGTTAAACCGCACTGGTAGGCGTTTAAGGATTGAGGCGGGAAGCTCTGAGGGATGGAGCCCCCACTGCTTTTCTGTATAACCTTTGAAGAAGGCTTCATACAAATCCTTCCCAACAAAGCGGAGTGCTTGCTCTTCAAACGTTTTGGGGTTTTCGATGGATAGGTCTGCCTGAGATTCAATCCAGGATTTGGCCTCGCTAGGGGATAATGTTTTCCCAAAGAATTGATTGATGGTGTGTAGGTTGATAGGAAGGCTATACACGTTACCTTTGTAGATTGCCTTGACACGGTTTTTGTAAGGCATCATCTCAGCATATCTATTTATGTATTCCCACACTTCTTGGTCTGCGGTGTGAAAAATATGTGGCCCATATTTGTGGACCATTACGCCTGTCTCATTGTCACGCTCCGTGTGGCAGTTCCCTGCGATATGATCTCGTGCTTCAAAGATTTCAATTTTGTATCCAGCTTCTGCTAGCTCTCGGCCGATAACAGCCCCTGAGAATCCAGCACCGACAATGGCGATAGAGTTATTTTCTGAAGTCATTGCATTTTGCCCTGAGTTTTAGTTGTAAAGTGTAATAAAGCTTTGAAAATTTCTAGGCTCTCAATCCTTTTGCTGGGAAAGAGGCTGCAAATAGCTGCTTTTACAAAGAATCTAAAAAATAGGTAAGGAGTTGCTATTTTGTAGTGCTTTGCCGAAGTAAATAAAAAGTTTCTCACATCGTAGTATCTAATGCCTGGACGGAAGGTTCCATTTTTTGTGGGGTGAGCGACTCGAGCTTTTGGTTCGATGAGTGTTTTAAAGCCGATCTTTCTTGCCCTTAAGCACCACTCCACATCATCAAAATGCAGAAAGTAATTTGCAAATTTCTGGAGTTTCTTGGCCGCAGTTATAGGGATAAGCATACAAGCTGCGGATGAGTATTCGCTTTCAAAGCGTTCCAAGGGTAGGTTGTCGACAGCCTTACCATTAAAAAATAATTCTTGTCTGGCTTTCCACCAATTCACCTTAGCTCCGGCTTCTGTAACCTTCCTCGTATTTGACTTATCTATAATTACCCCACCAGTGATACATCTTCCTGATTCATTTTCTGCACTGGCAACTAAAAGCCTTAGCGTATCTTTTTGTGGGGTTGCATCATCGTCTAAAAGCCAAATGTAGCTTGCGCTATCCTGGGAAATTGCAATCCTGATACCTTCACTAAAGCCGCCAGACCCCCCAAGATTCTCGGGTAAGGTATGAACCCTAATGGAAGGCTTGATATTGTTATGGAGCTTAATAAATTCGTCAACTGCAGAAGCGGTGTTATCACTGCTATTGTTGTTGATAACTGTAATGCCATAAGCTTCCTTTGGGTAATCCAGGAGTGTAAGTAGCTTTAGCTGATCAAGTAGGTCTGCCTTTCGATTGTAGGTTACAATTACAATCTCAATGAATGGTGCAGAGGCTGATTTGTCAGTAATGTGCAACGTCAAATCAGTGTTCTCCTATATTAATCTTTAGCGGCAGTGGGCTGCTCTTTAGATGTGGGCGAACTATTTTCTAGTGTGCGTCGAAGGTTAGTGCACTCTTTATTTATTTCGGCTAATTGGTTCGCAATAATGTCTTCAGAAGCGGACACTAGTTCCGATAGCCTTGGAAGTCCAAGCGATTTGGGGGTTTTCTCACTGGAAAAGCTGACTCTTTGAGGGCTAATTGTGAAGTAGTTAAAGATTTGAGAAATCATGCGCGCAGATGCGCGTTTGTTCCAGCTTAAAAATGCGCCTTCCTTTTTGAGTTTGGGGTCTCTTGCAAGGCTTTGGCTGAGTTGTAGTCTTAGCCCCAAAAGTTTGTTTCGCGTTAGGATTGAAGTTGCGTAGATGCCTGCAATGCTAGAGGTAATATTCCTGTTGACTTTGCTGGTTTGGATTGAGTTTTGAGCTTCCGTAAGGTTTAGGCTGCTTAAAAAATCCAAGATAAGGTTTTCGTCTTTCCACTGATTTTTGTCATATGGGCGGATAATTACTCCATCGGGATATCCTTTTTCCCAGCGCTTAACAAATAGTGTTTTGAATGCTGCTCTATAGACATAAGGGTCTAGAAGGGTCGGGATATACTTTGCCGCTATGTACTGCCACTTAAAGGCTGTGTATGATTTAGCAGTTTTTAGTCTCTGCATTATCCCTGATTCTAGGTACTCATCGGCTCTACGAATATAAGCAATTACACGAGTGTCAGAATAGTTTAGCCATTTTTTAAGTAGGGCTATCTCGGGAGTCTTTAAAGTGCAAAAGGCCTCGGAGCTAAGAATGAGGTACTTTGGTTTGCTGGAGATTATTCTATCCAGCTTGAGCCAGCACTCGCCTTTTTTACCTGATCGAAGCTCTTGAAACAGACATTCGTGGTGGTTTCCTTGCTTTTGAAACTGGGGGTACTCTATACCTTGTGCTCTTAGGGCTGCTCGATTCTGGCTTAAAGTAGCTTGAATAGCAGTTGATCCGGTTTTATCTGAACCAATATGTACGTAAATCTTCATGCGGATACTGCCTCAGTTTCGTACATATCTAGGACTTCTTGGGCTCCCCCAATTGCGTTAACCATTCCGTTCTCTATCCACAGCACTCTGTCACAGAGTTTTCTTAATGTTGGGGTGGAGTGGGATACTAGAACTACAGTCTGATTTGACTGCACTTTTTCCTTTAGCGCTTTTGTTGATTTCCGTTTAAAATCTTTGTCGCCCACCCCTAGGATCTCGTCAAGTAGTAATATATCTGGCGTTGCGTGAATTGCCGTGGCAAATCCGAGGCGAGCTTTTTGGCCAGCAGAAAATGTACCAACGGGCTCTTTGATTGTGTCGCCAAGACCTGAAAATTCTATAATAGCTGGAATTAACTCTTTAGCATCACGGATGCTGCTTCCTTGGGTTACCAGCGCCATAAGAGCATTATCAATACCGCTCAGATTTTTATTGAATCCCAATCCAAGTGATAGTAATTGCGACTTAATTTGGGGTTGCCTGTGAATTTTTCCACTGTTGGGGGAGATAATATCAGCAAGCAATTTAAGCAAGCTTGATTTGCCGGCACCATTTCGCCCAATAACGCCAAGTGTTTCGCCAGGTAGCAGTTCAAATGAGATATCCTTGAGTACCCAGTTCGGCTTTGTGAATAGGCTCAACCTTCCACGGTAGGCGAGGCCTACTTTTGAAAATGTTAATATCGGCGAGCTCATAGCAGCACTCTTGGGTAAGTTCTATCCAACGCTTTAATCAGGGCTAGGGCGGAGATAAGGGATATAGCTCCAACAATGAGTGGGTAGGCTAACTCTCCAATCGCGGGCATTTGGTTCTCTAGAAGAACCTTTCTGTAGCTAACAAAAATTTCAGCAAATGGATTGAGAAATAGAAGCTCCTGAACCTCTGGCGGGCGGCTGCCTATATCGAAGAAAATACCTGATGTGAAAAGTACCCCGGTTACGGATAGAGGTACCAAGTGTCGTAAATCGGGCACCAGAGGTATGGTAGCCGCAGCTAACAAGCTTAGCCCGAGATTAATGACAAGCTGGGAGAAAATGACAGGGATAAGTCCTAACCATGCGACGGAGGGGGCAAACCCCGAGAGCCATAGCGCACCAAAAAGTATTGGTAGGACGCATACAAACCTCAAGAGCATAGATAGATTGATTGAGCAAGCAAATATCCACTTGGGCAAGTAAAATTGGCCAAGTATCCCTTTGTTGTTAACTATCGATTCGGCGCTATTGCTGATGGATGACGCAAACCATTTAAATGGGAGCATGCCACACAGCAGGAATGCTAAAAATTCTGGCCCAGCTTGGTTGCCGCGGAATCCAGATGCGAATGCGAAGTAGAGAAGCCCTGTGAGAAGAAGTGGCTCCATTACCCACCAGACAGTTCCTAGGTAGGTATTTTCCATGTCCGCTTTTAAGGCGTTTACGCCCCTGAGCCAAACAATATTGAAGTGATTCTTAAGCATCCAGGTGTTACGGTTACAAATAGGAGTGGCATTATAAAGGCACAGAAGCGCCAAATATACAGTAAAAGCTTTAGAAACAACAGCTTACATGCTGTAAACTAGTACGTTGAATTTGTAAAGGCCGTATGTTTTGGTACAAAAAGTAACCGCAGCTCATTGTTATAGGACGTTCCTTCCTGAAACGCATGGAGGGCTGGAACAGGCCATATTTCAGATGGCTCGATCCGGAGGTGAGGTATTAGCCCTCTCTTGCAAGCCCGGCTCTTATGAGATTGAGCCCGGCTTGCAAGTTCGGGCTAGTCGCCGCTGGTTTTCTTTCAATTCAATGTGTTTTGGACCGGGTTTGCTACTGGATGTATGGCGTAGCAAAGCGAAAGTGTTGCACTTGCACTTTCCTTGGCCTTTTGGTGATCTTGCCTACCTATTTGCAGGCAAGCGGCGCCCCTTGGTTGTGACTTACCATTCTGATGTGGTGAGGCAGAGGTGGCTGCTGAAGCTTTACACCCCTCTCATGAATCGTTTTTTTGCCAAAGCGGATCGTATCGTCGCTACTTCTGAGCAGTATGTGGCAACAAGCCCTGTTTTGCAGCGCTGGAAGCATAAGGTCTCTGTGATTCCCTTGGGGGTTGATGAGGATACCTTGCCGCCCCCGCGTGAAGACGACTTGAAGCGTATTGAGGACACCTATGGCCAGGGTTTCATGCTTTTTGTTGGTGTTCTTCGTTACTACAAAGGCCTTGAATACCTGGTTCGCGCAGCTGAGGGGACTGGCTGTCGCATATTGATTGCGGGGGCGGGACCAGAAGAGGGGCGTATGCGCGCTCTTGTTTCTAAACTGGGCCTGAACAACGTTGAATTTCTGGGGTTTGTATCCGATGAAGAAAAGGCAGCATTGTATAGACTATGTGGTGCTGTAGTTTTTCCTTCTCATCTGCGTTCTGAAGCCTTTGGGGTCACCTTGATTGAAGGGCTTATGGCCGGTAAGCCGCTTATAAGTTGTGAGATAGGCACCGGTACAAGCTTTGTAAATGAGAATGGTGTAACTGGCCATGTGATACCTCCAGCGGATAGTTCCGCGCTCCGGGCGGCTATGAATGACCTCAGCTCCAACCCTGAAAGAGCTAAGATAATGGGGGCTGCAGCCCGCCAGCGTTATGAGACTCTGTTTACGGGCGAGAAGATGCGAGAATCGTATCAAGAGCTTTATCGGGAAGTTCTAGGGTCTGATGTTGGTAGTGAGGTGATTGACTCCGACAGGAGTTCCTGTGCTTAGGATTGGTGTTGATGCCAGGCCGTTGTCAGTTGTCACTACAGGTATTGGCCGTTATACGGAAGCCCTCATTGAACGTATGGTAAAAAGCGGGCATGAATGGTTCCTTTATAGTGATGCGCCGCTCCCTGAGAGGTTCTGTGATGCAGCTAATGTGGTCGTACGTACAGGGAAGGTTGGGCGTAAATCACTGGGTACTCTTTTTGCTCAAGCCCGCTTCCCATCCTGGGCTAGGCATGATGGCTTGCAGGTATTCTGGTCCCCCAGGCATCATTTGCCACTGATGATGCCGTCTTCAGTAAGCCGGGTGGTGACGATTCACGACATGGTTTGGGCGCGCCTTCCTGAAACTATGTCTGTATTTGGTAAACATCTAGAGCGTGGGTTGATGCCCCCTTCGGTAAACTCGGCGCAAACGGTGATAGCGGTATCAGCATTTACCGCCGATGAGCTCACAGAGTTAATGCCGAAGTCTGTGGGTAAGACTGTTGTTATTCCCGAAGCACCTTTCCTGGAAAATACTGACGACCGCATTGATGGGGAGTATTTCCTTTTCGTCGGTACTCTGGAGCCCCGGAAAAATTTGGAGCGCCTGCTGGCCGCATATCGAGCTTACTTGGATATGGCTACTCAAGGAGCATTGCCGCTTTATATTTGCGGTGGGCAAGGCTGGGGGCTGCCTCGATTAAGTGATGTTATTGAGGGGTTGGGTTTAGGTGAAATGGTAAAGGTGCGGGGTTATGTGCCTGATCACGAGTTAAGAGGCTTGTATCATAATGCCAGAGCTTTGCTTATCCCTTCGATTTATGAGGGGTTTGGGCTGCCTATTGTTGAGGCGTTTTCGCAGAATACGCCGGTTTTGACCTCTAATACTGGAGCTATGCGGGAGGTGGCTGGAGATGGAGCTATTTTAGTCGACCCTCTTTCGGTTTCTAGCATGGCTAATGGTATCCATCAGCTGCATTCAGATTTGGATTTGGTCCATAGCCTTCAGGAATCTGCATGCGCTCGGGTAAAAGAGTTTTCTTGGGATCGAGCAGCGGAAGCCACCTTGAAGGTGTTGGAGGAGGCTGCTATCAACGGGTAGCTGGCTTTGGTTCATCTTTTTATAGCGCTAGCTTCTACACCATTCTCTTTTCGGGCGGGTCTCTGGCTATTCCCTGAAGTATGTTTGTGTTCTGCGGTTTCAAGGTTGTGGGGCTTTAAGCCTTATCCAAATTTATTTTCTCATTGATTGTTTCGGTCTTCCCTTAAGGTTGTCAGGTTCTAACTGCCCTGGCTACTGTCGAAATTCCCATCTATCTCTCTCCTGATCCAGTTGTTGAAATCCCCGCCCATCCTGTTTGTTGGCCAATGTTGTAGGTTGCTAATTCCAAGTGTTGTGCTAATCGTTTAGTCAGTGCGTGATGATTCAAATGTCTAACAATATCTGCAATTGGTGCTGCTATGCGGGTTAAATTTTCCGTGATTGTTCCGGTCTATCAGCAGTGGCACTTCATTGAGGAGCTGATTTGTTGCTTGGAGTCTCAGGTCATTTCAAGGGGCCTTTTTGAGCTTGTACTGATATCAAACGACGGGAATTCTCCATCCTTTTTAGGGGGGGGGGAGTTTTCATATTAAGACGGGAACGTGCAAAAAGCCTGGATCTTATGCGGCAAGAAACAAAGGGGCAGAGTTAGCCGAAGGTGATTGGCTTATATTTACGGATGCTGATTGCCTGCCGGATTCAAAGTGGATAGCTGGAATTGATAGGGCGATTGGGTGTTGGGGAGGGAGTGTGAAGTTGTTTGGCGGTGATGTCCGAAGCCAAAAGCAATATGGATTTTCTAACATCTATGAAGTCTATGACTTTATGAGGGGGATACCACAAGAAGTTTACGTATCTGCAGGAGTAGCGGCTACAGCAAATATGGTAGTGGATCGGTTTTTGTTCCTGAAGCTTGGCGGATTTAGTGAGAATTCCTTTTCGAGTGGTGATTTTGAGTTTTGCAAAAGGTTGAGGGCTAGAGGGCACCAAGTTTTATTTCTGAAGTCTGCTTTTGTCCATCATCGAGTTAGATGTTCCTGGCAATCTGTAGCGACAAAAGCAAGGCGGATAAAGGGAGGGCAGTTTTCTCTCTCTCAAGGGGCGGGGAGGTTTAAGTTGATCCTATATACCCTTCTTCCGCCGGTAAGGTCGGTCGTATTTTTTTGGCAGAAAAGGGAAATTTATATTGGTTATAGATTGTTGGCAACTTTCGTTCAGATAAGGTTGTGGGGGGTTGAAATATGGGAGGTGGCTCGCTTGATGTTAGGGGCGAAACCTGAGCGACATTGATTTTTGTAAGTGTTTGGACGGTATTGGTTGTGGAGAGGTGGTGCGCTTGTATACCAATAATTCTAACAGGCTGAGACATGAAAAAAGCATTAATAACGGGTGTAACAGGCCAGGATGGCTCTTATTTAGCTGAATTTTTATTGGCGAAAGGGTATGAGGTTCATGGGGTTAAAAGAAGGTCCTCTTCATTTAATACGAGCCGCATAGATCACTTGTACCAAGGGCCGCAAGATGACAGTAGAAGGTTTTTTCTTCACTATGGAGACCTTACCGATACGAGCAATTTGACCCGAATTCTTCAGGAGGTGCGGCCTGATGAAATCTATAATCTGGGCGCTCAGTCACATGTTGCGGTCAGTTTTGAATGCCCTGAATATACTGCAAATGTGAACGGGCTTGGAACCCTCAGAATACTAGAGGGGATGCGTCTTCTGGGGTTGGATAAAACCAGATTTTACCAAGCCTCAACATCGGAGCTTTATGGTGCTGCCAAAGCTACCCCTCAGAATGAAAATACTCCTTTTTACCCTCGCTCTCCATACTCAATAGCAAAATTATTTGCTTATTGGACTGTGGTCAATTTCCGCGAGGCCTATGGCTTATATGCTTGCAATGGAATCTTATTTAATCATGAGTCATCACGGCGTGGTGAAACTTTTGTTACTCGAAAGATAAGCCGGGGTTTGGCAAATGTTGCCCAAGGTTTAGAGCGGTGCCTGTATTTGGGGGAGCTGAATGCACTGAGGGACTGGGGTCATGCTAGGGACTATGTTGAAATGCAATGGATGATGTTGCAGCAAGAAAGTCCTAGGGATTTTATCATCTCTACAGGGCTGCAATACTCCGTTCGAGATTTTGTTCGTAATTGTGCTCAAGAGTTGGGGATAGCGATAGAGTTTCATGGAGAGGGGCAGAAAGAAGTAGGTGTTGTTGCTTCAATTGTGGGAGAAGATGCTCCAGCAGTTAAGTGTGGAGATGTAATTGTTAAAGTGGACTCTCGTTATTTTCGCCCGACAGAAGTGGTGTCACTAGTAGGTGACGCCTCATTGGCTAGGCAAGAGCTGGGGTGGGCACCTAAAACAACCTTGAAAGATTTAGTTGGGGAGATGGTTAAGTATGATTTGAGGGAAGCGAAGCGGAATTTGTTGTTGGCTGGCAATGGTTATCGCACTGAGCCTATTTTTGAGGAGTAGTTAGTGAAATACTCCCAGAGAGTTTTTATCGCAGGTCATCGGGGTATGGTTGGTTCGGCATTAATTCGGAGGCTGAGACCGGTAAAAAACTGTGAGGTCATTACTTGCCCTCGAGATTCGCTGGACTTGACAGATGCTAATGCTGTTTCTGATTTTTTTAATTCGGAATCGATTGATACTGTTTATTTGGCTGCGGCAAAGGTGGGGGGCATATTGGCGAATAGCAGGCTCCCAGCTGATTTTATTTACCAGAACCTGATGATTCAAGGCAATGTAATCCATCAGGCGCACAAGGCCGATATCCAAAATTTGTTGTTTATTGGGTCGTCTTGTATTTATCCAAGGAATTCCCCCCAACCGATACGGGAGCGGGACTTGCTTGGTGGTAGTCTGGAGCCGACTAACGAGCCTTATGCTATTGCCAAGATTGCCGGAATTAAGTTGTGCGAATCGTACTCAAGGCAGTATGGACGTAACTATCGCAGTGTTATGCCGACAAACCTTTATGGTCCACATGATAACTTTGACTCTGCAAATTCACATGTTATCCCTGCATTAATATATCGTTTCCATAAGGCCAAAAATGAAGGGCTGCAGAATGTCAGGATTTGGGGGAGTGGTGATGTTCGACGAGAATTTCTGTATGTAGAGGATATGGTTGATGCGTTGGTGTTTGTAATGGGTTTGGAAGATCGAGTATATCGATCCGTGACAGAGCCTATGTGCTCCCACCTAAATGTGGGTACTGGGGTGGATTGCACTGTTAAGGAGCTGGCTTATTTAATCGCCGAGATCATTGGGTTTGAGGGAAATATTACATTTGACAGGTCGATGCCTGATGGTGTGCCGCGGAAGTTGCTAGACACCTCAAAGCTATCGAAGTTGGGGTGGGATTCCCAGACTTCCTTGGGAGTAGGGTTAAAGAAAACATACGACTGGTATAGAAGTATTTTACGTTGATCGAATGTCAGATATTGTAATTTGTACTAAAGTTCTCAAGAGAGGTTTTACTTTTCACGAAACGACAACTTGAGACTTTTTGTGATAAAAATAAGCCTGATAACGGTTTGTCTAAATAGTGCTGACACCATTCGCGACACAATACTATCCGTGTTGGCTCAAGATTATGCAAATATTGAGCATATAATTATTGATGGTGGCTCTACTGATGGCACGCTAGAGATAATATCTGAGTTTAAAGACCAAGTCGCGGCAGTTGTGTCTGAAAAAGACTCAGGTATTTATGATGCTATGAATAAAGGTATATGCCTGGCGTCTGGCGATATAGTCGGCACAATTAACTCTGATGATGTCTATTCTGATAGTCGTGTAATTTCAAATGTTGTTAATGAATTTTTGGTTTCGGGAGCCCAATCTGTCTATGCAGACCTGGAAATTGTGGCTCGTAATAATTTAAGTCAAAGAGTACGTTTCTATGGCTCCAGTAAATTTAGGGTTTCAAAATTTCGCTGGGGCTGGATGCCGCCCCACCCTACATTTTTTGTACGGCGTGACTGTTATAAAAAGCTAGGTTTATATAAAACCAACTACCGTGTTGCAGCAGATTTTGAATTGCTAGCTCGTTTTCTTCATCGGGATAAAATCAGCTTCAGGCGCTTGCCAAAATGTATTGTGAAGATGCGTGAAGGGGGTGTTAGTTCCCAAGGCATTTGGGGGCGGATTCATCAAAACCTGGAAATTGTTAGGGCTTGCAAAGAAAATCATATCTACACAAACTTTTTCCTGATTCTATTTAAAGTACCTCTTAAACTGCTCGAATACACAGGAATTGGCCTTACCCACAGGCGGTGAAGGCCAACCTTTCCCTGCTTGATTTGAAGTGGCTCCTGTTAAGAGAACAGTGAGGGCAGGGCGCTATCTGCTTCACGGGGTTCACTTTCAGGTTTCGCGTTCACTAGTGAGTCGACTATTGCTTTCACCTTATTGATGTCCAAAGGACTAGCCGGTGACTTGTAAATAGCGGCGTCCAGAACTGCTTGGAGCTGATCCAGCTCATGGATGTTCAGTTGCCTCGCGGTCTCAGCCAAGCTCTTCCCATTTACTTGCGGCCACTTTGCAGCAAGCCACTTTAAAGTGGCTTGCTGGATATGGATGGGGTTCTCACTCTCCAGAGCTTTTTTAAGGGCACGGGTTTCACGTTGTAAGTCGGGAGCCTGGGTGTGGTTGCTAGGTATTTGCTGGGCGGGTTTGTGCCTCTGAAAGAAAAAGTACAGCACCCACAGTAAGTGAGAGCCAATCGCGATAATAGCCAGGTTGCGCCAAAAATGGCTCACAGTACCGACTTGTTCGGTGGGTGTAGCTGACTGAGGTACTTTAGCACTGGTTTCATTGTCGCTGGTTACTGCAGCAGCAGTACCGGAAACTGAGAAGCGGAATGCCGGTAGTTGAGTGGTGCGTTGTCGTTGGCTTTTTGTATCCCACCAGGTCACAGTGACGGGAGGAAGCTCGTAGTCCCCGGGTTGTGTAGCCACAATCGCGGTTGTCTCAATACGGCTTCCGGTAACGCCGTTGGGCCCAACCTGGTCTTCTTGTTGCGGTTGATCGGGGTAAGTTTTAAGGCCATCCACGTTGAGTTTGGGAAGTGGGGGCAACTGTGCGGCCCTGAGCCCTTCGGCACGTACGGTAAGAATTCGGGTAATAGGTTCGCCTACGGCAAAGGTGTCCGGGTCCTGGCTCCAGCTTTGAACAATGCCGAGACTGGCAGCGGGCAGCCATTGGCTGCCAGAGTAGTCAGCGGGTTTTGGCAGCACTTCAATAGACTTCTCCTGGGAGCGAAGTCGAAGCCTTTGACTGTTGCGATTAAATAGGGAGAAGGGGTCCCTGCGCCCAGCGATGGCCACGTAGGTTAGTGCGGGTATGCTGAGCTTGCCCGAGCTATCTGGGAAAACGGCGTAGGTAACTTCGTAAACCGCATGGCTCACATCATTGAGCTTGCGCTCATATCGCTGCTCATCGACTTTTTCTGCATGAGCGCCGGCAACCTTGAGAGGCTCTGTTGCGATATCGTGTAAGCCGATAGTGGTGTACAGGCGAATTTTTACCAGCAGTTGCTCTTGGACATAGACCTTTTCCTTGTCGAGTGTTACTTCCAGAAAAGCCTGCTTTTCACCGCCGTTAGGTCCACTTTGCGCCTCGGTGACCGTGACGGGAACCGCATCGGAAACCTCTCCTTGATAGTTAAAAGAGGGGATAAACAGTTTGCCTTCCCGTTTGGGGGCTAGCGCCAGTACCCACTCGACAAAACTCTCTGCACGGCCATTGATAACGCGATACTGGTTGGACTGTTGGCGTGAGAGAATATCGAAATCCTGTTCCAACAAGTCAAAGTCCGGTTGTCCACCACTTTTGTCTCCTGAATAGCGCACACGTAAATTGACTGTCTCATCAATTCCAATCTTATCTCTATCGACCGTTGCGCTGAGATCGCTTGCTAAAACCGGTGTCGACAGACAAAGTGCTATTGCAAGAAGTAGCAAAGCGAAGGCGTGGCTGAGTGGGAGGCTCCAAAGTTTTATTCGGTTGTTAATGATTGCGTCCATAGGCATTTTTGAAATCAGTGTCCTTGAATCCAGCGACATTGCTCTACTGTTCTTTACCATCTTTGTGTCGCCCCATTTTCCGGTGGCTCCCACTCTCCGCTGCGATAGGCACGGCGCCTTTGCAGGCTCTCGTATTTGAACTTCTCGCGCATCAGGCCGGCTGGATCATCGGGAATTTGACGGAGCCATTGGTCCAGGGCTTGTTGGGTTTCCTGGTCGAGTGGGCTTTCTTCAGCCCCAGTAGGCTGCGATTCCCCTTGCAGCGGTTGTTCTTCACCCTGTTGTTCGCTCTCCTGCTCTTCCTGGCCCTTTTCTTGGGAGCCCTGCTGCTCCTCACCTTGGGGCTGTTGCTCAGAGGACTCTGATGAACCAAAGGGCTGTTGATTATTGCCCTGTTGTTGCTGCTCGCTGGACTGCTGTTCGTTGTTCTCAGCTTGCTGCTCTTGGTTTTGCTGTTGTTCCTGGCTCTGCTGCTGGCCCTGCTGGTTCTGTTCCTGCTCGCTTTGCTGCTGTTCACCGGACTGCTGTTGGGATTGCTGCTGTTTTTCTTGCAGCTCTTTCAGCTTTTCAGCAATTTCTCGATTGTGCTCGGCATCGGCAAACTCGGGCTGCTTTTGCAGGGCTTCATCGTAGGCTTTGATAGCTTTGTCGTAGTCCCCCTGTTGCACCAGGCTGTTGCCAAGATTGTACAGACTCTGTGAATTATTACTTTGGGCGAAATTTTCCTGGGCCTCTGCGTAGTTGCCTGCGCGATAGTTGGCAGTGCCTTTCCATTCGGGGTTGTGAAATTCTTGCGCGGCCTCTGCCGGCTGTCCCTCTTCTAATAGGCGCTGGCCCTGCTGGTCTTTGCGTTGCCATAAATCCTGCCACTCAATAGCCTGGCTTTCACTTGAAACCCCAGTTAGCAACAGTAAGGGCAGGGCGCATGCCAGAGCTCCCCGACGGAAGAGTAGGGCTGCAAAAGGTAGTATTAAAAGGAGTAATAGCGGCCCTTCATCCCGCCATTGGTCGAACTCCCTTTCAGTGAGCTGCGCTTGTTGCGGGCTGTCAGTTTGAGGCAGTAAATAGTCGATATCGCTGTCATTTACTGTAATTTTGGCAAAACGCCCCCCGCTGGACTGGGCGAGCTGGCGAAGCTCACTGGCATCGAAATTGGAGATGACGATGGCCCCTTTACTATCGGTCACAAATCCACCGGTATTCCCCCGTGGGATGGGGCTGCCCTCACCGCTGCCCACGGCGAGTATGCTCATCTCAACTTTTGCGTTGGACAGAGCTTTGGCGACCTCATCAGCGGCCACTGAGTCTATGCCATCGGTAACGGCAAGTAATTGCCCGCGTCCGGCAGCTCCGTCCTTTAACAGGCGAATCCCGGTATCGACGGCCATTTCGATGTTGCTGCCGGGGACGGGCATGATTGAGGGCGACAACGCGGGTACCAGATTGGCGATAGTAGCCGTGTCCTCGGTAAGAGGGGTGACGACATGGGCTTCTCCGGCATAGGCGACGAGCGCGGTGAGGCCGTCTTTTCTCTGGCGCAAAATATCCAAAATTTTAAGGCGGGCGCGGGTTAGTCGATTGGGCGAGAGATCTGTCGCCATCATGGACGGTGACAAGTCTAGCAGTATGACCAGGGCATCCTGGTTGCTGTACACCGGAGTTGGCAGCTTGCGCCAGGCGGGGCCGGCCAGAGCGATAATCATCGCGACCAGCAGCGCAAATATTAATGCGAATAACCAGGGTCTTTTACTGCCACCGCGCAGTAGAAGGTGAGGCAGCAGATCTGGGTCTATGACCTTTTGCAGTTGAGCGCTGTTGAGCACCATCTTTGCCAATCCCCAACAGAGTAGTGCTGCGGGAATTAGCAGCCACAGAACCCCAGGGCGCAGGAAGTGGAAGGATTGGATTAGGTCGAGCATATTCACTGGGCTTGACCTCCATTGTTACGACTTAACTCTTCTCGTCTGGCAGGAAGCTGAAAATTGCTCGCCAGGGGAATCAGGGCCCAAATTCCAGCCAGTAGTAGGGCGATACTAAGGGGCCAGGTGAACAGGGACTTCATGGGGCGGTAACTTTCCGCTTCTTGTTCGACAGGCTCTAATTTATCCAGTTCGGCATAGATTTCTGCCAGCTCCTGCGGGTTGTGGGCGCGGAAATAGCGGCCTCCGGTTTTGTCGGCAATTTCCTTGAGTGTCTTGCTGTCGAGGTCTCGCGAAGGGTTAATTCTACGGCTGCCAAAACGGCTCCCCAGAAGGCCAGGTTGAACCATTTCGTCGGCACCTACACCGATGGTGTAAACCGTAATGCCCGCTTGTTGTGCCAGCTCGGCAGCTTTGAGCGGGGAGACTTCCCCCGCAGTGTTGGCGCCATCGGTGAGGAGTATCAGCACGCGTTGCTCTGCGGGGCGTTGGGTCAGGCGTTTGACCGATAACCCAATGGCATCGCCGATAGCAGTTCCCTGTCCAGCAAAGCCGATCTGGGCCTCTTTTAGTAGAGTTTCTACCGTCTCTCTGTCGTAGGTAAGTGGGGCTTGCAGGTAGGCGCGAGTACCAAACAGTACCAGCCCCAAACGGTCACCTTTGCGCCGTTCAACAAAGTCACCAACCACTTGTTTTACTGCATTGATACGCATCGCCGGTCGGCCATTAATTACCATATCGGGCGTTTCCATGCTGCCTGAAATATCTACGGCAATAAGGAGATCCCTTGCGCTGCTGGGTTGAGATATCGGCTCCCCATACCATCGGGGACGGGCTGCGGCGCTAATTAAAAGCAGCCAGATCAGAATCAGCAAAAAGAGATTGAGCAGATTGCTTTGTTCGCCGCCGCCGCGTTGGGATAGCTCAGAATAAAATGGCACCTTCAGGGCGCTGCTCATGGGTTTGGAGCGGGGTAGCAGCCAGCGAGCGAGCAGCGGGAGTGGGGCTAAAAAGAAAACCCATGGCCAGGCGAATTCAAACATGCGCGGCCTCCCCGCCCTGGTGTTGAGGGTTGTTTTTAGTGGGTTGTCCATGCTGCTTCACCCACAAAATGGCATATTCCTGTAGCGCTCGGTTTTTGTCTGGGTCACAGCTGCCACGATAGAGGTTTTCGACGAGTGCTTGTTGCGCATCAGAGGGGCACTCGAGTGGGGCTGACTTTTTCAGGAATTCGACCCATGCTGTGCCGATAAGATTGCCGCACTCTGTGCGACTGTATGTTGTAACTGCCACTCGCTTAAGTATTTCATTAATTTCTGGAACTGCATCCAGCTCCTCAGTATTTACTGCGGCGAGCAGTGAGGCTGCTTCGACACGATAGCGATTGCGTTCAATTTTTTTGCGCCGCTGCCGCCACCATAGGGCAGCGGCGGCCACACAGACAAGAATTAATACGGCCAACATCCACCAGCCTGGAGCGGGTGGCCACCAATTAACCGCATTGGGCTCTTGTATATCGCGGAGTTGCGATAACAGTTCCTGGGCCTCGGGCGAAGGCGCTTGCGGTGTTGGGGATTGCATTTGTTTTGCCAGAAGACTTCCTTTTATCACGACTGGCCCTCAATTAAATTGCCAGTGCGTTTTGCCTTCGTTCCTTGGTTCGCCAAAACACTGGCGACTAGCTTTTTCTGCACTTTCAAACTCATTACTACTTGGGCCTTCTCGTATTTTGCCAGCCATTATTTCTTTGCCGCGAGCCGTAGACGGACATCAGTGCTGGAATAAGCGGTTGGGTGTTATCAAAGTCCAGCAACGGCAGCCGATAACGTCGGCACAGTTGTTCAACCTCGGCGCGGGCGCGGGCTTGCTTTTCGGCAAAATGTTCGTGTACCGGCCGATTGCCGGCATGAAGGAATGTGCGCTGGCGACCGTCAGATATAGTGAGGGATTGGCCGGGCAGATGTTGCTCCAGCGGGTCCGATACCCTCAGTACCTGGAGGTCGGCATGGCGGGATAAAAGATAGAGTGGCTGTGAGCAGCTCTCGTCGAGATCGTGACAATCACTGATTAAAAAGAGCGCACTACCGGGGCGTGCGATTCTTCGTGCTTCCTCCAGCAATGTTTTCAGTGTTTGGCTGCCCTGTTCGGGGATGGGGCTGTTCAGTTCCGCAGCGCGGGCAACCGTACTGTGAATCATCGAAAGTACGGCGTGGTGGCTGCGGCGCGGGCGCACTGTGTCTATTTCCCGGTCGGAGAAAAGTAGCGCCCCGATCCGATCGCTGTGCTGTAAACCAGCCCAACCCAGCGCTGCAGCGATGCCGCTAGCCGTCACCGATTTAAATGCCCTTTGGCTGCCAAAAAACATCGGCGAGCGCAAATCCAACAGGATAACTACCGGGCGTTCGCGCTCCTCTTGGTAAAGTTTGGTGTGGGTTTGGCCGGTTCGAGCTGTTACGCGCCAGTCAATGGAGCGCACATCATCGCCGGCCTGGTAGTTCCGCACTTCCTCAAAATTCATGCCGCGGCCGCGATAGCGAGTGAGCAGGCTGCCGGCCTGGTCACTGCGGGCCAGGCGCGGTTTGAATAATTGCAACTGCCGTGCGGCGTAGCGCATTTGTACCAACGGCGTTACTTCGGGATATGCCCCGCGCAGTTCGAGCTCAATTGGGGGTGCTTCAGCGGACATCAGATCGCAGGCACCTGTTGAAGTAATCGCTCAATTACCTGGTCGGTAGTAATTCCCGCCGCTTCTGCCTCAAAACTCAACAGGAGTCGGTGGCGTAAAATATCGGGAGCGACATTCATCACATCATCTGGGGTGACGTAGTCGCGCCCGGCGAGCCAGGCGTGAGCGCGCGCGCAGCGATCCAATGCAATTGTTGCTCTCGGACTTGCACCAAAATCTAGCCATGACGCCAGCTCGCTGTCATACTTCGCCGGCTCGCGAGTAGCAATGACAAGTTGGACAGTATAGGTTTCCACGGCCTCAACCATCTGCATTTCCAGAATTTGGTTGCGCGCCTGAAGAATGGTTTCTTGGCTGATAATTTCAGTGGGGCGATTTTCGCCAAGGCTAGCCTCGGATCTGGCCAGGCGCAGGATTTTTGCTTCCGCCTCCGCATTGGGATAGGCAAGATTTACCTGCATTAGGAATCTATCTAATTGTGCCTCTGGCAGAGGATAAGTCCCTTCCTGCTCAATAGGGTTTTGGGTAGCCATTACCAAAAATAACTGGGGAAGGGGATAAGTTTTTCGGCCGACACTGATCTGCCGTTCTGCCATAGCTTCGAGCAGCGCCGACTGAACTTTGGCTGGCGCACGGTTAATCTCATCGGCCAGTATCAGGTTGTGAAACACTGGACCTGGTTGAAAATGGAACTCTCCGGTTTCCGGCCGGTAAATGTCGGTGCCGGTAATATCCGCCGGAAGCAGATCTGGCGTAAATTGAACGCGATGGAAGTCACCCTCAATAGCTTCGCCCAGTGTTTTAATGGCCTTGGTTTTGGCCAGGCCTGGCGCTCCCTCCACCAAAAGGTGGCCATCGGCCAGCATGGCGATCAGCAATCGGTTAACCAATCTCTCTTGACCGATAATCTGCTCTTCCAACCAATCGCCCAAAGCGGCGATATGATCCCTAATAGTCTGGTTTGCTTCCATAGTATCTCTTCTTCTGAGAATTTAGCCGCCGCACGGACCTGGCTGGCTTTCTACCATCTATATATAGTCGCCGCCGAGAAGGTGGCGACTGATGATTTTAGCGGCACCAAATGAAGAGGCAACTCCTGAGACGTAGGCCTCTGCCGAGCCGACTAGATTCTGAGGTGGAATGGACTTCTCCTCACTGTCTGACTGAAAGTGTAATTTTTAGGACTCGACCCTGCAGCTGCGTATGGGCTGAGATGATGACCTTTTCGGATCTACAGTGTTTGGATTCGATGTGACAAAAATGAGATTGGGAGGTTCCCCGTGAATATGGCGACGGTTATTACCGACAGCCGTGAAGAATTAGTTGCGCAGATTTGCGAGCTGATTCGTGACAAGCTGACCAGCGAAGCCGAACCCGTTGTGGCTTTTGCCCAGCAGTTCCTCAATCAGTACCCATTAGAGGATCTGGCCGGTCGTCGTCTTGTTGACGTCTATGGCTGCATATACACCTGGTGGAACTTTATTCAACAGCGCCCGGGCGGCCTACCCAAGGTGAAGGTTTTTAACCCCCGCCTCGAAGACGATGGTTGGGAGTGCTCGCATACGGTCATTGGCGTGCTGCAGCGGGATATGCCATTTCTGGTGGACTCCATTCGCATGGAGATCAATCGCCGAAATACAGTGACTCATTCGATAAAGAGTACGGTAGTTCGAGTCGAACGCGATGCCAAGGGGAAACTGACTCGCCTGTTGCCGCCAGAGGAAGAGTTACTGGGTGAAAAGCCGCAGGCAAAAGGGAAGCGCATCACGAACGAAGCGATGATTTATGTCGAGATTAATCACGACACTTCATCTGAGTTCGCTTCAGGCATGATGACTGGCTTAAAAGACGTACTCGGCGATGTGGAGCTGGTAGTGGACGACTATGTCCCGATGCTGGAAACCTGCAGCGCAATGGAGGGACAGTTACAGGCGGGACTTCCAGACGAAGACACCAACCTATTGGAAGCTAGTGCATTTTTACAGTGGATGCGCGATGGTAACTTCACCTTCCTGGGATATCGCGAATACGAGTTCAGTGTTGTCGGGGATAAAAAAATCCTCAATGAAGTTGAAGACCGCAGGCTCGGTATTTTCAAAAAGCTGGAAGAGGCTGCGCCGATGCTGGAAACCTCTTTTAGTGAGGGGAAGCAGCGTTTCTACCAAGGGCCCAATTACCTGACATTTGCCAAGTCCTCCGTTAAGTCCCGGGTGCACCGCACGGCCTATTCGGACTACGTGATGATTAAGCGCTACAACACCGAGGGTGAGGTGATTGGTGAAGCGGCGTTTATGGGGCTTTATACCTCGCCGGTTTACACCGAGAGCCCGGCGAAAATTCCGATTATTCGCCGCAAGATGGCCTCGATCATCGAGTCTAGCGGTCTCTCCGGACAGGGGCACGATGGCAAAGCCCTGCGCCGGATTCTCGATACCTTCCCAAGGGATGAACTTTTCCAGGGCAGCACCAAAGAGCTGTTTGACGTGGTAATGGGTGTGCTGCAGTTAAATGAGCGGGCTCACCTTCGTCTGTTTATGCGTCGCGACCCCTTTGGTAAATTTGTTACTGCCACGGTATACGTTCCCCGTGAGCTGTTTAACAGTGATGTGCGCGAGGTGATTTGCGCGCATATTGCCAAAGCGATTAATGCGAAGGACTCGGACTTCACCACTTTCTTCTCCGAATCCATTCTCGCGCGGGTTCATTTTGTTTTCCGCGTGTCCCCCGATGAGCCTGTTGATTTTGATGTCGCGCTGCTGGAGGCGCAAATTGTGGATATTACCCGCTCCTGGGAAGATGTTTTCCAAAGATCACTAATTGAAAATAGCGGGGAAGAAGAGGGCAGTCGTCTCTATCGTACTTTTGGCCGCGCCTTCCCGGCGGGGTACCGTGAAGACTTTGAGCCTCGTATTGCGGTGCAGGATGTAGCAGCCGTTCAGAGCCTCAGTGAAGATAACCGGGTGGCAATGAGTTTCTACCAGCCGGTGGGGGCCGCTCAGGGCAGCCTGCGGTTCAAGGTATTCAACTGGGGCAGCGGCCTGACGCTCTCCGACGTGATTCCCGTGCTGGAAAATCTGGGCTTGCGGGTTATTGGTGAATTCCCCTATACGATTCGCCCCCGTGGCTATACCGATGTGTGGATGCACGAATTCCATCTGGAATTTGGTCTGCCCACCAAAATTGATGCGCAGGCATCCCGTGGCCTGTTCCAGGATGCGTTCGCGGCGATCTGGAATCATACGGCGGAAAGCGATGCCTTCAATCGCCTGGTGCTGGCCGCCCGCCTTAACTGGCGCGAAGTATCCATGCTTCGTGCCTACGCCCGTTACCTGAAACAAACCAAGTCTGGTGCCAGCCAGAGCTATATTGCCGCTACCCTGGCCAGCCACGTGGATATCACCCGCAACCTGGTAGCCTTGTTTAGGGCGATGTTCGATCCCCGTTTAAGCACTGGTAAGCAGGAGCAGCCCCGTGTCGAGCGCTTGATCGCTAAAATTCACGATGGTTTGGATACGGTTGATAACCTGAATGAAGATTTGGTTCTGCGCCGTTATTTGGAATTAATCCTGGCGACCCTGCGCACTAACTTCTTCCAGGTGGATGATGAAGGGCAGCCCAAGGATTATATTTCGATCAAATTCAGTCCCCGGGATATTCCCGGCATTCCCGAACCCCGCCCGGAGTTTGAGATTTTTGTTTACTCCCCTCGTGTGGAAGGTGTGCACTTGCGCGGCAGTAAAGTCGCTCGCGGCGGCCTGCGTTGGTCTGACCGGCTGGAAGATTTCCGCACAGAAGTTCTGGGCCTGGTAAAAGCCCAAGCGGTGAAAAATGCGGTTATTGTACCCAGTGGTGCAAAAGGTGGATTTGTTGTTCGACGCCCGCCTACCGATGGCAGTCGCGAAGCCATGATGGAAGAGGGAATCTCCTGCTACAAAACCTTTATTCGCGGCCTTTTGGATATCACTGACAATCTGAAAGACGGCGAAGTTGTACCACCCAAATATGTTGTTCGCCGGGATGAGGATGACCCCTACCTGGTAGTGGCTGCGGATAAGGGGACGGCGACTTTCTCAGATATTGCCAACGACATTGCCGGGGAGTATGGCTTCTGGATGGGCGACGCTTTCGCCTCCGGTGGCAGCCAGGGATACGACCATAAGAAAATGGGTATTACAGCCCGTGGAGCCTGGGTATCGGTGCAGCGCCACTTCCGTGAGATGGGGGTGGATGTCCAGAAAGAAAACTTCTCTGTTGTCGGCATTGGCGATATGGGTGGAGATGTTTTTGGTAACGGCATGTTGCTGTCTGAGCATATCTGCCTGAAAGCGGCCTTTAACCACCTGCATATTTTTGTGGACCCCAATCCGGATGCAGAATCCAGCTATAAAGAGCGCCAGCGTTTGTTCGCGTTGCCCCGGTCGAGCTGGAGAGATTACGAGCGCAAATTAATTTCCAAAGGTGGTGGTATCTTTGAGCGTCGCGCCAAGGCCATTGCTATTACGCCTGAAATGAAAGAAGCGTTTGATATCAAACAGGATCAACTGAACCCCAACGAGCTGATTAGTGCCTTGCTCAGAGCGCCGGTGGATCTGATCTGGAATGGCGGTATTGGCACTTATGTTAAGGCTACTACCGAGACGGACTCCGAAGTTGGTGATAAGTCCAACGATCACTTGCGCGTTGATGGCCGGGAGTTGCGTGCCAAAGTCTTTGGCGAGGGCGGCAACCTGGGTATGACCCAGCGTGGACGTATTGAGTTTGCTCTCAATGGCGGGCGTTGTAACACCGACTTTATCGATAATGCGGCTGGTGTGGATTGTTCTGACCACGAGGTAAATATCAAGATCCTTCTGGATAAAGTCGTTGCCCAGGGTGATTTGACGGAAAAGCAGCGCAATGAGCTGCTGGATGGGATGACCGATGCTGTCGGTGAATTGGTGCTGCACAATAACTATGAGCAGACTTTTGCCCTCAGTGTGGCGGAATATCAGGTTGCCAAGCGCCTGGATGAGTACCGCAGAACCATCAACACTTTGGAAGACGACGGCCGATTGAACCGCGCGCTGGAGTTTATTCCTGATAACGAGCAGATTTCTGAACGCGAGCACAAAGGGCAGTCCCTGACCCGCCCTGAATTATCGGTTCTAATTTCATACGTGAAGGTCAAGTTGAAAGAAGAGCTGCAAAATGCACAAATCACCGACAATGAGCGGGTGCGTTTTGCGGTTGAGTCTGCATTCCCGGAAAAATTGGTCGAGCGTTATCGCGACCAAGTCTATGACCATCCGCTGTTGCGCCAGATCGTGGCTACCCAGGTCGCCAATGAGATGGTTAACAGTATGGGTATCACCTTCTACAACCGTATCGGTACAGCTACTGGCGCCGATGTGAACGATGTAACTGCCGCTTACGTCAGCGCTCGCGATGTGTACGAGATGCACGACTTCCAGGAGCAGCTGGCTGCGCTGGACTACAAGGTGCCAGCGGAGCTGCAAACGGAACTGCTGAACTCGATGATAGGCCGTGTGCGCCGGGCAACCCGGTGGTTCCTGCGCAATCGCCGCAATGAGTTGGAGCCAGCTACCAACTGCGAGCTGTTCCAGGAGCCGGTACAGCGGGTTATTACAGCGTTGCCGCAGGTCTTGAGTGGCGAGCCCCTTAACGAATGGGAGCAGCGCTACCAGAAACTCCTGGAAGCAGGGGTACCAGAGGCCCTGGCCCTGCTGTCGGCGTCGCCCACCTACCTCTACTCGGCACTGGGTATTTCCGAGTCGGCGCGAGCTAGCGATACGGCCGTAGAGGAAGTTGCCACGGTTTACTTCAGGCTGTCGGATGAGTTGAACCTGCATTGGTTTGGCAATCTGATCGTCGATTTGCCGGTAGACAGCTTCTGGCAGGCGCAGGCTCGGGAGACCAGTATGGATGACCTGGACAGCCAGTTGTCGACACTGGCGGTGAACATCCTCCGCTTGGGCAAGGCTGAAAATCTTGATGTAGAGGGTGCAATGTCCCGCTGGAGCGCTATCATGGCGCCCGCAATTCAACGCTGGCACAATATGATTGCCGAGTTGAAGTCTACTTCTGTCGGCGACTTTGCCATGTTCACTGTGGCTTTGCGCGAGCTAATGTATCTCGCCCACGCCACTGCGGACCGGGAAACCCTGGCAGAACAGTAGCGGAATAGAGCCCAGGGGCCGCTCAAAGGTCCCTGTAGTATCGTCATCACAAGATAGAGCCCTTCGTTTTTCTGAAGGGTTCGCCTCCCCACGTAAGGAAAGGTATGTATTCAACACTGCGTAAAGCCTTGTTTGCGCTTGACCCTGAGCGGGCCCACCATTTGTCGATTGATGCCATTGGCGCTGCAGAGCGTCTCGGTTTGATGTCCCTGTACAAAAAGTCGGTGCCGGATGATCCGGTCGAGTTGATGGGGCTCACTCTACCTAACCCGGTTGGTTTGGCCGCTGGTCTGGATAAGAATGCGCAGGCCTTCAATGGTTTCGGAGCCCTGGGTTTTGGATTCGTTGAAGTAGGCACCGTGACACCGCGCCCCCAACCTGGCAATCCGCTGCCAAGGCTGTTTAGGGTGGAAGAGGCCGATGCGATTATTAACCGTATGGGTTTTAACAACCTCGGTGTTGACTACCTGATTGAACGAGTGAAAAAGCGCCGTTATAGCGGTGTCTTGGGGATCAATGTAGGTAAGAACTTTGATACTCCAGTGGAAAAGGCCGCCGATGACTACTGCCTGTGTATGGAGAAGGTGTACCGCTACGCCGACTACATCACTGCCAACGTTTCCTCTCCCAATACCAAAGGGCTACGTGACCTACAGTTTGGTGACAGTCTCAATCGCTTGCTGGGCAGCATCAAAGACAAGCAGATGGAGCTGGCTCAAAAGAGTGATCGCTACGTCCCTGTCGCTGTCAAGATTGCCCCGGATATGGAAGGCGATGCGGTGGCGCAGATAGCTGAGGCGCTGTGTGAGTACGATATCGACGGCGTGATCGCTACCAATACGACGATCGATAAGTCTTCAGTCGCCAAGCTGCCCCATGGTAGCGAAGAGGGCGGTTTGAGCGGAAAACCCCTGAGAGCTCAATCCACCAAGGTCATCGAGCTGTTATCGAAAGAGTTGAGCAAGCAGATCCCGATTATTGGGGTTGGCGGTATTTTTGATGGTGACAGTGCGGCTGAAAAGATTCGTGCTGGGGCGACTGCCGTACAGATGTATACCGGTTTTATCTATCGGGGGCCTGAATTGATTCGTGAGGCGGCAGAGGCAATTGCTTTGGAGCGTCGCCGAACAGAGCAAGGGTAAGCTGTATCAGTTGCTGACTGCTAGGAAAAGGGGGGCTTTTGACGATAAGCCCCCTTGCCATCGCTAAATGGTACTCCACCCGTCAGGGTATTGGATGTCGGTAGAAACGGCGCCATAAATTTCCAGTTTTTGCGCCTTGGTCACTCTGTCGAAGCCATTCCAGTAATCTTCCCGCCCCTCACGCCAACCATTGATCCACTCCTGATGAGGATCCTCTTCGACAAATGGGCAGCTATCCATAGACTTGTTGTTCAGGGCTGCCAAATAGCCCTTGTAAAATGCCCTGTCGGCGTGATTTCGTTTTTGGCGTTTCATCGTATACGGCACCTCTACTTTGTCGGTCTGTGGACAGTTTGTCGGCAGGTTCGCAAACGGCTCTATTTTGGGGTGTCTCTCAATGAATTTTAGTGAAGGAAATAAGTCTTTGAACGGACCGACCCAATCCACCTTATTAGTAAGAGTAAAGTGGCTGCGTGGGAATCGGAAAACATCTCTAGTTGACAGTATGACTTATGGGGCAGGTAGTAATTAACGGCAGGGCGTATTCTCTTCTGCCACAAAATGGGATAATCGTCCTCTTTTGGGCAAGGCGATAATGCTCAATTTCCCTAGTTGGGGGCGGTAAAGGTTTTGCCTCCAAGTTTTATTTGTGCGTACTGGCGGCGCAGACGTTGCCGGCAGCTTTAAGTGGGCGGTCTTTATTGGCGCACAAAACTTCCTCCACAGGAGGAGCTTAATGAGTAAGTATTTTGACAGATTTACAAACCGAAGAATTTGAGTTTACGGCTACGTGTCCCAAGGGAATAGAGGGACTGCTCGCTAATGAATTACGCGACCTGGGTGCAGGGTCTGTAAGGGAGCAGCCGGCAGCAGTGTATTTTTCCGGCTCCCTGAAGCTGGCTTACCGCTGCTGTCTGTGGAGTCGCTTGGCAAACCGCATTATGTTGCGTTTGGTGCAGGTGCATGTAGCCACCGCTGAAGACCTCTACCAAGCAGTTGCCGAGCAACCCTGGGAACTCCACATTCGCCCCTCGGGCAAACTGTGGATGCAATTCTCTGGGACCAATCGAGAGATCCGCAATAGTCAGTTCGGTGCTCAAAAAGCAAAAGATGCTATTGTCGACCGCCTTCGCCGCCAGTCGGGAGCCCGTCCAAGTATTGATAAACATCATCCAGATTTGACGGTTGCCCTGCGCTTGCATCGGGATAAGTTGGATATCGCCATCGATCTAAGCGGTGACAGCTTGCATCGCCGTGGCTACCGAACCCATATCGGTGCAGCCCCACTGAAAGAGAACCTTGCGGCAGCGCTGTTGCTGCGAGCCGGCTGGCCAAAGATTGCCGAGCAGGGTGGAGCATTGCTCGACCCGATGTGTGGCTCGGGCACTATTCTGGTGGAGGCGGCGATGATCGCTGCGGATATAGCACCGGGATTAATGCGGGATAGCTTTGGTTTTGAGCGTTGGCTGAACCACCAAAGCGATATCTGGAATGAGCTTCGCGAGGAGGCATTACAGCGTCAAGGCGTTGGCCTGGCTCGCGAACTGCCAGAGATTCGCGGTTACGATGCCGATGCGAAAGTCTTGTTTGCGGCTGAAGCTAATATTGCCCGGGCCGGTCTGGAGCGCCAGGTGCGAGTGAGTTGCCGCCCAGTAGCAGGGTTTAGGGTACCGAGTCATAGAGAAGTCAAAGCGGGATTGGTTTTGACAAACCCACCCTACGGTGAGCGCTTGGGTGAGCAGGAGGCTTTGCGGGAGACCTATTTTGAACTGGGGCGGCAGTTAAAAGCGGAGTTCCCGGGCTGGTTGGTCGGTGTGTTTACCGGCAATCCGGAACTGGGTTATGCCACCGGTTTACGCTCTCACAAGCAGTACCAGTTATACAATGGCAGTATCCCCAGTCAGTTGCTGATGTTTGAGGTTCGCGCGCAAAGTGGGGCGGCGGCGAGTGAAGCCACTGGGTCGAAGTTGTCACCCCAGGCGGAGATGGTAGCGAATCGCTTGCGCAAAAATCTGCGCACTACGGGTAAATGGGCCGCGAGGAGTGGCGTGGATTGTTATCGCCTCTACGATGCGGACTTGCCTGAGTATGCTGCGGCGATCGATATCTATAAAACCCTGGATGGCGCCGTGTACGCACATTTGCAGGAGTATCGTCCGCCGGCCACTATCGAGGAGGAGAAAGCTCGGGGACGCTTGCGCGATTTGTTAAGGGCCCTTCAGTCCGTGCTCGAATTGCCTCGCGCGAATGTCAGTATTAAAGAACGCCGTCGGCACAGCCACAAGGGCGGAGGTAAGGGTGGAAGTCAGTATCAGAAGCAGACCGAATCCAGAAAGGAACTCTGGGTTGGGGAGTATGGTGCTGAGTTGGCGGTAGATCTGTGGAGCTACCTGGATACAGGGCTTTTCCTCGATCATCGCCCGGTGCGCAAATATCTACGAGAGATTTCTGCCGGTAAAACATTCCTAAACCTTTTCTGCTATACCGCCAGTGCGACGGTCCAAGCGGCTCTGGGTGGTTGCAAGCAAAGCACTAGTGTCGATATGTCGCGAACCTATCAAAACTGGGCGGGACAAAATTTCCGTGCTAATAACATGGATCCTTATCGCCATCAGTTGGTCGAGGCCGATTGTTTACAGTGGCTTGAATCTGCTCAACAGAACAGGAAAGGCCATTACGATTTAATATTCATGGACCCCCCGAGTTTCTCCAATTCCGCGAAGATGAGCGGGGTATTAGATATTCAGAGGGACCACGGGAAATTGATTCGTCAGTGTATGTCCCTGTTGTCGCCTCAAGGTCGCTTGGTGTTTTCCAACAACTTGCGCAGCTTTAAGATGGACGAGGACGTTTCCAGTGAATATTCGGTAGAGAAGCTGAACCTTTTGGATAAGGACTTTCAGCGCAACCCAAAAATTCACAATGTTTGGGAGCTGCGGGTAAAATAAACTCGCTTGAATAATGGGGCTCCACATTGCTGAAATATTTTAGTGTAAGCGTATTCACAGCAAGTAATATCTGCAGATCTTCAGGTCTGCAGATATTATGGGAGCTCTCTAAGGGCTACTAAAAGCAGTCGGCTTACCGGCGCAAAATCAAAATGCGTGACTGGGAGTGTATGGTGGGTTATCGATCTCTTGTTCATTGTGCTGTGGAACGATATAAGCGAGGCCGTTGCATTCGATAAATTTTAGGCAGCCAGCAGAATTTTGTGTAGTGCAACTCTCAAAAACTATGGCGTTTCCGCCGAGATTATGGGTTTTGATTTTTAGTGACTTTTTGATGCTTGCCGGCTCGGGTTTTTCATCGGAGGGTAAGGCTTGGCAGCTATTGGCTGATACGGTGCCGAGTAATGTCCCATTGCTTCGATGAATCTCAGCTAAAGAATACTCTTCAATCAGTGTGGATTTAACCTTGTCAGACACATATGTACCTGCGTTTGTCTGTATCTCTATACCGTTGCAGCCGGTAAGTAAGATTAAAGAAGTAGCGAGTAGTAATCTTTGCACTGAAGTTCCTTCTTGTATTGTTAGGTTTTATTGATCAAGTTCCATCACAACACGTATCCCAACATCCTTGGCACGGGCTGTTTCATTTAGGCCTTTTCTATAGTCAGAAGATATCTTGTTAGAACTGTCTCGCATCGATCCACCTCTTACAGTGTGAAGCTGGCAGCCGCTAATTTTTACTGGTGTCGATGTGGTTTTTGTAGGGGTGTATCCAGCTTGGTAGCAGTCTTCCACCCACTCAGCCACGTTCCCTGCTGTGTCAAAAAGGCCAAACGGATTCGCCTGATAGTGCCCTACTGGAGCTGTACTGGTACTGAACAGCTTTGTGAATTCGCTAAAGCAACCTCTGCGACAATTGGCTTTGCCCCGGGCATCGCTGGAAGCCCACCAGTATTGATGTGAATTGCCGCCTTTGGCGGCGTACTCCCATTCGGCTTCGCTGGCCAACCGGTAATGCTTGCCCGTTTCTTTTGATAGCCAATCTACGTACCTCTGTGCATCCCGCCAGGTTACATTAATAACTGGTCTATCGCCGCGTCCCCAGCCGGCATCGCTTGGCTTGGCGCTGCCAGTGGCCTCTGCAAAACGATCGTATTCTGTAAAAGTGACTTCAAAGATGGATATGGCAAAGTCCTGCTTCACGTGTACCTTGTGCGCGGGGCTGGCTAAGCGCCGCTGGTTGTTGCCCATAGTAAAACTACCGGCTTCGATAGCGACCATTTTCGGACCCAGTCCACCTGAGGACAACTTGGACTGGAATCTCTTGCCAATAAAGTAGGCTCGCTCCAGCTTGAAAGTCACTTCCAGGTCTTTATCTTCAAGCACGATCCATTGACGAACCTTGCTGAAGCCTGGCTTACTCACCTCTACATCATATCTCCCGGGGCCCAATTCTAGGCCTGGTAGGTAGCGCGGGGCTATATTCATAATCCGTACACGAGCATCAGAGGGCTCAGTGTTTATTGTCAGACTGTACAGCGGAGGTTCGCTCTTTACTTCTGGTTCATTAGGCTGGGGAGGGAGCTTTTCAATGGAGGCATCATTTTCTATTGGAGCAGGTGCCTGGTTATTAGAAGGAATTTCCCTGGCTTGGGCAGCCTGTACGAGAGGGGGGCTTACCTGTGTGGTTTGTTCCTGTGAGCCAGAGTGATTTACTTCTGAAGTTATCAGTGCAGGTTCAACACCTGTATCAGGAATTGCAGAGCTATCTTCTTCTTTGCTTCCCAGAAGTGAGACTGCAGTAAAATCGCTAGCACTATCCAGCACCGGTACACCAAGTCGCCAGCCTGCCTTGTGGTCAATAATACTGTACAAGCTCCAAGTTGTGGTGAGGGAAAGGGCCACCAGACTACTCACTAGCCAGGAGCGTCTGTGCTTCGTCGGTTCGGCCAGGAACTGCCGTAGGCGCACAACGGTGTCTTGTTCTTTGCGCGCTGGTTGCTCTGGTGTTGCTGTTCCCTGCCAGCTGGTAGTAATTTTATTGAGCCGATCTGTCACACTGCCATAGATTGTCAGTATCAGCGCTTTTGCCAGGCTCGAAGTTTTTAAGGTTGAATTGTTCAGCTGACTGATTTGATTGGCAGGCTTGCCTGCGAGTGCCGCGACTAAATCGTCTGCTGCATCGGCAATATCGAGTCCGCGCTGAAAGCGCTTGTCCGGATCTTTGGCCAGAAAACGATCGAGTAGAGGCTGATAGAGTGCATGTCGGGCTGGCAGTCTTGGCACCGGGTCTGTGAGATGTTTAATCGCTATAGCGACGGCTTCATCTGCTTGATAGGGCACGGCTCCGGTAAGCATTTCATAGAAAACAACCCCTAGACTGTAAAGGTCTGCGCGACCATCCACTGCTGCTCCACGCGCTTGCTCAGGGCTCATGTAGTGAGGGGTCCCTACAACCATCCCGCTGTTTGTCATACGAGTGGTTCTTGCGATAGCTCTAGCTACACCAAAGTCACTGAGTACGGCCGACCCATCTTCACGAAACAAAATGTTTTCTGGTTTTAGGTCTCGATGCACATAACCTTTGCTGTGGGAGTGATCCAGGGCCATGGCAATCTGGCGCACTACGTTGAGCGCCTCCAATGGCTCAAGTCCACCTTTGCCCAGCTGCTCGGCAACTGAGCCGCCGGGCATATAATCCATCGCGATATAGTTGAGGCTGCGATAGCGTCCAATATCATGGATGCCAACAATATTGGGGTGCGACAACTGCCCGACAATGTTCGCTTCTCGCTGAAATCGCTCACTGAAGATTGGGTCGGCATTTAATACCGGCGACATAACTTTCAGGGCTACCTGTCGGCCAACACTACGCTGTACAGCCAGGTAAACCGAGGACATTCCGCCTTGATTGATTTTCTTCAGGATACGATAGCCTGGTATTTGCAGTGACGAAGTACCGCTATTGACGACTTCCATTAAATGCTTTCCCTAGCTCAAAGCAAAAATGAAAGTCCATAGGCAGTTGCGGCAACTAAAGCGACTGCTAAAAGGAGGACAAGAGGGCTGTACTTTTTGTATGTCGGGTTGGTCTGGCTGGATTCATTGATTGGATAAGTGGGGGAAATAGTGGAAAAGGGCTGCGCTGTGGATGGGGCATCAATAACCTGAACGGTGACGTTGTCCTTTCCGCCTGCATCAAGAGCTGCTGCGATCAGGAGTTCAGTAGCTCTATGGATATCACTGTTTTCTGCAAGTACTTGGGCGATTAATTCTGCTGGTACCTCAGAACTAAGTCCGTCACTACAGATAAGTAGCCTCTGTCCCGCAGCCCACCGATAGGAAACCCTGTCAACTTCTAGCTTGGGATTGGTACTGCCGCCTATGCATCGGGTGATTACATGTCGGTTTGGATGTATAGCGGCTTCTTCAGAGTTGATGGCTCCTGAGTCCATAAGCATCTGCACGTAGGAGTGGTCACTGGTAAGTTGGGTGAGCTTTCCGTTTGACTCCCCTGGGACCCATAGATAAGCACGGCTGTCACCTACCCAGTAAATATGGAAGTAGTCTCCTTCTTCGGCAACAACGACCGCTGTGGAACCCATATTGGCTGTGGTTTGCTCGTCGCCCAGCAAAAGAGCGTGTGCTTTTTGCAGGGCACGCTCGTAGTGCCTGTCAGTTTCGGCTGACTTTTGGATTTCCTCAACAACGGTCTTGCTGGCGAGTTCACCTGCGTGGTGACCGCCCAGGCCATCGGCTACAACCCAGATGCCTTTGTCTTCTGCGGCCCAATAGGCGTCTTCGTTCTGTTCACGCTTATAGCCGGTATGGGTGGCGCCAGCACTGCGTGTAGCATTTTTGCTATGTTGAACTGACCCGCTGTGCCGTGATACTTCGCGTACTTTGGCTTCACTCACTGGCGTGCAACTACCTGTAATTTATTTTGATCTTTCTAACGGTGATAACCCTCCGGTAATCACGCGCCTCTTCCCTGTTGTGCTTTTGACATGTTCTCTTTGTCAAATGCTTAATAGGTCATCGCTGAATCTGTTAAATACTAGACCTTTGGGCCATTTTAAGCTGCAAACCGAATCACACGCTAATGATATTGCCCATGATAAACTCAACTTTACCAATAAAAGTGAGTGTTTCGGCTGCTTTTTAACATTAGTTAAGCTCACTGTCTTCAATAATCGGCCAATTTTTACGCGGCCATTGTGGCTTTAGGAGCGATTTCAATGCTCAAACTTTGCGATATCAATGATCTCAGCCAAAGTGTTTGGCTGGTATCACCGGGAGTAACTGTGGGGCGGGCACAGAGTAGTGACTTGTGTATAGCGGATGATTCAGTAGCGAAGTCGCACTTGAAAATTACAGTGGATGGGGATGTTCTGACCCTTCACAATTTATCGGGCGCTGCCCGAATACTACTTAACGGCCAGCCAACTGGTACTCCTTGTCGATTAAAAATAAATGATCAGGTCAAAGTGGGTAGCCGTTTACTTCAGGTTGTCGACCCCAAGGTGACTAAGCTTAAGTCTGATACTTCCAAGTCGGTTACGAATAAAGGTGTTGCTTGGGCGCTGCGTGCCAATCACCGGGCAATTGCGGGAAAAGTATTTCCTGTGAAGGAGAGCGCAGTAATAGGGCGCTCCGATGAGTGTGATATTACCTTTTCGCTTTCTCACCTTTCGCGCAGGCACGCCCGTCTCGAGGTAAGGGAGGGCTTACTGTTTGTTATTGATTTAGGTTCAGCAAATGGAACATTTGTCAACAATAGGAAGGTAAGTGAAAGTCGGGTGCGCAGAGGAGATGAACTGAGATTCGACTCTTTGAGTTTCTCGGTGGTCGGTCCTGCTGATGACAATAATCGTACAGCTGTGCGCCCGGCTTTGCCGGAGTTCGAATTGCCCAGCTCTTCCTCTGTCTCTGGAGACGCCGATACAATCCCCTATGCAGTGCAACCCAGTCTGCCTGAGGAGGTGCCTGGGGAAGTCGATAAGCCAAAGGCTAAAAGTAAAACGTGGCTTTTAATAGTGGGGCTTGCGTTGAGTGTTGCGGGATATTTCTGGGGCAGCAGCTTGGGGGTTTTTGGATGAGTGATATAAAAGAGCTTTTACTCTACACCACTTTGGGTTGCGGCTTGTGCGAAAAAGCCAAAATTGAAATTTGGCCTGCCCTGGAAAAATTCAACTTGCGTCTTCGCGAGGTGGATATCGCCGAGGATGAAGCGTTAATGGAGCGCTTTTCTATCCGCATTCCGGTGGTTGGCCTTGGAGACCCCGACGATGTTTGCGGTTGGCCGTTTGACCAGGTGCAATTGCAAGAATGGCTGAAGGAGCGGCTTTAAATTACAGCCGGCTCGCAGCTTCACTCTCCCTTAATAGTTGCAGTTTGGTGCCGCTGCGGTAAGCGTAAATCACTGAATAGGCGAGCACATTTTGCACATAATTCCGTGTTTCCCTGAATGGAATAGTTTCAATCCACACATCATAGGGCAGCTGTTTTCGGGTCTCTTTTAGCCATCCCGCTACGCGGGTTGGCCCGGCATTATAGGCGGCAGCTGCCAGAAAGCGGTTATTGTCAAAGCGGTTAAGTAAGCTACTTAAGTAAAAGCTGCCCAGTGCAATATTGGTGTTGGGGCTCAATAGGTCCCAGCTGCGTCGATAGCGCACCCCCGCTCTGCGCGCAGTAGCTTTTGCCGTGGATGGGAGCAATTGCATAAGTCCCAGGGCCCCGGAGCTGGATTTTGCATCGTGGCTAAAGTGGCTCTCTTGTCGTGCCACAGCGTAAATCAGATATGGTTCTAGAGCCGAGCTCTGGGCACCAACCTGTTTGCTCACATCGTGAACAATATCGGAAAAGGCGAGAGGGAATCGCAGTTCCAAGTCGTCGAGGTAGTCAGCCGCAAGCACTGACTGGATTGATTTATGGTACCAACCCCAGGCGCTAGCTACTTTGCCAGCCGCAAGTAATTCCTGGTGGTCCATAGCTCTTGTGGCATAGCTCCATTCCCTTCGGGCATGGAAGAGTTCGCCTATCGCTTGTAATTCTCGGGCTCTCTGCAGTTCGGGGCGCTTTGCCATCTCCTGCACTTGAATGGGGGTGATTGGTGCAGGCCGGTGCTCAAAGCTGTACTGTTGCCCCAAGGTATCAGCGGCAAGGAAACCGTAGTAACTGCGATTGCGGGCGGCTTTGCGGTAAAGGTGGGAGGAGGCTTCGGAGCTTCCTGTGCCATACAGCTCTTCCAGTGAGCGGGCTTTCCAATATATCCACCGGTCGAGTTGTTGTTTCTCCTCAGGTAGGCGGTCAATCCAGAACGCGACCTGTTGCCAATTTAATTCACGTAGGGATTGTCTGGCTAGCCACTCGATGGTGCGGCCATCGGTCACTGTGTGATGTTCAACCAGCTGTTGCAAGCGCTGCATATTATCCTGGCGAGCAAATTGACGCGCCAAGTGCTTGAACATGGCTTCTTGTTGGGCATCGGAAAACAAGTAGCTGGCCTGATAGCGGTGCCAGGCAGTTTCCGCTTTGATCGCGTCTTTTTTCGCCAATTGGTGCAATCCGTGCAACACGATATCGCGATATTCCAGTGGGTTGTAGGTGAACCTGGTGTCGGTGAGAAGCTTCTGTGGGTTGCGATGGACCGAGCGTAAAAGTTTGGCTTTCTCTGCTTGGGCTGGCGTCATTTTTTTGGCGATATAACGTGCCAAATCGAGGTTGCCTTCTTCGACTGCCAGCAGGTGCCGCTTCCAAGCGAGTTCCTGCGTCAAGCCGCCATTTTTCATCCAGCGGGCAAAAACGGGGTCGCACTCCTCGACTTGGGACCGCCCAACAAGCCAGAGTTCTGATATCAACTGCTGTGTCTCTGCCTGATAGCCGTCTCGGCGCGATAGGGCATCGGCGTAATAGCAGCGGAGGGAGATGCGACTGTGTTGCGAAGGTTGGTAATAGCGCAGGTAAGTCGAGAACTTTTTTTGACTACCGAGTTGGCGCAACAACCTGACCATCATCCAGTCGCCAATAGCCGTGCCTCTGTTGCTCTCCAGGAATTGATCAACTTCTTTTAAGGGCAGTTGGTGCAGTTTTTCACTGAGCGCCCAATAGTCAATATAAGCAGCGAGGGGATAATCTCTGAGCTCAGCTTTAAGTGCTCGAAGTTGCCGTCGATCCTTGTATTTTATCGCCTGCCGGGCTTGGCGCAGCTTTTCTCTCTGTGCCGCACGATCATCTTCGGATACTTCCGGTGCGATAGCGGTTGCCTGAACAGATTGTGCATTTGTGGGCACGGCTGTGCAGAGACAGGTGATGATTAGGGCGGAAAGAAGCGCGATTCCTTTTGCGTCAGCTGACATCTCAATTACCTCAGTTGGACGTGTGTTTCCAGCTATGACTGACTATACGGTAAAAACGCGTAAAATAGCTGATTTTTCACAGAACCCGAAAGAGCCGACTTCGCTTCTTTCATCAGCGGGATTGAGGTTCGGGTTTGATAATTGTAGTGCCTATTTATGTTGCTTCTATTGGATGGGGTCAGTCTTCGTTACGGGACCCAGGTACTGGCAGACAATGTCAGCGCAAAAGTTGAGCGTGGAGATCGTATATGCCTCGTGGGGCGTAATGGGGAGGGGAAATCCAGCCTGTTGCGCTTGATCGCGGGGCAAGTTGACGCGGATAGCGGCGAGATTGTTCGTGCCAGCGGTATGGTTCAAGCGGTGTTGGAGCAGGAGTTACCTGCCGATTGCCCCGACTCTGTCTACGGATATGTGGCTATGGGACTGGGTGAAATTGGCGCTGTTTTGTCGGCATACAGAGACTCCCCCACAGCTGAGCTACAAGCCAAAATCGAAGCGGCTCACGGTTGGGAGCTGCTGCCGAAAGTGGACAGTGTATTAGATCGTTTGGGGCTCGATGCAGACGAAAAGGTTGCCGATCTTTCCGGTGGTTGGCAACGCCGTGCTGCTCTGGCTCGTGCTTTGGTGGTGGAGCCGGACCTCTTGATACTCGATGAGCCAACCAACCATCTGGATATTGCTGCTGTCGAATGGCTTGAAAACTTCCTCGCCAGCTATCGTGGCGCCCTTCTGTTTGTGAGCCACGATCGCGCGCTGGCACAACGTTTGGCCACCAGCGTATGGGATTTGGATCGTGGACACCTGCGGACATTTCGCTGCAAGTTCGACCGTTACCAGGAAGAAAAAGAGAAGCTTCTTGAAGAAGAGGCAAAGAATGAAGCTCTTTTCGACAAGAAGTTGGCACAGGAAGAGGCCTGGATTCGCCAGGGCATCAAGGCTCGCCGAACCCGTAATGAGGGGCGGGTAAGAGCGCTTCAAGCACTGCGTCGCCAAAGGGAAGCGCGCCGGTCCCAGCAGGGTATAGCCAAGATGGCCCTGGATAGCGGTGAGATGTCCGGCAAATTGGTCGCTGAGCTGAAGGACGTCACTTTTGCTTATCCCGATGAGCAACCGTTGATCAGGGATTTATCATTCACGCTGATGCGTGGAGACCGCGTTGGTCTAATAGGCCCCAATGGTGTCGGCAAAAGTACCCTGATCAAACTGCTGCTGGGAGAGCTAAAGTCCCAGGGAGGGAGTGTGCGCCTGGGTACCAAGCAGCAAGTGGCCTATTTCGATCAGCGCCGGGATCAGCTGAATCCCGATTTGACTGTGCTCGATAATGTCGCCGAAGGGCGCGACTCAGTGACTATTGGTGGTAAAAGCCGCCACGTAATGTCTTATTTGGCCGATTTTCTTTTTAGTGGTGTTAAAGCCCGTACTAAAGTCAGCGCCTTGAGTGGTGGAGAGCGAAATCGCGCCTTGCTGGCAAAATTGTTTAGCCAGCCCGCCAATATTTTGGTGCTCGACGAGCCCACCAATGACCTGGATGTAGAAACCCTGGAGCTGCTTGAACAGTTACTCCTGGACTTTGGCGGAACGGTTCTGCTGGTGAGCCATGACCGTGCTTTCCTGGATAATGTGGTTGGCTCATGCCTCGCATTTGAGGGGGATGGCCGCATCCGTGAATACGTGGGTGGTTATGGGGATTTTGTGCGCCAAGGTGGCAGCTTTGTCGCTGAGCTGAAAGAAGTTAAGCCAGCTGCTAGTAAACCAAAGGAAAAGCCCCAGTCCCAGGAGGCGGCTCCGGCGAAGAAAAAGAAACTGAGCTATAAGCTTCAAAGAGAGCTGGATAGCCTGCCCGCCTTGATTGAGTCTTTGGAAGAAGAGATAGGGGCTATTGAGCAAGAGGTTGCCGACCCCAGTTTTTATCAGCAGGAGCAGGCGTTGGTGCAGGCTAAGCTGAACACCCTGACGGAAAGACAAGCCCAGCTCGAAGAGGCATTTGAACGCTGGTCAGAGCTGGAGGGGGGAGACGACTAAGTTGAAGGGGAAGCTGCAATCATTGCTGCTTCCCCCAATTTTGAAGGATTATTCGTCTTCCATATGTACCCGAATCGCCAGAACATCGCATTTGGCGCCATGGAGAACGCCGTTGGCGGTAGAGCCGAGTAGTAGTGCTAAGCCGTGACGACCGTGGCTGCCAATAATGATTAGGTCAGCTTCGATATCTTTGGCTAAGCGATGAATCTCAGTAGATGGCTGGCCGAGTATTACATGTTGGCGATCTGCGGGGATATCCAGCCGATCGGCGGCTTTTTGCAATTGCTCCTTGGCCTGGGACTGTAGCTGGTCCTGTACCTCGGAGAGGTCCATTGGGATGTCGCCGCCATAGGCAAAAGTCAGGGGCTCAATGGCGTGAAGTAAGCTTAACTCTGCACCAAATGCTTCAGCCATATCAGCGGCCCTATCAAGCACCTGGGAAGATTCTTTTGACAGGTCCAAGCCCACGAGGATGTGTCGGTATTTCGCCATAATTTACCTGCTCCTATCCCTTTTATTGACTGTGAAAAACACCCTTGTGACACCTATTTTGAGTCTACCGCAAAAAAAACCGATTGACATAGATCACGCGGAACACCGCACAATAGTCACTTTTTTCCACTGATGAGGAGTGGTTATGTCTGATTGGTTGCCGGTGATTATCGTCGGATTTGCCATCGCTTTGGTGCTGGGGCCGGTGATGTGGCTCAAGCCCAATGCCCGTGACAGCCGTCTTGCAGATTTGCGTAGCCGGGCGGCCCAGGCTGGCATTACCGTACAAATCCAAGCGCTGCCTGCGGCGTTGGGTGATGGGACCGCAGCTGTCTATTATCACCGCTGGCAGAACCGTAAAGGCCTGAGTGTGGGGTGGGTTTTGGATAAACAACGGATTGAGCACGAGCTGAATTTTTCCGGTGTTTGGGATTGGGCTGATGGCCAGCCAGCTCCGCAAGGGGCATGGAAATATTTGCGCGAGCTACTGGAAAAAATCCCTCGGGACGCCTGTGCGATTACTGCAACACCAGTGGGTCTCGGTATTCAGTGGCCTGAGTCAGGAGGCAATCAAGCCTTCCAGAAACTGATGGCGTCGCTCGACGAGTACACCCCCTTAATAGAAGAAGCTATTCGAAAAGTGAGTTCACGCGCGGCGACTGAGGGGCTGTCTTGATTGCCGTATTAGCGGTGTAAAAGAGCGTCTACTGAGTCCCATTTAGGCGGACTGCCCAGTGCCAAATTTGGTGACTGTGAGTGGAAAATTGTCAGCTTTGCTTGACCGCGCTTGAAGTGAGGCTTATATATTCGCGCAGCACAAGCCCGATAAGAGGGCTTGAAAGACTTGCAATAGCAGTAAATTTTCATTTGAAATCAAAGGCTTATGGGTAAATCACTGGTCATCGTCGAATCACCGGCCAAAGCGAAAACCATCAATAAATATCTCGGCAAGGACTTTGTTGTGAAGTCCAGTGTCGGCCATATTCGCGATTTGCCCACAGGTGGGGGCAATAAACAGCCGGTTGACGCAAAGGAGCGCGCCCGTCGCGCAGCGGAAACACGCAAGCTTTCCCCCGAGGCGAAAGAGGCTTACAAGCGGAAGAAAAACCGCGATCAGCTGATTAAGCGTATGGGGATCGACCCGGATCACGAGTGGCAAGCCCACTACGAGATACTGCCGGGTAAAGAGAAAGTGGTGAGTGAGTTACAAAAACTCGCCGAAGGCGCCGATCATATCTATCTCGCAACGGACTTGGATCGCGAGGGAGAGGCAATTGCCTGGCATTTGCGTGAAGCAATTGGTGGCGATAACGATCGCTACCGCCGGGTAGTGTTTAATGAAATTACCAAGTCTGCGATTCAGGAGGCCTTTAAAGATCCCGGCCGTCTGAATATTAATCGGGTAAACGCCCAGCAAGCGCGCCGTTTCCTCGATCGAATCGTTGGCTATATGGTATCCCCTCTACTGTGGGAAAAAGTGGCCAGGGGCTTGTCTGCGGGTCGTGTGCAATCTGTTGCGGTCCGTCTCGTGGTTGAGCGGGAGCGGGAGATTCGCGCGTTTATCCCGGAAGAGTACTGGACCCTGTTTGCCGATACGGCGACGGCAAAGGCTTCCAAGCTGCGCCTCGAGGTGAAAAAGCAGGCTGGTGAGGCTTTCCGTCCTACCAACGAAGAGCTGGCAATGAGTGCTGCCAAGCAGCTTCAGTCCAGTGAGTTTGTTGTTTCCGCTCGTGACGATAAGCCAACCAGCTCCAAGCCCAGCGCACCATTTATTACTTCCACCTTGCAGCAGGCGGCCAGTAACCGTCTTGGTTTCAGTGTGAAGAAGACCATGACCCTGGCCCAGCGCTTGTATGAAGCCGGTCATATCACCTACATGCGTACAGATTCCACCAATCTCAGTAAAGAGGCTGTGGAATCTGCACGGGATTATATTGCCGAGAATTACGGCGATAAGTATCTTCCAGAAAGCCCCAATAACTACAGCAGTAAAGAGGGCGCTCAAGAGGCGCACGAAGCGATTCGCCCATCCGATGTTCGTATCGCCCCAAATATGTTGTCCGGTGTTGAGCGGGATGCGGAGAGGTTATACAACCTGATTTGGCAGCAGTTCGTGGCCTGCCAGATGACGCCTGCCCAATTTACCTCCTCTTCAATCGTGGTCAGCGCAGGTGACTTTGAATTGCGTGCGCGGGGTCGAGTAATTCGTTTCGATGGTTTCCTGAAAGTTGCGCCACCGAGCGGCAAAAAAGATGAAGATCTGGTGCTTCCAGATGTGAAGGTAGGCGAAAAGCTATCCCTGCAACAGCTGGATCCCAAGCAGCACTTTACCAAGCCGCCTGCGCGGTTTAGTGAAGCGGCCCTGGTTAAGGAACTGGAGAAGCGCGGTATCGGACGCCCCTCCACCTATGCTTCCATTATTTCCACGATCCAGGATCGTGGTTATGTCCGCTTGGAAAACCGTCGTTTTTACGCTGAGAAAATGGGGGATATTGTTACCGACCGTCTCAGCGAAAGTTTCAAGAACCTGATGGACTACGGATTTACCGCAAACCTGGAGGAATCCCTGGATGCGGTTGCCGACGGCGATAAGGGTTGGAAGCAACTGCTCGATGAGTTTTATCAGGACTTTTCCGGGCGCCTGGAAAAAGCCCAGTCTGCCGATGCAGGTATGCGTCGCAATACGCCGACAGACACGGATATCGAGTGCACCAAATGTGGCCGCCATATGCAGATCCGCACTGGCTCCACCGGTGTATTTCTGGGGTGCTCTGGATATGCACTGCCGCCAAAAGAGCGTTGTACCAATACCATGAACCTGGTTTCTGGTGATGAGGCGGTCGATGCGGATAAGGACGAGGAAGCTGAATCCAGGTTGCTGCGGGAGAAGCGCCGCTGCGGCAAGTGCGGCACGGCTATGGATAGCTACCTGTTAGATGAGCAGCGTAAATTGCATATCTGTGGCAATAACCCGGATTGCAATGGCTACGAGATTGAGCAGGGCACTTTTAAAATTAAAGGCTATGACGGCCCCATTATTGAGTGCGATAAGTGTGGCAGTGATATGCAGTTGAAGTCTGGTCGCTTTGGCAAGTACTTCGGCTGTACCAATGAAGACTGTAAAAACACCCGCAAGCTGCTGAAAAATGGGCAGCCGGCGCCACCGAAAATGGATCCGGTTCCCATGCCGGAATTGGCCTGTATCAAAGTGGAGGATCACTATATCCTACGCGATGGTGCCTCGGGTCTATTCCTGGCTGCCAGCCAGTTCCCGAAAAACCGTGAGACCCGTGCGCCCCTGGTTAAAGAGCTGCTGCCTCACCAGAGTGAGATCGATCCAAAATACAGCTTCCTATTCTCTGCACCGACTCAAGATGACAGTGGGCGGGATACCGTAGTTCGATTTAGCCGCAAAACCCAGGAGCAATATGTTCAATCTGAGGAAGAGGGCAAGGCGACCGGTTGGCGTGCTTTTTATCGCGATGGTGGTTGGAAAGTAGAGGCCTCCACCAAGAGCACTGCTGCCAAGCGCAAGAAACCGGCAGCTAAAAAGACAGCGGCAAAGAAGTAGGTAATGAGTAACTCTTACACGATTCATGTCACTTCGGCTCTACGCAAGAGCCAGCTGTTGCTGCAACAGCCGTGGGACTTGCCTCTCCAGCGCGATGCGCTGGAAGAGGCAGCGTTGATGCAGTTGTGCAAGGCCTATCGGGCTTTTCTTGCAGAGCAGGCCGCCCAGCTTCAGCTGGGATTTGAACCGGAGTCTCCGCAGTTGATCATTGATGCGCTGGGCGTTCAGGGTAGGGCTAGTGCGGAGGCCAATGAGCTGTCCGGCCTGGTCGGCGATCCGCAGAGTTGGTTATCCCATATGCTTTACGCCTGGGAAGAGCAGCAGAAAATATCTGTGGGTGCTGATGAAAAACAGCAACAGGCTAATTTAATCCCGCTACACAACGAAGTTGCCAAGCCCGAGTTTGCACATTTGTCCAAAGAGTTATTGCTTCAGTGGCATCGTTCTCTGAGTGAGTTGGTGGTGAGGCAGCGCGCTCACTTGGATGAGTGTTAACTAATACGCTTACTCGACCTCGGTGAACTTCTGAATAGATTCGTAATATTCCTGCGAATTTTGAAGGTTGTTGATATTAGGCGCACCTCTGCGGGAAAGTCCGCTGTCCTTTGAGTGAGTCACAATAGAGTAGTTGTGGCCCACTCGACATAACCCGCAACCGGTGCAACGTGCAAAGCAATTCACTTTTCTCTTGTGATCTCTTGAGTGGTTTAGGTAATTCTTTGATATAGCGTACTGGTAATAGACTGCCTCGAAAGTCAGGAGCCAGAAGCCCTCAAATTGGATGAATGAAACTTATCGCAAGCCTGTGGTACACTGGGCGCAAACTGTTGTGCCGTGAAGGAAAAGCGAATGTCCTCCGAAACTTTTGAAATAATCGAGCTGGCTAATGGCGATGTAGCTTTGCGTCGTGCTGGCCATAAAGAGGACCCTTTGGTAAGCATTTCTTTTTCTGCAGAAAGCCTTCAGTTTCTGCGCAAGAACAAGGTTGCTGTGGCAAGGGCTATGTTGGAAGCGGGCATTGAAGCCGTACAAAATCTAGACGATCTTGAGGCTGGTTACTTCGAGGAAGAAGACGATTTAATGCCGGTAAATCATACTATTCACTAACATCAGCGTTAGTTCGAGTCTTATCAACAGCGGCCAATGGCCGCTGTTGTCGTTTTTAGGGGCTTAAGGCGTTTGGCGAATAACCCCTACGGCTAATCCCTCAATCACAAAGTTCTTATCTCTCATATCGACTTGAATTAACTCAAAGTCATCATTTTCAGGTAGCAACTGAACGGTTGCCTGATTTCCCTTGCGGCGAAAGCGCTTCACAGTGACTTCATCATCGATACGGGCAACCACGATTTGGCCATTGCGCACCTGCTCGGTCTTTTGCACTGCCAGCAAGTCTCCATCGAGAATGCCCGCATCTCGCATACTCATACCATGCACCCTCAACAAATAATCTGCGGGAGGATGGAAGAAGCTCGCGGGCAAGTCGCAATAATCTTCAATATGTTCGCTGGCGAGTATGGGATTCCCTGCAGCTACTCTACCCACAATCGGCAAGCCGGATTGGTGATCCGGAATTCGAATGCCTCGGGAAGCGCCGGCAACCATCTCAATGGCGCCTTTTCTGGCGAGCGCTTTCAGGTGTTCCTCGGCGGCATTGGGTGAGCGGAAGCCGAGCTCCTGGGCAATTTCTGCCCGCGTTGGCGGGTAGCCTGTTTCATCCAGGTAGGACTTGATCAGGTCGAGAACCTGGGACTGACGAGCGGTGAGATTGGTCATAGATTTACCTAGTTTTCTGTATTTATATACAGTTGCTGGAATTATATACAGATTTATTGTTCGCGCAATCCTCAGGTTTTAGTCTTTGTGAGCTGCTACATTGATGGAGAAAGCAAGGAGAGAAGAAAGCGTTGAAGGAACTGACAAAGAGGGAAAAATAATGTTGGATGCAAAAATGCCGGAAGCCTGGAGAGTGCTTCGTATTCAGTCTGAATTGGTAGATGGGATAGAGCGGCTGATAGCGTTAGGTGGTGCAGTGACAGTGTTTGGAGGGGCGAGATTTACAGAGGACAGTCCTGAATATCAGCAGGGGGTAAAGTTGGGAGAGTTGCTCGCGGCTGAAGGGATCCCCGTGATTACCGGTGGTGGGCCGGGGCTGATGGAGGCTTGTAACCGAGGGGCTTTCGGGCAGCCCGGCGCATCAATTGGGTTAAACATAGAGCTGCCTTTTGAACAGGCGGCAAATCCATATCAGGACATCAGTTTGAACTTCCGATACTTTTTTGTACGGAAATTTATGTTTGTAAAACACGCACTTGGATTCGTTGGACTTCCCGGTGGCTACGGCACGTTGGATGAGTTGTTTGAAGCTCTTACCTTGGTGCAAACGCAGAAAGTGCGGCGTTTCCCAATTGTGTTGGTAGGTAAGCGTTACTGGAGTGGGCTGTACGATTGGTTGGTAGATACAGTGTTAGAGCGCGATTGTATCGATGCCAGTGATCTAGACCTTTTTCATATCGTTGATAGTGTGGAGGAGGCTGCGGCCCTGATTATGAAATATATGCAGGTGAAAGAATAATTAATCGGGTGATCTTAAAATACCGAAAAAATTTTCAAAGTTATTTTTGTTAAAGCTACCCCCCGGACTAAAAGGCTATGCCGGCTGGTGGGGTGGCGTACTTGCACAAGTTGGCGGGAGATCAACTCCTGCAGTATTGATCTTACCGCCTGACATACATTTCCCTGTTATTTTTACTCTTGTACCTTGCTGAGTGGAGAGCTTAGCTGGCGGGCTCTAGATCAGTGAGAATGTGCTACTCTGGCGTCGATTAAACGTATGTTTTAAATGGTGGTTTGATACTTATGAGCCAGATAGATACGGTCAGCCGGATACTCGATGCAGCGGAAGTGCTGTTTGCTGAACGGGGTTTTCCTGAAACCTCATTGAGAACAATTACGAGCACGGCCGGGGTTAATCTGGCGGCAGTTAACTACCATTTCGGCTCCAAGAAAGAATTGATACAGGCGGTATTTGAACGCTTTTTAACGCCTTTCACTAACGCTCTGGAAGAAGAGCTTGATCGCCGTATTGCCCTGGGGCAGCCCCTGGGGGTGGAGGAGCTGATCGAATGCCTGTATCGAGTTGGGTTGGGAAGCCTTGGGCTGGAGGGAAAGGATCCACAGCGATTTATGCGTCTTTTAGGATTGGCTTATACCCAGTTCCAGGGGCATTTGCGTCGATTTATCGTATCTCGATACGGGGATACTTACCGCCGTTTTGCCGGACTGCTGGCTGAAGCGCTACCGGGCTTGGACCCAGAAACTTTCTATTGGCGCCTCTACTTTATGCTGGGAGCGACCATTTTCACACTGTCGAGCCACGATGCGATTGAGGCTATCCTGCGGGAGGATTTCGGTTCTGACAGTACCCTGACCCAGACTCTTGAGCGATTGGTACCCGCTGCTTCGGCCATGTTGAAGGTAGATAATTAGTGGGCGCACTCTTAAATCGATAAGGAACTTAATATGTCTTTACCACCCGGACCGGTCATGGTGGATATCGAGGGGCTTGAACTCACCGAGGAAGACTGTGAGTTACTTCGGCATCCGATGGTGGGCGGGCTGATCTTTTTTGCGAGAAACTATCGGGATCGCCAGCAGCTTATCCAATTGGTTAACTCCATCCGTGCGGTGCGACCAGAGATCCTGCTAGCGGTAGATCAGGAGGGTGGTAGGGTTCAGCGGTTTCGCGATGACTTTACGCGAATACCCTCAATGCAGGCCCTCAGTGCTGTCGCCAGTAACGAGCAGTTGCAGGATGTGGGGTGGCTGCTGGCCGCAGAGTTGCTGGCTGTAGGAGTGGATTTTAGCTTTGCGCCGGTTTTGGATGCGGATGACAGTCACAGCAGGGTGATCGGCGATCGGAGTTTTTGCCCCGACCCCGCCCAGTTAACCGCACTGGCTCGCCCCTTTATCCAAGGGATGCGCGAAGCGGGAATGGCCACGACAGGCAAGCATTTTCCGGGGCATGGCCACGTGCTGGAAGACAGTCATGTGGAGTTGCCAGAGGATAAGCGCTCGTTGGATCAGGTCATGGCAACCGATGCACTTCCGTTTATCGATTGTATTGGAACCCAGGAACTTACCGCGGTGATGCCGGCCCATATCCGCTTCATCAACATTGATAGCCAGCCGGTGGGATTCTCCCGCTATTGGCTGCAGGATGTATTGCGGCGACAGCTGGGATTCAATGGAGTGATTTTTAGTGATGATCTGTCTATGGAAGGGGCGGGTGCGGCCGGAGGCTATGGCGATAGGATTCGCGCAGCCCTGGAAGCCGGTTGTGATATGGGTATCGTATGCAACAATCGTGTCGGCGCTTTTGAGGCGCTGGCGGCACTGGATACCTTTGTGCCCAAACCGGAGTCCACTCATCGGTTGTCGGCTATGGGTGGCAGGCCGGTGATCGGCTCCTGGGAGGAGCTTGAGAAGAGTGCGCGGTGGCACAGAACCAGGGAGTGGTTAGCTTCCATAATGCGCTGAGATAAGTTGTTTAAAACCGTCGTCTATTGAGAAGGCGTTATACGGATATTACTGATTGTTGGTTAAAGCGGAGGGGTTCGAGTGGAGTCCGTTGAGAGTGTGCTGTTGTCCTGGCTTGGTGAGAACCGGGTCTGGATAGTTTCTGTTTTCCTCATAGTACTTGCGTCTGGGGTGTTGGCCTGGTTATTTGGCCGGTTTGTGCAGCGCATGGCCATTAAGGCGGAAAAGACGGTTAATCCCTGGGATGATGCTTTGGTTGGGGCACTCTCCCCTCCCGGGCAGGTACTGGTATGGCTGCTGGGCTTGAGTGTCGCTGCCCAGCGAGCGGGGGACGCCACTGGTGCCGAGATATTCTCCCTGGCTGCACCGACGCGGGAAATAGGCTTGATCCTGGTGATGGCTTGGTTTGCCTGGCGATTCTCACACAGCGTGGAACACAATCTGTGCGATCCGCGCTATATGGGCAAGCCGATGGATGCCACTACGGTACGTGCGATCGGCAAACTGGTCAGGGCCTCAATCGTGATCACGGCGGGAATTGTGGTCATGCAGTTCCTGGGCTATAGCGTCAGTGGTGTTTTGGCATTTGGTGGTATTGGCGGGCTTGCTGTCGGTTTTGCGGCCAAGGACCTGCTGGCAAACTTTTTCGGTGGTCTGATGATCTATCTGGATCGGCCCTTTGCGGTGGGCGACTGGATTCGCTCCCCCGATAAGGAGATTGAGGGGACCGTGGAAGATATCGGTTGGCGCCTGACCAGAATCCGCACTTTTGATATGCGACCCGTCTATGTTCCCAATGGCATCTTCACCCAGATTGCGGTAGAAAATCCTTCCCGTATGTTAAATCGTAGGATTTTTGAAACGATTGGTATTCGTTATGAAGATGCACATCATATGGCGGCAATCGTGGCGGATGTTAAAAATATGTTACAGGAACATCCGGAAATTGATTCTAATCGTACGCTTATTGTTAATTTTAATAGTTTTGCTTCCTCCTCTTTGGATTTCTTTATATATACGTTTACCCGCACTACCGATTGGGTTCGTTATCATGAAGTAAAACAGGATGTTCTATTAACGATTCTTAAAATAATTGAGGGATATGGGGCATCCTGTGCATTCCCAACCTCAACATTACATATTGCCGATATACCTTCATTAACGCGAGAGGCCGCGTTAGACAGTTGAGGAATGGGAGTGCAATAAGGTACAAATGATTAGTTTCTAATTGAGCACTATTGAAGATTTTGACGGTTAATTACGCATATTGGGAAAAACGTAGTATTTATTTCACATAGAAAACTAGACACTGGCGCTGTTTTATCTAAGAATCAGGGTACGTCCTTTGGGTATATGCTCATCGGATTAAGCAAGATAGCATTCTGCATGGAGCAGTTTGTTAACAATGGGGTGGCGTTTGCCCCTCTTGCCGAATTGAGCAGTGAGGTAAAAGAGGTAGGCGCAATAACAATAATGAGGTTTTCTCAATGAGTGATCGCGTTACAGGTACAGTGAAGTGGTTTAATAACGCACGGGGTTATGGCTTCATCACCTGTGGAGAAGGAACTGAAGATATTTTCGTTCACTATCGCAGCATTCGCGGCGAGGGCTACAAAACCCTTAATGAGGGGCAGGCGGTAGAGTTCGAAATGCAACAAGGTGACAAAGGACTGCTGGCGGAAGATGTTGTTCCCTGTGAGTGATTTATAGATCACTCGTTGAAAGAACTGTTGTCGTGTAGGGTCCTGCGGCTCAATTGACGCCGGCCCTGTCAGCGCCTCTGAAAAGCGGATCTTTATGATCCGCTTTTTTGTTTGCTACTTTGCAGTGGATATAGGCTCTTCTTCTTTAAGTTGCATTTGTGTCCCTCTTTGTAGATTCGGTCATATCCCGCCCCGCCTAAAGTCCCCAATGTAATTGTGTGTATATGAGTGAGTTTATTGTGCTCAATACCGCTGTGCTAATTATTGCTTTAATGCTCCAGGAATATTGCCCCACTGATTGCAATTTTATGTTGTTGTGGGGTGGCGGTATTTGCTTGTTTGCTGGCTGTATTTTGATTAAAGATAAATTGATTAAATATCGGTTGGGTGGGGTGTACTTGTAGTGATGGTGAAATTAATTCGTTTGAGGTGAAGAGTTTTAAAGTTATATTTAAAATAATAGCCCCGGTAAGATTTGCAGGGGCTATTGGCGAAAGTCGATTATTTAAATAAATTAACTTTCCGTACGGTTATCTTTTTCTTGGTCGGAATTAAGCATATCCATATTTTGCGAATCTTCTTTGGGTTTGGCTACAGTGCGCACTTCAATAAGAATGCCAAATGCAGGGTGGTCGATATAATGAAGTTGGCCACTACGCAAACGTCTCTCGTGTTGCAGTCTCGCAGCCTGGGCTACATATAATGGCTCTTCTTTTATAAATTCTGGCTCGCCCAGTGTGAGTGGCTCAGTTGTGTTAATTGCGCCCTGACTATTTTCGATATCAAACCCGTTATTTTGTGAATATGAATTTTCAATGTCACTGTAATTACCGGTTAGGATTTGTAGTGGCTTTTCGATTTTATTTTGTGGGCGCTGAGGAAGAAGAATACTGTGTTCCCCGGGTTGCGTATAAAAATCGCTGAGCCACAAATTAGTACTGATATGTAAATAGCGAGCGACACTCAGGGTGATAGATCCCTCAAGCTGGCTGTGGCCGCTGAGCTGGCTGCCGCCATCAATCAGAATGGCCGGGGAGTTTCTCTTGGTTTTTAAAACCTGGCGCCAGGCCTTGTGAAACAGGACCCTGTCACCAGCCCTGGAAATTGCGGCGGCTTTGTTGTCCAGCAGCCTGGGTACAGGTCTTAGCAGCAAGTTTCTTGGTGCTTGCTCAGAGTTCTGCGAACTAGTAGATGCGTCGCCCTCAAGCTCCGATGATTCAATATCGGCTGGGCCGCTCGTTTCTGGGCTCGAGATGATGTCTTCAAGCGATAACACCTCATCCTCTGTTGGCTGAGTTGGGGTGCGCAGGGTGTCAAAGTCGATCCACTTTGATGGATACTGAAGACGGGGTGCCGTCGGCCAGGTCTCTGCGGTTCTTTCCATCCCCTGGGGGCGCTCGAATACGATCATTTCTATTTCGAAAGTATTGCCAGCGTAGTTGACGGCCTGGGCACTGGTTGCTGCCAGCGTGAGTGCCAGGGTTGAGCAGAGGCTAATTATCCTTTTCATGGGTTTACCACTTAAACAATTCTATTTGGGTGCCGAGGGTGTCATTGCCGACAGGCCGTTTAAGCGGGAGTAGGAGACTAATTAGTTTTGCCGCCAGCTCCCGCCGCTGCCTGCCGGATGGTATCACTGTGCAAGCTTTTCCAGAACTTCGTTAATTTCCTGGAGCTTGCGATCAGTACCCTCCTCATCGAGACTGAAATTCAGTTGGTTTGCGCCGGCCAGCTGGTAGCGTCCCGGCTGGGTTTGCACCATCTTAACCAAAGTGAGCGGATCTACACGGGTATTCTCCGCAAATTCGATACGCCCTCTTGCCGCAGAGGCCTCAAGTTTGCGGATGCCCATATTCTCGGCCTTTAACTTGATCTCCGTGGTGCGGAACAAGTGTTTTACCGATTCCGGCAGTAGCCCGAAACGGTCGATCATCTCTACCTGAAGTTCTTTCAGTTGCTGCCCGTCGGTGGCATTGGCAATGCGTTTGTACATGATCAGACGGCCGTGGACATCGGGCAGGTAGTCCTCGGGAATCAGTGCAGCAACCCGCAGATTGACGTCCACCGCAGGGGATTCGAGGGGTTCGTCAATATTCGGTGTGCGGCCCTCGCGAATGGCCTTCACGGCTTTGTCGAGCATCTCCATATACAAGTTGAAGCCAACACTCTGAATCTGCCCGCTTTGTTCCTCACCTAGCAGTTCGCCTGCACCGCGAATTTCCAGGTCGTGGGTAGCCAGGGTAAAGCCTGCACCTAAATCCTGGGCCTCGCTAATCGCTTCCAGGCGCTTCACGGCGTCATTGGTCATGGAGCGCTTGTTGGGCGTCAGTAGGTAGGCGTAGGCCTGGTGGTGCGAGCGTCCCACGCGACCGCGCAACTGGTGAAGCTGGGCCAGGCCGAACTTGTCTGCGCGCTCGATCAGTATCGTGTTGGCTGTGGGGACGTCGATACCGGTTTCGATAATGGTGGTACAGACCAGGACATTAAAGCGCTTGTGATAGAAGTCACTCATTACCTGTTCCAGCTCCCGTTCGCGCATCTGGCCGTGGCCTATGCCGATGCGGGCCTCGGGAATCATCTCCTGTAGCTCCCGCGCGATTCGCTCAATGCTTTTGACTTCGTTGTGCAGGAAATACACCTGACCGCCGCGCAAGATTTCCCGCAGGATAGCTTCTTTTACCAAGGCATCATCGCGCTCGCGCACGAAGGTTTTCACGGAGAGACGCCGTGCTGGTGGGGTGGCGATCACCGATAGATCGCGAATACCGGCCATGGCCATATTCAGGGTGCGGGGAATAGGGGTGGCGGTAAGGTTGAGGATATCCACCTCGGAGCGCAGGCTCTTCAGACGCTCCTTCTGCCGGACGCCAAAGCGGTGCTCTTCGTCGATAATCAGCAGGCCGAGATTTTTAAAGTCCAGATCGCTTTGCAGCAGCTTGTGGGTGCCAACCAGGATATCCACCTTGCCGCTGGCAACCTTCTCTTTCACGCTGTCCACTTCCTTGCCGGAGCGGAAGCGGGAGATCACCTCGATATTGATCGGCCAATCGGCAAAGCGATCCTGGAAGGATTGATAGTGTTGCTGGGCCAGCAGGGTGGTGGGAACCAGCATGGCCACTTGCATACCTGCGTGGGCCGCGACAAATGCAGCCCGCATGGCCACTTCTGTCTTGCCGAATCCCACGTCGCCGCAAACCAGTCGGTCCATCGGCTTATCTGAGAGCATATCCCCCAGAACTGCCTCGATGGCTTGTTGTTGATCTGGAGTTTCCTCGAAGGGGAAACCTGCGGAAAACTCCCGGTAGGCCAATTGAGGGTTATCGAAGGCATGGCCAATACGGGCTTCGCGGCGGGCGTAGATATCCAGCAGCTCCGCAGCCGCATCGCGGACTTTCTCGGCGGCTTTGCGTTTGGCTTTTTGCCACTGTTCACTGCCCATTCTGTGCAGCGGGGCCAGGGCTTCATCGGCACCGGAGTAGCGGCTGATCAAGTGCAGGCTGGCCACCGGTACGTAGAGTTTGGCATCGTCGGCATATTCCAGGGTCAGGAATTCTGCCGGTTGCCCGCCGATCTCCAGGTGCTGTAGGCCGCGATAACGACCTACGCCGTGATCAATGTGAACGACGGGAGTGCCCATGCGCAGTTCAGCCAGGTTTTTAACCGCGTTGTCCGCTTCATCTTTGGCTTTTTTACGGCGGCGTTGCTGCAGTACCCGTTCACCAAATAACTGCGGTTCCGCGATCAGGTTGATTTGCGGGTCCTCAAGCAGCAGCCCTTGATCGATGGGGGCTACGGTAATGCCGATAGTGTCCTTTGCGGCGAGGAAGTCCTGCCAGCTTTGGAAGCTGGGAGGGCTGAGCCGTATGCCCTTTAATAGCTCCAGCAGTGCCTCGCGGCGCCCGCTACTTTCAGCACAAAAAAGCACCCGACCGGAGTATTCCATCAGGTAGCTTTCCAGTGCAGCCAGGGGTTGTTCGGACTTGCCATCTACTGGCAGTGAGGGGGGTACGGAAGTGTCAAAATTACAGTTGCCCTGGGCTTCCGGAAGACTCTCCGCAGAGAAGATTGCCCGGGGCATGGACTTCAGGGCACCGTTAAGCTCATCAATTTCCAGTAAAATCTGGCGCGGTGGCAATATGGGACGGGTCAGGTCGCCGCGACGACTTTCATAGCGGTTGCTGACTTCGCGCCAGAAACTGTCGAGCGCCTGCTGGATATCCCCCTGCAAAAACGCCTGACTGCCCTCGGGCAGGTAATCGAACAGGCTGGAGCAATTGCCGTCGAAGAATAGGGGCAGGTAGTACTCGATACCCGCCGGGGCAATTCCCGCGCTGATATCCTGATATATCGGTACCTGGCTGGGGTCGCTGTCGAATTCGCCGTGCCAGTTTTGCAGGAATCCCGACAGGGCGGCCTTGTGTAAAGGAAATTCCCGTGCAGGTAAAAGGTGAATGGTTTTCACCTTGTCGATGGTGCGTTGGGTTTCCGGGTCAAAGGTGCGCAGGGATTCAATTTCATCGTCGAAAAGATCGATGCGGTAGGGTAGGGGGCTACCCATTGGAAAAATATCCATCAGTGAGCCGCGCACAGCGAATTCACCGTGTTCGTAGACGGTGTCTACGCAGTGGTAGCCGGCCTGCTCCAGCAGTCTCCGCTGGATATCGATATCAAACTGCTGCCCCTCCTCCAATATGAGCGCATTGCCAGCAATATAATTGCAGGGTGGTAGCCGGTGCATCAGGGTGCTGACTGGGATTATGACGATCCCGGCCCCCATTTTCGGCAGCTGGTAAAGGGTGGCGAGGCGATCCGAGATGATGTCCTGGTGGGGAGAGAAGGTGTCGTAGGGGAGAATTTCCCAGTCGGGAAAATGGAAAATTTCCAGCTCCCCGTTTTCCCCCTTATCTCGCCGCGCTTTGTTAAAAAATTTCAATTGCACCTCTAAACGGTGCGCTTCGAGACTGTCCTTTGTGATTAACAGGGTGGGCGCTTTGTTATTGCGTGCCGCGTTGAGGATGGCGAGCGCGGCAGCTGCGCCATGCAGTTGTCCCCAAAATTGTCGGTCACTGGAGGAGCGAAACTTCGGTGGGGTCAGGGGCTGTATTTCTGTCATCTTTCCTTATATATCCGCGCATTCATTCGAGATGTCTTCGAGGTCGGCTATTGTAGCCGCGAACAGTTTTGCTTGCAGGGAATGTTAACCCTGCCTGTGTTTCCAGTCGGGAACAACTACGCTTTTTTATGGATTGCGCAATGTCGCTCGGGTGGACTACAAAAAGGTAGTTTTACTACATTTTTTTGGCTCTTTTTTGCTCAGTTGCGCAGTGTAAAGCGAACACTATAATGCGCAGCCATGCGGTCCTGAGTGGTTTCAAGGCCGTATTTCTTGCCTACTAAATACATTGCAGAGGTGTCCGATAGTGACTCAGAAGCGACCGAAGCCCGCGGACTTTTTCAAGGACTGGAAACAGCGTGAAGCACTGGCTGAATCCATGATCCCGATGATTGGAAAGCTCAACCGTGAGAGCAACGTCGGTATTTATATGTACGGCCGCAACCTGGTTAATCGCTCAGTGCTGAGCATTATGAAAGCGCACCGTTTCGTGCGTCAGGTTGAGGAAAATGAACTCTCCGAGTTTGAAACCTTCCCTGTATTGGAAGCCATCTGCAAGATGGAGCTGGGTCCCGTACATATCGACCTGGGAACCATGACCAACAAGTACATGCGCGACGATCGCGGCTTGTCTGTGGACGAGTTTGTACGTGAAGAGCTGTCCGACGCAGCGGGTGCCGGCAAGCCTCTGCCCGAATCCAAAGATGTTGTGATCTACGGTTTTGGTCGTATCGGCCGTCTGGTTGCCCGCCTGCTGATCGACAAGGCTGGTAGTGGTGATGTTCTGCGTCTGCGCGCTATCGTACTGCGCAAGGGCAAGGCCCCCAACGATTTGGTGAAGCGCGCTTCTCTGCTGCGTCGCGACTCCGTACATGGCGCCTTCCAGGGCACTATCCGTGTGGACGAGGAGACCAACTCCCTGATCTGTAACGGTAACGAAATCAAGATCATCTACGCCAACTCCCCTCAGGAAGTGGATTACACCCAGCACGGTATCGACGATGCGATTATCGTTGACAGCACCGGTGTATGGCGTGATGAAGAAGGTCTGAGCCAGCACCTGCAGAGCCCAGGCGCTTCCAAGGTGCTGCTGACTGCACCGGGCAAGGGCGATATCAAGAATATCGTTTACGGTATCAATAGCAGCGACATCAAGCCGGAAGACAAGGTACTGTCCGCCGCTTCCTGTACCACTAACGCCATCGTGCCTGTCCTGAAAGCGATGATGGATGGCTACGGCGTTGAGCACGGCCACGTAGAAACCGTACACGCCTACACCAACGACCAGAACCTGATCGACAACTACCACAAAGGTGAGCGTCGCGGTCGCGCAGCAGCGCTGAATATGGTTCTGACTGAAACTGGTGCTGCCAAGGCGGTTGCCAAAGCGCTTCCCGAGTTGAAAGGTAAGCTCACCGGTAACGCAATTCGCGTTCCGACCCCTAATGTTTCCATGGCGATCCTTAACCTGAACCTGGGTAAAGAGACCACCAAGGAAGAGCTGAACGAATACATGCGCGATGTGGCACTGCACTCGCCGCTGCGTCAGCAGATCGATTTCACCAACTCCCCGGAAGTGGTGTCCAGCGATTTTGTTGGCTCCCGCGTTGCCTGCGTATTCGATTCCACTGCGACTATCGTGGATGGCAAGAACGCTGTGCTCTACTGCTGGTACGACAACGAGTTCGGATATAGCTGTCAGGTAGTTCGCTGCCTGGAAGATATGGCTGGTGTTCGTTACAAGTTGTTCCCGCAAGAGGACTAAGGCGTCACGCCTCCTCGCCGCAGTCGGTACCCAGATCCGGCTGCGGGGTTTCGGCGACTGTTCCAGTCGCCGCACCATATCTCCCCAAATCCCTGTTTTTTCAACAGAAATTTCCAATCTTAGTGCCACTTAAAGACTTTCCAGACTGGTAATGACTCTGGCCCATCTTTATAATGCGCGCGATTTTGCGGGGCGGCCGTGCGCCGAGAAGTTAGCGCGCACATCCTTTTTAGTTAGCTTCCTTCCTCCCGGTTCACGGGTGATACGGCATAAGCCCTCGCAGCACGGAATTCCACAATAGGACCCGTCATCCCAGGTATGGGACGGTGGGTCCTATTGCAATTTTTTAAACTAGAAACTTAGGCATAGGCGTATGAGAAAGATCCGTCGGGGATTGGACTTACCCATATCCGGCGCGCCCGAGCAGGTCATTCAAAAAGGACCTGCGATCAAGACCGTTGCTGTTCTCGGCCCCGATTATCACGGGATGAAGCCGACAATGGCAGTGGCTGTAGGGGATCGCGTCAATCTTGGTCAGCTGTTGTTTAGCGACAAAAAAACTGAAGGCGTGCGCTACACAGCGCCTGCTGCCGGTCGTGTTGTTGCGATTAACCGTGGCGCTCGTCGTGTTCTGCAATCCGTCGTGATTGGCATAGACGGCGATGCAGCGGAACAGTTCCAAAGCTACAGCGCAGATAAACTGTCTGGTCTTACTCGCGAACAGGTCGTTGAAAACCTGGTTGAGTCCGGCATGTGGACCGCACTGCGCACCCGCCCGTTCAGCCGCGTTCCCGCCCTGGACGCTGAGCCGGTAGCTGTGTTTATCAATGCGATGGACACCAACCCTCTGGCAGCCAATCCAGAAGTAGTGATTGCTGAGAATCCCAAAGCCTTCTCTCAGGGCGTTGAGGTTCTTTCCAAGCTGGCAGAAACCACTTACGTCTGTACTGCTCCAGATACGGATATTCCAGTACCGAACGCAGCGAATATTCGCCGCGAAACCTTTGCCGGCCCCCATCCGGCAGGTCTGTCCGGTACCCACATCCACTACCTGAAGCCAGTTTCTGGCAACCGCAGTGTATTTACCATTAATTACCAGGATGTGATCGCTGTAGGCAAACTGTTTACCACCGGTAAGCTGTTTACCGATCGTGTCGTTTCCCTGGCAGGCCCTCAGGTCAAGCAGCCGCGTCTGCTGCGCACCCGCCTCGGTGCCAGTCTGGAAACCCTGACTTCTGATGAGCTGAAAGGCGATAACGATCGCATCATCTCCGGCTCTGTATTCGGTGGCCGCACCGCTGCTGGCCCGATGGCTTACCTGGGTCGCTACCACAACCAGATTTCTGTACTGGAAGAGGGCGATGAGCGTCCGTTCCTGCACTATCTGCGTGCTGGTAATAAGCGTTTCTCTGTATTCCCGATTTATCTGTCGCGCCTGGTGAAGAACAAGCTGTTCAACTTCACCACCAGCACCAACGGTTCTGAGCGTGCCATGGTACCGGTCGGTAGTTATGAGAAAGTCATGCCGCTGGATGTACTGCCCACTCAGTTGCTGCGCTCCCTGATCGTTGGCGATACTGCAATGGCGCAGAAGCTGGGCGCACTGGAGCTGGACGAAGAAGATCTGGCGTTGTGCACCTTTGTGTGTCCGGGCAAGTACGAGTACGGCCCCATTTTGCGGGACAACCTGACCCGTATTGAGAAGGAGGGGTAAGTATGTTGCGTAAATTCCTCGATTCGATCGAACCCAAGTTTCACAAAGGCGGTAAGTTCGAAAAGTTCTACGCCCTGTTTGAAGCGATTGACACCGGTCTGTTCCAGCCGGCAGACAAGACCAAAACCACTGCTCACGTGCGCGACGGTATCGACCTGAAGCGTATTATGATCACCGTTTGGGCTTGTGCCATGATCCCGGCGTTCTACGGTATGTGGAATATCGGTTTCCAGTCCAACACCATTCTGGAAGGTATGACCAACCCGGATCTGTCCGGCTGGCGTCACGCCATTATCGGCGCTCTGACTTCCTACAACCCAGCTAGCCTGTGGGACAACTTTGTCTACGGCGCTATGTACTTCCTGCCTATTTATGCGGTTACTTTTATTGTGGGCGGTATCTGGGAAGTCCTGTTTGCTGCGGTGCGCGGTCACGAAGTCAACGAAGGCTTCTTTGTAACCTCCATCCTGTTCGCCTTGACCTGTCCGCCGGATCTGCCTCTGTGGATGGTGGCTATGGGCATCAGCTTCGGTGTGGTTATAGGTAAGGAAGTATTCGGTGGTACCGGCAAGAACTTCCTCAACCCGGCTCTTACCGGCCGTGCCTTCGTATTCTTTGCCTATCCGGCAGCAATGTCTGGAGATGCGGTTTGGACTGCGGTTGACGGTTATACCGGTGCTACTGCGCTGTCTGTTATGGCCAGCGAAGGTATCCAGAACGGTATCGTCAATGCTGCTGTTGGCCAGGTAACCTGGTTCGACGCTTTCTTCGGTCAGATCCATGGTTCCATTGGTGAAACTTCTACCCTGGCTATCCTGATTGCCGGCGTAATCCTGATGGGCATGAAGATCGCCAGCTGGCGCATCGTAGCCGGCACTCTGCTGGGCATGATGGCCACCTCTTTCATGTTTAACATGATTGGTTCCGAGACCAACCCGATGTTCCAGGTACCCTGGTACTGGCACCTGGTAGTGGGCGGTTTTGCCTTCGGTCTGATCTTTATGACTACGGACCCTGTATCCGCTGCGATGACCAACACCGGTCGCTGGTGGTACGGCATCCTGATCGGGGTGATGGTTGTCCTGATTCGTGTGGTGAACCCGGCCTTCCCGGAAGGCATGATGCTGGCGATCCTGTTCGCCAACCTGTTCGCTCCGCTGTTTGACCACTTTGTGGTGCAGTCCAATATCAAACGGAGGTTGGCACGTGGCTAATAAAGATTCCGTAACCGGTACTCTGATTGTCGCGCTGGTAATGTGCCTGGTGTGCTCCGTAGTGGTATCCACCGCTGCGGTAATGCTGAAGCCTGCCCAGCAGGCGAATGCCGAGCTGGACATGAAGCGCAACGTACTGATGGCTGGCGGCCTGTTGAAAGACTCTCACGCTGATAAAGCGGAAGTCGAAAAGGCCTTCGCCGACGTAAAAATCAAATACGTCGACCTGAATACCGGTAAGTTTACCGATCAGGCTCCGGCTGGTGGCAGCGGTCGCGCTGCTGCCAAGATCCCGTCTGACAGTGAAAAACTGCCGGCTGACGAGGACACTGCCAAAATTATCCGCCGGGAAAATACCAAAGAGGTATACCTGGTAGAGAAAGACGGCAAGCTGGACAAGATCATTCTGCCGATTCGCGGTTATGGCCTGTGGGGCACCCTGTACGGCTTCCTCGCTCTGGAGAGCAACCTCGACACCGTAGCGGGCCTCGGCTTCTACGAGCACAAGGAAACTCCGGGACTGGGTGGTGAAGTTGACAACCCCAACTGGAAGGCCCAGTGGATTGGTAAGAAAGTCTTCAACAACCAGGGCGACGTGGATATCGCAGTGATCAAGGGTCAGGTTAACCCCAACAGCCCAGACGCGATTCACGAAGTAGATGGTCTGTCTGGTGCAACTCTGACCAGTAAGGGCGTTAGCAACCTGGTGAACTTCTGGTTGGGTAACCAGGGTTATGGTCCCTTCCTGAAAAACCTGAAAGCAGGGGAGGCATAAGCATGAAAATTAAAGATACTCTGCTAGAGCCGATTTTTAACAACAACCCGATCGCGCTGCAGATCCTGGGTATCTGTTCTGCACTGGCTGTTACCAGCTCGCTGCAGGTTACCCTGGTAATGTGTATCGCACTGACCTCGGTTGTGGCCTGTTCCAACGTTGCGGTATCCCTGATCCGCAAACAGATCCCGAACAGCATCCGTATCATTGTACAGATGACCGTGATTGCCTCTTTGGTAATCCTGGTGGACCAGCTGATCAAGGCCCTGGCTTACGACATCTCCAAGCAGCTGTCTGTATTCGTTGGTCTGATCATTACCAACTGTATCGTTATGGGCCGTGCGGAAGCCTTCGCTATGAAGAACCCGCCGCTGCCCAGCTTCTTCGACGGTCTTGGTAACGGTCTGGGATACAGTGTGATCCTGATCGGTCTCGCGGTGGTTCGTGAACTCTTCGGTGCCGGCAAACTGTTCGGTGTAGATATCTTGACTACCGTGAGCAACGGCGGTTGGTATATCCCCAACGGCCTGCTGCTGTTGCCGCCGAGTGCATTCTTCCTGATCGGCCTGTTCATCTGGGCGATCCGTGCCTGGAAACCGGCACAGGTGGAAGAAGATGAGTTCAAGATTGCGCCTAATTCCCAAGCGCAGGAGGCCTAATCCGTGGAACATTATATTTCTTTGATTATCCGCGCCGTTTTCGTTGAAAACATGGCGCTGGCCTTCTTCCTCGGTATGTGTACCTTCCTGGCGGTATCGAAGAAGATCGAGGCCGCTATTGGGCTGGGTGTTGCGGTTATCGTGGTGCTGACTCTGACAGTACCGGTGAATAACCTGATCTACACCTACCTGCTGAAAGACGGTGCACTGGCCTGGGCCGGTTACCCCGACGTGGACCTGAGCTTCCTCGGCCTGTTGTCCTACATCGGTGTAATTGCGGCACTGGTACAGATCCTGGAGATGTTCCTGGATAAATATGTACCGGCTCTCTACAACGCGCTGGGTGTATTCCTGCCGCTGATTACCGTGAACTGTGCCATCATGGGTGCTTCCTTGTTCATGGTTGAGCGCGAGTACGCGTTTGGCGAGAGTGTTGCCTATGGCTTCGGTGCCGGCCTCGGCTGGGCACTGGCGATTACCGCTCTGGCCGGTATTCGTGAAAAGCTGAAGTACAGTGACGTTCCGGATGGCCTGAAAGGTCTGGGTATCACCTTCGTAACTGTTGGTCTGATGTCCCTGGGCTTCATGTCCTTCGGCGGCATCGATATCTAAGCGGGGAAAACAATAGAATGAGTATTGAAATTATCCTCGGCGTAGCGATGTTTACCGTCATCGTTTTGGCGCTGGTAGCGGTGATCCTTGCGGCCCGCTCGCGCCTGGTAAACACCGGCAACGTCAACATCCTGGTTAACGGTGAGAAGACTCTCACCGTACCGGCCGGCGGCAAGCTGCTGCAAACCCTGGCTGCCAACAACCTGTTCCTGGCCTCCGCCTGTGGCGGCGGCGGCAGCTGTGCGCAGTGTATCTGTAAGGTGAATTCCGGTGGTGGCGATATGCTGCCGACTGAAGCGGCTCACTTTACCCCGCGCGATGCAAAAGAAGGCAAGCGTCTTTCCTGTCAGGTTGCGGTTAAGCAAGACATGGAAATCGAAGTGCCGGAAGAGGTGTTTGGTGTTAAGCAGTGGGAGTGCACTGTGGAATCCAACCCGAACGTGGCCACCTTTATTAAAGAGCTGACCCTGCGTCTGCCCGAAGGTGAAAACGTTGACTTCCGCGCTGGCGGTTACGTACAGCTGGAAGCTCCGGCTCACCATGTCAAGTTTGCCGACTTCGATGTCGAAGAGCAGTACCGTGGCGACTGGGAGCACTTTGGCTTCTTCAAGCTGGAGTCCAAAGTGACCGAGCCTGTGGTTCGCGCTTACTCCATGGCTAACTACCCGGAAGAGAAAGGTGTTGTTAAGTTCAACATCCGTATCGCGACTCCGCCGCCCCGCACTGAGGGCATTCCGCCGGGTCAGATGTCTTCCTACGTATTCAGCCTGAAGGCAGGTGACAAGATTAAGGTGTACGGTCCCTTTGGTGAGTTCTTCGCCAAGGAAACTGACAACGAGATGGTATTTATCGGTGGTGGTGCCGGTATGGCGCCAATGCGTTCACACATCTTTGATCAGCTCAAGCGCCTGAACTCCACCCGTAAGATCAGCTTCTGGTACGGCGCGCGCTCCCTGCGCGAGATGTTCTACGAAGATGACTACAACGGTCTGGCTTCCGAGTTCGATAACTTCCAGTGGCATGTGGCTCTGTCCGATCCTCAGCCGGAAGACAACTGGACCGGTTACACAGGATTCATCCACAACGTGGTATATGAAAACTACCTGAAGGACCACCCGGCTCCGGAAGATTGTGAGTACTACATGTGTGGGCCGCCCATGATGAACGCAGCAGTCATCAATATGCTCAAGGACTTGGGTGTAGAAGATGAAAATATCCTGCTGGATGACTTCGGCGGATAATTGGAGGGCTTAGCTTGCTAAAAGCAATCACAGGCCCGACAAACTCAAAAACAGGGCCCGTCTTTACGGCCCTGTTTTTGCTTTGGGCGGCTGTAATTTTATCGGCTTGTGCTCCTTCGCCGGAGTCCTGGCAGTTGGCTGGCCGCACCATGGGAACCAGCTATCACATCACCGTCGTTCAGGTGCCCTCTGGGCTGGAGCAGGGTGAGTTGCAGCAGTTGATCGACGATGAGTTGCAGCAGGTCAACCAGGAGATGTCGACCTATATCGACGACTCTGAGTTAATGCGCTTTAACCAAAGCCCGGTAGGGCAGGCGATCCCGGTGAGCCAACACTTGGCAGATGTACTGGAAATGTCCCTGGATATTTATCGCCGCAGTGAAGGCGCTTTCGAGGTGACGGTCGGCCCTCTGGTCAACTTGTGGGGTTTTGGTCCCCAGCCCGAACCGGAGCATATCCCCTCAGATAAAGACATTGCCGATCTGCTAACCGTCGTCGGTTCCGATGCGTTAACCCTGACCCGTAAGCCAGACACTGTTATCAAGAGCCGCCCCGTTGAGGTGGATCTTTCAGCGATTGCCAAGGGCCATGGAGTTGATCGGGTTGCGGAGCTATTGGAAGACCTGGGTATTCGAAACTACTTGGTCGAAATTGGCGGTGAACTGCGAACTAAGGGTGTGAATCCAAAGGGTAAGACCTGGGTAATTGGCATTGAAGTACCCAGCACGGCAGGGCAGATGGTGCAGGAGCCAATCGCGGTGAGTGGGAAGGCAGTAGCTACGAGTGGAGACTACCGCAACTACTACGAAAGGGATGGTGTTCGTTACTCCCATAGCATTGACCCACGCTCCGGGCGGTCCATTAAGCACAAATTGGCATCGGTAACCGTTATTGCCGACACCTGTGCAGAAGCCGATGGTCTGGCTACCGCGATCAATGTCCTCGGTGCTGATGCCGGCATGGCGTTGGCAGAAAGAGATAATCTAGCCGTCTTTATGGTGGTGAAAACTGATTCAGGTTTCGAAGAGCGTTCTAGCTCTGGCTTTAAACCTTATGTAGAGAGGTCTGAGAAGTGACAATTTTCATATTTGCCTTTGTGGCCATGTTGCTCGTTGTTGCCGGTATGGCGATCGGGGCCATGGTTCAGAACAAACCGTTAAAGGGAACTTGTGGCGGGCTCAACAATATCGGCATGAAGCAGGATTGCACAGTCTGCGGTGGCGATGACGATGAGTGTGAAAAGGAACAGGAGAGGCAAAGACAGCAGCAGATGACTGCCAAAGATCTCGCTTACGACGCATCTAAACGCAAGTAAGCTTTCCCTCTCCAACAAGCCCGTGATCAACGGGCTTGTTGTTTTATGTCATTGGCACAAGTGGTGTCGATAACCGTATATTTAGTATTGAGTAAATGGCGTTAGCGCGCTGTGGACTCCGTTTGGAAAATAGAATTAGAGCATTTAATGGCAGAGCAAAAGTTTGACCTGGTAGTAATTGGTTCTGGCCCGGCTGGAGAGGCCGCCGCAATGAGCGCAGCAAAAAAGGGCATGCGCGTTGCGGTTATTGAAAAGCGCCAAGTGGTTGGTGGTAATTGTACTCACAAAGGTACCATTCCCTCCAAGGCGCTGCGCCACTCTGTCAAACAGTTGATGCGTTATAACACCCAGAGCGTTTTTCGCGCATTGGGTGAACCCCGCCGCCTTACTTTCCCCCAGGTAATGCAGACGGTGAATAAAGTCATTTCCTATCAGGTGGAAATGCACACTTCATTTTATGCCCGCAACCGGGTTGAGCTAATCGTCGGCGAAGCCAAGTTCCGCGATGAACATACTGTCGAGGTGCTTATGCCCGATGGTGCGGCGGAAACTATTACAGCGAAGAAGTTTATTATTGCTACTGGCTCACGCCCTTATCGCCCCGCCGATGTAGACTTTGATCACGAACGGGTCTACGACAGCGATATGATCCTGGACATGCAGCACACCCCTCACTCCATTATGATCTATGGTGCTGGTGTTATCGGCTGTGAATACGCGTCTATCTTCGCTGGCCTCGGCGTTAAGGTGGATTTGATTAATACCCGTAACAGCCTGCTGGAATTTCTCGATGATGAGATTTCTGATGCGCTGAGCTATCACCTGCGCGATATGGGCGTGACTGTTCGCCACCAGGAGGAGTATGCGCGGGTACTGCCCAATGAGCAGGGCGTAATTATGGAGATGCAGTCCGGCAAACGTATTCATGCGGATGCATTGCTCTGGTGTAACGGCCGTACTGGTAACACCAGCTCCCTCGGTCTGGAGAATGTCGGTCTGGAAGCGAACCATCGCGGACAATTGAGCGTTGACGATCATTACTGTACCGAAATTGAAAATATTTTTGCGGTAGGTGATGTGATTGGCTGGCCCAGCCTTGCCAGTGCCTCTTATGACCAGGGGCGTGCGGTTGCAGCAGCGATTGCGGGCCGTGGCCATCGAGTAATTGAAGATGCGCCTACCGGGATTTATACCCTTCCAGAGATTTCCTCTGTGGGTAAAACCGAATCAGAGCTAACCGCAGCCAAAGTACCTTACGAAGTGGGCCGCGCACTGTTCAAGCACACTGCGCGGGCGCAGATTTCTGGTGAGCGCGTAGGCATGCTCAAGATTTTGTTCCATATCGAGACTCACGAAATCCTGGGCATTCACTGCTTTGGAGCAGAGGCTGCTGAGATTGTGCATATTGGCCAGGCCATTATGAAACAACCAGCACCGAATAATTCGATCGATTATTTCGTTAATACCACCTTTAACTACCCCACCATGGCAGAGGCATATCGCAGTGCTGCACTGGATGGGCTCAACCGGGTTGCCCGCCTATGACAGAACCCTCACCCAGTGAGTTTCAGGCGTTGGTAAAGGAATTTTTTGAGCAGATTCCTTTTAATCAACAAATTGGACTTGAGATGCGCGACCTGGACCTGGAGGCGCTCACACTTTCCGCAGGCTTTGAACTGAACCCACAGTTGATCGGCAATGTGTGGAAGAACATCCTGCACGGTGGCGTAATTGCCACCGCCCTGGATACGGTTGGTGGTTTGACCGCAATGGTCGCCGCCTACCAGCATCTGGGAGATGTGCACTGGAAAGAAAAAGTGGATCGCCTATTAAAGCTGGGTACGGTCGACATGCGTGTAGACTACCTAAAGCCGGGCAGGGGAGAACACTTTCTCTGCCATGGCTCAATTCTGCGCACCGGTAACAAGCTGGTTGTAACGAGAATGGAGTTGATTAACGACACGGATGAATTGATTGCTACCGGTACGGCAACTTACCTGTATTGACCTTAGTCCGAGCCAACCCTTGGCTCGGAGACCTCCTTAGATATACCCCTTAGATGTACCCCCTATCCATTGGCTTTCTTTAAGGTGTTTATTGTTATGAGTGAAATTCTTGCATTTGCCGCAGTCTCCCTTTTGTTAGTAATTTCCCCGGGGCCGAACAGTGTCCTCATTGTTAAAACGGTGGCCGATAAGGGGCTGAGGTCGGGTGTGGAGAATATTCTGGGGCTGGTTTCGGCAACGTTTGCCCACGGCGCCATCTCAATTCTGGGTTTATCGGCGATTATTCTACAGTCGGCTGAACTTTATACCCTGATCAAATATCTCGGGGCTGCCTACTTGGCCTATTTGGGCGTAAAAACGATAGTGGCTACTTTCTCGAGACCTTCCGCTCACAGGGCTCCCGATAGATTACAGCCAAGCGCAAAAGCGCCTGGTGATGCGTGCCGAAATTTTGCTGAGGGTTTCCTGACCCAGATTCTGAACCCGAAAGTATCGATGTTTTACCTTGCCGCCTTCCCGCAGTTTATCTCGGTAGGTAGTGCTAGCTACTATGAAGCTTTCTTACTGGTCTCGATTCACGCATCCATTATCTTTCTGTGGTTCTTGGGGGTTGCGATTATGCTGTCGCAATGGCGAGCGGTTTCTATAGGCGGAATGATACAGAAATGGATTCAGCGTTTTAGTGGCAGCGTATTGCTTGGTTTTGCCGCTCTAGTGGTTCGCCAGGACGCTTAAGTCTGAGCTGTGCCCTTTAAATATTGCCTCCATGTGCCAATATTTGAAGGGTGCATTGTCCAACCGAATTTCTAATAGACTGGGCATTTTATCCAGATCTACTCTTAACTGTTCTAATCTTGCCGTGTTTATCGGTATATATTCCTTTTTTTATGCGTTTGAGAGTATATATTTCCCTGCTTTTTAGTCGCGCTATCGTACCCCGTACAAAGTTTAATAAGAGCCTATTGATTTAACTCTATTTGTCGGCTGGGGTTTGTTGATTGTAAATATAAACTTAACTATTAGTTTACTTAGCTTTAATTATATTTCCGTGCTGGGAAATTTCCGAATGTCTATTTGGGTGGGATATCTAAAAAATACCGCTGTTGAGGGTGTGGGTTTTTTAAATGGCGAAAATTATTTTATGTTTGGTTTGCCTGATGGTGATATTGGTTGCTTATCGTGGGCTTGTGGTCCGCAAAAATATAGCATGCTTATAGTTTTATATGAGTAAGTTTTTTCAAATAAATGACTGCTGCTTGCCTTATTTTTAAGTCTTATAGCTTTGTAAAAGCGGGGTAGTGGTGTATTTGTATTGATCGTTTTGTTCCGGATTTTAGAAAGATATCTATTTTGTAGATTTTTTTGTTTTTCTTTAAGTAATAATTTGTGTGTTATTTGCATAAATGCCAGATGGTATGGAAGCCGGATATCGGTTGCGATGTGAGGATGATAAAATGCCAATTTTTCCAGCTGTTGATGTAGATGCCTCTAATATGGGCGGGGTTTTAACCTGGAAGTTTAGCCAGGGTGGGTATTCAAGTATTACTAAAAAGCACGCCTTTTCGAAAGATGGCGTTTGTGAAGCCTTGGCGGTGAGTTGGATTACTAAATCATTGCATGGTGGTTTGAAGGCTGCATTGACTACTGGCGACAGTATAGATTCCACCAAGATCGCTCTGGTCGCGCAGCGCTACGCGTCCATATACCGTTTTAAGTTTAAAAATGGTGAGGAGGGGAGATTTCATAAAAGCCGTGAAATGCTTGTGGAATCTCAGAATTATCTAAAGTCGCAAGGTTTCGGTTACGTTGGACGAGAGCTTTGGTGCGCTTGAAGAATCAGATATCTTTAGGCAGCAAACTGGCACTATTTACAGCATGATGAGATTTGCCGGGAATGGCTGGGGGCATGCAACAGCATTTCGTATAGAGGCAGGTGCCAATAAGACAAGCTATTATTTTGATCCTAATAAGGGCGAGTTTAAATTCCTGACTTATGATAGGTTCCGGAAGTGGTATGAACATTACCATCGGAAATCACGCCTGTATAGAACAACGCGTACAATTGGGTTTGATTTCTTTATGCACAAAGACCGTTAGGTTTAATTCAGTAAAAGGGTGTTGAGTTTGTATAAATAGTTACCATTTGCTCTGGGGGCGGGATTAACTGGGCTGCTAGTCCGAGATAAATGCCCCTGTCTTTTGGCGACGGATGAAGTTGATAAGCTTTTTCGTATAAAGCTGAGGGGCGCTTTGGTTGCCGGTAAGTAGCGGCTTCGCGCCCTCCCTCTATGGGATTTGATTCCTGCCACTTTTTAGGCGGTCCGCTGCAATTCCCCCTGCTGACTAATCTTGAAGTTCGAGTCTCGCCTTTGTACCGTGCGGTACCTTTTACTCCTTATTTTTGCCGCCCAGTTGTTAAGCGTTGGGCCCGTTATAGCGAAGTGGGGCGCCTATTGTTCAAGTGGTTCACAACTGTAATGAATGGTGTTTGCAGCCATTTGGTTTCCTTGAGAAAATTGCCAGGAAATTTCTTGGGTGCTAGGGAGCCCCTGAATAATTCCGTAATATCTCTGTGGACCTTGGGAGCTGTAGGTGTTGGGCACCATCGCCGTGAATGGCCGCAGCCTTCAATGCACTATCACTCTGCGCTGTGACTCCTTTTGGGCCCCGCGAAGCCGCACCTTGACTGAGGTCCGCTCTGAAAGTCAAAGGCATCACGGAGCTATTCAGGGGCTCTCTAGAAGATATCTCATTTTTCAGGGGTAAATAATTCATTCATGGGTATTTCAGTTCAGATGCTGGGCGACTTTCTTGTCACTCGTGATGGCAGTCCGGTCAATCTACCGCCCTCTAAAATAACCCGAGCCCTTTTGGCTTTTCTGTTGTTGGCGGCGAGGCCCCACCGGCGGGATCGCCTGTGTGAAATATTTTGGGAGTTGCCAGATGATCCGCGCGCATCGTTGCGCTGGTCTTTGAGCAAAATCCGATCGATAGTCAACGACTCCGATAAAGAGCGCCTACTAGCCGACAGAGAGCGTGTCAGTATGGACACGGAGGGTGTGGCTATCGACATTGTCCAAATTGCTTTAACTCTTGATTCCCCCAAACTGCTGGCATCGGAGCTGGAGGATATCTATCGACAGCTACAAGAGCCTTTCCTGGATGGTGTCGATCTCCCTGATCAGGAACTTTTCCAGCAATGGTTGTTGGCAGAGCGCCAGGAGATCGTCCATCTACGGGGGAGGGTGTTGTCGCGCCTAGCCTCCCATCCGGGGATTCCTTTGCCTGATCAGCTTATTTGGGCTCGCCGCTGGGAAGAGTTGGAGCCCTATAACCCAAATGCTGCGACGCAGTTGCTGCGGGCGATGGCATCACAGGGGATGGATAGTGAAATAGAGCTTGAGCGCTCAAGGCTGTCAAACCGTTTCCGCAAAGCAGGTATTGCGTGGTCGCCCTGTAAGCTCGGGGAGCAGGTAGTGCAGGAGGCTGCCGATAATTTGGCTAATGGACGTAAACTGCTAACCCAGCAAAAGATTGAATTTTGTACGGCCAGTGATGGAGTGCGTATTGCCTATGCCAAGATGGGAAAAGGGCTTCCTATTGTTAAAGCTGCAAATTGGCTGAGTCACTTGGAGCATGACTGGGACTCTCCCATTTGGAGTCCGCTATTTCAGGAGCTTTCTTTAGATCACCAGTTTATCCGTTACGATGAGCGTGGGAATGGTCTTTCGGACTGGGAGGTCGACAATATTTCATTTGAGTCATTTGTTACTGACCTTGAGACCGTAGTTGATGCTTGCGGCGTCGATAACTTTACCCTGCTGGGGATATCTCAGGGAGCAGCAGTATCTATTGAGTATGCTGTTCGGCATCCCAATCGAGTCAGGCAGCTTATTTTGTTTGGCGGTTATCACGCGGGTTGGCGGATTGGTGCGAGCGAAGCTACGGTTAAAGAGCGTGAGGCTGTAATGACCCTGACAGCGACAGGTTGGGGGCAGGACAATCCTGCCTATAGGCAGATTTTTTCTTCGTCATTTATGCCGAGTGCAAATTCCGCCGAACTGGCATGGTTTAATGAGTTCCAGCGTCTAACGACCTCTCCCGAAAATGCTGTCCGTTTTCTATCGGTTTTTGGCAGTATTGATGTGCGGGACAAGCTCAAAAAAGTTACAGTGCCTACCTTGGTCATTCATTCATTGGGGGATCAGCGTATCCCGGTTCACACAGGTTGCGAAATCGCTTCAGCAATCCCGGGTGCTCGATTTGTCGGTCTCAATAGCGATGGCCACTTACTTCTCGGGCGAGAGCCTGCCTCGAAGGTATTTGTAGAGGAGGTTCGCCAATTTATTTCAAAGCACTAATAGCTAACTTAGTGAGGCTATTGGAGGGAGGGTGGTGCTGGCGAGCAGCCACCCGGACAAGAAGCTTCTAGCAAATGATCCTCGAAAATTTAGCTACAGATAAACAGCCAATTCTTTAGCGGAAAGATAACGGATCGAGGCTTCTGGGAATTTTCGAATGATATCGAGGGCTGCAGAACGGGCAGCGGCCTCATCGGCATATATATTGGGTAATTTCACATTGGAAGTTGTTCTTCCTGATATATAGCGCATAAGCACGATATACCGCCCCTTCCATTTCCCCCAAAAAACGTCACTGGGGGCACTGTCTACTGAGGATTTCTCTGGTGCGGCTTCTTTCTCTTCTTGGGGCTTGAGTTCCAGTTCCGCTTCTTGCTCCCACATAAGTTGGGCAAGTCGATTTAATTCTTTAGAATAACTAGTTGACATAAATCTCAAATGCGTAAGAGTTTATTGATTTAAATACTGATAAATCCAAAGATTAACAGAAAAGATCTTAATAAATACTAGCTTATAAATGATATATAAAGGTTAGGTATTGCTATGAAATTTTCTGATTGCATAGGCTTTATGTAAATTTCTCTCAGTTTATCAGTAAATATTCTGCCTAGCTCCAAGCACTCTGATGGTGCAAATTCTGCCGTGGAGCAGCTGGAGAATACCTTTTGGAGCATTTTCTCATATTTTAAGTAAAAAACCTACCTGGTACAAATTAATTGTTTCTTAGTTTCAAAAGCACTTGATCAATAGTTGAATCATTGGGGAATAGCTTGGTTATTTTGCAGTTCTTATAGGGGGCAAGTTGTAAGACTTAGAGTTTTCATCTGGCGACAATTTCAAATGTAAGTATTAGCACGAAGGGCCTTATCTTGCCTTTTGGAGGTAGTGTAAATAAGTGTAAAGGGGGCAGGCATAATGTATTGGGGGATGCCCTGGTAAATTTGGTGGTTGCACAGTGTACCGCGAACTTTTGATTTGTAGCGGCTATCTACCCTAGCCCATATTGGCAGTTTAGTGTCGATTACATCAGGCAGTATGGCACTTTAGTTCCATAAAAAATATCACAATTCTAGATATTCAATTGATGCTTCAAACGCTCAGTTCAACGGTTGTTGGCTTTAATAGGTGAGTCAGATAGTGGCTCCGATCCCCTCTTAATGATCGTTCCTAGAAGTTGTAGGGAAAGTAATCGGACCGATGATTGTAGCTTGGCCTCAGCTACTTCAGATGAGGCTTAAAGGAACATTGATGTAATCTTAGCGGTGAACCCCATGATTCTCCCAAACCAAAAGGACTTGGGCATTCCTTTGAGACAGAAGGTCTTATTTGAGTGCCATTATTCAGATGATTTATTTCAGTTTCAAAAGGTAACTGTCCCACCTGGTCAAAATGTATCACTTGAATTCTTGTCTGGGTTTAACCTTTTAATGGTGATTGGCGGTGTAGCTAGTATCAATTGTGGTATTCGTGAGTTCCGTATGGGGTCAGGGCAGGTCTGGTTAACTGGTGCTGTTGGCGGTTTTATGGTTGGCAACCTCCCTAAGGGGGAAAGTTTACTGATTATCAGTGTCAGTATCAGCTCGGCAATGTTGACCCGGTTTTATAAGCGGCACACACGTGTACTGCTAAAAGCTAAAAACAAACTTGTTCTGGCAACTCATGTGGGAAGTGCTCCTAAGAGAGATCCCTTTATTCTCCCTGCGTGTGATCTGACGCGCTTCACTTTGGATTCATTGAGTGCATTTAGCGAACTGAATGATGAAAGTTTGAATTACTTAAAATTGGAAGAGCTACTCCTTTTGAAGCTAAAAGGGGATTGCGGTTGTTACTTGGCTAATGAGTTGCTTCGTCAAGTAAACCCGGCAACAGAGAGTTTTCGCCGGTTTATGGAGGAGAACGTAACTCAACCTTGGTCTGTAGCAAACTATGCCAAGCATATTGGGATGAGTCTTACATCATTTAAGAATAGGTTCAGCCGGGTATTCAAGTCGGAATCGCCCAAGTCCTGGATTAATGAGCGCAGGCTACAGCATGCTGATCTTCAATTGAAGACTACAAATAAGCGATTAGTTGATATCGCTCTGGAGAGTGGGTTCTCAAGCCAGTCCTATTTTACCCAGCTTTATAAGTCGATGTATGGGCGCCCGCCCTCGGAGGTGAGACAGAAATTCATGGACGCTCTTGATTAAGCGTCTGTGATTTTTTGTGACTTTGAATGCCTGGCCAGTATTACAGAAGTTGTTATAGTATTCGGCTTCCTGCAAATAATTAGAAAAATGGCCTGTCGATATGGAAGTTAGAGAATTAGGGAGTCTGGATTTGGTGGGTTTTTATACCCGTACTAAGAATGCTAATGAGGCCGATCCGGAAAAGGCAAAAATAGCGCCACTCTGGGATAGGTTCGGCGCAGAGGCTGCCCCCAAATTAAGGGGCAACCCTAAGGTATTTGGTGTTTACTCCAACTACGAATCTGACCATAACGGTTTTTTTGATGTCTATGCATGTTCAGATATGTTGTCGAAGGATATGTCTGAGGATTTCAAGTCGATTCAAATACTGCCCGGCAAATACCTGATGTTTTCAGCCAAAGGGGAAATGCCTCAGGTCGCCATTGATTTGTGGGGTGAGGTTTGGAGTTATTTCGCTGCGGAGGATTGCCCCCATCAGCGAGCTTTCACCACAGATTTTGAGCAGTATGTGGATGGAAACGAGGTTCAGATAGCCATATCCATCAAGTAGTTGAACCGCGTATATATACGGGCTATTTAAGGAGCCTCTGAATAACTCCGTAATGCCTCTGCGAGTCTTGAAGGCTGCAGATGTTAGGCGCAGCTCGCCGCGAATGGCCGTAGCCCTTGGCAAGAGCTGCAACGCAGCAGGTGCGGCCTTCAAGGCCCGCCCTTCGGGGCTTGCAGAGCGATTCACACTCCGCGTTGCGACTTCTTGAAAGGTCTAGACATTCCTGCGAAGCCGCGCCTTGATTGTGAACCGCTCTGCATGCCAGAGGTATCACGGAGTTATTCAGAGGCTCCTTAACTCTAGGGTGAATACCAAATTGGCGAGCTGAATGCTCGCCCCTGCTGGGTAAGGGGTACTTTTTCATCCATTTCAATACCGAAGCGTACCTTGTCAAATAGAGTCCATCGGGGTGTGGGTATCTCCAGGGCGCGCAGGTAGTAGACGGCTCTTTCCTTGGGGTTAAAGTCGGGATCTTTGAATACCGCGACTAGCTGAGGGGAGCCGATGGAGTTGGTGTATTCCGCCGTCTTCATATCCACAGTAGTCCCAACCGGGGGTAGTTTTCCCTCGGTATCCAGTTTACGGCTTCCAGACCACTTCACATTAAAGATCTTCTCCCGGGTGAGTCCGCTGCTATCCAGCCAGCCCTTGATGATTTGAATGCGGTCCAGGTTGGCGCCCTCAGGGTCTTTCAGTGCTGCGATAAGGAATGTCGGTACCTGTCCCTCACTGGCTTGAGGTAGTTTCCCGCCCATTGGTACGCCTTTTTTATAGCCATTGGCGACCAGATCACCGTGAATATCCCCATCGTTATAGTCATAGCCTCCAAAGAAGCGAACTGAGATCCGGGGGCCTGTGGTGGCGAAAGTCTCTTTGCGGTACATCGCATCCCATATTGCCTCCCGCGTATTCTCGTTGGCCCAGACTCCCGTAACGCCTGAGGCAGCTTGTTCCCAGCCGAAGTACTCTCCACCAACCCCCTTGAGCAGGGGAAATGCCCAGCGCTGCTTGTTACTGGGTTCCAGGGTCTTGAACTTGCCAAAGAAGTTGTCCTGGTCCGGTGTCGAAAGCCCGGTATGGGTGTCGGTAGCTGCGTTTGCGCCTAGCACGAAAGGGTTGGTGCCCAGCTTCTCCTCCAGGCGTAGGCCAGACTTGAGTGCCTCCCTCCAGTACTCGTATTGCAGGGCACCGGGGGGCTTGGGCTTTAAGATCAGGTTGCCTCTATCCCACAGATCCCAGTTGGCAAATTCATCTTCCGGGGAGAGGGCAGGGTGGGACTCACTTTGTCCCTTTACCTGTACCAGCTCATAAAGGGGTTCATAACGGGCGCGCATTTGTGCCCACTCCGGAGTGAGTTCGGAGCCATCAAACTGCCGCTCGATAAACATACGGCCATTAGACATATTGCCGTTGTGGGGAATGGCGAGTACCCGGCCGCCGGTTTTGTCTTCGTAGGCTTTCATCCACTCCCAGAGTTTTACCGGGTTCTCGGTATCAAAGGTAGTTAGGGGAAGCAGGGTCTTAGTGCGGTCTGCGCCATCACGAAAAATAATATTGCGGTGCAGGTTGTCGCCACCATCGGCGTTAACTGTCCACTCAAAGGCGATAAAGGTAGAAAACTCTCCGGGTTTGTAATATTTCTCTGCGGCTTCAACGGTTTTTTCCCAGGCGGATTTCATCCATTTCGGGTCCATTACCTGCTCGGGCAGTTTGCCTTCTGATTGAAGCACGATGACTTCACTTTTTGCTTCATTGGTCGCTTCTTCGCTGCCTGAAATTAATGCCTCGTGCCATTTTTTCAAGGTGGCATTGGACATCATTTCCGGGTTGCCATCGACGATCTCGCTGATAACTCCCATACCGTCTGAATGATCGGTGATCATGAACCAGTCGTAAGGGCGGCTGAGCTTGGCTTTCAGTCCGCTGTTGGAGGTAACAGTTTCTCCCAGGGCAAATCGATAGGCGTCACCAGGAGTAAGAATTGCGCCATCCAACCCCGCATCTACCGACCAGCCAGTATGGACATGTGTATCGCCAAAATAGACATTGCGAGCGATGCGTTTATCGCTGTCCCGTTGGGCTTCCAGCTCCGCTTCTATCTCCGGTGCCATCGCCGTGAGCGGCCTTTGTTTTTCTGGAGTGGCGTCCTCTGTCTGTCGGGCGTTTGAATTTGTATTTTTATCTCCGTCGGGCTTTTTACTGCAACTATAAAGGCTGAGTACAAGAATAAAGAGGAGCAGGGTTAATCCAGCTTTGCTCTTGTGCATCGATGGCGGCTCCATTTCCTGAATGTGTCGGATCGCTTTTTAACTTAAAAGAATTCGTTGCGAAGAGAAGATAAATTACAGCTAGCATAGTTGAGCGACTCTGTTTATTCGCGAATTGGGCCACACCGGGGGCCTTGTTATCTATCGGCACAATAGATAGTCTTCGGCTCAAGTTGAGTTAGCACATTTATGCAACTTCAAGAACATGGTTGGCTAATTCAGTCATATTGAAATATGGCTACGCAATAATCATCGCTTCGGGCGATAGGCAAAAGCAGGCATATGAGTAACAACGAAAAGCGTCCACTTTACATCCCCCACGCAGGCCCCTCCCTACTGGAAATACCACTGCTCAATAAAGGCAGCGCATTTAGCTTGGAAGAGCGTCTCGAGTTTAATTTGGTCGGTCTTCTGCCGAATACCGTTGAGACGATTGAAGAACAGGCCAAGCGCGCTTACCTCCAATTCCAGCAGTGTAAGACTGGCCTGGAAAAACATATCTACCTGAGGGGAATCCAGGACGACAACGAGACGTTGTTTTTCTATCTGATCGAACATCATACGGAAGAGATGCTGCCGATTATCTACACCCCCACTGTCGGTGCAGCTTGTGAAGAGTTTTCCAGTATTTATCGCAACCACCGGGGATTATTTGTCTCCTATCCGGACCGGGAATATATCGACGATATTCTGCGCAGCGCCACTAAAGAGAACGTCAAAGTTATTGTGGTGACCGATGGCGAGCGGATACTCGGGTTGGGTGATCAGGGTATCGGCGGCATGGGTATCCCTATTGGCAAGCTCTCTCTGTATACCGCCTGTGGCGGCATCAGCCCGGCTTATACCTTGCCTGTCACCTTGGATGTTGGCACCAATAACCGCACTTTGCTGAGTGATCCCATGTATATGGGGTGGCGCCATGAGCGGATTTCCCAGGAAGAGTACGATGAATTCCTGGAGCAATTTATTGAAGCGGTAAAGCGTCGCTGGCCCAAGGTATTGGTTCAGTTTGAGGACTTTGCCCAAACCAATGCCACGCCGTTGTTAGAGCGCTATCGCGACCGCCTGTGCTGTTTTAATGATGATATTCAGGGCACGGCGTCTGTAGCACTGGGTACTATCCTGGCTGCCTGTAAAACCTGGCAAGAAACCCTCGCCGCGCAAAAGGTGACGATCGTGGGTGCCGGTTCAGCCGGGTGTGGTATTGCCGAGCAAATCGTCAGTGCAAAAGTGCAGGCAGGTCTTTCCGATGCCGAGGCTCGTGAACAGATCTTTATGTTCGATCGCTACGGGCTTGTGACTTCCGATATGAAAGGCCTGCACGACTTCCAGGCAGCTCTGGCCCAGGACCCGAGCAAATACGATGGAGTGTCCAGCTGGAATCTTGAGACGCTGATCGGCAATGTTGAGCCCAGCATCCTGATTGGTGTTTCGGGGCAGGGTGGCTTGTTTACCCAGCCAGTAATCGAAGCTTTGCATAAGGGGCACCGCCGTCCTTTGGTGATGCCACTGTCAAACCCCACTTCCCGTGCTGAAGCGACTCCAACTGAGATATTCAGCTGGACCAAGGGCGAAGCTTTGGTGGCTACCGGCAGTCCCTTTGCAGCGGTAGAAATCGATGGTCATCACTATGCGGTAGCGCAGTGTAACAATGTCTACATATTCCCGGGCATTGGCCTCGGCGTGATTGCTTCCGGTGCATCCAAAGTGACTGACAGTATGTTGATGGCAGCATCCAACGCCCTGGCAGAGCAGGCGCCGGTGGTGAAAGATGGCGAGGGTGCCCTATTGCCACACCTGAATGATATTCGCGAAGTGAGCATGCATATTGCCAGGGCAGTGGCTGCCCAAGCGCAATTGGATGGCGTTGCGCCCAAGGTGAGCCGTGAGCATTTAGAGCGTTTGCTAGAGCGTAACTTCTGGCGTGCAGATTACCGTTCTTACCGTCGTCGCTCTTTCTAAATAAGAGTGCTGGGCCCGCTGCGACTATCGCATCGGGCCTGCATTTAAGCCAGCTTTTCCCCGGTATAAAAGGAGTCCGGTTGGCGCAACACCAAGTAATCCTCCCAGTGGAATCCCTGATTCAAAAACTCAATTGCTGCATTGACGCCAGATAGGAACAGGTGTTCGCAGTGGTGGTCCGGCATGGAAAAATCCAGCCAGTGCGGGTTTTCTCCGGTATCGGTGGGGTTAATGGGGATTTCTTTTACCAGCGCATGGTATTCCGCGTTCAAGCTCGCGCGCACATGGTTGTCGAGCATATTGCGACAAGTGCTGATCAGCCCCATCGCAAACCTTCCTACCTTATCTGATTTTGGCTGGTACAGGTCCACTTCCAACTTGATCCCAAAGGTTGGCAATTTGGGGGTGCCTATGGGTTTATGGAAGATATCGAAAGGGAAGTTGGAGACAAGGCCGCCGTCAACAAATTCAATATCTTTGGGAAAGCCAGCGCGGAAAAATCGTTTGGGATCACCGATGCCTTTAATGCTGCGCCAATTCTCGGCGACAGTATTGCACTCACTTAATTGGGGGATGCCCTTTACGGTGTAGGGCTTAAAGAAGCCGGGTACCGACATGGAGGCACGCACGAACTCTGCCGGATTTACTGCGCTCGGATTATCGAAGTAGAGCGGCGCCTTGGCTGGAAACACCGCGCGGGTCTCTGTAGTGATATCCGCTGCCACCAGGGCAACCTCGCCGCTGCCGATCAGGTGATCGGGTGTGCCACGGTACAGGAGCTGCGGGAACTGGTTAATTCTCTGGTTGAGCTGTGCGGTGTTGGTAATGCCCAGCTGTTTCAACTCCGTTTGTAACCACTGGGTAAAGGTATCTCCCGGATTCAGCCCCTTATGTCTGAGCAGGTGCCGCAAGGTGCGGATAGAATCGAAGGGGTGCAATGCCAAACTGCTCATCAAGCCTTTGCCCTTGAGCAGGCGCTGTACCGTTTTGCGCGCATAGCGCTCGCCATCTTCAAAACTGGCAAAGTCCGCATTGGCCAGGATGCCCAAGAGCTTTTCGCTCTTGCCAGTGCTCGGTGTGCCGGCCGCTGCCAAGAAGAGCGCATTGATGGCACCCGCTGAGGTTCCAGCAATTTTGCGAAACCGAATTCCCGCCTTTTCAAGAATGTAGGTATATCCCACCAGGGCGATCCCCAGCATACCGCCACCTTCCATCACGATATCGACATACTGAAGGCCCTGGTTGTCCTGTACATCACTGAATACTTTGCCCTCAATGGTGGACTTGGATGCCTGCCAGTGTGCATCCGCTTTTGCGATGGCGTTTTCAACCCATGGCGATTTTTGCATGTCGGCTTTCCGTAGTGTGACAGCGATCTACAAGAGAATTTAGACAATTTATCCGCTTGTAGGTGAAAAAGGCAGGGTATCACCCAGAATCAAATTCGCCATAGCATCCAGTTTGTTTTTCGTGTCTTCCCACTTGGGCATCACTTGATTCATTAAACGGTAAAATCGCTCGCTGTGGTTGTGTTCGGCGATATGGCAGAGCTCGTGCAAAATGACGTAGTCGATACACTGGCGCGGCGCTTTTACCAGGTGGGGATTGAGGGTAATGCGCCCCTGGGGGGAGCAGCTGCCCCACTGGGTTTTCATACTGAGGATACGCAGGGGTGGGCGCCCGGAAACCCACAGGGTCTGCTCAAGCAGGGCATCCAGGCGGCGGTGAAAAATTTCTTTGGCGTGCGCCTTGTACCATTCGGCCAAAAGCAGGCGCACTCTTTCGGGATCTTTTTTCCGCACGGAGACTTCCAGCTTGCCGCGCAGTAATTTCACCTGCTGTTGGGTGTCTTCAGACTCAATAACTTTCAGCAGATATTGCTTGCCAAGATAGTAGTGGCTCTCGCCGCTGATATATTGCCGTGGTGTTATATATTCCAGCGCCTTGCGGAAATCCCGCAGCTGTTGGTAAATCCAGCGCCCGCGTTTTTTTACCGCTTTTAATACTGCATCGTTATCGATAGGTTCCGGTGCGCTGACCACCACACGGCAGTCTGGGTGCACTTTGATCAGCACTCGCCCACTGGCCTGGGAGCGGGGTTGGCATTCAAAAGTGATGCGCTCATCCCCATAGGCAAAGCTCAGTTGCCGGGGGTTGGGGTTATTTGGGGGGGAAGTAATAGGCACATTCATGCCGGGATTAGTCTCCGCTTAAACCAACGCGGGTGATCTGTAAGATCATCTCCACCATTTTCTTGGTCTGCACCATACCACTGCCGATGGATTTACACTCCATAAATAATTTGGGCATCAGCTTTTTATGGATATCCTTCTCAATATTTTGCGGGCTGATGGAGTGCTCCATTACGGACTGGGCAACCATTGTATCGATCTCGAAGGCCAGCTTGATCCACTTATCCTGTACCTGGCTATCACCAACCGCAAAAACCTCCGGCAGGTTTTTTTTGAATACACCAAAATAGGCCTGGGCGTGGCGATTATCGGCAAAGGCATTGGGTATTTCATCCAGGTTGCGGGCTTTTACCTGGGCCTCCAGCGCTTCGAACAGTAAGTACTGCTTGTGTGGGTGATCGAACAGTTTTTCCGCCTCCTCAATCGCTTGCAGCAGTAATTTGGAGAAGGCTTCCTGGGCGTAGGGATCGTCGCGCAGCTCCTGTTCGATCATGCGGGTGACGCGGGTTTTGATAATATCGGTTTCGTTGCGGGTTTTGTCCTCCCCCCAATCTTCAGGCCGCTCCGCCTTGCCCATTTTATTGACTTCGTATTTGCCTTCGGGCTGTAAGATTTCTACCCCCACCACATGCTTATCCAACAGGTTTTTAACCTGGGCCGCGTAGTGGTCGTAGTCCACAGACTTTTCGGTTTGCTGTAGCGCCCATTGGCGCAAAAGGGCAAATTGTTTAACCGTCTGTTTGTAGTGCTTGCGGTCACTATCGCTAAAGCTTTTATCTTCGAAGAAGGTGGCCGATTGCAAGGCTACTTTCAGGCAGGTGGTGAAGTTGGTGAGAGCCTCGTAGAAGTCTTCGCGCACTTTTAGGTTCACATCGACCAGCTCACCATTGCGCTGTTCAGTTTTTGGCACTATCACCTGGCGCAGTTGCTCGGTGTCCTGCTTGTTTTTTACGCCGGCGAAAATGCCCCAAAGGTTTTTATACAGCAGGGGCAGGCGCTTGTACTCGCTGCTCATGGGGCTATAGAGGCCGGCGATATCGTCGACGTCGTAACCGCCCTGGGTGCGCGCGGCCAGATCCTGGTATTTCTGCAGGGTGGTATCCAGCTCTGCCAGGATGCCCCGGTAATCGATTAGCAGACCGAACTTTTTATCCGGGTGCAGCCGGTTGACCCGGGCGATCGCCTGGATCAGGTTGTGTTCCTTGAGTGGTTTATCGATATACAGCACCGTATTCTTGGGCTCATCGAATCCGGTTAGCAGCTTGTCCACTACAATCAGCAGTTTCAGGGTATCGTCTTTATCGAAGCGCTCAATCACTCCCTGGGTGTAGTGTTGCTCATTTTGCGAGCCCACATTGTCCTTCCACCACTTCACCACCTCCGGCATGGAGGACTCATCCACCGCTTCGTTGCCCTCGCGGGTATCCGGTGCACTGATCACTACCGCCGATTCAAATTTCTGCGCTTCTGGCCAGTGCTGTTGGGCCTCATCCAGGTACTTTTTATATTGGATAGCAGTGGCTTTGCTATCGCAGGCCAGCTGGCCCTTTAAACCCACATCGATGTTTTTAACAAAATGGGTGGCGATATCGGTAGCAATCAGTCGAATGCGATCGTCTGCAGTGTAAATCTCTCCCTTACGGGCAAACTTGCGCTTTAAATCTGCCTGCTGCTCCTCGCTCAAGCCCACCGTAATGCGCTCAAACCAGCGGTCAATTGCGCGCTCGTTAACATTCAAGTCCGGGATACGCTCTTCGTACAGCAGTGGGGTTACGGTGCGATCCTCCACCGCGCGCTGCATGGTATAGGCATGGACTATGGGGCCGAATTTATTGGTGGTTTTGTCGTTTTTCAGCAGGGGCGTGCCGGTAAAGGCCACAAAGGCGGCATTGGGCAGGGCTTGGCGCATACGGATATGGTTTTCGCCGCCCTGGCTGCGGTGGCCCTCATCGATCAGCACAATCAAGTCGGCACTGTCGTTGCGACACTCCGGCAGGGCAGTGGCGCCGGTAAATTTTTGCACCAGCGAGAAGATAATCCGCTCATTGCCGCTGCCAATCTGCTGGGCCAAACGCTTGCCGGAAGTGGCCATGGCCGCTTCCTTGTCTTTCTTGCCCGCCAGTTCTCCACCGCTGGCAAAGGTATTGCTGAGCTGGCGCTCCAGATCCACCCGGTCGGTGACAATAACCAGGCGGCTCTGTTTAAGGCTCGGCTGGAAGATCAGCGCTTTGCTTAAAAACACCATGGTGAAGGATTTGCCGGAGCCAGTGGTATGCCAGATCACACCGCCTTCCCGCGCGCCGTCATTGCCGCGTTGGGCAATGCGTTCTAAGAGCCGTTTGATGCCGAATACCTGCTGATACCGGGCGACGATTTTGCCGGCCTTTTTATCGAACAGGGTGAAGTAACGGACCATCTCCAGCAGCCGCTGGGGCGATAGCAAGCTGATTAACAGCCGGTCCTGGCCGCCTAAGGCCAGCTCGCCGCCGGCGATCAGGGTCTGGTACCAGTCCAGGTCCGCCGGGGAGCGCTGTTTAAACAGGGTTTGGATTTGTTCGCTGGAAAGGGGGCGGTTTTTGATCGCCAGCATTGCCTCATCGGCGATATCCTCCTCGCGCCAGGCCGCCCAGAATTTTGCCGGGGTATTACAGGTGCCGTAGCGGCCCTCGGCGCCGTTGATCGACAGCAACAGCTGGCTGTAGGCGAACAGTTGCGGGATTTCATCATGGCGCTGGTTGCGCAGATTCTGGGAGATACCCTCGTCGATAGAGGGCCCTTTCTTACCATCCGGGCGCTTGGCCTCGATCACTACTAGGGGAATACCGTTGACGAAACACACCATATCCGGGCGGCGGGTCTCTACGCCGCTGGCACGGGTTACGCTGAATTCCTCGGTAAAGGCAAAGTGATTGTTTTCGATGGTGTGCCAGTCGATCAGGGCAATAGTGGGGGTGGCTTTTTTGCCGTCGACGAACTCGGTCACCGAAATGCCATAGAGCAGGTGGTTGTACAGCTCTTCATTGGCCGCCAGCGGCCCTTTGTTCAGCGCTGGGCTGCACACTATGCCAATCAGGTGGTCGATGGATTTTTGCGAGAGCGGCTGCTCTTTACCGGCGAAATGGAAGGTCCGTTTGCCCAGCTCCCGGCGCAGTATCTCCGTGAGCACCACCTGATCCTGGCGCCCACTACGGGCTTGGTTGGCCTCGGCGGGGGGTAAAAACGACCAGCCCAGATTGCACAACAGGGCCAGGGCGGGGATCTTTGCGGCGTATTCTTCTTGGAACTTAATATTAACCTTTACTTCCACAGGGGATGTTCCTTCCATTCCTCGGGGAGGCCCATAGCGATTTGATAATTTGGAACAGTTGCTATCGGCTCAATTAAATTTTCTATTTCGTATGCCCAGTCATTCCCATCACCGATTTCCCGTTGCAAGTATTGAAGAATAAGTAAAATATAAAAAATACGGTCATTTCTGGGAGTTTGCGGGGGCAACCAGAGAGGGTCTTTTACTTTGTCGGGGCGTATAGCCAACTCTCTATTCCAGAGCCGACTATGATGGGCGCAGACATTGCGTACATAAGTAAGGGTATGTAGCCAGTTTTCTAAGCGTTTGTGGTGTAAGTTGAAGTGGTCGGCAATTTTTTTCTTGTCTTCTACATTTTCCTTTTTTTGATTTCTTAGACCACGATACAAGAAGGAAAGAGAGCCAAAAGTCATAACCTCACTTAATAGCCAGATAGGAACAGTTGGAAAGCCGCTATATTTTTGCCGATAGTGACGGATGAACTTATCCGATGATCTCTTGGTTTCCTCTTCGAGTTTCGCAATCCAGTCTTGGTGCTTGAAATTGGGGTGGAAATTTTGTGATTTTGTGTGACCGAAGGGACCATATTGATGGGCAATATGGTAAGTGACTTGTGTACGCAGCGCTATTTCCACTCGCTCTAAAGCATCGAGCACTAAACTACGTAGCTGTCGGTCAAATTCATAAAGCTGAACTACCTGATCGAATGTGGTTTCAGGAACAAAGGTGTTGAGTAGTTGCCCGTGCGGATTGCGCGCCCGAAAAGGGTACCAATAGCCACTCAAGCGATAGTAGCTAATTGAGTGGAGCTTCTTTTCTGCGATTTGAGCATCATTGATGATCAGGCCACGCTGTTGCAGCTGGTCTAATTGCTGGGAAAAGGTAAGAGCGGGCTTGCTGTAGATTTCAGGCATTCCATGCCTCCCTCACAGCCACAGCATAAAAAAACCGCCAAGGTTGCGCGTTACCCTTACGGGCACTAAGCGTGGCGGTTGTGTTGTAGCTATTGTAGCCAGTTATTTCGCTCTTAAGCAAGAAGTAGCCAAGATAATTGGTTAACTTATTGATTTTTATTGAATTTTCTCTATCGTAAAATGGCTTCAGTGCATGTTCTATAGCGCCAATACAGCCACAGGCAATAAGGGCAGTAGACTGCTTTGGCAGATTCTTACGCGCCATCGACCCCTCCCTGGATTTAATATGTTATGGCTGTAACCGCAACTTGGATCATGTTGCTTCTTGTGTGTGACGGATAATCTATCTTTATGGCTGCTGTTTAGCAATCGAAGAGTGATAGCACATCCTTGTGAATCGAACTCAAGGGCGTTAGCGGTAATTTTTTGCAATTCTATTGTTTGACCTTAATGCAAACAGCAGCGTTTAAACTTTTTGCCGCTGCCACACGGGCAGGGATCGTTGCGGCCGGTTTTGGGGTCGGCTCGATGGGGGGCTGTTGCTGGCTCCGGGGCGCGCTGTTGCAGCCAGTGGTGGTGGAGGGCGCGGGCGGCGGGTTCTATTTGGGTAACGGTTTGCTGATACTCGGCCTTCGTCAAGCCCCCAAGGTAATCGAAATGTTCCTCGCGGGCGTGCAGGGCGATGGCTTGCAGTTGGGTGTCGAGTTCTGCGGGCAGGCTGGGCCATTGGCCCAAGTCGACACCTTGCATATAGCCGAAACACCATACCCCTGGGAAGGTAAAAGAGGCTTCGCCATCTTTCTCAGCGATATTGAATGGGGCCTGGAACTCTTCTGGGGCTTCCATCAGCACCATGGCATTACTGTTCATCAGCTGGAACAGCAGCGCCATAAAGCGCTGCATCTCCTCCTCGGACTCCCACTCCGGCTCGTTGCCGGGGCCGCCCCAGATTTCGGAGAGCCAGCGGCTGGGGGGAATCATCTCCGGGCCGGACACCAGGGCGGTGAGAAAGCCGTCCAGCTCGCAGATATCCAATATTGAGTCGTCGTTGCCGTACTTGTGCAGTACTTCGTCTATATAATCCAGATCGGCTTCACTGATGGGCGCATCGAGATTGACGGTTTCGCTAAAAGTCATTGGGCATTCTCCACTTGGACCCGGCGCTTGCCGGTAAGCAGTTGCTGCATCAGGGCTTTTTTCTCCTGCTTTAGGCAGTCGAGTTTTTGTTGCAGGGTTTCGATTTCTTGATCGGCGCTGGATAGGGTTGCGGCGATTTTTTGTTGTTCTTCCAGCTCAGGAAGTTTCAGTTTTAAACGTTTGAGCTTTGCTTTGTTTAATGTTTTTCCTTTGACAGCTTGATCAATCTCTTGATCAAAATCTACTATTTCCAGAGCTTGATATAGATAGTCGTGGTAAAGTTGGTCATTATTATTAATAATGAGAGCGCATATCGCTTCATTAGTGAAACAATCCTCACTTAAAATCGCTCTACGCCCGATAGTTAGCTTAAAACTCATCACGATGGTTCCTGATGGTATCAGGGACACGCTACTATTTTTTGCACCTAAATCAGATATATATTCGGATGTGTCGGATATCCTTGAGCTTTTTAGATCTGCTATTGAAAGCCATTGATTATTAGTTGTTTTTCCTTCATCCCAATAATTAGGGTTTGAGCGAGAAGGTGTACCACCAATCTCTATATTCAAAACATCATTGAACGTGACAACTGTCCACTCCGCACTAAACCGAACTCCATTCTTATCCCGCAGGCGCTTTTTGCCGGTGAGCAGTTGCTGCATCAGGGCCTTTTTCTGTTGGCGGCTGTTGGCGAGCAGTTTTTCGCTGGTGTCGATGGCCTTATCCCAGGTGGATAGGATATGGGCGATCTTGTCTTCCTCTTGCCTTGATGAGGCTATTACTAGTGGAAGCTCATTAAGGATTTGGGTATTCATATTGGGCATGGTTTGCCCAACAGAATTTTTTTCAAGCCATTTTTTTACCGCTTCTTTTTGTAAAAAATAGGATAAAAAAGCTGGCGAGTGATTTTCGCTTGGCCTTGCTTTTAAACAGCCTGTTCCGCAGATCGAACCTTCTGATAACTCATCAATAAGTGCAAATTTTGTAACATCGCCTCTACGACTAAATAAGAGGTCTCCTTTTCTTAGGAGATGTTTTTGCAGAGCCGCAGCTTTTGAGTTCGATATTTTTGCAGCACTCTCTATGTTCGCTCGGCACTCGGTGAGATCCTTAGGCATTAATACCGGAACTCCCGAATTTAAGTACTCATGAGAGTGTAATTGGCTTCCAAATGGACCTGTTTGTAAATTTCCGCTACAAACCTCACCGAGACTGGTGATCTTCCACCCCTTAGGCACCATAACCCAACTCCTGCAAATACTGCTCCATTTCCCCCTCCAGCTCGCTTAACTGGGCTTTCAGCTGCTGCCGCTCGGCGCGCACGGCCAGCAGGTCGATCTCTTCCTCCTCTTCGAAGGTATCCACATAGCGGGGGATATTCAGGTTGTAGTCGTTATCCTGAATTTCCTTGAGACTGGCCACATAGGCGTATTTGTCCAGGTCGGCGCCCTGGCGGTAGCTGGCCACTACTTTGTCGATATTGTCCTGGGTGAGCAGGTTCTGGTTTTTGCCGGCTTTAAATTCCCGCGAGGCATCGATAAACATGACGCTGTCATCCTGCTTGTCGCGGGCGAAGATCAGGATGGCGGCGGGGATGCCGGTGCCGTAGAAGAGTTTTTCCGGCAGGCCGATCACCGCGTCCAGCAGGTTTTCCTCAATCAGCTGCTTGCGGATCTTGCCCTCGGCAGAGCCCCGAAACAGCACGCCGTGGGGTACCACCACGCCCATGCGTCCGCTCTTGGGATTGAGGCTTTCGATCATATGCAGGATAAAGGCGTAGTCCCCCTTGGTTTTTGGCGGTACGCCGCGATGAAAGCGGCCGAAGGGGTCGTTGCCGGCTTCGTCGTGGCCCCATTTGTCGAGGGAAAAGGGCGGGTTGGCGGTGACGATATCGAACAGGTCCAGGTTGCCGTTTTTGTCCAGCAGCTTGGGGTTGCGAAGGGTATCGCCCCATTCGATTTTGTGGTTGTCCTCGCCGTGCAGGAACATATTCATTTTGGCCAGAGACTAGGTGGAGCCGATGGCTTCCTGGCCGTAGAGTTCGTACTGCTTGCTGTTGTGGTGTTCCCGCACCTTGCGCCCGCACTTCATCAGCAGGGAGGCGGAGCCGCAGGTAGGATCGCAGATGCGGTCGCCGGGGCGGGGGTCGAGCAGCTCGGCGATCAGCTCGGACACCTCCGGCGGGGTGTAGAACTCACCGGCCTTCTGGCCGCCGCTGGCGGCGAAGTTCTTGATCAGGTATTCGTAGCCGTTGCCGATCACATCCAGGTTACCCACGCGGCTGGGACGCAGGTTCAGCTCGGTTTTGGCGAAGTCTTCCAGCAGGTGGCGCAGGATGGTGTTCTTCTGCTTTTCCTCGCCCAGCTTGTCGGTATTAAAGGAGATATCCTGGAACACGCTCTTGCCGGCGTCCTTGAGCTTGGTGCCGTTGGCCTCTTCGATGGCGTGCAGGGCCCGATCGATACGCTCGCCATTGCCGGGCTCGTGGCGGTGCTCGTACAGGGTGTAGAAGCTGGCACTGGGCGGCAGTACAAAGCGCTCGCTCTTCATCATCTCCTCGATCAGCTCCGGCTCATCGCCGTATTCTTCCACATACTCCTCGTAGTGGTCTTGCCACACATCGGAGATGTATTTGAGGAACAGCATGGTGAGGATAAAGTCTTTGTAGGTGTCGGCGCTGATGGTGCCGCGAAAGGTGTCGCAGGCATTCCACAGGGCCTTGTTGATACTGTCCTGACTGATTTGTTCGGCGGCGCTATTGCTGCTCATGGGGTGCTTCTTGTCCTTGGTGTACTGCTGGGGCGCTGTGGCCCAGTTGAATTCGGTTTGCGCTGGCATTGCTACAGGTGTTGTCGCGGGCGTTGTTACCCGGTTTTACGGTGCTATCTGTTTGGGTGGCTCGCTGGTCGGGCATGGTCGGGAATTGGTTGCCCGATGGTGCGAGAGCTTCCCAGATAAGACCGGGCCAAACCCGCGTTGTGCTAAATGTTGGGGATGGTGATTCAGCTGCCGGGTGGCGTCAAGGGTTGTAGGGCAGCCTGTCTCTTTAGGGGAGTTGAGTTGGTTGTTTATTGTTCAGTGATAAGTGAGGACAATTAGTGAGATGCAATCTGGTTTGGAGGGGTTGGCCTGTCTGGTTGCCCCTTTTTAGAGTGAGGGATTTGTAACTGCTACTGGTGCGCTATTCAATTTCAGCAGCCATCAATAGATAGCTGCTGTCGAAGAGTTCAAACCTGTCAGAGCTGAAATGCTCTCTTTAATTGGTTTTGGTAGATTCAACAATGATTGAGATAGGCATCCAGCCTAGATAATTGTGGGCATTTTCATAGTGGTCCATACCAACTTCCCAGGTGCGCGTAATAACACCATCAGAGCTGTTGGTGGATTTCCATATGACTCGGACGTAGCCGCGAGAGGTTGCATCGGACTGCTCGGGCAAGCGTTCTTGGCAATTAATCCATTGGGGCAATTCTAAGTTGGGTACACCTTTGGCAGAGGGTGACAGATCTTGGCTCAATGGAAGTCTCCAGTTCGAATTTTTAAGAAATATATCAGTTTTTCTGCCTTTTTCTAGATTGTTTTTTTTAGGCGTCCCTATTTTTTATTTTTAAAATTTATTCGGGTATCGCTTTTAGATTTATTCGCTGATTTATGGTAGTTGTTTTTTGCTGTCAGTTTGAAAAAGTACATTATGTGTAACCATTTTTTGTTCGGTCTTTGGGGGTAGGCTTGATCAAACTAAAGTGGATACCTCTGATATTTAAGTTGTATAGAACTTTCAGCTCGATGGTAGGCTTGTTTTTATTAGAGGAGAGTGTTTATGCAGAAAAACTTGGGTGCAACAGCATTAGCTTTTGTAAGCTTCTTTGCTGTAATAAATTACGCTAACTCTGAAGATAAAAAAGTGGGAGAGTTAAGCATTCTCACTAGTCCATTCGACTACTGTGCGGCGGTGGTAAATGATGACAACCCAGTTCAGCGCTTTGCCGGCCAAGCTATGCCGCAGGAAATCGTTGATGGCATTAGAAAAGCCGCCAATCTCGATGCAGAAGCACCTGAAGATTGGGTCGCGAGGGGGACCTATTGGCGATGTATGGATGGAAGTGTCTATGCCTGCTTTGTTGGGGCTAATCTCCCCTGTGATGAGAAAGCTGACGCTAGTCGGGAGCCGAGTAGTGCGATGCTTTCATATTGCAAAGATAATCAAAGTTCCACGACCGTTCCTGCGGTAGTGGCTGGCCGTGCCTCTATGTATGAATGGCGCTGTAGGTCGGGTGCCCCGGAAATTATCAGGCAGATTTCTAAACCCGACGCCCGGGGCTTTTTGTCTAATTATTGGTATCGGTTAGATAGGCCTGTTTCTGTTGAGTAGGGAAAGCCTATAATCAGAAGGCTTTCTCTTTCCGCCTACCTGTAGATTATCCCTGTCCTTCCATCTTTTCATTGTCCATGCGCTTGGCGAGTTTGTGACCCTCGTCCGACTGCCCAATTTTCCAGTAACTGGAGATATAAATATGGGTTTTTGGAATTACTCTTTCCTGCTTAAAAAATTGCCGTAGGGTACGCATGCTGTCGAATTCACAGGCGGCCCATACGGAGGCCTGTCCATCGAGCCAGGTTAGTGTTTGTAATTTTTCCAGTAGTTTCTCGCCGGATGGAGCCGGATTGATAATCCATTGGATTTGCAGGTTCTCTGGGTGTTCCAGCTCCTGAATATCAGCTTCACTGGAGACCTCAATTAATGCGTAACCTTTTGCATCCTTGGGTAGCTCCGCAAGGTTTACGCTGATGGCTGGCAGTGCAGTCATGTCCCCCAATAGTAAAAACCAGTCTGCCTCGGGATTGGTCATTTTTTTGGGGCCGGGGCCGCGGGTTAAGATCGTATCGCCAGGCTGCGTTTTAAGTGCCCAGCTTAGAGCGGGCCCTTCGTGTTCATGCAGGGCGAAGTCGATATCAATTTCAGTTTCACGCTGGTGTCTGATGGTATAGCTTCGCAATAGCGGGCGCTCGCTTCCAGCTTGTGGAAACAGAAATTTGATATAAGCGCTTTCCTGGTTGGGAGCGAGAGTTTTTAGATCATCGCCACCGAGGGTGATGCGCAGCATATTTTCAGTAACTTGTGTCCTGCGAATAACGACCAGTTCTCTGGTAACTTTCTCGGCCATAGGGTTTAGCTCCTTTCGTCAGGGGTGGAGTGCTCTTTCATATTGGCGACCATAACGCTGGCAATGCGGGCGAAGTTTTCTAGCTCTTCAGTACTCAAGTTGCGAGTCATTTGCCTGGCCACTTCAGCTTCTTGTCCGCTTACTTTTTCCAGCGTGCTTATTCCGTCTGTAGTTAGTGTCAAAAACTGGCTGCGCCGATCATTGGGGTTGTCGGTCTTTTCGATTAGCCCCGAGTGCACCAGGTCGTTTAGCACTCGTGTTACTTGGGCTTTGTCCAAATTCATCCGCTGGGCAATTGACCGGGCAGTACTCAGTGGAAATTTGAAGACACCTTTGAGTACCCGTATATGGCTCACCGGCAAGCCAATTTGCTGCTCCTGTATACCAGCTCGCAAACGCCGTTTGTAGGCGTGAATAAGCTGGTGGAGGGATTCATTGATTGCGGTATCGTTCATGGCGCCATGCTAACTGGTTGATAGTGTCAACTTTATTGATATTGGTTGACTCTGTCAACCATATGGAGGTTGCCAAGTTTCTGATTTGCTGCGTATTGGTAATCTGCTCAGTAATGAAAGAGGCAAGGTGGCACTTGTTGAGAGGTGTTAGCTCTGGCAGAGAACGCTCCTTTTAGTTTCTAAGATAACACGTGAGTAGCTCATGGTGTGCCACTGATCCCACTTCTGCCTTACGAATTTGTTTTATTGCTAAGTTGAGTATTTTTACTTGTTTTCAGGTTGGCAGAACTTTTAATAGCTGCTTCTTTTTATTGTGCCTGGGCATATCCTTAAGTGCCTTCTTGGCTAATCATTGAGTAGGTATAGTGTTTAATTAATTGGGTGTATTTTGTGTTTTTCTATCTTCTGTTTTTTCGAACTATATCCACAACAAATGAAAGGCTATAAGTCTCCGTTAGCCCAAAAAATCTGGTTGTTATTTGCTGGTTGTTTTGTGTCAAATTAAAAGTGGCTGGATTTTCGGGCGGCTGGTATTTTGCTTGATGTAAATCAATATTTTTTGGTGTATTTGTGTCACGGTCGTGCTTGCGGGAGTTGGCGAAAGTGCAGGGGTGTATCTTGCGAGTATGCTGTTGTCAGCTCCTCTAATTTATCGGCGTCCTTAAATTTACCTGATTCTCTTGTTTTAAATTATAAGTGCAGGGGTATATTTCGCCTATGGTTACCATTCTTCGTTTTTCGCTTTATTAGTATCGGAATCTCAATATTGCTTCGGATTGAAAGATCCGTAATGGTTTTGGGGTGCGATTTAGTTTATCTAAGTTCCTATTCTACCGTGTGATATTTTGATGTGGCGTAACGGTATGGGTGTGAATGACTGGTTTTTGTGCTTCATGGTTTCGATTGATCGGAGCAATTGGTTAGATCTTTCACTGTGAGTGTATGTATTCCACGTATGTTCTTACGACTCATCGTTCTGCTGGCAGGATGTTTGCTCTCGTAGGTTTTTAATTTGCGTGAATATGGAGGTTTTCTACGCTAATTTCGACCAAGTCATCATTGATGGGTATTTACCTGAATTGCCGATGCTTTCATGCTGATTTCGGGCTTTAGGATTCAATTCTATATCAGGAAGTCAAAATACTACGGGCAAGAAGTTTGGAGATGATAAAATGAATATAGGTAAGGTGTTAAAGTATAGAAGTTTAAGATTGGCTGCCCTTGTTGTAGTGGGAATGGCTTGGGGGATGGGGACGCCAACTCTAGCGGAAACGGATGTGGAGCTTCCGGTAGAGCATGCAACACTTACTGCGGCTCCCCTTGTTCCACCTCCAATTACTCGAGATCACCCAGCCAAAGTTATTGTCACCCTTGAAACTATAGAAAAGGTCGGACGCTTGAGTGACGGCGTTGATTATACATTTTGGACATTTGGAGGTCAGGTACCAGGCAGTTTTATCCGCATCAGAGAAGGGGATCACGTTGAGTTTAATCTGAATAATCACCCTTCGAGTAAGATGCCCCATAACATTGATTTACACGCGGTTACCGGTCCGGGGGGTGGTGCGACTTCTTCCTTTACCGCTCCAGGTCATTCCTCACGCTTTTCATTTAAGGCGCTTAATCCAGGTTTATATGTCTATCATTGTGCTACGGCACCGGTAGGAATGCATATTGCCAATGGTATGTATGGGTTAATTCTTGTTGAACCTAAAGAGGGTTTACCTCCGGTCGATAAAGAATATTACATAATGCAAAGTGAATTTTATACGAAAGGAAAGTATGGAGAAGAGGGCCTACAGCCCTTTGATATGGCAAAAGCGCTTTCTGAAACACCCGATTATGTTGTATTCAACGGAGCTGTAGGAGCAATAGCGGGTGATGAGTCGATACGTGCCGAGGTTGGTGAATCTGTTCGCATATTTGTTGGGAATGGAGGGCCCAATCTGGTTTCTTCGTTTCATGTAATTGGGGAGATTTTTGATAAGGTTTATGTTGAGGGCGGTGATATGGTAAATCACCATGTGCAATCAACACTTATTCCAGCCGGGGGTTCTGCGATCGTAGAGTTTCTGGTGGATGTTCCAGGTACATTCATATTGGTTGATCATTCAATATTCCGTGCATTCAATAAGGGTGCTCTGGGAATGTTAAAAATTGATGGTAGCGAAGATCTGGCTATTTATTCAGGCAAGCAAAAGGATAGTGTCTATCTTCCAGAGGGGGGAGGCATTCAGAGTATTTCTGATGCCAGTGCAGTATCTATCAAGGCTAAAACCAAAGAAGAGCGCATACTGTTTGGTGAGCGTACTTATGCACAAAATTGCATGGCCTGTCACCAGTCAAGCGGCCAGGGTATTCCCGGTGCTTTTCCACCGCTGGCAGGATCTGACTATTTACTTTCAAAACCCGACCGCTCAATTGATATCCTACTTCATGGGCTTTCAGGGGAAATTGTGGTTAGCGGTCAGACTTACAATGGTGTAATGCCTGCTGTGCAGCTATCTGATGAAAGTATTGCCAATGTTTTGACTTATGTGTTGAACAGCTGGGGCAATAATGGCGGTGAAATACTGCCTGAGCAAGTTATTGAAAGACGTACTCACTAAGACTTTTGCGAGATTCATAAAATGGTTGTTAGGTGCATGGTGAATACTGCTCTATTAGTCTGTTTCTTACTGATGTGCCTACCATTTGCCGCGCAAAGTGCTTCTACAAGTCAGTCGCTCGATGATAAGAGTAAAGGTGAAATGGTCTATATAGCTGGAGGGAGCTATAGACCGTTTTTTAAAGATGTAACTGACTCTTTGGTTGTCGGGCCTTTTTTGCTTGATCGCTATGCGGTAACAAACTCTCAATACTATTTATTTACTCTAAAGAACCCCAAGTGGAGTAAAAAAAATATCAAGCCCGTGTTCAGTGATGGGAATTATTTGCGCCAAATGAATTCTTTGAGTATGAATGATCTGGCTGATGTGCCTGTGACCAATGTTTCCTGGTTTTCTGCGCGGGCTTATTGTAAATCCTTGGGTAAGCGTCTGCCGTCACTTGATGAGTGGGAGTATGTTGCACGTGCAAGTGACGATAAGGTGAATGGTCAGGATGACCCAGAATACCGTCAGCAAATCCTTGAATGGTACTCAAGGCCTGCAAATGAATTGTTGCCTAACGTAAAAGATACTCCTGCGAATTATTGGGGGGTACATGGGATGCATGGGATTGTCTGGGAACTGGTCAATGATTTTAATACTGCGTTAGTTACAGGGGAGTCTCGAGGAGATTCACAGTTGGAACAGTCACTATTTTGCGGTTCTGGATCAGTTTCTTCTGTCGATCCCGGCGATTATGCGGCGTTTATGCGTTATGCCTTACGTAGCAGTTATCAAGCTATATATACAATGCGCTCTCTTGGATTTCGTTGTGCGAAAGATGTTAATTAAATTGTAGTCTTCATAGTATTTCCGATATGGCTGGAAGCGAGGTTAATTTCAGTTCCTACAAATCATAATATTTATGATGTTGCGTGTGATTGAGAATGTCGGGAATAAGTCGTACTAATTCTGGAGGTTGAAATGAGTCAGCTAAGTATTTTTGGCAGGACCGCCATATTTATTTTTTTGTGCCGGAGTGGCCGAAGTCTGAATCGGTTGATTGGGCAAGTTGTTAAATCAAGGGGGAATAACCCGTGGTGTAGAAAGATTACTTTTATTTTTTTGATAACACTCTTGCCTGTAGCTTCAGCTTGGTCCCAGTCGAAGCTTCCTGACGATTCTGTTTATCATGTGGCATCCAATTGGTTGGATCAAAATAGTCGAACAATCAATATCTCCGATTTGCAAGGCAAAGTACAGGTTATATCTTTTGTATATACCTATTGTGAGCACAGTTGTCCGGTTATTCTCGCCAATTTGAGGCAGATTGAGAAGAGTATTTCTAATGTCGATAAGTTGAATACGCAGTTTCTACTTGTTTCTCTTGATCCAGGGCGTGATAGTCCCCAACAGTTGAAGCAATATATGCAGGATAAGGGTTTAAGTGAATGTCGGTGGATGATGTTAAACGGTAATCCTGAAGATGTGCTTGAGCTTTCTGCATTGCTGGGTGTGCGTTATAAGCCCATGAATAATGATAAAAAATATATTGCACATTCTAATATGATTACTGTGCTAAACCAGCAGGGAGAAATCAGCTATCAAATGAAGGGGGTGAATGATGGTGTTGACGACGTGGTTTCTGCAATTTCTAAAGTGGTTTTAGCAAGCTCAGGAGAAGTGGATGAGCAAGTAAATAACGATTGTCCTGAAGAGTCAGTGGATTGACATAGCACAAGAACCGTAGTGGATGATTAGCTGTGTTTTCTGCTGCTCATAAATATTGGTGGTTCAGGGAGGAAAGTTACCAAGTTAATTTAAGTGTCGTCAGCGGAGGTTGGTTGTGGATCAAAGATTGGGGATCAATCAGCCATCTTAAATTGAGTCATTGCGAATGACAGAGCAAGTCTTAATTTAATTGCGCATATTCGCAGTGATTAATAATCCCTGAGAGGGGAAAAGTTATGAATAAACACAAGCTAACTGTTATTGCACTGTTTATTGTGCTAACTGCTTCATTCACTGTGTTATTGAGTTTGGGGAGCGATATCTATAGGGAGAAACCTCCGATTCCTGTGGCATATGTCGATTCAGGGGGGCAGATTGTTTTTAGCCGGGAGGATATAGAGCGAGGGCAGCTAGTATGGCGCTCTATGGGGGGGCACCAGTTAGGATCGGTATGGGGGCATGGGTCCTATGTTGCTCCTGACTGGACAGCAGATTGGCTACATAAAGAGGCGCAGGCTTGGTTGGACATTACAGCGCAGCGACGCTATGGAGAAAACTTTTCTGACCTTAGCCCCGAGATTCAGGCGGGATTGGAATTGAGTCTTCGTAAGGATATGCGTCAAAACACTGCGAATATGTCCGCTACGGGAGAGACCTCTGTCTCGCTGTCGACGACTCGTATTCAGGCAATTGAAAAAGTGAGTCAGCACTACATCTCGCTTTTTGGCAGCGATCCTGAGAAGGCCGCATTGCGTGAGCAGTACGCTATGAAGGAAGACACAGTGCCTTTACTTGAGCGCCGTAAACAGCTTAGCGCATTTTTTTTCTGGGGAGCATGGGCGGCCATTACTGAGAGACCTGGGCAGAAATATACATATACTAATAATTGGCCTTTTGACCGGCAACTTGGCAATACACCGACACCTAGCAATATTATTTGGTCAATACTTAGTATTGTTACCTTATTAGCCGGAATTGGTGCTCTGGTGTGGCATCATGCCAGTGGCAGGCATGAGTCTTTGCCTGTACCCGATAAGCAAGACCCATTATTTTTTACCAAGCCCACCAGGTCGCAGAAAGCCGTTGCCAAATATTTCGCTACCGCAATTGCACTATTTTTACTACAGATTTTTATGGGGGGAATTACTGCACATTATGCCGTAGAAGGGCAAAATTTCTATGGTATTCCCCTGTCCGAAATGTTGCCTTACTCGGTTGTCCGTACTTGGCATACCCAGCTAGGTGTATTTTGGATTGCGACGACTTGGCTTGCTACCGGTTTGTATATTGCACCGGCCCTTTCGGGACATGAATCTAAATATCAGTACCTGGGTGTTAATCTGCTTTGGATCGCTTTAGTCGTGGTTGTTGTTGGGTCCATGGCCGGTGAATGGTTGGGAATTCAGCAATATTTTGACCTGGACACGAATTTCCTGTTGGGGCACCAGGGATATGAGTACATCGACCTCGGTCGAATATGGCAGCTATTGCTATTGTCGGGGCTGGTAATCTGGCTGTTGTTGGTAACAGCAGCGATTAAACCGGCATTTGCCACGCAAATTGAAATAAGGCCAGTAATGTGGGTCCTCTATGGTTCTTGCGTTGCTATCGGGCTCTTTTATGGTGCCGGCCTCTTTGCTGGGAAGCATACTAATCTAGCAGTTGCTGAATACTGGCGCTGGTGGGTAATTCACTTATGGGTTGAAAGCTTTTTTGAAACTTTTGCAACTTCGGTGATCGCACTTATGCTTGTGCGGCTTGGGCTTATACGAGCCAGCAGCGCCAATGGTGCTGTGCTGTCGGCCACGGTGATATTCCTTAGCGGCGGCCTTATTGGAACGTTACACCATATCTACTTCACTGGAGTTCCGACCTCTGTTATAGCTTGGGGGGCCATCTTCTCGGCACTGGAAGTGGTTCCACTGGCACTCATTGGCTTCGAGGCTATTCAAAGTTATCGCATGCACAATGCTGTCCCTTGGATGGCGCGGTACAAATGGGCCATTCTCTTTTTCGTAGCTACAGCTTTTTGGAATTTGGTTGGTGCGGGCATTCTAGGATTTTTAATCAACCCCCCGATCTCGCTTTACTTTGTACAAGGGCTAAATACTACCGCAACTCATAGTCATGGAGCCTTGATGGGTGTCTACGGAATGCTGGGTATCGGATTAATGCTATTCTGTTTGCGGGGCCTGAATACCAATTTGGCCTGGAATGGCGTGTATCTAAAGGGCGCATTCTGGATGCTTAACCTGGGCCTGGCTGCAATGCTATTTATGTCGCTGCTGCCTATTGGTCTAACCCAGTTCTTTGCTGTCCTAGAGAATGGTTATTGGTATGGTCGCTCCCCGGAGGTTATTCATAGTCCCTTAGTGGAGAGCTTGGTGTGGATGCGTGTTCCAGGGGATGTTATTTTTGCTATCGGTGGCTTTCTACTGGGGTTATTCCTTATCGATTTACTGAAGAAATCTCTGCTTGATAAGCCTAAAGCTCCTGCTGTGGAGGGGTTAGCAGAGAAAGCCTCCCTTTAGGCCGTTAAAGCTTTGGGAAGACTGGCACACGAGGTTGCTCTCCAGAATTTCCAGGGTGCTACGGGAAGGTGATTCCCTCCCGTAGCACCGGTAGCTGATTGTTACCAAGTTAAGCTGATATCGGTTCCATCAAACTGTACATCTGAATCGTACACATACTTCAAGGTACCTTTCCAGAAGGAGCCGTGCCATTCCCAGTCGGCATCGTAACTGACTTCATTGAGCACCTTCTGTCTAAAAGCATCAAAGCTCCCGTAGCGCTCTTCACTTCCCATAATGACGACCCAGGTCTGCTCGTTCCAATCACAGGTCACAGTGTTGGAGTCACCGTTGCCACAGGGGTAGCGGACGGCAACGTATCCATCATCTTCCCTACCAAACTTCCAGTTACCGCTGCGGGACTCCTCCTCGAACTCTTCGGGCCACTGTAGAGCGACATCGGAGCCGCCGGAGTGAAACAATTCTATCTCCGGGTAGGGGTTGTATTGGATCACGGCAACATTGTTTACCTGCTTTATCTTAGGTAGGTGGTCATTTTGCATGGTGCTATTGCCGTCGCCGACTTTTGCCCAGATAGACTGGAAGCCGGTGGTGGCTATCCAGGGGGTTTGTTGGTAGCCCTGGCGGCCTCCCCAATAATTCTGGATGGAGTGCATCATAACTCCACCATCTTTGTATATGGAGAAGTTAGCCGAGGAGAGGACAGAGCTGCGGCTGAATACAGCCCCCGCCTTGGCGGCCGCAGGGGCGGCTGCTTCCGATAGTCCCAGGAACTGGTCAAATGCTTTGAGCCCCTCATAACCTTCGAGTTGGTATTTGCTGGCGAACCAGGCGGTATCCGCTGCGACATCGGGGTGGAAGTAGGCTCCCTGGCTCCAATAGAAGGGTACGCGCTCTTCCCGGGGAAAGTCTGCATAGATCTCGTTTCTGGCATCCCCCAGCGAATGACCGACTGAATAATTTATGTTGAGATCTTTACCGAAATATTCGAAAACCTCATCGGTGATTTCCAACCCGGATGTGGCGAGCATTACGCCGGCGGGACTGGGGGTGCGTACTGACTCTTTGCCCAGACCTGTCAGGAGGTAGATAATCCGGTTGATATTCCCTCCGGACCCATTGCGGCGGTAGCCGTCATTACTGCGCCCGGCTGCGGCGAAGTTGATCCCCTGGTCGTTGGTCACCAATAAAATATCTTGCAGCAAGCGATGAGCAGCGCCGATTGCAAGTTCACGGATTTCCTCATCCTCTGCAAAGTCTACGAGGTTTAGCAGTGCCGAGAGGGTATAGGGGTAGTAAACAGGGGAGTAGAACTCATAGAAACCATATTGGTTCTTCACTTCCAGATAACGCTTTAGGCGCTTATAAGTTCTGTCGTCCTCAAATGCCCCATATTTCTCCTGGAGGAGATATTGGGCAGAGGTGTACATGATCATATGGTTTTCTGAAGCAAAAACATGGTCACCCGTCCCGCCTTCTTTAAACCAGAAGTGATAGCCGTCGAGTGCGGCAAAGAGTTCGTCTTTTATTTCGGGGCGGAAGAATAAGATGCGGATTAGGCGAGTGAGAGTGAAGTCAGAATTTTTCTTGCCGCCGTTGCGGAGTACATCCAGGTTCTTATTTAGCGCATCCCAGTTGAGATCATCACCGGTGTATGCCTGAAGTACGACGGCAGTATCGTTGGTGGAGGTGACTCCTTCCTCAATATATTGCAGCTGCCTGTCAATATAGGCGCTCTCATCAAAGGACTGGGCTTGAGACGTCGCTGACTGGATCGCCAATCCTAATAAAATCGGGTACAGCACTCCTGCTGATGGCACTTTCATAAGCACTAGTTCCTTTTTGGTTTTAATTAATTTATAAAATAAATACAAGCGTACCACTTATCTATTACATAAATTTGGCGCTTGAGAAGCTAGTTATTTTCTTTCGGGATTAGTTGCAAAAACGATCAGCGGATATTGCTGGTTCTCAAATTGAAAATATTTTTTAAGTAGTCATTCTTGAGAAGTAGGGGGCTAGTGCTTTATCTAATTTTTCTGGCGTTTCCGCTGTGTCTAATTGGTACGCAGGCGTACTCAAGATAAATCTGGTTTATGTTCTGTATTATTGGGTAGGTAAAGTAGAAAATTTACTCTGTCATCTCGGGTGGGGTTGTGATTCGTACGCGAGGTTATTTTCCATTGAGTGACGATGGTTCTTCTATATTGTGGTGTGATTCGCGAGTAAATATTGCAGTGGTCCTACAGTTCTAGGAGAGGGAGATGAAAAACCTACTGATATTCTTTGCAGCCGGAAGCCTCGGTGCTTTGGCAAACAGTATTGCGGTGTGGCTATTTGGCCAGTTGGGGGTTAATGCCGCTTTTGGCGTATCAATTGCCCCTTCTCCATCTCCTGAGTGGCTTTATCCTCGTATTGTTTGGGGTGGCTTATGGGGACTGCTATTTATTCTTCCGTTCTGGTCATCGAAGTTACTTTTAAAAGGAGCTCTTCTTAGTTTGTTTCCCTCTGCATTTCAATTGTTTGTGGTTTTCCCTTTGATGGCTGGGAAGGGTGTTGCCGGATTTGAGTTGGGAGTCTTAACACCAGTCCTGGTGTTGTTTTTCAATTGGATTTGGGGTGTTGTTACTGCCCTAACTATTAAGGCTGCTCGGTAATAGGGTGTTAACTTTGTGGTGGTAGGCTTGGCGCTATAGAAATGTTGGCCGTTGTTACTTTTGGGGCAGTTTGACCTCGCTATATCGCTTTTCTCCTGCAAGCTATCGATCTTATGTCAAGGTTGTACGTTACTCATGTAATCTATCTATTTCGTAACAAAGTTATTCGAATGGGGAAGTTGAACGTGGGAAAAACGGCAAAAATCTGTAGCCTTATCTGTTCTATGATAATTCTTGTGATGGGCTTTATTGCAACTTCACAAGCAGCTGAGACTAAGCGGATACTAATCGTTGCTTCTAATCTTCAGGATATGGGTGATCCGGAGAAACACGATGCAAGAAATAATTTGTGGGAGTACGCTCCGCCTTACCATATTTTTGTTTCTCATGGGTATGACGTGGACTTTGTTTCGCCAACAGGTGGCGTGGTCCCGTTTATGATGGATCCACTGGGAATTAGTAGTTACACCATCAAACATGAAGGTTTTTTAGAGCGGGCTAATAGTTCACTAAAGCCTGAGCAAGTAGTTATAGAGAATTATGCAGCTGTTTATATCGGTGGAGGCTATGGAACCTTATTTGATGTGGCATCTAATCGTGAGCTGCTAAATATTATGGGTGGGATTTACCAGAAAGGGGGAGTTGTGGGCAGCTGTGGCCATGGGGCAGGTGCGTTTGCAGATGTGAAACTGAAAGATGGCCATTATATGGTAAAGGGCAAGAAGGTTGCCGGTTTCCCAGACTCTACAGAAAAAGAGAAGTCTTGGGCTAAGCAGGGTACTTTATTACCGTTCTTGGTAGAGGAACGCCTTCGAGAGAATGGAGCCATTATTATTAATAAGGGTAATGTTGCTGATAAGCATGATGTAATATCTGATCAGCGTATAGTTTCTACAATGTTTTTACCTTCTTCTGCGCTGGTTGCAAAAGAAATGCTGGGTTTAATCGAGAGCAACTAAATTGCTCCAGTACTTTATTGTGTATTTGCTCTATCGTTAGGCAGTCACTCTGCGGGTCAAGCTCTAACGAGTTTGGCTTCAATGCGACCAATCTCTACCTGTTAGTCTAAATATGCTATAACGCGGGTAACTAACTCGGGATCACTCGATCGCCCTGTAGCTAAATCTTGCCTCTGCATATTTATCTACCATTCTTTCTAAAGGGAACTGGAATCGGCGGCAGTGAATATGCGTCCATTTATTGTATTAATAATATCGGTAACTTTGGGGAAGCTAGCCTATGTGTTTAGCCCCTCTCTGGGGAACAATGTAATAGTGGCCTTATTGGCTCTATTGGGTGCAGTTCCCTATTTGTTAATGCCGATTAGATCCGAGTTTTTCAAGGCGCAAATTCTTCAATGGGCTAAACAGAATGATATTGGCGTTTTGAGACTCGAGAGCAGGGGGTTTTCCAAAGGACGATTGTTTTGGCGTGTATCTGATGCGCAAAGCGTCTTCTGTGTTACCTCAAGAGAAGCCACTTACTGGGTGGCCTGCGGCTCATGGCTGCTGGGTTCTTATAGTCGGAAGCTAATCATATATAAAGAGGTTGGGGGTGCCTTGGATTTGATTGCAGCATTTGACGGAGATAGTTGCCAGGCTGAGTGATTCTGATCAGTGCTTACTGGACTAGAAGGTTTGATTTGATATCAGCAATGTGAATATAAATGTATTTTTGTTTGCGATTCATTATAAGAAGCAACCTATCTCGACAATTCTGTAAAGGATTCCCTGGCTGACGAGCAGAAAGTTGCTGATCTAAAGCAGGATATCAAGAATTTACAGGCAGATATTAAACCCCTGAATGCCAGCATCGTTGCGCTGGGTATTGCTGATGCCACTGCTATCTCTCTGGGCACGGTTGCTTCTATCGTGGCTTTTCCGGAGGGCTTGTTGACCTGGTTTGTGATAGGGCCGGCGGTTGCAGCAAAAATTGCTGCCGATCAAAAGAGTATTCAGGATAAACAGGCAGAGATGGACCTGATCACTGCTGATGTATCCACTTTACAAATACTGTCTCAGAGCTTTGGGCAGCTAGCAGAAGAAACCCAGCAAGTTGAAGATTATTTACAGGTCGTATTGCAAGAGTGGCAAACACTTGAAAGTAATGTTTCCGGTGCGATAAGTGATATTCAAACTGCGATCTCTGATGAAGAGGGGGCAAACTATACAGCAGTTATTATTGACCTCAGTGAGGCGGTGGTCGAGTGGAATATGCTTATTTCCAAATGGGAAGCCTTTTTATTGAGCTCAACGTGAACAATGCAGATTTGAAATTTGGGATGAGTTCAGAACAGGTTAAATCTGATTTTTCTGCTGGAAGCACTGTTGGTGTGAATCAATATTAAAATACTCTATAAGAAGTATTTTTTAGTTTTACTGAAGGCTTACCTAAAAGGTAAGCCTTTTTTGGCTTTTGATAGGGGGTACAGGTTCGCTTTCTAAGGTGGTTACAGAATGGCCATCGATTTTTATCTGGGGCTCACGCCATTTCTATGGGCACATTTCAAATCGTGTATTTGTAAGCGATTCTAAATTGTTCATCTAATGTTTTTGAAAGCGCTGAACTGAGATACTATAGTCGCACTTCTGCAGCCCCTGAAAGCGTACAAGCCACATGAGTGATATTTATAAAGCCCCTAAAAGTGAATTAAATACAAGTAAGTACCACTCTTTGATTGAGAGGTTACTGAAAGAACAGAGTATGCCCCTCGCGATATTTGCGGTGTTGTTAGGTACTTTGGGTACGCTCGTTTTGCTCTCATTTGCCCGCGGTATTATCCCTTTGTATGTTTATGTGATCCCTGGATTTATTGCCGGCATCCTCGTTAAGTTTATGGGGCGGCCTGTTACAGCATCCTACCGTGTGATTCCTGGGTTATTGAGTGGGGTGATCGTCTCTATCTGGGTGAGCTTAGGGGGGATTTCTATTTATACATTTTTACTTCCACTACTAAACATCTTGTGTTGCTTGGCTGTGTCAAGGCGCCGATTAAACTATGAGGAGGAGAAAGCGTTGTATAAGTATCGGCATGGATTGGTAAAGTTGTGATAATGATTATCTCAGCTTGGTTGTTTAGAGGTCGTATTTAGTTCTATAAGTACGACCTCTTCAAAGGCTCTGGAGGCCGAAACTACTCCTTGTAACGAATGTCAGTAATATAAAAAGTCTGCCACTTTTCCCCCTGGCGGATATCCACTTCATCATCGAGCTTGCGCCCTAATAAGGCACGGGCAACGGGGGAGTCCATGGATATCAAGCCTGCTTTTACATCGAATTCATCGGGTCCCACAATGCGGTAGCAAACACTCTCACCCTCATCATCTTCAAGCGTTACCCAGGCTCCAAAAAAAACCTTTTCTTTATCGTCCGGTATTCGATCTACAACAGTAATCTCTTCGAGGCGCTTAGTGAGAAAACGCACGCGGCTGTCGATTTCCCGCAGTCTTTTTTTACCGTAGATATAGTCTGCGTTTTCCGAGCGATCTCCCAGCTTGGCGGCGTCGCTAACTGCCTGGGTTACCCGAGGGCGCTCCTCCTCCCAGAGGCGCTTAACTTCGGCGCGCATACGCTGCGCGCCCTCTGCGGTGATGTAGCGGGAGCCGCGTGGACGCGGCGGTCTCCATCTTCCCATAGTATTTTTTTAACTCTTTTTAATTCAATATTATTTAATTATAGGTTTTCGATGGTAATTCCCGGGCCGGGTTCCGCGAGCGGGAAATTAAATATGCGGCTGTAGAATTCAAGCTCTCCCTCCAGGGCCAACTTGATACTGTCGCCACTGCGGAACCCATGCCCCTCATTGGCAAATGTAATATAGGACACCGGAATACCTCGCTCCCTCAGGGCACCCACCATGGTTTCGGCTTGGTTGGGTGGCACTACCTTGTCCTCCATGCCCTGGAAGAAAATCACGGGGCAATTCAGCTTTTCCACATCGTTAATGGGGGAGCGCTGAAGGTAGACTTTTTCTGCGGAAGGCCAGGGCCCTACCAGTTTATCCAGGTAGCGGGACTCAAACTTGTGGGTGTCTTTGGCGAGGCTGCTCAACTCTCCAATTCCATAATGGCTGGCTCCCGCTTTAAAGGTATCGTGGTAGGTCAACGCTGCCAGGACTGTGTAACCGCCAGCACTACCACCTTTGATCAGCAGGCGATTGGGGTCGGCGAGCCCATCTTCTACCAGGTATTCTGCACCAGCGCAGACATCTTCCACGTCATAGATGCCCCATTTATCGGCGAGGCGGTCCCGATACTCGCGGCCATAGCCGGTACTGCCGGAGTAGTTTACGTCAAGAATGGCGAATCCCCGGCTTGTCCAGTATTGAACTTTCAGGCTGAGGCCTGCTGATGTAGCGCCGGTGGGGCCCCCATGACTAAATACAATCAGCGGTGGCTTATCGTCACTAGGTGCTTGGAAGTTGGGGTTGTGGGGTGGGTAATAAAATCCGTGTACTGCGCGATCATCCACTTGGAAAGTGACGGCTTGAGCGATGGAGAATAAATCGGTTGGCAGCGAGCTGCTATTGCCACTGGCAATCTGTTCCGTTTTACCCGTCTTTTGATTAAAGCAAATAACAGCGGGAAAGCTCTCTGCACCTGCGGCAATCATCACCCCGCTGCCATTTTCACAGTGCAGGCTTTCGATATCACAATAAGGTTGGGGAAGAGTTTGATGCTCTCCGCTTTTTATGTCGACCTTGCCAAGGTGCCAAGTGCCATTCTGGGTGTAAGTACAGAGGATTTCTGTGGGGCTAATGAAGCCGTAAGTGGACATCCCAAATACCCACTGCGGAGTGGCAAATTCTGCTTCTTTTTTCCACAAGGATTCGCTTTGTCCCAGCCTATATAGGTTCCACCAGTTGTTGCGATCGGAGACATAGCAGAGTTCGCCTTCAGGAGACCACTGAGGCTGAAAGACGGATTCATTCTCACCGCCTGCTACTTGGGTAACTTCACCGATATCCCCCGCCTGATCGAGTTTGGCGATACAGAGCTCTGTCGCGTCCCAGGGGAGGTTAGGGTGGTGCCAGCGCAGAAAAGCCAGTTGATTACTGGCCGGATTCAGAGTTGGGTTCGAATAAAAGTCTGCCCCTTCTTGAAGGATTGTCGGTGGATTAGCCAGTGGGTTGTTTAGGTCTACCGCGATAATGCGTGCACGGGGCTCCTCGCCCTGCTGGTGGCCACTGGTATCCTCCTCGACACAAATTAATCGATTTCTCAGGGGATCGATAATCAGGTCGGCGTAGCGGGAGCTATTTTCTGCAGTGATTGCTTCGGGGATCGCATTGTCGAGCTTCATACGATAAATGCGCTGATCTTCTGCCAGTACAAAATAGACGGTGTCACCGTATACAAGATAACTGCCGCCTCCGTATTCATGGGCTTTGGTGCGTACGGCGATTGGGGCGGGGGTGAGATCTCTGCGCCCACTCTTTGGACAATACTGCACCAGTACATTCCTGCCTTTTTCAGACGGGCGGGACTCCAGCCAGTAATAGCGGCCATCTACTAAATTGGCTTCTGCCAGGCGAACGCTGCCCTCCACGAGAAGTTCTGCGTTGATTGCAGATTTCCAGCTGCCGTAAGGGGCGATGGTTGGAGTGATAGTCTCGCTCATGAGGTGCTTACTTCCTTATTGGGTTTTTTCGCATTCTGCCGAGATGAATCCGGGGAAACAAGGTGCCTTGACGGGGTCCCTATGATATTCTCATACAACCAAGCAAGCGCTTGGTGCTGTATTTTGTCGATGCACTATCCAGAATTAGCTCTTCCACTCGCTCTGGTCCTTCTACGATCAGCTGGTGTTGTAGGAGCGACGCGCACACGCTGGATAGCCCTGTAAACAGCGGCCTTAACAAAGATAATTCAGGAGAGCCAGCGATGTCTGATGAAGTGGTGATTACTTGCGCCCTAACCGGAGTGCTTACCAACCCCCAGCAGCACCCGGTCCCGGTAACCCCCAAGGAGATGGCGGAATCTGCCCGTGAAGCCTACGATGCGGGGGCTTCTGTTATGCATGTTCATTTCCGCGCGCAAGAGGAAAACAAAGGCCATTTACCCACCTGGGACCCGCAAATAGCCTTGGAAATTGCCGATGCAATTCGCGATAAATGCCCTGGCGTTATTCTAAACTTTTCAACTGGCACTATCGGACGGGATCAGCAAGGCCCCTTGAGTTGTGTGCGTGCCGGTAAGCCGGAAATTGCCGCCTGTAATGCGGGAAGCCTGAACTATTTAAAGGCGCGATCCAACGGCACCTGGGCTTGGCCACCCATGGTATTTGATAACCCGGTCGATAAGGTGGAGGAGCTGTTGGCAGTTTGTCGGGAGACCGGTACCCGCCCGGAATTTGAGTGCTTTGATATCGGTATCGTTCGCTCTGTGGGAATGTATGCGGATGTAGGGATGGTGGATAAGCCCAACTACAACCTGGTGATGGGAGTGGCTTCAGGTATGCCTGCCGACCCCAATTTACTGGAGATTATTCCAAAATATATGAAGCCCGGCAGCTTATGGCAGAGCACAGTGATCGGCCGTGAGGAAATCTGGCCGGTGCATCGCAAGACTGCAGAATTGGGCGGCCATTTGCGCACTGGAGTTGAAGATACCTTTTACTTGCCGGGAGGAGAGCGGACTTCAGGGAATGGTCAATTGATAGAGGCTCTTGCGGCTGTAGCTGAAGAGACAGGGCGAAAGGTGGTATCGCCGAGTCGGGCGCGGGAGATTTTTTGTTAACTTCTGAGGTGCTAACGGATTTTGAAGAGTTCGGCCAGTTTTCCACCAAGGGTGCTAAGTATAATATTGCTTAGCGCTCTTGTAGGCTCTAATTATCCGCCCGGCTCTTGCAGAGGTATGGTATAGCCATTTGGGGCTAACTTATGTCTTCTGTTTTTTGAAAAAATAAGTGGCATTTTTAATGGTGTGATTTAATTGTGAATCTATAAATATTATAAGAGATATACATATTAAGTATGCGGCCTTATTGCTGTGTTTAAAAAGAATTGTGTTTATTGTTTGGGTGGAAATATTTAATTAAATTTTGATCTGGCTCCAGAAGTAGAGAAAAGACTTAACTTGCGGTCCAGAGGTAGTCGATTATTACAGAACATTTGATACGAGCGTGCACATTGAGGCTGGTTTCTTGGAGCTGGTGTTCCAGGGTGGCTTTGGGGTGAGATATTTTTTCCTCTGCTGAATCTTTTCTGGTAGAGTTATGCGCGATAGTTGCAGGAAACATATCGGTGTTATTGTTTTGTAATATCATCAACCGCTATAGAAATGTTTCTTGGGCGTAATGAATTAGTCGGGTTTAGGTTTCTTGTTTTGCGAAGAAGGTCAGAATGATAAATCGGTGGGGGAGGTTGGTGTCATTATTTTTGATGGTCTTCAGTGTAATACTTGTGCCTGTCACTTACTCTTTGCTTCCCTTTGTTCTAATGGGTGTTGACGGTGCATCTTTAATTGAGCAGGTTGGAATTGTTGCAATTTTAATTCTCTCCATGGCAGCTCAGTTCCATATTACTGTTATCACAATTATTTTTTTTATCTATTTTTACCGGAGAGATAAGCTTAATGCGTGCTTAATGACCGCTTTAATTCCTTGGATAAATGCCTTTATTATTTGTTTTTTATTCCTATTGATTTGAAAGGTTTTAAATAGTATGAGTTTGCTAAGAGGTCTCGCTTTTTTTTGTGTATTTATTTCTGGTTTTTCAGTTGCGCAGGAGGTTGTTTCTCCAGGGCTGGTGCAGAGCGGAAATTCTACTTTATTTGTGCCGATAAGTGTTGGTGAAGTCACTTTCGTCATACAGATATTTGAGAATAGCGTCCCTGAAGACCCAGGGGAGATTGGCGATGCCACTATTGAGGGGGTTGATAGTGATCAGGATGGTGTAAGAGACGATTTAGAGAGATATATAGGCCTGAAGTACCACGACAGAATTCCGGTTAGAGACTCTTTGTACCAGTTTGCTGCTGCACAGCAACGGGCAATAGTCAGAACTGCCGAGTCTGTAAGATCTATAAACCTGTCGCTAATAAGAGCTCGCGATTGTGTTTCTCAGGCATCAAGCAAGTCTGAGGTGGAAGCTTTGATCTCAGATCTGACTGGAGAATCTCTTAATACTAAAGCAAGATTTATTGCATACGCAGACAATTTAGATGACTTAATGGAGGATATTGTTTCCTTAGGTGGGGTGGAGGTTAAATGTCAATGATGAAGTCTTTTATTCGATTTTTTTTCTCTTGTTGGTTTTTCCTATTGCCATTACACGCTGTGTCAAATCAATGCGAAGTGGTTAAGCCTACTATTTATTATATTAATGGGATGAATACATCCCCATCTTCTGCTAATGCTGCATATCTTAGAATTAAAGAGTTGTTTCCAGGCTATAACGTACTCTTATCATATGTATCTACGAATGGGTTAAAGGATGATGTGATTGAGGCCGCCGAACAGAAGGAGATTGAAAAATTAGGAGATCTTTTAAGTGAGCTGGAAAATAACACGAGCTCCACAGATATTGAGTACGTTGAAAAGCTAAGAGAAGCGGCTCTAGATGTATTAGAAAAACAATATTTAAGGCATTTAAATGGTCAGCCAGATTTAAATAGACACCTAAATCGAGTAGTGCCGGAACTCTCATCTGGGAAAAATGTGATTCTTCTTGGGTACTCTCAAGGGTCCCTGTATGCCAAGATGGCAGCTGACTCGATTTTGTCGGAGAGTCCAGAGGTGAAACCCCAGTTAGGGAGTGTGCTCGTAGGAGCGGTTACAAATTCAGTGCCACTCTCATCAGAAGGTAGAGGTGAGTATGTCAGTCTAGTTAAAGATTACGTAGTTTCTGGAGTTCGTGCTCGATATCCATCTACGCTCCCTGGAAATTATGATCGCACTAGTAATATAGACTGGAAGAACCATAGCTTCCCGGTGTATTTTGAAGAGTTCTCTAATATTATCTCTGCAGTTCAGGCAGGTGTAGATAGTGTTTCCGGAAGTTTTCAGGAATCTAATTGCACAGAAGTTATTAGTTGTGGCACCCCATTATCGAAAGAGGGGAATAAAGGTACATACGACTTTATTCAAGATCTGGGGAATCAGCCTGGTACAGTCAGTTTTGAGTTTGAAGCATTTAGTATTCCTGATGGGCTCTTAATTACGAATGAGGCAGGAAGAACTGTGTACTCTTCAGATGGGGCAGTTAGTGGGTTTCATGAGGGTAGTTTTTATGTTAGTGAGAATTTCGACTCAGTCAATAAAATGAATGTGTCTGTTGATGCGCCGCTTGATGGTACCGCTTGGACCTTTACGATGGGGTGCCCAAATCAACCTATTGAAAATGATGATAGGCCCCGTGATAGAAAGAAAATTAACTTTACCGTACGGGCAAAAAGTGCGAGCGGTTTAACTCAAGATTGTTATTTAAAGGCAGATATTGATGGTGAGCTTGTATATTCAAGTCAATATCAAGGTGAACATTGGAGCTTCACCGCCGATGTAACTCGAACCGGTGTGGGGGATACATACCATTCATTAGGGCTTGATTTCTACAATTGTTCAGCATATAAGAATTGCCCGACTTGTGATGGTTACGAGGTCTTGATACCTGGAGGCGATCCATCATATGCTGACTGGATCTATACTGATGATACGGTTTATTTCAAAGTTTACTAATATTTTTGCCCTTAAGAGGGTGTCATTTTCGATGATGTGGATTGGGGGTTAAAAAGTTAAATAAAGGTTCTGCGCCATTACTTAGTAGGTGGCGCAGCTCCTTATAAATTTTTTATCGGAGTATTAATGTGAGATTTTTTTCTATATTTTTTATTTTCTTTTCTGCTGGTGTTTATGCGGATTTCCCTGACGAGCAGGGTGAGATTAATTTTCTGCAGGTCCATAAAACGCCTGAGTCAGACTCATCCTCAGGTAATAGATTTATTGTTAAGCTAGATGGAGGGATGTCTGAAGATACTTGTGGTGGTGGTCAATGGACTGGTTATTTGACTTCTGAAGCTGGTGCGGCCCAATATTCAATGCTACTTTCTTCTGTAATGGCTGGAAAAGAAGTGAAGATTGAAGGAAATTCAAATGTGATTTGTGAGGGTACTTCCACTCTTATTCGAAATGTTTATTTGGTCTTCTAAGTCAACTTCATGGTAGTTTCGCGCTGAGGATGTTGGAGTGTTGCTTCAACAATACATCTTCAGCGTATTCATAGAGTCTGTGGGTTGGCCAGCTCCCCTATTGCCATTTTATTTTCTGGTTTTAAGTGCTTTCTTAGTGTCTTGTCTTGTAGGTCGATTCAATCTTGAAGTAAATAGATAGTGTTTAATATGATAAAAAGGACAATGCTGACATCTCGGTATTTAAGCTAAATTAATGTTTGAACCTCTAAGAAAGGAGTTAAGGGGTGTATGGTGTAATATGTAGAGATGGTCTCAGTAGCTATTCCTCTAATAATAGATAATATTTTATTGTAAAAACAGTTGCTGATAATGGGGCGATTGTAATCTTTCCTTTTCCAGTTTCTGATAGCGACTCCTACGAAGGCGGGGATGATGATTTGGACATTCATAGTTGGGCTTGCTTAATGGCCCTTACTATTAGAAAAAGCCTCTATATAGTTATGAATAATTACCTAATTGCAATCTTACTTCATATATTGAAACCTTCAAATAAACTTTATGATCTGCTTCTGGTGGCTGATCGTATCTCTAGTTAAATTGTGAGAATATTTCACTATTAAATTCTCCTTCTACTACTGAGGATTTACTGAAAGTCTTTTGCGGTTGGCATAATTTTCACGCCAATTCTGCCATAAATCGCAGCGACCGACTTTCAATCTAAAATTAATTCTTGAGATATCTGCTAATCTTACTTCCAACTGGCTGACAGTGTATATAACTATAAGCGGTCAAGGGGTAGGTAATGCAAGATTTTCTGGATCTTTTCACGATTTTGATCGAGTGGGCAAATTTACTTGCCTGGGGTGGCGTCGGTGGCATCTGGTGGCTTGGAATCTTGATTTTAGGATTGCTGCCGGCGGGGCTCTACTTTTCTATTCGCACTCGCTTTATACAATTTCGTCACTTTGGTCATATGGTCAAAGTCATGATTCGTGGCATTCATAAGGAAAATGAAAATTCGGTAACTGCCTTTCAGGCATTTGCCACTAGCGCGGCTGCGAGAATCGGCACCGGAAATATTGCTGGTGTGGCTGTGGCCATAACCGCTGGTGGGCCCGGAGCGGTGTTTTGGATGTGGCTGGTGGCCTTGCTGGGGATGGCCACCAGTTTGGTAGAGAATACTCTCGCGCAAACCTACAAAGAGCGTGGCGATGTTCCCGGGGCATTTCGTGGAGGGCCTGCCTATTATATTGAAAAGGGGATGGGTCCGCAGTGGAAATGGCTGTCCCTGACTTTTTCAGTTTTTCTTATGATTTGTTACGGATTTACCTTTAATGCTGTGCAGTCAAATACGATGGCTGCCGCGCTGTATGGAGCTTGGGGTGTAAGCCCTTTATGGGTTGGTTTTTTTATTGCGCTCTTTGCCGGGATTATTGTTTTTGGTGGTATTCGTTCAATTGCGCGCTTTGCCGGTATTGTTGTCCCTTTTATGGCAATTGGTTACTTGTTGGTAGCTTTCTATGTTTTGGTCGCCAATATTTCTGAGTTACCCGGGGTGCTGTTGGAAATTCTGGCAAATGCCTTTGGGTTTCAGGAAGCTGGGGCGGGGGCCTTTGGTGCGGCGGTGGCCAATGGAATCAAGCGGGGCCTGTTTTCCAATGAAGCTGGACTTGGCTCCTCGCCCAATGTTGCTGCTGCTGCAGATGTAAAACACCCAATGGTGCAGGGATACGTGCAAATGGCATCGGTATTTCTCGATACCATTATTATCTGCACTTCTACGGCAGCAATTATCTTGGTGGCAGATGTCTTTATGGTCGGTAATTTGGAAGGGGTTGGTTTAGTTCAAGACGCACTGGCGAGCGAGGTGGGTACCTGGGGAAGTAGTTTTATTGCTACTGCATTGATGTTTTTTGCCTTTACATCAATTATCGGTAACTACTATTACGGCGAAACCAATATTTATTACCTCTACCACACCCGAACATCCATCTTATGTTATCGGCTGTTGTTTTTAATGTTCGTGCTTTTCGGGGCTTGGGTGGCAGATACGGGAAGTGCAGAAAATTTTGCCTTGCTTTGGCGTATGGCCGATGTCTCGATGGGTTTTATGGCATCGGCAAACCTTATAGCTATCTTACTTTTGTCTGGTGTGGCTTTTAAGGTAATGGCAGATTACGAGAGTCAGTTATCTTCCGGGGTGCGTGAGCCGGTGTTCAATGGGAGTAAATTTAGAATAAAAGGCATTGAGCACGATGTTTGGGGGTGATACCAATTTGAGTCTGATACCAAGTGCTCAATGCCATCCAGTTACAAGCTGGGCTTGTGCATCGCCAGATAGAAAATAGCGACTACTTGCAGGAAGGCAAGTACACAGGCAGTGATTCTAATTGGCTTGGAGAAGTTTGGGCGCAAAGCAAAGACGCCAGCAATAATGTAGCCAAATACCAGGGCTACTTTTGCACCTAGCCAGGGCGATGTGCCCGGGTTCCAGCTGCCGAGAATCACCAGTCCGGCAGCCGCAGCTAACAGCAAAGTGTCGTTGAGGTGTGGCACCCAGCGCAGAGGGCCATTTCGCCAGCCCGTGTTGTGGCTGAACTCCAATCCCACTCTGATGGTAAACAGCAGGATACTGAGTACTGCGGCGGTCATGTGGACGTGTTTTATAAGGGCATAATCAATCATGGTTATGATCTGGCTGTATGTTGACCAAGGTGTCCTATGTGCCTTCCAGGCAGAAGGAAGGTGTGATTCTAGCCGCCAAAGCATAACGACATGCTGCGGTCTGGTGCAATATGAAAAACGTGAAACGTTTGAAAATTGCAGCTAATAAAGTTGCAAAGCAGTGCCGCTTCAGAGTCTCCTTAGATCTGGCTGATCAGTCGACTTTGAAGATTTAGGCCCAGTTGTACTTATCATCTGGACTCAAATTGTGGGGTTAGACTAGATTTCTGATCTGACCATATTTCATCCGTTGTGCGACACCGTGTTCAGCCCGAATCATATTTTCGTTGATGGCTAGGAGGTCAGTGGGTACGTTACCGAGATCGTCACTGAGCCCCACAGTTGCAATCTCTTCACGCAGCTCCATAGACCCACCTACCCAAATCCAGCCACTGGTTCTGGTTGATATTAAGTTGTTACGGTTTGGGATAGTTATATTGTTATAAATAATATTTAGTCCCCCATTGGCGATACGCGCCATGGTCAAAGGTGCTCCCTGCTGACGGAGTACTCTTCCCATGGGGGCTTGGCGCTCGTCGGCGAGGAAAGTGGAGTTGGCACTCCCTGAGAGGTAGCGGCCGCGATTACATCGATCAGCGTGGATCAGCTCATGGGCGAGAGTAATGTAACTGGGGCAATTCCCCATCGTGACTGTGCCGTTGTTGGTCAGATTGGCAGTTTGAAGGACCGAATTGTTCCACATAACGACCCCGCTAGACCCGCTGCTCATCACTTTGGCCATAAAGCCCCTGTCTGAGCTGACTAGGGGAATGTAGCTCTTAAAGCCGCTCCAAACCTGATCCTTTAGCCATTGGTCTGGGCGAAATCCTAGGGCGTGATGTTCGGTAATCCTTGTGTCATGGCGGCTTGATATTAGTCGGCGCAGTAGGGTGGTGCTATTTGCTCTTAATCCGACTGCTGTCAAAATGCCAACGCCCTCAGTAATTCGAAGTACATGACGCCCCCCAGCTCGATATCTTTCCTGTGTATAGGTCAGAGCTGTACCTACATTACCTACCAGCGTGTTCAGAGCAGTTCTTACCTGTGTGATAAAAACGATGTTATTAGAGTCAATGCAGAGTCCCATTATTATTCTCCTATCCCGCTCGCATTACGAATTATCTTGACTGAGAAAAATTGTGAATTATTAAAGTTTTTAAGACGAATTTTCATACGCAAGAGGTATAACCCAATGGTCCTGATCAAAATAATTTTGATAGTGATATTCTGGGCTTGCCTATAATGTTCGAACTAAAAAGTTCTTCTTGGTCAGGTTGTGTGTTTAGTGAGCGGAGCGGGAGAATCCCCAGGGAAATTAATATTTTTTTTGTGATTTTTTTGAAGTACATCTTGTAACTATCTGAATGATTATCTTAAGGATGCCTCTGCGACTCTACTCTTAATTGGTACGTTTTGCTATATGTTTTATTTTCCATGATGATTATTTTAATAAATTTAAATAATTGATTGTTGGGCTGTTTGGGGTGTGCGCTATTTGGCAGCTTGTGAGCTTGTCTGTTTATTGGTGCTGCTTGGGTCTCAGGGGATATAGCTGTGACATATTGAGGAAGGAATTTGGGGGGGGGAGGATATGCGGTTAGCCGTTAAATTATCGCTGGTGTTAGTTGTTGCAGTTTTGATATTGGTATATGAAACTGTTCCCTATAAAAAATATAAATGGGTAGCGGTTGAGTATCTTGTTGATTTTACAAAAAAGGGGAGAAGTGAACTTAACTTTCGTTCGTAACTAAGTGTGCCCTACGAACTGGAATTACAGATAGAAAGGGCACTTGATTCCAGTGAGCTAAATTGTCGGTTGGGTATTGCATACCTTGATAAAGAAAAGTGTAACGATCATCCTGAAAAATTGGCTATCGATTGGATAGTTTATGAAGAGGGGGCCGAGGTTGCAGCGGTGATAAGACTTACGGGTTTTGGGGGGCAACAATGGGAAAGGATTATACTATTGTAGGTTCTGTGATAGACCCAGACCCAGACCCTGTACTTGCTGTTGCGGATTCGGTGCTTAAGGTGGTAATTGATCGGGTCGAATACAAAAGTGCCGTTGTTTACTCCAGCCTGCTTAATTTAACTTCTTATCTGCTTATTGTTCTTGCTGTTGCGAGTTGCTTTATTGGGCTTATCTTCAAGTGGCTGACTTGAAATTACTAGCTTGAACCACACATAAGTAGATCCAAATGGCGATTTGTAAATGGGTTTGATTTACCAGGCGGAATCTAAATGGTTCCACTGCTAATAGACGTCAAACTCTAGTGCTCATGGTACATTTTGTACAGAGTGAAGGTCGTTGTTCATAATCAATCTGAAAAAGGATACGGCGATATGTTAAAGGCAGAATATCAAGAGCGCGGACCAGTGCCGCAGGATGTTATTGAGGCGGTGTCCTTTGATACCCCTGAACTTCAAGAGGGGCAGGTGTTACTGGAGATGCTGGCAGCTCCAATTAACCCTTCAGATGTTCTGACCCTGACGGGCGATTATGGGATGTTGCCTCCTCTTCCTGCGGTTGGAGGCAATGAAGGTGTTGCCAAGGTCGTCAAACATGGACCTAATGTTACCGCGCCAGCCGTTGGTCAGGTCGTTCTGCTACCGGTAGGAAGCGGCACCTGGGCCACACATATGGTGGTCAATGCCCAGGGGCTGATTCCGCTCCCGAATAATGTGGACCCTCTACAGCTTTCCATGATAACGATTAATCCGCCAACGGCTTACTTGCTGTTGAGCGAATTTGTAGATCTCAAGGAGGGGGATTGGGTTATTCAGAATGCCGCAAACTCCGGTGTGGGGTCTTATCTGACAACCCTGGCCAAGTTACGGGGTCTGAAAGTGATCAATGTTGTCCGTCGTGAGTCTTTGATTGAGCCGATGAAGGCCGCAGGCGCTGATGTGGTTCTCGTGGATGGTGAGCACCTGGGTAAGCGAGTGGCTGAGGCTACTGGTGGTGCTGAGATCAAGCTAGGCATTGATGCTGTTGGTGGAATGGCAACTGCTCGCATGGGCGAGGCTCTGTCAAATGGCGCAACCTTAGTGAATTATGGCGCACTTAGTGGGGAACCCTGCGTTATCACACCGGGGATGATCATCTTTAAAGATATCACCGTGCGCGGGTTCTGGCTGGCCAAATGGTTTGGCTCGGCATCCCCAGAGCGGCAACAGGAAGTTTTTGGCACTATCACAAAGCTAGTAGCGGAAGGTAAGTTATCTGCACCAGTTCATGGCACATACCCTCTGTCTGAAATTAAAGAAGCCGTACGAATAGCTGCGGCAGGCGGGCGTGACGGCAAAGTGCTGGTTGTTAGTGAAAGCCTTGCGAGTTGAATTCTAAGTATTAAATAGTATCCCACCAAAAGTGCCACCTGATGAGGTGGCACTTTTGAAGACAGTTCCGTCATTTTTTCGGAGCTTGATTCCTCAAATGCTACCCTTGATGTCAGCTCTGACTTTTCATCTAAATTTATCTGCTGCCCATTGCTTTCTGAAAAGCGTTAGTTCGTGGAAATCAACAACGACGAGTTTGTTGTTTATATAAAATTTTCAACTTATGTGGACTTTAGTTTCCCTACCTAACTTCATGGAGATTGTTGCCTGCTAATGGAGGAGAGTACCGGCGCATGTCTTGTCTTGTCCCAGGAAGTGCCAAAGCGCTTAGGGGAAGAGTACCGCTCATGCCACCAAAAGTTGGTAGACATTGCGCTAGAGTGCGATGGATTACGTGAGGTCAGTTTGTTGGAGCCTGTCTCTAAAATTCAAAATGAGTGGGTTCAAATTTTTCAGTTTGAGACGATTGCTCAACTGGAGGATTTTGTCAGTAATGGTTTATTTAAAGACCTTATTACTTTTTTGGAAAAGCAGTTTTCTGTTGAAGTCGTTTCACAAGTTATAGCTGAAGCAGATCAGTTGACAGTGCCGGTGACAATTGTGATTTCCAAGAGTGTTAAGCCCGAGTACTTTCGCGAATATATGGAGTGGCAGGAAAAAATAAATGAGGCAATTAAAGCATTTCCTGGTTTTCTGGGGGGTGGTCTTACCAAACCCATAAAAGGTGTTCAGGATGATTGGGTAGTGGTGTTTCGGTTTGATTCCAATAAGCATCTTGATAATTGGCTTGACTCTGATGAACATCAGAAGTTGGTGAAATTAGGGAAGGGTTTTTTTAGGGATGTAAATGTAAAGCGGATAGGGCATGGATTTGAAGATTGGTTTACTCATGCTCGTGGACGAGCCAACAATCCTGGGCCCGCGCAGTGGAAGATGGCAATGTTGGTTCTACTGATGTTGTACCCCATAGTTATGGCCATTGAAATATGGCTGTTGCCCTTGGTGAAGGACTTGCCGTTTGCATCAACCAATTTTGTTGTGAGTATGCTGATTGTTTCTTCACTTTCGTGGGTGGCTATACCCGCTATGACTAAAGTTTTTAGAGTTTGGTTGTCAGACACATCAGGGAAGCTAACTCGAGTAAATTTCATGGGAACTTTAGTGGTTATAGTGCTGTATTTTATTTTGATAATGCTTGTTGGTTGGGTAGCTCAATTGCCCACAGTCTAAGGTGTTATTTAAGAAATTCTAGAGAATTTTTTTATCGAGAGTTTGTTGTTATCTGCAGTTTACAGGGCCAATGGCTGACAATCTGGAGCACATAAAGTGAGCAACTTAAAGAATCGTTCTGAGAGTAAAGACTGGCCAGAGTTACCCTACGCTGAGTCGGTAAATACGATTGCCACCCTGCATATGTGGATGCAAGTTATTGGCAAGATTCGCCTGGTACAAACCCCTTGGATCAATCACTCCTGGCATGTTCCTTTATATATTACCGCTAGAGGGCTGGAGACATCCCTTATCCCTTATGGAGGACGGTCGTTTTCTATTGGCTTTGATTTCTATCATCACGTACTGAAGCTGTTGACCACTGAGGGGGGAGAATGGGTATTACCCTTGGAGTCCCGCACAGTCTCTGATTTCTACTGGGAAGTAATGGCTGCACTCAAGCAGCTAGGTATACCGGTTGAGATTAACACCATGCCATCCGAAGTGGCGGACGCGATACCCTTTGAGAGGGATCAGGATAACTACGAGTATGATCCCGAATATGCTAAACAGCTGTGGCAGGCGTTGGTGCAAATTCATCGGGTTTTCACTGAGTTTCGCAGTCGTTTTATTGGCAAGTGCAGTCCAATTCATTTTTTTTGGGGAAGTTTTGATTTAGCACTTACCCGTTTTTCTGGCAGGGAGGCGCCTCCGCACCCTGGAGGCGTTCCACACTTTCCCGATTGGGTGGCCAGGGAAGCCTACTCCCATGAAGTTAGCAGTGCCGGTTTTTGGCCTGGTGGCGGTGGTGTAGATGGTGCTTGCTTCTATTCATATACTTACCCAGAGCCCCAAGGATTTCCCGAAGCAAGGGTCGCGCCCGCCTCGGCTTACTATTCCAAAGATTTGGGGGAGTTCTTACTGCCCTATGATGCGGTGAGAGCTTCACGCTCCCCTGATGAGGCACTGTTTGACTTTTTGCAGAGTACTTATGAAGCTGCAGCCGATAAAGGAATGTGGGATAGGTCTGCCTTGGAGGAAAGTTTCCCCCCACAAGCCCGGTAGAATTTGTGGGGTCTTTACTTATTTTCTGCTTTTAAGCTGCTCGATAAATGCATCAGATGCTTGTTCTATAAGCTGGAGAATATGTTGAAACCCTTCAATACCACCATAGTAAGGATCGGGTACTTCAGCGAAATCACTATCTTGCAGCACTGATAAAAATAACCCTAGTTGGGCGTCTGATGAGTCAGGCTGCAAGGATTGCAATGCTTCCAGGTTATCTTTGTCCATCGCAAAGATATGATCGTATTTTGTAAAGTCGGTAGTGGCTACCTGGCGAGCGTAGCTATTTTCAAATGAATAGCCATTTTCTTCACCAATAGCCAAAGTTCGGGGATCTGGTCGCTTACCCGCGTGGTAGCTGATAATGCCCGCAGAGTCGACGGAAACAGGAATACCCGCCTGCTGTGCCTTAGTGCGGAAAACGGCTTCGGCTAAGGGGGAACGACAAATATTACCGAGGCAGACAAATAATATCGAGAGATCTGAATTGGCTGTCAAAATAGCTCCAAGATATTTCGGGTACATTAAAGAGGCGCATTTTAATCAAAATATCGAATGTTTACACTTTGGCTATCAGGGGCAATAGAAAGCACAGCTTTAGTCTCAATATAAAAGGGCTGATTTTCATTTGAAAAATAGCTGGGGTTAAGCTGCTTCTGTATGAAAGAGACCGCATTCTCTGTTGTCCAGTAAGCTTGCTCTGGTCCCCAGTTTTCAGGCTTTAGCTCGTATAGTAAGTCCAAAGTATTTTCAGATAGCTTGTAAACCTGTAAGGCATTTTCATTAAAACCGGCGTCCAGGTCTTGTTCGGCAACAAAAAGGTAGCCGCCTTGTGGAGACAGCAAAGGGTAGCCGGCAAGAGAATATTCATGGCCGTTTCTCAAGTCGAGCAAACTATAGGAATGTGCTTCCCAGAGCTGTTGATGTATCAATAGCAGGTTATCAGTTATTTGCTCAATTGCAGAGTAGGCTATGTGTTCTGCGGGACTATTAGCGGGAAGGATGTCTGTGTACGTCAGTGATTTTCCGCTATTCAGGGCTATAGTCAGGTGCCCTGGTTTCGTTCGCTGGATATGGTCGACCTGATTACTCAATCCACTTTCGATTGACCTTGCACAGTCTAAGGAGTTGTGAATGTCAGGACATTCAAATTTATCTTCAAACACACTGAAATGCAGGCCCAGGCAATAATTGGGAACTACTACTAAAGCTGACAAGGTAACGAATATCAGCGGATTTCTCAGCCCCAGCTTAAACGAGAACTTCATCCTCATAAGTGCCCTGTAGATACTCTAGCCAGTGATTTTATGCCGCGCACTGAATAGTGCTACACACCCGCGAACTTCTATTTTGTACTCCTTAAATCGACTGGCAAGGAATGTATCGAGGTCCTCTTCACAATCCTGGGTATTAGAAAATATCCCTTTCTTATTGTAGATAGCCATTAATTTCTTGGCAGCTCCACTTTTCGGTACGCCTTCAGACAGGATGGTGGAACCAAATACGGTGCCTGATTCCGATAGCAGGGTTACGACATTATCCAGCGCAACCAGTTTTTCTGACAGCTTGCCGGGAAGGCAGTGAAATAGGTAATTTAAGGAAATTGAATCAAAAACTTCAGTCTCTAAAGTAATTTTATCCAGGACATTGCAGCGGAACTGTGTTGGATTATACCGAGCCACTCTTTGCGCTGAGATATCCAGGCTGTTTTGGTTTAAGTCCATCAGGGCGAGGCGGACTGTGTCGGAGGGGAAATGGCACCTGTCCATAAAGTAGCCCGTTCCAACACCTACATCCAAGTGGTTGGAGGATATATTTCGATTGAAGTGCTCTAGTATTCCAGGAGTTGGGCACTTCCAAATAAAGCGGTTTGATATGCCCAGAACCCACATATCATAAAGCCAAAGTACGGATTTGGAATAGACAGCTTGGCCTTGTTCGACCTCTTTAGTGATTGTCACTTCAATCTCCAATGTATGACTGTTGTGCGGCTTTACCAATAAAGGAGAGGGGATGTATTTACAGTGTATTTCGAGAGTATTGTTTTCACTCTCTTCAGCCCCAGTAGCAAGCCGCTTATTATTGTTCTATGGTACCACCTAATGTGGTGCTAAACAGCTGAGTGTTTCACAGAGGATCTCTAATCGCTGCAGAGTTCTTTAGTGGCACATTCTCACTCATCAAACAGGCTAAAGTCATACTCCTGCAAGCGCTCCTGTGCAAAGTTCAAAAACACGTCAATTTTCTTTGAATCTTTTCGCTTTACTTTATAAATAGCACCTACAGTTTTATCTTTTCGCTCCAAGTCAGGGAGTACCTCTACCAGTCGCCCCTTTTTGATATCCCGTTGGCAAAAATAGGAGGGAAGCTTGGCAATGCCATTCCCGTTTAATGCGGCTGCTCGGGTATGGAAAGTTTTGTTGGATATTAAATTTCCATTGAATTGATAGAACTTCCCATCAATTGACCAGCCATCTTCCAGGCCGTCAAGGCGGGTTAGCATGATGTTGTGTTGGCTGAGCTCGGCAATGGATTTGGGGCAGCCGTGTTCTTCCAGATAGGTCGGTGCGGCAATAAAAATAGGGCGGATACTAAATAGGGGCTGGGCGTAAAACTGGCAATCGGGCAGGGTTTCCCAGACGCGAAAAGCAATGTCGATATCGTCCTCGATTAAATCCAGGTGATAGGGGCTGAAGATAAGCTCCAAGCTGAAATCGGGGAATGCTTTCTGAAAATCATTGCAGATATGACTGAATACTTTTAAGCCGAGGGTTTCCGGAAAAGTGATTTTTAATTTTCCTCGGGTGAGCGTTGCTGCCTCTGCAATCTGGTCTTCCAGCTCGGTGAATGAGCTGATTATTTTTTGCCCTTTCTGGTAAGCAATCCTTCCGGCATCTGTGACAGCGATTGCCCGGGTGGTGCGATTGAGTAATACCTGGCCAAGGGCCTGTTCAAGTTGGGCGAGAGTCTTGCTCACGGTGGGCGTAGACAGGCCCAAGTGCTTGGCAGCTTTGCTTAAGGAACCGTGATCAACAACACTGCAAAAAACGTTGATCAAGTGGTATTTGTCGTACTCTCTGCGCACAGACTGTTTCCTTAAAGCTAAAAGATCTTTTCAATATATCCCCTTTGTTAAATTAAAGTAAATAGTAAACTCCTTCCCCATACTAATCGACCAGGGAGATAAGGCTATGAATCCGTTAACTTGTCATTGTGGAGCGATTCATTTCAACAAGCTTATAGATGCCCTGTTTGTACCAGCGGGCCAAAGGGGGCACGCTGATACTGAAGTCGCTATCCATATCAGCGATCCTGAAAAGTCACTGCGCAAATATCACTTTAAAGAGGGGGCTTTGCGGGAGAAGGCATTCTGCAAGCACTGCGGTGCAGAAATCTATGCGATCAATCGTAGCGGCGAGCTAGTGCACAACCCATCAGCAGAGGCAGCCTCTCGGCCGAACTATGCCGGTGTCCTTAATTACGGCTTTTAGCTGGCGGCACCTACTGATTGTGCAGTTTTGTTAGTAGATGCCTGCTGGCCTGCTATCCAGAGGCTCCTTAGGCCTGAGTGGTTAAGTACTTCAGGATATCGACAACCTGTGCGGGGGTCTGTGCCCAGGCTTGGGCTGCACCGTCCACTTCCTTGAGTGCGTGCACCAAGGATTCATCGTGAAGTGTGATATAGGACTTGCCTAAGGCTGCACAAAAGCCCGCATCAAATGCGGCGTTCCATTGTTTGTATTTCTCGCCAAATCGAATCACCGCCAAATCACAGTTTTCAATCAGGTGCTTGATTCGGATTGCGTTAACTTTGGCTGATTTGTGATCCCGCCAGAAAGCGTTCTGCTCCTCACCCAGGCCATCACCAGCGGCATCGCTGGCATCGTGGTTGGTGACTGCGGAAGAGAAGGAGATATCCAGCCCTTCTTTTTGGCAACCTTCGATAATTTGCGCACGCCAATCGGAGTGGATTTCGCCGGAGAGGTAAACTTTAAGCTTCATTGAGTGGCCCTTTAGAACTGGAGACTAATATGCAATTTAGAGTCACATACTAGCACTTGGAAGCTTTGAAATCCGGTAGTTGTTCCAGTTGGGAGGGGACTGAGAGCGATCAAATGGACACAGGCCCTGTGCGGGCGGGGCCTGTAGGGCACTTTATTATAGGACTTGCTGCTCAAACTGGACGTCTTTGGGGAATTTCTCTGCGGGCAGGCGGGTTGAGTGCAATTGGGCTACTAGCCACTTGCCATCGATTTTCTTAACAATGGCGCTTTCCAACCACACCGCTTCTTTATTGCCATCCTCGGATTTAAAAATGGACTTGGTCCAGTAGTTGATGGTCAGTAGGTTCTCACGCTCTTCAAAATTGATAATGCTGAAGTAGTTGATTCTTTCCAGCTTTGAGGGCTTGGGCTTCATTACGGCGATAAGGTCTTCAATATCCCAGACTTCACCGTGCTCAAGGAGTATAAAATCGTCGCTGACGCCGTCTCGCATAGCTTGGTGGTCCAGGTTTGAAAGCGCAGCAAACAGCCCGTCTATCGTTTTAAAACCCTCGGGTTTCTCTACTGCTTGTGCGTTGATTGCGATCAAGGTAAGTAGTATTGCAAAAAATGATCTGATCACAGGAGTACCTCTGTGGTTATTTTAGGGGTGTGAAAAAAGGGGGGTATTTTAGCCGAGTCGGGCCCTAGTTGAATTACTTCGACAGCAACTTGGATTGCGCCGCAGTGACTGAAAGTCGCTTCTTAGGGATTGGGCCTATTCTAGCAGGGATTACTCAGCTGAGGCTGTGAGCCGATAGGCCTTTCAATAACTGTTGGGCTTTTTTCCCGATATATCTCCCTTGCTCCGAGGACCTTTGGGTTTGGTTACTCCATTGTACCCCGTGCCAGAGAATACAAAGGTAACCGTAGATCAGCTGCCATAACCCCAAGCGCTGATTGTCTTCAGGTGACACAGTGCGATTAAGATAGCACTCCAGCAAACTATTTTGCTCTCGCTGATTCAAGTTGTGTTCCTCTACCAAAACAGCGAGGTCATAGAATTTATCCCCCATTGCTGCGTACTCCCAGTCGATAGCGTATAGCTTGTTAGAGGGAGCCCAGATCAGGTTGCCAACCGTTAGATCGTTGTGACACAGGCAAAATTCGTCGCCCATCCGATAAGCAGCGTCAATTAATTGCGGAAGTTTCTCTTGCAGTGTGTCGAGCAAGTGGAAATAACTGGCTCGCTTATCGATAAACTGCCTGTAACTTGAGATTTTCTCACCGATGTTTAATTGGGCATCAATTGCAGGGGAACCGTGTATACGGCGCAGCAGATCGGCAAGTTTTTCCAAGCTGTGGGCGACATTTTTATCCCAGGGAGTGCCTTCAATATAGCGGGTCACCAAATATCGGTAATGCGGGTCACAGTAAACCAAAGGGGCACAACTATCGGAATATGTGGCAGCTTGCAACGCCTGCTGTTCAGCAGCCCTGTCGAGATTGAGCTGATCGCTGATGCTGGAGTTTATCCGCAGCACCATCAGCTGATCGGCGGACTCAACCAGAAAGGCGTTATTGGTCAGCCCCCCAGCCAGGGCCCTGACCACCGTGGGCCGGGCCTTGCTCCAATGATGCCAATCGTTGGGGATGATGTTGCTCAAGTCCTGGCTCATATCAGTTGGTCACTATGCCGCTGCCATTGTTTGAGGAGCGCTATCGGGTTGTTGTTTCTCTTTTCGGAAAATGGCCAACCACTGGAAATAGCCAATCACAACCAGCACCAGGTACAGCATAAACAATACGGCAGTAAGGTAGAGTTCTCTGTCCAGGTAGAGATAGATTGAAGCTCCGTCTACGACAATCCAGTAAAGCCAGTTCTCCAGTACCTTCCGGGTGACCATATAGGTGGTGACGATTGCCCCCAGAGTCGTGAATGAATCCAGGTAGGGGAGGGCGGCACTGGTGTTGCGATCCAGCAGGTAGCCGATCAGTAACGTCAGTATCAGGGTAGCGCCAATAACTATCGAGTGGGTTTTTCCGCTCCAGCGGTGGATTTTCAGATCGTCCTGCCGGTTGCGGTGATTTCGCCATTGCCACCAGCCATAAACCGCCATCAGCAGATAGAAAACCTGTAGTGCAGACTCCATTAACAGGCTGACATCCCAAAACAGAAACAGGTAGATCGTCGTACTGATAAAGGCAGCATACCAGCAGCTGATTTTCTCCCTCATGGCTAGAAGCAAATAGGCCAGAGCCAGTATTACTGCGGCTACCTCCCAGAAGGACATGGCTGCAATCGAAGCGCTGATTGCGGTGCTTATATCCTGGTCAAACATGCGCTTCCCCCGGGGCCAGGTCGCCGTCAATAAACTTGCATACAAAAATGGCGCGACCAAACTGCTCGTAGGATTTGCGCATTTCCAACTTGAGCACATCCATCAATAGATCGTAATTCCCAAACACCTGAGTACTCATTGTATTGGTGATTACCTTGAGTTCTGGATGGCTGTTTAACTGTGCGATAAACGCTTGAATAGCCGGGATGTACTCGTCCTTTAACGGATACATACTGATTTCGACAGAGAGCTGCATAATTTCCCTCTTGATAGAGAGTTTTGGAGCAGTGAAACGCTGCCCCAAAGTCACTGAGTGATTAGAAGGTGTAGGTGCCTGTTACCCCGGCAATCCGGGGCTCACCATACTGATAGTAGGGCTCGGGTGCGTAGCCATTGGCCGGGTTGTTGCCATACTGGTTACTGAAGTAAAACCCGCGCACATAGTAATCTTCGTCAGTGAGGTTTCTTCCCCACAGGGCAACATCCCAGTTATCTCCCTGGTAGGTCAGGCGAGCATTGACCAGTTCGTAGGCTGTGGATTTTTCGTCGTGGCTGTTTGAGAAGTAGAATTCGTCTTTACCCTCAAGTTCCAATCGCAAGATCAGGTTTGGAAGCAGATCGATTTCTGTACCGGTAAAGAACTGGTAGTTGGGGGCGTGAGCGATATCGCGGCCATCCAGATCAACCGCAGCCAACACTGTTCCTGCGTAGTCATCGCGGGCATCGACGTGGGAACTACTTTCGTAGTCTTTAAATTCCGCATTCAGCCAGCCAGCAGAGGCGAAAAAGCGCAGGGCGTCGGTAGCCTGATAGTTCAGTTCCACCTCAAGACCAGTAGTACTTCCGCCGGCTGCATTGGCAAGGTAGTCACTAAATGAGTAGTCGGCAGGGTTAAAGATAGAAACCTTGGCCTGAACGTCATCTCGATCCTGGTAGAAAGCCGCAACCTGGGCTTGCAAACGATTCTCCAGCCAGCTGCCCTTAATACCTAATTCATAGTTGAGCATATGTTCGGTATCGAATTCGAACATGTCACTGTTGATCTCAGTGTTGCTTGTTGATTCTGAGATGATTCTGCCGTTTACACCGCCGGCTTTATAGCCTCGGGAAACCGTAGCGTAGAGCAAGGTGTTGTCGGTGTAATGGTATTGCAGCGAGATATTGCCGCCCCACAGGTTTTCTCCATTATCTGCATCGATGTTATAGGAATCTGAGTAATCGGCTTCGCGTCTTTCCAGTCTCAGACCGGTGATCAAGTTGATCGCTGGGGTGATTTCCGTAGAGAGCTGGCCGTAGATGGCAGAGTTTTCAGTATCAAAAGTGCTGCGGAAGCTCTGGTTGCGATTCAGGTCCTCGCGCTCCGTGCGGCCATAAAGGCCCACAACCCAGTGGCTGCGATCCCAGAATAACTTGGACTCTTCGGTAGAGAGTGCGCGAAGGTCAATGCTGATATTGTCTTTATCGCGCTGGTAATTATCCGTGGAGCTGTATTCCCAGGAATGAAAGCCGACATAGCTCCAATCCTCATCGTAGCCATATTCTGTATCTGAATCGGCGAGGCTGAGAGTGCCTTCTAGAGTAAAGTTCTCGTTACCAGACCATTGAGCAGTCAATGCGCCGGCAAAGGTTTCCTGGCGATCCCAGCCGGGCTGGTCAGATTGGGTTTCGCGAGTGTTATAGAGAGAGAAAGCATCGTAGCCGTTATCAACGTCGATATAGAAGAGGGTAACGCCCAGCTTTAAATCGTCAGACGGGGAGTAGGCCAGCTTACCGCGCAGCACAGACTCATCAATATTGCTGGTGTCATCGCGGTTGAGATACACATTCTCGGTATAGCCGTCGGATTTGCGTTTGCTGGCAGCCAGTCGATAGCCAAGAGCATCGCTCAAAGAACCACTGGTAGTCGCGGACAGGCTCTGTCCATTGTACTCGCTCAGCTCGGCGGACACCTTGGTGGTCGACTCACTGGTGGGCGCTGCACTGGTCATGTTGATCAGGCCGGCCAGGGCATTAGCGCCGTACACGGTGCCCTGTGGGCCCCGCAGGATTTCCACTTGATCGATATCCAGGGTGCTGGCTGCGAGCCCCAGGCCAGTAAAGTCGATACCGTCGATGATCAGGCCAACTGAGGGGTTTACTGGATCGATAAACTGGCTGCGCTCACCAATGCCGCGAATCTGTACAAATCGTCCCCTGGAGGCGCCAGACGAAAAATTCACATTGGGCGCCATGTTCAAAAGCTGGTCCAGATTGGCCGCGCCCCGCGCATCGATCGCGCTTTCATCCAGTACGGTAACACTGGAAGGAAGCTCCAAAAGGTTGGTTTCCCGTAGCTGTGCCGTAACCACCACTTCCTCAAGCCCGGTTTCTGCGGTATTAGCGGTGGCGATACCGGCGAACAAGCTGCTGGCAAGGCTGACAGACCAGGCAATAGGGTGGGTGGGAAACTGTTTTTTCATGGTTCTCTCTCGAATAACGGCAGTGAAAGAGACCCGGAGTGCGACGTGGGGAGGTTTTGCTTTGTCTACCTATTCCTACGCCGGTATTAACCGGATCAGGTTCAAGGGTTTGTCGCGACAGACCAATTTGATCCCCGGACATCTCAGGCAAGGCCACCCCTTAGGTTTTGCGGGCGCGATGATAGCAGAAACTGATAGATCCAGTCATTGGCTATGAGGTAGGTGCTTTAAACTGTCATTACGGAAATACCCAATTCCAATAGAAAAGAATGAATATGCATATTTGTACCTTTAAACGGCGTCTATACCTTAGGTGCCCGAGAGTGGATTATGCTCTTCGTTTTCCTCATTAGAGAAATTGGTTATTTTTAGTCAAGTTTTTTCAAGAAGGCGCTTCTTATCAAGTGAAATGGAAGTGTGATTGCCGAATCAGCGCCCATAATAGATTTCAGTTTGTAATATTTTGTAATTTAAACAAATTCTTTGAAAGACCTTAATATCCATTGTAATCGATATTCGTAGACATAAACTGCATACTCATAAAGTGAGGAGTATTGATTGGAAGAGCAAATATTCCAGTGTAATTAAGGCTGAGTGGAGCTTTAAGAGGGAAAATATATGATGCTTATAAAAAGCCAGCTGAAAGAGGAGAGTAAAGACTCCATAGAGAACACAAGCGGTATTCACGTATTACATCAGCCGGTGAATTTTGATTCAGTCGCTAGAATGTGGGCGAATTGTTGTATTTGGATGAAGAATGTATGTGGTAATTCAAGATGTCAAGCAGGAAGCTGTGAAGATGGAGTAGGCGTTTGCATGCAGGAATATGTAAATTTATATAGATCATATTCAAAAAATTTACATGAAACATATTCCCCTCTAAATAACTTTTGCAATTTTTCTACGCTTGAGCGAATTTATGTTAATGAAGGTGCATTATTGTGTCATTTTAATGCTGCAGTAGATTGTAGCTATGACTTTCTCCTCTTAAACATATCTGGAGCTTCTGAAGAATGTAAACGTGTAGAACATGTGATTGTGGTAAAACTTAAGAATAGTAAAGGACGCCGCTGGCTAAGGTGGTTATCGCCATGTTGTATGTTTGATCCTATCTATGGGCAAAAGCAGTTTAAAACACATGAAGATATGGCAAGAGAAGTATATGGCTCGATATCAATGTTTACTAAAAATTGGAGTAGAGTGTTGAGTGTAGGGTTTACGGCAATTCAAGAAGTAGATATCCAGAATTTATAAAGTGTAAAAACCACACGTATTCCGTACCTGGATATGTTTTAAATATAATACTTATTCAGCAATCTCTATCCTTCCTGATATATACTCTTACTAACATGGCTGATCTCCATATCATCCCAGCGTCCTACAAGTCAATTTAGCCATTCTTTGAATTCATAGCCCTAATCGGCTCATTCCTGCAAGTGACATAAATATTTAGCAATGTAGTTTTTGTATTTTAAAAACCAATTGCGTGCAGATTGTAATATTTTGTAATTTTCCAGAATTAAATGAAACGGAAAGCTAGGGCCTGTAATCGACAGTTCCCACTGTGTTGAGCACAATAAATTTAAACCGGTAATATACTTGTCTGATTCCCGGGGTAGGACACAAAAGACTGACAATATGAAATCGTGGAGGCGATAATGGCAATACAGGATACTATTCCAAAGTCAAGGATGACGCTGCGGTATAAGACTGAAATCAATGGGCAACCTGAGGACCTTGAGCTTCCATTAAGAATACTAATAATGGGAGACTTTTCCGGGCCAAATGGAGGCAAGCTTCCTCTTGCAGATCGTAAAATTATAAGCTTTAAAGGCAATAATATAAATCCTGTGATAGATAAAATGAATGTCCAGGTGAGCGTAACCGATGCAGATGAAAAAATACACACAATACCTATAAAGGATGTTGATTCATTTCACCCATTTAATGTTTGTAAAAACATTTCTTCGCTTAATGATATGGTCCGTTCAAAAAGGGCACTTAATACCCTTCTTTCCAGCATTAATAATAGTGCCAAGTTTCGCGATGCCCTTAAAAGCTTAATAAATAATAGGGAGGCAATCGATGCCCTCAAAGGCGCCCTGGAGTCCAGTTACGGAGAAGATAGCACTTTGCCGGCAAATCTAATCAGCCACCAGCCACAAGTTGAAGGAGGTGAAGGATGAGCTCAAATGTCCTTACAGTGCCCAATGAGCATGTGGTGGATTTAGGCTCCAGTTTAAATTACATGCCGGAAACAATTGAGTCGCTCTTAGATAAAAAAGTTCGAATCCAGAAGTCGAGAGAGTTAAAAGAGCAGCTTACATCTATTTCTGAAAAAGTAAAAAGCTACGATGAAGGAGATAGCTTCGAACAGGTCAAGGGATGTATTGATGAGGTGAGTGAAAAGTGTAAGTCTGTTCAGGAGTTTGTAGGGCAGCATGCAGATCTTTTGGATAAAAGTATGACCAATGCTCTAAACTCAACGCTACAATCTCTTGAGCCAAATCTTAAGGGTGCATTTACGGCGTTTGCGGAATATGACAGCAACCCGGATGGCGTGGTGGAGCTGGAAGTGGCTGCGCGGGATGAAGCAAAAAAAGCTGTAAAAAAAGCCAGGAAAATACACAAGCAAGAAGTGTTTCTTGCTGACTTGCTAAAGACAAATAAAGGTCTTATTTTAAACGACAATGAGCAGGCAGCAGACTACTTTCTAGGGTGTATGGCAACTGCTCTGTTTAATGATATTTTGCCGGCTAATGATGATGATGGTTTAGCAATGGCAAATATACGTCAAAAGGTCTCCAATGCTTGTGCTGATATAGATGAGAAGATAAATCAGCATGTCAATACAATTATTCATAATGATAATTTTAAAGCGTTAGAATCGAATTGGATGGGATTGCAAGGTCTGGTAGAAAGCACCGATTGGAGTGCTAATGTCATGATCGATATCCTTGATTGTACCAAAGAAGAACTTCGAGATGATCTGCAAAACAATTCCATGGATCTAACAAATAGTGAAGTTTTTAAAAAGATCTATGTTTCTGAATATGACCAATATGGTGGGTCTCCTTACGGCTCAATCATGGGGTTATATGAGTTTGATAATAATGATTCTGATCGTCGATTCCTAAGTACAATGGGTAAGGTTGCAGCGGCTAGCCATGCGCCCTTTGTATCATCGGTAGGCCCAAGCTTCTTTGCTTGCAATGACATCAAAGAGCTGTCTGAAATCAAAGATTTGGAAGCACATCTTAACCACCCAAGATTTGAAAAATGGAATCAATTTAGAAACTCCGAAGAAGCCGCATATATAGGGTTGACATTGCCCAAGTTCTTGCTTCGTGCACCTTATGAGCCTGAAGCAAATACTGGTGGATTTGGATTTGAAGAAAAAATAGATGTTGCGGAGGGGCACAAAGATTACCTCTGGTGTAATGCAGCTTTCCTATTTTGTAAAAATATGATTCGTTCTTTTACTGAAACAGGTTGGTGTCAATATATCCGGGGGCCCAGAGGAGGTGGTACTGTCGAATATCTTCCTCGCCACTATTTTAAACTGAACGGGCAGCAGGAGGTGAAATCACCAATAGAAATAACCATTCCAGATTATAAAGAGTTGCAGTTCTCTAATGCTGGGTTTATTCCCCTGATATATAAAAAGGGATCTTCAAATGCTTGTTTCTTTAGTAGTCAATCCATTAAGAAAACCAAGAAATTTAAGGATCCAATCGATTCTCAAAATTCCCAGTTGGTTGCTAATTTATCCTACACGATGTCAGTTACAAGAATTGCTCATTATATCAAATGTATTATGCGGGATAACATAGGTAGCACCGCGACTGAAGACTATATTAATTCATCGATTGAAAACTGGTTGTCGCAATACGTTACAACCGTTGTTAATCCAGACGATTTAACGCTCCGTTACTATCCATTTAAGTCAATAAAGGTAGAAACAGAAGAGCAGGAGGGGTTGGTAGGATGGTACAGCAGTAAAATTTCTGTAATGCCCCATAGGCAATTTGAAGGAATGGATGTGGAGTTGAGTCTGGACGTAAGGACTTAACCAAACTTTATTAAAGTCTGAATCAATAGAAAATAGAGTAAACCTGGAGGCGAAAATGGCTGCTGAAGTTCATAATTTAAGTGTGTTACAAGGTTTCAATGCTGCAAAAGATGATCAATCCCCATATGGTCATATGACAAAAATGATTGTTGGGAAAAAAACTCTTGAGCAAAATATTGAAGTCCCAGATTTTTGTGGAATAGATGGTGGTTCAGATGCGGGTTCCGTTGAGAAGATATCCAAGACTGCAGGAATTCTTGAGTCCGTTTACTACTCGGGCGGATACGCAGATCCTATAGAGATATCGTTTTATACAAGCTATGAAAATAGAACCATTCTGGATCTACTGCGAAAGCGAGATATGGAATGTACGGATGTTGATTTCGAACTCTTCTGCGCAAGATATGATCCGGTAGCTGGTAAGTACTTTAAAGCAATGCATACCAATGCCAATTTTAACAAAGGTGAAATCAAGAAAGTCTACAACGGATCTTCTGATACCACTGAGTTGGCCATAGACGTTGCCCAGGAATCTACTGACATCATTCAAACGCCAGAGTTATTTCGAGTGTGTATAGAAATTAGTCCCAAACCTACGGCACAACAATTCCATCTGGCGGTGAGTGAAAGTGCTAAATATGTCAAGCCTTGGGGTGTGAAAACAGATACGGGGGGAAGTTAATAATAAATAAAGGTAATGCTCTTGACCTGATTGGGTGGGGTGCGTGCGGTATATGTATTTTATATACCGCTACGTATCTAAAAATCAATCTCTTATTAATTGTTGAGCCAAAATAATTGGCTGGCAATGTATTGCAAAACAGAAAAACATTAGTATTTATACTGCGAGGATATGTTATGTCTCAAGACAGCCAGGCGCCTGTAAAATGGGAAGTGGGGCAAGCACTTTTGCCAGAGCATTTGATGGCCCAAGAAAAGTCCTTAGTTGCTGAAGCTTCTGGACGTCAAGAGCTGGCAGGCTTACCCAGCTATGGAATAAGCAGTATTGAATGGGACGCAAGCCTTTTATCTAACGAGGCCATTTTAAGCTTATCTACCCTAAAGCTAGTGACAAAAAAAGGCGGACTGGTTAATTATCCAGGCAATTCGCTACTTTTAACTCCACCTGTCGAATTGAAGCAGGCCTCTCAACCTACTGTTATATATCATATCCTACAAGAACGCCCTCTTGATAAGTTGCAAACAGTCAAAACACTGACGCCAAAAGTGGACGCGATAAATCGCCGCTTTCTAAAAATTGTCCTATCGTGTGAGCAGGTCCTGCCTAGAGAATATGAATATTTGTTGGATGATCATGACCTGATGGAAAGCGGTTGCTTAGGGAACTTTGAAAAACCATTTGATGATGGATGGAAAGTCTCACCGAGATATGTTCCTCCACTTCTACAAGTTGGAAATAGTCCCTATATGCTGGATATGTTGCAGCAACTGCTTACAGTAATGCTCCGCTTTAGGTCTGACCTGCGCCAGGAGTTTGGGGCAAGAAATCTACCTAAATCGATGTTATACAGCATAAAACAGTGCTTGCATGCAATACAATCTAATATAAGACTGCTTGAAAATTTAAACATATCTAAAACGAAAGATGGGGAGTTGAGGTTACATCCGTACTACCTTTTTGAGTCACTTCATGCTCTGCTAACTGATCTAATGCTATATCGAGGCGAGTGGCCGGAGCGTGATCCTCAACCCTACCGACACAGGGATTTGGCTGGTTCTTTCGAATATCTTATAAACCAGCTGAACATGAGGATGAAAGTAGAAAACTGTGAAAGCCAACTTTATGAATTTGTACTCAAAGATGGTATTTATTCGGTTCCACTGCCTGCATCCCTAACAGAGTCAGAAGTGCTTTATTTTGTTGTGGACCTAAATAGCCAGGCACCAATAGATCATACCAATACACCAGTGATTACCAGCATAGATCGGTTAAAGGATGTAAATAGTTATGCGCTTGAGGGGGTTAACCTTGAGCACCTGGAAAACCCGGGCTTTGGGTATGAGTTCGGTCGCGAAGTTCAGTGTTTCAGGTTGGGTCAAGAGGCCGAGCGGAAATATCTACACCGGGATGGAAGTGTGGGTTTCTATGCACAGAACACTTTTAAATTAATGAATTTTTACTTGTATCGTAAGCTTCCTGAAGGTCTGGATGTAAATTGATTGTTTAAGTTTTATTGTGGTGAAAAGTATATACTGCTATAGGAGTGGGTATGGGGGCTCTATTCTGTCGCATAGAATTAAATAAGAAAGACGGTGTTGTTATAACTGTTGATAATCAGTCGGGCAAGATAGTCCATAAAATCGAAATTAATAAGGACTCGATTACAACAACTAGTAAAGGATCTTCGGACACCAGCAAAATAGAACAGAAACCAGAGTCGGTATATATTGACTGCAAGAAGTTTAAATTAACTGCAGAAACCATTGAGTGTAAGGCTAGTAAAAGTACTCTAATGAAAAGCGATAGTTCCTGTGATATTGAGTCAGGGAAAACAATGTCTATCAATTCGGGTCAGAAAATGAATATGGGGTCTGGTTCCGTAAATGTTTCTGCAGATGCAAATGTTAATATTTCAGGTTTAAAGATTAAGCTTCAATAAAAAATAACGTAGGGTCTGGGTGCAATATGGAGCTAAATAGTAAGTTAATTCAAGCCGTGAGTGATGACGTTGCCTATGTTCAGGACTTTAAGAATAGTTTTACCCAACGTTATTCCCATATATCCTTAGATGAATGCAGTCAGGAGATAAAGCAGCTGGTTGAGTCAGTGGCACTGCTGATGGCAAAAAATAGAATTTCTGGCGAGAATGCTGTCGCATCCCTGTATCAGAGATTGTTCGGCCAGATATATCCATTTCTAGCATCGCCTTTACCTGCACTTGGTCTTATTAAGTTTGATGGTTATCAAATTTACGAACCGACGGATATTGCCCCTGGAACGATGATCGTAGTTAGCAGTGAAGATAATCAACAAGCGTTATTTAGAACCCAGTGTAGTCACACCATATATCCTGTTAAAATTTCAAACTTATCACTGAAGAGGGAAGGTCTGGTTGGTTCTAAGTTTGAAATTGAACTTCAAAATACGACTTCTGTTCCGGGCGCACTGAAAGAACTTAATTTTTATATTAATGCCGGTGAAGATTGGGGGGAGAATCTAAAGTTCAAAAATGCTGTAAGTGATCCGGAAACCCGAATTTTTCTGGAGCTAAGTAACGGAAAGAGGTATGAATGTAGGGTTTCCTTTGGCAAAGCTCAAGGGGACAATGTAAATCCTTTGTATGAAATGCGTCAGTACTTTCAAATGCCACAACTTCATTCCTTTATGAAAGTAGAGTTCGATCAAGCACCGGAGGAGTGGAGTGATGGAAGAGTTATAATTCTAATGGAAGCTGAATGGCCAAAAAATGTAAGGCTAAGTAAGGATCTCCTACAGTTAAATGTAGTGCCTGCGGAAAATTCCCAGTATGAGGATTCAGAAATTATATTAGTGGATGGTACAAAGTCTCAACATCCTATCCTGGCGCCAAATGCAAGTGATGAACTTGAACTTTATAAAGTTGAAGGTATTTTTAAACTTAATGGAAGTGATCGTATTGCGGTTAATCCTAGCTTTGTTAGTGAAGACATTGAGACTTACGATTTGTCAACAAATACGGAAAATGGATTGTATGAAATAAACTTGCGAATGCCGAATGCATTTGATACACCAGAGCAAGTGGTAGCTGAAGCTCTTTGGCATTCCCCGCAATTTAGCAACCATCTTTGGAAGCCCCTAAAGGCCCGTTTTTATGATAGGGATATAAGTGGCGTTTCTTCACGCGTACTACCGAATGTACGGAACCCTATAAGCCCCTACCAGCCAATGACTGAATTGACAGCAGAGCAAAATATTATGTTGTCAGCTATTAAGAATAAAGTTCGCCTCGAATTACAAGATCTGCTTTTGTTGCTGGATTCTCTCGGGAGTGTATGGAAAGGCGAGTATAAGCCAGTGCGAATATTATTGGACTCTCTACGGGATGTTGATCAGGACTTTACCGATAGTAGTGGCAGGGTAAAGTCTGGCATTCATTATATATTAGGCTTCAAAAGCATAGAGGAATATCTTCGCCCACTAGTCTTGGATTTTCTGGATCAAGTGGAAAGGATTCTGCAGGATTGGGTGATAGATCTTCCTGTAAAGCTTAGTGGTGATTTTTGTGTTGTTGGTCGGCATGACTTGGATCATAAAATTGTTACTTAAATTGATAAGTCGGTGTGATATGAATATAGAGCAATGGAATTCAATTTATACTTTTGTACGGGCAAGGGAATCGCGATTGGAGATCGGCAGTGTAGAGGAGTATGAAAGTAACCTAGATAAAGGTGGTGAGAGTTTAGCTTTATTTGAAAGGTTGCTCTTAGATCTGGCTAGCTGTGAGCGTAGTTTGATGGCGCTGCTGGCATCCAATATTGTCAAGGATATTATTACTGTCTTGGCTATCCATACTGATGAAATTGTTCGGGTAGAAAGCAAGCAAGCGGTGAGTGACTGGAAGCTACTACAAGAGTCAAAAGGCGGAATAAATAATGGAGGAGTATACTTTTTTGATCTTGCCGAACAGGAGCTAGCTAAAACCTCTCCGAGTATTGAGGTGTTAGAAACCCTCTATTTCTGCCTGCTATCTGGCTACAAAGGGAAGTATTTTGATTCAGAAAGCAGACTTAAAGAAGTCTCCGAGCGTCTGCAAAGACGCATAAAATCGATAGTTCAAAGAAATGAGTATTCTAAAGTGATCGCCTTGGATGAATATTACCCCAAAAGTGTAAATGATGTGCATGGCGATAAAATTGAGATTGCAGAATATACAGCACCTGTGGGGCCAGACTTTAAAGAGCCCCCCCAAAAAAAAGATTCAGAAAATAACTGGAATCTAAAGCCTTACAGGAAGCGGCGTAAACGTTCCGGTGGTCATGGAGTAATCTAATGTCCTGGATATTAAATAATAATATCAGAGCCAGGTTAAGTGAGTTTGATTTGCTTGCTTTACTCCGGCTGTTGGATTACAAAGGTTTTTCCAGCAAAGATATTATGTTTATAGGCAATAGTAGCCTGACCTCGCAAGAGCGTATAGTTGAAGATGTTGTTATACATGATGACGGGGTTGACATTATAGTTAACTTTGGCTTGCTTGGCGCTCAGACTGTTCTGCCATCGCGCTGGATCAAAAAGCTTGAGAAATATAGAGGCGTCAACGAGGCAACTGAAAAAGTTCTTGGTCTTTTGGATCACTTTATTATAGTGGACTACATTGCTTCTGCCTATCCAAATATCAATACTGCACTTTTTAAAGATTGGGGCGTTACAGCAAGGTATCACCTATCTTTGGAGAAGTATCGTTGTAGTACAACTTTGCACTGGGTCTTTTCAATTGTTTTTCCAGAATTCTATGTTGGGTTGAGCTCCGGTAATCAAGCAGTTAACAAAAGGTGTAATGATGTAGTCTTTGGTGAGGGGCTTGACCCTCAGGTTGCCTCCTTGGGCGGGTGGAGGAAAACGTTAACTCAGACCCAAAGTGTTGTGTTGAGCCACAAAGCAAAAAATTATAGAGCTCATATTGATTGGCAGGATGAGATAAGAAAGAGGCTAAATAGGTATATCCTTCCAATAATCAGCGGCATGGAGTTATCAATTAGTATCAAGTTGTTGGAATACTCTAGATATTCAGGTTTCGTTCTGGGTGGGGATAGCCTAATAGGTAGAGACTCAATAATAAGTGATACCGGCGAACTAAAATATATCAATATTTATGAAGGGGTAAGTAAGGCATATAAGTCCAAGTCTGATGAGTCCAGCTGGAGCAGGGTATGTCAAATCCAGCCTTAGAACATCTTCGAGAAAATGCTTATATAGTCGATGAGTTGGCCAGCCCAACTTTGGATGAATACTTTGACAAAATATCAGGCGATTGGGTTAAAGGTAATTTCTCAGCAATTGTTGATCTTTGTAATGAGATTATTCCCGACGATATCTACGATGTCCGAATTGTTTTCTACTATTTATACTCTTCCTGGGTCCTCTCCGAGCAGGAGGTTCATTTAGATATATTGGAAGTTACCTACTCTTTAGTGGACGGATTTCTTGATGATCATGAGTTCAATAAGGGGGCAGAGAAAAAAATTGTCAATAATTTTTACGAGTGCCTAGCAGTATTTTGTAAAAAATTGGCCAAAAGGTTGGAGCGTTTCCCTCCCGCCATTGATGGCGATGAAGAAATGATCTCTTCTATTTGTGAGCTACTAGAAAAGTTACAAGAGCGACTATCAAAAAATGAAGCTTTTACTTCTTCATTTAAGTCTATAAGTTCAATTATAGAGTCGTACTTGCCGTTATTGTCTGAGATGGAATCCAAAAGTAAGGGTGTACAAGACTACCCGAATGATGAGGAAGTTGGTGAAAGACAGGTACCTTCTTCCACTTCAGCTTCAGGTACGCCTTCTGTGGATCTTGTGAGCGGGACGTCATATTACCTTACCGAGTTGTTGGAAAAGATTTCGCTCCTTAAAAATTTAAGTGAAAGCAGAGAGGAATATAAGGCTGCGATTGTTGTTGAAGATATTCGTTATACTCTTACAAATTTTAATCCCCTTGTATATTTCCCGGACTTGTTTCGGAGCTATACCGAAATTATTGCAAGAAATGCAGGCGTTTATGCAGGGTATATTGCAGAGCATGAAGAGAGCCAATGGCAAGCGTTACAGCAGTGTTATATGGTGGATAGGGAGAGTTTTAAAAACCTATCAATAATTCCAGCAAGGATAACCTCTCAAAGACTGGAACACTATGAAGAAGAATCCGATGATGTGTATCAATAACGTTGGTTAGAGCAGATAAACCCTACCTGTATTTGGTTCGGTTTATCTCTATCAAGAAGGTAAAGGGAGGCAAATGTGCTGGCATCGACAATCGAAAATAAAGAGTATGGTGATCCAGATCTCCTGTTGATAGAAGCAACTCTAAAGATCGAAGGGAGAGTAGAGAAGCTGTCCGGGACGTCCATTGATTTATTTCATGCTGATCTAGAGGTGTATGGATTTAAAGGAAGTCTATCATTTTCTTATGACGTTGACTTTAAGCAAGATACCTTAATTGAATCATTTTCATCAGAGGCCCCTATCTGGATTGATATTTCAATTGTTCCAGTTTTTAAGTTTGGATTGAAAGTTGAACCTATAAAAATTAAAGGGCTGGTAACTGACAAATCAGTTGTTGAGCGGCGAAATGAAGTTCTGGAAGGGCAGCCTGTGCTGGTTCGGAATTATACAGTTAATTTTTCTGATCCTGCCTTTGTACTTTGGAAGCAGCATTACCCCTGTGAGTTATATACCAATAAAAATATGCGTAAAGTTATAGAGCAGCAGCTATTTGGTATTTTGTCGGTAGACTTTAAGCATGAAAAATTGGCAGAAGTTCTACCCATGATTACCTTGGGTCTGGGTCTTACTTATCCATATCAATGCCAGAGTACAGGCGGATTCCACACTGTCAGCTTTTACGATTTTCTTATGTCTTACATAGACTCAATTTTTGGGGTTTGGGTATATGACTATAGCACCCACACCTACCAGATTTCTGGCCACAAACCAGAACCTAAGAGCACTAAGCCATTCCTGCCTAACGAAGTGACGGCGCTTAGAAGCTACTGGCCTGAGACACCTAGACATAATTTGCAAATGCTGAATGGTATAGCTATTGGATCAGACCGTAAACTGTTTAATGTACCAACTTCAATGAAAGGCGTACGTAAAGATTTTCTGTATCGGGAGCCCCTGAAGAAAAAGTTTGATGAATTGAAAAAAGTAGATGAAAAACGGTTTAAAGAACATGGCTTCGAGCTTCATGGCGCTTTTAGCCAGTGGCCCCTCGAGACGTACTTTCCCGGTTGTGAATTTTCTGTTGAGCCCAAAGCTTGGGGGCAAAATTTACTCTACTCAGGAAGAAAATACTGCTGCTATAAAGTCAAAATTTCTGCAGAGCAAACTGATGGCTCTAAAAAGAAAACTGAGATTACAGATAATGCTACATATCGCCTAAGCTATACATTTTATGCAGAGCAAGCCGAAAGTCCTAAGATTCATATGCCAGATATTCAAACACCAACAAGCTCGTTTTATGTTGAAGGGCAAGTAGTGAGTGGAATTGGATCAAATAGTGAGCTTACTTATGATTTGCAAAAAAATAAGAATACCGAGCAGTTTGAATACCAGGTCTACATTCCTTTGTTTGACCAGACAATAAGAGTTCTATTTGAAACGGATAATGCAAACCCTCACCTTTATTTCCCGCTATATAGAGATACTCGAGTACTTGTTGCAATTGACCTTTATCAAGCTGTTATTGTGAGGGTGCTTGATTGGGGGCGGCACAGCCGTTTAACCCCAGATACTCAGGGAAATCATCTTCTTTTTGGAAAAAATGACACTGATCAGACATCTGTTAAGCATATTTATCAACAGGGTAAGCCAGAACTTCATATTAAAAGAACCAAGGGAAAAGATACCGAACTTCTTCAAATGAAAGAAGGAACCCTAATTTTACAAACTTGTGAGGAATAGATCATGCCACAGTGTGTTTGTGCCGGTGCTGTACTCAAGTGTTCGTTTGGTGCGGCACCCAGTACATTGGCGGTGACGCCAGAAAATAGAGTATTACTATCAACGCCTGCGGCAACTATACGAGATAATATCCCGTTAAAGAATATTATGCCGTTTGGACCCTGTAGTTCAATGTCCTTTCCTGCTACTGCATCAGCCACTACAGCGGCCATGGGTGCTTTGACACCGATGCCTTGTATTCCTGCTATTTTGTTGCCATGGGCAAAAGGTGACCCTAGTGTGTCCCTGGCAAATTTCCCCATACTCACAAATGACAGTAAGTTAACCTGTATGTGGGGCGGTGTAATTTCAATACAGCAAGCTGGACAAATGAAAGTGGAGGCCGTGTTATGAATCGTTCTATGTTAAATGGTTGTATTGTGCTGGGGGTTGTATTTTTACTTTGTGCGGTAACATTCTTGATCATAAGGCTCGTATTGCACTTGGATGCAGAAATCACTGCCAATTTGCTGAGCCACCTGAGCCTTATAGCGGTTATCTTTGCCTCCATAATCGCCCTGTTTCTTGTTGGATATGCTGTTTATTCAATTTTTCAATCCCGGCAGCATTTCGTTAGAAAAATACTTTTGATAGGACATTCACAACCTAAAGATATTATTGTGAATGAGTATATCAAGAAGAGTTTCCCCTTGGAGAGTCTCGAGCCCGTGTCGGTTCCAGCAGATTTCATTGGCAATGTATTACCGAAAATCAAGTGGCAATTGCAGCGACTGCGAGGATCATGGTTTTTGCCTGCACCAAGGCTATTATTAACATTCAATGTGTTACATCTACAGTCAATACAGAACGGGGAGTTAGAAAAATATCTACACGATATTGTCAGTCTTTCCTCTGAGGTTTCTCCATGGGGGAAAAAGCTTGAGGTACACATATTGGTGCATAATATGGATGTGATAAAGGGGTATTCTACCGTTCACACGCAGTTATTTAATAGTGAGGTATTTTGGAGTGTTGCTGATCCATCTTCTTTTGATCTTGAGTTGTTAAGTTTGGTTCAGTCTGGTTTGCATCAACTCCCTGATGTTAGCTCTGAGAGGTTCTCTGATTTACTAGATTTCTCTAATTCTGTATCGGAGAGAAAAAAGGAAGTATGTGATCTACTAAAGGGTTTGGTGGCAATATTTGGTCGGAGAGTTGATGTTGACTTGGCTTGTTAAACCAGTGGAGTCATGAAAAGGTAGTTATTTTAGTGTCCATAGGTTGTTCGGCATTTTTTATGAAAATTTAAGATTGAAGAAGTCATGATTAATTTTGAAGTAAAAATGTCGACGCCGACCATTTTGAACTTGCCGACCTCTGTATGAAGTATGCCAGTAGCTATATAGATTATATGCAAGAAAAGTTTACTTTGAGGCTTATTTATCTTGATTGTGCTAAGTCATGCTTCAGCGATTGGTAAGTCTTGATGGGAAGTTCATGAATTTCCACTGAATTAGATGAAATTAATGCGCAGCATCCAAAGTTCATTGTAATTTACTCCTATAAGCTCGTGATCGGTTTATATGCCTTATAAGGTCTCAAAGGTAATGAGACTTTTTTTCGGAGTGCTGAAAAGAAAATCCGGCAACAGAGTACTCAACAATTCATCAGTTGGCTTCATAGTGCGTGCCTCCACGTAACAATTAAATAGTCGTGGTTGTTTTATCTGCAATCAAAAATTTAATGTGCTTCCAGGGGAGTAGGGTTACGTCTCTCATAATTATCCTATAAATTGTAAATGATTTTTATATCTTTTTGTAAAGACATCTTCATGCTTGATTAAAGCCTGCATTGTTAGATTCTGTTTCGGGTTTATGAATATGTCGAACCTGACTAAGTTAAATATTTACTGGCGCGTAACGCTATTATAATTTTGAATAATAGGCGGATTCCTTGGTGTGCATCTTGATAATTAATCACAACAAGTTCCAATTGAAATCAAATAAAGTCGAATGCATCCGTCTCGGAAATATTTCATACGAAAAGTGGCGTTTCACAGAATATTTTCTTGCTGAATTGCTGCTTGGTACCCTATACTTGCTGTGTGGCTAGTTTTAGGGGGTCGACATAATATTAGGTGGAGGTGGGTCTAAGTAGAAAATGTGCTGGGTTGTGCCAGTGATTTAATTTTGGTAGTGGAATTCTTCCAATAGCACCTATTTTATCGGTTGGTGGCTTAGGTTTTCTCGCCAGTTTATTTGCTAGAGCTATTTTGTCGATTGCTTAATGTCTGGATTTTATTGTCTAGCCGTTGTTTTTAACTCCATAGTGGTTTCAGTTATATCAATCATAATTTGGGGGGGATCATGGGGCTTTTAGTTAACTCTAAAACTAAGCAAAGAATTTATTTGAAATCAATTCATTCAATGGGAAGGGATGCTGAATCTTGTGATACAGCCCTATATTGCCCGCTTTGCTCACGCCTGCAATGTGTTATTCGCTATCAGAATTCGGCTTGGTATCTTTATGATGAAAGCAGGAATGGAACCTATCTAAATGGCGCCAAGTTATCTTCTGGAGGCATTCGCTTGAAAGAAGGGGATAATATTTCATTCCCTGGGGACCAGGATAATAATTGGACATTGGAGGATATATCGAGTCCATCATCAGTATTGCTATTCAATGGCGGTGAGCAATATATTGAACTGGAGAAATGTAACGCGCTGCCGAATGAGAGACATCCTGAGCTTTTGATAACCAAAGAGGAGGATTCTCTTCACTGGTTTATTGAGCAGGGCGAGTTAGTTAAGCCATTGAGAGGTGGGGATAGGCTTTACCTTTCGGGGCAACCTTGGGTATTTTATCCTAATGATATGGTATTAGAGACCCAAGCATATCAGATTCAAGACTCCAAAGATGAGCTACATTTATTTTTTGGCGTCAGCTTGAATGAAGAGAATGTTCAGCTTGTTACTTCCTGTCGAAAAATTGAGAAGGATATGGGATATAAGGTACATCACCAACTATTAGTTATCCTGGCTCGTCGACTGATTAGTGATGTTAATAGCGGGTTTCCTCTAAGAGACAGTGGCTGGATAGCAACCGATTTACTTCTCCGGGAGCTAAGAATTGAAGCAGCTTATCTAAATATTTTGATATATCGCTCTAGAACTGCATTTGAGCGTGCTGGAATTAAGCACCCGCCTATAGATCGGCGCCAGGGAGAGTTAAGATTGCGACCATGCAGAGTATCTATTCAAAAAGGAGAAGAGCTAGTTGAACACTCGCCTGATATTGATGGAGTCGTAGCTTCGCCTATGTGTTCAGGGTTTGTTTAGGAAAGTGATTTTTATCAGATACAAAGGTGTTACTACTGAATCAAGAAAGAATATGCTGGCTTGAGATGTAGCGTGAGTATGTGGCGGTAAAGCCACAATTGGCGTCCTATTCAATTGTGGTTCTATACAGTATATTCTTTCTTTTCGTTTTAACGATTCTAAATGTTATCTGTTTATTTATATTTAACCCCATCTGTTTATACTGAAAGCTATTAAAATACTGATTTATTAAATTAACAGGTTTCAAATTTATATTGGTATCTTTGGGTGTTGTTTCTTACCGGTAAAAGTGTAGTGGTCTAATCCTTCCGGACACTTCGTTAAGATGGTAAAACTACCTAGCGAGGTGAAGTATGACAACAAAAGGTACACGCCGGAAATTCAAGCCGGAGTTCAAGAAAGACGCCGTAGCTCTTGTCTCAGAACAAGAGTATTCGATTTCCAAGGCCGCAGAGGCTGTAGGAACCACTGCTAACAATCTGCGACGCTGGATAAAGGAGCTGGAGCAGGAAGAGAGCGGAGTAAGGTTGGATTCGGGCGAACGAGCTGAACTGGATCAACTGCGACGTGAAGTAAAGCAATTGCGGATGGAGAAGGAAATCCTAAAAAAGGCCAGCGCCTTCTTTGCGAAAGAAATGAAATAAAGTACGAATTTATTAAAAAGCAGCAAGGTAGCTTTCCAGTTAGAGTGCTCTGCCGAGTAATGCAAGTAAATAAGAGCAGCTATTACGAATGGTGTCGTCGTAGTGATAGCCCAATAGATGGCCAGATTTGGCAACTATGCCATCGATTGAAGGCCTTATTTGCAGAATCTCGTGAGAGTCTCGGAAGCCGTCGGTTAATGAAGCTGTTGCGCAAAGAAGGCTTTGAAATTGGGCGTTATCGAGTCCGCAAACTCATGAAAAAGCTCGGCTTGGTAGTAAAACAGAAGAAGCGATTTACACTAACCACAAATAGCAAGCACCAACTGCCAGTTGCTGAGAATCTTCTAAATAGGGATTTCTCACCGAGTGCTAAAAATCAAGTTTGGACTACGGATATTACCTATATCTGGACTTTGCAGGGTTGGTTATACCTAGCAGTGGTAATTGATCTTTATTCACGCCGGATTGTTGGCTGGCACTTAGACCGCCAGATGGAGACGGCCCTGGCAAGTCGTGCACTGGTTATGGCTATCAATTTGCGCACCCCAACAAAAGGTCTGCTGCATCACTCTGATCGAGGTAGCCAGTATGCCAGCCATAGCTACCAAGCGCTACTAAAGCAGCATGGAATGGTGTGCTCAATGAGCCGCAAGGGAAATTGTTGGGACAATGCACCTACTGAGCGTTTTTTTAGTAGCCTGAAGCGGGAATGGTTAACAGGAAACCTCTATCCGACAAGGGAGGGTGCGATAACAGACGTGAGGGCCTATATTGCGTATTACAATTCACGCAGAATACATACAACACTGGGGGACGTAACCCCTATCGAATTTGAAAAATGTGCTTAGGAAAGTGTCCGGTTGGAGTTGACCACAACAAAGAGTGCTAATTTCTATTCTACCTGGATAAAAGAGCATATGTGTATTCTTTAAATACTTTGGAGGGTGTTATGCTAAGGGGTCTATTTATAACAGACTTGCTTCTAGTGGTTTATTATATGGTGATATCTTCTGGAGAGAGATACTCTTTAATGCTCTCTGTATTTAGTTTTAGATCGTGTGTAAGCATATATTCTACGGTCCTGCTAATCGAGTAAATGTCATCGGTTGATATGGTTTTTGTCGATACTTTTGTAATGCCCTGCTTTTCTTGCAGGTAAATGGATACTGAAATATTGCATAGCCTGTCATCACAGTTTAGTTCACTTATTATGATTTCATCAATGTTGAGCCTTGTAGTTTTTGCTTCCCAATTTGATATTTCTTGCCATTCTCTTTTAGTTACTAGTTTTCGCTTCGGGTCCAGGAGTACTGCTTTTTTAATTTCATCAAGTATAATATCGGATATTAATAAGTAGGTGCTTACGTTGGAGTCTTGTTTTAGATCATGTGCGCTGTTGATTTGTGCTGGTGGAATTATGAGTGTGCTATAGATGGAAGTTGGTTTTTTTTGCACTAGAGTACTAAAACCTATTGCTATAACACTTGCCAGTAAACCTCCCATTATCTTTAAGCTCGGCCACTTATATTTGGGCTTGTAGGTCGCTATTTGCTGTGTTGCGATTAGCGCTTCACGTCGTAATTGAATGTTTAGTAACGTTTCTATTGTGTTCTTGACGGATTGTAGTGAGGGTCTTGATTTGGCTTTCTTTGATAGCATGTATCTTGCTAGGCAGGTTAAATCACAAGTGGTTAACTTGGATACACTGTATAGCATCGGTGGAGTTGCATGTAATATATTATTGCGTGTCTCTTCCGGGCTATCATGCACTGAAAATGGGTGGCACTTAAAGAGGTAAATGTATATTAGGAGTCCGACGGCAAAGATATCTGTGGACTCCTCCACGGGTTGGCCCATAATTTGTTCTGGAGTGAGACACTCCCACGATCCTTTGGTGGTTTGAGAACTACTATATTTTATCTGTTCTGTACAGAGTTTCTCGGAAACACCAAAATCTACAACTTTTACCTGGTTATCGGGGGTTATCAATAGGTTGCTGGGTTTTAAGTCCAGATGCAATAATCCCTGTTCGTGTATTGCTTGGAGCGCTTCTAAAACTTGCAGAATAAAATGTAGAAATTCAGTCCTTGTCATTATTGAGATTGACTGGGTGGTGACAGGTTGACTGGTGTCAATAAGCTCCATAATAATGACTACATATCTATCATTATGTGACACATCGTAAATCTTTATTACATGGGAGCTGTCGCACTTTGCTATGGCTTGCGCTTCCAGTAGGGTTGCTGATGTATCAAACTGAATAATTTTTATGGCTACATTGCGCCGCAGGTGCTTATCATATGCTTTAAACACACTTCCTTCCCCACCTTTACCGAGAAACTCAATCAAATCATAGCGGGTATGGTCTAGTGGAAGCTGTTTTATATTCATAAATCAAATAATCTAATTTTTTTTGTATAATAATTTGATAAGTTTTGATGCTCTACTTGATTGCTCGAGCTTCTAATGTTTTCTGTCTATTAAGTCTCCTATCTTTGTTGAATATCAAGAAGCTGCTAAATTTTCGGTTTTATTTAATCTTATAGCTAATTTTATAAATGTTTATTCTTCTTTTGTTACAAGCTATTACATTTGCCGATGCTTCTTGTGTTGCCTGTAAATAATCTAGGTATGAGCAGTGTTTTCGAATTGTCCTGGCTGCCCCCCCCTTACACATTGTGAATTTAATAAATATAGCAATTTTGTGTCAATTCAAAATTTTGTATGTTTTGGTTCTGCAAGCCTGAATTCACATGACCCAAATTTATTTGAATTTGAGTGTGCCCGAAAATGTGTAAGTGTTAGCTAGATTGATCTTTGCGGAAGGGCTTTGAAAGAGGAGTGAGAAGCTTTAGATGCGCCTGCAGCGGTTGACAGAAATTACATTGCAGGATTAGGTTACAATAGTAGTAGCAGTCAACTAGTGGTTTATTGGCTGGCAATAATTCATCTCGGTGCTAATGAGGGCACGGCACTTGTTATGCCTTTTATACAAACGGCGGTAGCCTGTGCGATTTTTTTGATTAGTAGCTTTCTAAATGGCTTACTCGAAGACTCTAAGAAAGGTGGCCACTACGGCTTTTTATAGTAGTGACCAACCAGCCCCTAGCTGGCAAGATCGGCGGTAAGCGGCTCTTTATGGAGATTGCTGGAGATTTTTAGTTGCTGGCGAAACCAACGATGTACTATGTCACTATTACAGATTTTGGGCCACACCAAATAAATTTCCAGTGGGTCAATAGGGCTGGGGAAAGGGAGAATCTGGATGGGGTTGTTCCTGGCAAAGAGCTGCGCCATACCTTCGGGCATGGTGCAGAGGTAATCTGTATTCAAGATTACCGGAATCATATTCTGGAAGTGAGAGACCCGCACGGCAACTTTCCGCCCCAGCTGATCGGCCTGAGCCTCAGATTTTCCAGATTGATTGTCCCCCCATTCCCCCATATGATTTTCCAAATGGGTTAACCCCATTTTATTTTGGTGTAAGGTAACATGCTTTTCAGCGTTGAATTGTTCCCTGGTAATATTCAGCCTAACCCGGGGATGATCATTCTTAGCGACCACTACAAGGCGGTCTGAGGCTATATGTTCCGCTTGTAGTTCCTTGGAATCCACCGGCTGGTAATATAGAGCGAAATCTACCGCGCCGTGTTTCATCTTTGATTCCAGTCCACCAACCTCTAATGGTGAAATCTCAATGGTGATATTGGGTGCTATGGATTCAAGGTGACTGAGTAGGCTGCCCAGGAAAATAATTTCCGCATAGTCTCCACCAATGATGTTGAAATTTCGTCTCTCTACGGTGGGATCAAAGTTAATTTTTTCTTCAATTTCCTCCCGTATTTGATTTAGTGCCTCGCTGACAGTTGCATGAAGTCGCTCTGCCCTTGGGGTAGGTGTAAAACCGGTACGCTTGCGGATAAATAGCTCATCCCCGATAGTGTGTCGCAAACGTTGCAAGGCAGCACTCATTGCCGGAGGGCTCATGCCAATACACTCCCCCGCTTTGCCGAGCTGACCATTTTCCATAATGGCTTCAAATACCGGTAACAAATTGAGATCTATCGATCTAAGGTTCCGTTTCATACTTAAATTCCATTGAGTTAGAACATCATGCAGGTTTTAACTCCCCCTGTATTCCGGGCACAACAAGCACTCCTCCAACAAATAAGGTGGATACCTAAATACTGACCCCGCCTAATATCTACCAGCAATAGAATAACGGTTGGAAAGAGGGTAGCGGCAACCTGCGTAGGGTAACGATGCCATATTTAGGCGCCAAAATGAAGTTGCGGAATTTTTACTTGCACGCTTGGCTGAATGAATATGCATATGTAACACAAAGAAAAAAGAATATTTATTCAATAAATTTTAAACTAAAAGGATGATTCGCTACGGCCTCTTTGGAAGTTGGTGAACATAAGAGGAAGTTGGTGTTTACTGCGCTACGCATAAAATCGAATAACATCGGTTTTACCTAGTGCCAATACAATAAAATTTGAGCTTTTTGATAGGGGCACCATGCTCCGCAGGTGCGCTCTTGGGCACGCCGTTCATGCAGTAAATTCCTCTGAACGAAATTATAACTTACAAAATGGTGAATTGACGCAACTATGCAGTGGCTTCTACCCTAAAAACGTAAGTTGCTGCTGCGACGGGTCAACTTAGCCAGGAGAGTCCCAGGGTATAAGGCACTAATGAGGCTGGTTTTTTCTCAAGGGAAAATCCTGGTGACTAATTTCGAGATGTGTTGGCCGAAAAATGACGGGTAATGCTGAGAGGTTTTAAAAGGTATAGCAGTGAAAATTCTAGTTGGGTTCCACCTGCTTACTCCGACAAAAATTATTCGTCTAATAAGTACAGCTAATAATCAATATTGTTTATATAAGTGAGTGGTTCCAGTTTGACCGTTTCTTAAATTTTCTTTTCCGAATAGATAGTCCACATAGGGATTCGTTATGACCAAGCTTTCCAAACCCAATTGCCATCTTGCATTGGCTACAGCCCTAGCTTTTTGTTCATCCACTGGAATGGCAGCAGAGTGTACTAATGAGGGATATAAGAATGTCCTTTACGAGCAGCCTGTGTGGCTTGTGGGTACATTTGGTGTGACATCTACGCTTCCTCCCGGTGGTTCCTATACCTCATCGTTTAGCACGCCCTTGCCCGCAGCGAGTACCCTGACTGACGACGCTTACTTCTCTGAAAAGCATCCGTGGAGCCAAGATACTATTTGGTGGGATGCCCGTGTTGCCGAATCCAGCAATAACGAAATTATCATTACTCTGGATAGAACCTACTTAATTATCCAGCTCAAAATTCAGGCAGATAACAACGATATCTATACCGTTTATTACCTGGATGAAAATGATACCTGGCAGAGCGCCTGGGAAGCGGGGCCCACTAACCAGTGGGGTGTAACAAAACGAAACTCCATCGATTCTGTCCCTCCCTTTGCAACCGGCCGAATTAAAATTGTTGCCTCTGAGGGGGATTACCAATATTCGGTGTCTGAGATTTATGGGCGTGGCATTGCCTATGATTGTGAGTAGATAAATTGATTTGGGTGGCAAATATATGATGTTAGGCTACTGGTAAAAGTGTATTGCTACTGGATGCTTTTGCATTATATTTTTATAGCTTCTGGTTCTAGGGTTTCAGCCTGGAGCCGGAAGCTAGTGAGGATTTGTTTGATTGGTTTTGGAGTGGTGGTTCTAACTAGGTTGGGGGAATAATGTTGTTTATGTCTGCATTGGTGGCTATTTCTGTTTGGCTTAAGGGGAGGAGGAAGCGCAAGTCTGGGTTGTGAGGTTGTCGTTTTCTCTTCTTTCTATTTCTGCTTTTCATTTCTGATTTTTGGGTTGGGATATTGATTTTAGGTAAGTATCCCGCCGTTCTTGTGGCCGTTCGGCTGGTTTCTTTGAGTTTTGGTTTTTTTCTGCCTGCTTGGTGGGGGTTGGGTTTTCTGTTGTTTTTTTTGTGGGGAGCTTTTATTGAAACATTTTGTAACGGTTTGTAATGTTTTTTTTGTGGGGTAGGGTGTATGTTTTTTGGGTGATTTGTTCTGTTTTGTTTAGTTTATAGTCGGGTTTGATGCGCTTTTGGTTGTATGTGGGAGATTTATTTAGGGAATCTCGAAATTTCTGTAAGTGTAATGTGAGTGCGGGTGTTGCAATTTGGTGTGCCGTAACATTCCAATAAGTAAGTCTAAAAAATACTAATCTCTAAGTTAAGAATTTTAGGGGTGGGGCTATGAAATAATATTTGCGTAAGGAGTGTTTAGTGGATTCATGTTGTAATGAGTGATGCTTTATTTTCCAATGATTGTTAATTCTAGGTTGTCTTAGGGTGGAGAACTGTGGATTGTTTATTAATTTTGGGGTTTTTATATTGTGAGTTTTTTACGGTTTAGTATTGTTTGCATTCTAATTCTTGGTTTTTTCCTGTGAGTTTAATTCGTGGTAATTGAATGGTTGGGCTTAAATTTTCCATAGTTAATGAGAGAGTAAAAAGATGATTTCCAGGGGCATGAATCAAGACAATATAAAGGAATGGATAAAAGTATTGCAGGATTGTCAGCAGATGGAGGGTGAGGTAATAGATAGTTATATAAAGCGTATTGAAAGGCCTTTAAGTGGGTTTCTATCTAAAATCATCCGTTCAGTTGGTGAAAAAAATGCGAATGGTGATGTTGAAAAGCAAATTAAGCATGCGATCAATGTTATTGATTATTTGGCTGTTACAAATAGTAATGATTATTCAGCTGTTAGGAAAGATGAGTTTTGGAAGAGAGCGTATTTGTATCACAAGGGTATCTGGTATCGCATGACTAAGAATGGTGAAATAAAAATGAGCGGTGAAGAAATTGAATTGGGAGTATGCCATGAGTGTGCGATTGTGTTACCTTCAGGGCAATTGGAAGTAGACCATTATTTGCCTCAGAGTGGATCTGGCATTTTGCCAATTTTGAAGGCGATGCGTGCTTGTGGGATGACATTAGGTGGCCCGAAAGGTAGCGGAAAGGGAAATTTGGTGCTTGATGGTAAAATTGATTTTCTTGGGGTTGGCAGCTCTGCTGGAAATAACATTAAGACAGAATTCACAGGTGTAAAGAATTCTGAACGGGGGATTATTAACCCCCATGTGTTGAAGGGATTTGTGAGTTCCCCCAAAGGGAAACGCACTCAAAAGTTACTGGATGCAAAAAAGTATACTCCTAGTATTTTGGGGGTGCGTTTTTTGAAGCATTTATTAGATAAGAATATGCTGATCGAGATTAGGCGGAGATGTATGCACAGCATATTGAATTTAGCCCCTTTGTGTCCGACGTGTAATAACTGTAAGTCAAACAAGATAAAAGGATTCCCTGGCGACGGGTAGCTTCATGGTTAGTTGTAATTTTTGTAATTGCATGTTGGGGTGCTGATTTACTTATATAAAGTGTAAATATTGGGAGTGAATTGTGATAAGTGTTGAATCAATATTGGATGGCATTAACACTAAGCTCAACTGGATTTATGAAGAAAGTATGCGACTCTATGCTAAAGAAAAATATTATAATGAAGTAAGATTCAAAAGCGTAAAGAATGAGAATGGAATTATACTGGATATAAAAAAAGAAATTATCAAAAATAATCTTAAAGAAGGAGGTTTATACGAAATCGAACTTGATGAGAAGTTTGATTATTCTGTCATTTTTGATGATCGAGATCAAAAGAAACTTTCAGGCGAGTTGGAGGTTAAAAAAATTGTATTTAAGGCAGTAGTGGAATTTTGCGGAAAAAATATGGCGCTACAAAGGGTGGAGTGGAAAGGTGGATTGTTGACGGGGAATCAGTTGAAGTGTTACCTTGAATTTATTAAAAAAATGAATGTTTCGAATTATGGGGAGGTAAAAAAGAACCCTAATTGGAGGAAGCTTTATGGTTTTAAGAACGTTAAACCTAAATATTTTGATTCGATAACTAATGAAAGAATAAAGTATCGTGATGAAGAAGAAGTTTATTTTGTGCCCTGTCATAACTGCGGGATTGCGCTTCCGGAGGATCTAATTGAGGTCGATCATCAGTTGCCCCAAAATATAGCTAAAGGCGCTAAAGGCGCTAAAGGCGCTAAAGGCGCTAAAGGCGCTAAAGGTGATAAAGGTGATAAAGGTGATAAAATGCAATTTGACCCGCAGGCAAATTACAGGCATTTATTTAAAATTATGCGAGTTATGGGGTTGACCAAACAAGGCCCTAAAGAAATAGGAAAGGGTTCTATTTACAGTAAATCGTGGCGTGATGTTGACAAAATTAAGCCTGAGCTTCTTCTTCCAAGAGATAGAAGTTCAAATTATAAGGCGTTTTATAATTCTGGATCTGATATTAATAAGTGGCTATTGACAGAAGAAGGAAGGGCATTTTTTATTCTTATAGACATGTATCCTAATTTTAGGGATGTGTTTTTTGCGTGCAGAGATAGTATTATAAATTTGGCACCGTTATGTGGATCATGTAATTCAATAAAAGGTAATGAAGTTAGAAAACCCTCGTCTAGCTCAAGTGCATCAAGTGCATCAAGTGCACCAAGTACATCAAGTACATCAAGTGGGGGGTCGACCGCAATTCGTAATGGAAAGCGCCCTAGAACTAATTCTGTGGACGAGATAAAATCGAAAAAAAGAAGGAGAGCCAGAGCGGAGTTAACTGAGGAAGAGTTGAAGGCGAAGAACCGGGTGAAGAAAAGACCAAAACCTTCTTACTCTAATAATTATGATTTAGATTGACTCTTTAGCATTATTCTCGCCTAGAATTAATTCTAGAAATTAATTCTAGACAATAGGAAATTCTGTGAAATTCTGGACGCTCATAAATTGGGAGGAAATGCAAGTTAAGTGAGAAGCATCAATTTCTGATTGGAATCATCTCCGGTCTAGACATAATTAGTGTAAAACACTGGGAATTCACATCCAAGTTTCGAAAAGTTTGCTTTGGAATATAAATCAGTACGCGAAAGGTATTGCTGGACACCCATAGATTGGAAAGAGATTCTATTATATGACAAGTGTAAATTCTGGAGTGGCGTTACCTCTGATCTAGGCGCAAGAGGTGAGAAACACTGGGAATTTTCTTTCCAAGCTTCGAGAAAGTTTGCTTTAGAATAAAAATCAGCACGTGAAAGGCAGAGAATTTGGAGTAGGACTAGATTAACAGGGGCCAGATGAGAGGAAGTGGCGGCAGTTGCTTATGCCGTGTACCCAGTGTTTATTAAGTTGGCTACAGACTTGTTGTACTGCTTCTACTGAACCCACCAAGCCTTTAAAGCGACTTTCAAAATTGCGGTTTAAATATAGCCAGTGCTTGGGTGGGATACCAAGCCGCTCTAGGACGGGAGGCGTCTTCTCGGCAATACAACCCCGTTTTCTGGGATCTAAATGTCGGCCACTCCAGTCCACAAGCTGTAAATAATGATCCAGTTGAAAGGGCAAGCCTTTAGGCATATTCAGGCGCTCACCTCCTACCAGTGGCAGTAGTTCTTTGGGCTGCTCGCCTGTGATTACTGCACGAATACGCCGTTGAATCGAGGTATGACTGGAATCTTCAGGGGTTTTTGCCATATTGGCACGGATAGGATTGAGGTCAACATAGGCCATGCAGGCGGCAAGCGCTTTTTCATCCAGTAAAGCCTGGGACTTGAAGCGGCCTTCCCAGAAACGGCCTGTACAATGGTCTTCGAGATTGGCTTGGCGAGCGATAGACTCATTCAAACAGCGCATAAACCAGCTCAGATCCATCAGGCGATCTCTCCATAGAGCGATGACTTCCTGTAGTTTTCCCATCTCACATTGATCGAGGTTGTCCCCTTGAAGGTAGCGTAGGGATAAGTTGGAAGCTTTGAACAGTTTTTGCCAGCGGAGAATAACTTCGCTATCAGGCCAATTCAGCGCTTTTTCTTTATCGATATAAAGCACGATATGGTAGTGGTTGCTCATTACTGCATAGGCGGCGATATCAAGAGCAAAGATTGAAGCCAGGTTGTGCATTTTGGACTCAATCCACTCACGGCGATGTTCATAGTTATTGCCAGATTCCTTATCTTTACCACACAGAAACGCCCGTCTAACACAGCGGGAGACGCAGTGATAATAGGGCGTAGTGTCTAGTGAGACTTGGGCGCGGCGGGGTAGGGGCATCGATTTGAATGCTATGTGTATATTTATACAGTCTTTGTATCCCGCAGTCTCTGCAGTGTCAATATCTCTGTGGCTTAAAGCGCCGACTTTGGTGGGTGTCCAGAATTGGCGTACTAGGCAGCTAATGGGATAGTGTTTTTTTGCAGTTTGTAAAGGCTGGGTGCGCTCCAGTTATAAGTTATTGTTGTTGCTATTGGAGGCGCGCGGAATCGGCTTAGTTTCGGCCTGACTTTTCACACAAAGAAACCGGCATTTGCCGGTTTCTTTGTGTTGATCGCTGCGAGCAACGTTAAGGCGTAGTTTCTGCTTCCAGGGTTACGCCACTATAGGATTCATAGCCGTAGACTCTGATATACCAGGTGCCTGAAGCTGGACTGCTAAAAGTGCACTCTTCATCATTGCCCCAAAGGTAGGGGCGACAATCAAATTGGCGAGAAGTTGGGGAGGAACCGTAGCGTACATAGAGGTCGGCATCCCCTGTGCCGCCAGACATCTGAATGTTTAAAGCGGATGCCCCTGCTTCCACATCAATAGTGAAACTTTGCCAGTTTCCAGCGCTGCCGGATAGGTTGCTTTCTACCCACCCGGTACCGGGCTCACTTCCGCCTCCGCCACCATTGGCCATAGCGACAGCCGCTGCGGCATCAACAATACCCGCGCCGCAACCACTACATGATGAGGGAAAACTACGGGCGGAGTCGGTAAGAATAGTTTCGACTTCATCTGGGGTGAGGCTAGGGTCCGCTGAGTAGAGTAGGGCTGCCACTCCAGCTACATGGGGTGCAGCCATGCTGGTGCCCTGGCTGTAAAAGTAGCTATCACTCCCCGGGTCTGTAGCCCCGCTGTTATGGGTTGAGAGGATGCCATTGGGGTCGTCGTAGTAACTCTGGGCACCGCCTGGTGCGGCGACATCCACCACATTACCGTAGTTGGAATAATAGGAGAGACCACCACTGCGGCTTGTTGCTGCAATGGTGACAACACCATCGCAGCTTGCGGGGGAATATAATCTTGCATTGCTACTTTTATTACCTGCTGCAACAACCACGGTTGCTCCAAGGCTTCGAGCGGTATCGATGGCATTTTGGTAGGTGGTGCCGCAGCTGCCGTAACCACCTAGGCTCATGTTTATGACTTGGGCCGGATGGGGGTTAGTTGGAAGGCCTGCCACTGTGCCTCCTGCGCCCCAGATTATTCCGTCAGCAATATCTGAGCTGTAGCCGCCGCAACGGCCAAGCACCCGAACAGGGACGATTTTAGCTTTGTAAGCGACACCAGCAATGCCCATATTATTGTTTGTGACTCCGGCGATGGTGCCGGCTACATGAGTGCCGTGCCAGCTACTGTCACTTTCCGAGGGGATATCTGGGTCATCACCACAGGCTTTATCGGTATACCAGTCGCCGGGATCTGTGGCGTCGCTGTCTCGGCCATCGCCATCAACTGAGACAAAAGTGTCCCAAATCATGTCGTAGCCAGGTAACAGGTTGTCTATCAAATCAGGGTGGGGGCGGTAGCCGGTATCGAGTACTGCAATGACTGCTCCCTCACCTTGGGTGATATCCCAGGCTGATGGCAAGTTTATGCCGCCGGTAGATTCGTAATAGTGCCATTGATTGAGATAGCTGGTGTCATTGGGTGTGGCCATGGCACGCATGATCAGATCTGGCTCTGCATACGCTACGTCCGGGTCCTGTTTTATGCGGCTGAGAATTTGATCTAATTCCGCTTTGCTTTTGCGCTCCTCCAGGCGCATTACCTGCGCCCCGCTCGCTGTGCGGCGTAAGTGCTGCAATTTGTGGCCGACTCTACGAGAAGCTTTATCTACGGTCTCTTTCGCCATAGTGGCCGCCCGACCGACCTTGGCGCTGTCTTTATATTTTATGATGATGCGATCGGTTGTTATTGAGCTGGCTTCCTCTTCTGCGTGGGATAAAAAAGATGTTGTGCACAAGATTGAAAGTAAGCTGGCTAAGGTAGTTTTGCGTAATGCATAGTTCAGTGTTGGCTTTCTCATGGTTTTTCTCCGAAATTATATTTATTCAACTGGCAGTCAAAGGCTGACAAATCGGAAGCTCCCAAGTTGGTCTGTGTTGGCAAAATGATGGGATAGATGCAGGGCTAATAATGACTAAATATTTGCCAGTCACTTAGAAAAAGCTAGCACTATATTTTCAATCTGCCACAGAATAAAAACGATTTAAAAATAATTGTCCTCATGCTGCTTTGTGAATATAGGGCGGCAAGTCACGTCACACTCTTTAAAAACTGATGAAAATCAACCTGTTATTTTTTTGGGGGCAGGTCTGTTTTTTAAAAGAGTGTCTGTGTTTTTTAACTTTAAAATAGTTTTATCTGTAACAGGTTGAGTTTTTTGCGACTATTTTTTTGAGAAATCAGATTTTTGGAATTTTAAATTAATGATTATTGAATTTACCATTCTGTTGTTCGTTCTTAATATGAATTAAATATTCTCATTGAGTAGTTTGTGTGTGTCTGGTATGGATTGAGCGGTGAAGCCAGTAAAGCAATTAACGGGAGGGGTAAACTCTGAACGCCCAGTGCGCGGAGATAAATCAGCAAAAGGTTGGAGGTGAATGCCCTATGCCGGGTACGGCCTAGCAAGTAGCTGGGGTCCCGAGTTATGGGTGCTGTTCGGTAACGGCCAGGATTCAGTGTTGACGGGGAAGGTTCAGGTTCAGTATTGAGCTAAGGGAGTGAGATTTGTGATCGCCGACCTTGTTGGGTGATGGGGAAGGCAGCAGAGTTTGCGAGTACCTACATCGGCCTCCGGGGGTCTGTTGACCGGATGCGCGTACTGGTTCTTTGTGTGGAACTCCGGAAACCCTGTAGGTGATTCGTGCCCATCCAGCACGGTTTGGGTCTGGTGAAGCCAGTTAGGCAAGGAGCGGGCATTTACGCCTTCAGGAAGTCAGATAGATCCATAGTGGCGTTGAACCCGGTGAACAAAGTGCTAACTATTGAAGTAACGCATGGCGGGGCCGGTGGAGTGAAGGGGTCTAACCCTAGGAAATGGCATTCTATGCCGGACCTGACTGCGACTCAGAGCGCAGCCGTAGGGTCCTCGGGGTTGGAGCATCTACACACACATAAGCACAGCGTAAAGAACGGTTTAATATCCTATTCCATCATTTCACCCTGCGGTTGTTAGTAGAAGTATTAGTCACAAGAAAATTTGCAATGAAGTGGCCCCTGGATCGGTGTACCAATTCAGGGGCTAACTTCCTGTTTCTGTTTGATGCGCAAATAAATCTCTTTACGGTGGACGGATATAGATTTGGGGGCATTTATTCCTAACTTTACTTGATTGCCTTTAACTTCTAGTACTGTAACTGAGATATTTGTTCCAATTCTTAAGTTTTCACCCGTCCGGCGCTTTAAAATCAACATATACATTTCCTGCTGGTGCTCAAACTATGAGGGCTTCCGTGATGGGAAGGTGTAAAAGATTAGGTTTGCAGGAAATGTGGGGTGGGGCACGAGAACGGTAGGCATAGAAGAAGAAAAGGCAGGCACTACGCTCCCAAAGCTTGGGAAATCGCTCCAAGCTGCTGAATGTACTCGACTTTATTGAAGACGAGTGGGTTTCTAGCGTATTATCCACTGAGCCACTTTGATAGTTTGGTTATCAATTTGGTTAGCTGGCCCCTGGTGTTGGTAGCACCTTGGGTCAGCGCCTTTTACTTACTTTTACGTCACGCTATCGTTCCCCTTTAAGAGAATGGTTTTTTTTAGAAAATCCTTGGCTCTCTTGGTCTTTTCGTTCTCCAGCCTGTTCAGGCTTGCTCAATTGCGACCAAAATATCGATAAATATCTATCAATTTTACGCAGCTTTGACATGAAAACAAACTTAATAAAATCCAATATGATTATTTTCGTGCCTTTATTTATATGTGTTTCCACTTAGAAAAGACTCGGCCGTGTATTGGAAGATTGCAGTTCCAAGTTGAATTCAGGTTCTGATGCTTTTGCAGAAAAGTTTTGTTTCAGATAGCAAAGAACAAAGAAATCTTGGTTGCGCCAGCAAAGCTGAAGCTGCTGTAGTGGCTGGAAAGGCGGAGTAAATTGGAAAATGATAATTTCCTGTGACCACTGTGGTGAAGTTTGGGAGTTTTCTGCTAAGACTCTGTCGAACATTCAAGGAATAGCACGGGATTTTCCTGAGGGGCGCATTACTGCAAGCTTAGTAAAGGCGCTGAGAAGGGAACTTAAGCTGCCCATGCTCTACAGCAAAAATTTTGCTAATCATTTGACTATGAGAGTGGGATACTATTTTTGCTGCCAGGAGCCCCTGGGCATAGAAGAGGCGTTTATAAAACACTGTAGGGGCTGTGGTGCCTTGAATTTGGATCGCAGATTCGCTTAATGGAGAGCAGCTAATTTAGAAGCACCCGGCGTGCCGAATTATCAACATGCCGGGGTGGGGGCGGGGCAGCTTTATGCCGCTAATAGCAGAATCTAATATCCTGGTTTGGAGAAAGTATATCTATGAAGGGACTGGTGGTTGTATTGTACGACAACAATATGAAGCTCTGTTCAAATTATTCACAGATTAAGTATTATTTCTTTGCTAATAGAGCTGGCGGCTTACGCTTCCTATTTGGTACCCTCTCAGAACTTGATTCGATTTTCTGTTTTTCTGGCCCTGAATGATAAATTGCTATTTTTCAGGGGCACAAGTTAAGTACTATCTAGTCTAGGCATCATGCCAGTACAGTCTCTGTCTCCAGCTACGCCAAAACCATTCACTTTTTTGTGTTAATAATCAGGGTAAGTAAAAAGGAATTTATTTTATGAGCAAGTTTAATTCTCTACTGTATTCGATTGTTTTAATTGTGGCTTCCCATTGTGTGTCTGCCGGTGCTATTAAGAAAGAGGTGAACAGCTTTGAGGACGTCCAGAATATAATTGAAGAATCAGCCACCCCAATAAATACGTTACTGGTTATGGATAATGATGACACCTTGAGTATGATGCCTTGCGCTGAAAAGTCTCAATGTCAATATCTTGGTGGCGCAGCTTGGTACTCATGGCAGGAAACTTTATTGGAAACCGATCCTAATTCAGGTTTCCTTGTGGCAAAAACAAAAGAGGAGTTGATTAATATATCCGGTTTGCTCTTCTCTGTGAGCAATATGGTTTATACAGATGACAATATTGTGCCGGTGCTTGACAGCTTGAGACAAAGTGGAGTGCGATTGATGGTTGAAACTGCAAGGGGCGATGCAGATGTTTCAGCTACCGAGAGACAGTTCAAACGCTTGCCAACCCCGAATACGTCCTACCAAAATTTATTAGAGCTTATTCGGTCAAATACTCTCAACTTCAGTCCAAATAATCAATTTAGCCTTGCAAGTCCGTTTAAGCCCTGTGATTTAAGTGAGGCAAGGCCAGTAAGCTATCGGCAAGGTATTATGTACTTAGCCGGGCAAGATAAAGGCTTTATGCTTGACTGCTTGCTGCGATCCTACAACTCTTCGGCTAATAGTAGTGAGCACTACCTAATTTCCAACATTATCTTTATTGATGACAGTTTTGAGAATGTCGAAAGTGTTTACCAGGCATTCAAGGACAATAAGAAATATGAGGTAATAGCCCTGCACTACACCCGTCTAAGTAAGCACAAGCAGGATTTTATGGACGGGCCTCAGAAAAAAGCATTACAAGAAACTGCGAAAAAGAGATGGGAAACCATCATGGCGAGTCTTAATAGTGCGCTATTAATGCCGGCTGTTGAAAACTAGTTTAACTTCCTTGTAACTAAGCTCAACGGCTCCATTTCTAAACTGTCATCCAAGTAAAAAGGGAAGTGTACACGTCTACCTCTAATGATTAATCGATTTTGGAGGTGCCGAGCACTCAGAAGAGATGGTAGTCGTTGTATAACGATTAATCGGTTATAACTTAGTTGAAGAGGGAGGAGCATTAACCGGCTGTAATTTCGCGAGCCACGCGCCTAGGTCTTTTTAGCAGAGTGCAGGCTTGCCGCACCATTGCTACTGAATCGATTTTTTAAGTTTTGATAAAAATAGAGCACGTTATTTGCGGATGGACGTTTCTGTAAAAGCTTTGAATTTTTCCAGTGAACAATAACGTATATCTCCACCAGAAAGGTATCCAGCAAGCTATGACCTTAGCTGGATACCCTTGTGATTGGTTAGGTTATGGTTTACAGCGACTGTAAGAACTTGAGTAGCGAGTTTCGCTCTGAAGCCGACAGATCAATATAGTTCTGTTGGCTCTCAGCAGCTTCTCCCCCGTGCCAGAGAATGGCTTCTTCAATAGACCGGGCGCGACCATCATGTAACAAATTACTGTGACCATTCACTGCGCTATTAACACCCAGTCCCCATAAGGGAGGCGTTCTCCACTCGCGGTTGTACTCCGCGCTAATCGTCAAGTTGTCTGCCAAACCTTCGCCCATATCATGCAGGAGTAAGTCTGTATAGGGGCGAATGACCTTGCCTCTCAACTCCTCAAGAGGGTGAGCGTGATTGGTGTTCATCTCTGGCCGGTGACAGGATGAGCAGTTGATCGATTCAAATAGAGCTTCACCCTGAGCCACGATGGATTCATTGATTAAATCGGGATTTCTGGGTGGTGCGCCCAGTGCCTGAAGATAAGTAGTTAGGTCGTCCAGGTGAGAATCAGTGAGCTCTTCGTCGTGATTACTGTGCTTTTTACATTCCAGCTGTTCGATACCACAGTTTGCATTGGGTTCCAGTGCTGTGTTCACGCCAATATCATTGTTCAACGCATCTGCTGAGAAGCTGCGCAAGCTCGGTTGGGTAGCCTTCCAGCCAAAGCGTCCTACCTGGGGAAGAGGTGTTGAGCCCGTATCGACCAGTGATACTCGCCCAGAGATACCATCGCTATTGGAATCGTTAGGGTCGTGCCACTCAAGGATTTCTGTTTCGTCAACCGCCTCAAGTAAGCCCAAGCCAGTGATGTTTTGTGGCATACGTGGCGAAAAGTAATCAGCGGATGTGTTTTCACCTTCGTTGGTTGTTACTACATAAGTGGGGGACTGTAGGGTGTAACTATCCCCATTGGCATAGCTACCTTGAATGGAGCTATAGGTGACTTGAATAGATCCTTCTGGGGCTATGTCACTATTGAGTGAATGGGTTTGCAGGACAGGGCCAAAGTAGTGGTTTGGCAGGGGTTGTCCTGCTTGGGTTATTGCACCGGACGACAGCTTAAAGACCATCGAATTGGGAACACTAGCCTCTGAGGGGGCCGGGCCCCGGCCGTTATTGATATGGCACGCCAGACATGACTGCTCAATGGTTAAGCCTGCTGATAGGTTTGCCATTTGGTTGAAGTCTGGGTTCCCGAGTTCCTCGTGCTCTCCGGTATTAAACCGGGTGTGGAATATCCTGCGACCATCTAGAAACTCGTTGTGCGTCTCCCACTGGATGTTGAGGGCTTCTCTGAAGTAGGCTGTCCAGTCGGCGATTCCGCTATCCACGATGTAAGTATCATAGACATCAATACCATCCAGTATTGGGTAGGTGACTTCAACGGCATCAGCGTCGGAAGCCGTTGCCCATTTACCATCGCTGCCAGCGTAGTAGGTAAGAGTATTATCGTCAGTATTTACTGAAATGACTTCTGAAGCGGGTACCGGGTCAGTAGCCCTGATGTATGCTGCGGTTGCTTCACCGGCACTTTCAACAGCGGTCTCAGTTTCCAGGTCTGCAACCATATGAATACCGGGTTGGCCCAGGAGAATGCGGTAGGTGTCTGTGTAGTAAACTGTCTGCCCACTGACATTCTCATCGCCCTCCTCAATGCCAATGAATTGCTGAAACTCCACCTCCATCCATTCGCCGACTTCCAGCTGCCCGTCATCACCATCGTGAGCATCGTAGGTGATACGACATACCCAGACTTGGCCTCTCCCATCTTCATCAGCTTCCCGGTAAGGGGTTTCATCAAATCTGGCGTTGCTATTAAAGTCAGCGCGGTGTTCATTTGAATAAGAGGAGCGGCATTCGGGTGGCCGATAAAGCGCGTATTCGGCAGAGTAAAAGATCTCAATCAGGTTCTCACCGGCGGGCGTATGGTCGTGAATCTCTATGCCAAAGGTTCTGTGTTCAAAGTAGAAGGTCGGGAACTCGTAAAAACTATCCTCGGATTCATGTCGCAGACGTGCTCGGCCACTTGCCAGTGTTACAATGGTGCCATCTTCCTGAATATACCAGTGTTGAGACTCTTCTTCTGGCTGCTCAGTATCAAATAGAGGGGTATATTCTATGGACGCGGTTTGATTAATTTCCTCTGCCGCACGATCAAAAACCATCAGTTCCCACAAACTATATTGCGAACTCCCCTCACTGAGTTCAGTTCCGTTTAGCTGAACATAGCGATACTCTCCACCAATTAGGTGAGAGTCAATTCGTTGGCCATATTCTCCTGAATCAGCTGTTGCCAGGGTGGTCCATGTTGTGCCGTCGCTTGAGCCCAGTACCTCGTAAGATTTTGCGTTGTGGTCGCCCCAGTCTAGGACCACTTTGCTGAGCAAGTGTGTAGATTTAAGGTCAAGGGTGAGGCTTGATGTGCTGGCAGTATCACCACTTTCCCAAAGTGTCCTTCTTAAGTCATCAATGGCAAGGACCCCGTTGCCAGAACTGGAAGAAATAGTTCCACTACCTGCAATATTTTGTCCAACCTCTTCATCGGACTCAGCGGGCTCACCGCTTGAAGTTGGTGTTTCATCACTGGAGCCGTTGCCCTGAGAGTTGGGGGTAGCTTCTGTGGGGTCTTCATCAGAGCTATTATCCCCGCCTCCACCACCACATCCGGACAATACCATTATGAATAAGGCGAAAAATGCTGTTAAACAGATTTTTGCCAGTGGATTGATTGTTTTCTTGAAATACGGATCCATATATTTCTCGTTTTATCAACAGCTATTTATAGTAATAGTGATGAAATGAACTTTGTCTGTAATTAAAAAGGAGAATTTTCAAAATTCCTGTTGAGGGTGCTTGGTTCGGGGTAAAAATAATTTAACTATTATTTTGGTGTGTGTCCTTTTGTTTGTATGTGCTGCTGTCTTTTGGTGATGATTACTCTTGGTAAATATTGGATATGAATTTTCTAGCTTGATTTGTAGGACGGCATAATAGTTATATTTTTTATTTGCATCGTTATGCTGCGCCCAGAGGGGATGAATTTAAGTTAAAAAGGACAGCGATATGAGCTTGTTCTCAGCTTTCTGTTTTACTTCGCATGAAGTATGTGATAGGGCGCACCTTGTGTCTGTGATTTAGATCGGTGTATTTAATGGGTCTGACTTATAGATTGATATCGTGTGTCAGTTGTGATGCTGAGTGCGTTAAAAAGTTAATCTTTAGTCTTGTGTAAGATTTGACACGGCTAAAAATAGTTATTTAAAGATTGGTATTTAGTTTTCTACCCACAGTTACCTTTATTCTCATGGGTGTTTTTTATTAATTAACAAGCTCACCAACACTAGGTGTCACGCTCTAAGTCTTGATAATTAATTTTTTATACGCGAAGGTGTTATGTATATTGAAAGGTGAGCCGTACTTTTTTATGAATGGTTATCGAACATTGATCATCGCTACGTCGAGCCTGATTCTTATAAAAAGCCCAAGCTTACTGGAGTGGCTGGTTTTAGCTATTGATTAATACAGCAATGACTTGAGCAGGGTGTGTAGATTATTTGATGGTGCTCATCGTTTGGAAAGTAAGCCGAAATCTCTTCGGCTCAGATAATATCGAGAAATGAGTATAGTTTTTAATAGCTACTTGTATTGCTGAGCTTTGAATCTTTATGGTGATTTTATAAATGGACTTAGGAAGGGCTCCAGCGTTCAATAAGATCAGAATACTGGAGGCTTTTAGCTATTGAGACACTACTTCCTCACTAGTAATAACCCGGTTTCCGTATGATCTGTATAAGGGAACTGATCGAACAGAGCAAATCGCTCAATGTGATGGGTTTTGGTTAGCGACTCCAGGTTTTCCAATTGGGTTTCTGGGTTGCAGGAGATATACAGGATTCTCGGGAAGCGGGCGACCATCGCACAGGTGTCTTCATCCAAGCCCGCTCGGGGAGGGTCAACCAGGACGGTGGAGAAGTTGTAGCTATCCAGATCTATATCCTTAAGGCGGCGAAAGGGGCGTACCTTATCGATGGCCTGGGTAAACTCTTCACTGGATAAACGCACGATATCCAGATTGGTGATCTGATTGTTGGCGATATTCTCTTGGGCGGAATTTACCGATACCTTGGAGATTTCAGTGGCCAGGACCTTACGGAATTTCTCACTGAGCGGGATGGTGAAATTGCCATTGCCGCAGTAGAGCTCCAGCAGATCGCTATCACTATCTCCGCAGGCACTTCTGGCCCACTGGATCATGGATCGGCAGATCTCTCCATTGGGTTGGGTAAAGCTGCCCTCTACCTGTTTGTACTGGTAAGTTTTCCCATCGATATCCAGTTTCTCGGTAACGAAGTCGCGCTCCAAAACCACTTTTTGCTTGCGCGAGCGCCCCAAAATCGGGAATCCTAGCTGTGCCTGGAGTGCTTTGGCTTCCTCCTCCCAGGCTTCGTCCAGTTTCTTGTGGTAGATCAGCGTAATCAGCGCATCACCATTCAGCGTGGTAAGAAACTCGGCGGAGAACAGGCGTTTGCGCAGGACTTCGCTATTATTGACAGCAGCCAGCACCTTCGGCATCAACTGGTTCATCAGCTCAGAGCCGACGGTAAACTCATCGATGATAAAGGGCTTCTTGTACTCACCCTGGCGGTACATGGCGTAATTGGCTACACCTCCCTCATGCCACACCTTGAATTCTGCGCGCAGGCGGTAGTGAATGGGTGGGGAGGGGAAGAGTTCCGGCTCCAGGTCAGTGAACTTGCTATAAGCTTCTTGCAGGCGCTCGGCCTTGTTGTGAAGCTGTTGTGGGTAGTCGTCAGTATTAACGCGGTACAGTGCCATATTACAATGCGGTGTCAGTACAAAAAGCGGGCGCGAATTATATAGGAAACCGTATGGCAATAGGTGAGATAAAAATTCCGGTTCATGGGCAGGGGCTTCACGAGTTTACCGGCAGTGTAGTTGATTGGGTCAGTGAGCAGGCCTTCGATGAGGGTCTGTGTACACTTTTCATACAGCACACCTCTGCAAGTTTACTGATTCAGGAGAATGCCGACCCCAGTGCGCGCCGCGACCTTGAGAGCTGGCTCAATCGACTGGTGCCTGAAAATGACTCGCTTTATACCCATACCCTTGAAGGGCCAGATGATATGCCGGCCCATATCAAATGCAGCCTTACCGCGACCAGCTTGTCCATTCCAGTGCAAAAGGGGCGTTTGATGCTGGGTACCTGGCAGGGGATCTATCTTTGGGAGCACCGCCATCACCACGGGGCTCGGCACGTTATCCTGCATATCTGATTCAATGCCGCGTGTTGGTGGCGATAGCTAGACGGCTACGCCAACTGCTTGGCAATACTGATCGATCAATGACTGGGTTGCGCGGGCTCTTTCGATAGCCTGGATACGCTCAACTTGATTCTCCGGGGTTGTTAAGTGGCAGAAGTCTTCGATCATCTGTACCGCTTGCGATCGCTCTATTGGGACTTGCTGGTGCTCGAACTCGTCTGGGGATGCCTCCCCCCGGCGAACTACGAATTCTGGCGTATATTCAGGGTTGTAAAAGACTGCGCTGTCTCTCCAGTCGAGCACAAAGTTATCCAGTTGGATCAGGCCGTTTTCACCCAGGATGTCCAGGTCCATTTGCCAAACGCCTGAGTCATAGCCGAAGTCAAAAGTTGACGTCTGCCCGCTGGCAAATTCAATCAGGCCCGCACCGCTTATAATGGTCCCTGTTTGTGAGTCCCGCTTTATCGCTCCTGAAATTGTCTTTATTGCTCCTATAGGGCGCATAAATTCGACGATTGCACGCATGTTGTACCAGCCGATATCTCCTATTGCGCCAGTGGGTTCTTTGTGCGAATCGAAGCGAATATTGTTGCGGTCCATCATCGAGACAAAAAAGGCGCTGTGAATTCTGTTCACCGGGCCCAGATGCTGTTTTTGTTGCTGAATAATTTTGGCCGTGCGGGGATGGTGGGTGAAATGTGTGGCATCCATAAATGCCAACCTTTCAGACTGAGCACGTGCGGCAATTTTGTCGACCGAAGCAGTATTGAGAAAAGGTTTCTCGCAGAGAAGATGCTTATGATTGGCCAGTGCCGCGAGGCAGATTTCCTCGCGGCTGGTGGTGGGGCTAGCCACGTAAATGGCATCCGAATCTTGCGCTTCTAGCAGAGATTTCCAATCCTCGTAGGTATTGGGAATTTGATGCTCACGGGCAAACTCCTTGGCTTGCGAATACCGTCTGCTGGCAACGGATGAGAGGCAGGCACTGTTAGCACGACTGATTGCTTTGCAGGTAAAGTCGGCAATCGCGCCACTGCCGACTATTCCAAAGCGCAGCTTTGACATTGGATGACTCCTGGTGAGATTTAAAATTGAGAGCGATAGATTGCGCTTCTACCAGAGTCTAGAGCAGGTGATTGATGGGGGCGGTCAGCCGGATATTTAGAGGGGAAACTGACCAGGCTGTATCAAAGTGCGCCTGGCCGGTGGAGAAATTTATAGGCAATTGGTTGGTTTGGGTAAGCCGGCAATTTTGCTGGCCACTTTTGCCGGGCTTGGGGGGAAAAGCTGCATCAAATAGATACTGCGTCCTTTTTCTGCGCCAAGATGCTGGCCAATATACTTCACCAGGGGACGCATCGCGGGAGATAGTTCAAACTCGCGGTAGAACTCTTGTAACAGTTCGATAATCTGCCAGTGTTCTTCGGTTAACTCGATACCTTCGCCATTAGCTAACTGAATGGCTGTGTCCTTGCTCCAATCACCAAGGTTGCGCAGGTAGCCCTCTTTATCCAAGGGGATTTCCTGTCCATTAACTACCAGGTTGCTCATTTTTTCTTACCGAAACCAGCTGACTATGGGGTGATGCTCGGTACAGAGCTGTACCCAGCGAGCATCATCGATTATTTCTACCTTATCCATGGTTGCCGCAAGTTGTTGCTGGCCTCGTGCAGCGGCATCAGCTTCGAGGCAATAAACTTGGCCATTTGGCACGGTTTCGAGGGCCTCGTGGCGCAGTGCAAGGGTGCCGTCCTCAATTAGAAGCAGGGCGTCATCTTGGGCAAATGCATCCAGGCATTCCCTAAGGGCACTGCTGGTAAAGGGGGATTTGCTGACAATATGCAAAGTCATATCAGAAGCTCAATACGATGGGGTAGGCGGCGATCAGTGAGCCGGTATCATTTACGGTTTTAGTTTCTGCGCCGGCAACCTGAATTTGTTCCAGGTGGATATTGCGTTCGGCGAGGCTTTTTTCACAAACAAAAAACTGTTCAACTCCAAACATAGGCAGAGCCTGCAAATTTCGTCGCAGGCTTTTCTGGCCGATATCCGCAGGTGATTGCTGGTCCAGCAATTGGAATACCCCATCGCCAAGAAATAGCAGGTCCATGTCCTGTTCCATCGCCGCCGCTGCCAGTACGGCTTCGATACCTTCTCGTGCCAGGGCATTGCCGTAGGGGGCGGTGCGGCATAGGGCCAATGATTTAGTGCTCATGCTCAGCCTCCAAAGGTAATCAGGCGATCGGAATTGGCGACAGCGTCGGCGAGTTGGCCGAGGCCAGCCAGCTCAAAACCCTCAGCCAAGTTAGTGGCGGGTCTTTCCAGGCGCTCGGCCTCCCGCTGATTCAGCACACCGCGCCGTTGTGCTGCGGCAATACAAACTACCAAGTCCAATTGGTGCTGGCGGCCCAGTGCCTGCCACTCGGAAGTCAAATCGGTTTCGTCCTGGGGGGGAGCCGTTACGGCATTGCCGTTTTGCACGCCGTCGCAGTAGAAAAACACTCGATAAATTTCGTGGCCTTGCTCTAGGAGGGCTTTGGCAAATCGGAGTGCACTGGATGCAGATTGGCTGCTGTGAGGAGCGGAGTAAACCGTAAGGGAAAACTTCATAGGGGCTCAAATAGTAAAATGCCCCGCAGTGCGGGGCATTGTGACTTGCTCAATAAGGTTGTTGCTTAGTCGTCGGAGGCGAATCCGAAGATGTGCAACAAGCTGGTGAACAGGTTCAGAATGTTCAGGTACAGGGAAACCGTAGCCATCAGGTAGTTGGTTTCGCCACCGTTAACGATGCGGCTGGTGTCATACAGGATAAAGCCGGACATCAGCAGGGCAATAACGCCGCTCAGGGCAACGTTAAACAGTGGCATGTGGATGCCAAACAGGCTTGCAATAACGAGGCCAAGGGCACAAACCACGACCGCGATGATTCCTACAAATAAGAAGCCGCCCATAAAGTTGAAGTCTTTACGGGTGGTCAGTACATAGGCAGACAGGGCAAAGAAGATGACTGCAGTTGTTCCCAGAGCCTGCATAACAATCTGGCCGCCACCGGGGATGCTTAAGTAGTGGCCAAGCATTGGGCCAAGAGAGGCACCCAGCAGGCCGGTAAATGCGAATACAACACCTACACCGGCGGAGGAGTTTGCTGTGCGAGGCAATACGAAAAAGATTAAGGCCAGGGCTGCCAGGGAGCAGATCAGGCTCATGCCACGGCCCATGCCAATAGCCATGGAAATGCCAGCGGTAATGGCGCTGAAGAGAACGGTCATTGCCAGTAAGGCATAGGTATTGCGCAACACCTTCGCCGATTCCGAGCGATCCAGTGCGCGGGTTTGAGTATAAGCTTGCGGTTGCATTTAGCGACTCCTGCTATTAAGTGATAGAAGAATCATATAGCTCGCAGTGGGGACCTTCAAGTCGGGAAAACCCTTTTAGTGTCCGTCTGCCAGTCTCTATGAATTCGAAAAAACCCTATATTTTCAAAGGATTTATTCAAATATTCTCCGCTTATTGTGGGGGCTGTGGGGCATTTTTCAAGTGTTATTGCTTGGGGTGGAAGGTGTTAAGAATGAGGGGCGCGATAAGCCGAGATCGATTACTTTCTCCCCTTGATGGGTAAGTCAATATCCACGATCAATGGCAGGTGATCTGAGGCTTGGCGGGTCAGTGAAGTCTTGGGCACCCGTACCCGTTTCACATTGAGTCCTGCACTGAGGAATATGTGATCAATGCGGACCTTTAGAAAGGTTCCTTTGGGGGTGTGGCGAGGCGCCTGTTCCTGGGCATCCCTGAGATAGCCCCCGAGGCGCTTGCACTCGGCAGAGTTGGGTAGCGCGTTGAAGTCCCCCAGCAGCACTCGCTCTCCGGTGCAGCGGGGATTGCTAAGCCATTCGGGGCCGAGAAGGGCATCTACCTGACGCAGCCGCTCTGCACGGGATAGCCCCAGGTGGGTGTTGATAATCTGGATAGGTTTGCCATTGGCCTCGATTTCCACCCAAACAGCTCCGCGAGGTTCGTCTGCAGCAGGGTTAAAAAGCCCCCCTTTGCCGGAGGGAGGGCCGGGCAAAATCCCTTTCTTGATGAGTCGGGCGGGGAGATGGGTGAGGATCGCATCGCCGTAACGCTCCTCTTTCATATTTATGGTTGGCTGGAAGTGCAGGTCCATTGCCAGTAGACGAGCAAGTCTCTCAGCCTGGTCGAGGCCTCCGGTGCGTTTGCGCATGACATCCAGTTCTTGTAATGCCACCACATCCGGGCGATAGCGGGCAATTACCCGGGCAATTCGCTGTGGGGAGAGCTTGCCATCTAGCCCTCGGCAACTGTGTACGTTGTAGGTCATGATGCGCAAAACAGTTTTTGGCATCCTGTGGTTATCTACCTTCATGGGGCGGGCGCCACGGAGATAGGCGCGGGCTGTGGAGCGCAGATCCTGCGGGCGCCAATAACCCCGGCTGGGGTCAGGGGGCTGGATATCCTCTGGCATCAGGGCGAAGGCATGGGTTTCATTGGGGCCAGAGCCACCATGGCTGCCATTCTCCATGGCGAAAGTCATGGGTTGCTGCATGCCGGCACACCAGCCGTACATCATAAAGTCGCCAGAGTCTGGATGCCGACACAGGCTGGCCATATCCTCAGCGGCTTCAACCGGGTAGGGGTGCTCGTCCCCCATCAGTTTGCGTCCGTCTTCAGGAAGCTTGATGGGGCCATCTTTCCACCATCCACGCACTGGTGAGGAAGCGGGGGAGGATGGGTCTTCCAGGTAGAGCACTAGGGGCACTTTGGCTTGTTCTACCATCCTTTTGGCGGCATCTGCCCGGCTGGTGCCGTTCAGGTCTATGTTGTACAGCATGGCGATTGGGCCCAGGGCCGCTACGGCAGTGGGTGCTCTATCGCCCTCTTGTTTGGACTCCTCCTCGATACTGCTTTTGTCCATCCACTCACTGCCGAACAGGCGGGCCCGCTCGAATCGGACCTTTTTGGGGATGGTGGTAGATTTGATCTGTGGCGCTGAAGGTAAACTGGATAGAGCTTCCGAGAGGGCATCGCCAAGGCTGCGCCCATTGACTTCTTCATAGGCTACGGTTTGTTCCTGACCGTGGTCTGAAAAAATCCACACATCGTAGTGCCGCCGTTCAGAACCGTGAGCAGCCTTCCAGATTTTGGCTATCGCGCTGTCTATCCCTTTTAATACCCAGTGGGCAAAGGCTGACTTTGGCCCGCGCCGGTGGGATTGTTCATCGTAACCAAGTAGGTTGATGTAAATAATCGGTAGGCCACGGGTGATATCGACTTTCACCCCCATGGTACACAGTTCCCTGGTAAGAATGGTGATGGCGACCCTTGTTGGGATAAACATCAATTCCTTTAGCAGGTTTTGGCCGGCAATAATCCCGCGTATGCAATCTACCAGGGATAAAACCAATTCAACCAAAATCAGAGCTGTGGTACGAACCAGGCTCCAAATATTGGTGAGAATCAAGATGGTGATTGCTATAGGGCCGGCCTCGCGTAGAGCCGGACCCCAACCCTGATCTGCAGGACAGAAGTGTGCTTCACCGGTTTTTGTACCGGCCTTGAATAAACTTAGGTAACAACTGCCTCCTCTTAAAAGTGGATCCCGGTGTTGAGCCTTAATTCTCTTTTCTACCAGGGCGGCAACCTCCGGGTCATACATGCGCCCCAGCTTTTGTGTCTCATGGACCAGAAAACCAAAGGCGGGTACGGCTTGGCGCACTCCGTAAAAAAGCTCGGCCTGTACCGCCGGAGTTGTCGAGGGTACTCCTGGGTACATATGCTCCAGGCGATAGTGCTCTTTCCTTATTAACCGTTTGAGGAATGGCATCCGTCCCCGGGCTAGTGCTTTGAGAAGTTCGGGGTAGGCCAGCCCGTCAATTTGAATCAAAATGAGCCCTGGAGCATGAGGGCTGTTTGGGTTAGTGGATAACCCAAGCAGGCGAGTGATCCACTCACTTCGACTTAGTCGGCGGCGCCAGCGTCTGATGGATAGTCCGATACGGCTTAACATGGTTTCTGGACTAACGCTTGGGTGGTTGATTCAGGGCTGCGCCGGCAGCTTCGGTGAAGCCTTCAAAAATTTCCCATTGTATGGTGATTAATTTTCCCGTGCGTACACATCGCGCGTAAATGGAATTATCAAGCGGCCAGTTGTAATGCACTAGTGGTTGATAAAGATCCAGCGCACGTTGCGCACAACTCTTCATGGAGAAATCCTGGGCAGTTAATCTGGCTTCTTTAATTAGTTGCTGACGGCGATCGTGAGGCTGGTTGTGAAACCAGCGTATTGCTGCAACAAAATCATTGAGTGTTTCTTTGGTTACAAGGCAGCCGTTAATGCCTTGTTTCAACATATCTCGTGATCCATTGGCTTCGAGAGCAATCACTGGCACCCCAGATGCCATTGCTTCAGATAAAACTAATCCTTGAGTTTCAGTGGTGGAAGTAAACAGGAAAGTATCCATTGCACTGTAAACATCACGGCGTGCATTGCCGATTACTTTTCCCGGCATATGCACCCGCTGTATTAACTTTTTATCGATAAAAAACTGTTGAAGCTGATCTTCCAGTGGCCCACTTCCAGCGAGCAGGAAATGGGCGGAAGGATATTCTTGTAAAAATTTGGCGACAGCCTGACAAAGGAAAATAAGGTTTTTTTCTTTCCCAAAACGTCCCAAGTGCCCCAGCAGAAATGCCGATGCAGGTATTTTCAACTTTTTCCTTAGTTGATCTCCCTTGCCATGAGCGTACTGTTCCGGATCTACTCCGGTAGGGACTTCGGCAATTGGAGTTTGTACCCCTCGCTCCCGGAGTAGCCTCACAATACTCATGCTTGGGGCCAGGACGAGGTTCGCTTTATTGGCATATCGGGTTGCGACCTCCATAACGAAACGTTTTAGTGCTTGCGAATCTCCCATTAAGTTGTGGGTGTAGTGTTCATACAGCGTGTGATGGGTAAAAACGAGGGGAAGTTCCCGCTCCCGCGAAATTCGTAGCGCACTTAGTCCTAAAAGGAAAGGATGGTGAGCATGAAGGATATCCGGGCGGAATTTATCTAGTGCGTCATTCAAAACGCCTGAAAATGGCAAAGCCATGGAAAAGTCGGTGCCGTTAAAATTCTGGATTGAGTGAATTCTCAGAATATGCTCTTCATCATCGGATTTTTGAGAGAACTCGGGTGCTATTACGAGTACCTTGTGCCCGAGTTTTCGGTACTCCTTGCTAAAGGCTGCGACGGAGTGTGCAACACCGCCTACGTGGGGCAGGTAGGTGTTAGTGAGCATAACGATATTCACTGAGGGCTCAACTCCGCACTCTGGGCATCGTCTGTAATCAGCACAGACCGGAAGCCGATAGCTTTAATGGCGATTGCTGGGGGTTTTCCATGCCAATCGGCAGCCCAAGAAACCTTGGGCGTAGAGCCTGGTTGGATTTCCAGGGTGACTGGTCCAAAGCGGGTGGGTGCGGGCCCAAAGCGGATGGGGTGATCGGAGTCGGTGCCTTGGAGCCATTCCGGGGGTAATCCGGAGATCAGTACCAGGGCATCTTGCTCTTCCCGTACAAAGCAATTGCGCTGCATCGCCACCCACTCAGCTGCCGCCCAGGCATGTTGTCCATCTCCCATACATCCTCCGAGGGAGTGGGGGTGGATAGCCTCTGGCCATTGTCCCGTTGGTGATGCCAGCTCTGCCACACTGCGCATAAGGTCAATACAGCGAGGATCCCCAGCGCGAAGCAATACCTGGGCAATATGGAGGGTGAGGTAAGCGTTAATGCCTGAGTGGATCATGTCCTGGAAAAAGCCGCCACTGACAAAACACTTCTTCATCAGGTATTCCGCCAGGTCTATCAGTCTAGGGTCTTCGGGTGGATAAAGTTGTAGAGGATAACCGGCGGCGATTGACCCGATGGCTCCGGCATCCAGGCGCCGGTTTGGTGAAGCGGGCATAGCGGGGCGTCCCAGGCGGTCTTGAGCGCCTTGAAGGCTGTGGTCAATGGTGCGCTGGAAGTCGCTGGCAGCATTATTAAAGCGATGGGCATTGTCATCCATCCCCTCGCGCGTACAGATGGCCGCTGCACTTTGTAAACCGGCGACGCCCCAGAAATCATCCCAGTAGTAGCAGTCGTTGGGTCCAAGGTGTTCTGCACTGAAACCTGCCGGCAGAAGCCCTCCACAGAGACTGTCATCTTTCGGTAGGCGCTTACCGATAATCCACTTGGCACCTTTTACAACAGGGTCACACCATGCCTGCTTGAGGGGGCTGCCGGTTAATTCACAGTAAAGGTTAAAAATCCACAGGGCTTCGCCATTTGAATCCCACTCCCCGTCCTGAGAGTGAAAAAATCCATCCCGCTTTTGCCGATGGGGAAACTGCTCCAGGGCTCTCTCTGCGCGGTTGATAAAGCCAGCAAAAAGTAGCGACTGGATCATAAACGCGGCATCTCGAAACCAAAACCGCTTGTAGGTGTATGGCCCTGGGTAAACATCTTTGGGTGAGTGGAGGATGAGGGTACGTATTGCCGAGTCGTAGAGAAATTGAAACTTTTCGTCGGGCACGGTCAGGGCGCAGTGACCTTCCAGGACGTGTTCCCAGCAGAGGGGAGAGCGTTGTTTGCTCTCTTCTGTAACCAAGGGGATGGCAACTTCAATCTTACGGGATTTTCGGTCTTCAATACGAAACATGGCAGCTGCGGAGGCCATGCCAATATCGCAAAGCCCTTCGCGGCTACTCTCCTTATCTCTGAGATGTAGATAGATATCACCGCGCTTGTAGTTAGATGCCAAATGTTTGTCTACCTGCTGACTGAACTCGACTGCAGCCTTATCTTCAATAAGCCAACTGCGCCCACTGTCGCTCAGGCGAACCTTATGTACAAAGCTGACCCCTTCGGGGTTGCAGGGGCGTAGAACGACCATGAGCCAGCCTCCTCCTGGGCACTGCGCGTTGAGTTCTAGCACGCAGCGGGGGTGGCCCTGGAGTAGGCTCGCTGAAGCTCTGTTGTGTAACTTAAGACCGCGACGGTGGGATTCTGTGACTATTGCAATATCATCTCCCAGTTCCTGGTGCTGGTTGCAGAATCCGAGGGTAGAGGGCATCAACTCTTCACCGCTGTCACTGATAATCCAGGCATCGATAGACCAGCCATCGTAGTGGGGTGTTAGCAGGCCTCGCGGATCTATAATCGGTAACTCTTCGCAGTCCGGTATGCCAACTGCAGTCCAGTTTCGGTGGCTTAGGTTGCAGTGACTAATGGAAAAGGCGCGTGGAATAAACGACTTGTCATGGGGGTCGAATTGGCGCTGGATCCAGTAGGGCCAAACCCAGTCCAGGTTGTGTTGTATCACCTTGCTGTTAATTAACGCACGAGCGTGAAATACCGCTCCTGCTCGCAGCAGCTCGATGGGTTCACTCACCTCCGAGGGTTCAGCAAAGCGCTGTAAATGCGCCATTAACGTGAGTGGGTCAAGGAAACCGTGAGCGGTGGCAAAGCGGCGTACGAAGAAGCGCCAAGGGAGCCATTTCATCCAAGGCATCAGAGGTCCTCTTCTTTAATAATTCTTTTCAATGCACGGCGAGCCATGCGGGTGAGCCCGATTAGTGCGATGACGGCGAGGGCAAAACCGGCAATGTAAAACCCCCACTGGACGGGCGTGCGTTCCTCAACCTTACCCAGGGAGGTAAGGTCTGCGGCAATAGAGCCGATGTAAACGTTGTGTAATGTGAGTGGGATAACTCCAAGCGCATTGCCGATCACAAAGTCACGCAGTCGAACCGGAGTTAGTCCAAAGAAGTAGTTCGACAACTTAAAAGGGAATAGGGGGACCAGTCGGGTCAGCATAATCATTTGCCAACCCTCGCGACGAATCACCTCGCCGACCGTTGCGGGTTTGATATGGGACATAATCCACCGGGAGGCTCTTTCGCCGAGGAGATAGCGGGCGATTAGAAATGCCAGGGTTGCCCCGAGTACGGTGCCGGCGATGACCAGTAGGGTTCCTTTTATAACGCCAAATACAAACCCCGCTCCCATCGTAAAAATGACGCCAGGTAATAAAAAGACGATTGCTGCGGCCACAATTAAGATAAATAGCAAGCTTGTCTGCCAGCCCTGCTCGTTGAGCCATTGCATTAGCTCAATAATTTGGTCATCAAGGTCAAAATAAACCAATAAACTCAATACCCCGGCTACGGCGATAGTGCAAACCGCGAGAATCAATAAAGGAAGAAGCTTCGCCACCATAGGGTTATCCACGGAACCAAAGAAACACGGTTTTGATTGCCGCCATTAATTAGCCTAGCTAAAGGATGGCGACAGGCGATACTTCTTTATGGCGTCCTGACAGTTTTTATTGGGCAAATTGATGGGTGAGACGAAATACCCCGAAGGGCATTGGTGGTTTCGATAATGACTCTTTAGTTTTGAGTGGATGGAATATTAATTTGTTGATTTATTAAAAATTTAAATATCAATTAAGAGGATAAGCAGGAATCCGCCAGTCTGGGTTCAGTGGCCAGGACAGTGGCTGTCAACAGATATACTTACTCGATCCTAAATTTATTTGCGCAGTGAGCAGATCAAAATTGTTGCTGGAAATAGAGGTGACCGTTGTTCGAGTGCGCGCTCGCAATATTGCTAACTGGCGGTGGAGCCTGGAGCTATGCCAGCGAACCGGTTTTGACTCTGGAGGATGCTGTTGATTTGGCGGTGACTGCCAATTTACGGGTTCAAGCGGCTGCACTTGAAGTCAATGAGGTTTGGGATGACGTTGAGGCATTAAAAACAAGGCGCTATCCCCGGTTGGAAATGAAAGCGGGCATCATTGATAACCTTACACGCCAGAGGTATACCTTTGATCGTGGCGTCTGGGTGCAAAACTCCCCAATTGGGCCTATTCCTCCAGAAGATATCGAGATCACATCAGAGGAAGGTGTGACCAAGTCCTTTTCCGTCAGCGCGACCCAACCTATCACACAGTTGTATACCATAGAGCTCGAGATTTGTGAGGGGTATGTTGTGACCGAAATGGCGGAGGAGAAAGTTCGCCTGGTGCAACAGGATGTGGGCTACCTAACCAAGATCCAGTACTTTGAAATTGGCAGAATACTTGGGGATCTACAGGCTGTAGATGAAGCCATTATCTTCCTTACTTCCCTGAGTGAGCTTGTAGGGAATTATGTCGCGCAACAAGTTGCCCTTGAATATGAACTCTTGGATGTACGTGCACGCCTTGCGCAGCGCAAATTGGAGCGCCAGCGTCTTACCGATGAAATGGCTACAGCGAAAGAGCGTCTCAATGCATTGATGGATCGGGATGTTGAAACTCCTTTCAATATTCAGAGTCTTCCAAACCCACATCATTTAGTCTTCGATATAGAAACTTCTTTGGGGCTAGCCTTTGAGCAGCGTCCAGATCTCGCTGAGTCAGAGCTGTCAATTGAGCGCGCTGAATATAGCTACGATGTTAAAAAGTCTGAATATATCCCCGATGTAGATTTGACTGTTGAATACCTAAAACTCTATGACGTTAGGTTGATACCTGATGCCGAAGCATTTGTTGCTCTGGAAATGCGCTGGGAGTTTTTTGATTGGGGGCGAAAACGAGATGAGCTATCCAGTCGTGCCAGTAAAATCATTGAAGCTGAAAAAAAGTCGGAAGAGGTTCGCAATCGAATAGAAATAGAAGTGCGTGAGAGCCTGCGACGATTACGTACCTCCCAAGAATCTGTGGGAGTTGCAAGGGAATTACAGGCAGCTTACCAAGAGAAAGTGCGTGTAATGACAAATCGTTACCGCGAACAAGCCGCAGTTCTAAGTGATGTACTGGAGGCGGAAAAACAGCTTTTTCGCGCGAATAGTGATTACAACCGCGCTGTACTTTCTGTGTGGGGATCTTTGGCTGAATATGAAAGGTCCGTGGGGGAGGTGTGATAAATGCGCTTTATCAGCCTTTGCCTTTTTACAATGCTAGTGGTTGTTACAGGCTGTCACCGCCATCCACCAGAGAAAAAGCCCACACCAGTAGAAGTTTTTGTTGCCCGCACGCAAGACGCTGCAGCGGGTTATCCCTATTCTGCAGTTGTCAATCCTTATACACAAGTTGATGTGGCGTTTCGAACTGAAGGCTATGTACGTGTGATTCCATCCCGAAAGGCGCTCGGACAGACTCGTTTGCTGCAGGGAGGAGATTATGTAAAACGTCACGAGGTACTGGCTAAGATTGATGACGAGCAATATCGGGATCGCGTGGTGGAAGCAGCTGCAAACGTGAGTAAAGCTGAAGCGGAACGGCGTAAAGCTGATCTTAACTACAAAAGGGCAACTGCACTTTTTGCCACGGCTAGTATCACCGCTCCTGATTATGATACAGCCAGGGAAGAGTATGAAATTGCACAGGCTACAGTCGTTGGCAGTAAGGCTCATTTAGACCGGGCAGAGGAAGAGTTGCGGGATACAGTGCTGCGATCCCCACTTACCGGAATTATCCTGCAGCGGAACATTGAAGTGGGCACATTAGTTCACACACAGTCGGTTGGTTACATTGTGGCTGATATCACTCGAGTGAAGGTTGTATTTTCTGTACCGGACTTGGTGTTGAGTTATGCCCCTCTAGGTAGTGTGGTGTCACTGCGTACGGAGTCATTACCAGATCTTACTTTCAAAGGGATGATCACTGAAGTTTCCCCTATGGCTGACCCTCGAACTCGGGTATTTGCAATTACGGTCACTGTTGATAATCCCAAGGCTCAGTTACGGGTAGGTATGATTATGTCTCTGGCATTGGACAAAATACCGATACCTCAAGATAGGGTCGTTATACCGCTTTCTTGTTTAGTTGCTCATCCGGGAAAAGCAAAAGGGTTTGCTGTATTTGTATTGGAGAGAGATGGAGAAGTTTTGCGAGCAAAGCTAAGAAAGGTACTCCCGGGACAGGTAACAGGCAACGATATTGTCATTATCCAGGGGGTTACGGTGGGCGAGGAAGTGGTTTCTACTGGTGCTGCTCAGCTCAGCAATGGGGAAGCCATAATAGTCGTGCCTTGAGGACTAGGGGATGGCAGATCAGAAAGAAAAAAGACATGCAGAAATTGTTGAGGCGGAAAGTCACCACCGTTTCAATACTGCCCGTTTTTTTGTAGATAATCCGAGTATTTCGGCAGCATTGCTGGTGACTTTCCTGATATGGGGGGTGGTTGCCTATCTATTCATGCCAAAAAGTAAAGATCCAGACATTCCTGTGCGTATTGCAATAGCGACGACTCATTGGCCAGGACAATCAGCTGTTAGGGTTGAGGAGTTAGTAACCCGGAAGGTGGAAGAAGCGATAGCGCAAAGTGAATATCTCCATGAGCCAGATTCGAGAACTTTTGGGATTAAATCCCTGACATTAAATGGCGTTTCTATGGTGCAAGCACAGTTGGCACCGAAAACTGATGCTACTAAAGCTTTTAATGACCTTAACCTGAAGTTGATTGATGCCCAGCAGCAACTACCTTCTGGAGCCAGTAAAATTTCTCTGAATTCTGAGTTTGGTGATACAGCTGCAGTATTGCTTAGTGTGGCCAGTCCTCGAGCTGGACCAACTGAGATTACCTTGCGTGCGGAAGATATTAGGGAGGGAATATCTGAGATTCGCGGACAGGAATCAAATAGCGACAAGCGCGTAAGTATTGTTGTCGCCCTCCCTTTGTCCTTGGCTAATACATACTCTGCCACAGGATTATGGATATTTGCGAGTTGGCTTGAAGCGCAAGGTTATGGAACAGATTTTGAAGTTTTAAACGGGGCCGGCTATTTAGGGGTAGATTTCCTATCAGATAAAAGTAACGGCGAGTTGCTGGCGGCAACAAAACGCTATTTGTCTGATAAATTAAGTGCCCAGCGTTTTTTTCCGGATGCATGGGACCCTTTCGTAGTTCGCAATCTCGTCAATACCCGTGACCATTTAATGAAGGTTGCGGGAGCTAAATATAGTTATCGTCAGCTCGATGATTTTTCAGACCTTATCGCATCTAATATCAGAGCTATTCCAGAAGTAAAAAGGGTGGTAAGAACAGGTGTACTCACTCAAGAAGTGAAACTGTTTTATTCCCAAGAGAGGTTGGCTTCCTATGGCCTGCGGCCTGATATGATCGCTCCGGTTCTAAATGCTCGTAATACAACTATCCCCGGAGGTTCGATTATTGCGGATGACCTGGGTATAGCCATTATGCCCAGTGGTGAATTCACCAATCATGAGGAAATAGCTGACGTTCCTGTGACACTGAGCGATACGGGGACGCCAGTGTACTTGCGGGGGATAGTTGATGTAATTATGGGGTACCAAAGTCCCCCCCCACTTTTAAATTACTATGTAAATAGGGATGAGAATAGTGAGTGGCAGCGTAGCCGCAGCATTAACCTCTCAGTGCAGATGCTGGATGGTAGACAAATCGGAGAGCTCGGACGCAATGTCAGTGAAGTCCTAGAAAAAGTCAAAGTGGACCTGCCAAAAGACCTGATTATAGATCGAGTTTCTGATCAGCCACGGCAGGTACGAGAGAGTGTAAGTCTCTTTCTGGAAGCTTTGATTGAAGCAATTATTTTGGTCGTAATAATTGCATTTATCGGATTTTCCGATTGGCGATCTGCTGTGCTTTTAATGATATCCATACCCGTAACATTGACAATGACCTTCGGGTTTATGCAGTTGTTGGGAATCGATATCCAGCAAGTGTCTATTGCGGCGCTGATTATCGCACTGGGGCTGTTGGTAGACGATCCTGTTGTAGCAAGCGATGCGATCAAACGGCAAATGGCATCTGGAAAACCCTCTATTATTGCAGCTTGGTTGGGGCCAACTTTGCTAGCCAAGGCCATTTTTTTTGCAACTCTAACCAATATTGTTGCATATCTTCCATTCCTATTGCTGACGGGTAATCAGGGTGATTTTCTGCATAGCCTTCCTATTGTTATGGTATGCGCTTTGGTTGCATCCCGCATAGTATCTATGACATTTATTCCTTTTCTAGGTAACACGTTGTTACGCCCTCCTCAACAAGTGGAGCAAAGTTTGGAAGTTAGGCGAAAAGAGGGGCTTACAGGGCGTTATTATCGCGCGGCAGATTGGGCGATCAGTAATAGAAAGATTGTACTGTTTATTGCCCTGGGATTGCTTGTGCTAGGTGTTGTTATAAAAAGCCAGTTGAGGAATGCATTTTTTCCTGCAGATGTTCAGTATCTCTTTTATGTTGATGTTTGGTTGCAAAATGATGCGAGTATTGATGCAACAGACAATGTTGCAAAAGTAGCGGAAGAGATAATTAGGGAGACTATTGAGGAGTATGAAAAGAAACATATAAAAGATAGTGATAAACCCATTTTGGAGGGAATTAGTAGTACTTTGGGTGGTGGAGCACCGCGTTTTTGGTACACCGCCAACCCTCAGCAAAAGCAGCCGAATTATGGGCAGATAATAGTTCGATTAAGCAATAAATATTTGACTCCTATTTTGATTCCACTCATTCAAAGCGCCCTTTCTGAACGTATTCCAGGGGCGGGGTTGGACGTTCGGCAGCTGCAGACAAGCACAGTTGAGCACCCTGTTGAGATAAGGGTTTCGGGACGCGTAGCCGTTGGGTCTCTTGAGGAAGAGAAGGATATTTCACTCCTGAGAGAATACGCTGCAAAAGTTAAAGAAATTGTTGAAAAGTCTCCCTACGCTCGTGTAGTTCGTGCAGATTGGGCAGGAAAAAGCTTAGTGCTAAATATGAATGTGTTGGAAGACAGGGCTGAGATGTCAGGAGTAACCAATGCTGATATCGCGATAGCATCATCTTCCGGCTTTAATGGTTCTACTGTGGATACTTTACGGCAGGGAGATAAAGAAATTCCCATCGTAGCGCAACTGCGCCTGGCGGAGCGCGGACAATTGGAAGATGTCAATAATTTGTATGTATTTGCATCTGATAGCGATATTCATATTCCCTTGCGACAAGTGGCAACTACTTCAATTTTGTTCTCGACAGAACGAATCTATCGGTTGGAGAAATTTCGTACGATTACTGTCTATGCATTTCCATACGCAGGATTTATTTCATCAGATATAGTGGCGGGTATTCAGGAAGAGTTGGATGAATTCTCTGAATCCCTGCCTGCCGGATATCAACTGCAAATATCTGGAGATGCAGCCAGTACTCGACATGGGTTCTTACAGTTGCTGATGATTATGGCTGTCTCCTCTAGTGCAATATTTCTCGCTCTGGTATTCCAGTTCAGCAGTCTGATAAAACCGCTAGTAGTATTTGCTACTGTCCCTTTGGGTATGGTAGGAGCACTTGCTGCATTATTTATTTCCGGGCAACCATTTGGCTTCATGGCATTTCTGGGGATCGTGAGCCTTATTGGGGTTATTGTAAGTCACATTATCGTGTTGTTTGACTTTATAGAAGTGCGCCATGCCGCTGGAGATTCATTTCGTCAGGCTCTACTGGACGCGGGAATCCTGAGGTTGCGCCCCATCCTTATCACTATTGCTGCGACAACTTTTGCTTTAATTCCCTTAGCTATTCATGGTGGCCCTCTATGGCGGCCATTATGTTTTGCGCAAATTGGAGGACTTATCCTGGCTACTTTTGGGACCTTATTTTTGGTGCCGGTTATATATACAACTATGGTAGAGGATTTAAAGTGGATAAAGTGGGTTGAACAAGCGCCAAAAAAAGGCAGTGATCCCAGTGATTTGGTAACTACCTGAGGCGAGTTAACTACCCTGGTCTTGTTCTACTGACGGGGTATTTTCTCTGAGGATGGGTAGGGCTTCGTAACTTGGTGGCTCTTGTAGGCGAAAATATTACAGGTAAGAAAGTTACATTTCTAGCGAATTGACTTTTATTAATTATCAAGACTTCGTTTTGAGAATTGTCACTTAATACAGCGCAGTGGGATAGCTAAAAGGCTATGTTTTGATCCCGTAATCGCGAAAAATAGCAGGGATCTAAATGCGTCTACTAATGAAAGTCTTGATACCGGTTAAGGCCGGCAATAAGTCTATTACTGACAATAGCATGTCTGTCGCCATGAACGACTTTATTGCCACAGCAAATCCAGAAGCCTCTTACTTCTTCCTGGAGCATGGTAAGCGCGCAGCGCTTTTTATCTTTGAGGAAAATTGCCAAGATCAGTTAATGACCTACAATGAAAAATTTTTTGCAGCCTTTGATGCTGAAATTTGGATAACCCCAACCTTAAATCTTAAAGAGTTACAGCTGAACTTATAGGCAGATATTCATGTTCTATTTCTTTCAGTTTGATAGCGGCTTGTTATATTAATGAGGTTTCTTCTATGTAGCTCTACGATAGAATTAATTGATGATTTTACCTGAGGATAGTTAAAAACCTATGTTCTGGGTGTGCCCAAGTGGGTAAGTGATACCAGTCCCCAAAATGAAAAATTATTTTGCTATGCCAAGACGTGGGATGATGAGAGTTTAACGTTCGATGAGAACCTTGTTTGAGAACGTATTTGAGGTTGTTGCTCCCGTATTTATCTGTGTTCTTATTGGGTACCTGTTCGCAGCGAGTAAGCAAGAGCTAAACTCTAGAATGGTATCTAAATTAATGGCCCATATTGGTTATCCTGCGTTGATATTGGATCATATGTTGGGGCAGACGATAGTTCTGGATAAATTTCTGTGGGTGTTGCTGGCGGCCTTTCTAATGTATTCTCTTATGTCGGTGCTAGCCCTCCTGTTTTTATCATTGTTTCGGCAGAATATACGTACTTACTTTTCTTGTTTAAGTATGAATAATGTGGGCAATATTGGCCTGGCAGTATGTGCACTGGCATTCGGGCACTCGGGAGTTCTTTACGGGATTGCATTTGTTGTAGTGGGAATGATCTTCTTTTTTGTTGTTGCTCCTGGAGTAACCTCTGGTAGCTGGTCTGTTAAGGAAATTGTACTTAGTCCGGCAATTTATAGTGTGGTTTTTTCTATAGTTGCACTGATTTTTAATATAAGCTTGCCACAGGCCGTTATGTCCTCCCTTAATATACTGGGGGGTATGGCGATCCCACTAATGTTGGTGACACTAGGGCATAGCTTAGCCCAGATTAAACTGAGCGACACTAGGGTTGGAATTATCTTTGCTATTGGCCATGTGATTCTCGGGGGAACTACTGCGCTTGTTTTGACAAACATTTTTAATTTTGTCGGTGCTATGCGAGGAGTGCTTATTTTGCAATGCCTGATGCCCTGCGCGGTTAGTACTTACCTTTGGATATCCATTTATCGCCCCCAGGATTCGGCCAAGATATCCGGTATTATCTTCCTCTCAACTCTTATGAGTATTTTCATTCTGCCTATTGTGCTAACTTATTGGGTGCAATAAGTGTATTCAGATTTGGGATTTGTAGTCTAATTCACTAGACTTCGTAAGCTCTTTTATTTGGTTGTATGATATGGAATCAGCCGTCATAAATAGATGGTTTAGGGAGGTTTCATCACTCAATGCCAAAGCAATTCTCGGTCAACCTCCCGTTTTGGGTGTTGTTAATTATAGTATTTTTCCTGCCGGTGATTCCGTCTTTTGTTTTTGCAAATTACCCTTCCGACATTTTTTCCATTAGCACGGGTGACCGTCAGTATACAGATGGTGAACTTTTGGATGCTGTATTTTTTCCAGTAACCTATTTGGATAGCGCTGGAGACAAGCAGGGGCGTACTGATAGGAAAGTCCAGACTCCACCAATTCGCCACTTTGAAGGGGCTACCGCTAAGAACTTCAAAGAGAAGATGGCGCATAAAAAATATCACCAGATTTGTGACCGCAAGTCACCTCAGGGATTGCAGCCTTGTGAGGAAGCGAATTGGAAGTTCAAGCAAGCGAAAGCCTGCCTGCAGGCCAGGGAGGCCTGGGAGGCTCAATGGGGCAGGCCTGATACTTATGCCCCTCATGAGAGGGCCTTGAATAATGTCAGGGCCAGGCTTAGGAATGCTAGCGCTGACAGAGAGCGATTTTGTGGTATGGATCAAAGGCAGGATAATTAATACCAGCGTTATTCTGGTGACTGTTCAGTTTTGCATTTTGGTTGATAAGATCCTTATGACTAGAAAGGTGTGTCGAAATGGCAGTCGGTGTAAACTAACGTGAATTCTTCAGCAAAAAATAGGCTTTCTTTGAAAGGACGTATATTGCTAACCGGTGCCAGCGGTTTTGTTGGGGCTGCTCTCTTGTCACAGCTTCGTAAAGAAGACTATACGGTCCTGCCAGTGTATCGCCGCAAGGTTGAGGGTGGTTTTGAGATCGGTGATCTGTCAAGCAATACAGATTGGGGTGATGCGCTGGTTGATATAGATACGGTCATTCACACTGCTGCGCGTGTCCATGTGATGGAAGAGACTTCGGCTGATCCCTTAGCCGAATTTCGGCGAGTGAATGTTGAGGGCACTATCAAGTTGGCACAGCAGGCGGCTTCAGCTGGTGTCAGACGCTTTATTTACCTTAGCTCCATTAAAGTTAATGGCGAGTCCACCGACAATCGTGCCCCATTTAGTGCGGATGAGCAGTGCGATCCCACCGACCCCTATGGGCTTTCAAAGAAGGAAGCTGAAGATGGGCTGCTCGAGTTGGCTGGCACTACTGGAATGGAAGTAGTTGTTATTCGCCCTCCTTTAGTCTACGGCCCCGGTGTAAAGGCGAATTTCCAATCGATGATGAGTTGGCTCATAAAGGGCGTTCCTTTGCCGTTGGGTGCAATCAACAATCGCCGTAGTTTAGTGTCTATCGGTAATCTAATAGACTTGATATGTGTATGTATTTGCCACCCAAATGCGGCAAATCAGGTGTTTCTTGTATCTGATGATATGGATATATCTGTCACAGATTTGTTGCGTGGCTTATCTCATGCTCTGGGGTGTAATACCCCGCTAATACCAGTTCCCCAGCTCGCGCTTACCAGTGCGCTAAAGCTGATAGGAAAGGGGGCTGTCGCTGAGCGTCTGTGCGGCTCCCTGCAGTTAGATATTGCTAAAACCAAAGAGCAGCTGGACTGGACTCCCCCAGTGGCCCTGGGGGAAGGGTTGGCCAACACGGCTCAGGCATATTGCCAGGCTAGGGCTCCAGAACCTGCTCAGAAGAGCACTTAGTTAGTAGTTTATCCCTACAGAGAGGGGGCTCTACCCCTCATAGTTTACAACCGCTGCGTAAAATCCAAGTAGATAGTTGGCTGGAACCTCAATAGTAGAGCTGTGTCCAGACTTTGCTCTCAATTTGAGTTTGAGCTTGTCCCGATTGCGCACTGAAGCCAGTATTTGCTCTTCGGTGAGTGCGATATCCAGAGCTTCTTCGAGCATACACTCATTGCCGCTGACACACTGAAGGACACTCTTGTTAATAGGAGCGGTTTCTACTGGCTGTCCACCACTTAATTCTGCAGATTCATAGTGACGCCACGCTCTGCGGTAAGTGATAAAGACCTGAAGGTGGTACTTGGTTGGCTCGTTGTCGGTAGGATCGAAGGCACGGAGATTATAATAGTAGAGGTTTAAGTCGGAGCCATCAGTAGTTGCTTGCAATTTTGGCCCCGAAAATTGGGTGCCGGAATTTTCTTTATCCGCTTGGATAGAGACTGCCTCCCGGACTTCCCCTGCTGTTCTTTGTGAAAGGTGAGTGACGGAGCTGCAGCCAGCTAACAAAATTACTGCCAGAGTAAGTGTGATTTTGGTCATGGGCCTTCCCTGTTTTCTTTACACTTCTTTTAGAGGGGGAGTATCGCATAGTTGGGGGGTGGCTGGAACTTTACCTCCATGCCGGCAATGAGCGTGGGGCCTTTGGTTTTCCTCAACCGGGCACAGTGGTTGAAATAGATTTCGCCTATGGCCGGGCGGATAAACCATTTATTCGCACGGTGTTATCGCATGGGGTAGGGCTCCCAGCGCTCGACCGTGAAGATTTAATTTGGCAGCAATGCGACTCTGTGCTGCAAAAGGTTGACGCCAGCGCAGAATGGAGTCGGGAAACGTACGGTGATATATGCGAGAAATCACTACGCAGAATTACAGAGGCTGCTGAAGTTAAAGCGAGCTGCGATAGCGAACACCGACAAGTGCGGGAACATTCCGTAGAATAGGTGGTGAACAAAATTATCGGCGGTACCGGCAAGAAGCAGGGAGCCGCTATCGTTAAGGGCTTTAAGCGGCTATTCGGTGAGGACTCACCGGAATTTGGAGCCCTGCGGCAGTCTGCCTTTATGAATATTTTCGGTCCAGCCTTTAAGGTGGCAGAAGATGGCAGTTTGCAATTATCCAAGGGTAATTATATTAACCGGCTATCCGACCAGCTAAAGAATAATGAGAGTAATCTGCGGGCATAGTTCAATGAGTCTGAGGTGGGCCGCTGGAATAAATTTGCCGGCGAGCTTCGAAAACTTCAGGAGGATGTGCGCAAGAAAAACTTCTCAGGTTCCGCGTACCACCTGGCCGGGCCGATGAGCGCACTGGTAGATAAGGTTGGCATTATTGCTCAATGGCTACCTTTTATGCGCGAGGGGGCAGAGAGTGTGAGCAAGAGTCGTCGTTGGCGAGACCTGAAAAAGAACGGCCTGGCTGAGGGTGATTTCACTGTATCCAATGATACCGCCACCTTGCTTGGTGTTTTACTGGGTGGTGCTCCGGTGCTCTCTGGAGTATCACCGGCACTGCTGTTAAGTGAGGATGATGAGCCTCGCAATCAGGGAGTCTTAGCTTTTAAATAACTTCCCCCTCCCCCAGTGCCAGTTAACCCACCTAAAGGTGCTCAACAGTCCCGTGCAGGTGTATGCGGATGATGATAATCCGGCTTGATAGGTCGGGGGCGGCCATCCTCGGCACAGCCGTTTACCGGCAGCCAACTTGGGCGGAGTAGTAGCAAAAATGATAAGTGGGCTGTATTGGGGAGCCAGGGGTTTCTAAAAGCTTAGAAGATGGGCGTTGGAAAACACCCTGAAGGCAGTATGTACTCTATAGTATTTGTCAGAGCTTTTTAAGTTATTGAAAAATATGGTTTTTCTTGGGTGGTATGGCTGTGATCAGTGACGATTGAATGCCGGGAAACTTGTATTATGTGGACTATATGCCACTTTATTTAGGGTAAAACCTAAAATTAGATTTTTACGTTGACTTACTCTAGGCAAGGCCTAAACTAAAGTATAAAATTTTACGTTTAGAACTATCCATATTATGCCCAGAATAAGACAGCCTCAATCCTTTGAGGAGCTATTCACTAAGTTTTCTGCCACAGATCTACTCCCCATGTTTAATAAGTATGGGGCAACTGATGCCGATGGTAATTACCTGCATTGGGACAAATTTAAATGGAGGGTAAATAAAGGTGATTCTGAGGAGCTGGCTTGGTTAACGACGAAGCTCGCAAGAAAGGGAATTTCTAAGGTGTTGCCAAACCTCGAAGCAGTTAATGGCAAAAATTTTAGTTATTGTATTCCAGATTCTCTCTTTGCCAAGTTGCATCATATAGACATGGAGACAGGAGCGGGTCGGTCTCTAGAAGATGATGTTTTTTTTAAGGGTCTTGAAAGAGATAAGTATTTAGTTAAAAGCTTGATGATGGAGGAGGCAATTACTTCTTCTCAGTTAGAGGGAGCCTCAACGACCCGTAAAGTCGCGAAAGAAATGCTTAAAAGCAATAGAAAGCCGGCGGACAAATCTGAACAGATGATTTTCAACAATTATTTGCTTATGAAAAGAGCCGTTGAAAAAAAGGATGAAGAGTTAAGTGTTGACTTAATTTTAGAGCTGCATGAAATTGCAACTTTTAATGCGATAGAGAATCAGGCTGTTCCTGGGGAAATAAGAAAGGATAACGATATAGAAATTAAGAATCTCTATGGTGAGGTGGCATTTAGACCGCCTTGCTATAAAACTATTAGGGATAGAATGGATGCCTTATGTGCTTTTGCAAATTTGGATACTGAATCTGGCAATAGTGATAAATTTATTCACCCTGTAGTAAAGGCAGCAATTTTGCATTTTATGATTGGGTTTATTCACCCATTTGGCGATGGAAATGGAAGAACTGCTCGCGCATTATTTTATTGGTATATGTTGAGGGCTGGTTATTGGCTTTTTGAGTACGTATCTATAAGTAAGCTTATTCAAGAGAAGAGGAGTCAGTATGATACCGCTTTTATATATGCTGAAACTGATGATTTTGATCTCACATATTTTATTTATAATCAAGTCGACGTAATTGATAATGCTGTGATTGCTTTGCGAAACCATATAGAGAGCAAAAAGCAAGATTTTTATCATTTTATGGAATGGATAGATAGAAGCGAGTTGGCAAAAGGGTTGAAGCGTGGTGAACTAGAAATAGTTAAGGATGCCTTACAGAATCCAGGTAAGAGATTTACCGCTCAGAAAGTCGCAATAGATATTGGTGTTAATGAAAATACAGCGAGATCATATTTGAATACGCTAGTTGAAAAGAATCTTTTGGAGTCTACAAAAAAGAAAAATATAAAAACAATATTTTATATTGCCCCAGATGACGTAAGGGAAGTTTTGCATTTGTAGATGTTCTGGTTGGCGAATCAATAACTCATAGATTGAGGTAGATTACTTTATTGTTTAAGATTTATATGCGCTTATTTTCTTTACTTGCCCTCGCTGCGATACTAGGTGGCTGCTACGAACCCGAGCCCAGGGTCTATGATCGTCAACATTGGCTTCCCCGCTGGTCCGATGCCGATGATGATTGCCAGAATGTTCGCCATGAGCTACTTATCTGGCTCCGGTGACCTTTACCAGCGACAAGAGGTGCACGGTAGATACTGACCTCTGGTTGGACCCATACACCGGCCAATTTTTGAACCTGGCCTCTGACCTGGATGTTGAACACATCGTGCCGCTTTCATGGGCACGGTGGTGCCAACTGGACTGTAGAGCTAAAGCGTCAGTTTGCGGAAGACCCTGAAAATCTGTGGCTGGTCGATGATGGCCGCAACCAAAGTAAGGGCGACAAGGGCCCTGATGAATGGATGCCACCCTATGAGCCCGTCCAGGCAATCTATGTGCAGCGCTTTATGGCGATAGTGGAGAAGTACGGGCTGATTCTATCCGAAGATGAACTTCGACAAATAACTGTGTTGTTTTAGGGGGGCTGGGTAGAAGAGCTGGGTGTATGAGAAGTGCTATTGCTTGAGCGTCTCTGTTCCCAGTTAGCTTCTAGTTTTCTTTTCTTGGCCATTCGTTGTTCACGAGCTATTCGTTGTTCAAGCTCTATTAGCTCCTTGTTTTCAGGAGTTAATAGCCGCCTCTCTTGTTCAGGAGTGGTAATCTCGATGAACTCGCCTTTACCGGCCAAGGTATATAGTTTTAATTTCCCGATGAGTTCATTTCTTAATCTCATCCTTGATTCAATCGGGTCAAGAAACGCCCTTCCTATAGAAACTTGGCTCCCCTTAGTGCCTCGTTCGATATGAGTGTAGCCACGGTCAGCCACAACAAACTCAGAGCTTTGGTCAATAATCATGCCATTATCTTTTAGGGCGTTTTGAAGCTGGATCAAAGCTGCTGTGCAGTTATTGCATGGGTTGCGGAGTGATATCAGGAAAAATTCTTTCAGCGTCATATTAATTTCTGCATTGCCCCTTTTGGTCAACTTAGGCTGAATTTTTTTATCGAAAAATTTTCAAAAATTCTTTATTAGATCAATCTCTGAGTGAGGACCACGGGTTATGAAAGGGGTCTCTGTTGTGCCCTCTTGAAAAATATAATTTTCATGTGCTTCCCAGAATCCTCTACAGTTAGGGTTACTGGTATTGGCTTTTTGAGTAACCTCAAAAGATATCTTAAGTTGTGCGGTTTGCTGACAGCCGTCTAGACGATCAACACGAGCCCATTTCTTGAATTCTTCAAAAGGCATTTCCTTGCTCCCTGCCGAAAATTTTATTCAAAATTGAGGCTATGTTTAGATTTTTAATTCGTCAATTGGCATTTAGGCTATTTAATATTCTGCAGAGCTAATTTTTTAAAAAAATATTTTAACAATGAATCCTGAAGGTGAGATCCGGGTATTAAATAGGCAGCCTTTATTATGTCTGATGTAAAGTAAGTGTTGGTGAGCCCTAAGGAGTGCTTCTTTAGTGCTAAGCTCGGCCAGTCAACCCGGTTGTCACCCTAGTATCTACCACTTCTGTATATCCTGACTTCCTTCACGCGCCAATGTGGGCGCCGTCTTCTTTTTGATATCGATACTGTATATGCATGCAGTATTTTGATAGATTGCCTCTGTGTCGATGGAAAGAAGGAGTTAAACCATGACATTCATAGAGGTTGAAGCCGAGATCCGTGCTTGCTTGAACACTATTGAGGTAACCGCAGACACTGCCGACCCAAAGCTTAGGGATATGTTAAAGGTCCAGGTGAACAATCTGGATGCGGCAACCAATGCCCTTGTAGATGAACTGAACACCCTCAATGAGAAACAGGCCCGACTGAAAGAGCTGCTGAAGTAACACTGCTGCGAGTCCCCCGTGACACAGTAAGGGCGTAACCGTTACGGACAAGCAAAAAATAAGTGGGGGACCAAGTGGAGCAGAAACAAAAAAGCCCTGAAAAATCAGGGCTTTCTGTATGAATAATGGCGGTGGGGCAGTCCGCCTATAGGGCCTCCATGTCCATCCTATAAATTCCACTTAAGGCCAGTAAATACGCGGTCTCCAGGGGATTTTTCTTCCAATCATTTCCAAACTTAAACTATGAAATCCATGGTAAAGTGGGGGACCAAGTGGGGGACCGGAAGTCGGCATGGAGGATATATGGGAAAGCTAACCGTCAAGGAAATTGAAGGGCTTAAAGCCCCCGGAAAATATGATGATGGAAACGGCTTGCGACTTGTTGTTGGTGCCTCAGGAGCCAAAAAGTGGGTCTTGCGCTATCAGCTCCATGGGAAGCGTCGTGAGATGGGGCTGGGAAGCCTGAAAGACGTAAGCCTGAAACAAGCCAGGGTGGAAGCTGGAGTTCAAAAGGGATTAATTTTGCGCGGGCTAGACCCTTTGGAGGAGCGTCGACGCGCCGAGCTTGAGCTGAAGGCCGCCACTCAGGGGCAGAAGGCTAAGACCGTGACGTTCAGTGATATGGCTGCTGACTACATAGAATCTCATCGAGGAGGGTGGAAAAGCGCCAAACACGCACAACAGTGGGGAAACACTCTCAAGCAGTACGCATACCCAGTGATAGGAGGTAAGGCTTCCTGCGATGTTTCCACTGACGATGTGCTGGAGATATTGAAACCAATCTGGCTAGAGAAGCCCGAGACGGCAAGCCGGGTCCGCAACCGGGTTGAGCTAGTCTTGGATGCAGCAAAGGCGAGAGGGCTCCGAGAAGGGGAAAACCCGGCGCGCTGGCGTGGCCATTTGGACAAACTACTTCCGAAGCGCTCCAAGGTGCGACAAGTGAAACACCATAGTGCGCTACCTTGGACGGAGCTGCCCGAGTTTATGCAAGAGATTTCCAAGCGAGAAGGGTTGGCATTTAGGGCCATGGAGCTAGCCATTTTGACCGCAACCCGTACAAGCGAGGTTCTGGAGGCAACTTGGGGAGAGATAGACTTTAGGGCTAGGTCGTGGACGATTCCTGTGGAAAGAATGAAGGCGGGCAAGGAGCACCGAGTACCACTTTCACCTCAGGTGATAGCTTTACTGGAATCCATACCGCGCATTGATAACAGCTCGTTTCTTTTCCCTGGCCGAGATGCAGGACGGCCGCTTTCGAATATGGCTATGCTAATGGCGTTGCGCCGGATAGACCGCGGGGACCTAACCGTTCATGGGTTCAGGTCAACCTTCCGTGATTGGGCTGGCGAGACTACGCCTTATCCGCGCGACGTATGCGAACAGGCATTGGCTCACAGCCTTGGTGACTCCGTAGAGGCTGCATACAGGCGGGGAGACTTGTTTGAGAAAAGGAAGGCGCTGATGGCGGACTGGGCTAACTATGCTACTACCGCTCCCGTTGGGAACGTAGTCCTGATAGGGGCTCGAAAGTGACCTTAATTGGTTGGAGGCGCTGCTAAGCAGCACCGTCCAGCTTCTCGTCAATCCATGCCTCGATTTCTCTACTATCCCATCCTACGGCGCCTGGCCCAATGCGCTTCTGTTTGGGAAACTGCCCCTCTTGAACCATTCGGTAAATGCTACTGCGCTTATAGCCGGTGACCCTCTCAACCTCACGTAAGCGCAAAATACGGCGAGGTATTTTCACATCTCTACCCATTAATTCCTGGTGGCTCATCGTTTTATCCCTCAAATTATTGCGCGACCGAAGCCGCGCCGAACATCTCACCCCCGGCCAACCTTTACCAGTTTGCTCTTGGAGTGGTCACGCTACGGACTCCTGCTAGTGCTGATTCCATAGCCTTTGCAGTTTGGTAAGGCCCTTGCCAGTCACCAGTGCGGTTACGGATTGTTGAAGGCCGTGGTTGGGGTGTTCCCAGCTACCCAGTTTCACATCCAGACAACCGGCTTCTATCTTGGCTTGGTACGGCTCATTGCGCCGTGAGACCCAGCCAATCTGGCGCAGGAAGGCGAACAGCCGTCGCTGGCCGGTGCCGAGTATCTTGGCGGCCTGGGCCACGCTGATAGCGTCCGGGGCTATCTCCACCTGCTTGGCGAAGGCCACGCGGGGTGCCTCCTCCTCGATCTGGTGCTCCAGCTGGTGTTTCTCCTGCTCCAGTCGCAGGCGCTCCTGCTCTGAGTCGATGGCCATCTTGAGAATGTCCATCCGGGACAGGTTCTCCACACTGGGGGCTTGACGCTGCTGGACCAGCTCGTCGCGCATTTCAAAGAATGCTTTGACCAGCCGTTTTTTGAACTCTTTCACCACGCCGATATTGCGCATAAAGGTGATTAGCGTAGTGGCCTGGTGTTCATTAAGGATGGCTATCTCGCGTTGCTGGGTGCCCCCGAGTGTCTCAAAGGGTCGCATTTCAAATTCCACCCTTCCGAAAGCTTCAAAATCCTCAACGTGCTGGCGGAGTAGTTGGATTACTGCCTTGTGTGGCCGTTGTACCCCCTCGGCAATAATCAGGGACGTGGTGATGGCTTGGTTGTCTACGATTTGAATAAGGTTGTTCATTGCTGGACCCCCTCCAAAAGGTTGATAACAGTTTGATTCCCAATGTATTGGCTTAGCATTCGCACATGGGCAGCTAGTGCTGACACATCCACATCCCTGGTTGCGATTGACTCCCTCAGCCTCTGTTCGCATTGATATCCATTCTGCTTGGCAATTGCTAAAACTGAATTCAGCATGACTCTGGCTTTTTTGTTTGGCTGCTGAGTATGTGTCTCCAAAAGTAGGAGCAACGCCCCTTTAGCGTTTATTAGATATTGCCCGCTGTGGGGGTCTTCTTTGAACCAGGCTGATATATCTGATTCACTCATTATTTGCCCTCCAGGCTTTCCAGGTCTTCACGTTCACAATCGATAAGGTTTGCCCATTCATCGGCGAGGTGAGCGCCGATAACTGCTAGTTCGCGGGCGGTGGTGTTGTTTTCGGATATTTGGCTAATGCTTTGGAATAGGGTGCGCAGCTTGTTTAGCGATTCGAGGCTAATGCCTGCGATATCTAGTGAGCGAGTGACGAGATTGTCAGCCTGACTGATAGGCGTAACTTGGGCGTGGTGTGACATTGGAGCCTCCTTCGATAGCGTATTATCCGCCACCGCAGAGGTCTCAATCTCGATTGGGTGGCGGGGTAGACGGGTTGAGACTACCGCTCGAAGGAAACGGCGGGCACAAAGGCCCCCCGAATACCCCACCATAAAAGGGATATTTCGCGCATAAAAAAAGACGCATACAGCTAGAGGCGTCTTCCTGGCGCCTTCGAAGTTCGGGGTCTCAATCCCGGCCCCTGATTTTGCAGGAGCGGGGAAAGCATGGCACTGACTATTATTAATTGTCAACCCCGATTTTTCGCTGCTGAATTTAGTGGTTCGCTCGCCTGCGACTATTCCGGTTTGGGCTCTCATGCCACTACCTCAGTATTAAGCAGCTCAGATAACTGAGCCTGAGCTTCACGAATAATTGTGCAGGCTGTTAAGGAGTGCGCAGGGTCAACCCAGTGCAGAACGCAATCTAATTGCCTAATTAAAACCAATAGAGGTTCGCGGCTGTCTCCTGTAGCCGGGGAGGGCTGTTGAGAATCAACAACCGCCTGAAACTGCGAAAACATCCAGTGCAAGAATTCATTAAATTCTGGGTCGTAGAAAGTAAACCCTTCGCTGGTTCCAGCTATTTCTTTAGCCTTTCCTCTCCATTGCTCCAGGAGGTCTTTGTATATTGGGTGTGCCATTGCATTTCCCTCGCTATAGATTCAGTTTGAAATTGGTCGCCACTTTGATGGCCACTGTTTTCGGTCAAGTCGTTGCCCATCTTCACCTATCCAGCGCCAGCAGCCTTTTTTCATATTCTTATGTGGCGGCTTTTTATATGGTTTACGCATGGCTTTAATTGTGTAGCTCCCCATAAAATCCACAATAAGAACCTCAACCCAGGTGTTTAGCTTTGGGTATCCCCCTTGCCACTCTTCATTCATTGCATATCCCTCGCTATTAACTATTTCCGTGAGTTTCTAAAAATGCTCGTCCCAGTGCCGTTAGTCTCTTGGTCTCTGATGTCTTTGCATTAATTAGAAAGCCGCCATTAATTAAAATGTGATACATGGTGTGGCCAGACCAGAAGCCTTCTATTTGATTTTTGAGGCATTTAGCAATAATCCCCCTTTTTGCTTGGGTGCTATTATTTATCTTTTCACCGAAGTTTGTGCCTTCGAATAGCTCTTCGATATATTCATCTGAAATTACCTGATAGACCATGAATACTCCCTCGCTGTGTTAGTTTTTATTGCCTGGCAACAGCTTTGCATTCGTCGCAGAGCAATACCCCCTCTTCATAAAGCCATTGCATATTTTTAAGGGCTTCCAAAGTGTCATTATCAATTTCGTAGCGCCAAGGAATGCCACTGTCTCTATCGCATCGCTCACACTCGAAACTCTCGTTTCTGTACCTGTCAGCCTCCATGATGTCGAACTCTATTTCATCAACCATTTTTCAGACCTCCGGGGTGTTCTCTACTGCCCACAAAGCCCGCACTGGGCGGGCTGGGGGAGTTATTTGGAGCTTGCAAATTTGTTGGTTCGCTCACTCAATTCAACTCTAGGGGCGTTACCCCTTCGTTATCATTTTCTTACCCTCGGTTGAGTTGAATTATTAATTGGTTAAATGGGCTAGGCTCTGCACCTACCCAGCCCCAATTAAGGGGCTAATAGTGGTCTTCCTCTTGGTTTTATCTTTGGTGCCGGTGGCAATTCATGGTCAGATAAAACACAAGCTCCTGCCGCCTCCCGCTCCCTTACCCAGTCCCAGGCGCTGAACGGATTGAGTGAGATTAAATTACCCTCTGAGTCAAATGCCGCTGGCCTTTCACCCTGCTTGGTTTGAATCTTCTTAACGGTTCCACCTACACGGTAGACTCGCTGCTTTAAGGTTAATCTTTCCAGGTTAGGCATAAGGTTTCTCTACGCCGCAAACGGATAAATAGAAACACCCTCTACATGCAGCACATCGGGGGGGTAATTTCTTTTGCAGATGCAGCCCCTTTTTTTCTGTCTACGCAATTCGGCAACTATTGCGCGCTGAACCATTTTGAATTTATCGGTGTCAACTGCCACGCCTGTGGGTTTTTTGTTCTTTATTCTTTCGAATGCGGAAACAAACTTTTTAACTTCTGCTATTACTGCTGATGCTTGTTTATTTAGAGGAAACTTTGAAATTTCCATTTGAACCCCCTTGGGGGCCCTGAACTAGCGGCCCAGGTTAATGTTTGTTAGAGCTAGAAGGGAATATCGTCATCAAATCCACCTTGGTTAAAATCATTCCTACCACCCATTGATTGCGGTGCTGCCTGATTCTGCTGATACCCCTGACCTTGGGCTGGTCTTTGCTGCTGATTCTGCGGAGCCATAGGGGAGGGCTGTTGGAATCCCTGACCCTGCTGCGCACCATTTTGTTGACCATCAAGCATCTGCATTTCAGCTGCGACAATTTCTGTAGTGAAGCGGTCCTGACCACTGTTTTTGTCTTGCCACTTCCGTGTGCGCAGTGAGCCTTCAACATAAATCTTCGCCCCTTTGCGGAGGTATTCTCCGGCTATTTCTGCAAGGCGGTTGAAAAAGACTACTCGGTGCCACTCAGTGCGCTCTTGCTGCTGGCCGGTCTGCTTATCCTTCCAGCTCTCACTAGTGGCTAGGCTGATATTGGTTACCGCTCCACCGCTGGGTATGTATTTGGTTTCTGGGTCGTTGCCCAGATTTCCAATCAATATGACTTTATTTATACCTCTTGCCATCACTTGCACTCCTGTTCCCTCAGCTCACCATCGACTATGGTGTAGGTGGTCAGCTCATCAGTTTTCTTGTCAAAGATTTGCACCCACTGCTTAAACACTTCTGTCTTGGCGATTTGCTTCGCTACTTCATGGGCGGCTTCCAGAGTTTCTACTGACTCACGAAAATCCTTAGCCCCACCCATTAACAAGTTGTAAGTACCGCAAAATATGGCGAATCTTTCCATTGCTTGGTTTTCCATAATTAATTCCATTTGGCGCGCTTACGCTTTGCTTTTTGGCTTAGTTTGTTTGGCTTTCCTGCGTCGAAATTCTGCGCTCGTAGATTAATACTGCCCCACTCTCGACCTAAAAGGCTTAGTGCGAATGCGGTTGTCGATAAACCATTCCCTAAAAACATATTTCTCTCCCAAAAAATGCGCCCTATATCAGCGGCGCAAACCTCACGCGCTAGTAGTTGATCGAAATGTTAGGAATAGAACCGCGAGCGATTAATTCAACGATTTTTTGTGCTGCTTTCTCTTGAAATCCTTTGTCAATAAAAGCTTTCTTTGCAGCGTTGTTTATCCTGCGGCAGTGAGCTTTGTTCGCCTCCTTTGGGCGCTGCTTTTCTTCTGCCGCACGCTTTTCGGCTTCAGCTCGCTGGCGCTCACGTTCCACTGCTTCACGCTTCTCTCTTTCTGCTCGCTCAGATGCTTCCCTGGCTTGCCGCTCAGCTCTTTCCTCTGCTTCTTTTGCTTCGCGTTCCGCACGCTCTTTGGCTTCAATGGCTGCCCGCTTTTCCTGCTCTGCCTCCTTGTGTGCACGTTCTGCCGCTTCCTGAGCGATTCGCTCCTCGCGCTCCTTCTGCTCTCTCTCCGCTTTTTCTCGTAGGAGTTGTGCAAGTTCAACCTGTTGCTGCTCGTGGGCTTTACGCTTCACAAGAGCTTGATTTAGGGTTTCTAAAGATTGCACTGTGGCTAGGGAAGCTTGGGATTCAAACTCTTCCCAGCGTTCATCAATAACCACCCCTTGAACAATATCGATAAGCCTCTGAATATCTTCAGAGTCCAATTCAGAGCATTGAGTCGCATACCCCTCAATACGGGCGATTCCATTTTTATGGGCGGTTACACGCAGATTTTCGGCTTCCTCCCAATCGGCGAGAGGCTTCCTTACCTCCGTTTTTAGATTGTCGAGATAGTCGCGCATGCGCTTGCGCTCAGCATCGACCTTTTTGATTTCGGCCTTCTGGTCGGCTACCAAATCTTTCCCTAAGCCATCAAGATAGGTTTTGCTGCGGGCTACCTGATGGGCAATGGAGGCAATGATTTTGCGACCCTTTGCAGTGCTGGCATCGGCAACGACAGACTTTGCTTTACTGGTAATTTCTTCCAGAACTGCATCTAATCCATTGCGTGCGAAAAGCTGGACCGGTTGAATATCCGGTGAGGCGATTAATTCTGTAGTCATTTTCCTATCCCTGCTAAGCGGCTTTTTGAGTTAGGTTGCTGCGATACTCCTCAACCAATTTGTCGAACCTCAATAAATCCATTTCCAGCTCGTTGATGTAGTTATCATCACGCTCCATTTTTCGAACAGTTAGAGCTTTTCCGATTTTATCCAGGGCAGGGCAGTACAAAACAAAGTGCCACCACTTGCGTCCGGTCAACCACATACAGCCTTGAATCTGGTCTTTGAATTCGTCGAGATTTTCATCAAGCAGGATGGTTCTAAGGCGCTCAGGTGAAACTAGGCACTTATATTCGCTGCCGCCATCCTCACCAATTAAGCCGTCTGCGCTGGCTCCAAACTTGCGGTCATCAGTTAGCACCAGCCCGGTCTGCTCGATAAACATATCGATTTGGTCTTCGTGGGCTGCACGCGCTTCTGGCTCTAACTCGTTTCCGCGTTTCATTGCCCAGGTCTGAAAACCTCCATCCAAGGGCTCACCGCTGATGCGCTCTACAGCTAGGCGAAAGGCGTAGTCGTGAGCAGCGGCGGTGAAGTCACCTTTGTTTTTCCCGCTCTTTAAACGCTTGCGGACCTCAGAGAAATTACTGGCAGTGATGGCTCCGGCACGTTCGCGGTGCCACTCTTCAGAGCCTTGTTCGACTTTGCAGGTAATCATTGCTGCACTCCTTGTGCTCGGTTTTGAAGATGGTTCATTGCGCGGTTGTATCTGTCCGCTTGTAGTTGGTTGATGGTGGCTATGCCTGCGGAATTACAGAACTGTTGTTCATTAATTCCGGCTACTCGCATAGCGTTGCGAAGCTGTTGGATTTGCTGGGGGGATACGTTGTTGACGTTAGCGGGGGGGCACTCCGTCCGTATCTTCGCCTTTAATTGTGATATCCAATAGTGCGCCGTAGACATAACGCTTCCCGTAAGAGACGGAGCTACCTATTGATTGGACGTTGTTTTTACTTCCGCTACCGTCTGCTGGCAGGGTTATCTCCGTTTCTTCCCTGTGTCCCTGGTTGTGCATTAAAATTCCAGAAATACAAACGTCGCGCTCTGTATTTTGTATCCTGAAGCTAACTGCAAATCCGTATTTCTTAAGAAATGGTTTACATGCTTCTTGGATATCATCAAGTTTTGCAAATTTGCTGCGGAGAGTCCCTTTAACAATAATTTCTCCGTTCTTATCTACAACTGGCAGCTCTGCCTGCATCTGGGCCATTGCTGTATTGAATGCTTGCTCTGCGTTGCGGTTCATAATCCGCTCTTGCATATCCAGAAGGCGTTCCAGCTTGTCGATATCTGCTTCTGGGTTTGCTGCTACACGCTCAATAACAGCGAGCATTTGTGTGGCTTCAGAAACTGGCTGAGCAGGAGCTGGCTGAGCTCCCGGCTTTGCCATTACTTGATTTGATTCAGACATTTTGCTCACTCCCGTTGTTAGGGGGTGCCAGCGCTTAAGCCGGCTCCACTTCCTCTGTAGGCTCCTCACAAACAAACTCACCGCTTTCGTTTAGCGAATACCACTTGTTTGGTTCTACCTCTCCTTGCCCTGCTATTGCTGCCCGGATATGAATTAGCTCGTCTTCGTTATTCCGATAACAAAGGACAATTGCGCTACCCTCAGATGCACGAGCTTTACTTTCAGCGCCTGCTGCAATTGCAACTGCGTGCTGCCCTTCAACTTCGGCTGCGCTCCGGTTTCCGGTGTTAGTGGCTGCGCTCCGGTTTCCGGTGTTAGTGGCTGCGCTCCAGTATCCGGTGTTAGTGGCTGCGCTCTGGTCTCCGGTGTTAGTGGCTGCGCTCTGGTCTCCGGTGTTAGTGGCTGCGCTCCGGTCTCCGGTGTTAGTGGCTGCGCTCCGGTCTCCGGTGTTAGTGGCTGCGCTCCGGTTTCCGGTGTTAGTGGCTGCGCTCCGGTTTCCGGTGTTAGTGGCTGCGCTCCAGTCTCCGGTGTTAGTGGCTGCGCTCCGGTTTCCGGTGTTAGTGGCTGCGCTCCGGTCTCCGGTGTTAGTGGCTGCGCTCTGGTTTCCGGTGTTAGTGGCTGCGCTCCAGTATCCGGTGTTAGTGGCTGCGCTCCGGTTTCCGGTGTTAGTGGCTGCGCTCTGGTCTCCGGTGTTAGTGGCTGCGCTCTGGTCTCCGGTGTTAGTGGCTGCGCTCCGGTCTCCGGTGTTAGTGGCTGCGCTCCGGTTTCTGGTGTTAGTGGCTGCGCTCCAGTCTCCGGTGTTAGCGGTTGTTTCACCATCTTTTTCGGCCCGAGAAATAATCCAATCGACAGCGCTTTGTATTAGCTGAGGTAGCTTTATTTCAGCTTTAACTGTGAGTGATGCCGCTGCAATTTTTGAGTCATCGCCCCTGCGCGCAATCTGGCCTGATGCTTCCACTACAGCGAACCTGGATTCAACTGGTGAGTAATAATTGAATACATCTAGCGGAAATTCGCAGGCATGAAGACCGCTTCGGCACGCCTTAACCTCACCTTCATGGATATGAGTTTTACCAATCTCATACTGATAACCACGGCACTGCAGGTCTTTATCAAAACCTTTGTAGGCAATTATTTTTTCTTCGTTTTCCATGGGTTCACCTGTTTGGGTAGAGGTAAGGTTTGGTTTATTTGATGTATGCGTACTCAATTGCTAGAGGTTCCAGCTCTTCTCGGAATTCTTTTGCAATTTGCTTAGCGCACTTGTCGGCAAAATCAGAACTGAGCTTTCCCGCTTCGCATTGGTCTTTTTTGCTGAGGGCTAGAAATTCACTAAGTGTGTCTTCATTGATTTCTTTAACCTCTTCCATCGCGACTTCGAGAAAGCGCTCGTAGTAGCCAGCCTCAAGCCTGCCGAGGCGGTGACTACCGAGAAAGATTCGATTGATGAAGTAATCGGCGATGCCGGCCAGAATCCTTTCTGCTTCGTTTGAGGTTTCGTCCGGCAGAGAGTCTTGGTGATTCTCGTAGGCGTTTAGAGAGTCTTCGATGGGGGCGGCTGAGCTTGCTGTGTACATTTCCCGTTCCTCTTTGGCCCAAATCTGGGCTTGGTGGGCGCCTGTATTCCGGCGGTTTTCATTCTTGAAAACAAATATACCCGCAAGGTTTAAAAAGTAAACCCAAAAGGTTTATTTTATTTAAGATTGGCGGATATTTCGTTGAGAAAGCGAATCAGGTGGGATTTGGCAGTGCTGGGCAGGGGGCTCAAAGGGTCTGATTGCGAGCCGCTATCTGCAGGGAGGGATAGGAGTTTGTTGCCATCAATGCTCAATTGAAGGGCTATTTTCCTAAGAAGGTTTGGTGAAACTGTTTTGGAGCGCCCTTGTTCAATGCGCTGAACATGGGTTAAAGGAATGGAGAGCTTTTCGGCTAATTCGGCTTGGGTAAGCCCTCGCCTGGTGCGCTCTTGGCGAACGACTACACCGATTTTAAACATCGTGTCGGTAAAACTTGTAGAGTTTTGGCGTCATAAACCTCCTAAGTATACACAATTTGATCTGCCCTCTAGCCCTCAATCTGAGTACATTCTTTAGGTAGGACGATATGGCGCTTTAAGGGAATAAAATGCTATTTGACTCTATTGATATAAAATCAGAGACTCCAGAATTGGAGTTGCAAGAAGAGGCGCGAGCAAGTCTTGTCCGCGTTATGCCCTACCAGTGCCGACAGTGCATAAAGCGGCCCTGCCAAATGATGTGGGATAATGAAGATAATTCCTGCTGGCATTATGAAAGGGTGGAGGGACTGCCTGATGAAGGTGGGGGTTGGTGAGTCAGCTCAGGCCGACCTTAAGGGGTTGGCAGTCCGAGCTGTAGCTTTAGAAAAGCGTGTTAATGATAAAGTCCACCGGTACAACATCATTATTACTGCCTGCACGGGTCGCCCCATAGGCTAATGCTATAGCTTGGGCTTTCTTGGAGGAGGGAATACCCTGAAGTCCCTGCTTCTCAATTTCGACCTCAATAGCATCAATACACTTGCGTAGCAGCTCGAGGTCGATATCACTTGCGATTTTTGCGGTGCTGTCGTTGCTCTCAAGCCGGTCCAGCTCACCTTCCTTAAGGCCTAGCCTCTCCTCAAGGTCTCTTGCAATGCGGTTGCCAATCGTTTTAGTGGCGCCTTTGCCTATGAGCGAGTAGAGCTGCTGCTCAGACCTACCTACCTTGCGTGCGAATTCCGCTCGATTCTTATAGTCGGCTGCTATCCGTCGGATATTAGTGCGCCGAATTTCGTTTATATCCATCTCTTTTATCAAGAACTCACCAGTCTTTCCCCATGTTAGCAGGAATAAACCTCTCAAAAATCACCCTATAAAGTTTATTTTGGCGCATAAGGTAACGCTCTAAAGTTTACCTTATAGACAAAACTAAACCCTATAGGTATATTTCAGGTATGAAAATTAACCTCTACCTCAAAAGTCTGAGCCTGTCTGAGCGAGATGAGTTAGCTCAAAAGGTTGGAACCACTGGCAGATACCTGTCACGCATTGCTTATGGCCGCATGAAGGTCCTTCCAGGTCCGAAGCTTTCAATAAAGCTGGCCGAAGAGCTTGATGGTGACGTAAGCCTAGCCGAGTGCCGCCCAGACATCTGGGGATAGATGTTTTGTTTCACTAACAGCCGAAGAGCTGACAACAATTTTTTAACTTAAGAAGGATGATAACGGAGGCAGGTAATGAGGTCAGGGTTGGAATGTAAATCAAATCTAAGAACGAGCAAAAAGACTCGCAATCGAATCGATGCTTTATCTGACCGGTTTGGTATTCCAAGGGAGCAACTGCTCAGAATTATTTTAGAGGCTTCGCTTCCCATTTTCGAAGCGGAGACTCCTGAAGATATTAAGAAAGCCCAAGCGGCTCAGCGCATCTTGACCATGCTGCGCGTATAAGAATTTCGACGGTTCCGGATTTAACCCAGAGCGGTAAAAACAATTCACAACTGGGGCAACACTATGCAAGACGACATTAAAGCGGCGTTGGCTGGACTACCCGAGTCTGAGCGTGACCGCTGGGCTTTTTGCGCCCGGAGGAACAAAAATAACACGGCATTACAGCAGGCTGAAAAAACCGTCGAATTGGTAGCTGAAGAACTGTGCAATTTTTTTGGACTTGATGAGACTCCCATTGGCTCTAATCAAGTGCAAGGCGGGGGTGTGAAGTGAGCTTTGAAGCTGCCGCGTGGGCCATAAAGCGCAGAACCAGGACGCCAACAGCAAAGCTAGTTTTAATTGCCTTGGCAGATTGCCACAACGGAGATACAGGACAGTGCGACCCAGGCAATACCTACTTGGCTGACGTTGCACAATGCACCAAAAGGTCGGTGATAAACGCTATCGAAGAATTGGAAGCACTTGGTTACATCTGTACTGAAAAATCCAATGGACGAAAAACAAATTATGACCTTCTTTTGCATGTAAAGCAGTGCAATGAGTTCACCGGTGAAAAAAATGCACCGGTGAAAACAAAACACAAACCGGTGAAATCTGAGCACCCAACCGGTGAAAATGACAACACGTCCTTCTCTATACAACCAGTAAGAACCAGTAGTAAACCAGTAGAGACCCCCTCTGGCTCAAACGAAGCCAAATCCAAGCGTGGAACACGCCTTCCTGGCGATTGGACGCTCACCGAAGAATTCCACACGGAAGCGCAACGAATCCGCCCTGACTTGATTAACCGAATTCACGAAATCGCCGATGAGTTCAGAGATTACTGGGTAGCGCTATCGGGCCAGCGAGGCGTCAAGGTTGACTGGCTGGCTACGTGGCGCAATTGGCTAAGACGCGAAAGGTCTAGCGCTCCCAAATTCAAAACCGCAGCAGACCAGCGCTCAGAGCGTGCAGCGGCAACCTACGACTACGAACGCGCAACGAATTTCTAGGGGGAAATCACAGTGAAAAGTATATCCACCGTCCTCGGTCAGCCGCCAGAACTGAAACGCCCCATGGGCTCAGATGAATTGAGCCGAGAGCAACGGGATAGCGTGGCTTACTTTTTCCTGCGCCTCTCCCTGCTGAATCGCGAGCAATACGACCGACAGTTCCCCGACGAGAAAACTGAGGCCCTGGCCAAGCGTGAATACGCCGCACACCTCAAGGATTTCACCCGGGAACAAATCGACGCAGGCATGGCCGCCTACCACGAGAACCGCCAGGCCGGTGTTGAGGGTTTTCAGTTTCTGGATGCTGACCGCGCAATCGGCCTGATTCGAAACGGTGGGGTAGGTGAGGGTAATCCTGCTCGCATTCACAAACTCTTTGAACCTCTGGCCCTACCAGACAAAAACGCCCAGGACCGAGCCCGCAAAAGCGGTGAAAGCGAACTGGCAAAAATGCGGGGAATGTTCGACCTATGAGCGAAGAGCAAACCGAGATTTTAGAGGGGGAATACATCCCCCGAGAAGAATCCGCTAGCCAGCCAACACTGGCGGAAGAGCTGGAAGATACCAACTGGTAAACCCAAAAAATCACGGAGCGATAACCATGTCAGTAATCACTATTTCAGAAGCTGCCAAACGTATTTCTCAGACCGACCCAGGCAGCCCCCTTGCAGTTTTCCAAACTGAGCATCCGCGCCGCGTCAATGTAGTTTTTGCCAATACGGTCTGGACGCAAAAGTGCATAGCGCGCGGTACTTGGGATTTCTTGGGCGTGTTCCATCGAGAGAATTTACCTGAGGCCCTGAAGACGCTAGACGAGTATGCCGAGAACATGAAGGACGCCGCGTGATGAATGAGCCAACCCCAACCAAAACGGTTTTCTACCTGGAATTCTTTCTGTGGATGGTGGCGGTTGGCTCAGGTGTTTGGTTTTTGATTGGGTTGGAGTAGGGGGAGTGATGAAAAAGGATATTGCGGTTTTTCTGTTTGATTTGACGGGAAAAATGGCTGAGCCATGGCTTAACGCAGGATATGAGTGCTGGATTGTAGACATTCAGCATCCTGAGTCTTATGAAAACCAAGGTATAACAGATTGTGGAAACCTGAAGAAGGTGCATGCCAATTTGCTCAGGCCTTGGCTCCCACCTTTTGAAAGAGAGCGGATAGCTTTTGTTGCAGCGTTTCCGCCATGTGATCACTTGGCAGTCTCTGGGGCAAGGTGGTTCAAGGGGAAGGGGTTGAGGCTTCTTTCCGACTCAATATCAATGTTTGCTACAGCGGCAGAATTTTGTGAGTGGTCTGGTGCTCCATATTTAATTGAAAACCCAGTAAGCAATATTGCCTCCCACTGGAGAAAGAGTGACTACCGTTTTCAGCCATATCAATTCACAAATTTCTGCCAGGAAGATAATTACAGCAAGTTGACCTGCCTATGGGTTGGTGGGGGCTTCATCATGCCTGAACCAAGTCGGGCACAAGGGTTGGATGAGCCTGATAACAGAATACATACCTGTGCTCCAGGGCCAGACCGGGCAAACCTTCGATCAGAAACTCCGCGCGGATTTGCTCAGGCTGTATTTGAGGCAAATCGGTCAAAAGTAAAGGCAGCAGCATAATGCCAGAGCAGCACATCATTCGAGATAAATACAGTAAGTCTCGCATGATTGAGTTTATTGAAAACCTTGACCTTGCGGGTAAGCCCTGGCTCTTTAAGTGGAATCGCCACAACCCCAACAGTTGGCCGATGAAGAAAACTTGGCGCATGTGGATGAGCGAAACAGCCGAATGGATGGCAGCGAGAGGTGCAACCATGCCTCTCTGTATGAAAGGCGGTAAACCGTACGGGCAGCGCCCATTCAATGCTCAAGACGCGCACGAGTTATTTGTCAGTCAGCATGTAGGGCTTGATGCAAATGGCGAGCGCTACAAGACCGCCAGTGGTGACAAGGGGGTGATGCTCCAGATGATGGACCAACACCTAGCCTGGGCAACCGAGCGGGGATTATTTCTAACCGTGCCAGGGGAAGGCGAATTCATGAAGTTAAAGCGGCAAGGGGAGAGCTAATGGCCACCCGATACCGCAAATGTAAAGTGTGCAAAACCCGCTGTAATGTACTGCATGGCATAGTTAACGGGTTAGATTTCGTCTGTTGTGTTGACCACCTTGTTGATTTGGGATTTCAGCGAGTAGAGAAGCAAAAGAAGCTTGAAGCTAAAAAATTCAAGGCTGAAACCAGAGCACGCAAAAGGGCATTGAAAACTGATTCTCAAATCATGGATGAGTCCCAACGCTCAATAAATGCCTATGTGCGCGAGAGGGATAGAGGCAAGGCTTGCCCCTCCTGCAATCGCCCGGAGCATGAAATAGAAGTGGAGCAGGGTTGGAAAGTCGGCGGGGCTTGGGATGCTGGCCACTTCCGCTCAAGGGGTGCAGCTGGCCACCTGAGATTCAACCTTTGGAATATTCACCGGCAGTGCAAAAGCTGCAACGCAGGCTCTGCCAAATACGCCCACAAAGCGGAGACCGTAGCCGTGCAATACGAACTTAATCTGAGGGAGAGAATAGGCAATCGCCGAGTTGACTGGCTAAAAAATAATAACGGAATCCGGAGATTCAACCGGGAGTATTGCGAAAGGATTAAACGGATATTCAATAGAAAAAGACGGTTATTACAAAAGCGGAGGGAGTGCATAGCATGAGCCTTTTGGAATATGCAAAAACTGAGGGAGAGAAGCGGAAGTGCCGCGCGTTTGAGGAGTGCGGCAGTGTTAATGCGGCTGCGCGCAAACTGGGAATAACACATCCTCCTGTGTCCCGGACTATCACAGAGCTGAAAAGGCGGCAGGCCCTGAAAGATGGCAGCCAGCATTTAAATCATCAAAAAGTGCCTGAAGGTTTCGAAATTAAAGGGACAAGTATTTACTTTCCCAAGACAGAAACCACCCCGGCATTCTGGCTGAAGAATCAGCAGGATATCCAAAAGCAGCAGGCAGCCATGGAGGCGTTTACTCAAACCTATATCGAAGACCTGCCGCCCGTAGAGACTCCCATAGAGCCTCAAGGTGATTCAGATACAGACACTATTCCCTGGATACAGATTGGAGATGGTCACTTAGGAATGTTGGCCCATGAGCGAGAAGTGGGCCATAACTTTGACCTGAAGATAGCTGAGCGTGAGTTAGTCACTGCCATTGAAATCTTGATAGACCGCGCACCTAACTGTGAGCGCTGTGTTATTCAAGATTTAGGGGATATGACCCATTACGAGACCTTCAGCGCTAAAACGGAATCGTCAGGGCATGACCTGGATTTTGATAGCCGCTACCCCCGCATGATTCACACCTATGCACGAGTAATGCGCAGCATAGTTGAAAAGGCCCTCAGCAAATTCAAATACGTGGATGTGATAGTCAACCAGGGTAACCACAGTCGAAGCAATGACGTGTGGATGCGGGTTTTTCTCAAGCATGTTTACCACCACACAGACCGCTTACAGGTTCTGGATAATGCCTCGGTTTTCATTCCCTACCGTATGGGAAATACCTTTGTGATGTGCCACCACAGTGACAAGTGCAAGCCGGCACAGCTCGCTCAGGTAATGGCCACAGACTTCAACCAGGATTGGGGCGAGGCCAGCTATCGCTATATCGATATAGGCCACATCCACCATCGCATGGTTGCAAAGGAGCACCCCGGGGTAACCATAGAAAGCTGGAACCAGCTGGCCCCAGCTGACAAATATGCCCATGACGGCGGATGGCGCAGCCGCTCTTGCCTCACTGTTGTACTCAGGTCGAAAACCTATGGCGAAAAAGGGCGAATCACTTTAACTGCGGAAGAGGTGAAGGACCGTATTGATAGTTTAGAGCTCGGCACTACCAGCGCCCGGCGCCGTGAAGTTTATACAGTGTGAGGAGAGCAATCATGACTGAAGCGATGGAGCGTGACCCGAACGGTAAAGACCAGCATGAACCCGGGGCGAAATGCGACGAGGGGAAAATCATGGCCGGGGTTCTTGATGATTTCTCCCTGGCATTAATGGCGGTTGCCGAAGTGGGAACATTCGGGGCAAATAAATATACCCGGGGTGGCTGGCAGCAAGTACCTAATGGCAGGCAGCGTTATCGCGATGCGTTGTGGCGTCACCACCTAAAAGAGCGACACGAAACAAAAGACCCCGAAACGGGGCTGTTACACAAGGCCCATAAAGCTTGGAATGTGCTGGCTGAATTAGAGCTGGTGTTAAGGGAGAGCGTAAAAGATGCCTAAGTTTAGAAAAAAACCGGTTGTAATTGACGCTATTCAATGGACCGGAGACAACCTAAAAGAAGTCATAGGGTTTACAGGAAAATCGGAAAGGTTTGATGAGTGGTTTTCCAGTTTCGAGGACTATGAAGACTTTGTAAAGAATGATAATAACATTTTCAAAGTATTTACTCTCGAGGGAACAATGGATGCTGAGCCTGGAGATTGGATTTTACGTGGCGTAGCGGGCGAGCATTACCCATGCAAGCCAGACATCTTCAAGCAGACATATGAGCTAGTGGAGGGTGAGCAGTGAATAGATTGGATAAGCTTAAAATTGGCCTTCGATGGAACTGGAGGAGAGATATTATCTTTAGGTTGTGGGGTGAGTCCTTTTGCGAGACGGCAAGGTTGGGTAGTGCCGCTATAGGCGAGGCTATTCTTGCGGTCTGTATTTTGATTGCCATCCCTCTCTATATCCTTAAAGCGGTGTTCTTCCCCGTTTACCACTGCTTGATAAGCCCGGTTTGGTGTGCTTTTCGGATGCCGGATAGCGTTGCCCGCGAGTTTGAGAAGAATTTAAAATAAAGGGGGAGCCAGTGTCAGAAATAGCAATACGTGACTTATTGTGGGAATGGTCCCGAGCCTATCCGGAGAGAGCAGGGGATTCCGTATCCTGGCCCTGTATGTCTGCATTCAGTCGGGAAATGGTGTCAGGGAATAGAGAGAGTCCCGAGCCGATAAATGAAAAGCGTGCAGAGCTTACTGATGCGGCCGTGCTTGCATATCTGAATGCAGTGAGTCGACGCAGAGACCAAGCAAAAGCAGAGCTTGAGGGATTAGTTTTTTGGCTGCGGTATTACTACCGGTGGGAGCTGCGGGACGTGGCTAAAAAGGTTAGCAGGTCTAAGCCTTGGGTCGAAAAAATGTGTCAAATTGTTGAATCGACAGTTGAGGCATTTTACTTGACGCAGAATGCCGCATAGCTGGCTTTAAATACAGGCTGTATAAATTGACAGCATACGTGCATATGGGTTAATCTAGTTCAAGCTGCTCAAGTTTTCATGCAGCGATCATCCTTTCTTAAGCCGGCCTTCAAGCCGGTTTTTTTATGCCTGAAATTTGAGACTCCTATGTTCCAAAACGACTACTTCAAAGAGTCGGAGTTGGCCTGTCGTTGTTGTGGCAAAAATCATTTTAAAGATGAAACGTTAAAGCGCCTGATTAGAGTTAGAGAGCGCTTCGGCAAGCCAATGATTATCAATTCTGGCTATCGCTGCCCGGCACATAACGCCCGGTTAAATGCCACCATGACCCACGCCACCGGACAAGCTGTTGATGTTCAAGTGGCCTTGGGTAGAGCTTACCGGTTAATCCAAATCGCCCAAGAGGAAGGGTTTACCGGTATAGGAGTTAAGCAAAAGGGCCCAATAGGTAAGCGATTCCTCCACCTGGATGACCTTGAATCAATACCCGGGGAGCGCACCCGCCCTACAGTCTGGAGTTACTAATGGCTTTTGACCCGCTAACGGCAATTTTTGAAGCCGGAAAAATGGCCATCGAGCGTATATGGCCTGACCCAGTTAAGCGTGCAGAGGAAGTGCGCAAGCTGGAGGAACTCAAGCAAAAGGGCAGCTTGGCAGAGCTAAATGCTCAGGTGCAGTTACTTCTCGGGCAGCTGGAAGTCAACAAAGCCGAGGCTCAGCACAAAAGCATATTTGTCGCCGGTTGGCGCCCCTGGATTGGCTGGGTTGGAGGTTTGGCTCTCGCCTATCAGTTTGTTCTGTATCCATTGCTCTGTTGGGTTTGGGCTATCTGCAGCGCTAAGGGCTCGATACCGGCAGATATAACCCCACCACCTGTACTCGAAACCGGCGCTCTGTTCTCAATGATAACGGCCATGCTCGGTATAGGTGCCATGCGCTCATACGATAAAAACCGTGGTACTCAAACGGACAAGATTCGATGACTCAACAAACAGAGCACTGGCACCTCAGCAAAAGCATCTCTATCACTCAGATAGCCAGCATCATACTTTTAGCTGCTGGTTTATTTACCTGGGGCTCAGATGTAGAAAAACGGGTAGGGGAGAACGCACAAGCAATTAAGCACGAATCAGCTATGCGCGCCCTAGAGCAAAAGCACATAGCTGAATTCAAGGACGATATTCGAACCAGACTCCAGCGTATTGATAGCAAGCTGGAGCGGTTGATAGAGCGGGGGGAATAGTGGCAAGGCTGACCAGCTATAGGCAGGAGTTTGCTGAGCAGGCCGAAAAGCTCTGCAAGCTGGGTCTGACTGACAAAGAGTTAGGCGAATTCTTCGAGGTAACAGAGCAAACAATCAACAATTGGAAGAATAAGCATCCCGAATTTTTTGAGTCCATAAAAAAGGGCAAAACTTTGGCTGATGCCAACGTGGTCGAGAGTCTCTTCCGAAGGGCATGCGGCTACAGCCATGAAGCCGTAAAGATCATGCAGCACAACGGCAAGCCTATTGTCCAGGAATACACCGAACACTACCCCCCAGACACTACAGCGTGTTTAGCCTGGCTTCATAACCGGCAAAGAGAAAAATGGCAACGAAACCCTGACCCAGCCGGTGGCGGTGCCGACATACCACCGACAAAAGTCGTATTCGAGGTCAAGGATGCAAGAACGCGGGAGGGAAGTGAGAGCGGCACTTAATGTTCCGCAAAGTCGGTTTCTTAATTTACCGCACAAGTACAGGGCCTATGTCGCGGGGTTTGGGTCTGGGAAAACCTGGGTTGGCTGTTCAGGACAGCTGGCCCACTTCTACGAGCATCCCAAGATTAATCAGGGTTACTTTGCTCCAACCTATCCACTAATTAGGGATATTTACTACCCCACAATCGGCGAAGTTGCTGAGACTATGGGGCTGCGGGTCAAGGTCAAGCGAGGTGACCACGAAGTAGAGGTATACAGCGGTAGTCGCTACCGCGGCTCTGTTATCTGCCGCTCGATAGATGACCCGGCCAATATTGTCGGATTTAAAATCGGCCATGCTCTGGTCGATGAGCTGGACCTGCTTGCTGAGAAGAAAGCAGAGCAGGCTTGGCGGAAAATCATGGCGCGCATGCGCTACAAGGTCCACGGTGTCAGAAATGGCATCGATGTAACGACCACTCCGGAAGGGTTTAAGTTTGTCTACCGCCAGTTCGTAAAGGCACTTCGGGATAAGCCAAAGCTTCGAGAGCGATATGGGTTAATTCAGGCCTCGACCTTCGATAATGAGTCGAACCTGCCTGATGACTATATCGATTCAATGCTTGAGGCCTATACGCCCGAGCTTATCCGGGCCTATCTCAATGGCCAGTTTGTAAACTTGCTGACCGGAACGGTTTATCACCAATTCGACCGCAAGCTTAATCACTGCAATGACTCGGTGAAACCCGGTGAGCCTTTATTCATCGGCATGGACTTCAATGTTGGCAAGATGGCGGCAGTCACTCACGTAAAGCGAGAGAGTAAGCCCCGCGCCGTCGATGAAATTCTCGAAGGCTACGACACCCCGGACATGATTCGGAGAATCAAAGAGCGGTACTGGGAATACCGGGACGGGGACTATCGTAAGACTTGTGAGGTTCGTATTTACCCGGATGCCTCTGGTGATTCTCGCAAGTCTGTGAACGCCAGCACCACGGATTTAGCCTTGCTGAGAAATGCTGGGTTTTCGGTACACGCCCCGAAAGCCAATCCCCCGGTGAAAGACCGGGTCAATGCAATGAACGCGATGTTCTGCAATGCCAAGGGTGAGCGTCGATATCTCGTGAATACAGATAAGTGCCCGGGTTATTCCGATTGTCTCGAGCAGCAACCCTGGGCAGAAAATGGCGAGCCGGACAAAAGCGGCGGCCTCGACCATGCTCCAGACGCTGGTGGTTATTTTATCCATCACGATTACCCACTTATCAAACCAGCATTAACCATCAACATGGGAATGGCCTACTAATGGCAAATGACGTTACCTATCAGCGCGACGACTTCGTCAAGGCGCTGCCAGACTGGACTCTGGTTGATGATATCTGTGCGGGTGAGCGGGTTATTAAGGCGAAGGGTACTACCTATTTGCCCATGCCCAACCCAAAAGACCAGAGTGAAGCAAATAGAGCTCGCTATCTGCAGTACACAGACAGGGCAGTTTTCTATAACGCAACCGGTCGCACGTTGCAGGGCCTGGTTGGTGCCGTGTTTCGCCGAGCGCCTACGGTAGATATCCCGGCAGGTCTGGAGTACCTAACTTCAGATGCTAATGGCAATGGGGTAAGCATCTACCAGCAGTCCCAGTCTGTGGTTGCTGCGGTGCTTAAGTCTGGCCGACGCGGTCTGCTGGTGGATTACCCAAAAACTGAAGGGCAAACCTCCAAGGCTGAACAGCAAGCCGGCCTGGTACGCGCATCGATAGTGAGCTATCCCGCGAATCAGATTATCAATTGGCGGACCATTAAGGTTGGCGGTGTTCACCGGCTGGGGCTGGTCGTTATCCGTGAGAGCTATGAAGAAACCACCTCAGATGGTTTTGGCATTGAAGAGAAAACTCAGTACCGCGCACTCAGGCTGATTGATGGTCGCTACACAGTGGAGGTATGGCGCAGTGGCAACACTGGCACCTGGGTTATTCACGATACGTATACACCGTTAGATGGAGTAGGAAAGGCCTGGGACATTATCCCGTTTACCTTTGTCGGCGCCGAGAACAATGATTCGGGTATCGATCGGTCTCCATTGTTAGACCTGGCAAACCTCAACAAAGCCCATTACCGCAACTCAGCGGACTATGAGGATTCAGCGTTTTTCGTCGGTCAGGCCCAGCCTTGGATTTCAGGATTGACTGAGAACTGGCGTGACCATATGGAGAAGCAGGGCATTTATATTGGTTCCCGCTCGCCCATCCTGCTCCCTGATGGCGGTGCCTTTGGGTTTGCCCAGGCTGAACCGAACACTCTGGTCAAAGAAGCAATGGACCAGAAAGAAAAGCAAATGGTCGCCTTGGGTGCTCGCTTGATTGAGCGCGGTTCAGCAGTAAAGACCGCCACTGAAGCCCAGGCAGAAAACGAATCAGAGCACTCGGTTTTGTCCCTGGTTGCCGAGAACGTCAGTGAGGCTTACACCCAGGCTATTCAATGGGTGGCCCAATTCCAGAATGTACAGGCTGATACCGAGTACAAACTCAACCAGGACTTTGCTGAATCCAATCTTGATGCGCAGATGCTTACTGCTCTGGTGAATGCCTGGCAGTCTGGTCGCTTACCGAGTTCCGACCTGTGGGCGAACCTCCGCAAGCACGGCGTAATCAATGCCGAGAAGACTGATGAGGCAATTCGTGAAGAGCTGGATAGCGAGGAGCCTGAGCCAGGGTTAAACGATGAGTGAAGCCCTTGCTACCTCAAGCACTCGCCATGCTGTCTATCTGGAGCGATTAAAGTCTGGTGAGGTAAATCAGTTTGCGGCTTTCCTGCAGCAGATAGACCGCTCCATAAAGCAACGTCTTTCAAGCCACGATTTAACCGAGTTCTCCCGGGCAAGGCTGGAGCGACTACTTGCTGCAGTTGATACCGATCTATCCGAGATATTCAGAAAGTATTACGACCAGCTTGCTGGCCATTTGCTGGATTTGGCTGAGTATGAATCAGAGTTTGAAGCCCGAAACCTGCAGGCCGCGTTGATTGCTGGGGTAGAGACTGTAATTCCTGCACCGGCTCAGGTCCGTGCCGCCGTGCTTTCCACTCCACTTTCTGTGCGTGGTCCTGATGGTGGCCAGCTGATTGAGCCATTTATCAAGGACTGGACTAGCAGCGAGAGAAAGCGGGTTACTGGGGCAATTCGGCAGGGTTTCTTCGAGGGGCAAACAACCCTGCAGATTATCCGCAATGTGCGCGGAACCAAGGCGAATAAATACCGCGACGGGATTTTGGCGATAACCCGGCGCAACGCCGACGCGGTGGTTCGCACAGCAATAGCTCACACGGCTACTACCGCGCGAATGGAGACACTGCACAGCAATGCCGACTTGCTGGAAGGTATGCGTTGGGTATCCACCCTGGATAGCCGCACGTCGCCGCAGTGCCGCAGCCTGGATAATGAGGTATTCCCCCTCGACAAGGGGCCACGGCCACCGGTTCATATCCGATGCCGCAGTACAGTTATTGCGGTTCTGAAGGAAAAGTACCGGGCACTAAGTGAGGGCGCTACACGGGCCAGTAAGGACGGCTATGTTGATGCTGGTCTGACTTATTACCAGTGGCTCAAGAAACAACCGTTGAGTTTTATACAAGATGCCATCGGCCCAACCCGGGCAAGGCTTCTTCTTGATGGTGGACTCTCTGCTGAGCGGTTTGCAGCGCTTAATCTGGGGCGGAATTTTAAGCCCTTGACCTTGGATGAGATGAAACAGAAAGAGCCAATTGCATTTAAGAAAGCGGGGATTCAATGAATATATCTATAAAGCCTATTGAGAAGTTCGCTGTAGAAGTTGACGGGGTTGCTATCGGAGAATTTGAGAAAGTTTCATCATGGGAGGGGTTTATCAAATTGCAAAATTCCAAGGGAATTATCATTGCTGCTGACAACTCCGCGTCCTCCATAAATATAACAGGAGGAATATTCGGTGATATTTTCGGTCTGAAGGCGAAAACACTTCAGGTCATAAAAGCTAGCGAAAACCTTATCCCAAGTTAAGCAGATTACTTATTTCCCTATAACAGGCTCGCTTCGGCGGGCCTTTTTTATATCTGCCGGAAATCCCGGCGAAATGTCTCAGGAGACACCATGCTGAAATACAGGCTCAAAACCCTGGAGGGTTTAGATGAGGCCGTCGCCGCGATGTATGAGAAGGACGGCGATGGATACAAGCTAAAGGTTGATGGTATCCCGCAAGGGGAGGGGGTGGCCGAATTAAAAGCACAAGTTGCCTCCTTGCTGGAGGAGAAAAAAGCTGAAGCCAAAAAGGCCAAGGATGCAGCAGAAGAGGCTGCTCGCAAGAGTGGGGATGTAGAAGCTCTTGATAACTCTTGGAAGGAAAAGCTAGCCAATCGTGAGACTGAACTGCAAGCGCAAATTGACGCCTTGAACGGCAGCATTACCACAATGACCGTGGATAACGTTGCTGTGTCCATGGCCAATGAGATAGCGGTTCAAGGGAGCGCCGATATCCTGGTTCCCCATATCAAGGCCCGCTTGGCTGCTGAGCAACGTGACGGTCAGTTCGTAACGGTGGTTAAAGATGGCCAAGGCAAGCCCTCAGCGGCAAGCCTGGACGATCTTAAAACTGAGTTTGCCAACAATCCCGCATTCGCCCCGGTGATTCTTGGTAGCAAAGCTTCTGGTGGTGGTGCTGGTGGAGGTGGCCAAGGTGGTGGCGGGGCTACAACCGGAAACATGGGCGGCTCACGTTCGGAGCGCACAGCGGCCATCTCGGCCAAATTCCCTGATTTAAACAGCTAAAGGTAAATAGCCATGCTTTCGCATATGGAAGTTTTTAATAAGTACATCATGCCTGCCACAATCGAAACATTGGCGGTAATGGTGCAGAAGTTTAACGCGGCCTCTAATGGGGCTATCCGATTGACCACGGAGGGGTTCGAGGGTGATTTCTTACAAGAGTCATTCTTTGCTGCCATTCACGGTGCACAGCGCCGGGTGAATCGATACGGGTCAAATGACGACCAGGCAGCAACCGACCTAACCCAGCTCAAGCGCAGTTCTGTAAAAGTGGCCGGTGGGTTTGGCCCTATCTTGTTTGAGCCGGGTCAGATGACTTGGCTAAACAAGCCTACGGCTGAGGGTGTGGAGGTAGCATCCCGTAACTTCGCCGAAGCGCTCATGCAGGACCAGCTTTTCACAGCAATTGCCGCACTTGTGGCAGCCATCGAAAACAACACCTCGGTGGTCAATGATGTGTCTGCAACTGCGGGTATCAGCTACACCGCTCTCAATAGTGCTCACGCTAAGTTTGGTGACCACTCCGGAAGTCTGATTGCCAATGTGATGACAGGGGAGGTAATGCACAAACTGATTGGCCAGAACCTTACCAATGCCACCCGTTTGTTTGAAGCCCAGAACGTCAATGTGGTGGATATCCTCGGTAAAGCAGTAATTGTCACCGATGCACCGGCACTCTTTGAGACGGGCAGCCCAAATAGACAAAAGGTATTGGGACTGGTGGATAGTGCTGCTGTAGTTCATGACGGCGGTGACCTGATTTCGAATATCCAGACCTCCAACGGTAAAGAGCGCATCGAAACCACTATGCAGGTCGACTACACCTTTGGGTTGGGCCTGAAGGGTTACACCTGGGATGAGGCCAATGGCGGTAAGTCCCCCACCGATGCAGACCTAGCTACCGGTGCCAATTGGGACAAGGTAATGACCTCAGATAAACACACTGCCGGCGTTATCGCGGTTGGTGATTCCACTAAGTAAATTATTGGCGGCTTTGGCCGCCAGTGCATGACAGGTAGGTGATAACATGTCCGCTAAAATTAAATACGTAAAACATCCCATCTCGCAGGAAGAGAAAAAGAAGTTGCGCGAACAAGGTTTTAAAATCGTTGATGCACGATTTGACCCTGAGCCTAAAAAGGCAGAAGCCCCTAAAGGCGATAAGTAGGCGACACCATGGCCCTGACAATAGAAGACGGCACCGGCTCTAATTTGAGTGCTAACAGCTATGCCAGCGCGCAAGACTTGCGCGACTATGCGGGTGCGCGCGGGGTAGACCTATCTGCATTATCAGATGCCGAGTGTGAGCCGCTTCTTATCAGGGCCATGGACTTTCTCGAAGGCAAGCGTGACCGATATAAGGGGTATATCTCAGTGCAGGGCCAGCCGCTTCAGTGGCCCCGAGCTGATGCCTGGGGAATCTCCTATCCGGATGCACTTTTCCCAAGTAATGAGATTCCGCGTGAGTTAGTGTATGCGCAGTTGGCCCTGGCAATTGAGGCGAGAGAAAACGATCTCCAACCTAACCGCTTGCCGACTGATAGCGGGCCGGTGACAAAAAAGCGTGTAGAAGGCGCGGTTGAGATAACTTATTCTGCACCTATTCAACAGCAGTTCACGCCTGCCTTTGCCAAGGTTGACGCTTTACTCGCTCCGCTGCTGAAAAATAGCGGGCTATTCCTAATTCGATCTTGACCGGAGGAATGTCATGGATGAAGAAATTCGTGAGTGTCTGAAGGCTGGGCGGCCGGTAACTTTCCTTAACACCAGCCAAGCCAATATTCAGAGGGCAGCGCACCAGCTTTCGAAGTGTACCCCAGAAATTGCGAGGTTGGCGGCTGATATTAGTAGTGCCTTTAAAGGGGTTTCTATAGCGGCGTGCGGTATTAAATTCACTTGATTTCAATTTCTCGCTCAAACCCAAGACCCGCTTCGGCGGGTTTTTTTATGTGTGAAAATCATGACTGATTTTTATGCCGACATGGCGGCAACCGCCCTGGAGCTTATTGCTGAGTTTGGTTCTGAGCAAACTCTACACGATGTTATTCCGGGTGTTAGCGATCCGGTAACCGGGCAAAGCTCAGGTGATACCCCAATAGAGCAACCTGTCCAGGTGATTCTGCAGGATTACAACCTTAAAGAATCCGGGATGATGTATGCAGAAGGGCAGAGCATTCAGCGCGGCGATAAAAAATTGATCATTGCTGCGGCTGGGCTCGAATGGACTCCATCCCTCACTACTGAGGCTGAAATCAATGGCGTAAAGTGGCAGGTGGTCAATATCAAAGAAGCAAATCCAGCAGGGACTCCATTGGTCTACTTCTGTCAGGTGCGCAAATGAAATTCTCAGCGAGTTTAAAACAATTCAATGAGGACGCATTGGCTGAGGCTGATCGCTTATACCGGGCAACCAATATCGAGCTGTTTAATTCCGTTATCCGTGACACCCCGGTGGATACTGGCCGGGCTCGTGGTAATTGGCAGACGACTGTCGGTGCTCCCGCCCAAAGCTCAAGCTTACGGTTGGATCGGTCAGGCGCTGAGGCTCAGACCGAAGTGATTCAGAATGTTAGGGGGTTGGATAAAGTGAATTATTTAATTAATAACCTGCCGTATATCCAACCTCTTGAGTACGGTCATTCTAAGCAGGCTCCGGCGGGCATGGTTCGCCGCAACGTCCTTCGTATTAAATCGATCATCCGACGAATAATCAGATAACCCATGTACAGCAAAATCTATTCGGCCCTGGTACAGCACTATGTATCGGGTGACTTCGACTTGCCTACTGCTTATGAAAATGATGGATATGAGCCGAATGCGGGAACGCCTTATGCGGCTGTCTATAACCTGCCCGCTGATAGTGGCCAGGACACTCTCGGCGAAATTGGTAGGGATGAGCGCATAGGAATATTACAGGTCAGCATTTTCTATCCAGTAGGAAAAGGGCGGGGGGATGCCCTGGCAATGGCCGACCAAATTCTCACGCACTTCAAGGCCGGCTCAACTCCTGAGTACTCAAGCCAAATCGTAACAATTCAATCTTCAACCATCTCTCCCGGCAGGGTGGTAGATGGCTGGTATCAACTTGATATAAGCGCGGCCTGGTCCGCAACGACTCTACGTTAGGAGCATACAAATGGCAGACGGTAGCCAACATTCAATGGCTTACGTGGCTGAATCCACCTATGGCGTTATTCCAGCCTCACCCACGTTTAAAGCGATTCGAAACAAGGGGACAACTCTAGCGCTAACCAAAGAAGGCTCTGCAGATGAAGAGCTTCGTGACGATCGCCAAATCACTGACTATCGCCATATGAATAGAAGTGTTGGTGGTGATATCACTATCAACCTTTCTTATGGCTCCTTTGATGACTTCCTTGAAGCGGCAGCCATGGGCACTTGGGATACCGACAAGTTGGTCGTTGGCAAGACCCGGCGCAGTTTTACTATTGAGCGGAAGTTTGGGGATATTTCTGACAAGCCATATCACCGCTATACGGGCTGTGAGATTAACACTCTGAATCTCACGGTGGCCCCTGGAGCCCGAGTAAGCGGCAGCTTTGGTGTCATTGGTAAGGATATGTCTCCAGAGGTCGCTGCTTTGTCAGGTTCCACCTATGGGGATGCGACAACTACTCAAGTTTTTGACTCATTCAAGGGTGTTATCAAGGAAGGCGCGGCCAGCCTGGCGGTAGTGACCGAATTAACCCTCACATTGGATAACGGTCTTGAGTCGCGTTATGTCGTTGGTAGTGATAGCACTATTCAGCCGGGGGCTAAGCGCTCAAATGTCACTGGCCAGCTTTCAGCCTACTTTGAAAATTCCACGCTTCTTGAGAAATTCTTGAATGAGCAAGATTCAAGCCTGGAGTTTAGCTTGGTTGATGCAGCTGGCAATTCTTACGTCTTCACTCTTCCAAAAATCAAATATACCGGCGGCCAAGTCGATGTTTCCGGCGAGGGAGCAATTATATTGCCTCTGCCTTTCCAGGCGGTGTATGACGAAACCGAAGATACAAACCTAAGTATTGAGAGGGTAGCAGCCTAATGAAAGCTAGTGATTTTTATACGCGGGAAAAGGGTAATAAAGGGGTGAAATTCCCCCTTTATACTCCTGAAGGTAAGGCTACGAAGCACTACCTGGAAATCCTGAGTGTCGACTCTGATGCGTTCCAAATGGCTCAGTCAGAACTGCAGCGGGATTTAGCTGCGGCCAACCTGGAGAAGGATAAATTGGCACGTTTCGAGTTGGTTCGCGAAGCTAAAAATAAAGCAGCTGCAGCACTGGTTATTGGGTGGTCCCTGGAAGACGAGTTTACGGATTCAGCACTGAAGGAGCTACTGTTGGAGGCGCCGCAATTACTCGACCAAATCGACCGGGCTTCTAGTAACCGTGCGCTTTTTTTCGTCAGCGACAGCAAGCCTTCATCGACTGGGCTTGCTGTCAGTTCAAACTCGACAAAGTCCCGAAAGGGTGCAAAGAAACGCTCCGCCAGCAGCTCCAGCAAGTCCAAGAAACAACCGGTATAACTCCATCGGAACTTAAAACTGAACAGCCTCCAGACGGGCTGAGTTATCTCTTTCATTACTACCGCGAGATTCGCGGAACCGAACCCCTCACTTTCACCGAGATCCAGAACTGGAGCCAGCTTGCGCGCCGCAATGTGTCTGCGTGGGAAGTCTCCGTGATTCGTGCGCTCGATATTAATTTCTGGGCTATTCAAAATGCCGATTGATCAAATTGCTCGCTTGGGTATCCGTGTGGAGGCCGAGGGGCCGGACGCTGCCCGGCGAAAGCTGGATGCTATGGAGCGCTCTGGCGCAAAGGCTGAGCGGACTGTGGAGAGCCTTGGGCGTAGTAGTGATGAGGCTAGTGGTCGTATTCAAACTATGGCCACGAGTAGCAACTTATTAGCCGGTGCCCTCACGGCTCTAGGTGCCGCCCTGTCCATCCGGGAGATTGTTCAGTACACCGATACCTGGACCAATCTTACCAACCGGTTAAGGCTGGTGACGGATACCACTCAGGAGTTGGCAGATGTTCAGCAAAGTCTAGTTGAAATTGCATTTGAAACCCGTGGCTCCCTGGATTCAACCGCTGTCCTGTACCAGCGCCTAGCGCAATCGGCGGGCGAGCTATTTGATGGCCAGGAAGACATTCTTGCGGTTACCAAAACCATTAGCCAAGCCATGCTTGTATCTGGAGCCTCAGCACAAGAAAGCGCTGGAGCTTTACGTCAGCTGGCGCAGGGCCTTGCTTCTGGGGTTCTCCGTGGGGATGAGTTCAACTCGGTGATGGAGAACGCCCCAAGGTTACAGCAAGCCTTGATAGATCACCTCAACCTAACCAGTGATGCTGCGGGCTCTGCTGCAGGTAAATTGAGGGATATGGCCGGGGAGGGTGAGTTAAGTGCAAAGACCTTGGTAGAGGCGTTCCAGGCTGCGGCTACTGATATAGATGCTGAGGCATCAAAACTCAGTACATCAATGGGGCAAAGCCTAGTGCAGTTGAATTCAGGTATCACCGCTACGATTGGTCAGCTAGATGGCGTGTCTGGTGCATCTGAGTCTGTTGCCGGTTCAATATCTAGCCTCGCACAGGTGCTCATTGATTTTTCAACCGATGCTGAAGCAGTGCGTGATGTTGCTGGCGGCATGGAGTTCGCGCTTACCGCAGTTGCGGCAATCCTAGCTGGAAAATTTGCTGGTGCCATCAGTAAGCAAATTGTTCAGATGGGCCTGCTAAATGCAGCCACCTATAAAGCTACAGTTCAAACCAATTCATTAGGTCAGGTAATTAGCAGGACTACGGTTGCGACCCGTGCGGCGACCGTTGCAGCTACAGGGCTACGCACTGCCTTTGCCTTCCTTGGTGGTCCTGTTGGGGTTATCGCATTAGCCGTGACTTCCTTAATTGCCTGGAATTCCGCGCAGCCGACAACCGAGGAAAAGGCGGAAAGTCTTAAAGGAAAAATTGATGAACTGACTGAAAGTTGGCATGGGCTCACAGAAGCCCAGAGAATTAACCGGGAGGGGGATGTTCTAGCCAAGCGAGACGATATTAAAAGGGAGCTAGACGAACTCACGAAAAAACGTGACCTCCTGAGAGATGGGGGAGTTAAGTCAGGCACACGTTTTGGTTTCCAAGCCCCTTTAGGTAGCCAAGACTCACGAGTGAAAGACCTTACTGACGAGATTGATTCGCTAAATCAAGAATTGATTAATGTCGATCGAAGGATAGCGGAGCTTGGTAAACCAAAATCACTCACTGATGGTGGTGAGCCGCTATCCCTAGAGCCCGTCAGTGAGCGGCCCGGTTTAAGTTCTGTCAGTGTCCAAGACGATCTCCCAGCCCTTGAGCGAGCCCTACAAGAGCAGTTTGAGCGCACAGCACAGAGCCGTCTGGATACTGTCGAGAACCTACGCCAAAGCCTGCTTACAGAAGAGGAGGCTGTAGCCGATAGCTACCGTCGTCGCAATCGAATCATTGAAGAAAATGTTCAAGACCCTGCAAAGCGCGAGGAGTTACTGCAGAGAAATCGAGACCAATTTAATGAAGAGATTGATGCTCGCCTTCAGGGGTTGAGAGAGTCTTGGCTGAGTGAAAGAGAGATCTTACTTCTTCGCCAAGATGAAGAGATGGAAATCCTTGACCAAGGATACCTCTCCAAGCGGGAAACTCTGGTTGAACACCTGGAGGCAGTTCGCGCAACTGAAGAAGAGTCTCGCCAAGCAAGTCTAGCTCTGGAGGGTGAGTACCAGAGAAACCTGACCGCTTTGGAAGCGAAGCACGCAAAGCAGCGAGAAAAGTTAGATCAAGCCAGCAATCAGAATCGCTGGAAATCCCTCTCCAGTGCTTTCGATATGATGCTTGGAGTTTCGGCTTCTAGCAGTAAAAAGCTGTTCAAAATTCAGAAGTCTCTGAGTCTTGCCAAGGCTGTTGCCACTTTACCTTCAGCCATTATCGAATCTTATAACAACTCTGGCGGTTACCCTTGGGGTATTCCTGCGGCTATCGCTATGGCGGCAGCAGGCGCAGCACAAATATCACAGATTCAAAGCGCCAGCTTTTCAAGTGGTAGCGCTTCTGTTGGTAGTGTCGCTGGTGGAGCTACCACCTCTACGTCTGCTGGCGGTCTTACTTCACCAGCTACACCACTGGCCGCAAATGACTCGATCTCAACTGACAGTGAACAACAGGCTGGAACGCAAGTAATTTTTCAAATTGCGGGCGATGTAAATGGTGATAACGCCGAACGAGTTCTAGAGAAAATCGAAGAAATGATTAATGAGCAGGATGTTGTGTTTATTAATCCCAATTCCCGCCAGGCGCAAGAGCTAGCAAGCTAATAAAAAATCATGCCGAGTATTAACTACACCCCAACGAGGGACCTGGTGGACAGCTCCCCCGGGTTTATTTCTTTTGCCGTTACTAAATGCGATCGGACCCCTGAATCTGTAGGTAAGGAGCACACGGCACTGTCAGGAAATACTGAGAGCGTTCTTTATCGGCGAGATATTGAATGGCAATTAACTGTATCCCCATTTACTGAAGAGCAGCTGCAATATTGGCGTGAGTTTGAAGCGAGCTGCACTAACGGCGAAACCTTTGAGTTGGATACCTCGGATATTCCAGGAGGGAAAGTCAGCTCTATATTTCGACTCAAGCGAAAATCATTCCGTGAAATGCGGTATGGAGCATATGAGTTCTACGTGTCATTTACAGCGATAGAGATCTAACGTGCGAAGCAACTCTGAAATCTTCGATATACACAACCAGTCCCCGCAACGTGAGCTGCGCTTGGTTATTGAGATTGGCTATGACCTTCCGCTATATATCAGCAGTCATAGTGATATCTCCGGGCTGCCGATTAATGCGATCCTCGGCGCTTTGAAGAAATGCAGCTCGACCAGCCAGAAATTGATTCCCGAACAGGGCCGCGCCGAGATCGGGGCAATGAGTTTTGAGGTGGTCGATATTGCCGGTCAGTTTTCCTACGTGCTGCGCGATGAGCTGGAACAGGGCCGCAGCATAAAAGGGCTCACCGTGCGGTTGTATCGCGGTTTTGCCGGTCTCGACTGGGCGGATTTTCGCCTGGAGCAAACCCAGATTGCCGAGGAGTCCATTAGTTATTCCACGGGCTTGTACCGGGTGCGCTGCCGGGATATTCAGCGGGAAATGCGCAGCGATATTTTTGTGCTTAACAGCACGCGCCTGGCTGCGGATTTTTCCAAGACAGCCAATACCCTACAGGTTTTTGACGCGAGCGCCTTTGAAGCCAATCCACACACCGCCGCCTATGGCGATGCCCCCAATCAATCCGTTTATTACCTGAAAATTAAATATCAGGACGGCTACGAGATCGTGCGCGCGACAGGCAAAACCGGCAGCAGCTTTACCGGCTGTACACGCGGGCTTTTTGGGACTTATGCCCGTGACCATGTTTTACCTGAAGACAGCGATGACGAGAGCGGAGTGGAGGTGGAGGAGTTTGTCTACCTGGAAGGACCGGGTCCACAGGTCGCCTACGCACTGCTCACCGGGGACATTTTGGGCACAAACGACGTACTACCCAGTAACTGGCACCTGGGTATTGATCCCAATTATGTAGTGCAGGACCAATTCGAAAATATCGGCGCGGACTGGTACAAGCCCAGCGACCACACCAAAGGCAAGATTCTGCGTTTTGACGGTCTCGAAAAAACCGATGGGAAAAAGTTTATTGAGTCCGAGATTAATTTATTGCTCGGCTCCTATATGCCCGTTAATGCCTCGGGCCAACTGGGCTTCCGTCGTATGGCCGGGGTGCTCGCCGACTCCGGCACAGTGGCAGCGATTGGTCCTGACGATGTCAAAAGCCTCGGCGAACTTAAATATAGCCTGACGGGTCTGCGCAATGTATTTACTGTTCAGTGGAGCTGGTTCGAGCAGCCCGGATTCGACGGTAAATATTTGCGCTCCAATAACCTGATTGATGCAGATTCCATTGCCACCCACGGCGAAGCCAAACAGCACACGCTGCAGTTTCGCGGGCTGCACAATTCCCGTCACACCTACACCACCATTAAAAACACTTTCGATGCGCTACGGGATCGATTTGCTGGCCCTCCATTGAGCCTGCGCTTGGGGTTGCTCCCCAGTAAAAATGACCTCGAAGTTGGGGATATTGTGTGGGTCAGCCTGCCGCAAATCCGCGATCACTCTCAGGACGTGGCCGCCGGCACCCTCGACCGCGCCATGGAGATCCAGCGCATCAGCATCGATCAGACCACCGAGGCTATCACCGCCGAGTTGTTTGGTAGCTACCAGCCCGCCAGCATGATTGCCGACCAGTCCGAAAGCACCAGTGCCGAATTGCCTGATAGCTGGTACGAGAGCGAAGGCACAGAGATGGCGGCTGCCGGCCTCAGCATCGATGCGGATGGCTTTTTAACGGCGGACGGCACCCTTATTGGCAGCACCGATAGCCGAGCGATTTATTACCACCTGGGTGACCTCACCATACCCGCAGGCCTGACCCTTTCCGTGCTCAACAATGTAGAGCTGCGGGTACGCGGTGTCCTGCAGATCGAGGGTTCACTGGCCGGTGTCCCCGGAAATACCGGCGTTGGTTTTTTGGGTTCCTGTCGCGGTGGTGACGGCAGCCTTTCCGGCACCTTCAATCAGTCCGGGTATATTTACCGCTCAAGCCGTGGTGATGTCATTGCCGGCCGCAATGAGGTAATGCCACCGCTTAATATCGAAAACTATGCCGGGTATCTCCTGGGAATTCCCGACGATATGCGCGGCAGCGGCGGTGCTGCCGGCGGAGATAGTTATTACTACAACAGTGCCGACAACTTGTATGAGCGAGATGGCAGGGGCGGCAGTGGCGGTGCCGGTGGTGCGGGACTTGCCGTAGTAGCCCGAGGAATTGCCTTTGGGGTTTCCGGCAAAATTGATTCTTCCGGAGAGGATGCCAGTGCAGGCTCGGTAGGGATTCGCGGTGTGGCCGGTGGCAGCGGTGGCGGCGGCGCCCCGGGGGGCATTGTTCTTCTAGTGGACGGCACTGACAACCCTATGCCGGTGCTCACCAATAGCAAGGTTGTCACCTGTTACGGTGAGAGTCCCAGCAGCCCCGGCAACGCTGGCCTGGGCAGCACCTGTCTTGGCGCAAATGCAGTGCAGATTCTGTTTGTTCCCAAGTCCCGGGAACCCTACCCAGATCAGGAAGACCCGGCACTCGACCCGGATGTTGAAGCCGCGCAGGAAGCTGCTGCTGCCGCTCAGGCTGACGCCGATGCCGCACTCGAGGACTTGGGAAATATCTCTGCAGATGGAATCCTGCACCCTACGGAAAAATTACAGGTAATACGGGAATACAGCCAACTGATTGCCCAGCAAGCCGGAATTGAAACTCAGGCAAGCGAATACGGGATTACTGACGAGAAAACGGACTACACCGCAGCCATTGATGCACTCACAAGCTATCTCGATGGGCTCAGCCCAACCTGGAGTGATGCCACCCAAAGCACGCCGATTAGCCGCAGTATCTGGGAGACTAATTGGGAATACGCCTACGAGATGCGTCAGGTATTGCTGAATAAGATTTCAGAGCGCGCAGCAGAAGGGGCGTTATTAGCAGGAAAGGGCACCAACTTGCTCCCGGCAAGTCTGTCGGTGTTTTCGGGTTATGCGCTGCCGCCATTTCACGGCGGTACACGCTACAGCCTGTCAATCGCCACCGTCACCAGCCCACCCAATCCACGCTGCTTGCACGCCGATTTTACCGGCTCAACCGGTGAAGGAATGTGGTTCAATTTCCGGCACTACGATGGCCAGCGAGTCTTTAAGGTGGAAGAGGGTAAAACCTATATTATCTCCGCCTGGTCTCGCACATTGTCCCAAACAATTGATGTGCGCTTTGAATTGCGGGACGCAGATGACGGCTCCGTTAATTTTGGTTACTCCTCCTACCAAGCTTACGGCAATTCTTTTGAGACTCGAAAAGCCTGGACCGTCACGGCAACCGGCACTGGCTATTCTTATTTGCGCGTGGCTGCCATTAATTTAGATGCCGGGGAATATCTGCGTTTCGACTGTCTGATGATTGAGGAAGCGATAGGGAATCAAACAGAGCCCAGCGCTTTTTCAAGGCCCAGCGGAAATTATACCGACCCCGAAACCGGTATGGTGTTTGACCAGCGCGGCTTGCCGCAAACTGTAGGGTCTATTCCCGCACTTCCAACCAGTAGTGATGTGCTGTCTTCGTCAGACAATGGCTCGTCCGCAAAAATCTCAATTGCTGCGCATTCGGTGCAATACGCTGGTTTCTCAATCAGTTATAACAGCGGCTCTATAACCGGGCTGGCTTTTTCTACCACTTACTACGTTTATGTTGATGACGCTGATTATTCAGGGGGTGGCGTTACCTACTATGTCACCACACAAATCTGGCAGCTCTCCGCTGGGATAGGAAGACGGACGGTAGGCACTATCACCACGCCTGCAGACGGCGGGAGCACGACAACCCCGACTAATCCCTGGTGCGTTGCCGCCGGCACCTGGCTGCGCGACGGTCTACTAGCGGACAACTGCCAGCCCGGCGACCTGATTGAATGCTGGGATGTGGGTGATTCCAACACCCACCTTGCACCGATTCAAGCCGTTAAACCCCAGCACAATGTGCCCTGCGTACAGCTGACGATGGAGAGCGGAGCGCAGGTTGTATGCAGTCGGGAAACCCCGGTTACTGACCAGGCCGGGCGCGTATACATGGCCCAGGATTGCGCTGGCGTTGAGTTGGGCACCATGCATAACCGCAACCCGCTGACCTGGGAAAAGGTCGTTAACGTCGAGTGCGCAGGCCTTCGCACTGTCTACAAAATCTCTGTCGGTGGAATTTCATTTGCCGCTGGCGTAGATCCGGAACACCGGGTAATCACCCACAATATTGATATAAAACCTTAGGAGGCGACATGCCCAGTTTTTCCGCTTTAGATGGTGTACCAAGTTTAGGTTCTTGGCAGTTTGCCTACACCATCGACGATGGCCATAGTGCTGGCACTATTGTGCGAGCAACCATTACTCAAAAAACAGAATCCGCAAACGCGGAAGCCCAGGCTGTGGCCGTGCTCAAGTGTGTTATTGCCGTAATCGATAGCCAGAACAATGTGCAGACCGATGCGGCTGGCGATGCTATGGATACGGTGTACGTCACCACCAAAACATTAACCACGGATGCCGGCCAGGCTGTGAGCGTTGCTGATGAGGCTGCTGACTTAGTGTCTAACTGTATTGTTGAAGTGGCGAACCGCCTAGCCGTTCATAGTTCTATAGCATCTATGGCAATTCCTAGTGGGTGATGCAGGAAAACTATCCCTAGGGTGTTTTATGTAATGCATAGGATTTTTACATTAGTCTACTATTTAATAAAGTTCTATTAAGAAGAGCTTCTATTCTAGGTATGAAGTATCTATAAATTGCCTGAATAATTTCCACTATTTTTTAAACAGTTTAGATATCTTTCATGGATATTGTTTGGGGTTGATGTCAGGATTGCTGCAATATTAAGTTTTACGATCCAAGTCATAAGGTCTTTTATGCCAGAGATTCAAATCACTAGTGATGAGTACAACAAACACTTTCCGCAGGAGAAGAGAGAGAAGGCGTTGAGGCAAGCTTTGGATATCCGAAAATTTGAGGTGGAGCTGTATTGGAAAAGAGCAACCTATTTCTGGACATTTATTGGTGCTATATTCGCAGGTTATATAGCAATTCAGGTTTCTAAATCGGGCCTTAAACAAGATTTATCTGTAATTTTGTCCTGTCTTGGATTTGTCTTCTCGGTTGCGTGGTTTTGTGTTAATCGTGGAAGTAAACATTGGCAAGAAAACTGGGAAAAGCATGTTGACCTATTGGAGGATGATGTGATGGGCCCGCTTTATAAGGTGGTTTTGACTCGAAGTGAAACCAAAAGTTGGAAGTATCTTTTTCTAACCAGCCCGCACAGAAGCTGGAAGGACTGGTTATATAAAGGGCAGCACCTTATTTCCGGTCCTACAAAATTTTCAGTCTCCAAAATTAATCAAATTATAAGTTTGTATGTTGCTTTGATTTGGCTTGTCTTGATAAAATATGCTCTTCCAGAGTTCAATTTTTCAAGTGATTTTAATCCATTATATGTAACGGTTGTTTCAATTAGTGCAATTGCTAGTTTGCTGTTTATTATTCTTGGGCGCTCATATGGGGGAGGTTATTGGCATAATGGAACAATAAGAACGTCTATGATAATGAAAGAGTGATTTCTTTTGATTTCGAATGATTTGAAAAATATGATTTTTCGCTCACAATACTTCGGACAGTTTTTCAGTATGAGTGAGCGGCTTTCTGCGAAAGCTAGGAAGCAATGGGGATTCTTTCATATTGCCTAGTGCCGACTTAGGCTTACGATAAAGTAGCTTTCCTGTATCTCAACCCTTATAGATTCAAACTACTATCACTCTAAATCTGTCCGAAGTATTGAGGTGCTATAAAAATGAGAAGATTCAGGGATGATATGGATTTCAATATATGGAGCTGGTGCCTTAGTATCAAGTGTGGGGGCTTGTTTCTTAGGTTTATTTTTGGTTCGTGATAAAGGCTGCTTGGTAACATAAGTAAGGTTGACATTTTGAACCTTAATTCTTATGTACTACGATTAAAGCAGTGAGTTCAATATGATGTTAGTTGATGGTATCTGAGTTAGATTAGAATATTTGAGGCTGGGATACCCCAAATATATGTAGTCTAAGTTATTGTTGTCATATGAAAAGCCGAGCAGAGCAGAGATTTAATCAAATATGTCTAAAAGTACATCAATAGAGCAGTGTGAAGATTTTCTCAAAAGGGAAAAAGAGTACAATCTAAAGAACAAAATTTGGCCGAGTGTGAATGTTGTTATCGATAGACTTCTGGAGCGCAGCCATGAAATGTCAGCAGTCTATGAAGAGTTAGCAAAGAAATATCCACTAGAAGTCACACATAAATTTCTTGATATTTTTCTGACCACGGTTGTATTTTGGAGTCCGAAAGAGGCCAATAAGCATAGAGAGCAGAAAAAACAATTAGGTAGGTTGAATGCAGAAATTGGGGAGCTGGCTAACAAGCTTGCTTCTTTGTTAAGCGAAAGGCGTGAGTTAAGTGATAGCTCGGACTTTAATGTCAGCTCGCATTTCTGTATTGTCAATGTTATCGATAATGCATCCAGACATAATGGTCACTATACTGGTTTTCTTAGAGGGCCATTACGGAGCTTAAAGGGTCAATATGATTTAAAATATTGGCCTAGCTTGTCTGAAGTTGTAAGCGAAATTAGCGTAGATGCTCATAGTGCAGAGGTTGCCCCAAGAAGCTCACAGACGATTGCTGCTATCTCTTCACAAAGGCCCTCAACTGCTGATTTTTTTAGGGCTCTCCTCGCGGCAATTGATGAAAATAGCACAGGTTTTGATCGCCAATTGCCAAAAGGTTTCAAATTAAGTGATTGTGCACTATCGATAATTGCCAACTGTGCGCTTGCTCTAGATCCAGAGGAGTTAACAGTTAGCTCTACTGTGAAAGGTATACGCCAACGCTTGAGGAATTCTAACTAAAGGCGTATGTTGTCGAACAGCTCTTCAAAAGGATAACATACTCCAATGACAATGATTGTCGCATTTCACCTTGGTTCATATGTGTTAGTTGCTGCGGATAAGCGAGAAACATACCAAGTGAATGGTGAGGTAGTTTCCATTATAAGTGATGAGATTCAGAAGTTGGTCCGGTGGCATGGTGGGGTGGCCACCGGGAGTGGTTATGTACCATTGCTGCATGATTTTAAGGAAAGGCTAGGTAACTCTGAAATTAAACACACTGATGAGATTGTTGGTATAGCGAAGGATTGTTCTCACAACCTCCCGTCTGACCAATTGTATTGGAAGAATTCAACAAATTGGCTTTTTACCTATCCTACCGATGGTCCACGAGGGCCAATTGTTAGGTTGGCCTTTATTAAGTCTGAATCTCCAGAAAATATCCGTATTCTTGAAAAGCACAAGTCTTTAATTTGGGCCAAGATGCCTGATTATGATGATCAATTATCAAGGCTGAACTTGTTACTTAGACCAGAGTCAGATTTATCTAATTTGGCTGATAGTATTTCTTACCATTTAGGCCTCCTGGCGCCGTTGTATTCTTATGTCGCAACTGTAAACTCTAGTGTTTCACCGCAATTTGAATGTTTCGTTCACTCTCCCGAGGTTAGTGGTATGGTATCAACTGCATAATGAAGCCTCTATAGAGCCACCTGAGCTACGTTTCGGCTAACCTCATTGTGCGGCATTAAGCTACAGGTTCTATTTTTACAATTAAGTGAAGCTATGAAAATCTTCTTCGATGTGGTAGATAAAACAGGCGACTATGAGGGGCGTTCTACTAGGCGTGAATTTTGGCTTTTCACTATATGGTACTGCTTGCTTTACTTTGCTTTTTTGGTCCTTGAAGAAGTGTTTTCCAATCTCAAGCCATACATATCCTCCTTGTATTTACTCTCATTTGTTGGGACTTATATATGCCTCAATAATCGCAGGTTACACGATAGTGGTAGGTCTGGATGGTGGCAGCTAATTAGCCTAATTCCCTTGGTAGGTTGGGCCTTCTATGTATATTTCATGGTCCAACCCAGCGACGACGACAACAAATACGGATCGAAAATACAGACAGATACACAGAAGCCTGTCGCTCAACAAGCCTGACCATTTGCTGCTGAGGGTGGCGCGCTTATGGTGCGCTTTTCTTGTAGGAGAAATAAAAAAAACCTCGGGCCAAAGCGCGAGGTTTTGTATCTCACAGGAAGAGTAAGGCCTTACAGCTCTAAGAGGTCGTAGTCAGCCTTGGTTCTTAGAGCTGTAGCTTTGCCATCATTGATGAGCTTAATTGGACCTTGGCAATTAAGACCTAATGAATTTTCAGGATTGTGAGGAGCAACTGCAAAGAGGCGGTGCCGTGCTTGCAGGCAAAAGTCAGCGTGCTTCATGGTTCCGCTTGATGTGGCAGATTCCACGATAACTGAAGATTGAGAGAGCCCAACCTGGATTCGGTTTCTGGCTACGAAGAAGTGTCTCTGGGGAGATACACCTTCAGGGTGCTCGGACACCCAAAGGCCGTCAGCATCAAGTATGCGCATTGCCAGCTTGTAGTTAGCTCGGGGGTTTGCAGTGTGTAGACCGTGGGCAAGCACGGCGATAGTGCCACCACCAACAGCCAGGGCGCCCTCATGGGCTGCGGCATCAATCCCCAGAGCAAGTCCGCTGACAACTACATTCCCTTTTGATACCGCGTAACCGGCAATTCTCCGGGCAATCTCCAGTCCATTCGTAGAGGCATCACGAGAGCCCACGATAGCTATGCCAGGCCTGGAGAGAAGGTCAATATTCCCGCGCGCATACAAGACCTCAGGAGGGCTGGGGGCACCCTCTAATCCCAGTGGGTATCTTTGGTCGCCGCGCTGAATCTCAACTGTGTCCACTGTTGACTGTCCTCTATGAGCTGACGCTGGAACAGTACCAGGGTCAATTTCAATATGCATACTGTATAAATGTACAGTATTTTGATAAATTGCCTCTGTGTCGACGGAAAGAAGGAGTTAAACCATGACATTCATAGAGGTTGAAGCCGAGATACGCGCTTGCTTGAACACTATTGAGGTGACCGCAGACACTGCCGACCCGAAACTAAGGGACATGCTCAAGGTCCAGGTGAACAACCTGGATGCGGCAACCAATGCCCTTGTAGATGAGCTGAACACTCTCAACGAGAAGCAGGCCCGACTGAAAGAGCTGCTGAAGTAACACTGCTGCGAGCCCCCCCACGACACAGTAAGGGTGTAACCGTTACGGATAAGCAAAAAATAAGTGGGGGACCAAGTGGGGGACCGCAGAAAGCAGAAACAAAAAAGCCCTGAAAAATCAGGGCTTTCTGTATGAATAATGGCGGTGGGGCAGGGATTCGAACCCTGGGACCTGTTACAGTCAACGGTTTTCAAGACCGCCGCTTTCGACCACTCAGCCACCCCACCAAATTGTGCTGCGCATTATACATGGCTTCCGGGGATGTACAAGCGCCATTTTGATTTTTTTTATATAGTTCAATAAGTTAGGTGATTTATTGACCAGCTCAAGGCTGATTGTCAGGTTGATAAGGTCGCCCCAGTCATTGGCTGGGGCGGCTTGGCAGTTATCGCTTAGCTCGCTTCTGCAGAGTCGCGATCGATATTTGCGCTGGCATCAACTTCCACGGCCTTGCGGCTGATACGCGGGTCGTTGGCCGGGCGGGCGAGGGCACGCGGATTGTGCTCAATTGCTGCCGGTTGCGCGGTATCCAGCGGCTGCTGGGAGCCCACTTTGCGGTGCTCAGTAACAATTGAGAATTCACCCAGTGGTTTGGGGTTGATACGCGGATCATTTACTGCGCGTCCCTGGCTGGGTGCGGTCGGTTTCTCTTCGGAAGCTGCCTGCTCGGCGGCAACAATTTCTTCCTGAGCTTCCGGCTCACTGGTGCCTGCCTGTTCCTGTAAAGCTTCAGCTGCAGCTTGTGCTTCCTCAAGCACGATTTCCTCTGCTGCTTCTACTTCTGGCTTGGCAGGAGTGGTTTCAGCTTTGGGGGCAGCCGGAACTTCTGCCGTGGTGGCTTTTTGTTCTGGCGCTTGCTTTACGGGCTTGGCCGGCTCGGCAGCTGGCACAGCTGCTTTTTCTACCGGGGTAGCTTTGGGCTTGGGCTGTGTAGGCCGCTGTTGCTGCTCGGAGGCGGAAGCTTTGGCTGCCTGCTGAGCGCTCTGCGGTTGAGCTACAGGCTTCTGGGTCTCTCGTGCTTCAGATTTTTCCTCGTGAGCAGTTCGCACCGGCATTGTGATGGCGGGCTGAGCTGGTTGCTTGGGAGCTCTCTGAGGCTTCTGAGAGTCTTTTGCCTTGGGTTTGGGCGCCTCGGCACGAGCCTCTTTTGCGACTTCCTTGGTCTTGCGGACTTCGCTTTCAGCTTCGTCGATGGCTTCGTGAACTTCGCGATTCAGCTCTTCCTGGCTGTGAGCTACCGCAGTTGCTGCGGTGTTCTCACTGCGGCGTCCGCCGCGACGGCGCGCCTGAGGGCGGCCGCGCACATTGCTCGGGCGACGTGCTGGACGCTGCTGATCGGAAGTGTCTCCAGCCTGTTCGTTGGTATCAACGGTATTTTGGGTTTCAGCAGCTTGGGTGCGGTTGTCGCTGCGGCGGTTGTCGTTGCGGCGACGGCGACGTCTGCGCTGACCTTCACCTTGGCGATCGGAGGCGCTGTCATGCTCGTCCAGCTTGGCGCTGCGCTTATCTTCGCGTTGGTCGTCGCGTTTATTGTCTTCGCGGCGATCATCCTTGCGGCGCGCGGGGCGGCCACTGCGGTTGTTGCGATTTCCGCGCTGGTTGCGATTGCGGTTGCGCTGCTGGTAGTCCTTGCCACGGCCTTTGGACTTTTGATGCTTCTTCGGCTCTTCCTCTTCTGCGGTGAAGAAGGAGGCGATAGCACTAATCAATCGGCTGAAGAGTCCCGGCTCTTCCTTTTTCTCCGGGGTGGGAGCTGGAGCGGTGTGGGCAATTTGCTGCACGGCCGCTTGCGCTGAAGCTGGACGCTGTGGCTTTTCCTCTTTCTTGGTCACTGTCTCTTCGGCAGTGCCAGAAATCTTGTAGGAAGTTTCCAGGGTCGCGGTGTCATCGTCACGCAGGCGCTGAACTTCAAAGTGCGGCGTTTCCATTTCCGCGCTGGGCACAACTACTACGCGAGTGGAATTGCGGGACTCGATCTGGGAGATCGTTTTACGCTTTTCGTTCAGCAGGTAGGTCGCGACATTCACCGGGGTAATTGCACGGATCTCAGCGCTGCGCTCTTTCTTCGCTTCCTCTTCTACCAGGCGGAGAATGGAGAGAGCCAGAGACTTGGTGCCGCGAATGGTGCCTTGACCGCTACAGCGGGGGCAGACGCGGAAGGTGGTTTCACCCAGGGATGGGCGCAGGCGCTGGCGGGACATTTCCAAAAGTCCGAAGCGGGAGATGCGGCCAACCTGAACGCGGGCGCGATCCATGCTGAGGGCCTTCTCCATGCGCTTTTCAACTTCGCGCTGGTTTGACTTGCTCTGCATGTCGATAAAGTCGATGACAACCAGTCCACCCATATCGCGCAGGCGCAGCTGGCGAGCGATTTCATCGGCGGCTTCCAGGTTGATATTGCGCGCGGTCTCTTCGATATCGCCGCCCTTGGTTGCGCGGGAGGAGTTGATATCGATAGATACCAGAGCCTCGGTCACATCGATAACGATGGAGCCACCGGAGGGGAGCTTCACTTCGCGTTCGAATGCTGTTTCGATCTGGCTTTCAATTTGATAGCGATTGAACAGCGGGATGGCGTCTTCGTAGTACTTCACCTTATTGGCGTAGTGGGGCATTACCTGGCGAGCAAACTCTGCGGCCAGCTCAAAGGCGCCTTTGTCGTCGACAATAACTTCGCCGATATCGTCGCGCATGTAGTCGCGGATGGCGCGGATAATGACGTTGCTTTCCTGGAACAGGAAGTGTGGCGCTTTGGAGGTATCAGCTTCTTCTTTGATGGCGTTCCAAAGTTGCAGCAGGTAGTTGAGGTCCCATTGCAGCTCGTCACCGCTGCGGCCAACGCCGGCGGTACGCACGATGATGCCCATGCCCGAAGGGACGTCTACACTGGCCAGTGCGTCGCGGAGCTCGGAGCGCTCATCACCTTCAATGCGGCGGGAGATGCCACCGGCACGAGGGTTGTTGGGCATTAACACCAAGTAGCGGCCGGCGAGGCTGACAAAGGTGGTGAGGGCGGCGCCTTTGTTGCCGCGCTCTTCTTTGTCCACCTGGACAATAACTTCCATGCCTTCTTTGACAACATCTTTGATTTTGATGCGGCCTTCGATGTCTTTGGGCTGCTTGAGGAAGTACTCGCGAGAGATTTCTTTCAAGGGGAGGAACCCGTGGCGCTCTTCGCCGTAGTCGACGAATGCAGCTTCGAGGGAGGGTTCTACACGGGTAATCTTACCTTTGTAGATGTTCGCTTTTTTCTGCTGGCGGGTTCGGTTCTCAATATCTAAATCATAGAGCCACTGGCCGTCGACCAGGGCAACACGCAACTCTTCAGGTTGGGTTGCGTTGATTAGCATTCTTTTCATGCGTGTCGTTTTCCTTGCGTTGCGCAAAGGTGTGACACCGCTACTCACAGGCTTGCTTGTTGGCTGTCCGGTGGAGAGGACCACCAGGCAGGGCAGGGAAAATGAGGTATGCCAGCTCTACCGCGCCATGGATCTATGCGGCTTGTTGAGATTGGCATTTGCCTATTATTCGCTCTGCAAAAACTCCGGATACGCGCTGTTATTGTGCTATCCGTTGGTACCTTTAATACCTTTTGTTAGTACTGCCCTATACCTGTGCCGCAGGCTTCTGCAGCAGGGTTGGGCGCCGCCCCTTGGTTTGTTTCATGCTGGGCGGCAAGGTTTGCGTCAATCATCAGAGGTTCTGCAGTTCAGCTTTTGGCTGATACCCATTCTTCTTAATTTTTTTACCAGGCTTGCGGAAGCTGTGCTGCCCTGGTTGCCAGTTCGGTTGCTGGCTCGTCGTATTCTGCAAAACCGGACGCAAGTTTGAGTCGTCCTTTCAAGCGCTGCGGGTCACGGCCCGTCTTACCTTCGCGATAATTACCCGCATAACCGCGGGCTGTTGTTGCCGGTGAGCTCCCCTCTGGTTCTGGTAATTGGGGGACATCTCAACGGCTAAGTTTTATCAATGACGCGGCATCCCCGCGCACCGACCGAATGGGGTATTTTCGTTGGGGTCACGGCTATCTCTTCATGTGGGAAGTCGCCTTTGACCGAAAATACGCCGAATTCAGGCCGGCCGAATATAGCATGGGCAGGGAGGTGCTTCAATTGTATCCCTGGCAACGCTATGATGCGCGTCATGCGAAGTATACCCCACCCCAAGAAGGCTCCGGCCGAGACCCCATCAAAGACCTCGAATCCATCTGGCGGCGTGCAGCTTTTAACTGTACCTGAAGAGCTGGCGGGACAGAGGATCGACAATTTCCTCCAGGCGCGCCTCAAGGGTGTGCCGCGTTCACGTATATACCGAATCCTGCGTAAGGGTGAGGTAAGAGTAAATAAAGGACGAATAAAGGCTGAATACAAGTTAAAGGCGGGCGATGTGGTGCGAGTGCCGCCAATTCGTGTTGCCGAGCAGGCTGAGGCCCCTCTTGCTGGTGAATCTCTGCGCCAGCTGATCCAGGAGTCCATACTTTACGACAGGCACGGGCTTATGGTGATCAATAAGCCATCGGGCCTTGCGGTCCATGGCGGCAGCGGTGTCAGGTTGGGCCTGATTGAAGTTTTGCGCCAGATGTTTCCGCAAAGCCCGTTTATTGAGTTGGTGCACCGCCTGGACCGGGATACCAGTGGCGCCATCATGGTGGCCCGCAAGCGTGCGGTATTGCAGCATGTTCAGTCGGAGTTGCGGGCGGGAAAGATCGGTAAATCGTATCAGGCATTGGCGGTGGGCAAGTGGCCCCGAGGTCGCCGCGTTGTTGAGGCACCTTTGCGTAAGAACACTTTGAAAAGCGGCGAGAGAATGGTGTCGGTGCACCCGGAGGGCAAGCCTTCAGAGACTCGCTTTAAGTTGATTGAGAGATTTAAGGCGGCGACTCTGCTTTCCGCAGAGCCGGTCACCGGGCGAACACACCAAATTCGAGTTCATGCTCAGTTTGCTGGTTGCCCTCTGGCGGGCGACAACAAGTACACCTCGGACGAAGTCAATCGTGAATTTCGTAGTCGCGGTCTGAAGCGTCTCTTTTTGCACTCGGCTTCAGTGCGCTGCTCTTTGCCAGATGGCTCCAAGGTTGAGGTGGAGGCTCCACTCCCTGCGGAGCTGAGTGCAGTGCTGAATAGATTAAGGGAAGAGTAGGACGTTCTTTTGTTATGTTGGTAATCCTCGATTGGGACGGGACGGTTTGTAATTCTGAGGCGCGTATCGTCGATTGTATGTTGCGGGCAGCAGATAGAGCTGGTTTGCCGGTGCTTGCCCCGGAAGCGGTTAGCAACATTATCGGGCTTGGTCTGCCGGAAGCGATATCCTCTCTGTTTCCGGAGGCTGCCAGTGAGGAAAAGCTCACGTTGCGCCAGCTTTACTTTGATGAGTGGATGGCGGCCCGGGTTGAACCCCTGCCGTTATTTGAGGGAGTCCTGGATACCCTGGACCAGTTGCTGTGCGGTGGTCACCAGTTGGCGGTAGCGACCGGGAAGAGTCGGCAGGGGCTCAATCGGGAATTTGAGGAACACGGCCTCGGCCACTTGTTTGCCGCCAGTCGTTGTGCGGATGAGACCGCTTCCAAGCCTGACCCGCTGATGCTGAATGAGTTGCTACATGAGACCGGAACCGGTCCGGAGCAGGCGGTAATGGTAGGGGATACCGTATACGACCTGGAAATGGCGGCGGCGATCGGTATGCCCTCTATCGGGGTGAGCTATGGCGCTCATTGCCCAACCCGACTGCAGGGGTGTGGCCCCAAGGTTGTTATCGATCGTTTCTCTGAGCTGCTCCGCTGGCCGCCACTCCTTTAAGTGGCCTGCGGGCCCAATGGATCTATGCCAAAGTGGTTCAGCATATCGGTAAGGCGGATTAGTGGCAGCCCTACCAGGGTGTTGAGATCTGCTCCTTCAAGCCTTTCAAATAGGGCGATACCTAGCCCTTCCACTTTAAAAGAGCCGGCGCAATCGTAAGGTTGTTCCAGCTCTACATATCGTTCAATTTGCTCTGTGCTCAGCTGTCGAAAGTAGACGGTGAAGGTTTCCGTATCGCCCAACTGCTCTCCGCTTGCGCTATTCAGCAGGCTCAAGCCGGTGTGGAATATCACTTTTTTGCCGTTGCAGGCTTGCAGCTGGGCGATGGCGCGCTCCCTACTGCCTGGCTTGCCAAGTATTTGACCGTCGCAAGAGGCAACTTGATCTGAACCGATAATCAGTGATTTCGGGTGGCGGCCTGCCAAGGTGCGCGCTTTCTCTGTGGCGAGGCGCAGGGCGAGTGCAGCTGGCGCTTCCCCCGCCTGTGGTGCTTCATCTATATGGGGCGAATCCTGCTGAAAGGGGATGCCAAGCTGTTGTAGTAGGGTTCTGCGGTAAGGAGAGCTGGAGGCTAGTATCAGAGGGTGGGGCATTCTGGTGGATTTTCCGCTGGGTCGAATAGTGGTTTGTGACCGGGCGATACTGCAATGCCTGATTTGTTTTGACAAGGCTAAGGTGAGTCCATAGAATTGCGCGCTTATGTCGATAGCCCCCTCTAAATCAGTATTGCCAAAGAGCATTGATGCTCGGAAATTGGTACAGCGAGAGCAGTTGCTCGATGGTGTTTTGCCGTTGGAGTCCCTGCCTCGGGTTGGTAGCGCAGTTGAGTCTGTCCACGGAGAGATTTCTGCTGAATTGCAGTTTGAGCGAGACTTGCAAGGTCACCAAACGGTGAGCGGCAAGGTTCAACTTGCAGTTGACCTCTTGTGTCAGCGCTGTTTGTCACCGGTCCATGAGCAGATCGAGGCACAGTTTAGTTGGGGTATCGTATGGACTGAGGAGCAGGGTAAGGCCCTGCCCAAAGATCTGGACCCGGTGATCCAGGACGGCGATGAGCTGGACTTGCACCAGATCCTTGAAGATGAAATTTTGCTCAATTTGCCAATGGTGGCTTATCACCAGGAAGAATGTGTCTCCAAGGAGAGCTTTCATTTTGGTGGCGAGGTTGCCGAGGCGGATGAGCAACAGGCAAACCCCTTTAAAGTGCTGGAGCAGTTGAAGGGTTCGTCGGGTAAATCCTAGGTTTCCCGATGAGTTTGGGCTCGCCGGTAGGCGCCCCGGTTCCAGCGAAATTTGTTTATTTTAGGAGCTAGCAATGGCTGTTCAACAAAACAAGAAGACTCGTTCCCGTCGCGGTATGCGCCGTTCCCACGATGCGCTGGGCGCAGGTGCTACCCTTTCCGTCGATCCGACTACCGGTGAAAAACACCGTCGTCACCACGTGACCAAAGACGGTTTCTACCGTGGTCGCAAAGTGATCGAAGTTAGCGGCGGCTCTGAAGAAGAGTAAGCTTTGTCCAGCCAATTGCGATTGGCCGTGGATGCAATGGGCGGGGACTTAGGTCCCCGCTCTGTCGTTCCGGCATGTATTAGATTTCTTCAAAACTTCCCTGAAGCGCAGCTAAAGCTATTTGGTCCGCGCGCAGAGCTTCAAGCTCTGGTTCATCAAGAGCTGCAGCGCCATCGCCGCCGCGTTACCCGCCGTCTCGAAATTATCCATTGCGAGCAAGTCATCACTCAAGAGTGCAATCCGTTGCAGGCTGTTCGCCATAAGCGCGATTCAACCATGGCGATGGCCCTGAAGAGTGTTGCATCGGGAGATGTGCAAGCAGCAGTTACCTCCGGCAATACCGGCGCCTTGTTGGCGTTGAGTCGCAGTATTCTCGGTAATATCCAAGGTGTTAGGAAGCCGGCGCTCGGTAAGTCTGTACCTTCGGGTATGGGTTCCTGCTATCTTTTGGACCTTGGTGCCAATGTGGATTGCAGTGCTGAGGATTTGCTTCAGTTCGCCCGTATGGGGATTGAGGCTCAGCGGATTCATACTGCCCGCAAGAGCGTGAAGGATATAAAGGTGGCGCTGCTCAATATTGGGGCGGAAGCACATAAAGGTAGCGCCGAAATACGCCGTGCAGCGGAGCTGCTCGATGCGGACCCCGGGGTCAATTATGTTGGCTTTGTTGAGGGGCATGATATTTTTACCGGCTCGGTAGATGTGGTTGTTTGCGACGGCCTGATGGGTAATGTTGCGATGAAATCTGCCGAGGGTGTGATTCGACTAATGGGTCAAAAAGCGTTCACAATCGAGAAAAGAGGGTGTTTCAAGCGTTTTTTTGGCCAATTGGCCATAAAGCTGTTGCGAAAATGGCGTACACAGGTGGAACCTGCTCGCTATAATGGCGCCAGCTTTGTAGGGGTAAAGGGCAACGTGATCAAGAGTCACGGCGGTGCCAGCAGCGAAGCTTTTTATCGGGCGATGGTTACGGCGAAGGAGTGTGCCGATGCTGACCTGGCAGCCAGGGTCGATGCCGCTATGGCACAATCCGGCGAAAGACGCTCCATGGATGAAGGGTAAAAAGCAGTTTTCCCTTACTGAAATCAGCCACATTTAGGTTAAGGATATCTTATGACCAATGCCGCACTCGCATTTGTCTTTCCGGGGCAGGGTTCCCAGAAAATAGGTATGCTCTCTGAGATTGCCCAAGAGGCGCCTGAAATTCAGGCCACTTTTGCCGAAGCATCCAATGTGCTCGGCTATGACCTCTGGGACCTGTGCCAGAATGGCGAGCAGGAAGCCATTAATCTCACCCAGCGTACCCAGCCCCTCTTACTGACTTCCAGTGTTGCCCTTTATCGCATGTGGCGCTCTCGCGGCGGTGCCCAGCCTGCATTCATGGCCGGTCACAGTTTGGGTGAGTGGTCAGCACTGGTGTGCTCTGGCGTTCTGGCATTTAAAGATGCGGTTCATTTGGTTCGCGAGCGCGGCCGCTTGATGCAGGAGGCGGTTCCCGTAGGGGAGGGCGCTATGGCTGCGATCATCGGTCTTGATGATGCAGCTGTCGAAGAAGCTTGTGCTGCTTCTGCTGAGGATGAAATAGTCGCTGCGGTGAATTACAACTCTCCCGGCCAGATTGTTATTGCGGGAAGTAGCGCGGCGGTGCAGCGCGCCATCGAAGCCTGTAAAGCTGCCGGTGCAAAGAAGGCTATGCCTCTTCCGGTCAGTGCTCCATTCCACACTGAGCTGATGCGTCCCGCGGCGGAAAAGCTGACCCCTCAAATAGAGGCGACAGAATTTAACGCGCCGGAAATACCCATCGTGCACAATGTCCACGCTGAGCTTGAATCGGATCCGGAAAAAATTAAGACCCTGATGATCGAGCAGATTTATCGCCCGGTTCGCTGGACTGCCTGCGCACAAAAAATTATTGGCTCCGGAGTGGAGCAAATGGTTGAGTGTGGTCCGGGTAAGGTTTTGTCTGGCCTGATCAAACGTGTCGATCGAAGTGTTTCCTGTCACGCAATCGATAGCCCCAGTAACTTTAATGAAGCTCTGCGAGCTACAGCGGTATAAATCGCTCAAAAAGTAGTCCAGAAGTCGAATAAGGATAAGTGAGAATGACCTTACAGATGTCCCTTGAGGGTAAAGTTGCCTTGGTGACAGGTGCAAGTCGCGGTATTGGTGCGGCAATTGCAGATATGCTCGGTGGAATGGGTGCCACAGTTATTGGTACTGCCACCAGCGAATCCGGTGCTGAAAAAATAAGCGCCCGCTTCGCAGAAGCCGGTATCGCAGGTGCCGGTAAAGTTCTGGATGTGGGCAATGCGGAAAGTGTTTCCGAGCTTCATGCAGCGATAAAAAATGAGTTTGGTGCTCCTGCGATATTGGTTAATAATGCTGGCATCACCAAGGACAACTTGTTGATGCGCATGAAGGATGACGAGTGGGATTCAGTCGTCAATACGAATTTGACCGCGGTCTATCGCATGAGTAAGGCTTGCCTGCGCGATATGACCAAGGCGCGATGGGGACGGATTATTAATATCAGCTCCGTCGTAGGAAGTATGGGTAATGCCGGTCAGAGCAATTATGCGGCGACCAAAGCTGGTGTGGGAGGCTTCGCCCGCTCCCTGGCTTCGGAGGTGGGCTCCCGAGGAATCACGGTTAATACCGTAGCTCCCGGCTTTATTGATACTGACATGACAAAAGTCTTGCCTGAAGCGCAACGCGAGTTGCTTCTGGGTAAGATTCCTCTCGCGAGGCTCGGAAAGCCGGAAGAAATTGCTTCGGTGGTTTCCTTCCTGGCTAGCGATGCGGGAGGCTACGTCACCGGTGAGACAATTCATGTCAATGGCGGTATGTACATGGCGTAGTTTGTGTTTCAGAATATGTCTTTAACTTATTGATTTTAGAGATATTTTTGTTTTAGCTGATGGTGTTGAGGGGCCGCACATTACATCCCGAAAAACTTGGGGTACAATGGCCTCTGAATTATCCAAAAGCTGTGTGAGCCGGTCGTTATCACCAACAACATTGGATACGGTGAAAAACAATAGCGACTAAAACAGATTTTTACCCACTAGGAGTTAAATTGAATCATGAGCAGCATTGAAGAGCGCGTTAAAAAGATCGTTGCTGAACAACTGGGCGTTAAGGAAGAAGACGTTAAGCCTGAAGCCTCTTTTGTTGAAGATCTGGGCGCTGACTCACTCGACACAGTTGAGCTGGTTATGGCTTTGGAAGAGGAATTCGAAACTGAAATTCCCGATGAAGAAGCTGAAAAAATCACTACTGTTCAGCTGGCAATGGATTACATCAAGGACAACCTTGGTTAATTCCTGCTGGGTAGTTTAGGCACGGGCAGCTCAATATGCTGTACCTAGCCGAGCGATTCTGAAAGCCGTCCTATGTTTCATAGCGCGGCTTTCTTTTTATTTGGTACTACGGAATTGTGACTGCTGACCGGATGTTGTTCTTTTAACTACATTGGTGAAGGGCGGTAGCAGAAAATTTCAGGGGGGAGCGCAGTGTCGCAAAGAAGAGTTGTTGTAACCGGAATGGGAGTCGTTAGCCCGTTAGGTAACACCCTAGAGGATACTTGGTCTGGGGTGCTACAGGGAGCTAATGGCGCTGCTCCGATTGATACATTTGATGTTTCGGCTTTTTCAACCCGCTTCGCAGCTACTGTAAAAAACTTTGATCCCACGCCATACATGCCCGCAAAAGAAGCGCGCAAGATGGATACTTTTTTGCAGTATGGATTGGTTGCTGGTATTCAGGCAATGCAAGATAGTGGCCTGGATGTAACTGAAGAACTCGGCCCGCGGGTGGGCACTTGTATCGGCTCAGGCATGGGCGGCATCATGGCGATCGAAGACAATTCATTGCTGATTGCTGAAAAAGGTCCCCGCCGTGTATCACCTTTCTTTGTGCCTGGCGCCATTATTAATATGGTTGCGGGTAACCTTTCAATTAAGTATGGCCTCAAAGGCCCCAATCTCGCAGTGACAACCGCTTGTACCACTGGGACTCACGCGATTGGTCTCGGTGTCCGTGCGATTCAGCACGGTGATGCCGATGTGATGGTATGTGGTGGTGCAGAAATGGTTACCACCCCGGTAGGGCTCGGCGGTTTCTGTGCTGCCAGGGCATTGTCTACCCGCAATGATGATCCGCAATCTGCCAGTCGCCCCTGGGATAAAGACCGCGATGGTTTTGTACTGGGTGAGGGTTCAGCTGTACTCGTATTGGAGGAGTACGAAAGCGCGAAAGCTCGCGGAGCCAAGATTTATGCGGAAGTTGCCGGCTTTGGTATGAGTGGCGATGCTTACCATATGACGTCTCCACCGGAAGATGGTGCTGGTGCTGCACTCTCAATGGAAAATGCTTTGAGAGATTCGGGCATGAACCCCAGTGACATCCAGTATATCAACGCCCATGGTACTTCTACGGTACTGGGAGATAAGGCTGAGATTTTAGCTGTTAAAAAAGTATTCGGTGGGGCGACGGACTCACTTGCCGTGAGCTCAACCAAGTCAATGACCGGCCATCTGTTGGGAGCTGCTGGTGCTATTGAGGCAGTTTTCTCGATCATGTCGCTGCGTGACCAGGTTGCGCCTCCCACTATTAATCTCTTCTCCCCGGATGAGGCCTGTGAAGGTATTAACTTGGTGCCTCAAGAGGCCCAGTCAATGGCGATTAATGCAGTCCTATCCAACTCCTTTGGTTTCGGTGGCACCAACGGGTCACTGATATTCAAGCGAGTCTGATCCCCGTGCCCACCGCGAGGTGGGCACACCTGCCTTGGGAGCTCCATGTACCAGTTACCTCAAATGTACTTTCGGGGGCTGGCCGTTGATCAGTTGCCAGATGATGCTGATTACTCGGGTGGAATCCTCGAAACAATGCGCTGTCACAACAAAGGTCTACCGCTTTGGTCTTTCCACCGCGCTCGCCTGGAGCGTTCGGGAGTGTTGGATGAGGCCTGTCTGGGAGAAATTGAGCAGTCGACGTTAAAATTGACAGCCGGCTGTCGCTCGCCTGAGGCGATTGCGCGCCTGCGTGTTGGCAGTGTGCGCGGGCAGCAATGTTGGGATTTGGTGCTGCGGCCGCTGATTGAAACTGCTGAGGGGCAGGTGGGCACTAGCCTTTTCCCTTGTTCGACGAGCTTGCCGGTCGGTAGTAATTCGAACCAGGGCTGCAAAACTTTACTCCGTAACCGATATAATGCGGCAAAAGCAGAGCTGCCGGTGGGTCAATTTCTCGATGGATTGATGCTGGATTCGGCGGGAAGGGTCATCGAAACCCTGCGCTGTAATATCCTGGCCCGATTTGGTGGGAAGTGGATGACTCCATCCCTGCACCGATGTGGTGTTCATGGTGTGATGCGGCAGTGGCTCTCGAGCCATATCCACTGGCAAGAGGAAGACATGGGGCTTTCCGAGCTCTGTGAGGCCGATGAACTGGCTCTCTGCAACAGTGTTCGAGGTGTATTACCGGTGGTAGAGGTAATCGGTTACAGAAATTGGCCTGTGGGTGCCGAGACCCGCAAGCTACAGAAGCTGATATTGGATAAATTGTGGTGAAGAAAAAGCAAGCGAGTTTCGCTTGGAGAGTGTTGAAACTGTTATTTGGTGGGCTGGTATTAGCCTGCTTGGTTGCAGTTGCCTCTCTATACGTGGCAAAGGAAGCCTTGGAATCCCCCCTGCCGATTGCACAAGATGGGCTTACGCTTCAGGTGGAAAAGGGCGGAAGTTTGTCCCGGACGCTGCGAAGCTTGCAGGGCGAAGGGGTAATCCAGTGGCCGCAAATACTCCTCGCCTATGCCTATTGGGAGGGCACAACAGAAATCCATTCCGGCGAGTATTTAGTTCCCTTTGGCAGTAACGCGCGGGACTTGATTGCGCGCCTGAATCGCGGTGAAGTTACCCGCTATCGCATTACGCTATTAGAGGGTTGGACTTTTCGCCAGGCGCTGCGACAAATCCGCTCCGGTGACAGAATCGTTCAGTCCGAAGAGGGAAGCAATGTCAGTGCCGCTGCCCGGGCCTTGGGTTTAAAGGAAGATGAGGTCGAGGGCTGGATTTTTCCGGATACTTACGTCTATCGGTCCGGTACCACAGATATTGAACTGCTGCGCCAGGCCTATGATCGGATGCAGAAAGTACTGGATGAGGAGTGGCAATCAAAAGGGGATGATCTGCCCTATAAGTCGCCCTATGAAGCCTTAATCATGGCTTCAATTATCGAGAAAGAGACAGGGCAGCCATCGGAGCGCAGTGAAATAGCCGGTGTTTTTGTACGCCGGCTTAATAAAGGCATGCGCTTGCAGACCGACCCCACCGTAATTTATGGCTTGGGTGAGGACTTTGATGGAAATCTGACCCGTACTCACTTGCGCCAAGCAACACCTTATAATACTTACGTTATTAATGGCCTTCCCCCCACGCCGATTGCCCTGCCTGGGCGAGCGGCAATTCGGGCCGCTTTAAATCCGAAGCCCGGCAAGAGCTTATATTTTGTTGGTAAAGGGGATGGATCTCATCATTTCTCAGCGACTCTGACAGAGCACAACCGTGCGGTGCGGGAGTATCAGCTGAAAAGGCGCGCGGATTACCGCTCGAGCCCGGCAAAAGGAAAAAATTAGTGTCGCACGGCAAGTTCATCACCCTCGAGGGGGTAGAGGGGGTGGGGAAATCTACCAACTTACTCTTCATCACCGAGTGGCTCAAAAAGCACAATATTAACTTTATCCAAACGCGGGAGCCGGGAGGCACCCCATTGGCAGAACAGCTGCGAGAGCTGTTATTGGCCAAACGGGATGAATCCGTTGATCCCACGGCGGAATTATTGATGGTGTTTGCCGCCCGCGCGCAACACCTGTCTCAGGTTATACTGCCCGCCTTAAAACGTGGGGATTGGGTGATCTGTGATCGCTTCACCGATGCTACCTATGCTTACCAAGGTGGCGGTCGCAGACTGGATCGACAATTGATCGAGCAGTTGGAGCAGACAGTTCAAGGAGATTTGCGCCCAGATAAAGTGCTTTTATTGGATCTCGACCCGGAAGTGGGGCTACAGCGAGCCGCGCGCACTGGGGAAGCGGATCGGTTTGAGAGTGAGCACCTGGAGTTTTTTCAGCGGGTGCGTGCGGCTTATCGCGATCGAGCTGAAGCTGCGCCTGCCCGTTACGCGGTTGTGGATGCCGGCCAATCTCTGGAACAGGTGCAGATGGATCTAGCCAAGCAATTGGAGCTGTTGCTTTAAGCTATCTTGCCCCAGAATCTATTTTTAAATGATAAGAATTGTGGCTGATGTCTGTGCCTGAAACTTTTGAGTATAAATCGATACCGGTACCTCTTCCCTGGCACTCCGAGCAATGGCAGCGGTTGGGGTTGCAGTTGCAGGCGGGCCGCTGTCCGCACGCTTTGCTGCTGACTGGCCCAGAGGGGTTGGGAAAGCGACAATTCGCGGCTGCTTTTACGGCATTGGCCCTATGTGAACAACCGAGAGCAGGTCAGGCCTGTGGAGAATGTAAGGATTGTCGGTTGTGGGTGGCTGGCTCGCATCCTGATTTCCTACAAGTTGAACCTGAAAAGCCCGGTGGTCCGCTGAAAGTGGAACAGATCCGTCAGCTGGGCAACTTTGTTTCCCACACCAGTGGGCGGGGCGGGGCGCGTCTGGTTTGTTTGTCGCCGGCGGAGGCGATGAATGTCAACGCAGCCAATGCCCTGTTGAAAAACCTGGAAGAGCCGGCACCCTCCGTTATCTTTGTGCTGATCACCGATGCCCCCACTGGCCTTTTGCCAACCATTCGAAGTCGCTGCCAAGCCATTACTTTTCCGTCTCCAACTGAAGAGATCGCGCTACAGTGGTTATACGCAAAGGGACTGGAGGAACCGCTGGCGCAACGTGTCTTAACCCTGGCCGGTGGAGCGCCGTTATTGGCTGTTAAACTGGCTGAACCTGAATCGAGAGAAGTTCGCGAGCAGTTCTTTAAAGATCTGGTAGCTGTGGCACAGGGCGGGGCAAATTCTGTCTCTACGGCGGGCCGTTGGGAGGCGCCCCCCAGCGGTGTTGAGCTGGTTCAATTGCTACTTTTCTGGCAGCACTGGCTTGCCCAAATTGTTCAGATTCGCAGTTGTGATCTCACTGGAGATGCCCAGTTAATGGCACTATTACAGAGGCTGCCGGGGGAGGGCGAGCAAAGTTTACAGCCAGTATTTGCCTTCTATGATCATCTACTTCAGGCGCGCAAAGGGTTGCTGGGCACAGCTAACCCCAATCGTCGTTTGCTACTGGAAGAATTATTTATTCGTTGGGCAAAGCTTTTTACTTAGGCGCCTTACGCAAATCGGGTAGGGTGATTGACGTTGCCTGGACACAGGCAGCGGGCTTAGATAAGTTAGCGCATCATTTAGAAATATAAACATTGAGGTTGTTCATGAAAGCCATGGGAGGCGGTGCCCGCAACGGCATCCTGTCACTGAAAATCCAGGATAAATCTGTTCTTTACGCGGCCTATATGCCTTTTGTAAAAAATGGAGGCCTGTTTGTGAGCACCGATAAATCGTACAGCCTTGGCGATGAGGTTTTTCTACTCTTGAGCTTAATGGATGAGCCGGAAAAGATTCCGGTTGCCGGTAAAGTGATCTGGATTACCCCCAATGGTGCTCAAGGCAACCGCACTCCCGGAATCGGAGTTCAGTTTGGCGATAAGGACAATATCGCGCAAAACAAGATTGAAACTCACTTGGCGGGAACCTTAGAATCCAGCCGCCCAACCCATACGTTGTAACTCTCTAATGCTTGTTGATTCTCACTGTCACCTGGACAGACTTAAGCTCGATAAATTTGATGGCGATCTGGATGCTGTATTGGACCTGGCCCGCAGTCGCGGTGTTGGCAAATTCCTCTGTGTCGGTATCAGTTTGGAAAACGCCGATGCGGTTGTTGAAATCGCATCCCGCTACGAGGACGTAGTCTGTTCCGTTGGTGTGCACCCGCTGGATGTCGACTCTGGCATGGCGGATGTTGAGCGACTGGTAGAAATGGCTAACCAGCCCAATGTTGTTGCATTGGGGGAGACAGGCCTGGATTACTACTACAGCACTGACACCCAGGAAATCCAGCAGCAGAGCTTTATTGCACACCTGAGAGCGGCCGGGCAGGCAGAGCTTCCGGTTATTGTGCATACGAGAGATGCGCGGGAAGATACTATCGCTCTCATTAAAGAGCACGGTAATACCAATACCGCAGGTGTTCTGCACTGTTTTACCGAGAGCTGGGATATGGCCAAGGCTGCCCTGGATCTCAATTATTATATTTCTTTGTCCGGCATCGTGACCTTTAAAAATGCTGAGGAGCTGCGGGATGTCGCCCGCAGGCTGCCTTTGGATCGGTTGCTCGTTGAGACTGACTCCCCTTATTTGGCTCCAGTGCCCTATCGGGGTAAGCCCAATATTCCGGCCTATGTGCGTGAAGTGGCAGAATTTATCGCTGATTTACGCGGTATTCCCTACGAAGATCTGGCCGAAATCACCTCAGAAAACTTTTTCAGATTATTCCCCCGGGCAGTTTGATCCGGGTCTATTGGATGTTCCCCTATGATGAAGCAGCAGTTGCAAGTCATGCTGACTCTGCAAGACCAGATTAATACAGTAGTAAATGAAAACTGGCGTGAGCAAAACTTTGCCTGGTACCGCGCTATTTGGGTAGAAAGTGCAGAGTTGTTAGACCATTACGGTTGGAAGTGGTGGAAGAAGCAACTTCCAGAAATGGATCAGGTGAAGCTTGAATTGGTGGATATCTGGCATTTCGGTTTGAGCCTTGAATTGCAAAAAGGCTCTCCGCAGGAAGTGGCTGAGATCATGCTTAAGGAGTTTGCCGGTTCCGAGCATACGGCGGGTGATTTCCGTGAAAACCTCGAGTCTTTCACCTTGAACACCCTGGCCACCAAACAGTTTGATGTTGCTGGCTTTGCTCAACTATTGGCCGATGCAGAAATGTCTTTTGCTGAGTTGTACCAGCGATATGTTGGTAAAAATGTACTCAACCGATTCCGTCAGGATAACGGCTACAAAGATGGCAGCTATGTAAAAAACTGGGCGGGCCGTGAAGACAATGAACACCTAGCGGAAATTGCCGGACTTTTGGACTCATCTGCTGCTGATTACAGTGACCAGGTTTACAAGGCACTGCAGACGCGTTACCGGGAATTGGCGCTGACATAATCACTCGCAAAGAGTGTCCAATACAGTCTGAGAGGTTTTGTCATACAAATTGAGCCGCTATTTCGCTTGTGTAAGATGAAATTTACTCGCGAGGCCCTATAATGCGGCCGCTTACAAACGAGGGAGAACTATCGTGAAAGCACCTGTACGTGTTGCTGTTACCGGCGCTGCCGGTCAGATTAGCTATTCGTTGCTGTTCCGCATCGCCTCTGGCGAAATGCTGGGCAAAGATCAGCCGGTTATTCTGCAATTGCTGGAAATCACTCCGGCATTGGAAGCGCTGAAAGGCGTTGCTATGGAGCTTGAAGACTGCGCTTTCCCGCTGCTCGCGGGTATCGTTCAGTCCGATGATGCTACTGTTGCGTTCAAAGATGCAGATTACGCTTTGCTGGTAGGCGCGCGTCCCCGTGGACCGGGTATGGAGCGTAAGGACCTGCTGGAAGCTAACGCTGCTATCTTCTCTGCACAGGGTAAAGCCCTGAACGACGTTGCTTCTCGTAACGTAAAAGTACTGGTTGTTGGCAACCCGGCTAACACCAATGCCCTGATCGCTCAGCGCAATGCGCCAGACCTGGACCCGCGTAACTTCACCGCGATGACCCGTCTGGATCACAACCGCGCTCTGTCTCAGCTGGCAAACAAAACTGATTCCAGTGTTAACGACATCACCCATATGACCATTTGGGGCAACCACTCTTCCACTCAGTACCCAGACCTGCATCAAGTGAAGGTTTCCGGTGCTGCAGCCATGGATAAAGTGGAGCAGGAATGGTACGAAAACGACTTCATCCCGACTGTTCAACAGCGCGGTGCAGCTATCATCAAGGCGCGCGGTGCTTCCTCTGCGGCTTCCGCTGCCAACGCTGCCATCGACCATATGCGCGATTGGGCTCTGGGCACCGCTGAAGGTGACTGGACCAGCATGGCTGTTTTCAGCGATGGTTCTTACGGTATTCAGGAAGGCCTGATTTACTCTTTCCCTTGCACTTGCAAAGACGGCGACTGGGAAATTGTTCAAGGCGTTGACATCAACGACTTCTCCCGCGAGAAAATGTCTGCTACCGAGCAGGAGCTGGCGGAAGAGCGTGATGCAGTAGCACACTTGCTGCCGTAATAGGGAGTGACAGGTCCCAGGCCTTGGCCGCAGACCTCTCCCAAAAACCCACACTGAGGTGTGGGTTTTTTTATGCCTGAATTTTGTAAACCCCGGCCCGGACCAGGAAACTTTCCCGGTCAGTATCTTCGTGTGAGCTGCCGCCATCGGCACTACACTGATTTTATATATCTGCCGGATGTCCCTGCTATGGTCACTGAAGTTGGCCGCAACACCGCCCGTTGCGCCTGTATCCTGCTGCAGCCTAACCAGTCCCTGTCCCTCTCCGGCAATCTATGGGTGTTTTTCTCCCTGGTTGGGGTATCCCTTGGAATCAGCCTCGCTTTTGCGATGGCGGGAGCCTGGATGATTCTTCCCTTTGCCGGGCTTGAAATGATCCTGCTGGGCATCCTGTTTACCTACGTGTACCTCGAAGGGACCCGCAGAGAAGTAATACGCATCAATGAGGAGTTGGTAATTCTGGATTGCTGTAAGGGGTTCAGGCAGCAAACGGTGTATCACCGGGAGTTCGCCCGCGATAAGTTGGCAGTACTCGTAAGGATGGGGAGCAGTGCTACCGAAATGGCTTCGGTAAACTTTAGTGGTCCTGAGGGATGCCTTGAAGTCGGGGAGTTCCTCACCGAAGCTGAAAAGGCGGAGCTAGTGCAGAAGTTAGGTCGTTTTGGCATTTGTGCCAGGAAAGAGAAGGAGTTTCGTCTGCAGCAGTTCTGATTTCTCTATAGAACTGGCGTCTCGTTTGTTTCTTTTCGCTATAATCCCCGCTTTACTCTTAACTGCTCCACAGGGGATATCAGATGGCTTTTCCGAAGATCGGTAATTTGGCTCCGGCTTTTACGCTGACCAACCAAAGTGGCGAGAAAGTGTCACTTAAGGATTTTCGTGACAAAAGTAATGTGGTCCTCTACTTTTACCCGAAAGCACTTACTCCCGGTTGTACCACTCAGGCATGTGGAATTCGCGATAGTGCGGCTGAATTTAAAAAAGCCAATACTGTTGTGTTGGGGGTGAGCCCGGATCCAGAAGCAAAGTTGCAGCGCTTTATCGACAAGCACGAACTGAATTTTGATTTGCTATCTGATGAAGAACACAAGATCGCTGATAAATATGGTTGCTGGGGCTTGAAGAAATTTATGGGCAAGGAGTACATGGGGCTTCTGCGAACAACTTTTATTATCGATAAGAGTGGGCGCCTTCGCCATATTATCGACAAAGTTAAAACCAAGACCCATGACACTGATGTTTTGAATTGGATTGGCGAGAACCTGGATTAATTGCCAGACTCTGAGGGGCGGGGCTGGACTGGTGCTTGGTCTGCTGTAGCCCCTACCTTTCGGACTCAAAGGCGACATGTGGGTACCGAAAGTAAGTATTTTTGGCCCTTGGTACACAATAAGATGAAAAAAAGCACTGTCGCCCCTTGCTTTCTTAATTCTTGGTCTATACTGGCAGTTGTAAAGGAAAGGTGCGCCGGCTAGAGAGAGTCTCTCTGCGGGAATTGCCGGAGCGGTTAGTTTAAAATTGTACATCTCTGTGAAGGATTCGATGTCTGTTTTTTGGTGCATCCCGCATCACGTAGTCGTCCGCCGAAGTTGATGTTGTGTTGGTGTGGGCAGGGGCAACCGGGATTCGCTGGATGCGGACATAGAAAAATAACTGCGGCTCACGGAACTCAATAGGAGCAGCTCGATGAACCATACTCAGCCCGACCAGACTTCGCTCTCTGAAGACAAATCACTTCAGCAGGCCAGAATATCCGGAGACCCGAATATTCTCGACCAGCTGCTGGCCCCCCCCGAAGCAACCAGTTTTGGTATTGCCGCACGGGTAATAGATGTGCTGGAGCAGCGTATCGGTAAGGCCTCTCTCGCTATTCGCCCGGTAGCGTCCGACCTAAGTATGTCCACCCGGACTCTGCAACGCCGGTTGCAGGAACACAACCTCAGTTTTGCGTCTTTACGTGACCATGTTCGTTTTCGTCACGCGGTGCATTTCCTCAAAGATACTGCGCTGAGCGTTGATGGAATCTCACGAATTCTCGATTTCTCTGATCGAACCAGTTTTACCAGCGCGTTCAAACGCTGGACCGGGATGTCTCCCACTGGCTACCGCCGGCAGGTCCGCCAGAGGTTCTGAGTGTGGATTGGTTTGGCCGGTCTCTACGGGATCGGCCCAATCCGTTGCCTCGGCGGGGCAAACCCGTTAGAGTTGGCGGCAATTTAATAGGCTGACTCTTTGAGGTTTTGCATGAGCTTTTTTATCCCCTCCGCCATGGCACAGGAAGCGGCGCCGGCAGCACAGGGTAATCCGATGATAACCCTGCTGATGTTTGCGGGTTTGTTTGCATTCATGTGGTTTTTTATTATTCGCCCACAGCGCAAGCGCCAGAAAGAGCACCAAGAGCTGGTTGGCGCTCTGAAAAAGGGTGACGAAGTTGTAATGAGCAGCGGGATGCTGGGCCGCGTCGACAAGGTCGATGAGGACTACATCGTGTTGGAAGTTGCAGACAGCATGTCTTTGAAGTTCCAAAAAGTAGCTGTGCACGCAGTATTACCCAAAGGTACGATTAAAAAGATCTAATCCTATTCAGGGTTTATCTTTGAATGTCGTCACTAAAAAAGCCTGGCAATTGCCGGGCTTTTTTATGGTTACTATTTTTTGCGCGGGTAGCTTTTGTTGGACCTTGAAAGCCCACAGAAAAATTGCGGAATTAATCAAAGGCTGGACCAATTTGTCTGATTAATTTTCCAATAAAAAAACAGGTTAGACAAAAAGCAATAAATAGCACTGAAAGGCATACTTTTATTCATTTTTAAAAGCTAGTCCTCCATTAGCATACTTAGCAAGCTTGGTTCTGTTACTGCGGAAACTTTTTGCTAAGAGGTGTTCTCTTACTGAGTCACATCGATAAAACTAATAATTAGACATAACAGGTTTAATTCACCGTGCTTAAGAGCCTGCCAACAGAGTTGCCTAAGCGGTTGCGCCTGGCGAACCTGCCCACACCTCTGCAGTCGTTAGACCGAATCAGTGATCTTTACTCCCTTCCTTATGGAGGGCCCAGGATTTGGATAAAGAGAGATGACCTTACCGAGTCCGGCATGTCGGGAAATAAACTGCGAAAGCTAGAGTTTGTTGCCGCTGAGGCCCGGGCCCAAGGGGCTCAGGTTTTGATCACTTGTGGCGGAGTGCAATCCAATCATTGCCGCACCACTGCATTGGTGGGGGCTCGATTGGGGTTTAAGGTTCAGTTGATTTTGCGTGGCGAGCGCATTGCAATCCCTGATGGCAACCTTTTACTGGATGAGTTGGCAGGTGCTGAAATTGCGGTTTACTCACCGGAGGAATACTCCCGGAATTTACAAAGCCTCTTTGACAGCTGGGCTGCTGAGTATCTGTCTAGAGGGCAGAGGTCTTTCTGTATCCCCACTGGCGCCAGCGACGGTTTAGGCATCTGGGGTTATATTTCGGCCTCTCAGGAATTATTGGCAGACTGTGCAGATAGGGGCTTCTCGCCTGATCATATTTTATGCGCTACTGGCAGCGGTGGGACCCAAGCGGGTTTGACCTTGGGGTGCCACTTGCTGGAAGCCGTTACGAATGTTACGGGTTTCGCCGTTTGCGACAGTGCAAATTATTTCCAAGTGAAAGTGCGTGAGGATATTTCGCAGTGGATGGCACAGTCTGGTGTATCGCTTGATTTTGAGTCTCTCAAGATTTTGGTTAATGCCGACTATAAAGGCCCCGCTTACGGGGTGGCGGAGCCAGAGGTTTACCAAACTATTAAAGAGTTGGCTTGTCTGGAGGGGATTCTTCTCGATCCTGTCTACACTGGCAAAGCATTTCATGGTCTGCTACAGGAGTTAAAAAAAGGAAATTACCAGGGCTCAGGCAACCTGGTTTTTATTCATACCGGAGGGCAATTTGGCCTCTTCCCCCACCGAGCCCACTTCTTCCCTGTGGCCGAATAATACGACATTACTGTTCTCGTGCCGCGTAAGCTGCTAACCTGCGCAACAAATTACAGTTGTATCTGTATATAAAACAAACAGAAATAAGTCAGAGTAGTGGGGGGTTAGTTTGGATTCCTTTAACAATCTGCTGTTGTTAATAGACGGCATGCTCGGCTCAGCACCTTGGTTCCCCTGGGTGTTACTTGGAGTCGGTTTCTTTTTCACCATTTATCTTGGTTTTCCGCAGCTTCGTTATTTTGGGCATGCGATCAAGATTGTACGCGGTAAGTACGACAAGCCCGGAGACCCGGGTGATACCTCCCACTTCCAGGCATTGGCTACGGCACTGTCGGGTACCGTAGGTACCGGTAATATCGGTGGCGTTGGCTTGGCTATTTTCCTCGGTGGTCCGGCTGCGCTGTTTTGGATGTGGATGACCGCATTCCTGGGTATGACCACAAAGTTTGTGGAAGTGACCCTGTCACACAAATACCGTATTAAAGCAGCGGATGGTTACTACGCAGGTGGCCCCATGTTTTACATGGAGCGCCGTTTGAATATGAAATGGCTTGCGGTGCTCTTTGCAATCGCGACCGTTATCTGTTCATTCGGTACCGGCAGCTTGCCCCAGGTCAATAACATTGCCCAGGCAATGCACGATTCTTTTGGTGTTGAGAAGGCTCTGACGGGTGGCATCCTGGCGATTTTGCTGGGCATGGTCATTATTGGCGGTATTACCCGAATCGCTAAAGTGACCTCAACCATTGTTCCCACCATGGCAGTTATCTACGTAATAGGTGCCTTGGGCGTTATCATCTACAACTACGAAAATATTCTGCCGTCCTTTGGGGCTGTTTTCCGCGATGCCTTCACCGGTAGTGCGGCTGTAGGTGGATTCCTGGGTGCGAGCTTTGCCTATGCCTTTAACCGTGGTGTGAACCGTGGCCTCTTCTCGAACGAAGCGGGTCAGGGCTCTGCACCTATTGCTCACGCCGCCGCTCGCGCAGACGAGCCGGTTTCTGAAGGTATGGTTTCCCTGCTGGAACCCTTTATCGACACCATTATCATTTGTACCTTAACCGGACTTGTGATTCTTTCTTCTGGTGTTTGGACTGAGAAACACGAGAACCTGTTTGAAGGTGCAGATACTTACGTTGTAGCGGGTAGCTACGATGAGAAGAATACCCAGGATGTTGAGCAGCTGTTCAAGTATTTGAGCGGTCAGGAGAGTGATGTTAAGGCCTATAACGGCTCCATTGTTGTGACTGACGGCCACCCGCTGAACAGCCAGGACTTTACCCTCATCCACGCCCGTTCTATTGCTGAAGACCTGGACTTCCGTGTGGGGGATGACAGCTTCAGCGGTGTTCTGGATGTGAAAGATGGTAAGTTTGCCAATGAAGATGTGGATATTTGGGGTAAGTCCCTGGTGCACTCTGTGGCCCTGACCAATCTTGCCTTCCAGCGCGGTTACTTTGGTGAATACGGTGGTCTGATTGTAACTCTGGGAATTCTGCTGTTTGCTTTCTCTACAGCAATTGCCTGGTCATACTACGGCGACCGCTCAATGATTTACCTTTTCGGCCCCAAGGCAGTAATGCCTTACCGAATAGTTTACGTTATTGCATTCTTCTGGGCTGCGATTGAGGACACCACAGTTATTTGGAACCTCTCTGCGGTGGCCATTGTGATAATGACCTTGCCCAACCTGTTTGGTATTACTGTGTTGGCCAAGGAGATGAAAGATACCGTGAAGGACTACTGGAAAGACCCAAGCCATAAATAATTTGTCTGGGTTTGATTAAAAATAAAAAAGGCGGCCAATATGGCCGCCTTTTTTGTTTGTGCACCACCGATCCTTTGATCGATCTAGAGCTTGCCCACCCAGCAGAGACCTGCTGGGTGGAAATCAGCTCAATTACTCAGTGCTTGCACTCAGGGTAACGCCAGAGTAGGCAGAGTAAGCGCGGATACTGATATACCAAGTTCCAGCATCCGGATTACTGATGGTGCAGCTTTCGTCATTGCCCCACTGGTAGGGGCGGCAGTCGTACGCTGTACGGGTAGGCTCTTGGCTGTGGCGGACATAGAGATCTGCATCTCCGCTGCCACCTTCCATTACGGCGCTCAGGGTAGAAGCTCCAGCGTCAACCTCAATGGTGAAGTGCTGCCAGCTGTTGCGGGAACCAGAAAGGTTGGTTTCTTCCCAGCTGTCGCTACCACCACCGCCACCACCACCACCGGTGTAACTGCCTACCAGGGTGACATCGGAGAAGGAGGAGTAGCCGCGCACCATGACGTAATAGGTTCCGCCCTGAAGGTCAGCGTCAGCGATATCACAAGTTTCATTGTTGCCTGAAGTGTACGGACGGCAATCATAAGTGCTGGTGGTTGGAGCATTGCCGAAGCGAACATAGAGGTCGGCATCACCGCTTCCGCCTGACATTGCAAAAGACAGGCCTGTGGCATCTGCGGGTACATCCAGGGTGAAGTGAACTTCATCACCACTGCTGCCCTCAATATCGGTCTCGGTAACCCCGTTTTCGAGTTCTCCGCCTTCATTACCACCACCACCACCACCGCCGCCACCGCAGCTGCTGGTGGAAACGCCTACCGTGGAGAATGCGGCAACAACGTCATCAGTGTCGTAGCCTAAATCTGATGCTGCAGAGAAAACACCACAGGCACCATCTTCAAAATCAGTATTGGCACTCCAATACATCTGGTTGGCAAGAACAAAGGGGTCGAATGCTGTGCGGGTATTCCAGCCGCTGGTATTCGCCAGTAGGTAGAAGGCCCGGTTAAAGACGCCGGAGCTGTAGTGTACGTCCATGCCGTTGTAGTAATCATCAGCATGTCCGATGGAGCTGCCATCGTCAGTTGGATCTTCAAAGTAGCGGAGTGCTCCGCTGGACTTAAAGATTTCGGCCCCTACCAACCAGTCATTGCTGCCGCGCATATAGTACTCGGCAGCTTCACCGGCAATATCAGAGAAGGCTTCATTGATACCGCCGGACTGATTGTAGTAATTCAAGTCCGAATTTTGCTCGGTAAAGCCGTGGCTGACTTCGTGAGCGGAAACATCGAGGCTAACCAGTGGATAGAAGTAGCTCTGGCCATCACCAAATGTCATCTGGCTGCCATCCCAGAAGGCATTCTCGTAGTTGTTGCTGTAGTGCACCCGCATTCTCAGTTTTTGTGTGAGAGGGGATGTGTTGTACCAGTCGCTATAGAGATCAAAGACCACACCGCCAAAGAAGTGTGCGTCATTGAGTGGTGAGTAAGCGCCGTTGATTGACTTATAGTCATTGTCCGGGCAGGTGAACGAGTGGATGCTACCGCCATTCGTGCTGTGGTTCATATCAACGGTTTCTACATTGTCCGTATCCATGGCACAGCTGTCGTCAACAATCATGTGGGGGTAATCAGTACCGTACTCGTAGCGCCCGGTCTTTGAATTGCCCCCTGGGCCTGTCGCATTTTGTGCAAAGTTCAAGCCGTCCCAATGCTTGAGAACTTCGCCAGTCATTGCATCGATAAAGTAGAAGGGGCGTGTGGGTTCATCGCCGTACTCAACCCAGTTGACCAGGTAAGCCAAGCGGGCATTGTCTTGCTCATCGATATAGACGTAGAGTTTCTTTTTGGGGTTATGTGCTTCCAGCTTCAAAGCCTGAACTGACAAAGCTCCCTGGATAACGCCCTGCTGCGTGCGCCAGTTGATCTGGTGGTCCATTGCCCGCTCAATAGCATTATCTTCATTGATAAATGCTTTGATATTGGGTACTTCCAGTTCCAGCCCAGTGATGACATTGCCGCGAACCTCAGTAATCAGCCCCTGCCCGGAGCTGGTTACTGTTTGGCCGTAGACAGGAATGCCTTTGTGAGTCTGTTGGTAGCGGGCTACGGTTTTGCCGTTGACGAGAGTGCGCTCACGAACTTTTTCGAGCGCCATATCCGATCCGCCGGTGGCAGCTAAAGTTTGTGGTGAGAGCATGTCCGCCGTGGCGGGGACGCGCTCAACAGCATGTGCACTAATAGCCAAGGCTAAAGTGCAGCTTAGTCCTACAAAATGCTTCATTGCTAGCTTTCCCTTTTATAGCTTTTTTATATATGAATCCGCCGGTATACAGCCGTATTTCCCTTGTGGGGACCGTATTAAATCTGGTTGGCCAATACAGGCTGGATTTTTATGTGGTAAGACAGCAGAAGATAACCGTCGCCAGGAAGGGACCGCGGTAGCGGCAGTGGCGTTCGCTTTCTCAAACCGGTTGCCCTAATTAATTGGGCAACTTGAGATTACCCTGCATACGCATCTAGGCAACAAAAAGGTGATGGCAAACTAATATATTTGAATTGTTTTCGATATTTTTGCTCGGATCGTCACAAATCAGGAAGTGATGTTCTGCCTGTGGGGAGGGAAAGATGAGTTGTTTTTTCCGAAAAAATAAATTTGGCGATAACAGTTTATTATTTCTGTTAGCTTTTAGTGGAACGGTTATTTATACATTTAATAATAGAAATTCCCTCTCCCACGAACTGATCACACGATTAAACTCCTCATATTCATTTCTCTTGATCGCACTCCAGGCTTTTACGAATTTACTGCCAAACATTTCTGTTGCTTCATCACAATCTGATAGGAGTGTCAGGGCATGTTCCTGGGTGCGGGGAAGTGTAATTGACTCTTTGGAGCAGTCGCCCTGATAAGGTGCGCTCGGTGCGACTTTATTGGTCATTCCTAAATACCCGCAGGCAAGAGAAGCTGCTATGGCAAGGTAGGGATTACAGTCCGCCCCGGGAAAACGATTCTCAAGACGTTTACTTTGTGGCGAGCTGTCGGGAACCCGAAGGCCTGTTGTTCGGTTGTCGTAACCCCAGTGGAGACTGGTGGGTGCGGCCATTTCAGGTGTGAAGCGGCGATAGGAGTTTACATTTGGAGCAAAAAAACTAATAAAACCGGGAGTGTATTTCTGCATACCGCCAATAAAATGCAAGAAATTATTGCTCTCTTTTCCTGTATTATCGACAAAAATATTTTCACCGGTTTTTCTATCCGCCACACTCTGGTGTAAGTGCAGTGCGCTTCCAGGTTCGTCTTCCATCGGTTTTGCCATGAAGGTTGCATAAATGCCGTGGCGAAGAGCCGTTTCGCGCACTGTGCGTTTAAAGGTAAAGACCTGGTCAGCTAAATGAAGTGGATCTCCATGTAGAAAGTTAATTTCCATCTGGGCAGTGCCTGATTCGTGGATCAGTGTGTCGACATCAAGCCCTTGAGCTTCACAAAAATCATACATGTCTTCAATGATGGGCTCGTATTCATTGGCTGCATCAATGCTATAGGATTGTCTGGTTTTTTCTGTGCGCCCCGATCTTCCCACAGGCGCGGATAGCTTTTCATCCGGATCCAGGTTTCTTTTTACAAGATAAAACTCCACCTCAGGGGCGACAATAGGTTCCCATCCTCTGTCTGCATATTTTTCGAGGACAAATTTTAAAATATTACGGGTGCTGATAGGGTGAGGATCCCCATCTCGAGAATGGCAGTCATGAATGATTTGCGCTGTCGGATCATTGGCCCAAGGGTTTAGGCGCACTGAGTTGGGGTCAGGGATTAGGAGCATGTCGGTGTCTGCTGGATCAACAAGCTCATTGTGTTCGTCGACATAATCCCCCGTGACAGTCTGTACCAAAATGCTTTCCGGTAAACGGCTGTCTTGAGTTAAGAACTTATCGGTGGGGGTGAACTTTCCTCTGGCGTTACCTGACATATCGGGAACAAGGCATTCAACTTCTGCAATATTGTGATTTGCCAGCCAGTTTGTAATTTTATCCATTGGATAGCCATTGCTTACTTTTTCTTCCTGAGTGAAATTCTATGATCAGTGCCGGAAAGCGTTGCGCTGAAAATAATTTCTACAGTGTAAATGAACTATATACTGCCGATTGGAACAGGGCCGTTTATTTAAATGGCATTGAGGGTGTCTGGTAGAAATATGAAGGTGATGAATAGGTTGGATGAGCACACGGAATCCTATTATGCCGCTACAGCTAACGACCTTCAGGAGTATCCATGCCTGGAGGGTAATGTGGAGGCAGATATCTGCATCGTTGGTGGTGGCTATACGGGACTCTCCAGTGCTTTGCACTTGGCAGAGCGCGGCTACCGTGTGGTGATTCTGGAGGCCAAAAGGATTGGTTGGGGCGCATCAGGAAGGAATGGGGGACATGTCGGTGTTGGACAAAGGCGAAGTCAGGGGGATCTGGAAGCCATGTTCGGATTCGACATGGCTAAGCAGCTATGGGATTTAAGTATCGATGCTGTTCAATTGGTGGAGAGTTTAATAGTCAGGCACCGGATTCCATGTGATTTAAAACGTGGGATTATGCATCTGGCGGCAAAGGCCAGCCACGATAAGTATCTGAAGGGTGAAACTGACAAGCTCAGGGAAAGATATGGATACAGGCAGGTTGAATATATAGAGAAAAAAGAAGTTCGGGAGCTTGTTGGTAGTGAGCGATATCTTGGTGCTCAGATAGATTTTGGTTCACTACATCTCCACCCACTCAATTTTGCTTTAGGGCTTGCTCGTGCAGGAGCCTCTGCAGGAGTCCATTTTTTTGAGCGCAGTGAGGTGCAGGGATACTCGGCGTCTTCCCCTTTTACGATTTCAACTGCGCGAGGACAAGTAAGGGCTGAAAAGCTGATTTTGGCTTGTAACGGGTATTTGGGAAATCTTGAGTCCCGTTTGGCCGGATGGATAATGCCGATAAATAATTTTGTGTTGGCGACAGAGCCTTTACCTAAAAACCTTGCCCGGGAAATCATTGCTAATGATTTTGCAGTGCAAGACACCCTACATGTTATTAATTATTGGAAACTATCAGGTGATAACAGGTTAATTTTTGGTGGCGGGGAGAATTACACCAGGCGCTTTCCTGAGGATATTCGTAGTTTCGTCAGAAAGTATATGTTGAGAGTTTATCCACAGCTGGAAAATACTGGTGTTGAATTTGGCTGGGGAGGAACACTGGCCGTTACCATGAATCGAATGCCTTGTATGGGACAGTTGCAACCGGGTTTGTATTATAGTCAGGGATATTCTGGGCATGGAGTGCCCACTGCAACTTTAGCCGGTAAGCTTTTAGCTGATGCGATTTATGGGGAGAGTGGAGGTTATAATATATTCGCTTCTCTCCCCAAAATTGATTTTCCAGGTGGGACTTTGTTGAGATGGCCGGGTTTGGTTTTGGGGATGCTCTATCACAGCTTATTGGACAAAATTGGAAGATAGGTCCAGGAAGGATTAGGCAGGGAGTGCCGACACGCAAGTGTCGACACTGGCCATATATGTTACTGGCTCTGAGCGGAAAGAGTCACTCGTCTGTACGAAGTATAGCCTTGAATACTGATATACCAGGTGCCAGCGGTAGGGTTACTAAAGCTGCAGCTCTCGTTATTCCCGTTTACATATGGGCGGCAGTCCCAGTCACTCGAGGTTGGTGTAGCGCCGTAGCGGACATATAGATCGCCATCACCATTGCCTCCAGACATATCAATATTCAAAGATGAAGCGCCTGAAGGAACATCCAGGGTGAAGTGCTGCCAGCTATTACGGCGACCGGATAGGTTGGTCACTTCCCAGCCATCAATCTCTCCGGGGTCATCCGTACAGTTACTGATAGATACGCCTACAGTATCAAAGGCGGATGCGACAGTTGTAATATCATAGCCGAGATCTTCAGCCGCAGACAAGGCACCGCAAGCACCTTCAGCAAAGTCTGTACTTGCATTCCAGTAGGTTTGATTTGCCAATACAAAAATATCAAAGGCACTTTGTGTATTCCAGCCATTTGATGTTGCGATCAAATAAAAGGCACGGTTAAACACGCCTGAGCTGTAGTGCACATCCATGCCATTGTAGTAGTCATCTGCATGGCCAATTGAACGGCCATCCTGAGTGGGGTCGTCCATGTAGCGGAGAGCGCCACTAGCTTTGTAAATGTCGGCTCCCACCATCCAGTCGTTACTACCTTTCATATAGTATTCTGCTGCCTCTCCGGCCATATCAGAGAAGGCTTCATTGATGCCGCCTGATTGGCCGGAATAGGTCAGGTTTGAGTTTTGTTCAGTGAAGCCATGGCTAACTTCATGAGAGGAAACGTCCAGGCTGACAAGTGGGTGGAAGGTTGTATAGCCATCACCGAATGTCATCTGGCTGCCATCCCAGAATGCATTTTCGTAGTTGTTACTGTAATGAACCCGCATTCTTAATTTTTGTGTGAGTGGTGATGATCCATACCAGTCACTGTACATATTGAAAACTACATTACCAAAGAAGTGGGCATCATTCAGTGGAGAGTAGGCACCATTGATTTCTTTGTGATCGTTATCAGGACAGGTAAAGGAGAAAACACTACCACCACTGGTGCCGTGGTTCAGATCCACAGTTTCAACATTGTCAGTGCTCATGGAGCAGCTGCTGTCGACCTCAAGGGCAGGGTAGTCGGTACCGTATTCGTAGCGTCCTGTTTTCTCATTGCCTCCAGGGCCTGTAGCATCCCGGAATGCCAAACCATCCCACTGTTTGATCACTTCGCCAGTGAGTGCGTCAATAAAATAGAAGGGCCTGGTAGGTTCTTCACCGTACTCAACCCAATTTACCAGGTACGCCAAACGTGCCTGGTCATTTTCATCTACGTATACATAAAGTTCTTTCTTTTGGTTTTGAGCATTTAGCTTTATTGCAGGCATAGACAATGCGCGTTTGGTTGAGCCATTTTGCTCACGCAAATTTAATTGGTGAGTCATGGCTCGTTCGATCGCATTGTTGGCATCAATAGAAGCGCGTGCGTTGGGAACCTCAAGTTCAAGGCCTGAAAGTACGTGGCCCCTTACTTTCTGGGATGAACCATTTTGACTGCGGGCAACTGTTTTTCCCCAAACAGGAATACCTTTGTGGGTTTGTTGGTATCGCGAAATAGTTTTTCCATTGGAAAGTGTGCGTTCGAGTACCATTTCCAATTTCATATCTGATCCGGCAATGGAAGCCAGTGACTGATTGGAAAGCAGGTCCGGTGTGACCTGAATACGTTCTGCTGCCTGGGCGCTAATGGCTAGGGCAAGCGTGCTTGCTACTCCTAATAATAGTTTCATTTTAGCTTTCTCTTTATGATTATTATTGATGTGGCCAATATAGTGTGGAAATTTATAGTGAAATTCACTTTTTCGGTTTCTGGCCTGTTAGTTTTCACCATTGAAAATGTCTTGCATTACTATCTTTAACTTGTGCGAATACAATAGTAAGAGATTTTCTGGGGTGTTGAATTGTTTGCCGTTACAAGGCGGAATAACAATATCCGCTACTATTATTTCTGACAATATGCTTTTGTCGCGGAAATTGTCATTTGAATATTTATGTTTTTATTTTGATGTGTGCGTCACAAATCTGTTGTGTTTATGTCTGGTTAATAAAGGTAGGTATAAAGGGGAGTTTTGTCAGTAGTTTTTAGATATGGTGGGGTCTATTGTATGTTTTATATTGTGTGTTTGTATTTGGTGCGAAATTTTTAGGATTAATTTAAATTGCACTCATGGAGGGCTCAAAATTGATTTCATTGTATTTGCCATTATAAAAACAAACTAAAGGATTAAATTTGAAAGTTGTTTTTAATTCTTGTTGCTTAGATTTTCTGAATGTTAGAGGTGGTTTTTGCTGTTCCACCTAAAGCGTGTATTTATCCGTCTTAAGACTCTTTTTAGTCCCGGTCTAGAATGGCTTTAATTTTCAATTATCTCTTGGGTTAAATCTTAATGGTTTTAATCCGATTATTGTTTTGGTTGATGAGTGCTCTGTTAAAAGTTGACTTGATCTGTCTTGTTTGTCGATATCCTCTTATTTGTAGAATTTAGGCATGTGGTTTACCTTAAGCGTCCACCTCCCTGCCGGTCGAGTGATGATAAGAGGCTGCTCTGATTGCGGAGGCTGCCCGCTTTAGGCCGGAAGAGAGACTCCTTGGTTCTGATAGATTTGAAAATGTGGAGATAGATCAATGGCGGTGCGCCCTGACAAGTTAGTAATTGCTATATCTTCCCGCGCTTTATTTGACCTCGGCGATAGTCATAAGGTCTTTGAAGAGCAGGGCTTGCACGCTTTCTCTCAATATCAGGTCGAGCGGGAAAATGACATCCTGAACAAAGGCGATGCCTTCCTCTTAGTGGAAAAGTTCTTGAAGATTAATGATCTTCTTGATGGGGACCCCCGGGTCGAGGTAATCCTACTCTCAAGAAATAGTGCTGACACTGGATTGCGAGTATTTAACTCCATAGAACACTACGGACTAGATATTACGCGGGCTGCTTTTTGTAATGGTGAGAGCCCGTATCGCTATATAGGCCCCTTTGGGTGCAATCTATTTCTTTCCGCAGATGGTGCCGATGTTCGTCAGGCTTTGGAGCAGGGAGTTGCTGCCGCAACTTTAGTGGCGGGTGCAAGCCGTGAAAATCGGAACGATGTTTTGCGATTCGCATTTGATGGTGATTCAGTCATATTCTCGGATGAGGCTGAGAAAATCTATAAAAGAGAGGGGTTGGCGGCTTTTACCAAAGCCGAGCGAATATCAGCGCAAAAACCTTTGGGAGGAGGGCCCTTCAAGGGGTTTCTTGAGGCGCTTCAGCGGTTGCAAGCAGAATTTGACATGGATGCCTGCCCAATTCGGACAGCGCTGGTAACTGCTCGCTCTGCTCCGGCCCATGAGCGGGTTATCAGGACCCTGCGGACCTGGGATGTTCGGGTAGACGAATCAGTTTTTCTAGGGGGGTTACCGAAGGGTGAGTTTTTGCGCGCCTTTGGTGCCGATGTCTTTTTTGATGATCAGCCCAGTCACTGCGCCTCTGCTGCTGAACACGTGGCAACAGGCCATGTTCCCCATGGCATAGCTAATGTTGAAGCCTAGATAGTTGTGGGCAATTTAGTGGGCGTTATACGGTAAAGGGTGCATTGCACCACTATGGAGCAATGTAGCTACCGACTAGAAAATAAAGCCGACAGAAAGCCCAGGATCCCCCAAAGTTGATTGACACTTTCGTCTCTACCACGGATATTCAACCGTCCATTGGCCCTGGCTTTGATTCACTGCTATTCTTTTCTCGTATAACTCAAGATAGTTTTTATAACTATCGATCAAAAAATGGCATTACTCGCTCTCGGCCAGGAGCGAACTTAAAGAAAGGGAGGATCTATGAAGCTGCAGCAGTTGAGATATATCTGGGAAGTGGCACATCACGACCTCAATGTTTCTGCTACAGCGCAGAGCCTCTATACCTCCCAGCCGGGAATCAGTAAACAAATTCGCCTTCTGGAGGATGAGCTTGGCGTAGAAATCTTTGCGCGCAGTGGCAAGCATCTCACGAGGGTGACCCCGGCAGGGGAGGCAATCTTAAAGACTGCCGGCGAAATTATGCGCAAAGTGGAGAATATCAAACAGGTTGCGCAAGAGTTCAGCAATGATAAAAAAGGTAGTCTCGCTGTAGCTACCACTCACACCCAGGCGCGCTATGCCTTGCCCCCGATTATTAAGTTGTTTATAGGTCGTTATCCGGAGGTTTCCCTGCACATGCATCAGGGAACCCCTATGCAAATTTCTGAGATGGCGGCAGATGGCACTGCAGACTTTGCTATCGCTACCGAAGCTCTGGAGCTTTTCAGCGATTTGGTGATGATGCCTGTCTACCGCTGGAACCGCTGCATTCTGGTACCGAAAGATCACCCGCTTTGCCAGGTGAGTAAGCTATCCCTTGAGGACGTGGCGAAGTACCCGATAGTTACTTATGTATTTGGGTTTACCGGCCGCTCCAAGTTAGATGAAGCTTTCTTGGAGAAAGGGTTGTCACCTAAGGTAGTCTTTACCGCCGCCGATGCTGATGTAATCAAAACTTACGTGCGTCTGGGATTGGGAATTGGCATTGTGGCTGATATGGCCGTTGATGGCGAAGATGAGGACCTTGTGGCTCTCGATGCCAGTGATCTATTTGAATCGAGTGTTACGAAAATTGGCTTCCGTAAGGGGATTTTCTTGCGGGGCTTTATGTATGAGTTTATCCAGCAATTTGCCCCCCATCTCAGCCGTGAGCTGATTGACCAAGCGGCACAGGCGACATCCCGTTCTGAGGTCGATGCGCTGTTCGCCGATATGGAGTTGCCGGTTTACTAGAGGTGCTGTTGAAGGGGGAGTGCCGAAATAAAGGTAAGGGATGGAGGCTATGAAGCCTCCATCTCGATCAGGGGGCGCAGCACTTCTTTGGCGAACTTGAAGTAAACAGTAAAAATTTCTGCTTCCTTACCTTCGCGCTCTACGACAAAGAAGGGCGCTCGCTCCACCTTGTACTGCTGAGCCAGCTGTAAACCCGGGCTTTGCGGGTCACGCAAGTCGGCGATAAGTGTCTGGTCGATAAATTGCATTTGGCCATTTTCTTCCAGCTTTTCTTCAACGTCGCGACACTTGGCGCAGGGCGAGCCGTCGGCGAGAATTTTCTTGACCAGTGTGATCTTCACGATAATTTCCTTGATCCAGTGCAATGCCATTAAAGGCAAGATGGACTGAATCTATCAGAACCCCTAATAACTTTGAAATATCAATCGCCGATACCTTTATAACTAAAATTTGTAGTGATGCTACAAAAGGCGCCAAAACAGGCTAATTTTTGGTCGCTTTTCGGCGGTTTGATACCTACTGCAAAAATTGTTCAGTTGTTTCCAGTAGTAAGCGCACCTTGGCCAAGCACTCCTGATGCTCTGAGGTGGGATCGGAATCTGCAACGATCCCACCACCTGCCGCGCAGGTTAGATGTCCATCGTTGGCACTGAAGGTCCGGATGGCGATATTGGTGTCAGCGCGGCCACAGCTGCTGATGTAGCCAATACTGCCGCAATAAATCCCCCGGGGACTGGATTCCAGCTCCCGGATCACTTCCATTGAGCGTCGCTTTGGAGCACCTGTGATAGACCCGCCGGGGAAACAAGCTTCGAGTAATTCGCTATAAACTGACTCTTCGGGTAGCTCACCAGTTACTACGCTGACCAAGTGGTGGACATTGGCAAAGCTTGCCAATTGGAATAGCTCGGGAACACGTACGGTGCCACTGCGACACAGCTTGCTCAAATCATTGCGCAGTAAATCGACGATCATCAGATTTTCCGCCCGGTCCTTGGGGCTTCTCTGCAGCGAGAAGGCGGCGCGCTGATCTGCCATCTTGTCAGCGTGTCTTGCTGCAGTGCCTTTAATCGGTTCCGTGCGTAAACTGGCGCCATCAGCTCGGATAAATCGCTCCGGCGACATACTGAGCAGGCTGCCATGGGGCAGGGCCATATAAGCAGAAAAGGGACCGGCAGCTTGAGAGCGCAATGCCAGGTAAGCTGTTAGCAGATCGCCGCTGTAGGGGGCCCTGAAACGCTGGGTAAAGTTTGCCTGATAGATATCGCCGGCGGCGATATATTCCAATATCTGCTCAATTTGTGCCCGATAATCATCTGCACTCAGTTCGTGCTCAAATGGTGAAAGCAGCCGGAAGTCTCCGGGTGTAAGCGGAGTCTCCCAATTGATAGCTTTAAATCGCTGTATCAATTCGCGAACTTGCTGTGGGGGGCAGGCGGGGTGGAAAACCAGGTGATTGCTACCCAGTTGGTGGTCGGCAATAAAGGCCCATGTGTAGAGCCCAAAAAAGCCTGCGGGCAAGTCCGTAGGGCGCATATCTGCCGGTAGATAATTGCCCTCTACACCGAGTTCATAACCAGCGTAACCAATAACCCCGCCGCAAAAAGGCAGTTGTGAGTCCCTGTCCTGAGGGCAGAGTTCGCACACCAGGTCATCCAGTCGGGCAAATGGCTCGGGTGTGTCGGCACTTAACTCAAGGGTATTTATCGGGTCGGCACTAATGATGTCATAGCGCCCACCCTCCGCGAGAGGTCGACCGCTGTCGAGCCAAACGGGGATAGGTAAATCCGCTATCGCCGCAAATGCGGCGGGCGTGTTTAATGAGTAGGGCAGAGAGACAATTTGCATATCAAGCTACAGCAGTCCGGAAGACGGCGCACACTACACATTTTGCGGCGGCAATTAAAGGGTGTGTGGCTCTTTAGTCAATCCTGCGCTCAATACCGGCCTGAGACATCAGGCGGGTGGCGAGTTCCTCCACCGAAAGTTGGGTTGCATTGAGGAAAGGCACCTGGGCCCGCCTCAGCATTTGCTCAACTTGGCGCACCTCGAATTCACATTGTTCCTTAGAAGCGTAGCGGCTGTTGGCGCGCCTTTCCTGTCTAATTTGCATCAGACGCTCGGGCTCGATTGTCAGGCCAAACAGCTTGTTGCGAAATGGGCGCAGGATCTTGGGCAGGGTGGTGGAGTCCATATCCTCTTCGGTGATGGGGTAGTTTGCCGCGCGCAGGCCAAACTGGAGTGCCAGGTACAAGCAGGTAGGCGTTTTGCCGGAGCGGGAAACGCCCAACAGGATCACATCGGCTTGCTGGAATTCGCTGACTCTGCGGCCATCGTCATTGTCCATGGCGAAGTGCACTGCATCAATCCGGTCGGTGTAGCGGCGGTTGTCGTCAATGCCGTGAGAGACGTTGACCATCTGCGCTGGATCCCGGTTAAACAGATTGGCCAGTGGCGTGAGGTAGTTCTCGAAGATATCGAGCATCAGCGCAGAGCTTTGGTGCAGCTGTTCCCGGATCTTGTCAGAAACAATGCTGGTAATAATGATCGGCTGTAAACCGGATTCATCGGCTGCTTTTTCTATGCGTTGCAGGGCCTGTTTAACTTTTTCGGTGGAGTCGATATAGGGAAGCGTGACCTGCTCAACTTGTTGATCGCGGAATTGTGCGAGTAGGCTGTGGCCAATCGCTTCGACGGTGAGACCGGTTCCGTCGGAGATAAAAAAAGCCGTGCGCTTGTCTTTTGCCATGTTTGTTCTCAGTTTGTCGGCGTGAGGGGGCTATTGTAGGGGAGGAATGGGGCAAAGGTCTTTTATTCTGGCGTTTTGCAATTTTTGTAGAAAATTTACAACATTTTGGCCAATTTTTACGGGCTATTTTTTACAAAACTCATCCTTATAATCTGCCGCCACTCAACCTGAATTTTAGAGGGCCTTCACTTGACGAACTTCACGATCGACTTCGCAAAACTGGGCATGGCCGATGTCGACAAAGTCGGCGGCAAGAACGCATCACTGGGCGAGATGATCTCCTCTCTCGCCGGTGCCGGCGTGAGCGTACCCGGTGGATTCGCTACCACCGCAGAAGCCTTTAGGGCTTTCCTGGCTCACGAACAGCTGGAGCAGCGTATAGCCGAGCGTTTGCAAGGATTGGATGTTGGTAATGTCACCGAGCTGGCCCAGGCGGGAGATGAAATCCGCAACTGGATTTTACAGACTCCGTTCCCCGAGCAGCTGGAAAAAGAGATTCGCGAGGGCTATGAGGCCCTGGGTGGTGCGGAAACTGCTGTTGCAGTTCGCTCCTCTGCAACCGCCGAAGACTTGCCGGATGCGTCCTTCGCCGGTCAGCAGGAGACCTTCCTGAATATCCGCAGTATCGACGCTGTATTGAAGGCAGTAAAAGAAGTATTTGCTTCCCTCTACAACGACCGTGCTATCGCCTACCGCGTGCACACCGGTTATGCGGATGTGGGCGTTGCCCTGTCTGCCGGTATCCAGCACATGGTACGCAGCGAGACTGGTGCAGCGGGTGTAATGTTTACCTTGGACACCGAGAGCGGCTTCCGCGATGTAATCTTTATCACCGCCGCCTTTGGTTTGGGCGAAACCGTTGTTCAAGGTGCGGTTAACCCGGACGAATTTTACCTCTACAAGCCAGCCCTGGATGCGGGCCGTCCTGCGATTCTGCGCCGTAATCGCGGCAGTAAAGCGATCAAGATGGTTTACGACGAGAGCGGTGAATGTGGTCGTTCCGTGAAAACTATCCCGGTGGCAGACGAAGACCGCCAGCGCTTTGCCCTCAACGATGCGGAGCTGACAGACCTGGCAATCCAGGCCCGCAAGATTGAAGAGCACTACGGTCGCCCGATGGATATCGAGTGGGCTAAAGACGGCGACAGCGGTAAGTTGTTTATAGTACAGGCGCGTCCGGAAACTGTACGCTCTCGCGATCAGGGCACCAGCATCGAGCGCTACAGTTTGCAGGAGCGCAGTGACGTATTGTGTGAAGGTCGCGCAATCGGCCAGCGCATTGGCGCGGGCCCCGTTCGCAAGCTGGAATCCGTAGAAGATATGGCGCTGATGCAGGATGGTGAAGTCCTGGTTACCGACATGACCGACCCGGATTGGGAGCCGGTCCTGAAGAAAGCGAGTGCTATTGTTACCAATCGCGGCGGCCGTACTTGTCACGCGGCAATTATCGCTCGTGAGCTGGGCATCCCCGCAGTTGTAGGTTGTGGTAATGCAACCGAGCTGCTGGAAACCGGCACCCCGGTGACAGTTTCCTGTGCGGAAGGCGATACCGGTTTTGTAATGGCTGGTGAACTGGAATTCCAGCGCGAGGAAACTGAAGTTGCGGAAATGCCGGAGCTGCCGTTCAAAATTATGTTGAACGTGGGCAACCCGGATCGAGCATTCGCTTTCAGCCATCTGCCGAACCAGGGCGTTGGCCTTGCACGCCTCGAGTTTATCCTCAACCGCATGATCGGTATTCACCCGAAAGCACTGCTCGAACTGGATAACCTGCCGGAAGATCTGCAGCAGAATATTCGCGAGCGTATCGGTGGATACGATTCTCCAGAGGACTTTATTGTCGAAAAACTGGTGGAAGGTATCGCTACCTTGGCTGCAGCTTTCGCACCGAATCGCGTCATCGTACGCTTGTCCGACTTTAAATCTAATGAGTATGCGCACCTTGTGGGTGGCCAGTTGTACGAGCCAAGCGAAGAAAACCCAATGCTTGGCTTCCGTGGTGCAGCTCGCTACCGCTCCGAAGATTTCCGCCAGTGCTTTGCCCTGGAGTGCCGTGCACTGAAGAAAGTCCGCGATGAAATGGGACTGACCAATGTGGAAATCATGGTGCCCTTCGTTCGCACCCCGGAAGAAGCTGAGGAAGTAGTCGGTCTGCTGGCTGAAAACGGCCTGCGCCGTGGAGAAGGTGGCCTCAAGGTCATTATGATGTGCGAACTGCCGTCTAACGCTTTGCTGGCGGAGGACTTCCTGCAGCACTTTGATGGTTTCTCTATCGGTTCCAATGACCTGACCCAGCTAACGCTTGGTCTGGACCGCGACTCCGGCCTGGTTGCCGATTTGTTTGATGAGCGCAACCCAGCGGTCAAGGCACTGCTTTCCAGGGCGATCCAAGCCTGTAAGAAAGCGGGTAAATATGTAGGTATTTGTGGTCAGGGTCCTTCTGACCATAAAGACTTCGCCCGCTGGTTGATGGATGAGGGGATCGACAGTGTGTCCCTGAACCCGGATACCGCAGTAGATACCTGGCTATTCCTGGCCAACGAGGAAGGTTAATTTTCCTCCTAAAGCGGCCCAATTGTGGGCCGCTTTCCCAATTATTCCCCCGCTATATTTAACTGTAATTTTTCTGCTGAAGCGGTGTTTGCCTTGGTGGAAAATGAGTCCGTTGTTGCCGTTAAACTCAGAAACACCTGATTTTGTTCTGCTAATTGTGTTTGAAAAATTTAAACGACACATTATCCAAAAAATACAAACCTCTATCAGCTGATCCACACAGAAGAATTCATTCTAAATCTTTCCGCTCGCCTCAATAGAATCGGAAGAGTCTTAAGGTTGCGTGTAAATCGAAAAACAGATTGCGCAATGTGCTCCGTAAAAATGTTCGCCGTGGGCCCTGGCCCCACTGGCGCGCACCTGAAAATTACCGACAGACTGTTTATCTGTTGAATTCAGGGCAGGGTACCCAGACTCGGTGAGGTGAGCTATGCAAACGAGTAGACAGATTCAAATCCCCATACTTCATGTCTTTTTGATGATGTGCCTTATGGCTTTAATGGCAGCGCCGCCGGCAGATGCAAAGCCACGCGCATCTAATTGGTTTGATGATCGCGCCGCAGCCAGGGGTGGTAGTCCATCAATTAGAATTGATTTAAGTGAGCAGCGCGCATATCTGTATAAAGGTGGGAAATTAGTTGGTGTCTCCCGTATTTCTTCGGGGAAGCGCGGTTATAGCACACGCCCCGGACATTTTCGTGTGTTGTCCAAACACCCTTATCACCGCTCGTCTATTTATGGCAGTTTTGTTGATAGACGCACTGGCAGAGTCGTGAGATCGAATGTAAATACTCGAAAGCATCGTCGCCCTGCGGGTACTGTGTATCGTGGAGCAAAAATGAATAACTACATTCGTTTTAATGGCGGTATCGGTCTGCATGCCTCTGGCCACGTGCCCGGCTACCCCGCTTCTCATGGCTGTGTGCGTATGCCCCCACATATGGCGAGAAAGTTCTACCAGCATGTGCGTGTAGGCACGCCGGTTCGTGTAACACACTAGTTTCAATTTCGTGGCAGCGAAGGCTTGGCCGGGTATTATCCATCGTGGTGATACCCGGTATTTATTTGCCTCTTAGCTCTTCTACTTTTTTCCCGCTATTATCCTTCTCTTCCATAGATTGCTGCGAGAATATTGATGCTCAAGTCAACCCCCGATTTATGTGATGCCTACCCTGATGAGGTGCGAGTAGTTGATCCTATGTTTATCAATTACGGTGGCCGAGATCGTTTTGGTGGGCAGATTGTCACTATCAAATGTTTTGAAGATAACTCCCTGGTGCGAGAGCTGGTGGCTGAACCGGGGCAGGGCAAGGTTTTGGTAGTAGATGCCGGTGGATCCATGCGGCGGGCTTGTCTTGGCGATATGCTGGCAGAAAAGGCGGCTGCCAACGGTTGGGAAGGTATCCTGATGTATGGCTGCATTCGCGATGTAGATGAAATCGCGGAACTGGATCTGGGGGTGCAGGCACTTGGTAGCCATCCAATGAAAACAGAAAAAAAGGGAATTGGTGAAAGAGACCTGACTGTGAGCTTTGCGGGTGTGGATTTCCGCCCGGGGGAATACCTCTACGCGGATAACAATGGTGTAATCGTGGCGGGTAAGGCTCTGACTTAAAAAAGCGCCAGTAAGTCTATTGGGCGGCCTGGAAACTGGCAGCCCAAAAGCGCTGCCAGTTGTTGAGAATCAACTTAGCGGGGATCAATTAGATCATCAGCGGGGTTCTCCGGCATTCTCAGGGACATCAAAAATGCCAAGATCTTATTCTGATCATTTTCACTTAAATACTTGAAATTCTGTGCTGCGTTACTGGCCTCGCTTCCGGGGCTGTCGTGGAGAAAAATGGCTTCTGCCAACGTAGTGGCTCTGCCGTCGTGTAAATAGGGCGCGGTATCGGCCACTCCCCAAAGGCGTGCGGTAATAAACTCACGGTTTTGCTGGTCTGTTTGGAAGAAGGCGTTCTCAGCCAGCCCCTCGCCCATGTCGTGGCGCTTGAGATCAGAGAACATAGCGACCTCTATTCCGCCATTGCGGTTTTGGCGAAAATTTGTCGGATGCTTGGTCAGGTCCACTTCGTAGAAAATGTCTTCAAAGGGAGTTTCTGGAGAGCCGGTAAGTTTATAGGGGAGGGTCCTTCTTTCGGTTACCATCGTTGGGCGGTGGCAGTCGGCGCAGCCGATATCGGAGAAAAGCCTCCTGCCGTCACGGTGTTCTCTGTCATCGATATCAAATGGTGGTTCCAGTGTAGTAATAAAGATGCTTAGTGCGGATAAGTCCCCAACGGTGATTTCGTTGACGACTCCGTCATTATCAGCATCTGCTGTTGCTCCGCCAAAGGCTTCCGAGGCCTGCATCCCCATATGAAATGCCAAGGCGGAGACATCGAACTCCCTGACTGAGGCGTTGTCACCTTTTCGACCAAATGGCCTGACAACCAAATCGTGCTCGACGCCTTCGACATTGGTTGTATCCAAATTGCCGTACTCGTCGGCAATGATGCTCCCAAAACTGACTGATTTTGTTTCCAGTTCAACGATGGTACCGGGGTTGTTGAGGGCGTGTTGTTTAAGATTTTGTAATTCATGGGTCATCTCACGACCAACCAATTCAATCCCCCCAGCGCCAAATAAAAATACCGGATTAATCAGCCGCCCATCAAACTCTGCGATACCGTCAAAGTTTTCATCGATAACATCGATATTGGCGGGACGGAATAATACGCTGGTTCCGAATCCTCCACCTCCGCCAATGCCCAATCTGGGTGGCGTTGTTCGATTGCTGATAACGGTGTGGCACTCCAGGCAATTTTGCGCATCGAGGCCATTGACCCGTAAAAATGTGCCATTACCTTGCAGGGTGGGCCTGTTACCTCCGGTGGGGGAGTGGTTGTCCGGTTCAGAAAAATCGTGGGGGCCATCACCAAAGCCGTCGTAACGATTAAAAGGCGTGCTGAAAATAATCATCCCCGCTTCACGTATTTCGTCGAGGTGGAGTTGTCCCTGGGAAATTTTATCCTGGCTAATCCTATCTTCTGGATTTAAGCGTGGCTCCTCGCCGATTAGATCGGCATAAATTAACGATGGAAGCATCAGGCTGATGCTGGTGAGAGATATTGCCGTAAGTCGATTCATGTCAAAATCCTTGTTTATTTTTATTTTCCTTTCAAAAAGTTATAAAGCTAAGTCCCTGATAAAGAATGGTTATTTAATTGAAAGGAATATGGGGGTCTCACAATATGGATTTGTGTAGACGGATTGAGAAAAAGCTAATATCAATAACTTTTCAATGGTCCCTGAAAAAAACAACGCCGGTTTTGTTGAAAAATAAAATGTCTATCCGGGTAGGGGCATGGATTTCTTCTGTGAATTCTTACCTGCAATCAAACGTCTCCTATTATTGTGCATTGATGACTCTCTCGACCCTGCGGGAATTGGCAGTGTTTGTTGCAACGGCTGCCGCTATGGAAGGTGAAAATGAGCGAATTGCGCAAAAAATTCTTTACCGCGCCTCTTTTAAAAATTATTAAACGGGTACTTCCGCCAATTTCTGAAACAGAAAGGGAGGCGATGGAAGCGGGTGAGGTTTGGTGGGACGCTGAGTTATTGTCAGGTAAACCACATTGGGATCAATTGTTGGGGATGGGTCCACCTGCGCTCAATGAAGAGGAGCAGGCTTTCCTGGAGGGGCCAGTCGAAGAGCTGTGCCGAATGATCAACGATTGGCAAATTAGCTATGTGGATCGCAATATTCCGGAGCATGTTTGGGATTTCCTTCGGAAAAATCGCTTTTTTGGCATTATTATTCCCAAGAAATATGGCGGCCTTGGCTTTTCCCCGACAGCTCATGCGGAGATAGTGACCAAAATTACCACCCGCAGTACTTGTGTGGGTGTCACAGTAATGGTGCCTAACTCATTGGGCCCGGGAGAGCTGCTACTGGCTCACGGTACGCAAGAGCAAAAGGACTACTATTTGCCACGTCTGGCAGATGGCACTGATATTCCCTGCTTTGCGCTGACCAGTCCGGAGGCCGGATCTGATGCGGCATCCATGATTGACCGTGGCGTAGTCTGTTACGGCGAATATCAAGGCGAAAAGGTCCTTGGTATGCGTGTTGATTGGCACAAGCGCTATATCACCTTGGGCCCGATAGCCACGGTGTTAGGATTGGCCTTCAAGCTCTATGACCCGGACCATATTCTCGGTGATGAAGAAGAGCTGGGTATTACGGTTGCCCTGGTGCCCACAGATACACCGGGCGTTTCCATTGGTCAGAGGCATCTCCCAGCGCTGCAAGCATTTCAGAACGGGCCCAACTGGGGAAAAGATGTTTTTATGCCCATGGATTGGATTATTGGCGGCGAGGAGAATGTCGGCAAAGGTTGGGAGATGCTGATGAGTGCCCTTGCCGCAGGCCGAGGAATTTCTCTGCCATCCCTATCTACCGGTGGGGCAAAAATGGCCGCGCGCATGACCGGCGCTTACGCCCGGGTTCGAGAGCAATTTAATGTGCCTGTTGGCCGCTTTGAAGGCGTGCAACGCCGCTTGGCTGAAATTGCTTCTATTGCATTTGTATTGGATAGCGCCCATAAAACGACTACCCGCGCCCTGGATGAGGGGCGGAAGCCAGCGGTGATCACCGCGATTATGAAAGCCAATGCTACTTGTGGTCTACGCCAGGCCATTATTGATGCAATGGATATTCATGCGGGTAAGGCCATTATGGATGGTCCATTAAATTACCTGGGTAATGTTTATCGAGCGATACCGGTAGCAATTACGGTAGAGGGGGCCAACCTTCTCACTCGCAGCTTGATGATCTTTGGCCAGGGTGCAATTCGCTGCCACCCCTATATTTTGAAGGAAATGTTGGCGGCAGAAAATCCAGACCATGAAGCGGGATTGGATGAATTGGATAAGTTGCTGCCCAAGCATATGTGGTTTCAATTCAAAACCCTCTGCCGGGGTATTTTTCACGGCTGGACGGTGGGCTTGTTTGCCAGCAGCCCTCGCAACGTAGGGCACGCTGCCAAGTACTATCGGCAATTGAATCGGTATTCGGCGGTGCTATCTCTGGTTACTGAATTTTCCTTGATGACCCTGGGGGGAGAACTCAAGCGAAAAGAATTGATTTCTTCCCGATTGGGTGATGTCTTGAGTCAGCTGTATCTGCTCAGCTGCACCCTGAAGCGCTTTCATGATGATGGCAACCCTAAGGATGACCTCCCTCTGCTGGAATTTTCCATGCGAGACGGGTTGCATAAGATCGAAGTCAACTTGTTGGAGGTGTTTCAAAATTTCCCCCGGCCATTTATTGGCCAGGTAATGCACTTCCTCACCATGCCTTGGGGTCACAGTGTCCACACCGCATCGGATCGGCAAGCCAAGGCCTGTGCGGAATTACTGTTGACGCCGTCGGCGACTCGCGACCGGCTGACCAGTGGGGTTTTTCTCGGAACTCCCGGGGATGGAGTGGATATTGTTGAGCAGGCGTTTGATCGGGTATGCGCTTCCGAGCGGGCTCGAGAAAAATTAAAAAAAGGCGGTATTCGCAACCTGAGCAGGGATAGCGTGGAAGAAGGGTTAAAGAAAAATCTAATCAGCGATGAAGAGGCTGAGATACTCTACGATGCAGCGGATGCTGTGGAGAAGGCAATTCAGGTGGATCACTTTGAGCACTTGGGTGGGTGTGCGGGCACAGTCCAATAGGGTTTGAGGAAAGCTACCTCCGATGGAATCTGCGCACAACAATTCTCCAGAGAGCTTTACCAGTGCTGAGGAGTGTGTCGATAAGCTCTTAGAAGTTGTCGGCAAGAAAATTGTTCTGGCATTACCGCTGGGGCTTGGTAAGGCAAACCACTTCGCCAATACACTATACGCTCGAGCGGCAGAAGATCATACGATTTCACTGACCATATTTACGGCCCTGACGCTGGAGCGCCCCCGTGGGGATAGTGATATTTCCCGGCGCTTTATCCAGCCACTTCTGGATACCCATTACAGTCAATACCAAGACCTTGCTTATGTTCCCGCGAGGAGGAAAGGGCACCTGCCAGGTAATATCCAGGTTATTGAATTCTTTATGGAGCCCGGTTCGCTGCTCGGCAACAACTATGCGCAGCAACACTACGTGAGTGCAAATTATACCCAGGTACCCGGTGAGCTGATCAGTCGGGGGGTTAACGTTATTGCGCAAATGGTGGCGCCTTCAGAGTGTGGAGGTAAGTTCAGTTTAAGTTGCAACCCAGACCTGACACTGCCTGTTCTAAAGCTGGCTGCTCAGCGCAAGGACTACCCCCTGTTTTTATTGGGTGAAGTAAATACACAGCTGCCCTATATCCATGGAAGCAGTGAGCTACCGGCCAGTGCTTTTGACTTTTTGCTGAAAGGCGAAACTTTTGATACGCCGCTGTTTGCGGCTCCGGCCCTGCCGGTAACCTTTACCGAATACAGCATCGCCTACCATATCGCCAGTCTGGTTGAAGATGGGGGAACCCTTCAAGTAGGTATCGGCGCCCTGGGAGATGCGGTTTGCCATGTACTGCGCTTGAGGCATAAGGAAAACGCCCTCTTTTGCCGGATTCTGGATGACTTGGTGGAAGAGGATGCTAAGCGCTACCGAGAGGAACTGCCTCTATGTACTGGCACCTTTAAGCGGGGCCTTTATGGGGCCAGTGAAATGGTGCCCCACGGTTTTCTCCATCTGCGCAGAGCCGGAGTTCTGACCCGTAGAGTCTACGCTGATGCGACAATTCAACATCTGCTCGATAGCGATCAAATTACTGATACTGTGCAGGAAGAAACGCTGCTGGCATTAAAGAATGCTGGCCGTATCAGTTGCCCTTTAACCGTGGCAGATACAGATTTTTTACAGCAGCTTGGCATTGTGGACCCCAGCTACAGTTGGCGGGGCCATAAGTTGCTGACTCCTGATGGTGAAGAAGAGGAGTGTGACCTTCACAGCGAACATGGGCGCCGCCGTCTAATTGGTAGTTGCCTGAATAAAAAGATCGCTGGGGGGGTCTGGTTACATGGCGGCTTCTATCTGGGGCCGGAACTTATGTATCGAGAGTTGCGGGATCTGGACCCTAGGGAGGGTGCAGGTCTCGATATGATTGACATCAGTTTTACCAATGACCTCCAATCCCAAAGAGACCTAAAGCTGGCGCAGCGACAGCATGCGCGCTTTGTAAATTCGGCCATGATGGTGACACTTGGAGGGGCGGTTGTCTCGGATGCCTTGGTGGATAACCACGTGGTGAGTGGGGTGGGGGGGCAATATAACTTTGTCGCCCAGGCTTGGGACTTGCCAGGGGCCCGATCCATTATTGCACTCCCCAGTGTGCGAATGCGCGATGGAATCTGCGAGAGTAATATTGTGTGGGAATATCCTCACACGACCATTCCCCGGCATTTGCGCGATGTGGTTGTGACGGAATATGGCGCGGTCGATTTGCGTGGTAAAACAGACCGGGATGTAATGGTGGCCATGCTCAGTATCTGTGATACCCGCTTTCAAGCTGTATTGCTAGAGCAGGCCAAGCACGCGGGGAAGATAGAAAAAAGCTTTTCGATTCCCGAGAATTTTAATAAAAACACACCTGAACACCTCGCCAGTGTATTCAATGACGAAAAATGCCTGGCGGAACTGCCTCACTATCCACTGGGTACTGATTTCTCTGATGAGGAAGCCCTGCTAGCGGTAGCCCTACAGCACTTGCGCTCCGCCGATAAAAGTTGGTGGAAAGTGTTGGCCAATATTTTTAAAGGTCGTCGGGTCTGGCACGATAAATCCTCAAGTGCCGACTATATCCAACGCTGCTTACAGCGAATGGGGTACGATCATACAGAGACCTATGAGCACAGGCTGGAAGCCTATATCGTTGCTGCCGCGTTACATGAGTATATCGACCAGCGCAGGCCTCTGCGCCGGGAGTAAATAAAAATTAGTGAAGCTTGCCCTGGGCCTGGATGGCGGTGAGGGCAATGGTATACACAATATCATCCACGAGTGCGCCCCGTGATAGGTCGTTAACCGGCTTGCGCAATCCCTGCAACATTGGCCCAATACTCACTAAGTCAGCGCTGCGTTGAACGGCTTTGTAGGTAGTGTTGCCGGTATTCAGGTCGGGAAAGATAAAAACTGTGGCCCTGCCGGCCACGGGACTGTGCGGGGCTTTTTGGGCAGCGACATTGCGGATTAAGGCGGCATCGTATTGAAGGGGGCCATCAATAATTAGCTGCGGTCTCTTCTGTTTGGCCAGCTGGGTGGCCTCGCGGACTTTATCGACATCGCTGCCGCTACCGGATGTGCCGGTGGAGTAACTGATCATTGCGACTCGGGGTTCTATACCAAATGCCGCTGCGGAATCTGCTGATTGAATGGCTATAGCGGCGAGTTGCTGTGCATCGGGATCGGGATTGATCGCGCAATCTCCGTAGACCAGTACCTGTTCAGGTAGCAGCATAAAAAATATCGAGGAAACCAGCTCTTCATCCGGGGCGGTTTTGATTAGTTGCAGGGCGGGCCGAATGGTATTGGCTGTTGTGTGAATAGCTCCGGACACCAGTCCATCCACTTCACCCAATGCCAACATCATGGTTCCGAGAACCACATTATCCTGTAGCTGCTCGAGTGCCACTACTTGAGTAAGTCCCTTGTTTTTACGCAGGGCAACCATGGGTTCCACATAGTGTGCCCTCACCGCCTTGGGATCGACAATTTCCAACTTTTTATTGAGCTTTAACCCCTGCTGCTCAGCAATTTTGAAAATATCTTTTTCTTCGCCCAGTAAAACCGGGTGTGCAATCTCTCTCTCCAGGCAGAGCTGGGCGGCGCGAATGGTGCGGGGTTCGGTTCCTTCGGGTAGGACAATCCGTATAGTGCGGCGCCGGGCCAGTTCCGTGAGGTGGTAGCGGAATGCCGGGGGTGAAAGGCGTTTGGGGATTTCACTTTGTTGGCTCAGTGATTCCACCCACTCCTCATCCAGGCGACTGGCGAAAAATTCCTGCACCCGGTCCACGCGATTTCTGTCATCTGATGGGGTGCGCAAATTAAAAGTCTGCAGTGACATCACCGTGTGCCAGGTATTGGAAGGCACCAGTAAAATGGGTAGGCCTGTTTCCATGGCCGGGGTGCACAGCTTCAAAATGGCTTTGTCCAAATGGTAGCCGCCGGTTAATAGCAGGCATCCAATTTTGACTCCATTCATAACGGCCAAACATGCGCCCACAACCACATCGGGCCTATCGGCAGAAGTTACCAGCATGGCCCCGGGCTTAAATCTTCTCAACATATTGGGCAGTGAGCGGGAGCAGAAAGTGACGGTATGCAACCTGCGTGTTTCCAGCTCTCCTTTATTGAGTACCTTTGCATTAAAGTGCCGCGCCAGGTCGAGTGCACGGGGGGAGAGCAGTTCTGCATTCCAGGGAATAAAACCGACAATACGCAGTGGAATCTGCTTTGAAAGTATCTCAGGGGTCAGGCTAGGGGGGCTTTCTTTGCTAGATTCCAGTTGTGAATGCAGTCCAATTAAATGAGCTCCGGGAGTATCCATAATTTCCGCTGGCAGACCCACTTTATTGATGATGCAGCCCACTACGCGCTTTGCATCCTCGCCGCCATAAAGACGAACGGCAAATTCCAGTCTCTCGCGAAGTTGCTTGATTGAATCGCTGGCACCGGGAGATGGACAGGCGACGAGTACCACTTCCGCATCAAGGGTTTTGGCAATTTGATAATTCAGTTGGTTAGTCACGGGGTTGTCGCGGCTGGGTAGCACGCCTTCGATCACGTTAACCTCAGCCTTCGCCGAGATTCGTCTGAAACGGGCGAGAATCTCTTCCAGTAAATCCGCCATTTTCCCGGTAGATACCATCGAGTCCGCATATTCGGCACTCAGTGAGCTAGGGATGGCTAGGTTGGATGTTTGTCGCAAGATTTCAGTGGTGCGCTCTATAGTGCCGTCTGGGGGTGGGGGTTCGGCAACAGGTTTAAAAAATTGAAGCTCAATACTTTTTCGGTCTAGCGCCCGAATTAAACCCAGGCTCACGGAGGTGATGCCGGCTCCCGCTTCCAGGGGAACCAGCATTAGGGTTCTGGCATTGCTGTGTCGCAGCATGTTTAAGACTGCACCAAGCGCGATGTATCCCGGGCAATAATCCAGTCTTCCTTAGTGGGGATTACCAGGATGTTGGGAGTTTCCTGCGCAGAGATTAACCCCTCTACTTGCGACTTGGTTTTCTGATTGGCTTCGGGGTTGAGTTGGTAGCCTAAGGGCTTGAGCCATTCGATGGTCCGGCTTCGCACCCCGGAGGAGTTCTCCCCGATACCGCCTGTGAATACCAAAGCATCGACGCTACCCAAGGGGATGGTGTAAGCAGCAATATATTTGGCCAGGCGGTAACAGAATATTTCCAGGGCGAGTTTGGCTCCCTGATGATCTTTCTCGGCAGCTTGCTCCAGTGCGCGGCAATCACTGCTCAGGGTGGATATGCCCAACATACCGCTTTCTCTATTTAGCAGCTGCTCAAGTGAGGCTTGGGTATATCCCAGCGATTGCTGTAAGTAGAGGAGTATTCCCGGGTCCAGATCACCGCAGCGACTCCCCATTACCAGTCCTTCAAGAGGTGTAAGCCCCATGCTTGTATCTACACTGCGCCCCTGTTTGATGGCGCAAATAGAGGCGCCGCCACCAAGGTGAGCAGCAATAATATTGAGTTCAGCCGTCTGTTTTCCCAGTAGTTCGGCGCACCGCTCGCCAATGTACTGATAGCTACTGCCATGCATGCCATAGCGGCGGATCTTGTGCTCTTCGTACAGTGGGTAGGGGAGCCCGTATAGATACGCATACTTCGGCATTTGCTGATGAAAGGCGGTATCAAAAACGGCGACTTGGGGGAGTTGGGGGAATGCATCGAGGGCGGCGTAGATCCCCTTGAGAGCAGCGGGGTTATGCAAGGGGGCTAAGTCACAGCACTCTTCGATACAGGCCATCACCTTCTGATTGATCAGAACGGAGCTGGAGAAATGCTCGCCGCCATGGACGACTCGGTGACCTATCGCTTTTAACCCGTCCTGTAACTCTGACCAGGCTCGGTCAAACTGTGTTACCAGCTCATTAATTACCGCCGCGTGGTCGCTATCCAGCGCGAGCCGATGGGAGTCTTCTGTTCCTTGATAGTGCCACTTCAGTTTGGCTTTGGGGGTGCCAAGGGCTTCCGCGATACCAGCAAGATGTTCTGCACCCGAATCTGGGTCCAGCACCGAAAACTTCACTGACGAGCTGCCGCAATTGAATATCAGAATTAAATTTTGATCGCTCATGATGCGCGAATTTCAACGAGGGTGCTTTAAGGCTAGCCGAGGAGTTGTCTTTGCGAGGGAAAGAACCGGAGTAGTTCAGTTTCGGAATAAAAAAGGGCCGCAGTAGCGGCCCAAGTAATAAAAATTGCAGAGATCAAAGCATAGGCAAACTTGCGGTGCTTTGAGATGAACCCAATAGGTTCAAAAAAAGAGGCGGCAAGTGCCGCCTCAAATTTACTGAAACCGTACCGGTCGATTAACCGAACTGGTTCATGGTGTTGTCTTTACCGCCAGCCTTCAGGGCAGCGTCACCAGCAAAGTATTCTTTGTGGTCGTCGCCAATGTCGGAGCCAGCCATGTTCTGGTGCTTAACGCAGGCGATGCTCTGGCGGATTTCTTTGCGCTGTACGCCTTTCACATAGCCCAGCATACCTTGCTCACCGAAGTACTCTTTGGCCAGGTTGTCGGTAGACAGGGCCGCAGTGTGGTAAGTCGGCAGAGTGATCAGGTGGTGGAAGATACCAGCTTCGCGAGCCGCGTCGGCCTGGAAGGTACGGATCTTCTCGTCGGCTGCTGCAGACAGCTCAGAGTCGTCGTACTCGGCGCTCATCAGGTTGGCGCGGTCGTATGCGGATACGTCTTTACCTTCTTCGGACCAAGCATCGAATACCTGCTGACGGAAGTTCAGGGTCCAGTTGAAGGACGGGCTGTTGTTGTAAACCAGCTTCGCATCGGGAACGACTTTGCGGATTTCGTCCATCATGCCGCCGATCTGGCGAACGTGAGGCTTCTCGGTTTCGATCCAGATCAGGTCTGCACCGTTCTGCAAAGAGGTGATGCTGTCCAGGATGCAGCGCGCTTCGCCAGTGCCCTTGCGGAACTGGAACAGGTTGGAAGCCAGACGCTTAGGACGCAGCAGCTTGCCTTCGCGATTGATGATTACGTCGCCGTTGGCCAGCTCGGAAGCATCGATTTCTTCGCAATCCAGGAAGGAGTTGTACTGGTCACCCAGGTCACCCGGTTTATTGGTTACAGCTATTTGCTTGGTCAGGCCAGCGCCCAGGGAGTCGGTACGGGCAACGATAACACCATTGTCTACGCCCAGTTCCAGGAACGCGTAGCGAACTGCGCGGATCTTGGCCAGGAAGTCTTCGTGAGGAACGGTTACTTTACCGTCCTGGTGACCACACTGCTTCTCGTCAGAAACCTGGTTTTCGATTTGGATACAGCAAGCACCCGCTTCGATCATTTTCTTGGCCAGCAGGTAAGTTGCTTCGGCGTTACCAAAACCTGCATCGATGTCGGCGATGATCGGTACAATGTGAGTCTTGTGGTTGTCGATCTTGTCCTGGGCAGCTTTCTCAGCTTCTTTATCGCCAGCTTCGCGAGCGGCGTCCACTTCGCGGAACAGGTCGTTCAGTTCGCGGGCATCAGCCTGGCGCAGGAAGGTGTAGAGCTCTTCGATCAGAGCAGCTACGGAAGTTTTTTCGTGCATGGACTGGTCGGGCAGAGGACCGAATTCGCTGCGCAGAGCGGCAACCATCCAGCCGGACAGGTACAGGTAGCGGCGGTCGGTATTGCCTTCGAAGTGCTTCTTAATAGAAATCATCTTCTGCTGACCGATGAAGCCGTGCCAGCAACCCAGTGACTGGGTGTACTTGGACGTGTCCTTGTCGTAGTTTTCCATGTCGGCGCGCATGATATCAGCGGTGTACTTGGCGATATCCAGGCCGTGCTTGAATTTGTTCTGGGCACGCATACGGGCAACAGATTCGGGATCGATGGCGTCCCAGGAGCTGCCATGGCTTTCACGGAGCTTTGCTACCGCGTCGATGTCTTGAGTGTAAGTGGACATGACTGTAAATCCTTAAACGGTGACTGCGATTAGGTGTTGAGTATCTTAGGAGGAGTGGCATAATTTGCCTAATTTATTGATTTTATTTTCACTATCGATTTGGCGAATAGATGTATGCAACTGGAAAGAGCTGACCTGAACCTGCTGGTTTACCTCGATGTGCTGCTGCGCGAACGCAATGTGACCCGTGCAGCCAATTACCTGGGACTGTCCCAGCCGGCCATGAGTAATGGCTTGAAGCGCCTGCGGGAACTGTTTGACGATCCGTTGCTGGTGCGCACCCGTGAGGGCATGATGCCCACGGAAAGGGCTTTGGAATTGCAGCCGATGGTGCGTGAAGCACTCTCATCCATTGATCGGGTTATCCAGCCAAATCGGGATTTTGACCCCGCCAATACCCGCCGCACCTTCCGCATCATGGCCAGTGATTACGCCGAGTCCACCCTGATACCGCCGCTGTTAAAGCAGCTTCGGGATGACGCCCCAGGTATCAGCCTGGATATCATGACGCCCAGTGATGTGAGCTTTGTGGATGTAGAGCAGGGCAAAGTGGATATGGTGATCAACCGCTTTGACAGCATGCCGCAGAGCTTTCACCAGGCCACCGTATGGCGCGACAGCTTCTCCTGTGTGATGCGCGCCGATAACCCGATACTCCGGGATTACAATCTGCAGAGTTATCTGGAAGCCCAGCATATCTGGGTGAGCAAGACCGGTATGGGGGTGGGTGTCGGAGTTAACCCGGAAGATGTACAGCGCTTGGGCTGGGTGGATGAGGCCATAGGTCGTTTGGGAGAGAAGCGGGATATCTCCGTTTTCACCCGTCACTACCAGGTAGCTATGCTGCTGGCTGAACAGAGCGATCTGATCGTAACGGTGCCCACTCGCCTGGCTCAATTGGCCAGTGATAATCCCCGCGTGGTGAGGCGTGACCCGCCCCTGGATATTCCCAATTTGGAGTTGAAAATGGCTTGGAGCCCGCTGTTGCAACAGAGCGCCCCGCACCGCTGGCTGCGCCGTTTAATACTCGATATTGGCCGCGCTTTGTAACGATGTTGCCGGTGGGCGCTGTGTCTGCGCGGTTCTGTCCGGGCAAACACACATCAACTGCTTTGTCATAAAAATTCGATCTATGAATAGTGGGAATTGTGTCTATAAATTAGCGGTATGTGGAAATGGCTGTTTAGAATGCCGCTATTCCAACAATCTGATGAGAGGCCCTGGGTATGACGGAACGAGTCCAAATCGGCGATCTGCAAATCGCACCAGAACTTTACAACCTGGTTTGCGAGGAGGTGATTCCAGGAACTGGAGTTAGCGCCGAAGCTTTCTGGGCCAAATTGGAATCTATTGTCCACGATCTGGCCCCGGTAAATCGCGCCTTGCTGGAAAAACGCGATGAACTGCAGGAGACCCTGGATCGCTGGCACACGGACAACCCCGAGGGTTTCCGCGATCTGGAAGGCTACCAGACTTTCCTGCGAGAGATCGGCTACCTCGCCGACGAGCCTGCTGAATTCAGTGCAACTACCGAAAATGTCGATGAAGAGATCGCCATCCTGGCGGGACCTCAGCTGGTTGTGCCGGTAATGAACGCACGCTACGCCCTCAATGCGGCAAACGCGCGCTGGGGCAGCCTTTACGACGCACTCTACGGTACAGATGTGATCAGTGAAGAGGGTGGCGCGGAAAAAGGTACGGAATACAACCCGGTTCGCGGCGCTAAAGTGATCGAATATGCACGCAACTTCCTCGATCAGTCGGCTCCGCTTACCTGCGGTAGTCACGCTGAGGCGGTGCAATACCGCATCAATGGCTCACTGCTGGAAGTGGTACAGGCCAATGGCGACATTGCCACCTTAAAAGATGCCAAGCAGTTTGTTGGTTATTTGGGTGACAGCGAAGAGCCTTCCAGCATCCTGCTGAAGCAGCACGGTTTGCACTTTGAGATCCAGGTGGATCGCGAGAGCCCCATCGGCAAAACCGATGATGCCGGTGTTAAAGATGTGCTAATGGAATCCGCGCTGACCACCATTATGGATTGCGAGGATTCGGTAGCGGCTGTCGATGCTGAAGATAAGGTAGTGGTTTACCGCAACTGGCTCGGTCTGATGAAAGGCGACCTGAAGGAAACCATTAGCAAAGGCGGTAAGTCCTTTGAGCGCAAGCTCAATGCAGATCGTGAGTACACCTCCCCGAATGGCAACCAGGTTACCTTACCGGGGCGCAGCCTGATGTTTGTGCGCAACGTCGGCCACCTGATGACCAACGATGCAGTGTTGTTCGGCGATGGCCAGGAAATCCCCGAAGGGATTCTCGACGGCATGATCACCAGTTTGATCGCTTTGCATGACCTTCGTGGTGAGAGCCCGATCAAGAATTCCCGTGAAGGCAGCATCTATATCGTAAAACCAAAGATGCACGGCCCGGAGGAAGTGGCTTTCGCCAATACTCTGTTTAACCGAATCGAAGATGCGCTCGATCTGCCCCGTTACACAGTAAAAATGGGCATTATGGACGAAGAGCGTCGCACTACTGTGAACCTCAAAGCCTGTATTGCCGAAGCGAAAGAGCGTGTAGTCTTTATTAATACTGGCTTTCTGGATCGCACCGGTGACGAGATCCATACTTCCATGCTTGCGGGCCCCATGATTCGCAAGGGTGATATGAAGCAATCCACATGGATTAACGCCTACGAAGAATGGAATGTGGATGTTGGCCTGAACAGCGGCCTGAAGGGCAGGGCGCAAATAGGTAAAGGCATGTGGCCAATTCCAGACCAGATGTCAGCCATGATGCACGCTAAGTTGGCCCACCCAATGGCCGGTGCCAATACGGCGTGGGTACCGTCGCCCACGGCTGCTACCTTGCACGCCTTGCACTACCACAAAGTGGATGTGAATCGCCGCCAGGAAGAGATTCAACATCGCCATCACGCCAAGCTGGAAGATATTCTGACTGTTCCGGTAGCGGCTGAAACCAACTGGAGTGCTAAAGATATCCAGCTTGAGTTGGACAACAATGCCCAAGGTATTCTCGGCTATGTAGTGCGCTGGGTAGAGCAGGGCGTGGGTTGCTCCAAGGTGCCGGATATCAATGATGTCGGCCTGATGGAAGACCGTGCAACCCTGAGAATTTCCTCTCAGCATATCGCCAACTGGCTCAAGCACGGTATCGTTAGCGAAAAGCAAGTGCGTGAAACCATGGAGCGTATGGCTGCTGTGGTAGATCGCCAGAATGCCGGCGACTCCAATTATAACGATATGGCACCGAACTTTGATAAGAGCGTTGCCTTCCAGGCTGCTTGTGAGCTGGTATTCGAAGGTTGTGCCCAGCCGAATGGTTATACCGAGCCAGTTCTGCACCGCCGCAGACGCGAGTTTAAAGCTCTAAATGCATAATTGCCGAGCTAGTTGAGTTCGAGAAGGCCCCATTTGGGGCCTTTTTTTATTTTGGGGTATCTGCATCAGCTATTAATCAGTATTAGCTTTATTACTCTGCGCTAATCCAGAATGCCGCAGGCAATTTTATTAGGTCTCTTCTGACTCTTAAGTTGTATTATTGAGCTGGGTGGCTGAGGCAAAAACAGGTAGTACATCGAAGGGGATTGCGATGCGCAAAAGGAAAATTCTTATTCGGTGTGTCTGGGGGGGGTGTGTAGGTTTACTATTTTCCTTATCCCCCTTTGGTGAAAGCTTGAAACCATCTTCTGCAACGGATGGGCCTTTAGCAATTTATCGGCCTACAGAAGAATATTTGAAGGAACTTGTTGCTAATAATAAATTGACAACTGGTCCCTACTATAGCGAAGGGACTATTCCAGACTTTTTTGTTTATTATCCGCTGAGTACCCATAAAGGGTGTTTTCTACACGATTCTTCAGGATTTGCGGGAGATATACCGCTGCAAGGTTTATTCGACCCTTGTCATATGGGGTTTTGGGATTATTCGGGCAGATTTATTAAAGGAATCAATATGCCTGATGGGGTTCAGCTAAAGAATCTGGAGGTGGAAGGCAGTTATCGATGGGAAAGCGACGGTGTTATACGGTTTCCTAAAAAGCAAATCGTGATTAACTAAGTTTTTAATCTGGATATGCTCTTTGGTTGTATGTTAATTAATAGGCTGGGTTAGTTTTTAGGTTTGTATATAAGGGCGATTGTCGATGCATTGTCATTGATTTTATGATTTTAGTCATAAGATATATCTCTATCGTTTAAGTTAGAATGAGAAGATATTCTTATGGCAAGCTACTTTTTGGAGTCCGACACTGAAGCTTAATTTTAACTTCACGTCGAGGCTCCAGCTATGTCTAATTCTCCGAATAAGCGATATTTGGCGGGGCTGATAATGTTGATTTCGGCTTTTTCCTCCTATGCAATAGCAGATGTTCAATGTGGAGATACGATTACTGACTCGCAGGCGCTCACTGACCCGCTATCTTGCAGTGAAGACCCAGCAATTACCATTGAGGGTCCTGATGGCAATCTCGCAATGTCTGGTGACGGCGCAATTGAATGCACAACTGATGGGGTTGGGGTACTTATGCTGGGGACCTCAGGAGTTGTGACGGGTGGAGTTATCAGTAATTGTGAAACCGGATTGGAATTGGCGGGGAGCGGCCTACATAAAGTAATCAGCGTAACCGTCGAGGAATCCAGTGGTGCAGGCATTTTGGCGGAAACTGATAGTAATCTTATCCGACAGAATACCCTGTTAAATACCACTAATGTCCAGGCTTCGGGTGTTGTACTGGAGGGAGTGGCGAATGTTGCGATTGGAAATAGTGTCTCAGGGTTTTTCGAAAATGGAATAGGTGTCTTTGGTTTCTTTTCCTATATTGGAAACAACTATTTAGAGGGCAATGGGGTAGCCATAAACTTAGGGGCAAGAATAATTGACGGGCAGACTGTAGGTGCTTCTTTTTGTGTTATAGCCAGTAATGTTGTTGAGAATAACGAAGTTTTAGGGATTGCTATTGATGGTCCCTATGTAATCCCAAATATGGATAATGTGGTTAGTGGGAATACTGTGACTGGCAGTGGTTTTGACGACCTTTTGGATGACAATGAAGCTTCGGATTGTAGCTCTGGCACCAATGTTTGGTCTGGCAACACTGCAAATACTTCATTTCCCTCATGCCTTAAGGATTTATAATTATTGTATTTAAAGTTGTGGGGCGAAGATGGGGGAAGGATTGGTCTTCAGGATTGCGATAAGAGAGCTTGGAAGATATACCTAATCATTTTGGTATTTTAGGCGTTTATTTTTATTAGCTGCAGCATTTGTATTTCGTGCCAATGGGAGGATTGTTAGGCCTCGGAACGTTTTAGCTAAGCCCCCAGGTCTTGGATTTCTCTACCTCTTTATATGCCATACTCCCTTTTGGTTATCCAGTTTGTATATAGGGTAGATAAATGTTGCTGTGCCAAAGATCAAAATGGTGAAGCAATAGCATGTAGAAATGGCCGGAGAAAGCTTTGCAGTTGTCTCGCAATATTAAAGAGTCGATTAAGCTAGCAACAGCTTTAGTAATCGTTTATGCCATCGCTTTAGGCCTGAATTGGGAAAAACCTTTTTGGGGTGGATTTGCTGTTATTGTTTGCAGTCAGGCAAATCTTGGGCAGTCGCTAAATCGAGCTATTTTGTGGATTTTAGGGACGCTATTTGCCTTGCTAGCTGGCTGGTTAATCGTCGCGTTATTTCCACAGGATCGCTGGTTGTTTATGATCGCCCTATCTATTTGGGTGTCTATCTGTGTCTATTTTTTACAGAGATCGAACTACCAGTACTTTTGGCTTACAAGTGGTTATGTCATCTTTTTATTGTGGGATGTGACCGGTGGTGACTTTTCTATCTCCTACAAGGCTGGGGTATTACGTATTCAGGAGTCCCTGCTCGGAATAATTGTCTACGGATTGGTAGCCGTTTTGATCTGGCCTAACTGTAGTCGTGGTGAGTTAAGAAGAGCATCTTTGGATTTATTGAGAGAACATCGTCGATTTGCGGACAATTGTTTTTCCCGGGTTAGAAGTGGCGAGAAAATAAAGATTAGGCGTAAAAAGCGTGTTGCTCTTTTAGAGCTTGATACGCGCTTACAAACAGCTATTGGCGATGCGAGTTCAGATAGTTATGAGGTGTGGGAATGTCGAAAGCAGTGGGGTCACTTTGGTCAATCTGCGACAGCCGTCACGCAATCCCTCTTGAAGTTGGAAGAAAGCTTAGCCCTCTCTGGTGATCTGGGTATATCGAAATACCTTATTGGTGTCGACGAATACATGCCCGACATTGAGGGACGTCTCGCGCAAGTGGAAAGCGCCCTTTCAGGGGAAAGGCCTGTAGATAGTGCCAATGGGAGAGTGGTTCGAGGAAATATTGAAGAAGTAAAGAGGTTGTCAACCTTTGAAACCGCTGCTTTAGCCGTTACTAGAAAATCCTTAAATGACTTGGAGGTTGAAACCCGATCCCTGATTGATTCAGTAAATGATATACAAACACGGGGTGACTCCTATTCGAGACAGGTAAGTAGTGATGGCATAGGCTGGCTTGGAGTTTTGATGCCCGACCCGGACAGGTTGACTAATATTGTCCGTGTTCAGATGGGAATGTGGATCGCTTATCTGGCATATCTTTTTATCCCTGACATGATTGGTGGATTGCTGGTTATATTACTGATAACGGTAATAGGTATTCTCGCCTCAATGACCCCCAAAATTCAATTGTTTGAAACCTGTGTTTTCACGATTTTAGTGTGCATATTGTCGGCACCTATATATTTCTTTCTAATGCCGAAATTGCACGGATTTTATTCGTTGGCTGTCGTGATTTTTGCATGGACGTTTGTAGTAAGCTTTTCCTCAAATAAGGTCTTTGGGCCCCAGTCGATGATTCGAACCCTGGTTCTTATCTTTCCCCAGATTATTTTTAATTTTAACAACTCCCAAGAGTATAGTTTTGTGGTTTACACAAATTATCTATTTGTGTTGGCAATAATTTTTTGTATTTTGGCCGTTTCAAGAAATATTCCCTTCACTGCCCACCCAGAAATAAACCTGAAGAGAAGTATTGATAGAATTCTCAATAGCGCCGCATGGCTAGTGGTGGAGGGCGATATTCCGAAAAAGAAGAGGAGGTCATTGTTTTTCCGGTTATATATATTGTACCACCTGAATATTATTATGATCTCAAGGAAGAGAGTGTTCTATTGGGTGGAGGGTATTTCTGATAAAAAAATGCGGGGTATGACCAGAAGCCAGATGCAAAGCCTTATAGGTTTGGCTATGTTGATATCCAACCAGGTTAAACTGTTATATAAGATAGATAAGAAAAAAATCAATTTTGTGGCTCCTAAAAGATTACTTCGCGAGGCATTTATATGGAGGCGGCTTGCAAGCAAAATACTTATCTATTTTTCTGGTGGCAACCAAAAGGTTGATATTGAATCCCTGCGAAGAGGTTATAGGAGGATATTTGAAAGGGCAAATATTGATGTCGGTGAGTTGATGGAGCTAAGGGAGTGTAGTGAAAAATCCAGAGAGGGTGTAACAAACTTTCTTTATTTCTTGGGTGTTACCCACTGCATCAATAACTATCTGGTAGAGTTTCGTCGCGTTTCAGAAACTGTGGATTGGAAGGCTTTCTGTGAGGAAAGGTGTCTTTAATGTCTGTAGGGTTTTAAATGGAAAGAGTACCGCACGATATATCAATAGGCAGTTTCTATCTATCACCAATATTGGTGATAGCTTTGTTTGGTGTTGTTGCGGCCTTGTTAACCGCTAGGCTCTTGGATCGGTATCGTTTATCCCGATATTTTGCCAATCCACCGGTTGTTATTATCTCCCTCAGTGTAATTTATTCAATTTTTATAGGAAGGATATTCTTGGGAATATAGTAGTGGCTAGGTATAGAAAATATATTTTTACTGGAACAATAGTGCTTGTAGCACTGCTGTTACTTATTATCCAGTTCTGGAGATATCTCAATAATCCCTGGACCAGGGATGGAAAAGTGCAGGCGGACATTATTCAAGTGACTCCCAGGGTAACTGGACAGGTAGTTGAGTTGCCTATTAAGAATAATCAGTTTATTAAAGCAGGGGAACTACTGTTTCAGATTGATCCGAGAATATATGAAGCAGCCTTGGAAGAGGCCAAGGCAGAGTACGAGGAAGCTCTCGATACATACCGAGCGCAAAACAAGAATGTTCTCGCTTATGAGGCTAGGATTAGGGAGTCAATAGCAAATATTGATCTGGCAAAAAGTAATATCGGCGCGCTTGATGCGGAAATTGCAAGAACCAAAGCTGAATATGATCGGCAGAGAGAACTGCTACCCCAGAGAGCGACATCAGTAAGGGCATTGCAAGCGGCTCAGGCTGAGTATGAATCCACAATTGAGTATCGAGCGGGTGCAGAAGCCAGCTTGGTGGAATCTATGGCTGCTTTGGAGCAATCCCAAGCGGAGCTGGAGCAGGTTAGAGCACAATTGGGAGCGCTTGGAGCCGATAACCCGGGCGTTCGTGCGGCTTTTGCGCTGCTGGAGCAGGCGCGGCTTAATCTCGAATACACAACAGTTGTTGCTCCGGTTACTGGTTATGTTACCAATATAGATTTTCGTTACGGTGATCAGGCTGTCGCCAACCAACCTGCACTTTCTGTAGTTGATATAAGCACTTTTCGCATTGATGGTTTTTTTCGCGAAACTTTTGTTCGTCGGATCGCTCCGGGGGATAAAGCGTTTATGAAGTTGATGGCTTATCCTCATCTAGAATTGGAAGGATATGTTGAAAGTATTGGCTGGGGTATTGCCCGCAAAGATGGAACTGCAGGTAATGACTTATTGCCAATGGTAGATCCCACATTTGACTGGATTCGCCTTGCACAGCGTATTCCTGTCAGGATTCATCTGACAGAAGTCCCCGAATCTGTGAAGCTTCGTGTTGGATTTACCAGCTCAGTGCTAGTAATGAGCAATTCTGCGGGCACCGAGCAAGATGAACCGGTGCAATCTCAATAGTTTCAGGAAAGGGTTAATACGGAGCCTACAGGGGTGTCTGTTGGCATTGCTGCTCATCTTCGGCAGTAGTTGTATGCTGGGGCCAGATTACCATCCCCCGCCGGTAGAGGTCGAAAGTGAGTGGATCTATCAAACCAGCTCAAAACTGGATACCTTGGAAGCCGTTAACCCATTGTGGTGGCAGTGGGCATTTTCAGATGTGACGCTGGACGAATTAGTCTCACTTGCGATTGAGAATAACCTGGAGCTGCGTTCTGCGGCTCTCAGGGCTCTCCAGGCCCAGCAACAGCTAGCTATTGCAATAGGTAACCAGTATCCCCAAACACAGCAGCTTGAGGGACTTATTGATCGTTCAAAGTATGTTCGATCGGGGATCACTGGCAATCTGCAGACTGAATATTACCCGAACTTTAATTTAACCTGGGAGTTAGATACCTGGGGGCAGTTAAGAAGGCTGGTTAATTCGGCCGCAGCAGATTTTGAAGCCAGCATAGCTGACTATGATGGTGTGCTGGTTTCTATTATTGCCCAGGTGGCGCAAACCTATATCAATATTCGCACAACGAAACGCAGGCTTGAAGTTGCCAGGGAAAACATTCGCGTACAACGTGAGGGTTTAAGGATCGCGAGAGTCAAATTTCGTGCAGGAGAGGTCAGTGCACTGGATGCGGAGCAAGCGCAGGCTTTGCTCAGTAACACAGAAGCCAGCGTGCCGGGACTGGAGATAAGCTTACAGCAGTTTGAAAATGCCCTGGCAGTCCTTCTGGGAATACCTCCTAATAGTTTGAGGTACATAGTCTCTTTTCCCTCATCCATACCTATGATTCCTAAAGTCGTTACTGTTGGTATGCCTCAGGATCTATTAAGGCAGCGACCCGATATCCGTGCAGCAGAGCGACGGCTGGCAGCTCAAGGTGAGTTAATAGGTGTTGCGAGGGCGGAACTCTATCCAAATTTTAGTATTGGTGGGGAGATAGGGGCTATCGATATCAATGGCGGTCAACTTAATGGCAGCAGTAGTGCCTGGGACCTTTTTATTGAATTTGACTGGAATCTCTTTAACTACGGAAGACTTCGGAGCAACGTCAGGCTACAGGATGCGATTTTTCAGCAGTTGGTGTCTGACTATCAGCAAATAGTTCTGTTAGCGCAAGCTGATGTGGAGAACGCTATTGTCGCTTATATAAAATCTCAAAGGCAGTTAGTTCACTATGAGGTGGCTGCCCAGGCCTCCCAGCGATCTGTCGATATTTCCCTGTCTCAATATACTAATGGTCAAGTGGAATTTGATACTGTGATAACTACGCTGATATCAGATGTTCAGCAGCAGGATATTTTGGCGATAGCACGCGGTGCCGTAGCAGCTAATCTTGTACAAGTGTATTTGTCGCTGGGAGGTGGGTGGCAGATTCAACAGGGAATTGCACCATTTCAGCTTCTTCCTGAGAGAATTTGGCGAGAGATGCTTCAACGAACACCATATTGGGACAAGTTACAATAACTTCAGCCATATCACTTTTTGTGTGGAAGGGGGGCTAGTATCGCTAAAAGATGTCAGAAATATTGTGTTGATATATTTAAATTTGAGTTTGACGATGCCCGTTTCTTCAAATTTCCCACTCGAGACATGGTTATGATAACTGGCGCTTCTCACGGAAAAGATACAATCTCAATGACGAAAGCCTTATTGGAGAACATTCCCGAAAGGGGGGGTTACTTGAAGTCATTGAATGGGGAAAGTCTTGTATCAAGCAGTGAACTTTCTAGGAGTGCAATTTTACAGTTGCTTAGATTGTCGTGTCGCTGTGAGTTAAATCGAGGCCAATTTTCAAATCACTTAGGGGGGAAGATATTGATTAGTGCATTCTTTGAATCGAGTACCCGGACAAGATTGTCCTTTGAGAGTGCTTGGCTAAGCCTGGGTGGGAATATAGTCTCAATCACAGATAAAGGAACGACACGTATTGGTGTTGGAGAGAGCTTGCCGGATGTTGCTGAGATGGTGAGTAACTATGGTGACTGTGTTGTTTTACGGGATTCCTGTGAAAATTCAGTTAAAGTTATGGCAGATCATCTTAGCGTTCCTATAATCAATGCCGGTAATGGAATAGATGAGCATCCTACCCAATCCCTTATCGACTTATATACGATTTTGAAATGGAATCCCGCAATCCTGACAAGGGAGCAGAAGAAGTACACAATAGGTTTAATTGGTGCTCCTGACCGAATGAGAGCCTCGAGAAGCTTGCTGACAATATTGAGTCATTTTCCTGAGATTTTTTCTGAGGTGTTCATTTTGTGTGGTAAGGAAGAGCAAGAGCCATTTCGGCAGGATCAATTTCTGGCATTGCAGGAAAAAGGTCTAAAAGTAAATTTAACCGAAGATGTAGCTAAAGTTCTTCCAAGGCTTGATATTGTTTACATGAATGCTCTATCGCTAAAGACAGCAGGCCATAAAAGGTTTGAGGATAGCTATTTTTTGAATGCCAAATCGCCATTGAAAAAACAAGCAATTGTTTTACATCCTTTACCTCGTATGGAAGAACTTGATAAGAATCTCGACAATACCTCGCATAATTGGTACTTCCTTCAAGCTAAAGGTGGTGTATATGTGAGAATGGCGTTAGCAATCGCTATATGTGGTTATCCAAATGAGGTTTGTGACATTATCTAGAATCTTATATCTCAATGAATCCCGACAAAAGGTATCGTCTATGTGTGGGATTGCAGGAATTTTTCATAGTTCAAGAATAATGCCAGTAGATGGCCAACTTCTTCTAAATATGGCCGCTATTCAGTTTCATCGCGGCCCGGATGGTATAGGTTTCGCAAACCCCGAAGGTTTGGGGATGGGAATGAGCCATGTTCGTTTGGCTATTAATGATCTCAGTAAAGACCGCGCATCCCAGCCATATATATCACAAGATGGCCGCTACTATTTGGTCCATAATGGTGAAATATATGACTATCAACGTATTAGGGCCAGATTGTGTATTTCTGGATCTTCTTTTTTTAGTAAAAGCGACTCCGAAGTTATTTTGCACCTCATAGCACAATTAGGTTTAAGCGAAGCTATCCAACATCTTCGAGGTGAGTTTGCTTTTGCTCTCTTTGATGCGGAAGAGGACTGTCTCTATTTGGTTAGAGATCGGTTTGGAGTGAAACCACTATATTGGACAAGAACCAAAATGGGTTTGGTATTTGGTTCTGAGATTAAATGCCTGTTCGCACACCCCGATGTGCATCGACGTTTAACTCCGCATGGGATATATCATCAACTTATACAAGTTTCTGTTCCAGGAGAAACAGCTTTTGATGGTGTTTTTCAGGTTGAGCCTGGATGTATCAAAAAAATTAGCCGGTATGATTCCAGATTAGTGATTTCGCGGCATAAGTATTGGGATATTGGTTTTCCCGCATCGGGGGAAAATGTCTCTAATAGAACAGATGAATATTATATTGAGGGGGTGCGTGAGAAGGTTATAGATGCAGTATCTTTAAGGCTTCAAGCAGATGTGCCGGTGGTCTATTATCTTTCCGGCGGTATTGACTCTGGTAGTTTGTTGGGAGTAGGGGAGTCGCTTTCTCAGAAAATTCAGACCGCATTTACAATAGGTTTTGAAAGCCCAGAATACGATGAATCATCTATTGCAAGGGAGGTTGCGAGAGAAATTGGCACTAACCAATTAGTGATAAAAATTTCCGGCGAGGATATATACAAACACTACACGGATACTGTCTGGCATACAGAAAGGACATTCTACAATACCTTGTCAGTTGCAAAGTTTTTACTGAGTAAGGCTGTTAGGTCTAATGGATATAAAGTTGTAATAACAGGGGAGGGAGCGGATGAATTATTTTCAGGATATCCAGCATTTAAAAAGGACTTTTATATGTATGGTTCTCCTGGAGTTGAACGAGCCCAAAGAAGAGCTTGGCAGAAGTATCTAGAAGAGAGCAATAGCTTGTTTAAGGGAGCTATGTTGCCCATTACCCCTTATCGATCAGCGGAGATGGATAGGGTTCTGGGGTTCACCCCGGCTTGTTTACAAGCTTGGCTTAGTTGCCATTTTCATGCTGTAGAATTACTAAATGAAGATTGGCAGAATGAGATCTGCGGATACGATGCTGGGGGGGCTATTGTAAGTAAATTGGACTTATTACAAGTCGAAGGAAGGCACCCCCTGGATATATCCCAGTATGTCTGGCTAAAAACAATGTTTGAAACTCAGATATTGGGCTGGGTGAGTGACCGAGTGGATATGGCACACTCCATTGAAACCCGCCCAGCATTCCTTGATCATCATTTGGCTGAATTCGCTGCACAAATCCCTCCCTCTATTCGGATTCGTGGGTCTACGGAAAAGTATGTTCTTCGCAAAGCTATGGATAAAATTCTACCTGATATTATTTGTAGAAAACAAAAGTTTGCATTTATGGCTCCCCCAGTAGATACAGTTTCTGGAGCCTGGAACTGGGTACATGAAATTATTGAAGAATATGTCACCCCAGTGAAGGTTGAATCAGCTGGGTTGTTGCAATACTCAGCCATAGATAGGTTGATTAAAGAATACAAGGCGCCGTCTATAGCGAGATCAAAAAAAGTTCAGTTGGATGCAATGCTAAATCATATCCTGGGTGTACAAATATTGAACAGGCAGTTTATAGAAGCTGATTTGCCATCCCTAGCGCAGAAAAAAGCCTCTCTTCTTGGTTGGCATTTGGATCATATGGTTAAGAATTGTAAGGGGTAGGAGGGGGTGTGAAATAGTTCGCAAGAGTGTCGTATTTATTTGCTATTTATCCGACTTAACTCTATTGCCCTCCCTTTGGTCGATTAAATAATGATAACAATTCGGTGTGTCATATAATTCAGTAGTTAGCGTTGAATGGGTTAATTTGCAGAACTGTAAGGGACATTGAGGCAGTTGTCCCAAGAGCTTTTACTTTGTTTTTTACCAATCGAAATCCATTTAACTATAGCCAAAAAAATAATTAAAGTTCAGAAGATTTCGCCTTCGCGGTGGAGCTTTTAAGGGCGTTCATTTTTTACAAGGATAGTAAGGCTCTCGTCATATGGGGGGATCTTTCTGTATCTAAAAAAAATAGGTGCCCCGACGATGAGAAATACAATTTTTGTAAGTTGTATCCTAACCCTATCATCTCTTTTTTGTTCCAGTGTAACGGCTGAACTTCTGTCTGAAGGTCGAAGTGTTACTGCAAGTACGGAGTTGCAGTCGGCATCTTTTGCCGTTGACAATGATATGAGTACACGCTGGGAAAGCTCACATCAGGTAGATCCCAGTACTATAACCATAGACCTGGGTACTACTTCTGAGCTAGAGCAAGTGGTTCTCTACTGGGAGGCTGCAAATGCGGATACTTATAAACTTGAAGCTTCGAATGATGGACAGGAATGGGAGCTGTTAGCGGAGTCTTCCGATGGAGAATTTGGAGATAGAACAGATACTTTTCAAATATCCGGTAAGTTTCGGTATATACGGTTGAATGGATTGACTCGTAGTGATGGAAATTTTTGGGGATACTCAATCTATGAATTTCAGGTCTATGGCGAACCTATTTATAACTCGGTGGAGGAGACCCCGAGTAACGTAGGAACTAATATTGCTCTGGAAGCTACAATTTCTTCTTCCGTAGGTGAAGCTGCTTTTGCTATTGATGATTTGAGAGGCACTGCCTGGGAGGGAGAAGGTGATGCAGTCTATCTATCATTGGACATTGGTGAAGCAACAGAATTGACGAAGGTAATCATAGACTGGGGTGATGATAATGCCGCTAGTTATGAAATACTGGCTTCCAATGATGGTAATGAATGGGTGACTCTTGTTGATGCATATGATGGGGAGTATGGGGCTAGAATTGATAGTCACCAGCTGTCAGGCAGCTACCGCTACCTACGAATTCAGGGGAATGAGTTAAGTGAAGGAAGCTCTCAATACACTATTTGGGAGCTTATGTTGTTTGATGAGGCATTAAATTTTGTTTCCACTAATAGAACTCTAAGTTACACACCACTTTTCGATAGTAGTTATTCTGCTGATGAATCTCAAAATTGGTATGTAGAAGAAGATGGAACTATTGTGACATTTGCTAGTGGCAGGGCCAGGTCGCGTCATGAGTCCGAGGGATCATTTTATACTTTTCCTACCTTTTATTTTGAACATAGAAGCTTTGGCCTTGAAATTCATGATCACACTCCAAAAGGTGAAAGCCTAATTGAAATCTATTATTCTCCTGAATATGCCCACTATCGCTCTCCAGAGTGCCGATCAGCATACTCAAATGTGTACCGAGCAGATTTCAACAATAATGCTAAGTTTGAGGATACTCCTTTAATAGAGGCTGATGAGGATGGAAGTGGGCAAGTATGGGTGTGTTTAATTACTTTTGATGCACACAATGGGGATGATGGTATTCTTGAAGCCGGTGAATGGATGGAATTTGAATTCCAGCAATTTCTGGGGCAATACGATGGGGATGAGAATGTAGAAGGCCAGACTATCTACTATACCAATACTTACCGTATACAATTGGGCGAGCCTGGTATCTATCTTGTCAATGATAATGACATTGATGAAAGTATTCGTTCTGGAGGTAGTGCGACAGCGACTCCAATAATTGCGGGAGATTCTGTACCTGCCACTGAAATTATCTCAGAAAATTTGTCGGAGCAGACTTTAACTTATTATGTCGGTAGCGATGGCTCATGGGTTAGCGGTGATTCAGATGACGCCACTCAAGTTACGTATCCAATTTTGGATGGGGTCGACATATACGATACTTATATAGTTGATAGTGGCATTGCCGATTGGACTGCGTATATGCAGGAAGTATCGAATATTCAGTGGGATACCCATAATACATTTTTGCGTGGTAGAAGGTTGTTTCACACTGATTTTGATTCTGGGGATCACGAAGAGGAGGGGAATCCAAGCTTTTCAGAACTGGCAGACTTGGCCACTGATCTTAAAATAGAGAATTCATGCTTTGCGTGTCATATCAATAATGGGCGTGGACCGTCTCCAGAGGATGGCTATTTCCCAGAAACGATGGTTATGAAACTGGGATCGGGCGGGCTCAATACCGAAAGTCAAGCATTGCCCCATCACTACTTTGGTCATTTATTGCAAACTGTTACTTCTGATGATGAGATAGAAGCTGAAGGGCAGGTGGCAGTTACCTATGAAGAGGTGCTGGATTACTACTCTGACGGAACTGCGTATACCTTGAGAAAACCAGTCTACAGTATCGAAAAGCTCGATGGTACTGGAAGCGATATAGTGTACTTTTCCCCCCGTATGCCGCAACAAATACTGGGGCTAGGGTTACTCGAGGCGGTGCCTGAGTCTGAGATCTTGGAGTGGCATGATCCAGATGATTCCGATGAGGATGGGATTTCAGGTCGGGCCGCTCTGGTAAAGGAATTTGACAGTGGCCTTCCATATATCGCGCGCTTTGGCTGGAAGTCCAGTCATGCCAGTCTAACCAGCTTTACGCAAGATGCTCTCAATAATGACATTGGAGTCACCAGCGGTAACGGTGATGCTGATTGTGGGTATGAGCAGTTAACTTGTAGGCAATATAGTGAACATTCAGCTGAGTTAGCAGATGAGTATCTGCAAGATTTGGTGGGTTACCTTCAGGCTCTGGGAGCGCCTCCCCGTGATCAAGATAGTATTTCTAACGACTCCGTGCTTGCCGGAGAGGGGCTGTTCTCTGAGGCTGGGTGCGACGCCTGCCATCGCACTGAAATGAATACTGATCATCGCCACCCCCTGGCTGAGCTAAGGGGGAATACCATACACCCCTATACTGACCTGTTGCTCCACGATATGGGAGAAGAGCTGGCGGACTCTCTGACTGAATCTACTGATTACAACCAGGAATGGAGAACGCCGCCATTATGGGGGTTGGGTATGGCTGCCGCTGTAAATGGGCATAGTAGCTTTCTACATGATGGTCGGGCGAGATCTATTGAGGAGGCTATTTTATGGCATGGTGGAGAGGCTTGGGAAAGCAGGGAAAATTATCGTTCCATGAGTGATTCAGAGAGGGCAGATCTGCTAGAGTTTTTACGATCCCTTTAACTATATGGTTTTTTCCAGAGTTGATCATTAGTCAGCAATCAACTCTGGCGACTAATCGGTGTGCAATTTCATAATTTTATATTGCTGCTAGGTAGTCATTTAGAAAGGTGTTAGCGTTTCTTCAAAAATCGCTCTTTTCAGTTAGTGTTAGATCCACCTTTTCGCAAAGATCTTTTAGGGTGCCAGCCCCAACTTGCTGCATCACCTGAGTTAATTGAGCCTTTAGCAAGTAGATTGCATGGTCGCCCCCCTTTTCAGCTAGGGCGCAGACACTGTACATAAAAAACCGTCCAAGGAAACAAAACTTAGCTCCAAGCCCACAAGCACCGGCAATATCTGCGCCGGATCTAATGCCACTATCAATTGCCAGTGGAATTTTGTTTTGGTAGCCAGAGAAGTGGTTCAACATCGGAAGTGTTGCTTCTCCAAGGTCGAGCTGTCGTGCACCATGATTAGACAAAATTACTCCATCTGCCCCAAGTTGGATTGCCCTCTGTAGGTCCGGTTCACTCATGACTCCTTTGATTATAAGCTTGTGAGGCCATAGGTCCCTTATATGCTTCAAACTGTCAAAATCTAACGGGCCCATAGTCGTAGTATTCATGAATTCGGTCAGTTCAAGTTTCTTATTATCGTTGTTGATGTAACATTCAAGGTTCTTAAATTTGGGTAGGCCATATCGTAATGTGGATAGGCTCCAATGGGGTTTAAGTATCGCTTGCCAGATATTCTTAATATTTAATTTCGGTGGCATTGCCAATCCATTATGAAAGTCCCTGGGACGTAAGCCAAAAGTGGGAACATCAATGGTAATGACCAAATGTTGGTACTGTGCTGTGGTTAGCCTGGATATCAAATCAGAAAGGATGGCTGGCTCAGTTGGATTATAGAGCTGGTACCAGGCTGTTCCCTGAGTGACTTGAGCTATTTTTTCCAGTGATTCTGAAGAAACGGTACTGAGAATGAAGGGGATATTGTGCTTGTAGGCGGCTCTAGCAAGTATCACTGGCGCATTTGGCCACATAAGCCCTTGTAGCCCGATGGGTGCTATGCCAAAAGGGGCACTGTATAGCTTACCGAACAGTTGGCAACTCAAATCTGGTGTCAAGTTTGGGCGAATGTATTCAGGTGTCATTTTGACAAAGTTAAAGGCTCGGCGATTGCGGTGTAGGCCAATATCGTCCATGCAGCCCTCTATCAGATATTCGTAAGAGAATTTCGGAATTTTCTGTTTTGCTCTTTTTCTCAGTGTTTTTGAGCTTGCGAAGTGACGGTTGAATAGGTTGTTATACTTGGTCACAGGTAGACCTTCCCAGATTGTACTAGTTCTTAGATTAGTCTATCTGGTTGGTGGGTGCCTTTTCGGAGTAGGATGTAAAGCTGTCGAGGAGGTACTTATGTACCTCTAGGTGTCTATATGGAAATAATCAAATGCGAATTTTTCGATAAGCTGTGAAAATATTAAAGTTATTCCAGTCCAGAAAAAATTATTTCCCAAGTTTAATTTTATCTAATTGCCACCCATACCAGAAAGAATACTGAGGCTTAGCATAGATGGTGGCTAGGTAGAATTATGAGATTTTTTTCTTGTCGGGTAACGGCTGAGTAGGAGTTGAAGTCAGGACAGAGAGTATAAGTTGAGGCAGTTCACGCAGGTTGCGAATTTTTCGGTATTTGCTTGAAATCAACAGTTCTATATATTTATATCCCGGTTCTTTTTAAACGGATTTGGTTTTTAATAAAGGTATATCTATGCGGGTTTTATTTGTGGTGATCTTGGGTTTTTATTCTGCATTAAGTAATGCTGAGCTTGTTTATTCTGGCAAAATCGCTCAGATTCATACTGGCCCCCAATATCAAGGGCGAGTCTTTGTTGAAACCGAAGATTTACCAGTTGGGGATGTCGCCTGTTCAACAAATGGTAGTTTTTCATATGTTTTTGATGGAACTACTGAAGAGGGAAGTTTGTATTTGAGCATTCTTTTATCTGCGTTGGCGGCGGGGAGAGATGTAATTATAAAGAGTAGTGATGATTGCACTCTTTATACAAATGTCGCAGATTTAAGAAATTTATCTATTAAGTAATTTAAAAGCCTATGTGGTCCTGATGTCTCTGACAGGCCCTAAGTATCTTTTAAAAGTATAGAGTCTATTCTGACATCTTATTATAGATATAGCTGTTTGGGGAAATTCAGAAACTAGAAAAACCTGAGTCTCCCCGGCAGCTTAGGATGTGAGCAGTTATTCTGAAACCCCAGAGCTAGAAAAATCCCTACCGAGCTGATCCAATGTGATCTCACCAAATTGCGCGAGTAAAATACTCTCGGCCTCATCCATTGCATCCTTTAGAGCGGCATTTACTGCGTGCTCAATGATACAGTTAGTGTGTTCGTCTGTCAGACCAATGGTAAAAACTGAGCTGTCTCCCAGCGCTTTATGGATATCCAGAAGTGTAATTTCATTAAGGGGCTTCGCGAGTGACCAGCCCCCATTGTGCCCTTTACTGGAGCGCACGTACCCCTGATCCCGCAATAGCGCCATAGTTCTGCGAGCCACCACAGGATTGGTGAGGAGCATAGCTGCCATCTTGTCTGAGGTAACCGGCTTGTCGGTCATGTTCAAATGGATAAGGACATGAAGTGCCCGGGATAATCGGCTGTCTTTGCGCATAATTCACCTAAATTTCTGATCCTGCAGTTTATCACGAAACTTTTGCTGTTACGTGTGTTGTACGGTTTTGAATTTTTGTGTAACAATAAAAGTTACATGATATCGGAGGGATGGCTATGGATACGGATGTATTGATTATCGGTGGAAGTTTTGCCGGCCTGTCTGCGGCGATGCAGCTGGTTCGCGGCAGGCGCAAGGTCGTTGTACTGGATGCTAAAAGACCTAGAAACCGCTTTGCAAAAGCGTCCCATGGAGTGTTTTGCCTGGATGGTAAGAGGCCTGAGGAAATTCGTAGCACGGCGCTTTCCCAGCTACAGGCTTACTCGAGCTTCCAGGTGGTTGAAGGCACTGCGGATAGTGTGGATGTCCAGGAAGAGGGGTTTGCTGTTGCTGCACAGGGAGGTACCACTTTTAAAGCGAAGAGGCTAATTCTTGCAACCGGCATTACGGATCAGCTACCGGATATCCCTGGCGTGAAAGAGCGCTGGGGTAGGAGTGTGATTCACTGCCCCTATTGCCACGGCTATGAGCTGAGTGATCGCCCTTTAGGTGTGCTGGCTACCAGCGAGCTGTCTTTCCACCAGGCGGCGATGATTCCCGATTGGGGCGCAACTACCTTGTTTACCCAGGGCCAATTCAATCCGCAGGGGGAAGTGCTCGATCATCTGCTGGCTCGGGGAGTAATGCTGGAAGAAGCCCCGATTACGCAGTTGGAGGGAGAGGGGGATAGTTTAAGTGAAGTTGTTTTAGCAGATGGCCGCAAGTTGCCACTGGAGGGGCTCTACGTGAGCCCCAAAGCGGAATTGACCTCTCCGTTTATCGATAAATTGGGGTTGGAGCTGGAGGAGTCTTTCACCGGGCGGATTGTGAAGGTGGATGGCTTTAAGGAAACTTCTGTAAAGGGGGTCTTTGCTGCTGGGGATTTATCCAACCCGATGCAAAGCGGAACCTTCGCGATTGCATCCGGCACCATGGCGGGTGTTGGGGCTCATCGCTCGCTGATATTTAACCAGTGACTTTTAAATACCGGTGGGAGTTCGTTGGAGATATGCCACAAAAAGAATTTGGTATCTTTAGGGCTAAGGAGTCTCTGAATAACTCCATGATACCTCTGGCATGCAGAGCGGTTCACAATCAAGGCGCGGTTTCGAAGGAATGTCTAGACCTTTCAAGAAGTCGCAACGCGGAGTGTGAATCGCTCTGCAAGCCCCGAAGGGCGGGTCTTTAAGGCCACAGCTGCTGCGTTGCAGCTCTTGCAAAGGGCTACGGCCATTCGCGGCGAGCTGCGCCTAACATCTGCAGCCTTCAAGACCCGCAGAGGCATTACGGAGTTACTCAGAGGCTCCCTAAGTAAGCGGCAGGAGCAGATTTGTGCTCCTGCCGAAAAATATCAGCAGTTCACAGCGTTTACTGCGAGCCCGCCGAGAGAGGTCTCTTTGTATTTGCTCTGCATATCGATACCGGTTTGACGCATCGTCTCGATAACGCTGTCCAGCGGTACGATATGAGCGCCATCACCGCGCAGGGCCAGGCGTGCGCCGTTAATGGCTTTTACTGCACCCATGGTGTTGCGCTCGATACAGGGGACCTGCACCAACCCGCCGATTGGATCGCAGGTAAGGCCGAGGTTGTGTTCCATTCCAATTTCAGCAGCGTTTTCAATCTGCTGGTTGGTGCCGCCCTCTACGGCGGCCAAGCCGGCGGAAGCCATGGAGCAGGCTACGCCGATTTCTCCCTGGCAGCCCACCTCAGCGGCAGAAATAGAGGCATTCTTTTTAAACAGCATACCGATAGCGCCGGCGGTGAGCAGGAATTTCACTACCTGGTCTTTCAATTCACCGTGAATTTTGCTGTCGTGTACAAATTCCACGTAGTAGGCGATAACGGCGGGAATCACACCAGCGGCGCCGTTAGTGGGTGCGGTGACGATGCGCCCGCGCGCGGCATTTTCCTCATTGACGGCGAGAGCAAAAAGACTTACCCAGTCGAGAATGGCGAGGCCGTGGTTGCGCTCTTCCGGACTCTGTTTACTCAACTCCCGGTAGAGTTCAGCAGCGCGGCGGCGAACATTGAGGCCGCCGGGCAAGATGCCATTCTGGTGGCAGCCTCGCTCAATAGAGGCATCCATTACCTTCCAGATATTCCATAAACGGTCTTTGACTTCCTGCTCGCCGCGGAAGGCTTTTTCGTTTTCCATTGCCAGCTCGGCAATAGTCCAACCGTGATGATCACAGATCTTCATCAGCTGTTCTGCATTGCTGAAGTCATAAGGCAGAAGGGTGGCGATCTCCTCTTTGTGAGCGAAATCTTCTTCGGAGAGCACAAAGCCGCCGCCGATGGAGAAGTAGCTGCGCTCGAACAGTAGCTCTTCGCCAGCGTAAGCCTGGCAGGTCATTCCATTGGAGTGCTGGGGAAGAAATTCCTCCAAATGGAAAACCAGATCGCGCTCGCGAATAAATTCGATATCCTGGTCACTATTTAATAGCAGGCGGCGCTCGCTCTGGATTTGCGCCATTTTCTCATCGATTGAATCGACATCAATGGTGTCTGGAGATTGACCCAAAAGCCCCATCAGTACCGCCATATCGGTACCGTGACCAACCCCGGTCAGGGCCAGCGAGCCATACAAATGGACTTGTACGCGGTTTGTGCGGGGCAGCTGGTCACGGTCTTGCAAATCCTGCACGAATTGGCGGGCAGCGACCATAGGGCCCACCGTGTGGGAGCTGGAAGGGCCAACCCCAATTTTGAAAAGCTCAAAAACGCTAATACTCATAAATATTCTCTGCGCCGGGCTGCATCCTGCGGCAGCCCTCCCTAAAGGATATAGTTGCACTATTTAGGGGCGCACTTTGCCTTATGAGTCGCAACAATCAAGATGGTGCTCCCCATTCCGTACAAAATTCTATTAGCAGCAAATTTTGCGGAATTTATGAGTTCCCAGACCTTAAGCGTATAGACAAGCTACGGCGCTTCCGCGACCAAAACCGCTCTCTTGGGCGCGGGGTGACCTTCCACAGTTTTGTCTGGCGATTCCGGGTCGAGAAAATCTGCCAGGGATTCGAAGTGCATCCAGTCGGTGCGCCGCTGTTCCTCCTGGCTGGTGGTGTTCAGGTCCACGGTCCTGGGGTTGCGGAAACCGCACTTGCGCAGCCAGCTCTCCAGGGTGGCGCAGCTGGGGAAAAACCATACATTGCGCATCTTTGCATAGCGGTCTTCGGGTACCAGGCAATCGCCGAGTCCGCCGTCGATAACCAGTGTCTCCAGTACAAGCTGGCCGCCGGGACGGAGGGTTTCGCGCAATTCGCGCAGGTGATCCATGGGTGAACGGCGGTGATAGAGTACCCCCATGGAAAAAGTGGTATCGAAAGCGCGCAAGTTTGCCGGGAGCGCTTCAATACCCAGGGGCAACAAATCCACTGGTGCTTCCTGGCCCAGGTATTTTTTCAGCGCGTAAAATTGCGCGACAAATTTGGCGGAAGGATCAATACCGATGACCCGGCGCGCGCCGGCGCCGTAGGATCGCCAGCAGTGGTACCCATTGCCACAGCCCACATCGAGCACCAGTCGATTTTTCAGTGGTGCCAAGTGCGGAAGTACCCGATCCCATTTCCAATCGGAGCGCCACTCAGTATCAATATTTAGTCCAAATAACTCCCAGGGGCCTTTGCGCCAGGGGTGTAATTTGCGCAGCTCCCGCTCCAGGGCTTCGAGTTGTTCTGAGCTGGCATCGGCGGCAGTGCCTGCGCTGACCTTGCGGTTGAGTTCGATAGCGGAGGGCGTGATTTCCGGTAGGGCTTCCACCGCTGCGCGCCAATCGGGCAGATCGCCCCAGCGATGAGGACTCAGGTTTTCAGCCACCTGTGTTGGCAGCTGGGCCAGCCAGGTGCGCAGGGCGGGAACGTGTTGCAGGCCTTGATAGAGTTGGGTGTAGTCGATCACGGGGTACTTACTTTTCCGGCGCGCCTTTGATGGCGATTAAAGAGGCAAAATTAAAACACTGGAACCAGACATCGACACTGGTAAAGCCGACATTTTTCAGTCGTGTGCGGTGGGTATCCAGGGTTTCCGGAATTAATACATTCTCCAGGGCAGAGCGCTTCTGTGCGATTTCCAGCGCGCTGTAACCGTTGGCGGCTTTAAAGGAGTGATGCAGTTCGATCATTAACTCGTTGTGGGCTTTATCGGCGAAGTCCACTTTCTCGGAAATAATCAGAATGCCGCCGGGACGCAAACCATCGTGGATTTTCTGGAGGATTTCTTCGCGCTCTTCCACCGGAATAAATTGCAGGGTGAAGTTGAGCACTACGACCGAGGCATTTTCGATAGCTACGTTTTGCAGGTTGTCGCAGATAAGCTGAACGGGAACCTCGCCGCTATCGGCTTCGAGGACCGTGCGCGCCTGATCAACCATGGCTTGCGAATTGTCTACAGCGACGATCTCACAGTCGGCAGCGGGAATACGATGGCGCATGGCCAGGGTTGCCGCGCACAGGGAACTGCCCAGGTCATAGCAGCGGCTTCCGGCTTGGGCATAGCGCTCTGCCAGGGTGCCGATCATGGCTACGATCGTGGTGTAGCCGGGCACGGAGCGCTTGATCATATCGGGAAAAACTTGCACCACCTGGCGATCGAACTCGAAGCCGGCTACCTGGCCCAGTGGGTTTGCATAAATATTGTCGTGTTTACTCATTGGAACTTCGCTAGAGGATAACGGCGATAGATCGGCGCCGGTTTTTGGCCGGCGCCGCAGAGCTTCCCCGGACAAATTGCCGGGGAATCGTCGAGCTCCAGTTAGAGCTTTTCTTCCTTCAGATTGAGTTTGGCTGCCGCTTCGCTACCTTGGGGACCGGTAACAATGGCGGTACTGGCCTTGCTCGGGTCCAGATAGGTGGCACCGACGCGTTGCAGGTCTTCCAGGGTAACTTCCGTAACCTGCTTGCGGAATTGCTGGCGCGTCTCGTGGGTGCGGCCGTAAAGGCCCGAGTGGAAGTTCTTCTTGGCTTCACCAGCGGGGGAGCCGGGTTTATCCAGACCGCCGACGACGCCGAGGATCGCTTCCTCAACCTGTTCTTCCTTGTGCTTCTCTTCGGCCAACCACTTAAGGGATGCGTCGAAGTCCTCCAGGGTTTCACCCATACGCGGATCGCGGTAGGAGTAGAAGCGGAATACGCCAATATTGCTGTCGTGGCCGGCTCCGCCGCCGTAGGCGCCGCCCTGTTCGCGGATGGTGCGATGCAGGAAGCCGTTGCGCAGGAAGCCGCTCAAAACCGACAGCGGTGCCGCATCCGGGTGGGACATAGGCACAGTGGCGTAGGCCTTGGCACAGAAGTTCACCTGGCTGTTGGCAACCCAGAGTTCCTCGATTTGTTTGCGTTCGAAAGGTGCAGCGGGGTTGGCTGCGGCGATGCTGGAAGTCGAGGTCAGTGGCATCAGTGTCTGACTGAAATCGCCAATTTTCTCTTCTTCACCCACCAGCAGGAACTGGCGCGGTGCTGCGAGGATTTTCTGGTGGATAGCCTGGAATTGGGTGGAAAGGTCTTGCAGGCCTTCTTCTATTTCCAGTCCGGCAACCAGGGCTCGCAGGTTGCGCAATCCCAGCAGACCACCGCTGGCATGGCTCTCCCAGGCGGCGCGGTTGTAGCCGGCACTGGCGGCAGCCATGGCGAGGGCGTGGCCATTGCCAACAACACCCTGTTCGCGGCGGGCGAGGGTTTGCAGTAGCAATTCTTTGATGCGGGCGTGCTCGTCAAAACGCACTTGCTCCATAGTGGCTTGCATCAGCTCGGTCAGGCCGCCCTGATTGCGAGCCAGCGCTTTACCGGACAGGATAAAGTGGCCGGAAAGGTGATCCAGGTTGTCGATGGCAGTGCGGCTGCTGGTGAAACCGTGCAGGGCGCCAACCACGCTGGTCTGCCACTGCTGGACTTCCAGGTAGTCTTTTTCACCCAGGCCAATTTCGCTCAGTACCTGGCAGTAGTAGGGCAGCAGTTGTTTTTCGGTTTCGGTGAATTCCGGCAGCGCGCAGACCATTTGTTGGTAAACCAGGCCGTTGGTGCCCGCGCTGTAGCGGGTCAACTTCTGTGGGCCCAAGTCTATTGCTTCGCCTTCGACATCCGGAAGTTCTGCGGGAATATCTTCTACGCCGACCTTGGGCAGGATAGAAGCGTCGTCCTCGCGGTTTTGTCGATCGGCCAGGGCTTTGGCGGTTTCGACAATCTGTGCTTTTTCTTTTTCGCTGAGAGCGGCTTTGATTTCCGCCAGCTGGTCTTTCTCCGCCTGCTCGCGGCGCGCAGCCAACTGCTCATCGGGACTCAGTACCATACGTACGCGATGCTGGTTCTCCAGCAGAAGTTCACGGGCTTTATTGGCGATAAACTTCGGATCTTTGATCTGCTCGCGCAGACGCTCCAGGGTGGCATCGATATTCAGCAGGCCGATGGCATCGCCACGGTGAGTGGCGCCGGTCAATGCGGTGAGAATCAATTGCAAGCCGAAGGGGTAGCCGTCGCCACCAATTTCCCGCTGTTGTAATTCCAGCTGGTGCAAGCTGGCTTCTACCTGTTCGTAGGGGATGCCGTTTTCCGCCACGTCCCTCAGCACGTCGAGAACTTGTTGCTCAAGCTCGTCGGCACTTTCGCGTTCGCTGCCTTCAATACCGCAGACAAACACCAGTTCGCGTTGGGAATCGTCCAGGCCAACCAGCGGGGAAGGGGAAGTGCCCAGGTCGGTGGTTTCCAGCAGCTTCATCAGCGGTGAGGCGCTGTTATCCAGCAGTACACCGGCGAGCAGGTGTGCGGTCAGGGCTTCTTCAAGATCGGTGACATCACCCAGCAGCCAGCTCAATACGATATGGGTCTTGGCCTTCAGAGGCTCGCCATTTAACGGGTAGTGCTCTTCGACTTTCAGCGGCGCCTGGTAGCGGTCTTCGCGACCAACCGAGATGGTCTTGTCGAGTTTCTCGAATTTGTGCAGCGCTTTTTCTTCAAACGCGGCCTGGTGTTCCGCCGCCGGAATATCACCGAAGGTCATAAAGGTGGCGTTGCTGGGATGGTAGTGGCTGCGGTAGAAGGCAACCAGCTGCTCGTAACTCAGCTTTGGAATATCAGTAGGTTCGCCACCGGAGTTGTAGTGATAGGTGGTGGTGGGGAACAGGTATTTGCTCAGGGTGTGCCACAGCTGCGAGGTGACGGAGCTCATGGCGCCTTTCATCTCATTGAACACGACACCTTTGTAGACGAGCTCGCTGCTCCCATTATCCGCTTCGGCAAATTCCAGGCGATGGCCTTCCTGGGCAAAGTCCAGCGGGTCCAGGCGCGCAAAAAATACCGCATCCAGATAGACGTCGAGAAGGTTGTCAAAATCCTTTCGATTCTGGCTGGCAAACGGGTAGGCGGTCCAATCTGAACTGGTGAAGGCGTTCATAAAGGTATTGAGTGAGCGCCGGATCATCATAAAGAAGGGATCGCGCACCGGGTACTTGTCACTGCCGCACAGGGCGGTGTGTTCAAGAATATGGGCGACACCGGTGGAGTCTTCGGGCACGGTGCGCAGGGCGACAAGGAAAACATTTTCCGAGTTGTCTGCGGCGATGTGCAGGTGCTGGGCACCGGTCGTAATGTGTCGGTATTCCTCGACGCGCACGCCGAGAGAATCAATATCTGCGCTGGTAACCAGTTCAAATGCAGGATGTGAGTTGCTCAAAAGACAGCTCCCTGGAGTTATATGAATTTTCTGGCCGGCCACTGCTGCCGGCGAAAGGGCGCTATTCTACCGCTTGCACACATCGGAAAGACAGTGTTGACAAGGATGCCAGTAGGGCGAAGACTTCGCTTGCCGAAGCTACGGCATAAATGTAGACGAACACGGAGATATTAGAGGTTGTCCTGGTTGGATATTGCCAGTGTCATTGGCTTTTTTATCACATGGGTGGGTTACACCGTTTTTGCGCGAAAAAAAGCCAAAGAAACCTGGTGTCTTACTTCATCGCTTCAGTGGTACCGCGTTGAGTGGATGATGCGTATGCTCGATAGGGATATGCGCATGGCTGATACCGCTATTCTCAGTAACCTGGAGCGGGTCATTGGTTTTTTTGCCTCCACCAGTATTCTTATCCTGGCGGGTTTAGTCACGGCATTGACGGCGAACAAGGCCGCCATCGAAGTGCTCACCAGTTTGCCTTTTGCGGAGCCCACCACCGTTGAGCAGTTTGAGCTCAAGGTGATGTTGTTGATCCTGATTTTTATCTTCGCCTTTTTCAATTTTACCTGGTCACTGCGCCAGTACTCCTTCGCCAATGTACTCATTGGTGCAGCACCGCCGCCGGAAACCGGTGATCTATCTGAGGAAGAGCGACGCCGATTTGCCATCAGTACTGCCAAGGTGATCGACCATGCGGGCCACAGTTACAACTACGGTCTGCGCTCTTATTATTTCTCAATGTCAGTGCTGGGCTGGTTTATCCACCCAATCCTGTTTGTTGCCGGCTATCTGTTTGTTGTCTGTGTTTTATACAGGCGTGAGTTTCTGTCCCGCGCACTGAATTCAATTTTGGCTGCCCGGGAGGGCGGGCTGGAGCGCCAGCAGAGGAAAACATTTGATGAAAGACCGTGAAATCCTGGCGGCTTTTGATGAAGTCGCTGAAATGCGCGGCTGGCAGTCACTGCATACCCCAAAAAACCTGGCCATGGCGCTATCTGTGGAAGTTGCAGAGTTAGGGCGACACTTTCAATGGCGCAGTGATAAAGATATCCAGGATCTAATGGCAGACGACAAGGCCGAGCAAGTTGCCGCTGAACTGGCGGATATTCAGATGTACTTGAGCAAACTGGCCGCTGTACTGGGGGTTGATATGGAAGAGGCGCTACAGCGCAAATTCGTCGAGAACCGCCGCCGATGCAATGAGGCTTTGCAAGGTGAGAGCTCCGATGGGTGACAGCCTGCGTAAAGATCGAAACTTTGACGATCTCGCTCACCGTTTTCGCAACCGTATCTATGGCGGCCTTAAAGGGGACATTCGCCTGGCAGTGCTCAACCGGGATCTGGCGCCGCTATTGGGGAGCGAGCAGCGCACTCTAAAAATCGTTGACGCTGGGGGTGGCCAGGGCCATTTTGCCATGGACCTGGCTGAGGCGGGGCACGAGGTTTTTCTCGCAGATATTTCTGAGCAGATGCTTGAGCTCGCGGATGCGGAAATTCGCCAGCGCCATCTGCAAAAGCAAATGACCTTGCTGCATAAACCCCTGCAAGAATTGCCGCAAGTAGAAGCGTTAAAGGGCGCCGACCTGGTAATTTGCCACGCTGTGCTGGAATGGTTGGAGCAGCCGCAACAGGCGTTGCAGCAGCTGCGCAGCCTGTTAAAGCCTGGTGGGCATCTTTCGCTCACATTCTACAATCGGCGTGCCCTTGAGTTCCGCCTATTACAACGGGGCAGCTTTCGCCAGCTGGACCGCAATATTGAAGGGGATAACTGGGGTGGCCACCCTGGCAGCCTCACTCCACAGAATCCACTTCTGCCGGAATGGGTGGAAGACTGGCTGACCGAAGCGGGCTTTTCCGTGGTTTGTCATAGCGGCATCCGCTGCTTCCACGACTTTATGACGCCGTCAATCCGGGAAAAGTTGCCCGCGTCGGCCATTGTGGAAAAGGAACTTGAATACTCCCAGGTGGACCCCTATCGGCAATTGGCCAGGTATATCCACCTGCTTTGCAAGGTTTAACCAAGAATGCTCAGTAGTAGCTCCTTGGCGGCGTTGATACGCGATGCCAGGTAATCATTGCCGCCACGATCTGGATGGAGTTTTTGGATCAATTTGCGGTGTGCACTAATGATTTCATCTCTGCCTGCATCGGCGTCAACGCCAAGGATTCGGCGCGCTTCGTGTTCCGAGAGTGGCGGGCCCTCGGTGTTGTGTGGCGGCGGATGTTGAGTGGCCCCTGGATTTGGGCGCCTGTTTGAATACTTTTCAAACAGTGGCATCAACCAGGGTAAATAACGGGAGAGCTGACCGAGCAAACGGCCCAACACCGGAAGAATGAGCACGAGCGCCGCTCCTACCCAATGCAGGCGCCCGGTGATAGCCAGCACAACCACTATTGCGGCGACGCCGGCGATACAGGCCATAAAAATCTGCTTGCGCCGCTCCTGCGGTGAGCTAGATTTGATTTTTTGCCAGAGATACCAGGCACCGATGGCGATTAAAATCAGTAAGATTAAGCGCGCCAATGACGACTCCTTATAGTGTTGATCTGCCAATGTTTGTTCTGCGTATCATAGAGTCCTCTTAACTACTTGATTCGCGGATTAATATTACTTGATCTGGGAGGATAAGCGCCTTCGAGCTATCCTGACAAAAGAAAATACCTGCACTTGAGAAAACAGTATGCAATACGACAAATTTCAGATACCCGATGCGGACCAGGTGCTGCCCGGTCGGCCCCAGCCGATGGAGATCAGTGGCACCCACTTTGTAAATGGCAACACCATTAAAGAGCCATTCCCTGAGCACCTGGAGGTCGCCATTTTTGGTATGGGATGCTTCTGGGGCGCAGAGCATGTGTTCTGGGATACGGATGGTGTGTTTGCCACTGCCGTTGGCTACACCGATGGCGCCACTGAAAACCCGAACTACGATGAAGTCTGCACCGGCCGTACCGGGCACGCAGAGGTGGTGAAAGTGATCTTTGATCCCAAAAAGGTGAGCTATGCAGAACTCCTACGGATCTTTTGGGATCACCATGACCCAACCCAGGGTATGCGCCAGGGTAACGATATCGGTTCCCAGTACCGTTCCTGTGTTTTCTGCTTGAACGAAGGTCAGAAACAGGAGGCGGAAGCGAGCAGGGCAGCTGTGCAGGAAGCGCTGGATGCCAAAGATCGTGGATCAATCACTACCGAAATCAGCATGGCTCAACCGTTCTACTATGCCGAGGAATACCACCAGCAGTATATGGCTAAGAATGAAGACGCTGTTTGCCCAATTCTTCGCAACCCAATGCACGACTAAGAATTGATAGATTGCAGAAGCAGGCGGCGCGGTGACTGCTGCCTGTTTTTGTGATGCTGAACACAGTTACTTCCACTTCACTTTTCTGTCTTTTTCCTGCCTTCTCTGAACTTACTTCCCTGTATTTGGCTGTTATTAAATCCTAGGTTGCCAATATAAATGACACACGCCTACCCGCTAGAAATTCTAGTGGGCTCAAGTAATTTAGAACCTTTCTTGGACGAGTGTTTATTCGAAATGCTGCATCGTCAATATGGCTTTTGGGTATCTTGTCAATTTTCATACCTTTCGGGGAGAAGCGTCTCAGTAGACCATTCGTATTTTCGTTCAATCCACGCTCTCAAGAGTGATTATGCCCTTCTCGATAAGGGTTGGCCGACCACTACGAGCACGCTCATGCAGACCTTCAATACCTTCCTGCTCAAAACTGCTTCTCCACCGATCAACGGTCTTCGGTGACGTTCTCTGTGCAGTAGCTACATCTGTAGGAGTCATGCCTTCGTTGAGCTGAAGAATTATCTTCGCTCGCATTACTTGTCCATTTGGAAGGGGTGTTGGTCGGCATCACTCGTTCAGAGTCGATACTGCACTATCAGAAACTTGAAACGATTTAGGTGTCGCATGATAGATACATTACACGGACGGCTCGCCATTAGTTACATTACTTTCCGCATGGGCCACTAGTGTGTCCCAATAGTCATAGGCCTTCCTGAGCGCGCCCTCATAAACAATAAATCCTTTCTGGTTTAGAAGGTAAAATACTGGTGAATACTCAAGATCTAGGGATTTAGAAATCGAACTTTCTGGATCATGTAGCAGTTCAAAAGGAACGCCATTATTGATGAGTTTTTCCTCATTTTCGTAGCGCCATTCTTCTCCTTCTTCTTTTTTAGGAGAATCCAAAATAACGTGCATAGGAGCAATTTTATCGGAAATATATTCAAACATACTTCCATAACAGCCTAGTGCATCATTGTAAGGTCCATTACCTCGATAGAATGGCATCACGCAAACGGGTAAAAGTTGACTGGCATCTAGCCTCGCCAATGACCCAGTAAGAGAGGTGGTACCCCCGCTACCTATATTTTCAAGAATATAGCTGCTCGGAAATTCTTTATTTATCCATTTATACCTCTTGGGAGCTGGATCAAATCCTTTCAGGTAAGTCTCTTGAGAGATTCTCTCAAACTCACCAGCATTGCTTCTATCTGAGGCTAACAGCCAATGTTCAATGCCTTCCTTATCCCCCATAAGTTCACACCACTTAGAGGCATAAAAATAGGCTATGGCATGCTCAAATGTTTCATAGCTTGATAATTGATTGTCGATAAAGTCAGAAATTAGATGGATACCTTCTTCTTCCCTGTTTGTTTCAAAAAGTGATGCACCTTTATAAAGCATCCCAGCATTTTTCCCGAAATTCTTAAATGCTTTTCTAATTATTCGGCTAATACTTGTGTCTGAATATGTGGCCTCGCTTGCTTCAAGCAGTCTCTCCCAATCTCTGCGTTTCCATAGCAAGCGAAATCCCTCCCAGCCAGGGAAGCTGCCAGTCTTTAACTCCTTTAGGATATAATTTGAACTCGGCTCAGTAATAACCCCGAGAGGGACTGGGGATGCTTTGACATTTAATATTGTGTGATCACCGCGTGAATAAAAGCGGTAATTCACAGTTCCTCTACCGTAGGTTAAGTCAATTTCATCTTGAGCTATCAATGGTTCCCCATTGAAGCTGAGGATAAAGTCACCCTTCTTTAATCCAATACTATCTGCAGGGGAATTTCTTGCTACATTGACAATAATACTAGCGTTTGAGTTGTCAATGTCGCCTGTGACTTTTTGGGTTTCTTTTTTGTATTCCCATTTTGTGGGTGAACTAATCAAGGTCTTAAACTCCCTTTTGGTGCAATTTTTTTCAAAAGTGTATATTGTTACTGTTCTGTTAAGTTGGTATAACTGCCCAAAGGCAAAGGTTCATAGTTGCCTGTTATTGTCAAGTTTAACTGATTTCCTAAGGTGCTTTTTCCGAATGCCAAAGGGTTGCATTTCTTAGTGTCGCGTATATTTTATGTTGTTCGCAATAAGAAATGCAGACCCTGGGTTTATGGTTATATCTTCGCTTCTCTTAGGTGTTCGCGGAAACAGTTAGTCAAAAATAGACTTAATGCTATTGATCAATTGTTGTTTTTGTTCTTTGCTCAATGTAGATGATGGAGGCATTGGGCGAACAGGGTTGAATAGCGCTAGTTCGATATTCATGACTCCATCTGTAGACTTAAGCCAGCCGCTAGTGTTGTTTAACAGCTTTTCCGGTGATTTAGCTATATCTTCATGGCATGAGGCGCAGTGTTCAATTAGGGTAGTTTTAAGGTTCGGGTGCTTGTCCAAAATTGTGGCCATAGCTTCAGCTTCAATGTTATCGTCGCCAGTAATAGGCTCTTCACTTATATATGACTCTCCAGCAGCAAGCCTTAAAATAGCTTTATTTTTGTCATCGACGATTAATAATGTTTCATCCATAAGCATAACTAAGCCCACCGGTGCGCCTTCGGGGCGAAGGTTATCTACCTGATTCCAGTTAGTGATAATTTCGATGTGTTGAGCTTGTTGTGACATTCCCCCCTGGGGGGCAAATGGATGGCGTGTCCACTCTGTGCTTGGCGCGATAGGATCACGGTTAAACCATGCTTTGTCGGTTAAAACGGGTAGCCCATTATGATTGATATCATAGGCAACCAACCGATTACCTACCACACGGTACCCATGCCAGCTCATTAAAAGTCTATTATTTAGCGCTGGTATTTTACTGGATTGGCTATATAGCATATCTAGTGGGGCGACATGGGGAGGCAGAAGTGTATAGGGAGGGTGGTAGTTCTTGACATGGCAACCATTTTTGATTTTGCCTTGATCAAACATTTCATTCAGGCAGTAGGGCCAGCCATAAAATCCATCTTCCCTGATTATATTGATTTCCTCATAGGGTTCATCAGCATCCTTCACATCACTGCTATTTTCTGCCTGTAGTATTACCCCGGAAGAGTGGGCCACCAGGGCCATTGAGTTCCTTAACCCATTTGCAATTTGTCTTCCTGTTGCGGAGTAGCTATCGGTAGAATTTTTATAGCTGTATTGCCAGAGTCCGTTCTCGTCTAGCTCATTACACTTACCATCCGTTATATGACGCTCACACTGGTCAGTTCTTGAGCCAAAGTTAATTAACAGTGAGTTGTCAGGTAGTTGAACGAAATTACTTAAAGGATGCAGCGAATCCTTGTGAGGTAAATTTCCAATTATTACCTCATCAGAAACAATTTGGTTGTCTACTAACTCTAGCCGACGAATCTGATTAGTCTCTGCTACTAAAATACGTCCCTTGGAGTCCATCTCAATATCGTGAGGCATATTGAGCCCATGCAACAGAGGGGTAACTGTGACATTTCCTTTTAAATGATCATCAGAGGACTCAAGGAGCCAGAGGATTCCCTTACCCTCGGACCATCCGCCCATATCGGTTATAAGGAGACTGCGCTTGCCCAATTGGATCGCTTTACGGGGCTTCTTAAAACCTGAGAACTGACTGACAATCCCAATACAGGTTCCTTTAATACTACCTACAGCAACTTTAGGGAATCCATCGCAACTGCTATTTAAAGGTAAGTAATTACCCGAAAAACAAATGGAAGGGAATAATATGCTTAAAAATGACAGATACTTCAAGAATATACTACGCGTGTTATTCATATCACATAACGCTTAATGCACTTGCTACACAACCAGAGTTAGTTAAGGTTGTGATGTCAGGTGCCTTTACTTACTAATTTTAGGGTGCATGCACTAACCACCCCCTTTCTTCTGAATGATGTAAAGCTATGCTTTCCTGTATCTCACGATTAATCTCCTTATGATTGAGACCTATAGATATTAGAATCTGGCAAGGCAAACACAGTTATTTCAACTCCCAGCCAGTTCTTCCCATAAGCTGATGCCGACAATAATTGGTACGTAAGTATCAGTTCGGGTTACTCTCCTGAGACCTGTGTAGCCATCTTTTGCCGCTGAAAGCATGATCTATAAATTTTAATGGCATGTTCAAAACGGCTGCATTCTATCATCTGTTAATAGATCTCGGAACTGAGAGGCATGCTGATTTTAGAGGCGTCTGGTAGTTCAATTTGTTGCACAGGCTTGGTAAAAAGAATATTCCATTAGGCTTTTGATAATTGTTCGCAATCTCGAGTGGCGATAAAATATTACAATATCATTGGCAGTATCAAGAGATGCTTGGAGGAAGGCGCAGTGTGGGTTATCCGCTTTATTCCGCTTTATTCCGCTTTATTTCGCTTGGTGAGGGCTGAGATATTTTCTAATGTATGTACCAAAAGTATTCATTGTAATGAGAAGAATAATTTCACATTTGGTGTGATGGCTATAGCTGCGGATTCTTTTATCAAAGTATTTACGTTAGTCGGCTGAGAATTTTTTGAGTGTGGGCTGAATTTAAATTTAGCTATTATATTTGGGTTTTTCTTCTAGCTTTTTAGGGGCGTACTCCCGATCGCTAACCCTCATGCCGGGCTCTGTCTCTTATCTTTTTTGGCCTCGTTACCTTATAGCCATATAGTTTGGGCAAGTACGCTGTATCTACTTAAATGACCTCTTGACAGTTGTGTGTGCTAAGGAGTTCTGATTTTTTCTTTTACTGATGTGCGCACCAATCACTCCAACTCCCTGGATAGAGTAGTGAGTCGTGGCGACCAGCTAAATATTGTGCATAGAAATTAACGCAGGCAGTAACTCCGGAGCCGCAGTAATTGAGAAGTGGTTTACCATCTGCCAAGTTGCCAAACTGTGATTTAAGTTCGGCAATAGATTTCACTTTGCCATTGTTTTTGTCAGTTATGTTTTGCCAGGGCTGGTTGATGGCGGTAGGTATATGTCCGGCAATCGGGTCGATAGGCTCTTCAATTCCTTCAAAGCGCTGACTATCCCGGGCGTCTACTAACTGCCAGGGTGCTTTACCCAGGTTTTGTTTGATGGTCTCGTAATGAACCAAGAGATTTTCTTTTGGTTGTGCGCTGAAGTTTCCTTGCCTGGATCGAGTGGGCTCGCTTTTGTCCAATGCCTCCCCTGCATCGAGCCAGGCTTTTAGACCGCCATTCAGAATGCTGATTTTCTTGTGGCCAAAGAAGAAAAACAGGAACCAGGCACGGGCAGCGAAACCCAGGCGGTTGTCGTCGTAGACGATTACCTGTGTGTCACTATCGACTCCCAGATTGCGAGCGTAGTCCTGGAACTGTGCAGCACTCGGCATTGGGTGGCGGCCGCCGTAGCGTTGCACAGGGGCAGAGAGGTCACGGTGCAGGCAGGCGTAATGGGCATCGGGAATATGGCCAGCCCGATAGTCCCGCTCACCACTATCGTGATCCGCCAGGCTATAGCGGCAGTCCAATATTACAGGTTCGCCGGTCTTTTTGAGCTCTACCAAATCCGCAACTTCAATCAGGGCAGGGTTGTTGTTGCTCTCCATCGGCCTCTCCTCAATCCTTGATACCGCTTTTGTCGTGTAACTTCAGCTGTTGTCTTTGGTTATTGGCCGCTTTCCGGGGCTGGGACTTCTGCTGCCTGGGGTTCGACGGCCTGTTGTTCGGCTTCTTGCTGGGACTCAGACTCTTCTTCGGTGGAAATCTGGTCTGCCAGCTCTGCTTTGCGGCAAGTCATGGTGGTTTCGGTTTGATCTTCGGCGGGGTTGTCGAGAAAGCGCGCTACTGCCCGCTCCGCGCAGTTGCTTGCGGAAATAATATCGTGAGCCAGGTTGGGAAATAGCAGCCATTGGTGATTCGGTAGCTCTTTGCGTGCGATATCGACATCATCTGCAGCCAGTACCGGATCCAGGCCGCCGTGTAACACTATCACTGGAACTGGGGTGGAGATGGCTTCTGACTCAGTGAGTGGAGCAGAGGGGATTGCCCAGATGCGACACTGTAGCTGCAACAAATTTAAATCTGATCGTACGGCCCCGCCGAGAATGCCGGTGTCTGCAGCGTTGGCCCTGGCCTGATCAAAATCGACAAAGGGAGCCTCTTCATAGCAGAAGTGGCTAACGCCGGCTGCATCCCCAAAGTAGGGGTCCAGTACGATCTCCATAAAGTGTGCGATGGCATCCTGGGCCGGCTGTAGCCCTTCATCGCCCTCATTTTCCAGGCCCTCGATCATCTTGGGCAGTTCACTGTAGAAGTTTTCGTTATACAGCGCCTGGAATAAAACTCTCAGCAAGCGCTGTCCAGTAAGCACAAAGGGATAGCTTTGTTTTGAGTAGCGGTGCTTGATCGGAATGGTGCGCGGCTCTTCATCTAAGGTCTGGATCAGGTTTTCCAGCCTGCGGCGCAAATTGGGATAGCGACTGTTACATTTCTCGTCTTCGATGCAATGCTTCAGGCCGCGCTCGTAGGCTGCCAGGGAGTCCTGTGGGAGCTGCTGCGTGTAGACAATATTGGGGAAGACCGCACTGTTAAGCACCAGGGTGCGCACTGACTCTGGGAAGTCGCGGGCCACTGTCAGAGCGTAGCGGGAGGAGTAGGACACCCCATAGAGGTCGAATTTATCGAGCTTGAGGGTTTTTCTCAGCTCTTCTACATCTCTTGCGATCACAGAACTGTTGTACTGGGCCAAGTCGGCACCTTTGCTCAGGCGGCTGTAACAGCGCTCCATACTGAAGGAAAAAACACGGGCCTCTTCTTCCGGAGACAGGTTGCGCCGGAAGGCGGTATCGGCATCTTCGATAAACTCGCTGCAAGTGAGGCGCGGCTGGGCCATACCGGTGCCCCTGGGATCTATAACAAAGAGATCCCGGCCATCTTCTACTGTCATGGCGGCATAGTTAAGCCACAACCAATCGCTGGCGTTCTCGGGCTCTAACCCCATGCTGGCTCCGGGGCCTCCGGCGCCTAGGTGGAGTAGGGGGATTTTCTTGGGATCGGGGTTTGTGGCGCGGAAGCGCACTACCGGAAAGCGGATTTTGCGCTTTTCTGGGTGGGCATAATTCTCCGGCACCTCCATCATGAAACACTGGGTGAAAGGCCAGGTTTCATCGGTTTTGAACCAGCAGGGCTTTGCTACCAGGCGAGCGTATTGTTTTTGCTGGGATTGACCGGTTTGGGCAGAGTTTGTCGAGCGCTCACAGGCTCCAATCACCATGGAAAAGAGAATGATGAGGAGTATGCGCAATCGGGCTTTTTGCACTTAGATTATTCCTGTGACTGCTATTAAGTAGTGGTTTATGGTTCCAGGCCTTTGAACGGTCAGTGCTTGCCGAAGCGTGCCACTGGCGCGGAGATATTCCAGCGCAATGCCGCGAGGCGAATCGCTAAGGTCACAAATACAGCAATAGCCACCACCAGCTCATGGGGTAGCCACCCTACATTGTCCAAGGCAACGAGTATGGCCGTACCGGTAAGGGCAGCGGTGGCATAGATCTCTCGCCGGAGTAAAAGTGGAATGTCACCGGACAGCACATCCCGGATCACCCCGCCAAAAGTACCGGTCATTACGCCGAGCACGATTGCGATGGTCGCGGAATAGCCCAGCTCGAGTACTTTCTGGGTTCCGAGCACCACAAAAACGGCGAGTCCGATGGCATCTGCCACCATCAGAAGGCGCATAGGGACCTTTAGATAGCGTATCAGGTAAAAGCTTACTACACCGGTAATTGAGGCGATCCACAGGTAATAGGTGTGCTCAAGCCAGAATACAGGGACGTTGAGAATAATGTCCCGGGCGGTGCCGCCGCCAATAGAGGTGACGCAGGCGAGTACCACGGCACCAAATAAATCCATCTGTTTGTGGCCGGCGGCGAGTACGCCGCTGAAGGCAAAGACCGCGATACCGATCAATTCAAACCAGTGCAGCAGCTCATCCATATCATCGTTACATCCAGAGATTGGCGGGCAGGGGAGAATAGCACTTCTGTCTACGCAAAGGGAATTGAGCAGCGATCTACTGCTGAGAAGTGTGAGGCGCCGCAATAGATGGGTACCAGGGAGCTATTGAAACAATGACCAAGGGCCCATTAGGCGCAGAAGAGTAATGGAGGCTGCTACCCTTTGGTTACGTCCATTGTTCACTGGCTGTAGAGATGCCGTATAAAAGCATACTGTTGGCTTTGCTGGCAGTCTCAATTTTTGGACTGAATTACCCGATAACCAAGGTGGCGCTGGCCGACTTCCCGCCAATGTTATTGGCTTCGGTTCGCTTCACCCTCGTCGCTGTTCCTCTGGTTTTCTTTTGTCCATTCCCCAAGACCTCGATCCTCAATGTTGTTGCGCTCGGTTTCTTCTTAGAGTTTCTCTCTCTGGGGTTGATGTACTACGCCATGAAGGCCGATATTCAAGCGGGTGTAGCGTCGCTGCTAATGCAGTCGCAGGTGCCATTCACCCTATTGCTATTCGCAATGCTGTTTGGCGATAAGATAAATATGCAGCAGTGCTTGGGTTTGGTAATAGCGGCTGTAGGGTTCTCTGTATTTTTCTACTATGCCGATAAAGGTGGGTCGACAACCATAGTGGGATTTATCCTTATTATGGGGGCGGGGCTGTCTTGGGCGATAGCGAATATCGTATTCCGCAGGATGCCAGGTGTTAATTTGTTACATTTAATGGTTTGGGCTTCACTGGTACCGCCAGTACCTCTTTTGGTTTTGTCGATATTTTATGAAAGCCATACTCCCTGGATTTTCTTTTTTCAAGCGCATACGGCCAGTTGGTTTTCAATTGTTTATCAAGTGTGCATGGTGACATTGGTTGGTTATATTTTATGGGGTGATTTAATTCGTCGCTATTCCTCTGCCTGCGTTTCACCATTTGGGTTGCTGGTTCCTATTGTGGGAATAATCGGCTCATCAATTATCCTCGGTGAATATCTTACATTTGTCGAGTGGGTAGCGACTTTTGTCGTGCTGCTGGGTATTGCTCTTTGTGTAGTGAAATTAAATGATCGAAATCCGGGGCAGGAGATTGTTGATGTGGAGGGAAGTTAGGGGAGGGGTAATAATTTTATTCAGCTTGTTGGGCTCTCTGTTTGGGCTTTCCGCGGTTCCCAAAACTTCCTTTTTATACCTTTATTGAGAGTTTAATAATTGCTGAGGGCTGTCTTTACTTGTTTCGCGGTTCGATGATGCGTAAATGGTCACAGTGAGTTTTGGCCTGCTCTCAAATTATTTTTACTTTAAATCCAAACGTTTTTTTCGGTGCAGTACTTTGCTTGGTGTGGGTAATAATTTAATACTGCTCCACAGTCTATGCGCCGCCTTTTTGCGTGATTATTCCGAACTTTAGTTTAATGGCTTTGTGCTACCAACCTGGGGCCGAGGTAGAAGTAAGCAGATAAGAAGTGATGGGATAAGGGCGATGCCCACGGAAAATACCGTGAGCATCGAACTAGACGTGTTTTACACGAATGCTTGCAGGCCGGTCTGGGCGCGGCCGAGGATCAATGCGTGTACGTCGTGGGTACCTTCGTAGGTATTTACAGCTTCCAGGTTCATCACGTGGCGAATTACGTGGAATTCGTCGGAGATGCCGTTGCCGCCGTGCATATCGCGAGCAATACGGGCGATATCCAGTGCCTTGCCACAGTTGTTGCGCTTCACCAGGGAGATCATGGTGGGGTCGAACTGCTTGTTCTCATCCATGATGCGACCTACGCGCAGGGAGGCTTGCAGGCCCAGGGTAATTTCGGTCTGCATGTCAGCCAGTTTCTTCTGGAACAGCTGGGTTTGAGCCAGAGGGCGGTTGAACTGGGTGCGGTCCAGGCCGTACTGGCGAGCGGCGTGCCAGCAGAACTCGCCGGCACCCATGGCGCCCCAGGAGATACCGTAGCGAGCGCGGTTCAGGCAGCCGAAGGGGCCGCGCAGTCCGCCAATTTCCGGGAATTTGTTTTCTTCCGGAACGAACACATTGTCCATCACGATCTCGCCGGTAATGGAGGCGCGCAGTGAGAACTTGCCTTCGATCTTCGGTGCGGAGAGGCCTTCCATACCCTTGTCCAGCACGAAGCCGCGAATAATATCGTCGTCATCTTTCGCCCAAACAACGAAAACGTCGGCGATTGGGCTGTTGGTGATCCACATCTTGGAACCGCTGATGCGGTAGCCGCCATCGACTTTCTTGGCGCGGGTTTTCATGCCGCCGGGATCGGAACCCGCATCGGGCTCGGTCAGGCCGAAACAGCCAACCCATTCGCCGGATGCCAGCTTAGGCAGGTACTTCTGCTTCTGCTCTTCGCTGCCGTAAGCGTAAATCGGGTGCATAACCAGGCTGGACTGAACGCTCATGGCGGAGCGGTAGCCGGAGTCAACGCGTTCAACTTCGCGCGCCACCAGGCCATAGGAAACGTAGTTGAGACCGGCACAGCCGTAGCCTTCGATGGTGGAACCGAGCAGGCCCAATTCACCCATCTCGTTCATGATTTCACGATCGAAGATTTCGTGGCGGTTACCCTCGAGAACTCTGGGCATCAGTTTGCTTTGGCAGTACTCACGTGCCGTGTCGCGCACCATGCGCTCTTCGTCGGTCAGCTGTTGGTCCAGCAGCAAAATATCGTCCCAATGGGCGAGTGGCTGATGTTTACTCATGGTTTGTCTCTTCTACTTCCGTTATTAATTCCACCGGAGCGTCCAAGGGGGCCGGCTGAAGAAGGCCGAGCACCTTTGTACAGAGGGGAGACTTCTTGGATAAGCTCCGCGTCAAACCCCGATGACTATTCAGTTTAGTGTGCCGCATCATACCGAAGTAGTCGGTTTTCGGCACTCCTGCGGGCAGCAATTTTTTGCCTGATTTTACGTATGCTTTGTAAACAAGAGTAAAACGCATTGCGAGCGATTTTGGGGGGCGGATAATGCACGCAATAAATCTCTATTTTTTACGATTAAACGTTTAATTTCGGTGATATTCCTTGTCCTTTTACCGTATTTTGGCAATTTGTGTTCCGCTGCTTGTCAGCTGTAGTTCGCAGCCAATTGAGACCATTCAACCCGATGAAAATTTAGGGTTACCAGAATCTTTTCGTGCATCGGGTACCGTCGCACCGAGTTTGCGCTGGTGGCGAGATTTGGAAGATCCGCAGTTGGACAATTTGGTACAGCTGGCACTGAAAGATAATCCGGATATTCAGGCTACCTATTGGCGATTGGAGCAGGCCGCAGCCACCGCGCGGGGAGCGAGATCGGGCCTTTGGCCAAGACTGACCGCCAGTATTGAAAATACTGAGCAGCGCTACTCTTCCGGCGAGTTCACCGACCCCTCTGCGGAGGGCAATAGTTGGAGTACCCGAATTGCCGCCAGCTACGAAGTGGACCTTTGGGGGCGGGTTCGTGCCGGTGCCAGTGCAGCAGAGGCGGCTTACCTGGCCCAGGAACAGAATTTACAGACGGCAGCCCTGACCCTGGCGAGCGAGGTGGCAGCTACCTGGTTGGAGTTGCGGGAGCAGTGGGGGCAGCGGGATTTGCTGCAACAACAGCTGGAGATCAATCGTAAAAGCCTGAAGGTTCTGGAACTGCGCTTTGGTCGCGGCGTCTCAGGTGCAGCCGATGTTTTGCAGCAACAGCAGCTGGTCCAGCAGTCACAGCAGGAACTGGATGAGGTGGAAGCGGATGCCGAAACTCTAAAAGTACAGTTAGCGGTGCTCTTGGGTATCAATGTCGAGGAACTTAACAGCATTATTCACGAACAGGCCGGGTTGCCGGTATTACCAGCCCTGCCAGAGACCGGCGTGCCATCGCAATTGCTATTGCGCCGCCCGGATGTCGTTGAGGCGCAGCGAGACCTTTTACAGGGCTATCACTTAGCCGATGAGGCCTGGGCCGATCGACTGCCCGTATTTAGTTTGTCTGCAGTAGCCAGCAATGGCACCAGTTTAATTAGTGACGTGACTGAAAACTGGCTTTTGGCCATCGCAGCCTCTATTGAGGGGGTGATTTTTGATGGTGGCGCCCTGGCATCAGCCCGGGAGCAACAGGACGCCGTTCTGCAGGAGCGCTGGGCGCTCTACCGCAGTGCAGTTAATGAAGCCTTGTCTGAAGTAGAGCAGGCCTTGATTCGAGAGAGCCTGATCGAGCAGAGACTCAACCATCTACGTGAGCGTGAGCGTCTCGCAGACCTTTTGGTTCTGCGCCAAAGCCGCGCCTATGCGCGGGGGACCATCGACTTCCTCAATGTGTTGACCGCGACGAGTGAACAACAGAGTTTGGCGCGACAAATCTTGTCTGCCGAGCGCGAACTGATTGAAAACCGAGTAGTACTTTACCGCGCGCTTTCCGGCGGGATCCCCCAGGCGGATCTTCCAGCCCCCGAGCCAGTGGATTTGGAGTTGTACCTGGAGGGAAATAACTGATGTTGCAGAAACTCAATTGGCGCCTGCTGATCCCCATAATTTTGGTGGTGTTGGCATTCCTGGCCTTCAACTGGATGATGCGGGAAAAACCGTCGGTCAGTCGCGGTGAGCGCAAATCGCCACCGCCGACAGTCGATGTAGCCGTTGCTGAGCAGGGTCGTTTTCCTGTGACCCTGAGCGCGCTGGGTAAAGTGAGTGCCCGTGAGTTAGCGGAGTTGGAGCCCCAAGTACAGGGGCAGGTGCAGTGGCTCGATTATGATCTGGGCCCCGGAGCCGTAATGCCAAAAGGGCAGGTGCTGTTGCGTATTGATCAGGAGCCCTACCAGTTGGCCCTGATGACGGCCCAGAGCACCCTCGCCGAACGCCGTGCTGAATTGCAGCAGGAGCAAGGACAGCAGCAAGTTGCTCAAGAGGAATACGAGCTTCTCGGCACAGCCCTGTCTGGAACGGATAAGGCTCTGGTGTTGCGCGAGCCTCAGAGAGCAGCAGCAGAGGCGGCAGTAAAATCCGCAGAGGCAAATGTGGCCTTGGCTAAACGCGATCTTCGGCTTACCGAGATTCGGGCCCCATTTGATGCCCTGGTAGTTGAGCGTGATGCCGATGTCGGTGATCGCGTCTCTCCGGGCGATACTCTCTACAGCCTTGCTAGTGCCGACCGTTTCCAGATAGCCGTTGAGGTTCCCGCGTCACAACTGCACCTGCTCGGACGCGGTGATGTTGAAGTTCGAATTTACGGCAGCCAGTGGCCGCAGGGCGTCTACCGCCGCGGTGAGTTTGTCCGGGTTATCCCGGTACTGGAAGAGCAGGGTCGTCTCGCCAGTGTGTTGGTAGAGCTGGAAGACCCGCTTTCCGTCCAGGATCCGTCCCAGCCGCAGCTGCTTCTCAACGATCTGGCGAAAGTAGAGATCGTTTCCCAAAGTGAGGATGAGCGCGTGCGTATCCCCCTCACTGCGTTGCAAGACGGCAACAATGTGTGGGTGGTTCGCGAGAACCGCACCACGGTTCTGCCGGTAGAAGTGGCCTATATGAGCGGCGACTTTGCAGTCCTGGAGCAGGGGCTCAGCGGTGGAGAAGCCTTAGTGACGACCCGGTTGGTAACCGTTACTGAGGGTATGCCGGTGCGAATTGCCGGAGACAGTAATCGCCAGCAGCGTCCGCCGATAGATGCGGCTGCCTCTGCAGAACGGCCGCCAAGGCGCGGCCCCGGTGGACCCAATGCTGGGGGCGCAGATGACTGAGCAGAATAGATCCAAAGATAAGGTCGATACCCGCACGGGCGCCATCGCCTGGATGGCGCGCAACCATGTAACCGCCAATTTGTTGATGCTGGTTTTCCTGATCGGTGGTTTGATTTTTTCGACCATCGTTAAAAAGGAAGTTTTCCCGGAGTTCAGCCTGGACACTGTGAGCGTGTCCATTTCCTATCCCGGTGCCAGCCCTGAGGAAGTCGAGCGCGGTGTACTGGTGGCCGCAGAGCAGGCGGTACAGGGCTTGGTAGGGATCAAGGAGATGACCGCGAGGGCCAATGAGGGTAGTGCCTCTTTGACACTGGAGCTGGAAGGCGATGCTGATGCTGCCTTGGTGTACCAGAATATTCAGCAGGCTATCGATTCCGTTACCACTTTCCCCACAGATATTGAGCAGCCCCAGGTCAGTCTGGCTGAGCGCAAACGGGATGTGCTGGACCTCGTATTGCACGGCGATCTTACCGAGCAAAACCTGCGCGCGTTGGCGATGCAGGTTTACGATAAGCTCGAAGCGCACAGCGGTATTACCCAGCTGGAAGCACAGGGTATGCGGGACTTACAAGTGGCGATCGAGATTCGCCGCGATGACCTGCGTCGCTATGGGCTTACCCTGCTGGAAGTGGCAAGCATCGTAGAAAATGCAGCGGTAGATATTCCCAGCGGCAGTGTTAAGTCTGATGCGGGGGAAATATTGGTCCGGGTGACCGAGCGCCGCGATTGGGCTCGAGAGTTTGGCGATATTGTTATTGCCCAAGGCATTGGTGGCGGTGCCGTTTATTTAAAGGATGTTGCCAATATCAGCGACGCGCTTGAGGAAGAAGCGCGCAATATGGTGTTTAACGGCGAGCCAGCTATCAGCATTAAGATCTACCGGGTGGGCGACCAGACACCAATGAGTGTCAGTGAGGCTGCCCATGAAGTCGTTGATGAGGTCAGGGCAAGCCTGCCCCCGGGGGTGACCCTGACAGTTCGAGATGACGACTCGGAAATTTTCAAAGCGCGTCTGACCCTGCTGCTGAAGAACGGTTTTATTGGGCTCTTATTAGTATTTGTTGTGCTCGGAGCCTTTCTGGAATTGCGGTTGGCTTTTTGGGTAACACTGGGCATTCCTACCAGCTTCCTGGGGGCATTGCTATTCCTGCCTGGGCTGGATATTTCCATCAGTATGGTAAGTATGTTTGCCTTTATTATCGCCCTTGGAATAGTGGTGGATGATGCAATTATTGCCGGTGAGAATATCCACGAGTGGCGACAAAAAGGCTACAGCAATCTGGAGGCTGCCGTTGCCGGTGCCCGGCAGGTATCGGTGCCGCTCACATTTGCGATTCTGACTAATATTGTCGCCTTCCTTCCATTGATGGCCTTACCCGGCTTTATGGGCAAGATCTTTGGTGTGATTCCCTTTGTGGTGGGCTCGGTATTTATTATTTCCTGGGTGGAAGCCCTGTTTATTTTGCCCGGTCACTTGGCCCACTCTCGTCGCGGCTATAAAAGTCGCCGGGCGCGCCGCTTTGCCGCGCGGCAGAAAATGCTGGCGCGGGGATTGGATCGTTTTGTACAGCAGCGATTTAGGCCCTTCCTGGATATATGTATCAAGCACCGCTACACCACTATTGCCGTGGCGGTAGCGGCGCTGTTGGTGGTTGGCGGTTATGCGGCTAGCGGTCGTATGGGCTTCACCTTGATGCCCAGGGTGGAGCGTGACTCCGGTCGCTTTGCCGTTACTTTTCCCACCGGAACGGCTCAATCCCAGCTGGAAAAAGCGCGCTCGCAGATTATTACTGCTGCCGATAAGGTGCTCGAGCAATACGATAAAGAAAAGGTCTTCCTGGGGATTCGCGGTTTGATGGGCGATGATGCGATTATGGTGGACGCTTTCTTTGTTCCCGCAGATGAGCGTCCTTTTTCCACCGGTGAGTTTATTCGCGCCTGGCGCCAGGAAGTGGGACCCATTGCCGGTGCCCTTAGCGCGACAACAGCTTCTGACCGTGGCGGTCCCGGCGCTGGCTCCTCGTTAACCGTGGAGCTTCGCCATACTGACACGGATACCTTGGAGCAAGCTGCGATACGTTTAGGGGATGAGTTGGAGAAATTCCCCAATGTCAGTGATATCGATCCCGGTATTTCCCTCGGTAAGACCCAGTTGGACCTTACGCTGACTGAAACGGCCAAAAGTTTGGGCATGTCTGCGGAGGATATTGGTCGCCAGTTGCGGGCAGCGTTGTACGGGGCTGAGGCCCTGCGCCAACAGCGCGGCCGGGATCAGGTGAAGGTCATGGTGCGTTTGCCAGAGGATGAGCGAGCCAATATCAATGATGTGAATAGCATTATGATCCGGGCCAGCAATGGACTTTGGATGCCCCTGCCAGATCTGGTAAAAATTGATAAAGGGCGCGCCTATGCCACGATTAATCGCCGAGCAGGCCGCAGGGTTACAACAATTACCGCCAATGTGGAGCCCAGTGACCAAGCGACGCTTGTGATTAATGAGCTGAATGAAAGTGTGGTCCCCCAATTGAAAGCTGAATTCCCCGGCTTAAGTGTTTCGTATGAGGGACGCCAAGCGGAGGAGCGAGAGGGATTGGCAAGCCTGGCGATGACCTTTGCCCTTGCAATGGCGGTGCTGTACTTGTTATTGGCAATTCCCTTAAAGAGTTACGTACAGCCGTTGATCGTAATGGTGGCGATACCCTTTGGTGTGATCGGTGCGTTACTTGGTCACTTAGGTATGGGGTATGGACTCAGTATGGTGAGTCTGCTGGGGATGGTAGCACTGGCCGGAGTTGTGATTAACGATACCCTGGTAATGATTGAGTACAGCAATCGCCTTCGAAATGATGGTGCCGATTTGGAAAGTGCTATCAAGGGAGCTGCAGCGCGGCGTTTCCGCCCAATTGTGTTGACCACTGTAACAACTTTCTGCGGCTTGATGCCGATGATCTTTGAAAGCTCGGTGCAAGCGCGTTTTATGATTCCAATGGCGATCTCGCTGGGCTATGGAATACTCGCTGCCACGGCGATTTCATTGTTATTAGTACCCTGTCTCTATTTAATGATGGGTAGAGATATTCCACAGTTATTCGTATGGCTGAAAAACAACTTTATCCGCCTTAGAGGTGAAGGTGTAGTTGTACATAAATAGATTTAAATGCAGTCGGCATTTTGTGCCGACTGCATCTCTTCTCAATGCCACTTCTTTTGTGACCGATTTTTCCCCAGTGGTTTCCGCTTTCCGCTTCTAGCTTCCAGAACGCTCGATCTATTTGTATTCCTCTTCATTCATTGAATTTTCAGTAGCGGAAATGCTGGGCTAGTTCAATGTTATGAAATTTATTCCCGGCATACTTCCCGTTTACCGAATGATTCCTCTGTATTTTCAAATAACATAAAATTTTGACCAAATTTGAAAGACAGCGAGATAGATTGAAAGTTAGTTTTCAGATTTTAATAAGTATAAAAGGTAACGTTCAGTGTGCAGCTCAATAGACGAATTGAAAGTTCAACCCGAAGATGTAAGTCAAGTAGAAATAGCTGCTGTATCATCGGGAGAGACAGTCTGTGATTTAATCGAAAGACAAAGATTAAAGAGTCCCGATAAGGTCGCTATTATTGATGGCGACAAGAAGGTAAGTTTCACTTTCCTAATGAAGCGCGCCAATGGGATTACAGCTGAATTGGTAAGCCGGGGAGTTAAGCCAGGTTCCCTGGTGGGGGTCTGTATGAATCGATCCTGGGAGTTGGTCGCTGCTTTACTTGGTGTGATGCGTGCAGGTTGTGCCTATGTCCCATTAGATCTGCTTTACCCGCAAGAGCGCGTGCGGTATATGCTCGAACATTCCAAAGCTGCGGCAGCAATAGTTGATTGTGATAGTAGTGCAAACTTGTGTCTTGGTGTTAATGAGCTGCTATGGATTGATGAGTTACGAGGGGAGTCGCCGAACTTGCCGCCCGAGCAGGTAAGGCCCGGTGCGAGTGATTTGGCCTACGTAATCTATACGTCGGGTTCTACCGGAAACCCGAAGGGGGTCGCTATTGAGCACCGCAGCCTTATCGCTCTCAGTAAGTCCATGAGCGAGCTATTGAGTAATGATGAGCTTGAAGGTGTGCTAGCTTCGACTTCAGTTTGTTTTGACCCGTCTGTGATGGAGACTATAGGAGCTCTAGCATTGGGTGGCCGGGTTATATTGGCAAAAAATATTTTGGAGTTGCCGCAGTTACCCTCTCTTGCGCAAGTGCGAACTTGTATCACTGTTCCATCAGCAATGCAGGCCTTACTTTCAGTAGAAGAGCTGCCCGGGGGAATCCGTTGCCTGATTTTTGGGGGTGAGGTACTTAAACAGTCCTTGGTTGATCAGATTTATGCAGGGGCGGTTAAACCGAGGATAGTGAATGTATACGGTCCCACAGAGGATACGGTTTATTCTACTTATACTGAGGTTAGCCCTGGTAGCGGTAGTATTACGATAGGGAAGACTCTCCCGAATTCCTGCGCGTATATTTTGGACAGAAATCTGCGACCGGTTTCTCCCGGTAGAGAGGGGGAGCTATATTTGGCGGGTGACAAGCTCGCTAGAGGCTATTTGAATGATGAGCCACTAACCAAGGCGCGATTTATTCAGACAGCTCCCGATACTGGAATAGCGGATCAACGTCTGTATAAAACGGGAGACCTATGCCGATGGACAGAGAATGGGGAAATAGAATATCTGGGGCGTGCTGACTGTCAGGTAAAGATCAGGGGGTATCGTATTGAGTTGGAAGAAGTCGAGTCGACACTTGAGTCGCTAACCGGGGTTAATGCAGCGGCCGCTACTGTAGTTGATGGCGGAGCAGGGCAACAGATACTAGTGGCCTATATTGTCGTTACAGATAAGGCAATTACTGAGGAAACTGTAAAGGCTTTTCTCAATGAGCGTCTTCCAAAATATATGGTTCCCCATTTTGTTCGACATCTACGTGAGTTGCCTCTGCTCCCTAACAATAAGCTCGACCGAAAAAAACTAGCACTCCTCAAAGTCGATTTCAGTGCCTTTGTTGATAATAGTTTTGCCGCAAATGATGATATTAACCAAGGCAGCAAATTACTTGGACACTTCGCAGCTTTATCTGTGGATAGCGAAACAATTATTATGTCAATTATTCAGGGTGAGATGGCTTCTCTTATGAACCACTCAAATCCCGAAAGTGTATTACCAGAGCTAACATTCGATAAGCAGGGATTGGATTCTTTGACGACGTTAGAGTTGGCTAGCCGTCTCAGCCATTGCGCGGGACGTCCGCTTACTGTTCAAGCAATTCAGGATTACCCCACGCCAAAGTTATTGGCTGGCTATATGCTCGACTTGATGGATAGCAAAGTTGATTCTGAATCACCTTGCGTGGCTGTCGGCGCTAAAACCGATCAGCTGGCTCACTTCCAGTCTCAGCTCCAATTGAGTCATCCAAGTTTTCAAGTTGCAAAGGCATCATCCTGGTCTGCTTCCGATAAAAGTAGGTTGTTGCAAGCTGTGATTGCGATGGTTAATAACCAGGAGAGGAATCCTTATAGCAAGGTTTTGCTCACAGGCAGTGGTACTCGGGGCACAGTAACGGATGTTTACAGCGATGATACTCAAGATGCCATTATATGGACTACAAACTTATACCTTGGCTTGAATAGGGATGAGTCAGTTATCGAGCAGGCATCGTCGGCTCTTCGGCACCTCGGTACCGGAATGGGTACTTCTGCAGCGGCATCAGGTCTGACAGACCTCCACCTGCAGTTTGAAGCGGAGTTTGCTGATTTAGTAGGTAAGTCTGGAGCTTGCTTATTTCCAACGGGCTACACAGCCAATGTCGGGGTCGTCGCAGGACTTCTTGGTGAAGATGATGTCGTGGTTATCGATCAGCTTTGCCATGCCTCAATTGTTGATGGAGCTCGCCTCAGTGGGGCCAAAATCAGGACTTTCCAACACAATAGCACTTCTGATCTGGAGTCTGTACTCAAGTCGGAAGTATCCCCTTACCGTACAATTTTAGTGGTACTCGAGGGGGTTTATAGTATGGGGGAAGGGGCTGCACCCGTGGCAGAGATTGTACGCGCAGCAAAGAAATACAATGCCCTCGTTTTGGTTGATGAGGCACATTCGTTTGGTTTTTACGGTGAAAGCGGTGCGGGCATCTGTGCGGCTCAAGGAGTTACAGATCAAGTAGACTTTATAATGACAACTCTTAGCAAGTCGCTTGGTAGTCTCGGTGGCGTTGTTGCTGCGAATAAGGAATATGTTGATCTGCTGAAATCCTCAGCGAGGGCATACATTTTCCAGGCTTCTGTCAGCCCCGCAGATATTGCTGCTGCATTAGCAGCATTGAAGCGCATTAGATCTGACGATGGATTACGCGAGCAATTATGGGATACGACCCGCTATATGCGACAAAGGTTTGAGCGGGCTGGGTACGACCTGGGAACAGGTGATGGGCCAATTATTACGCCCCATTTTAGTGATAAAGATAAGTTATACGGGATAGTACAAGCCCTATATCAGCGCGGTATTCAAACTTCTGCTGTCACCTATCCTATAGTTGAAAGTGGCCGAGGGCGCCTGAGGTTGATTTGTTCCGCGGCTCACACTAGGGAGGATGTTGATAGGACCTTGGAAGCTCTTATTGAGGCTGAAAAAGAGGTTGATGTTCAACCCCAGAAAATAAAAGAGGAAGCTATGGATTTGGGGCAAGCCCTTGCTGAAATTGGTGAGTGGGCAAATACCTTTTCTAACTTCCTAAAGGAATATATCAACCGACAATCCAGCCCTATGCCCAACTTGTGCTTGTCCGTGAGTGTTACTGAACAGTTTGAGCCGGTGAGGATTTTAATTGATGGTGGCAAAGTAACCCTAAGTGATCACTCGGCTGACGACGTTCCTTTTTGCTCATTAACACTAAGAAATCAGAGGTCTGTCATGGCTTTGCGGCTTCACGATGCTCAGTCGCTGCTCGATGGTATTTGTACAGGCAGCTGTACATTAAGTGGTCAGGTTGAGCCATTTATATGGTGGATCGCCCGTATTCTAGATTTAAGTGTGGAGGTAAATAACCCTGTAGACTGTGGATTAGCTAGGGAGCAGGCGATTCATTAACTCATGAGGGGTGAGGTTTAAAGTTATGGGCCTTTCAGCTTACCCTGATGGGCCCATGTCTGGTATTACTGGCAGAGCAAGTCAGTTACTTATTTACCCCGTATTTCACTTTGCTACGCGAGGGAGCTTTCGCCAGCTCCACCGGATTAAAACAAACACTAATATCGATGCAGTTGCTGTAATGTAAAATGGCAAGCGGATATTAACTTCCATAGCCATGCCCCCCGCGAGTGAAATCAAGCTTGCTACCAAGGTGAAGCCTGCAGTAGCTATTCCCATTACCCAACCCTGTTCCGTCTCATCGACACTATTGGCAAATATATTCAAGAGAGCGGGGTAAGCGATCCCAAAGCAAAGGTACGCGAAGAACACACTGAGATAACATAGCCAAATGTGGCTGCTGAATACGAAGACTAGTGCGCTCGCTCCCATTACTAAGGCGGAAACCATAACTACCAGGGACTTAGTCCAGCGGGACAAAACAGGCTTGACCATATAAAGACTGGAAATTGCCACCGCAATACCCATAGTCAGCATGGCCATACTGGTTGTTAGCAGGCCTGCTTGGAATCTGCTGCTTAAATAATTCGTGATAAATATATAAAAACTGAGATGCACCAGCATGAAACAGAGGTAGGCAGGACAAAGTCGGACAACTCGAGGGCGGTCCTTCAGATGTATAAACTGAGTAAATAGATCCAGAAAACGAAGCCTAAGCTGCATCGGGGCTTGGCGAGTATCGTGATAAAAGGTCAGGATCAAAAACAAAGTAATAGCGACAAGTACCAGAGCAAAGTAAAAGGGCAGCTGGATACTGGCTATGCTCCCCAATAGTTCCCTGTCTGCCAAGACTCCTGCCATAATCGGTCCAGCTACAGCCCCAGCACTCATTCCTGCTACCAATAACCCTAGGTTCTTGGAAGCCTCCAGCTCACTTTGGCTGGCATCAATCATTGCTGCTTGAGCGATAGGCTGGTTTCCCGCAGTAAAGCCGCTGATCACTCGTCCGAGAATAAGAAGCCAAAGGCTATTGCTTATCAAAGAGAGAACAGTGATCGCGTACCCGGCCATAGCTCCCACCAAACACAGTACCATTGCAGTCTTGCGTCCAATACTGTCAGATAGCTTGGCGATATATACAGACCCAACGAACCACGCCAGAAAGAAGCTACCGATCACAACCCCATAGTATAAATGCCGAGTTGATTGTGGTGTATCAGCAGGTAAAAACTGGAATTTTGTCGACATAACCAGTTCATTGATAATCGGAAACAGCAATCCCTGGCCCATCAGATCTACAAAAACTACTGCCAGAAGGGCTAAACGGCACATGATAGACATAAGCACTTCCTCCCCAAGCTTCAGCTTTGCTGCTTAAAGCAAGATAGCAGCTGATGAATAGATTACAGGGCCAGAACTGCACAGCGTAAATTAGATGGGAGTGATAGAGAGGATAGGTTGTTTGGCGCCTTTCTCAGGACGCTCAAATACAGTATTAACTATAAAAGTACAGGAGCTGGCCTGGGAGCAGCAAGGAAAACTAGATGGAGTTCTGTTCCACCCGGATCAAGGAGGTCAATACATGAGTCGCCAGTTCTGGAATCTGAAGAGTGAACGGATACCTTCTCCCGGTTACAGCGCCTTAGCACGAGCAAGCCAAGATACCAGTCATTATTTGATAAATTGCTACAACATCGAGCGTCCCTACCAATACAATGGCAGAGTTCCAACTGGAAAAACAGAAGAAAAAACTTAACTTACTGCCCGACATTAGTTGACCAATACACTATGTAAATCATTTGAGTCGCGGTTTAGCTACTAAGATATAAATTCTAAGTAAGGTTATAGGTTCCCAATAATAAATCCGACGGCTTAAATTTAAGTGCCCGGAGTATACGGTAGTATAAACGGGACACCGATGAGCCATTGACACGAAAGAGGTTGCCTCTACCCTGGATCTTCATAGCCCCCCCCTCGAAGGTGATATATAAATAGGCATTTATTAACCGATAAGCTCCCTATATCCGGAAGTAATATTTATAAGTATGGATATTTATGGCGCTCTAGCTCCTTAAGTGGTACGACTGTTTGTGTTTGTGTTGGTTTAGGGGGGATCTATTAAACAATTTTGTTATGTTGAGGCTTTGAATAATCCCAAAAGGTGTGTATAAAGCACGGGCGCCAAGTTCTACATAGTGGCAAAACGGAGATTATTTAAAATGAATGACGTAGTTGTGGATAGAGTCAAGGGAGCTGACGAAAAGTTCTGTAGTGACTGTGGGGAAAACATTAAAGAAAGAGCGGAAATTTGTCCTAAATGCGGGGTAAGACAGTCAGCGCGATCTGGGTTGGCTCCAAACGGCAAGAGTAAAGTTGCAGCAGCATTGCTTGCCTTTTTTCTAGGTGGGTTTGGTGTTCATAAATTCTATCTTGGGCAGGTTGGTTTAGGGATTCTATATCTAGTGTTTTTCTGGACATTCATCCCCGCAATTGTAGCCTTTATTGAATTTATCATTCTATTGACTATGAGTGATGAAGCATTCAACCAAAAGTTTGGTAATATTTAGAGTTGCCCTATATATGCAGCGCCGCTATGCGGCGCATGTCTATAAATAAGTTTTCAGTTTTGAAAATACTTAATATTAGCCACATCAAATCTACCCAATCAAATTTTTAATGAGCTGACTGATAGTGTTCATAAGTTATGAAATCGGTTTATTTTGAAAATGCCAATTGGGGTAAAAAATTAAATCGCTATAGATTAAAGTGCATTAACATTCGTCGATCTTCAATTCACAGTGCATGTTACCATTAAATTGTCTATTGGTAGTGGATATGGTAAGGGGCGCTAGGTGTGTGGTTTTTTAATTTAGGAGGCTGACGGAAAGCTATACAGGTTTTCAAAAGGGATTTGAAGCGTAAGCTTTCGGATGACTGGGGAAACAAGAAGAAATACCCTGGGGATAAAGTATCCAAGAGCGTAAAAAAACACTTCCCAAAGTATTGCAAGCATGAAGCTTATGTAATATATATGTGGTCCGGCAAAGATCAATTTGATATATATTACACGAGTCTTGGTGTGAACCTAAGTTCAATGGATATTAGAAAAGAAATAGAGTCTTCCATTGCTTCTATGAGCAATTCTCATTGGGGGAGAGATGATTATTCTGAGAGCAACTTCTTCGATTCAGGTAACGCAGATTAAATTGAATTCAGGTAATCCTGAACGTGGTTAACGCTATGAATATCAAAAAGATATTAGAGGCTGAGGGTATCGATATAGTAAACATGTTGTCGAAATATATAGGTATATTTGGATGCTCAGCCGAAGGTGCGGCCCTAAGTTACAAAACGATATGTACTGAGAGTCCTAAAACTTTTAGGGGTCTATAGACACCCTGAGGTTTCTATGTTTACTCATTCCTTAGGGAATTATGTGGATAGACTAAGTGCTCGCGATTTAATGGGGATTGCTGAGCTAATGCTGCCCTCTGCTAAAAAGCTCAAGGCGCTGATTTCTTAACCTGCCCAGACTGTGATACGGTTATACTTGGGTGTACCGAAATTCCTTTAATTATTAATAATTCAAACTCTGCTCTTCCGATATTAAATTCAAATTATTTGTTGGCTAAGACCGTCATTAGGGAAGCTGCCGAAAACACCTGGTATTTTTAGCTTGCGGTAGAAAGTAATAGCTGAGTCTTTTTCTATGTAGAGTTGGGGGTCTGGAGACACTCACCAATGGAGGTTTAGAAAGCAGCAAAGCTTTAGAAAATAGCTTCTCACATGCTAAAAAGCTTTGCTGCTGCTTATGACTATATTCAGCAATATCACAATATTTTAAGAACTGGGAAAACAATGCTGTATGCACCGGTCGGGAATCGAGGCCTAAATTGTTCTTTCTCTAAGAGGATAATAGCAATTAAACATTATTTAACTACTTGTTTCAATACGCCAAAGTAATCTCCGGCCATCTCCACATCATTATAATACCCACGCACTTTAAGAAATTTATGTAGCGCTTTTAGGTTGTAGGTAGGGACAGCCATAAATGCATGATGTTCACAGTGGTAGCTTAGTCCATCGGTGGGACTGACAAATAATAAGCCTAAAAGCCCCCTGGGAATGGATCGTGTATTATATTTTGGTTCCAAGTGATATAGGTCTTTGACCCCAGCGTGCTCGGCAATTTGACGCATACGTATAATAGCCATATACACAGTCAGGTAGGCAATTACCCACAAAGCATACAGTTGAGGAAATCCGGAGGCCCACAATATGGCAAACATGATGCCATTAACAAAAAGGCCGCGTGTAAGCTGGTAATTTGTCCGTTTATTTCGACTTAATAGATCTCGTCCGCTCAAAAATAAATATAGATTCGCCTTTAAACCTGTAATTCCCAAAAAATCCCGAGTAAATTTTCTGAGCAGACTTTTCTTACTTACCGGGTAGTCCTTATAGTTCTTTAGGTCTGGGTCTTGATCGGTGCCAGCATTTCGGTGATGTTTTAGATGGCTTTTAATGTAGGTCTCACCATCCATTAGCAAAAAAGGAGAAGATAACCACTTTGCAACAAAATTATTGTAGGAGCGTGTTGCAAAAAGTGTTTTATGACCGGCTTCGTGCATGATCGCTGCCAACGCCTGTTGTCTTCCCGCAAGCAAGAAGATAGCTGCGATATAAGTAGACCAGTGGGGTAGCAATGCCGAAATTAAAAAAATTCCTGAAATTTCAAGCCATGTCCTTGAAACAATCCATAAAGCTTTGGTGTCACTACGCTGGAGAAAAGGCTTGAGTTCTTCTTTGCTAATAGGAACATTCATTGTGTAGCACCTTGTCGTGATTATTCGTCAACACCTAACGTCTTCAATTGATCTAGCCAAATTTTCCGACCAACGCGATCGTATTTGTGCACGATATTTCTCAACTGTTGATACCTATTTTGAGGTCTAATATTTCTCGGCAATAGAGGATCAACCGCTAGTCGATGGATAGCCTCACCACCTAAGCGACATGTCTCATACAATGTTGCGCAAACAGGTTTCCCTGAAAGAGCTTTTAGGCTATCTTCAAGAGTTTGTACAAGAGCTTCATATTCGCTATCGAGCTTCTCAACATCCCATAACTGATGAGCCCAATGGGAGGCCAGTAAATCTGGTACTTCCTGTAGTACAAAGCAATACGCACCTTCTTCGAGGCCAAGAGTTTCCAGTTCTACAGTTATTTCAGAATGAGCTAGCTTCAAATTATTAGGGCGTACCCACAATTGGTCTAGCCCAGCGGCAAAGCCATACCATTCGAGAACCATCAATGACTTCTTTCGAGTAGTACGTGATACTCCTTTGGGCAAGTGACAAGTGATCCAACTGTGATCCCAACTTTCGTAGTGAAAGGTATTTTGTTGCCAGCGATTAATAAAAGCTCGTTTCGCTAAAGCTTTTTCCGTTAAGCGGTACATGCCGCGCCCATCATGAGTAATCAGATCGCTTCCAACCAATCTATTTAACGTTACGCGAAGATTATTGGTGGAAATGTCAAATGCGTCAGATATGAACCCTAGCTGACTAGTTGAAAGCTCATGGCGCCTATTTACACCCATTAAGTCCAGTAGGACATTTTTGGGAGTAGGCTCATACGTATACTGATACATAATGATTTTAACGATCAAATCCCTGACGCGTGTTTAACTACATATTACAGACTCGAACACAACATGCAAGGTATCGTAATCTTTGCGACCTCTAAAAGGCGCCTGGATCAACGATAATAACTATCCCCGGTTGACTGGTATCGTTGCCTATTTGAGAGTTTCTTGTAATAGAGCGGTGATTTGGCGCTTTTCTCTCCCTTGGGGAGCTGGTCGGCTGGTTAGAAAAAGGGCTATATATGCTGCATTTTAACTTATACGAGATAAGCAAAGAATGCTTTTCGTTCGGCTTGTATGAGCCACGAGAGTGGCTTCTGGGTATAGGTTGAGTGCTGTTAGAAATGACTTGGAAAGTACGCTACCTCGGAATGTTAGATCTCAACCCCGCCTCTGTGTGCGAATAGGTAGACTGATAAAAGTCGCCATCTTCATAGCATTATTTCTCCAATATTTGTGGCTAAGGTGAAGGAGGCCTGCTAGGGATAATAGGCTTTAGTAGGTATGTATCTTGCTTGTATGACAATTTTAGAGGGGGCATCTAGTTGCCTATCAAAACGGATAGCTGGTCGAACGTAAGAATTTACTGAAATAAACTTTGAGAAGAGCGGGTCAAGATCGTAATGGGTCCGAAAAAAATTTCTATTAGCCACTCGTTTCAATTGTTGTCTGTTTATTGAGTGTACCCCTAAATTGTTGGTAGGCTTAAGTGGGTATCTATAAAACAGATAATAAATATTGGTCCTGGCCACTCAAAGGCAAAGCCATCTTCAATTGTAGGCTTTAGATAAAGCTTTAGCCCCGAGTGACTATCTAATATACTGAAAGCTTTTATGCCTTGGCTAATCGCTCAATGCGGTAGGGGTTATAATTTTGCAGGTGTCTCAATTATGAGTGAAATAGTAAAATTTGGAGCTATTATATATGCAAAGGATATACAGGCTCTCTCCGAATTTTATTTAAAGATGTTTGACCTATCTGTGCTGCATAAAACAGATAAGCTGGTTAGTATAGGTGGGGGAGGGTTTAATGTTGTTGTACATGCCCCGCCTGAGGAAATTCCGGAGCGGAAATTTAATGCTGTTAAATTGTATATTGCAGTTGAAAGTCTTAATACTGCAAAGAGTAAAGCGGAGGGGTTGGGCGGTAAGGCTTTGAAAGGCGAATGGTCAAATTCAATTTTTAAAGTGTGTAATATAGCGGATCCTGAAGGCAATCATATTCAGCTTAGAGAATTCCTGCAGTAGTGATAGGATAGGTTTCCCCTGAGATCTAAGTAAGGCGTAGCTTTAACTTTTGGTAAATTAATAGGAGAATGTTATTGTTGTTTGAAGGCTGGAGCCTTAGAAAATTATGAATATTATTTGACTGGGTTTATGTTTATTGAGGATAGCCATTTCCTCTCAAGGCTTAGTCTTAATGTACGGCCCAGCAATACGTCGGGCAATATCATTTTGGGGTTTAGATGGAATCGTTGTTAAAGGAATTAGTTTTTTTATCTTGTGATGCTCTCAAGGAGGAGGATCATTATCTTCGTGAGTCACTTTCTAATAATCAATGCTACTCATGCGATAAGACTGGGGTTCTGAGTATAAACAATGAACGATACTATCAGTTTATAATTGCAAGGTACCTGTTTAGACACTTTTCCAGAAGGATTCAGGTAGAGTATGACCTCATTGATCTTGTTGTATTTAGGGAAGATCTCCCCTCGAAAGTAGAGGTTGCCGTGGAAATGAAGCGTTGGATGAGTTCAGCAGGCAGTCCAGAAATACCAGGAATCAGAAGTGACTTTGATAAATTAAGAAAATGCGACTCATTAAAGACATTGGTTTTAATATTTTCCTCAAATCCTAAGAATGTATCAATCAAAGGTAATATTCACTATCTCTCAAATAAAATAGATAGAGATTTAGATCCTGATCTATGGGTGTATGAATCATTTGATACAGTAGGTGGGAATGGTGCAGAAAATGTATTTTGGGTGGCAGGTTATGATCCTTTCAGTCACTCAAAATGATCGGTAGTAGGATAAGATTATTACGTATCATATCACCTATAAATCTAGACTCTTGTAAAAGTAAATAATAAGCCACTCTAGCCCCCCCCAATCGTTTCGGCAGTGAGGATATAGCCTATCCTGCAGTGATGATGTATGCAGTAGTAGAAATAAGTGAAACTGTAGGTATATAAACTATCAGCTATCCAAAAGACGCATCTAAATCAATTGCAAAATTAAAAATTTCAGGTGTAAGGGATAGTCCTCAGTATTCGAGGCCTCTGGAGTATTTGAGAAAATGCACTAGTATGGATAGTCATCAACCACTTAAACAATAAAAGGGGAAGTTAAAGTGGAGGTCAATTCAGATAAGTTACCCGTACATTCTGAACTTAAGAGGGCTCTCAGAGAAGTTATCAGTCAAGGAAACGGTGGATTTAATCTCAATATGTGGGCTACCGTAGTTGATAGAGATGGAGTCGTAAAAGCGGTTGTATTCTCGGGTAAAGATAGAGGAGATCAATGGCCTGGGAGCCGAGTCATTTCTGCACAAAAAGCAAATACAGCAAATTCATTCAGCCTTCCAGGTTTATCACTTTCTACAGCCAATCTGTTTTCAGCGGTTCAACCAGGCGGTAGTTTGTACGGTTTGCAGCATAGCAATCCAGTTGATACTAGCGTAGCTTATGGTGGCTCATCAAGTGAATTTGGCACAGAGTGCGACCCTATGATTGGTAAGAAGATTGGTGGGGTTAACGTATTTGGTGGCGGTTTAGCATTGTACAGTGAAGCTGGAGAGCTTCTTGGTGCTGTTGGGCTAAGTGGTGACAGTTCTTGTGCAGACCATAATATCGCATGGAAACTTCGGCATAAGCTCAATTTGGACTATGTTCCTGCTGGCGTCAGTCCAAGCAACGATGACAACATTGTCAACGATATTGTCGATGATGTCAGTTCAAGTGGCTGGGGGCATCCCATATGCTCGACTGAGGCTGCTGATATAGCTGCAGGTTTTTCTAAAACTCATCCGGTTAGATCTAGATGAAAATGACCAAACACGATGCTGTAAAATTATATTTCTGGTGAAATTTTTCAAGTTAACCTATTTATTTACGATTCTTTTGAAAATAGTTTTTTCAGGTAAAACATTTAGACAGTATAACTACATTAGTGGTGAGTGCGGCAGCGCTTGGCACCAATGTGTTTCTGGAGTAGTTAGTAAGGGTGTCCAGAATTGCCGGAGTTTGATGTCAATAATTTGAGATATTCCTTCGATAAATACACCAGATCTTACAGAAGCTTATATTGACTCAAGTTCCGCTAATAAGAAGGATGGAATCATATTGGAAAGCTGGTAACCGATGATAATAGTGAAAGTTCTATCTTTATACTTACTCAGGAGCTGGGAGAGGGGAGGTATGGTGATTATGAATGTGTTCTTTTGTTACATAAAGATAAGCTTGTTCTTGAATATTATTATAAAAAGGGCTGAATCAACTATAACTTGTTTTATAGCCTGGCCTGGACAGACTTATATTTTGGTAACGCAATAATGGAGACGGAGTACTGCCTACAAAAGGGGGGCTAACTTTTCGCTCTGAGGTAGTTAATTGTTACATTTGAATAAAATGGCAGAAGATATGTATTGGCTTATTAGTGGCTTTGTTGCGATATCTAATAAATTAATACTGGTGAAGTTGTTTAAAGTCCTCCGTGGTGATACTAACTTTAACTTCACACTTTTGATCTCAAGTTATATGGTTGAGATATTCCTCCAAGTACTAGAATTTTAGCTTTACACAAATTCTCTCTTCAATCAATTGTCTAGTAAGCTTATATATTTATCGGGGTAGCTTTCCTGGATTGCTATCTTTATTATGTCGAAGATAGCAAAGAGAATTGGATAATATGTACATCGATCAACCTGCTAGCTTTATATTGGCTAGAGGCGAACATCTACTTGGTATGAACTAGCGGATGTATCGTACATAAATCGATTAATGTAAGTGAAACGCTTCCGCCATACAGAGTGGTGATTTTGGGTTTATATTCTGTAAAACTCTTCTTCTATTACTTTATCTATCTCAGTAGATCAATATCTCTTCGTCTAATTGGGTGCCCTAAGCCTGTAGCTCTTTGCTGATAATGAAGCTTTAAAGGGCTACACCCCCTTAAATGAGCATGGCTTCTTATACTTCATTTCGACAGCTTTCTGTTCACGATATTGCCCGAGCAAAGAGGTGGCTATTCCTGCCATAATGATGACTCCCCCAATGATTTGAGCAAAGTTGGGGACCTCTTGCAAGATAAGAAAGGCGAAGAAGGTACCAGCAACCGGAGTGATGGCTGTCGCGATGGAGATATCAGCAGAGCTTGCACCTCCTTGAAGACCTTTAAACCATGTGATCTGCCCAAAAACGATAATGATTGCTCCGTATACAAGCATCCATACCCAGAGGAAAGGGGAAAAAAGGTCGTCAAAGTGGTTAGGGCCAAATACAGAGAGAACAATAATCGAAAAGAGGATCACTCCTGCAAGCATACGGAAAACTGAAAATACACCAATAGGAACACGATCAAGTAGTTTCCGGCTCACTTGAACGGCAATCACCCCTAAAAGTGTTGCTACCGCCGTTAAAATCTCTCCAGCTTTGGGGAGGGTTTGTAGAAATTGGTTCACAGCTGGATTTCCAACATCCAGCATTTTCATTGTCATCTGATTTTCCATTGGGGGTTGATTCAGAGCGAAAATAGCAATAACACCTACGGTTACAATAAGTGCACCGACTATCGAGAACCCTGTAGGCCTCTCCCGGAACATTACATAAGCTAGTAGTAGTCCTAAGGGTGCATCTAGGGTTGAGATTAAAACTACATTGGTTACCTCTGTAATCATTAGGGCAATAAAGAAGAATGCGGGAGCAAGAACTCCAGACATTAAAATGAGTACAAACATGTAAAACCAGTCTTTAAAGGGGTACTGCTTTAGAAGGTCGAGACGCCAATCTTTTCTATAAATGATAAGAAGAGTTATACCCGCCAGAAGATTTCCAGCGAATAAGAGGTTACAGAAGGAAATTGGATTGTGCCCATGAATGGGATAGTGGGCTCCAAGCTCGCCTATTTTAGCAACGACAGAGTTGGATGCGGCAAAAATAAGAATAGAAATCCACAACCAAAATCGAGTACTTTTTACGGCGGGTTGTTTTTCCATTTGATATCCCTTGGTCGCTGCGGCATGTTCCAGTAAATTAAATTCTTCCCGGGTTAAGCATGCCCTACTATTTGGTAACGGTGAGTGGCTTTGTCTGATGTGGACTAGTGTAGACCAATTCTAATAACTGATAGTGCTCAAAAGAAGAATGTCTATCCATGTGAAAATACTGCATCGAATGCTTCTCAGTGTGTTAAAGCCATTCTTACTTATGTTTATGAGGTGGAAAGATTATTCCGGAATTTTGTGAGAAATATGTGATTATGAGATTTGTAGTACTGGAGGAGGGTGGAATAGTCTCTTACTACTGGGGTGGAAGGAAAGAATACACCGCACTCGAGACACGCTGTGAATACATCCCTGTAAGCTCCTCATCGGTATCCATGCCTCATAGGGTCCCAAGCGCGGTGTATTCTTCCCTTCTCCCTTTTTAGTAACTTGTGTTTCTATAAGTGGAACTCCCTATGACAGTCCACTATATTTTAAATTAAATGTTCATGGCTATGAACTTACACCTTCTCAACACGTATAATGTAATGGGCTCTATGAGCGGCTATAAGGTAGAGAAGAATAAAGCCAAAGCTAACTGTATATTAAGATCGAGATTCTCAATATATAGCACAAGGATATTCTTCTAATATATAAAAATTAATGTTGGCGATATAAGGTGGGTTGGCTGTTCGCCAATTTTTCTGGTTTTCCACTTTGGTTGTTAGTATTTGAAGTATGTTCTCGAGTGTTCAGGGTTGTATGTTTCTGAGAAGTTGCAAATTCTGATTATTGCAAAGCAAGGATTACGCTAATGCTGATAGCAATTCAGTGTGCATCTGTTATGCCTGCGTATCTATATATTTTATTTAACTGCTCTTGGTAAGTCCTAACTTATTGGCGATTAGATAATCTAAGCTAAATCGACCTGGGCCAGTAGCCATTAACCAAATAAATAAAATAATATATAAGACTTGAGGTAGATAAAGAAACCAGCTCATCCAATCCAGTGGCCCAATACCTTTAGGAATAACATGTTCAATTTCGACCGTAGCGATAGCAACAATCATTGTAATCGTCAATACAATTGCGACAGGTGTTGACAAGAGTCCAACAAACAATAACAGTCCACCAAAAAATTCTATACTAGCTAAAACTATCGCCATAAATTCATGGAAAGGCATTCCTATTTCATTCATCAAATTTATAAGATCTTCATGTTTTTTGGGATCGAATAGTTTGTTATATCCAGACACTGAAAAAAATAGCCCCAGAGATAGGCGTGCAACTAAAATGGGTATCCATTCCCAGCTGCGATCACCAATTAGTAGTTTTTTAATTAAAGGAGAGAGTTGTGTAAACATATATGTCCTCTTACATCCTAATTGTGAGTGCTCAGTTAAGAAGCTTCTGCACTTGAATATCTGTTTTACATTCTGTGGGTAATATTGTGTCGATATAAAATTCGTGAGCCTCGTAATTGTGCCTAAAATAATTATCAGGAAGTTAACATTTCAGATGTATGTGTAATGAGTGTTACGGGTGATTCATCGGCCAAAGGTGGAATATGTACTGATAACTTCTAATGGCCAGTCCAGCTAGATACCCATATTTGAACCAGGCTGAGATAGAACCACCTAAAAGCAGGGTAGACACGTAATGACTCATTAACCCTCAAACATCTTAGTCCAGCTAGATGTCGGGGCAAGTCAAATTGAATACTGACCTTTGAAATTGCGCCATATGATAGGCGGCGAACAGTTTGATAGCTCTCCTTTAAGTCTCCACGCAAGAGTACCTTGCGTGCTGTTTCTTCCTTCTTACGGTTAGGTTTCGCCTGAAAATGAGGATGATAATGGCGTCGGAAAATCTGGGGGAAGTTGTAATAAAAAAGACATGTTAGTGATGAGGAACATACAATGAAAACATACGCCGATACCTTTGATGTAGGTTCGCCAATTCAAAGAAACTCAAGCGGCTCTGAATTAAAGAGCTCGCTTGCCCTTGTCGTGTCATTAATGACTTTCATTGATAACTACTGATGCGCACATGGCCCTGCACAGCAACACTAAGGGGTTTGGTGATAGAGGCGTCAATTTTGCTTGACTTCCATTCGAGTTGGTTGTAGCGCTGGAGCATTCGTACCAATGTACAGGCCCCTTCTGAGTTACTGTTTTAAGGGCACATGCTTGCTAGTGATCGCCAAGTAGTGGATGAAGATGTCATGGCGGTAACTAGCTCTTTGTAGTGGGGCAGGTCGGTGGGCGATATGGCAAGAAGGTAGGAGCTAAATAAGCGATGAAAGTCTTCTTTGGTGGCAGAATTATGAAGTCTTGAACACAAAATTTCTCTTAATCATGGCCTAATCAAGCTACAATGTGGCGTTCTAAAGGTAGTTGGCACATGGAGGCTGGTTTTGTTCCTATTTGTATCTCACCAAATACAATAGATAACCAGGCCATGCAACGGATCGGTCTAGTGAGATCGGCGATAATGTATTGTGTAGAGTTCAGAGGATTATGAGTAGTAAATTGATTGTAATGGCCATATTCATGGCTGTATGCGGGGTAGGGTGTGCTAGCCAAGAGGATCTGCTTAATGCCGAGCTTTGGTCCGGTGATCCATATGTAAATATTCCTAGTAGCGGTGGAGCTACCCAGGATTTAGGAAAAACGCCTCGAGCTAAAATGCTGGAGCAACGAGAGACTGATTTACAGGGAAAGAGTAAATTGTCAAAAGATCAAGTCCTTAATCATTTAATTTTGGGTGAAGATGGGAAGATCAATTTTTAGCTTAATTCCAGTAACACTCAAAGTGTGGGGCCTCCTGTAATTCCGGTACAAGACCATTGAAGTCATTTCGGCCACAAAAAACTGGGCTCCACAAGACAGGCTACACGTTGGACTGGTAGCGATTTGCAGTGGCAGTAGCTTTAGGGGAATTGGGTGGCGCTTGGTGAGTTCCTGTTGAGCTTGCCCCTGCTAATTGGGCAGAAGTAATAAATTTTGAGCCTGAGTCTCTTCATGGAAGGGCAATACTACTTGCGTATGGAGCGAGAGCCATACAAAGAGAGACTTTAATATCGTATTTTAACCAAATGATTACCCGGGGTAGCCGACAATCGAACCATAAAGTACGGCGGTACCAGCTGGCCGGCCTGCTAGGATATAGATCTTATTCTAGCTATCTACATCGCTTTTACTGAGCCTACGATATTTTTTACCTGTGGCTGGTTATGCTGAAGTCAGCACGATAATCATGGCCTAACATTTCTTGCCACTTCCTGCTTCTCATTCCTTTTAGGCCTCTTCACCGTGGGTGGGGATAGGCTTGAGGGATGAATGCTTATCTTTACTTTTAGTCTTTCACCGAATTTGATCCGGTTTCGCTAATCTGGTATGCGGGGGGGCAGCTAGTTTACAGTCTTCTGGCTCTCAGTGGTACGTAAGCACTAATTATTGAGAAGGCTTTGTAAGGAGCTCCTTGGGTTAACTGTGAGTCGCTAGTAACAATAAAAGGATACTAATTTGGAGGAGGTAAGTGACTCGCAGTATCAAAAAAGGTTTCCGGTTTTAAGCGTAGCCTCCTTTACCGCAAGTTTTCTATCGTTCTACTTTGTGTAATTCTCACATCACTGATTCCTCGCTACTCACAAAGAGTGAACCCTTCGATCCTGTTGCTCATGAAATATTGTATTTAGGTTGGTATATTTTATTTTGTATCCAACCCCTTTTGGTTTTCTCGAGAAAATTCGCCATCCATAGGAAGCCTGGGTACGTGAGTGTTTTGCTCTTTGTTTTAGATGGTTAGTGGTATTGAGATGATGCCTGGAATTATGGATTGTCCAAATCCGCTGAAGCAAAGTCTATTTTGAGAAGTTTTACACAAAATTATTTTCTTTGCTGTATTCTATATCTTGGGAGTGATTTATAGGTGTAGCTTGTACTCGCATAAGTACTTTATGTTTTTTGCTTCTTTAAGAATGATTCCTGCTTCTGCAATTAGAATTCCCTTTTGTCCCATAACTCCCATTGATGGGAGTGCATTTACTCTTCTATGCACATATGGACCGCTACTTATTCCAGTCACTATTGATCGGCTGAAGTTTGAATTCGTACATCCAGTTCTAAAGAGGGCGATTCCGATATGTTTGGTCACACAAGTTATTTTCACAGTGGTTTTACCAACAACAGGTATAGGGGAGGCAATATTCACGCTTACGTAACGGGGTGCATCGCCGGATATAGCTAGTAGTGGGTATCGAGTGAGGCGGCGATAATCAAGCAGGCCAGGTTGGTCATCTCCATGGAACTATGCCAAACGGTTTGCGTTGCTACCAGTAATGAATCGTTCGCTGATAGTGGGAAACTTCTATAGGATTTGGTGCTCTGTTGGATTCCCTTTCTGGAATTGCCTGCTATCAACGTCCTCTATAAATTACTTTTAGTCCATATTACTAAAAAGGGAGAAGGAAAGAATACACCGCGCTTGGGACCCTATGAGGCATGGATGCCGATTAGGAGCTTACAGGGATGTATTCACAGCGTGTCTCGAGTGTGGTGTATTCTTTCCTTCCACCCCAGTAGTAAGTGCGTACTTAGATCTTTGTTCTGTGGGACGGTCAGTCTTTTGGTGCATAGATGCCTAACTTTACTTGGTTGCCATTCACCTCAGGAGGCTCAATCTAGTTGTTTTCTAGCGGCACGCAAGATATGAGTGGCCACTCAGTGGAGGGGAGGCTTGGGAATTGATTCTTAGGGGTGGAATAGGCGGGTGTGTGGAGAAGATTGGATTAGTGGGCTTTAGAATTATTGAGAAGCGTGATATATAGATGCTGCTTTTCAGCGAACTGTTATATTTATAGAAGTAGGTTAAGGAGCCTTATTTTGGACGGAAATATCTATGAGCAACCCTCATCTGAACTTGAGCGAAATTTGGTCTTTTGTAGGGATTGCGGTTCCCAGATTTCAAGAACGGCATCTACTTGCCCAAGTTGCGGAGTGGCTCAGCAGATAGGTGGTAAGGGGAAAGTGGCTGCTGGACTGTTGGCAATATTTTTAGGCGGTTTTGGTCTTCATAGATTTTATCTGGGCCAATGGTGGGGATTGTTCTATCTTCTGTTCTGCTGGACAGGAATTCCTGGATTAATCGCTTTTATCGAAGGTATTGTGTTCTTATGCACATCTAACGAGAAGTGGTTTGACAAGTATGGAAATAAAAAGGGTGGTTCGGCATTAGTTTTGGTACTTGTACTCTTCTTTTTAATAATTCCTGTAATTGGAATATTGGCTGCCATTTCAATTCCGGCATATCAAGACTACGTTACTCGTGCTCAACAACATCAATTGGAATCCCGATAAGTTTATAATAACTTAGTGGCGGCCCTTTCTAAGAAGGGGCGTCATTAAGACGTTATGGAGAATATAAATAAGTTTAGAGCTTCGGATGCTGCTTTATACTTGTTGTGGGCCGCGTTAGTGGTTTTGTGAAACTGAGCGCATAGGGTAATCTTATATGCGGTTCTGAAGTATCGGCATTCCCCAAAATCTCTAACTAATATACGTTGGGTTTACAATTTTGCTAAAGAATGAGCCTTCTCGAAAAGACAAAGATTGCCGATATTCAAGCGTCTACTTCGTTCGTTTTTATCGCAGGATTTTAGGCTATATCGTGATAATCAAAAATTGATATAACATTTAATCTTGCTGGGTGTAACCGCGATAGAGCTAGAATTATATTGCTACTATGGAGGGATGATGAATTTTGGAATTATAGAAAAATGGGATATATAGACATCGTTTTTGAACTAACAATTAACTTCCTCAAGGGATAAAAAGTTGGACGTCAAGATTCGCAATGAGAGTAGCCGAGATATTGAGCTAATCCACCGAGTTATAGAATTAGCTTTTCGGGAAGCTCCGTATACTGATCACACTGAGCAATTTATTGTGAGGGCTCTTCGCCGGGCTGGTGCGCTATTTTTGTCTCAAGTGGCTGAATTAGATGGAGAAATTTTGGGTAATCTTGCTATTTCTCCAGTCAATATTTCTGATGATTCAACTAGCTGGTATGGGCTTGGGCCGATCTCGGTATTGCCTGCGCATCAAGGTGAGGGGGTTGGTTCAAAACTAGTGGAAAAAGCCCTTGCGGACCTCAAAGAGCAGGGGGCTGCGGGTTGTGTCGTACTAGGGGACCCCAATTACTATGGGCGGTTTGGCTTTAAGGTTGTCGAGGGGTTGGTTTTGCCAGGGGTTCCTGCAGAGTACTTCCAGGCGCTGTCGTTTAACCGTAATTTTCCGCAAGGAGAGGTTGCGTACCATGAGGCATTCTCGACCCAAGGATAGCGATCGCTTAATTGGCGTTGATTTTCCAACTCTTTGCAGTTCCAAATTGGTTAAGTGAATAAGCAATGAAGTCAGTCTTTATAATCCTATTGATGTTATGCTCTCAAGTGGCGCACTCTTGCGAGTTTCTCTTTGGGACTTGGAAGTCCTCGATGAAAGAAAGCTATGATTACGCATCCCAAAATCCAAAAGTCGAGCGCAAGCAATTAGACTTTGTCAAATACGCTTTTGGCCATATGATAATTACATATTCGGAAGACTTTCTAGAGGTGCATGAAACTGAAAATATAGAAGTGGTAATAGAAGGGAAAAGCTACCCTTTTGCTTTTTCAGGGGATGTATCAGGCATAAATTACAAAACGTGTACAAGTAACTTAATCGAAGTTGAATACGAGAAATTTGGCAAAATAGATACTTACCAACTTACAGTGGTTAATGAGAACCTGTATTGGGTAAAGCTAGAGAGTGAAATTGGCCGTGAATATTTTCATAGAGTCAAGTAATCACTTAACAGGTTTAGGGGGCGGTAGCTTTACTAATACTGTTGATCACGCTCTTCTTTATACCTTGGTGATCGAAGTATTTCATTTCGAACAAGCTAATCAAAACACGACCTTTAGTAAGTATTGAGGGTAAGGTGTGTAATGCAAACCTGATCACTTACTACTGATTAACGGCTTGGTCCATTGAACTCTGGGTGTTAGGTGATGTATCCAACTGAGTATTAAATGAATGCGTCAATTAGGATCTTCAGTTGTTTTTCACTAGATTTGAATTGTCGGGGGTTAATACGGTAATCACGGCCTATTTAATCTGGGCGGGACTCTATTTGGCTAACGGTTCTGTATTACCTTCCGTATTGGAGAATCCATCCCGGGCTGCTTCTCTGTAGGCTTTTCGTATTTTTCTTTGTGTATATAGATGGTTCCCATTCGGCGAGGGGGTACGGATGCTCATCGTACTTTTATTCAGTGGGTGCCCAGGATTGCAATTTGTGTCTTACTTCAGTAGCCAGTAGCCAGTAGCCAGTAGCGGGATTTCCAAGTCGTGAACCTCTAAAGCCAAATCAACACAAGAAGTTCACGATAACCAGCCCAGGTAGCCTTAGATCCGTGGCAGCCACATTCCCATCGTAGCAGCAAAAATACCAATGGCCATAAACACGGTCAGCGGCACTAATGTACTGACAAACGCAATCTGGGTACCTTGTGCGGCTCCACGCTTTTGACAGTGAAAATACCATTCCAGCATGGCCAGTGGGAGCAGGTATTGGCCGAAGCCCAGGGCATATAGGAAAGGCCCGGTAAAGGATTTCCAGTCAATCCCCCAGCCGCCGGTTAGCATTGCCCAGCCCATCAAGGCTACACGAAAAAACCACACTGCACTTGCTGCCATAAAAAGGCGCAAGGCCCAGCGGCGGTGCTCAGCAATGCGTCTGGCCATCGCAGTCTGCACTGCCAGAAAAGCAAAAAACAGAATCAGTATGCCGTCCATCGTAATGCTGATCTGCGACACCAGATTGCCAAAGGTGTGCCGCGTCCAGGTCATGTAGAGCCCCGCAATACTGGCGATGACAGCGGTCAGTAGATAGCTGCGTCCCAGCCAGCGGTGGAAGTTAGGGGCATGGCGCCGCACCGAAGGGATTAGCTGAAGTGGACCACCGCCGATGACAATCGCGGCCAATAGCACGTGGCTTACCGAAGCCAGGTTGCCTAATATATCTCCCTCGCGGAAGCCTGCCGGCAGGTGTAGCCCTTTCAAACCGTGCACTCCTGATTCGGCAATGGGTGGGTAGAAGACGGCCAGGATATAGGCAAAGAAGATCGCATGGCCGATAGCCGCGATGCAGAACCAGGCTTTTACCGACAGGTTAACTGCCCGCCGGGTATCGAATGGTCGCGGTAGTGTTTGGCTGAGTACAGCGTCGTTCATGGGGTTCTCCAGGCGATTATGGTCCGTATTGGGTCTGAGTATGCTTGCCGAACATGTTCTGCTTTTTCAGACCTACGCACATCGGCCGCAGGCAGGAATCGAACTCCCCCAAAGGGTGGAGAGTTTGCCGCTTCCGTCTCCCCGGAAAGTCCCATGACAGCTGGTTGCACCTGGTTTAGCATGCGGAAATGAAATCTTCGTCCCTAAATATGCCTGAGCCGAATCCGCCCAATGCCAGCACGGAACTGCCCAAGCTCCCTATGTGGCGGCCCTTACGTGGGCCGTTTGAGCGATGGCCGCACCTGACCGACCTGCTTATTGCGTTGCTTATGTTCTTGCTAACGCTACTGATGTGGTCGCGCAACGGCTCGCCCGGAGTGCTATCCATGCAGAGCCTGTCGGATGTTATTACTTTCCAGTGTGCATTCGTTGGCTCCTTCGCTCTGTTGTGGCGTCGCACCCACCCTTGGCAGGTACAGGCCGTTATTCTCGGCGCAACAATATTGCTGGAGCTGGGTTTGCCGGCAGATGGCATCGTGGCTATGGCGATTTCGCTGTATAGCCTCGGTCGTTACGAGGCCAATACCCGGGCCAGCTTTTTTGGCGTTATCGCGACGCTGGTTTTTGTGGCGCTTGACCAGGGTATTCCGGTTCAGCCAACTGCAGCAGGCACAGTAACGGTGATGCTGGTATGGGCGCTGTGGTATATCGGCCGCCGGCTGCGCTTTCGCGGCGAATATCTGCGATTGTTGGAAGAGAGAGCCAAGTATTTAGAGCGCGAACGCAATGCCGAATCCGAGCGTGCAGTCGCGGCTGAGCGCACTCGGATCGCCCGTGAAATGCATGATGTGGTAGCCCACCAAGTGAGTCTTATGACTGTGCAGGCCGGTGCCGCCAGGGCTATCAGCCGCAATAACCCGCAAGCTGCCAGTGAGGCTATGGCTTCTGTAGAGGAGGCTGGCCGTCAGGCCATGACGGAAATGCGTCATTTACTCGGTGTACTGCGACCGACTAATAACGACACTGCACTCACTCCGCAACCAGATCTCAACGATTTGCCAGCTCTGATTGAAAAGGTCCGACGGGTGTTAACCCTGGTTGACTACGAGACCCACGGCGCACTGGGAAAAGTGCCAACTAGCGTCGCGCTCGCCGCCTATCGCATCGTTCAGGAATCCCTCACCAATGTCATCAAGCACGTCGGTGCCGCAGCGCGAGTCCAAGTGAGTGTACGCGCAGACCACGGCACTCTCACGATTCGAGTGTGCGATGATGGAAATACTGTCGGCGAGCGGCCCATGGAAGAAACAGCTATTGACAAGCAACCCGGCGGAGGGCACGGCATCGCAGGCATGCGCGAGCGCACGGAACTGCTCGGTGGCCATTTGTATGCGGGTGTAGTCGATGGTGGTGGTTTTGAGGTATATGCACAAATACCTACAGGAATGGTGAAAACATAATGTTGCGAGTGATGGTGGTGGACGACCAGGCTTTGGTGCGGCGCGGTTTTGCCCTGATTTTGGATAACGAGCCTGATATCGAGGTGGTCGCCGAGGCCGGTACGGGTGTCGAGGCGATTGAAGCCGCGCGAGTGTACCAGCCAGATATCATCCTAATGGATATCCGTATGCCGGAGATGGACGGGCTGGAATCCACAGCGCACATACTGGAAGCTAGTGATGCAACTTGCCGTGTCATTATTTTGACCACGTTCGATCCTGATGAATATGTGTTTCGTGCGCTGCGGGCTGGCGCCAGTGGTTTTGTGCTCAAGGATATTCCCCCAGAGGCGCTGGTACAGGCAGTGCGCACCGTAGCAGAGGGCGGTGCCATGCTTGCACCGGGCATCACCCAACGCCTGATTAGCCAGTTCGCACAGAAATTGGGTGCCGGGCGCAACCTGGCAAAACGCCTGGAGCGTCTGACCACTCGGGAGCGTGAAGTGCTGGAAGCCATCGCCGCAGGCAAGAGTAATGCAGAGATTGCCGAAACCCTGTTTATTGGCCCAGCTACCGTGAAAACCCACGTTTCCAGTTTGCTGTCAAAATTGGAGCTGCGCGATCGTGCGCAGGCAGTCGTATTCGCTTACGAATGTGGCCTGGCCACTGTGGGGGAGTACGATGTCGGCTTCTAGATCAAAACCCGCTTTGCAACGCAATGCACTGAATCGCCTTGCCGCCTGTGGCGCTGTAGTTCTGGGATTGTTTTTCCTCCTTGGAGCCCAGGGCCACTTTGTTGCCACCTGGCCTTTGGTAACCAGCGATGGAATTGGTTTATCCCGTCGTTTGTTGTTGATGTTGCCCGGTGTGATGCTCGCCGGCACGGCGGTGTTGAACCTCCTCCTCTGTAAGCCACTCTGGCAAGAGCGTCGCTATGCGCTAAACGTTACGCTCGCGGGTAATCTGCTTACTATGAGCTACTTGCTCTACCTGATGATACGAGGCGTTCCCAATCATCCTATTGGCACTTTCCTAGCATTGGAGATGTCTTTCGTAATGCTACTAGTAGGAACGAGGGCGGGAATGGTCTGGCCTGCGGTAGTGGCACAGGTTGAGGTGGAGAAACAGTAATGCAGGTGCTTGGGGGTTGTACTAGCTTTCAGCAGCCATCGACTTCAAAGCCGCTTTTAACTTGTTAGTTTTGACGTCTGTCTGGTAAATAAAATTCTCTATGGACCTTCGAAGCCCTGGCCAGGTCGTGTTCTCCACGAAACAATACCTGCCCACAATCCTTTCCGCACTTGATATCCCTATCAATCAGAAATGCGCCTACCACACAGTGAGGAGTGTCATCATAGTCGGCTATTGCACAAGGGGTATTTGGGTACATCGCGATATTGTTATGCGTTCCATGTCTACTTTAGTAGCTAGATACCTAGTGTTCTGTGTGGTTTTACTTTTGCCTATTGAGATGACGGGCCATATAGATTAGGTGTTTAGAGTGTCTCTGGAAAATATTGCCTTGGCATTCAGCCAAGGCAATATTATTATTTTACTGATCAACTAAGGGGAATGAACTGTTCAGCTTGAGGAAGTAGTGGTCAATTACCTCCTGTTTGGTTTCTATATCCATTTCTTCTCTATTTAACAGGCAGTGTACCAAGGAGTAGTAAGTTTGGTTACATCTCTCTTCAAATGCTAATAAAGTACCTTCGCCTTCACGATCACCTTTGTAAAGGTGATTTAGTTTACGGTAAATACTGATATACCCAGGCGCTTTTTTGCCTTTTATATCGTTTGATATTTCCAGTTTAATTTTTCCTTGTGTTTTGGGAATTAACCAGTTGTCAGCAGCTTTTGAAACACCAGTTCCTAATCCAAAGGTAATGGCGTTACCGGCTTCAGAAATACCCTGCAATACAATCTCCCTTAGCAACTCTTCAGCTACCCGCTTATTCAGGGGAATGTCAATAACTCTCTTTACTTGCTGTATTCTATTCCCAAAGATATCAATAACATCAAGGTAGTATCTTTTTATATGTTGATTTGGGGCTAGACTTTGAGTAATGTTCTTTTTTTCAATACTGTCACGACCGATAAGAGCCTTCTTTTTTATATATCCCTTTTGATAGTTTTCAGTTAAATCTCTTGTGACATAGAAATAGCCGTCTTCTTCATTATGTACAGTTACACACTCACCGATTAGGAGGTCATAATTTTTAACTAAAAAATTTTGACCGATTGAATCCCTAATTTTATACTTTATTCCGGGTGGCTTGGCATGCAGGTTGGCTGGATTGATTACTATTGCTTTAAAGTTTTCTGGAAAAATCATGGTGGCCTCCGTATGTTAGGGCGAATATTATTTAATCGCAAAATTAATTTGGTAATACTGAATTATTACCTTATGTGTTGCGGGATTAATTTCGTTACCCTGTAAATAAAATGCTGCCAATTTGATCTTAACTATATCGGTTGCAAGTATGGGTTTTAGCCGTATATTTGAAAAAAACGCACTTCAATTATGTTTATTATTTGGCTATTGTGAGTAGCTGATGCGTATATAGCCCTTTTCGGAGGGTAGGTAGAATTTCAGGGGAAGATTCCTATATTTTCTTGTTTACCTTTCACTTCTTGCACTGGAATCAATACACATGTCCCAATTTTAGGGTTCTCATGGCTCGGCGGTTTGGCACTAAACCTAGTTTCTACTATTAGTCTAGTTGTGGGTAGCGTTCCAGGTTGAGGAGTTCGGTAAGTGGCCCTTGGGGGTGGGGCAGCTGGCTAAGCCAATGGGCTTTGGAATTAAAGAGAAGCGTGATATATAGATGCTGATTTTGAATTAACTGTTAGCTTACAAGGTAATGCTTGAGCGTCAGTCTTGAAAATGGAGTAGAAATTGGATATTGAATTAGAAGCAAAGAAAATTCGTTCCGAGCTAGAGAAATTTAGCCTTCCGGCAATTAAGTTGTTCCCAAAAGCGGAGAAAGCTGAACATATTTGGAGTACAAAGTTTGGCGGGAAACCATATTGGCCAAAGGGTAAGGCATATCCTGTGTCAGATGATGGTGCCAAGTTAATCCTTTTGGCTCAGCTGAACTTCGATGAGCTACCCAAATTGAGTCAATATCCTGAAAGTGGAATACTTCAATTTTTTATCGAGGATGATGACGTTTACGGGATGGATTTTGACAGACCTACAGAAGAAGTAATTTCATCGCCTAGCGGCTATCGGGTCATATACCATCCTGAAATTGAAAAAAATGAATTGTATTTAGAGCAAGATCTTCCAGGAGCGAATGATGAACATTTCCTTCCCGCTTCTAGGGAGTATCGAATTGAATGTATCCTCGATAAAGAAATACCATCACCTACTGACTATAGATATGAGATGTATGCGTCTGATCCTTTGGAGTATGAGGACGACCTTGCTGAATATGTGTACGAGAATTTTTCTGCTGAAGGCAGTAAAATAGGGGGTTATGCTAGTTTTGCACAAGAAGATCCACGTATTTCTGAGAAAAAAGATAATTGGCTTTTGTTATTTCAGATGGACTCTGAACTGGTGGGTGACAATCAAATAATGTGGGGTGATATGGGTGTAGGTAACTTCTTTATCGAAAGAGAAGCGCTAAAGAAAAAAGACTTTTCTAAAGTCTGGTATAACTGGGACTGCTGCTGATAGCTGAAATATATCAAGAATATTAAGGTGTCAATAGTGATGTACCTGATTTAGCTGTTAGCGATAAAGCGAAGCTTGGAGAATCTTTCTGGGTAGTAGAATTTAGGCTAAGTTGAGCGCGCTGGATATGCGCGCTTTGCACAATGAGTGAGCAGTATTTTACTGTCGATAGAGTGGGGCTGATAGTGAAGGTATAGTTGATTGCAAGATTTACGAAACAGTATTGGAGGATTGGAATGGGTTGTGCTATTTATTTTCCGTTTCTTATAGAGCATGCTTCTAGATGTACATCTATATTTATAGGGCTCCAGCCTGGTTTGTTAAAAAATTCTCCATGTTTATCAAAGCTAAAGATACTATACGCATGCTGCCAGGTTGATTGGTGGCGGCAATAATCTCGTTTCGGCCACAAAGAAAGCGGCCTCACCAAACTCACCATTGTTAGAATGCTGGAGGATATTAATGTCAGGAACAGTAGATCTTGGGAAACTATTAGATGATATGAATCCACAATTGTTTGAGAGTGAGTATGTATTTTGTCATGTCTCAGGTCAGCTATCTGATTATGTTCACTTGCAGCCACGTGCCAGTTTTATTGAACCAGAAGGCTTAACCCTGATTTTATTAAAAAGCATTGCTGAGAACGAAAATATCAGATTTGAAAGTACTTACAAACAGATAATGTTAACGGTACATTCAAGTTTAAATGCTGTTGGCTTGACCGCTGTAATATCAAATAAGCTTATGTCAAAAGGTATCAGTGCAAACGTAGTAGCTGCCTATTTTCATGACCATATCTTTGTTCAATCAGAGAAAGCTAAAGCTGCATTATCTGCTCTGTATGAAATATCAGGAAAAAACAGCTAGCAGGATACCGTTAGGGGATGAGTTAACATTAAAATCTAAAGATGGACTTTGGAAAAGCAATTTACCACCAAGGAAGAAGTGAAGACGTGAACTATAAAAGCAAAGAGTTATGCAGAATTAGAACAGTTACAACTTTTATTAGTTTGGGGCGAGATAAAAATAGTTGGAAAAAAGAAATTGAGAAGGCATCATTTTTTTGTGCCAGCCTGTCAAAGGAGTTTCATAATAATGGGTATATTGTTCAGTCGGTGAGGGTTGTCACTAATTCGTTTGGCGAATATTTAAATACTGATTCATATGAAACAGCAAGAGTTGACCTGCAGTATATAAGTAAATTATTGGAAGGGGCAAACAGGTCTGGGCTCCGAATTCGCTTTGCTATTGGTGAAGCAAAAACCAAAAATGAGATAAAATTACTCCCAGAGTTGATTAAAGATTTCGGTGATTTATGCAATGTCTGCGTGAATGTGAGCCTTGATGAGTTTGGGGTTCTTACCAATGATCTTATAGAAGAATCGGCTAAAACTGTGTTAAAGATTAGTCAAATCACGGAAAGAGGAGAGGGGAATTTCAATTTCACCGTTAACTTCAATTGTGAACCTCTTATCCCATACTTTCCTGCTAGCTATCATCGAAAAGAACTAGGTAATTGTTTTGTTATTGGTTTAGAGACCCCTGATTTACTTGTGAATGTGCTAAAACTTTACAGTCTAAGTGCATCTACTAAGAGCCATAATGAGCGTTACAAAAACTACTTTCAAATTATGAGAAATGCGCTTCAATATCATATCTCAAGCATCAATGAAGTCATATTGAACTCACAGTCTAAACACAATTTTAGGTTCTCTGGCTTTGATAGTTCTGCAGCGCCTTCAAAAGATTGTTCAAGTATGGCTGAAGTCTATAAACAAATGGGTGTAGAATATTTTGGTGCATCCGGAACAGTTGAAGCTTCGTCATTATTGACAAAAGTCTTCAAGTCTATAGAGGGAGTAGATTTAGTCGGGTTCTCTGGTCTTATGCTGGCATTAACTGAAGATACTGGCTTGGCTGAAGGGACTAAAAAGGACAATTTTGATATACGATCCCTTCTAACATTCAGTGCTGTTTGTGGCATCGGTTTGGATACGGTTCCCATTCCTGGCGATACTCCCATAGAAAAGATCTCTGCACTTATGAGAGATACCGGAACTATGGCCTATCGACTAAATAAACCATTAACTGTTCGCTTATTTCCAGTTCCAGGTCTTACAGCAGGTGATCAAACAGTTTTTGAAAGTGATGATTTATGCAATTGTACCGTGCTCTCAGTACCGTAAGTTCCAAATTATCAAAATAACCATCTAACTAAGCCGGTGGTGCCTATAATACACTTTAAGCAGCGGCAAGGTTGTATGCATACGTATGTAGCAATTTTAACTCCATTGGATACTTCGCTAAGCTAGACAAACTACCAAGCAAGGCGAAGGATGGCAACAAAAGATGGTCCTACTCAGAAAAGCAAACGCTCTTTCTTGGGTGTATTTCCTGTAGGATATAAATACAAGTGTGCTTAGTTAGAGTGTTTGTTTTTGAGGGGGGATATGAAGTAATTGCCGCATTTTTTCAAAAAATAGAGTTTAACTTCTTTAAGGAAGGATTTGTTAGTCTCTCTTTCATTGGAGAATCTGCCTTCAATGTCTTCCAGTTTTTATTCCTCTTCTTTTAAGTGCGTAAGTAGATCTCTTCGTATCGTATGGGGAAGTAGATTAAAGACATGGAAATAAGACCTTACTAGATTTATTTCCGTTTTTAGTGGTGATAGTGGGACACTTGTTCCACTTGCTGGGCTTCCATAAATCTGAATTTATGCACTTGTCTGATTGTTTCCTATTGATGTTCAAACTGAGAGCGGCATTCTTTGAGGCAAAAATTGAAAAATGATGCTTGTTGGGAGGATGCTTAAGCTTTTATTTGCAGTAATTGATCATTTTTAGAAAATTGTGTGAAAACACATAGATCTAAAAATAAATTATGGCAGACTTAAATGAAGCTCTCTTGTGCCGGTATGGCGGACAATCATATAGTGGTCGGTTGTTATATTAAACGATTAGATTAAAAGGAATAAAAATGTACGTTTTTAATACATTTAAACAGCGGGTAAATGTAGCGAACAGTAGATTTACTGAGGCGCGTTCTTCTTTGAGATCTTTGTACACGGTGCTACGCAATGCAGACCCTGGGCAAGCCTCTGTAGCCGATATTTTAGGTGCCATTCGTCCAATGTCGGCAAGGAAAAAGTTAAAATATAGAAATGCACTTAACTATCTGCTCACACATCTTGGTGGTGAAATTCAACCACAAAATTTCAGCTGGATGAGCCCAGGTATTGGAGGTATGTCGAAATTCAACAGCAATCCAGATCTAGATAAGGCAGGTCTCTGGCTTTATAAAAATGATGTTCGAACAGTCATAACTATTGAAAGTAATGGGGCAGCTGCCACGAAAGCTGCAACCTCTGGAACCTTCCCAGATTTTAAATGGTTTAGCTGTTTTCTAGCGGATTGGCATGCCCCTTCTGTTAAACAGTTGGTACGTTACTGCGAGGCTGTCCATGAGCGTAGCGCTTATGGATCTGTTGCCACCCACTGTTGGGGCGGGACCGGGCGTACAGGATGTTTTCTGGCGGCTTGGTCGTTATTTACTGGTTCTTCAAGGTCTGCTCAAGAAGCCCTGGGAAAGGTCCGCAGGCAATACAACACACACTCAGTAGAAATGAAAGCTCAGTACAACACTCTCGCAAGATTCTCAGATCATCTGGGTTATGTAGCATCAAAGACCTATGATGACAATACATTGGACCACGCAGGTGGACACTGGCACCCGGGCAAACAGGACTTTGGCATTGCCCAAGATCCAGGGCATGCCGGTTCTGGTGGTGGTACAGGGGATGCCGTTTTCAAAAAATTGGTTGGTCAACACGGCGTTGCGAATAGTAAAAGCCCTTATGTTACTGAATCACCCACTGCACATGTGCAAGTGGTAAGGGCATGAATGAGATATGAAATAACAGAGCTCAACCCCGTTGGGCTCTTTTTTATTATGTATCTTGCGGCTTAATAATGCCTGGTTTCTACGGAGAGGTTGGGCACGGTCTTTCATTCTCACAGAACCTGTTAGCAACATACTCTACGACCTACTCCTTGTTCATTTTCAGTGGATACATAGATTTCTGTGCGGTGGAAGGAGGGTGATATAGTGCTTCAAGCTATGGTTATGGGAAACTTGCGAATTAGGATGGAGTAGGGGGGGAATTAAATATGAAATAAACCCTTCCATAAATTGCCAAGAGATATAAATTAAGTCAGTTTTTCTATGAAATTTTCTGGAAATAAGTAGAGTATGGATGGGGGGAGAGCTATAAAGACTTTGCTGTATTATTTATATTGAGCGTTCGTACTATCTAAAGGTGGAGTGTGAACTTTTATATATTTGTATATGGTTGAGTTAACCAGCTTCCGAATCATTGAGAAACGTGATATAGGTACCAACTTTGAATCAACCGTTATACTTGAATTAGAGAATACAATAATGAAAAAAATAGTGTTGATGGCTGTAACGTTTTTGGCTATTTCTGGATGTAAAACTACGTCTGTGAGAAATGATGCAGATACAGGATTCCAGGTGGCACACTCAGAATACTTAGGGAAGAAGCTATACGATGCAGTGCTTTCAGAAGATGGAAGCTCACCCTATACAAGCAGAGAGCAGGATATCTTAGAAATGTCTAAAGACCTTGTATGTAAGGGGAGGTACAAAGCTGTATCGGTAGTGGATGAAAAGTTTGAAACTGAAAATATATATCTCCTATTAAGCCCTGAGAATGATTCTAGTATTCAATTTGGCCGTCATCTGAAGTTCAGACTCAGGTTAGGTAGTAATGATATTGTGGATGTATCTCCATCAACAAAGACCTGTCTATTGGTTCCGGCTGAGGGGGATGGTATCCCGTTCTCTACTCACTTGATCTCAAATGTACCAACTGAATTTCATGTATTTTTGAGTCTGTATCATGAGAAGAAAATTTATGTAAGCACTTCTGCTGGCCTTTGGAGCGTAGACGCGGGTAAGGTCACCTTGATGGAGTAAATACATAGCAATGAGTACGAGTCGGTACCTAAAGCTACTCATATTTATACACGAGACTGCTTATTTCGATGTGGCCCTCTAATAGGAATCGGGGTATATAAGCCCAGTATATGAGCTATTAGGAGTAGTATGAAAAAAAGAAATTTATATCTCGTATTTGCTTCAATTCTCTGTTTTGCTGTGATAGTAGAAATTTTGAGTAGGACCAGTGGGGTCTGTCTGGGCATTTTGGTAGAGGAAATACCTGATCATGAAAAAGTTAACCATTAAAAGCTTGCCTTTTACGATAGGAATATTTTTCACAGTGGCATTTGTCTTCTTACTTCATGAGTTCATCCGGGGATTTGACTATAAGGATGTGGAATACACAATGGAGATGCTGCCTTATTTAGGAATGTCATTTGCTTGTGCTTTAGTAGGTATTCCGTCAGTTATCTATGGTATTAATCGTTTATCTGATGGGGCTTCTTAAAAAGTATTTATGGGTGTTTGTAAAGCTGGTGGACATTACTTACACCCGATATAGGCTGTTTTTCATTGTGTTCAGAGTGTGATCGTCTTTCTAGATCATGGAGTGAGTATGATTTATTGGATTTAGCTGCGTCGACTGAACGCTTGGGGCACGACGAAAATAGAGTTTAATTCAAGTATTTCCGTAGTTTCTATTAGCGCCCATTCGGGTTTAAGGGGTTGCAGTTGTCTAATAGAAGATTTGGTTATTAGTGACACAAAAGAGTGGTCTAGCAAGTTCCACATAGATATGGAATTCTTTCTGGTTGGCATAGATGTCGACATTGATCTCCTGAGGCTTCATAAGATAAGCTGTATTCGCCTCGCAACTCAGGCATAGGCCCAATTAGTTACTCGAGTTATGCGTAGTCAGTGTCTATCACACTTATACTTGTTCGCTGACTTTATAAATCGGTACTGAATTCAATTTCGGGACATAAGGGTATGTTTGGACTTATACCGCACAAAGGATTCGGCTCTTCGCGAGAATCAACCAATGAGAAAATTAGCCATATTGATATTTCAAACGCTTGACGGTGTAATGCAAGCTCCGAGTGTACCTGAGGAAGATTTTTCAGGTGGCTTTAGTCATGGAGGTTGGGCTAAAGATTGTTGGGATGAAGTCATGGAGCAAGTGGGAAAGGAAGCAATGGCAGAACCGTATGATCTGCTATTAGGGCGCAATACATACAACTTATTTGCCTCAAATTTCTCGAATGCGGAACCTGGCAATCCAATCACAGATAAACTTAATCAGGCAAAAAAATACGTTGTGACATCAGGCACTGATGATCTCATGTGGAATAATTCATTCAAGCTCAGGAGCTCGAATGCGGCTTTAGAAGTCGGCAAAGTTAAAGAAATGGAAGGGCCGCTGTTGCAGCTTCATGGAAGTTGGCAATTGGTACAGTCACTTCTAAAGCATAGTTTGGTAGATGAGCTTAGACTGTGGACGTTTCCCGTAGTTGTTGGAGAAGGAAAACGTTTGTTTGAAAATGGCAAGATCTCATCAAAATACAAACTCATTAAATTTTCGGCATGTCCTTCAGGAGCCTTCATGCACTTCTATCAACCATTAGATGGCAAGGCCGTATAAGGTAGCTTTTAGACAAATAAATTGCTCTCGAAGCGGCTCTTATCAGGCTGTTAGGATGAGGTGCAAGTTTTTATGAAGCAAGAACATATTTTGGTATTTTCACTATCTGTATTGGCTTATTTCAAGCTTTACGCAACATAGGGTGTATACGTTCTGACTACTCTAATAGGGTTCAAAAGGGAATCCAATGCATCTTAATTTGGTTATTTCCATTAGTTGGCGGCCTAATTACTGTATACTTTGTTGAGCCAATGGATACAAGCTCAAATTATAGAAGACCTGATGCAGCCCCTGGTCAAGATTCATACCCTGCCACTGAGGGATGTATGGATTGAGTTTATACCATTGAACTCAAATATGGTACTGAAGCAGAGTCTTCCCAATTAGGCGATCTACAGAATTCTCCAGTCCTTTAAGTTGTTAGCTCTAATGAAGAAACTCATACTAATTACGCTACTCATAGCTTGGCCGGAGCAGAGAGTTAAGTTTCTATGCGTGTCAATAGATGGATGTTGGTTGCCTTAGTATGAAAATTTCTATTGAGTAGCTTAGCTAGCGTAAAATTTATGTTGCTAGGGCAAGAGTATATACCTGGCTGTATACAACACTTTCAAACCCCAATGGTAAAAACTCATAACAATCAATAGAAAACTATCCAAAAAACGTGGACTGCCGGGTTACACCATGCTTCGCTCACCCGTATATATAAGATGTCAAAAATTATGAAGAGTATTTCAATACTATTACTATTAGCTTCACTTGACAGTTTGGCGGATGAATCGATCAGTGGTGCATTGAGTATCTTACTAGAAACTGGTGAAACGAGTAGTTTTGTTCATGTCGGTAACAATATAAGATCTAAACTTTCTGCACGGCGAAGAGTTTTCTCTTTGTGTACTATTCGGGTAGTGCTTGGTGATGCCCAGCCACCTATTGGCGATGGTACTGCGACAAATCATGCTTACATATCTTGCCCAGGCTATAGGGATCTTGGTGTACGCCTAAAAGCCGATCAAGAAGGTAAGCATCATATTGTTGGCTATTGGTCCATGTAAATATTAACAAATGGTTGTTATCAAACCTTCCGCCTAGGCGAATCTATCCGTGACGCCTCCCATAGCCTATTTTTTGTTCACTATAGTCGCGAATAGATCTCTTCAAGGTTGGTAGAGGGGCTTGGTGGAGGTGAATGCCTTTTGGTTACGCAGCTGTTCTTCACTTTTAGTGTGCCAAATGAAGCAGTAGTACAAGTTTTTAGGCTTTGGTCGGTATAGCATATACAGGATCAATATGATTTTATCTAGCGCTACTCAAACCACGAGTGGGTAATTCTTGGCGGAAAGGTGTAGCAGGTGTTCTTGTTGAGCAAGCGTTCTATTTGACGGGTGTCCAGGGCTACTATACGTATACTCACAACTCTGGCAGTATAGATATGGCCAAGTAGTATTTTGTTAGCTGGGAGAAATTCTGGTAAGAGCCAAGTGGTGCAATTGAAAGGAAGTACTTTGTGGAAGCAGATAAAGCCACCTTGGAGCACTAAGGCTTTAATAGGTTCAAATACTCGGCTTATAGCCTGGTTACTAACCCCTGAACACTGACAGACTACGCGCCTACAGATGTCAAGCTAATTTAGAGAACATATTTAAAGTGCAGTACATATACTTATTTTTACTGTTGATTATTCCCCGTATAGCACTCACTGATAGCCCAATCGAACCTTGGGTTACCCAGTTTAGCTTTACAAACGGTTGGGGACAGTATGAAGTTATCTGGGTAACATCAGATGGGAGCGCTGGTTACGCCAATTTAGGCCATTCAGGTACACTTCCTTGCCAATTTAAGTTTCCGAAGATTGAAAAAGTGAAGGTAATTTATAGTTTAAATAAAGCGATAAGAGACCTGAAGCTTGCTCCAAATCTAGGAGATGAATCCTTTTCCTGTGACGATGAAACAAGAGTTTCTATTGCTGTAAGTCATAAGCCGACACGAGATGGAATTGTAGGTTTTGAGAGAAGAATGAGCATGATCCCTCGATGTAATGACTTCTTTATTGATACTAATTTATTTACAGCAGCCAGCATTGTATATGAAAATATTGAAAAGCTACCTAGTGAATGTAAAATAAACCCCCTAGAACACTAAAAAATATCAGATTCACTTCGTTGCGTATTGTGTCACTCGAAAATTTGTATTGGAGTTAATGCGATAATTGAGATTTAGTGTGTCTTGTTATCTGAGAGTATCTCACTCCCCTATAGGAAGGAGATACTGCGCCCAGTATTTTCCATTACCTATTTTTAATACCCACAAGGTTTCTTCAAATTGTGCGAAAGAATTTTACGACGTAATCCCAGGTTCTACCCTTAGAAACGGAATAGGTGAGTTGTAGACATGGGTATTTCCCGAGGATGGAGAAGACTAGCAAGTAGCTTTCGGGAAGGCGTTAGTTTTCGGGGGTATGGCTGGTTCGTAATAAGAAGTGGACTTCTAACTAGACTATTCGCAAGATGCGAATTAAGGCAGTATTGGCATTTATGTTCTATTCTGCATGCCTGAATAGTAGAGCTATTTCCTCTATTCTTTTGAAAGAACCAACAACTAATTTTGATTAACGGTTAACAGTATGGGGCCAGCGTGAGGTATTTTGCTTACGGGTCAAATATGTCCCTTCCAAGATTGAAGGAAAGAGTTCCAAGTGCCGTGCGGATAGGAGTATTTACTTTAACTGAACATTGTCTCTATTTTCATAAAGTGAGTAAAAAAGACGGATCTGGTAAGTGCGATGCACTATTTACTCGAGACCCAGGGGATTATGTTATTGGTGCCCTGTTTGAAATATCAGATAGCGAAAAAGATACTCTTGATAGAGTGGAGGGCTTAGGATACGGCTATCAGGAAAAGAGAGTTTGGGTGACTGACGCTAAGGGGTATTCGCTCGAAGCATTTACATATTATGCAACGAATACGGATCCTTCTTTGCAGCCTTATTCTTGGTATCTATATCACGTGATATATGGAGCGAAAGAAATTGGGGTTCCGGCTGACTACCTAAAGAAGCTGGAAGCTACCAAAAGTATAGAAGACCCGGATAGAGAAAGGGATGCAAGAGAACGTGCAATATATAGCTAATAAAGCTGATACAGAGGCAGCTTTTCTGTTGTGGATTCATCTTCACTACAAGGCTGCCTATGCAGAAGGAGTTCGAATTCAACGATGATTTTTTCATTGATAAAGGGTAAGAATGTCTGGGAATTATTGCTTTCCACACTGTTACTAGTCCAAATTTTACTTCGAATGGTAGATAGCCCTGCATCTTTAAGATTGTCAGCTGTTGTGCTCCTTTGTATAACGCCATACATAATCACACTAATATTTAGAAGCTGGATTTTAGGCCATAAGCTTCACAGGCATGCTCATCGTCATCGTACTGATTATCGAAGGCCAGCCTTTTTGTCGCTGGCACTAGTACCTCACAATATGGTGATTGTGTTGTTTATTCTTCTTCCGCCAGTATTGTTTATTGAGTTTCTTTTCGGTTTGGATAGCGCTTCCGCTACGCACACTGAGGGCCTAACTGTAATCTTATTGTTTACCTCAACCTCGTTTTGGTATTTTCGAGTAGTGGAGCCGGTGCTATCCAAGGAAATTGGTTCTTGAGTTGAGAAATGCTTCTAACAATATTGGCATAAGCGTGTACTTTATACGTTGAAACTGTGACAAGTTACTCGTGTGTGCGGCGAGTGTTATATGACGTATTAAGCAAGGACTAAATCACTTGAAAATAAAACTATCTGATGAAGAGGTTTCTACGCTAAGTGCAGCCACCAAACAGCTCGTAGTGAAGAAGCGTACTGGAGAAGTGGGCATATTACACGGTATGAATCGCTTTGTTTCAGCGCAGGTGGTTCTAAAGAAAAAAGACCGAGAGGCTCTGTATTCAGCCTTTAAGAAACTGGGGATGGCTGGCTTTCCAAAAGAGGTAGATATGTGATTATAGTATCACAAGACCTTAAATAACAAAAAATGAGAGAGGATGGCAAAATCCTGGCTTTATTTTTGTGTTGCTCGATAGGTTCGAAATCCAATTTAAAAGTAATACTTCAGTACGTAGCGCATTAGCTGGACGTTCAGACTGTAGAAACTAGCGTATATCTATGATCTTTCAGGCGCGACTGAAATTTAACCAACTATTGTGCTTCTACATGAATTCTGATTTAGTTTTAACTGATGAGTAGGCAGTACCTCAACACAAAGAACTAATATATTGCCGCTTTCGTACTAAGGATATGATGTTATAGCGGTTACTTAAACAAGCAATACATTTAGTACCCTGCAGAATTAGCCACGTAAAGGAATGCAAGATGGGTATTTGCTCAATTCTTGAAAAATCTGCTCTCAATAACTTGCGCTGCTTACTTTTCGTACTCTTTTGGTGGGTACATAGACTTCTTAGGGATGAATGGAGAGTTTTGGAGGTGTGAATGCATATTTTTACTTAATTGGCTTTCGCTTTCCGCACTGTAACTGTAACACCTGTGCCTACTGCAGAGCTTTTGTTTATGGTCAACCTACTTGCTTCCTGAAGATGCTCAAGTTGAGGGTTGGTATTCCTTGGTGATTGATACTTTACGAGTGGGGAAGGGCCGTAGCGGTGCAGGGTAGCAGAGGATGAGTGATATTCTTTCTGAGTTTACGATGCACTATAGCTTATTGAGTATACAAATTTTTACAGGTTCAATTTCCCTATACGACTACTATTGCCCTGCTAACCACTCTATTTGGTGGCGGGCCAGAATGTTTGCCCGCTGGTGTTCAGCGGCGCTATTCCTATACTCTAAACACAGCTTTCACCTGCGACCTCGTAAGATCGCTTACAAAAGATATGGTTTGTTCTTGATTACATTTGGGTGTAATCATCCGTAATTCTTCATTTATTTTCTTGTCTTGCTATTTGTGTAAAATTTAATAGTTGTGAATTTGATTTAGAGATAAAGTGATGGGAATAAAAGATAGCGGAAATATTGGTGAAAGTCGCCCTTTCGCAATGGCTTTAGCTGAGGGAGATATAGGCGATAAGACAGTTGATGTCGGTGTTATTTTTAATAACAGGGAAGTTGATAGGCATTTTGTTTTGCGAACTTGCTATCTAACTTATGCAGCATGGAAATCAACCTATGGAGGAAGTGCAGCTGGATCTCCATTTATAACTAGCTATGCGTATGGATTGGAGGGAGCTAAAAAGCAAGATCCTGAGTCGAAAGGATATGCAGCTTGGTTAGGTGGCGAGTTATGGGTTTTTGGTGTTGATGCCACTAGCTCAAGAGATATTTATAAAGCGCTAGATATAGCTGCGGAATGGTTTGGCGTTAGGCCAGAATTTTTCTTGAGTGATATTTACGTAAAAAACCTAAATGTAGATACTAATAAAAAAGAGACTAATGAAACACTTGTCAGAAGAAACAAGAGGTTGTACGCAAAGACATGTGAAGCAATTCATCGGGTCTCAAAAATAAAGAGTAGCTCAGTGAATTTCTGGGTGTTTAGTCACAAAGAAAATTTTAAAATAAAGCAAAAAGATTTACGCTCTGCAATGAGGGCTGGTGGGGCCAGTATAGCTTTTTCGAGCAAGGAGAAGCATAGCGTTAATTCAGGAAGTAACAATGGAGAAAAAGAGTTCGAGCATCGTACTAATCTGCATTTGGCAAAAATAAATTTTAATATTAGCCCTTTGAAGGATTTGATGTCTAGTCGAATGCCTCTCGAGCAATATTTAGGTGAAGCTGCTCTCTTATAGATTTTATATGGCAACAACGTATGTTTTGAGGTTCTTTTGAAGTTATGGCGAAACCCAACTTTCATGAGGTCTCAAAATATTTCTGTGGTATATCAGTGTAAATTGAAAATCTAGAGTGTATAGGGATAATAATCTCTCCTCTTTTTAGTAAAAAATAAAGCCTGCCTCGTTCAAGGCCTTTTTCTATGAGAGTTTATAGGTCATCGTATTGTAATTTTTAAGATACAAGTGGATTTATCAAAATTTGAAGTATATCCAAATTATCGGATTTAAGTGATTGATTATTTTTTTACCAAAGCAAACTCTAAGTCATGATATAGCTGTATTTGAACTATTACATGTAATTACCGTATCCTTGACTCAAATAACGTTTAACTCTCATGGAGGAAGCCTGGTTATGGCCTCCACAATGAGAAATTCGCTATTAACTCTCCGCTTGTGTCTAATTTTTGTTCATTTTCGATGTGTATATAGATCTCTACGTGATGAAAGGGCAGGAGCTTGGGGAGTGGGTGTTTATCTCTACTTGATTTCTTTTCGTTCTCAGTACTGTGAATGAGGTATTCGTTGGTTCATTACTTTATAGTTAATCTACTTACTTCAGGCTGATACCCAAGCCGTGGGTGGGTATCGCTTATAGGGAGAACTAAGATGTTTGGGAGTGGGGAATGGCCGCAGTGGTGTAGAATAGGGAAGGGCGGGGACGAGCCTTCCTGAATTGGGATTTCACTATAACCTATTGAATTTAAATCATTACTGGGAGGGATGCAACCCAAGCTGTTTAGCGGCAACGCTAACACCGATTTTGAACGCCAGTACTTTCAATACTTCTCTGAGCATTGTTTACGAGTGGTTTTGGTTAGATTGCTTGGTCTGGCCATAGAGCTCCTCTGCTGCATATTTTATCGCTTAAGAGAGTGTCCGTCGCTAGTGGGTAGAATCTGATTGTGCGTGATTGGGTTGGAACATTTTGTAATTATTGATGGTTATGCTATATAGACCCTGCTTTTGAATTTACTGTTAGGCGCTCAATCAACTTATGTTAAAACTTAAGCAATTAGCAAAACAGTTACTGGAGGAGGGTAAGAGCTTACCTTTTTCAGTTTATTCCTCATATAAGGAACAAAATATTTTTAATGTTCCAATTGTTAATCCTACCTTGATATGTGTACTTGACGGATGCAAGGAACTAGGTGGGGATAGCCAAAAGAGCTGCTCAGCTGGGGAGTTTATATTTCTATCTAATAGCCCTAAAGTTGATATGCGAAATATCCCAGTCGATTCGGAATATTTTGCGCTGCTTATTGAATTTGAATATAAGGATTTCGATAGATTAATTTTTGAGAAGAGTATTGAAAAAAGCTATTTTACCGGTGAGGTAGGTTCTACTTTGGAGATAACCCTCCATCAGTTTATGGAATGGGGTTCATCCGTTTCTTCAGATCTATGGCATATTCGAAGACAAGAAATATTACAAACATTATTTTATTTGGGGTACCAAGAAGTAGCTTCTGTATTGGAGTCAGCGAGTGTGAGTCAAAAGTTATATAGAATTATCAGTGAAAATCCAGCAGCGGACTTAAGGGTAGATATGCTGGCGTCAAAATTAGCAATGAGTGAGTCAACACTAAGAAGGAAGTTAAATGGTGAAGGTACAAGTGTTAAAGTTATTATAGATGATGTCAGGCTTGGCTTTGGACTGCACTTGCTTCAAACGACATTTGAGCCTGTAGGCCGTATATCAGAAAGGTGTGGCTATAAGTCACAGTCTCGATTTGCAGATAGGTTTAAGCGAGCTTTTGGTATAACCCCTATAGAACTGAGAAAAACAAGAGTGAACGTTTGAGGCAAAACTTTGACTGTTTTTGATCTATTACTCTGAATATGAAACTCCTATCATAAGTATTCATTCGGAATATATTTGGAGAAAAAATGTCAAGTGTAATAAGCAGGTTCAGTTTTGTTGTCTTTACAGTGCTCTTGTCCGGTGCGGTTTCTGCAGAGTCATTTTTGCTATCGAGTAAAGATATACATGCTGGAAAATTTATGAGCAAAGAGCAGGAATTCCAAGGGTTCGGCTGTACTGGTAGTAATATTTCACCACAGTTATCTTGGTCTAATGCGCCAGAAGGGACAGAAGCTTTTGCTGTTTTTGCATATGACCCTGATGCACCAACAGGTAGTGGTTGGTGGCATTGGCAACTTGTAAATATTCCCCAAGATACTACTTCACTGCAGGCTGATGCAGGAAGCTCAGAAAAAAACCGTATCCCTCAGGGTAGTATACAAATAGTAAATGATTATGGTTTAAGGGGCTTTGGTGGTGCTTGTCCACCTAAAGGCCATGGCGCGCACCGGTACCAGTTTACGGTTTATGCATTATCAAAGAAATTAGATTTACCAAGCGATGCATCAGGAGCACTAACTGGTTATATGGTTAAGGCTAACTCTCTGGGCGCAAGTACTATCGAAGCTTTATACGTACGGGAGTGACCGCCGATGAGCAAATTCAGATGAGGCCATGGCGCATCTAATGTGACCGGGAGCGAGATAGTTGAAGTTTTGTGTTTCTTGCCATTCACTAAAGTTAAACTGCTTAAGAAAAAGCCCTGGCAGGCCTCCTTTGGTGAGGCCGCTTCTCATTAGCTTCATTCAGATGTGCGCGGAGGGTTCATTTCGTTTGATGGGTGTGGATGTCTGCCTTTACTTGATTCTGGTTTACTTTTAGCTCGATAATTGAGGCATTCGTACCGACTCCTAGGTTCTCGCCGGTTTAGTGGTTTATGGTCAAAGTGCTTACTTCGTGCTTGATTTTCAAGCCGTGGGTGGGCATTCCTTGGCGGAGAAGCTTGGTAAGTGATGTCTTGTAGAGGAATCGGATGGCTGAGGAAGTGGTGGGCCAGAATTTCATAAATATGGAAGTAAAAATAGAAGCATTAATAGAGTTGCCAATATCAGATCAGGCTTACGATCTTAGGAAAGAATGTAGCTCGACTGCAAGAGACGAGCTACTTACAGTAAGTGGATATCGAGACTTGGTCGGATATTCAGCTGATCATCAATTTCATTCGTTAAGTAAGCTTAATGACAACAATTTGGCGCGCGCAATTGAACTGCATATATCAGATTTTGAAGTCAAAGATTGTTGCGCCTTCTTTGGCGGCTTTGCTCTAGTCATAAATGGAGTTAATAAATTATTTCCCCAATGTTGTGGGACTATAGCTGATCTTGAGTCCTGGATGCGATTGAAGTCGGAATCCGATCTCTACATAGCCATTGAGGGGCATCCAAGTCCGCGTGCGTTTAGAAAGGGCGATAAAGTAATAATTGAGTGCATTGATGACGAGCCATTCATCCCGGCCACAGATAGAAAAATTGAGGTTGATTATCCTGCTTTGTGTGAGGCGATAGGGGTGGCCGAGTCAGAGATTATCATGGTGGCAAATCGTATAGATGGTTTGGCAAGCTCAATGGGGTTGCCAAAAAATACACCTATTCACTTGCTAAGAGAGATGGCGTAGGGCATGTAATAAGAAAATACAGCGGAACTGAAACTCCGCTGATTTGGGCGTTAGTACGTCAAGCTAAGCTTGATGCTTCTTGCAGGGTGGAAGTCCCTGTCGGGTAAGGCCTAACCAGCCACCTGTATCGAGTGTTGCGTGAAGGGCGGAACAGAAAGAAAAAAAATAAATCTTTTTTTTCACTGTGAACAAACTATGTGAAGCGTACACAGAGAATTCTATAGGCCATAGGGATTATCGTGATCCTGAAGTGCTGGTATCGCTCCGATAATAAAGTGAGCTCCGATTGACGAGATGTGTAACGCCATCGAAGTCCAGGCAAAGCAACCGCATTGGTGAGGTTGTGGTGGATCGGCGGGGTTATCAAGCCGTGGCATGTAGAAAGAGAGGTATTGAGAACTTGAGAGATCCGAGCAGGTTCCTGAAGGAACAGGTAGGGACGTTAAGCCTAATGGTGAAACTAACGAAGACCACTCGGAAGTCGGATCAGCTCATAGTAGTCCGAGAGCGGGAAAGCCGCTTACATGGCGAAGGGGCTGACAGTAATATCGGTTTGCAACAGAAACATAGTCTGGACAAAGTAGGGCTGGAGATACTATGACAACCGCCTTGCATGCCATCGCATTTAAAGCATGGAGCCACCCCAGGCACAGGTTTCAGAATTTATACGGATTACTAAATTCCTACCTGCTGTATCAAAGTTGGGGCCAGCTCAATAAGCAGGCCCGCCCCGGTATCGACGGAGTAACGACCGAAGTTTACCGGCAAAGTCTGTCGCAAAATATCCATTGCCTACATCAACGGCTGTGTGACAAACACTACCGTACCCAGGCGATTAAGCGGGTATCGATTCCCAAAGGCAACGGCAAGCAACGTCCACTGGGGCTGCCCACGGTGGAAGACAAGCTGGTGCAGCAAAGCGTAGCGCAGCTACTGCAAAGTATCTGGGAGCAGGATTTTCTGCCCTTCAGCTACGGTTACCGTCCCAGGAAAAGCGCCCACCAAGCCGTACACAGTCTTGGCTTAAATCTGCAATTCAAAGGCTACGGCTACATCGTTGAAGCCGATATTAAAGGCTTCTTTGATCAGCTGGATCACGACTGGTTACTGCGTATGCTAGCCCTTCGTGTCGACGACAAAGCCCTGCTGACACTGATTAAGCAGTGGCTGAAAGTACGCGTGCAAACTCGAGATGGTAAGTTCAGTAAAGCGGCAGCAGGCACCCCGCAAGGTGGCGTGATCAGTCCGGTACTGGCGAACATCTATCTGCACTACGTCCTGGATTTGTGGTTCGAGAAGAAGGTTAAGCCGCGTATGCGTGGCAGAGCCATGCTAATCCGGTACGCCGATGATTATGTAGTGGCTTTCCAATTGAAAACGGATGCAGAGCGCTTTTACCGGGTACTACCGCAACGGCTGAACAAGTTTGGCCTGCAGTTAGCCCCCGAGAAAACGCACCTGAAGCGCTTTAGCCGCTTCCATCCGGGCCGAAAACGGCGGTTCCAGTTTCTGGGTTTTGGGTTCTACTGGAGCTTGGACGTCAACAAACGCCCCAGGCTCAGGCGCCGGACTGCCGCACAGAAACAGAAGGGCGCAATGGAAGCGCTCTACCACTGGATCAAAGCCAAGCGCAGTGAGCGTCTGAGAGAATGGCTGCCCACACTGAAGCGCAAGCTACAGGGGTTCCAGAACTACTTCGGTCTGCCAGACAACAGTCGAAGCTTGTCCCGTTTGTACAGCTATGTTCTACACAGCATACACAAATGGCTCAATCGACGGAGTCAGCGCAAGAGTTATAACTGGAATAGTCTAAAGGAAATGCTGGGATATTTTGGGCTAAAGCCACCGCGAGTATACAAACGCAGTATACTTGTGGACTGGTATTAGGGTTCGTGCTTTACACGAGCGAATATATTATTGAAGAGCCGGATGCGGTAGTTCCGCACGTCCGGATCTGCGTGGGGGCAGTTAGGGTAACCGGCTGTCCTACCACTACTCAAGCCGTGAAATAGGTGCAACAGTTGAAGATGATGGAAGAGAAAGTTATTTTAGCAGTTAAGGACTTTGCGAACTCGATAAATTCGGGGAGCAAGGTTGTAGCTGATATGTCTGCATTAGTTGATGTGACGAGTCAGTTATCTCTTTCCAGTTTTGACTACTGGGAACGGTTTATACGCACTGAGTTCTCTTCAGCATTAAGAGAATCCACGCCTCCCAAGTGGAAACTTTGGTCAAAACCTAAGGAGCTGACAACTTGGCTTGACCTAATAAGTTGGGATGGTTACAAAAGAGAGAAAGCTCTACGAGCTCTTTCGGGAGGAGCGCCAAATACATTCTTTTTCTCGCTTGCCGTTCGTAGGCTGAATGATTGGGTGCCTCAAGTGCGTGAGGCTGCAAGGGAAAAGCTTCCTGAGATAGCAAAATTAACTGATCCAAAATGCGTAGTTGAAGCACTATGTATTGCACTATCAAATTGGAACTCATGGGGTAGAATCAAGGAGGAAGACAAGCAGATTCTTCTTCAAATCATTTGTGAAAAAGATATAGCAGAGTCGCTTCGGCGTAAGTTAATTTTGTCAGCGTCTGGGTCTATGTCATCACTTTTTTCCCAGCTTGGGCGCACACCTATTCTTGATGAGAATTTAGAGGAAATAGCGAGATTAGCTATTCAACCTTCGGTTAGAGCTAAGGCATATCGTAGTTTATTTGAAGGCCGTATTGTATGGATGGAGGGCCGGAAATGGGAATGGACAGATATACGCTATTGTGAAGGTAGGGTAAGGCCCATCGTAGGTGAACGAAAACTAGACATCAAGATCCCTATACTCGATTTTTTAGAATTATCATCTACTGATTGCTCGTCTATCGTTAGACGAGTTTCAGCTGAGATTTTGATACGAGAGTTGGGTAAAATTGAACCAGTTATTGCTAAGGAATTAGCTAACAAGTTTGCTTCAGATAAATCTCACCCTGTATCAGAAAGGGGTAAGTTTGCGAAAAGAAAATTAGAGGAAATGGCATCTGTCAATGACTGTTAACGAGCGTATATTGATAGACTCGTTTTCAGTTTCGCTCCAACAATAAGGCTGTATTACTAAATGGGTAGCCATACATACAAGGTAACTTGCTATGTTTAAGGTGTTCTATAATTTTAATGTAAAAATTATAGTTTTCATGGCATTGGCAGTTTGTTCCCATATTGCAAGCGCCTGCTTGTGTTCAGATGAACTTGCGCTTGAAAAAGGGGTTTCCGAAATTGCTACAAAGTTTCCAGCCAAAAGCGCAAAAGTTGGGGACTACAAGTTGATTGTTGATGGCAGTTTCTATTTAGTGATTCCGAAGGAAGAATCAAAGTATGGACGTGGCGGTGGTCAGCCGGCTGTGAAACTACACAGTGAAAACTGTCAGGTAGTCGATATTTCACTCGCTCGCTAGTTGCATTGCCTGCTTGATTTATAAGCTCCGCCTCAGGTTCATTCGTTAACTATATTAACCTTAATTTGTTGATAGGAATCTCATGATGCGCCAACCAAGATACGAGAAAGTAAAAAGGAATGCTGAAGGGAGAGCAAAAGCGTTGTTCAAGCCACTTCCTGAAGATATCAAGAAAGAGCTTGAAAAAGACAGTACCTTGGGTTCACCAGAAAACCTAGTAGATCGTATTGATGAGGAGGAGCAGGTTGAAAAACGATCAAAGCCTTCTGCTAAGTAGCTAGGCTACTTGTTCACTCTAACTTGTGCTGTCTTTCCCGCTTTGTAGAGAGGTAATTCCTTGTAGGTGTGAAAAGGGTTTTATGAGCATGCCGCCCGTTACCTGAAAGATAGCTAGCTATCAATAGCGCCTCTCTGGAGCCCTATTGGGGTAGAGTCTCCTTCCTTTGAGAATTCCTTCTATTGCTTACCTTTCGATTCGCACATAGATCCCTTTACGATGGGCTGAGGGGATTTGGGGCGTGGATGCCTATCTTTTCTTGATTACTTTTCGCTTCCAGTACTGCAGCTGGCACACTTCTACTAGCTTATGGGCTTTCGCCGGCTCGGTGCTTTATGGTCAACCTACATACTTCGTGAAAATACTCAAGATGTGGGGGGATTCCTTGCTGCGGGAGCTTGGTGAGTGATGCTTTGCGGATGGGGAGCAGTCGTAATAGTGCAGAATAGGGAAGGGTGGATGTAAGTGTTCCTGAATTGATTAGCTAATATAACTTATTGAATTTACAACTTTTTATATTTTCAATGCCAATTTTCTTATCCGGCTACTGTTGCTCTGCTCGCTATTCTACTGGGTGGGTGTCCAGAATTGCCTCCTAAAGTTAAACTGCTTAAGAAAAAGCCCTGGCAGGCCTCCTTTGGTGAGGCCGCTTCCCATTAGCTTCATTCAGATGTGCGCGGAGGGTTCAATTCGTTTGATGGGTGTGGATGTCTGTCTTTACTTGATATCCCTCAGCTAATAGTAGTTTGGCTGATAGATTGATTCAATAGCTTGGGTTTCGCAATCTCAGGACTCTTAAGTCTACCTCTTTTTCTATCGATGGAATGTTTGTGGGGGCACTCCTTGAATTGAAGCTAAGAAAGCAACTTTTGGAGGCCAAGTAGCTGGGTTTTGGGGGGGCAGTGCAATGCGGACTATATTGCTATCTACATTGCTGTAAATACGAAAGGCCAGATGACTAAATCCGTAAGGCATGGTCTGTATGTTAGAATTCAATAAAGACTACTTAATACCACACCATACTTTGAATACTTACTCTATAAAAAGGTAGGCTTACTGATCCTCTGTATCTTTGTGTGATCATACTAGCGAGCTTTGGGATTATGGAAAAGCGTGATATATAGAGGTTGCTTTTGAATAAACCGTTATGTACCACGAGTATGAATAAACAAGAAGCACTAAGTTTGGTTGAAGCTGAACTAGAGAGAGTAAAAGATAAATACAATCGAATTGATTGTGTTGTCCTTGCCGAAGAGACTATTGAAAAGGCTTGGGGTTGGGTGTTTTTCTACCAGAGCAAAACGTATGTAGAGACAGGTGACTTTCGTAATATGCTTGCTGGTAATGCTCCAATCATAGTAAATCGAGATACCGGACAGCTTAGTTATGCAGGAACAGCTCACGATATTGAGTGTTACATAAAAGAATATGAAGATGCATTGTAGCCTGGCAAATAGTCAGTGAGTGTTGCTCGCCGCTGGGTGAGTGATGTCATGCTCTAGCTGCTGCAAATGTGGCGTTATACGGAAAGTAGATATGGATATAAAGTTAGCTGAAAAGACAAGTTTACTCGCCCTTAAACTAGGAGCACAAATCGATAGTAATTTGGCTCTAATTAAAACGGCATGCTCTGAAGAAGAGTTTAAAGCTTATCAGAGAGCCACGGGAAGGGTGATGACTGAGTTGCTTGTCGGTTTCATGAATCCGATCTACGAGCAGCACCCAAGTTTAAAACCGAAGGAAATGGGGGGAGAATATGAGGTTGATCCCAAGATTTACAAATAGCCGTCGAATTACAACTAAAGGCACCCGACACCCAGGTCGCTGCTTCGTTTTTTTCACAGGCGTGTAGAATAGAGAAATGCGAATGCTAGTATACCTGAGTTGGTGAATTACTATAAGTTGTTGAGCTTACTTCGTTTTATCGTTTCAATATTAATTTTCTAGCCTGACTACTGTTAATTAGCTAGCCACTCTGTTTGGTAGCTGTTCAAAATTGCTTTTAACGGCAAAAAAATGGGGCACACCACGGCGCAGGTGAAGCTGTTCCAGATATTTCCAGCGACGACGAATTTTCGTGTTGGCTTTCACGATCAAAAGGTACGGGATGATTTTGATCGCGGCTTGGCTAAGCTGCGTCCTAGTCGGCGATACAAAGCATTGTTGAAAAATATGATGTAGTACAAAGGCAGGATATATGCAGGTAGGATATTAACCGCCCCGATAAAAGGGCCTATATCCCGTGCTGTAGGCCCTTTTACTGCTGTCCTGGAGTGCGCTGCAGCGCTGCAAAAGGCTGCAACCATTTGCGGGATCTGTAGCAGTCAAGACCCACAGAGATATAGCGGAGTTGTTCAGAGGCTCCTTACCCGCCGCTCACAAACTACTGGATAATTGAGCCAACATTTCCGCTACCGGTTTGAGTCGCAGTAGCCGTTTGGCTGTTATTGCTCTGCGAAACGGTTATCATATTGAGTGTGCCAACTTGTGTTGTTGTCGCATTGCTAAATACACTCGATAGTTGGTCGATAGTTGTTATATTCTGCGAGCCATCCTGGGTTGACACGGCGCTTACCGTACTGGCACTCTGCTGTAAAATATCGATTTCATTGAGAGTTCCCGTCTGACTGGTAGTTACCGTACTAAACTGGGTTTGTGTAAGCTGATCTATATCGACCCTGTTCTGGTCCCCTGCCTGATCGGCAGTTGCACTATTAAAAGCGCTTTGCTCATCTTGGTTAATAGCAGCATCGTTGGAGTCACCAAGTTGGTTGATTTCCGCCACCTGCTCAATAACCTGCTCTGTTTGACGTATCCGCGCCTCATTGTTATCACCGAGTTGAAATGTTGTTGCAGAGGATGAATCGACATCATCTAATTGGATAGTACTAGCGAAATTACCATCCCCTATCTGGGTGGTGTTAATGGTGCTGAAGATATTGATGATCAACTGACCAGCAGTCACTTCATTCATATCTCCTATTTGCTGAATTGCAATCTCACTAAATTCAATGCCGATATTCTGATCAGAAATTATTTCATTCATCTGCCCCTGCTGCTCGATAAAGCCCGAAGCTAAGAACGAATCCTGCTGACCAAAATCTGCTTGGTTAGAGTCCCCTTGTTGCTGGATGCTAATAACGCTCAGTTCTGCGTTGTTGCCCTGGGAAGAGTCAATAATGTTGCCATCCCCAAGCTGGCTTTGGGTGATGGAGCTATCCAGCAGACCATTAAGTTGCCTGGCGGATATTTCGTTACCTTCGCCAACTTGGCTGTTGGTTATTACCCCATTGGTCACCTGGTTGGTCTGCTCAGCGATGGCGTCGTTGTTATCACCGATTTGGGTTTGCACAATGATACCTGTGTCAACATTGGTGTCTTGGGTGGCCTCCTGAATATTATTATTTCCAGATTGCGAAAGTGTTATCACACTGTTGTTCACGGTGGGGTCTGATTGATCGGTAGTTACCATGTTGCCCACACCCTGCTGAATAACTGTCGTCGAGTTATTATCTGCAACAGAATATTGACCACTTAATGCGGTAACGAGTGAGATAAGGGTGATTGAAGTTCTCATATTGACGCCTAATATCCTTTAATGAATCGTTGCAGTATCCTGCGTGTAATGAAAATGCCAGGGGTACCGACTTATTAAATCTTGGTTTCCGGTAATAGTTGCATCCACTTTATCACCTGCCGGTTATAAACTACTGGATAATTGAGCCAACATTTCCGCTACCGGTTTGAGTCGCGGTAGCCGTTTGGCTGTTATTACTCTGCGAAACGGTTATCATATTGAGTGTGCCAACCTGTGTTGTTGCCGCATTGCTGAATAGATTTGACATCTGGTCGATAGTTGTTACATTCTGCGTGCCATCCTGGATTGATGTAGCGCTTACGTTTGTGGCGCTCTCCTGCAGAATATCGATTTCATTGAGAGTTCCCGCCTGGTTGGTAGTCACCATACTAAAATGGGTTTGTGGCAGCTGACTTGTTTCGCCCCTATTTTGTTCGCCTGTCTGGCTGGCAGTTGCGCTATTAAAAGTGCTTAGGTCTCTTTGGTTAATGGTGGCATCGTTGCTGTCGCCAACTTGGCTGATTTCAGCTTCCTGGCCAATTACCTGATCGAAGTGACGTATCCGCGCCACATTGTCATCGCCGAATTGAAAGGTTGTTGCGTAGGATGAATCGACATCATTCACTTGGAGAACACTAGATGAATTACCATCCCCTATCTGGGTGGTGTTAATGGTACTGAACATATTGCTGATCAACTGGCCGGCAAGCGCAAAATTCATATCTCCTATTTGCTGGATGGCGATCTCACTAAGCTCAACATTACTATCTTGATCGGAATTGACACTATTCATCTGTCCCTGCTGGACCATAGTGGCGAAAGCTAATAGTGAGCCCTCCTGACCAAAATCTACAAGGTTAGAATCCCCTTGCTGTTGGATATTAATAACGCTGAGTTCCGTGCTGCTCCCCTGAGTAGTTTGAATTAAGTTGTCATCCCCAATCTGGCTGAGGGTGATGGAGCTATCCGTCAAATCATTAACTTGCCTGGCAAGAATTTCGTTGCCATCGCCAACTTGGGTATTGGTTATTATCCCATTGGTCACTTGACTGGCCTGCTCAGCGATGGCTTCGTTGTTATCACCGATTTGGGTTTGCGTGATAATGCCTGTGTCAATATCGGTGTCTTGAGTGGCCTCCTGAAGATTATTATTTCCGGATTGCGAAAGTGTTATCACACTATTGTTGACGGTGGGGTCTGATTGATCGATAGTTACCATGTTGCCCACGCCCTGCTGAATGACTGTCGTCGAGTTATTATCCGCAATAGAATATTGGCTGCTTAATGCAGTAACCAGTGAGATAAGGGGGATTGAAGTTCTCATATTTACGCTTAATATCCTTTAATGAATCGCTGCAGTATTCCGCATGTAATGAAAATGCCAGGGATACCGACTTATTAAATGACAGGGATTACAAGGAATAAGCAAACGAATTCTTGGTTATACTCTTTCTACTGCAAACGGAAGCAACAGCCCACAAAATTAGTTTTATCCCGGTAAACCACCGCTACTTGATCAACGTGATCAGTTTGTTCGACGGTAGTAGGTTGAGCTATGAGAAATTAGTTTGTTTTAACTGAGAAATTAGTTTGTTTTAACTGAGAAATTAGTTTGTTTTAACTGAGAAATTAGTTTGTGGGGAAAACATCAGCAAGTTCATCAGTAAAGCTCTTTAGTTGCTGAGCAGTGCGGGGAGTTACTGTGCAAGCCTGAGGTATCACGGAATTATTCAGCCGCCGTGAGGTTAGCGGAAGTGCTGTCGCGAAGTTACTCTAGTTTACTGGGCGTATCAATCGTCACTTGTAGTAGTTCAGACTTGATCTGCCAGTTACCGGTTTTTCAGGAGGTGCTCTGTCAGGTCACATTCAGTTTAGGGGCTTTTCCTTCCAGATACTTTTTCCATCATCAAGAGTTGCTATCGCTGTTCGACTGCAACACTCTACCCTGGAACCCTGGAACCCTGGAACCCTGGAACCCTGGAACCCTGGAACCCTGGAACCCTGGAACCCTGGAACCCTGGAACCCTGGAACCCTGGAACCCTGGAACCCTGGAACCCTGGAACCCTGGAACCCTGGAACCCTGGAACCCTGGAACCCTGGAACCCTGGAACCCTGGAACCCTGGATTTCAGGCTGTTCTTTGAGTCTCCGTACTTTCCACTATTTCTCGCTATTGTCGAGAGAGTGGGCGGGTTGTGCTTTCTAGCTGGAGAGTGTCCAGAATTGTTTTCTTGCGAAAGGAGCTTGGTTTGATAAGCAGTTTGTTAGAAAATGGAGAGGAAACGTTCTTTCTCACTAAAAGATCCGAGAAAAAGTACCTTGAGAAAATTGCATGAAGTTATATAAAATCTCCTCGGATTCATCGAAATATGGCTCTGTGGAAACATTTAATACAAAGGAGCTTATGAGTGCATTTGGTATTGTTAAATATCGAAAAATTCGCTCTATCCAACAGTCGATATCGGATAAGTGGCCAAAAAGTCATGGCGGATTCTATGAGATGTTTTCAGAGGAAGCTAGAGAACTATCCAAAATTCCAGACGTCTACTTATGGATGAATGTTTTTTTAATGGTATCTAAGAAAGCAAAAGATGTGCTTTCCCCATTACTGGATATTTTTGGTGAGTTCTTACCTTTTGAGTGTAATGGTGATGAGTATTTCATATTTTCTGTTTATAGTGTGATTGAGCCTGATCCATCTAAGTCTAAAATTCTATTAAATGATGGTATCTATGCTGGTATCTCCTCTCTTTCATTTAAGCCTGAAACAATAGGCACACACATACTTTTTAAAACCAGCTTTGATCGTTTCAGTTATCTTTATTGTACTGACAAATTTAAAGACATTATTGAGTCAAATGAGCTTACAGGTCTTCATTTTTCTACAGATTTATCCAGTAGGACATAATCTATAAAGTCTGAGTTAAAGCGAGTTAATGCTAACAAGAAAGTCTATCTGATACCTTAGGCACGTATTTGCTGAAAAATTAGTTTGGTGATTAAGATATCCATGACTCTGGTGAAGCCCTTCTCTCCGAAGGATCTGTCTTAAGCGTCTTCAATTGTCTGTTTTTTTCTTTTCCGATGCGCTCATAAATCTCTTCACGATGGATGGGGAGGGATTTGGGGGCGTGGATGCCTATCTTTTCTTGTTTGCTTTTCACTTCCGGTACAGCAACTGGGACATTTGTTCCAGCTTATGAGCTTTCGCCGGCTCAGTGCTTTATGGCCAACCTATTTGCTTCCTAGTGGTATTCAAGCCGTGGGTGGGTATCCCTTGTTGGGGGAGTTTGGCAAGTGATGCTTTGCGGGTGTGGAACGGCCGTAGTGGTACAGGATTGGGAAGGGTGGGGGGTAGTTTTCCTGAGTTGGTATTTCACTATAACCTGTTGAATTTAAATCATTTTTGTAGGACCAATACCAATTTTCTAATCTAGCTTCTGCTGCCCTGCTCGCCACCCTATTTGGTGGGTGTCCAGAACTGTTGTTTGAACTTGATTTAGCCATTTTCATTTCCTCTTATTTAGTTAAGCCCGAATTGGGTTTGTTCAGAGTACATCCATGGCGTTTAGCTATCAGCAAGGCGGTTGGCAGGAAAAAATCGAATTTTACATATATTGCGTACGGTAGTGGGTTACCTGCTACTGAACTTGGCCACACTGGAGCACGAAGTTTTCTAGGCACTCAAAAACGGCTGGCAGCAGCCAGCAGGGGCCGCGCCGCTGGCAGTGCTCCCTCTCTCTCACTTTTGCTACAAACCGCGCAGAGTTGACGCCAAATAGATGGACTACGAATCACCACCCTCTACAGTAGCCAGCTTGGCCTCTAGGACTCGGCGCTGAGTCTCTAGCTCATCCAGTTTTCGCTGCATTGATTCACTCTGCACTTGGCTGCGCAGCTCCCCAAACTCTCTGGCAAACAGTAGAAGTTCATTCTGGGCCTGCTCCCTAAATAATGCGTTTCGCTGCTCCCCCTTCTGCGCCTGGCTCTCAGCCGCCCTCCGGCCAGATTCTGCACTATCCAGCTGTGCCTGTAGCTTCTGCCGCTCATCGGCACTCGTATCTTCCAGCCGCCTCTTGGCCTGTTTTGCCTCGTTGAGTTCACTGGAAATAGCGCCTAACTGCTTGGTTAACTGGTGGACCTCACCGACTTTCGACGTGAAGCCGGCATTCAAGTCGCCAATTTGCTGGAGCCTGCTCTCATTCAACTCAGTGAGTTCCTGCCTTTGTTTTTCCAGGGAGGCCTGGCGCTCTGCCGCCTTCTGCAGTAGATGCTCATTACGATCTTCCGCTTGCGATTGTTAGCTGTGACAGCGTCAGATTCCAGTTTTGAATCGGGTGCGTCCAGCGCTCGGAGGCTTTTAGTATACCGGTGTACAGAAGCTTCATTAAGCTATTCTCATTGGCGAAGCCACCTTTGGTCTGGGTTAACTTGCGGAACTGCCTGTGTACAGCTTCCACCGCATTAGTCGTATAGATCGGAGTACGGATATATTCTGGGTATTTAAAGTAGGCCGAGAGAGTTGTCCATTTACCACGCCATGACTTGATCACCATCCTTCAGAATAGGGATGGGCGGCTACAGGTGCCCTGAGTTGCCAAATCACTATAACCCATTGAATTTAAAACGTTTTTATAGTTTCAGTTTACCCATCTGGCTACTGTTACTCTACTAGCTACTCTATTTGGTGGGTGTCCAGGATTGTCCTTCCCGATGTCGGGCTGGGTATGGAAGATCTCTAAAGGGACACCAGTTCCACCGGGTCTAAAATTACTTAATGATAGGCCCGGGCATTATAGTATCGCTCCAACAGCAAATATGCCCCTCGATGAATTCAAGGGGTTACTTTCAAAACTGGCATTGAAATGTCAGAAGGTATTCAAAAAGCAGATTGCGTTATGACACATATAAAAGAAATGAACTCATCACTATGTGATTGGGAAACCCGGATAATACTTGAAGCAATAACTCATGAAGCTGAGCGTTTAAAGTCTATTTGTGAAACATCTGAAGATGAAGTGGCAGATGCTGGGAATGACTATCTAGAAGTTATTGGCCTCAAGGAACGTTTAGAAAATCAAGCAATAGAAGTTTTTGGTCAACAAATTACCAATTTCAGTAGGGAGCCACTTTAGCTCTAACAAGTTATTGTGCTGATGTATTGCCCTCAATGTTGCTTGCCTGAGCAAGCATTAGCAAAACTCAGGCCCTAACTATTAGGTTACGGCTCAGCAAAGAGCTAGATTTGTTAACTAAAGGAAGGAGGATCGTCTGAAGCCTCCCTCCTTGGTGAGCCTTCCCTCAACACCCTCAATTGCCTACTTTGTGTTCTTCTTTAATGCGCACATAAATCTCTTCACGATGGACGGGGAGGGATTTGGGGGCGCGGATGCCTATCTTTACTTGGTTTCCCTTCACCTCCAACACTGTGATCGATACATTCGTTCCAATTCTTAGGTTCTCGCCTGTTCGGCGCTTTAGGATCAGCATGTTTTTTTCCTAGCGATACTCAAGCTGTGGGTGGGCCTTACTCTGTAGGGAGGCTTGGTAAGTGATGCCTGTAGGTAGAGTGGGGCGCGGGGCCGGTGGGCGCAGAATAGGAATAGGCGGACGCTAGGCTCCCAGAGCTTGGGGAGTCGATCCAAGCCGATAAATGTACTTTATCTCCATAGTGTCTATGCCATTTAAACTAGCTAACACTTAGTATTTGGTTTGACCCTCCTCTTCAGTCAATAGCTTTGGCGGTTTATACTTGCTATTTAGTGGGTGTCCAGAATTACTATTGCAAATGGGGAGTGTCAAGTTGACTAGCTTGGTAATTGTATGGAAGCGTGATATATAGATGTTACTTTTGCATTAATTGATAGGCCCTCCAGAGATCAAGATATGAATTGTTGGATATGTGGAAATATTGCTGATTCTAAAGAGCATATTATTAAAGCCTCTGATATCCGTGCATTCTTTGGCAAAGTTAGTGAAGATAGGCCTCTTTACAAGCACACAGAGGGCAAGAAAAATCAAAAGATAAAAAGTGCGAAATCCATAAACTTAAAAACTAAGAAAAATGTGATCTGCCAAAGCTGTAACAATAAGGATACCGCTAAACATGATGTGGCTTGGTCATTACTTCTTAGATTTATGCATGATAACTGGGGTCATATAAAAAAGAATGGAAAGGTAAAGCTTGGAAAAGTGTTTCCAGGGAAAAGCAAGAAAGAGGCAAAGAATTTACATCTATTCTTTGTAAAGAACCTAGCGTGTAGGATTGTTGATGAAAATATTCCGATACCTATAGAATTATTCTCATACGCTGTAGAAAACAATGTTGCCCACCCAAGTCTTTATCTTTCATTCAATGCTAGAACGATTGGTCCAAAAGAGACACTATATGTTGGGCCATCTAATGTACATGGAAAGGAAAAGGACGGAAAACCAATATCTGTCACTTACTATTATACTATCGGTGAGCTCGATGTTCAGGTTACATGGTTTGAAAATAGGCCTGCCAAAAATGTAAGGAATGCCTGGCACCCGAATGGTAAAAGTAATGTCATTAAGTTTCGCAGAGGATAAGCTTATCAAAGCAAGCATAGGATACACTACTTATTTCGCATCCTCGCTACAGATTATAAGTCAGAGAGAACATAAACGTAGACCTATTTTCTTTTTCTGAGAAGGTCCAGGATGAAGAATTATTCGTGGAGTTTCTGCGCGAACTTATCGAACTTATGATAGATAGGGAGAAAGAGGTCTCTCTGGAAAAAGAGAATCCATCACCTCCCTAAGAAGCCGGTGCACTTGCTCTTGGTTGGAAAAATATCCTTATCGAAGGACTTCTTAAGAGTGCAAAAGCATGGTCAGAAGATAGCAATCACTCAAGTGAGCACTATTAAAACTCAAATAACCCTTGGGGTAGGGTTGGGCAAATCATACGTGGGGGGAAGGTCTATGAGTGAACAAGCTCCCTACGAGTGTCGATCAACGGTGCCCTTTCGGAGTTGAACCTCCACTCTGCGACTTCGTCGCTACTATCCGGCCCATTATTGAGATGTTAAATTACAGGCTTTTTATGACAATTGACGTTTTTAATCTTTTCGAGGCTGATACGAAAAAGGAAGTTGATAAAATTTGTTCTGCTCTGACATTAAAAACTAGCGACTTGATATATTTAGTCAAGCTTTCTGAGGCAAAAATTATTGAATTCCCTTACTTGCATGCTTGCAAATATTTAGAAGAAACTCCAGAAAATATAAGATTCACGGATAGAAATATACAAGCTATCAAGGGGAATGGTGTTGGAAAACTGAGTCTAGATGCAAAGAAGGCAGTAAATAAGCTGTTTCAGTCTCCTCGATTTGTTAAGCGAACAACAGCGCACATGTTTTATCGTATAGATCAACGATATTGGCACATGTTTTTCTTTGATTTAAAAGATATAGCAGTTAATAGTAATCATTGGGAATACGGTGAGCATATTCACTATGTAAGCTGGTTATGGCCCAACTTGAAATGTGGGGAAGTCTGGTCAAAATTTTGCCAATTAGGGAAGAGATCTATTGGAGGAACCATGCATATTCGTTTTGAAAAGTAACCATAACAAATGATTGTTGCCGCTGCGAAATACCCAGCTGACACGGTTAGCACTGCGCTCCAGCTGTAGCGTGGATCCGATATTTATAGTTCGACGTAGCATTGCTTTATATGAGTTAATCGCGATTTAGACTCAGGCTTGTGAGGTCTCCTTCCTTGGAGGTTTTACACTCTGCGTCTCCCGATGACTATTTTTTGTTCATCTTTTTATGCGCATATATATCTCCTCTCGATGAACGGGAAGGGATTTGGGGGCGCGGATGCCTATCTTTACTTGATTTCCCTTCACTTCCAACACTGTGATCGAGACATTCGTTCCAATTCTTAGGTTCTCGCCTGTTCGGCGCTTTAGGATCAACATGTTTTCTTCCTAACGATACTCAAGCTGTGGGTGAGCATTCCTTGGTGGGGAAGCTTGGTAAGTGATACTTGGTGGAAGAGTGGGGGGCGCGCGGGGGCGGTGGGCGCAGAATAGGAAAAGGCGGGCGCTAGGCTCCCAGAGCTTGGGGAGTCGCCCCAAGCTGCTGGTTGTGCTCCACTTTATTGAAGGCGAGCGGGTTTCTAGCGTAGTATGCATACAGCCATCTTGATAGGATTGTTATCAATTTGGTTAGCTGGCCCCTGGTGTTGCAGCACCTTGGGTCAGCGCCTTTTCTCTATTCTTACTTCACGCTACCGTTCTCCTGCTAAATGAGTATATTTTTTAGAAAATTTTTGGAGCCCTTTAAGATGTGGGTCCCAAAGAAGGTTGTGAGTAATAGCTAGCAACACTGGTAGATGCTTGTTGATTTTACGCAGCTTTGACGTATGAAGAAACCTAATAAATTCCAATAAGATAATTTTAGCGCCTATATTTCTACAAGCTCTAATTCTGAGAAATCTCAAATTTCTAATAGGTATCTGATGTTTATCTATTTTTCTCTTTAGTCAATGGGCATGGCGGGTTATACTTTTTGATTGGTGTGGCATGTATGATCTTGTCAACCTTTAATGCTGTGGTAAACATTCCACATTTTTTGCCATAAGCAGATTGCTATGGTGCTATTGGACTCAATAGGCTAGCTTCACAAGGAGGATGTGATGCCGAAACTGTATCAATATCTTGGGATTACTCTTTTCTTTTATAGTAATGAGCATGAGCCAATCCATGTTCATGCGAAATATGAAGGTAAAGAAAGTAAAGCAGAAATCCACTTCTTTCATGGTAAAATTAGTAAGATCATAATTAAAGATAAGGGTCAAGGCCTAGACTCCAAGAAGAGGAAAGACTTTGAAGAATTTGTTAACGTATATGCTGATGAAATCGTAGAAAAGTGGGTTTCATATTTTGTGAAAAAGCAGCCAATCGCTCCAAAGGTGATCACGAAGAGAGTTAAAAATGTCAGAAATTTTGGTTGATTCTGTTCGTCATATCAAATCTCATATTCTTGAGATAAAGTTCAATGATGGTCATACGCAGATAGTGGACTTTGCTCCTTTTATCTATTCTGTCGGGCATCCAGATTATGAGCAATACAAGTCTGAAGAAAAGTTTCTTAAGTACGAAATCATTGATGGCAATTTAAATTGGGATGATTACACAATGATTTTTCCTGTAGAGGATCTGTACGCAAACAAGATAATTTGAAGTGTATGGTAAAGTGATGGCTAAGGTTTAAATCACGGTTCGTCCAGATCGTTGAGTGGTTTGTGCCGGTGACGGTTATTTTAGAGTTATATTTTTAGTGATTTGAGTGGGGGCCTTCCAAAGGGAGTTGATCTTTGAGTTACATGATGAGCCAGAACCAGCTACGGTCTAATTTTGCTGAGATTGAGTTGGATTCCAATGAGGTTGAGCTATATTCTGCTTCTTATTCCTATGAGTTTTTCAAAAAATGTATTTCGGAAAATGATAGTGGATATTTTTTTTACAGAAACTCAAATGAAATATATGCCATTCCTGAAATGGATGGTCTATCACCGCCGTCTGGCTTTGAAAAAAATATAGTTACCAGTAAGGAATCACCTTATGTTTTCACCAAGCTTATAGATATTGCATTTAATTTATTCTTTGAGTCCTTAGGAAGGAGAGTTTACCGAAAAAAATATTCTTCTATATCGAGCTTTGATATACCTTCCGAAGAGCCATTTAGTGTTGGTGAATTGAAATTAGTTCCTAAGTGTGAGTACTCGGTTAATCATATTATAAAATCAAGTAAAGTACTTTTTATAATAAGTGTGTCCAAAGAGTATAAGCCAAAATTTGAACAATCTTTATGTGTATATAGGGATAAGGGTATAGATATCCGAGATTGGGATTTTCAAGGTGAAAGGATTTCAGCGACAAGATCTAATGTAAAGAAGTACTTGGAGAGAACCAACCTTCAAGTTAAATATGATGCCGAAATTGAGCGCCTGCGAAGCAAAGAATCTGAATTCAACTTTATTGAAAAAACTTTTAGGTTTTTGAAAAATAACTTTGCATCACTGAATTCGCCATCTATTAAATTTAAATCCGTGTCATTCCTATCTCTTCCGAATGCTAACTTTGAACGTGTATTTATTAAAAAGCCAACCCTTTATTACTACAATAAAAATACGACTAGAGGTTATATAAACGTAGCCTTGGAGCAGCTAAAGCCGTTGAGCTTTGATGTGTTTAATGCAAGAAGAGTTTCTATTTGTGCGTTTATACCTAAATCTGATGCCAAGCAGTGCGAAAGATTTATAATCAAAGTTCGTAAAAATTTGGCTGATATATTTCATTTGCTTGATGTGGACATTAAACCATACTATGTTAGTAATGATAGGAGGGAACATCTTAAAATAATATCCCAGCTGGAAAATAAACAATTTGATTTGGCGCTACTTTTTTTGTTTAGAGTCGATAAGAATCAAAGGGTAAGCGAGTCGGCCTATAATCGTTTAAAGGCAAAGTTAATAAGTAAGCAAATACCATCTCAGTCGATCCTTGTAGAGAATGCTAGAGTAAATAATGAAATTACACTTAGAAACATTTCTCTGAACTTATATTCTAAGCTTGGTGGTACACCATGGTCCATTGAGAAGGAAGGTATTGATGAGAATGAATTTATTATTGGGGTTGGTTCGACAATAAATGAGAATGGTGTAAGGAATATAGGGTTTGCAAGTGTATTTGACCATTTTGGCTCTTACATGGTTGGTAGTTGTAGCCCGCTCTGTAAAATTGAAGACTATAGGGATAGTCTTCAAAGTTACCTATCTTCGATTTTGAATGAAATCATCGATTCTAGAAGTATTGCTAAACATTCAAAAATTAGACTTGTTTTTCATTTGTTTAAAGATGCTAGTAAGAAATATGAGTTGTCTGCTATTAATCAATGTTTGGAGGAGTTTTCTGAATATGAAATTGAATATGCGATAGTGAATATTAGCTACAACCACTCTTTTAAAATGTTCAACAATGTGACTGAGCAGTTAGTGCGAGGCTGCTTTGTTAAAATGTCAGATAGTCATGCACTACTTTGTATGGGAGGGAAAGGATCTCGACCTTTGCAAATAAAGCTAGATGCTAGGTCAACTTATAAGGACTTGTTTGAATTAAGCAAGCAGATTCTATTTTTTGCTCACCTATCCCATCGTTCATTTATGCCAGCCAATAGCCCAGTTACAACGATATATCCTCAACGTTTGGCGAAGCTGACAAGTGATTTGTTAACAGTAAATCATTGGGATGTTGATATGCTTCATGGAATGAAGGAGAAGCTGTGGTTTATCTAAATGACTTGTTAAACAGGTTGCTTAATGGGGCCTCGGAAAGAGATATATCTTTATATAGGTTTTTACATGGAAGAAAACACTCAATTCGAGTGGCGCCAAATGATATTGAAGCTGAGCTGTGTTTTAAGGCTTTTGTTGAAGGAGAAGGAGAAGGAGAAGGAGGAGATGGAGGAGATGGAGGAGATGGAGGAGGTGGAGGAGATGGAGGGGCAATCTTACTAAAATTGAAGAAAATTAAACCTTTTAAGGGGTTACACTATAGCAATAATCTTGTTCTTCTTACTGCCGCAGCGCTAATAGATATAGCGGGCGAAGAGTCGAATATTAAAAGATTTCTTTCTGTAAGAGGTTACAAGGAACAGTTGATAATTAACTCGGCACTAGGTTCGAATTATATAGAGTCATGTAATACTTTTACACCAGTTGACCATCTGGCCTATTTAATTCAAGAAAATGAATTTATTTCTGAAAAGGAAATACAGCAGTGTTTAACTTCTGTTTGTGATTTGTATGATTTGTTTGTCCTGGAGAGAGCTATAGCTAAGAGTATTCTTCAGTCAAATGAAGAGAGTAATTTTCAGTCCTATGTGGATCTGGTGAGCGCGCAAAATATAGCTTTAAACAGAGTTGAATTTGCTTCTTTTTTGTTTTTGTTTTTGGCTCTTTGTTATCTGATGTATTTAACTTTTCCACCAATTGTTAGTTTGGTTGTTGAGAGTTGGGATACTTTGGAGCCCTATGCATATCTTCTAGATAAAACGGCTTTAGGGATTGTTTTGATTACGGGTGTAGTGATTGCAACAAAGGTGGATTCTATTAAATCTAGATTTAGGAAGTTTGTGCTTAAAGGGATTTACAAGTTGTTAGGGGTTGATTACCCTAGTTATGTAAATTTAAAAAAAACTTTAAGAATAGAGTAACATAATGATATGATATGAAATGTTAGGCGTCTCTTATGCACAATCCCTGTAAACTCAACAAACGCAGTTTAGGAGATAGCTTATCTCTTACCACTTTATAAAAAGTGCAGGTACCAGCCCTGCACCATGCCTAGCGTACCCTAACCTAACTCCACCAATCTCTGCATCAACGGAAAATACAACGCACACCGTATATTCCGCTCCCCCCGCGCATAAAAGAGCTTGCGGTAATTCTCCAGCTGATTCCGGTACTGCTCCAGCTGAGCCGCAATAAACTCTTCCTGGCTTTCCTCGCCACTGGGCTCGGCTGTTTTGTAATCGACAATCCAGCGGGTACCTTCGTTATCAATAAAGGTGCGGTCCACAATGGAGCGCCGTAACTGTCGGCCGCCGCTGTGAAGTTCCAGTTCGCAGGCGGATTCCCTTAGTGAGCCATCCAATAGCCAACGGCCGGTGGGGCAGTTGAGGCTATTACGTACGGCGATTTCCACTTTCTCGGCGGCGCGGTCCAGGCTGGTGGCGGATAGCCCTAATTGTTTCAGGCGCAGTTGCCATAGGGGGCGTTGGGCTTCCAGTTTGCTGGGTGTCCAGTCGTTGATATTGGTCTCGGCAATGGTGGCGAGGGTTTCGTGGGCTACGGTGCCGGCGTGTTTTAACCAGCGCAGGGCTACCTGGCCCAGTTCGGGAATATTGTCTTCTTCCTCAGTTTTGGGTTGGTAGTCTGGCATGCGGTATTGGGCCAGCCATTCCTGCCGGGGCATGGCCTGGGGTTGCCATTGGTCGGGCAAGCGCAGCAGGTAGTCGTGATCTCTGCTGGCTTCGTCCTGGTTTAGCAGGGGTTCTTCCGCTTCCAGCCAGTGGCACCAGCCGCTTTCCTGGTGATGCAAAACACTGGGCCAGATGCCGGAGAGTAGAGCGGCGCTGCCGGGGGCTTTTAGGTGGCCCTTTTTTTCATCCCGGTTGATGCAGGCCAAAAGGTGTAGTGAGCGGATGGCGCGGGTGCAGCCTACATACAGAAGGCGGGTGCCTTCCAGACGTTCGCGTTCGCTGTTGTCGTGCTTCAGGTATTCAAAAACCGGGTCGCGGCCGCCGCGCGCGTTTTTGGGAGCGAGCAGGAAGCGGCTTTCGCCTTCGCGGTTGAGCCATTCGCTCCAGCGCAGTAGTTGGTCGCTGCCGGGTTTTCCGCCCTGGTCCAGGCCTGGGATCAGTACGTGTTCGAACTCCAGCCCTTTGGATTTGTGAATGGTCATCACCTGCACTTTGGCATCCTGGGCGGGGCGGGCGTAGAGCTGTTCCAGGGCTAGGGTGAACTGTTGCCAATCGGTAATGGCGCCGCCGGTATCGAAGGCTTCTAATAATTGCAGAAAATCCTGCACATTATTCAGGTCAGATTTTTGCGCAACGGTGGCGGGGCCGCCCAGTTCCAGCCAGAGACCTTCAATCCAGGTGCGCAGGGGTTTGCGGCCGCGCTGTTGCCAGGCGTGCAGCAGTTTGGGGGCCACTTGGGCCAGGCGCGTGCGCCCTTCGTCGCTGAGCAGGGCGATATCGTCTACTTCCTGCAAGGCCATTAATAGTGGGCGTGCGCTGGTATCGGTTACGGTGATATCTCCATTGCCCCAGTTGGCCAGGGTGTAAAGGTCCGGCAGTTGCAGTCCGCACCAGGGGGCGCGGAGTACGGCCAGCCAGCTGATTCGATCGCTGGGGTCGAGCAGGGCGCGGGTGAGGCTGAGTAAATCCAACACCACCATTTTACTGGCGAGTGGCGCCAGCTCTGGTGCCTGGAAGGCGATATTGGCGGCGCTTAGGGCCGGCAGAATCTTTTGTAGATGCTTTTTCTTGCGCACCAGAATAGCGATACGGCTTTCTGGGTCTTGCGCTTGTAATTGCTGCACCAGTTCAACCGCTTGGGTGGCTTCGCGGTTGCGGTCTTCATCATCGATGCAGCCGTAAAAATTTACCGAGGGCTCGGCCCATTTGCTGCCTTTAAACGCTTCGGATTGCAGATAGCGCACGGCGCCGCGCCCGATATTGTCCGCTTGCGGAAAAGCCCTTTGGAAAGTCTCATTGACCCAGTTCACCACCGCACTTTCGGAGCGGAAATTTACCTGGAGGTCGAGGGCTTCCAGGGGGACTTCACCGATACCGCGTTCGCGCGCATCCAGGAAAATACCCACGTTGGCATTGCGGAAGCCGTAACAGGATTGCATGCCGTCGCCGACAATAAATAGGGTGCGGCCGTCTCCCTGCTGCCAGCCGGCAGTGAGTTTTTCCAGCAGTTGTAGCTGGGTGTGGGAGGTGTCCTGGAACTCGTCCACCAGAATATGCTGGGTTTGCAGGTCCAGTTTCAGGGCCAGGTCTGTGGGGTTATCGCTATCGCCCAGGGCGATCAATGCGGCTTGTGCCACTTCGGTATAGTCGGTGGCGCCCAGCTGCTGGAAGACCAGCTTTAATTCGGCGACTAACTTGGGCAGTACCTGGGCGAGCCCTTGCAGCAGTTGCCATTGGCTCTGTTGCAGTCCGCTGGGGAGCTTGCCCACTTCCCTCAGTGCGGAGAGCAGTGGTTCATTGCCGGCCAGTTCTGCCAGCAGGTCTTTCATGCGCTGTTTGTATTCTTCGGCGATGGGGCGCTCGGGATCTTTTTTATCTGGCAGGCCAAAACCGAGTTTTTTATTGATGCCGCCGCCTTTGCGCAGATCACCGGTGGTGGTGAGGAGCAGGCTGCCGAGGGCGAGCCAGGTGGGCAGGCCGCTGCTATCTGTGCTGGGGAAATCGTCCAGTTCGGCGAAGAGGCACAGGCCGTGGCTGGGGTTTTCCTTTTGTAAATTGCTGCCTGCATAACTGGCCAGCTCCAGCAGTTCCCCTGCGTAACTGCCGAGGGCTGTGGTGAGGTCTTGCAGCTTTTCTGCCACCAGTTCGTCGATAACAAAATGGAAATAATCCTGGGCGCCGTCGAAGTTGACGCTCAAAAGTGGACCGAGCCATTGCTCGCGCTTATCCAGCAAAATACGCAGCAGTTTATTGAGCTGGCCTAGGTCGTTGTCCAGGTGGAGCAGTAGTTGCTGTAGGTCTGCGTCTGGGGTTTCGCCATCGAGGTGTTTGAGCAGGTTCACCACGGCCAGTTCGAAGGCGATTTGGGTGCGCTCCAGGGGTTCACCCGGTGCGCCAAGGCCGCTTTCGATCGGCAGTTGGCTGGCGAGGCTGCGGCAGAGGCCGTCGATGGTTTGAATACGCAGGCGCTGGGGTGTTTGCAGCAGTTCCCATTCCAGTTCGCGATCCCGCTCCAGCAGGGTGCGGGCTAAATCCCAGGTGATGGCATCGTGGGGGTTATCTGGCCGGGCTTGGTCGCGGGCGCTGTGCAGGGCGTCGATCAGGCGCTCGCGCATTTCACCGGCAGCTTTGCGGGTGAAGGTAATGGCCAGCACTTCTTCCGGCTGCTGGCAGGCGGCGAGCAACTTTAATACGCGCTGGGTGAGCAGGCCGGTTTTACCGGAGCCCGCCGGGGCAGATACAGCAAAGCTGCGGTTGATATCCAGGGCTTGGCTGCGGGCGTCGGCATCAATGGGGCGGCGCAGGGCGGGAGTGGTCACGACTTCGTTCATTCGGTTATTTGCTCCCTTTCCGGCCAGCGGTTTAGGGGCCAGAGTTCACTGTTGTTATCGGTGGGGCGATCAAAGGCGAGGGTGGCTACACCACTGCGATATTCGGTGGCGAGGGATTCCAGGCTGTAGCGCCAGTGCTCCACCAGATTGCTCCAGGTGCCGTAGGGGGATTCTTTTTCCGTATCGCCCACGGCTTTAATACCGGTTATGGGGTGCTCCAGGTCTCCGCAGCCATTCCATTTGCAGTCGCCGTTGCGAACCTGGCCGAAGGCGATGGCATGGGCGTTCGGTTGGAAGAGGGCGTAGAGCGGCAGCTGGGGTTCGCGGATACGCTGGGTAAGCCAGTCGCGAATACTGGGGACGCCAGTTTTGTAATCGATTACCAATTGTTCGCCGCTGGCGAGTTGGTCCAATCGGTCCAGGCGCAGGTTAAAGTGCAGCCCGCCGATTTCCACGGCTTGTTCCCATTCGACTTTTTCTACGGAGAAATTGGGCCTGTCCAGTTCGACGGACAGCCATTGTTGCAGCAGGCGCTCCAGGCGCTGCTTTTCCATGGCCCAAAATCCGATCGGCAGGTGATTGTATTTTTTGCGCACACTGCCGAGGGAGCGCTCCACCGCGCGCTCGATTTGCGCTTGGCGTTGCTCATCGTCCATGGCTTGCAGTTGTGTGAGGGTGCCGCACTGTTGCCAGAATTCCGCCAACACCTGGTGCACCACATTGCCGCGCTCGGCGGGGCCGAGGCCGATATCCGGTTGGGTAAAATTGCTGGCGCCGAGGCGGAAGCGCAACTGCGCATTTAACGGGGACAGGGCCTGGGCCTTGAGCACCGAGGCACCGCCGCGCACCCGTTCGCAATCGGCGGGGGTGAGTGGCGGTAGCTTTTTGTCTTCGATTTTTTCCAGCTGACAGGCTTGCGCCAGTTGGCTGTAGTGATTGTGCAGGGCGCCTTCGGCAAAGTGTTGGGCTTGTTGCGGGCTTTCAAACAAGCTGCTCAGGCCTTGCTGCACACCGTCTTCTTCGCAGGTGTAACTCACGACGATATCGCCGCTGGCATTCTGCAGGTCGGCGGTGAGTTCGCGGGCCAGTTCCAATTCCCGCTCGGCGCTGGCGCGGGGCATCTTCCAGTGTTTTTGCCATTGAATTGGCAGCAGCGGATTGGGTGCTGGGGCCGGCGGCCATTGCTGTTGGCCGAAGCCGACCAGGCGCAGGTGATCGAAGGCAAGGCCGCCGGCTTCCAGTACCCCGAGTATTTGCAGAGGGCCATCGCGGGTTTCCGCCTGGAAGGGGGTGCGGCTGGCAATTTGACGCAGCAATTGCAGGGCCTGGGTGAGAGTAAGGTTGCCACCGCAGGCACTGAGTGCGGCGAACTCCTCCAGGATGGATTCCCACTGCATCAGCTGCTGGTATTCCTGGCTGTCCGGGTTGCGGTTGCCGGGCCAATTTAATGCGCTAAGTGTTTCGGAAAAGCGCGCTGCCCAAATTTCTGCGGGGGCTCGCTGCCATCGCCGGGCGCGTTCGGCCATTTGCTCCAGTTGGCGGGGCAGTTGCGGTGATTCCAAGTGGAGGACTTCTGCGGTGCGCTCGGCCCAGTAGCGCAGGGTTGCGCCGTCGATGCGGCGAAGTTCCAGTTTTTGTAAACGACGGAACAGGGCGCTGCGCAGCCAGGTTTCACTGTCGTCACCCCAGAAGGGGCTGAACAGGATGTTTTGCAACTGGGGGTAATCCCATTCGTCTTGCAGTAGCGATAGCAATTGTAAAGCGGCGCTGCCGACCGGTGTCTGTGCCAGGGGCGTACCGGCAGAGAAGTTAAACGGCAGTGTGTAGCGCGGTTGCTGCGGGTCCAGGTATTGGGGCTCGAGCACGCGGGAAAATACCGCTTCCACCTGGACGCGGCATTGGCCCAAATTATTCACCACTATACCGACGCTGTGGCCGGGGTTTTCGGCCAATTTCTGCCCGGCCCAAAGGGCTGCCTGGTAGAGTTCTTCATCCAAATCGGCGCAGGCGGCTACGGATAGTTCGCTCTGCTGGGTAAGTCCTGGCCTTTCATTAACAGCTGTTGCACCTGCGTGAATCAGGGCATTGGCGAGGGGCGAAATCTGGGCAAAGCCGGCGGTATCAATTTGCGCGACGGGTTCCAGAATGCCTTCTTGGAATGCGCGCAGGATCAATTGATCGCGCTGGTCTGGCGTGATGGCGCTGTGGGCCTGAAGTTCAGTGGCAAAGGCCTTGATCATGGCGCACAGCGGCAGTTCATCGCTACGCATAGAGAGTGCGAACTGTTCCAGCAGGGGAGTTAGCGCTTCATCTATTTGCGAGAGGTCGGAGATCAGTTGCCATTGGAGTAGCTGCGCCAGGGCGTTATCGGTATCCCGGCACAACTGCTGGCTGTTGAGCAGTTGCCGGTCCAGGGATTCATCCAGGGCGCGCTGCCAGAGTAATTGCCGTTGCTCGCGATTCAATACCTGTTGCAAGGCGGGCTGCCAGTTGCGCTGTTGCAGTTGGAACCAGAGCTTGTCCAGCCAGCTGCGCAAGGATTCCACCGGCGGCGGCATCCAGCAGGCACCGGGCGACTGCTGCGCGGCAAACACCTGTTGGCAGCGGTTGCGCAAACGGTTGTTGGGGGTGAGCAGCAGTCCTCCGGGAGGCAGCTGCGCAAATATTTCGAGAGCGGGAAATGCCGGCTTCAGCATGAATTCGGGTACCGGTTAGGGCTTGTTATTCGGGGAACGGTCGCGGTTTGTGACGGAGCTGTCAACCCAAGTGCGCAGTTCTCATCATTTTGGCGATCTTAGGTGTTGGGTTCGAGGGGTTCAGCAACTGGGGCGAACTCGCTGAAGGCCCGTTCTATATTGCCGGTTAGGTCCACCGTGCTGGTGATCAGGCGGCCAGTGTTTGGGGCATCCGGCAGCATCAGCTCAAGTTCTTCCAGCCACCAGCGTACGCGCCGGGCGATGGCTTCGCCGGAATCCAGCCATTGGATTGAGCGGGGGGCGAACTGGTCCAGTTCTTCTCGCAGCAGGGGAAAGTGAGTGCAGGCCAATACGGCAATATCCACTTGGTCACCGCCGGCGGTGTGGAATACGCGGTGCAAGACCGGCTCCAAATCCTCTGCGGTGATGGCTTCGCCGCGCAATTTGCTTTCCGCCAGATGCACCAACTCCGGTGCGGGCACATTAATTACCCGGTTGCCGTTGGCAAACTGCTCGATCAGCTCGCGGGTGTAGCGGCGATTGACGGTGCCTTCGGTGGCAATCAGGGCAATAGTGCGGGAACGGCTGGCGGCAGCGGCGGGTTTCACAGCGGGCACAACGCCCACTACGGGTTTCTTCAGGGATTCGCGCAGTTGGGGCAAGGCCAGGGTGCTGGCGGTGTTGCAGCCCACCACTAAAATATCGGCCCCGCAGTGTTCCATCATGGCCTGGGCCTGCTGGACGATGCGGGGGCGCAGCTCCTCTTCGCTTTTATTGCCGTAGGGGTAAAAGCCGTTGTCCACACCCAGGTGCAAGGTCAGGCCCGGCATCAGGCGGCGGATTTCCCGCGCAATGCTGACTGCGCCCACGCCGGAATCAAAGATCAGGGCGCTGGGGGCAGGGCTATCTGGGTGGGCGCTGTGTTTGTGCATGCGTTCTGGAGTACCAACATCGAAACCAATCCTCCAAGAATACCTAAAACCCCGTAAAAATTCCCGCTGGGTCTTCTCGGGCGCAAACCTATCCCTTGATACTGAGGTTATCGGCCGGGCTGGCGCGGGGTACTTTCCAGAGGCAAGCTGGTAGAATGGCGCCTTCGCCTGGGCTATTTCCCGGGCAGGCCAGTGGGCGAGGCCCCTGACAAAATCCTGATTTATCCATCTCTTTCCAGGTCTGGGAGTACCACTCTATGCCAGCGTTCCCGCTGCAATTGAATGCCGATCATGCGGTGATGGCGGCTGTTGCCATCTTGTTTCTGTTGGGCTTGGTGTTTTGGTTGGCGCGAGCCAGTAGCCGCCGCGCTTTATTACAGAGCGAAGCCGCTTTGCAGGTGGCTCAGGCGCGTATTGATAGCAGCCGCGAGCGGGAATCCCAGCTTGGGGTTGAGGTGGAATCCCTGCGTACCGAGCTGGCGGACAAGCTCCAGCAGCTCACCCGTAGTCAGGTGCTGGTAGAAAAAGGGGAGGCGGCCCTGGCGGAGCAGCGCAAGCTGATGGAGCAAATGCGTATTGCCATGGGTGAGCAGTTCGAGAATCTGGCCAACCGGATTTTTGAAGAAAAGCAGCAGAGCTTCGTGCGCCGCAGTGAAGACAGCCTGCGCAAAAGTCTCGACCCGCTGGAACGCCAGCTGGGGGATTTCCGTAAGCGGGTGGAGCATGTCTATGATCGTGAAAATGCCGAGCGCAACAGCCTGCTTGGACAGATTAAAGCCCTGCGCGAGCAAACCCAGCGCATCAGCGATGAGGCCTTGAACCTGACTTCGGCCCTGAAAGGGGACCGCAAGATCCAGGGTAACTGGGGTGAAGTGGTGCTGGAGCGCTTGCTGGAGGAATCCGGCTTGCAGAAGGGTCGCGAATACGAAACGCAAGTAACGCTGACGAGTGATGGCCGCAGGCGCCAGCCGGATGTGATTGTGCGCCTACCGGAAAACAAAGACCTGATTATCGATTCGAAGGTCTCCCTGGTGGATTACGAGCGCTACAGCTCGGCGGAAACCGATGAGGAGCGCACCCAAGCCCTGAAACAGCATGTGAATTCCCTGCGCGCCCATATCACCGGCCTTAACAAGAAAGCCTACGAGCAGCTGGAGGGTGTGCGCACCCTGGATTTCGTCTTTATTTTCGTGCCCATTGAAGCTGCGTATATGTTGGCTATGCAGGCCGACCCGGACCTGTTCCGTTTCGCGTATGAGAAGCAAATTGTCCTGGTGAGCCCCACTAGCCTGATGGCGACCCTGCGCACCGTCGAGAATATCTGGCGCTACGAGAAACAAAACAAGAACGCGGAAAAAATCGCCGACGAAGCCGGCAAGCTGCACGATCAGTTTGCTATGGTGCTGGAGTCACTGGATGTTCTTGGTGACCGCCTGCGCCAAGCGGATGACGCTTACCAGCAGACCTACAAGCGACTGGCGACAGGGCGTGGTAATGCGGTGAAGCGTATCGACAGCTTGCGCAAGCTGGGTGCTAAAACCCGTAAACAGATCTCTGCGGACTTAAGGGAGCGAGCGGATCAGCCTGAGGTAAAGGGATTGCCACAGGCTGAGGAAACTGCTGCGGAAGAATAACTTTTTATGGAAAATCTTGTATTCGCGCTATCAGTCACAGGGCCGATTTTCCTGATGATTATTGGCGGATACCTGCTCAAGTATAAAGGGATAGTTCGGGACAGCTTTATTGATGATGCTTCAAGGCTTGTTTTTCATGTAGCCTTGCCGGCACTGCTTTTTATTAATATCTATTCCTCGGATACCAGCCCCGCGCAAGAAATAGACCTACTGGTAGCAGGGGTTCTCGGCACTTTTGTAATGCTCCCGTTGGCATGGTTGCTGGCGCGGCCGGTAGCACCAATGGATCGCAGTGCATTTATCCAGGGAGCCTTTCGTGGAAATGTGGCGATTGTCGGCCTTGCCTGGATCGAAAAAGCCTACGGAAGTGAGGGTGTTTCCAATTCCGCAGGGTTGGTGGCGGCACTTACGATTCAGTTTAATGTTATCGCCGTCGCTCTTTTCGTGCTTTACAATAAAGACAGAAAATTTGGCTGGCGGGTGATGCTGTGGGAGCTGGTCAAGAATCCTCTTATCCTCGGTGTAATCGCAGCCATTGTGTGCCGTTTGTTGGCTGTAAGGTTGCCGGAGGTGCTGCACGATACCATTCAGTATCTTGCATCTGTGGGCTTGCCATTGGGGCTTATTTGTATTGGTGCCAGCATGAAAATGCGAACACTGATGCGCAGTTCCCCTACGGCGCTGGCGGCCTCATTACTTAAGCTGGTTGTTGCCCCGATTGTCTGCCTGTTGATTGGTTTGGCATTGGGCATGAGCCCTGAGTACTTGGGATATTTGATCCTGATGACGGGTGCTCCCTGTGCGATCTCGGCCTTTGTAATGGCCCATGCGATGGGCGGGAACAGCCAGCTTACGGCGAATATTGTGGGGCTCAGCACATTGCTTTCTGTTGTTACTGCCAGTATCGGGCTGGCATTGCTTAAGGTGTACTTTTAATGACCGTTTTCCCAACCTGGTTGCTTATTCTTGCAGCAGTAATCATTTTTGCTCTCGCTATTGTGGCTGGCTACTATCTGCGCAAACTATCAGTAGCGCAAAAGAAACAGGCCGAACAACTGGCGGAGCTAGAGCAAGCTGCTGAAGATCAGCGCGAAAGAGTAAACGACAGCATCCAGATTATTGCCCGCACCTTGTTGGATGATGGGGTAGGGCTTACCGAAGCTTCGATTCGTATTCGCGTTCTTTTGGATGCACTTCAGGTGGAAGATAAAGTGCGTGAAGAGTTTGTGGCCTTTTACACCATTGCAGAGAAAACCAGTCATATCCCAATTCTCAAAGACTGGAAAGAACTGCCGCGTAAAGAACAGTTCAAATATGAGTTGGAGATGGCGCAAGTAGAGGCGGATTATAAGGATTTTGCGATGGATGCTGCCAAGCGTATTTTGGGGCGTTCTTTTTAGAACTGAGTCATTTCCTGCTTGGGGGTGGCTTTTTGGATCAGCGGGTAGGGGGCTGCCTGCTGATTGAAGAGTATCGTATCGCCAGCCTTCCTCCAGGCCCCTTCATATCACGTCTCCCTCGCCTCCTCACCTTTAGAATGTTATAAGTATCGACTTATAGTATTGTTTTTGTCGAGCTAGCTACCTGCCTAACCATTACCCCTTCAGCTAGCTTCGAATAGAAGCCTGACTTATGACGGAAGAAGTTGGATCGAGAGAGGATCGGTACTGGAAGTATATTTATTCCAGCAAGCTGAGAATTAAGCGACGAGTGCTGCGAATGGAGCGGCTGGCAGCGAGAAGACTTAGTTTTCTGCTGGTTAAGGAAAGATCACTTGATGATTGGTGCTTTGCGACCAGTCTTGTCGTTTCAGCGGCTCAGCATGGATAGGTCCTGAGGGAGCCGATAATATTTTTCAGGTGCCTTTGGAGGCTCATATCGAGTTAAAACCAAGCGGTGAAAAATTCAAGGCTTATCATTTTAGGGTTAACTTTGGTGGGTGTTATTTTGACCTGAAAAGATCCTAATCGATATCGTCACTGAAGTGACAATTATAAATAGATATGGCAGGTGCGACGTGGTTTAAGTGAGCATGCGCAGGCACCAGATAGCCAATAACTGCATAGGTATGAGAGTGGATAAATCAACTATATCGGGCAGGCATTATTGAATGGGAGTTTTCTGTGGTTAAGTGGGGCGCCACCGTTCGTTGAGCGGTGGCGCAATCCGCACTGAAAGGCAATGTTTAGGGTTAAATACGCGTAGAGTTGTATGCAAATATGAAGAAGATATCAGGATCTACATTCTATTTTAAGAGAATTTTTCCAGGTGTGTGGTTTGGTTTTTTGGTGTTTTTTATGGCTTCCTCCATATCTGGAGGCGCGGTTAAAGATTCGTTTATGCTTTTAGTTATGCCGATTTTCATGGCTGTATTTGGCTTTGTCTTTTTTAAGAAGCTGCTGTGGAGTTTGGCTGATGAAGTATACGATGAGGGGGAATCATTGCTCTTTCAAAAAGGGAGGAAGCGGCAAAGAGTTCAACTTAAAGATGTTATTAATATCAACTATGCCCAAATGAACGCGCCGGAGAGAATTGTTTTGCAAGTGCGCACGGAGGGGGATATTGGAAAGGAGTTGGCTTTTATCCCCCCTATGAGACTTAATTTTTTCTCTAAAAGCCCTGTTGTTGAAGATTTAATCGATAGGGTGGATCGTGCCAGGGAGGTCTAGCACAGGTTCTGCTAATTGCTTAACAAGGCTGGGTTAGTTGGTCGGGAAGCTTCGAATGATCGCCGTGCCTTTTGTAAGTAGTGTCGTTGGTTCTTAGGAGAGGGAGCTTCCATGTATAGAAAGAGGGTGTTAGTTGCTTTAGTGATATCTCTGCTTCTGGGTGGTATTGGTTTCAGTTTTAAGCCACTAATAGAATCGTGGAGTATGCCTGCCAATGCTGGTGAGCATTTGATAAGGTTCGACATGGGCGAGCTGAAAGAAAAGCGCTTTGTAATTATAGATAGTGGCTTTGATGGCTATTGGGGGCACTCGTATTTGATTTTAAAAGATAGGGGTGAGGTAAGAGTGTTTCTCTTACTTACACGAGAAAATAGTTATCTGATGCCGTCAAAACATCACTTATGGAGTGCTTCCGGTTATTGCCAAAAGCTTCAGATCAAAGATCAAGTGATTTCTTGTGAAGATGAAGATCTTTATGATTGGCAGAAAGAAGGCTGGAAGTGGAACCTGGAAGGTGAAAACTTATCGAAGCAATTTAGTTCACTTGAGGTTGTCGATTTTGTCAGTGAGGGGCACTTCATTGCTATAGGGAAAAGCAGTGACTAACTATTGGCGGGGTATCGTTTTTATTTTTGTATTGGTGTATATCATTTAAACAAGTGTTGGATTCAAAGATGAAAAAAGAATATGAGATAGGGGTCTTGCAGGAGCTTTTGAAAAGGGAAGAGGATCTTGAGGGGCGACTGAAAATCTATAAGTCAGGTGAGGTTCTTCTTAAAGTTACTGCACTTTTTCTTTGTGTAGTCTCGGTGGTTGCTGTCAGATTTTTTGGGCTGGGTGAGATCTGGGTGTCGGTTTTTACAGTTCCGGCTGGGATAATGATAGGTGTAGGAATTATGCTTGGTAAAGACTGTGAACGACAGAAGCTGATTTCGAGTTACACTGCAGTAGATTCTGCGGCGGTGAAAGATCGGCTCAATACTATAAGTCAATAAATTGACATGAGAAAGTGAGTTTTGCCATGAGCGTCTATAGGCTTTAGCGTGGATGGTTTTAGATAATAATGGATATGTTTTTGTCCTTTATATGGTGAATGATCTTGGGCGCTCTGGGGTTGAAGGGAGCATAAGAAAAAACTGTGTCCGCCTATTGGTGCTCAATAGGTTGATGAATAACCTGGCTATTAGCAACAACTATAATCCCTTTATACTTTGGATCATAAAAATGTAGCTAAAGTTAACAGCTTAATACTTAGCTACATTTTTAGAGGAAATGAATTTATTAGTATCTAAATGGTATTGTTAGTTGTTCATGTGCCATAGAAGCCATTCATCATTTTGAAATTGACAGTTAAATGTGGCATCACCCGTATCGTCGTCAATCAGGTCAATTTCTACTTCATAAGCGTCTATGTGTTTTTTTGTTGTTACTTTTGCAACTATGTCCCTATTGCAAACATATCGTTCAATTTGATTTGGGTTGTTACCAATAGGGCGTTCATGCTGAGCGCAATATTCGCCGCGGACTATTTGATCAAAAGTTGACTGTCTTATAAAAAGTGTGGTGTTCTTGTCTGTTGAATCTGGTCTTTCTTTATGTTGTGTAATTGCAATACTTCTACGTAAACCTGAATCGCTTAAAACGCCAGCAATCATATTGTTATTTGCTGGGATGGCGTAAAAGTGCTTTATCGCTGTTTCTTGTTTCATTCTTACTAGTGGCATAATATTACTCGATTGATTTCCTGTTGAAGATTAATTGTTGCAGCAGAGGTAGATGCTTGCCTCTAATCGCAATCTATTGTTTGTATCGGTTGTTTTTAATTGGGAATATTTTCACTATTGAATCAGTATTTTATGCCGGTAAAATTCTTAAGGTTTTTCTTTGTTTAGTGCTTCTGTATGCTTGTTGCTAGTGGTGGCTGTGATGGTGCTATTACAATTTCCAAAATTTGATGGGAATGTATTGATGGTTTATGTCGACGTTCTTATTAAGGATGTTGTAGAGCTTAGGGCGGTGCGTTTCAGTGAAATTCAGAAGATCTCAAAGGGAGGGGGGTTAAATATTCGAGAGAGATTCCAGAGGAGTTTACGATTAAATAATTAAAGTGTTCTATTGGTCAATTTTTTGATTTTATTGTCGAATTTTTTATGTGGATATTGGGCCTGAATAAATCCGTCTATTTTTTGTTGGTGTGAATACATGATGTTTGGGGAGAGTTAGGCATAAATAATATTGATGATTGTAGGAGCTTTTAATTCCCCTCTATATCGAAGTGACTTCAGGGTTAGCTAATTTGTTAGGCTTTTTGAAAGATAATGTTTAAGAAGAGTGGGGGCACCTTGATAGTGTTAGCTTAATGGATTGGTCGTGGCGGGTACTGCATTCCACTTAGAGGCAGTCCCAAGGTTACAAGCGAATGGCTTTCATTTTGTCTTAACTCTAACTTGAAGTGCACTTTAAGAGCAGGGAGTTGCTAACATGACGGTGATTGATGTTTGGGCCCAGCATCCTACAGAGCGTTTTCTTGCTGAACCTTTCTTTGATACTTTAAAACGTTGGATGGGGCAGGATTTTAAAGAAGTTCCCCTTGAGTGGACCCTGTCAGCTATGGATATGGCAGGCGTATCCAAGGCATTGATCTCTGCTTGGCATGGACCGAGCGGGGCCTTGATTAGCAATGATGAAGTACTGGATCTTACTTTAACTCATCCTGACAGGTTTTGCGGTCTGGTATCAGTGGACTTGCGAAAGCCGATAGAGGCTGTGCAAACCCTGCGCAAGTATGTTTTGGAGCATGACTTTAAAGGGCTGCGTATTGTGCAGTGGCTCTGGGAGTTGCCTTGTACTCACCCTTTGTATTATCCGCTATATACGGCATGTGTTGAGCTGGATGTGCCAGTTTGTTTGCAAGTGGGTCTTACCGGGCCGTTGCGCAGCTCTGATTCTGGCCGACCGGCTCATATTGAGAGGATTGCTCTCGATTTTCCCGATCTAAAGATTGTCTGCGGCCATATTGGGTATCCTTGGCACAATGAAATGATCGCTTTTGCGACCAAGTTCCCCAATGTTTATATAGATACTTCTGCATATAAGCCGAAACGATACCCTCGTGAGTTGGTTTCATTTATCAAGTCTCACGGTAAAAATAAGGTGATGTTCGGGACCAATTATCCGATGCTCACACCGGAGATGTGTTTAAAGGAGTTGCACCTTCTGGAGTTGGAGGATGGGGTTGCCGAACTCTTCTTATATAAGAATGCTGAGAAGGTGTTTAAGCTTTAGTGAGTTGCCACCATTGTTAGTTGATGGCTGCGCTCTGCTAAACCCCTCTGCTGGAAGAGGCTAAGGGGTTTAGTCTCTTCGCAGTTCATCCTTGATCGCAATGGGATTGGGGAAGTTCATTACCACAATGTAAGATGATACCAGGAAGGTCAGAATTGCTGTCGCCTGGATTAGATGTGAAGCTTCGCTGCCAATCAGGTTTTGTGTATAAGCGAGTAAGGCAATTAATAGTGAAAATTCGCTAATCTGCCCGAGCCGAAACCCAATATCCCACGAGAGCACTTTGTGTTCACTACGATTCCCAAGTAGGAAGTGAAATACAACGGGCTTTATCACCAGTACGGCAGCGGCCGTAACCAGTGCCGGAACTAGGATTTCCGGGAGCATGGCAAGTTCGAATTGCGCTCCCAGACTGAAAAAGAAAAGGATCAAGAAGAAGTCTCGCAATGGTTTAAGACTGAGGGCGATGTACTGTGAAATCCGGCTGGCGGCCAGCGTGATACCACCAATAAATGCACCGATTTCCCTCGAAAGGCCGACAACTTCTGCCAGCTCTGCCATTCCCATGCACCATCCAAGTGCCATTAAGAATACGTATTCGTGGAAGCGATCAAAGCGGGTAAATAGTGGCAATAAAATATATTTTACGATAAGCCAGGCGAAAAGGAGTAGCAGAGGCAGCGATCCAAAGGAGAGAGCCAATTGCCAGATCTGTTCATCACCGGTGTTATCACTCAGCAGTACCATTAGGCAGACTATTGCTACAAAGTCCTGAAAGAGAAGAAGCCCCACCATAAGCTCACCCAGGTGCTTGTGGTGAAGTACCGTCGTGGGAAGGAGCTTGATACCGATAATGGTGCTAGAGAACATCAGCGCCATGCCGATTACCCAGGACTCAACGGTAGTGAACCCAAATAGCAAGCCTATGGCAAAACCGAGGCCGAGGAAGATTGCACAACTAACAACCCCCACAAAAGTAGCTTTGCGCAATACAGATACCAGTGCCTGTGGTTGCATATCCAGCCCCAATAGGAAGAGCAGGAAGATAATTCCAACACTGGACATGTCGGATAGCAGCCGCAGGTTATCGATTACCGCGAATCCTGAAGGGCCGAGTAGAACACCGAGAGCGATGTAGGCGACCAGAAGTGGTTGCCGTCCAAAAAGAGCCAGTGAGGCGACGATTGCTGCGCCACTAAAGATCAAGAAGAATGATTGGAAAAGGGAGCTGTCCGCCACAGGCCATCCTTATGTGTGAGCGAGATTTAACCATTATCCATAGATGTGCGAACAGCTGAAAGAGCTATGTGCCTACCAAGTGCTTCTGTTGAGACCTTATTCACCAGACGGAATCGGTAACTCGGTAGTACTTTTGATCTGTTCCAGGGCAAAGTTGGAGACAATATCGCTGATACCAACGTGCCGGATTAACTCTTTGTAAAAGCGGTCGTAGGCTGTGATATCGCTGACTACCACTCGCAACAGGTAATCGTAGTCGCCTGCCATGCGGTAGCAAGCCACTACCTCGGGCAGTTGAGCCATATGCTCGGCAAAGTTGTCTGCCCACTCCGGTGTGTGCTGGTCAGTTTTGACCTGGGCAAACACTGAGACCGGGAGGCCTAGAATCTCTGCATTGAGCAGGGCGACTTTGCGCCGAATGATGCCGCTCTTTTCCAGTTTCTGCACCCTGCGCCAGCATGGGGTTTTTGTCAGGCCCACACGCTCCGCCAGCTCCTCGATTGAAAGGCTGACGTCAGATTGCAGAATCGCAAGAAGTTTTCTATCAATCGCGTCAAGTGAGGACATAGTGCTATCCGCTCCCTATAAGGTAGGGGTTCTGTGTCCTTGCTCTGATTTTGTTGCCTCCTTGGCAACCCCTGACGGTATTTGGGCGAGTGGGTGAGAGGGCCGTTCGATGAGTTGTCATCAACTCCCATCACACCTACTGCAGATACGATAGGCTCCGGGCGAGAGTGCTGGTAGTGGAATTTCCCTAAATATGCAACGCTTCTGGGGGAGCTTTTTAGTTGGGTAGTTGAGATTGGGCGGATGTTGGCTGCCCAATCTCGTGCCGTAAGTTAGGCTGCGTCTTTAGGGGGGAAGCGGGGCTCAAATAAGCCTAGTTCAATGGCTTCGCGCACCTTGGCCATCAGGTCAATTTCGGTAAGGTCTTGCAGCTGCTGTAAGCTATTCAGTACGTAGTAAATGGGCTGAACGATATCGATACGATATGGGGTACGGAGTGCAGTAACTGCGTCAAAATCATAGCGTTCTGGCTGGTGGCTCAATGCATAGAGAGTCTCTTTCGGTGAGGACAGGATGCCGCCGCCGTAAATACGTAGCCCATCGTCTGTGTTCAGCAGGCCAAACTCCACTGTAAACCAGTACAGGCGGGCTAAATAGGCACGCTCCTTGGGGGAGGCTTTAAGGCCTAGTTGCCCGTATTTATGGGTGAAATTTGCAAATGCTGGGTTGGTAAGCATGGCGCAATGGCCAAAAATCTCGTGGAAGATATCCGGCTCTTGCAGGTAGTCAAATTCTTCTGGGGTGCGAATAAAGGTTGCAACCGGGAATTTTCGGTCTGCCAACAGACCGAAAAAAGTCTCAAAACCGATCAGTGCGGGAACCCGGGCGACTTCCCAGCCCGTTTCTTTGCGTAGCACACTGGAGATTTCCTCAAGCTGGGGGATGCGGTCTTTCGGTAGGTCCAGCAACTCCAGGCCGTGCATATATTCGTCGCAGGCGCGACCGGGTAAGACATCCAGCTGACGTTCAATCAGACGCTGCCAAGTTTGGTGTTCAAGGTCGGTATACTCGATAAAGCCGTCTTCATTGGGCTCACGGGCAACGTACTTACTTGCCTTCTTTGCTTCTTTCTTCATGAATGTCTCTCCTGCGGCTCGGTAGCTCTCGCTGATTCCCAGTGCCCAGCACCTGCCGCTGAACCTGTTGTTGTTATGTTTCGACCTCTATTTTTAGCCAGGCGTGCCCTTAGTGGGGAGAGGTAGCGGCGAGCTATTGCGCCTTCCGGGGAGTTCAAATTACACTTTCTGTAAACATTTCTTTACAGGTGAAGCTGTGCGGGTAGAGATTACTTGTGCAAATCGTGTCGGCATTTTGCACGAAATAATGCAAATTTTCGGAAAATATCGAATAAATGTGACCTCTGGTGAGCTCGGGGGTGACAGTGGAGATAAGGTCTATCTGATAGCGCCCGGGATGCTTGCCACTCAATACCAGACTATCGAGAAGTCCCTGCACCAGGTTCCTGGAGTTAAGCGGGTGCGGAGGATCTCTCTATTGCCTCTGGAGCGACGTCATTTCGAGTTGGACACTTTGCTGAGTCATGTGACTGACCCGGTTCTTAGTGTGGATCGCGAGGGCAGAGTGGTCGCTGCGAATCTGGCAGCGGCAAGGGCTTTCGGTGTGAGCCTGGACAAGGTGCCAGGTCTACAGCTGCAGAGATTCCTGCCGCTTATGCAGGTCGCAGAATTACTGCGGGATTTTGCAGTACCTCGCTACGGACTGCCTCTGGTGGTAAGGGGGCAGAGTTTTCGTGTGGACTGGTCCCCGATCACTCTGGAGGGAAATCCTGGAGCGGTTGACTCATTGGCTGGGGCGGTACTGCGTTTACAGCCTTGGGATAGCAGCGAGTTTGTCACTGAGCTGCCAAGACCGATGGTGTTGTGGGATTTTGATTTGCGTCGAAGGAGTTGCCTCCAGTTGCAGGACTTATCTGAACTCAGCGCACCTCTGTTGATACTGGGTGAGCGGGGCACAGGAAAGACAACGTTTGCCTGTGCGGTGCATTACCTCTCCCCGTCGGCCTCAAGGGCTGATTGCTATCGAATTATCCCCAGTGATGGGACTATGCAGCTGCCTTCACATCTTCGTCGAACGGGTACTTTGATTCTTGAGGATATACATACTCTCAAAACAGAAGCTCAAGTTGATTTATTGAGAAAACTCCGCAATTTGCCGGCATCGCTGAGATTGGTGGCCACCGCTCTTGATAGGGAATCTATTGCGCCGCCACTTGCGCAGCTCTTTTCGTCATTAGCGATGTCCTTGCCCCCGTTGCGAAATATGCGAACGGCTCTGCCGCGCTATGCCAGTACTTTAATGCGCCAGGAGTCCCCAGAGGCTAGTGAGCTCAATTTTGATAGCGAGGTGATGGAGTTAATCAAACTCCACGACTGGCCGGATAACTTCAACGGCCTCAGGGACTATTTAATGGCCGCATCCAGTCAATGCTTGATTAGAGGGGCGGCGTCGATCAGTTGTGCGGACGTGCCGGATTTAATGGTTAAAGCGGAACTTCCCTGGCGGGACTGGGGCCGTGGACTTACCTATAAGGAAATGATGGAGCAGTTGGAGAGGGCGTTGTTGGCGGACATTATCAAAGGTCACTCCTCAACCAGGGAGCTGGCTAAGGAGCTGGGTATTTCTCATACCGCTGTGGCCAACAAATTGCGGAAATACGGCTTGTCGGCCAATAAAAAATAGTTTGCTTAGCGGTCGATTCGTCCGATCAGCATATCTTTAAACATAACAAAGTCACCGATAAAGCTGTAGAACGGATACTTAAAGGTTGCCGGGCGATTGTTTTCAAAGAAAAAGTGCCCGATCCATGCAAACCCGTAGCCTGCGACAGGAGTAACTGCCAGCCACAACATATTGGAAGTTACTACAGCCGCAATTATTGTCGCGAACACCAGGCTGGTACCAAAAAAGTGCAGCCTACGACAGGTGAGGTTGCTGTGTTCCTGTAAGTAGAATGGATAAAACTCGCGAAAAGATTCAAATTTTTGCGCTTCTATTGCGGCCATGCTGTGCCTCCTTATTTTTATTGCACAATCAGGGGAGCCGCTGAACAAAACCGTAATATCTCTGCCTTGCGAATTCTTGAAAGGTCCAGGCGTTGCTACGAGGCAGCGCCTTAACTTTGAATCGCTCCGTAAGCTAGCCGTATCGCGGGTTTGTTCAGAGACTCCTAAGTTTAAGACGAATAGCTACGGCCGCCAATCAGGGCGCGGGCACAAATTATCTGTTAGGCTGCCGCAAAAATATGCGGTTAACCCGCAAGTAAGCGATATGAGGAAGTTATGGCAGGTCCACTCGCACACTTAAAGGTACTCGATTTAAGTCGTATTCTCGCCGGACCCTGGGCTGGGCAGGTATTTGCTGACTTTGGGGCTGAGGTTATTAAAGTAGAGCGCCCGGAGCGAGGGGATGACACTCGCCACTGGGGCCCTCCCTACCTAAAGGATGAGAAGGGAAATGATACTGCTGATGCCGCTTACTACCTAAGTGCCAATCGCGGAAAAAAATCAGTAACCGTAGATATCACTACTGAAGATGGCCAGGCCCTGATCAAGGAGATGGCAGCCCGATGCGATATCCTCCTTGAAAACTACAAAGTAGATGGGCTGAAAAAGTACGGCCTGGATTATGAATCCATCAAGGCGATCAATCCTGGTGTTATCTATTGTTCGATTACAGGTTTTGGGCAAACTGGCCCGTACAAAAAACGAGCAGGCTATGATGCGATGATCCAGGGGATGGGTGGCCTGATGAGTATTACCGGTGTGCCGGAAGGGCAACCGGGCGCGGGCCCGCAAAAGGTGGGGGTGGCCGTAGCCGACCTGATGACAGGGATGTACGCGGTATCTTCTGTATTGGCAGCTGTTGTTCACCGGCAGCATACGGGTGTTGGCCAGCATATCGACCTCGCCTTATTGGATACCCAGGTTTCATGGTTGGCTAACCAAGCCCAAAATTACCTTACTTCTGGTAAAAGCCCTGAGCGACAGGGTACCGGCCATCCCAATATTGTCCCCTACCAGGCAGCCCCCTCAAAAGATGGCTATTTTATGTTGGCAGTGGGTAATGATGACCAGTTTAAACGCTTCTGTGGAATCGCGGGTGTAGAAGAACTGGCAGAAAATCCTGCCTACGGGACTAACTCAGCGCGGGTAATGGCCCGTGAAGAATTGGTGCCGCAGATTGAAGCGGCGACTCGTAAGCACGATTCTGCTTGGTGGCTCCAGCATCTTAGTGATGCTCATGTTCCCTGTGGGCCTATTAATACATTGGAGGAGGTTTTTGCTGATCCTCAAGTACAGGCCCGGGGTATGGTGGTTGAGCAGGATCATCCGGAAGCTGGAAAGGTGAAGACCGTGCGTAACCCTGTAATCTTCTCTGAGTCCGCACTCGACTACACCCAGGCGCCGCCAGTATTGGGTGAGCACACTGAGGAAGTATTGCGGGATTTGCTTGGCAAAAGTGACGAGCAAGTAGAAGAGTTGCGAAACAAGAGTATTGTGTAAGTTATAGATAGATAACTTACTGCTAATCAGGCACAAGGATGTGCCTTGTAACTTAGGGAAAACAGATGGAACTCGACCACGTCAATATTACTGCTCCTATGGAAACCCTAAAGCGGGTACGGGACTTCTATGTCCAGGTTCTCGGTCTGACAGAGGGTGAGAGGCCTAACTTTAAGCGAGATGGTTTTTGGCTCTATGGCAATGGTAGGGCTATTTTGCATTTAATAGATGGTGAGGTGAGCGGTGACCAGCCTGAGAAGCCCTACCTGGATCATATTGCGTTTCGTACAGAAGCTTTGGAGCCTATAAAACAACGTTTGGATGCGCTAGGTGTTGCTAGCCATCAAATGGATGTTCCGGGTCGCAATCTTCGGCAATTGGTATTCTTTGATCCGGTGGGAACTAAAATTGAAGTTAATGCGCTAATTTAAAAATGGAGCTTGGAGGGAAAATAGATCAATACTATTTAGGTTGGTAATTGTCGAGGCCTGTAAGTACGAATTATTTGAAGTTCACTCCTATGAACAATCTAGCCATTTTTTTGATTGAGTTATCTAAGTTAACTATAAGAACTGAAAGGGCTCTTGGGTTGGTTTTAGATTTTAATATTATGCATATTACTAGTGTTAGTTGCGCATAGTTTATACGTCAGTATCATTTAGCTTTCCCTATACCTGAAAATAATATGCACGGTTGAAATGATTCGTGAGAGTTAGTCAGTTTTTTCAGTATTAGGCTGGTCTTTTTCGAAAAGTTTATTTATCGATGCTTGTAAGCTCGCTGAAATGCCTGTAGCTTTGCGCGTGGCATCGATTTTTAGCAGTGATAGCCATAACTAAAACTATATATTGCTGCTTTCCGGGGCTCTCCTCATGCGCATTATTTCTATCTGCTTGCTTATTTTTGTTAGCGGGTTTTTATCGGCTAATACTTATGCTTTTACTGGTATTTGGGATAATGGGTACCATATTTATAGTGGGGACATAAATGGAGATGGTAAGGATGATCTCTATTTTGAATACCATCGTCCCATTATCATGCTTCATGGTGACGTAACCTTGCCTGTAGCTATGGCAGAGCTTCCCAGTTTTGTTATGTTTGGGGCCCTTATTGGATATGATCTAGCTTATACACCTCCCGTTGAGTCTACGTTGACAGATTCTGAGATTAATACTTTAGAGCTTCTTGATAAAAATATATCTCTGACCGGTGACTTCAATGGGGATGGAGCATCAGATTTATTGGTGTTATCTAGTATTCCCCTTATCCTACATGCGGATGGCAACGGCCTGCCAGATTTAGCACAAAGTTTTCCGATTGGAAGTAATACGACGGAAGTGGCTGTTATCTTATCGGGAGCAAATCCAGATCTGGTAATTATTGAAGATATCGATGGCGATGGACGTGATGACATCTTGGTAGAAGGGGTGATTGATGCATCTTTAGTAGCGAATGCTTATGGGACATTCGATAGTTATGATGCTCCTATTGTTACAGGCAACCCAAATATGGCTGGAATGACAGCTGGCCAATTTAGGGTAAATGAATCTGGTGCGGCTACATATTCTGTTCCTATTGTAACAGCGCCGGGCACTGCGGGCGTAACTCCCGGGATGTCCCTGAGCTATACAGGAAATGGTGGAAATGGTCTGCTTGGCCGTGGATGGTCAATTGGCGGCCTCTCCGGGATTTCACGTTGCCGCCAAACATTAGCGAGTGATGAGAATTTAGCTCCTATAAGTTGGTCTGAGTCAGATAGATTTTGCTTGGATGGCCAACGGTTAGTAGTTTCTGGTGGAGATCCGTATGGTGCTGTTGGGGCCACTTATAAGACCGAATTGGATTCTTTTGCCAAAATCACTTCTGTGGGGGGTAGTCTTGGTGCGCCAGGATATTTCACGGTCGAGCGCAAAGATGGCTCAATTAGTTACTACGGCAATAGTGACGATGCAAAGCTTTTAGCCGGTGGCAATACGCTGGCATGGGCACAGAATCGTTTCGAAGATAGTGTTGGCAACCACATTGAATTTCACTATGAAGGGGATGAGACTACCGGACATCGAATACAAGAAGTGCGATATGCCTATGGTTCTGGGAGTTATGAGGCTGAAATAGAATTTAAGTACGGCGCTCGGCCAGAGTATTTACGTAGTTATATCGGTGGCTATGAGCTTAAAACCACAAAGCGGTTAGAAAAAGTGGTTTCTAAGTCTGATGGTGACACTATTCGGGAATATAGTTTGGGATATAAGCCCGTACTAGAGTTTGGTTCGGCTCAAAGTTACTCTGATAGAACTTCTCTGCTTTCAACTATTCAAGAGTGTGTAGGTTCGAGCTGTTTACCTGCTGTCACTTTCGACTGGTTACAACCACCTATGTACCATGATGGTACTACCTACGAAGCTATTGACTTTTCTCCTGCGTCATCGCGCTTTCTAGTCGATTACAAGTATGCGGACGTTAATGGTGACGGAAAGCAGGATATTATATGGATTGAAGGGGATGCGGATGATGATGATACTGATACACGGGTCAAATATGCTATTTCCAATGGGACAAAGTTTGTAAGGGAATATTTCTCGGGGTCAAATTTTGATTTGGCTTATTTTACAGGTACTAATGTAGGTAAAGACTTTGCTATTCGTATATTGGACTATAACGGAGATGGAAGGCAGGATCTGGCAATCTATAACTCACGTAGCGCATATGGTCTTTCAGCAGAAAAATGGCATGTTTTTCTAAGCCGCTATAGTGGAAGCAAATGGCAGCTGAGTTCAAATCCCATAAGTACTGGGTTAGGTGATAAAGATGCAATTTTTGCTGATTTTAATGGCGATGGGCTGTCGGATTATATCTCTGCTGCTAGCAGTGGGAAGATAACAGTTCGAATCTTGGAGTCTTATGGTGCAGCAATCACTTCAGACAACTACTACAAGTTCAGTAATTCGCCGGATTATTATACTTTAAATGTGGATGGAACTATCTCTGGTAGTCCAGATAAAAGAGTGCCCAATAGCTTAGGAGATTTTAATGGCGACGGGGCGATAGATTTATTAATTGCTACGTATGATGACCGTTGGGGTTGTGTTCGAAATGATGGTGGTATTGAGCCTATTGTGGCTGAGATAGGAGAAGATCAGCCACTCTCATTAGAAAATTTTGACGATACTTCACAGCAAATCTCTACATGTAGTTCAGGCTACACTTGGACCTATCTAGGCGCCACTTATGAGGGGCATCATGTGGTGACCCTGAATCATAGTGACCAAACCTTTAACTCTATGGGTTTACTGTCATACAGTAGTCACAGCAAAGACCCTATAGCTGTGGATATTAATGGCGATGGACTCACAGACATAGCATATATATACGGCTTGTCAGATGATTCAGACTCGCTAGTAGTGAAACTAAGCACAGGAACAGAGTTCGTAAGTTTAGGATCGTTTACCGTTGGTGATAAGGCAAATTTTGCGGATCTTAATAACGATGGATATCCAGATTTAGTTTGGCCAGATTTTGATACTGGATATGTAAAAGTTAGATACTTTGATCAGAATACAAATAATTTTGTTAATACGACCAAAAACTGGAAGTATATAGGTACTGACGATAGGGACTTCTCTTGGTTTGTCGATACAAATGGCGATAGCCAGATCGATTATCATAAATATGATCATTCGAGTGGAAAGGTATATACGCAGCTGGCCAATGACCTATACCCAGAATACAAGAATACCCCCAGAAATGTAATTCAAAAAATTGATAACGGCATAGGTAACGTTACTGAAATTACCTATGCCAATATGTTGGGGGGAGATGTTTATTCCCGGCTTGAGATGTCTACTAGTACAAGCGAGGAATGTGTAACTTATATTGATGATTTATATATATCAAAGTACTCTAGTATAAGTAGGGAAACTATCTGTTTTCCCGTAACTACCAGCGATCCCGCTTCTCTCTACTCTGCATTGAATGGGGATTGGATACTTCCCTCGGATAGTCATACTCTTGGCAGAGACAAGCCAGTGCTTGATATTGCTGCTCCAATGTTCTTAATCTCCAAAGTGGACAGTACTGCACCTGCCGCAGGTATTAATCCTGGGTCAGTCAGTCAGTCGGCCACTAGCTCAATTTCATATCACTATCACCAGATGAAGCTGCAGGCCGCTGGTCGTGGTATGCTGGGATTTCAAAAGATCAGAACAACGGATGACCAGACAGGAGTAGTTACAGAAACTACCTATCGGCAGGACTTCCCATTTACCGGGATGCCTCTGCTAACAGAGACTCGCACTGCCAGCGGAGAGATTCTTAAGAGTGCGTCCAATAACTGGCGTTTACAAGGGTGGACTGGGAGTGGTACCCCTGCAGTTCCTTACAAGCCATACATTTATAATGCCGTAGAAGATACTTACGACCTGAAAAATAATGGCACTGCTCCCGGGGATCTTTTACGTACTGTAAGTACTACTAGCAGCTATGACGAATATGGCAATGCGCTGACAATTGATGTGGTTACTACTGATGCCGTGACAAATGACCGGTTTATAAAAGAAACAGTCAATATTTACGGCAGTAGTTCTTGGGATAAAGAAATGGGCCGGCTCAGCAATACGACGGTCACCAATTCCCGACCGGGTATGTCCAGCCATGTGCGAGAGTCGTCCTTCACTTATTACTCCTCGGGAATATACAAAGGGTTGCTAAAAACTGAAGTAATTGAACCAGGGAAATCTGAATTTACCCTAACGACATCATATGAATATGATGACTTTGGCAATATCAAGAAGAAGACTGTTAGTGCAGCCGGTGAAGTAAGCCGCAGTGCCAGTTCTGTTTATGATCCCTCTGGCCGCTACTTATTGGAAAGCTATAACGCGCTTGGTCACTTGGAGCAAAAAGTAGTTTCAAGAAATCACTTTGGTGCTCCGCTTATTGTGGAAAGTGCCAATGGATTGATTAGCTATTTCTCATATGATGCTTTCGGGCGTGAAGGGTATAGCTGGAACAATGCGGGAGCAGATAAAAAAACTCAGTATGAACGCTGCGTAAGTAGCTGTGCGAATGGTGCAAAATATAAAGTCACGACCAGTAGTAATACGGGTAGCTGGAGTAGGGAATATTTCGATTCTCTTGGGAGATCGATTCGTGCAGAGGTGAAAGGATTACACAACTCAATTTATACTGACAAAGAATATGACAGTCTCGGGAGAGTTAAATTTTTCAGTGAGCCCTATTTTTCTGGCGATACACGTATGTGGACTGAGACCGAGTATGATTTGTTAGGGCGCCCTATACTGATATCAGCTCCAGATGACTCTACTTCTGTCGTTGAATATTTGGGGCTGACTACAGTTACTACGAATGATGCAGGCCAGCAGAAAACAGAAATCAAAAATATTGCCGGTGAGTTGATAGAAGTAGTTGATGCAGCGGATGGTCGTCTGACGTACGAGTATGATAGTCAAGGCAATCTTCACAAGGCTAAATCTTGGGGTAAGACAAATGCTTCAGGTGGCCATATTGATGAGGGCGATGGCCTCAATTACCCCATTACCGTTACGATAAATTATGACGATCTTGGCCGAAAAGAAAGTATGGATGATCCAGATAAGGGAAGCTGGACTTATAAATACACTGGCTTTGGGGAGCTTAAAAAACAGACAAACGCCAATGGCCATACGGTGGAATTTACATATGATGCGCTTGGCCGAAAACTGACTCGAGTAGAAAAAGAAAATGATACTAATCTAACCAGTGACGTCAGTTGGCTCTATGACACTGCCCAAAATGGTCTTGGTCTGGTTGAATCGATTACGGATAGTGTAACTGGCTACCAGGCGGTATATCAGTATGACCATCTTGGTCGCAATAATACACAAGCGGTCGACTTTGATGGAAATGGCTCTGAGCCAGTCTACGTAACAACAACACTATTTGATGATTATGGTCGGGTTGAATATAGCTACGATGCGCTGGACAGTTTACTTAGCTCCGGGCAATCGGGGGTTCGGAATTACTACAATAGCAATGGTTATTTGTATAAAGTGACTGATCTCAGTAGTGGGGACTTGATTCAGGAAGTTGTAGATCAAACTGCTCGAGGACAATTAAAGGAGCAATTATTAGGCAATGGCGCAACTACTAGTTATACCTATGAGGGTTCTACCGGTCGCCTGTTGAATCAGAGCTCTACAGTCTTAGGCACTTTTGGTATCCAAGATATTACATATCAATGGGATACCCTTGGTAACCTCACCAGTCGCCACAACCAGAGTGGCAGCAAAAACCTGCGCGAGAGCTTCTGCTACGATAATCTCAATCGCCTGATTAAGACCCATATAGGAAGTAATAACTATAACTGTAGTGGCCTTAGTAGCTCTGACCAGGATATTCGCTACAACACCATTGGGAATATTACTTATAAAAGCGATGTTGGTTCGTATACCTACGGAGAGAATGGATTCGGACCACATGCGGTAACTACAGCCGGTGGAGTAAGCTATAGCTACGATGCTAACGGTAATATGACCTCAGACAGTTTTGATGGTGGGCGATCTATCACTTATACCACCTTCGATAAGGCTTCACTCATTGTTAAGGGCAATCACTCAACTGAATTTCTATACGCCCCTAACCACAGCCGCTATTACCGAAAAGATACTAACCAGGATAGCGGGGAGGTAACTGAAACTTGGTATATCGGTGGTGTTGAACGTATTCATAAATCTTCTGCGCCTAATGAGATTGAATGGAAGCGGCACTTGGGGGGAGTAGCGGTATACACAACAAAGACGGACTCAGCCTTTGTGGTACAGACAACCGATAAAGTCTTCCTCTATAAGGATCACCTGGGGTCAATGGACTTGCTAACCGATGATACCGGGAGCGTGGTGCAAGAAATGTCCTTCGATGCATGGGGACAACGTAGAAATACGGCCAATTGGAGTGCGCTGTCTCTAACCGCTCTGACTACCTTTGATCATAGTCGTACTACTCGGGGATATACTGGCCACGAGATGCTGGATGAAGTCGGCTTGATCCATATGAATGGGCGGATCTACGATCCTCGCTTGGGGCGTTTTTTACAGGCAGATCCATTTGTCCAGGCAGCTGCAGATACACAGATGTATAACCGCTATAGTTATGTACGTAATAACGCACTGAATGCGACTGACCCTAGTGGGTACTTCCTGCACTCACTAGCAAAGAAAATTGGCCGGAGTATTATCAGGGCAGCTGTGAAGGTTCTAGGCCCAGAGATAGTTAATATGGTTGGTAATATAATTGCCACTTATTACGGGGGGCCAATAGGATCAGCAATTTGGGCCTATGAATTTGGTCGGGCTATGGGAGTTTCCACAGGCGACGCGTTAAAGTCTGCCGGGCTTTCTTATATAGCATCTTATGCTTTCGGCGAAATCGGTTCAGGTTACGAGGGTGGCGCGATAACGTTTGGAGAAGCAGTTTTTTATTCTGGTATGGTTGGTGGGACCATGAGCGTGCTGCAAGGAGGGAAATTTGGTCATGGATTTGTGTCTGCTGCCGTGAGCACTGCAGCGTCTCCTGTTATTGGCAGTATCGATGGTGATTTTGGTAAGGTAGCGGCGAGTGCAGTTGTTGGTGGTACTGTTTCGAACATGACTGGCGGTAAATTTGCAAATGGAGCGGTGACGGCTGCGTTTAAATCAATAATTACTACAGAAGTGGATTCTGGTGGTGACTTTTCAGATGATGAACTTGTCGGAAAAATGGTGCCAGAGGTCCAATGGGATCAGCTTGATGATTTTAAGGCATATCAGGCTGCAGCTGAAGGTTTAGCGGTGATGGAAAACGATTTAAGTGTTGATCAGGGGGCCCTGAAGGTTGCTCAATATAGTCTAGGAGCACGCTGGACGCAGCTGAGGCTTTCTACATTAACAATAACCAGTCGTGATATAACCAATGGCCTTATGCGTCAGGCCTATCTATCTGCAAGCCAAGATGTCCATAATTTTGGTTTTGTTGTTCTGGGAGGTACTGGTTTAGTTAACGGGGGGGTTAGAGCCGCTCACTGGGTTAACGGCTGGCCGAGAGCTAGAAAGCTATTTATTGCTGAGGCTCTTCGTCGTTCGCTGGGTGCTGGAGTTGAGGAGGCGTTAAATGTTGAGCTTCCGAGCACGAGTGGACTTATTTCTAGGGGAAGAATACCTTCGGTACCGAAGCGCCCCTCATCTGAATATACTCAGCCATTCTAAATTAAACTCTATGAATAATCGGTGTTTTTGGATGTGGAGGCTTATTTTAGCAATTGTTTTTTCTTTCGTTTTGTTCTTGATTTTTAAGGTTAGTGGTTCCTGGGGGGTAACTGTCGCCTCAGGTGCATTCCTTTTTTGTGTGTGGATATTAATTGCTAACTTTATGGAGATTGTTAGAGGAAAGTCCCTTAAGATGTTTCTTAAAACAATAGCTAGGGATGTTGAAGTTTCTGAGGATGGGGATTTGTTGAAGGGTAATTTAATTTTTCAAGGCAATATATTTACTGTGGTATTAAATGTTACGGGGGAGGGCGTTTTTATATATTGTCTTGGGGTTTGCTCTTGTGTTATTCCTTGGGATGAGATTTCGTTTGTTAATGCTTATGGTTCAAAGGGGGTGAGGAAGGCGCAACTAAAATTTAAAAAAGGATTAGATTCTCAGATGAGAATTTCATGGTTAAATGAGTTTCAGGCATGTGTGCCTAGTCATGTCGCTTATTTCTCTCAAAAATAGTTGTGGATTCTGGTTGTGATGAAGAGATGCTTGATCAAGGGTGAATACAATATCGCTAAGATATAGAAATTGCGGTTATATGAAAATTTGTGCTGCCTAGTTGAATGTCATATCCATTTATCTTGTACACCTGAATAGAAGGTCTGAAGTGCGAGTGCTTCACGAAGGAACCGATCCTATGCAGAGATAATTAGCCTTTAAAGGAGGAGGGAACTTGATTTTTTAATGTCTAACTGCTAATTAGTCCAACCTGTTAGATCTAGGTAATCGATCATATAAAAGATATTCCGATCGATATATCTAGTTGCTTGTGACCATATATTATGAATATACAGTTGGATCTATGGGAGATCATGAACCTGAAATTTCGGTGAGCATATACTTGAAATCTATATGAGCAATAAATACAGCAGAGTTTCTAGTGTCTTTAGTGGCCGCTTTGGAGTTCATTGCTAATATCTAATTAGGGAATAAATTGTTCTTTGGATGGAAAGAAAAGGTATTGTTGGAAGGCAACTTGTAATGTTTTCCTTTCTAATAGTGCCAAATAATAGGAGGGTACTCCCTTCGGTATATCCAGGTCCTAGCCACTCACAAGCGGTGGTGAGTTTTAGATTTTCCTGTATGAGCTTGCAGTGAAAATACGCATGCTGAATGAAAGTGCGTCCAAAACCAACCAGAGTTTTTATTATGCTAGACCTGGGAGTTGAAACTACCCTCCCACTAAAAAATTGCATTTGACGCTGATGTATTGAACGATACTTTTTTGGTTGTGTCTGAAATGGTGGTTACTCATTATGTTTTCGTGTAATAGGCTATTCAGCTTTCTTAGTTTTCCTTTTGCTATGAATAGGCGGGATGTCTTAGATGAAATATTGGTTATTTTTGAATGGCTTTTGCTGACGAAGAGTAGTCTAGGCGCCTAGTCAGTTATCTCCTGTTACTTTCAACTATTTGCCAGGCTAGGGATCTCGATTAATGTTCGAATCGAAGATTTATCGAGAAGTTTTAAATTTTGCTTTGCCTTTGGAGTACAAGCATATCAGAATTTCAGCTCAGCGATAACTTGTTCTTAGTCATTCTCACAGGCCTATATAAGACTCCGGGTGCGTCAGGTTTTACAACGTTTCTGTTCATTCAATTGTAGGTTTCCCATTTAATCGTGTGTTTTCTTTCTTCACTCTTAGACTGTAAGGTCTGACTTTGTGACTGTCTCTGAAGTTTTTATTTGGTTAAGCGGTTAATTGTTTAAGTGCGGGCTAGTGTAACCAAGAGACTTGGGGTGTGAACCATAGATGGTGAGTCGATAATGGAATCAGCTTACACACATACAGTTTTCAAGGCCTGTAGAGCTATTGCGAAATTATTCAGAGTCTCTTAATCTCTTATTCTCAAAAAGTTCTTGGAAGGGAAGGTTGTTTTTAGTCACTTGTTTTAACTTGATCTCTTGGAGGAAAAACGTTAGATATTGCCTCCAGGTGATTGGAAGTAACTCCCCCCTTGATAAAGATAATAATTTATGCCAGATAGCGAAGAATCAGTCGTATTTAAAATACAAGGAAAAATGGTGCTTGGTCAGAGAAAATTCAGAGCGCCATTAAGCTATCAAGACCGTTTGATTGATGAGGCAAGGCTGGTTTACGTTATCAGTGGCCGTTCAACCCTGGTTTGTGGTGATGAAACTCTCACCTTGAGTCCAGGCGCTACTGTGCTAATGAAGACGGATAATTTTATTAATCAATGGCACGAAGATGGAGTAAATAATGAAGTTAATTTCATCGGTTTTCGGCTAACGTCAGAGCTATTACTGCGACTCTACCCAAATGATATGCCTGATGTCTTTAATAATAATGGTGAAAGCAGAAGTGCTGTTAAGGATGGTAATAATCCCCTTAAACAGCATTCCTCGGCTGAGCGCCTGCAGGAATCTGTACTGCTCTCCAATTATATGCGTAGCATAATTGACTATATCCAGCAGCCAGAAGTATTCAGTGAGCCACTAGTGGTATTAAAGATTCGAGAATTAGTAGAGCTTATCCCCAGGCTTGATAGTAGTGGAAGAGTTGCCAAGATGTTGGGGCAGCTGTTCGTCAGGCAGCAACCTAAGCTACAGGAAGTGGTGCAAGCTCACTTGTACACTTCGCTGAAACTGGCGGATCTAGCTTTTCTTTGTCATATGAGTGAGTCAACATTTACTCGTAAATTCAAGCAAGTCTATGGCTGCAGTGCCACGAAATATATTGCTTCGAAACGAATGGAGAAAGCACAGCGGTTGATTCTAAATAGCGATCTTAGCCTGACAGAGATTGCTTTGGAGTGCGGTTTTGACGAGCTTAGCTACTTCTCCCGGGTGTTTAAACAGCACTACCAAGTAGCCCCTTCCCAAATGCGTAAAAAGGCGATTTGACGGATTTGTACAAATCCTTGACTGGATGTTTCAAGTGAATTGTTGACTTACCGCTTAACCTAGTCCTTGTTTTAACAGCGTACGTCTTCACCGATATGTCCTTATATTTAAACCCTCTTGTTACTGAGGGGCTAAAGAATGAATATATTCTCACTGCTGAAGCAAATTGTGATATTGGTTCTATTTTTTGCCCGAAGCGCATTAGTTATCACCCTAGAGGCCTGATTGGTGCCTTCCTAGCGCGAGCTACAACTGATACCTGCGTTGCATATAAATCGTTCACTTTTCTCTACTTGTTGGTGCCTGTTGAAAAGGACAATAAACACGATTATTCGTGGATTCTAATGATCCTGAATAGCAACACTGAAAGTGGGGCCAAAAGTCCAATTGGGCTGCAAGTTACTACTTATATCATTTAAGTAATGGGCAGCAGGGCAACGGTTCTTTGCTGGAAGCTCTAGCGAAAATCAGTCTTACCCCTATGTAATCAATGAATAGTGAAGCTTGATTCGGTCGATTAGGAACATCGCTTTGGCCTATTTCCGGCAGCTATCCAAGTTAAGGAGCCCCTGAAAGCCTAGTAGAGATAATAAGGAAATTTTCAGAAGGTATTCAAATACTCAATCTTTTCGCTTTACCAACCAAATGGAATATTTAATATGATTCGTTTCTCACAATTTCTTTCCGGTATATTTGTACTTGTGCTGGGTTCAGCAGGATTAGTGACTATGCTTTTCCCTGAGATCATTAATGGCCCCGCTGGATTTGATGCTACAACTAATTATGGTTTCACCAATCTGCGTACCCTTGGTGCTCCGACACTTAGCCTTGCTATCATTACGGCAATAGGAGCGTTTCGCAAAGAGTGGCTATTAATACTTCCTGCCTCGATGTACTTCCTATTTAACGGTTCTTCACGAGTAATTTCTGTATTGGTTGAGGGCTATGAACCCGTAATGCTGACAGGATTGATAGTGACATTTACACTATTTATTCTTTCTCAGGTGGCTGTATACAACTTCCGTCGTGGAGCCTTTTCGTAGATTCGGTAGATATAGAGCGCTGGCGGTGTTTACCGTAAATTTTACACCGCCCATCTTTAAAGCTCCTCACAGAAAATGTTGTCACGTTATGACGGACCAACTTTTTGGCGCTTTCAGTCTAAGCCGGGCTGTATGCAACGATAGGCGGACTTACCTATTTGCTACAGATAGATGTCGCAGATCATTGGACCACCAAGTCCCATTAGAAAAATAGAGAAAGCCCGATTCCTGTTTTAGAGGGGTAGGTTGCCAGATCGAATCGACTACTCCTCGCTACCTAACGGTAGCCACTCTATTTTCTGACCTTTTAGTCACAAAGCGCGCTTGTACTTATGTGGCTTCTAACATTTAATTAATCATCTGATTAATTAAGGTTGTATCCTTTGACTGATAAGCCATCCACTCGAGGCCGCGGGCGCCCAAAAGATCCTGAGCGTGAATCCCAGGTGCGTGAGGCACTTATGCACTCAGCCTACTCTCTACTTCGGAATAAGGCCTTCCGCGATATTTCCATTCGGGAGATTGCTCAGGGAGCTGGGGTGAATTCTGCGATGATCAGTTACCACTTTGGCGGCAAGGAGGGGCTAATTATCGAGGTGGTTCGGAGCCAAATCATGCAGTATGGCCCCGCGTTCGTCAGTGCAGGGCTGGATGGAGGGGAGCCCTCTTTAGAGTTGCTGAAAGAAGCAATTAGTCGAATGATACGCCTATACATCAAGGAGCCCTGGATTCCGCGCCTGATTGCTGATGAAGTGGCTTCCAAATCTGGTCGAATGCGCGAACTCTTTGTTGACAGGTTAGCCTCACAACTGGTGCCAAAGCTGCGCGGGTTGCTGGGAATTCTCCAATCCAGCGGCCAGTTGCGAGAGGACCTGGATATTGACCTGATGCCAGTCTCTTTTATCAGTCTGATTGCCTTTCCCTTCATCGCTGGCGACCCCTTGAAGGAGGGGCTTGGCTTTGCTCTGGGGGAGGAAAACCGGGAGAGATGGATTAACCATACCGTTCAACTCTTACTCCGTGGCGTTTCCAATAAATCTGTGACCAAAGGCGAGGAAGTCGGCAATGGAAATTAAGACTCATATGAAAGCACTGATGAATCGCCGGCTGGCATTACCAGCTTTGATAGCGGCGGGGGTGTTTATATCTATGGCATTGGTCGTTACTAAAGGTGAGCCTAAACACGATGCTATTGAGGCTCCTATAACGGTGGTAGACGCAATTAAAGTGCAGGAGTTACCGCTGCGAGCTCAAGCTATTGCATATGGTGAGGTGAAACCCAGTACTTTCCTGGAAGCCAATGCAGAAGTCAGTGGTAGGGTGGTGTATACAGCTCCGGAATTGGAGCGGGGAAATATTATCTCTGCCGGTACACTGGTGTTGAAGATCGATGATACCAGCTACCAGCTTGCCCTGGCGCAGGCTGAAAGTGACTTGGCTGCAAATCGCGCTAATTTGCAAGAGCTGGATGTGGAAGAAGCCAATAGTAAACGCTCTTTGGACATCGCCGAGCGCACTCTCAAATTGGGTGAGAAAGAACTCGCTCGCAAACAAAAGTTAGTTGCTAAGGGAACCGTCTCCCGCTCGACCGTAGATACTGAAGAACAAAATATGCTGCGCTTGCGCCAGGAAGTGCAGAACCAGAGCAGCCAGCTTTCCCTTTTCCCGACCCGCCGCAAAGTGATTGAAGCCCAGATAGCTCGCTCAGAAGCTCAGGTACGGGACAGTAAATACAATCTGGAGCGCACCCAGGTGATCCTGCCATTTAATGCTCGTATTGGCGAAGTTCATGTTGAAGAAAACCAATATGTTGCTGGCAATGCCCGTTTATTTGATGCAAGCGGCCTTGCCCAAGTAGAAATTGCAGCAGAGCTTCCTATGGTTCATGTGGCTCCACTTTTGCGCAATTTAAGGCCTGGCATCGATTCCAATCCGACTCCTGATGATCTACCCAAAATGTTGTTAGGGCTGGAAGCTCGGATCACCCTGGTGGGTGGCCCGGGGAATAGTGAGTGGCAGGGGAGGGTAGTGCGCTTGGGTGGAACCCTGGATAGCACCAGTCGAACACTCTCCGTTGTTGTAGCTGTGGATGACCCCTATGGCAAAGCTGTGACCGGTGAAAAACCACCGCTATTTCGCGGTATGTATGCCCGTGTAGAGTTATTGGCTCCCGCCGCACCGGCACTCGCTATACCCCGCCGCGCCCTCCATGAAGGCAAGGTTTATCTGGTAGAAAATGGTCAACTAAGAGTGCGCCCCGTACAGATTGACTACCACCAGGGCGACACCACTGTGATCCGCGAGGGATTGAATCCCGGTGAGCAGGTTATTGTGACTGATGTAATCCCTGCGATTAATGGAATGGCAGTTTCCGTTGTCAGCGCAGAACAATCCGTTGCGGCGAGCGCTAGAGGTGCCCAGCAGTGATTCGTTATTTTGCCGGCCACCCAACGGCGGCCAATTTATTAATGGTTGCGCTGATGCTAAGCGGGCTTTTTGTTCTGCCCAGCATGAAGCGTGAAACGATGCCGGAAATCGATAAGTTTGAAGTTCAGGTTTCGGTTCCCTATGCCGGCGCTGCAGCAGCCGAAGTGGAAGATAGTATTTGCCTTCCCTTGGAGGAGGCCACCGATGGAATCAGCTTTATTGATGAGCGATTGTGTGAGGCAAAAGATAATCTGGGCCTGATGACCCTCAAGATGCAAGAAACCGGTGATATGGACCAGTTTGTTGCTGATGTGGAATCCGCAGTAGACAGTATCGATTCGCTTCCTGCTGAAAGCGAGCGCCCGGTGATTGAAGAACTGGGCCGCACTCAGGGGGTGGTTAGTATTGCTATCAGTGCTGACCTTCCTTTGCCCCAATTAAACCAGCTGGCGGAGCACTACCGCCGCGAATTACTCCGCGATCCCGCTATTCCTATTGTGCGCATTTCCGGTTTTTCTGACCACCAGCTTCAGATTGAAGTTTCAGATTATAACTTGCGCCAGTACGGACTCAGCGTGATGGACCTGGCCAATATTATTGACCAGCAAGCGATTGACATGCCCGCCGGCAAGGTATCCACGCCGGATCGAGAATACCAGGTGCGTTTTACCGAAGAGCGCCGCACGGTTGCAGAATTGGAAAACCTGGTGGTGATTAAAGGTGGTGATGGAGCGGAAGTTCGACTTGGGGGTATTGCAAAAATTTACGATGACTTTGAGCTGGCTGAAGACAAAATTACTTTTGACGGCCATCGTGCAGCGCTTCTCAATGTCGAGAAGAATAGTGTGGATGATAGCTTGCGTGTGCTTGAAGCCGTACGGGACTTTGTCGACCGTGAAAATGAAAATCTGCCTGAGGGTATGAAACTCACGCTAACCCAGGACAGCGCCTCTATCGTTGCGGATCGCTTGCAGATGATTATGGCTAACGCCTGGCAGGGCCTGATTTTGGTAGCGCTGGCTCTCTATCTGTTTTTCAGTGGCCGCTACGTCTTTTGGGTGGTCATGGGCTTGCCGGTTTCATTCCTGGGTTCGTTTGCACTGATCACGGCCATGGGCGTGTCCATTAATATGATCAGTCTGGTAGGACTGCTGATTGCCATTGGTATCCTGATGGATGACGCCATTGTGTTATCGGAGAGTATTGCCAGTGAACACCGTGAGGGAAGGTCGCCGTTGGAAGCGGTTATCAATGGCACCAAGCGAGTGGCTCGTGGAGTACTGTCTTCATTCGCAACTACGGTAATGGTGTTTGGAGGACTGGTCTTTATTAAGGGGGATATGGGGCAGGTCCTCAAGGTGCTCCCCATTGTATTGATTTCTGTATTGCTCATTAGTCTGATCGAGGCTTTCCTGATTTTGCCGGCACACTTGCGTCATGCCCTTGAGCATAAAAGTCGCACCCCCGCCTGGAAGCAGGCTTTTGCCAAACGTTTTGATGGTTGGCGAGAAAATATGGGGCGCGCAGCAGATTGGGCTGTTAAATATCGCTATGCCTTTGTCGGGGGTGTATTTGGCTTATTCCTGGTCACTATTAGTTTGATGACATCGGGGATCGTCAAGTTTCAGGGGTTTCCCACCTTGGAGGGCGATTTATTGCAAGCTCGGATCTTAATGCCTCAAGGCACTTCTTTGGTCGATATGGAGAAATTAGTCGATAAGCAGTTGAAGACGTTGGATCAAGTTGCCTCAGAGTTTTCTGAAAATGAAAGAGCACCTTTGGTAAACCATACGAGTGTCACTTTTGGTGTTAACGGAGATGCCTTTGAATCGGGGCCCCATGTGGCCACAATTAATGTCGATCTGCTTGCCGCTGAAGGCCGCAATACCAGCATGGATGAATTGCGCCATGCTTGGCGTGAGGCTGCCGGCGACACACCAGGGGCAATCGCTATTCTTTACAAAGAACCGGCCTTAGGCCCTGCCGGCCGTGCTATCCACTTGCGACTTGCCGGTTTGGAGTTGGATCAGCTAAAGGCAGCGTCCATGCGCTTGCAGAATTGGTTGCGTGGATACGACGGCGTAGTGAATGTGGTGGATGACTTGCGTCCCGGCAAGCCGCAACTCACCGTCAAAATGCGTGAAGGCGCCTATGCCTCCGGCCTGGATGCCAGCAATGTCGCCAATCAGTTGCGAGCTGCTTACCAGGGGATGGAGATAGATGAAATTCAATATCGGGGGGAAACCTACGAGATACAAGTTCGTATGGATGCAGATTCCCGCGGAGCGCTAAGCCGTTTCGATGAATTGGTTATTATCCATCCAGCTACCAAGCAACGAGTACCGTTGATTGCCGTTGCCGATATAGAAATGAATCGGGAGTATGCGCGAATTCAACGTATTGACGGCGAGCGGGTAGTGAGTGTATTTGCTGATGTTTTTACAGAGAAAGCAAATGCTGGACAGGTACTTGGCGACACCCAGGAGAAGTTCCTGTCTGAGTTAACCCGTGAGTTCCCAGGGTTGCGCGTTGATATGCAAGGGGAAATGAAAAACAGTGAGGTTACCGGCAAGTCCATTGGTCGAGCCCTGTTAATAGGCGCCATTGGTATCTACCTTCTCCTATCCATGCAGTTCCGTAGCTACGTGGAGCCTCTGATTGTATTGGTGGCTATTCCCCTGGCACTGATTGGTGTTATTTGGGGGCATCTGATCATGGGGCAGAATATGTCTATGCCCAGTATGATGGGTTTTGTCTCTCTCGCCGGAATTGTGGTCAATGACTCAATTTTGCTGGTGGAGTTTGTGAAGCGGCGAGTGCGTGAGGGAATGGATGTACATAGCGCGGCAAGTCAGGCCAGTCGCGATCGTTTCCGGGCAATCTTCCTTACCTCACTGACTACAATTGTCGGTCTGTTGCCACTGCTATTTGAAACCAGCTTGCAGGCACAAGTGTTGGTACCTCTGGTCACCAGTATTGTGTTTGGTATTAGCAGCTCTACTATTCTGATCCTTCTGGTGCTACCGGCGCTCTACGGAATATTGGAGGACTTTGGGTTTACCGAGCCCCGGGAGGATGAAGAGCCCGGGATTCCGCAGGATGGTGCGGTTGCAGCGGGATAGTTCGAAAGGGAGTTTAAGCTTCTTGACCGTTGTCAATTGAAAGAAAGCCGTACGAGAAATCGTACGGCTTTCTTGATTGTGATTTTTGCTGGCGAGTTTGCGGGAAGTTGCAATCGTAAGTTCTTTATACTCCAGAGGCTACCCAAATACAAAGTAGGCTAAAAAGTAGACTTTTTGGGTGGTGATTGAACTGGTGATGCTTTCTTCCCCAACGAATCTTTACCATTCTCTCTATTTTTGCCCGGACACTGTTTTTATATACAGTGAAATCGATTAGATTATTGAATACAGACGCGCGACCCATGGTATCTCTATTATCGGTGCTAAGATTGGGTCGTAAAATTGTCGATGTCTTAACCATACTCACACGGAGCCAGTATGAAAATCTCAGGAAAGTTTGATGTCACTGTAAAGCCTATGGACCCTTATGCTAAGGGGATTGAGGGTTCAAATTTGGGGCGCATGTCTATCAATAAAATTTTCCATGGCGACCTTTCAGCTGAAAGTAAAGGTGAGATGCTCAGTGTTGTTACACCAGTCAAAGGCTCTGCGGGCTATGTAGCAATAGAGCAAGTGGTCGGCGCCTTGGGAGGTAAAAGGGGAACTTTTGTGCTGCAGCACTTTGGCACTATGAAAGAGGGTAAGGATCGACTTGTTTTAGAGGTTGTCCCTGATTCTGGCACAGGTGAACTTACCGGATTATCTGGAGAAATGAGCATTAAAGTTGAAGATGGGCAGCATTTATTTGACTTTGACTACGCCTTCAACAGGTAGCTTTCTCTGCGTCGCACCTTATTGGTTGTATAGAAAGGTGAGGGCTCGAGTTTTCGAGCCTGCAGGCCCTTCAAATCATTATGTTCAGCCCATTGAGAAGCGTCAAAGAGCTTCTGATTGAGTTGCTTTTACCCAATATTTACCTGCTTCCAGGTTGCCTCCTGTGGATTCCTCTAAAAGGGAAAATAATATGGTTAAACTTCGAGATTTGACTAAGCGCGATGAACCATTACTGGTTGAGTACTTAAATGACACATTAGTTTTGGAATATCTGTCCTCCAGAATACCCTACCCCTATACAGCAGAAGATGCTGCCTGGTGGGTAGAAGTTGGTAGTAAAGAGGTGGGAATTGTAAAAGCTATAGAGTGTGATGGTGTTTTGTGTGGAGTAATTAGCATGCATAAACAGGAATTTGAGCATTCACACTCTGGGGAAATAGGTTATTGGATTGCAAAAGAGTATTGGGGTAAGGGAATTGCAACAGAAGCTCTGATAAGGTTCTCAAGTGATATTTTTTCTTCTGGAAAAGTTGTCAGGCTTTTTGCCTCGGTTTTTTCTGGAAATGATGGTTCGGTGCGAGTTCTACAGAAAGCTGGTTTTGACTTGGAAGGCGTTTTGAATTGCTCCATTCAGAAGGGGAGTAAGTACTTTGATGAGCATATTTTTGCCAAGGTGAACCTTTAAGTGATTGATTTTATGATTGTGATATTAGTAGAGATAAGAGTAACCCGGATTGATTAAGTAAGACATATAACTATTGACATCCATTTTTCTTTGTTCAATCCGGGCATTCATAAATCAGTTAGAGCTTTTCTGTATACCAAATCTTTGGGGTTACGAGAACGCCAGCCTTTTTCCTTGCCTCCTGTAGCTCGTCGCTATTAACAAAATTAATAGCCTCTTCTTTTGAGGGGAATTCATGGATTACGGTTACATTGTGGTGATTATCAATTTCACGATATACGGATGTTGCAGTAGCTCCCATCTTCTCTAAGGTAGGCATAAACTCTTCCAGTACTCTGTGCCATTCATTGTAATCCTTGACATTTGCGTGCATAAATAGATGTATCATATGGATACCAGCTGGTCAGTGTATGGCGCGGATTTTGTATTCTCGTGAGTAGGTATAGTCCTTAGCCGTTTCAGGTCAAGTTCCAGGAGCTGTTTGTGATAAGTGGTTATGCCTAAAAAGCCTAATTTAGACTAGATAAATAAAGATTAGAAATAAAAGCCGGTTTTTTGATGTTATATCTGATAAAGAAGCTTCTAAAGGCGCTAATTGAATCATTGCTTGGCTTGTTCGATGTTATTGGTGATTTTTAAGTGCTTTTATTTTGTTGGTCCATTTTTGTATTTAAATTTATGTGAGGTCCAGTAAAAATAATGGGGTATTGCAACTTCTATACCCCTTGCCTACGCGAAATAGGGGTTTGAATGATTGGGAGAATATAATGGATTTAATAATTTCAATTCTAGGTCATACATTAACTGCAATTGCAGCACTTATAGCTATCTATGGAAAGACATGGGATGAAAGTCGAGTTGGGATAAAAAGAATAACTCGGGTAGGGGGAGTGGCGGCAGGGGTGGCCGTTGTTGGTCTGGCACTTTCTGTTTTTCAAACAGTTGATAAGTATCAGGAAAAGGCGGCTTATAAAAATCATGCCCTGTCTAAGATAGAGAAAGGTTGGAGTAATCTATTTGTTCCATTTGAGGCTCTTCATTATCAGGTGACGGGTATGAAGCCGAAGAGGGGTGAGCATTTGGAGTTTGCAGAATTGGTGTTGAAGAAAAATTTGTTAACTAGCTTCGATAGAGTGGATTTTAAAGAGGTTCATCGTTTTCCCAAGTTTGGGACAGTTGGGAATATGGTTTGCTCGCAAACACTGTCTGGGATGGGGGTGGTTACCAAATATGTGGATGAATATTCAGATCATTTGGACTTGAAAATTAAAGCAGCTGTAGAGGAGCTGCAGTTAATGCCTGCGTTTTCTACACTAATACGATTTGGTGGATGTCCTGGTATTCGGGGGCGATCAATTAATGACCCTGATCGGTATCAGGGGCAATTTGACACTCCACAGATGAGAGCCTACATCAGGAAATTGATTGATTTTCAAAAATTAATAACCTGAAAGAAGTGTTCGCGTATCGTAGCAAAGCGGCAATTGTGTAGAATGCCGCTTTGCCAGAGACCGTAATCCGTATCACGATTAGACTGCTCGACCTTGTTTTTTGAAAATCGTGATGGCACTGATCGTGAGTTCCTTGACTAAAGCTTCAAATTTCTGCAGGGGCATATTTCTGGCAGGAGCGATATTAAATATGTGCTCGCTGATTTGAATGAATTTTAATCCTTTGGGTGGGTGAATGTGCGCAGGGAATCTGCATACCCAACCTGTTAGCGGTAGCTCATTAATGGCTTCTCTGTCGAGGGCCTGAATTCCCTTGCCATTTGCAATGATTACTTCGATATCATCTAAGTGGGTGATGTCAATGTTCTGTGGTTTTTGTTGGGGTGAATTGGGTTTTCTAAAGTTTTCGAGTTTTAAAAGTTCTTCGTAGGTGATATAGAGCTCTTTTCCAGACATTCTGATCTCCTTCTCACAGTCATCAGCTAAAACTATGACCGATACTTCTAAGCGTTCTTGACTGAATCGGGTCGCTTTTTTTTGGTGTCTATTAATCTAGTTGTTATTCCAGAAATCGCAATTAATTTTAGTAGTTGAATCATATAGATAGATTGATACTTTGGGCAATGTTTTAAGTTCTCAATAAGGATGATAAGAATATTTTTGCGACTTGTTGTGTAGAAAATTCACGAAAGCTGCGGATGTAAGTTGAGTTTGTTACTTGCTGTGCGGAGTAATTTATCGGTGGGTAGACTTACATCAATGCATAAAATCTTAAACTTTCCAGCCATTGTTCAAATTTTTTCCATTTTTTTTGTTCTACGGTGGTGTGGGGTGTTTTGTTTGATTTTTTTCTCTATGAGATGCGTCCTTGAGTTTGTTTGTTTCCCTTCGCAATGGTTTGTCATTTTTGGATGCCTTTCGGGTGGTTGTTCTTTGGGTTCTCAAGGTGGAATGAGAGGGCTTTATTTGATTTGTATTTAAGAAGTTATATATCGATACGCTTATAGGCATGTGATGCATCCTTGTGTTGGTAATTAGGTTCAGCTTTAGCCTGAAGTAACCTTCGCAAGACACAATTACAAAAAGCCGGCATGCATAATGCTTCTCTCGGGTAGAACTTTATAAGAATGGATAAGGCACTATGGAAGAGAAGGATTCGATTGATAAGAGAGTTTCTAATAAAAAGATTAGCCGTAGAAATTTCACTAAAGGGGCGGTTCAATTAGGTATCGCTGCCAGCGCAGCTTCGACAGGGTTGGTTTCCGCTCTCTCAATGTTGAATCGGAATTTCTATGATCAATATGATTACGTGATTGTTGGGTCGGGTGCGGGTGGAGGGCCATTAGCGGTAAATTTAGCAAAGGCGGGATTTTCTGTTTTGGTGTTGGAAGCTGGTGCTGACGACCCCAGTGATGACACCCATAATATTCCAGCATGGCACCCCTTCGCGTCTGAAGACCCCAAATTGAGCTGGGACTTTTTTGTTAAGCATTATGCAGATATCAATCAGCAGCAACTGGACGAAAAATATGTTTCCGGGAAGGGAATCCTCTACCCACGGGCGAGTACTATCGGTGGTTGTACCACGCACCACGCACTGATTACAGTCTATCCACATAACAATGACTTTGACCGCATAGCTCGGGATACAGGAGATATTTCCTGGGATAGTGCAAATATGCGGCGATATTTTGAGCGATTAGAGCGTTGTGAATATGTGCCCCGCCCAATTTTCTCCAATCCATCCCGTCACGGTTTTGATGGTTGGCTGCCTACGAATCGCGGCAATCCCGCGTTGTTGCTGGAAGACCCGGCGATCTTGAAAGTTGCGCAGGCTGCGCTGGCCAAGTATGGGCTCGAAGGGGCCCTGGAAAAAATTATCAGCGGCAATCTTCGCCTGGATATCAATCATTGGGACGTGGCCGGTGGCCAGGAAGGGCCTTTTATCGCCCCTATGGCAGCAGATAGTCGAAACCGCCGTACCAGTGTGCGCGAATACCTCTTGGATACCCAGTCAGTTTACCCAAACTTGCTTCATATTCGTACAAATTCACTGGCAACTCGTGTGTTGTTTGAGGGGAATACTGCTGTTGGAGTGGAGTTTTTAGAAGGGGCGAGCCTGTATAAGGCAGATCCTTACCATGACGAAAGCGGTACTGCCGGAGTCTTGAGGCAAGTGCGGGCAAATCGCGAGGTTATCTTGTCTGGAGGGGCCTTCAATAGCCCGCAACTTCTCAAGTTGTCGGGAATTGGTCCCGCCCATGAGCTCCGAGATCACGGCATAGAGCCCTTGGTAGATCTGCCTGGGGTAGGAGAGAATCTCCAGGATCGCTATGAGGTCGGAATCGTTAGTGAGATGAGTGAGGATCTTGCCCTTCTTAAAGATTGCACTTGGGGGGAGGGGAATGATCCCTGCTTAAATCGCTATCGCTATGGCTGGTTCAATCAGGGGCCCTACAGTGGAAATGGTCCGGTATTGTCTCTGGTCAAACGTTCCAAACCGGAGCTGGAAGATCCCGACTTGTTTATTTTCGGAGTGCCCTCCGATTTCCACGGATACTTTCCCGGGTACTCCCAGGCGTTGCGGGACTACAAAGACCGCTTCTCCTGGGTTGTACTGAAAGGCCATACGAACAATACCGCCGGGCGTGTGATCCTGCAATCTGCTGATCCCAGGGATACGCCGGAAATCAACTTCCACTATTTTGGTGAGGGTAATGATGCTCTGGGAGAAGACCTTCAGGCAGTTGTTGAGGGGGTAAAAATTTCCAGGGATATTATGTCGGGCCCTATTGTGAGCAAGCAGGTCTCCAGGGAATTATTGCCCGGTAATGAGGTTCAATCAGATCAGCAAATTGGCGATTTTGTTAAGAACCAAGCTTGGGGGCATCACGCTTCCTGTTCCAATAAAATGGGGCCTGCCAGTGATCCTATGGCAGTTGTCGACAGTAAATTCCGGGTTCACGGCACCAATAATTTAAGGGTGGTGGATGCTTCGGTGTTCCCCCGAATCCCCGGTTTTTTCATTGTGGTGCCGGTCTATATGATCAGTGAAAAGGCGAGCGATGACATCATTGCCACAGCAACTGGGCTGAGCGCTTGAAGATTTGTATGTGAAATAAAAAGCCCCGCAACGCGGGGCTTTTTATTTAGAACGAGATGTTCTTCGGTGTGCGCGGGAAGGGGATTACATCGCGGATGTTGCCCATGCCGGTCACGTAGGACACGATGCGATCAAAGCCCAGGCCAAAGCCCGCATGAGGCACGGTGCCGTAGCGGCGCAGGTCGCGGTACCAGTCCAGGTGTTCCTTGGGTACATTCATTTCATCCATACGCTCATCGAGCTTCTCCAGTCGCTCTTCACGTTGGGCGCCGCCGATAATTTCGCCGATTCCCGGTGCCAGAACGTCCATTGCGGCAACAGTTTTACCATCGTCGTTCATGCGCATGTAGAAGGCTTTGATGTCCTTCGGATAGTTCATCACGATAACTGGCTTTTTGAAGTGCTTCTCTGCCAGGTAGCGCTCGTGCTCAGAGGCCAGATCAATACCCCAGGATACGGGGAACTCGAACTTCTCTTTGCAGCTTTCCAGGATTTCAATCGCTTCGGAGTAGTTGATGCGGGCGAAATCGTTGTCGACGATATTCTCCAGGCGGCTGATAGCCTCCTTGTCGATGCGCTGGGCAAAGAAGGCCATATCATCGGCGCGCTCTTCCAGTACCGCCTTGGATACATACTTCAGCATTTGCTCGGAGAGGTCGGCTATATCTGCCAGGTCTGCAAAGGCAACTTCCGGCTCAACCATCCAGAACTCTGCCAGGTGGCGAGTGGTGTTGGAGTTTTCTGCACGGAAGGTGGGGCCGAAGGTGTACACCTTGGACATGGCCAGGCAGTAGCTCTCAACATTCAGCTGGCCGGATACAGTGAGGAAGCTCTCTTCACCGAAGAAGTCCTTGCTGTAGTCCACCGCACCTTTATCTGTACGCGGCAAGTTCTCCATATCCAGGGTGCTGACCCGGAACATCTCCCCGGCACCTTCACAGTCAGAAGCAGTGAGAATTGGGGTGTGCACGTAGAGGAAGCCGTTCTCGTGATAAAAACGGTGGATCGCTTGGGCGATACAGTTACGTACGCGGGCTACGGCACCACTGACATTGGTGCGCGGGCGCAGGTGAGCGTGTTCGCGCAAGTGCTCCATAGTATGGCGCTTGGGGGACATGGGATAAGTATCCGGGTCTTCCACCCAGCCGACAACCTGGACTTCGGTGGCGAGCAGTTCGATAGACTGTCCCTTGCCTTCGGATGGTTTGATGGTACCGAGGATATCTACCGCGCAGCCGGTAGTCAGGCGCTGCACTTCTGACTGGTAATTGTGCAGGTGATTCTCAGCAACGACCTGGATCGGATCAAAGCAGCTGCCGTCGTGTACGGCCAGGAAAGAGAGGCCGGCTTTGGAGTCGCGGCGGGTTCTGATCCAGCCTTGAACGCGGACTTCTTCGCCCTCGCGACCGCTGGATTTCAATAGGCTATCTACGGATTCGACTTTTACTGTCATTTTCTATCGGTTTCTCATTAGTCCGGAAGGTGGTGTTCTGTCAGCTTGCCTAAAAGTTGACCACCCCACCAAGGTGAAGTTACGGCGGGCATATTGACTGGTTGTAGAGGGGAAATCCAGTCCCTTGGCTATCGGGCAGCTCTTCAAAATCTCCCTAAGGACTTTGAAGAGCTGTTATGGCCTCTATATTGGTGATGTCTCACCAGCGGATTGCAATGGGGGTGCCGATTTTTACGAGAGTCATAAACTCATCCATCTCGTCATTGGTAAGGGCAATGCAACCATCAGTCCAGTTAAAACGTTGGGTGATTGGAGCGAGCCAGCCGAGTCGATTGCGCTGGCCATGGACCATAATGAAGCCACCTGGCGAAACTCCCCGAGCCTCAGCTTGAGCGCGGTCTTCGGCATTGGGGTAGGAGATATGCATTGCCCGATAATAAGAGGAGTCTTCTTTTTTGTAGTCCAGCGTGTAGTGTCCCTCGGGGGGTTTTTTCATCGCCTTCCTGCTGCTTGTGTCCTTGGGGTTGCCCGCCGAAGGCTACATGGTAGCTCTTTATAACCTTGTCACCATCGAGCAAGTGCATTTTGTTTTCGGACTTAATCACTTCCACCAGGGTGACTTCAGCCTGGGCAATGGTGGTTAATACAAAAAGCAGAATGGTGATGTAGCGCACAGCTTGTAACTCCAGTTGGAGGTGGTTGCTTCAGGTTACTGTGATATAAATTTTCCGAATCAGCAAAAAGCGGGGCTGAATTACCTTGCCGCTAGGGTGGGGCGTTTTACTTTGGATAAGGCAGGCAGCTTCAGTTGAGTGCCTGCCAGGATGCGCTAGATCAGCCGCTGGGCTTTTTCACTGTGTGTAGGACGGTGTCCTGCTCAAAGAAAACGTAGAACTCGCCGTATTCCCAGCGCGTGATAGCCGGTTCGCCAATTGGCCCCTCAATACCAAGGGGTTCTCCCAGGCGTGAGGTCACATCATGTTTTTTAAGCCCACGGACTTCTTCAATGGTGAGCTCCCCACCCTGGGTGCCTACGGGTACTTCAATGGTTGTCGCCTGGGCGCCAAAAGTAAGAAGTAGTGCCATTGAGCCAGCGAGACAATTCAATCCGCTGCGGAGTCTGCTGAACATTTTTTGTTCTCCGATGTAGATGTTCCATTAGCCGTCCCATTAAAACAGAATTTCCGCCAATGCTCCTGTTTTTCTTCACGTTTTGGCGTCAAGAATAGAAATAAATGCGCCTTTTGGGATGTTAGGTGCTACGAATTGACACCTATATTATTGCAGCGTTATTACATCGAATTTTGATGCGGCTGAACAGAAGACCACTTGGCTGGTTGTCTAGGCGCCTATGCTAGGCTGTTTATTATGCTTGGCTTGTCGAGCGGACAAGAATGAGGCTGGTTAATACCTTTTCAATTCTCGGCCTTCTTATTGGTTCCATCTGCTTTGCGCTCTCCCTTACGCCATCCCTTGTTCCTCGCAGTGACTTTATGCAAGGAATATTGGCCGGCGTAGCGTTCTTTGTTGGCTATGTCTTCGGGGTCATTCTTAGTTGGCTCTGGAAATATCTGGGTATTCCAAATCTGGCGGTTTCTCCATGGCAGAGGCGCTTATTTGATCGGAGCGTATTGGCTGTATGTCTCTTGGTTATCCTTTTATCTCTTTGGCAGGGAGTGAGGTGGCAGAACTCGATCCGTGCTCTTATGAGCATGGAGCGGGTGGGGTCCGTAGGACCGATTACTGTAGCTATGACTGCGCTCTTCATGTTCCTCGTGTTGTGGTGCTTAGGAAAAGGGTTTCAGCGAATAGTCCTCCTGGTGACTCGCTATGTGGAGCAGCATGTGCCGGAGCGAGTGGCGATGCTTGTGGGCGTGTTGGCGGCTGTGCTTCTTTACTGGGCTGTTTTTAATGGGGTGCTGTTGAAAGCAGGATTGTATGTGATTTCATCGACCTATCAGCGGCTAGATAATTCTTATGCACAAAGTATTCCCCCACCGGCGGACCCCAACCTTCCTGGCGGCGCCAATTCGCTGATCAAGTGGGATGATATTGGTAATCAGGGGCGACGGTTCTTAACGCTTGGGCCGACAGAGGAGCAGATACAAGAGGTGGCTGGTTCCGCAATACAGCCTATAAGGGTTTTCGTAGGGCTCGATAGCGCTTCGACGCCCATAAAGCGCGCTCAGTTGGCGTTGGAAGAGCTAAAAAGGGTAGGTGCATTCAGGCGTGAGATTCTGTTGGTGGCAACTCCAACGGGTGCCGGCTGGGTTGATCCGGGTGCCGTAAATTCCCTAGAGTTTCTATACCGAGGTGATACAGCTATTGTTGCGGCACAGTACTCTTACCTGCCTAGCCCAATAGCATTGGTGGCGGACGATTTAGAGGGAATCGAGTCGGCAAGGGTGCTGTTTAAAGTTGTCTATGACTATTGGGCCGAGTTACCGGAGAATGAGCGCCCCCGAGTTTACTTGTTTGGCCTCAGTCTTGGCGCCCAGCTCTCTGAAGATTCCTTCGATTTTTATGACATTATCGATGACCCAATTGACGGGGCTCTCTGGGCTGGGCCGCCCCTTGGTGTCGGCATATGGAGCCGGATTGTCAGGAATCGAGATCCGGGCACTCCAGCTTGGCTACCAGAGTTTAAGGGAGGGGAGGTGGTGCGTTTTGGTAATCAATATGGGGGGTATATTGGCCGTGAGCCTTGGGGGGAGTTCAGGATTGCGTTTCTTCAGCATGCCAGTGATCCCATTGTATTTTTCAGTGTGCGCTGGGTGCTGGAAAGGCCCGACTGGCTGGATCAGCCCAGAGGGCCGGATGTGTCTCCAGACCTAGAGTGGTACCCGCTGGTCACAGGATTGCAGCTGCTTGCAGACTTAAATGTAGGGCTCGCTCCATTATCTTTTGGTCACCGGTATACCCCGCGGGGATATACCTTGGCATGGCTCGCTCTAACGGAGCCAGAGGAGTGGGATGAAGAGGCGCTGAAGCGTCTGGAGGCTCAGCTCAAGACTTACAACGTTCGGTAAGCTTGCCTAAATCTTTGGATTTCCTGACGTTTTTCCGTTTAAATCAACCCTATGTTAAAACCTGTTCCCCTATTTATTGGTCTGCGCTACGTGGCTGCTCGCCGCAGGCAGCAGTTTATTTCTTTTATCAATGGCTTTTCTCTACTGGGGATGGCCCTTGGTGTTTTTGCGTTGATCGTTGTCGCTTCTGTTATGAACGGCTTCGATCGTGAGCTTAAAACCCGAATACTAAGTGTTGTACCTCACGGCTTTGTCGAGCGGGAAGGCGGTCTTGTGGACTGGGAAACACCTGCACGGCAGTTGGAAGCTCTGCCACATGTCGAAGCGACCAGCCCTTTTGTGAATGGCTACGCCCTCTTGAGTGCTCATGGCAGCAGTCACGGTGCCCAGTTCCAGGGTGTGGAACCGCAAGCGCTGCGCAAGGTTTCTACCGTCGGTGAGCATATGGTGATGGGCAACCTGGATTTGCTCGAGCCCCGCAGTTACGGGGTGGTTCTGGGGCGAATCCTTGCCCATCAGCTCAATGTGATTCCCGGAGATTCGGTAATACTGACCCTGCCAGAAGTCAGCGTGACCCCCGCTGGTATATTCCCCAGAACAAAGCGTTTCACGGTTGCCGGTGTTTTCTCTGTGGGTGCGCAGGTGGATCAGAATGTCGCGCTGATCAATATTGAAGATGCTGCGCGCCTGACCCGGATGACGGGTAAGGTCCAGGGGCTGCAGTTGCGCTTTGACGATATGGACAATGCGCTGGGGCTTGTTTCTGTTTATGCAGATGAGCTGGGCGAGGGTTTTCAGGGTGAAGATTGGGGGGATTCCCAGGGAAGTCTTTTCCAGGCAGTTAAAATGGAAAAGACCGTTGTCACGTTGATGCTGATGATCATTGTCGCCGTGGCCGCATTTAATATTGTCTCCGCATTAGTGTTGATGGTTGCGGATAAGCGCTCCGATATAGCGGTGCTGCGAACATTGGGGCTCACCTCACGTCAGATTATGGCGGTGTTTGTGATTCAGGGGAGTGCCATTGGCATTATCGGCGCTTTCGCCGGTGCTGTTTTAGGTATCGTGATAGCGATGAACCTGACTGAAATGGTGACCTGGATTGAGTCGGTGGTAGGCGCCAAGATATTTGATCCCCGTGTTTTCTTTGTTAGTTACCTGCCTTCTGAATTCCGTGTCGGCGATGCGGTGGTGGTGTTAGCGGCGGCAATTTGTATGAGCCTGCTGGCAACGATATTTCCTGCCTGGCGAGCGGCACAGATTGAGCCGGCGGAAGCTTTGCGTTACGAATAATTTATATAAGTCGGCCTGTTTTGGTGTGATTTATAGATGTTGAGAGACAGCGAATAGTTTGATGAACAGTCGAGTGGAAATAGATACGGAAAAAGCGCAGCCAGCTCCGGCCCCGGATGGTGCTGTTTTGGCTTGTCGGCAATTGCGCAAACATTATCGCCAGGGAGGTCGGGACCTGGAGGTTCTGAGTGGTGTTGAGCTTGAGGTAAAGCGGGGCGAGAAATTGGCCATCGTCGGCGCTTCTGGCTCTGGTAAATCGACACTGCTCAACTTGCTTGGTGGCCTCGATACCCCAAGCTCCGGTGAGGTCTGGGTTGCGGGTAAGAATCTCGCTGAACTCAACGCCAATGAGCGGGGCTGGTTGAGAAATAGCAGTCTCGGTTTTGTATACCAGTTTCATCATTTGCTTAACGAGTTTTCCGCCCTGGAAAATGTCGCCATGCCATTACTGATCGGCAAGCGTTCAGTTGCCGAAGCCCGCAAAGAGGCCGAGGCGATGCTCACAGCGGTAGGCCTGGGTGAGCGCATGGGGCACAAGCCATCACAGCTTTCTGGCGGTGAACGGCAGCGGGTGGCCATTGCCCGGGCACTGGTGACAAGGCCTGCCTGTGTTTTGATGGATGAACCCACCGGCAATCTGGATCGGGCTACGGCGGCAGAGATCCATAAATTGATGGATCGCTTGAATCAGGAGATGGGAATTAGCTTTGTGATTGTTACCCATGACCCGGATCTGGCGGCAGCCCTGGATCGCTGTCTGCATCTGATCGATGGGCGGCTGACTGCTGACTGGCACCAGGGTGATCATGTTTAAGCCTCTTCCCGCCTATATTGGGCTTCGCTATGCCGGTGCCCAGCGCAGAAATGACGATTCGGCCGGTTTGGTCTCATTCATTTCCGGTTTATCGATGATTGGTTTGATCCTCGGTGTTGCCTTGATGATTGTGGTGATGTCGGTGATGAATGGTTTTGACCGGGAGTTGCGCGAGCGAATCCTGGGAATCATGCCCCATGTCACTATTTACAACGGGAGCCCTGATGTGGATTGGGCCCAGTTGCGCCAACAATTGGTTTCCGACCCTGCGGTTCTCTCCGCGGCAGAAGTGTGGCAGGTCAATGCGCTCGCCAGGCGTGGGGCTGAAGTGACGCCGCTGTTGGTGCAGGGGGTCAACCCGGAGACAATTACTGAAGTCTCCAATATCGGGGACTTCCTTGAATCCTCATCCTTCAATGCCTTGCTTGACCCGTCTGAACCGGGTGTGGTTCTGGGTAAAGGGCTCGCTGAAAAGTTGGGGGTTCAGGCGGGTGATTACCTTTCCCTGATTGTGCCAAATAACGATAGTGCCACCGGTGCACGCAAGGCAGCCAGGGTTGCTGGATTTAAAGTGGCGCAGGTTTTTCATTCTGGCACCGTATTGGACCAATCTCTCGCCCTGGTTGCCTGGCAGCAGGCCAGGGCTCTGGCTGGAGGTAGCGGTGGGGCAGGGGTCCAGTTACGGGTCAATGAAATGCTCGAGGCCAACTGGATTATGCGGCGTCTTCTGCAAGACCTGCCTCGGGGCAATTTCTACGGTACTGATTGGAGCCGAACCCACGGCAATCTCTACCAGGCTATTCAGATGTCCCGCAACCTGGTGGGGTTACTGGTTTTCCTGATTATTGCGATTGCCGCTTTTAATGTGGTTTCCACTTTGGTGATGGTGGTTATCGATAAGCATACTGATATCGCCATCCTCCGTACTATGGGTGCCAGTACCCGACAGATTTTGCTGACTTTTGTGAGTCAGGGGGCGTTGGTCGGGCTTGTGGGGGCTGTAGTTGGTGGTGCGTTGGGGGTGTTAGGCTCGCTGACGGTGACCAAATTGGTAGCGGGGCTGGAGTCAATGCTCGGCATCCAGTTCCTGAAGTCTGATGTCTATCCCGTGGATTATTTGCCGTCCCAGTTGGTATGGGCAGACGTGGCACTGGTTGTGGCGGCGGGCTTTCTGCTTAGCTTGCTGGCAACTTTGTATCCGGCCTTTAAGGCCAGTCGGGTTCAGCCGGCAGCGGCCTTACGCAATGAGTAAGTCGGGCCGGGCTTTTAGGTAGGGTATCAATTTTTAGAAGATATCTGCCGGTGCCCGCCGCAATTTTGGCTTGGGTGCTGGCTGCTTGTTTTACCTTGATGCTGGATGGGTGGTACCTAAGGGTTTTTTGTCCGCCTGATATGCGTAGTGGTTCTGTTTGCTACGCAGAGGGGTGGGAGATCTGGCCCATTTGGATTGTTTCACTGGGGGCGGTACTTTCAGCGTTTATGGTGGTGTGGGCGGCCGCGTTGGCTGCGGCTACTGCCAAAATTAAGGTGGCCCGCAAGGCTTTATTTGTTGGAGCTATTGCAGCTCTGGTGCTAGGTGCTCTTACCGAGTATTACCTGCAGGCATTGCAGGCAATTGCCTCAAGGGCTTTTGCCTGTTGGTGCCTGCAGAGGGTTTGCAGTGGGAAAAATTAACTGACCACTGACCGCCTTTGGATTCGCAATTTCCATCTTTTCACAACGTGCCAGCGCCAGAGGGCACGCATGGCAAAATAGGCCACTGTCGCAAAGAATGCCCCGGCAATCAGAGAGCCGGTAAATAGTGGCAGCCAGATCTTCCCGACTTCACTGGTCAACCATTCCCACGACAGTTCGATGCTGAAATCCACCGGTGGCGCCCCTAGAACCCAGGCGCCGAGCTTGTATGTGCTAAAGAAAATAGCCGGCATGGTGATCGGGTTACTGATCCATACAAGAATCATCGACAAAGGTAGATTGCAGCGCAGCCAAAGTGCGAGCAGGGCGGCAATAACCATTTGCCCTGGCAAAGGGAGGAAGCTGGTAAATACGCCAACCGCAAATGCGACCGAGACTGAGTGTCGGTTCAAATGAAAAAGGTTGGGGTCGTGGAGAAGAGTCCCCAGAAATTTGAGGCCATTGTTGGCTCTAACTTCTTCGGGGCTTGGCAGCCATCGCCTGATAATACTCTTCGGCATAACTCTGTCTGTAACCTGGGTGGTGGCAGCCTAAAACAAGCGCTGTTCCGAGGCCTGGATATTCTATCTGTGGGATTTTCCCTAAGCCCCAAATAAAGCATAGAGCGCTCGCGTTAGTCGAACAGGCTCATCTGGCGCGGGCGCTATTATGCCCACTTAAACATGGCAAGACTACTGCTCTGTTGAAAGTCACCTATTTTGCCCTATTGTCAACAATCCTTAATGTTTAATCGTAGATGCCTGCAGTTGACGAGAGAATGCTGGTGATTTAATGTCATGCCCCATTAAGATTGTCGACAATCCAGGTCTTGCATGACTGTAGTTGGTACTGCCGGTTCAGCTTCAGAGGAACGCCAAAGCCTTGCTGAACGCTTATTTCTGACTTTGCGCGCTGAAATTGTGGAGGGGCAAATTGCCTCTGGCAGCAAAATTAGCGAGCCGGAACTGGCGCGCCGCTTTAATGCCAGTCGCGGGAGTTTGCGCGAAGCCGTGATGCGCCTGGAGTCTTTGGGGCTGCTGGAACGCAAGGTCAATGTCGGAGCCCGGGTTGTAGAGTTAAGTGAGCGCGGCTTACTGGAACTCTATGAAGTTCGCGAAGCCCTTGAGGGCATGGCTTGCCGTCTAGCAGCGGAACAGCGCACCGAGGAAGACCTGGTCGAGCTGCGCCAAATGCTCTATCACCATGAGCAGCAGGAAGAGCTGCAGGCCGGTAAGGCGTACTTCCAGCCGGAAGGGGATTTTGATTTTCATTTCCGTATCGTGCAGGCATCAAAGAATGATCTTCTGATCGATACCCTGTGCAATCGACTTTATTACCGTGTTCGTATGTATCGCTACCAGTTGGGGATGGCCAGTCCCCGGGCCCAACGGGCTTTCCGCGAGCACAACCATATTATTGAGGCCATTGAGGCTGGGGATGGTGAGCTGGCGGAGCTGTTAATGCGCCGGCATATCCGCGCCTCGAGAATAAACATTGAAAAGAAACTGAGGTAGAGCATGAGCCAAAAGCCTTCTGCTGGCGCGCGTTTCCGCGCTGCACTCGCCGAGAATCAACCGCTGCAAGTGGTTGGTACCATCAACGCCTATTCCGCCATTATGGCCGAACGTATTGGTCACAAGGCGATTTACCTGTCTGGCGCCGGTGTTGCCAACGCCTCCTACGGTCTGCCGGACTTGGGTATGACCAGTCTCGATAATGTACTGGAGGATGTGCGCCGCATAACTGCTGCCAGTGAGTTGCCGCTTTTAGTGGATATCGATACTGGTTGGGGCGGCGCTTTCAACATTTCCCGCACCGTTAAAGAGATGATCCGCGCAGGTGCCGCTGCGGTACACATCGAAGATCAGGTAGCGCAGAAGCGCTGTGGCCATCGCCCGAATAAAGAGATTGTTTCCAAGCAGGAGATGGTCGACCGTATCAAAGCGGCGGTAGATGCCCGTACTGATGACGATTTCTTTGTAATGGCTCGCACCGATGCCTTTGCACAGGAAGGGCTCGATGCAGCTATTGAACGCGCCCAGGCTTGTATTGAGGCTGGCGCTGACGGCATTTTCGCGGAAGCGGTTACTGAACTTGAGCACTACCGTGCCTTTAAAGACGCACTAAATGTGCCGATTTTGGCGAATATTACCGAATTTGGTAAAACCAAGCTGTATAACGCCAAAGATTTGGGCGAAGCGGGCGCAGATATCGTACTGTATCCACTGTCGGCGTTCCGTGCGATGAACCGCGCGGCGGAAAATGTTTATACCAGCATCCTGCAAAATGGCGATCAGCAAGCGGTTGTCGACACCATGCAGACCCGTGAGGAGCTGTACGATTACCTGAATTACCACGAGTTTGAGCAGAAGCTGGACGACCTTTTCACAAAGTAGGGACAAGCTGCCCGGTGCGAAAGCCGGGCGCTGCGCTTTCAATTGGATGAACACAGCAAATGTGTATACAACAGGGGAAATAAGAAGATGGTAGAGAAAGCATTGGGCGGTGCTGGTCTGCGCGGCCAGGTAGCAGGTAAAACTGCACTTTCCACAGTGGGTAAATCCGGTTCCGGCCTGACTTACCGCGGTTACGATATTAAAGATCTGGCCCAGCACTGTGAGTTTGAAGAAGTTGCCTACCTGATTTTCTATGGGGAATTACCCACTGAGGGAGAGCTGGCGGAATACAAGGCGCTGCTGAAAGCCAAGCGTGGCCTGCCGCAGGCATTAAAAGAAGTGCTTGAGCGCATTCCGGCTGATGCCCATCCAATGGATGTAATGCGCACCGGTTGTTCCATGTTGGGTAACCTGGAAGGTGAAGAATCCTTCGCCCAGCAGTTGGAAAAAGCCAATCGCCTGCTGGCCGCATTCCCCTCCATAATCTGCTATTGGTACCGTTTCACCCACGACAATGTGCGCATCGAAACTGAAACCGATGACGACAGCATTGGCGGCCACTTCCTGCATATGCTGCGCGATGAGAAGCCCAATGAACTGCACGAGCAGGTCATGAACGTTTCCCTGATTCTGTATGCAGAGCACGAATTTAACGCGTCTACTTTTACCGCTCGCGTTTGTGCTTCCACTTTGTCCGATCTGTTCAGCTGCATCACCGGTGCTATCGGCACCCTGCGTGGTCCTCTGCATGGTGGTGCCAACGAAGCGGCAATGGAACTGATCGAGCGTTTCGCCAATCCAGACGAAGCAGAGAAAGAACTGTTGGGCATGCTGGAGCGCAAAGAGAAGATTATGGGCTTCGGCCACGCCATTTACCGCGAGTCCGACCCGCGCAATGAGATTATCAAAGACTGGTCTGAAAAGTTGGCTGAAGATGTTGGTGATACCGTGCTGTACCCGGTATCTGTTCGCTGTGAAGAAGTGATGTGGCGCGAGAAAAAATTGTTCTGTAATGCAGACTTTTTCCACGCTTCCGCGTATCACTTTATGGGTATTCCCACAAAATTGTTTACCCCGATTTTTGTAATGTCCCGCGTTACCGGCTGGGCTGCACATGTTTTCGAGCAGCGCGCTGATAACCGCATTATTCGCCCGAGTGCAGAGTACGTAGGTGTTGAGCCCCGTACAGTAACTCCAATCGCTGAGCGCGGTTAATTTTCATTTCACTTTTGAAATGAGGCACACCCGGTGTGCCGGCTCCAGATTGCCTTTGGTGAGTGGCCTGGAGCCACCCTCAGAAGAGACACGATTTAAAAAAAAGATTCGACTGATTTACCTGCTATGAATACTGATTACCGCAAATCACTGCCCGGTACAGACCTCGATTATTTCGATACCCGAGCCGCTGTTGACGCGATCCAGCCCGGAGCCTATGCCAAACTGCCGTATACCTCACGTATTCTGGCGGAAAACCTGGTGCGTCGCTGCGAGCCGGCAAAACTGACCGACTCCCTGAAACAGATTATTGAGCGCAAGCGCGAGTTGGACTTCCCTTGGTTTCCAGCCCGAGTGGTGTGCCACGACATCCTCGGCCAAACCGCGCTGGTAGACCTGGCCGGTCTGCGCGATGCCATTGCCGATAAAGGCGGTGATCCCGCCAAGGTAAATCCAGTTGTTCCCACCCAGTTGATTGTGGATCACTCCCTCGCGGTAGAGCACCCCGGATTTGAGAAGGATGCTTTTGAAAAAAATCGTGCGGTAGAGGAGCGTCGTAACGAAGATCGCTTCCACTTTATCAACTGGACCAAAACCGCATTTGAAAACGTCGATGTGATTCCCCCCGGTAACGGCATCATGCACCAGATCAATCTGGAGAAAATGTCTCCGGTGGTGCAGGTGCGCGAGGGCGTGGCCTTCCCGGATACCTGTGTCGGTACCGACAGCCACACGCCGATGGTAGACGCTCTTGGTGTGATTTCTGTGGGTGTTGGCGGCCTGGAAGCTGAGAGCGTGATGCTTGGCCGCGCCTCTTATATGCGTCTGCCGCATATTGTTGGAGTGGAGCTCACTGGAAAGTTGCAGCCGGGTATTACTGGTACCGACTTGGTATTGGCTCTCACTGAATTCCTGCGCCGCGAGCGCGTGGTCGGCGCCTACCTGGAGTTTTACGGTGAGGGGGCTTCCAACCTGACCCTGGGCGATCGCGCCACTATTTCCAATATGACTCCGGAGTATGGCGCTACTGCGGCCATGTTCTCTATCGATGAGCAAACCATCGACTACCTCAAACTTACCGGCCGCGATGATGAGCAGGTAGCTTTGGTAGAGAAGTTTGCCAAAGAGACGGGCCTCTGGTCCGACACCTTGAAGGATGCCGAATACGAGCGCGTACTGAAGTTTGACCTGGATACAGTGGGTCGTAACCTTGCTGGCCCCTCCAACCCCCACGCGCTGTTGCCGGCCTCGGAACTGGCTAGTCGCGGTATCGCTAAAGCCTGGGAAGAGAAAGCCGGTGAGATGCCCGATGGTGCTGTGATTATTGCCGCGATTACCAGCTGCACCAATACCAGCAACCCGCGCAATATGATTGCCGCAGGCCTGATTGCCCGCAATGCGAACAAGCTCGGCCTGACCCGCAAGCCCTGGGTCAAGTCCTCCCTGGCACCGGGTTCCAAAACGGTAAAAATGTATCTGGAAGAGGCCGACCTGCTACCGGATCTGGAGCAGATGGGCTTCGGCGTAGTGGCTTTCGCCTGCACCACCTGTAACGGTATGAGCGGTGCCCTGGACCCGAAAATCCAGCAGGAAGTGATTGATCGCGACCTGTATGCTACTGCGGTCCTGTCCGGAAACCGCAACTTCGACGGTCGTATCCACCCCTATGCCAAGCAGGCTTTCCTGGCTTCACCGCCGCTGGTCGTTGCCTACGCTATTGCCGGCACCATCCGGTTCGATATTGAAAAAGATGCGCTGGGATACGATGCCGATGGCAACCCGATTACCCTGAAAGATATCTGGCCCAGCGATGAAGAGATCGATGCGATCGTACGTCAGAGCGTGAAGCCACAGCAGTTCCGCGATGTGTATATTCCCATGTTTGAAGAGCGGGATGCCGCAGAAGAGCAGGGCCACGCACTCTACGACTGGCGCCCGATGAGTACCTATATCCGCCGCCCACCTTATTGGGAAGGTGCCCTTGCAGGCGAGCGCAGCTTGAAGGGCATGCGCCCGCTGGCGGTGCTGGGTGACAATATCACTACCGACCACTTGTCTCCGTCCAATGCCATTCTGGCCAGCAGTGCTGCCGGTGAATACCTAGCGAAGATGGGCTTGCCGGAGGAGGACTTTAACTCCTACGCGACCCACCGTGGCGACCACCTCACTGCCCAGCGTGCAACTTTCGCCAACCCGAAGCTACTCAACGAAATGGTGCGCGATGATAACGGCGAGGTCCGTCAGGGCTCCCTGGCTCGTGTCGAACCGGAAGGGCAGATTACCCGCATGTGGGAAGCCATCGAGACCTATATGGATCGGAAGCAGCCTCTGATTATCATTGCGGGTGCCGATTATGGGCAGGGCTCCTCCCGTGACTGGGCTGCGAAAGGTGTGCGCCTTGCGGGTGTGGAAGCGATTGTGGCCGAAGGCTTCGAGCGAATTCACCGCACCAACCTGATCGGTATGGGTGTATTGCCGCTGGAGTTTAAGCCGGGCACTACCCGTGAAACCCTGGGTATCGACGGTACCGAGAGTTTCGACGTAATCGGTGAGCGCACTCCCCATGCCACGCTGACCTTGCTTATCCACCGTGCTAATGGTGAGACGATTGAGGCTCCTGTTACCTGTCGTCTGGATACCGCAGAAGAAGTTTCCATTTATGAGGCTGGGGGTGTTTTGCAGCGCTTTGCCAAAGACTTCCTCGAAGCAGAAGTGACGGCCTGAGTTATGAAGTTTGCTCCTCAAATAAAAATCCCCGCGACTTATATGCGCGGGGGAACCAGCAAGGGTGTTTTCTTCCGCTTACAAGATCTGCCCGAAGCTGCACAAGTGCCGGGGCAGGCCCGTGACAATATGCTGCTACGCGTGATTGGCAGCCCGGATCCATACGGTAAGCAAACTGACGGTATGGGTGGCGCTACTTCAAGCACCAGCAAAACGGTAATCTTGTCGCCCAGCGATAAAGCCGATCACGATGTGAACTACCTGTTTGGCCAGGTTTCTATCGATAAGCCGTTTGTTGATTGGAGTGGTAACTGCGGAAATCTAACCGCCGCTGTGGGTGCCTTTGCGATCAATAGCGGTTTTGTAGAGCCCGCCAGAGTGCCAGAAAATGGCATCTGCACCGTGCGTATCTGGCAGGCCAATATTGGCAAGACCATTGTTGCCCATGTACCTATGACCAATGGTGAAGTTCAGGAAACCGGGGACTTTGAACTGGACGGAGTGACTTTTCCGGCGGCTGAAGTGGAAGTGGAATTTATGGACCCTGCCGACGGTGAGGGTGCCATGTTTCCTACCGCTAACCTGGTCGATGAATTAGAAGTGCCCGATGTAGGTGTGCTCAAGGCCACCATGATCAATGCTGGCATTCCGACGATTTTCGTCAATGCAGAAGATATTGGCTACACCGGCACGGAATTGCAGGAGGCGATCAACGGTGACAGCAAAGCGCTGGCGATGTTTGAGAGCATTCGCGTTCACGGTGCGGTAAAGATGGGATTGGTTTCTACCATTGAAGAAGCTGCCAATCGCCACCATACCCCTAAGGTTGCTTTTGTCGCTAAACCGCAGGATTACACTGCATCCAGTGGCAAGGCAGTGGCATCTTCTGAGGTCGACCTCCTCGTGCGTGCCTTATCTATGGGCAAGTTGCACCACGCCATGATGGGCACGGCAGCAGTAGCCATTGGCACCGCTGCAGCGATCCCGGGCACTTTGGTTAACCTTGCAGCTGGCGGGGGAGAACGCAACTCTGTTTGCTTCGGTCACCCATCGGGTACCTTACGTGTGGGTGCTCAAGCCAAAGAGGTCGATGGTCAGTGGACAGCTACCAAGGCCATTATGAGTCGCAGCGCCCGAATCCTAATGGAAGGTTGGGTGCGAATACCTGGCGATAGCTTATAGGGCTTTAGTGATTTCTTTATAGGGGGCCTTTGGGCCCCTTTTTATTTTCCTTCTCTAAAAATTGATTGGGAATCGGTTTTAAATTTTTACTCCAATCAAATTTTATATTCCGCATATATTTAGCTTTATAGGAAAATATAAATTTCAGGTATTCTGACAGCAACTTTTCTTTCGGTTCTCCTATGTTTTTAGGTAGTTTTTTATCTCGGAAAAAACTGTATTTTTATCATTGTGAGACAGGGCTTGCCTTAATAGTCACATCTAGGTCTGTTTAGATATAGCCTTTATTGCTCAGCGTACGTATATTTAAGGCCTGCTGTTGGGATGCGAGGCGTTGGGTAAGCAAGCAGATATTCTCTAAAAAACTCCCAATATTCGTAGAAAGCTGGTGTATGAATCCTACGGTTTCGGTACTTATTTGACTTGCTGGTCGCAACTAGTGACAACAAATTGTGAACTAGTCCTCTTTGTCCTAGTCGCGATCCGCTCTATCGTATCTGAGTTTCTAACGTCCCTTCTTTTTGAGATTTTAGCCTAGCCGCCGTACTGCCGACGGCCCTATGGGATGGCCATTCATTAAAAAATAAATGTGGCTTTCCTTTTGCAGCAGATTGGAGAGACATCAATGAGAATTAAAAAACCACTTACCTTTGCAATTGCAATGGCAAATGTCGCGGTAGTGTCGGCTTGGGCTCAGGAAGATAGCCAACAGGATGACGATTGGGCGCTGGAAGAAGTAACGGTTACCGCAACCAAGCGCGAAACCAATTTGATGGATACCCCCGTAGCGATCAGTGCATTTACGCAAGAAGAGCTTGATCGCCAGGGTATTAAGAATGTAAAAGATCTGGGCAACACTATCCCCAACGTGGATATTGGCTACGATGCCTCCCAGTCCTCCCCAGTAATTTCTATGCGCGGCGTGCGCTCTACTAATACCAGTGAACTTGGCGATCCGGCGGTAGGCCTGCACTTTGACGGTATTTACTCTGCACGTCCGCAGTCCGCAATGGCAATGATGTTTGACTCCGAAAGGGTTGAAGCCATGCGAGGGCCGCAGGGTACTCTATATGGACGCAACTCCACAGTAGGTGCCATCAACGTTATCTCCAAAAGACCGGTAATTGACGAATTTGAAGGTTCTGTCGGTGTTGAACTTGGCCGCTGGAATCAAGAGCTGGTTAAGGGTGTTATCAATATCCCGGTTTCTGACACCTTCGCACTTCGCGCATCCTTTATGGATGAAACTCGTGATTCCTACCTGACTGGTTATTACGATGCTAACCAGTACGACAATCGTTATATTGATGCTGATAGCCTTGGTGCATCTACTCTTTCCGACGATGCAGAACGCACTTTTACCCAAAATGGAAACTGGTGGGCATCTGAGGATGTTTCCCTGGTAAGGGCTGATGCAGATGACTTCTACGGGAATGTTGACCAGCAAGCCGTACGTATTGGTGCCCTGTGGGAACCAAGTGAAGATATTTCCTGGTATGCCGTAGTTGAGCATTATGAGGACAAAAGTGCCGGTGGTATTAATACCATTGACTGTGATAAAGCTGATGAGCGCGATGATGGTGTAAATTGCGAAACTTATTACGGTTCCGGTGCAGATGAATATACGGTAGCAGTGAATGTTCCTGGTGAACTTGATCTCACCATGAGTGCATTCCGTTCTAACTTCCGTTGGGACTTTAGCGATAGCATGGCATTTGTGTACAACACTGGCTATGCAGTACAAAACCGCAGTAACCTGATCGATGTTGATGCAGGTCGAAATACCTGGGACATGAGCATGAGCATCACTGATGCAGAAAATGTTTCATACTCCCACGAGCTGCAGCTCCAATCTACCGATGATGCTCCGCTCCAGTGGATCACTGGCCTGTTCTATTTCCATGAGACCAATGACCTCAATGGTTACTTCTTGGCTTCACTGGATAATGCCGTTTTCTGGCGCCAGCCAGATAGAACGGTTGAGGCTAGTGGCGCATTTGCTCAGGCAACTTACAGTCTTACCGATACAATCCACCTAACACTGGGTGGACGCTACACTCAGGATAAGAAGAGCGATGAGGGCGGTAACAATTTAAGCTGTACCCGCGATTGGTCCATAGAATGGGGCGCTGATGAATATGGCTGCTTCCCGGCCTATGATCAAGCTACCTTTAATACTCTCTCAACAGGTTACTTTGCAGACGACTCGATCTACACTGTAGACACCTACAATGATACTAGTGGTACATGGAGCAATACAGATTATCGTATCGGCTTGGATTACGATCTGACTGATGACGTTATGCTTTATGCCTATGTTGCAACTGGATTTAAGTCTGGTGGTTTGGGTGACGTTATTTATCAATACGAGCAAGACCCAGATACCGCTGAGTATATTTATGATGAGGATGGCAATCGAGTAGTAGCTGGAACCTACGATACCAACTACGATGAAGAATCGGTTGTTACCTGGGAATTTGGTGCTAAAGGTACCTTCCTTGATGGCCGCTTAAATCTGGCTAATACTTTCTTCTTCTCTCAATATAAAGATATGCAGCTTGCCGCACCGGATACTGCGTATACTTACTATGTTGAGGAGCGGGATGACGAAGGTAACTTGACGGGTGATATCACTACTGAGCCCTATGTTATCTATCTGACAAAAAATGCTGCTAGAGCAGAAATAATGGGTATGGAGTTTGAGTTTGACTGGGCTCCCTATCCGAATGGCAGAATTAGTGGTTTTGCCACTTGGATGAAAACAGAAATTACCTCTGATTTCTGGAACCGCTGGAACTTCAATAACCAATCTTTGTTTGAAATTGATGACTGGGGTGCAGCTCACGACAATAGTAACGAGGAGCTATACCGTAACTTGAAGGGTAATGAGCTGCCGGTATCACCGGAATTCAGCTTCACCATCAATTACGATCACACCTTTGAGCTGGCTCACGGTGGTGCAATTATTCCGTTTGTTGGTATTCACTGGGAAGACGAGTCTTACTTGACCTACTGGAACGTTGATAAGCATGAGTTCCCGGTTGGTGATACTTCGGCCTATGACGATAGCCGTGATGCATTCTGGATGGTCAATGCTTCCGTGAAGTACGTAAGCCCAGACGATCAGTGGAATGTTGAAGCCTATGGTAACAACCTGACTGACGAAGTTGTTCCGTACTACGCAGATGGAAGTGATGGCCTGGTATCCGGACCATTCTCTACTCCAATGAGCTACGGTGTGCGCTTTAACTACAACTTCTAAGTAGTTACTGCTACTCCATAATAAAAAGCCGGATCATTTTAAATGGTCCGGCTTTTTTTATATCTCGCCTGTGGTGTCAAAGCTTCTTACGAGTTCTTTAGCCCTGTTAAGACATACAAGTATCTTGGAATTATGTGAGTAGCTAGGCTCTGGTTTTACGCCAAATTATGCGAATCATATAAAATAAAAATAGGGTGATAAGAGTCCAAGGTAAAAGGTATGCGATTGCAGTGATTGCCTCAGATAGCCCGTCAGACAAGTTTTCACCAAAATGAGATAGGGAGTCTGATATGGGGGCCCAGAAAGAAGTGTAGGATTTTGAGTGTAACTCAATTTGAACCGCATCCATCTGAGTTCGCTTGAGCAGTTTAGCTTTTTTCCCCTGTAAATACTCAATATCAGATTGTACCGATGCTAACTTTTCAGCAACCTTGATTAGAGTATCGATGTCACTGGCAGATTTTTGTTCCAGCTCTACAAGCCTCGACTGATACTGGAGTAACATTTCAAGGCGCTTTTGGTTGTCGATAATGACATCTTGTAAATCTTCTGCTTTGGTTTCTCGCTGTATCACTCCTCCTTGCTCTGATGCCAGATCAATGATTTTGTCGACCCCGTTGGGGTGGATTCTAAAGTGGATCCTTCCGTAGGGCTTTTCATCATTACTGAGACTAGAATGCAATATTGTGCTTTCTTTCTCCATCTCTTGCTGGCAGAGTAATTGGAGTTTGTGGCATACAGATTTAATCTCTTTAGTAGGTAGTTGAGCTGTTAAGTAATGTTCGTAAGCAATCTGCTCATTTGGGCTTCATTAAGGAGACTCAAGATTTGTGTTATTCTCCTACGAGTCTGAGTGTTTGTTCTGAATCTGTGTATTAGTGGAAAATAGATAATGTCTACAATAGAGCTGGAAGAAAGACGGAAATCAGAGCTAATCGAAAAGGTTAGGGGTTATTTGTCTAAAGAATTTGAGCTGGAAGTTGGCGGTTTTGAAGCGGAGTTCTTTATTGATTTCCTTGCAAAGGAGATGGGGGCCGGATTTTATAATCAGGGTTTACATGATGCTCAGGTAATAGTGTCCTCTAAGTTGGAGGATATTTCTGATGCAATTTATGAGATAGAAAAGCCTGTCGACTAGAATTACTGCACCTGTTGATGGCAGTGCGATTCTATCTCTTATAAGCTGTTCAGAGATATTACTCCTTAGGTTTTTCTGCCTGGATAAATAGCATGGCTGCAAAAACCAGCACTATTCCAGGTATGAAGCTGATATTAAAGTTTGCCATTTCCAATACTATGGCCACTATTAGTACAAATATCGGATTCAAGAAACTATATGCTGCAACCTTAGTTGCCCCGATCCTTAATGTGCTGAATTGCAGCAAGAAAAAACTAATCAAAGTTGAGAATAAGGCTAAATAGAATAGTCCGCCGTAAGTCTCTGTGGGTATATTTCGCCATTCTATCTGGTTCAAATTTGGAAAAGAGAGCAATAGTAACCAGAGCGCGCCAAATAGAATAACCCAGAACGTCATAACCTCTGTAGGCTCCCCTGAGTGAACCTTCTTGATAAGCGGGTTATATAAACTGAGTGATATAGCACCTAGGGTGAATATCCAATCCCCTTTGTTTAGGTCTAGCGTTATCGCTGTTGAGATACTCCCCTTGAATACAATCCAGGCTGCACCCAGAGTCCCAAGGGTTAGGCCGATAACTTTTCGGGTGCTGCTTCGCTCGCCATTGATGATCAAAGTAAAGATGGCAGTCATCGCCGGAACGGTTGTAAAAAGAGCGCCGGTATTCACTGCGGTGGTGTATTTGAGTGCTTCAAACATACACCAGAAAAAGATAACCAATGGGATGCTGAGTAGAGCATACCCCAGCAGTTTTTTGGGTTCTGGAAGCTGAATCCCGTGCTTTAAAAATATGAAGGGTGCAAATAGTCCCGCCGCAATTAAGAATCGAATCAACATCATGGAATCCGCCGGGAGTGAATCGGCGATTAATTCCCCAACTGGAAATGATCCAGCGACCAGTAGTGTACAAAGTATCATCAGGCAGTGAACCCACCAGAGCGAAGTGTTGGGGCTTGTAGTTGATGGGGTTATGCCCCTGGTAAGCTCACTCATGCTTCTTCCCTCTATTAGCGAGAGATAAGTGTAAGTCGTTTCTGGTAAACTGATAATCCAGAATTATAGACACTCACTGTTGAGGAGAAGGAAACAGTCGCTTATGGAGACAATTGCAGCGATTCCAATATTTGTGACTGTGGCAGAAACCGGTGGCTTTTCCCCGGCGGCAAAGTTACTTGGCATCTCAAAATCAGCGGTAAGCAAGCGGGTTACCCAGTTGGAGCTGCAACTTGGGGTGAAGCTTTTGCACAGAACTACGCGAAAGTTGAGCCTAACGGAGGCCGGGGAGCATTTTTATGAGCACGCACGCATTGCTTATAAATCGGCCAAAGATGCACAAGACGCAGTTCTGCAGCTACAGGGGGAGCCTCGGGGGCGCTTGCGGATCAATGCTCCTATGTCCTTTGGTAGATTGCATCTGGCTCCCTTAATTCCCGTATTTATGAAGCGTTACCCCGAGATTAGTATCGACATGGTACTGGACGATAAAGTTGTCGATTTAGTGGGGGAGGGCTTTGATATCGCTATTCGCGGAGGTGACCTTCCCGATACCAGCCTGATTGCCCGCAAACTTGCACCCCTGAAAAGTGTACTTTGTGCGTCACCAGCCTACTTGAAGGAATTTGGAGAGCCCACAGAACTGGAACAGTTGAGTGCCCATAATTGCCTGATTTTTACTTATTCCAGGGATGTGAAAGAGTGGGGTTTTATCAAAGACAATCACTTACATACCATCGAAGTGAAGGGTAACTATCAAGTAAATAATAGCGAGGCACTGAGGGAAGCTCTTCTTCAGGGTGTAGGGATAGGCCGCTTACCCACCTTCGTGGCAGGACCAGATATTGAGGCTGGAAAGCTAATTCCTCTATTTGAGGAGTACCAGATGCCTGCCAAGTCTATCTACGCGGTTTTCCCTGAGCGGCAGTTTATGCCAGCCAAAGTCCGCGCCTTTATAGACTTTGCAATAGAGTACTTTGGCGGCGATACACCTTACTGGGATCAGTAAACTGTTAACCTTTCGTCAACAGTAAGTCTCCGTCGAACCCCATTATCAACGATAAGGAAACCCAATAAGCTTCTTCTCATCGACATTCAATCAACGAACGATAGTCAGAGAGAAACTTATGGAATTGTTTAAAGCTGTTGAATCCCGCCGCTCGGTTAAGCATTTCGATATCACTGCAGAGATGCCTGCCGAGGACTTCACCCGTCTGGTCCAGGCGACTATGTTGTCGCCGACTTCTTACAATATCCAGCACTGGCGCTTCCTGCGCATCACTGACATTTCCCTCCGTAGCCGGCTTAAAGATGCAGCCTGGGGACAGCAGCAAGTAGAAGATGCTTCTGAGTTGGTCATACTTTGTGCAGATATTAATGCCTGGAGCGATCGGCCGGAGCGGTACTGGGCCGAAGCGCCGAAAGAGGCTAGGGATGTGTTAGTGCCAATGCTAACTGAGTTCTACAAGGGTAAGCAGCAACTACAGCGGGACGAGGCTATTAGAAGCTGCGGATTGGCAGCACAAACCATGATGTTAGCGGCAAAGTCGATGGGATATGACACAGGTGCAATGGTTGGGTTTGACCCAGAGAGAGTCGCTGAGCTGATCAATTTGCCCGAAGGTTATTTGATCGGGATGATGATAGTGATTGGAAAAGCGGCAAAAGTTGCGAATGGGCGTGGTGGACAGCTGTCGATAAATGACGTCCTGTTCGAGAATAGCTTTTAAGGAGACGATAAATAGGGGTGAATCGCTATTGAGGTTCTTTTAGTAGGCCTCAAGGATTAATTGGGTAAATTGTAAAGGCAATTACAGTGTCTATTTACTGGCGTTATCAAAGTTTCGTTATGCTTGCCTAGCTCAAACAATAGATGGGAGATAGAGCAATATAATGAAAGCCCTGTTAGGCTCAGAATAAATTCTTTTCATTGATATTGGAAACGTGAAGTGTGGCTTATGCCTACAATTTTCTTATATCAATGAGAGGGACCTGCCATGAACACCTGTTACCACAAGTTAGTCACAGCTTTCGTCACAAGTGCTACTTTGTTCTCATCACCACTAGTTATGGCTGTTGATTGTGGCGATGTTATAACAACAGCTGAAACCCTGTCGGAAACGCTAAATTGTGAACTGAGCCTGGCGAATCCCTATGCGGTAACAGTAACTGGACCCGGTGGAAGCCTTACGATGGCAGAGGGCGGGGAAATTATTTGTGACAACCCAAATCTAGAAGGTATTGCTGGAATTTTGGTTAATGGATTATCTGGTGCCGTTTATGGTGGGACGATAACCGACTGCCCAGATGGTTTAAACCTGGAGGGAGATGGATTTCATACCATAGATGGAATTATGATATTAAACTCTCCACGAGAGGGAATTGTTATTGATAGTGACTCCAATAATATTGTTGGGAATCAAATTATTGATACTGGCAATGATGATGGTATAGATGTTAGAGGCGATCGAAACCAAATTATCAATAATTATATTGAATCAGCCGGTGATCAGGGAATTACGGTAAATGGTGTGTTTACACTGGTTCAGCTAAATACTGTTGTCGGCAGTACTGATGGTGATAACGGAATTGATATTAATGAAAGTAACACAACAGTTATTCAAAACTTTGTTACCGGCAGTGCGAGTAATGGGATTGAACTCAATGTGGATGTATCAAGTACTTCTATAATACAAAATATAGTAATGGAAAATGGGACAAGTGGCTCGCCTGATACAGCCGGTATCAATATCGCTGGATTCAATAATGAGAATAATGTGGTGGTAGGGAATACATCGCTTGATAATTCTGCATTTGATTTACGTGATCCTAGCGATCCAACCTGTAGTGGAAGTAATACCTGGATTGGCAATACTCATGTAACAGCAGAACCTGCCTGTTTGGATTAAGTTCGGGGAGGTTTTAATCTGGGGAAAGTAGAAGCGTGTAAGTGATACTGCTGGAGAAGACGGAAAGATATACTGCGTTTAAGGTGTGCTGTGCATTCGCGTCTTCCCTATTTTGGGTAAGTTGCGGAGTTACTAAAATTAAACCCGAACTACGATGTTTCACGCCAATGCTGACACTCGATTGCCGATAGGGTGACACTAAGGGATATGTTCAGTGAGAGAAACGACATGGCAGTCTTCTGCTTTATGAAAATCAGTTGTCGCTTCCTACAAAAATCACAATCCGATCGACATTCCCGCTAACATCCAGTACAGCAATTTGGTGCTTACCACTGCCCGGAAGTAGTGCCAGATTTTCGTTTCCGAGGGTTTCGCCCTTGGGTTCACCGTTTAGGAACCAATAGCGCTTTCCCTGTCCGCCAATCGCGCTCAGAGTCAAACGCGGAAGTGGGGCATTTTTGCCGGTAGGTCGATACTGGTTACCGTCTCCAGCTCCGATAATTTTTAGTGGAGTTCCTGTTGTTGCAGTCGGGGTGTAACACTCGGGAGCCGTCGGAGGAATTTGCTGGGCCCGGGTTTGGTTTGCGGGTAGCCAGGATTCCAGTTCTTTTGGCCAAAGGGCTAGGCTATGCCTTTCAGTAGTAGAATCCATACAACTGGGCTTTACCCGCATACCTTGCCGGTTTGCAAAGAAACTAAAGGTTTGTGCTGCCCGCAGAGGCTCACCTTGCGGCGATAGTGTTCTGGGTGTGCGCCCTTGGATTAACCAGGCGTTGTGTTGCAGATGGCAGTGGCTGGTTTGTGTGAGCGTCTTCTGGCCCCCAAGCGGCCAACAAATAGTCTCTTGAGTTACTGAGTCTGGCTTTTTCAGGTGCTGTTGTTTGTTGTCTGGTAATGCGGCGATAACTGCATTCAACAGAGGTGTGGCACTAATGGAGCCATAGTAACCGGGTAGGGGAGTGCCATCCGGTCGGCCTACCCAAATGCCGACGGTGTAGCCGGGAGTTACGCCAATCGCCCAGGCATCCCGGTAGCCGTAGCTGGTGCCTGTCTTCCAGGCGATATCTGCCTTGTTTTGTCGCACCAGATTGCGCCAACGGCGGGAACCTCCGCGATTGGAAGCGAGGATTTCAAATGTAATCCAAGCCGCTTCAGAAGACATCAGATGCCTTTCACGTACGGGCTCCTCGGGTAAATAGCGGGGAGCTGCAGTCTGGCCTCCCCGTGCCAGTGCGGCATAAATACCTGTCAGCTGGTCAAGACGAGCACCTACGCCCCCCAAAATCATGGCCAAGTTGGGTCTACCACCACTGGGAAACTCTAGTGCTAGTCCGGCATTCTCCAGGGCTGCGGCCAATCGACCGGGGCCGTAATGTTCCAGTAGCTGAACAGCAGGGACATTGAGAGATTTCTGAAGGGCGGCAGTGGCGGTGACAGGGCCGGCGAAGCCTCGATGGAAATTTTCAGGGCGGTAATCGCCGTAGATGCGGGGCGCATCGCTGAGCAGGGAGGCGCTGTGGATCAGGTCCTCATCAATGGCAAGTCCGTACAAAAAGGGCTTGAGCGTAGAGCCCGGTGAGCGTACAGCCCTGGCCATATCCACATAGCCATAGCGGCGCCCGTTACCAAAATGAGAAGCTCCCACGTAGGCGCGCACGGATAAATCGGAATTCTCCAAAACTACAACAGCTGCAGATGTTTTGGCTGGATAGCTATCCATATGATCGCGCAGAAAATCTTCCAATCCGCGCTGGATGTTGCCGTCGATTGTGGTGCGAATAACTTCTTGATCGCTGATGGTATTTACCAGTCTGCGAGCTAGGTGTGGGGCGTTTTGTGGGAATTCCAAGCGTTCCGCATAGACCTGCTCAAGTTGAGCGCGCTCAACATCCTCTGCGCTCCAGACGGTAAATGACTGCAGTCTATCCAGAACTTTGTCCCGGGCTTTTTGTGCCTTTAGAGGATGCCGATCTGGTCGCAGGCGGCTCGGAGCCTGAGGCAGTACAGCTAGCAGTGCAGCTTCCGCATGGGTAAGGTCGGAGGCTGATTTACGCAGGTATAGACGGCTGGCTGCTTCCACGCCTTCAATATTGCCGCCGTAAGGTGCGAGGCTCAGGTACAGATCGAGAATTTCATTCTTGCTGAAGTGCCACTCCAATTGCAATGCACGCAATATCTGCTTGGTTTTGCCCGGCAGAGTTTTGCGGTGTGGGTCCAGTAGTCGCGCTACCTGCATGGTGAGAGTGGAACCGCCGGAAACGACTCGTCCATTGCGAAGGTATTGGACTGAAGCTCGCAATAGGGCTAGCGGATTTATTCCAGGGTGCCGATAAAAGTGTCGGTCTTCGTAGGTGAGAAGAGCTTCGATAAAGCGCGGTGATACATTTTCCCGAGATATTGGGTATCTCCAAACTCCGCGACTGTCGGCAAAGAAGCGTAGTGGTTTGCCGTAACGATCTGCAACGACCCGTGCAAAATCTTGAGTTTCGGGAAGAGGTGGAGGGAAAACAAAGTCGAGCAGTAGCAGTACCGCTGTGAGGGAGGCGGGCGCAAGCAGCAGTGCGCGAACTCTGCGACTGCTGCTTTGCCAGGCTCTCCGGATAGTGGCCAACAGCTTCACTGTTTACCGATTACCCGCAATTGCGTTAGGGGATTTTCACCGATAGCGAAGCGTTCCGGTTTGTACATATCCTCTACGTAGGGTGGGGGCACCTGATAGTTGCCGGGGGTTACTGCGCGGGCGATATAGAAGAGATTGGTGGTTTTGTATCTCAGCTGATCCAGTGCCGCCACAAAGCGGTCATCGCGATATTCAGTGTGTTGGATATTGTCCTGGGTGTCCTGCCACTGGGCAATACTTTTGCCATCGAACTCGAGTTCATCCACTTTGACACTATCGGCCAGGTTTTGATTCTCCAGCTCAAAACCTGCGGGCAATAGGTCCACGGCAAGTAGGTCGGGTAGGCGCTGGTCCGCGTCAATTTGCAAGCGCACCAGGTAAAGCTCGCCCTCACGAACCTGATTGGGAATGACTTCCGTGCCATCCAAATTGTGGTAGCTGCGTTTAATTCTGACACCTTTATCCATCTCCGCCTCAGGTGACTTCTTGCTGTAACCATTGATAGTGATTGCTGCATAGAGCTTTTCTATCTGTGCAGTTACCTCAAGTGCGCTGGCGGCTTCGCGCCCACGGAATAATGCGCTGTGCGGGTTATCGCTATTGAGCTCGCGCAAGCCATCAATACTGGCTATAGTCGCAGACCAGTTTGCACTGCTATTGAGTTGCAACTGTGCTCCAGCCATAAACACACTATTGCGCTCCTGGGTGCTGAGATATTGGCGGCCGTGGAGAAGATCTGCCAGTTCGAACACCAGGGATTCCGTTTTATCACCTGCGAAATTGTGCTCTAGGAGTAGGGAGATCATTTGGGCCGTATCCCGTAGGCCTGATCCATAATCGCCATAGTAGCTGCGGCGTTTGCGCTCGATTTTAAGCGCTTTTTGCAGGGCCTCCTGGGCCAGGGTGGCATCGCCCATGGTGTGCAAAGCGATTGCCATATGCAGATTTGGCAAGGGAGATTGGGTCAGGCTAGAGCCGCTTTCATAAAGGGTACGCAGTTGCCCGAGAGACACTTTCTGTACTCGTGAGAGCACATAGGCAGCGTAAGCTCTTGAGGCATAAGCATAGAAATCGGGACTATAGCTATAGCGTTGCTGATAGAAAGCACCGCGCTCACGGGCATAGTCCTGCAGGCGCTTGAGTGCGGATTCCAGGCGGTTATCGTCAAATACGATTCCCTGGTCCCGGGCCCGCAATAGAAGATCGACTACATAGGCGGTTAGCCACTGGCTTTCGGAAGACTCGGAACTCCATAGGCCAAAGCTGCCGTTCCCTTTTTGCATACTGAAAATGCGTTCAATACCTGCGTCGATACGTTCGGCCCGCTCATTCTCATCCAGAGGTTCAAGGCCCAGTTTTTGCTGTCGCTGCGGCGTTGCCATGACTAGTGGGAAGGTCCGGCTGGAGGTTTGTTCCAGGCAGCCGTAGGGGTATTGCAGCAGGTTGGATAGGTGATCCTGTAACTGCAGTTGCGGTCGGCTGTCCAGGGATACCAGGGTTTGAACAGTTCCAGGCATTAGAGAATCCAGGAAGCTGCTATCGGCACTGAAGCTCTCTCCCTGGGACAGGAGTCTGCGTTGGTTGCGTGTGGTTGCCGGCCAAGCGGGGCGCACGCCCAGGCGCCACTGCTGTTCGATATCGATATCATTTCCATCTTTATCGACGGCACCCTGCACGACCAGTTTGAACTCCGCATCTCCGGTGGCATCCTTGGCGGTGATTGGGAAGCGCAAAGTTTTGCGTTCACCATCCGCCAGTTCCAGCATCCGCTCACCCATTTCCAAATCTACCGCGCCCACTGATTGCATATTTACAGTGAGTTTCTGGGAGCGGCCACTTAAGTTATTGAGGTCAAGGGCCAGTGTACTGCTATCACCGGGGGCCATAAAGCGAGGCAAGGCGGCTTGGGTGACAACCGGTGAGGCGACTGTTACTTCTCCGTCGGTGCTACCGAATCGGTCTTTGCTGAAAGAAACCGCCATCAGGCGCAGCCGTCCGTTAAACTCCGGTAGTTGTAGCGCGACCTTTGCTTGGCCCTGAGTATCAAATTCAACGGGTCCTGAGAATAAAGATACTATTTGAACATCGGAGTTGGGCTCGTCGCCGCCTCGGGCCAGTTCCGCATCGCCGCCAAAACGTTGCTCCACCAGTTTGCCACTGTTGGATTCAATAATGCGATGATAGATATCCCTTACATCCACACCGTAACGGCGCTGGCCAAAAAAGGCCTCGAAGGGATCCGGGGTTTTGAAGCGGGTGATATTGAGTACGCCGACATCGACGGCGGCCAGGGTGGCCCAGGCTTTGCTTCCGTTTTGTTCAATAGAATTTTCGTCGGCAGAAATGGTAACTTCAATTTCCGAGCCGGGCAGGGCATTCGTGGGCGCTTCTAGTGAAATGGGCAGACGCCGAGGATCACGATCCAGGGGCAAGTGGGCGAGACCAAAAGCGCGATTGGGGGCGATACGCTCATTCTTGTCCGCAGGGCGCAGAGCAGTAACAGAAATATAGGTGTCGTGGCGATCCCACTCAGGAGAGATTGGGATTTTGATATTGGTGCCCGACTTTTCTACAGGTAGTCGTTTGGACCACAATAGTTGGTCGCTTTCCACCAACACCAACGCCTCTCCGTCAGCGGGCGGTACTATGGTGAGTTGCGCCAGATCTCCAGAAGAGTACCTAGGTTTATCCAGTGACAGGGCCACGGTATCCGGACGCGCAGCCTGGCCTTTGGCTACTTGATCCTTACGCCACCAGTAATACCAGTCCCGGCCGGCGTGGAAGCGTAAGCTGCTGGTTGCCCCCGTATTGGTATCAGTGACTTCTAAGCGGTAGTGGCCATGTTCCACTGGGACTGTGAGCTTCAGTGGCTGCTCTTCGGTGAATTGGAGCTGGCGACTGAAAGTTTCAAATTCAGCACTTGAGTATTCATAGTGCCAGCCCCGATTTGCAGAGTACTCCCAAAAGTACTGGCGGTCTTCGGAAATTAACACCGCTTTGAGATCCCGCCCGATAACAGGCTCGCCCTGTGCGTCGGCAACCATTATTTCAAATTCAGGCCTGCTGTTGGCCGATGGGTTTTCCTCTCCAAAATTTGGGCGAATACCTACCACCGGGTGTGTGGGCCATACCAGGACTGGATGTTGGCGAGTTACCGGGCGGCCGCCGGATTCGAACAGGCTGGAAACCAAGTTGACTTTCAGAGGGCTCTTTGCTTGTTTCCAACGGGAGCGCAAGGTCAGATTGCTCAACCCTTCCTCATTGAGCTCAATCGTTGGGGCATGAAACTGTCGCGTGGGCAAAGACTCATTAGTGTTCCCAAATAAGAACCCTTTCCACTGGGGGAAGGGTTCGCGATAGTGGCTAATTTGCACCAGAGTTTCCAGGCGGTTCTTTGCCGCTGGCGCACCATAGAGATAGCTACCTTGTACCTGAAGTTCGAAAGATTCTTTGTGGCCCTCTACCAGACTGCGCTCTTCACCATCTTGCAAAACCAGATTCATTCGCTCTGGCAGGAATTCTTCTACCTTAAATGGATAATTCACTTTGCGCCCATCGGCTAGCTCAACCTCCAAGCGCCAATCACCGGTAGGTGCATTTTGTGGAAGTGGGATAAGATTTTCGTAGTATCCGGGCGCGCTGGCGTGCCATGTGAATGCGCGCGCGCTGGTATTATCCGGCTTTATGAGTTCTGCCTTGATCGGCAGGTCTTTGATATAGCGACCATCATAATTGCGCAGCAGCCCGCTCACCTGGATCGATTCATTGGGGCGATACAGATCTCGCGGGCCATACATGAAAAACTCCATCGGCCTTGAAGGGCGCTGGCCCAACTGAAAATCCGAAAGGTCCAATGCAGGTTCACGCAGGTCGAGTATGGAGAAGTGACCGGTATCAGGATCTCTTGCGATGAAGAAGCGCTGTGAGTCTTCCTGTTCCTGCGTCAGAGCAAAGCGCACCTGGCCGTCTTGTTCGGTTGTGTATTGCTGGATTAACTCCCCTTTGTTGTTGAGCAGCTCAACCTCAATACCCTTAAGAGCCTGCCCTTCATCCAGAGATGAAACATAGAGGTCAACACTGTTTGGATAATACCGCGCATGAAGGCCTAAGTTGGAGATGGAGAAGTGGGTGACGTCATAGAGATTAGTGTCATACACGCCTGCCGGCTGCATAACCGCGACATAGATTCCTGGTTGCTGCAGGGGCTTTATATGTCCAATAGAGAGGTCGAAATCTCGCTGGACGTATTTCTCCTTGGTGAGATCGAACTGGGCACTATAGACAAAATCGGCCACTTGATTGAGGGACTTTAAGCGATAGTAGTATTTAAGTGACTGGCTTTTGATCAGCCTGAAGAACTCGGAATAATGCTCAGGTTTCACTCTATGGAAGTGAATCTGTGCAGCCTCAACACTGACTACAGTAACAGGTAGGCCGGGAGTTACCGTCGCGGGAAAAATACTTCCATTGCTGGCAAAGCTGATACTGGGCTCAATCCGTCGGGTGCGAATCTTCTCCTGTTTCTCTTCCTGTAACTCCAAGCCGTTTTCGCCGGGCAGACCCGGGAGCACGGTGAGTTTATAGCGAGTATCTGGTTCAATATGAGGAAAATAGAGAATTTTCTGGTTATCGGAGAGAACCCAACCACCATCTACACGCTCGCCATCGTCACGGGATAGATTCAAGTAGGAGCCAAAATGGGCATTGCCCAGTAAAGGTTCAGAAAAGATAACAGCGATGGCCCGTGCATCTTTAAACGTCCGCTCCCCAACATGAAGGACCTTTAGAAAGTGATCCCCGGAGATTTGAGTACTGGCTGTGACTTGTGCAGGGGTAGCATCATTCTCTGTCAGCTCAGTTGAATTACTTTCAGAAGTGCGCTGAGCTTCATCAGCTTTCGAGCTTATTTCACTAGAAGAGGCCGCTTCTTTTTTATGCACTTTCTCAGTGGGGCTGAGAGCTTGTGCCTGGTTGTTACCCTCTTCAACGCTCCCGCCTTCCGCAAGCTTGGGGGTGTCAGCGAGTTTCTTCTCTGACTTTTCTTGTGAGCAAGCCATAGCTATAAGACAAAGAAGAATGACCGCAATCCAGCGTGGTGAGCGGTGAAGGGACATGGGTATTTCCTTATAGAATCCATTTAGCGACGCACAATTTAGTCCGTCTTTAAATATGTCTCAAGTTTCCTCCAAGGTTTCCGTGCTCGGTATCTACTTCTGATGCAAGTGTGTATCAATAGTGAGGCGGGGATTATTGATGGCTGGAAAATAAATTTATGGAATAAAGGGGTGGCAATTAGGTGGCTTAGAGAGTAAGTGTCTTTTCTGTTCTATGGTACCAGGTTGAGGCGTGTAGTTTATTCGATAATCACTAGTTCAATTGAATCTAGCCGAAATAACGTTGTATCACTACACCTATGTTGGCTTCTTTTTACGTTTAAATAGCTTAATCCAGAAGATTCCTTCAAAGATAATGCCAAGAGCAAGGAAGATTACTCCTCCCACAGGGACTCCGAAAGCGTAGCAGGCAATCGCCGCAAATAAAAATAGCAGTGCGGTGGCAATTCTTTTCACTTTGATATTCCTTTGTTATGCCTCAGTTCTAGCCTAAGCTTGTTCTACTTCAAAGACTATACTGAATACCAGACTTAAACCCAACATAAATAATACCCAAGCATAGAACTGTGGAACAAAAAGCTAAAGGCAGATAGAGTTTGTAATGGCCATGCCTTTTTAATTACGTCCTCACAAAGCGGGACTAGTATTGCTATAAAGAAGTCATAGGTAGCGGCCTGGGTTTTTATTAAGAGTCTCAGACCTTATAGTCACTTTTACTCTTTCATGTGTACTATCTTAATGTTAGGTGGGGTTATATGAGGTAGCTTGTGAAAGTACTGATTGTTGGGGCTGGGCCCACGGGCCTTACAGCAGCGGTCGAGCTTGCTCGGCGAGGGCTATTGCCAAGAATTGTGGACCGCCGGGATAGCGCTTCAACTCTTAGTCGAGCGGTGGGAGTTACTTCTCGCAGCCTTGAGTTGCTTTCACACTCTGGCGTTTCTGAAAAGTTGATTGCTGAGGGGATCGCGGTTCAGAGCGCATGCATTTACCTAAATACGCATTTAGCGCTAGAGTTTCCCCTTCATTCCGATCGGACTTATTTCCCCGCCATTCTTGGACTTCCTCAAGACAGAACTGAAGCTCTCATGGCTCAGGTTTTATTTGGTATGGGAGTCGAAGTTGAATATAGGAAAGAACTCAAAACCCTTACCGAGGAAAAGAGCGGGGTAGTGGCTTTTTTTGATAATGGTGAAGAGGAGCGATTTGACCTGGTCGTAGGAGCGGATGGTATTCGCAGTACTGTTCGTGAAGCTGCAGGTATCAGTTATCCTGGATTTGACTTGGAAGAAGTGTGGTCAATCGCGGATGTTGATACGGGGGATTGGCCTCCTAAAAGAAAGTTTACCTTGGTCAAAATGGAATCTGGCGTGGTCGCTGTTGCAGTGCCATTGGGAGAAGGCCGACACCGTCTGGTAGCTAGCTGTGATAATGCAATTAAAGCATTTCCGATGGCGGTGGATGTTAAGAGGGTTCGGCGGGAGGGAACCTTTAAAATCTCAATTCGGCAAGCGGAAACTTACTCAAAGGGTAGGATACATCTAGCTGGAGATGCTGCCCATTGCCACTCTCCGGTTGGAGGTCGTGGTATGAACCTTGGGATAGCTGATGCAGCCGAATTGGCAAAACGGATCACTGAGGAGCAGCTCCTAGGCTACTCTGATTTGCGCCATCAAGAAGATAAAAAGGTTATTGAGGTTACTGAGCGTGGCCGGAAAATGATCACTGGACAATCCCTGAAAGCAAGATTTGAATTTCGAGCGTTAATCGCTGCCGCCAGTTCTATTCCTGCAGTGCGGAGAAAACTGGGGCAGTTTGCGGTGGAGCTTTAGGGGTCAAATAAATTTGTAATCATTTGTAGGTTGAGCCAGTTGTCTGCGAGCATGCGTGTCAAACTTTAGGGATATTTCAATCTATCTTTTTAGTTTTACAGCCGTACCAAAAACAAGAATTTCTGAGGAGCCATCCATAATTGCGCTTGTAGTAAAACGAATGCCTACTACGGCATCAGCGCCTTTTTGCCGGGCACTGTCACTCAATCTTTGAAAAGCTTTGTTTCTCGCTTCGGTTAACATCTCTGTGTAGCCTCGGATTTCTCCTCCGACAATGCTTTTGATGCCAGCCATTAAATCACGGCCAATATGTTTTGACTGAACAACGTTACCCGTAACGATATCCAATATCTCCGATATCTCTCTTCCTGGCACTGTTTCCGTAGTTGAAAAAATCATTTTGCTCCCCCTGAATTAGAAATACTCTTCTATTTTGCACTATTAGTAATCTTATCTCGATCTGTTACGCGAGTATATTCGATTGTTTGGTGATAATCGAATGTTCGTTTTTAGTTTTGATGTCGCATTTAATGGGTTGGAATTTCGTGATGAAAAGTGTAGTGGTCATATAGCCCGGTTATTTTTGATGGAGTATAAGCTAAATTAAATGCAGCCCAGTTATTGCTGCGGCTTTCTCGGTAGTAATTTTTCCACCCTTGTTTTGAGTGTAAATATGATGGGTAAAACCGCTTCCCTGAATATAGATAAGCTGTAAGTTAGGAAAGGTCAGGCGGAATCGCCATTTATCACCAATATTGTAAGGTTAGGGCGTCAGGTAGTTATTGCGCGCCTTTGCAGAGGTAAAGGCTAAGTTGCAATTTTTCGTTTTCGACCTTTGGATTTCACCAAGTAACATTGATGCGGAGAGGTCATTGCTTATGTGAAACTAGCTATCTTTGTATCCTTGATGTGATGCTGGGTTTGTTTCATCCAGCTCTGAAATAGCCTCATCTTGGGTTAGCTAATGGTCGAAAACTGAGCCCGTTATTTTATTGAGCCCTTTAGTAGACCCTTACTCAGCCAGCTGAAGCAATTATGAGAATTGAACTCGTAGCCGGCATTGTTGGTTTTCCGGTAATGAAATGAAGTCTCGATTACTCGATGCAATAGTCCTTGCGGCGTAAAAGTGTGCAATTATGATCTTTGAGAAATTTTGGTACCATTTTAAGGTAAAAAGTCCTGTTAGAGTTAACGTGGGTGCGCAGTAATATGTATTACAAATGCACTCCGGGTATGAAATTCTTGTTTCATGCTTTAACCATTTTTAATGGGAGTAAGCATTGCCAATAACCGACATCTATCCATTGGTTAAATTTTCGACCCACCTCTTTAAAATGAGCAACCTTTTCCATTCCAAACTTCTCATGAAGTGCTACACTGCCAGTATTTGGTAGAGCTATACCGCAGATTACTGCGTGGACATTGAGTTCGCTTAACTGTTTAAACAGTTCTGCATAGAGCTTTGAACCCCAGCCTTTTGAGGCATAGTTCATATCCAAATATACGGTAGCCTCTACGGAGTACTGGTATGCACAGCGCCCTTTCCATTTACTGGCATAGCAATAGCCGAGTACGCGGTCTTCGCCTTCGGCAACAAGCCAGGGAAGCTTGTTTTTTGCGCATTCCTCGATTCGGTTGACGATATTTTCAGTGGAAACCGGTTCAGCTTCAAAAGTAATATAGGTGTTTTTTACATAGTAATTGTAGATTTTAGCGATTTCTGAAGAGTTAGAGTGTTTAACTGCTCGAATCATATCTATCCTCCTTTCTATAATGGAGGGTAGTGGATGGCCATCTAAAAGCCAATAGGTATCTTCTAGTCGGCTATTGGCTGCAATAAAAATCTAGATTGCTATTTAGTGATTCTTACTAGCTAGTGATTTTTCATTAGTGAGAACTGGAAAATTTATTTTTAGCTTCCGGTTTATTTAGCTGAAGAGCCCGCCCTGTGTTATTGAAGGTGAGAGTACTTATGCACTACTTCCGAATTGGCTAGGTACTGCTGCCGGCAAAAGCAAGACCATCCACAATATTTTATAGCTAGACAGTTAATGCTGATTAAGGAGTAATCACTTGAGGTCACAGGTTTCCTTAGGGTATAGAGCCAAATATTACGACCCCAATCAATATCAACGCAGCTTGTCTGTAGGTAGCAGCAGATTTATACGTATCAGAATACCCACATTTTCAGATTTGGCAGATAAGGGTAAATGTGCCTGAAAACTAACCTTTATAACCAGTTCATGCCAGAAAATTTACATAGTAATCAGGGAGTCTCTGAGAGCTCCGTAGAGCGGGCCTTGAAGGCCTTAGTCCTTGGGAAGGACTAAGGCTGCGATGAGCTGTAGCTAGCATCGGTAGCGTCCAAGACCCGCAGGGATATTACGGAATTGTGCAGAGGTTCCGTTACGATCCTGGCAATGATCAATGTAGTCAGTGGTAGTTATACTTATAAATTCGGCCATCTGTGCCTCCTGTCACATATATATGGTCGTCGACAACCAGTAAGTCAGCTGTGAAACCTGCGACAGGATCTGCGCAAGTAGCTTCGGAATCCTCCGTCAATGGTGCAGCCAGTAAACAGAGTTGGCTGTTCTGAGAAATGTAGATCAAGTTGCCCAGAAAATCTGTTGCACCATTAATCTCATTCGAATAGTCGTTAATATTAGGCGAATGATATGTGAACTCGAAAACAGGTTCGTTAATCTCAGATTTACCGTAAATCTCAATGTCCTGATAAGAGCTAACATACATCTTCCCATTGGCAAAATTGATATCAGTTACCTGTGTTGTGTATGCAGAAAATTCAGAGAATTCTATATCGTATGGCCAGGTGGTCAGATCTAATCTCTTTATCCAGCTACCAGACCCTGTAAAATATAAATTATTATCATCGGCAACCATTGCATAAGCGTCAAATTCAAGTGACACAGATTTTCCATCTGAAAACGGAAGAGTTTTATCGTCAGTAAATGAGAGTACTTGATCGTCTGCCCCCCAGACACTGGCGAAGATAAAAACCATATCATTTTCAACAACGATACTTTCTGCCCAGCCATATCCAATTGGATCGAGGTAGTCGTTAAGATCAACTTCACTCAGTTGAGCAATTTTATCAATATCAGTAATATCAAAAGCTTGTACGAAATTCGTAAATGTTGGCCCGTTTGCTGCGTACAACAATCCCTTTTCTGAGATGGCCATATTCCTAAATTGACCATCGATAGCGTTTATCAACTGCAAGTTCTGATCGAGAACCCTAATTGGGCCAGCATAATTTAATAAGAATATATATTCATCGTACACTAGGAGTTTATTTGCATTTCCTTGGCTATCAAGGACAGATTCCAGCTTTATGGTGGTCTCGTCGTAGTCGACCAATTCCCATAGCCCCGTAGTACTTGAAATATAAAGGCTTCCATCAATCACGCCTATGGTATAGACCTGTCCAAGTTCCACGTTGACAGACTGTCCACCGAGATAACTGTCGTCGGAAATGCTGTATATGGAAAGGGGGTGATAGTATGAGGAATAAAATAGGAGTCCATCGTGTGTTGTTACCGCATCTCCATAGGTACCTCCAATAGTCTTGAGCTTAATAGGGTTAAATGCATCTGAGATGTCGTAAACATCCAATCCAGAAGTGCCCACTGAATAGAGCCTGTCGACATCCAGATAAAATGCTGCGGCACCTAACGCACCGGCACTATTAATTATTCGCTTGGTTATAATCTGGGGGTTAGCCAAATCAGTGATATCGATAATATAGAAATTATTGTAGTCTGTGACATACATGACATCTCCGTTTATTGCCATATATCCCATCTCACTGTAAGTGCTGTCTTCGTTGTAAAGGCCGACCTGGCCTACTTCACTAATTTGTTCAGGGTTATGGATATCAAAAACTGCAATTTTTCCGTAAGTCAAGAAAACGTAGGCGTAGTTCCCTATCACTTCAATATCGTTAACGCCCGCGTAGTCTGAACCCGAAAACTCACCTAATAAAGTTGGAGTATCAGGTATAGTTACATCATAAATTGTTATCCAGTTTCCACGACTGCCCACATACAATTTGTTATCAACTAACTTTATATCACTTGTTTCAGGAGAATTCTTGCTGGTTTGGGCGGTGTCGAGATTGCCGATAGGGACAAATTTACCAAGCTCTATACGATATATTTCTGTTCCTGCCCCTTTTGCTGCGCAATACACAATATCATTTCTCATAGTGAAATCTAGGCAGGCACCGTGTCCCCAGTGGTTCACTAATTCCAATGCCTGCTCGGGAGCTGGCTCGGGCTCGGGCTCGGGATCTGGGTCGGGTTCTGGATCCGGTGTAGGTGTAGATGATTCTGTCGTTGAGTCGTTATCCGTGCCCGATCCAGAGCCACCACCACCACAACTGGCGAGCAGTACTAGTACAACAATTAGAAAGAGATGATTGATATATCTGATGTCCATATCTATCCCCGACCTTTAATTCCAATTAAAAGAAAATGATTGTTTCTCGGCCTACAACTACCAAATTGAAGCGTCTAATCTGACGGCTTTATATCAGAGTCATACCGGGTTTAGCCAGTTATTGGCTGGAGAGTAGGCGGATAAAAACACCCGTAAGCCTTCCTGGGTTTCAACTGTAACCTGGGTGTCAGGCAATCACGAAGGATATCATCTGTTTATGTCCCAGTTGGTGTTTAAATTGCAGTTTAAATCTTCGTACCAATTAAGCTTTAAGTGTAAACTTTGTACCAATTGTTTGTTGTCTAAATGGTGAAAGCTATTGTTAAGATATTTAAAAATCTGAGCATTACCTGGGTCTTTCTAGATTATGTCTCTTAAGTATATTATTTGCTGATATGTCTTTTTTTGTCATGGTACTGCCAGAGCACATTGATAATTTTCCATTCATCCTTGTCATTTTTATATAAATGCATATAGTCAATCCATTCATCTACAGATAATTTTACCGATGCAGCTCGACTGTCGATATCGAGAATATCTATATCAAGTCTTGGGGTCGGAGGAAATTTATTACCATCCTTGTTGTAGTTCTCAGCTACCCAAAGCATAGTTTCATAATCTGTCTCCATTATAAACTCTGAGCCATCCTTGGCTTTCCAGTAGGTCCTTTTCGCTAGTTTTTTGTCTAAACCTCTACTCATTAAGTCGGGCTTAACTTGATGTTGTGATTCAATATAGTCGAGTACAGCCCTTTCTATGTTTTTTTTATCATTAGATGAGTCGGCATTTACAGCGCTAGCGAGTAGGGTGGATAGGGTAAAAAGTATTATTCGAAGCATAGGTATATCCTTGAGTTCTTTTGGTTTATGTCTTCTTTATTCGGGAGGTGTTGGTTTGAAATATTCAGACTATTTATGAGTAAAGTTGGTTTCCTATTAAATTTTAGGTTTGAGTTATTTGCCGCCTCTATCTGTGTTCGGAAATTTGAAAAAGAATCACTACAGCTTGGTGTGGCGATTTATGTCAGTCACTTTAATCTTTCTTTATCGATAGAATTCAACATAAAATTTTACTGCCCCCAGCGGCTTAATATGGTGCTTTACAGTTGGCTCTACTACGCCAGATCTTTCTGGACTTAGCTCAACAATCTCCACCTCGGGCTCTTGAATCGTATATTCCAGTGACCCAGCGAGGATTATTATCTTCCCCCATACGCCCTCCTTGGTAGTGTGATCTTTCAGTAGTCCTGGGGGGATATTCTCCTCAGTGAATTCAGGGGTTTTCTTATATGGAGCTATACATCCTGGTAATTCTTTCATTGATACTGGCCTTTTATCAATTTAAGTGGGTTTTGGCAGTCCAGGCTTCGTTTACAGGCTGACCTGGGTCTCTTTGTTTGAATAGGCCTCAATAAACTTTAGATAGGTCGAGACTAGAAGAGTAGGTGCCTCCCACTGCGGATAATGCCCAATCGTTCCCAGCTCAACAATATCCGCTGGCCGATCTATCAGTTGCCGAAATCGATCCACCATATGCTTCCCTGAAACTGGGTCCAGTGAGCCATTGATTAGTAGCAGGGGGCCGGGGTATTGCTTTAGGGCGTCGACCCAGCGCTGACGATGTTGGCGCCTGTCGCGCATATAGCTGATTAGTTTATAGAGGAGCCGGTTGCCATTCTTATATTGGAGAATTTGCCACAAGTCTCGCAACTCTCTGTCAGAGGGTTGTGTCTCTGGTCCGAAAATGGCACTGAAGCTGCGGCAAAACTGCCGGTAATTCATCAGTTTATTGATCAGGAAGCCTGCGGGAGAGAGCAGCAGTTTTTGTACGAAACGCGCTTGATGAGTTTCTGGAAATAGACCTCCGTTTAGCAGGCATGCTGAGGCATACCTCGTGGCACCACCGCTATTGGCTCTGGCGAGTAACTCCTGGGCAACGGTATCCCCATAGTCATGGGCCAGCAGGTGGACCTTGTTGATGTTTAAATGTTGCAGAAGAGCTTCATGTAAATCAGCTTGCCCGTGGATACTGTAGTTATGCTGCTTGGGTTTGTCTGAGTAACCGAATCCCAGCATATCCATAGCAATACAGCGATAGTGCGCTTTCAGTTGGGCCCATACCTTTTGCCAGTCATAACTACTGGTTGGAAAACCGTGAATCAAAAGCAGCACTGGTTTATGTCGGCAGCTTGGGTTGCTATCGACATAGAAGAGTTGGTGGTTTTGATAATCAAAAATCTTTCCGTTTGATAACCACTGCTGAGGCTGCATTGGCTGTTCCATTTCTTATTGTTGTATTTGCTGTAAAGATTGCACGATGAGCGCGCAACCTCAAGCAGCGGCTACAGGTGGAAAGTAATTATCCTGTTCCTTGCAATGCGTAAATCGCGGGCTTGTTGATTATCTTCCATACTGAAAGCAGGGTCACCGAGGCGGTTAGGCCGATAATAAGCAATGGTGGTAGCAGCCAGCCCCATAGGCTGGTTTCAATACTGAACTCGCTTTGCTCAAGCCAAAGCGCCAGAGGGACTAGGACCAAAGTCGCTACAGCGATACCGATAACGACGGGAATCAGGCTATCGATCAGGGTGTGATAGAAAATCGTCGCTGGGCGGGCGCCGATTGCCATGCGCACGCCAAGCTCAGTACGCCGTAGTTGTACGCTGTAACTGAGCACTCCAAAGATACCGATGGCAGCGAGGCTAAGTGCCAGTAATGTCAGGGCGGTGGTTACCCAAACTGAGACCCGGTCATTGCTTAGGAGTAGGTCTCGCGCCTGCTCCAGGGTGAATAGCTCAGAAACTTTGTACTGCCTGTTTACTTCGGCAAACTCCCGATTAATCTCTGTGGTGCTGAGCGGTTGGTGAGGCTTATACCTGAGTACGAGTAGGGGATAGCTCACGTTGATACCGCGCACAAATAAGCGGGCGGGTTCCTTTTTGCCGGGCAGGTTTGCGTTGCGTACTACACCGACCACTTGGTAGGGCAAGTCACCTCGCCAGTAGTAGCGATTGCCTAATACTTCTCCATCCGGCTCCAGTTGCTGGGCCAGGGTTTCGTTGACGAGCATCATGCGATTGTTATCGGAAAACTCAGCCGCATTGATATGGCGGCCAGCTATCAAAGGCATACGCAAAATGGAAAGGTAGTTTTCGTCGACCACTGTGGTCTTGGCCATCACCGGGTTTTGTCGGCTGGCATCATGACTCAGGGATGTGGTCCAGAGTGGCCGGCTGATGGAGATAGGAGTGTTTAGGCTCAGGCTGGCATTTTGTACTTTAGGGTGCTCCAGCAATCTTTGCCTGATGGCCTTCAGATAACTCTCCCGTTCGGCAGTGGGGGCACTCCTAAGATTGCCGATATTTAGAGTCATCACTTGAACGTTGTCCAGGGGGAAGCCAAAGGGCTGGTTAATCAGTCGGTTAGCTTGCAGGAAAATCTGCAAGCTGGCGACGATAAGCAAACTGGTCATCGCTACTTGGCTGCTGATGAGGACTTTGCGGATCAGTGGTGAAATTTGTACGCCGGAACCTTTGCCGCTGCTCTGCAGCATTTGATTCAGTGCGCGGTAATTAACCTGGCGACTGACTATGGCTGAGAAGAACAGGGCGAGCAGTAAGGCACACAACAGTGCAAAAACCAGTGTCTGCCAGTTTAAGGTGAGCTCTTGAATGCGAGGAATTTGTTCCGTAGCCAGCACCTTTAATACTTCCGTCGATCCCAGGGCTAAAAGTAGAGAAAGTAATGCAGCCCCTAACATAAGTAGGCCGATTTCATACAGCAGGGCTAAAAAGATATGTTTTTTGTGTGCGCCCAACGCAACCTGTATCGCCATATTGCGTTGTTGTTTGGCTGCGCGAGAAAGAATCAGGTTGGTAACATTGGCGCAGGCAATTAACAGAAGCACCAGTGTACCGCCCATTACCATTAGAGTTCGCGTGGCACTGTCGCCAAGTATTTTATTGGCGAAGGGGGTGAGTCGGTATTCAACGGACCTTTCTACCGAAGAGGATCTTCCCGCTAGGGCAGCTTGATACTCGGCATCCATTAATGTGCTCAATTCATGCCCTGCGTTGGTGGGGTCAATGCCCGGCTTCAACTTTCCTGTGAGCATGCGGAAAGGCAGGAAGCCTCTCCAATTATTTCTGCGCTCTACTTGCGTATCGTTAAAGTCCCAGGGCAGCCAGACCGCCGTTTGTCGGCCCTGTTTATAGATCTGGGGTTCAATGAAGTCTTTGGCAGTGACGCCGACAATACGAAAGTCAACCTCCCCAAATTGCAGGCTTTGCTCCAAGACATTTGGGTTGCGCCGGAACATCTGCTCCCAGGTTTGATAGCTGATAACCGCCACGGGAACCCGGCTGTCGAGCCCTTCATCGGTATTGAATTGTCTGCCCAGGGCCAGGGGTGCTCCAGCCAGCTGGAGATATTCTGGAGAGACATAGGAAACGTTAATCCGTGGTGATCCGGATAAATTGCGAATCACATCTTCCCAGAAGTACACCAGGGCGCTGGACTCGAAGAAGCTATCGTTCTTATAGATTTCAACCAGGGCGGGGTATTGGCTGTTGTTTTCCAGCCGCAGCTGCTTGTTCTGGTAGAGATTACCATTCACGACATACAGCCGATCTTCGTCCGGGTAGGGGAGGGGCGCGGCTAGCAGTTGGTAGTTGAGATTAAATAGCGTTACCAGGGTGCCGAGGGTGATACCCAGGGTCAGAATAATAGTGGTGGCGTAGCTCCGCGCCCGATTGAGGGACTGGAGGGCAATGGACAGGTCCTTTGTGGTGATCATAGGGCCATCTCATGGGGCTCTAGTATGGGCTGCGGCGTTGAGATTTTTCCATCCAGCAGATGCAATTGGCGGCTGGCCATGTCTGCATAACGAGGGTCATGGGTCACCATGCACAGGCTGGTCCCATCATTGTTGAGCTGCCGCAGCATTTCCATTACCGCATCGCCATTGTGGGAATCCAAATTGCCGGTGGGTTCGTCCACCAGCAGCAGGGATGGATTGCCAACTAGCGCCCGGGCTATGGCGATTCGCTGCTGTTGGCCACCGGACAACTGGTTAGGTTTGTGAGAGGCCCTGTGACTCATCCCTACCTTCTCCAGGCAATGTTTCACTTTTTTGTCGGCTTCAGACTTGGGAATGGGATTGCGGCGGTATCGCAGGGGCAAGGCGATATTGTCGTAGACAGAGAGTTCGTCAATCAGGTTAAAGGACTGGAAGATAAAGCCTACTTTCTCGTTGCGAATAGTCGCCGCCTCACTCAGCGACAATTGAGCGACTTCAATGCCTTCAATCTGATAGCTGCCGCTGGTGGGGAGGTCCAGCAGGCCGAGAATCGAGAGAAGTGTGGATTTACCGCAACCCGAGGGGCCGCAGATAGAAACGAATTCCCCCGAGTAAATACTCAGGTCAACGCCCCGCAGGGCGTGAGTTTCCATTTCTTCGGTGCTGAACACCTTAGTGATCCCGGCCATATGGAGGATTGGCTTGGACATAGCGAACTCCCTTTCTCGCTTTAGTCAACAATCTGGATATGCTCAGCTTCATTAAAATTGACCATATCCGAGAGGATGATGCGGTCCGCTTCATTGAGGCCTTGGGTGATCTGGATATATCGACCTGACTCTTCGCCGAAGCTGATGGGCTGGAGTGCCGCTTCCTCCCCGTTTTCGTTAATCAGGAAGAGGTTGGTTTCACTGTGCCTCTGCACATTGATAGGTCTCTCAACGAACAGCGTATCTTTCATAGTGGCAGTGAAGATCCGGGCATCGACGTTGAGTTGTGGCCTGGCAGACTCTGGCGCGCCTGCGCTAAAAGCAATTTCCACTTCAATATTGCCGTCCCTAACTTCGGGGGTAATACGGGTTACCACGCCCTTGACTTTTTCCCTGCGGGTATCAATTTCAGCGGGCTGGCCAACCTCCAGTTGCTCTGCTTTGGATTGTGGTACTTGAACCAGGGCGAGTAGATCTGTCTCGCTGCCGATCAGCGCTAGCTCCTGGCCGGGGGCGACACCTTGCCCCAGCTCTACTGGCAGCCGTTGTAGTATGCCGTCTAGTCCGGCGCGTACTGTCAGTCGGTCTGTTCGTTGCTGGATACTTTGCAGTTGGGTTTGGGCTTGGTTGATTTGCTCGCGCTGGATTAGCTCTGATTCGACGGCGACTTTGCGAAGGTGGTTGATACGCTGTTTTTGCAGGTCCACACGTTTTTTCATCTGTTCCTGGCGTAAGACGGTGGTTTGGTAGGTGAGCTGGGAAACCACTCCACTTTTTACCAGCTCGTCCTCAGCTTCGCGACGCAACTTGATCACTTGGTAATTGGAGTTCAGTTCCGCGAGTATGGCTTCCTCCGCGAGAACATCGCGCTGGTTGTTCAGAACAAGCCGGCGCAGATTAGCTTCCTCTTGCTCCAGGGAGGTTTCGGCTGCATCCAGGTCGCGCATTAATTCTGGGTTGCTCAGCTGCATAATGATGCTATCACTTTGTACTTCTGCACCGGGACGCAACATGATTTTTTCAACATTCGCTGCGGTTAGAGCGGTAATTAACGTCTGCTTGTCTGAACGCAGCCTACCATAACCATCTACCACAACTTGTAGGTCTCCCCGTTGGACGGTGCCCAACATTAGCTGTTCCCGCTCAACCTTGTAGGCGCTGTCAGGAAGTAACAAGAGGGTGCTGGTAAATGCCACAAAAGCAAGAGCAGCACCACCCAGCATTAAAGGGTGCTTAATCAGGGGGCGTTTCTTGGTTTTAATTATATCCATTTTGAGGCATTTCCTGAGTTAAGTAAACGTTATGCAATTTTCTTATTGTGAAGATTTTCTGCCTGATTCTGTAAAATATGGAAAATCAAACATATTGAGATTTAGGGGATATCTACTGGAGTTTTGAGGATTTCCGGATCTCGGTGCTTGTAACTTGCTAAGCTGAACATGTTTTATTTATCCATACTCAAATATCAACGATCAACTTTCTGCTGAACCTTATAAGGAATGAAAGTGCAGTAAAATAGATGATAGAGCTAGTTACTTGCGATGAATGGCGTGGAAATATAGATGGTGTGAATGACGTAAGCCTAATAGTTGACTCTACTGGTAATATATTGTTCAGTGAGCATTAAAGAGCAAGACTGTTGAATAATCTGGAAATCTCAGTCTCTCTACATTGAATGATTTGTATTTGGTGTCTAGAATTTGTAGTGGAGTGCCATATTGGATGACTATATTGCAGTGAGTACTTTAGTTACCAAAATCCATGAATACGCACAGCAAATTGATTTGTGTCGTCACTTAAAAATCTATTGTTCCCTAAAGTTATATTTAACATTACACGCACTCTGGGGTTGAAATAGTAATTAAATCCAAATACGAAATTGCTAGCCTTCATGTCTGGAATATCCCTATTTTCTATAGACTGATATCGAGCGGTTAACTCAAGAGCACCTGCCGGGGGGATAGGCTTTATAGACTTAAAGGTGCCTCTTTTTTCATTGTAGGGCTTTCGTTCTCCGGTAACAGCCCAGCTGCCAGTAATATACCAAGTGCGAACGTCCTGATCGCCTATGAAGCATCCGAAGAAAGGATCGCAGAAAAAGTCTGGTGGAGCTCCAAAAAATTCTTCGAAGGTTAGCTCAGAGAGAAAATAATCCCCAGTAAATTTTCCAAAAGCATATTCTGACTGAAAATAAAATGGCCCATAGGTGCCAGCTAATTCTAGCCCTGTGAAGTGGACGTTACCTTCAGGGCTGCCAAGGTAAAATTCGTCATCACCAAACTCCCCAAAGAAAAGGTCATCTCCGCCAGGGCTTAGTGCAATTAGCTGACCAAGGCCACGGCGTCCAGAATATTCAACAAAAGCTGTGCGTGGAAGGGTGAATCTATTGGGGTTTTCGTAGCTCACTGATGCACCCAGGTGAAGGGTGCTTATCTGATCGTTGATCGGGGCCCATGTGAACCTTGCTGCAGTACCGATACCTGAGTTCCGTGGGTTACCTGGATTGCGCAGATTAAACACATCAATGCCGAATGTATGGCAACACCAATAAGTATGCCAACCAAGCCCCTGTTGCCTGACGCGACCAAAGTAAATGCCGTCTGAAGCAAAGGGACGCTCCATCATCAGGATGTCATTTTGTCCGATTAGCTCACCAAGAGATCTACTTGGCTTATAATTCCCTGTGATGAATTTTCCATTAAAGACTTCAGTATTCATATAAACATCTAAAAGTCCGCCAGTGCCGGCAATGGAGAAATCACGTTCTAGTTTGTATTCCCACTTCCATAGTTTTCCTCTCATTATCAAGCGTACAGCGCGAAAGTCAGTGGTGTTTACAGGCTCGTCTATATCTCGAAAAACAAAATAATCTTCGTCTAACTCGGAGTAAAAAGAGTCATCTTTGTCAAAAATATATCCATCAAAGAAGATAATTCCGCCGAGTTCACCATAGAAATTGCCATCATCAGAGGTGATTTTTAATCCCCCTTTTGTTTCGGCTATATCCGCGATAGAGGGGCTGGAGAAGTACAAGCAGGCCAAAGCAAGGTGCAGGCCATAGCGTTTCATGTCACGCTCTCTGTAATGGTTGCCATTATTAATAGATATGTGTCGCAGCAGTGTAGTAGTCAGTAACGGGTACGTAAACCTTAAAGTAAGTTGTTGATCTATACCCCGACAAGTAGATCTAGATATTGAAAAGTGGTAAGCGTATTTCGATTTCTAGATACCTTAAATTTTCGCGAGGTTGCTTATAGGTCACACTTGATCGAGCATTTATTTGGTTTTCATAGGTGTGGTTTGATTGGTTCTTTATCTTATAGTCATGTTATTTCCGGCAGTGTCCGAAATAATGGTGCGAGTTATATCTTGTCCTGAGCAGGTAGGGAGTTGGGAGGGGCGCGTACAAATTGATTGGATTGACACTCAATCTAGAGAGCTTTAGATAAACTGGTTAAGCTAGTTGTATCTCCGTGGTAGAGGCTGATTTGGCAATGCCAATAAAGAATTTTCTAAAAAAAGAGGCTGACCCCTTATCTTCTATTTATCTTGGAAGTCCCTGTCAGAATTTGATTCTAGTTAAATAGAGCTATTGTTGCCCGCAAATCTCTCTACCTATTTGGGGGTAAATGCACTATGCCTACCTATAATGGGCAGGTGTCACTTTTTTATTGATTTTATATATTATCCGGGTGTATCACAATTTAACTGTATTTAAATGCTCCGGGTGGCAAATTATTTATTTTGTAGTGTGTGGTTATTCTCGTGGAGCCACTCCTATAGAGTTTAGGGTATGCAGAGATACCTCTGATTTATTCAGGAGGTTTTTGCTAGAAATTGAGGGGAGAGTTTACTGCGCCTGCGGCCGTGTGAGGCATGGATACCGATTATGCGTTTATAGAGACGTATTCTCAGCGCGTCTGGGGTGCATAAATTCTTGTCTTCTGTTTCATAGTGGTTCGGTTAATGAATTGCTCGAAGCGCATTCTGCTGAAGAATATGTCCGCTGATCAAAAATGTCGCGAATCCAGTGATAGATACCCGGAACAAATTTACATGGGGTAAATCGATAGTGACTAGTAAATCAGGTTACCGGGAGTTGCCTTTGGTCTATGCATGCTCCGGGTGTTCCAGTGCCGCACAGTTAGCAAATACTTTAGCTGTGAAGCTAGACCGGAATGCGCAGGCAGAGATGTCCTGTGTGGCTGGGGTTGGAGGAGATGTAAATGCATTGGTTAAAACTGCAAAATCAGGGCGTAAGAAAATTGTTCTGGATGGCTGTCCTTTGCACTGTGCCATCAACTGCTTAAGGCGCCAGGGGGTTGAACCTGAAGCACACATAGACCTCTCCAAGGAGGGGGTCCGAAAAAAAATGCATGCGGACCCGTGTGAAGAGGAAATAGAGCGTATCTGGAATTCCGTGGTGATTCCCCAGCTGTCTATGATGACAGAACCGTGACCCACTTATCCGCTGAATTTAACGGCCATCTGCCAATAGTGATCCTTTGCCGTATGGCCGCCATGATCAAGGTAATTCTTAAAATATAGGGGTCCATTCCTTTAGCTTGATGTTTTACAAACAATGGATGTCGACTACTCATCTTTGGAAGTATTTGGTTCTTACCCTGAGGGGGGCTTCCTGCGAAAATCACTAAACATTGAATACTCCTGTTGAAGAAGGTCAAAGGGAGTAACGTTTTCCACAATGATGCATAGCAGGCTTCAGGGCAAATGATAAAGCTGGAGCTAAGTTGTAGCTGTTTTATCGGATATGGAGGGAAAATGCTGGCGATTAGAAAATCAATTTCACATATGGGCTATCGACTCAGCTGCAGAGTAATGCCGTTGTTACCCAGCTGGCCGGGTGAGATCGCATTTATCAAATTGCTAAATACGAGGCTTTCAGAGGAGTTAAACGATGGACTCTTCGACTTTCTAGATGGTCAGGTGCTGGAAGTTACCGTTAGGGATATGGGAGTTTGTCTTAGGGTAAGTAAGCGCGACACACTCTTTGTACGCGCGCCAGCTCACGCCGTGGCTGACTCTACTATCTCAGCTGATATTGCCGATTTCCTGGCAATTGCCAGCGGTCGTGAGGACCCGGATACGCTTTTTTTCCAACGTAGGCTATGCCTCGGTGGACAGACCGAAATTGGTCTGACAGTAAAGAACCGGCTTGATGCACTCGATCGAAGCCGCATACCGCAGTGGACCCTGCGCTGGCTGGATATTATTGCTGCTGAATTAGCAATGGTTACCCGAATTAATTAGGGAGCAACTATGGAACTTGTATGCCCGGCCGGGAGCCTGCCAGCACTGGAGGCCGCAGTCGATAATGGTGCAGATGCGGTTTATATCGGTTTTAGCGATGAAACCAATGCACGGAACTTTGGCGGACTAAATTTTAACGACAAGAGTGCGTTGCGTGCCTTGGAGCGAATTCGCAGCCGAGGTAGAAAGTTATATGTGGCTATTAATACCTACGCAAAGCCAGATACTTTTTCGCGCTGGCAGGCAGCGGTAGATAGGGCGGCAGGGCTCAGTGCTGATGCCGTGATTTTGGCAGATATCGGTCTTATGGAATATGCGCAGAAAAAGTATCCGCATTTGGCTCTCCATCTATCGGTGCAGGCATCTGCTACCAGTGGACCCGCATTGGAATTCTACCGGCAGCAATTTGGTGTCCGCCGTGCGGTTCTACCCCGGGTACTGTCACTTAAACAAGTAGAGCAGTTGGCAGTTGCCAGCCCAGTGGAGTTGGAAGTTTTTGGTTTCGGTAGCCTTTGTATTATGGCTGAGGGGCGCTGTCATCTAAGTTCCTACGTAACTGGAGAGTCGCCTAATAAGAACGGCGTTTGTTCGCCGGCCAAGGCGGTGGAATGGAGGAATGTAGCGAACGGACTGGAAACCAGGCTGAATGGAGTGCTGATCGACCGGTTTACCGAGGGTGAAAATGCTGGCTACCCAACCTTGTGTAAGGGCCGGTTTATCGTTGACGAAAAGCGTCAGCACGCGCTTGAGGAGCCGACAAGCTTGAATAGTATGGCTCTGCTGCCGGAGCTGAGGTTGGCGGGTATAAAGGCTATTAAGCTAGAAGGCAGACAGCGGAGTCCTGCCTATGTATCGCAAATAGTGCGCACTTGGCGTGAGGCGATTGATGCGGTGTTACAGCTTGGTGATGATTTCTCTGTGAGGGATCGCTGGCGGGATACATTGGCAAAAAATTCTGAAGGCAAGCAAACGACTCTGGGCGCTTATGATCGCCCCTGGCAGTAGAGGACAAAAGATGCGGCTAGCTCTGGGACCTGCGCAATATTATTGGCGGCGTACCGATATTAATTTTTTCTATGAAGAAATTCTTTCGGCACCGCTGGATATTATTTATTTGGGAGAAGTGGTGTGTGGTAAGAGACATGAGTTGCGAGCGGCGGACTGGTTGGATCTGGCCCGGATGTTGGCGGAGGCTTCGGACAAGCAAATAGTCCTGTCTACACTGACATTGCTGGAATCCAATGCGGATCTCAACTGGGTACGGAAAATCTGTGACAATGGTCAGTGGTTGGTTGAAGCTAATGATATGTCGGCAGTACAGCTTTTATCGGAAGCCCGGCTGCCGTTTACCTGTGGTCCTGCCGTCAATATTTATAATCACAAAGTCGTAGAACGCCTAATGTCAATAGGCATGATACGCTGGACGGTGCCGGTAGAAATGGGGGCGCAGCAATTGAGAGCGGTGCTTGAAGTTTGCACCAATAAACCAGAAATTGAGCTGTTTGCCCATGGCCATATGCCACTGGCTTATTCGGCGCGCTGCTTTACTGCCCGCCACCACGGGCTGGCAAAAGATAATTGCGATTACCGTTGCATGGAGTATCCCAATGGGTTGCCGTTGGCATCTCAGGAGGGAGAAGATTTATTCGTGATAAATGGGATTCAGACGCTATCCGGGGAAGTAGTCAATTTACTGCCACACTACCCACAACTGTGTGAAATGGAGATTGATATCCTGCGCCTGTCTCCACAATGGCAACGAACGCTCCAGGTTATTGAAGCTTTCGATCGTGCCCGGCACGGTGAATTGCTCCCACTACTCTTGCCACCGGGGGTGGATGGCTACTGGTGTGATCGCCCCGGACTTGAGCTGATTGCCCGCAGTGATAATGATGCGGTTATGTAATTGAGCACAGGCTCTAATAACTGGGGGATTCCACAATAGAGCCAATCTCCTGACTCTTTATTCTATTCTTATGGTCAATTATTGCTGGAACCGCGCTCTACGTCGTAAAGTAAGCCATGCCTTGAAGAATAGAAGCGCCAGGTGATGACCAGGCAAATCAGATAAAAGATAAGGAATCCCCACAGTGCCGCCAAGGGGCCACCGGTAACCTCTATGGATGTTCCGTACGCCTTGGGAATAAAAAAAGCTCCATAAGCTGCAATGGCACTGGTGAAAGCAATTATGGCAGCACTCTCGCGGTCGATCTGGCGTTTCTGTTCCTCACTGTTCAAGCTGGGTATAAGGTGTGGGATCTCTTTGCCCATAATCACTGGAATCATTTGGAATGTTGAGGCATTGCCGACCCCGGTGAGGAAGAACAGGGCCATAAAGCAGGTGAAGAATCCCCAGAAAGCCCCGGCTGCTTCATTGTTGGCAATAAAGTAAATTACCCCGAGTACTGCAAGCATCATTCCGACAAAGGTCCAGAAGGTAACCCTGGCGCCCCCGTATTTATCCGCTAGCCAGCCACTACCAGCACGGCTCAGGGCCCCCACCAATGGCCCTAAAAATACCAGCTGTAACGCATTAACATCCGGAAACTGCAGCCGTGTCAGCAACGGGAATCCAGCGGAGTATCCAATAAAGCTACCAAATGTGCCGGTATAGAGGATGCACATCAACCAGTTGTGCTTGCGCTGGAAAATAACAGCCTGTTCTGCAAAGCTGGACTTTGCATCTGCGATGTCATTCATACCCAGCCAGGCGGCCGCCGTGGAAGCAATAATCAGCGGGACCCAAATAAAGCCTGCATTCTGCATCCATAGCAAGGTGCCATCATCCGCCTGTTGTGGACTGCCACCCAGCACGCCGAAAATGCCCGCAGTGATCGCCAGGGGTACCAGAAACTGCATCACCGATACGCCCAGGTTACCGAGCCCTGCATTCAGTGCCAGAGCATGGCCCTTTTCCTTCTTCGGGAAGAAGAAAGCAATATTTGCCATTGAGGAGGCGAAGTTGCCCCCGCCCAAACCGCAAAGCAGGGCCAATACCAGGAAAATCAGGAATGGTGTGGTTGGGTCCTGCACGGCATAACCCATGCCAATTGACGGCACCAATAGGGATGCTGTGGATACTGCGGTCCACAGCCTTCCGCCGAAGATCGGCACCATAAAGCTATAAAATATTCTCAGTGTGGCGCCAGACAGGCCGGGTAGGGCGGCAAGCCAGAATAATTGGGCGGAGTTAAAGTTAAAACCGATCGCAGGCAATCTCGCTACCACTACTGACCAGACCATCCACACCGCAAATGCGAGAAGTAAGGCCGGGATAGAGATCCATAAGTTCTGCCGTGCAATGGTGCGGCCTCGGGTTTCCCAAAATTCTTTGTCCTCTGGGTTCCAGTCATCCAGGACCCGATCTTTTCTGGCTTCTTCCTCCGTTGGGCGCAGATCTTCTTCAGTATCTTCAACCTGTTCTGGGCGCTTGGCCTCAGCTTGAATCGACAAATGCATCCAGATTAAGGCGAATACGACCAGGGCAAAGAGGATTGCGAAGCAACTGGTGTAAATACCTGTTAAATCTAATGCGATGCCAAAAATAATCGGCAGTATGAAGCCGCCCAACCCCCCGATCATTCCCACTAGTCCACCGACAGAACCGATATGCTTGGGGTAATAAACCGGGATGTGTTTATAAGTTGCTGCTTTGCCCAGGCTCATAAAGAAGCCGAGCAGGAAGAGCACCACTACAAATGGCAATAGGTCCATCTGGGTACTGAAACTCAGTGGCCCATTTTTAGTAGTGATAATGTACTGGGTGGGTGGGTAAGACAGCATCAGCAGTAGTAACAGGGAGAAACCAAAGGTCCAGTACATTATGGTCCGCGCGCCGTGACGGTCAGAGAGATGTCCCCCATAAGCGCGAAATAGTGATGCCGATAGAGAGAAGGCTGCTGCGCAGATGCCGGCAGTGCGCACATCCACTTCGTAGACTTCAATCAGGTAATTGGGGGTCCACAGTGCCAGGGCGACAAAACCGCCGAATACAAAGAAGTAGTACAGAGAAAATCGCCAAACACGAATATCCTCCAAAGGCTTGAATTGCTCTGCAAATGAGGGCACTGGCTTGCCAGATTCCTTCTGCGCCACCCACTGGGGTTCATCCTTAGCGAATACAAAAAAAGTGACCGCCATCAGCGCCAACGCAGCGGCCCAGATATAGGCCACCATATGCCAACCGAAAGCCACCAGGATAAAGGGGGCTACAAACTTGGTAACGGCAGCGCCCACATTACCTGCGCCAAAAATGCCCAGAGCGGTGCCCTGTCGCTCGGGCTCAAACCAACTCGCGACATAAGTAACCCCGATAATAAATGAGCCTCCGGCCAAGCCAATCCCCAAGGCGGTCAGCAGATACATTGGATAGGTAGAGGCGAATGTCAGCAGCCAGGTGGAAAGAGCGGTGAGCAGCATTTGCAGGGTGAAGACAAGGCGGCCACCATAGCGTTCTGTCCATATGCCAAGAATTAGGCGGGTGACAGAGCCTGTGAGGACCGGAGTTGCAATAAGGAGGCCGAACTCGGATTCGCTGATACCCAGCTCTTCTTTAATCGCAATGCCAATGATCGAGAAAATCGTCCACACCGCAAAGCAGGCGGTAAAGGCGATGGTGCTCAGGCTCAATGCCCGAACCTGATCGGGCCGGGAGGCGGCAGGTAGTGAAGCCATGATGGATTTTCCCTATCCCGAGGCTTAAGGAATCAGTAGAAACACCGCAATCAGTACACAGGCAATAGTCACAATGGCCCACACCATTGGCCATAGGCGTTTTTTTTCAGGCTTGACGGAGACTGACTCCATCGGGTCGTGTCCTTCTTGGTCCGGGCCATAAGTGTCATCCCGCACGGCGTGCAGGTCCGGGTTCAAGTGGGCATCCTTGGGAGGTTTTTTGATACTCATGATGCTGGGCTCTCAGTCGTCGATGCATTTAAATCGAGTTGTACGCCCTCTATATTGGCAGTGCGCGCCAGTTCACCAATAAACCTTGAGGCCGATGTTACCCAAGCGCGCGCTTCCAGCATGTCGAGGATTTTTTCCCTGGCCAACTCAAATGGCAGTGTCTGCCCGGGAATCCGGCGATGTAGGCGCACCACATGCCAGCCGAAACGGCTCTGTACCGGTTCCCGCCCAGTGCATCCCTCTGCCAGCGCTTCCAGGGCCTGTTGTACAGCCCGATCCAGCTCGCCACGGCGAACCTGGCCCAGTGAGCCATCCTGCTGGGCTGTTGGACAGCCGGATAATTCCCGAGCGGCTGCGGCAAAGCTCTCTGCATCGTCGCCTAATTCGCTGGTGAGCTGTCGAGCCTGCTGCTCTGCCTGCAGCCGACCACTGTCGGTATCTTCGATGGGTTCAATCAGGATATGAGCGGCCTCAAATAAGTCAGGCGTGCGGAAACGATGGATATGCCCATCGTAATAGCGGCGGCATTCCTCTTCAGTGACGTGGGCTGCGGGTAGTTCCCGCTCCAGTAAAGCACTTATTTCTGTATTTTCTTCCGTGTCATTGGGATTGTCGGTATCGTTATGTCTCTGTTCTTTGTGATGTCTGCTGCGGATAACCTGCTGCAGTAGTTCCCTAATAGCCAGAGCCCTTGCCGCATGGTGCCAAGCGATTTTGCCGTCTGGGGCTGGGTGATATTGCATCTCCCGCGCAATCTCCTCGGCTGTAATCTCTACTCCATTGACTCGCACCTCGGCAAAGGCGGGCATCGGTGTATGTTCAATGTCTGGACCATAACCACAGCCGCCGACCTCGCAGGCAGATGGTAATACGGGATCTTGGAGCTTTGCCCCAGTAGGAGAGGGGGGCAGCTCGATGTACTGTATGGCGTTGTCTTTGCTCATATTGAGCCTTCACTTGGGTGCTGGGCTTGTCGGTTGAGGTGCGGTCGGATCAGGTATGGGTGTCGTACTTTTGCGAGCGAGTCTTCGCGATCTCACTATTTGGTATCCGGGGCGCAATACATAGGCAAACGGCGCACTCCAGATGTGTACCAATCGTGTAAAGGGGGTAATCAGGAATAGTGTCAGCCCGAGCACAATGTGTATCTTGTAGACGAGCTCGGTATTGATAATCAGCTCAGAGGCAGAGGGAGTAAAAGTGAGTATGCCCTGAGCCCAGCCCATAAATAATACCATTTCCTTGCCGCTCAGGTGGTCCATGGTCCAGATGGTCGTGGCCAGTCCGATAAATAGCTGCAGCCAAATCAGTACAAGGACCAGGATGTCACCGACCGAAGAGCTGTGGCGGATGCGAGCGTAATAGAGCCGACGATGTAACAGTATGCTGCAGCCAATAAATCCGGCAATTCCGGCAAGGCCGCCAACGATCAGTGCCATTAACTGCTTGAAGCTGTGACTCACCCCAAAATAATCAAAAACCCCAATAGGAGTCAGTAGGCCAACAAAGTGCCCAACAAACAGGATCAGGATTCCCAGGTGGAGCAGATTAGACCCCAGCATCATCTGTTTGCGGCGTAAGAACTGTGAAGATTGTGATCGCCAGCTGTATTGGCCTTTGTCAAAGCGAATGATGCTACCGAGCACCAGTACGGTAAGGGCCACATATGGGTACCAACCAAATAATAAATAGTTGATGACGCTGTGCATGGTGTTTGTCTCAATAAACTTTTGGGTGGTTTATTTCACGTTTCGCTGGAAGACATAATCAATTTACCGGCGGCTTTCAGCCGCGCGATAATCCCGCTTGGTGGAACTTGGTGCTGGGGCGTTGTAAAGGTGATGGGTTTTTCCTCCCATTCTTCCTCGACAGACGTTTCCGTTGCTTGTTGGTTTCGCGCAAGTAATTCCTTTACCGCTTGGGCATCGGGCTGTTTTCCTGCGAGTTTTATGAGCAGGTGAAAGATCCCTGCGTACGCTGACTGGCGCTCGTCGAGGCGCTGGGCTAAGGCGGCAAATACATGGGCCGGTTGCGATAGCCAGTCACGGATTTCGGTTTCTGGCAAGCAGGAAATAAATTCCAGAAAGATCGGGATGTAATCAGGCAGCTCATCGCGTTGAAGGAAGCAGCCGTGTGCAATGTACTCTTCGCCCAGATTGAGCATTGCCTGGCCGCGCTCGCGGCTTTCACCGTGAATATGTTCAAAAAAATGTAGTGATAGGGCGCGGGAGCTGTCGAATAAATCGCTGTAGTCCACTTGTAAGTTCAGCAGCTCTTGCTGTAAATAACTACGTAGCAAGGGGGCAATCATGGCGCGATCTATGCTGGAAAGTGCTTGCTCACTGTCCAGTGTTTCGCGAATATCATTGATATGCGTTTTCACGGATTCACTGGGGTAGTCCAGTAGTAACGCCAGAGCACGTAATAACCTTTTCATTAGGGGGTATCCGTATAGCGTTTGCCCGGCATGCGCTTGGGGCCGCCAAATAGATCAAGCTTGGTACTTCCGTTATGTGGTTCCGTAAAGCTAAAGCCCATAGCACCGCGCAGGTGGTATGCATTTTCTTCGGATTCACGGTGGTTGGTCGGGATTACGTAGCGGTCTTCGTAGGCGGCGAGCGCCATATAGCGGTACATATCCTCAATGGTTTTCCGGGTGAGACCGACGCTCTTTGGAATTTTCTCATTGGTTACCCCCCCAACAGTTTTAGCGCGCATGTAGGCACGCATTGCCAGCATTCGCTCCAATGCGCGGGTTACCGGTACTTCGTCGCCGGCCGTGAGCAGGTTGGCCAAATAACGCAGAGGGATACGCAGTGAACTGACATCCGGCATACCGTGATTCACTGCGATCTTGCCGGCCTCAGCGGCGGATTGGATTGGCGATAGAGGGGGCACATACCAAACCATCGGCAGCGTGCGATATTCGGGGTGCAAGGGGAAAGCAACCTCCCAGTCCATCACCATTTTGTACACGGGTGAGCGGGTTGCCGCATCCAGCCATGCCTGGGGGATGCCATCGCGGATGGCTTGCGCCTGGACCTTGGGGTCGTGGGGATCGAGAAAGATGTCCCTTTGTGCGGGATACAGGTCTTTTTCATGTTCTACGGAAGCGGCTTGCTCGATGCGGTCGGCATCGTAGAGCATAACGCCCAGGTAACGAATACGGCCTACACAGGTTTCCGAGCATACCGTAGGCATCCCGGCTTCGATTCTGGGATAACAAAAAATACACTTCTCAGATTTGCCGGTGGACCAGTTGTAATAGATCTTCTTGTAGGGGCAGCCGGAAACACACATACGCCAGCCGCGGCATTTGCCCTGATCAATCAGGACGATGCCATCCTCCTCGCGTTTATATATGGCGCCAGAAGGACAGGAGGCTACACAGGAGGGATTCAGGCAGTGCTCGCACAGCCTGGGTAAGTACATCAGAAAGGTTTGTTCGAACTGGCTGTAGATCTCCTTTTCGACACCGGCGAAGTTATAGTCCTTTGAGCGCGCACTGAATTCGCCGCCCAGATCATCCTCCCAGTTGCCGCTCCATTCGATTTTTGTCAGCACATCACCGGTGACCAGAGAGCGGGGCTTGGCTGAGGGCTGTGCCTGGAGCTCAGGAGCCTTTTGCAGCCAGTCGTATTCGAAGGTGTAGGGCTCATAGAAATCATCAATTTCCGGCAGGTCCGGGTTGGCAAAAATATTGGCCAGTAAGCGCCACTTTGAGCCAGCCCGGGGCTGGAGTTTGCCATTTTTCTTGCGAATCCACCCGCCGTTCCAGCGCTTTTGGTTTTCCCAGTCCTTCGGGTAACCGACACCGGGTTTGGATTCCACGTTGTTAAACCAGGCGTATTCGACACCTTCACGGTTGGTCCATACATTTTTGCAGGTAATTGAACAGGTATGACAGCCAATACACTTGTCGAGATTCAGGACCATCCCAATCTGGGCACGGATTTTCATCTCAGCTTCCTGTCTTTATGCCGGCGACCTTGCGCGTCCATTTTCAAATCCATAACAACTCACAAAATTATTGTGCTGGGGCACTGGTGAGGGTGAGGCTGTTTAAGTCGTAGCCGGTAGTACTTCCTTGTCAAACCAGTTGATTTCATTCATTTTGCGCACCACCACAAACTGGTCGCGGTTGGCGCCGACGGTGCCGTAGTAATTGAAACCATAGGCCAGTTGGCAGTAGCCACCGATCATGTGGGTTGGTTTCATATTGACCCGGGTAACTGAATTGTGGATGCCGCCGCGCTGGTTGGTAATTTCCGAGCCCACGGTATTTACGATTTTTTCCTGGGCGTGGTACATGATGGCTGAGCCCGGCATGATGCGCTGGGAGACCACCGCGCGGGCCGTCAGGGCACCATTGATGTTGAAGGCCTCGATCCAATCGTTGTCCCTGATACCGGCTCTTTGTGCATCTTCCTCACTGATCCACACCACCGGGCCGCCCCGGTTGAGGCTCAACATAATCAGGTTTTCAGTATAGGTAGAGTGGATTCCCCATTTCTGGTGGGGAGTGAGAATATTGAGTTGGATCTCTGGGTTTCCGTTGGGGATTTTCCCCAGCACCTGTTTGATCGAACGGGTATCGATAGGAGGCCGCCAGGTAACGAACCCCTCTCCAAACGCCAGCATCCAGTTGTGGTCCTGGTACAGTTGTTGGCGGCCTGTGATTGTGCGCCAGGGAATCAGCTCGTGTACATTGGTCCAGTTAGAAGTGTAGGAAACATGCTCGCTTTCGATACCGGACCAGGTGGGAGAGGAAATGATTTTTCGGGGCTGTGATACCACATCGCGAAAACGGATTTTTTCCTCTTCCTTACCCTCGGCCAAGTGCTCGTGGTTACGGCCGGTATTTTTGCCCAGTGCTTGCCACGCCTTTACCGCTACTTCACCGTTGGTTTCCGGTGCCAGCATCAGAATGGTTTCACAGGCCTCGATGTCGGTTTCGATTTTGGGGCGCCCGGCGCACTCACCTGACTTGATCCTGCCATTGAGATTAGCCAGGTTATCGATCTCGGTATTGGTATTCCAGTTGAGCCCTTTGCCACCATTGCCTTTGTGTTCCAGTTCTGGGCCTATGGAGGTAAAGCGTTCATAGGTGGCTGGATAGTTACGCTCTACAATGGCGATACTGGGCATGGTAACGCCAGGCTCGGGCTCGCATTCACCGCGCTTCCAATCCTTGGGTTCGTAGGGCTGGGCAATTTCCCCGGGTGTGTCGTGCTGGATCGGGGTCAATACTAAATCCCGCTCCACGCCGAGTACCTCCGGACATATTTCTGAGAATTTCCGGGCAATCCCTTTGAAAATATCCCAGTCACTGCGACACTCCCAAACCGGGTCCACCGCAGCGGTTAAAGGGTGGATGAATGGATGCATATCTGAGGTGTTGAGATCGTGTTTCTCATACCAGGTGGCGGTGGGCAGGACTATGTCGCTGTACAAACTGGTGGTCGACATGCGGAAATCAATATTCACCATCAGGTCCAGTTTGCCGGCAGGGGCCTCTTCATGCCAGCGCACTTCACTGGGTCGCCCCTCATCAGCATCATTTTCTTCTCCCACCACGCCGTGCAATGAACCGATAAAGTGTTTGAGAAAATACTCGTGACCTTTGCCGCTGGCACCCAGCACATTGGAGCGCCAGAAGAACATGTTGCGCGGCCAATTCTGGGGACTGTCCGGGTCCTCGCTGGCAAATGCCAATTCGCCGGATTTTAATTTTCTGGGAATTGCTTCTGCGGGGGATTCCCCTGTTTCGGTAAGCTGTTTAGCAACTTCTAGTGGATTAGTATTCAGTTGTGGTGCGGAAGGCAGCCAGCCCATACGTTCGGCGCGCACGTTGTAGTCGATGATCTCCTGGCCCCAGTCTCCCCTGGGGGCGAGTGGGGAAAGGATGTCGGAAACCTTCAGGGATTCATAGCGCCACTGGTTGGTATGGGCATAGAAAAATGAGGTGCCATTCATATGGCGGGGAGGGCGGTTCCAGTCCAGGGCGAAGGCGACTGGCAGCCAGCCGGTTTGTGGGCGAAGTTTCTCCTGGCCGACGTAGTGTGCCCATCCTCCTCCTGATTTACCCACACAGCCGCACATGATCAGCAGTGCAATAATGCCGCGATAGCTCATGTCCATGTGGTACCAGTGATTGAGGCCGGCGCCCAGGATCACCATGGATCGGCCTTCAGTAGCCTCAGCATTGGTGGCAAATTCCTGTGCAACATGGATGATGGCATCGCGTTTTACACCGCAAACTGATTCGGCCCAGGCGGGGGTAAAAGGCAGATCATCATCGTAGCTTTTTGCTATATTGCCGCCGCCGAAGTCGCGATCGACGCCATAGTTGGCAAGAAACAGGTCGAAGGTGGAGGCTACTTGGCAAGGGCCTCCTTTTAGTTCGACGGTCGTTACCGGTATCGTACGCGCCAGGATGGTATCGTGCCCGGTTGCAACAAAGGTTTCAGGGGCATCGGCGCCAAAATAGGGGAATGCAACGGCTTCCCGGCTGTCCGATATTTTCTCCAGGCTCAGTGCGAGCTTGATAGCGCGCCCCTGGCCATCTTTCTCTTCCAGGTTCCACTTGCCCTGTTGTCCCCAGCGGAATCCGGCACTGCCGTTGGGGCAGACAATATCACCGCTGGGTTCATCGAAAGCGACGGGTTTCCAGTCGGGGTTGTTGTCCTCACCCAGAGCGCCGCTGAAGTCGGCCGCCCGCAACAACCGGTCTGGTACTAACTGTCCATCCCGCTCAACCAGTTTGACCAGGAATGGCATGTCAGTGAATTGCCGTGCGTAGTTCATAAAATACGGAACCTGCCGCTTTACATAGTACTCGGTGAGAACAACATGTCCAAGTGCCAGGGCCAAGGCGGCATCTGTTCCCTGCTTGGGGTGCAGCCACAGATCGGCAAACTTACAGGCCTCGCTATAGTCCGGTGAAACTACAACGCTTTTAGTGCCTTTGTAGCGCACTTCGGTATAAAAGTGCGCATCTGGTGAGCGTGTCTGTGGGACATTTGACCCCCATACCAGGAGATAGCCGGAGTTGTACCAGTCAGCGCTCTCAGGAACGTCGGTTTGCTCTCCCCAGGTTTGGGGGGAAGAGGGGGGTAGGTCACAGTACCAGTCGTAAAAGCTCAGCAGCACGCCACCGAGAAGTGATAAATAGCGACTGCCGGCGGCATAGGAAACCATCGACATTGCGGGAATAGGGGAGAAGCCAGCGACTCGGTCGGGTCCGTACTTGTCGATCGTATAGGCGTTAGCTGCGGCGATTATCTCATTGACTTCATCCCAGCCGATACGGACGAAACCACCCCTACCACGGCGGGAAACCCAGCTCTCACGACTGTTCTGGTCTTCTGTAATAGAGCGCCAGGCATCTACAGGGGATTTAGAGGTGCGCGCGTTGCGCCAGGCCTCCACCAATCGTGCCCGAACCAGTGGGTATTTCACTCGGGTGCCGGAATAGAGGTACCAGCTGTAACTGGCACCCCGGGGACAGCCTCGCGGTTCATGGTTGGGTAGATCGGGCCGGGTGCGGGGGTAGTCAGTCTGTTGAGTCTCCCAGGTAACAATGCCGCCCTTTACGTAGATTTTCCATGAGCAAGAGCCGGTGCAGTTGACACCGTGGGTAGACCGTACAATTTTGTCAGCCGCCCAGCGTTTACGATAGGCATCCTCCCAACCCTGGGACTCACCTGTTGTAATTCCATGAGCGTCAGAAAAAGTTTCGGTGCGTTGGCGAAAAAAGGTGAGGCGGTCCAGGAAGTGACTCATATGCTATTCATCCATGAGTGCATGAGAGAGTAAGCGGTGCGCCTAGTGCCTAGAGGCTAGCTGAGACTTTTGCTATTTCAAGGTTGTTTCTTTTTCATTCCCTGAAGATAGCTGCAGCCGAGCAGAAAAATATGTGGAATGAAGTGGTTGAGGATTCAGCTGACTTTCAAGCTAGTGGCACTTGTCTAGTGCTGGAGTTTGAAATTTCCTGAGGGGTTGTAAGTAGGCCAATAGATGGGGGAGTGAAGTGCTTTAGAAAACTGAATGAGTCTTCTAGGGAGCCTCTGGGTTATTCAGAGGTTCCCTGGATTGCTAAAACGAGCTGCAAAAAAGGCGATTACGCCATATTTATCACTGTGGGTAGTTATTTAGCCCAGTGCTTTGACCAATAATGCCCGCTGCAATTGCGTATCTTCAATACCTTCCGGCCGAGGAATTTTCACAATATGCCCTGAGCCTGGCGCCACATCGACAGCCTTACCTTCCGTATTCTCCATTTGCTCCAAGGGGAAGAACAAGCTACCGCTGGGAGTCATTAACTCCAATTGATCACCGCGTTCAAAGCGATTTTTTACATCAATCGTCAAATACTCAGGACTGCCGTCAATAAGCTCGCCTACGAACTGTTGGCCCGGAGTTGATATCAATCCCTTTTCATATTGCTGGTATTCAGCTGGTGGATGGCGACGGTAGAAACCTTCCGTGTAGCCCCGGTTCGAGAGGGTTTCTAATTCGTCCATCATCTTCATGTCAAAGTCTTTTCCTGCTGCAGCATCGTCTATCGCGCGACGATAGATCTGAGCAGTACGAGCCACATAGTAGTGGGATTTGGTGCGACCTTCGATTTTTAAAGAGTGAACGCCCATTTCCGAGAGACGCTTGACGTGTTGTACCGCCCGCAGATCTTTGGAGTTCATGATGTAGGTACCGTGCTCATCTTCGTAGGCCGGCATATATTCTCCAGGGCGACCCTCTTCCTGTAGTAAAAAGGCCTGGGAAGTACTTTCACTGGCGGAGGTGGGTTGCTTGGTGGGTTCCTGGGTTTGCACATGAATCAACTCGCCAACTTCATTCTCTTTGGCTTCATGAGCTTGGTATTGCCAGCGGCAGGAGTTGGTGCAGGCGCCCTGGTTGGCATCTCTATGGGTCATATAACCGGATAGCAAGCAGCGCCCGGAATAGGCGATACAGAGCGCACCGTGGACAAAGACTTCCAACTCCATTTCAGGCACTCTCTGGCGAATTTCTTCAATCTCATCCAGGGATAATTCCCGGGAAAGTATCACCCGAGATAACCCCTGGCGATGCCAGAACTTTACGGTCGCGTAGTTTACCGCATTGGCCTGTACGGATAGGTGGACTGGCAGATCAGGCCAGCGCTCCCTTACCATCATTATCAGGCCCGGGTCGGACATAATCAGGGCGTCAGGCCCCATTTCGACAATTTCTTCCAGGTCCCGCAGGTAACTGCGAACTTTGTCGTTGTGAGCGGCGATATTAGAGGCGATATAGAACTGTTTTCCCTGCTGGTGTGCTTCTTCTATGCCTAGGCGCAGGGTTTCAATATTTTTAAATTCATTATTGCGCACACGCAAGCTGTAGCGGGGTTGGCCGGCATAAACGGCATCGGCACCATAGGCAAACGCATATCGCATATTTTTTAAAGTCCCTGCGGGGGACAGTAACTCAGGTTTAAACACGGAAAAACTCATAGTGGAATAGTCGGACGCGGCCGCATGTTAACGGTATTCAAGATCGCGCTAATTGATATAAATCAATTAGCGCTGGGGTGGGGGTGATAAGCTGTTATGGAGGGAATCTATGCTGTTACTCTAGCCGAATAATAGACCTCTAACCTCTGATTTTTGCTGTTTACTTTTTAGTTCTGCAGGACCTGCTGATAACCCTGTGTGTATACCCAGTCATTATTCTTGGCAGGCAAATGACATCCAAAACAGTTGTTAAGCCCGGTGCCTTTCCAGGTTTCAGTTTCACTTTTGGCTATTCCTGGCTTAAATAAAGCCCATCCCCAGCCTTCTGCCCAAGCCGGGTTTTCTGGGAAGCGGTTGTTATCGTCTTTTACCATCATAAAAGTGAATTGAAGGTCTGAGGAGTAATAAGCCAACCCTGTGGTTAAGGGCTCCGATTGGGTGCTATTAACATCCTTTACCAAAACTGTCCCATCGGGAAATTTCCCCTTTTTGCGATACCCTTCTACTGCCTGGGGCTGGGTATAAACATTATGAGTATCCCATCCATCGCCACTCGAGGACTTTACCTGATAGGAGCCCAGGAAGACCCATTCCCGGCGGTAATTATCCGGCAAAGTAATATTCCCCTGGCTATCAACCATGCTTTTATAGGTTGAATTGAGGTTTTCATCGGCCTTTGCAGAAATACCCAATACGAGTGTCAGAACTAAAGAGGTAAATAAGTAGGCGCTGCGCATAATCCTTTTCCATTGCTGTTGATGTGGGAGAGCTATACCCGGGTTTCAGCTGCTGGAAAGTATATGAAGGCGGGAAGGGTAAAACTGTCAGCTGGCTGACACTGGCGCATATATTTGGTTCTCTGCCAGGCCTTTTAACGCGGTTTGATCGAGAAGGCAGATATATTGGCGCGTATAGTCGATAACTCCATCAGACTTCCACTGTTTAAGCTGTTGGCTGACTGTTTGCCTGCTGCCACCGGCCATGGCGGCCAATTCGGACTGGGTCAACTTGATGTCGAGTTGATGTCCATGACCACAGGGTTGTCCCCGGTAATTAAATAGTTGTGCTAACAAATTGGCCAACCGGACCGGTAAAGGGGCGGTGATGTGGAGGAAAAGACGTTGCTGAAGCTGAGATTCCCTTGTGGCTAGTTGTTGCAATAGCCCATCGTGGGTCTGTGATTGGCGCTCCATCACGACGTTTAGATGTTGAATGGATGTAACTTCCAGTTCACTGCCGGATTTGGCGGTTGCTTGAATGTCCAGGTTTTTCCCAGTTAGACCTGGTCCAAACCATGATCCGGGCCCATAGAGATCGATAATGGCTAGGTTGCCGCAGTAGTCCACTTTTTGGATAAGGACGTAGCCGGCATGAATAAAATAAATCTGGGGACCAGAATCCCCTTGTCGGAATAATACCGTTTCTTTGAGGAATCGAAGTGTTTTTATTGGGTCGCTAGTTCGTTGCAAGTGGGTTGATTCCTGTTTTTAGAGATTCCTAACAATATAGAATTCTTCGGTCGTTTGTTTAGCTATCTGAAGTTTAGGAAGCAGCTAATCTTACTCCATCTGTTTTGCCCTCCGACAATTTCACGGGCTATTCAATCATGATTGCTGACCCCGCTCCGAATATCCGCCCCGATTACGATCAGGTGATACAGGATATCGCAGATTATGTGCTTCATTTCAAAGTGGGTTCCAGTGATGCTTGGGAAACAGCACGGTTAAGCCTGATGGACTCCTTGGGGTGTGCCTTTCTGGCGTTGAGTTTCCCTGAATGTACAAAGTTGTTAGGACCCTGGGTGGAGGGGACCTGGGTGCCGAATGGGGCCCGGGTACCTGGCACCCGGTTTCGCTTGGACCCGATAAAAGCGTCATGGGACATCGGCTGTACAATCCGATGGCTCGATTACAACGACACTTGGTTGGCGGCTGAATGGGGGCATCCCTCTGACAATCTTGGGGCAATATTGGCCGTTTGTGACCACCTGTCGCAAGGCCGATTAGTTAAAGGGGGAAGCCCAATAAAAATGGGCTCGGTACTCGAAGCAATGGTCAAAGCCTACGAGATTCAAGGTGTCTTGGCATTGTCTAACAGCTTTAATCGGGTTGGGCTTGATCATGTACTACTGGTGCGGGTTGCTTCTGCCGCTGTGGCTGCCTGGCTTAAAGGTGCTGGGCGGGAGGAAGTAATGGCGGCGGTGTCTCAGGCGTGGGCGGATGGTGGAGCATTGCGGACCTATAGGCATTCCCCGAATACTGGGTCACGTAAGTCCTGGGCTGCAGGTGATGCCAGTTCCCGTGGGGTTCGCCTGGCTGATTTGGCGATAAGTGGAGAAATGGGGGTGCCCGGAGTACTTACGGCAAAGCAATGGGGATTTTATGATGTCCTGTTTAGCAAGACTAATGCTGAGCAGCAACTAAAATCACCATCAGAACGCAGTTTTCAGTTCCCCAGAAGTTTTGGCTCCTATGTTATGGAGAATATTCTATTTAAAATCTCTTATCCGGCTGAGTTTCACGGTCAAACAGCTTGTGAGGGGGCAATTATTTTGCACCCACAGGTTGCAGACCGTATCGGTAACATTGCGAAGGTAGTAGTGACCACACATGAATCAGCCCTTCGCATCATCACTAAATCAGGCCCATTAAATAATCCGGCAGATCGGGATCACTGTTTGCAATATATTGTTGCAGTGGCGCTTATTTTTGGTGACTTACAGCCAGGTTTTTATGAAGATGATTTTCATCGCGAGCACAAAGAAATCGATACCTTGCGGGACAAGATTGAAGTGATAGAGGATAAAGGTTACTCAAAAGATTATTTAGACCCAGATAAGCGTTCTATAGCCAGTGCGGTACAAGTATTTTTTAAAAGCGGTGATACATCAGAAAAGATTGAAGTTGAATATCCGATAGGACACCGCCGTCGGCGACGGGAGGGGATTCCGTTATTGGAAGATAAGTTCCGTAAAAATTTAGCTACACGATTCCCTCAAGGGCGGGCTAACAAAATATTTGCAGCTATTAATGACCTTCAAGGGTTAAAGCAGTTGTCAGTTAATCGCTTTATGGATCTATTGGTTATTTAGAAGGCTCCTTAGTAAATTCCAGAGTAAAAAAGGCGGCCATAGGCCGCCTTTTTTACTGCTCAATCTTCCCTATGCGACAGAATCGCACTTCCCAAATTGGATCGCCGCACCTCAGGAATGATTAGAACTTGTATTCAACACCAATACCGGCGTAGCTGCGATCGTAGTCGTCGTCAGCGGTTTCGTCGGTGTAGAAGCCGAAAATTTTGGCTGCACTGTTGAATTTGTAGTCTGCGCCCAGGCTGAAAGTTTCACCGCCTTCTTCTTTGATATCAGATTGGCCGTATTGGGCTTTCAGTGTCCACTGGTCCAGTTTGTAAGCAACAGAACTCATCCAGCCATCAACAGTTTCCCCATCATCCGCGTCTTGCTCTTCGAACAGGGCGCCTACCTGTACGGGGCCGATGTTGTACTGGGCTACGAAACGATGAACATCAACGTCCTGATCTTCAACGTCCTGGTCCATAGCGTAGGCCAGGTAAACACCATTGTTGTCGTAGGCGACAGACATGGATACGCCGTTGTTGCGTTCTTCGCCAGTTACGTCGTCAATAACTTCTTCTTTGTTGCTGATGAAAGCAGCGGAAGCTTTGAAGCCGCCGAAAGAAGGGGTAGTGTACTGAAGCGCGTCTTCTTCGCGGTTATCGCTGTTGGTGATCAGACTCTTGATATCGCCTTCCAGATCGTTGAACAGGTCAACTTTCTTCTGGGCAACTTTCAGGGGAGTATCGAATTTACCCGCGATCAATTGGCCGAAACCGCCTTCCAGGCCTGCGTAGATGTTGCGCTGGGAGAAAGTATCGTCAGCGTCACCGTCCATATCTACTTCGTATTCCATACGGTAGATACCTTTAACGCCTTCAGTCAGGGCGATTTCGCCCTTAACGCCCAGGCGGGAAGCGTTGCTCTGAACGTCGGTGACAGAATCATCACCTTCGTCAGCCGCCTGGAAAGTGACATTGGCTTTGCCGTAAAAGTCGAGTACATCGCCTTCATCTTGGGCGTTGGCCAGAGCAGGTACCATGGCAACGATGGCCAGAGAGAGAGCGGTCTTATTCATAATCGTCTCGCACAGTTTATGGTTTTGGGTTGAAAGGTGCCTTCCGTGTTGTCCTAGTTGGCTGCCTTTCGATTTGGTGCGGATTCTGCGTTTCGAATATTACAAACATGTTAAAAATGGCATTTTTCTTAAAAATATGTGACTGACCAGTGCTATGAATGGCAGGTTAGCTAGCTACTGTGCGGCTTTGGGCGCCTTGAGGGGCGGGGCGCAATCATCGTTGATTTGGGTGTGAGTGGTCAATAGTTGAACAGAAAGGGTGGTGCAAGGGATGGCGCTGCGGGTGGAATTATTGAGTTTGGGAGGCCTGAATCACAGGTTCTCGCATTTACTGGCCGGGGCGAGAGGCATTATCGATCTCGCAGGGCCCAGCATATACCTTTGGGTTTACTCACTATCCATAATTGCGGTTGGCTGCCTTGCCCAATTGCCTGCTGAAAGTACGCTGTGGATATTGTATATCTCCCTATCCTTGCTGGTTGGGGGGATCACACGCCGCTGGCGCTTCCTTGCTCTGATCCTTCTCTCATTTATTGGTGCGGCCTGGGCACTCCACTCTCATGAAGTATCCCTGGATCGACGGCTTCCCCTCAACGCACACGGTGCAGACTTTGTACTTCAGTTGGATCTAGTCTCCCTGCCTGAGCTAACGGAGGGGGGAGGATTTGGCGCTGGTCCCGAATCACGAACGGTGCGTTTCCGGGCTCGAGTTGTGGATATCGTTTCTAGTTCTTTAACTGAAGAGGAGCCCCAGTTATCACCGCCAGAGCTATCTATCGGTAGCCTTCTCAACCTAACCTGGTACCGAGTTGACGGTGAGGCTCTAGCTCGTCTGCGGGGTGGCTCCCAATGGGTATTGCCTGTCCGATTGAGAAGCCCAAGGGGAAGTGTTAATCCACATACATTCGACTATGAAGGCTGGCTGTTGCGAGAGGGAATTACGGCAACAGGTTATGTTCGCCCCCGCGATTATCCCCCTCAGTGGCTGGGGCAGGGGGGAGGCATTATCGAGTTAAGGGATGAATTGCGCTCCCAAATTAGCCAGTTACCGATCCATCGACCGGACCTGATAGCGGCGCTATTACTAGGGGATCGCAGTCAGTTGAGCGAAGGTGATACCGACCTGCTTAAAAGGACAGGTACAGGCCACCTGATAGCCATATCTGGCTTACATGTGGGCATGGTGGCCGGTTGTATTTTGTTGATGGGCACCTTTCTGGCAAAAGGGATTGGGCTTTTCACGGGCACCAGCCGTTTTGGTATTGCGATAGGACTCGCCTTGGTGGCTAGCCTTGTTTATACCTTGATCGCCGGCGTTCCTCTATCCGCACAACGGGCGCTTGTAATGACCTGGGTGCTATTGCTGGGGTGGCACTGGCGGCGCAGACTGGGAGCGGGTTTTGCTTTCTCATTGGCACTGGCAATAGTGCTTAGCTTGCAGCCACTGGCTTTTTACAGTGCTGGCTTTTGGTTGTCATTTGTGGCCGTCGGCAGTCTGCTTTTGGGGTTTAGTGGGCGAATTGCTTTAAGTCGAGTGCCGCAATGGAGGCCGAAGGCTGAGGCCTCTGATGCTGTAACCTCATGGCAGCATCGATTTTCCCAGTTATCGTTATGGCAGCTGTTGCGCAGCCAGTGGCTGATTGCAATTGGCTTGTTTATCCCATCGATAATATATTTTTCTGGCTTTAGCCTTTCAGGTGTATTGGTCAATCTTGTAGCGATTCCCTGGATGGGCCTATCTATTTTGCCATCACTTATGTTAGGTGCTGTATTTATTGATACTCAGCTGGGTGTTTGGCTGCTGCAGTTTGCAGGTTGGCAATTGGATCTGCTGATGACTGCGCTCGATATTGTCGATCATTCGATACCGGGGTTCCGTGGTTTTGCGATTGCTTCCACTGCATTGGTGATAGTCATCGCCGGGCTTGGCGCGGTGCTACTTTTGCTGCCTAAAGGGTTGCCAGGGCGCAAGTTGGGCTGGTTATTTTTTCTTCCAGTTGCTCAGCCCTGGCTTTCTACATTGGCGCCGGCAGATGAGCGTTTGAAGTTGTCAGTCCTGGATGTTGGTCAGGGGTTGTCAGTAGTTATCAGCACTGGAAAAAGTCGTATTGTTTATGATGCAGGGCCTTCAATCCCCTCGGGCTGGAGCGCGGGAGGTTCGATAGTGGCTCCCTACTTGATGAGTAGCGGAGGTAGTGAACTAGATATGCTAATCGTCAGTCATGGTGATAGGGATCATGCCGGCGGCGTGGCGGGTTTACTTAGAAACATTGAAGCAAAAAAGCTCTATGCTCCGGGGACTTTAACTAGCAATTTACCATTATCGCCAGCCACGATTACTGAGCAGTGCTGGGCAGGAATGGAAGAACAGCTGGGAGATATATCATTTCGATGGTTATGGCCCTCCTTAACGGCACAGGGAGAGGAATTACTGGATGGTGAGGAGAACGATCACAGCTGTGTAATTTTGGCTGAGTGGCAGGGGGTGCGTTTACTGCTTACTGGGGATATCAGTCGTAAGGTTGAATATCAACTGTCTAAAATGTATCCACAATTTTCCGCTGTTGACGTACTGATCGCGCCTCATCATGGTTCCCGCTCTTCCTCATCGGTCGCTTTACTCGAATGGGCCAGGCCTAAACGGGTTGTATTTAGTGCCGGTTTCCGCCATCACTTTGGCCACCCTCACACCGATGTTGTGAAGCGCTACCAAAACTTCGGTGCAAGAATTTTAAATACCGCTGAGAGTGGTGCGATCGAGTTTTTGTGGAGGCACGGAGAGGAAGCACCTGAAGTTAAACAGGCTCGTTTGGCACCTCGGTTTTGGTATGCGAGTCACAACAGGGACTAACGAAGTATGGGAGGACTTAGCCGCCGGGATCAGCTGTGGTAAAGTGCAGCTCCACGCATATTTAGATGCGCTAATAATTTTTCCGATGAAGCCTTTCGCTGTTTGGGACTATAAAAGTGGTAGAAGAAACAAAACTATACGATTTATTAATGCTCGGCGGCTGGTTGATGGTACCAATCATGCTTTGTTCTGTAGCAGTTTTAGCTATCTGCGGAGAGCGTTTATGGACTTTGCACTCACAGCGCATTGCACCGAATACCCTTCTAGGGGAAGTTTGGGGTTGGCTCAAAAACAACCAGATCAATGCTGAAAAATTAAAGGAGCTGCGCGACTCCAGTCTATTGGGGAAAATCTTTGCTGCGGGTCTTTCCAATTCTCGCCACGGTCGCGAAGTAATGAAGGACAGTATCGAGGAGACTGCCAGTCAAGTAGTTCATGAGCTTGAGCGGTTTTTAGGTGCTCTCGGTACTATTGCTGCAGTGGCACCGCTAATTGGCCTGCTGGGGACTGTGATTGGCATGATTGATGTATTCGGACAAATTGTAATTCAGGGTACAGGTAATCCTGCTGCCTTAGCCGGTGGGATCAGTAAGGCCCTGATCACCACTGCTGCTGGCTTGACCGTAGCGATTCCGGCATTGATGGCGCATAGATACTTCCAGCGTCGCGTTGACACCATTGTTGTGGCAATGGAGCAGGAAGCGGTCAAGCTTGTTGATGCCTTGCATAGCGATCGTAAAATCGAAGTCGCAGCCTGAGTGGGGTAGCAAGCGATGCAATTCCGCCGCCAAGCCAAAGAGCAGGAAGGGGTTAACCTGACGCCGCTTATTGATGTGGTATTTCTGCTATTGATTTTCTTTATGGTGTCTACAACCTTTACTAAGGAAAGCCACCTTAAGCTGAATCTGCCTGAAGCAGCAGGCCCCCAAGCTGTTGAACAGCCTAAATTTGTGGAGATTTTGATCAGCTCCGATGGCTCATACTCAGTAGATGGGCAGGCTTTAATCAATAAGAAGATCAACACTCTCAAATCTGCGCTGTCGGAAGTTTCCGCAGGCGAGTACAATCGCCCGCTTGTGATAACCGCCGACGCCACCGCTCATCACCAAGCCGTGGTTCGGGCAATGGATGCCGCTGGACAGCTAGGCTTTGTCAACCTAAGCATTACTACACGGCAACCGGAAGAAAACTAGCGCGGAACCCTGACTGGGAACTGACTTACCTTCGGTTTCTGTGCCCACTCGCCCCAGTTGGGGCGAGTCCATTCATTGGTCTGTATGAAGAAAGTAAAAGCGCCTCCCAGCAAGCCGCAAAATGGGGCGGAAACTTATCGTCGATTGCTTACTTACGCCCGCCCGCACATGGCAATTTTTGGGGTTGCGGTACTGGGCTTTTTCCTGTTTTCGATCATGGGCGTCAGCCTGATTGCTGTGACCGAGCTGTTGCTCGATGCAGTGGGGGCTGGTATCCAAGAGAGTCGCGGGTTTCTCTCAAAGTTTGTAGCATCCTATTACCCCGATGGAGTAATGCCCCAGGAGACTGCTCGTTGGCTTGTACCGCTCGCAATGTTGCTGATTATTGTCCTTAGGGCTATTGGCAATTTTGTCGGCAGCTATGGTTTGGCCTATGTGGGCCGCGCAGTGATCCACGAGTTGCGAACACAGCTATTCGAGAGAATTGGCCAGCTTCCCAGCTCCTATTTTGACCGCTATACCGGCGCTTACCTGATCTCAAAGGTTTCATACAATGTTGAGCAGGTAACCAACTCCATCACCAAGGCGGTGAAGGTACTCTTCCGCGAGTCGTTTACGGTAATTGGTCTCTTGACCTACCTGTTACTGGTGAACTGGAAGCTGACTTTAACCTTCTTCCTTTTTGCCCCCTTGATCGCCTTTATTGTGCGTATCGTGGGTAAGCGTTTCCGCAAACTGAGCCATCGCATCCAGAATTCCATGGGCGACGTTACCCATGTCACCCAGGAAGCGATCAATGGCTATCAAGTGGTGCGGATGTATGGGGGACAGGATTACGAGAAATCCCGTTTCCTCTCTGCCAGCGACAATAACCGTCGGCAGTTTATGAAGCTCGTAGTAGCAAACAATGCCAGTGTTTCTGTGATTCAGATCCTGGTTGGTTTGTCTACTGCAACTATTGTCTGGCTGGCTCTGGCACCGGGTATGGTTGAGTCCATGACTGCTGGGGTTTTTGCCGCCTATATTGGTGCAGCTGCATCATTGGCTAAGCCAGTGCGCAGCCTTTCCGAAATTTTTGCCGATATCCAGAAGGGTATTGCGGCAGCGGAGAGTATCTTTGAAGTAATGGATGCTCCCAGAGAGCCCCAGGATGGTGAAGCTCAGCTACCTAAGCCTGTGAATGGAACAGTAGCTTTTGAAGGGCTTGAGTTTAGCTATGACCCGGCAGCACCCAAAGTACTCTCCGACATCAGTTTCGCGGTAAATCCGGGAGAAACGGTAGCCCTGGTGGGTGCGTCTGGCTCCGGCAAGAGCACGCTGGTAAGTCTGCTGGCTAGGTTTTACGAGCCGACAGGTGGACGTATCCTGGTCGATGGGGCTGATATTTCCAAGGTGCCACTTAAAGAGTTGCGCCGCCATATCAGTATGGTTTCCCAAAATATCGTACTGTTTAACGATACTGTATATCGCAATATTGCTTACGGTGAGTTAGAGCATGCACCGAAGGAAAATGTATTGCGTGCTATAGAGCAGGCACATGCGGCTCAATTTATTGAAGAGCTTCCCCAGGGGCAGGATACGGTTCTGGGAGATAATGCGCAGATGCTATCCGGCGGCCAGCGGCAGCGTTTGTCTATTGCTCGCGCCCTGCTTAAGGATGCGCCCATACTGATCTTGGATGAGGCTACCTCAGCGCTGGATAATGAATCGGAGCGCCACATTCAGGCGGCTCTGGCTGAAGTCATGAAAAACCGCACCACGTTTGTTATCGCCCATCGCCTGAGTACGATCGAGAATGCTGATCGTATTCTGGTGATGGAGAAAGGTCGAATTGTAGAGTGTGGGAATCACGCAGAGCTGCTTGTCCAGGGTGGGCGATACGCATCTCTGTTACAGCAGCAAACAATGGGGTAGGGCATCTGGATGTCACTGGAAGACTGGTTTAACAAACGCTGGTATCCGGAAAAGGGTGAAGGTCGCTCGCTCTCCCTGCTTACTCCGCTGGAATTACTCTATGGGGGGGTGAGCAAACGGCGCCGGGTAATGAGTTCGCGCACTCCACCGGAGCCCTTATCAGTTCCTGTCGTCGTCATCGGTAATATCACCGTTGGTGGTGCGGGTAAAACGCCATTGGTGGCGGAGCTGGCTCGCTGGCTAAAGGAGCGGGGTCGCAATCCGGGGATTATCAGCCGTGGCTATGGTGGTCGTGCAGAAAAATATCCTTACCAAGTGACTGCCCAATCCCACCCCTTGGAGTCCGGGGATGAGCCGCTGATGCTGCACTTGATCACCGGTGTGCCGGTGATGGTTTCTCCCAATCGCACCGAGGCGGCGCAGGCCCTGATCGACTATCACCAGTGCGATGTTATTTTGTCTGACGATGGGCTACAGCACTATAGTTTGTGGCGCAGTTACGAAATTTGTGTGGTTGATGGTCATCGAGGTTTGGGTAACGGCCATATGTTGCCCAGGGGGCCTCTGAGGGAGCCGGCGACGCGTCTGCAAAGCGTCGACATGCTGGTAAGTAATGGCGAGCCAGAAGCTAAGGTCCGGGATCAGTGCGGAGGGCTTTTAGAGTTTGAGATGACGCTTGAGCCTTCATGTTGGCATCAGTTTAACCTCGATCAAACCTCTACTTTGCGCTTGTCGTCAGGGCCAGAGGTGGGGCCTTGCCACGGGGTTGCAGCGATCGGTAATCCCAAGCGGTTTTTCCGTTCACTGAAAACGCTGGGATTTGAGGTGACAGAGCAACCTTTTGACGATCACCATCAATTCAGCCCCCAAGAACTACATTTCGATGGGGAAACCCCGGTGATCATGACCATGAAAGATGCAGTGAAATGCCGTGATTTCTGGGAAAGTCATTGGTGGGCACTCGAGGTGCGGGCCAAGTTGCCAGACCTTTTTTATCAAAAAGTACACAAGCACTTGCAACAATTTAGTGAAAATGAAAAGTAACTCTTCTTTCGACGTCATTATTCCCGCACGCTATGGCTCGAGCCGCCTGCCAGGCAAGCCCTTGGCTGATATCGGCGGCAAGCCGATGGTGGAGCATGTTTATTTGCGTGCCCGTGAGAGTGATGCTCAAAGGGTCGTTATCGCCACCGATGATATGCGTGTAGCGGAGGTGGCTCATGGGTTCGGCGCTGAGGTGTGTATGACTTCTGCAGAGCATGCCTCAGGAACTGATCGACTACAGGAAGTGGCTCAAAATCTGAGCCTTGCCGAGGACCGTATTTTGGTCAATGTGCAGGGCGATGAACCTTTGATACCCGCCAAGGTGATAAATCAGGTTGCTGAAAACCTGGCCGTGAGCAAGCGGGCCGGCGTTGCAACTCTGGCGGAGCCCATCACTTCAGTGGAGGATTTCCGCAACCCCAATATCGTTAAGGTAGTGACAACAGAGTCGGGACTGGCCAGGTACTTTTCCCGTGCACCAATCCCTTGGCCGCGGGACGCCTTTGCTTTGGATAGCAGCGAATTGCCAAGGGGCCTGGAACCCCGTCGCCATATCGGTATCTATGCTTACCGTGTTGCGCTATTGCGCCAGTTTATCTCCTGGCCTATGGCTCCACTGGAGCAGTTTGAGGCTTTGGAGCAGTTGCGTTTTCTTTACCACGATCAAGAAATTCACGTAGCAGATGCCTGTGCAGAAGTGCCCGGAGGTGTGGATACTGAGCAGGATCTTCAGCGTATGCGTGAAACCCTGGCCTGATGTAGTACCCAATGATTGAAGCTAATATCGATTTACAGCCCCACAATACCCTTGCAATCTCGGCCAACTCCGCTTTTTTTACGCGGGTGGAAACGCTGGATGAGTTGCGTGAGGCTTTGAGTTTTGCACAGCAGAAGCGTTTGCCGATCTTACCGTTGGGTGGAGGCAGTAATGTCGTATTAACGGGGGACTTTCCAGGGCTCGCCATTCAGGTTGGGTTACGCGGGTTGGAAATTACTCCCGATGGTCGCGGTGGCACTATTGAGGCGGCGGCTGGGGAGGGCTGGCACCAGTTAGTTATGTCTACTGTTGAGCAGGGTATGGGAGGGCTGGAAAACCTCGCATTAATTCCAGGAAAAGTGGGTGCAGCACCCATCCAAAATATTGGTGCTTACGGTGTAGAGCTGTGCGATTGTTTTTGTAGCTTACAGGCCATGGAAATATCTACCGGTGAACTGCATAACTTTTCTGTGGCAGAGTGTGACTTTGACTACCGGAATAGTGTGTTTAAAGGAGAGCTGCTGGATCAGTACATTATTACCCAGGTAAATCTTCGTCTTGCAAAAGATTGGCAGCCGAAAGTTTCCTACCCAGCATTGCAGCAGTTTATTTCCCAGCAAGGTTGGAATTGTGACGCCTTGACACCTGCGCAAATTGCCGCTGCGGTTATCGATATTCGCAACAGTAAATTGCCGCTCCCCGATCAAATTCCCAACGCGGGGAGTTTCTTTAAAAACCCTGTGGTGAATGCGGACATTTATCAAAGCCTAAAATCGGAACATCCCGATTTGGTAGCTTATGCCAGCGGTGAAGGTTGGAAGTTGGCGGCGGGCTGGCTAATTGATCGCGCTGGTTGGAGGGGTAAGCGGCAAGAGGCGGTTGGTGTTCACCACCAGCAGGCATTGGTTTTGGTTAATCCCGGTCGGGGCGGGGGCGATGAGGTGACTAGATTGGCTAGCGCCATAGCTTCCGATGTGCAGGCTAAGTTTGGTGTTACGTTAGAGCCTGAACCTCGCTACTATCCGTAAGCAATTCGGTGCTGCTTGCAGGGTGGCGCCGACAAACCTTTTCTTTTTCTTCACTGAACGACAATCAGTAAGTACCCAATAGCTAAGTGCGAATTTCTTTTGGGGAGTCCTGCTCAGGCATAAGCTCAACAGAGAATTATTCTAGTTGTTGACGATTATTTTGTTATAACAAAATTTGTTTCTAAGATTTTTTTATATTTCAATTTCTTTTATAAATATTTTCTGCGAGAAAGTGAATCTTTAATCGCAAATTTTGCGGAAGCGCTCACCCTGTTCGCAGAAAAATCAATCGGTACGTTTTTACGGTATAATTAAATGTTATAAAGGCAGCAAGATCCTGTGGTTAAATGTCTGATCGGCAGCATTTGAAACGGTGCTTCTGCTTTGCAGTAGCGTTTTTGTCTGGTATGTTGCGATTGGGTTCCAGGGGGACCTACACGGGGTAGTTTCACCGTGAGCTTAAAAGAAAACGCAGTTGATAGAGCTCGTGCGTTGAGGATGTATACGCGGCGTGGCCACTGCACTTATCCGTAGTTGGGGATAGCTTGATCAAAGTCTTAGTGGTGGATGATCACGATCTTGTGCGAATGGGTATTTCGCGCATGCTGGGTGATGTTGAGGGTATAGAAGTTGCCGGAGAGGCAAATTGTGGTGAGGAGGCCTTGGAATTCGTTCGCCGGTCCAATGTTGATGTCATTCTAATGGATGTAAAAATGCCGGGTATGGGTGGCCTTGAAGCGACCAGGAAGCTACTACAGCGATGCCCGGAGGCGAAAGTTATAGCTGTCAGCGCACTCGATGATGACTTGTTCCCTGGTCGCTTGATGCAGGCAGGGGCTATGGGGTATGTCACTAAAGGTGCGGACCTTGAAGAAATGGTTCGAGCGATACGCACTGTAATTTCTGGTGGTGTGTTTATCAGTAATTCCATGGCAACCAAAATGGCGATGCGAAGTGTCAGTGGCCAGGATGAACAACAATCTCCGTTTGAAAAATTATCTAAAAGGGAATTGCAGACTGCAGACATGATCGTCAATGGCGCTAAGGTTGCGGATATTGCAAAGTCTCTCTCGGTAAGCCCCAAAACGGTGAATAGCTACCGCTACAGGATTTTTGAGAAGTTAGATATTAATAGTGATGTAGAGTTGACGATCCTCGCTGTTAAGCACCAGATTCTTGATCCAGAAGCTGCACTTTAATTGAAAAGTGGCTGAACTTTGTAAAATATTGAGGCCGGTTGCCAGATGTTCGATAGCAAGCGTTTCCTCGCGACAGTAACTCGCAAACCCGGCGTCTACCAGATGTTCGACGCCGAAAATAAAATTCTCTACGTAGGGAAAGCCAAGAACCTTCGCAATCGGTTGTCGAGCTACTTTCGCAGCTCCGGACTAACGACAAAAACCATGGCGCTGGTGCAGCGTATTGGAAACATCGAAGTCACCGTTACGCGCAGTGAAACCGAAGCCCTGGTGCTTGAACAAAGCCTGATCAAGTCCCAGCGGCCCCCATACAATGTGATGCTGAAGGATGATAAAGGGTACCCTTATATCTTTCTTTCCAGCAATGACACTTTTCCCCGTATTGCATTCCACCGCGGTGCCAAGCGCAAGAAAGGCCGATACTTCGGGCCTTTTCCAAACGCATCGTCGGTTCGCGACAGCCTGAACTTTTTGCAAAAAACTTTTCGAATCCGCTCTTGTGAAGATAGTGTTTTTCGCAACCGTTCAAGGCCCTGCCTTCAATATCAGATAGAGCGCTGCACCGCTCCCTGTGTCGATTTTATTTCCCCCGAGGACTATCGCCAGGATGTACGCCACGCAGAGATGTTTCTCACGGGTAAAAGTGACAACATTATTCGAGAGTTGGCTGACCAAATGGATGAGGCATCCCGAGCGCTGGAGTTTGAAAAAGCCGCGAGACTGCGAGACCAAATTTCCGCACTGCGTCGTCTGCAAGCGGACCAGGTAGCTGAGGGGGCAAGTGGCGATGTGGATGTGCTGGGGATAGCCAGTGAGGGCGGCAGCTGTTGCGTACACGTTCTGTTTGTCAGGCAGGGGCGAATTCTGGGGAGTCGCAGTTATTTTCCCAGTGAGCGCCTGGGACTCACACCGCCAGAGCTACTTTCCGCATTTGTCCCGCAATTTTACCTGGGCAGTCCCCGAGAGATCCCCCGTGAGATTTTGGTTTCAGAGGCCTTACAGGATCTCGAGCCACTTCAACAGGCTCTTAGCGAGCAGTGTGATCGCGATGTCGGTATCACCCATAAGTTGCGTGGGAAGCGGGCCACTTGGGTTGAAATGGCGCAACAGGCAGCGCAACAGAATTTGACTAGTCGAACTGCAGCCCAGCAAAAACTCTACAACCGTTTCGAGAAGCTCCAGGAAGTATTAGAACTGGAGCAGCTCCCGGAGAGGCTCGAGTGCTTTGACATCAGCCATTCTTCCGGTGAGGCCACGGTTGCGTCCTGTGTTGTATTTGATACCGGTGGCCCGGTGAAATCGGATTATCGCCGATTCAATATTGAGGGTATCCAGGCGGGCGATGATTATGCGGCAATGGGGCAGGCGCTAAAGCGGCGCTATACCCGCCTTTCCGGTGGCGAGGGCAAATTCCCCAATATCCTGTTGATCGACGGGGGAAAAGGCCAGGTGACACAGGCGGTAGAAGCTCTGAATGAACTCGGCATCGTCGGAGTTCAAATTATTGGTGTTGCCAAAGGAACTACACGAAAAGCCGGCTTTGAAACACTACATGTGGTTTCCAGTAACAAAGAGCTTGTACTCTCCGCCGATTCATCAGCGTTGCACTTAATTCAACAAGTGCGAGACGAAGCGCACCGCTTTGCTATCGCTGGCCACCGGGCAAAACGGGATAAAAAACGCAGGGAGTCCCCACTGGAAGGTATTGCTGGAGTAGGGCCCACTCGCCGCAGGGCACTGCTGCGACATTTTGGAGGTTTACAGGAGCTAAAGCGTGCAACAGTAATGGAGATTGCCAGCGTGGATGGTATCAGCCGTAAATTGGCTCAGGATATATACTCGGCACTACACCACGAGTAGAACAGGAGTGAGCTGGCGATTAAATGGCCAGTTTTTTCCAAAGCGTTTCATTTTGCGCGATGGCTTGATAACGTACGCCCTCCGCAAGAATAGAGAAAAGTATGACAATCGCCAATCAACTGACACTGTTACGTGTTGCTTTGATCCCATTTTTTGTTTTGGTTTTCTATTTGCCGTACAAATGGAGTTACATTGCTTCTGCTGCAATTTTTGCAGTTGCCGCAATTACCGATTGGCTTGATGGCTATCTCGCCAGAAAATTAAACCAGAGTACTGCCCTGGGAGCCTTTCTGGACCCAGTTGCCGATAAGTTAATGGTGGCTACTGCATTGGTCTTGCTGGTGGGATTACATGACCACCCGCTGTTTGCGATTGCTGCGGCGGTGATTATCTGTCGGGAGATCGCGGTCTCGGGGTTGCGGGAGTGGATGGCTGAGTTGGGGCAGCGCAGTAGCGTTGCGGTTTCCTATGTAGGCAAAATCAAAACTACTGCACAGATGGCAGCAATTCTTGTTTTGCTTGCCTTCGATGTTAGAGAGTTTCCGGTGATGGAAACTATTGGATACCTGCTTCTTTATATTGCTGCCGGCCTTACCTTGTGGACTATGGTGATGTACTTGCGCGCCGCATGGCCGGCCCTTATGGCCGACAGCCAGGATAAGTAGATAGAAGGGGATTACCTCTCTCACAAAATTGGCGCCTCGACTCCGGCATGTGCTGGAAAACGAGGCGCTCTTTACCACGTTCCAACTCGCTCTTCCTCTTCCAAATCCCTGCGCTCCTCTAAATTGTTAGATACTTTTCTGCGATCTATAGGAAGCTCATGTCCGTCAAAAGCCACCTGATTATGATTTGGCTGCTTTGCATCACTCTCACTGTCGAGGGGCAAATTGTACACGATGCCGAGTTTTATATTCTCAAGATGCAAAACGGCGATCGTTGGGATCAAGAGGATTTGGAAGTTGAGCAACGCTTGCAGCAATTGCGGCAGAAATTTGGACAGCCACCGAATATCGTATTCCTGTTGTGGGATGACACTGCATTTGGAGCTGTCGGTTTTCCTGCGCTGCAAAAGAACTTTGGCTACTCTACGCCAAACCTAAACCAGATGGCCGCAGAGGGTATCAACTTTACCCGCATGTACTCTGAGCCCTCATGCACTCCGACCCGCGCCGCTGCCCTCACCGGACGGCTACCGGTGCGTTATGGCATGGGTGAAGTGGGTATGCCCCACGAGTTTTCTGGTTTGCGCGCCGAAGAAGTCACTATTGCCGAGGTACTTTCGCAAGCGGGTTATGCAACGGGCTTTTTTGGCAAGGGGCATCTTGGAGATATCGAGGAGAGTTATTTATACAATCAGGGGTTTGATGAGGCGTTGTTCACCCCAATGAACCAGATTACCTCCCTGTTTAACCCCCAGGCAAATGTGGCAAATGCGGTGCTGGGTATGTTCCCCGAAATCTACCCACCTGATCCCTACCAATTGGACAGTCCCGGTCTGATTCCCGCTGGCTGGGTAATGAATATTGAAGGGAAAAAGGGACAACCGGGGCGGGAATGGTGCGGAACATCCAACGAGTGCTTCGCTAAGTTTGATCCAGAAGCAGAACAGAGAACGCTGGCGTTTATTCGACGCAGTGCGGAGCAGAAGAAACCGTTTTTCGTTGCCTACTGGCCCAATCTCCTTAATTTCATGGCGATGTATAACCCCAAGCGCTCGGTAGCCGGGCTGATGGTTGCTGATGCCTTCCCGGCGATGGATAACTTTGTCGGGGTGCTGATGCAAGAGTTAAAAAGCTTGGGGCTCGCTGAAAATACCTTGTTCGTTGCAATGGCGGATAACGGCCCCATGGTCCACAGTCCGCCGGCGGGGTGGGGGATGCTGCCCATGTTGTATCGGGGTGGCAAAGGGGATTTTACTGAGGGAGGCGTTCGCGTACCTGCTTTTGCCTGGTGGCCAGGAACTATCGAAGCGGGACAAACGGCAGGAGATATTATTCATATCACTGACCTGTATACGACTTTTGCTCGCTTGGGTGGAGCAACTGATGCTATTCCTACGGATCGTGTCGTTGACGGCCTCGATCAGACCGCTCTTTTTCTAAACGGCGATACCCATGGTCGCCGGGATTATGTATTTATCTATACGGGTGAGGAATTGGGGGCAACAGTAAAGGGGCGGTACAAGAGGCATTGGTTGGGAGCGGGGGAGGTGGCAGGATCGGGGATGCCGGAAGCCTACTACGATTTATATATGGACCCCCGGGAGGAGTCCCCGCAGTTGGTGCCGTTAATTTACACCCAGGGCCAGTTCAATCATATGGTGGCCCGCCACCGCTTGTTTAAACGTAAATATCCAGACGTAGCCAGCGGCAAAGGCATACCCTATACCGGGCTGGCCAATGCGCGCCCTGAGACACAGGCTATTGGTGAGCGCGTGCGCGCAGTCATCAGTGAGATGCCATTCACTGTTGAAGACTATCTCGAGTATCAAATCCCCGGTGCCGACAAGGTCGGCGACTGGGGAGATTAAAACGCTATATCCAAAGTGAGTAGGCTTGGACTAGTGGTAGAGGCCCAGACTCTGATTTAGTCGAACTTCGCCACTTCGCTGCACTGTAATGGAAGGCACAATGGACCTGCTCAGGCCAATCTTTGCCTGAAGTTCATAGGGTACCGATTGCTGCCCACTATTCGCTAATTCAGCGGCGGCGAATAGAGACCCCATCCAGCTCGCAGTTGCGTCTACCGCGATGTCATCCTGGCCATAGGGGGCAATGGGCAATAAGTTGTTTGAGGTTCCTGTCATCACTTTGTGGCCGGCAAGACTGAGCTTATAGTAGATCCCGGAGAGGGGTAGCTCTTGGTTGTTGGGGTTGAAAATGCGCAAATGGATTCTGAAGCGCAGATCGCTGCCGACGGCAGGAGGAAGCGGCTCCAGCCCAATAATCTCAACCTCTGGCTGCTGAAAATTGGGCGATAAAGCGGCGCAACCACCCATGAATAGAGCGAATAATACGAGTAAGTTCAGTTGCAAAAGTTTGATCACTGCTTGTCCTTCATTTTTCTCTCTTCTAATAAGTACGAGGTTGGTGTCCCAGCGCTTATTCCACGACCACCACAGTTCTATTTCTCTTGCTTGCTTATTGAGCAACCGCTCGAATTGCTTCATTCTGCGATCCTGATGGATCGAAGAAGGTTGTTGCCTCTGTGCAAACTTCCCCATGGATTTCTACTAATGGAGACAATAGATGAGCAAGTGGTTCATTCTTCTGACAACAATGGTGGTGATATTGTTCGCCAGCTGGAAATGGCTTTTGCTTCCGGCTATTGAAAAGTCGATGAACAAAGTAGAGCCGGGCAAAATTGCAGCGCTGTCACCTGAGGCTAAAGCGCTACACCAAAGTCTATTGATAGGGGATCTCCACGCAGATAGTTTCCTGTGGGCCAGGGATTTGAGGAAGCGAGCCGACTATGGTCACCTGGATCTCCCCCGGGCACGAGAAGGTAACCTGGGTATCCAGGTCTTCACATCAGTTACCAAGTCTCCCCGGGGGCAGAACTATCAAAAGAATTCCAGCAAAGCTGGCGATAATATAACCTTATTGGCCATTGCTCAGGCGTGGCCAGTAAAGGCGTGGGGCAGCCTGTATCAGCGGGCGCTCTATCATGCAGAGCGTGTTAATGCGCTACAGCAATCTGCGCCTGACCATATACGTATCGTCAAAAGTGCGGCAGATTTACAAGAGGTGCTTGTAGCAAGGAGGCAGGGCGGAGAGGTCTTGGCTGCACTCCTTGGCACTGAAGGTGCCCACCCTTTGGAAGGGGAGATCGAAAATATCGGTCACCTATACGATGCTGGATTCCGGGTGATGGGGTTGCAACACTTTTTTGACAATGAGCTGGGTGGCTCCCTGCATGGAGAAAGCGGCCAGGGTTTGAGTGCATTTGGCCGGGAAGCGGTGAAGGAGATGGAGAGGCGCTCCATTGTGATTGACGTCGCCCACTCTTCAGAGCAGGTCGTCCGCGAAGTTTTGGATATTGCCGAGCGCCCAGTGATTGTTTCTCATACCGGGCTTCAAGGGGCGTGTAACTCACGCCGGAATATCAGTGACGAGCTAATGAAGGAGATAGCGGGCAAAGGCGGCTTGGTTGGAATTGGTTTCTGGCCTGGTGCTGTCTGCGATACCAGCCCCAAGAGCATTGTTAAATCCATCCGTTATGCCATTGATACACTGGGTGTGAATCATGTCGCATTGGGCTCGGATTATGACGGCAGTGTAAAGGTTGCATTTGACGTGAGTGAATTGGGCGTGCTTACCGCAGAAATGCTTCGGCAAGGGTTTACTGAAGAAGAGATCCGTAAAGTAATGGGTGAGAACCTTAGAGATTTCTTCCTTGCCCAACTACCCAGTTAATATCATATGGAAAGGTTTGATTTAGATTCCGCAGCCTTCTCAACAGATATATTAGCGCTGGTATTTGATATCTCACTGTTCCGGTGGGTTTGTTATTACCAGCGCGATACTCGTACTTGTATATGATTAAAAATAAATATACGTTCTGCCCCTGTCCAAACGCAATTCAAACTGGAAATTTTATCGTATTTTGTTCTTAAAGCCCTGAAAACCGGTTGAAATTAAGTGTAATCAAATCCCGGTTTACTTTTTAAAATGACTTAAAGCTAAAAAAGCCACAAGAAAATTGATAGAGATAAAACTGTAGGTGAGAAAAATAGAACATGGGCCGCGATACCGCGGATAGGCAAAAGTCCACTATCTCTAAAGAATAGGGAGACCTCCATGTTCAATCCGAAACTAATAGAAACAGAATTTCTATTGGATCAAGCAAATTACATTCAACCCAGTGTCCACAATGATGTAAGGCGCGGAGTTTGTTACGCATTATCCTACATGTGGGTGAGACTCGGCTTGCAACCCGGCGGTCATATAAATATGCACCTCCAGGCAGGACTGCAACAGCGTTACCACAATACGGGAATTGGAAATGCCCTTAACAGAGCAGCTCCAGGTATGTTTTTAAGGGCTGTTGGCGGGTCGACCACAAGCTTTGGCCAGCCTATCTATACGATGCAAAGGGCAATTTCTGCGCAACAGCAGATCCAGGGAAATGTGATGGGTATATCGTCAGGGTTAAGGACGGTTTGTCGGACAGATGGGTATATCGAGCACTGCATTGCCCGTGGGCATCAGCTGAATCCATTTGAGCCTTTCTCCACATTTTTGCGATGGATACGGCAGGGGGTGGCGCGCCTTAATCAAGGCTTTGCATTGATAGGATTCCTGGGCCCTAACAGTGGTCATGCCATTGCAATTCAAGTACAGAATGGTAATACCTGGAGACTTTTTGACCCCAATTTTGGCTCCTTTGTATTTAACGGATACAACCGCTTTAAGACTGAGTTACATCAGCTGGCTTTGATTTACCTGGCGATGGGCACTGCCGGTGGAAGCTGGATGATTTCAACTTTTAGATAAGTAAGTTGGTTTGTTTTATTGTCTAGGTATCACAGGGTCACTTAAGTGACCCTGCGTGTTGAGTTTAAGTGCCAACGTATACTAAAAACCTAGATCGCAGTAAAAGTTCTGATGAGTCAAATAGGGGGCAGGCACTTCCAATTTTAACAATGACTACTTGGCAGCGATGCACTCAATTTCAATTTGGGCGCCCAGCGCTAGGGACTTCACTGCAAAAGTAGTCCTTGCAGGGTAGGGGTAGGCAAAAGCCTTTCGGTAGATGTTGTTGAATTCAGGGAAATTCTTGATATCTGTTAAAATGACCGTGCATTTAACAACATCTTTCAGTTCGTAGTCGTAGCGCTCCAGAGTTTGCTTTATGTTGTCTAGAGTCTGTTTGGTCTCCGCAGAAAATCCCCCTTGGGCTAACCGTTTGGTCTCCGGTGAAAGCCCTATTTGGCCAGAAAGAAATAGCTGGTTGCCAACTTTTACAGCCTCTGAAAACGGTAGCTTTGAGGCTGATCCTGTTGGGTTCAGAAATTCAACCTGCTCAGAGTCCTTTGCATAGCTGAAACTGGAAAGCGTAATAGCGAAAAGTGCAGAAATTAATGCATTTATAGGTGATGTCTTTATCTTCATGGGAATATATTCTTATAAATTTGGTGCCAAACAACCTGGGCTAGGTCTAGGGGGCTCTAAATAATTCCGTGATGCCTCTGGTTCACAATCAAGGTGCGGCTTGGCAAAAGCGTCCAGAGCTTTCAAAAAGTCACAACGCAGGGTGTGAATCGCTCTGAAAGCCCCATGGATGAGCCTTGAAGGCTCGCAGAGATATTACGGATTTATTTAGAGGCTCCTTAAAGCTCTCTCGCTGCGCTGATAACTTCATTCCACTCCATATCTGAGTGCCATTCTTTATACTGCTGAATCATTGGGTAATAGTGGTCAGGGATATCTGAATCGGGAGCGCCGCTATATAGGTACGCCATTCCCTCTCTAAACCATTCAGGCTTAAGCATTGTATTCAGTGGGCCGATCTCTTTAAATTGAAACCAGTGCACCATTTCATGTTGAGTAATGTAGACCTGCCAGGAACTCGGCGCAATTACAGTGCCTGAGTAAGGGAAAGATATGGCCCTTTCTTGCCCACCGCCAAATGAACGGTAACACTCGACAGTTGAGCAATAAACAAAAGTAGGTTGGCTATTTACTAGAAGACTGTTTCTGTTCAGTGAATCATTCGCTGATCGATATAGAACGGTTGCTTCTGCGAGCCTTTTCTTATCTTCAACGCAAACAGGGCCATTACAATTAACGCCGTTAAGTTGAGGGAGGAGGAGTCGGATAGCTGGAAAAGATATCCATAATAGTATCGGGACTGATGCGAACACTAGTAGAGCCAAGGGCCTGAACATAAATTGGATTGCCTCTGTACTTTGGATTTAGCGCCATTCCCTCTTCAGAACGCTTTGAAATTGATAGAGGGTCGAGGTTGCCGGCTCATCGAGTATCTATGTTTTTATTGGCAACTTCACCATCTATATTGGTGTCTGGGTTTAGTAGACCGCTGCATGCCAGCTGGTGGGAGGCTGATAAGTGTCCACTAGGGGGGATGCTGACTCCAGGCGCTGTAGGATTTGGGTTGCTGTAATGCTTAACCCAAAACTCAGTTGCTTTATCAATGAAGCTTCCTTCGTACTCTATTGATGTGAAGTGCTACTCCAATCCAATTCTGCCTTCATCAATCTGAAGCTGTCAGCCTAGAGATCGTCAGCATTTATTTTTTAGGCTTGTTCGTAACGCAGTGCTTGTGGGCATTTGATAAACCTGCAACGTCCTTCAGAATCGGGTGCATCCCCCGCCTGCTGATGACCATTAAGAGTAGTCAGCCCGCCTTGATGAGAACCTCATAACTAATGCTTTAGCTGCATTTATCGCCAGGTTTAGAAGCTATCAGTGATGGGAAGTGCGAGCTCTATTTTCTTCGCTCAGCAAAAACGCTAACTAGATTTGTATCGTTTGAGGAGGGTAGAGGTTAGCGCATAAAATTTGCACTAAAAGATATGTAAATTATTGGTTTCAAAGATCTGATTGGTGCCCGGGGCCGGACTTGAACCGGCACGGCCGTGAAGCCGGGAGATTTTAAGTCTCCTGTGTCTACCAATTCCACCACCCGGGCAGATCCTTTGCGAGAGAGGGCGATGTTTAATAGTTGCCCTTCATTCTCACTTTCATTGCATTCAACAGGATACTGCAATGAAGAGGAAAATGGAGGCTAGGGTCGGAATCGAACCGGCGTACACGGAGTTGCAGTCCGCTGCATGACCACTCTGCCACCTAGCCTTTTTTATCCGCCTTTGGCGGAAAAGAACGCTGCGAATTCTATCTGATAAATCTGAAAAATCCTAGCGTTTTCTTATACTTACGTGCGTTTCGCTGTGTAAGTGGGCGCCATTTTAGGGACTCTAGAGGATTAGTCAAGCATTGTTTTCATCAATGTTGCAATCAAGTGAAAAAAAGTAGGAAAAGTTACCTTCTGATGGTGGGGGAGGGCTGTAATAACTTTTAGCACTGGTGCTCAAGAACCTATTTCCATTTGTTCTAAATTAATCTTCAGGTGTGCTGGCAATCTGTGACCTGTGTTCGATACTGTCTTTATCTGGCTAACACATCTCCCCCAACGTGTTTAGTAATGCTGGTAGGGTGGCTCACATGGCTGCCACCCGGAAGCAAGGATGAAATCCTCCAAGTTTCACTCCTAATGGTCTTGGCCCTGACGCTCTCCCCCCCCCGTCGTCAGGGCTTTTTTTTGTCTGCTATTTATTGGAGTCTTTCGCCCGGTCTGTCAGGTTTTCTGTGGCTAATGCATCCACGGGTTTACCGGCTGCTTTCTCAGACAGGGACCTAAACCTTTCCAGAGTCACTTCACCGCGTGCTTGAGCCAGTTCTCGTGCGACGTCATCAATACTTGCCTTGCCATTGCTGGCCTCGCGAATCTCTTTATCCAGTTGCTGCATTACCCCGGCCGCACGGGCGGTAATGGGGCCGGACGAGCGTTCGACTAATAGTGAAGGAGCCTTCTTACCCCACTTGATCAGTTTATCCATCGCCTCCTGATAGCGGGTCTCACTGATGCCACCAGTTCGCCTTAAAATCTCCAGGGAATAAAACTCAGCCAGTCCCTCTACAATCCAATCACTCTCATCGTCACCGTGAATTCCCGTGCCCACATGAACTAATTCGTGGATCATGCTGCTGGTGCGGTTGCCGCTGATCAATGGTCGATCAGCATGCATATATAGAGAGCGTGTCCCCGACAGCCCGCCGCGCCACATGGGGTCGTCAGCGGTTACGATCAATAGATGATCAGGGAAGAGGGGGAAGATTTTCTTGAGCTCTGGCAGGTTCCAATTTAGGAAGGCCAGGATGTCTTGCCGCCGAATGTTCTCATTTTTAGGGCCTGCAACACGGGTTTCAGTGCCGGCAATCATATCCTGCCGACTGCCAATTTTCCCTACAATCATCCAGCCCTTGGGTCTTACAAACTTACGCTTGGGGTCAGATAACTCGTATAGGTTATCTTCGATCTCAGGGTAGGGCAGGGCCGCATACCATTGGTCAGGAAGTTCCAGCTTAAGGCGGGCGGTAGAGCGGCCACGGCTGGTTGCCGATACCGGTGCAATCAATTTATCGCTGCGGAGAATTGCCCAGTCTTTGGTGATCCGTGAGTCGTAGCCACCGTTGCTACGCTGGTTATCTATGACAAAGCGGTACTTAAGGACGGGGTTCTTCCCTTCGGGTTGCCAGGTTGCTTTGTCGCCCTCGATCTTTAGAGGGGTGTCACTTTCCAGGTCCTGATAGCGGCCAGAGCGCAAGTTAAGAACGAGCTTACTTGGCATATCATCACCGCTGAGCGCCATTTCCACCTCAGCCAGCTTGGAGTTGGGCGAGATCTCTGCACTGTAAAGAATCTCATAAGCCTGAAGAGCAGGGGATAGAGTGGCGAGTAATAGCGGCAGTGTTAGTAATCGTTTAAGCATCATTTCTTCAGCGGGAAATCCAACAATTAGTCGTTTCGACAGTATCTAAGTCTACAGGTGCCCTTGTGTCACCTTCAAGCAAACTGGTCCCAAGCTAGCCAGTTATGAGGTGACAGTTTTGTGCCGTCAGGTTTCATTGGATTGGTTTTCAGATATGTACCACTTAAAAAGAATACACTTACAAAGTCGTTATCATATGGTGGCTTAATTCTATTAAGCATCTCCCGTATAAGTAAACAAGAAGATAGATATGGGTGGGCCGGCACAAACATCTTTTGAGAGGGCTGAATTAGTGGGCAGGCATGCTGACAAAGTGGGAATTGAGCGCTACGAAGGACAAGACCGCAGCATAGCTGCGGTCTTGAAAGGTCTTTTGCAGTCTAACTAACGATGGAGACAGAGCTACCAATATCTGATTGCGCGGGGATCAACGAACTGCATACCGTAGGCGCTCAGGGCAAATCCATCTGGAAAACTGCTTACCATTGGTTGCTGGGGGTTAACCGCGGCTATTTCGGAAGGGTAATAGCCTCCCGGCACAAACTGCCCCTGCCAACTGGGTGTAGCTTGAGGGGGGTAGCCCTGTAACGGACTCATAGTAAACCCAGAGTATGGAGTGGCTGGGGAGGGGCCTTGCGCGGTAGCGGCATGAGTAGCCGCGGCCCTTGCTTGCTCTTTGGCGGACTCAAAAGCGGAGTTGATACCGAAAAGCTTGGGAACACCTGCGCCAACTCTCTCTGCCCCGAGGGGCATTGGTGCGGCCAAGGATTGGATCAGTTGGAATAAGGCGGTCACTCTGGATACATCTTTCTGCCGGAGCGCACCTTTAAATAATGGATGGTGGGCAAGTAGTAGTGCTGCCAAACCGGTAATATGCGGCGCGGCCATTGATGTACCTGACTGAACATCGAAGCCTTTGTCAGGCACAGACGAAACGATACCCACACCAGGTGCGGCAACAGAAATTTCCTGGCCGAAAGCGCTAAACCTAGGAACAAATAGACCGTCGGCTGATGCTGTTGAGGGTATTACTGTTTGCGCTTCCCAGGAATCTTTGGGGAATTCATTGAGCATTCCAAGAGCGCCTACAGCCATAGCATTTGGGGATCTGGCTGGGTACTGGACTGCCCCGCCATTGTTGCCAGCGGCAACTATACAGGCGATACCATGTTGGACTGCTTCCTCGATTTGCTGCTCAACAGCCTCTGATGAATCAGAGCTGCCCAGGCTCATATTCACCACATCAACGCCGAGCTCTATGCAATGTGAGAGCGCATCAATCAAGCTACTAAATTGCCCGCCGGGGAAAACTTTGAATACATAGATTTCGGCTTCAGGAGCAAAACCGCGTATTGCCTCGGTGCCAGAGGGTTGGCCTGTAATAATTCCCGCACAGTGGGTTCCATGGCCGACGATATCTTCTGCCCAGCTATTGGCATCGTAATTATTGGTGACATCGATACCATTCTTTAAGTGGCTCAGTATTGGGTGCTTATTGTCCGCACCGGAATCGATGATTGCGATTTTGATACCTTTGCCGGTGTATTCATCGGGTAGCTGGTCCAGGCCCATGTACTTTTGCCCCCAGCCATAGGAAGCATCATTGGGGAAGTTGGGTATGGCTTCGCTTAGGGGTTGGAGTTTCACCAGGTTTACACCGGTGAGGGATAGGGAGGGGCTGCGAATATATTTGTTCCAGAAATCTTTGGCAGGGCGGATCAGAAGTGATTTCACTTGAGCACCGCCGCTTTGCGCAAAAATACTGAGCGCGACTTCCCCTTTATTGTTGGTGACACCTTCTTGAGGAAAGCCCGCACTTTCAACAATTATTTGTGCGTCGCGTATGGGCTCACCTTTTGCACCGATAACGCGGAAGTGCACCTGCTGTGCCTGGATGTGGTATTCGCGCAATAGTCCGGGTTGCTGTGCAAAAACTGCGGAAAAGGTCGGTGAATAGCTCGCTTGCCCGTAAGAGAGAAGTGAGTCCAGTTCAACGGCGACGTTTGGTGGTGTGGTCTGGTAAAGTGCCGCAGCAGCATCCACATCCATACGGACTTTGTAAATATTGGTGGCCTCATCTGCGGATGACAGCGTTTTTAGTTTTCTGCCGGGGCGTATTTCACGAAGTACCTCACAACCTGCCTGCCTGGCAATAGTGGAAATCACATGGTGCATTGAGCCCGAGCTCAATGGCTGTACGCCCATGGATTTAGCCATCAGGCTGCGGCGGGGTGAAATAAGTAACTCGACTTTCTCTGCAACCTCGACCGAAGGTTCTCCTGCGGCCTTTTCTTGTCGGGATTCAGTCATGTTCATGTTCCTTCGCTTTCAGTGCGGTACTGATTTAGTACGCGTGTGAAACGTCTGAAAGTGGTGAATCGAGTGGGTTTCAGCCTCAATTGAGAGGGTGGACAGGTTGATCCGGATCAATAATTACTTTGCCTCTCAATTTCTTTCTTAGGTCGTCGACGGCATCGGGTGTAGCCACAAGGGTGACGTTGCTTTTGCGCAAAGTAACGTCCTTAACATCGGGGCAATTTGAAGCTTCCTTCACCAGCTCCTCTAGCTCCAGAGTGCTAGCTGATACCTTACGATTGGGTACGGCTACATATTGCTCAAACTTCTTCATTTTCTTCTCATTGTGACTGCGCCATCCAAAATAGGTCAGGGTCGAACCCACCCCCAGGAAAAGGGGCGTGAAGCCCCTTTTTTTGCATTTTCAGTGCAGATAAGCCTGTTGCTGAAGGGCTGAGTTGGGTTGCGGCATTGCCTGATAGGGCAGTGGTTGCCCGATACCACTCAAATTCTGAAAAGGTTGCTGTGGCGGCTGCGGGAAAGCCTGGAATGGCACCGGTTGACTCAGTGGTGCAAAAGCCTGCGGGGGAACCGACCCATACTGCTCTGGAGCCACAGGTGCCAGTTGATTTACCGGTTGGCCGACATAGGTCTGAGGAATGAGGTGTGGCGCGAATTGCGGTGCGGCCTGGTAGGGTAGTAGGTGGCTAAGGCGCGCCAAGTTGTTAAGGAGTTGACCTTGTTGGGGCGCACCAATGTAGTTACCAAGAACAGGTGCGGCACGGCTAACCAGCTCACCGAGGAGACCTTGCGGTGCCAGTTGCGGAGCGGTTTGGTAGGGCAGGAACTGTCCTAGCTGGGCGGCTGTATTGATTAGCTGTGCCTGAGGGTTATTGATGTAATTGGCCAAAACAGGGGCCGCGCGGTTTATCAATTCGCTGAGATAGTTCTGGGGGACAAACTGATGAGCGAACTGAGGTGGAATCTGTGGAGCGAGCTGCTGAGGAATGTGGGGCGCTAACTGTTGTGGAAGCTGCGGTGCAGCCTGGAAGGGCAGTACTTGGCCCAATCCGCCGAGTGCATTGATCAATTGACCTTGTGGTCCACCGACAATGCCACCAACTACCGGAGCTGCACGGCTAATAAACTCTCCCAGCAACCCTTGTGGTGCTAACTGTTGAAGCGGTAGGTATGGCTGGGGGGGAGTGAGTCCGACGACCGGATTAATCGGAGGTACGGCATAGTTTTGTGGTTGTCCAAAGATCCCTTGAGCATATGCATATGGTTGGTACATGAACGTACTCCTCGAGTAGACCAATGACGATAGGGGGCTATCGCCCAGGTTATTTCATGGTTTACGGGTGAGAATTTTGGAGCTCGATAGAGCCCCGTTTTTAGGATCAGCCTGCTGATAATAAATCGGTAATGAGCTTTCGAGTTGTTGCATCTTGCGACGGACACTCAGCCGGCTGATCTGAGTATAGAGAAGCTTTTCGGAAGCACAGGGAAAGTTTGAAAAAAAATGGAGCGGGAAACAAAAAGGTAATGGGGGCGCAATTGTAGTCACCATTTTTCTTAAAATTTTGTAATTTTTCGAAAAGGAATATTTTTTAAAAAATAAAGTCTTACTCGGGATTTGCTACTTAAATGAGTGGTTAATATTCTTGTGGCGTGCAGGGTGCTGCTCCCTTGTATTGGTGTTAGGGCTCGGGGAAAATCCCCTCGGGTGCCCGGTGAAAAATAGCGGCACTTGTAGAAATATCCGTAAATAGCGAACTGGAATTTAAAGGTAATTGTTTATATCGATGTCTTGGAAAAGAAACTTATAGAACTTATCAGTTCGCTTTTATGTAAAGGTCTACTTACTCAAAACATCGAAAAACGATATCTAGTAGCGCTTCAATGTAATTTGTTATGGCCTCGCGCTGTATGCCTCTATTGGTCTTTTTTGCTCCAGGTTCTTGTGTCCTCTGTGGAGATCTTTGCATTTGTTTATACGTGTGCTCTCAAAACTAAAAGTACTTGATAGTCGTTGAAGATGCGTAAATACAAGAAGTGGATAGAAGTATTATCGGTATTTTTTTGGCGACCATAGTTTGTCGTATACGTGAAGAGGGCTTCAGAGAGTGGATAGATTGGTGGAAAGTGTTCGACTCCAGGGAGAGCAAGGGATTGGTTGTTAGTCGGCAGACTAAATGGATGTGTCGGCAGTGGGGCCAACAACCAGAAACCGTAAAGCTTGAATCTCCAGTGTAGAAAGAGGCGCTCGGAGCCGGGGAGGTCCAGCTATAATGCGGATTAGACTGTCTCTGAGGACAATTCAAAGACCGGTTGCGTCGGCAAAATGACCTATGATGACATTCGCGCCAAAAATTACTTGATCTTTAAAAAGTGGATGAGTAGTATTCGCGGCCTCGGTGAGTAGCGCAGCCTGGTAGCGCACTTCGTTCGGGACGAAGGGGTCGGAGGTTCGAATCCTCTCTCACCGACCATACAAAAAGAAAAAGCCCGCTTCTGCGGGCTTTTTTGTATTTATGATTTCACTCCTAGTAGCGCTTTTACTTTAAAGGTTTACATAGGCAATAACAGAGCTGCCTCGAGGGTGTAGATCTCTTAGTTGTTCATCGGTGCAAATAGCTAAGCCAACCATACACAAAGCCCCATGCCTCTTCGGTATTTCTGAAGCCAATTCTTTATCTGCCCTCATCGCTTCTGACTTTTGTAGTGCACTCCCGCATTGAGCCGGCAAGGTAGATGTAGGAATTGCTTGTACTTTCCTGGTGCGATGAGCTGAGGGAAAATGAGGGGCAATCTGAACGGCTGATCGTCAGCTCAAGCTAAAAAGTTCAGGCACAAAAAAAGCCCGCTAAAAGCGGGCTTTTAAAATCTGGTCGGTGAGAGAGGATTCGAACCTCCGACCCCTTCGTCCCGAACGAAGTGCGCTACCAGGCTGCGCTACTCACCGTTTTTTGTTTCGCATCATTTGCGAAGGGGCGGCACTATAACAGCAATTTTTCTGCTGTAAACCACTGATTTAATTTTTTATTTGTCGAATCAGTCCCTCTTGGCAGGTAGATGCTACCAGCGTTCCGTCGCGGGTGAAAATCTGGCCGCGGGTAAAGCCTCTGGCACCGGTTGCCGAAGGGCTATCCGTTACATAGAGAAGCCATTGATCCAGGCGGAAATCGCGGTGGAACCACATCGCGTGGTCAACGCTCGCGGGCATCAATTGGGGGTCGAACAAGGATATGTCGTGCGGCTGTAGGGAGGTGCCCAGGAGTCCCATATCGGATGCATAACAAAGTGCTGCTCGGTGCTCCATCGGGTCGTCCGACATCTCGCCCTCTGCCCGCAGCCAGAACATGCATTTGGCTTCGCGAGTTTCAGCGCCAAAGTAGCTTTGTGGGTCTACCGGACGAAAATCGATCATATAGCGCCGCTGATCGTACTGCGGGCTAACCAATCCAGCTTCCAGGGCCAGCTCCTGGGTGTTTTTCAGGCTCTCAGGGGAGGGAATCTCGACATAAGGCAGGTCGGCCTGGTGGTCAAATCCGGGTTCCCGAATTTGGAAAGAGGCAGACATATTGAAGATCGCGCGCCCGCGCTGCTTGGCGACTACGCGACGAGTGGTAAAGCTACCGCCATCGCGGATTGGGTCTACTTCGTAGATCACCGGCAGCTCGCTAGAGCCGGGGCGGAGGAAGTAGGCGTGCAGTGAGTGGGGTAGGCGATGCTCAACGGTACGAGTTGCTGCCATCAGTGCCTGGCCCAGAACTTGCCCGCCAAAAAGCACTTTCCGATAATTTTCAACGTGATGACGACTGCGGAAGAGATTTCGATCCAGCTCTTCAACATCCAATAACTTACCTAATTTTTCCAACATAAGGGATTTTGCCCGTTACCTATTCCACTTAACAGAGTTTGCAGATGGGGAGCTTTGCGCTCTTAATCAAAAGGATAATAACAGCAAACCCCTTTAACCCCATTCATATTTTGAACGTTAGGCCCATTTTGGTCACAGGTGCTCCTCCTCTTTTGTCATCTGTCTACTTACAGTACGCAAATGCCGGTTTTCTCAGCCAACTTGATATTCTGTGCTATTGACTATTTCAACATGTCGATTTCTTGCTTATTTTCGTGATATAAAGCGCCAATAGTTGTTGGGGATAGTCAAACTAAATTGTTTGCAGCTATCTCACAAAAATTGAATAAGAGAAGTAGGAGATACCTTAGGTGCCACACGGAAATATTGATATTCGTCCACCGCTTAAATTTGGCAAGGTTGTCAGCAGGCACCGTACTGCAAAGGCTGTGGTTGGGGGCGTTGGCTCCGCTGCGTATTACGGGGTATGGGGTGCGCAAACTGCCACAGGAGCTACTTTGACTGGGTTGGCTACCGGTGCGGCGGCAGCAACCTCAGCGACAGGAATTGGCTTGGTTGTCGCGGGGACTGCATTGTCTATTGGTTACGCTGGTCTAGCGGCCCGATCTGCTTACAAAACCAATAACCATCTGAATGCGTTGAAGAAAATATTTGCGAACAGAAAGTCTTACAACTGCCCCTGTAAAGGTGCTGTTACTCACGACTACGTTTCAGGGCAGGTGCTTCCGTACATAATTAATCAAAAAAGCAAGAAACTGCATCGCAAGATGGTTGAGGCTACCCCGGGTGTCGCCACGATTGAGTACACGCGGAAGGCCGTTAAAAATTTGTATAAGCGCTCACAGGGTACTCTCGGCAAGGAGCGTAGTTTTGCTGCTGAGTGGTTGGCGCAGCACTTGATCTCCCATGATTGTGAATTGGCAAACGCGATTGTTGCTGAACTCTATTCTGAGGAGGAGATGCTTTGGATTCGTACGCAAGATAGTGATGTAGTGGCACCTTTATTAGAGCTGAAGTTGAAATCTGTTTAATAGGTGTTCGCTTTTCTCTGCGGTGTTTGCTGCTGTAGTTCAAAAGCAACTCGGGGTGATGGACTACCCCGATGTCTCTCGGCACCCAGCCCTAAGGCACTATCCCTACGGTATTGGCTTGACAGGTGTCACAATGTGCTAAAATTAAAAGTTACGCAACGCCTAAATCAGGCTCATTTTGATTGAAAAGTAAGCAAAACAGACTAAAAATTTCAATATTAGGCAGTCTAATTCCCCGATTCACTTTTCCAACCGACTTGAATTGCCTATTATTCATGAATGAATAGTCAATTTCAGTCCCCATTTTTAAGGGCAAAGAAGGTCGGAAGTATGGATAAGGCAAAAGAGAAGGTTCAGCGGTTCCGCGCGCGGGAGCAGCGTATCCTGGATGCGGCTCTGGAGCTTCTGTTGGAGCACGGTGAAGAGAAGGTCACGGTCGAACAGATTGCCGAGCGCGTGGATATTGGTAAGGGCACAATTTACAAGCACTTTATTTCCAAGACAGAAATCTACATGCGCTTGCTGATGGATTATGAGAAATCCCTAGCCGAACGCCTTAAAACCGCCGTAGCTTTAGCTGAGCAAGGTGATATCACCGCGCCAGCCCGCGCCTATTTTGAATCTCGTATGGCCGATCCTGGCAAAGATAGACTCTTCCAGCGCCTGGAGGAGAAGATTATCGCGTTGAACCTGGCTCCAGAAATGATTGCGGAGCTCCACAACATCCGTAATTCCAATGCCACTTCTCTCAATCGGGTCTTTGAGCGCCGTATGGAGCAGGGCATGCTGAAGAACGTTCCTGCATACTTCTATTACTCAACATACTGGGCGCTTGTGCAAGGGGCGGTAGAGCTTTATCACTCCAAGTCTTTTGCCAATGTAATAGAGGACAGGGAAGGTTTGATGGAGTTTATTATGGATGTGGGTGTGCATATCGGTGATATGTCCTCTCGCAAAACGCCAGAGGGAAGCCAGACAAGCCATCACAGCGATTCTGCGGGGTCCGCCCTTGGCTGAGCCCCTGTTCCAGCAGCTGCAAAAATTACAGGCTGAATTTCATGGGCATCCACCTGTAGAAAGGTGGAACCCAGAGCTTTGTGGGGACATGGATATGGTCATCAAATCTGATGGCCGTTGGATCCACGAGGGAACAGAGATTCGTCGTCACCCTCTTGTGAAACTGTTTGCCAGCATTTTGAAGCGTGAGGGGGATGAATACTTCCTTGTCACCCCTGTCGAAAAGCTGCGAATCACAGTGGAGGATGTTCCATTTGTGATCACTCAGGTGGCCCGCAACCCCGGGAGTACTCATCAACAACTACTTTTCACCACAAATGTGGGCGACGTTGTTGAGCTGTCGGAAGAGGGGCAGTGGCAACTGAGAGACTTTGGTGCCCCGTCGCAGCCAATCCCCTACCTGGAGATTCGAGGGGGGTTACAGGCTCGCGCTTCCCGGGATGTTTTTTACCAGTTGGTAGACTGGGCGCTTGAAGGGGATCGCGATTCCGATAAGCTTTTTGTGCAAAGTGACGGAAAAGATTTCCTGCTGGGTTCTTGCAATTAGATAGCTTCAGGTTCCTGCTGGCGGATTCCTCGCGCCTCAGCGCTGATTTGTGGCTGGGGCTTTAATTCATAGCCTTGCTCTTCACTGTTCGAGTTTGGAAAGTATTTGTTTGACTCTATAGCATCTAACTTTACTCTCTCGACGAACTTTCCTTATTAAAATCCTTAGCTTCAAACTATTTAGTGGATGCCACTATCGCTTCTGTATTTTGATTGCCACTATGGAATTTATACTTGATTGTGTCGGTGCTTGCTTGAATCCGGAAAATAGCCCGGAAATATACATATCCATACTATTTATCTATGGTGTTGGTGTATTTCATTTCTATTAAAAAAACAGTGTTTGAAATCTTATGGAAATATAAGTGTATTTGTTCTGAAAGAAATAAAATAATAATTCGATAATTTACGGAAATATCTAAATAAGTAACAAATCCGCAACAGTGCATTTCTAAACTTCCCTCCGTCCAAATCGCTACGGCGAAACAAAAATATAGTTTTTATTTGCTTGGTAGCTGCCATTTATATTTTTAAAAATGGCGGAGTTGAAGCAATTAAAGTTTTGGATTGAAATTCCTATAGGGGGAAATATGAAGCGGGTACAGAATAAGCTATTAATGGCAGCTGCGATTACTGCGCTATTAGCGGGTTGTGACGGTGGCGGTGTGAGTATCGAGCCGGAAACAGTAGATAACTCGGTGGACAATTCTATCACCAATCCAGGTGGTGATTCTTCGGATGAGAATCCATGTGCAACTATAGAAAGTTCTAGTGTGCAAGGTGAATATAGCGATAGTAACTGCTATTACACTGCTGACTTTGTTTCTGCAGCAAACCCCCTGACTGAAGATTTGTATCTGGCTGCGCTGGATAACGATGGGGCTCATATCTTTAGTGGCAGTCTGTTTGTTGGTGAAAGTTATTCCAGCGACTCTGATCTGGCTGCAGCAGGGATTTCTGAGGGTGGTGATGGCGTTAAGCTGGAAATTCAAGCGGGTGCTACTATCGCCTTTAAAGATAATTCAGCATTTATGGTTGTAAACCGTGGATCACAAGTATTTGCTCGCGGTACTGAAACTTCACCAATCACCTTCACCTCAGAGACTGATGTCCTCGGCACTGTAGGTCCCGAAGATGTTTCACAGTGGGGGGGGATGGTTATAAATGGCTTTGGCGTAACCAATAAGTGCCAGTACACAGGCTCTATTGATGGCGGTAATCTTGCCCTTGCTGGTGAGTGTCACGTAGCTGCTGAAGGTTCCACCGATGACAATACCTCCTATTACGGTGGAGACAATAATGCCGACAGCTCTGGCGAGCTTTCTTATGTTGTTGTAAAGCACACGGGTGCTGAAGTTGCCAGTGGTGATGAGTTGAACGGAATTGCATTTGACGCTGTGGGTAATGGAACAACCATTCGCAACCTTCAAACTTACTCCACTTATGATGACGGTATCGAATTCTTCGGCGGTGCCGTAGATGTAGAAAACTATGTTGCGCTGTATGTTCGTGATGACTCCATTGATGTCGATGAGGGTTATCGCGGAAGCATTACTAATGCGTTGGTGATTCAAAGTGAGACCGACGGCAATCACTGTATTGAGGCCGATGGAATTGGGTCCTACAGCGATGCTACTGACTATTCCTCGTTGATTGGCCAGGGGCTAAATAGTCGCCCGGTAATTGACGGTCTGACCTGCATTATTTCCGCTCAAGAAGAGGGTACCCATGATCCGGGCGCTGGTTGGCGTCTGCGTGAGGGAATTTACCCGATGATCACCAACTCCATAATTGTTGCTTCCTTCTTTGCTGATGAGACCGGAGTGGCTGGGGATAACTACTGCCTACGTGTTGAGAGCTCTCAGACTCGGGATGAAGCATCTGCAGGCACTGAGGTGGCCCTGACTTCTAATATTTTTGCTTGTGAAGATCGAACTAAAACTGATGAAGATAGTTTTGATGTGGAGACTTGGGCTGTAGATGGGGGCAATCAATTTGCCACCATCTCCGGTGAAGTTAACCCAACCTCTGACGCCGATACAGACTTTGTTTTGCTCGGCGGCTCTCCTGCGATGTTTACCGTTGACGAATCTGCTCAAATGATCGATGGCATTGCACCGACAGTTTCTGCCGAGCTGGGTCGCGCCTATTTGGGAGCGCTTGAGCAGGATGGTACCGACTGGACTAAAGGTTGGACCTATGGCCTGCATCAAGGTGACCGCGCTCAACCTCTGTGGTTTGAGTAGTAGCTTGAGGTAGCGGTCTGGGATACAGCTCCCGATCATTTAAGGCGCCGCCTTCGCTGATGGAGTCGGCGCCTTCTTTGATTTCAGATCGCGATTCTTTGGAACGAAAAGAGGCCGGTTCGATGGCTAAGTATGAAAAATTTCAAAGGGCGCCGCTTGTTTTAGCGATAGCTGCGGGCTCGACATTTGCTTCCGTTGCGTCTGCACAAGATGCAGAGCTGGTTGAAAACTCTAAACCTGAAGTTGAAGAGGTTATTGTCCATGGGCGCCTTAGAGACTCAGCTGAAGTCCTAATTAGCGAGCGCCTGGAGGAGGAGGTAGTTACGGATATCCTCGGGGCTGAGATGATCAGCAGGGTGGGGGACTCTACCGTAGCCGCAGCGCTGCGACGAGTATCTGGATTATCCCTGATAAGTGACAAGTTCGTTTACGTAAGGGGCTTGGGTGAGCGATATTCAAGTACAACTCTCAATGGTTCGACGGTGCCATCCCCGGATCTGACCAGAAATGTCATCCCACTGGATCTATTCCCAACCTCTATCGTGGAATCGCTGGCGGTACAGAAGAGCTACTCGGTAGATAAGTCTGCCTCGTTTGGTGGTGGCAATGTTGACATCCGCACTAAGGGAATACCTGATGATCTGACTTACTCGGTCGAAATTGGTACAGGTAGCAACAGTGAAGTCAGTGGGGATGCGCTCAGCTATAGCGGTGGAGATGATGACATTTGGGGCACCGATGATGGAACCCGGGCTATGTCTGGGGAAATTTCTGCAGCCCTGCAACGCTTTAAAGGAGACCTGACGGTTGCAGGTATTCGTGACACCCTGATTGCTGAAGGCAATGAGTATTCCAGCAATCAAGAGGCATATGAAGCAGCGCAAGCAATAAACAGGGAATTGGCCCTGGGCTTGAACCGTAATATTTCAATCACAAAGGCGTCTACTGATCCCGATCAAGATTATAAGGCTAGCGTGGGGAACCGCTTCTACTTTGGGAATGATTGGGAGCTTGGTTTTCTGGCTGGAGGCTCTTACAAGAGTAAGTGGAGGGAAAGTGAGCGAGTTATTCGTGATTACGGTAATCCGCAAGAGCAGATTGACCATCGAGATGAGTCTACTTATTCCGTGGATATCAGTGGAAACTTAAACCTGGGCTTGCGTTTTTCGGATGAACATGCAGTTGAAAGCACTAGCTTGTTCTTAAGGAATACGGATGATGAAACCTCTATCCGCGACTATTTTAATTCAAACCGCTTGTTATCTGACGGCACTGGATTCAGAAACTACGAACTGAAATATGAAGAGCGGGAGTTGGAGCTTCACCAGCTAAAAGGGAGCCATTCCCTTGGCCCGGAAACTAAGGGGCTGCTGCCTATTGGTTTCTTAAGTTGGATTCCTGAGGAATTGGTGGTTGATTGGTTTTATTCCGATGCGACAGCGATAACTGACATTCCCAATCAGGTTGAGGTTATTGCGAGTACCGAAACCGATCCGGAAACAGGTGAAGTTCTCAGTTCAACTGTGGATATTGCTTCGCGGAGCGCTAGCTTCCGATTTACTGAGCTGGAGGATGAAGTTCGAAACTACGGTTGGTCAGCAACATTACCCATTGAGTTTTCCTCGTCCACGCTGGAGTTGAGTGGAGGATTTGCTCGGATTGAAAAAGGTCGCTCCTATAAGCAAACTGAGTTCGGATTGGATATCTTTAGTGTCGCTGATAGCGCAATTCTTGATGATCCTCTGGGTGATGTGTTCAGTGATACCAATATTACCGATGATGACAATAATTTTGTTTTTGCCAAGTCAGGTAGCAACAAGCAAAGTTATTTGGCCGCTACTTCGACAGATGCGATCTACGGTAAATTCGATTGGACCCTTGAGGAAACCTGGCGTATTTCAGCTGGGGCCCGATGGGAGGACTATAGTCAAGCTGCTTTAGAGTGGAACCCCTATAGTTTCTCGCAAAGTGAACCACAGATTACGAATGACCCAGAGGAGTTGGCTGAAGCGGTATATACGGATGATGATATTTATCCATCATTATCCTTGACCTATATGGGGTCATTTTGGGCGGAGACATTCCAGTTGAGGTTCGGTGCATCCAAGACCGCTGTTCGGCCCGACTTGCGTGAAATTACCGACGCTATTTATATAGATCCGCGCACTGATGATCAGATCAGGGGGAATTCGAGTGTTCGGCCGTCGGAGATCGACAACTACGATATTCGCGCAGAGTGGTTTTTTGATAGCGGCGATAGCCTGACTATTTCGGCTTTCTATAAGGATATTGTTAATCCTATTGAGTTTTTTGAAGCTGCCTCAAGTGATGACAATGTTGCGCGAGAGATTATAAATGCTGAGTCTGGTGAGATTACCGGTATAGAAATAGAGGGTATGAAAAGCCTTGGCTTTATCTCTGACCCAATGGATAGCTTCTTCCTGCAGGGCAATATTACGCTTCAAGACTCGGAAATTGTTGCCGGTGATGAGGCTGATGCACCGACTAATGCAGTCCGCGAAATGACAGGGGCATCTGATTATGTGGTTAATATGCTGCTCGGCTTTGATAGCCCGGACGGGAACCATTCTGCCAGCTTGGTTTATAACGTATTTGGTGAGCGCCTTTACAAAGCGGGGCGAGATCCTCATCCCGATTCATTTGAGCAGCCATTCCACTCTCTGGATTTGACTTACTTCTGGTATCCAACTGATGAGGTGACGGTGAAGGCGAAAGTGCAGAACCTTTTGGGTGAAGCCATTGAAATTGAGAGGCAGGGGGGCACCGTTTTTGAAGAGGAGATTGGGCAGACTTTCGCATTGAGCGCGCAGTACAAGTTCTAGGGAGGTTAGCTGGCTGTGCCTTAGATTAAGTGCACGAAAATATGCGTTCTCAAGCAATAAAAAATGGCGCCATCGGCGCCATTTTTATGTGTAGACCCAATTACATATTTGGATAATTGGGGCCGCCGGCACCTTCAGGGGTTACCCAAACAATATTTTGGGTTGGGTCCTTAATGTCACAGGTCTTACAGTGTACGCAGTTTTGAGCGTTGATCTGGAAGCGCTTACCGTTGGTGTCCTCAATAACCTCATAAACACCGGCAGGGCAGTAGCGCTGCGCGGGTTCATCGTAAATCGGCAGGTTGTGACTCAGCGGAACTTCTGGGTCCTTCAGGGTCAGGTGGCAAGGCTGGTCTTCTTCGTGGTTAGTATTGGAAATAAACACGGAAGATAGCTTGTCAAAACTGAGTACGCCGTCGGGCTTCGGATAGTCAATCTTTGCGCAGTCAGCAGCAGGTTTGAGCTGGGCGTGGTCAGCCTTGGTGTCGCGCAGGGTCCAGGGAAGCTTGCCTTTAAAGATATTGATATCCACAAATGCATAGGCAGATCCCAGAATGTTGCCCCATTTGTGCTGGGCAGGGCCGAAGTTGCGCTGCATGTGCAGCTCTTTCCAGGCCCAGCTATCGCGATACTTGGTGGTGTAGTCGGTCAGCTCTTCGCTGTTGCGCTCAGCGGCGAGGGCTTCAACTACAGACTCAGCCGCGATCATGCCGGATTTCATCGCGGTGTGATTGCCCTTGATCTTGGCAAAGTTCAGGGTGCCGGCGTTATCACCGATCAACAGGCCGCCAGGGAAGGTCATTTTCGGTTGGGATTGAAGGCCACCTTTTACTATGGCGCGGGCACCGTAGGCGACGCGCTCGCCACCTTCCAGGTACTGCTTGATTACCGGATGGTGTTTATAGCGCTGGAACTCGTCAAATGGACTCACATGGGGGTTGCTGTAGGCGAGGTCAGTAATCAAGCCGACAACAACCTGGTTGTCTTCGAGGTGGTAAAGGAAGCCGCCACCGTGGGTGGAGCTTTGTTCCAGCGGCCAGCCAGCGGTGTGAACAACCAGGCCTTGCTGGTATTTGTCCGCAGGGACTTTCCAAATCTCTTTAATACCGATGCCGTAGTGTTGTGGGTCGGCATCTTCGTCTAGCTTAAAGCGTTCGATCAGCTGCTTGCCCAGGTGACCGCGACAACCTTCAGCGAAGAGAGTGTATTTGGCATGCAGCTCCATGCCCGGCATGTAAGAGTCTTTCTGCTCTCCGTTCATGCCGATGCCCATATCGCCAGTAGCGATACCTTTTACAGAGCCATCTTCGTTGTACAGAACTTCAGCAGCAGCGAAGCCAGGGAAGATTTCCACTCCCAGGCTTTCGGCTTGTTCTGCCAGCCAACGGCACAGGTTGCCGAGACTGATAATGTAGTTGCCCTCGTTGTGCATGGTGCTGGGCACAAACATGTTGGGGACTTTTATAGAGTTCTCTTCGCTGCGCAGGACGTAGATGTCGTCGCCTTTTACCTCAGTATTGAGGGGGGCTCCACGTTCTTTCCAGTCGGGGAAGAGTTCATTAAGGGCGGTGGGCTCAAATACAGCACCGGATAGGATGTGAGCTCCTACTTCTGAGCCTTTCTCCACGACACATACAGAGACGTCTTCATTGAGCTGACGAATACGACAGGCCGCGGCCAATCCAGCGGGGCCGGCACCCACGATCACTACATCGTATTCCATTGATTCGCGTTCCACGGCACTCTCCTCAGCAGTTGTATTCAACTTTTTTGCGGCCAATCCGGCCTTATCATTTATATTGCTGGCGGATTATATAGGCGTTTAATCAACCCTACCAATTGCATGACTATTCATTTGCTATGGCAAATGCGCTGTATTTCAACGGCTTACTGGGGGTGGATAGGTGGTTCTTATTCCCGGAAATAGATTTTGTGAATGGCAGGAGGGACTTCCATTTGACTATTGATTTTGCGTTATAGAACCGCCACCATACACGCCGTTCAAACACTTGTTTGACCAGAACACCGTATCCGTTCGCGACGTGAATTATCAGTCGCGGCTGTTAAAAAGCATATTTGAGACGGGATTTCCATGAAAGTTCTTGTAGCTGTGAAACGCGTTGTTGACTACAACGTCAAGGTTCGCCCCAAGGCGGACGGCTCTGACGTTGATACAGCCAACGTCAAAATGTCTATCAACCCCTTCTGCGAAATCGCAGTAGAAGAGGCGGTGCGCTTGAAGGAAAAAGGCGTTGTCAGCGAGATAGTCGCCGTTTCCATGGGCTCCAAGCAATGCCAAGAGCAAATCCGCACTGCACTGGCCCTGGGTGCCGACCGCGGTATCCTGGTTGAGACCGATGCTGAGCTGCAGCCTTTGGCAGTAGCCAAATGCTTGAAAGCGATTGTTGAGAAAGAAGAGCCTCAAATGGTAATTCTGGGCAAGCAGTCCATCGATGGCGATAACAACCAGACCGGCCAGATGCTGGGCGCTTTGACTGGCATGGGGCAGGGTACCTTCGCCTCTGAAGTTGCCGTAGAAGGCGACGCTGTTAAGGTAACTCGTGAAATTGACGGCGGCCTGCAGACTGTTGAGCTGAAACTGCCTGCCATTGTTACTACTGACCTGCGCCTGAATGAGCCGCGTTACGCCTCCCTGCCTAACATCATGAAGGCAAAGCGTAAGCCTCTCGATACCACGACCCCGGATGAGCTGGGCGTTGATATTACTCCCCGCACCAAAACCCTGAAAGTTGAGCCGCCGGCTGAGCGTCAAGCAGGCATTAAGGTTGCTGACGTTGCTGAACTGGTAGAGAAACTGAAAAACGAGGCGAAGGTAATCTGATGAGCATTCTGGTTATTGCTGAACACGACAACGCCGAGCTGAAGGGCGCTACGCTCAATACCATCGCTGCTGCCAAGGCTATTGGCGGTGATGTTGCTGTATTGGTTGCTGGATCTGGCTGCGGCCCTGTCGCGGAAGCTGCTGCTAAAGCTGAAGGCGTTTCCAAAGTACTGCTGGCAGATAATGCTGCTTACGAGCATCAGTTGGCTGAGAACGTTGCCAAGCTGGTAGCGGACTTGGGCAAAGACTACGGCCACATCCTGGCTCCAGCCACTACTACCGGCAAGAACATGCTGCCACGCGCTGCTGCGCTGCTGGATGTACAGCCGATTTCCGACATCGTTGCTGTTGAAAGTGCAGATACTTTCAAGCGCCCGATTTATGCCGGTAACGTCATTGCCACTGTACAGAGCTCCGATGCCATTAAGGTGATCTCTGTGCGTACTACTGCCTTCGACGCAGTGTCCGCTGAAGGTGGAAGTGCCGCAGTTGAGCCTGTAGATATCGCAGATGACGCTGGTGTTTCCTCTTTTGTTGGTGAAGAGCTGGCTGTATCCGATCGCCCTGAATTGACCGCTGCGAGCGTAGTCATTTCTGGTGGCCGCGGCATGCAGAATGGCGAAAACTTCGAAATGCTGTATAAACTGGCCGACAAGCTGGGTGCTGCAGTTGGCGCCTCCCGTGCTGCTGTGGATGCAGGTTTCGTACCTAACGATATGCAGGTTGGCCAAACCGGTAAGATCGTTGCTCCTGACCTGTATATTGCCGTTGGCATCTCCGGCGCAATCCAGCACTTGGCAGGCATGAAAGACTCCAAGGTTATCGTAGCCATTAACAAGGATGAAGAAGCACCGATCTTCTCCGTTGCTGACTATGGCCTGGTAGCTGATCTGTTTGAAGCTGTACCAGAGCTTGAGACAAAGCTGTAATGCCCGATTGCTATACTAGCTAGCATTGAAAAAGGCGGCGTCATGCCGCCTTTTTTCGTTTTTTGGTGACAAACTGCGGAACTAGTGTGCAATTTAAGGGACGAAATGAGGGTTTGCAGCGTTTAACTTGAAAGAGCGTTGCCTTTCCCGGGCTGAGGCAAGAAAATAGGCGTCAAAAACCAATAACCTCAGAAAGTTGAACTTGTATGTGGGTATGTTCATGTCCCCTCTAGCACGAGCCGTAGGCTCAATTGGCAATAAGTTTGCCCAGGGTGAGCCGAGCAAAGGTCTTTCCCGTGGCACCATGGCGGCGTCAGCTATTGGCCTGTTGTGGTTGTCCGGCAACTTATTTGCTTATGGCTCCCTACTGGTACCAAGCGATCCGCAGGAGTCTCTGCTGGTAGAGCGCAAAAGCCCGAGAGGGGCTCTCCCCCCCAGCGCTGCCAGTCTCCCCAGCACTCCGTTCTTTGGTCGTGCTGAACCTAAAAAAGCTACGGAAGTCCCTGAAGTCGATCTCGATAATATTCCTTTGACTCAGTTGAATATCGTTTTATCCGGTGTTTTTGATAGTTCCAATAAAACCAAAGCCAGTGCTCTGGTGTCGGAGAAAGGTAAACCCTCCAAGCGTTTGTATGTTGGTGATCGGCTTCCAGGTGGCGCCGAACTATATTCTGTTGAGGTTGACCACGTGGTTCTTCGTCGTAATGGCAGGATGGAAAAACTGACATACCCAGAAGTGGATGGAAGACCAAACGTACCTTTGAAAGGCGTCAGTAGTTCCAGGCAGAGAACGGCGAGTTCCAGCTCCTCCAGAAGAAGCACTGCGCAACGGGGTGAGAACCAGCAGAACATTCGGGAGAGAATGGAGCAACTGCGTGAATTGGCCCGCGAGCGACGTGCTCAGCGTGAGCCTAAATAAAAACTATCTACCTAGATTGTTTTGATTTTTTGAACATTTACTAGAGCCAGATAAATAATGATGAAGATGTTTTATCGACGGCTGCTTGCGGTCGGATTGAGTTTTTTTGTTTGTACTGCAACGCTGGCTCAGGGCCCGGAGCGGGTTACCCTTTCTCTCGACAATGCAGACATTCGTGATCTGATCAATTGGGCCGCTGACTTCACTGGCAAAAATATTATTGTCCACCCAAACGTTAAAGGTAAGGTCACTGTGGTTGCCGGCGACCCCATGACTCATAACGAAGCCTTTGATGTGTTTATGTCCGTGCTTCAGGTTAACGGGTTTAGCCTAGTGGAGCAGGGTGGCACCTGGAAGGTAGTTCCAGATGCATTAGCCAAGCAGCAAGCAATACCTGTCGCTGATGAGACTACTCGCGCTCCAGCGGAGTCCCTCGTTGTGCGTACTGTAAGGGTAGAGAATATCTCCGCTTCACAGTTGATCGCCATGCTTCGCCCATTGATTCCGCAAACTGGGCACTTAGCGGCTTACGCGGATACCAACACCCTGATCATTGCCGATCGCGCTGCCAATATTGACCAGATTATTCGTCTGGTGAAACAGCTTGATCGGGCTGGTGCCATTGATATTGAGGTGGTACCGCTGATGTTTGCTTCCGCGAAAGCAGTCCAACAGGTACTTAATGACCTTCTTCAAACCAGCGGAAACAAGGCTGGCAAAGAAGTGCAGCCTCTGCGAATCTCTGTTGATGAACGCTCCAATAGCATTTTGCTGACCGGAGACCCAGTTACTCGCCAGCAGATCAAGACCGTTATCGGTCGCCTAGATGCGCCGCTAGATGGCGATGGCAACACTGCAGTTGTTTATATCCAATACGCAAATGCTGCAGACCTCAAGCCAATTCTTGAAGGTATGAGCGGCAGTATCCAAAACACTGAGAAGGATCAGCAAGCTGCAAATGTTGAAGTTAGTATCCAGGTTAATGAATCTCTCAATGCTCTGGTATTAACTGCCCCTCCCGCACTGCTTGAGACAATGAAAGGTGTTATTGCCAGATTGGATGTGCGCAGAGCGCAGGTTCTGATCGAAGCAATTATTGTCGAAGTGACAGAAGGTACTGGTAATGAGCTGGGGATTAGCTGGATTGCCGGTGCTGGTGACAATGCGGTTGCGGGCTGGAACAATACTGGTTCTTTTGATGATGATGGCGAGATTAATCCGTTCTCGCTGCCAGTAACTGACCTCTTGGGCGCAGGTGCACTAAATCTGGGTTACCTGAGTGGTACTGATATTCGCGCAGCAATTAATGCTGTGGCCTCTGAAACCAATACCAATATTCTGTCTACACCGACCATCATGGCTTTGGATAATGAAGAAGCTGAGATTTTGGTAGGTCAGAACGTACCCTTCATTACTGGTGAGCAATTGCTGTCTGGTAGTAATGACGATCCCTTCACCACTATTCAGCGTGAAGATGTAGGTACCACCCTCAAAGTGATTCCCCGTGTTAACAATAACAACTCAGTAACTCTCGAAATTGAGCAAAAAGTTGAAAATGTTCTGCCGTCGACAGTTGAGGCTGAAACAGGGGCTTCGGATATCGTCACTAGCAAGCGCGAAATTCGCACTAAAGTACTGATTGATGATGGCGCCATTCTAGTGCTGGGCGGCCTGATGGAAGATCAGGTTTCTGAGTCAGTGTCCAAAGTGCCCCTGCTGGGTGATATCCCCGGTATCGGACGTCTTTTCCGCAACACTAGTAAAGATGTTACCAAGACTAATCTAATGGTATTCCTACGCCCCAGAATCCTCAGTACCCAGGTTGCTGGCTACGAGGAGACGCGCAGACGCTATATGGATATGCAGCAAAAGCAAATATTCCTGAAAGACCGCACCAGCCTGATCTGGGATTGGCATCGCGGTGATGTGCTGCCTGATATGATGCCGCCAACCGGTACCTATAACGAGAGCCCTGCTCCGGTAGATGGTTCTATAGATGGTGCTGCCATTGAATCACTGGAAGAGGATGTGGACGTTGAGGTGTTGGAGGTAGAAGAAGCTAAATGACGGCTGAAACAGGAACAGGGACTCCAACAATTCGCCGCCTTCCCTACGCTTTCGCAAAGCGTCACAAGGTTCTGTTAACAGAGCAGGAAGGCAAACCCCTCTGCCAATATGTGGCGCCGCTGAGTCCATCAGCGGTTGCCGAAGTGCAGCGCATCAGTGGTGCGGCTGTGTCTTTGGAGGCTGTAGAGGAAGGCGTTTTCCAGGGCGCTTTGCAACGCCTGTACGAGAACAGGGAGGGGGGCAACCTCTCCGAAGTCGAAGGCCTGGGTGAAGACCTGGATCTTGCAGCAGTTGCCGATTCGCTGCCTGAGACTGAAGACTTGTTGGAGCAGGAAGACGATGCACCCATCGTCAAATTGATCAACGCAATTTTTGCCGAATCGCTCAAGCAGGGCGCCTCGGATATTCATATTGAAACCTTTGAGAAGCGCCTCGTTGTGCGCTTTCGGGTGGATGGTGTACTCCGCGAAGTACTGCAGCCTCGGCGTGCTCTGGCTCCATTGCTGGTATCCCGTATTAAGGTAATGGCAAAGCTGGATATCGCAGAGAAACGTGTGCCCCAAGATGGCCGGATCTCCCTTTTGATGGCTGGCCGAGAGGTAGATGTACGTGTCTCTACCATGCCGTCATCGGCGGGTGAGCGGGTTGTAATGCGTCTGCTGGATAAGCAAGCGGGCAAAATGGACCTGAGTAAGCTGGGGATGGCAGATCGCGACTTGCGTGTGATGACAGACCTGTTGGGACACCCCCACGGCATTATCCTGGTGACCGGACCAACGGGCTCCGGTAAAACCACCACCTTGTATGCTGGCCTCGGCAGTATCAATAACCGTGAGAAGAACATTCTGACGGTCGAGGACCCGGTGGAATACAACCTGGAAGGGGTTGGACAGACTCAGGTAAATACCAAAGCCGATATGACTTTTGCCCGGGGGCTTCGCGCGATTCTGCGTCAGGACCCAGATGTGGTGATGGTCGGTGAAATTCGAGACCTGGAGACTATGCAGATTGCAATCCAGGCGAGTTTGACCGGACACTTGGTGCTCTCAACCCTGCACACCAACACGGCTTTGGGTTCGGTAACCCGCCTGGTGGATATGGGAATTGAGCCTTTTCTTTTATCGTCCAGCTTGATTGGTGTTCTAGCCCAGCGACTGGTGCGAGTTTTGTGCCCTGAATGCAAGCAACCTCATGTGGCTGACAGCAGCGAGCGTGAGGTTCTGGGTGTCAAACCCGATGAAGAAGCCATTATTTATCAACCCAATGGCTGTGAAGAGTGTAGCCACAGTGGCTATGTCGGTCGTATCGGTATCTATGAATTGGTGCCGCTCAATGAAGTGATGCGCCAATTGATTCACGATCGCGCTTCAGAGAGTAAGTTGGTTGCAGAAGCCCGCAAGCTTGGCCCCAGCATCCGCGACGACGGCATAGAGAAAGTACTGGCGGGTAGGACCTCCCTAGAGGAAGTGCTACGAGTTACGCAGGAGTCCTGATTGTGGCAGCTTTTGAGTATACAGCGCTGGCAGCATCCGGCCGCAAGAGTCGCGGTACGCTCGAGGCGGATAGCGCGCGCGCTGCGCGGCAGCAGCTGCGCGCTAAAGGTATGGTGCCCCTGGAAGTCAGTGCAGCTACCGAGAAAGAAGAGAAGGGCGGTGCCAGCTTTCTATCTGGTAGCCCTGGGCTGAGTGTTAAAAACCTGGCCCTGCTAACTCGGCAGATGTCCACCTTGCTTCGAGCGGGTATTCCCCTGGAAGAAACCCTTGGGGCCATTGCCAACCAGACTCGCAACCAAAAAATCAAGCGCGTGGTATTGGCTGTTCGGGGCAAAATTCTTGAAGGGCACAGCTTTGCCTTGGCCCTGAGCAGTTTTCCACGGGCATTCCCCAAACTCTATCGCGCTACGGTTGAAGCAGGGGAGCACTCTGGTCATTTGGATGCGGTGCTGGATCGCCTCGGTGACTACACGGAAGGGCAGCAGCAATTTCGCCAGAAGGTACAGCTTGCTCTGATCTACCCAGTTGTTTTGGTATTTATCTGTGTATTGGTCGTAACCGGTTTGATGGTGTACGTGGTGCCTGATGTTATCGAGGTATTTACCGGCACCGGGCAGGTTTTGCCGCTGGCTACCCGTATCCTGGTGTCCATGAGTGATTTCATTTCTGCCTGGGGCTGGTTGGTGCCGCCGGCACTTGGAGCACTCATTTTTGGGGTTGTGATGATGCTGCGGCGCCCGGCAATCCGATATCGTTTCCACCATCGTTTGCTGGAGCTACCAATTATTGGTTGGTTGATACGCGGTGCTCAGAGTGCTCGTTATGTGGGTACCCTAGCGATTCTTACGGGCAGCAGTGTCCCGTTGGTACAAGCCATGGGTATCGCCGGAGGGGTAATGACCAATACCTTCCTTAAAGACAGGCTCGATGCGGCTCAAAAGAGCGTGCGCGAGGGCGGGAGCCTTCGTAAAGCACTGGAAGATGTAGGCTATTTTCCACCGATGATGATCTACATGATCGCAAGTGGTGAGTCTTCGGGCACTCTCGATGAAATGCTGCAGCGTGCGGCGGATTCGCAAGAGCAGGATTTGCAGGGTGCGGTAACTGCCTTTGTGAGCATCTTTGAACCTTTGATGCTGCTGATAATGGCTGCCATCGTGTTGTTCATCGTTATGGCTATTATGATGCCAATTCTGAGCATGAACGAATTGGTCGTTTAACGCTCAAATTAGGTGTAGGTCAAAGAGAAATTGCGTAGCTGCTTCAGGAGGTTGGTATGAAATCCTTGCGCAACAGCGCCGGCTTTACACTGCTAGAGGCGTCGAAGATTCTTGTTGGGCTGGGAGCGGCAGTTTTGCTGGGCATGTTGCTGCTTTAGGCTGGGGAATCGTGTAATTTACTGATTTGGTGACTTTTAAATAATTGGGGTCACGAAGGGTATCGTGACCCTTGGGGTTCCCAGAGTTAGAGTGAACTAGGAGAGAAAAATGAAAACCCTACGTAAAAGTGGTGGCTTTACCCTGATTGAAATTATGGTGGTGATCGTAATTCTCGGGGTGCTTGGTGCACTGGTTGTACCTAATGTACTTGGCAAGACCGGAGAAGCTCGCATGAAAGCGGCCAGGGTTGACCTGAAAGCCATCGAGACTGCACTGGACCTCTACCGTATGGATAACTTTGTCTACCCCAGCTCTGACCAGGGTTTGATGGCACTGGTATCCCGCCCATCCGGCTTCCCCGAAGCTAAGAACTGGACTGAGCCCTACCTTAAGAAAGCGCCAAAAGATCCTTGGGGCTATGAATATCAGTACATCAGCCCAGGCAGTGCCGGTGCCTACGACCTGTTCACCCTCGGTGCCGATGGCAAAGCGGGCGGTGAGGGCGAAGCCGCTGATATCTACGTTACTGACCTGTAACACCTGAAATTTGCACTTGATGTATAGCATCGGTCGAAGCCGCGGCTTTACGCTGATCGAACTGTTGGTAGTGATTGTCATCATCGCCTCTCTGGCGGGCATGGCGACTCTATCGATGGGGAATTCTGGCGGGCGTGTGTGGCAAAAAGAAGCCCAGCGCCTGTCGGCCCTTTTACAGTTGGTTGCGGATCGAGCCCTGATTGACAAAATGCATTACGGCGTTGTTTTTGAACAAGGCACTTATAGTGTTGTGCATTTTGAGCAGGAGACCATGACCTGGCTGCCCTTGGATTCAGTAGTGTCCGGAAGGCGCGCTGCACGTTTTGCCGCTCATGAGCTGCCTGAAATTGTACGCCTCGAAGTGATAACAGAGGCCGAACTGCCCTCGGCAGAATCTACCGAATTTGCGGAAGAAACCAGCGAAGATCGGGTAGTTCCCCAATTTGTTGCTCTCTCTAGTGGAGAGGTGCTTCCAGTGGAGGTTGCCATGTATCTTGTTGAGAATGGCGACGATGTTAGAGGCGCGACAATTTCTTACACCAGCCTGAATGGATTTCAGCTAGAGTGGCAGGCCGATGAGATTTAAGGGTGCCCAGCGCGGCTTTACCTTAGTGGAAGTATTAATAGCTCTGGTCATTTTTGGGGTTATTGCCGCCAGTGTCTTGCAAGCAATGCAGCGCAGTGTGCGCCAGCAGCGAGTAATGGAAGACCGACTTTCCGCAAACTGGGTTGCCCAACAGGTGCTTTCCCAGGTTCGCGTGCAAACTCCCTGGCCTCCACTGGGTGAACAAACTGATCAGGTAGTGCTTGGACTGCAGGAGTGGGAGGTAAGCGCCCGTGTAGAGGCCACTAGTAATGAGCGCTTGCGCCATATCATTATTGAGGTGGGCCACCTGGATGCGGAGTACCCGACCCTGACTCTGGATGCCTGGGCTGCGGAGGAGTAACTAATATGTCTATGCGCCTTCCCAGCCAGTCGGGCTTTACCCTTGTTGAAGTTCTTGTTGTTTTAATCCTGGTCGCAATTATCAGTGTCGGTTCTTTCTCCCTGCTGGGACTCTTTTTTGATACTGAAGAAATGGTGGATCAGAGAGCGGAACAGCTACGCCGCTTTTCTATGGCGATGTACCGTATAGATAACGATTTTCGCCAAGTCACTGCCCGCGCGGTTAAGAATGCTTATAGCGGCTATGAGCCCGCATTGCGCGGGGACGAAGATGAGCTGGAGTTTACTCGCTTAGGTGCGGCAAACCTCACAGGTGAACCTCGCGGAGAGCTGCTGCGCTTAAGTTACAGTATCGGTTATGCCGAGGACCTTGAAACCGACTCCTTGACTATCGGTACAGGGGGGGAGGATGAAGAGTTCGGTGGGCTGTTGTTACGCAGTCGATGGCAGGTTTTGGACCGGTCCCCCGACTCTGAGCCCATTACTGAGCCCCTCCTAATGGGTGTCGAAAGCTTGAGCCTTCAATACTTGGATCCAGACAGTGATGCCTGGGTTGCCCAATGGCCGCCTGTTAGTACTACTACTTCCACAACAGAGGCGGATACACGCCTTCCTCAAGCTATTGAGTTCGTTATTGTCACCCAACAGTACGGAGAGATCCGTCGCGTTTTCCAGATATTGACAGAGGAAGATAGTTCTTCTGATGACAATGACGATAACGGGACTTAGGCCATGAAAAGTAGCGATATGTCGAAGTCGTTGGGTCGTCAAAGGGGCGTAGCTCTGATTGTTGTACTGCTGGTGATGGTGATTGCTATCGCGGCGGTAACCCATGCCATATTGCGGGATCAAATTGCGATTTCCCGCAGTGGTGCACTTTTGGCCAATACACAGCTTGCTGAGTTTGTTGAAGCTGCGGAAGCCTGGACGCGGGTAGCTCTGTTAGAAGACTTTGAGGAGGATCAAGAAGAGGAGGAGACTGCAGATCACTCTCTGGAGTCCTGGGCATTCCCAGTTCTGCAATTCAATCCTGACAATGGCAAAATTCGCATGAATATCATGGACTTACATTCATGTTTCAATGTGAATAATTTGTCTGATAGCAGCGATAGTGATCAGTTTGCGATTTTCCAGCGCCTAGTGAATAACGTCACTGGCAAGTCCGATCTAGCCAACTCAATCGCGGATTGGGTGGATGACGGTGATACCCCGAGAACCTCAGCTACAGAGGATGATGGTTATTTGGGCAGAGAACTTGCCCATCGAACACCGGACATAATGATCAGTGACATCTCTGAATTGTCTTCGGTAGTGGATATGGAGCTAGAGGATTGGCAGAAGTTAGTGCCTTTTCTCTGTGCTCTCCCGGAAACGGGAACCCTGGTAAATATCAACACTGCCTCTGAGGAGCTAATTGAGGCAATTGAGCCCTCTGCGAGTGTTTCTAAGTTGGTGCAACTTCGTGAGTCGGGTGGTTATATCAGCGATTCGAGTGAATATGCTGATTATGACATCGCCAATTCAGGGCCTTTTACCTATCAAAGCCAGCACTTTCTGGCGCGTATTGCTGTCCAACTCGGGGAAGATGGCGAATACCGGCAATATTGGGAGTCCGCCCTTGTTCGGAATAGCACAGATGGTTCGGTTCGGGTGCGCCAGCGCCAGCGCCGAACATTTTCTGGTCAAATGATGCAGGAGCTACTCGACTACGAAAGCACTGAAGAGAGCGAATAGTTAGAAATTGTATGTTTAAAAAGAAAAGCATTAATGAGATTGAAGCCCCAGTAGCGCCTCCACAGTCGTCTTTGGTTCTGTTGCGGCTGAGTGAAACTGCGGATTTGACTCTGCGTTTGCATCAGTGGCAAGAGGGTGAATGGCAACAAGTAACCCTGGATTCAGAATTTGCTCAGGCATTTAATCCCGAATTTGAAGCTGTCGAAGAGCAGCCGGAATTCCCTCAGCTCAACCTTCCTGAGGGAGCCAAAGCGCTACTGATGGTGCCTGGTAACTGGGTATGGAGCGGCCTCGAAACTATACCTAAGGCAGCTCGTCGCCAGGCAAGTGCCATTGGTTACATGGTTGAGGAGCATTTAGCCCAGGATGTCGAGGACTTGCACTTTGCCTGCAGCCCCCGCACTGGTGATCTCTGCAGCGTATACGCCATTGATGTTGAAAAAATAGAAGCGCTTCACTCCCAGTTGGAGCGGCTCCAGTGGCCGCTGGCTGCTGTAGTGCCGGAGTATGAATTACTTAGCCTGATCGAAGGTGACATTCGCCTGTGGCTGGATGGCGGCCAAGCGCATATCTGGAAAGGTGCCGGGCAGGGTCTAACTGTTAATCGCGATTTTTTACAACCTCTCCTTGGTTCGCTATTAGTTGATGAAGGTGATGAATCTGAAAGCGAAGACGACTCTGAAAGCGGCGAGCCGATCGATAACAAACAGGTAGTACTGCTGGGGGCTGGCGAGCAGGATGGATTGCTGATTGCTGAGCTGGAATCCCAGTTTGGTGATGGTTTACAGCTTAACCAGCGCTCAGCGGAAGAAGTCTTTATTGAGCGGTTCAAGCTGGGACTGCTAACAAACTTGCTCACTGGAGATTATCAGTTATCGAGTAATAAGAGCGCTGCTGTTTGGTGGATGCGCCCGGCTAAAGTTGCTGCCGCTTGTTTTGTTATCCAGCTACTATTTTTCGTCGGTGCCGGTGCTTTTTATCAGTGGAAGGGCAACCAGTCTGAAGACCAGGCCCGGGCGATGTTTACGGAATTGTTCCCGAATACTCGACCGTCTGCCCAGATGCGCCGACAGCTTGAAGGTTTCCTGAAAGGCGCGGGTAATCAGGGTGGTGCTTTCTCTACCCAGATGCAGCAGTTGAGTAAAGTCTGGATTGCTCACAAAGGGGGCGCATTAAAATTGCAATCCCTTCGTTTTGATGGCCAGCGTGGAGAAATGGTGTTGCAGCTTCAGGCAGAAAACCTGTCTGATCTCGATGCATTTGTCAGCAAGCTATCTGGCGGTGGGATCAAGGCGGACCTGTTAGGTGCGAACGAGTTGAAAAAAGGTGTTTCAGGCCGTATTCGCTTACGTTAGAGCCAGCGGTTTACATAAAGCAGCCAAGCGTAAGAAGAGATTGGTGGTAGCAATATAATGAAAGAACAGATCGAACAGTGGCGCCAAAAATGGCAGGCACTTCCGCCCAATGACCAGAGAGCCTTAGGTCTGCTAAGTATATTCGGAGCCGTAATTTTTATTGTTTATGGCCTGTACTCCCCGGCAAAGGGCTTCTTTGATGAGTCCCGCTTGCGAGCGGAAGAAAATCGTGAGCTGGTTAACTGGATGGAGGGCCAGCGCCCGACGTTGGAGCGAATAAAGCCCGCAGGCGGTGGAACTGGTGGTGCTTCAGGAACTCTTCTGCAGCGCGTTACTAGTGCGGCCAAACAAAACCAGATTGTGATTAAGCGCTTTGAGCCTGAGGGTGAAAACCGTATTCGATTGTGGATTGAAGAAGTCCGTTATCAGGATTTGCAACCCTGGTTGAATCGCCTAATGCAGGAGAAAATGGCTGTTCGTACGATTAATCTGGATGCCCTTGCCGATGAAGGTATGGTCTCTGCTCGATTGACGATCGAAGGCTAGTAACCTCCCTACAGGCAGGCTCGAATATAGAACTCGGGTCTGCCTCTCCCCACCACCTCTTAAGCGCACGTCGTCATCGGCGCTCCCAATCGTGTACATCCCCACAGAAGTAGGGTGGTTTTAGGCGGAAATGTCATCTTTAGCCCTATACTGGATTAGTAATGATGAAAAAGGTGCCACTATGCTTTTTAAAGACATATCCACCAAGCATTTGGTAGAAGTGGCTGATATCGTCACACTTTCGAATCCCTACGAGCTGACTGTGGTAGGCCGTTATTTGTGGGGTGAAGAGATTCAGGACCCAGAAGTCTTCGATAAAACTGACTTATGCTTCCTCTCTGGTGAGCCACTTCCTCGATGCTGGCATGACAGCCGCTACCGGGATAAAGAGGTTCGCAGGCTTCGTTGCGGTACTCACGCTTCAGAGGATGGCGACTACTATCAGGGTGCTTGAATTTATAGTTTTACCAAATGGTACGGTGGTCGACTAGATTTTGCCAATGACTTACCAGTTGCCCTCAAGCACTGTACAATGCGCGCCAATTTTTTAAGCGAATGCACGCATGACATTTGAGCAGTTTGAAGAGTATTCCCTGTGGTTGGGAATCGGTGCACTAATTCTATTTATGGTGTTTATTGTTTGGAACCTGGCAAAAGATTCCAAGGCTGGTAGATTTGGGACATTTATTCTGTTCCTCGCTCTAGGGCTTGGATTGCTGGGATTTCTAATAAAGACCGTTTTGGTTGAAGTACTCGGGATAGGCTAGGGAGCTTCAATGGCACCGGATACCCAGTCTCTCAGGGAAGGTCGCAATGTCTATATTTGATCGCCCTGAACTCAAGGTTCAAAAAGACAGACGTATTTGCCGCGCAACTGATATGCGTATCGCCAAATATACCCGGCGCGGCATGGTGCTCTCCCTTTTTGCATTTCTGATCGCAGCCTCTATTGGCGACATGCGCCTCGAAGCTCCGCGCCTATTATTAACAATGGGAATCGGCCTGGTAGTACTAACCCTGATCAGGGGCTACTACGTTTTTCGCTTCGACCACCTGTATGGCTCGGGACCAAATCGTTGGCGCAATCGTTACTTTTTGTTCTCGATTATCGGCTCAGCCTGGTGGGGCATTACCTTATTTTACTTTGTCTATTTAATGGGGTTTGCACCTGAGACCCACTTCCTGTGGATCTATTCGGTAATCTTTTGCTCCAGTGTCACCACCGTATTTTCTCCCTACCATCGTTTCCTGACCTGGTTCACCGCAACCTCATTACTGCCAGCAGCTCTAATGGCACTGTTCTCGGGCATGATCCTGGGGACCATCTACGGGACTCTCACCCTCGCTTTTATTTGGCTGACTGCCCACCAGGGCCGTCGCGAATCGGAGAACTATTGGGAACGTCTGTCTGCGATGCAGGAGCTGCAACAGAGAGCGAGTAGCCTGGCTGCAGCCCGCAAACACTCTGAAGCTGCAGTTGAACTGACCAATGAGTTTATTGCCAATATCGGCCAGGAATTTCGTAGTCAGCTATCTGATTCCCTCGGCGCTCTGGCGCTGCTGGAAGCTGAACCATTAAACGAGCGACAACGCGAATGGGTGGAGCTGGCCAAGGCCGCCAGTAGTCAGCAGCTAAAACTGGTTGATAATGTAGGCTTGTTTACCCGTGTGGCCCGAAAGGATATCCGCTTGCGCCAGGGCCCCTTTAACCTGGTGAAAACGGTGGAAAAATCATTCAAGTTTGCAGCGAGAGCTGCCCACAGCCAGGAGTTAGAATTTAACTTCCAGATTGATGACAATCTCCCGGTGATGGTGACAGGGGATAATCGTAAAACGGCCCAGCTGATTCGCAATCTGGTGGACTCCGCTACTGGCATTGCCCAAAGAGGCGAGCTGTGGGGTGAGGTATCTTATAACCCGATCACCACGGTAGAAGGGCAGCTCTCGATCACTTTGATGGATGATGGGCGCGGTGAGATATTGCCGGACGAGAGCGAACTTTTCGGTGCCTTCTCCCGTATGGATACCACCCAGGTAACTACAGGTCTCGGACTCTCGATTGCTAAAGGCTTAGCCGAAGCAATGGGCGGTTACCTTCAACTGCATTCAACCCCAGACGGCAACCGCTATCAGGTGGTGATCAAGTATTCCACCGAGCCAAACCAGCGAACCTACCTCACACCGGATAGGAAGTTACAGGATATTGAAGTCCTGTTAATTCACCAGAAGGGCCTGTTTATTTCTGGTCTCGCGCAGGTACTGCGCTCTTTTGGGATGGATGTAAAGTCCATCCGCTGGTGCGAAGGTTGCGAGTGCGAAGTCCAGCAGTTGTTGCGCCAAGCGGTAGAGCGCAACCAATTGGTAATGATGGCACCGGCAATGGGGGATTCGACTCTTTTCGATTCCATTACGCCTTTCTTTGAAGAGTCCCAAGAGGCAAGTGATAAAGAGAGTCGCCTGGTATGCCTGGGCGGCTTTGGCCAGAAAAGTGAGTTTGCTCACCTGCAGCAACTCTTACCATCGGCACAGTATCTGAGTCGACCGGTGACCCGTAAAGAACTGCACGATGCGTTAGTGGGATTACTGTTTGGCGGTGCGAAGAGAAGCTGTCGAAGAGTGGTTACCGGTGGGGCGGATCAGCCGCGTCACTACTCTTTGTTGTTGGTGGAGGAGTCCAGGCCTCATCAATGGGTGACTGAGGAAATGCTTCAGGCCCTGGGTTACCAGGTAGATATAGCGGTAGATGCGGATGATGCTTTAGTTCGCTTGTCTGAAGGTCATTATGATTTGGTGTTAGTGGACTGCCAGCAAAATACGGATCATAGTGCGCAGATTATCGAGATACTGCGTCGCTGGGAGTCTGAGCACCGCCCGGATGATCGCCTGCCTATTGTTGCTGTAACCAGTACTACTGAAGAGCAATTTGAGGGCCGTTGCCTGGCAGCAGGAATGGATGATTTTCTGACCAAGCCACTGAGTAAAGATCTTCTTCGGGAAACCTTGGCGCGTTGGCTGGGTAGTGCTTAGCTTACTGATCTTGCTTTGATATTCGATAAGAAAACCGCACTTCAGTGCGGTTTTTTTATTTCCCATTTACTCAAGGTGGGCGTCTTATGGCTTTGGAAGTTGAGAAAAGTGCTATTCCAAAGACTCATTATCAGTCGCTATTGAAATGATCGGCACCGAGAAACGGTTTTTGGTTTGGGGAAATAGGAATGGCCGCAGCAAATGCTGCGGCATTCGACAAAGTATGGGTTAGAACTCGTAGCGAATCCCCATACGAGCACTCCATAGAGAGGCATCGGTCACTCGGGTTTGCCCCGCTGGGTCCAGGAATTCCTCAAATACGTAGCGCCCTTGGTTGTCGATGCTGGCCGTTACCGCTGACTGGTAACGAGGGAATCCGCCCTCATACATAACGCCCCATTCGTCATTCAGCAGGTTGCCCAGGTTTTCAATAACAAAGTACGCGTTAACCCGGTCTTCAGCACGCCATCCCGGTAGTTGTTGGTCGATACGCAAATCGAACTTGGTCCACCAATCACTGTTAAGTGAATTGCGTTCCTTAGTCCCGCTATCCAGGTCTTCAGAGTCAACCCAGGCGAAGAAGGCCTCAGTATCGAAGTCATCTGCAAATACAACATTGGCATCATCGGCGCCTGAGGGTACGTAGAGCAGGCCGCGACCCCAGCCCGCATCACCAAAGATCTGATCACCAAACGTGTAGCTGTATGGAATGCCTTCATTGGCAGAACCAAACAAGGTGAATCGTGTTTCGTAGCCTGAGAAAAACTCTTGGGTGTAATCCAACTTCAAAGTGAAGCGATGGGGAACTACATAGTTTGATGTTGCAGTGCCTGGATTCTGTGCATCAGCGGTAGCGATTTTGGTGTAATTGGAGTAAGCCACAGAGCTGGTCATGGGGTTAACATCTTCAGCTTCGGTGAAGGCATAGCCAAGGGCAATACTCAGGCCAAAATCAAAAGACTTGCTGAGGCCGAGAGAAAGTACGCTGGAATAACCGGAATCGCCATCCACATTGGTCAGCATGAAGTCTTCGCTGCGACCATTGGCACTGCCGTAAATCGGGCGCCCATCAGCAGTCGAGTCAACTTGCTCAAGAGAGATATCTTGAATAATTGCGGCATCTTGATAATCGCTGTACAAATAGTCTATAGATGCTAAATAACCGGATTCAAATTCGTAGCTACCGCCGATTGCATACTTCCAGATGGATGGCAGTTCAAAATCCGGATCCATCAGGTTGACCCCACCTACAGAACCATCACTATTTGCGACCATATCATAGAGGTCTTGTGGGATTTCATAGATCGGATCGCCGTTATTGGTCCAATCCATATCAAATAGGGGGGTGCCGCTTCTATCTTGGGCTTCGATTTGCAGAACACCATTATTTGAGTAGTTATTGGAAATCCATACATTGGGATTCCCACCGGAGTAAAGGCCGATACCACCGTGTAACTCCAGGTTATCGTCAAGGTTCCAGCTTAGGCCCAGGCGAGGCTGTAGCAGGTCCAGACCATTCATATTGTGCTGGTTGGAAAAGCCATAAGTAGAGGTTATGTCTGCGTTAGCTACTGGCTTGTCATCACTGCTGTAGCGGTCATAACGCAGTCCCGCAACCACTGTCAGGTCCAGATTTGCGAAGGTATATTCATCCTGGGCGTAGAGTGTATCGATGCTGTAACTAAATTCAGCGGCGGCATCCAATATATTGTTGGTGCCGGCTGCATTTTCATAGGTTACCCGGTTGGCAATCCCGGCTTCAAAATCTTCGATGCTATCGAAACGGTATTCGCCGGCAGCTTCCTGGATAAACAGGTTGTAAACATCGAAATTTTCGTGCTCGTAGCCTGCAGTTAAATTGTGTTCACCCAGCAGCAGTTTACCTGCGAGCTTAAAAGTAAGGTTTTCATAACTCAATTTGTTCGCATGACGTGAGTCATCTGCTCCCAAGTAAACCGTTGCACGGGAATCGCTGCCATCGTTATCGTGGTCATTATAAGTGGTGATTTGTACTTCACCGAAGTCAGTTCCACCCAGGGAGTTTTGGCGATTGTCCAAATCGGAGTAGCCAATCTTCACCTCTGTAGAGAATATGTCACTCCAATCGGAGAAAAGCTGTGCAACATAGGAGTTTAATTCGGCTCCGCGCTCGTAATAGTGGTTGGATAGTTCCAGCTCATCGGGGTCATTGTCGGCCTCGGCTATGGAAAAGCCGTCGTTGTAGTTGTAAGTAAACGCAGCTCGGTGATCGTCAGAGATATTCCAATCAAGTTTCACCAACAGCTTTTCGTCTTCTTCTGGCATGCTGGTGGGTAGGCCGCCCGGATTGTAGCCATAGACTTCATTGGAAATACGAATAATCTCATTGAGCTGCTCTTGGGAAACCCCTTGTACTTCGGTGGCAGAGCTGCTGCCTGCAGGTCCTCGGTCAAAAGTGGCAACGCCTTCCAGCTTTTCATAGGCAGCAAAGAAAAAGAGTTTATCTTCGATAATGGCTCCACCGAGAGTTGCGTTGTAGCGCTTCTCATCAAAGCTGGCCACATCGATATCGTCACCCTCCAGGGAATCACCACGAAAACCATCATCGGTGTAGTCGTAGAAAAATGAACCATGCCACTCATTGGTGCCGGACTTGGTCACTGCGTTGATATTACAAGCGCTGAAACCTCCGTACTGAACATCGAACGGCGCCAGTTCGACGGCGACATGATCGATAGCATCATACGAGAACGGCATACGTTCAGTGGGGTAGCCATTGCTATTTAGGCCGAAGTTGTCATTCATGCGTACGCCATCAACCGTAAGGCTATTGAAGCGAGGGTTGGCGCCGGCGCACTGGATAGCATCAACATTGGCTTCATCCACATAAACTCGCGGATCGAGACGTAGCACATCCTTGATATCGCGATTAATGGAAGGGGCGCTGGCAAGGTCGCCACTGTTAAAGTGCGAAGATGGACCTACAGCTAAGCGGGAGGTGCTGAGCGCTTGTCCCAATACGGTTACTTCTTCCAGGTTGCTAGTGCCGAGGGTTAGGCTCAGAGGGAGGATATCACCAACGGAGAGGTAGATATCTTCAATAACTCGCTGGCCTTCCTCGGAATCGATGGTGACGGTGTAGGGGCCACCCACTCGCAGGCCACTCAGGTTAAATTGCCCCGCGTCGCTGACTTCTACTTCACGGCGGCTATTGGAGGGGGTGTGAACCACTGTTACAGTCGCATTGGTAATTGCTTGACCGTTGCTTGCGGAAATAGAGCCGCGAATGCCGGCTGCAGTTTCCTGTGCCTGAGATACCTGCGCCGTACTAGCAACAGAAATAATCGCCGCAGATAGTAATACGCGCGGGAACAGAGAAGGTTTCATAGCGTTTTCCTGGTCTAAAGAATTGCCAACTCAAGTGGCCCAAGTAATTATCGAGTTTTGCTCTTGCAACTTAGGTTCCAAGTTCCAATGGAGGCTGTTATGTGATTTTTATTGGGTACTGTCTAAGAGCTGAAGCGATTATGTAGTGCACATATAAATAAATTATTACAGCCGTGAACTTGTCACATACTGGCGTTAAAGTACCCAGCAAATTCACTCTGGCGGACATGCCCAATGAGCATACGATTGATAATTGCCTGTATAGCAGTTGCACTATTCGGACTCACAGCTATGACACAGGCATACGCTTGGGGAGATGATGGCCACAGGGTCGTTGGAGAAATTGCATGGCATTACCTGGACCCGGAGGTAGCTGCCGAAATAGAGTTGCTCCTTGATGAAGTCGGTGAGCCGCACCTAGCTGAATCCACAACTTGGGCTGATCGAATTAGATCTAACGAGGCTTACAACTGGGCTGCGCCACTCCACTATATAAACCTGTCGCGAGATTGGAGTACTTATGTTGAGGAGCGGGATTGCCCTGCTGTAGGGTGTATATTAAAGGCGATCCAAAATTATCAGAAGGTACTGGCCGATCGCTCGCGCACCAAGAAAGAGCGAGCAGAAGCACTAATGTTTATTGCCCACTTTGTTGGAGACCTTCATCAGCCGCTACATACCGGATTACTTTCGGATAAGGGTGGTAATGATGTGCAAGTCCAGTTTTATGGGAGTGAAACAAACCTACACGCACTTTGGGATATTCACTTAGTATCCCGTTTAGTTTTAGATTGGCAAGATTACGCTCAGGAGCGAGTAAAAAAAATTAGCGGGTCCGAAAGGCAGCTTTGGCAGTCTACCTCGGTTGAAGTTTGGGCCCAGGAATCCCACAAATTGGCCCACAAGCTGGCCTATACCACTGAAGCACAATTGGGTGAAAAGTACTTTCTGCGCTGTCAAGACTCTGTTGAAATGCGATTACAACAGGGTGGGGTTCGTCTGGCATCTGTACTGAACGGTACTCTGGGTAATCCAGGAATCGATGTTGTCAGTAAATAATTCTACTCCAGGCTTGCCTCAACCTTTGGTCTGATTGTGGTGAGCCGAGAGCCTTGGATCTTCAAAATTTGCCAAGTTAGCCCCCAATTTTGTGTAGCCTGGTTACACATATACCTGAATTGTTGTTTTATTTTAGAATTTATTTGTAAATAGCGGCCAATCGATCTCGATATGGTAGTTTTCCAGTCACCTGTACTGAAAGTCTGGTGAAAAATGCAAGAATTGTTTCTTTTATAAGGTTGGTCAAGGTAGGTATGGCCTAGGATGACTCCGGTACTTAAAGACATTGATAAGTTTTTTCTGCCTGACTCACAGGTTGATGTTGCTACTGATCTTAAAGGAGTTTCAGCAAGTCAATCTTCTAGGGTTCGAAGATGGAAGTACTATTAAGCCTGAAGGGAAAACTAAAAAATTATAATTTCTTAGTATGTATCTGCGATTTTATTAATTGTAGGGTGATTTTTTAATAGCTTCTTATAGTTTGATTTTTTGATGGGTAAGCGATTAATTTTTAATAGTGGGTTTTTAGGGGTCACGCATCCACCTTTTAATCTCTTTGATAAGTTTTTTTTGCTTATTAAGCAGTGTAATCTCTAAGTAGTATTTCTTCCTGAAGTGTTACCTTCTCTCTTTGTATACACACCTTTCGTGTTGACACCCTTGTACCTGTTTGGTATCAAATAATCTTGAGTTGCATGGTGAATTTATCAGTTTGTATTTAGCCCTTAGAAATAAAAATAATGATTCATCGGGTTTAGGTGTGAATTGAAAGAATTCTTGGCTAAACAAAATAAGACTTTAATGCTGACGTTATTTACAGTCGTTATGGAGGATGTCATCGATGAGTGGAAGAGGTTTTAATCCTAGGGCGTGCCAGGAGCACTTTGCTGGTATTTGTTTTGTATCCAGCTTGAGGTCGTACGGCTCTCTATTTTCCAGGTTTTATGCGCAATGGCAGGGCAATGGAGGAGTAGAAAGCTCGCTGGGTAGGACATGGAATGGGCACACCGCACTAATTTCCGGTAGCAATGGGGCTATCGATACGATTGTTGGTTGGGATCCCAATAGTTCTTGGAGTGCATTTACAGGTTCAGTAGGTGGGCGCCATAATAGTATGCGGCCTATTGACGGCCGTTGGCGTGATGACACTGGCATGAACGCGGATCCAACAGCGCAATACTATGGTCTTAAAATTAGTCAGACTCAGCACAACGACTTCAGGAAATTTTTACGAGAGGAACTTTTAGGCACCCAAGGATTTGGGAACCACCTCAACGACATTCCCGGCATGACATTCCAATATGCATTTGCTCCTGGTAAGTGGATGGAAAGACTTAGCTCTTTGGAGGGGAATAATAACGGTCAATTACAAATTATTTCTAATTGCTCGGATGCGGCTTTTCACGTGTTGGCAAGTTTCCTTTACGATTGGCGTAAGGGAAATTACGTAACTGAATTGGCATCATTTATGAACACTGGAGATGAAAAAAATAAAAACATGTCTCAAGGCCGCTTAATGCAGTGGTCAAGTCAAATGGGGCAGCAGGGCTAAAGCTAATTAGGGGAACAGGTGATGCAGTGAATTACAATTTGCATCGCCTTATTCCCAGTAGCAAAAAATCTGGGCTGAAGTCAGCTAGTGTAGAAGAGTAACCGAAAGCTTCTCTAGAGGGTTACGCTACTTTATGGAACTTCGCAACCTTTAGCGGCAGTCCATATTTTGTACCACTGCTCTCTACTTAAGTTGAGTTTTAAGCTTTCAATAGCCGATTTGACTCTTTCAATACTTCCTGAGCCCACAATCGCTAAGGGCTTGGAAGGGAAGCGTCGTACCCAGGCATAGATTACTTGGTCAATATTGGCAGCCCCGACCTCTTCTTTAATACCGTCCAAGGTGACACGTATACGCTCAGCTTGGGTATCTGACCTAGTGAAAATCTCTCCGCCTGCTAGGCAGGACCAGGCCATGGGGTGAACCCTATATTGCTGTAACTGATCCAGGGTTCCATCCTCTGCCACGCTAAAGTTGACAGGGTTGATCTCGACCTGATTTGTTACCAGTGGGGAGCTTAACCGGGACTGCAGCAGGTCAAATTGATAGGGAGTAAAATTGGAAACGCCGAAGTGCTTTACCTTGCCAGCCTTTTCGAGCTCGGTGAATACGCTAGCGACTTCATCCGCATCCATCAACATATCCGGCCGGTGAAGAAGCAGAATGTCGATATGCTCCACGCCAAGACGAGAAAGGGAGTTATCGACCGAGTGCCGAATATGATCAGCACTGGAGTCATAGTATTTTACCTTTCTGCCGGGATGCTTTTCAGAGAGCAGCTTAATGTTGCATTTGGTGACAATTTCAATGCGATTGCGAATAGAGCGATCAAGCCTTAGCGCCTCGCCGAACAGTTGTTCGCAGGAGTAGTCCCCGTAGATATCTGCATGATCGACGGTAGTAATTCCAAGGTCTACATGCTGTTTCAGGAATGTCAGGCGCTCCTGAGGACTTAGGCTCCATTCACTCACACGCCAGTAGCCTTGAATTAGCTCTGACAGTTCCGGCCCGTTGGGGGATGCTTGCACTCTATTAACCACTGAATACCTGCCTGGTCGAAAAGTGCAAGGGTATTCTTGTTCCTGCTGATTCTCAACGACTAATGTGACGAGCAGATTGCCGATAGCCACATCCTCATGTCAGGTTGACAGTTGAATTAAGCAGCTAACGAAACCTGAGTAATCGTTTATCACTTTCTTAATACTTTTTTTCTGTTCGCTTCTCCTGAGCGAAGATCTTTCAACAGGGAAGCGCTGCATGGATAGCGCTGATAAAAAAGTTACCGGCTGGCTGATAATTATTTATTCAAATCCAATGCTGCCGGATTCGGAAAAATATAACCATTTCTATATGCAATATTTGGAAGTAAAGTTCTAAGCATGACATATAGTGTGCTCAGTTCTTTCGGTCTGTAGATAAAGCTCTATTTTTTCTCCGAATATTTTAAGTTTTTCACTAGTACTGTTGTCATTGTGGACAATTGATATGTATCTGGATTTTCTTAAATCTTTCAATCCATGAGTGAATTAATTGTTTCTGTGGCCATCTTGGCCGACGGTTGGTTGTCTATGGTTATATGTTGGTAAACATCGGTAGCCCCATTTAATACTCAGAAACCAATCTGTTGTTTAGACAAGTCATTTATTGGTGTCGCAAATGTTGATGTCAGCCGTAAGATTTCCTCGGCCTGTGGTTCTATTGCTGTAATCCTATAATTGGTACGCAAATAAATTGTGATAGCAAATATTGAGACCGGTGAGTTCAGGTAGTTGTTTTAGCGGCCATCATGATTAACAATAGTGCCAGCGATATGTACACAATAACTTTGGCAATAGCTAAAAAGAAATAAACAACAATAATGTAGTGGGTGTACGCATATGGAACTGGTAGCTTTGCGCCGGGGCTTTAAGCTCTTGTCCCTGGTTTTGATACTAAATGTCATTCAAGGATGTTCTGAGCCTCCGCAGGATAGTGAAAAAAACCGGGCATTTTTGACCCAAAGAGCGCTGTCTCTTGCGCCCGCTGATCCGGAAATCGCTGAAATATATACTCGCACTTGCCGCAGCTGTCACAGCACTGGCGCCAGTGCCGCACCCCTTACCGGAGATTTAGCCAACTGGAAGCCTCGTATGGAGAAGGGGATGGATGTGTTGGTGGAAAATGCTATCAATGGGTTCCAGGGTATGCCGCCACTAGGCCTTTGTTTTGAGTGCTCCCCCGAGCAGTTTGAACAGTTGATTGTCTTTATGGCTACAGCGGAGTAAAGGATATGGGGTTCAATCGTCGCCAGTTTATTAACTCTATCGCGATCGGCTCCGCATCATTAGCGGCCGTGCCTATCTCATCAGTTGCACGCACCTTATTACAAGCTGCAGCCCCACCGACAAAAAAAGCGGGAGTACGGTGGCGGAACTGGTCTGGTTCACAAGAGTGTCTGCCGGCCCATCGTCTGGCACCCAAAGATATTTCTGCACTGCAAACGATAATTGCGGAAGCGCAAGGTACGGTCAGGGCGGTAGGTGCGGGTCACTCCTTCACTGCACTGGTACCCACTGACGATACAATTATTTCATTGGGTCGCATTACCGGCGTCGCTGGCTACGATTCTGACAAGGTCCAGGCGACAATCTATGCTGGCACCCGTGTAGCAGACATTGGCCAACCTTTAGAGGATATCGGTCAAGCTCTGATTAACCAACCAGATATCGATGAGCAGACTTTAGGTGGTTGCCTGGCAACCGCGACCCATGGAACCGGTGCAGGCTTGAGTTGTATGTCCAGTTATGCAACGGGTATGGAACTGGTGACCGCAGGCGGGGATACGCTTTGGTGTGATGGTGAGCAAAACCCCGAGGTGTTCGCGGCAGCGCAAGTATCCCTTGGCAGCCTGGGCATGGTGACCAAGGTGCGTATGCAGAACCAGCCCAGCTATCGTTTGCGTCGTGAATCTTGGGTAGCGCCCCTGGAAGAGGTGTTAGATCAGGCTCCAGCACTGGCAGAGGCCAATCGGAACTTTGAATTTTACTATATCCCGTTTTCTGGGATGTGCATGGCTGATTCCCACCAGCCGACCACAGAGGAAATCTTCTCTACGGAGCGGGAAGATACTAATGAAGCGGTAATGACCCTGAAATCTGTGCGGGACTGGCTGGGTTGGTCTCCGAAGTTGCGTCAGTTTGCGCTGCAAAATGCGATGGAAGATATCGAGAGGGAAGTTGTCGTCGAGTCCTCCTGGCGGAATTACGCCAGTGAGCGAAACGTACGTTTCAATGAAATGGAGTACCACTTGCCCCGCGAGGACGGTTTGAAAGCCTTCGCGGAAATACGTCGAACGATTGAGGAAAATAATCTGGATGTTTTCTTCCCTATCGAGGTGCGTTTCGTTAAAGCTGACGATATCTGGCTGAGCCCGTTTTATAAGCAAGATTCCGTATCCATCGCCATACACCGCTACTTTGAAGAGGACCACCTACCGCTATTCCAGGCCATTGAGCCCATTATGCGCAAATATGGGGGCCGCCCGCACTGGGGCAAGTTAAACAAGCTACAAGGCTCGGACTTTGCCGAGCTCTATCCTCAGTGGCGGGATTTTCTTGAGGTTCGCCGAGAGCTAGACCCCAGTGGTAAGTTCTTAAACCCCTATCTGAAAACGCTTTTTACCTGAGCAACGCTGCTGAGCAGTGAACCCTCAAAGAGGAAAGCACAATGGATATCAAGCGACGAAAGCTAATACTAGGTGGGGTCGCGTTAGGAGCGGTGGCAGGTGTCGCCGTTCTTCGCCCTAAAGCGCAAGGGCAGGGAGGGCACAGCAAATACTTCTCCAGTGTTTCTAAAGCTCTGGATAATGCCGGCTTTTCTGGTCCCACCTTAGTCGTAGACCTGGAAAATCTGCAAAAGAACGCCGATATATTAGCCGGCCACCTCAAAGGTCACTATGACTACCGGGTAGTGGCTAAATCTTTGCCCTCGCTAAACCTGCTGGATGCTATTACTCAGCGAACAAATACCAATCGCATCATGGTATTCCAGCAGCCATTTTTACAGCAGCTGGTTAAATATTATCCGGCGAGTGATATTTTACTGGGTAAACCTCTCCCGATTACTGCGGCAAAGGCCTTTTATTCTGGCACTAGGGCGGAACATTTTGATCCTACGCGGCAGTTACAGTGGCTGGTTGACAGCCCCCGCAGACTTAATCAATACGCCGATCTGGCGCGATCCCTCAAACAATCCTTTCGAATTAATATCGAGATTGATGTAGGCCTACACCGGGGTGGCATTGCCAGTGCGGAAGATCTCTCCGCGATGCTCGGTATCATTCAGCGGGAACCCTATTTGGAATTTTCCGGTTTTATGGGTTACGACGCCCACGCCGCAAAAATGCCAGGTGTTCTCGGTGGACCTGAAAAGGCAATCACTCGGGGGTTGGATATTTACCAAAGCAGGGTGGAGCAAGCTAAGATCCAGCTGGGAAGTGCATTCCCGAAGGCGGCCACTTTGAATGCTGCCGGTAGCCCCACCTACCAACTGTACAAATCCCGAGCAGGCCGGGCTCCCTGTAACGAGATTGCCGCTGGCTCGTGCCTGGTTAAACCGACGGGCTTTGATATTCCCACCCTGTCTGATCATTTGCCAGCGGCGTATATCGCAAGTCCGGTATTGAAAAAATTGTCACAGACACAGATACCCGGCATAGAAGGGCTCACCGGACCCTTTAGTTGGTTGAACCCAAATCGGGAGCAAAGCTTCTTTATATCTGGCGGCTATTGGAAGGCGGAGCCTGAATCACCAAAGGGCTTGTCGATCAATCCCATCTATGGCCGCTCCAGTAACCAGGAAATGCTGAATGGCTCCAAAAAAGTGTTACTGAATGAAGACGAGTGGGTCTTCTTAAGGCCCACTCAAAGTGAGTCCGTGTTCCTGCAGTTTGGTGATATTGCGGTCTACAGCAAAGGCGAGATTGTGGACCTTTGGCCGGTATTAGGTAACGCCTGAAATACACAGTTTGAATTATGGGCCACTACAGAGTGGGCTGAATAATACACAACCCAAACAGTGGGCAATTAGTAAGTCTTGGAGATACCGATGATCTTTGAAATTGTTTTGGTGTTAAACACAATTTGGTTTCTAATGGGGTTTAATGTCTTCTCTTTGCGAAATCATATATTTGCCAAATTGCTGGTACCCAGGGAAAACAGAGATACCCCCGTGTTTAATATCTTGGCAGAATCGGGAAAATTTCTGGGTGGTTTTAACCTCTCATTGGCGTTCCTCAATATCCTACTGCTAATTAGCCCCTCAGTATTTGCTGCGGATGTGCAACGCGCTACGTTGCTGCTGGCCTTTGCTGTCACTCACGGAACACAATTTATTTACAATGTCCCGGTAGCCCTACAAAACCGAAAAGGTGAAGGGCCATGGCAAGTTAAAGGCGTGATGCGCTTTATTTTTGTCACGGACTTTATAATGATGTCGCTAAATCTAGTGGGTGCATTTTGGTTCCTTTTTCAATAATTACAGAGGTTTAGTGAAAATCGACCACAATGCCTGCTGTGGTTGATTCTGATCAGCTTGCCAAATCAGCTGTGAGGGTTTCTTTATTAAAGTTGGTGGAGATTTTTAATTGCTGTCGAAACCATTGGTGCACAATGTCATTGTTACAGATTTTTGGCCAGAACAAATAGATATCCAATGGAGCAATGGGGGAGTGGAAAGGAAGTGTCTGTATCGGATTTCGACGGGCAAAAAGTTGGGCCGTACCCTCCGGCATGGTACATAGGTAATTGGTGTTCAAAATTGCCGGAATCATATTCTGAAAGTGAGAGACCCGAACGGCAACTTTTCGCCCCAATTGATCTGCTTGAACCTCCAGCTTTTTAGATTGATTATCCCCACGTTCTCTTATGTGATTTTCTATAGGGGTTAACCCCATTTTATTTTGATGAAGCGTAATATATTTTCATGTGTTAAATTGCTCTCTGGTGATATTCAGTCTAACCCGGGGATGGTCATTCTTGGCGACAACTACAGGTCGGTTAGAGGCTACATGTTCCGCCTGTAACTCTTTGGAAGCCACCGGCTGGTAATGCAAAGCGAAATCTATCGCACGTACTTCATCTTTGATTCTAGACCACCAACTTCTCATGGTGATATTGGGGGCTATAGTTCAAGGTGACAGAGTAGATTACCAAGGAAAATAATTTCCGCATAATCCCCACCAATGATGTTGAAGTTTCGCTTCTCTATTTCTGGATAAAAATTAATTTTTCCTAAATTTCTCCCCGTATTTGATTTAGCGCTTCGCTGACAGTTGCATGAAGTCATTCCGCTCTGGGGGTAGGCGGAAAACTGTACGCTTACGGATAAACAGCTCACCCCTGATGGTGTATCGTAAACGCTGTAAGGTAGCAATCATTGCCGGAGCCCCCCCTGCTTTACCGAGCTGGCCATTCTCCATAATGGCTTCAAATACTGGTAACAAATTGAGATCTATCGATCTAAGTTTCCGTTTCATACTTAAATTCCATTGAGCTAGAACATCACGCGGGCTTTAACTTCTCCCTGAAATCCGTGCGCAACAATTACCCTCCAATAATAGGGTGGAAGATTAAATGCTGACCCTACTTAATATCTATCGGTAATGGATTAACGGATGGAAAGAGGGTGTCCGTAGCCATTGTAGAGCAACGATGCCATATTTAGGCGCGAAAATGAAGTTGTGGGGTTTAAAGTAAAAGGTCTAGCAGACTGAATAGATGTACATTCAGGAAAAGAAAAAATAGTAAATTTTTAACTAAGAAGTTGCTGCCAAAGAGATATAACCAGAATTCAGTGCATATATTGGGGGGTTAGTCTTTACCGTGTTATCCAATATGTCGAGAAGTTTCGGTTTTCCCCACGCTGATCAAACTAAGTTCTCAACTTTTATTGACGCTATCTTACTCCGCAGGTGGGCTCGTGAATGTGCTGCCCACACAACAAATTCCCCTGGGTGAAATTATAACTTACAAAATATTGAATTGACGAAATTATGCGGCGTCTTCTACCCTAAAAACGTAGGTTGGTGCTGTGACAGGTGAGCTTGGCCAAAAGAACCTACTTGTATAGAGTAGTAGTGATGTTTGTTTTTCTCTCAAAGTAACATGATAGTAGTCAGACCAAAAAGGTAATTAATGACGATTTAGGTTGCGACCTTACAAAGGCTATATCAATGGAAACCCTGATTTGGCTCCACAAGCTCACTCTATTGAATATTATTTGCCTAACAGGTTGATGCAGTAATCAATGTTTTTCTGTAACAAATTATTACAACTTGACTGCTTCTTAAATTTTCTTGCTCGGGGATAGCCCAAGGAGAAATTTATTATGACCAAGCTTTCCAAAACCACTTGCGATCCCTCGCTGGCTACTGCCCTAGTCTTCTGTTCATTCGCTGGAGTGGTAGCAGAGTGTACTAATGGGGGGCTATAAGGATGTCTTTTACGAGTAATCTGTGTGGCTTATGGGAACAGTTGGTGTCACATCAACGCTCCATCCTGATACTGCCAGCGGCTCCTCGCTTAGTGCGTATCTACCGGCGACTAATACCCAGACTGACGATGCGTACTTCTCGGGAAAATATCCTTGGAGTCAAGATGCCATTTGGTGGGACGCACGAGTTCAAGAGTCCAGCAATAATGAAATTATAATTACCCTAGATAGAACCTGCTTAATTATTCAGCTTAAGATTCAGGTAGATAATATTGACATCCACACTGTATGTTATCTTGATGAAAATGATACTTGGCAGAGCACTTGGAAAGTAGACGCCACAAACTAGTGGGGTTGCCAATACTCGGTTTCTGAGATTTGTCGACGAGGGATTTTCGATGAGTGTGAGTAGATAAATGGGTTGGATCGCCAATTAATTGCTTTTAGGTTTATTGCAACAATGTGGGGCTGGAAGTTGGTAAGGGGATCTAGGGCAGTCATCGATAATACAATTCTGAAATCTCACCAGGTCTAATTTAGAAGCGGGGGGTGTGGAATTCTCGATACTTACATTTAACTATGTTTGTAGGGATATTGGCACAGGTAGTATCGAGTGTGAGGGGTAGGAACAGCTTAGCAGTGGGATGTTAATAGCGAAGCAGTGACGGCCTTATGCCGTTTCTCTAAATTTTATTGAAATGGCTATAAGTTTCCTTTGACCTCTTTAAGCGCCCTAAAGCGTCTCCAAAGAATACAGTTTAGATATTTCTTGTGTTTGGGGTAGATGTTTGGTTGTTCTAGTGTGGGGCAAAACACATCCCGCTCACAATCAAGAATTAAAATTTCCAAGAGCTTAAGTTAAAAATATAAATCCCCAGAAAATTACCAAGCTATAATATTAAATGTCTTATCGGTTAGTAATGAGTTATATATTTCATCTTTCAGATTATCAATGCGAAAAGGGCTTCAAAAATGAAAATCCAAAATTTGTTTTCTGCTAGTCTTGTTGGTTTATTTGCCATATTGCTTGTTGAGCTTAGTTACGGAGAAGTAATAGACTTCGAAAGTATCCCTGTCCCAGGGGCAGACCCTGATGATCCTGGTTCGATGCCAGTTGACGGCCTTGAAATTAGCACTCAATTTGAGGAAAAATATGGAGTTAGTTTTTCCATGAGTGATGGCACGTTCCCCCGGATCGCAGAAGTAGGCTATCCAAGGACGGCATTTATTGGTCCAAATAACTCATACGATACTCCAGATGCCGCTCATGATGTAGGAGGTTTTTTTCTAACGGATAATAGCTCTTTAGGCTTAAAAGCTGATCTTATTATTGATTTTAAAGATGCGGTATCCGCTTCTAGTGGAGTTTTGTTAGATGTCGACTTTGAGGAGGAGTGGACTATAAGCGTTTATGATGATCACAATTTTAATAATAAAATTGATGAAATATTCATCAGCGATAGAGCTTCTGGTGCAGGCGATGGTGTAGCAACGGCTTGGTCGTTTGAGCATAAAGAGAAAGACATAAAGAGGATTGTGTTTTCGGGCACAAAACCGAATCAAGATCTATTTGGCTTAGGGTTTGACCACTTTTCTCCGTCGCTGCCTTTGTCTTTGCCCGAGTGCAAATCTGAGCAGCCTCTATTTACAATAGAGGTGAAGTAATGGGTGAATCGGAAACCTAAAGCCTCGAGAAGAGTATCAGCTATGTGATAAGTATAATTTATTGAGGCTAACCGTTTTTTAGTTTGAAATAAGATTTATAAATATTGCCTAATAGTATCGAATCTTTGCTTTAATCAAGAAATCGGAGATCGTGTGTTGTTTGTTTGGTGTAGGGCTAGGTTAGAGGGGGAGCTAAAAGGAAGTGTTGGCAGTCGCTTATGCCGTATACCTAGCGCGTATTAAGTCGGCTTTAAGCTTGTTGTGCTGCTTTCACTGCTCCTATCAAGCCTCTATGTGATACTCAAGATTTCGATTTAAATATAGGGGGAAATGCCAAGATTTGGTAATTGCTTAAGTAAACGCTATTAATAGACAAGTTCTAAGGCGCTAAAGGGGGGGTAATTATTTTTCTATCGACCGTGTAGGTTATCGTAGATAAAGTCCACACAGAGTTTTATCTTGGGGATTTGATATTTACCGCGTTCGTAAAGCAGGAAAACTCCCAAATCGCCACCGGGGCTAACTGAAACTTTACCTTTGCAAGGAACTTGTACCAGTTCTCCTGATTCGAGATAGTTGCAAATACTCCAAGAGGGCACACAAAACATGCCGCGATGATTTAGCGCGGCTGCTGTTAGGGCCTTACCATTATTGCTAATCACCTTTGGGGACAGTTTCAATGGCTGCCACTGACCGTCAGTGAGCATATACCACTCAATGACTCCCCGTGGCCCCCGGTATTGCAAGCTGGGAACAGACTCAATCGCTGACTTGTTCAAGGGGCGGTCGTGTTCCAGGTTTTCGATAAATTGTGGTGTGGCTACGAGAGAGAATTCATTACTAGACAGCCGCTTAGCAATAACATGCTCATCAGGTGCAAACCCCCCGCGAATTGCGATATCAACCGGGTCCTTTCCCAGCTGCGACAAGTCGTCGTTATAACTTAAGTCAAATACGATATTGGGGTAATGCTGTGAGAACTTTTCCAGTACGGGTGTTAAGTGCTGCTCCCCATAAGTTGGAAGGCAACTGATGCGAATCAGCCCACTGGGCGCTTCAAATGTCTGGCTGACTAGCTCATCAGCTTGTTCGAGCTGGCGAATAGCCTTAGTGACCATGGAGTAGTAGAGTTTGCCGAGTTCCGTCACCTTGACTTGCCGGGTGCTACGTTGCAATAGCTCGACCCCTAAGGAGCGCTCAAGGTCCTTAACTCGGCGGGATATCGATGATGCAGGTACCTCAAACTCCTCAGCAACTGCAGTGAAACTATTCAGTTCTACCACGCGCTTGAAGTAACGCAACGCTCTGATTTTGTCCATAATCGACTTCTCGTAGTCTCTAAGTAGCAAAATTCACTCCTGATTATTGCCAAATTGACAAAAGACTTATACCCAATAGTGCCTGTTTTTGTATCTGCGCCATGGGCATTATCGTCCACAACGTGTGTTGAACTGATTGTTAGGATGGCCAATGAAAGCTTTGAAAATGACTCGCTATGGGGATATTGATACTTGTCTAGAGCTTCAATCAGCTGAGATACCCACTCCCCAACCTGGTGAGGTTCTGGTTCGCGTACATGCGGCCAGTGTAAATCCAGTCGATAATATGGTGCTGCGCGGAGAGCTTAAGTCGGTGCGCAAAGAGGTATTCCCGGCTGGTGTAGGGAGAGATGTCAGCGGTGAAGTTGTGGCTGTGGGGAAAAATGTAGCGGGGTACAGTGTAGGCGATCAGGTTTTTGCCCGAGTGGGGGAGGATCATGTGGGTACTATTGCCGAATATCTCACTATTGATACTTCGCACTTGGCAGCAAAACCTGAAAACTTGTCGCACTTTGAAGCGGCGGGTATTCCGCTTGTGGGGCTGACATCATATCAATCTCTGATAAAAGTAGCGGGCTTGAAATCCGGTGAAAAAGTGCTGATCCATGCGGGATCAGGCGGTGTTGGTTCTATGGCAATCCAATTAGCGAAGTCCGTAGGTGCCTATGTAGTAACGACAACAAGTACTGCAAATGTAGACTGGGTGAAAGGGCTAGGGGCTGACCTTGTGATTGACTACAAGAAGGAAGACTACCTGCAATTACTATCTGATATGGATGTAGTGTTCGACACTTTGGGCGGCCAATATACCTTGGACGCATTTAAGGTCCTGAAAACAGGGGGGCGTGTCATCTCAGTCAAAGGGGCTTTAGATCCGCAGACTGCTGAAGAGCTTGGGCTGAGTTGGTTACTCCGTAAAATATTGGCACTTAAATCGCGAAAACTGATGAAGGCCGCAAGAGCAAAATCGGGGCTTTATCGGATGGTTATTATGGAAGCTAATGGAGGGCAGTTGAGTAAGCTTGGGAATCTGTACCGGGAGAATATTCTTTTTCCGGTGATAGACCAAGTCTATTCTTTAGAACGGAGCAAGGAAGCATTCGCATATCTCGCTTCAGGGCGTGCAAAAGGTAAAGTGATTATATCTGTGGGTGAAATTCATTAACTGATGATTGAAATGATCGATAAGTATCGGCGTTGCTTTGAAATATAAAGACGCGCTGAATCTTAGCGGCTTTTGTGTCTACCATACCTTGAATCAAATGCATCATTGAGGTTACTTTTATTGGTTGCCAGTTTTTATTCAGCATAGTGGTTTTCGTTGGGTATTTTATATTGACCTTAAGCTGGAAGAGCTCGCTGAACGGTAGTTGGTTTATGGTTATGGTATTTGGCTCGGTGGTTAGTATTGTTGCAATGGCTATCCAATTGAATGGTAGTTCGTCATTTTATCCAGACGACTTGGAGTCGTCCTCTTTATTTTGGGTTTGTGAAATTTCTACTCAAAGGGTGGTAGTAGAATTGCCGATAGAATGTAGTTTTGGAATGTTGAAAAGAGTTAAACATGAGCTTGAGAAATCAACCTGACAGTTATGGTTCGGTAGCCAAGTGGCTACATTGGTTAACGGCCATTTTATTTTTGGGTTCCTATATTTCTGTGTATTACCGCCACTGGTTTACCCAGGAAGAGACGCCTGCGAATTGGACCGCCTTACAGCTGCACCTTTCAATTGGTGTGACTATTGGGGTGCTCGTTATTCTCAGGATTGTCTGGCGCCTGACAAATCCACCACCACCGGTAGAGCCGGGAACCTCCCTGGAGCACTTTGCTGCCCATAGCGGCCACCTTCTTCTCTATCTGATTATGGTCATTACCCCACTGACCGGATATATCGGTACCGGAGTAAATACAGACTACTTTTTCCTATTCGAGATTCCTAAGTTTGAGAGCACCCAAGCTTTTGTGGCGATAGTTCAGGATCGAATGGGGCTAACCTTTAAAGAGTTTGAGAAGCCTGTGGACTTTATCCATAAAGAGATTCTGGGGCAGTGGGTGGTGTGGATCTTAATCCTGGGGCACGTAATGGCTGCTCTATATCACCACTACATCAAAAAGGATCGGACTTTGCTAAGAATGACCGTGACTAAAAAGTCATAGCTCTTGCGCTGGTTTTGGCAGAAAGTAGTGGCAAATAGGCATTGAGTGCCAAATCCAGACATTTTAATCTCGAGTTTTTGCAGCTCCTGTGGAGCCGTGCACTTGGACTTGAGGTGGGTGTTATATGAGGTATTTGGTCCTTGCTTTGATTCTATTTCAAATGGGGTGCATACCTGAGTCCAAACTGTATCGAATCGCGCAGGTCGAAATGGTCCTTCAGCCTACTTGCCAGCCTTCGCTGGCAAGTAGCACTCATGCTGCTATCGGATCAGCTCCTACTTAAGCTGCCAACCTCCTGGGCCCCGGTTTTGTGTCTGGGCAAACCCAGTGAAACCAGTGCGGTCAACAGCAGAAAAGCGCTGGAAATAAGTAGGCAAGCCACCAACCCCTGAGTTTGGAATACCCACCCTGACAGCATTGTCCCTAGCAATCGCCCAGCGGCATTTGCCATATAGTAGAAACCCACATCCATAGAGACGCCATCTTCCCGAGCATAAGCAACTATCAAGTAGCTGTGTAAAGATGAATTTACGGCGAAGAGTACAGCAAACATCAAAAGTCCACCCATTACGGCGAGCTGTGGGTCCACCCCTTTGTGTAATGCGATTGCGATTAATGCGGGCACTGCAGTGAGCGCTATTGCCCAGAAGAGCGCGGTTCGCCCATCCGGAGCTTGGGCTGAACGTGCCGTCGTGACCTTTGGGGCCTGGGTTTGCACTATGCCGTAACCGATCACCCAGGATGACAGGAAGGCACCTACCTGCCAGTGGCTCCAACCGAACTGGCTGGCCAGGAAAATCGGTAGGGCAATAACAAACCAAACATCCCGGGAAGCAAACAAGAGTAAGCGCGCGGCTGACAATATGTTGACTGCGGGACTCTTGGAAAAGATATCTCTGAATCGGCTTTTTACTTTGGCTTTCCCTAAGTCCCGCTTAAGAAATTTGAGACTCAATATCCAAACTATTCCAAGAGCTAGGGCCATCGATGCAATCGCGCCCTGAAAGCCAAGTGCGGCGAGTAGGGCACCGCCGAGAAAGAAGCCCAAGCCCTTTAGCGCGTTTTTCGAGCCGGTTAAGAGGGCGATCCATCGATACAAGGTGCCACTGGCCTGATCGGGCACCAGTAACTTGATTGAGCTCTTCGCACTCATTTTATTCAGGTCTTTGGCGATACCGGAGAGGGCTTGTGCGGCCATAACCAAGGGGACCGAGAGATACTGACTGGGTGCCAGCAGCATGGAAAGAGCAACAACCTGTAAGGCCAGTCCCAAATTCATGGTCCGGTTGAGTCCAATCCGGGCACCGAGCCAGCCGCCGACAAGATTAGTGACTACGCCAAAGAATTCGTAGAAAAGGAAAAGCAAGGCTATTTGCAAAGGGCTGTAGCCGAGTTCGTGAAAGTGCAGCAGCACCAGCATGCGCAGAGAGCCGTCAGTCAAAGTAAATGCCCAGTAATTGCCTGTTACCAGCAAGTATTGGCGCACTGGCGACGATAAATTGTGAAGAAACTGCATGATCTTGTTCTGTGTACTGCTACTGACTAAAAGCAGGAGGAAAAAATATGAGCCGATGGAGAGGTGTACCCCTCAGGTGCAGTGTGTTCTTTCCTTCCGGCCCCGTTGTACTTTGGCTTCTTAGCCCATGGTGCCAATCATTCGAGCCAATTCCGCCGTGCGGTTGGCGTAACCCCATTCATTGTCATACCAGGCGTAAACTTTTACCTGGGTGCCGTTAACGACCATGGTCGATAGAGCATCGATAATGCTCGATCTGGGGTCGGTTTTGTAATCCACTGAGACGAGGGGCCTTTCCTCATAGCCGAGGATATCTTTTAGTTCACCCTCCGCAGCGTCCTTAAATAACTGGTTTACTGCCTCTGGGGTGGTGGCGGTTTCCACTTCGAAAACACAATCGGTAATGGATGCGTTGGCGAGGGGAACACGAACTGCGTGGCCGTTTAGGCGGCCGGACAACTCTGGAAAGATGGTGGCAATAGCTGTAGCTGAACCTGTTGTTGTGGGAATCAGGCTGGCACCACATGCGCGGGCTCTACGCAGATCTCCATGGGGTGCGTCGAGGATAGTCTGGGTATTGGTGATATCGTGAATAGTGGTGATTGAACCGTGACGAATACCCAGGTTTTCGTGAATAACTTTTACTACTGGAGCAAGGCAGTTAGTCGTACAGGAAGCGGCGGTAATAATCTGGTGTTTGTCCGGCTGGTAAATATGTTGATTTACTCCAAGGACAATGTTTGGTACTCCAGCCTCTTTAACTGGTGCAGAGACCAACACCTTCTTTACCCCTTGATCCAGGTAGGGTTGAAGAAGTTCGGTAGTTTTCATTTTACCTGAGGACTCTACAACCAGGTCACAGTTTTTCCAATTGGTATCTGCAATAGCGGTATTGCGGCTACAGGTTATTGTTTTGCCATCAACCTGAATTGTGTCATCAACGGCTTTCGCCTCTCTGTGCCAGCGTCCGTGTACAGAGTCAAAGTTGAGCAGGTGGGCGAGTGTGGTTGCATCACCGGCAGGATCGTTAATCTGGACAAACTCAACTTCAGGCCAATCCCAGGCAGCGCGCAGTACCAGCCGGCCAATTCGGCCAAATCCATTGATCCCAATTTTGATGGTCATTGTTAATTTCGCTCCGTTTCTGCCAGGCACATATGAAAAATCATATATATCTGGATAGTTTAAATCTTAGACTGGCAGGCCGTATCAGCAGCACAGACTTGTGCGCTCTGGCCGGTCTCCCATTTGAATTAGGTTGTTGAGGTCTTCGGTAATAAAGTGCTGGTTCGCCTGCAAGGTGTCGAACAGTACAGACTTTGCCCAGGCATTTAAGTCAGGGTTGATTCGGTAAAACACCCACTGCCCCTGGCGGCGGTCTTGGAGCAGGTCTGAACTTCTCAGCAAGGCGAGGTGCCTGGAAATTTTCGGCTGGCTCAATTCGAGGGCTGCCGTTAGCTCGCATACGCAAAGCTCTTCCTCGTGAGCAATAAGGAGCAATGTGCGTAGCCGCGTATCATCGGCCAGGCATTTGTAAAACTGTACTGGGTTCATGCCGCTCTTTTTCGTAAATCTGCCTCGGCTTGGGCCAAGACCAGTAGTTTGATGCGAGTGCTCAATTCACGTGCCGTGGTGTAAAAAGGGCAGAAGCAGTGTCGCTTTGTCGGTTCCTTAAAATTCCAGGCAATCATTTTGTCAACTTTTGGGGAGGGTACGTATTCTTCCCGGCTTTTGTCGCAAAGTGTGATGACCAGGTCAAAAGGTTGGTCAGCTACATCTTCTACAGCTTTGGGAATGAGTCCCTCTGTTGAAACCCCCAGTCGCTCCAGTGCTTGCAGAGCGCGTGGGTCCACTGTGTGGACATTGGTTCCGGCGCCAACGGCTTCGTATGAATTGCCTCCAAAATGCCGCAACAGTGCCTCAGCCATCAGTGAGCGGGCAGAGTCCCCGGCGCAAACAAACAGAACACGCCTTTTCATTGGAGGGCTCCATTTGGCTTTTTAACAATTATATATGGAAAACCATATATTCATAGTCTTAAAAATAGCCCACTGAACCAGCGGGCTGTAACCTGTGCTTATAGCTTAAACTCGGCCCATACAGGCGCGTGGTCTGATGGGCGTTCCATAGCTCGAATATCGTAGTCCACGCCAGTCCCGACACATTTTTCCAGAAGAGGGTTGGTGGCTAGAATCAAGTCGATACGCAGGCCGCGTCTGGGCTCGCGATCGAACCCACGGCTGCGGTAGTCGAACCAGCTGAATACATCGTCTGTTTCTGGGTTTTGTGCGCGGAAGGTGTCGGTGAGCCCCCAGCCTTCAATTTTTTGAAGCCACTCGCGTTCTTCTGGAAGGAAGCTGCATTTGCCATCGCGCAGCCAGCGCTTGCGATTGGGTTCACCAATACCAATATCCTGGTCGCTGGGTGAAATATTCATATCGCCGATAACCAATACAGGCGCTTCCGGCTTACACGTGGTTTGCAGGTAGGTATCCAGGTCGGCGTAATACTTTTGCTTTGCCGGAAATTTAACCGGGTGCTCGCGATTTTCACCTTGCGGGAAATAGCCATTAATAACCGTGAGGGGCTCAGGACCGCCGATATCAAACTTGCCGGCAACCATACGGCGCTGGGCGTCGCTGGCATCAGTTGGGAAACCGTATTCGCGATCAATAAAAGGTAGGCGTGAGAGCAGGGCAACGCCGTAGTGTGTTTTTTGGCCAAAATAAATCAGCTCATAGCCCAGGTCTTTTATCGCATCTACTGGAAAATCTTCGTCGGTGACTTTGGTTTCCTGTAGGCCGATGATATCGGGCTGATGGTTGTCTACCAGGGCCTGCATCTGGTGCAGGCGAGTGCGAATACTATTGACGTTAAAGGAAACAACCTTCATCTCTTCCCCCAAAATAAAAAAGGTCGGGCTAGCCCGACCTAAGAGTTAGTTCGCGGACCGGGCGCACGCCGCGCCCAGTGCCTATCAGTATTTAGAAATTGGCAACTTGGGGCGGGGCCTTGCTGGCCTTATCGGCGAGGCCGATAAAGTCCGCCATTATATAGCCCGCTTCATTCAAAATTGGATCTTTTTCCAACTTGATCTCTACAGGACCACCAATGTTAGCCACCTCTTCAGATTCGCTTTCTTCGTATGCCTCAAAGTTCTCGTAGGGTTCAAGGCCTTTAGCTTTGCGGCGACGGTTTTCCATATCCAGCAATCGCTGATTAACGGACTTGCGCTCATTCTCTCTAGTTGATTCGTTGAGAGAGACATACTTCTTGTCAGCCCGCTCAGCGTCGAACTTGAACTGATCGCGCAGGAAAACAAAATCTGGATCTGTTTCCGTGCGCTTGTTGTGCTTGGTAATCAAGTTCGGGATCAGCATCTTCAAGTTGAAATACTTCGCATGAGGCACAGCGTGGATACGGTCCCAGGGCAGGGCAGTATCGTAAGCACTTTCACCGACATTTTCGGCATCAATCAACTGTGGCATATCGATGTCCGGCTTCACACCCGCGTGCTGTGTGCTGTCTCCGGAAACCCGGTAGAACTTGGACTGGGTAATTTTCAACTGGCCTTCCTTCAAGGGAGCCATAGTTTGCACAGTACCCTTACCAAATGATTGGTTACCTACCACCAGGCCGCGGTTGTAATCCTGGATTGCACCGGCAAAAATCTCGGATGCAGAGGCGGATAAGCGATTGATCAATACCATCAGCGGCCCGCGGTACATGGCGCGGGAGCGCGAGCGGTTATGGCGGGAAATCTGCTCATTGGCGTGGCGGATCTGCACAACAGGGCCCTGATCAATAAACAGGTCTGTGAGCATGGTGGCTTCTTGCAGTGAACCACCGCCATTGTTGCGAAGATCCAGGATAATACCGTCAACTTTCTCCTCTTTAAGTTCACTCAGAAGACGGGCAACGTCTCGCGTGGTGCTCTTATAGTTGGGGTCGCGGCGGCGATAGGCATCGAAGTCGATATAGAAGGTCGGCAGGTTAATCACACCGATCTTGTAACTCTTACTGCCGTCAGAGAATTCAAACACTGCCTTCTTGGCCGCCTGATCTTCAAGCTTCACTTTGCTGCGCTTGATCAAGATAGTCTTGTGAGTGCCGTCACCACCAGTGGGGATGGTCTCCAGGCGAACATAGGTACCGGCCTTGCCGCGAATCAAGTCGACAACATCATCCAGGCGCCAGCCCACTACATCGACCATTTCGCCTTCTTTATCCTGGCCAACACCCACGATTTTATCGTTGGGCTTGATCTTGCCGGTGCGGTCGGCTGGACCACCGTGTACCAGGCGAGCAACTTTGGTGTATTCCTCGTCTGCCTGTAGCACAGCACCGATACCCTCCAAGGAGAGGGACATGCTCATATTGAAGTTTTCCAATGAGCGCGGTGACAGGTAATTGCTGTGCGGATCGTAGAGACGAGTCAACGAATTCATATAGAGCTCAAAAACGTCGTCGCTCTTCTGCTGCTCGAGGCGCTTCTTTTGGCCTTTGTAACGGCGCACAAGAAGGTCCTGGATTTCCTCATCGGTCTTACCGGTAAGGCGAAGATTCAGGATGCTGCTCTTTAAGCGCTTGCGCCACAGCTCATCTGCAGCGCTGATCGAGTTGGGCCACTGGCTTTCCTCTCGATCCAGCTCAAGAGTCTCTTCCCGAGAAAAGTCATAGGCGGGCAGGCCTTTCTCTAGTTGGGACAGGATGTTATCTAGCCGATCCCCCATACGCAGGCGGAAACGATTGTAGATACTGAACCCAGCGGTGACATCACCAGCGCGAAGCTGGTCATCCATCTCCGCTTCCCACGCGCGGAATTCGTTGATATCAGAGGCGAGGAAGTAACTTTTAGTGGGGTCGAGTGCATCGATATACTCGTTCCACAAGTTCTCGGACATTTCGTCGCCGATTTTGATTTTGTTGTAGTGCAGCATTTCAAGCTTGCTGACTATCTCTTGTGCAGTACCACCTTGACCCTCTTCGGGGGCTATTCGCTCTGGCTCTGCCAGAACACTTGTGGAAAGAAGGCCAATGACCAAGAAGCCGGAAAAGTAAGCGGCGATCCGATTGGTAAGCATAGGGAGTCTCTTTATACGTCCTACTTCATAGGCGTCCGGCCCTTATGGCTCGGCGACCTATAGCTTAGGACAAGTATAAAGGCTGAAAGCTCCAAAGGGCATGAAATACCTCTAATCAGAGATGGATCTTTTTCTTCAGTGCCGGATTTAGCAAAATAGCTTTCCCATTCGATGTCAAATTGAGGCATTTTTTCTCGTTTTGAAGGCTTGAGTATGTATGGTCATCATAACTATTGTGTAACTGCAACTGTAAAAAAGCGTTAAAAACAATCACTTTGACTAATAGGTCAGCACCACTTTGGTGACTTTGAAGGCTTTTAGGGTCATGAAGTTGCACCAGTTACCAACTTATTAATTCGAGTGAGCGCTCCTCGTCTAAAAGTGTCGCTCCAATAATCTCTGTGACCGCAAAAATGGCGTTTTGATTTTGGAGCAACAGGCGAATATCGGGCGAGTGCCAGTAGTTGTATCTGCGAGTTGTGTTTTTACCACTTGGTCGAAACAGTGGTAGCAAGGATCTCTCCTATGAAATTTGATCTTTCACGTGAAGAAACCATTCAAAGCGCTGCAAAGGTTGCCGGTGATGTCAATTTGGTTGTCTCCAATACGGGCGTAGTGAAGCTATCGACACCCTTGGACGATGATGTTGTGGGGAGCTTCAAGTATCAGATGGAGGGCAATGTTTACCCACTGATAAACCTGGCCAAAGCGTTTGGCCCTGTTTTGAAATCTAATGGTGGGGGTGTCTTTGTCCAAATGAACTCACTGGCATCCATCAAAAATTTTCTCCCATTTACTGGTTACTCCGGCTCAAAGGCGGCTGCCTATGCAGTAACTCAGGGTTTGAGGGAGGCCTGGGTCGAGCAGGGGACTCAAGTTATCAGTGTTATTGCTGGTCCAATCAAGACGGATATGGCCGACTCCGCAGGCATGGGAGAGGGAGCCCCTCCAGCGAGCATCGTCTTCGATGGCATTATGAAGGCACTAACAACGGGTGATTTTTTTGTTTATCCAGATGAGATGGCTCAAGAGGTCGCAAAAATTTACGCTCCCTTTGCCAAGAGCGTACTTGAGATCGAAAGCTAACTTAGAACCCAGGAGAGGATCGGGCAATGTTACTAGATACACCAGTATGTGATTTCGGATGGAAAGCCCCAGACTTTACTTTGAAAGACCCTGGCGGCAAGAGCTTTCGAATGTCGGACCATCTGAGAAGCAAGGGGCTGTTGATTGCATTTATCTGCAATCACTGCCCCTATGTTCAGGCGATTGCAAATCGTTTAGCTGAGGATGTGCGAGAACTACAAGGGCTGGGCATTAATGTTCTGGCCGTTATGTCAAACGATTATCGCGATTACCAGATTGACAGTCCTCCTTATATGGCGAAGTTTGCCCGAGACCATGGGTTTACTTTCCCCTATTTGGTTGATGAAGATCAGTCCGTAGGGAGAGCTTACCAGGCGGTATGTACACCAGACTTCTTCGGGCTGAATAAGGATGGAGAGCTCCAATATCGAGGCCGAATCGATGATGCGGGAATGGGAAACCCGGCAGGCCGAACCAGGGAGCTGGTCAATGCAATGAAGTTGATCGCAGAGACTGGGGCAGGGCCGGAAAAGCAGCAGCCAAGTATGGGGTGCTCTATTAAATGGAGTGGTAACTATATCTGACATAGGTTGCTAGCTGACAGGAATGCTTTGGCGAACATAAAGCACACAAAACTATAAGAAAACACTTTAATGTAGTTAGTTAACCTATTGATTATAACGAATTAATGAAAAGTTAATGTAGTTTGTTAAGTGGCGGGTGCCAGAAGTGTGACACCCGCTTTCTTGTTTACTCAGTAAGCTGGCGGGTCATGATGATGTGGTCAATATTGTAACCATGCTTTGTAACTGCCAGGTCTAGTAGATAATCTGTAATAGCTTCATCCAGCTGGGGAGTGCGGCTTAACAGGTAGAGGCTGGAGCGGTCCGGATCACCAACGAGTGACCACTGATAGCCAGGATCTAGCTCTAGTATCCAGTAGTCGCCGGCAGCTTTACCCTCAAAGAAGGTGATAGCAAGTTTACTGTTCGTCTCATCAATGGGGACTCCAGTGCCCTGAACACTGATAGGGAACCCATATTTTGGGTGTAAGATTCGACAAAAATTGAAAACGCTGATAGATCCATCATCATTGAGGCCGTAGTCCGCTGTTACCGCAGTACAAGCCGGCTGGAAAATTTGCGGTAGCCGGGCAATCTCATACCACTTGCCGAGATACTGATTCACATCGACATAGGGAACCGTTTCCAGTTCATCATCTGCCAGAACGGCCTGGGTACTGAGTACAAACAGTACAATTCCTATACCTCTCAATAAGCTCTTCATTTCCTTGCTCCTTGTGTTCGCAGTTTTTTAGGCCGCCAGCTTCATAGCTGAGCGACAATCTCTTTACGGGGATATAACTGGAACGGATTAACCAAGTTCTGTGTTTAATCTGAATTTCAAAAAAGTGTCACCTAGGTGAATGAGCTGAGGTCCTAGAAGTTGACAGAAGGCCAGCCTTTGCTAAGTGGTGATAGATAGGATTTGTTTGAGGCTGACCATGGCTAAAACGGTAGACGTAGACGTCCTGGTATTAGGGGGCGGAATTCAAGCGATTTCATTGTTGCGAGAGCTATCAACAGATTTTTCTGTGCTGGCAATAGATCAGGGGTTAGACGATGCTGAGTCGTTACACTTTCATGGCTATTTCTCCTCAGGCTGGAATGCGGCACACCCAAGTGCGGCAAAGGCTTACTTAAAGGCCGCACAGTTTTGGCGCACACAACTGGAGAGCGATGGTGTTGATAGCCACATAACAGATTTCTATGCCGCGCTTCCCCGAGAATTTTTAGATACTGTCGAGCCCAACTGGATTGCGGCGGGTATTCCAGTGGAAGAGGTGCCGATTCCAGCTCCACTGGTAACAACTAGCTTGCCGTCGCATCAGTGCTTTCGATTTGCTGATGACCTTATGTTTGACGGCGCTGAAGCCTATCGACGTTTTAGTGCTCCTGTTAGCGAGAAGTTGGTGAAAGGGAGTATCCGAAAATTCGACAAAGATAGTGGTGGCGTGACTGAGGTCTCTGCCGATATCGGTGGTAGTTCCCACCAAATAAAACCCCAGTTGGTTCTCTCAGCATGCGGGGCGGGCAATGCAGCAATACTCGAAAGTCTTGGAGTGCCAGCTCAAGGTGTGCGGGATAGCCAAGTTGTTCGGCCCCTACATATGTTGCTGGCTAAGGGTGCTAATACCCCTCCAATCTCAGCCTTCCTGATGGACATGGTAGTGGCATATCACCCGCTGGAAAGTGGAGAGGGACTTTGGATACTCACCCTCAATCCAGAGCACCCCAGATTTCGCTCTGGTGTGGTTGACATGAGGGTGGCCCCGCCCATAGAGAGGGCGTTAATCCGGGATACCCTGGATAGATTGGCAAATTGTATGACCGGGTTTGAGGATTGGGCAGCCGGCTGCCATTGGGGTGTTTACGCAGGTTGGAAAACTGACGCTCCAGGGCCGGATGGGGATGCTCTTGTGCAGTTAAACTATCCGCGTCCATACCACATCCACAGCTTTGATATAGCCAATTTCTTGGCGGTTTGGCCGAATCACTGGGGTCTCGCCGTGGAGGCTGCAAAGGAGGCCGGGAAATGGGTACGCTCAAAAGCTAAGCCTCGTCATTTTCAACCTGAAGCGATAGGTAGCTTGCTGCCGCAGTCAGTTGATCATCAAACTATTTGTAATAAATGGCAAAGCGATGAATTGAAGTGGCACTCTTGGGCTGAGTTTGTCCAGAAAATGGGCCTGCCAATCAGGTGATTTGCTTAGTATTTCAGCGTCGAGCCATCAGTCTATGAGTCCAACAAGGCGATATTAACAACGTATTTCGCTTGCAAAGACATTTTTTTTCTGTATCTTAAATTGAAATGTAACCGGTTACATTCTGTTTCAAACGGTGGAGTGCTACGAAAACCGCGATCTGGAAACAGCGTGTCCGCTTACAAAACACGGAAATAAAAATAAATAGGCTGTTTATTCAGCTGGTTCATTGAGTGGCCCGAGGGGATGGGGTTTGGTTAAAAAAATAAGAATGGGCATGGTTGGTGGTGGAGAGGGTGCTTTTATTGGTGCAATCCATCGGATGGCAGCAGCTCTCGACGGTGAGATAGAGCTAGTCGCCGGCTGCTTTAGTGGCGATTCCGAACGCAGTCGTAAAACTGGTGAAAAGCTGGGGCTACACCCGGAGCGGATTTACCAAAGCTATCAACAGATGTTCCAAGAGGAATCCCGTCGCAGTGCTGATGATCGAGTTGAATTTGTATCTGTAGTAACTCCCAACCATCTCCATTTACCCGTTTCTATTGCTGCGTTGCGAGCGGGATTCCATGTCCTCTCCGACAAGCCAGCCGCTTCCACTTTGGAAGAAACACTTGAACTTAAAAAGGAAGTGGAGCAAAGCGGGCATCTTTATGGTTTGACCCACACTTATGCTGCTTACCCTCTGGTTATGCAAGCGAGAGCAATCCTGGGCAGGAGAGAGTTGGGGTCTATTCGACGAGTTACCGTTGCCTATCCGCAGGGGTGGCTGGCACTAGCCGGTGATTCCACGGGAAGTAAACAGGCGAGTTGGCGAACAGATCCTGCACGTTCGGGAGAAAGTGGCTGCTTTGCGGATATAGGCACCCATGCTCATCATCTGGTGGAGTTTTTTACTGGCCAGCATATTTCTGAAGTCTGCGCAGACGTGCAAGCGGTAGTTGATGAAAGAGCGTTGGATGATGACGGTGCAGCGCTATTTAAATTAGATCAGGGCGCTCGAGGAACACTTACAGCCAGTCAAGTCTGTGGAGGAGAGGGGAACAACCTGAATATCAGCGTTTACTGTGAAGACGGTTCGCTGTTTTGGGAGCAGGAAGCCCCAAACCAATTGCAAGTAAAGCGCAGGGGGCAGCCTGTGGCGATTTGGAAAGCCGGTGCGGATTGTGAGTATCTGGATGGAGACGTCAGGTCTTTCTGCCGGACACCTCAAGGGCACCCGGAGGGCTATATAGAGGCCTTCGCCAATATCTATCGCGATTTTGCTGGTCAAGTCCGAGGCCGCCGCGAGGGGGTAGTTTCAAAGAACAGTCCTGCCGTTGGCAACATTGATGCAGGTGTTCGCGCAATGGCATTTGTGCGCGGTGTGCTGGAGAGCAGTCGCGCAAAATCCTCATGGGTTTCCCTGGCGCCTTATTGGAAGTGAGTGGCTAGGTCCAACCTCACAGAATTTAGGTATCTCTGGCAGGGTGGGCGTCCGGCAGCTAGTACGGCACAGGGAGGTGCCGGTGTCGGCCTGCGGCCAGTTACCTTTTGAAGAGTTTTCTCAAAAGGTGCAAACCAATCGCTTGGAAAGGGTTGGTTGCAGAATTAATAAGTACAGCAGTAAAAAGGATAACAATAAATGAAGGCACCCAGAATTCAGGGGCCCGGAATTTTTCTCGCCCAGTTTCTCCCATCGAGCGAACAGCCAGCTTCGCTTGAATCTATGGCTCGTTGGGCATCAGACCTAGGGTACAAAGGCATCCAGGTTCCCACTTGGGACAAGCGGATTTTCGATCTTGAGCTGGCCAGTAAAAGCCAAGCTTACTGTGATGATGTACTGGGAATCTGTGAGGAGGCTGGGGTACAGATTTCTGAATTATCTACGCATTTGCAGGGGCAGTTGGTCGCAGCTCACCCAGCCTATAAGGAAATGCTGGATATTTTTTCTCCAGAGGCAGTACGCGGAAACTTGCAAGCCCGTGCAGAGTGGGCGAGCAATCAGTTAGTTCTTGCCGCTCGGGCCAGTGCCAACCTGAAGCTCAAATCCCATGCAACTTTCTCCGGCGCTTTACTCTGGCACACTTTTTATCCATGGCCCCAGCGCCCAGCGATGTTGGTTGAAGAAGGTTTTCGCGAACTGGCCCGTTTGTGGCGTCCGATATTGGATGTGTTTGACAGCGCGGGGGTCGATGTCTGCTATGAGCTGCACCCCGGTGAAGATCTGCATGATGGCTTGACCTTCGAGCGGTTTCTTTACGATGTGGAAGATCACCCTAGAGCCAATATCTTGTATGACCCGAGCCATTTGCTTTTACAGCAAATGGATTACCTGGCCTTTATCGATATCTATCACGAGCGAATCAAGGCTTTCCATGTGAAAGATGCGGAGTTTCACCCGAGTGGAAGGGCTGGAGTATACGGCGGTTACGCCCCCTGGATTGACCGGCCCGGTCGCTTTCGCTCCCTGGGGGATGGTCAGGTAGATTTTCGTGGGATTTTTAGCCGACTGACCCAGTACGGTTACGATCGCTGGGCGGTATTGGAATGGGAGTGTTGCATTAAGGATCAACAGCAGGGGGCCAGCGAGGGTGCGCCATTTATTCGAGAGCACCTGATAACCGTGGCTGACAAAGCTTTTGATGATTTTGCCGGTGCTGAAACAGATCGCGCTCGAAATCGTAGGATTTTAGGGCTGGACTAGTTTTTGCCAATCCCAGTGAACAACGAATAACAATAAATCATGCGGAGACTGGATAGATGAGTACACAGACAAAGGCTTTGCACAGGAACGTCTTCCTGATAGGAAATCTGTCAATCTTTATGATTGGCCTTGGGTTTGCTGTGAGGGCTTCGATCGCCGGCAACTTACAGTCGGATATTTATGATCATATTGATCTTGCCAACTCCACCGCAATGCTTGGAGAAGCGCTTGGATTTACCTTTACCGGGTTTGCGCTAACCCTGCTATTTGGCAGCGCATTGGTAGATTTGGTCGGTATCAAGCGGATGCTAATGCTCTCATCGATAGGCTATGTATTGGGCAGCCTGCTTATTATTACAGCATCCTTGGTAACCCCGGGGGAGGGTGTCGAGAATCTGGTTCTTGCGGGGCTGTTACTTACCGGTTTGGGCTGGGGGGCAGTGGAGGCCGCCAGTAACCCAATGGTTGCAGCGGTTGATCCTGAAAATAAAACTCAGCGCCTAAATGTACTACATGCCTGGTGGCCTGCCGGGATTGTGGTGGGCGGATTACTTGGGTTAGCCATTTCTGCGCTTGAACTTCCCTGGCAGTTGAACCTGATTGTTTTGGCCCTACCGGCTGTGGTCATGGCGTGGCTTGTGTCCAGAACAGAATTCCCGGTAACTGAACGGGTTTCTTATGGCATCAGTTATGGCGAGATGTTTAAAGAAGTTTTCAGGCAGCCGATGTTTATCGTGCTATGGGTCTGTATGTGGCTAACCGCTGCAACAGAGCTGGCTCCAGGGCAGTGGGTTGACCTGACGCTCTCTCGAGTAGTCGGTATGAAGGGCATTCTCATTCTGGTTTATGTCAGCATGTTGATGTTTGTAATGCGCCACTTTGCCGGACGGCTGGCCAAAAAACTCTCTCCCATTGGACTCTTGTGGCTCAGTAGTTTACTTGCAGCTGTTGGCCTCTATTGCTTAGGAATGGCGAGAACCCCGGTAACTGCATTCTTAGCGGCAACAGTTTGGGGCATCGGTGTCTGCTATATGTGGCCTACCATGCTCGCTACGGTATCCGAGCGTTTTGTACGCGGCGGCGCACTGTTTTTGGGGCTGCTGGGGTTTGCTGGGGGAATGTCTATTCAGTTCGTACTGCCGAAACTTGGAGAAATTTTCGACAACGCCAAGATTGAGGCTGCCGGTGGTTTGGAAGCCTTTGAAAAGTTAACGGGCGATGAACTGGATGCTGTGTTGGCAACTGCCTCTATCGAATCATTCCAGTCACTAGCCGTGGTTCCCCTTATCTTGCTGCCGATTTTTGCGTTTATCTGGTTTTGGGATCGCAGGCAAGCAGCGAGCAAAGTGCAAGGTGTCACTGTAGTAGGCAACCAGTAGGCGTTTTCCATTTGTGCGAAAATAGTCGACTACTAACAACAAAGTAACGGAAAAGTATGTCAAACATTCGCGAAGTTGCACGTCGCTCCGGTGTTTCCGTCGCGACCGTGTCCAGAGCCCTGAAAGACCCGCAAATGGTTTCTCCGCGGACCAGGGAGCGGGTGCTGAAAGCGGTGGAAGAGGCCGGCTATCGGCCCAACATGTTGGCGAGAAACTTTAGTTCCGGTAAGTCATTTGCGGTGATGGTTCTGGTCCCAAATATCGCCAATCCATTTTTTTCCAAAGTTATCCGAGGGATAGAAAAGGCAGCTCAAGACCAGGGCTACTCCGTATTGCTGGGAGATACCAAGGGCGAACCAGCTCATGAGCAGTTCTATGCGGGAATGGCGCTGACGAATCAGGCAGATGGGCTTATTCAACTGGATAGCCGCTATCCATTTGCAGAGAAAGATGCAGCTTTGGCAGCGTCGATTCCAATGGTAAATGCGTGTGAGCGCATTGCTGAAGACGACCGCTATCCGGTTGTTGAACTGGATAATTCCGGCGCGGCGCAAGCCATGGCTCGCCATTTGATCGAGTTGGGTCACCGCCGGATCGGCATAGTGACAGGCCCACTTAATAGTCCGATTGTGCGTGATCGCCTGGCCGGTTTTGAGGAGGAGATGCAACGGCACGGTCTCGAGTTAAATTCTGACCTGGTTGTAAACGGAGAATTCACTATGCCGTCTGGTGCGGAGGGTGCAAAAAAACTGCTCTCTTTAGCCAGTGCGCCTACCGCCATTTTTTGTATGAATGATGAAATGGCTATTGGTGCTGTTCATCAAGCGAAGGAAATGGGTTTGCAGGTGCCTGCGGATGTGTCGGTGGCGGGCTTCGATAATATTGAGTTTTCGCAATTTACGGACCCGCCCCTGACAACAATTGACCAGCCCGCAGAGAAGCTGGGCAGATATGCGATGGAAACCTTGCGCCGCATTATTGATGGAAAACAGTTAAAAGCGAGCCGAACTATTTTGCCCTTTGATTTAGTGGCAAGGGGAAGTACGGCCCGCTATCAGGATTAATAAAGTGCGTATGTAAAACCATCGCGGCAAACTGATTAGATAAACACCAATTCATGTGGAGATAACAACGATGAAAAAATTCACTGGGACAAAATTTTGCACGTCTTTACTGGCCTCTGCAGCACTACTAGTCACACTAGGGGGTTGTGAGCGGATGCCGGAAAAGTCCGATATGCAAGCGGATAAGGACTGGAGGCATTTATTCGACGGTAAAACGTTGCAGGGTTGGACCGGTGCCAATGGCTCCCATGTAGGAGAGGCCTGGCAGGTCGTTGATGGCAACCTGGTGCTCACTGCGGGTGGAGCAGGGGATATCGTCACTGCAGAGAAGTTTTCTGATTTTGAGCTGGAACTGGAATGGAAGATATCTGAAGGCGGCAACAGCGGCATCATTTATCGGGTAGCTGGTGGCAATGCACCAGTCTGGATGTCAGGTATGGAATACCAGGTACTTGATAACAGTGCTTTTCCCGAACTGGAAAAACTGAGCCACAGCGCGGGATCAGTCTTCGACTTGTATGCACCCAGCGAAGATGAGGTAAAGCCGGCAGGAGAATTCAATAAAACGCGTATTCGAGTGGAGAATGGTCGGGTTGAACATTGGCTGAATGGAAGCATGATTGTCAGCTATGAACTCTGGTCTGAAGATTGGGATACACGTCTTGCCAACAGTAAGTTTTCCTCTTACCCCGATTTTGCCCGTAGTGAGAGCGGCTTTATTGCTTTACAAGACCACGGCGACAAAGTGTGGTACCGCAATATCAGAATTCGGGAGCTGTAAATCATGGGTATTTCAGGCGTGGGTATTTGGCAGGTACTTATTGTTCTTGTGTTAGCGGTTCTACTATTTGGTAGTGGCAAGATCCGCCGTCTGGGAGAAGACCTTGGAGGAGCGATTAGTGGTTTCCGCCGCTCATTGCGTCAAAGCGATAAGGATGGCACTAGAGAAGATTCCCCAGGTAACTTGTCTGGCAATCTACTCCAAGCTGGGGAGCGGGAATGAGGCGTAGAAATTTGCTACAGGTTGGTGCCGGCTTGGCTGCAGCTGCTTTTACCGCACCCTTGTTTGGCAATAGTGGGCGAATCATTACCAATACCCCGGGTGGCCCTGTGAAAATTTCCCTGGCCCAATGGTCCCTGCATCGGCAATTGCGAAGTGGCACTCTCAAGGTATTGGATTTCCCTATTAAGGCAAGAAAGGCATTTGCAATTGACGCGGTAGAGTATGTCAATCAGTTTTTTTCCGATAAGGCCAGGGATCAGAATTTTCTTTCAGCGTTGAAAGTGCGTGCAATAGATCACGGGGTTAAAAGCCTTTTGATTATGGTTGATGCAGAAGGTGATCTTGGCAACCCAAATACTAGCGAAAGACAACAAGCGGTAGAAAATCATTTCCAGTGGGTTGAAGCGGCCAAATATTTGGGTTGCCACTCTATAAGGGTGAATGCTGGCGGACAGGGTAGTAACAGGGAGGTTAGTTCTGCTTGTAGAGATGGGCTGCGGGCTCTCTCAGAGTTTGCCTTGGATTTTGACATCAATATTGTGGTGGAGAACCACGGTGGCTATTCCGCAAGCGGACTTTGGTTATCCCAGTTATTACAGTCAGTGGATATGCCGAACTGTGGAAGCTTGCCAGACTTTGGAAACTTTGGTGACTACGACCGCTACTTGGGAGTAGAGCAGTTGATGCCCTTTGCCCGCGGAATCAGTGCAAAGAGCTTTTCATTTGATAAGCAGGGAAATGAGACCAATACGGATTTTGCCCGGATGCTGCGGATAATTCAAAAGGCGGGTTACAAGGGGTATATCGGGATTGAGTATGAAGGCGCCGGCGATGAAGACTGGGGGATCAAAGCAACGAAAGAGCTTTTGCTGCGCTTGTCGCGACAGGGTGAACTACATAGTGAGTAAGTAATAATTATTTGGTTAAAAATGTAACCGGTTACTTGTGTTTTTTGATCAAAATATTTAGGGATTTCTGGGTTCGTTAAAAATGTTTATAAAAATTAATCTTTTTTGGTTAAAAAAACATAAGTTAGACATTAGATGTAACGGATAAGTAAAAAATTTTGGCAAAAAATGTAACCGGTTACAGATTTATCTTATAAGTTATTTAAAATTAAACGAGTAAAACAAAAATAATTGATGAAGTAGGAGAGAGGCGATGCCGAATGATGACTTCGAGAAGAAAGAGTATGACGCGCTGATTGTTGGGTCTGGTGCTGGCGGCGGTATGGCTGCCTATGTACTAGCCACTTCAGGGCTAAAGGTTCTACTGCTGGAGGCGGGGAGATCCTATGACCCGGTTAAGGAAACCCCAATGTTTAACCTCCCAAAAGATGCGCCTTTGCGTGGGGGGAGCACACCGGAAAAGCCGTTCGGTTTCTATGATGCAACGGTTGACGGAGGTTGGCAGGTACCCGGCGAACCCTACACTCAGGGCTCCAGAGAAAGAGGCCGCCGTTTTGACTGGTGGCGTGCCCGTATGCTGGGTGGCCGTACGAACCATTGGGGAAGGATTTCCCTGCGAATGGGTGAGTATGATTTTAAACCCTACTCAAGGGATGGACTCGGTTTTGATTGGCCGATCAGTTACAACGATCTCGCTCCCTACTACGATAAAACCGAGATGCTCATTGGTGTCTACGGCACTAACGAGGGGTTAGAAAACACTCCTGACTCCTCCGAAGGAGTGCTGCTGCCACCCCCGAAGCCCCGTGCCTATGAACTTCTGGCCAAAAAAGCGTGCGATAGGCTGGGGATCCCTGTAATTCCCTCTCACCTGGCTATTCTCAGTGAGCGTCTAGATCACGAAAATATTCCGCAGAAATTATTCCCGGACAATAAATTGGCTCAGGACGTCACCCGGGAATCAATGAAATCTCGCGCAGCCTGTTTTTGGGCCACGCCCTGTGGGCGCGGTTGCTCAATTAAGGCGAATTTCCAGTCCACGACTGTACTACTGCCACCGGCATTAGCGACGGGCAATCTGGATATCATTACTGATGCCATGGTGCGTGAAGTTACCGTTGATAAAAAAGGTAAGGCAAACGGGGTTATTTATATTGATAAAGATACCCGTCAGGAAAGATTTGCCAGTGCCCGCGCTGTGATTGTTGCAGCCAGTGCGGCTGAAACTTCGCGCATTCTCCTTAATTCCAAAAGCACTTTATTCCCCGATGGTATCGCCAATGGCAGCGGTGCCGTAGGGAAATACCTGATGGATACAGTGGGAGCTGGTATCGGCGGGCAGATTCCCGCTTTGGAAAGTATGCCTGCCCACAACGAGGACGGCGCATCGGCGATGCACATGTATATGCCCTGGTGGTTGTACAAGGAACAATTGCGTGGTGACCTGGATTTTGCCCGTGGTTACCACATTGAATTCGGCGGTGGTCGCAGTATGCCGGGCGCAGGTGCTTTCGGCGGTATGGGTGATTTTACCAGTGGTGCTTATGGCAAAGATTTGAAAGAAGCCTGCCGGCGTTACTACGGCTCCTTTGTGTGGTTTGACGGTCGCGGGGAAATGATTCCCAACGAGGACAGCTACTGTGAAATTGATAAGGATCAGGTAGACCAGTGGGGCATCCCGGTGTTGAAGTTCCATTGGAAATGGAGTGACCAGGAATTGAACCAGGCCGCTCACATGCACAAAACCTTTGCTGAAATCATTGAGGGTATGGGCGGTAAGGTCACCTCTACCGTGCAAACCGACGGTGCCAAGGCAATTATCAACGGCGGTGCGATTATTCACGAAGTCGGCACCGCGCGCATGGGCTCAAATCCGAAAGATTCCGTGCTTAATCCTTACTGCCAGTCTTGGGAAGTACCGAATCTCTTCCTTACTGACGGCGCACCCTTTGTCTCCAATGCTGATAAGAACCCAACCCTGACCATAATGGCGCTGGCCTGGCGCACCTGCGACTACATCGTGGACCAGTTCAAGAAGAGGAATATCTGATATGAGCGAGGAAAAGACCAACCTGGGTCGGCGCAACGCCCTGCGTTTGATTGCTACCACCGCTGCTGCAGTTCCCGTCATTGGCTGTTCTGAGAAAGTAGCGCAAAAAGTTGTAGTGAAAGAGGAGGTGCCAGCGGCTGAACCGGTAGTAAAGAACCTGGATGCCCCGAAGCAGACTCTGGCCAGGGGCACGCCGACAGATCCGGATCTTCTTAATCCCGTTGTGCCTTGGGAGATGCAGCTTGAAATGGGTGAATTAGCGGTATTGGCAGCACTTTGCGACGTCATTATTCCCGCAGATGAAACTTCTCCGAGTGCCTCTTCAGTCGGGGCTCATCACTACATCAACGAATATGTCAGCGCCCCATATTCCAATAATAAAGCGGATCTTGTCACGATTCGGGGAGGGGTTGTTTGGCTGGAGGGTGAGTCCAAGCGCAGATTTGGAGGTTCCTTTGTCGATCTGAATGAGCCTCAAAAAGTAGCCATCTGTGAGGATATCAAGTGGACTCGCACGGCAAAGCCAGAGTTTCAGGCTGGTGCTCGTTTCTTTGCCAAAGTTCGAGTTCTCGTGTCCACCGCTTTCTATACCACCGAGGAAGGTATGGCGGATATTGGTTATGTGGGTAACCGACCAATGGCGAGTTTCCCTGGAGCGCCCCCTAAAGTTCTCAAGCGACTTGGCTTGGATAGCTAAAAACGCTTTTTGCTTTAGCGCTATACGCACATATAAAAATATCGAGACAGAATTGGATCGATAAGAGTAGGGCATATTCCGGTGGCCCGGCGAATGATATGTCGGGCTTTTAGGGTGAACGGAAAGCTAGAAAAAAATAATAAAAGAGAAATTTGAGCAATGAGAGAGATACCCTTAAATACAAATCGCCAGCTAGATCTATTGAGGACGTCTGTAAGTGTTCTAGTGTTGTGCAGTGTTGTTGGTATGGCAAATGCCCAGAGCACCAGTGAATCTGGTACAGAGAGTCTGGTGCTAGAGGAAGTAGAGGTATTGGGTATTCGCCGGAGCATGGAGAAAAATCTCGATGTAAAGCGTTTTTCCAATGCGGTGGTAGACTCAATCACCGCTGAAGATATGGGTAAATTTCCCGATAAGAATGTTGCAGACTCTTTGCAGAGGGTTCCGGGAGTATCCATCGTTCGAAGCGGCGGCGAGGGTGCCGAGGTAAGTATCCGAGGAACTGCACCTGAGCTCACTTTTACCCAGCTAAATGGAAACTATATAGCCACTCCCGGCGATGATCCATCCCGATCATTTTCCTACGCATTGCTACCTTCAGCGATGATCTCCCGAGCGGATGTGTATAAAAGTCCAGAAGCAAAACTGGATGAAGGTGGGGTAGGTGGTACTGTAATTTTACACACCCGCAAGCCACTGGACCTGGATTCCGGGGAGGGCATGTTATCCATTGAGAGTACTTATGCTGATGTTACAGAGGAGTACGAACCTCAGTACACCGGTTTTTACTCATGGAAAAATGATCAGGAAACCTTTGGTGTATTGTTTGGATACTCAAAGCAGGATCGTCAGAACCGGGTAATTAGCACCTCGGTAGAAAACTGGGGTTGGCAGGGAGATGAGTCCCCCCAGGCTGGCGTAGAGGCCAGGGGGCCGATGGTGGATATCGACGGTAATGAATACCGGGATTTCTATGCGCCGCGAGCCGTTGTCGGTAGTGTATTGGAAGAGGAGCGGACCCGGGATGGCATGCAGCTAAGTGCCCAATGGCGTCCGGTAGAACAGCTGGAATTTGGTGTCAATTATTTCCGCTTTGAGCTGGGCGGCAACTCAGAGAATTATCGTATCGTATTTCCTGAGTGGAACTACGGGGATGCAATAGCGCCGGGCAGTCTCAAGTTTGATGAAGATGGTGATACTCTTCTCGGCATTGGTATGCTCGATCGCGGCCAGGCAGAGTTACAGTCTCCACAGGTAGCTGGTGACTACACTCGAGCGGAATATGTTTCGGATACGCTGGATTTCAATATCAGTTACGAGGGAGATGGGTATAGTGCTCGTCTGGTAGTCGGTAATACCAGTGCAGAGGGCGGCCCCTCTGAGAAATTGTTTGCATCAGTCAATTCCCGTTATGGCACTGCAACCGATTGGAGCTGGGATCTCAGCAGTGGTACTGCTGAAATTGATACCAGTGCAGATCTGGGAGATCCCAACACTTATCCTTTATATGACTGGTTCTCATCCCATTGGACCAGCAGCGAGGACGATGAGAGTTACTACCAGCTGGACGTTTCCATCGATATGGATTATGCCTGGCTTACCTCCCTGGATGTTGGGGTTAAGTACCGGGACCACGAGATAAACCGCCGCATCACCAAACAATCCTGGGATGATGATAATCCTCCCTGTCCAACGATTAACTGGGGTGATGTTGATGGAGCTTGTTACCCCTGGTGGCCAAGCGATTCATTCCACACTGACCCCGATGGTGTGCCCGACACAATCGATATCCTTTCAAACGGCCCTCTCGATAATATTATCGGCGGTGTGAATGTGCCAAATTTCGCTTATCTGGAGTTTGATAAGTTAAAAGAGTTTCTATACGCAACCTATGGTGACCCTAAGGTAATCGTCGAGAAAAATCAGGTTTACCGTGTTGGTGAGGAAATTACGGCTGCTTATGTACAGCAGAATTTTGCCTCGGCAGTCCTGCGCGGAAACTTTGGTATTCGAGCAGTCCAGACCAAGCAGTATGCGAGCACCTACGACAATATTGATGGGGTCTTACAGGACGAACCCAATATTCGTGACAGCAGCAATACTGATATTTTACCAAGTGCTAATATCGCTTGGGATATCTCCGATGAACTGGTTATGCGCACAGCTCTCGCCAGAGTCGTAGCGAGAGTGGAATACGATAACCTCGGTGGTTCAGAAGTGATCCACGCTCCTTTGCCCGGCTCAACAGTCAGTCAGGGGTATGCGGGCAATTCTGAATTGGAGCCTTATAAAGCTGATCAGTTTGATTTGGGTCTGGAGTGGTATTTTGATGATGCCTCTGCTGCAGGACTGACCTTGTTCAGAAAGGATATTGCTTCGTTTGTAATCAACGGTAGTTCCATGGTGACAAGGGATATCGATGGTGTTACCCGGACAGTGTCTATGTCTATGCCGGTAAATGGCACTGATGCTACCGCGCAAGGTGTAGAGCTGTTTGTTCAGTATGCCTTTGATAATGGCTTTGGAGTCTATGCAAACTATACCTTCACAGATACGGAGCTAGCTGAGATTGACTCTGAAGGTATCAAAACCAAAACAGAAATTGCCGGCACTTCGAAGGACCAGTACAACCTGTCCCTCTACTATGAAAATACCGACTTTAGCATTCGCGCTTCTTACAATTATCGCAGTGACTATGCAGACGGATTCCACAATGGCATGAACACTTTCACTGATGAATACGATCAGTTGGATGTTAATGCATCTTATCGCTTGATGGATAACCTGACGTTGACCGCCTCAATAATCAACCTTACCGAAGAGAAAGTGGATAGATATTGGGGTGAGGAAAACAGGGTTTGGGGCTCCTCATATTCAGGCCGACGAGCTTATATGGGGCTGACTTACAGCTTCTAACCTCATTGCTACCCAGTCACGCGGACACAGGGACGTGTCCGCACCTTTCTGAAAATTTTTAATTTCATATCAGTGTACTCCGTTTAGGCGCAATTGAGTATTTTATTAGCTCTCATATATCAATTCGATCTAGGAAATGTGTGCATCTTATACTAGTACTCAAGTGGAGGAGTAATTTAAAGTAGTTTGAATGGAGGGATTTATCATGAAAAGGGTATATATAGAAGACACAGCACCCTATGCTCTGGGAGTTGCTGTCGCAGTCTACACTACCTGTTAATAGAAGGTAGTTATTTTGAAAAGTGAGATGGCTCTTAAATATAGGGACGTCTCACTGGAGGGTAGTAAAAATTAATTTAGATTTCAGAGATTCTGCCTTTCTAGTTTTCTTACCAATATTACTAAATATGATGGTTAAGCGATGAAGAAAGGTTCCGCTTTATTAGATAGTTTCTTTCTCTATTTCAGTGAAAATGAAGTCATCTTGTGGGATGTTGTTCATCACGATCAGTGGGCTTTGGATAAAGAAACCCTCATAAATATTCTGGATAAATTTTACTCCGATGTGCAGACAGGAGAAACAAAGGCAGCAGATTTTCTTCAAAGTAATGGGGCCCTCATCAGTGGTGATCTAGCCCGGAAACAATGGGGTTGGGATGTACTATCTTGGTTTTACCATTATGGCACCAAGCTTTCGTTACCGCCCTCAACTGAGGACAAAGAAGGGGACAGTGAAGATCCCAGGGTATCTTGGGTAGGGCAGTATGTTGCCTACTGTAAACAAGTGCCGGAAAAGGCTAAAGGCAAGTACAATTATCCAGAAGTGGATATTCCACTGAATAGCTTTCCTACCACCAATCAGTTGGAGTCTGTGTTTGGGACCCGGTTTTCTTCACGAAAATTTGTACCGGGTACCACTTTAAAACGTGAGCTTTTGGAAAAAATACTCTTTCATTGTGTAAAATTTCGTACTTCTCCGTTTGTTGAAAAGTTTTATAAGGCCCACTCAGACAAAATAAATTATTTTGGATATTTTCGCAGCAGTCCTGCTGGCGGCGCCTTACAAGCTACAGATATTTACCTGATAGTGCACTCGGTACAGGGGATTGATCCCGGTATTTACCTCTATAATCCGATTGATCATGGATTAACCAAAGTCGGCGATGCTGTTAGCCATGATAAGATACGCCGTTTGTTGGTAGGTCAACCCTATGCCGAGGGTGCCGCAGTTAATATTTGCTTTGTATGCAAATTTAATCGTTTCTGGTCTAAGTATCGTCATTCTCGTATCTATCGGATGGCTTACCTTGAAGCGGGTCATTTATCTGAGAATATATTTCTCTACGCTCATTCCCTAAAACAAGACGTGTTTATAGCCGGCGCTTTTTATGATGAAGAGTTTGAGAGCCTATTGAAGCTGGATAAGGATAGCGCCTTGGTCTTTTTTATGGCTATTGGGGAAGGAGAGCATGCCTGTTTCCCGGTAGAGTACTTGCCTTCTGATTCAACAAAATTGGATTAATGAGTAATAGTTAAATGTTTTGCCTGAAAAAAGAACTTTGACATTGCGGTAATCGATGATTTCAGGGCCAAAATAACCAGTTTGGGATTTCCAATGAGCATAAAAGAGAAAAGGTACTTATGGTGAGGTGAAAACTGCAAAGCAGTATGCCCCACCGAAATAGATAAGGATAAGGTGCGTTAGTGCAGGGTGTTGACCAACCGTGAACTTAAGCGCATGGTGGGGGAGAAGCGGATCATATCGATTAGAGAGTCGATATAGCGTTCACCGAGTTCGCCGATATCTTCAATTCTTGAGGATAAGAGCCAAGTTTCAATCACACCGAACAGGCCACCGTGTAACATCTGCATCGCGAGGTCTGTATCAAGATCTTCGGGCAGTTGGCGCTCGGATACTGCGAGGGCAATCAGTTGTGCCATTCGCTCAAGCCCGCGGGTGCGCCCTTGCTTCATACGCAAGTGGGCTTCATTGTTCTCGGTAACCTTTTCTTCACAGGGATGGAAGATAATCTCAAGTACCTGCTGCCACTCTGGGTTACAAGCAATTTCCTGAAACAGCCACACCCAGCGGGTTCGCAGTGTACCGAGGGGATTGGCGTTGAGTTGCTCGCCGGCGTTATTACAAAGTTGTTCGCCGGGTAGTACCATGCGTTCTGTCAGAGCGAGTAGCAAACCGGTTTTGCTGTGAAAGTGGTCGGCAACAGCACCGCAACTAACTCCAGCCAGCTTTGCAACTTCAGAAAGGGAAGGGCGACACACTCCATACTCATGAAACACATTGAGCGCGGCGTTTAATATACGCTCACGGGTGGTTAAAATTTGCTCATCTCTGCGTTTGGTCATGGGGAACTGCAGCTTCTTTAATCAATTATTAGTTTCACTCTGACTCATTTTTACAGCAATTAACCGCAAACGGACAAAGGGACTTTCTGTGCAAATCCTTGAATATACTGGGTGAAAGTGCATGTTAGATGAAAATTGCACGATTATGAACAGTTGAACATGTTTCGTACGAACCCATAAAATGCCACGCTACTTTAATTGGATTTCCCTGTCACTTAAAAATTCCGCTAGCTGCCAACTTTTTGTCTGTGCAGTCAGGTTTAGAGGTAGTCATGTTAAAAGCCCGAGCCCTCACCAGTCTTTTGGTCGCTTCCGCATTGTTGGCGGGATGTAACGAGGAAGCTTCGGCTCCACCGGGAATGGTCCCCCAAGTGACCGTAGTCACACTTCAGCCTGAATCAGTCACCCTTACCAGGGAGCTTCCGGGGAGGACTTCACCGTTTAAAGTGGCCGAGGTTCGCCCGCAGGTTAATGGCATCATAAAACGCCAATTGTTCCGTGAAGGTGGCCAAGTCAGTGCAAATCAGCCGCTTTACCAGCTAGATGACGCTCTCTACCGTGCTGACGTTGATAGTGCCAAAGCAAATTTTCAAGGTGCAAAGGCGGCTATGAACATCGCTCGCCTCAAAGCCGAGCGTACCGCGAACCTGGTAGGTAATGGTGCCGTTAGCACGCAGGAAAATGATGCTGCAGAAGCCGATCTTCAGGAGGCCCGAGCCGATGTAGCCGCAGCTCAGGCGGAGCTGCACAGGGCGGAAATCCAGTTGGAATATGCGCGGGTTACCTCTCCGATTACTGGCCGAATTGGCAAGTCAACAGTTACTCAAGGCGCTCTGGTAACGGCCAATCAGGCCGGAACTTTGGCTACAGTGCAGCAGCTAGATCCTATCTATGTTGAGGTTACCCAGTCGGCAGCTGAGCTTGTTAGCCTCCGCCGAGCACTTCAAGCGGGCACACTGGCCGACGCCACTCATCTACCTGTGACAATCCTATTAGAAGATGGCAGCGAATTTGAGCACCAGGGCAAGCTGGAGTTTGCCGAGGCCAGTGTCGATCCCTCAACTGGCAGCGTGTTGTTGCGAGTAGTTGTCCCAAACCCGGATACCGTGCTGTTGCCGGGTATGTATGTGCGCGCAATTGTCGGTAGTGGTGTACGTGAAGACGCAATTCTGGTACCTCAGCAGGGAATCGCGCGGGACCCAAAGGGCAACACCTCAGCCATGGTTGTTAATGAGGAAAATGTGGTTGCCCAGCGATCTGTGCGGGTTAGTCGTACGATTGGCAATCGCTGGCTAGTGGAAGATGGGCTCGAGGCCGGGGACAGGGTCGTAGTTGCCGGACTGCAGAAAATTCGCCCAGGAGCCCCGGTACAGGCCAGCGAGCGCGAAAATGAGCAGCTGCCGGCGGCTGAAGGCGATCAACAGGCTGGCGAAGCGCCTGCACAGCAGGGGTCTTAAGGGTAGGGGTTATGGCAAGTTTTTTTATCAATCGGCCCATCTTTGCCTGGGTGCTGGCAATTATCACGATACTGGCAGGTGTGTTGTCTATCGGCGAGCTGGCAGTTGAGCGCTATCCAAATATTGCGCCACCGTCGATCAATATTGAGGCAAATTATCCGGGCGCTTCCGCCAAGGTGGTTGAGGATTCGGTTACTCAAATCCTTGAACGCAACATGAAGGGCCTCGATGGTCTCCTTTATATGTCCGCCACCAGTCAATCCAACGGTGGCGTTTCAATCTCTTTAACTTTCGAGAATGGAACTGACCCGGATACGGCCCAGGTCCAGGTGCAAAACAAAGTGCAACTGGCGATGCCGCTGCTGCCACAGGAGGTCCAGGTACAAGGAGTAAATGTTAGTAAGTCTCGAGGTGGCTTCCTAATGGTTGCCGGCTTTGTGTCTGAAGACGGCAGCATGAACCGCAATGATATTGCTGACTATATCAATTCGGCCATTGTTGACCCGATCAGCCGGGTGCCAGGTGTGGGCAATGTGCAGGTATTTGGTTCCAAGTACGCGATGCGGATTTGGCTCGATCCCAATAAGCTCACCACCTATGAACTTACTCCTGATGATGTTACCGACGCAGTGCGGGCCCAAAATGCACAAGTTACGGTCGGAAGCCTCGGTGCTGCTCCCTCTATTCCAGGACAACAACTAAATGCGGCAATTACTTCCCAGGAACGTTTGCAAACCCCTGAGGAGTTCCGGGATATTATCGTCAGAGCCAATGACGACGGCTCGCTCTTGCACCTCGGCGATATAGCTCGGGTCGAACTAGGTGCGGAGAATTATGAGTTTATTTCCCGTTACAATCGCCAGCCCGCAACCGGCATTGCAATTAACTTGGCGACTGGGGCCAATGCCCTGGAAACTGCTGAGGGGGTGAAAGCCAAGTTGAAGGAGCTGGAGGCTTACTTTCCCCGTGGCCTGACCTCAGTAGTACCGTTTGACACGACACCGTTCGTTGAGGCCTCTATTAAGGGTGTCATCACCACCCTGATTGAAGCGATCGTCCTGGTATTCCTGGTGATGTATCTGTTTCTCCAGAACTTCCGCGCCACGTTGATTCCGACGATTGCAGTACCCGTGGTACTGATGGGCACTTTTGCCGTGCTCGCTTCGCTGGGATTCTCGGTCAATATGCTCACAATGTTTGCCATGGTGCTGGCCATTGGTCTGCTTGTGGATGACGCCATTGTGGTGGTGGAGAATGTCGAGCGGGTGATGCGGGAGGAAGGACTCTCCCCTAAAGAAGCGACTAAGAAGTCGATGCACCAGATTACTGCGGCACTAATTGGCATTGGCGTAGTTTTGTCGGCAGTGTTTGTGCCTATGGCATTTATGGATGGCGCCACCGGCGTGATCTACCGTCAGTTCTCCGCCACGATTGTTGCCGCTATGGCGTTGTCAGTGTTGGTGGCGATTATCCTGACACCAGCGCTTTGTGCGACCTTGCTGAAGCCAATATCCAAAGGGAAGGGGCATGGGGAGAAGGGCTTTTTTGGCTGGTTCAATCGCAACTTTGATCGAGGTAGCCAGCGCTATCAAGGTGGAGTGCGAGGTATTTTGAAGCGCAGCGGTCGTTTCATGCTGTTGTTTGTTGCGCTTTCCGCAGTCATGGCCTTCCTATTCCTACGGTTGCCCAGTTCGTTCCTGCCGGATGAGGATCAGGGTGTGCTGTTCTCCATGGTGCAGGCGCCGGTGGGGGCAACCCAGGAGCGCACTATGAACTCTATCCGAAAAGTAGAGGACCAGTTCCTGAACAATGAGCAGGGTATCGTGAAATCAGTATTCTCGGTACAGGGGTTCAGCTTTGCCGGTAGCGGGCAAAATACCGGTATTGCTTTTGTAAATTTGGAAGATTGGTCCCAGCGTGAAGAAGAGTCTCAGAGCGCTGGGTCTGTCGCCATGCGCGCGATGGGTGCCTTGATGCAAATTAAAGATGCGATGGCTTTCGCTTTTGCACCTCCGCCACTCCCCGAGCTGGGTTCTTCTGGTGGTTTCAACTTCTATCTTCAGGATAATGGCAGTTTGGGCCATGAGGCATTAACTGCAGCCAGGAACCAGTTTCTGGGAATGGCCGGGCAGAGTGAATTTTTGGCTAATGTTCGCCCCAATGGCCAAGAGGATACCCCGCAATTCCGTGTAAAAATTGATAATGCAAAAGCAGCTGCGCTTGGCTTGTCTATCGACGATATAAACAGCGCCTTGAGTACAGCATGGGGCGGCTCATACATTGATGATTTTATCGATCGCGGGCGGGTGAAACGGGTGTATATGCAGGCTGATGCTCCCTTTAGGATGGTCCCGGAAGACTTCCAATTGTGGTCAGTGCGTAACGATAAGGGCGATATGGTACCGCTATCATCCTTTGCCAGTTTTGGCTGGGAGTACGGTTCCCCCCGCTTGGAGCGCTATAACGGCGTTCCCTCAATGCAGGTTAATGGGCAGGCTGCACCCGGAGTCAGCTCTGGTGAAGCAATGGAAGAGGTTGAGCGCCTAGTGGCGCAGCTACCCGCAGGTATTGGTTTGGAGTGGAGTGGTCTCTCATATCAAGAGCGCTCTGCTGGAGCACAAACCCCATTGCTGTATACCTTGTCCCTTTTGATTGTGTTCTTGTGTTTGGCTGCTCTCTATGAAAGCTGGACAGTGCCGACAGCAGTACTATTGATGGCTCCTTTGGGAATCCTGGGTGCGGTACTGGCCAATAGCCTAAGGGGCATGGAGCGCGACATTTACTTCCAAGTCGCGATGCTGACTACAGTGGGGCTAACCAGTAAAAATGCCATCCTGATTGTGGAGTTTGCCAAACAGAACCTGGAAGACGGTATGGAGTTGGTGGATGCCACGATGCGAGCTGTACGGGACAGGTTACGCCCGATTTTAATGACATCTCTCGCTTTTGGTTTGGGGGTGTTGCCCTTAGCCATAGCAACCGGAGCTGGCTCAGGTGCCCAAAGGGCAATCGGTACCGGTGTGTTCGGCGGCATGATTGTTGGAACTCTACTGGGAATCTTCTTTATCCCACTGTTCTTTGTTGTGGTGCAGCGGTTGTTTGGCAAGAGAGTGCATAAGCAGGAAGTGGAGCAGGCTAAACAAGACGGCTCTTCAGAAAAAAAAGAGAGAGCAGAAGCGGCTGAAGCGCTTTAACAGAGCTTTAACTATAAAGTAAATAAAGCCAGGCCAGGTTAATGGGCCTGGCTTTTTACTTTCTGGCCCCCCATAAGCCACAAGATCCCTGAATAGGATGCTACTGCGAGTCTCAAGATACAAAGTGAACCTCTTTAGTTCCAGCTCCGCCAACATGTCATCGTTTTAAATTATTCGCTGAAGTAATGAAGCATTAGCAATGATTTAAATCAAGAAGCCGAATAGTGTTTGGAGTCAAAATGCTAATCCCAGGCAAGGTGAGTAGCTATCCATACATGATTGAGCCTCACTTCCAAGCTAGATAGAGTGCAGTATAGAAGCCTGATATGGGCGTTCATAGATTATTACTTCTATGGGGCCACCGATATTGCATAAATGTTTTTAGCAGATAATTTAAAGTGAAGAGTCGGGATGGATTTAAAAGTTAAAGAAGGTCAAGTGTGGAAATATGATAATCGAGAGGGCGAGGAGAATTCGCGGGTTATCATATTAAAAATTGAAGAGTCTAAGGACGATTCAATGGTGGTACATGCTCAGATTTCAGGCATTAAAATTTATAACCCTAATAGTGGAGAGGTCATTGAGGAAATTACTCATATGCCGTTTTCAATTGAGGCACTAGGGGCGAGTTTAAATGAGCTGATGGGGGAGTCTGAGATACCTGATTTTGAGGAGGGCTATGATTCGTGGAAGAGAGAATATGATAACGGTAAAGCGGGTGTGTTCACTATTTCTATAGGAGAGGCTGTGAAGTATATGGATGATGCGGTGAACAGCTAAATAATAGATTTGCTACCACATTTCAGCGACAAATGGTGAGTATTCAAAACTCTGTGTCAGCCATAGCCTCAGAGGCTGATGTATTTCTCCAAACGATCGGGGAAGTGGATCGTTAGCTGTGACAGCGTCAGATTCCAGTTTTGAATTGGGTGCGTCCGGCGCTCGGAGGCTTTTAGTATGCCGGCGTACAGAAGCTTCAGTAAGCTATTCTCATTGGCGAAGTCTCCCTTGTTTTTGGTCAGCTTGTGGAATTGCCTGTGGACGGCTTCCACTGCATTTGTCGTATAGATCGGTGTGCGGATAGATTCCGGGTACTTAAAGTGGGTAGAGAGAATTGTCCATTTACTGCCCCACGACTTTATCACCATTGGATATTTTTCTTCCCACCGAGCTTCCAGCTTATCTAAAGCGCTCTCGGCGGTATAGAGCGTTGCCGCTTTGTAGATGCACTTAATATCAGCTATAAAGGTCTTCTGATTTTTTGAAGCTATATACTTCAGCGAGTTTCGGGTCTGGTGAATGATGCAGTGCTGGATCTCGGTATTTGGGCAGATGATCTCTATGGCCTCGGGAAAGCCCTGGATGCCATCAGGATATCTTTGACCCCACGGTTATGGAGGTCAGTTAGGACGTTCAGCCAATGGCGGGCGCCTTCTTGGTCGGATAAATAGAGTTCCAACAATTCATTCTTGCATTCGATATTGAGACCAAGAATCGTGTAAATGGCCTTGCTAGCATAACGACCATTTTCCTTGATCATATAATGAAAAGCGTCGAGCTAGACGATAGGGTAAATAGCCTCCAGATCACGCTCACACCAGGCTTTAAGCCCAGGCACAGCTTGTTTGTAACTGTGTTGTTGGCACCGTTGGAAAGCTCCATTCCACAGATATCGGCAATATGTGTACGAATGTTCTGGTAGCTGTTACCCAAGGCAAACAGGGCAGTGATTTTGCGCTCCAGTTCGTCGGTAAGCTGGGCTTGATGCTTCACGATTTGAGACTCAAAAGAACTAGCACGGTCCAGTGGCGTCTGCAGTTCGAAGCTACCGGCGGGACTTTTCATGGTTTTTGAGGTGGTACCATTCTTGCGGTTGGGCTTGTCCCCGCTGGCGAGGTGCTCCTCCAATTCCGCCTGCATGGCCGCCATGGTTTGATCCCCGTGGTAGATCTTTCTCATTACCTTTAAAGCCAGATTCTGCGAACCTGTTTCGCCATCTAGCAATTTTATGGGCACTAAAGGGCAAGCGTTCAGTAATTTCTCTGTTCGATAAATCTTCATCGCCAATCAATACAATTGACAGGCGCTCTTTGATTCCCGCTGGAGTCTTACCACTGCGACAGAGACGTTGAAACTCTTTACGTTCCTCTTCAGTGAGGGCTATTGTTACGGGGGTGGACATTGTCTGTATACCAAAAGCAGCAGTTGGGTCACAAATTATATTTAAATAGTTTGTTCGTTACACCACTACTAGTTAAGTAGAGACCGCTGATCAAACTACCTGAGAAACATCCTCCATACCTCGAAACCAAGCATGCGCTAAAACTGAGGTCTTTCCAGCAAGTGCTCAGTGGAGGGTAAGGTGAAGGATGGTCTTTCTTTCGTAACCTGATAGCAAAATCCATAAGATAGCTTCAAAACATACTCAGTTATCAATAGGTTTCAGACCTACTTTTCTACATTGTAGCTGGGGAAGGCAAGGCTCAATCAATTTATGAGGCAACTTATAGTTCTTAGTTAGTTTGAGCGTAAGCCTGTTCACATTTAATTTTTTACATTCTGTGAATACAGGAAAGAAATCAATTCCAAGTGGTGAAGTTTCGTATGTTGGTGGAGACTTTAGCAATTCTTGATGGCGGTATGGCCACTATTTCAATGAACAACCATAATATCCATACTTATTTTTTGAGTTTTAATAGGTATATTTTGTAGAGAGGAATCTACAGTATGACTTTAGTATCGCTCCTTTTTTTTCGGTTTTGAAATGTGCATGGAAAATTCCTTAATTGATAAATTTAATGCTCTAACCCATATTGTGAGATGTTTATCCTAATGTGTTTGTTATGTCAGGTGTGGATGATTATGTTGTTGTTCGGAAAGCAGGTTTGCGGCTATTAATAGCGGGCGGGGTGATGCCCTTACGGATTTTACCGTTGATCTGAATTTATTAATCTGTAAGTATTGAATACAGCTAGACCCGGATAGGGAATTTTAACTAACCTTTTAATTGATAGAGATTTTTATGAAAACTCGTGAATTCGGAAACGTAATAATACATAAAAAAGATAACTCGACTGGGGGAGAGGCCATTCTTTATGCGCATGGTTCATTTGATAAAGGCTCCAAAGTTGTGGCGCTGCCAGGAAAAGCAGCAATGTACTTTTACTCCTTTCATGGCTCTGCTTCTACTGATCATGCAGTTAAAAGTTTGACTAAAACGGGTAAGCCTGCCGACGAGGATAACGAGAATGAGTTAGTCACATTTAGCGAAGCTAAAAAATTTCTGAGAATGGGGTCTGGAAAAGCGATTTCTATTGCTGGCTGCGGTGCAGAGGTTCGCAACTACAATCTTTCGTATAACGAAAAAGGCGGTCCACATCTGGATAATATCAAAACCGCTTGGGAAGGTGGACTTCATGCCCACGATCTGATTTTAGTGAAAGAGGGTGCCAACATTAAATTGGCTGATGTTTTCAAGGTTATCACTGAAAACAAGTTAAAATACACTAGGATACATTTCACTGCTTGTCGGTCACCTAGCCGAGGGAATGATTTTGACCAGCAGAAGCCTTACCCGTACTAACTTATAGAATTTCCGCTCATACCCTAATTCTATGGGGTATGAGTATTAATGGCGCTTTACCGAGGGCAGTCCCAAGCCTTTTACACTACTTTGGTGACATGGAAGATCCTAGGCTTGGTCGACGTAGGCAGCACGCCCGACCCGATATTTTACTTATCATGTTTTGCGGTGTCATTTGTGGTGCGAAAATCTGTAGAGATTTGTTGACTTCGCAGAGTCGAAGAAGGGTTATCTAAAAAGATTCACACCGCTAAATAACGGAACGTCCTCAAAAAACACTTTTAACCGGGATGTTTCGTAAGCGATTAAGCAAGCCCACCTAAAACACCCATCAACTTTTCTCTACTCTCCTGTTTTTTAACGATCAGGAATTCTCAATGAGCACCCAGAGCGCTAGCTAGATTGCCAACATAAGTGACAGACGCTTACCCACTAGAAATTCCAGCGGGCTCCAATAATTTAACATCATTCTAGGTCGGGCATTAATACGATACACTGCATCGTCAATTTGCCTGTTCGGTAAATTGCTAATCTCTATCCCTTTCGGAAAAAAAACGCCTCATCAGTCCATTGGTAATTTCGCTTAAATCACGCTCCCATGAGTGATACGGTTTGGCAAAATATATATTGCAGCCTAGTTTCCGCACGGTCGACTGACGCCCCGCGAATTCACCTCCGTTGTTGTAAGTTATGGTTTTACACACGGCCTGATAGTACTTTAGCGCCTGCGTGATTGCACGGCCCACTGTCTTCTTACTCTTATTTGATATTCTGCGAGTAAAAATGGAAGAGTTTAAGAACGATTCAATGGTAGTGCATGTTCAGATTTCAGGTATAAAGATTAATAACCCTATTAGTGGAGAGGTCTTTGAGGAAATTACTCATATGCCGTTTCTAATTGAGGCGCCAGGGGTAAGCATATCTGAACTGATGGGGGAGTCTGAGATACCTGATTATGAGGAATGCTATAATTCATGGAAGCGTGAATATATTAATGGCAATGCCGGCGTGTTCACTATTTCTATTGGTGAGTCAGTGAAGTATATGGATGATGCGGTGAACAGCTAAACAATAGTGTTTTTACCACATCTGAAAAACAAATACTCTTTTGCGTGATCACCGCCTCAAACTTAGAGTCCCTAATTAGAGTTGCAGGGATTCGACGCATTGAGTTGTATTAAGAAGGGGGTTTTCTGTGTTTTTATTACAAGCCCGCAAACTCTAATGATTCAGTTGGCAAAAAGTAGTGCCTGGGTGGATTGCTTATGCTTAGCTATATAGCCATATAATATATTATGGAATCAAGGTACAGCTAAATAGATTAGAGCCGCTATTGAAACTACTCAATCTGAGTAGGGCGTGGCTCGCTAAGGCAGTCAATATGTTTTGAGTTCCTTGAGAATGTAATTGGTACATTGGTACTCTGAAAATATTCGTTCTGGGAAACCGTTTCTTGATACAATCGTTTCGTATTCAAGGTCAAATGGAATTGCTTATTTCAAATAATCTTAGATTTGGAGTGAGCGGGGTAGTAGCGGGAGAATATCGATGTTTATTGCTGACTCTGACAAAGAGTGGGAAAAATTTGGCAAAGATGATGCTTATTATGGTGTTCTAACCGAGGAAAAATTTAGGAAGGAAAACTTAACAGATAGTGTAAAGGAAGATTTCTTTAAAACGGGACAAAGCCATGTCCATAATACACTCACAAAAGTGAAACAGCATGTAGATGATGCTTTGGTCGTCAAGAGAGCGCTTGATTTTGGCTGTGGAGTTGGAAGAGTAGCGATCCCTTTAGCGTATATTGCTGAAGATGTTACAGGAGTTGATATTTCTGACTCGATGCTTATGGAGGCTAAAAGAAATAGTCGCGAGCAGGGCTTAAGTAATATTGAATTCGTGAAAGCTGATGAGAGCCTCTCTCTAGTTCAAGGGAAGTTTAACTTCATCCACTCCTTTATCGTGTTTCAACATATCCCTGTTAAAAAAGGGCAAAGACTATTTAGTCTTCTGCTTGATAAATTAGAATCGGGTGGAATTTGTGTTGCCCATTTTTCATACACTAAAACTTCAAAATTAAAAAGATTGACTTCATTTCTGAGCAGTGCTGTGCCTTTTGTAGGAAATATTCTTAACCTTCTTAAAGGCGAGCCTTTTATGGCTCCTAGAATGCAAATGAATAACTATGATTTAAACAAGTTGCTTTCCCAAGTTCAAAGGGAAGCTATGTCACATTGCTATTTGGATTTTACAGATCATGGCGGTGCACTTGGGGTAACACTCTATTTTAAGAAGCTCTAAATGAGATTTGATATATGTAGGATGGGTTAAACAATAATCTGTCCATTTTTTTAAATAGAGGGGGAGAGTTAGTTTCCCCCTTCAGGTACTCACATAAGAACTTGGTTATCTCCGAATCTCACACAAGTTCAGCAATACGCTTCTTCGCAGCTGCCAGCGCCTTCTCTTTTGCTTCATCACCCTTTGCCAGACCTTCGGCATAAACAAACTCCACATCAGTAATACCAATAAACCCAAGGAACTGTCGAAGATAATTACTTTGGGGATGATCGTCTCCATAAATACCACCCCGTGAAATAAAGACGACGGCCTTTTTGTTCCTTAATAAGCCCTCAGGGCCGTTTTCGGTATATCGGAATGTTACCCCGGCACGCGCAATAAAATCGAAGTAGGTGTGCAAGTTAGATGGGATGTTGAAGTTATACATCGGGATACCTAGCACCAGCATATCTGCCGATGATATTTCCTCGATCAGTTTGTCCGAAAGTTCTGCAATTTCACTTTGCTTGTTTGAACGGCTATCAGCTGGCGTATTGTGGGCTTGAAAGTGCTCCAGGCTCAGATGAGGTACAGGCTCGGATACCAAGTCACGATGGATGATTTCATCTTCCGGGTTCTTAGCCTTCCAGCTCGCTATGAAATTGTCCGTAAGTTGAGATGACTGGCCGTTCTCTCGAAAGAGGCTGGACTTGATGTTGAGTACCTTTGCCATGACTGCTTCCTCGTAACTAACTTTGTATGAAGCTATTGAAACATTCATTAAGTTGATTAAAAATTAGAATTATTTGCTTATTTACATCGAAAAATTCGATCATGAAACAACAGTTGGCGCAATTATCAAACCCAAAGATCACTCTTGAGCAGTGGCGTTGCTTGATAGCGGTAGTTGAAGGGGGAGGGTATGCAAAGGCCGCCGAGCTTCTGCATAAGAGTCAGTCGTCGGTAAGCTATTCGGTGCAGAAGTTGGAATCACTACTGGCTGTAGCAGTTTTCACTATTAGCGGGCGCAAGGCGATTCTGACTCCCGCTGGTGAGATGCTCTACCGTCACGCAAAGCAATTACTGGAGGATGCTTCTGCATTGGAGCAGGCCGCCAGCCGGGCCTCGGCTGGATGGGAGTCCCAGATTGCGATTTCCGTGGAGGTGCTGTTCCCAATTTGGTTGTTGCTGGATTGCCTTGCACTTTTTGGCGAAGAGAGCCCCCAGACTCGTATTGAAGTGCATGAGATGGTGATTAGTGGAACTTTAGAAGCCTTGAATGAGGGAAGGGTTGATTTTGCAATAAGCCCCAGAATTCCCCTGGGCTACAACGGTGAATTACTGCCAGCTCCTGCACGTCTAATCCCGGTAGCCCATCCCAAGCACCCCCTGCATGAGCTGGACCGCCCGCTAACTATGAATGACCTACGCAATCATCGTCACCTGGTGGTTCGGGATACGAACCCCCAGAGTGGTAGTAAAACGCTCACGGTTGAAGTGGCTAAGCGGTGGACTCTAAGTAGTATGTCTTCTTTGATTGGCGCCGCTTGCAAAGGCTACGGTTTTTCATGGCTACCAGAAGACAAAATTCTGAATGAACTCGCTGAAGGAAGCTTGAAGCCCTTGCCCCTCCAGGGAGGAAGTAAAAGGGAGGTCCCTATGTACCTGATCCTCCCTAACCGGGACGATATCGGTCCCGGCGCACGGAGATTGGCGGCTATTATCAAGGACCGTTTGAAGGGTTTAACTCCCCTGGAGGCTTCTTAGCTAAGTCGTGAACTGGTTAGTAGGGACAGTTTGAACCTAATTCGCTTACTCATTATTCAACAAGCCAATTTCGTGAGCGGTCTCGACGATTGGCTGGTACATTGAGTTATCGGCTTTGATAAACCCTTTGCGGGGAAATGCGGCAAGTAGTTTAGGGTCCCGCATATTCAAAATCGCCTGCTGGACCTTGTCTAAGAAGCCGTTGCCCCAGGTTTCATCGACATCCCCCCGAATTGTCCAGTTGTAATCTGGATATCCTGGGGTTTTCCAGATCACTTGCACTTTGCTTTCATCCACTTTGCCGGCTTTCTTTTCATTTTCCCACACCTTGTGATTTAGGGCGCCAACCTGATACTTCCCAGATTGCACAAGATCCAGGGTATTGGAGTGGTCACCTCCAAAGCCCACACGGCTGAACACCTCGGCAGGGGGCTTACCAAACGCTTTTCGAATAAAGTATTCCGGCATTAGACGTCCAGAAGTGGAGTGCTCTGAGCCAAAAGTAAATGTCATACCTTCAATACCAGGGGGGAAGTCTTTTGAGGGAGTGAGTTCTGTACTTTTATTCGCAATAAAATAGGAGGTGAAATTTTGATCTCCTTCTCCCTGGGCAATGGCCTTAGCGCCAGGCTCTGCAATACGGGCCTGTACTCCAGTAAATCCGCCAAACCAGGCCAATTGGACCTTGTTATTTTTAAAGGCTTCAACCGTATCCCTGTAGGACTTCACCGGTAAGTATTTAACTTCAACCCCAAGCGTGTCGGACAAATACTGTGCAACTTTGCCAAAGCGTTTTTGTAAGCGCTCCGGGTCCTGGTCTGGAATGGCAGTGAAAACAAAAGGTTTTGGGTTTTCTTGAGATGATACGAAGGGTACGCCGCACAGTATAACGAGGCTTAGAATAGACACGGTTAAACGCTTTAACATTCTTTTGGTCCTCTGCGGATCAGTAGTTCAAAATTTGTAGGATAAAACTAAAAGTTTAACTATAGGCGTTATATATAGATCAGAAAACCTGACTAAATTACATCTTCTTTATTTGGGTTAATAAAAGCGAGATGGCCTTATAATTTTGTGCGCAATATCTGGCTTGTTAATATATTTGGCAGATATTTGTTTGTTAAGGAGCCTCTGAATAACTCCGTGATACCTCTGGCATGCAGAGCGGTTCACAATCAAGGCGCGGCTTCGCAGGAATGTCTAGACCTTTCAAGAAGTCGCAACGCGGAGTGTGAATCGCTCTGCAAGCCCCGAAGGGCGGGCCTTGAAGGCCACAGCTGCTGCGTGGCAGCTCTTGCAAAGGACTAGGCCATTCGCGGCGAGCTGCGCCTAACATCTGCAGCCTTCAAGACCCGCAGAGGCATTATGGAGTTATTCAGAGGCTCCTTAAATACTCTGTAGGTCTTAATTATTACAGGGGTTCCTTCTTTGTTGAATAGCTTTTGTACGAAATATACTTATTCTTCGAACTGCTAATAGTAGACTTACGCGTTCATTAAGCTGGCCTAGCTCATATAGGGGCATCGGTCCGAAAGAGGTTTGAATGTCCATCCTCAGTGTTTCGAGGAGTACCCCATAAACCTGCCTCCTGAAAGATAAGCCTCGCCTCAGCATGAATTGCCCCGTAAGCCAGAGGAGTCACGAACTTGCTTAGAGGTTCTTCAGACTCTAGAGAGTTCCTTTGGTGTAAAATAGGCAGTTTAAGCCGGTAATTGCGGAGTTGACAGAGTAAATGAGTGAGTATGATGATCAGTTTAATCTGCGTAAGCGGCACCCATTTGGTAGAGCCCATCTGCTAATCAATGGGCTACAAAGCTATTTGGCCACGCAAACCCTGAGAAACTCGCTGGATATCAGCTACGGAGATAGCTCCGGTGAGAAAGTAGATATATTTCCTGCTAAATCCCCCAGTGCACCGGTATTTGTATTCATCCACGGAGGGTACTTCCGGGCGCTAGATAAAAAGCAATACCGGTATATTGCCAAGCCCTTTGTAGAGGCCGGGTGTACAGTTGCTTTGGTCAACTATGATTTGGCGCCCGCCGTCAGTGTTAAAGAAATTATTGAGCAAAATATAAAGGCATTCTTATGGATATATAAAAATATCGATCGCTGGAATGGCAATCCCAATAATATTGTGATCTGCGGTCACTCTGTTGGGGCATTCCTTGTGGCTAAAATTTTAGAATCTGAGTGGACACCTGAAGTCCGGAGCTCAATTAGTGGCGCTATTATGTTAAGCGGGCTGTATGACTTAACAAAGATGAGGCAGTCTTATCTCAATGAATCTCTACGTTTAACAGAAGATGATGTTACAAATTTGAGTCCCATTTTTGGTGATATAAGATGTTTCACTAAAGCGATTGTTGCAGTAGGTGATGATGAGACTGCGGAATTTATTGATCAGTCAAAAAGATACTGTGGGAAGCTACAGCAAACGAACAGCCCATACGAATATATACTTTTGAAAAATAGAAACCACTATACCGTATCGCGTATGTTAAGTAGTAGAAATAATGACCTAATGGATAAGATACTGGATATTTGCGGTGTGAATTGAGAGAGGGGGGATACGACTTAGCGCTCAATTTATATAGTTTTGAACATAAGTTGGGATTACCAGCTTAAAATCGGGGAGCCTCTTAAGTCCTGTAGGATATTACTGAATTATGCCGAGACTCCCTGACTATCAATTAGCTTTACTTTCTCCAGTAAGAGATTGTAGGTAGGAGCAGCAATAGCCGGCGAGGATGCCTAGAGCGGTCACTATTGTCAGCCCAATCACTCCAGATAGAACGTTGGCTGGATGGGCTGCAAAGAAAGTGATTAACCCTAAAAACCAGGCAATGATATTACCTACAAGTGGCAGTCCTCTAAGTGATACCACCACAAATGCAACGGAAAACACTATAATCGCGAAGGCAATATTGCCCATCATTGGTAGCAATAGGGCATTAACTATAGCTGCTGTCATCCCCATCAATATTCCCAGAGCAACACAAATCCCACTGGAGATTGCGCTGAAGGCAGAGCCTGGCTGTGAAAAGAAAGCAACCCAGCCAACAAACATAGCCCAGGGTGGTAGTTCTAACATAGAGCAAGTGAATGCTGCTGCACTGGCAATAGTTGCAGCGATAAGGGTATCCCTGATGTATTTAGCCGACGGTACTTGGGCTTGATCGACCATTGGTTTTTAGTCCTCTTTCCAACTGGTATAACGATCAGTTGGAGATTGTTAAGTTGAAGCGGGCATTGGCTGTGAAGCTAGATAATTCCACCGTTGGCTCGTATAACTTGGCCGTTGATCCAGCCACCTTGCTCACTGACTAAAAAGGCAACGGTATTCGCAATATCTTCAGGCCTTCCCAATCGCTCAAGTGGCGACATTTTGGCAAGAGTTCCCACCATTTCATCAGTCTTTCCGGATAGGAAGAGCTCGGTAGCCGTAGGCCCTGGGGCGACGGCATTCACGGTGATATCTCTCCCTCGCAATTCCTTGGCGACTACCTGGGTCAGAGCTTCAACAGCTGCCTTGGTCGCCGCATATACGCTGTAAGTCGGCATACACAAATCGACGACACTCGAGGATAAGTTGACAATCCGGCCACCTTCTTGAAGCCTTGCGGTGGCTTCACGCATGACATTGAAGGTGCCCTTAAGATTTACAGCTACCTGACGATCGAAATCAGCTTCTTCATATTCTGCCAGAGGGGCTAGTTTCATAATGCCCGCATTATTAATGACAGTATTGATTCCGCCAAAGGTGACTTCTGCCGAGTTGAATAGGCGTGAAACCGCCTGTTGATCACTGATATCGGCTTGGGCAGTAACCGCCTTGCCACCCTCGGTTTCAATGCGGTTTACCAACTTTTCGGCAGCTGAAATATTACTTTCAAAGTTCACCAGAATGGTAAAGCCATCCTTTGCCAGGCGAGAGGCGATCGCCGCGCCTATGCCACGGGAAGCTCCTGTTACCAGTGCCACTTTCCCCATAATGATCTCCGTAGTGATTACTGGAGCCGCCCTTGCAGCTCCCTGATTTGGCTGTATTTCCATACTATTCGTGTTATTCATGTAGATAATCCGGCTAAAATGGAATCTATTGTTCCAAATAAACAAACAATAGGGCGATATGGATAAGCTGGATGCGATGCGCTTGTACGTGCGGATTGTGGAGCGGGGCAGTTTTACAGCCGCTTCTACTGACCTTGGGATTCCGAGGTCGACATCGACTCAGGTGATCAACCGGCTAGAGAAACGGCTGGGAGTCAGATTGTTGCAGCGATCGACTCGCAAGGTCAGGGCAACACTGGATGGGGAACTGTATTATCAGCGCTGTATTTCAATACTTGCGGACGTAGAGGAGGCAGAAGGGGCATTTACAAGTTTATTGCCAAGCGGTGAGGTGCGGGTAGATGTACAAGGAACTATTGCCCGTCATTTTGTTATGCCGCAACTCCCCCAATTTTTTGCCCAGTATCCTGACATTTCTTTGGTAATGAGTGAGGGGGATCGATGGGTGGACTTAGTCCAAGAAGGGGTCGACTGTGCTATTCGCTATGGACACTTGGCGGATAGTGAGCTGATTGCCAGGCGTTTAACCATGCTGGAACGGCTTACATGCGCATCGCCGCAATACCTGGAACACTACGGCCACCCAAGCTCTTTGGAGCAACTGAATGGTCACCGTGTTGTAGCGCTTCGCTCTATAACGACTGGGAAGTCTACGCCGCTCTCTTTTTGTCTTGGCGATAGGGTAGAGACGTTGCAAGTTTCGGCGCAATTGACGGTAACCGGGACAGAGAGTTACTTGGATGGCGTTAAGCGGGGGCTCGGATTAGCTCAGTTTCCAAAGTTTCATGTAGAAAAAGAGTTGGATGCTGGAAATTTAGTTGAAATATTGCCCAATTTTCGCCCGCCCAGCGAGCCGGTATCGGTTGTGTTCACCCAGAATCGCTTTTTATCTCCCAGGGTTAGAGCATTTATTGAGTGGTTAAGTAAAATATTTTCAGTTTCCATTTAAAGGATTGTGATTAAGCTCCCATTTGAATTTAATTTTCCAAAAAGTTATCTGCTCTTCAGATAGTAACTTGTCAAAAATTTGCGAAGTTAAATTATTGGTAGGCGTAAGAATATTTTTTTAGTTAAAAATCATATAGAGTAGCCGCGCACTGCGGATTTCAATAAATATTTCTATTCAGCCTTTGAAAGGCTGCATTAACAGATTTATTTTCATCTTTAGTGCGGATCTTTCTAAATTGATTTTCCGAGAAGCAGATACAGGGAGTATGTCTGTGAAAAGCTTTAAAGTTCTTGCGCCTTTCGTGTTGCTATTTTCTACATTTGGCGCTCATTCAGAAGAAAATGTGCATGTTGTTTTTGAATCTTCCATGAGTGAAAGTAGATCAAATCTAATCTCACATAAAGCTAAAAAAAGTTTAAATAATAAGATTTTTAGCTTGAAGCCCGGTAGTACCCTTGAGGTTTCCAGTGAGCTCGGCAAGCAACGGTTTACCTTGCAAAATATTCGATCAACAAAAAATAGGGCTTCATTATCTGCATTTTCCGAGGATGGAAAAGGGTTTATTACCATAGCCGAGAACAACGGTAGAATTGTTGGCTCAATTCAATCTGAAGGTAGGCTCTACAAAGTGAGGCCTGCCGGAAAAGGTGCGGTTACAATCGCTGAGGTTCCAGACAATTCACTTGTCGACCATGATAGTAACTACTTCGAAGAGATGGATTTTACTTCCAAGGTTGGTGCGCTAAACACAACCTCAGGAATTGCGACTACTGACTCTGGTGGAAAAATAACCGTTATAGTCGCTTATACCGATGCTTTTGAGGCAGATGCCGGTGATGTACCCGCTTACATGGATTTGTTGGAAGAGGAAACCAATGTTTCATTTGCCAATAGTGAAGTCGATACCTCGGTAGAAATTGTTCACGCTTATAGAACCAGCTATGCAGAAAGCGGTAGCTTCTATGTGGACCGCGAGTACTTTTCGAATGACGCATACCCAGAAACCAAAGAGCTATACGAACTAAGAGACTTGTATAGTGCAGATGTAATGATTGTTTTAACCGGCAATGATTTGTACAGCGGATCATGTGGATTGGCTAAGATGATCTACGCGTCGGAATCAACAGCTTTTGCTTTCGCAAGGGAAGGGTGTGCAACGGGGTACTTCAGCTTTGCCCATGAAATTGGCCACCTGCTGGGAGCCCGACATATTATCTACAGTGATTCGAATATGGAGCCGTTTGAATATGGCCACGGCTACTGCAATACCACCCCTTCAACTTGGAGGAGTGTGATGGCCTACAATTGCCCATCGGATCGAGGCGGCCCCAGAATTCAGCAGTGGTCCAACCCGGATATCACAATAGATGGAGACCCTACAGGCACCTCCAACCTAGAGGATAATGCGCGGGTTATCCGTGAGCGCGCCTGGGAGGTTGCCAACTTCCGGGTTGATGGGGAAAGTTAACGGCACAAATTCATACAAGAGCCGCTAGCAATGCAGAACTGCTAGCGGCTTCAATCGCCGATACCCTTTAATACGACTGCGTTAAGCTTTAGACTCCACGTCCTTGGTCTTCTCGAACCAAAAGTTATAGAAGTCTTCAGTCACCAACTGTTCGATATTGGTGGCTTCCTCTCGGGGGCAAAATACGGTTACCGTGGTTACATCATGGCCGAGTTCATTCGTTGTGATACAGACTTTTGCATCAGGCCCTGACAGCTCAACGCCCATGCGATTCTCGATCAGGTTGCAGTAGCGTTCGGCAACTTCACGGAAGGACTCGCAGTGTTCTTTAAGTCGCTCAGAGATAAACTTCTTGGCTTCAAATGGATTCATACCTTTGCTTTCCCGGGTAATCGAAAAGGTATGCTCGATATACCGGCGCATAAAGTTCAGGTTCTTTACCGGTTGGGTAAAGAAGGCATTGTTAGGGATGTACAGAGTTGTTCCTGTATAGCCATTGCCCAAACCGTGCGGATCGATCTCCAAAAGGGTGGTGCTGAGCCAGTCACTATCGGTGACTTCACCAAACTGATTGCCGACTTTAATCCAGTCTCCCACGGTAAACGAGCGCATGTTTGCCTGGTACAAGCCACCAACGAGGCACTGCACCCCCTCTCTCAGTGCCAATACAATTGCCACAGAGAAAGCGGCAATGGATAGGGCAAAGTCCCGGAGTTCACTTACCCAAATTGCCATCAGGCCAACTACCAACAACAAGTTGCCAAGGTTATGTACGGTATTGATACGGCGGCGCTTATCCGCTTTTTGCCAACTACTTCGTGCTATTACTAGCGTGAGCAGGCCACGTAATAACATCACTACTGAGATCAGGCATATGGTGATAAATAATTTGCTATCCAGGATATGCGCTAAGAACTCTGGTTTCATTCGGGACAGGGACCTCACAGGAATTACTGGACCACCAATTCATATGGCAACGCCTAGCCCCTTTATGGAGAAAGGAGTGCTATGCCGGGCAGGTGGGTGTTAATGGGAGCAAAGAAGGCGGGAATTTATCCCTGGTGCTACATCTTGTAAATAGGATTTTGTAAATACGGATGGACATGGCCAAACAGCAACAACTTTAGGCTGCTTAGCTCTGTAAAGTTAAAAATGCAGGATGTTTCTATCGATAATCAGGGTTAGGAAAGTCGGGCTTACAGCCGGCATCCCAGGCAGAGCGCTGATTACCGTGGGCGGGAATGCCCCCAGCATCTTTTATCATTCGCGCCATATGCATCAGATTCCAAGTCATAAAAGTGGTATTGCGATTGGTAAAGTCGTTTTGTGGGCCACCGGAACCGGGGTCAAGATACGAGGGGCCGGGGCCAGCTTCTCCCACCCATGCCGCATCTGCCTGGGGAGGGATAACATAGCCAAGGTGTTGTAGAGAGTAGAGAATATTCATGGCGCAGTGCTTTGCGCCATCTTCATTGCCGGTGATAAGGCAGCCGCCCACCCGACCGTAGTATGCGTACTGGCCTTTAGAGTTCAGGTCAGCTGAGTTCGCATAGAGCCTTTCTATAGTTTGGGTGCAGATAGAGGATTTCTCTCCCAACCAGATCGGCGTGGTTATAACCAGGATATCTGCGTCTTCAACCCGGCGATAGAGCAGTGGCCACTCATCAGTGTCCCAGCCATGCTCCGTCATATCCGGGTAAACACCAAAAGCGATATCGTGATCAACAGGGCGTAAAACCTCAACTGAGACTTTGTTGCGCTCCATGATTTCCCTGGATAGGCGAATTAGACCGTCTGTATGGGAGAGTTCAGGCGTAGGCTTTAGAGTGCAGTTGAGGAATAGTGCCTTGAGGTCGGAGAAGTCCGACGCACTAGACTTGCAGTCTTCAATTTGCTTCTGATTTAACGTCGTCATTTTGGGCCTCCTTGCCACCACTTAGATAATAGCCTGAGTTCTAATCCCGTGATTTCAAAGAGGATCCGTTGAACTTTACCCAAATAGATCTGCGACACGGTGTTAGCCCACATAACTTGCGGGTATCAGGCTTCGACTTATCCATCCAGGGTTCGCTTGGGATCATTACTATTGGCGTGATTCGGCTTGCCCCGGGATTATCTAACCGTAAAACTGCGCCTATATTTGACTGACTACCACCTTGGAAGTCACCATGAAAATAATCAATCAGCTATTACTTCTGTTGCTCTCAGTGCTTCTGACTCTTATTGCTACTCACGCCAATGCCCAATCGGAAGCCAAAGATTCCCTGGAAGGGGTCTGGTGTGCGATTGAAGGTGAGTCGTTTATTTTTTACGAGCACAGCTCAGACGCCTTTACCTTAGAAAAGGGGCAGATTTGCCGAACTTTTAAAGTTCTCAAGCAAACAGGGGTGGGTGGTGGTGGTCGCTATCTTGAGGTAACGAAGAAGCCGGATGTTAAACACCAACTAACTGCAGTTGAAGAGAAGGTGAATGAGACCACTATAGCCAAGGATATCGGTATCTTTGCCTATATGAAGAGTGGCAATAGAATTCAATTGGTAGCTGTTGATGTGTCCGATGAGAGCGTTACAAATTTGACCTTAGATGGCAGTGGCACTATGCGCGGCTTTATTGAAGAGGTTACAGCTGATCATTCTGCCGGGCAGGGTCATGAAGCTCACGTTGGGGTTCTGTTCTTTCGGAGGTCATCCTCATCGATACCCGAGACCTTTGATCAGGATTGGGAATCAATCTTCAATGAGACCCATAGCAAGCAGTAAAGGTGCTGGTGTTATCGTCGGTTTTGTAGCCCAGTATATTCATTTGCCATAATCATCAGGCAATAATGATGCTCGTATCGCTTACTAATTAGCCAACACTTACGTTTCCAGCCCCAGGCGAACCTTTTTAGTTTGCCTTTCTCTTGAGGTATCGTTGATTTTGTTCGTATGAAGCAAGCAGGGGGAGTGCTGCACCCAGAGAGGCTCAAGCCCATGCTGGGTGGTGTTTATAATCTAGGTGCAGGTGATGGCATGTTAAGCTTGGTGTATAGAACACTTAGCAAGTTTATCAACTATCGCTACTTTATAGACGAAAGCCCACTCCCAGCAAGACTGCCGCTTGTAGGAGCTTTGTGGGGTACAAATATGAAATATGGTCTAACTCTATCTTTACTGATTTTGGCGGTGCCGAAGGCACTGGCTTGTGATTACCCACCGCCAACAATTATTCCACCTACAACGCCTTACGGTGAATTTCAATATATTTATCCGGAAACTGGCTTAAACTACAAAGATATTGCTAATGATAAAAACTTGGCGGTGGTTAAGATTTTAGAGGTGTCAGGTGATCAAGCTAATCCTGATGTAGTAATTGTTCAGTTATTACATGGCTGGGGATATCAAAGTGGCCGTTACATGAAGTTTGTTAACCCGGGCTTATCATGTGTCAGCAATAAAGTGGCGAAAATCGGGTGGTATGCTGCTCTAATAGATCGCGATGACATAGCTTTACTGGTCCCCTATAAAAAGGTTGAGAAATACCTGCGAGAGCGCGGTAAGCCTGAATATGTGTACTCTGCAATTGGCCTGCGGTTTAGGGAGGCATATCCAGCCAATTAACTGCAGTAGAGCACTTTAAGTTTGCTTAGATCGGCTGTTATGGGAGCATTATAAGTATCAAGAGTGAGTCACTCTAAAGAACAATTAGTCTTCCAAATAATAGGGCTTATTTTATCACTTTTATAGTTACAGTTTCTGATGTAGCAATTTTACTCGATACTGGCGTGACTATAGAAATTACTCAATTCAGAGTAAGTAGCGGGGTCAGCGGTGGTGGTGCAAATATCAATCACCTGCCAGCAGAGCTTTGGCTCAGCCCTCTGGCCTGCCTTGCTCGTTTGGGATGGCTTTTAATCTCTATAGAAAAGTAAAACCACTAAGAGGTTTATGATAAATGTGTGAAAAACAATCCATTACATGTATTTTCGGGCTTCCTGGTATTTAAATGAAGCGTACAGCATTTTACTTTGCTTTGATGTGTTTGCCCCAAGAGCTGGAAGCACTTCAAGAGTGGATACCTAGCAAGGATTACATTGTAACGCCCAAGTTGGCTATGGCAGTTGATAAGGCTCGCCAATTTTACTACAAACAAGTTAGTCACAAGAAAGCTGCGGAGCAAATAGTGTACAATGCCCGCTCAACGGATCAAAGGTATATTGTAGAGCTGCTCCCGATATATGTATTACCTGAAGGGGAGAGGTTTGTATCAGTTGATGGTGAAAATTGTGTGTATTTGACTAAAGAATATAAGGTAATGGATTATCGACAATGCGTCGCAGTCTGGCCAGATTCGCTTGAAAAATAACATTAAGGTTTCGTGGGGGCGAGCTTGCTACACGGATAGAAATAATCGCCGTCTTACAAGAATATCAAGAGATTAGTTGTGAAATTGACCCCAGAAGAGAGAGCTGTTGTAGCTCAATGCATTGCTGAAGATCCGAGTCTGAAGCGAACTTTGATTGCATACTGGCCTTATATATTTCCGCTTTGTGCGGCAGCAATCTATGGGATAGTAAAGAAAGACTATCTTTTAATTGGAATCGCATTCTTCTTTCTTGTTTGTGAAGTCTTGTGGTTTTTGAATGAAACATCTAAGTCTGCAAAACACCTGAAAGCGGCGCTAATAAAGTATGATTTATCTAATCGTACGAAGAGCGTAGGGTAAGTTAGTATTACAAGTGTAAAAGTTATTCATTTATGAGAGATAACAAAAGTTATCAGTGCTTTTTGTGCGGGAAGCATATTGAAAATCAAGGGGGACTTGATCCTTGTGCAGTAGATCTTGTAGCCAATGTTGATCAGTCTACGGAAAAGCTAGATATACAACGATTTTTCTGTCACATCCGATGCTTTAAGTCTATCAACAAGCATGCTTCTATCTATAAGCCAAGATTTGAGACCGCCTTTAGTTGAGGGCAATAATCAATCAAGAGGGTTTGCAATTGCGCTAGACAGCTTGCACCTTAGCTCACTGAATACGAGCCAAGGGTTATTGAGGCGTTTTAGATTTCCAGAGGTCGCGAATGAACGTAGTAGAAGGTGACTTGACCAAAATGGCACTTGAGGGTCATTTTGATGTAATTGTTCATGGGTGCAACTGCCAGTGCCAAATGGGAAAGGGGATAGCCTTAACTATTAAGAAGCTTTTCCCTGAAGCCTATGAGGCAGACTTGGGTACAGAAAAAGGCTCACGACTTAAACTGGGTACGTATTCAAGTGCTTACATATCACAGTTAGAGGCCAGCTTTACGGTCGTCAATGCTTACACTCAGTTTCACTGGAGAGGTAAGGGGGTAATGGCGGATTATGAGGCTATACGCAGTGTATTCACCAAAGTTAAGAAAGATTTTCCGGGGAAGAGGATTGGGTATCCTCTAATAGGTGCGGGGCTTGCCGGTGGAGATTGGGAGGTAATTTCCAGCATCATAGAAAATGAACTTGAAGGCGAAAATCACACACTTGTTAAGTTTGTGCCGTAACAAGCACCCAGCAGGTCAATAACAGCTTCTTAAGATAGTAGTTCCGACATCTTCTTCATCAAGATAGCTGAGGCGTTGTCGGTAAACTGTTGCCCCTCCTCGATATACTCCCAGACAGTGGCGTCACTCTTCCAGCCACCTTGCTTCTTGATCAGCTCAAAGCCAACTTTTTCTCGCGCTGCGGTAGTGGACAGGCCTCGGCGAAAGCTGTGGCTGCTGAGTTCGGCAACAAAGTCAAAACCGCAGGCTTCCCCGAGATTTTTCAGTAGATCGTTGATAGCTGTGGGGTTTAACTGCCGACTTTGCACCGTATCCCAGCGATTGACTGACCGAAATACTGGCCCAGCTCTAATGCCACTAACCTCTAGCCAGGACTTTAGTGCTCGTGCGGGGCAGATTTCAGGGGTGCCGTAGGGGAGGGCGCGCATCATTCCCTGGCCGCTTTGATCCGTCTTTGATCTTGGTAGGCGAATAATCAGGCCTTCCTCCTCCCATATCAGGTCTTCAACCTGGATCGCTACTAACTCACTGCGCCGGAAGGCGCCAAAGAAACCTACCAGCACCAACGCCAAGTCACGGGCCTTCTTCTTGGAATCAGGCTGAGAGCGCAACTGTCGGGTAAGGGTGGCAATGTTTTCGAGGCTCAGCGCCTTGGCTTTTCGCTTGGGCTTTCCGTGGGTGCGGCGAATACCGCGCATGGTCTTCTGTACCAGCGGTTCAGCGACTGGGTTGGCAATGCCTTGATAAAGGTGCCACTGGCCTATGGCGGTTAGGTGCAAATCCAGGGTGCGTGGGTTCAATTGCTCGGCCCGGCTCAATAGATAGCTAACCAGTGAATGGCTATCGGTGGGGAGTCGGCCTCCCCATTTCTCGAACTGGCGAATGGCAGACCGATAGGCTTTGCGAGTGCTGTCTGAAGTCGCTGCTCGCAGGTACTTCTGAATGTCATCCTCAGTCAGAAGTGCTCCAGCTCCGGTAGATGTACTGCTGAGCTGGGACTGAGGTTGGATTTTGGTTGAGGCCAGGGGCTGTTTTCTCATGAATTTTGTGTCACCTGAAAAGCACCATTTGTACTGAGAGTACGTTAAATGGGGGCTTTCTTACTTTTATAACCTTCGATAAGAATCATTATCGAAGGTTAAATGGGTTAATTCAAGAATTGGTTTATTTTTATATATTATGTATTATTACGTAATACGTAATTTAGTACAAAATAATCTGAGGAAAGGCTAATGGCGCGCACAGGGGTCACCTATCTGGACATTTTTGAAGCAGCAAAGGCGATTAAGGCCCGGGGGGAGGAACCGACAGTTGATAGGGTGCGCGCTCATCTGGGGACTGGGAGTAAAAGTACAATTGCGCCGCTTCTAAAACGGTGGAAAAGCGAGAGTTCCAGCAGCACTGATGTCAGCGGCTTGCCTAAAGATTTGGTGGAGGCACTGAAAGGGCTTCATCAGCGTATCCAGGGCGATGCAGACCAAAGAGTGGAGCAGGTTCAGCAGGAATTTGAAGCTAAAGAGCTGGAGATAACAGAGAGACTAAATGAAGCTCAAGAGACCAGTAGCAAGCAAACCGCATTGATTCGCGAACTGGAGCAGAAGCTTTCAGCTTCTGAAGGTGAGAGGCGCCGCCTCAAAGTTACCCTGGGTGAAACTCAGTCAGAACTGGAAAAAAGTGAGTTTCAATTGGAGCAGGCCTCGGTTCGAGTTGAGGAGCAGAAGGCCTCAATTGAAGAGATGAAGCAGGAGAATCGCGATGTGCGCGAGCACTTTGAGCACTTCCAGCAACGAACAGCTACAGACCGGCAGCACGAGCGAGATCAGTTTCGATCTTCCAGTGAGCAACTTAAGGGGCAGGCGGCCTCACTGACGGAGCAACTTGGGTTGGCGGAACAGAGGATTTCTGAGCAGGATCTCCTGTATAAACAGGGGCAAGCATTAATTACTGAGCTCAACCGGGAAAAGCAGGAGTTGCGTGAAAATATAGGCGCCGCTCAAACCAAAGCAGCAAACTATAAGCGGCAGGCTGAAGAGCAGGCGGCAAGCGCTGAACTCCAATCTTCTGAAATTACACGACTACAGGATGAGGTTGCCCGCCTCCAGAGCAGCGGTGTAGGACAAGCGAAAGAGATTCAGCTTCAGCAAGTATCTCTGGAAAGGCTGGATGCGGAACTGGGTGCTGCGAAAGACCGGATAGAGACCTTGTCAGACGAGAATCGTATCCTTCTACAGGAGAAGGCAATGCTACAAGGACAGTTTGCTCAACTGGAAAAATCTTTGGGTAAGCAGTAGCTCAGAACCTGCAGGCTGGGGCGGTCGTCAGTTGATAGCCCCAGTTCAATTGGTTGTCGCACCTAAACAGATGTGACATCTGTCAAATTGAAATACTTTTACTAGCTGGTACTATTAAAGATAAGTAAGAGCAAATTTAGCTGTAGTTGATCTACCTATCCTTATATAAGTCCTACTCACTAACACCGCATAATAAAGTTCCTTATATAAAGTCCCCCTTGCTTTTATTTGCCGCGGTTCACAAGGCATTTGGGAGGCAAGTGTTGTCCAATCATTTCAGAGAAATCATCGATAAACCCACTTTTTTTGGTTCACTGGCGCTGCTGTTGGCAGTGACAATCCCACTGGTGCTGTTCCCCGAAGTTGGTGCCGCCTGGGTTTTAGCCGCTAAAGGTTTCGTTACCGACAAGCTGGGGGTTTTCTATCTGGCACTGGGTGTCGGGGCAATTCTCTTTATGGTCTATATCGTGTTTAGTGATATCGGCCAGATCAAGCTGGGAACACCTGAAGAAAACCCTGAGTTCTCCACCATATCCTGGGCGTCAATGCTGTTTTGTGCCGGCATCGGCGCATCGATTCTCTATTGGTCCATGGTCGAGTGGATCTACTATTACCAAACCCCACCTTTCCAGGTTGAAGGAGGTACACCCGAAGCTGCGCGCTGGGCTGTTGCCTACGGTATTTTTCACTGGGGCCCGCTGGCGTGGTCCATCTACCTGATTCCCGCTCTGCCAATTGCCTACTTCTACTACGTTAGAAATCACAGCGTGCTGAAAATTAGCGAGGCACTGATGCCCGTTTTGGGGGAGCAGCGTGCCCAAGGTGGGATTGGTAAGTTGATCGACGTGCTGTTTATCTTTGGCATGTTGGGCGGTGGCGCTACGACCCTGGGAATAGCCGCGCCGCTGATCACTCAGGGGGCTCATGAACTCTTGGGCGTGCCCACCGGGCTGGGAACCCAGGTTGTAGTGCTGATGATATGCACGGCAATCTTCGGCTATAGCGCTTTTGTTGGGCTTAAGAAGGGTATCCGCGCACTTTCCAACCTGAATATGTGGTTGTCTATTGTACTGCTTCTGTTTGTTTTCCTGGTTGGCCCCACCTTATTTATGTTGAACACCGGCTTGGATGCCCTGGGTCGTGTCTTGGATAACATCTTCCATATGGCCGCTTGGACTGAACCATTTGCAGAGTTTGAGCAGTTCCCGGATACCCATTTTCCCCAAGACTGGACCATCTTCTATTGGGCGTGGTGGTTGGTTTTCGCTCCCAGTGTCGGCTTGTTTATTGCGCGCATCTCGCGAGGGAGGACCATCAAGACCATGGTGGTTGGCTCCATTTTTTATGGCACCTTAGGCTGCTTCCTGTTCTTTATGGTGCTGGGGAATTACGGCGTCTACTTACAGTTTTCCGGTGAGCTGGATGTGGTGGGGATGCTAAATGAGCAGGGCGCAACCGCTGCAATTTTTGCCACACTCAAGACACTTCCTGGCAGTAAGCTGGTGATTCTGGTGTATACGGTGCTCGCCCTCATCTTTACTGCAACTACATTCGATTCCATCTCATACATTCTTGCCGCTGTTGTGCAGAAAGAGGTTGATGAAGAGCCGGCTAGATGGAACCGCCTGTTTTGGGCATTTGCGCTTTCACTGATGCCGATAACGCTGCTGTTTTTGGGCGGCCTGGATACGCTGCAAACTGCCAGCGTGATCGGTGGCGTGCCGCTTTTAGTTGTTGCTTTGCTGCTGTGCATATCGATTGTGAAAGCCGCTCACTATGACCTGCGCTACCAGCCGAGCTATGAAGAGAAGGAAATCTATATTGAAGAGTTTCCAGAGGATGATCCGTGGACAGAAGAGGGGAATTGGGAGGTTCCTGCCCAGGCAGAGCACGGCGTATCCCATGATGACAAACCCCATATAGAGGGCGATCCGGGAAGTCATCCGTCTCGACTTTAATAGTTGGGCAGCAGGAGGAGGGCGCCGTTTTCACTCCTGCTCTCCATCAAATTCTGATACCACTTTATCTACACAATGCTTTCTGAGGTGAGTAGCGCTTTTTATCGAGCTGTTCTCCTCAAAACAGCGATTCAATTGCTGGGTATATCGGTTAAATAGTTGTTTTGCACTCTCCTTTGGCAAAGTTACAAGGCGATTAATAAACTGACGGGAACCAACCTGGAAGTGCATATAATCAATCGGGACATTCCAGTCTCCACCCCAGACAGCGAAGCCATGCCTGGCAAAGATTGTGGTTACATCTTCAGACATCCCCATACGGGCTGGCTTTCCCGGGCGGAACTTTGCCCGGTTTAAATATCCCTCTGTTGCATCCTTAGGGATGACTTTGGCCCGGGTGTGTTTATCAATGTACAGGTAGGGGTTTTGTAGGGGATTAATATCAATAGCGACACCAAAAGCATGCTCAGACCATCTGCTCCCACCTGTAATGGGACGCGAGTCAAAGGCCAGCGTGTTGTTTCGATCATCCGCCATTCGCTCTTGCAGAGTAAAATATTCGACAGGAATGGCTGACTGTATTGGAAAGCGAGATCGGTATATCTCGCCAAATAAAGACAGGACGTTCTCGGCAACGATATCAAGTACAACAACAGCGCCTCTGCGGTCTAGATCAGCTCCGATGCCAGCATTATCCTGAGCAGGGGTATCAAAGAGAGGTGCATAGTCGAAGACGACTCTTTTCAGCCTTTCACAGCCAATAGGGGAGTTGCTCCGAAGTACCTGCCGGAGCCTCATTAGCTCACAGTCTTCTTGGGATATGTCATAGATACCTGTCTTTGCTTCAGGTTCAAAATCATTAACATCGATATTCCTGGCCTGGTCCTTGGTGCATGCAAATAGCACCAAGCCCGCGATGGCGGCGACAGCCTTCTTATACATATCGATTCTCGGTATTCCTTTTCGAAAGCCCCGTTTCAAATAGTATTTGAGTATGCGCATCCTGTTCACACTTGAATTGCACTCGGCCTTCTAAATCAGCAATCAGAGGGGTACTAATCACGTCGTGCCTGCCGTTGACCAATGGCAGTTTAGTGCTTGCGTTAAAGATTGGCGCTTTTACTTTCAACGGTTTTGTTTTTGGGGGTTATAAAATCACCAAGCTGTGATCAATTAAATAGCCAGCTTAATTCCACTTTCTTCGAGAAAATCTTTTCAAGAGGGGACCCTTATTGAATAGGGGATCAAAAGACCTCATAGACAAGCCCACCTTTTGGGGCTCTTTTACATTGCTACTAGTGGCGACAGTGCCCTTGATCCTCTTTCCCGAGGCGGGTTCTTTATGCTTATTGGCAGCTAAAGATCTGGTGACAGAGAAGTTGGGGGTCTTTTATCTCCTGCTTGGCCTAGGTGCGATGTTATTTGTGCTGTATATCGCCTTTAGTGACATCGGCAGGATAAAGTTGGGAGGGGGGAAAGAGGGCCCCGAATTCTCAACTCTATCCTGGGCTGCCATGTTGTTTTCTTCCGGTATTGGCGCCTCTATTTTGTATTGGTCGATGGTTGAATGGATCTACTACTACCAACAGCCTCCATTCCAGGTTCAAGCAAGCTCAGTTGAAGCTGCGCGCTGGGCAGTTTCCTACGGTATCTTTCACTGGGGGCCGCTGGCCTGGTCTATCTATCTGATCCCCGCACTGCCAATTGCCTATTACTACTATGTGCGTAAACGCAAGGTTCTAAAATTAAGCCAAGCGCTCGCGCCAGTATTGGGTGATCGTAGCGTGGGAGGGCCCATTGGTAAGCTTATCGATACTTCACTGGTATTTGGCATGTTAGGGGGCGCGGCTACACGGCTTGGTATTGCGGCGCCGTTGATTATATTGGGATTGCATAAGCTATTTGGGGTTCCTACTGGGGTGGGATTTCAGGTTGGGGCACTGATATTTTGTGCGCTATTGTTTGGTTACTGTGCTCTTGCCGGCGTAAAGCGGGGCCTTAGTGTCCTATCAAACTTTACAATTTTTCTCTCGCTCGTCTTGCTGCTCTTCGTGTTTATCGCGGGACCAACACTATTTATGCTCAATAGTGGGTTGGATTCCCTGGGGAGAGCGCTGCATAACTTCTTGCAAATGGCCACTTGGACTGAGTCCTTCTCTCATTTTAAACAGTTTCCCAATACTCGCTTCCCCCAGGACTGGACCGTCTTCTATTGGGCTTGGTGGTTGGTTTTTGCTCCGAGTATTGGCTTATTTATTGCGCGTATCTCCGGAGGGCGGACTATCAAGGAAATGATTCTTGGGTCGCTATTTTTTGGAACTTTTGGCTGCTTCTTATTTTTTATGGTGCTAGGTAACTACGGCGTTTATTTACATTTTTCGGGTGAGCTGGACTTGGTACAAATACTGAATCAGCAGGGGGCCAATACCGTGATCTTTGCCGTTTTAGATAAGTTGCCGGCGAGCCAGTTAGTCGTGCTGCTGTATACGCTGATCGCACTGGTTTTTACGGTCATTACTTTTGACTCCATATCTTATATTCTTGCCGCAGTTGTGCAGAAAGAGGTCCATGGAGAGCCGCTTCGCTGGAATCGAATTTTCTGGGCCTTCGCGCTGGCAATAATGCCTATTGCTTTGTTGCTTATTGGAGGGCTGGAAGCATTGCAGGCGGCAAGCATTATCGCCGGTGTCCCTTTGCTGCTGATTGCCCTCTTGCTGTGTATCTCAATGGTTAAAGTTGCTCGGCATGACTTGAATTTGCACCCTGTTACCCTTGAAAGGGAAATTGTTTTGGAAGGGGCGGCTAGGGAAGGTGCTTGGAGTGGAAATACTGCATCAGGGCAAGTTGTGATGAAATCTGTAAAGAAGATTAGCCGGAGAGGGAAAGAAGAAGCACCCTGAGAGCAGGCTAGTAAGATATGCTGGGGCTTTTTAGGCCCCAGCTGCACTTATAGTTTAAAGACTAAAAGTGCGTGCAACAGAGAAGACAACTCGCTCGTCAGCAATGCCCCAGTCAAGATTAGTATTCTCGGCGGCAATATTGAAATCAAAGCCTTCCAGGGAGGTCATATACTCCACTCGGTAGTGGTTGTACGATTTTTTAGTGTCCCAGTCCCAATTGTCCAAATTGGTGGAGGTAGAGCGGTCGACACTGAAGCGAACATTGTGCCCCTCTGCAAACTCAAAGGTGTGCGCCAGCATCATAATGTAGTGGCTACCGCCACCACCAAAGTAGTCCCAGCTGTACCAGCCATTAACTTCTGATTCGCCCAGGTTAGAGCTGTAGCCTAATTTGGCATAGGCTTCTGGATAATTGCCTTCATCAGAAGCGCTATCACCATGATAGGTGTAGTAGGCAATACCTGTATCCAGGCTCACTTTGTCAGTGAGCTGCATAAACTTACCAGCGTAGTAATCCCACTCCAAGTTGGTATCGTCATCGCCACCGAAGTCTACGTTGGAAGCCCAGGTGCCGATATACCAGCCGTTATCGAACCCGTAGTCCAGACTGGCTTGCAGTGCTGGGTCGTTTTGAGTCTGACTGACGCCGTTAAAGGTGTAGTCAGTAGTCAGATTAACAGTAGAAGACAGCTCCGCTTGAGATTGTTGGGCAAGCACCAGCAGGGAAGCACAGGTCAGTGCAGAAAGTTTCAAAGTTGATTTCATTGTTCAAATACCACTTATTTATATTTTGTAGCCCCCGCCAAACCAGGCGGGGGATTTCAACAGTTAGCTCGCCAGTTCGATCTTGCTAAAGTCGATCTTGTTTTCTTTAGGCGAGGAGTCGATAGCTGCTACCGCCCCGAAGCGTTTCACCAGGATGTAACCCAGGCAGCAGAAGAAAATGCCAATTACCAGGGCACCGATCCACTGGATTTGCAGGAAGTCGAGCTTGAACAGCAGGGTGAGCAGGCTCATTGCTGCCAGGTTCAGTACGAAGTATTTCCACTTACCCAGACGCGCAACGGTCATACCCAGGTTGTCGGTGTACAGGCGAATCAGGGAGTCCAGCGAGTTGATCACGAAGGTAATGCCCACAATGATCATGGCCAAGTTATAGAAGCCAGTAGTATCCAGGCCCTGGCTGGAGTAGTAGTAAAGCACGGTGAACCACAGTGCGATGGGGATGGATGGGAAGATCAGCATCGCCGCCAGCACTTGGTAAGTACGCAGACCGCCCACAAAGCGGGAGGTAAACTGGCCAATCATAATGCTCCAGGCAAACCACCAGAACAGGTAGAACTCGTGGTAGTCATTCAGTGGCAGTACGAACTTGTGGATATTGCCGAAGTAACCGCCGAGCAGTGCAAAGGTGGAAGCAAAGTCGCCAACGCTGCCGTTCTCACCGGTAAAGGCGCCTACCCACATTACCGCGATCAGGCCAATAAACATCCAGGTAGTCGCCAGACTGAGGAAGCGCACATAGCGCAGGCTGGTGGATGAGTAGACCGCAGCGGCGATCACGGCAAATACGATCAGGTAGAAGGTACCAACAATGGTTTCACCATCGCCAACCTGTGGCAGATACCAGGGCAAGTTGCTGAGCAGCAGGTAGGCGGTAAACGCGCAGGTACCGATAATCACCACGTTGTTGATCAGCTTTACCAGGCCGATCTCAAAGAATTTAACTTTGGGCTCGATAATGCAGAAGTAAAAACAGGTGAGGAAGTAGAAACCCCAGATCAGGAAGGCCCAAAAACCAAACTCAATCGCGAGTGCGTTGGTGAAGCCATATTCTGGGTTTGCGGCTAGGTCTGCATAGCCACCGAACTCGGTGAGGGGGAACATGATCAGGCCTACATCGAGGCCGGAGGTGAAAAGGATCGCTATAAAAGTGAAGGTTTTGACCGGGGTCACCCCGACCATCTTCACATTTCCCCATTTAATCAGCGAGAAAATTATTGCCGTGAAGGTAAATAATAATCCCGCAGAAAGCCAAGCTGTCATGCTGAGTCTCCAGCTAGTTATTGGTATGCCGGCGCCCCTCAAGGGCGTTGCTGTGCGAGATTTGAGTATCCCCGTCGCGGTTGAAGGGGGCAGTCAAATCTCTGCCAGAGCGCCGACGAAAAATCAGCTAACTGAGCGCGCAGGGCGGCCAGGTCGCTGAGTGCTGGTAGCTTTGGTCGCTACCGGTGCCTCGGAGGGCGCCAATACTGGGCGCCCTAAAATCAGGTCAGCAGCCCGCTCCGCCACCATAATGGTGGGCGCATTCAGGTTGCCGTTGGGAATGGTCGGAAAGATGGAGGAATCTACAACTCTCAAGCCCTGCAATCCGTGTACACGGGTTTCCGGGTCTACCACTGCCATTGCATCAGTGCCCATCTTGCAGGAGCAGGATGGGTGGTAAGCACTCTCGACGGATTCCCGTACGAAAGCGTCAATTTGTTCATCAGTCTGGATATCGGTGCCGGGCTGGATTTCATCGCCTCGGTATTCGTCGAAAGCTGGCTGATTGATAATCTCGCGAGTCAGTCGCACACAAGCACGGAAACCCTCGATGTCCTCTTTCTCCTGCAAATAGTTGAACAGGATTGAAGGGGATTGCTTGGGATCACTGCTCACCACTTTGACCCTGCCGCGACTCTTGGGCTTGTTGTGCCCGATATGCACCTGGAAGCCGTGGCCGTCGAAAGCTTCGCGGCCGTCATAGCGCATGGCTGCTGGCAGGAAGTGATATTGCAGGTCCGGCCACTCCACATTTTCTTTGGAGCGAATAAAACCGCAGGACTCGAAATGGTTGGTGGCTCCGAGACCATCCTTCTTCAGTATCCAACGAGCGCCGATCAGGAATTTATTCCACGGATCGAGCTTGCCATTCAGGGAAATCGGTTGGTTGCAGCGGAACTGGAAATAGAACTCCAGGTGGTCCTGCAAGTTTTGGCCGACGCCGGGGAGTTCGTGATGGAGTTCGATACCGGCTTCTGCCAGTGTGTCGGGATCTCCGATTCCGGAGAGCTGAAGAAGGTGAGGGGAGCCGATGGGACCTGCGCTGAGGATGACTTCCTGCCGCGCCTTGAATTCCAGGATCTTTCCCTTGCGTTCAAGTTTGATTCCGACTGCCCGTTTACCTTCCAGAATCACCTTATGCACAGTGGCGTGGGTCAATACCGTCAAATTGGGGCGCTGCATTGCCGGTTTTAGGTAAGCGTTGGCGGTAGACCAACGCTTGCCATCTTTTACCGTCATATGCATGGGGCCAAAGCCCTCTTGCTGCTCACCATTGTAATCTGCGGTGTAGTCGTAGCCAGCTTCTTTGCCAGCTTCGATAAAGGCTCCATAAAGGGGGTTGGCCATTTCATTGCCGTTATTGACCCCCAGTGGGCCTTCGTCACCACGGTAATCGTCACCGCCGAAAGCCCAGGTCTCAGAGCGTTTAAAGTAGGGCAGGCAGTGGGCGTAATCCCAGCCTTCGGCGCCGTGCTGTGCCCACTCATCAAAGTCTTTAGCGTGCCCGCGCACGTAAACCATCCCGTTAATCGAGGAGGAACCACCGAGTACCTTGCCCCTGGGGCAGTGCATACTGCGGTTATCCAAGTGGGGCTCCGGTTCAGTCGTAAACTGCCAGGCGTACTTCTCAGTATTCATGGGGATGGACAGCGCGGTGGGCATCTGGATAAAGATGCTGCGATCGCTACCTCCTGTCTCTACCAGGAGGACTTTTTTATCTTCCTGGTCAGACAGGCGGTTGGCCAAAACGCAACCGGCAGAGCCGGCGCCGACAATGATGTAGTCAAACTCACTCATACAGGGTACCGCTTAAAATGGGCTTTCCAGTGGTGCCAGGCCCACATACACCGCTTTTAGCTGGGTGTAGTGGTTCAGGGTCGCAAGTCCATTTTCGCGTCCGATTCCGGATAACTTGTATCCGCCCACCGGCATTTCTGCCGGGGAAGCGCCGTAGGCATTGATCCAGCAGATACCCGCTTGCATCTGGTGGATCACACGGTGGGCGCGAGTGATATCACGGGTAAATACGCCGGCGGCCAAGCCCAATCGGGTATCGTTAGCGCGGCGGATCACTTCGTCTTCATCATCAAAGACCAGTACCGACATTACCGGGCCGAAGATCTCTTCGCGGCAGATGGTCATATCGTCATGACAGTCGGTGAATACGGTGGGAGCAACGAAGTAACCGTTAGGTGAATTTTCTGGTGAAAGGGTGTGACCGCCGCAGAACAGGGTCGCGCCTTCCTCTTTACCCTTGCTGATGTAGTCCATCACCAGTTGCTGGTGCTTGGCAGAAATCAGGGCGCCGAAGTTGGTGTCCGGATTCATCGGATCACCGGCAATAATATTTTGCTCAACACGCTCTTTCAGACGAGCGAGGAACTGATCGTGGATGCTGCGGTGTACAAATACCCGGGTACCGTTGGTGCAGATTTCGCCCTGGGTGTAGAAGTTGCCCAGCATGGCAGCAGAAACGGCTTGCTCCAGGTCGGCATCATCAAAGATCACCAGCGGGGACTTGCCACCCAGCTCCATGGTAACTTCTTTCAGGTTGGAAGCCGCTGCGGCCATCACTTTCTTGCCGGTACCCACTTCGCCGGTAAAGGAAACCTTGGCGATATCCGGGTGGTTAGTCAGCCAGGCACCCACGGCGCCATCACCTTGGATTACGTTGAAAACACCCGGGGGCATGCCCGCTTCAATAAAGATTTCAGCCAACTTCAAAGCACCTTTGGGGGTTTCTTCGGAAGGCTTGAAGATCATGGCGTTACCGCAGGCTAGGGCCGGGGCGGCTTTCCAGCAAGCGATTTGTAAGGGGTAGTTCCAGGCACCGATTCCGGCGCAGATGCCCAGGGGCTCGCGGCGGGTGTAGTAGAAGTCCTCACCGACTTGCTGCTGATTGCCTTCAATGCCTGCAGCCAGGCCGGCAAAGAATTCGATAGAGTCGGCCCCAGTCACTACGTCCACAACACTGGCTTCCTGCCAGGGCTTGCCGGTATCAGCCACTTCGATAGCTGCCAGTTCGTCGTTGCGCTCGCGCAACAGTGCTACTGCTTTCAGCAGGATGCGACTGCGCTCGACCGGCATCATCGCTGACCACTGGGCAAAACCGCGCTTAGCGCTCTCGATGGTTTCTGTGAGTACCTTCTCGTCGGCAACCTCAACCTGATAGCTGACCTCGTTGGTCGCCGGATTATATACATCAAAGCACTCGCCGCTCTCATTCGACAGGTAGCGGCCGTCTACAAAATTCCGTTGTTTGTCCAGTGACATCTGTCTCTCCATACTGCTTTAACAGAGGGTCAGTCGGTTGTTCGTTGGCGATGGACTCGAAGGGCGCAATGGGCCGATCGTGAAGGTCCAGTCATCATAAAAAAGGGCCGGTCTGACGAAGACATTTGTCCCTAATCGTCAGATTCCAGCCCGGGCTCGATAGTCGTTTATCGAGCGATATGACACAAAATGTAACATATTTTTAATTTGAACTCTAATTGTTAGCACTCAATGCAACAAAGCTGGCGGATTCGTAGGAGGATTTATTTTTCAGCGACTACAGAGTTAATCCGTATTTTCAAGGGTTAAAAGTGGGCTGGGTTGGGCCAAAAATCTCATTTGAACTCTATAAAAAACACTGTATAAATTTTGCTCAACCTGGCTATCTCGAGGTCAAGTCAGGTGCTCGAAAGGCGGGGGCTTCGGCCGGCAGGAGATAGAGTTTGTCGCTTTTGGGGGAGGAGGCTTTAGCTGGTGAAGGTCTGGCAGGTGGGGAGGCTCTACCTCCCCAGAATTACTTTGAGTGAATTTAACTGTTTGCCTCGCGTAAAGTGGAGGTTTGGCGGTTCAGGCTGGCCAGATATAGCACTGCTAACCCAGCTGCAATACCCGGCAATCCCTCATAGATCACGCCGTGATACCCCAGTAGCCGCCAGGTAATCGCTGCTGTAAAGCCGATAATCACTGCTGCGATAGCGGTTGCCTGGAATGGCTTATCCCCAAAACACAATACCAGGAGTAGGGGGCCAAATGCGCTGGCAAGTCCCGACCAAGCGAAAATAACCAGGCTGAACACACTTTGGCTGTTGGCGAGCGCCAACAGCAATGCGCCGCCGGTTATGGCAACTGTGACAAGCTTGAGAAACCAGGTTTTTTCAATCTTGTGCGGAAGAATATCGTGGGTAATGGCTGCGGAGCAGCTGAGAAGCAGGGAGTCTGCGGTGGACATGGTTGCGGCAAAGATACCAGCCAGGATCAGCCCAACAAAAACAGGGGGCAACAAATCCATAGCCATGGTGGGAAGAGCAAGCTCCGCATCAAAGCTCCCTGTGTCGGCAATAAACACTCTGGATAGCAGGCCGACCCCGGTGGCCATACAATAGAAAAGTATGAACCACAGATAGTACCAGGCCCTTGCCCGGTTCATCTTGCTGGAATCCTTCAGGGTCATAAATCGAACCATAACGTGGGGTTGTCCAATCACAGACAATCCAGCAACCCCCCAACTGATCACAAAGAGTATCACCCCGCCCCAGCCCGCAAAGGCAAGTCCCTCGGGAAGCCAATGGGTAAAACCTTCGATAGCCTTCATTTGTATCGCCGCACTGGTGATACCACCCAAGTTGGCAAGGGCGACGGCTAGAAGTGCTGCCATAGCCCCCATCATAACGATGGATTGGGCCGCATCAGTCCAAATGGACGCGCGGAGGCCGCCAGCTAAACAGTAGAGGCAAACAAGCACAGCTCCAACTACAGCACCGGACCAAAGGGGCCAATCCAGCAGTACGTGCAGGGCTTTGCTGCCGGCAACCATTTGGGCAGAGGCATACGTTAATAAAAACAGCAGGGAAATGATGCCGATCAGGCGCTGCAGGGCTGAGTACTTCTGTCCGTGCCAATTACTGAGAACACCTGCGTAGCTGACTTCACCACTTGAACTGGTAGCGGTCCTTAATCGCTTGTGTACATAGAGGGAAGCCAGAAAATCACCGGCAATCCACCCCACCATCAACCAGATGGAGGCCAACCCAGTGGTGTAGGTATAGCCGATAACCCCGATAAACATATAACCGCTATTGTTCGTTGCCACGGCAGACAACCCCACCAGCCAGGGGGAGACACCTCTGCTGGCAAGGTAATAGTCGGCTTTGGTTTGACGGCTGAACATCGCAGAAGAGAGGCCGACCAGAGTGAACAAAAGTAAAAAACCAAGAAATGAATAGATCATCGGCAATCCTATTATTTTTATCCCGTATTATTTTATCGGTTGGTCTTCAGAGGTTATCCGAATATTTCTAACCTCCCTTGCCACCACTTTGCGGCGAGGGGGTATTGGCAATAACCTGGTCGAGTTCCTCAAAAACTTCACTTTCCGCTAAAGGCTGTAAGGCGCTATCAACCAGGATCTCATCGCGGTAGCTTTCCCGCCTTTTGATGGCTTCAGCCAGATAACGCAGCGCTTCATCAAATTGACCCATGGCAGTATGGGCGCATGCCAGTTGGTAGAAGGCATGGCTGTTATCCGAGTCAATACCCAGGGCCTGGTGACAAAGGTTGGCGGCCCACTGGGGTTCATTAAGCTCCAGCACTGCATCAGCTTTATAGGTAAGGGCTTCTACATCCTCGTGACGGAGGCGCAGAATCTCGTCGTAAATGGCAATTTTATTTGCCACTGAGGATTCTTGTTGGGCGCGCAGCCACAGGGACTGTACTTCCTGAGTTAGCTCGATTTCCTCGCGGTTTTCTTCAATATGCTGTGTTTTCTGTTGAAGCTGCTTCTCTATAACTTCCAAGCGCTTTTCGTATTCCTGGACCAGCTTTGAGATCTCTTCATCGGCCAGGGAGTGCACCCGCTCTTTAATATCCTGAAATGACCGCCAACCAACTAAAACCAAAATTGAAGTGGCGGCGGCTATCAAGTAGAAAAAGTAGGTAACCGTATCGGTTGCGTAGGCTACGGCTCGATCGACAGAGTTGTGTTCACGATCGACAATTTGCTGAATCAATTCCTGCTTGGCATTAGCCTGATCGATTCGCAGCTGCTTAATTTCGTCGAGCATATAGCGCTCGATGAAGGGTGTGTACAAGGGCTTCTCAAGGGTGTCGACTTCGCTTTGCGCACTGTCTTTTTTCTTTTCTTCCGCTTCCTGGGAAATAGAGGTGACGGAAGTTAATAAAAAGAGCAGGGCACAAAGGCTCAGGATGCGAGGCATATCGCCGTCCCGTGATTGTAAATCTCTACCAGTGCCTCGTGTAGAGTCCGAACGGCTGCATCATAGTCTGGCTCGTTAACGATGAACTGCATATCTACATGACGCAGGGACTGGTGCATGGCGAGCACGCGGATATTGCTTTTGGACATCGACTGCACCGCTTTGGCCAGCACGCCGGGGATTTGCATATCGCTACCGATGGCTGAAACTATGGCGACTTTGCGCTGGTTCAGTTCGGCTTCGGGAAAATGCTCTTCCAATGCAGCCTGAATCCGCTTAATTGTTTTCAGGTTGGTGGAGAGGAAATGGGTAAGGGTATTGGCATTAGTGTCTTTGGAAATAATGTGGGCTTTGAAGCGCTTGATCACCAGTAGCACTTCGCGATCATAATCGTGGATGCTGCCCGCCATATCCTGGTCAAACAACTCCAGGGCGTAAACCCCTTTACAGCCGGCAATAATTTCCACTCGTGGAGAGTCGCTGATGTAATCACCAGTAATCAGGGTGCCGGCGTGCTCGGGCTCGAAGGTGTTTTTCACCCTGAGAGGGATATTTTGTTGGCGCAGCCCCTTAGCGGCTTTGGGGTGAATCGCTTCCATACCCAGGTTGGCCAACTGGTCGGCCACATCATAGTTGGTGCGGCCAATGGGTACTGCATTTCCCTCTCCCACCAGGCGAGGGTCTGCACTGCTCAGGTGGAACTCTTTGTGAATCACCGCCTCCTTTGCCCCGGTAAGGACGGCGAGACGACTGAAAGTCATCTCGCTGTAGCCCCGATCAAACGAGATCAGCAGGCCTTTATCGCTATGGGCATAGCCGGTAACAATGGGCAGCTGCCTGCTTAAGTCGATAGTGGCAAAGGCATCCCGGATACGCTCATCCAGGGGTATGTGCTTGTTGGTGCGCCAGCCAGTCAGATCGACAAAGCAGGCATTTACACCATCCCGCTGCAACAGTTTAGAAGTGTTCCATGCGCTGTGGGCCTCGCCGAGGCTGGCTAACATCTCCCTTACCGTGCCCAAGTGAGCGTCGAGGGAGAAGTGGCCGTGCTGACAAAGGCTTTGCAGGTCTCTCAGGCATTTTTTGGCGCTCTCCAGCCTTTCATCCAAAAACAGGTTCGCTTCCGCGAGAAGATCGCCATGCCCGAAAAGACGCTCGTTGATTTGCCGCAGTGCTGCCCGAAGCTCATCAAACTTAACCAGCCAGCTATCGTCCTCAATGCTGCTGGAGAAGAGGGCATAGATACCTGGTTGACCACTTTTCTTGTGCTCTAGAAGCAAGTCAGTAATACCGCCGTAGGCAGAGACTACAAAAACACGATTGTAGATCCCCTTGGAGTCACCTTTGATAATATTATCCCGGACCGCTTCGTAGTCCGTCATAGAGGTGCCGCCAATCTTTTCTATCGTATGCATCGTCTCTTACTGGTCCTTCTTTCTCTTAAAAACTGGGTGAGTGCTTTGAATTGAGATTTGCTTCAGATAGTAGAAATTGATTTCCTCGCACAGATGTATTCCGGCCTGGGAGGCAAGCCGCAAAACGGAGCCTCCACCTTGTTGCTCAGGGCATTAAAAACAAAAAACAAATTAGACCTCGGGTCGGGGCTGATATTGCTGCTGGAGCCATGCATTAAGTTACAGTCAAACACAACAATGCTGCCGGGCTTGCCTGTAACAGCTGATATTCCGCCATTGGATACCAGGGACCTCAAATGGCTATCTGAGGGAATACCCAGTTCTTGCTTTTTCAGTGAGCTGAGGTAGTTCCGTTTTGGTGTTTCCCCATCGCAAGCAATGTAATGGTGGTGGGACTTGGGAATCAGCATCAATGGGCCATTAAAATGATGATTCTCTGTTAAGGTAATGGAGATGCTGAGTGCCCGCATACGGGGCATGCCGTCCTCGACATGCCAGGTTTCAAAATCGGAGTGCCAATAAAAATCTTTCCCGCGAAAACCAGGTTTGTAGTTCGCGCGAGACTGATGAATATAAACCTCATCACCCAAAATACATTTCGCGATACTTGATAGCCGCTGATCCCTGGAAAGCCGGTTAAAAATTTGGCTGCTTTTGTGGATACGAAAGACTGAGCGCACTTCGTTACTTTCAGGCTCGGTGATAATTTCTTCCGATTTGTCAGTGTGTCTGCGCTGTTTAATCTCCGCCAGCTCTTGCGTAAAAAGGTTAATCTCCGCCTGGGAAAACAAATTCTCCAGTACAACAAAGCCCTGTTCTGCATAGCGCTTGAGTTGCGATGGTGTCAGTGGGGAGGGGGACTGGCAGTCCCCATACACAATTGGATCTTTGCGCACCCTGGCACCACCCAGAAGGCCCTGTTTTCGGGAGGGGTAACAATCTTCCCTGGTAACACTTGAGCTATCTGGAAGGTACTTCATGGATACTGCCCTATGACTGACTAATTATTCATCAATCTTGTCAGCCTCAAGTTCGTAGGCTCCCTCAGCATTGTGTACTTCCTTGCCATTCAAAGGGGGGTTAAATACACAGGCCATAGTCATTTCTTCAAAGGCTCTTAAAATGTGTCGGTCATGCTTATCGAGAATATAGATAGTTCCAGGTTCGATAGGGTGCTTCTTGCCATCCTCAAGAGTTTCTACCTCACCTCTGCCGGAAATGCAGTAAACCGCTTCCAAATGGTTTTGATAGTGCATTTGGAAATCAGCATCTGCATAAATAGTGGTGATATGGAAAGAAAAGCCCATTTCATCATCTTTAAGCAGGAGTCGGGTGCTCTCCCAGTTGCTATCCGGTGAAACAACCCGGCGGCCGGATTTTTTAGCTTCCTGTAAACTTCTGACAATCATTGGTATTTCGCTGTTTCGTGTGTGTTCGAGTCTGGCTGGTCAGCAATATTCTTAATTTGCAGCCTGCGCAGTTGGATCTTTTGCGTGAGCCTTTCAGAGGCCCTTAAAGTCTAGCAGGCTTCAAAAAAGACTCTTTCCTCAGGCATATCCCGCTCTCCGGCACAGACTTCCCGGATAGCGGATTCAATAATGTCGATCCCTTTTTTAAGGTTTTGATCGGTGATAATCAGTGGGCAAAGGAGCTTAACGATCTGGTCATCGGCTCCGCTGGTTTCAATAATCAGCCCCTGCTTGAATGCGAGTTTGGTGATTTTTCCTGCAAGTTCGCCGCTGATGCAGTCGATACCCTGAAACATACCCCGGCCTTTAGTGGTGAAATTGCCCTCACCATATCGGCTGACAATTTCATTCAAACGCTCGGAAATGTATTTGCCCTTGCGTTTAATCTCCCGTGAGAAGTTTTCGTCAGACCAGTAATGATCGATAGCGGCTTTCGCAGTTACAAAAGCCAGATTGTTGCCACGGAAAGTGCCGTTGTGCTCACCGGGCTTCCACTGATCCAGCTCTGGTTTCATTAGCACCAGCGCAAATGGCAGCCCATAGCCACTAAGGGATTTGGATAGCGTAATGATATCGGGTTCGATACCGGCCTCTTCAAAGCTGAAAAAGTTGCCCGTGCGGCCGCAGCCAGCCTGGATATCATCGACAATAAAAAGTAAGCCGTGTTTTTTGCAGACGAATTGAAGGTTTCTTAGCCACTCGATACTGGCCGCATTGATACCGCCTTCCCCTTGAACTGTCTCAACAATCACTGCTGCGGGAGAATTAATACCGCTGCTGGAATCTGAGAGGACTTTATCGAGGTATTCTGTGGTATCGATATTTTTGCCCAGGTAGTCGTCAAAGGGCATGCGGTGCGTACCATTGAGGCTGACACCGGCAGCATCCCTGTGATGCGAGTTGCCGGTGGCGGCCAGCGAGCCAAGGCTTACGCCATGGAAACCGTTGGTAAAGGTGACGATGTTCTGCTGCCCGGTTACATTGCGGGCAATCTTCATCGCCGCCTCTACCGCATTCGTCCCTGTCGGACCGGTAAACTGCACCACGTACTCCATATTCCGCGGCTTGAGAATTTTCTCATTCAGTGCCTGTAGGAATTCACCCTTGGCCCTGGTGTGCATATCGAGGCCGTGAGTAATTCCATCGGCCTCGATGTAATCTTGCAGTGCCTGCTTGAACAGTGGGTTGTTGTGCCCGTAGTTGAGTGTGCCGGCACCAGCCAGGAAATCCAGATACTGATTTCCCTCCTCATCCCACATCAGCTCGCCTTTTGCGCGATTGAAAACTCGCGGAAAGGAGCGGGCATAGCTTTGCACTTCTGATTCAATCTCATCAAAGATCTTCATGATTTTCTCTTTTATGGTGTTTCTTCGAGGGCGAAAGGCCCGATGCGGACAAGGGTTTCGGAGTCGTGAAGCCCGTCAAAGTGGGCTTGAGAGTCCATCCAGGGTGAGGAGTGAAGATCGACCGATAATTTATCGGCGACACTGTGGAAGAGCGCCCAAGAGGGCAGGTTGTGTTCTGTAATGGTGGTCTCGATAAATCTGACCGAACCACAGTGAGGGCGCTCGAGAATGTGACTTATCATCCGGGATGCCAATCCAAGCCCCCGGGCTTTCTCGTCGACGGCCACCTGCCAGACAAAGAGGGTATCTGTACGGTCGGGGATGATATACCCGGAAATAAAGCCCAGCAGCTCTCCATCAACCTCTGCGGCGACTGAGGTGTTGGCGAAATGACTGCAGTGGAGAAGGTTGCAGTAGCTGGAGTTTGTATCCAGTGGAGGGCAACGTTTGATCAATCGGTAAGTGGCCATCCCATCTTCAATCAATGGGCTGCGCAACAAAATATTTTCTGAGCTAGACAAAAAACCTTCCCAACCGACTAAATATTTTTTCACCTCTAAATATTTACCTGCACAAATGTTGAGCAAATGGCGTAAATATAGCTTCTTAGAGGCATTTTTGTGCCGGATTAATAGTAAAAATGCTTTGAACGCTAAATATCGTACACAAATTAAATTCAAAGTCCAGGATGCTTGAGGCGAATCAAGTCACAATATTTGACCTAGAAATGCCTGGATATGTGGGATATACAGCCTATAGGCATGTTAAAATAATATTTTGAGGTCGATAAATTTTTCTATTGGGCATACCAGCTGAGCGATCGCCTGGGCATAAAATAGGCAGCTTTGTGGTGAAGTCTGGCGCTCTTGTGGGGGTGATGTTTCGCAGTCGGGTTATAAGCGCTTAGTGATTGAGGGGCAGGGCGATATAATTCCGGCAATCACCCTGACTCCATGATTGAGAGGTAACTTTGAACAGTATCGAACAAGTGCTAGTGGCCCTGCGGCGGGTAATAAGAGCCACGGACCTGCACTCCAAACACCTGGCTAAAACCACCGGCTTAACCGCCCCGCAGGTGTTGTTGCTACAAGCTATTCGCAATAAGGGTGAAGTGACGATCGGCGAACTGGCCAACGAGGTCAACCTGAGCCAGGCAACCGTGACCAATATTCTTGACCGCCTGGAGAAGAGAGGCTTGGTTTATCGCCAGCGCTCCCAGGCGGATAAGCGCAAAGTGCATGCTTACCTTACTGAGGAGGCCGCTGAGACTTTGCGCGATGCCCCCATACCGCTCCAGGACCAGTTTGCTCGTCAGTTTGGCGATCTAAAAGACTGGGAGCAGAGCATGATTATTGCTTCACTACAGCGCGTGGCCCAAATGATGGACGCCCAACATATCGATGCCTCACCAGTATTGGATATTGGGGTGCTGGATCGACAGGGCACCAGTGCCGAAAAACAGGGGGCGGCCTTGGGTTACAGTGTCGAGGCAGAGGAAGCCACGAGAAAAGATACTCCCTAGAACGACTTGGCAGGCTGGTTGTTTGTAATGACGCTGCATGGCTCAAAGGCCGGCCTGTATAATGATATTTACCTCCGTTAGCGTGACTTTCTGAAATGAAAGTAGTGATTCGTCCTCTCGTCTGTATAGGTGCCAGCGAGAACCAGTCCTAGCTCCGAAAGAAGCTAAATATGCGTATCTTCCCCTGAACGCGACCTGCGCCTCCTCATCACGTCGATCCTTTCGCAAACTTGTGAAGGTGATGTAAACAGGAAGTGACCATCAGAGTTTAGTGCGGAAGCCGCTTTGAAGATCAGTTGCCGCCACAAAGGCGCAGACGATAGAAACATAAGCCCAATTGAGACAATATCGTCAAAGCGTCTGCTAAAAAAAATACGAGCTCTCCACAGGCTCGCAGACTGCTCTTATTTGCGGGAAGTGCCGAGCGAACTCGGCAACCGTCGTAGAAGAGGCATCCATTCCATAGACTTTAAATCCGCTCTCTATCAATACCACAGAGATCGGCACACCGGTCCCGTAATGGAACCCGTAAAATCAGAAGGCCAGATCGGAGCATGGTTCTTTCCAATAAGAATCTCAGTGGAGTTTTTCGAACAGATCCCGGCAGAGTGCAAGGCATGCCTGGCAGTGAAAGGGTGTATCAGCTAACCATGGTCACCTGCCACAATTACACGCCTACCCAGATCGCTGAAAAGCTACTTGTTGATGTGGATTTAGCAATTCTGGGAGCCAGCAAGGAAGCCTATGATGGATATGAAACTCAAGTACGTAAAGAATATCGGTTAGTGCCATCAATTGTTTACAAAAAGAAATGAAGAAAACTGCTGGAGGAATTCCTATTTCGGGATAGGTTATTCCATATAGATTACCTCCTTGCCAGATTCGACAAATCTGCCAGAGCCAATATAGAGAGAAGCCTGCAAGCCTGAAATTAAATTGTCAGTACGCCTAACCTGCAAAGCCTTACTACAGGGAAGGAGGAAAGAACACACTACACTTGAGACACGCTGTGCATACATCCCTGCAAGCTCATAATCGGCATCCATGCCCTATATGCCTCCAAGCGCAGTGTATTATTTTCATCCGACGCAGTAGTACGTTGAATCCCATATATACAGAATGGCCTTAGGTACTAGATTCTTGCTTCAGTCTAAAATGTTAGTGCTATTCTATATTTGCCCTTAAAACTGATCCTACCTTCCCGATTGGAAAGTATTTGTTGTGCTTCTCTATTATTGGTCTACATTCATGATGTGTCATTTATTTGGTTTCACAAAAGCATAATATGAAGCCTGATAATCATGTGCCTTAACTAAAAATAATATTGATTATGGGGAGGTTCTCATGGATGTGCATAAAGTAAAAGTTATGGGCTTAACGTACTCTGGGGGAAATGTTCATACAACGGGCTTTTCTGGTAACAGGCGAAGCGCGCTAGACGATATATGTAGAAAATACTCCCGTAGAGAAAGGGCTAGCGCCATGTTTTTCATCAATTATCTTGATAAGCTTACAGGAGATGTGGGGCGGGTTGGCGGTGGTAAAACTGCATTCACTTGTGCTGAGCCCCAGGCGATTATCGATGCCCTCCTTCTTGGAGCTACATTTGATTCAATCAGAGTCTATAATATTCGTTGCAGTAAATCACCGCGTAAACCATGTAGAGCTTTCTGTGGGCAATATCTTAAGCCTACCTATCAAGGTAGTGACTATTATAAATTTAAATCAGGGATCCGAGACAAGCTTATGAGTCTGCGTTAATGCACATATAATATCGATTTTGCGGGTATAGCATTGGCCGGCACGATCAATACTATTGCGACGCCTAGAAATATAACGAAGCAGAGCCTGCCATCCTGTAGGTTATTTTACAGCCTAGCCCAAATGATGGGCGTTCAACATATCGATTCCTCCCCAGTACTGGATATCGGTGTCCTCGATCGTCAGGGTGCCTCAATTGATAAGCCCGTAGCGGCACTGGGCTACAGTGACATTCCCGACTCCTCCGAGAGAAATAAAAGTACTTAAGTAGTGGCATCGGAGAAGGGGGGGGCTGTGTAGACATTTAGAGTGCTTAATACCCCTCTACAGTAGTAGAAATTTGTCTAAGCTTGCAGCAGCAAGCTCCCAGTGGTGATCGAGGCATTCTGTGTCGACCGGTTGAGCTTTCTGGCTACAAGTTGTATCGATGGACATCTTGGTAATTGGCGCAGGCCCGACCGGATTGACTGCTGCGGTCGCCCTCACATCCCTGGGGTTGAAGTGCCGTATTGTTGAGCACAAAGACAGCCCCTCTGAACTCTCCCGTGCTGTCGGCATTATGCCGGCCACCATTGATGCTCTTCTTGAACTGGGCGCCGCAGCCCCCTTTCTTGCAGAGGCGATGCCTCTAAGGAAAATGCACATATTGCGCGATGAGAGAACCCTGGTTTATATCGACAACAGCGGAAATGAGTTTCGCAATAGGGTGCCTCTGGGGCTGCCGCAAAATCGGACCGAGGGAATCCTCAGGGACACTCTTGCCGAGAGGGGCGTCGAAGTTGAGTACGGGGTGTCAGTCACTAACATCACAACCACCCCAGACAAGGCGGCCGTCAATTTCTCAGATAGTACCAGCGCCTCTTTTGACTGGGTGATTGCCGCAGACGGCATACAGTCCGCCGTGCGACAACAGCTGAAAATACGGTACCCGGGTATTGATCTGTCCAATAAGTGGTCAATTGCGGATGTGGATTTGAGAGGAAACTTTGATCCAGAAGAGATTACCTTGGACCTGTACGGCGGGGAAGGTGAGTTCACCTTGGTGCTCCCTATCGAGCGGCGCCGCGCTCGCATCGCATCATCAACCGAAGATGCCCTGGCAACCCTCAGGTTGCCGATAGAAATCGCCAACATCCGGAGGACAGCGGCCTTTAAAATCTCCATCCGACAGGCAGAAACTTACCGAAAGCACCGGGTGTTATTGGCTGGTGACGCAGCCCATTGCCACTCTCCAGTAGGAGGGAAGGGGATGAATCTGGGTATGGCTGACGCCATAGCCGCAGCATCTGCTATCGCTAACGGTACGGTCGATAGCTACCCCACCTCCCGGCATGAGGCCGGAGAGTCTGTGGTTAAGAAAACAGAGCTGGCGAGAAAGCTGATCTCCTCGAGCAATCCTCTGGCAAAATCGGCATTGTGGCTATCGGCCCACTGTATCGCCTCAGTGCCTCCGGTTCATCGCGCCTTTATGCGGCAGTGGACGGCGGTCTGAGTGCCAATGTCGGGGGTAGATTTAGGAAAAAGTGGACATAGGTGACAGGCTAGTGCTACTATTCGTCCGCCGGTTTAAAAGCCATTTTTTATTGCAGTTTACCTCGTAGTTTTAGTCATAATCCTTCGTTCGGTCTCGTTTAAAATAATACTTTTTGCCCGCACAACTCCATTCAATTGGAGCGCAATTGTTCAATCAAGGATATCTATTATGTCTAATACAGTTACTGGTACCGTTAAGTGGTTTGACGAAGGGAAAGGTTTTGGCTTCATCGCCCAGGAATCCGGTCCCGACGTTTTTGCTCACTTCAGCGCAATTTCCGGTGGCGGTTTTAAAACCTTGGCCGAAGGCCAGAAGGTAGAGTTTACCGTGACTCAGGGCGCTAAAGGCCCACAAGCAGAAAATATTGTCTGCCTGTAAACTTTAGGCTTCGCCCCCAATAAGGGGCGAAACCGCCTGCTTCCCCAGCCGCACAAGTGCTGGGGAGGTGCTTTCTCAACCACATACCTCCCTCTCTTTTCTGTAGTGACAGCCAACTCTTTAGGCCTATCACGCATTGTCAATTTTCCCCTCCACCTCTCTTAACTCGACGACAGATCTACCTGGATCAACTCTATCCAAATGAAGGGTGCAGTACCAACAAGGATCGCCAGAGGGCAAATTTTTGAAAGAACTTCTGAAGATTTGATAGGGTCATTTCTTGTCAAGCGTGATGGCTCCGACATTTTTAGACATGGCAGTAGCTGTCACAGGCAAGCTTCCCATAGGTGATCAGTAAGTGGACAATCTTACACTTATTTACTTTCCGTTTACCCAATGGCTTTTATTATTCCAGGTCTATCGAGAACTTTTGAGTGACTAGATCAATGGGGCCTGACTGCAAAACGCCATTATTGGTACTCTTAGCTGAAGACAATCACGCACTGGCGTCCAATATTATTGAGAGCCTCGAAGAGTACAATATTCGATGTGACTACGCTGACAATGGAATAATGGCCACTGAGCTGGCCTTAAAGCATGACTTCGATGTAATCGTACTTGATGTCATGATGCCGGGTAGAAGTGGTTTCGAAGTGAGCTCTAAGTTGCGCAATGCAGGAAGCTCGACACCAATATTGATGCTGACCGCGCTGGACCAATTGGACGATAAACTTGCCGGTTTCCAATCTGGAGGAGATGACTACCTGGTTAAACCCTTCGAAATGCTTGAGCTGGTCGCACGGATTCGGTCTCTATCAATAAAACGACGCGTTACCCAAACCCGGTATAAAGTTGAGGACCTGGAAGTTAATTTAGAGACCCATGAAGTCACCAGGCAGGGGAAATCTATAAATCTTCCCCCAATCTGTTGGGAATTGCTCGTGTTTTTGATGCAACAGAGTCCAAAGCTGGTTACTAAAGAAAAAATTGAACAGCATTTATGGCAGTTTCTTTCCCCCGAATCCGACGTAATCAAAGTACATCTGTATCGGTTGCGGCAGGGAATTGATAAGGGGTTCAGTTTTCCGCTACTACACACGATCAGAGGGAAGGGCGTTATCCTGGGGAAGCGTGATGAAAGCCTTTGACCGTTCCATTCGCAGAAAATTTTTCTCTCACTATATTTGGATTCTTGCCGCAATTGTGGCGTGCAGTGCAGTTGTCGTTGAGAAATCCAAAGTAAAAATGGTTAAGCACGCCTTAGGTGCGACACTGATATCTGTAGCTGAAAAACGTATCATTGAGGCTGGAGGGGTTATTGATGACCCTTTTTTTGCCCAGTTACAAACATATGATGAGTACAGTTCACTGCCAGATACGGCAAAGCGCGTGCTAGAGGAAGCTGACGGCGAAGAAAAAAGGGTGCACTTTAGCAAAGACTTAATTGATGATCGCTACTATTTAGCAATTATGCCTTATGCTGAAAGCGCCCTTAAGATAACTTACTACGTGCTGGAAATAGAAGAAGCTGCAATACCCAGCAAGTACAAAAAGGTAGAAATTGAAGTTCTTATCGGTATCTTACTAGCCCTTACTTTAGCATTAAGTGTGCCTCTTATTCTTGCAAGACAAGTGATATCGCCATTAAAAGCCCTGGAGAAATTTGCGCAAAAGAGCCGGCATAAGTTGACTCCGATCCCGGAATCTTTAAATCAAAGGAAGGATGAATTTGGCCGTGTAGGACGAGTACTGCAAGAGTCGCTACAGCAGGTATGGAATCATCAAGAGCAGGAAAAGCAATTTCTACAGAATGCGAGCCATGAATTGAGAACCCCCTTGGCAACCATTGGCAGTGCCTTGCATGTGGTGAAGGTAAGGCAAAAAAAAGGTAAGCCAATCGATACTCAACTGGAGCAGATTGAGCGCTCCTATGAGCAGATGACCCAGCTGACACAGGCACTTCTGCTGCTATCTCAAAGCAAGGTAAATTTGGAATCAACAGAATTTGATTTCAGCAATATGATTCAAACTCGAGTTGAGCAGCTCAAATACCTCTTGGGTCAGCGAGATGTACAGGTTCATCTCAATTCGGATAGTTCGGTCAACTTGAAGCAAGTACAAGTGCTATTGGATATCGCTATAACCAATCTGCTCAGAAATGCCTTTGAGCATACCCTTGAGGGAAGTATCGATATTGATTTTGATGCAAATGGAATCCGGGTTCAGAACCCCATACTGCCGGAGCAGCAGGTGCATTTTGACAGGGGGGAAGGGCAGGGTTTTGGTTTAGGTCTTCATATTCTGAAGCAAGTGGCCGATCAGCAGCAATGGATCTTTTCTTACAACAAAAATGAACAATACTTAACCGTTAACCTGGCCTGGGCATGAGTTTATTTACCTGGCGTTTACCTTTACCGGCATAGAATTCACTCCAGAAATAACGGAACTTCAACCAGTTCAAATTGGGATTCAATATGTCTAGTTTGCGAGATCAAAACCATAAGAGTTCTCTGCCATTAACTTTGAGTATGTGCACCGCGCTGGTGAGTTCGGCATTATCCAGCCTAGCTTTTGCAGATGAAGTTACCCAGAAGCCGCCAAAGCAGGATGAGACGGCACTTTCTGTAGGTATTGGGGCTTTTAGCGTTGAGTCAATCTACGTTGATGGCGAGGACCAAAACAACATATTTCCATTGATCTCAGCCCGCTACAAGCGCTTTTACTTTCAGGGTTTTGAGTTGGGTGCTGATTTGTACCACGACGATAAACTTCGAGTGAAGCTTGGTATTGGCGGCGACTTCGCTAGTGATAGAGACAGAGGGGACAGTGATAAGCTCAGCGATATGGAAGAGTTTGACCTGGCGATTCTTGCCAACTTATCTATGAACTATAAAAGCCCGGTAGGCCTTTGGAAGGTTGGCGTCTCACAAGATATCAGTAATACCCACGACGGATACAGTCTATCGGCTGGATATAGTCTGCCTTACAAGCACCAAAAGTGGATCATCAAACCCGACTTCACTATTAGCTGGCAAAGTGATAGTGCGTTGGATTACTACTATGGCGTGGACCTAAATGAAGTAACTCAAGATAGGGCAGCGTATGAAGCAGATGCAGATATCATTACCCGGTTAGGTGTACAAGTGGGTTACAGCATTAGCCCAAACCTTATTCTTATGGGGGGCGTATATCAAACCTGGTATGGCGATGAGATTAGTAATAGCCCAATCGTGGACACTGATAGCTCTAGACGTACGTCACTAATGGTGAGTTATAAATTTTAACTCTTCTTATGATATTTGATGAGTGTAGATTATTTAGGCTAGCCGGCTAGTCAATACCAAGCAGAAATTACAGGCCGAGGCAGGAGCCCCTGCCTGTAACCAAAACCTGTTTGCAGTACAATGTACACGATACCCACAGAGTCATAGCAAGAGGGCTTCTCTATTTAGCATCCCAATAGCAGGGACTACCGTATTTCTCCTTAAGGAAATCAATAACAACACGTACTTTGGGAGCCAGGTTATCCGTAGGTAAGTAGAGTGCATTGATAGTTTGGTTTTCTGCCGATGAAGATGCGCGGTAGTCAGTCAAAATAGGAACCAGCTTGCCCAACCGAATCTCTTCATTGATTAACCAAGTTGGGAACATAACAACCCCAGCTCCCCCTATAGCACTGGAAACCAGTGTTTCTGCATTATTGCTGTAAAGTGATCCCTTAACTTCATAGGGTGTCAAACCATCTTTACCGATAAACCAGCGCTGTAGCCCATTGGTTCCCTTAAATACCAAACAGTTGTGAGCAATTAACTGCTCTGGGGTTTCCGGAATCCCATTTACCCTCAGATATTCCGGGCTGGCTGCTAATACAAAGTTATGATTGCCAAAGCGATTCATTTTCAAGCCTGAATCTTGGAGCGCTCCAATTCTGATAAGTAAGTCAATACCCTCCTTAGCAGGGTCAATAAAGCTATCTGTCTGCTGCATTTCGATCCTAAGCAGCGGATAAAGCTCTAACAAATCTGGAATATAAGGAGCAATATGAAGCCGCCCAAAAGCAACGGGGGCACTGATTTTAACAACCCCCCGTGGTGTGTTGGCCCTTTGCTCAATTTGCCCGCAAACTAGCTCATACTGACGAACAATATCGCTACAATACTTTGCAAAGGCCGTACCTTCATCCGTCAGTGATATTGCCCTGGTATGACGGTGCAGTAGTTTGGTTCCCACTTTCCCCTCTAGCTGAGCCATTTTTCGCGATACAGAGGACGGTGTCATTCCCTGCTGCCTGGAAACCTCAGAATAGTTACCCAATTGGGCCGTCATTAAGAACAGTTTTAACTCTAATATTGATATATCGTAATTCATTAGCTAGCGGTCGATAGTGGGTAACTGTTGAGTGATGTTATAGCCCCTCTGAGTAGTGCTTTACTCCTGTATTCAGCTAACTTTGGATGGCGGGCTGCAGTGCCTCATTACTGCGAACTGGAGCTCTCCGATTAGCAAGGTAATTACAGATCAACGCTAGAACTACGCAAACCATTGCGGCAATTCGCCAGGAACTTAACGGGATAGACGGATTCGTAAACCATCCCTGGGTATCAATAATCAAACTCATGCTCATCTGCCCAAAAATCGTTGCAATTGTTGTTGATGCCACACCAATTCTAGGAACAACAGCAACTACGACTATCATGTAGAAGATACCAAAAAGTGCACCTGTTAGTTGCCACTTAGGTACGGAAAGAATTGATGGGCCGCTGTGTTTTCCAAAGAAAAACACCAGTAAGCCCATCACTACAGCTCCGATACCAAAGGTAAATAGGGCGCTTTGGACAACTCCTACACTTTCTCCAAATTTTCCGTTAATTGCCGCCTGGGTGCTCAACGCTACGCCGGATAGTACTGCGAGTAACATCAGCCCAATCATAATTTGGCTCCCAAGTAGGTAAAATATAATGCAAGGCATAAAAATGTTGCCCCACATATTCTTAGGAGATTAATGGGCTGCTTACGCACCCCAAACCACCCTAGGGAGTCAATTAGGAAGCTTTTGGCTGTTTGCCCCACAAGAATCCCGATCATGGTCATAGCTACTCCAAGTATAGGAGTGGCTAAAGTTAGAACAACAACGTAAACAGGTCCCAATAAGCCACCTGAAAGCTGCCACTTTGGAACCTCTCGCCAGCCTATAAACTTTGCACTGGGGACAAATAGACTGATGAGCCAAAGTAGGGCTGTCCCAACACCAAATATGCTTAAGGTGGCCCACAAGTGACCAATCTGCATACCTAGGGGCCCTAACAATCCCGCCTCGACGGAGAGTCCCATACCTGCGATAACAACCAAAATAGTGGCGAGAATATTCATCGAGGGTCAAATAGGCGTACGTTAGTCAAATGCTCATAGGCCTTTCCATTAGGATATGAAACAAGTTCAAGTTGCATGCCCCATGGAGCCATGAAATACACCCAGGTCTCTCCTTCAGTTGGTCCTTCAGTCATTACCGTAGGAGCGCCGAGTACCTCTATATTCTGTTTCTTGAGGTATTCAACCGCAGCATCAATATCTTCAACATAGAATGCTAAATGATGCCCCCCAACATCAGCATTGTTTGGTGCCACCTTATTTTGATCTATGTTGTCGGCATACTCGAATATTTCCAGATTGATGCTGTTTGCATTCATAACAGCAATTTTCTTGATCTCTGCACGAGGATTTACATTAAGGTGATCCGTCATCCAGGTATCGTCTGAAGCAAATGGCCCAAACGTATAAGCCAACTCAAAGCCAAAGTGTGTACTAAAGAACTCAACCGCCAAATCAACATCGGGGACGGTGAATCCTATATGATCTGCTTTTTTAAGTCCGGGGATAGCCATTAGATATCTCCTCGATCATGGCGAAGCTTATTCAGTGCGCCCATAGTGGTAGCCCCTTTATTGAAGCCCGTATACATTGAGGCGAAAACAATCAATTCCTCAATCTCTTCATACGTTGCTCCTTGTTTGAGTGCCATATCAACATGGGCTCCAAACGGGTTACCTTCACCATTTACATTGAGCGCCATTTGGTCAATAGCGATAGTGATTAGTGCTTTCGTTTTCTGATCCAGAAGCGGCTTTCCCCATACCTCACCTGCGACTCGTACAGCTAGATCTCCCCATACAGGGTTAATAGACTTAAGTCCCTCGATCAATACTTGATCATCCAAAACGGCATTTTCGTACTTGGTAGTCATAGTTAATAGTCCTGGTTATCTAGATGATATTTCGCTGTAACAGCTGGAAGTTATTATAGGGAGTCGTATCCTTCTTAAAACTTATAAGCAGGAACATCACTTTTGCAAATTATGCACAGATGATCGCTGATAATGAGGTGGCACAGTCTGTTGTTAGACTTATTCTAGTGCCCTAGCAGGGGCGAAAGAGGAATATGGTAGCGCTGCTAAAAATGGTATGAGCCAGAAGGGAAGGGCGTTTTGATATGGCGATTACAGCATATTCTCTAATGCCTCTAAATATATTCCGGGTATTCCAACTAGGTAAAAACTACTAGCATCACCGGTGCTGCTTATAATCTACCCTAAACTATGAATATCCATTGAAGGCCCGATATTCATATGTCTACCTAATTACCACCCTTGCAAAGCTATATCTAACTGTATATAAATACAGTTAGACGTAGGGAATAGATCATGGCTCGCAACAAGGTACAGTTCCAAAAAGGCATTAGTTTGACCCAATTCCTTAAAGAATATGGTACTGAAGAGCAGTGTTTCGAGGCTCTCTGCCAGTGGCGTTGGCCAAACGGGTTTTCTTGTCCTCACTGTGGTCATGACAAGCATTGTGATCTATCTCACCGAAAGCTCAAACAATGTAATCGATGTCGGCGCCAGACATCGATTACTTCCCGCACAATCTTCGATTCCACCAAGTTGCCCCTAACTACTTGGTTCCTTGGGATTTTTCTCATCACTCAGGATAAGAAAGGTATCTCTTGTATGGAGTTGTCACGTCATTTGGGTATCTCATACAACGCAACTTGGCGTATGAAGCACAAACTCATGCAGGTGATGATGGAGCGAGACCACCAATACAAGCTATCTGGCTTCATTGAGCTGGATGATGCCTATCTCGGGGGAGAGCGTACAGGATGCAAACCCGGGCGTGGGGCTAAGGGTAAAACGCCCTTTGTGGCTGCGGTTGAAACTACTAAAGAAGGACGGCCAACACGCATCAAGCTCTCTATTGTCAAGGGATTCAGGAGCAGTGAAATTTCTGCCTGGAGCAAAAAACACCTCTGTAACGGCAGTACAGTGATCTCTGATGGCCTTGCGTGTTTCAATGCCGTTACAGCTGCGGGATGTGCACATGACAAGATCGTTTGTGGTGGCGGTCGGAGTTCCGTTGAGGAGCCTGAATTTTATTGGGTGAATACGGTTCTCGGTAATTTAAAGAGTGCTCTACGTAGCACCTACCATGCAATTAGACCGAAGTATGCACAGCGTTATTTGGCTGAGTTCCAATACCGATTTAATCGGAGATTTAATTTGTCAGCACTTATTCCCCGACTTGTCTTTGTCTCACTTCGGACACCACCGATGCCAGAAAGGTTGCTGAAAATTAGCTTAGCATAGGTGGTAATTAGGTATGTCTATGACCCCGATAGATATCGAACGCTGGGATAGAAAGGCCCACTTTAAATTTTTTATGAGCAGTGCCGGATCAACTCGAATAGGCCTAACCCAGCCGTTGGATGTGACAAATTTAGTCTCTTTTTGTAAACAAAATGCGCTCCCTTTTTATTATAGCCTCATCTTTTTGGTCACTCAGGTTGCAAATGAAATAGCGGGTTTTAAACACCGTATTGTCGATAGCCAACCCATGGAGCACGATATGGTGCACCCATTGTTTGCTGATTTAGGGGACGAGGATGAGTTGTTTAAGCTCGTTATGGCTGGAATTGTAGTGGTCTAATCCTTCCGGACACTTCGTTAAGATGGTAAAACTACCTAGCGAGGTGAAGTATGACAACAAAAGGTACACGCCGGAAATTCAAGCCGGAGTTCAAGAAAGACGCCGTAGCTCTTGTCTCAGAACAAGGGTATTCGATTTCCAAGGCCGCAGAGGCTGTAGGAACCACTGCTAACAATCTGCGACGCTGGATAAAGGAGCTGGAGCAGGAAGAGAGCGGAGTAAGGTTGGATTCGGGCGAACGAGCTGAACTGGATCAACTGCGACGTGAAGTAAAGCAATTGCGGATGGAGAAGGAAATCCTAAAAAAGGCCAGCGCCTTCTTTGCGAAAGAAATGAAATAAAGTACGAATTTATTAAAAAGCAGCAAGGTAGCTTTCCAGTTAGAGTGCTCTGCCGAGTAATGCAAGTAAATAAGAGCAGCTATTACGAATGGTGTCGTCGTAGTGATAGCCCAATAGATGGCCAGATTTGGCAACTATGCCATCGATTGAAGGCCTTATTTGCAGAATCTCGTGAGAGTCTCGGAAGCCGTCGGTTAATGAAGCTGTTGCGCAAAGAAGGCTTTGAAATTGGGCGTTATCGAGTCCGCAAACTCATGAAAAAGCTCGGCTTGGTAGTAAAACAGAAGAAGCGATTTACACTAACCACAAATAGCAAGCACCAACTGCCAGTTGCTGAGAATCTTCTAAATAGGGATTTCTCACCGAGTGCTAAAAATCAAGTTTGGACTACGGATATTACCTATATCTGGACTTTGCAGGGTTGGTTATACCTAGCAGTGGTAATTGATCTTTATTCACGCCGGATTGTTGGCTGGCACTTAGACCGCCAGATGGAGACGGCCCTGGCAAGTCGTGCACTGGTTATGGCTATCAATTTGCGCACCCCAACAAAAGGTCTGCTGCATCACTCTGATCGAGGTAGCCAGTATGCCAGCCATAGCTACCAAGCGCTACTAAAGCAGCATGGAATGGTGTGCTCAATGAGCCGCAAGGGAAATTGTTGGGACAATGCACCTACTGAGCGTTTTTTTAGTAGCCTGAAGCGGGAATGGTTAACAGGAAACCTCTATCCGACAAGGGAGGGTGCGATAACAGACGAGAGGGCCTGTATTGCGTATTACAATTCACGCAGAATACATACAACACTGGGGGACGTAACCCCTATCGAATTTGAAAAATGTGCTTAGGAAAGTGTCCGGTTGGAGTTGACCACAACAAATGGAGAGGAGTCTGACGGAGTTCGTACACAAGACAAAAGAGCTTTCATTGTCGCAAACTGAGCACCTCCCTGTCGAAAAGTTTATAAACCGCCATGATATTCTGAATATTAGCAGCTACCCCTGGGGAGATTTTTTCAGCCTACAGGTAAAACCGGTACAGAAAGAAAACTGTGACCCTGGAATACCTTTTATTGCCTGGGGGAAATATCAAAGTCAGGAGGGACGTCTTATCACCTCGTTATATAGTGAAGTGAACCACTGTTTTTTAGATGGTATTCATCTCTATCAATTTAAACAGCAGTTAGAAGATAAGATTTGTCAACTGGCCTAAGGTCACCTGGCTGGATTTGGGGCCTGTGAGTTACCCTGAAACATCTGTATCGCGGGCCTTTCAGGCCCGTAGGGATTATTCAAAGGCCCCTTGGCTAAAAGCTCCTCATTCAGCCCCCAATAAAAAAGGCAACTACCAGGGCAATGAATCCCAATGAAGTAAATTGAACAGCGGCTTTCCTGAATTTTGGTACCGCAAAGGCAACTACTAACCCACTAATCAGGCTAAATAGTAGGCTGGCACCGAGCATAATAGCTGAGAACCAGAAAAGCGGCCCGGCATGACCTTTATGTATCAGCAGAAACTGATGCCATAGGTCGTGCTCCTTTACATGGAGTATCGCAGATTGCTTGTCTTCGCTTGGCTCCAAATAGACTTGGCGCTTGTAGCCATACCAACCAATCCACCCATCTTCCAAATAAAAATCTGCTGGTAGTGCCACCTCTGCAGGCTGCACAATTGGAGATATAACATTTAGAGTTTCTTGCTCATTGTTGGGTAAACCCTTCGGAAGGGAAACGGTGTACTCAATTTGTTCATCGACACCACCCTCAATATCAAATAGGTAGAGTACGCCAGTGGCGATATACAAAATAGCAATGGGTAAAAAAAAGCAGGAAAAATAGGTGTGGAGTTTGATCCACAGTAAACGGTTTCTGGATTTCATAGGCAATAAAGGGCCCAATACAAATGTACTGGGCCCAGATCGTAAATAAAAAATAAGAGGAAATTAGAAACGGTAGTCAACTGATAGTCTGATATCTCGACCTGCCTCGTATAACCCGGCTACGATACCCCAACCATCAATGCCACTATAATCCGCTACACTGGAATGGTCGCGGTAGTGCTCATTAAGAAGGTTTTGAATCGCTAAATTAACATTCAGGCGATCATCTGCAAGAGGCTCCCAGTGCAAGTAAAGATCGTGTACCTGGTAACCCGGCTTATCCACTGTTTGGGTGCTATCGATCCAGCCAATTTCAACTGCACGCTGTAAAACCTCAATATCATTCAGGTCTTGTACCAGAGTGTAGTTCCAACCTAATTCTAACTTGGGTGTAAAGGCGTAAGTGGCAGTCAGGTTCCAGGTATCGCCACGGGCATTTGCCAAGCCGTTGTGTTCATAGCCCTCAACGGTATATCCATTAAGTTCCGAATCGCTATGACTGAAAGCAGCACTGAGTGACAACTTGTCCCAAGCGTAAGAGGCGCTAAGCTCAAAACCTTCAGTCTCCAGTTCGCCAATATTTTCGTAGTAAGTACCACTTCCAAGCTGATCGAGAATAACATCATCGATTGTACTGCGGTAAATAGCAGCTTTTAGCCCAAGGCCATCCTGAAGGTATTCCAGCCCAAGTTCGGTATTGTCAACGGTCTCAGCATCCAGGTCAGGATCAATCACTGCCGACTCTAGAGTAAATCCATCTCCAACCTCCTTGCCGCGCATAGCTGTTGCATGGCCAGCAGTGAGGGTGAGGGCATCAGTAATCGAATAGCTCATGCCGATATTGGGGCTGAAACCCTGGCTATCGGTCTCATCATCATAGGTAACCTGTTCCAGCTGGTATTCGTCATAGCGCACTCCAAAGCTCAACAATAGTGCGTCGGTTGCCTGCCAATGATCCTGAACATAAGCGCTGAGAATTTGGCCTTCCTCGCTGTAGGAGATACCAATATAGGGTTCAGAGAGGTAACGGCTCTCCACTTCATCTTCACGGCCCTCCACACCATAAGTGATAGTGTGTTGTCCGATATTGCTGGTATTTCGCAAATCAAAGCCAAGGGACTCTACCGAAGCGCCGTACTTGCCCCATCGATCGTAGACATTTTGCTCCATCTCTGAGTTAGTGTGATAAACCGTAGTTTCCAGGTTAATCAGAGCACTGGGAGAAAATTGATGGTTGGCAACAAACGTTTGGCGCTCAGCATCCATTGGATAGAGTGTTTGCCCCTCATAGGCAGGCCAATTGGGGCGTTGGCTGAGTTCTCCAGATTCATTCCGTTGCTCAAAACTGACGCTCAGCTTTTGATTCTCAGATACATCACCACTCAATTTCATGAAGGCGAGGTCCTGATCAGAAGCGGTGCCATAGATGGTGTTGCCGTCACCATCTTCCATATTCTCGTGCTCAATGGTCACAAATGACCCTAGAAGCCCCCAGTTTTCAGTAATCTTCCCGTAAATTGAGGCACTGGCTTTTTGGCCATCATTACTAAAGACACCGCCTTTCACTATTGCCCCAAACTGTTCACCCTCGTCAAGCAGGTCATCGGCATCTTTCGTTTCAAAGCGGATTGCACCTCCGATCGCACCAGCACCGCTGGTAGCTTCGCCTGCGCCAGCCTGTACTTCAACTTTCTGCAATAACTCCGGCTCTATCGATACCCGGCCAATATGATGGAAGAGGGTGCCGGTTTGTGGCGCGCCATCTACCGTAACATTGAGAAGAGTGTCTTCCATCCCGCGAATATAAACTTTCTGTGCGATACCCAGTGATCCACCAACAGATACGGATGGTATCTGGCGAAAAATATCACTAAGATCATTTGCCTGCTGCTTATCAAGTTCTTCAGGCGTAATCTCAGTATCCGTTGCTACACCGACAACTACTACGGTTTCCATCGGGGTTTCAGCGGTATCTTCTGGTTCCTGCGCTTCCTGTGCCTGGCTGATGCCAGAGGCCAGGGCGCTGGATACCATCAAGGGGAGTAACGCGTACTTATTGTGAGAAATATTGCGGGCCATGTGGTGTCCTTCACAGAGTTACCTATTTGCTAATGCGAATTATTCCTATTGGCGCTTACAAAGTACAGCAGTGTTGCATTTGTTACATTTGATGGCGATTTCAGCTTACGAAGGCTCCAAACACTCGGAAAACTGCGTGGGAAGTGTGACCCTCATACTTAAACCCCCAGCGGATCGATTGGAGGCTCTAATTGTTGCGCCTACACTATTCAGCTGGCGTCGTGCTAGGGCTAGGCCAAGTCCAAAATTCTTCGATTTTGAAGTTCGTGATTGATCGGCCCTAAAGAAGGGCTTAAAAATATTGTCCAGTAAAGCTTCCGGTACACCAGGGCCCGAGTCTTCAATATCAATAATGACTTGGTCTTTCCCAGTTTTCTCCAGAAGGATGTGAACAGCTTGTCCCGCAGGGGTATAGCGCATCGCATTGCGCAAGATATTTTCCAGTGCCTGGCCAACAGCCTGATGATTGGATTTCCTTATTTTCGCTGAGTCCGGCAAGTGGGTACAGATAGTGCGATTTGGGAATTCAAAGCGGGCATCCTCGACAATCACATCAATAAGGTCTACCAAGTCCAGGTCTTCGGTACCTATAGAGGGTTGCTCATTATCTAGCCAGGCAAGGGTAAGAGTATCCTCCACCAAACGTCGAATATGGGCAGACTCCCTTTGAATTCTCCGGATATTTCTATCGTCCGAATAGCGGGTGCCGGCGCCCTCTATCGCAATATCCAAGCGGGTAAGAGGAGTTCTTAATTCATGGGAAAGATCAGCGATCAGTTGCCGCTGGTTGACAATTTGCTCGCCTATCCGGGTTGCCATCTGATCAAAGGTTTTGGCCAGTTCGGAAATCTCATCGTCACGGCTGCCCAACTGATGGTGGACTCGCACATCAAAATTCCCCCGGCTGAATTCCCGTGTTGCCTGCTCCAGCTTTCGCAAGGGATGCATAATATGACGATAAAGCATCAGGGATACCAGCGCTAAAATGCCCATCGGCAGTAGTATCTGCATCATTAGTCGAGTGGTTTGCCAGTAGCCACCGGGGCGCATCCTGTCAGGGAGCAGTATCAATAAGCTGGTTCTCTCGGTTGTAAACGGGATTTCCATTACCGGATTGTCTTCGAAATACAGGTGGACCTTCCAATCCACATCGCGGCCGAGATTATATCCAATGTACCGATGCTCATTCCCTCGCTCACCTGCGATATGGGTTACTTCATACTGAGTAACAGTGGCCCAGGTATCCTCCCGCTCCTGAAGCACTTTCAGCCATTGTTCCAATCCGGCTTTGTCGCCAGAAAGAAAGCGCATCTCTGCTTCTTTGCCCCACTGCTTTAACTCCTGCCGATGAGAGGGGTCCAGTAAACTCATCTGCTCTTCAGTACGGATGGTGAGGGAGTTAATAAGATAGAAGAGGGTGACAATACCGGACGTAATCAGCAGACAGAGTTTCCAAAGAAGTTTCCGGTTCATTTCAAGCAGTACCCCTTGCCGTGTACCGTCTGTAACCGATCCCCTCGCCAGCCAGCACCAGTCAATTTGCGCCTGACCCGACTAAGGTGCATGTCCAAGCTGCGATCATAGGCACCCAGGGTGCGATTGAGGACCTGCTGGGAAAGATATGCCTTGCTCAAAACTTCACCACGATGTATTGCCAATTCCCATAGCAACTTAAATTGAGCAGCTGTGAATTCAATAGGCTGGCCACCTGCGAATACCTGCAGGGCATTCAAATCAAGCCGAAGATTATCGATCTCGGTGTAGTGGACGCTCTCTGCCTGAGCTGGCTGACTTCGGCGTAATAAGGCCTCAATTCTCAGTAAAAGCTCAGTCTGGTTAAAAGGTTTAGCCACATAATCATCTGCCCCGTAGCGCAGGCCAGTGATCCTTTCCTCTTCAGCCCCTTTAGCGGTGAGAATAATGACCGGCACCTGACTGGATTTACGCAAAATCTTGAGCAGGGAAATACCATCCATTTCTGGCAGCATTAGATCGAGTAAAATTAACTGCGGTTGTTGCTTTGCGGCTTCCAATAGCGCGGTATTCCCGTCAAAGCAGGCATTCACTTGATACCCTGCATCTTGGATCATTTCGCTGAGCTGATCGTTTAGGCCTCGATCGTCTTCGACGATTAGGATATTGAATTGTGAGGGCGATTTTTGGCTCATGAAGACCTAGTTGACTATTTATTAAGCACAAAAGAAATGTAAATTGGTGGAAGATACCACAGGAAATATAAATTATTGGCATGAGATTGTTTAATAACAACAAAGATCGGAAGTTAGAAGTTGACATGCGGCCCCAACTTGACAAATATCGAGAGCCACTTTTATACCTTCTATAACAAATAAGGATAAAAAGCCTAATGTAAGTAAATTACACAAAGGAAGAGGTTTTATGAGCAAGTGGACAAAGTGGAAATCATTTCCTGACCCGAGGAAAAATGAGCTGATAACCGCCCCTTTTGGCGCAGGAGTCTATGTTTTAAGGAATAGGAAGACTAAAGAGTTTGTTCTATTTGGCAGAGGAAAGAACTGTGCTTTTAGAATGTCTAGCTTATTACCAAAAGAGCTTGGATCAGGAACTAGAAATAATTTAGAGAAACGGGATTATATTTTAAATAATATCAGTCAAATAGAATATTGCTGCCTTCCTTGTGAGAACATAAATATAGCCAGGGAGGAAGAAAAGTCGTTGAAAGATGATAAAAGCAGAACGTATTTATTTCCTACTTAAGCATATTTCATGTTTTAGTAATTTTCGGATTTCGTACATGATACTGAATTCGCATCGATCATTTAGTACTCTATTCAGCCAATAGAGCTCTCCCAAGGAAAGTAAAATACCTATTAAAGGCTTGATTAATTCTCTGTCGTTGCTCTCCCTGTGGATACAGTCCCAACTTCGCCTCTTGGCTAGCCTTTGAGCCAGCAACCAAAAAATTATTGTTGATACTGGCATCCTGAATAAATGCTTCAAAGGCCCGGGCACTCAGCTCCACAGGCTCACTGTAGTAGACAGAACCATTTGCTTTATCGGCACTGATGGAAGCAGTCACCAAGTCACTGGGGTTATTACCACTCTCATCCAGCATCACAGTTTTAAAGCACGCAAAAAGTAAGTCATTGAGCGGGTGGGGTACTGGAGTTGCATTCCGTAACCAGGCCTCTGAGGCATACATGGTACTGGACGTGTCACTGAACGCTTTTTGGGCCAAGTAATGATCAAATGCATGAAACCATTCATGGGCAATGGAGCCAGGCCCCGCATTCTTGGCAAGAGAAAAGCTCCGGGCAGTAGGGTCATAAAAGGCAGCCATCCCTGGGCGCCCGCCGATTCCATATTGAAAAGACAATGTACCTCGGAGGGATACCAATGCTTCCGGTCCTTGAAGAATGGTCATTAGATCAACAAGTGCATCATAAAAAAGCCCAGCGGCCCGATCGCGCTCCTCGCGAGTGACCCATCGGCCAACAGCAATAGAGCGAAAGCCGAATCGCTTCCTGACATCCACAAACGAAACGGGTTGTCGTTGCTGGGTTGCAGTGTGACCACTGCGATAAAATGCCCTGGTCAGGACCATAATCAATGCCAGTCGATTGGAGGGGGGTGGATATTAATCCTCCAGATTGAAGGCTTGCAAGAAGTGGGGAGTGCTTCTATTCCTGTCAACGAATCCAATCGCTTTCTATTCCACCCAGTCAGAAAAGTAATCAACCAAATAGTCAATCGCCATTCGCGCTCGCATGGGTAAAAAGCGACGATTCTGATACACGATCCAGCTACTGGCGCCGCGCCCACAAAAAGATTCCAAGATGGGCTCGAGTAAGCCCTGTTGAATTGAACCACTAAAGCTGCTTTTGGGCATATAAGCTATACCCAGGCCTTGCTCGCAAGCTTTCACGATCGCATGGGCATTATTTGTTCTCCAGCGCCCACTAACCTTTACGCTTACAGGCTCTCCATTCAGGTCAAAAACCCATTCATCATTGTTGGCCACCAAGCAACTCTGAGTTTTTAGTTGGTCAGGGTGATTGGGAATACCATTCTCTTTCAGGTAACTCGGGCTTGCGACAGCCATCATTTGGCGGTCGGCCAGTTTACGAGCAACTAAGCCGGAATCCTCAAGGCGACCATAGCGTATGGCAAAATCAATCCCATCCTCGACGAAATTGACCATCCTGCTATTGAAGTCCATGTCGATTTTCAACCCCGGGTGTTTCAAGCCAAAGTCCATCAGGGCAGGGGCAACATATTGCTCAGCAAAGATACCAGCTCCGCTAACTCTTAGTGTTCCATTGAGCTGAAACTGTTGCTGGCTAACCTGCTCATTCGCCTGTTGCAGGCCTATCACTAACTCTTTACAGCGCTGGTAATAGGCGGTCCCAGCCTGAGTCAGACTTACCTGACGTGTTGAGCGGGCCAAAAGGGATGAGCCCAAGCGCTCCTCCAGGCGGGAGACCTGCCTACTCACATGGCTAGTACTGCAGCCAAGTTGCTTGGCAGCCGCTGAGAAACCTTGGCTTTCTGCCACCGCTACAAACTCGACTATGCCGTCAAAATTTTCCATGTTTCTCAAACTCGATTGTTGCCATTCTGCAAAGGTATTTAACAGGTTTTACGCATTATCAGCAGAACAGGGACAGTCTACAATCCCTCCCCACTGAATGCTGACCAACAGAGGAAAGAAACATGAAGAAAGTACTTATACCAGTGACCAACCACGCCACCCTTGGTGAAACTGACCAGGCAAATGGCACCTACTCACCTGAGTTGACTCACGCGATTCACGTATTTATGGAGAGTGGTCTCGACTATGACATCGCCTCTATTAAAGGGGGGAAAGCACCACTCTATGGCACTGACATCGAAGGTGACGACATCAACCAAATGGTGCTTAATGATTCAGATTTCCAAAACCGTATCAATAACACCATCCCTATGAGCCAGCTGAATACTGCAGACTATGATGCAGTATTCTACCCCGGCGGATTTGGTCTGCTTTCTGACTTGGCAACGAACGAAGACTTCGCAAAGCTAAGTGCCGAGATCTACGAAGAGGGTGGCACATTGGCCGCAGTGTGCCACGGCCCCGCTGGTTTCCTGCCTATCACCCTGAGCAATGGCGAAAAGCTTTTGGATAGCAAGTCTGTCACCGGCTTCACTCGTGAGGAGGAGATTGACTTCGGCACCATTAATGACATCCCATTTTTACTGGAAGAATCTTTGGCGAGGGGCGCTGCCCGCTACAACAAAGTACAACCTTGGCAGGAGTTTGTTATTGAAGATGGGCGAGTGATTAGTGGCCAAAACCCGGCAAGTGCGCACGGTGTTGGTGTTGCTATCGCCAAACAGCTTGCCAGCTAATACATGGCCTGGCCGGCCCCTCTGGGGTCGGCTCGTGATTCTAAGTAGAGGTGTCCCGTAGTGCAAAATGCAGTTATCTACCCGTCTCTAATGCTTATTGCAGGCATTGGTATACCGTTATTGCAACGCTGAATAGTGGTCTCGGTATTAAGCTTGGTAGTTCAGCCCTGGCAACTACACTGCTATTTCTCGTTTGGCTTGTAATCTCCGCGGCTTATCTCTTGAAAACGGAGGGGTTACCCAGTGCTGTTTTTAGCAAAGGTATTGCCTGGTACTTTTACTTGGGTGGGATTCTGGTGGCTTTCTATATATTGAGTGTGACTTGGGTGTCGCCAAGGTATGGTGTGGGTAATGCGGTATCTTTCGTTCTTCTAGGGCAACTGCTCGCCATTAGCGTTATCGACCTTTTTGGGTTACTGGGTACGCAGCAAACCAGCTTGGATACCAAGCGCCTTATTGGTCTTGCCATGATGGTTATTGGCGTACTGTTGGTAGTAAAGCGCACGTCTTAAGGAGCCTCTGAATAATTCCGTGATACCCCTGCAAGCCCTGAAGGGCGGGCCTTGAAGGCCACAAAGGGCTACGGCCATTCACGGCGAGCTGCGCCTAACATCTGCAGCCTTCAAGACCCGCAAAGGCATTACGGAATTATTCAGAGGCTCCTTAATTTCACAATACAAATCGTTATGTACTGAGAGCATATGGCTAATTTAATCGTTATGGCAAAAGTCACAGTCTGCCCACAATATACTTCTCAGGCATCAGCACTTTTAATCGAGCTGGCATATAAGTCAGAACAAGAGTCTGGCTGTTTATCTTATAAAATTTTACCCATCACTGGATGAAGGCAATATTTTCACCACCCTGGAATTATGAGGGTCTCCAGAGGCCGAGGCCCAGCATTGGAACACCGATCACTTAAAGAACATTTTTGCAAAACTAGCTTACATTCTTGTTACAGCGGCAAAAATTGAGAAATATAGCGAAGTTATAAGCACCTTAAGCTAAGCTGACCGCAAGTTATTTTAATACTCATGTAATATTTAGTTACTTAGATATTGAACTTATCTGTGAGTATTAGCTTAACAAGTCATAAATTTAAGTGTCTGATCTATCGCTTGCTCACTATTGCAGCGCTGGACCTCCAACTTTTCAATACCAATACCACTAAGTTTCTCTCGTATTTGGTTCAGTTCAACATCAGTTGTAAGGCTCGGGTGCCTGGTAAGGCGCACTTGCAGAGGTATCTTGGACTGAGCAAGAAGCTCCGCACATTGCCAGGGGGCCACGCCACTGCCATCAACACCCGTAATGGAAGGGTAGTTTTCCGGCATCGCCTTGATATCCAACCCCACCCAATCAAGACTTTGGATCAGGCGTTCCAGCTTGCGGGGGTAGATTCCCGCAGTATGAAGCCCGACCTTGAATCCCAGATCCTTAACTTGGGCAATCGCCGGTTCCAGGGCACTCTGGGCGGTGGGTTCTCCACCGGAAAACACAACGGCATCCAGCAAGCCCCGGCGACTGTCTAAAAATGTGAGGATCTGATCCCAGTCATAGGCACTGGGTGCTCGCGCAGGTAACAGATCGCCGTTATGGCAGTAGCGGCAGCGCCAGGGGCATCCCTGGCAAAAAACCACCGCTGCCAACTCGCCGGGGAAGTCGATTGCCGTAAACGACGTGAATCCACCGACACGTAACTTATTACTCATAAGTTTTTAGTGCATTCCTACTGTTGTCCGCCACAAAGAATTGGCGCTCCCGGTGCTCTGATTGTTTTCCCGGATTCCAAAATGAAACTGGGCGGTGGTACCCCATTACCCGGCTCCATACCTCGCAGCGGGTGCGATCTTCTTCTCTCAATAAAGTGTCTTGTTGGCTCATGGTCTTTCTCCTTGAAAGTATGGTTTAGTCGCTACAGCAGGATTGCTCTCGGGCCAGGAGAGCTTCGTCGCAGCGAGGGCAGAATTCGTGTTCGCCACTCAGATATCCATGGACCGGGCAAATTGAAAAGCTCGGCGTCACGGTGATATAGGGCAGGCGGTAGTTTTCCAGAGCACGCCGCAGCAAGCGGCGGCAACTATCGGTATCAGGCAACTGCTCGCCCAAATAAAGATGAAGTACAGTGCCACCGGTGTAACGGGATTGGAGGGATTCCTGTCGGGCCAGGGCCTCGAAGGGATCATCGGTAAAGCCCACCGGCAGCTGGGATGAATTGGTGTAGTAGGGCGCTTCACTACTACCTGCCTGCATAATATCTGGGTAACGTTTGCGATCTTCGCGGGCAAACCGATAAGTAGTGCCCTCTGCCGGAGTTGCCTCCAGGTTGTAGAGATGCCCGGTTTGTTCCTGGAATTCAGTCATGCGCATGCGGATATGGTCGAGTAATTGCTCGGCCAGTGCTTTCCCATCTTCCGTAACCACACTTTCGTTGTCACAACTAAAGTTTCTCAGCATTTCATTGATGCCGTTCACCCCGATCGTGGAGAAGTGGTTGCGTAGAGTCCCCAGGTAGCGGCGAGTGTAGGGAAACAGACCTGCATCCATATGCCGCTGGATGACTTTCCGTTTCACTTCAAGTGAATCACGGGCAAGTATCAGCAGTTTGTCCAGCTGGGAGAGCAGAAGCTGCCAGTTTCCTTTATAGAGATATCCAAGGCGGGCACAGTTGATAGTTACTACGCCGAGCGAACCTGTCTGTTCGGCGGAGCCAAAGAGGCCGTTACCACGCTTTAACAATTCGCGTAGATCAAGCTGTAAGCGGCAGCACATGGAGCGAACCATGTTTGGGCTCAAGTCTGAATTTATAAAGTTTTGGAAATAGGGCAGACCGTAGCGAGCAGTCATGGCAAACAGCCGCTCAGCATTTTCGCTCTCCCAAGGGAAATCCTCACTGATGTTGTATGTGGGAATAGGGAAGGTGAATACCCTACCGCGTGCATCCCCCTCGCTCATGACTTCGATATAGGCGCGGTTGATTAGATCCATTTCTTCTTGCAGGTCGCCATAGGTGAAAGGCATTTCCTGACCGGCAATCACAGGCACCTGCTCGCGTAAATCCTGGGGGCAAACCCAATCGAAAGTGAGATTAGTAAAGGGGGTCTGGGTACCCCAGCGGGATGGCACATTCAGGTTAAAGATCAGCTCCTGAATGCACTGGCGTACGGTCGCGTAGTCTAGCTGGTCCTTGCGCACAAAAGGTGCAAGATAGGTATCGAAAGAGCTAAATGCCTGCGCGCCCGCCCATTCGTTTTGAAGTGTTCCAAGAAAGTTAACAATCTGTCCGACCGCGCTGGTCAAGTGGGCCGGCGGTGCTGATTCGACTTTTCCCGGAACACCATTCAACCCTTCATGTAATAGGGTGCGCAGCGACCAACCTGCACAATATCCAGCCAACATATCCAGGTCGTGGATGTGTAAATCGCCATCCCGGTGTGCTGCGCCGATCTCAGGGGAATAAACATGATTTAACCAATAGTTGGCAATCATTTTACCTGCGCTGTTCAGGATCAATCCCCCGAGGGAATATCCCTGGTTCGCATTGGCTGCAACTCGCCAATCCGCTTGCTCTAAATACTCTTCAATAGAAGCACCGACATCCACCAGTGTTTGCCGATCAGTGCGCATTTGCGCATGCCGCCCCCGATAAGCGATATAGGCGCGAGCAGTATCAATGTAATCGTTATTGATCAATACCTGTTCAGCAATATTCTGAATCTCTTCAATATCAATGGGCTCACCACTATCAAAGCGGTGCTTGATCACTTTAAGGACAGATTCGGTAAGTTGTTCCGCTTCCTGTTGATCAAAAGATTCCGTTGCCTGGCCAGCACTGAGAAGAGCCAGGGTGATCCTGCGAGCATCAAAAGCCAGTGTCCTGCCATCTCGCTTACGCACCAACAGTTGATCTGAATTTACCTGCGAAATCTGTTCTGAAGCTGGTGCGGCTTCGCTGTCGGGTATAGCGGTACTGGTCATCGGACTTCCTCACAATTTGTGGGGAGAGCATATCGAAGAGACAGGAACGCCAATTGATCCAGATCACTATATATGGCGCATTGATTAATAGATGAACACAATATGTTGTGCTCTTGGTGTGAGCTTAGATTAGGTACATACCTACTCTCGGCAAGTCCGAAGGCGAGTTCAGTGCCAGTCGGATGTACCTAACTATAGGGAGAATCGCGAAGTGCTTCCTTCAGCCAGGTTACGAAAGCCAACACATTTCCATTTCTTGAATGGCGGCCAGGTATTAATGCGGAATAGGTAAATCCCTCAATCCCTGAAAACTTGGAGCCTCCTCTAAAAGGAACCAGCCATTGATTGCGCAAAGGATTTTGAACAAGAAGCGAACTTACTAGCGCAATACCCTGGCCAGCTAGGGCTGCCTGGATCACATGATGCTCCTGGTCAAACTGCCGCACGCGAATGCCATCAAGTTTTCTTTTGAGGAGAGTTTGCCAGTTCAGCGGTGGAAGTGATGAGTTGACCCATTTTGTTTCCAGAAGTTGAGCTTCAGAAATATCCCTAATCTGAGTCAGGTAGCTTGGTGCAGCGTAGACACCGATTGTTTCGGTGACCAAGTGGAGAGCATTTTTTGTACTTTCATCATATTTCCCATACCGAATAGCGACGTCGATGCGTCTATCTCGCTCGATATCACTCACTTCTTCCCCGGTCACTACTGAAACAACGATATCTGGAAATTTCTGATAAAAATTCTCCAGATGGGGCACAAGCCACATAGCAGCAAAGCTTGATGTAGCACTGACGGTCAGTGTTTTCTTTGAACTCGTTATTTCATTCACAGCTTCAGCGAGCTGCTGAAAAATTTGAGAGGTAGTTTGAGCGAGCATCCGCCCCTCACTGGTCAACTGCACGGCACGGGTTTTGCGCTCGAATAATGTTGTGCCCAGGGATTCTTCCAAACCCTTTATCTGATGTGATACGGCTGTCGGCGTTATAAAGAGTTCTTCCGCAGCTCTCTTGAAACTGCCCAGTCTGGCGGCGGCATCGAATACTTTGAGGGCGTGGAGGGAGGGTAGGTTTGGGTACACCGATCAGAATCTCTTATAGATGAGTTTTCCTCATCTATAAGAAGGAATAACTCGTTTGTCAAGGATACTCCCCAGCATCACCATAGATGAACCTTCAGACGGTTTAGTAAAGGTTCCAGACTATGAAAACACTATTACATATTGACGCTAGTGCCCAGAAGTGGGGCGGCTTAGCAGCACCACAAGACAGTGCGAATATCCCCAGGCATACCTCAATCTCCAAAGCAGTTGCCGCGAGTTTTGTAAGCAGCTGGCTAGAAAAGAGGCCTAAAGATAAAGTTATCCATAGAGATGTCGGTTTAAACCCACCAGGCTTTATTAATCAAGATTGGATTGCCTCTGTTTTTACGCCTGAAGCGGATCGCACCAAGGAGCAGCAGTCCTTGGTCGCGCTTTCTGACACCTTGATTGATGAGCTATCCCAGGCGGATATCATTGTCATATCCACTTCGATGTATAACTACGGCATGCCTGCCGCACTCAAGGCCTGGTTCGATCAAGTTGTTCGTATCAACAAGACGTTCACCTTTGATTTAGACCGTGGTGACTTCCCCTTAGAGCCTATTATGTCTGGCAAAAAGCTGGTGCTAATCACCTCTGCCGGAGAGTTTGGCTTTGGACAAGGAGGAATCCGTGAACAAATGAATCATCTGGGGCCACATATCCGAACCTTAAGCCACTATTTGGGGGTTGAGGAGTTCCATGAAATCAATGCGGAGTACCAAGAATTTGCTGATGAAAGGCACCGGGATTCGATTAAACGAGCTTTCCTCAAAACCCAGGAGTTAACCGCAACGTTGGCTAACTGCCTTTAAAGTTTGCCTACCAAAGCTGGCTTGCCTCCCCAATGAAGTGGCCAACGGCTTGTCAGAGTGGCCTCCCGATACTTACTATGGGGAATAGGCGCAAATAGAGTCTTTACCAGTTCTCAATTTGCATCCTGGTACAAAAGTAAATAAGAATCTGAGGATTCATGAAGCAGCGGGTATTTGGCAATTCATCGGACGACAACGGGAATATTACTTTAGCCTCTGGGAACAATTGCCGGTTGATCAGGGTTCGCAGAGACTTAATACCGAATTACCACCTCTTGGTTTTTCCAAAATCCCAGGGAGAACCAAGTAAGGAGGAGGTTAGTGAGATGGTTTCACTTGGCATTGAGCATGCAAGAAGCATTGCCGAATCAATAGTCGGTGACCCAGAAGCCTATACTCTCCTTTACAGTGGTTATAGTGCTCGACGGGAAAAAGGCTGGCATATTCATATCGTATTATTGGGGAATCGATGGAGAAAGGCATGGCTTTATTTGGTATTGGCAGGGAAAAACATTTTACAAGCTACGGGTTTTCGGAAAGATGACGCTCCGAGGGTTAGCCAATGAACCAAAATAGATGGCTCAACCTAATGGGGGCACTCAATCTTCCTGAATCACTTCAGTGCTTCGAAAAGTTAGTTTCTTCGTATGCAGAGAATCACAGGCATTATCATACAGGGCATCACATTGATGCGATGCTGAAGCACTTTGATAAAGTTGCAGAGCTTGCCGAGCACCCCCATGAGGTCGAGTTGGCTATCTGGTTTCACGATGCGATTTACAAGCCATTTTCCTCTAAGAATGAAGAAAACAGTGCTCTATGGGCAAAAAAGTTCCTGATCGATTCCGGGTATTGTCCCGCAGGAGTGGATAGGGTGTACCAATTGATTATGGCAACCTGCCACAATTACACGCCAGTTAGTATTGATGAAAAGCTAATTATCGACATTGACCTAACGATCCTGGGTGCTAGCACAAGCGTTTTCGAAGCTTATGAAAAACAAGTCCGTAAAGAATATCGACTGGTACCGATTATGATTTACAAAAAGAAACGCAGGGAACTATTAAAGGAATTTTTGTCTCAAGAGAGGCTTTATCACACTGATTACTTCTATGACAGATATGAAAAGCGTGCCAGGGCGAATATTGAAGGAAGTATATAGCGTTGTTATTGAAAGAACTTAAAGCGGTCGGTCTTGAAGCTTTTTTGAATGAAATAGAATCGCTGTGTGTTGAATGTACTACCGCTGAATTGTCTTCTGATATTATTGAGCAGGGCTCATCTAAGATTGGGGGGCACCCTGATGTCCCTGCTGACTTTGAGTGGCCATTCTATCGAGGTTTGCCTTTGGAGTTTCTCCTTCAGCTCAATTGCGCAGAAGTCAATTCACCTATCCTGCCATCGGCAGGCTACTTGCTCTTTTTTTACTGTGATGGAGTTTGGGCGGATGTGCGAGGTAAGGAAGACTTTATACGGATAATCTATATCCCAGCTGATGTAACACTCTCGAATCACCAGGCCCCCTGTATCCATAAAAAGCGCTTTGGGGGACTGTTAAAGCCAAAGAGACTACCTTCGATTTATCCTGAAAGTAAAATATCGTTCAAGCGCTCTTTTTCCCTTCCAGATTTAGGCGAGTATCCTTATGAGGAGTTAAAGATATTTGAAGAAGATGATTATTTACTTGATGCATATTGCACCCTGAAGGAAAACCTTACAGGATCAAAATTACTCCAAATTTCTGGTTACCCCAATCCAGTACAGTACGATGGTATTACTGAAGATGCGGCAAGGGTTATGGGTAAAGGCAAAGCTGAAGATTGGCAGTTGCTATTGGAACTCAATAGTCTTGGTGGCTTTATGTGGGGAGATGCAGGAAGATTGTATTTCTCTATACACAATGAAGACCTTGCGCAATTGAAGTTCTCAGATGTTTGGATGCAGATGCAGTGCCACTAGGCTAACAATGTAACCCTAATTAGTAAGTACTAATGATAATTCAACTTCCCTTAAGGCTCGTCTACAACTATTGGATTCTGCTAACAGTGGTGTTTTTGTGCATTATTACGAGCCTATCCCTGTTTCCGCTTCCCGAAGTACCCAATATACCCGGCACCGACAAAACCAATCACTTAATTGCCTATAGTGCACTGATGTTCCCCGTCGCCCTGCGCAGGCCTAGTTACTGGTGGCTAATAGGGTTATTTTTTGTACTGTGGAGCGGTGGCATAGAGTTGCTCCAACCTTACGTGAATCGTACAGGTGAGTGGTTGGATTTCGCGGCCAATACGGCGGGGATATTGAGCGGCACGCTTATCGCTTGGGTGTTGGGAAAGTTCGGGTTAAGGGAGAGAAATTCCTAAACCTGATTTAGCTTAAACTCCAGAACTGCTCCAAGTTGCCCGTTAATTGATCGGTGTTGCGACAAACCGCCGCTTGCCAGTGCTCTGGAAAAAGCTGCCAATAAAAAGGTTCTGAAAAGCGGCTATCTACCAGAATGATCACACCTTTATCAGATTCGGAACGTATAACCCGACCGGCGGTTTGCAGTACGCGAGTCACCCCTGGATAGCGGTAGGCGATGTCAAATCCATGGATGCCAGTGGTTTCCGCAGCATCGCGCTGTAGCTCCCGCTCAACATTAACTTGCGGGAGCCCAGTACCGACGATAATAGCGCCAACCAGCTTCTCCCCAACATAGTCAATGCCTTCACCAAAGATGCCCCCCATAATGGCAAACCCAAGGCGCTTGTTACCTTCGTTGAATCCAGACAAAAACTCAGCGCGCTCTGTCTCTCCCTGTCCCGGCAGCTGTTGTAATAAGGACACTTCCGGGAATCTCGCCTTAAAACTCTCAGCAACTTGCTCCAGGTAACGATAAGAGGGAAAAAATACCAGGTAATTTCCTGCTCGGCTGTAAACGGTACGGGAAATAATGTCGATGAGGCTCTCTATTGAGCGTTCGCGGGCTTGGTAGCGCGTATCTATATATGGACACAGGAAGACGCCCTGTTGCTGCGGCTGAAAAGGCGAGGGCAGTCTTAGGTAGGGCGACTCATGCTCTACACCCAGTTGACTAAATATATAGCCGGCTGGGCGCAAAGTCGCAGAGAAGAGTATAGCGGCTTGGTTTTGCTGATAGGATCGCTGTAAAAACTGTGCAGCATTTAAACAAAGTAGCTTAATTTCCTGCTCCTGCCAGAGAGCATCCCGGTCAATCACCCGTGTGACGACTTTATGCTGATTGGAAAGCTCCTGCTCAATAACGGCGTAACGATAGACAGACCTTAACCACTCCGCTATTTCTTCCGGGGGCGACTGAGAGCTTTCTGTAAGTTGGCTGACCGTGGAGAGCACTTTTTGCACTGCTCGGGAAACCGATTCTGGATTCTCTGCTTCACCTGTTGCTGCAGTGACCCAAACTTCACCCCCTTCAAAAGTACTGCGGCTTTGAGCTACACCAACTTCTTGCAATCGCTTGATCCAATTTTCAATTGCCCGAACCAGAGACTGGATACTTCTCCGCAATGTAGGAGAGTGCCCTTTGCAGGCATTAGCTGCGCGGCGACTATCACGGCGGGATAACTTTGCACTGTACATTTCCTGGGCGCGGTCGATCAAATTATGAGCTTCATCGACTAACAATGCGCGGCGATTGCGCTGGTCCTGAAAACTGGTCAGGCGTACCAAAGGGTCAAATACATAGTTGAAATCACATACCACCAAGTCTACCCAAGGCAATATTTGAAGGGAGAGTTCAAAGGGGCAGATCTGCTGCTGATCCGCCACATCAGCAATCTCTTTGGGAGTTAACTGGGGCCGGCCGAGCAGGGCATCCATTGCAATTGGAAGTCGATCATAAAATCCTCTTGTACGCGGACAGATGCCGTCATCATCACGGGTACAAAGCCCCAGGTTACAGGCACAGGTTTTTTCCCTTGCTTGAATTTCAAGTAAAGATAACTGCAAACCACTCGCCTGAAGTGCCTCAATGCTTTCCCGCACCATTTGCCGACCGGAATTCTTTGCGGTCAGGTAAACCAGCTGATCCAGTTTTTCCTCGCCAATTGCCTTTATGGCTGGGAATAGGGTGCTGATTGTCTTACCGGTTCCCGTTGGAGCTTCAGCCACCAGCTCACCACCGTCCCGGAAACACCGGTAGGCTTCCACTGCCAGTTGGCGCTGGCCGGGGCGGTATTGTGGAAAAGGGAAAGCGAGCTGTTTCGCCGTATCAATAAGCTGTTGCCGATGTTCCTGCCAAGCCCTGTGCCAACACAAATATTTTGTGAGAGCCTCAAGAGTGAAGGCCTCTAACTCACTAAAGCGGTACTCTATGCACTCTGGATAGGCCTTGCGCTCCTTGAGGTTATACCAGACAACTTGCAGGGCAACTGTATCTGTACCACCTGTAGCGTCTTCATTTACCAAGTGGCAATAGCCGTAAATTTTTAGCTGGGCCCAATGCAATTTCTTGGCGGCTTCGGGCAACTTCGATGGGGGTAAATAAGAGGTCTTAATTTCATCCAGCTGAGCCGGTTTATGCAAATCACTTTTCGGGTGAAAAATGTCAACCCGGCCGCTCAAAGTAACCTGCTGTTCCATCCAATCTATTTGGGTCTTGAGCTTGTATTCTGCCTCAGCGCCTTTGGGCCGCTGATTTTGTAGCTTCTGATGAGCCCGAATTCCTTCCTGGGCAGAGGGCCCAGAAGTTGGCTCCCGAATCAAATCCCCGCTGCGGCAGGAAAAAGCGACTAGCTCTCCCACAGAAAGATTCAAAGTCTCAGCCGACTCTAAGCTATCCAAAGCTAGTGCCATTCCACATGAATTACCCGATGAGGGATCGCCTCTTCAGCAAAAAATGCCAGCCAGCGTTCTTGGTTTTTTTGTAAGCGATCCCCAGGACCTTTAACTTCCACGAGTTCATAGTGACCGCAGGGAGTAAAGCAAATGAGGTCTGGCAGCCCATTTCTATTCTGTGTGATATCACTGAGCATGCGAGTGAAAATTGAACGCCAATGACTTGGTGGGATTCTATCCAGCGCCTTCTCAAGTAGTTCTGTAGACAAAGGCTCCCAAGTAACCAAAGGGTTGGCAATACCTTGTTTCTCTGCAAAGGTAGAGAGGACACGGGACTTCAAGGGCTCATGCTCTATTTCAGCCAATCGCTGGGTGAATAGCGCTTGACGGGAATAGTAAAAATCCGCGGTGCGAAAATCGGCTGGGGCTACCTGGAAGGGATTGAAAAAAGCACCAGGCACAGGTGCAAACAGTATGTCCCAAATATAGAGGCCCAACACACCGGTGAATAGGGTGTTCTCTACATAAAAACACTCACCACCGCTAGAACCTTCAAGGTGCTCTGCCACCAGTAGCTCAACACTGATTTCCCCCTGCGCCAAACTTACCACTTCAGTGGGGGCTTGGATTTTATGAGGTGCCTGCCAGTTATTGAGGCCTCCACTTCGTTTGGCTGTGCGGTAACCAAAGCTAAGAGCAAACTCTCTTTCTGCCTGGTCCATAGGGGAAGCTATTATTTCCTCGCATATTTCCAATGCTAGAGTGTCGTACCCTTGCTTTACGGCAATGCGTGCGCGGCGCTCACGGGCGGGAGGGGTTTTACAAAGTTGATATAGTGCATCGGCCTGCTCAAGAGCATTGAGCCGCTCAAGCTGCCGTGCCAACTTAAGACGTATTCTGTCCAGCCGACGAGCCAGGGTTGAGTCACCATCAATACCTTCTGGCAGTTGAGCAGATAAGGCTATTATGGCTTCTGCATCTTCCAGTAATGGCTCTTCTAACAGCTCCAGGCATTGATAGTAAAGCAGATACTGATCAATTTGTGCCCGGCTTTGAAAGGGGAGATTTTGCTTATCCAGCGGATAGGATTCATAGCGATAAAGCCCAAGATCCCGTAATACATAGTCGGTAAGGTCCTGGTTCAAGTTGCCAAAGTAGCACAGTTTGAAAGTCTGGAAATGCTCAGCACCCTGGACGGCTAGTACCCTGTGCTGAGAAAGCAACTTCACAAACCAGTCACTCGAACTGGAGTCTTCAAGCAATAGTTGCTCGAGGGAAGGCCGGCTGAGAGACTTGGGTATACCCATGGGTCCTGCCGCAAGCAATTCAGCTTTGGTAAATAGTGGTAGATATTCTTGTGCCGTTAAGACCGGATTAAAACAAAGTAGTCCAGCGCGATCCAAAACAGCTGCAGCACTTTCAATGCTCTCTATCTCACCATAGCTAAGCTTCCCCAGGCGGAAAAGCGATCCTCTAGAGGAAGGTACTCCTTTACGGGACAGCAAACGCACATAGAGCCGCTGACTATAGATATCCAACTCTTGGAAGGTTTTAAAAAAATTTTGCTCAGATGTGGTGATAAGCCAGGAATAATGTTGGCTAACAAATTCAATCAACGCTTTAAAGTTGTCCAGGTAGTAGCCCGTTGGCAATTCTATCGATTGGGTCATGGCACAAGCGCTAGTTTTTCGATCTATCTATCGTCGATACCGCACACCAGTTCCTTATGACATGATATGCAAATAATGAGGCAGAGGTTACTTTGGGGCTGTATGGTTATACAGCAAGTCGGCCCGGTGAACAAACAGCAACTTAAGCTTTCTTCTTAGTTATTCAGTCATTTTTTCCTATGGCGGCTCCCTAAATACTCATCCAGGCTTGCAGTCGAGGCTTATAAGCGGTCGCCCGATAAGATTTAACCAATAAGGGATTACCTCTATGAAAGTGACCACTTTTGTGACTGCAATCGCGCTATTTGCCGCCAGCATATCCCCTCTAGCTGATAATAATGTCACCCTGGTATTCCAAGAAGGTACTGGAAATAATGCAAATTCTGATCAGTCCGATGGCACTGTGGATAACAACTTGATTGTTCAGACCCAACTCGGAGATTTCAATGACTCGGATGCATCCCAAACTACGGGGACTTCCGAAAGTACTATCGAATTGGTACAGACGGGAAACTTGAATCAAGCCTCAGCGGTACAGCAAGACGGAACCCAGTTAACTTCAGCTCTCCTGAACCAAAATGGCAACGAAAATACAGCAACCTTTCTACAGGATGATGCTCAATTCAGCTCCTTCACCGGCACTCAGACTGGAGACTTAAACGACATCCAAATCCGACAACAGGTGGATGTTACTTCCAGTACACTCATTGCGTCCCAGCAGGGCATGTCGAACACAGTAGTTCTAGATCAACGCCTCGGAGTAGACAGCAGCACGGCAACCTACAGCCAGGCCGGTGATTCTAACTTTGCCAACCTAGACCAGGATAGAGATGTAACCTTTACTTTTGCTATGGCCAGCCAAACGGGTTCTTCCAATTTCATAGATATCGAGCAGGATGAGGTAGCCACCAGCAGTACAGCAATAGTTACACAAATCGGCAATTCGAATACTGGACGAGTAGAACAGGAAACCGATATGTCTGCTGCAACAGGCGTCATTACTCAAATTGGAAATAGCAACTTTACGTTGATGGATCAGGAAAATATCACTTCTAGCGTGGGCGAGGTTACCCAGTCGGGAACATCTAATAACGTAAATCTTGATCAAGGCAACGAAAATATCGTTGCGATAGAGGTTGTTTCCTGTATTACCCAAGTCAACCAAGACGGCTCTGCGAACACGGCAGAAATAGATCAAGGGCAAGACGGGGCTTTGTTCTCAAGCTCATTAGTATTGAGTCAGTTTGGTGATTCTAACTCTTCCCAAATCAATCAACATAGCGGTACTAGTAGCAGTATCCTGGTGACGCAAAATGGTGTCTCCAATATTCAAACAACCTTTCAGATTGGCAGCGGTGAAGTCGCGCTAACTACGCAAACTGGCACAGGTAATGTCGGCAATACCTTCCAATAACATACTAAAAAGGCGGTAAGTAAGTGGACTACTGATATTAGCTAAAATATCTCATTACTTTTTGATATTTGTAAACGATATACCAAGTAAAAAATATGACTGAAAGCCAAATCATAATAATGATTTGGTTTCTCAGTACCGACATATTGAAATCCCCTATAATAGAAAAAAATTCAAATACGTCGGTGGAAATTAAAATGGGTAAATAGAAACGCCATACATTTGAGGGAGCAATTCTTTTCGAAAAGGCCAGGCCAAACAGGGCAACAAAAAATACAACATATACCAATAGACTAAAAATCATCCACCAAATGGGGAGTTCCCACTCTTCAGCAGTGAAACCAAGATATTGGGAGTAGATTTCCAGAGGTGCAAGAATAAAAAAAAGTATCTTCCAACCCACACTAGGCTTGTAGTGCGGAATAGAGTCTGTAAGAGGGCTATCTGGTGCTTGATACATATTCTGCATCTCGAACTTCCTTATTATTCACCACTAATCCGGGTAGGTATCAATTACCAATCCGAAAGTTACTTCTCGCCATTCCCTGAGCTAAATTGAAGTGCTCATTATTTACCAGCTAGGTTCTGTGACTATCAAAATTTGAACAGCGAGGATATTGTCTGCAGCTTTAAAGTCAATACTTGGCACAAGTGTTTGTCGATAATGTGAGGCATCTCATCGCATAAATGTGACAATACAACCTGCTTCCTTACAGTGTTAACAAGGTAAAACTGAGATGTCAATCTATATAAGTTGCAGGGAAAACGGCAAAGAAAATTAGGTACCCCAATAGCAACCAAAAAGAATTGCTTAGCTGAGTACTAACTCATAGGATTGAGATGATCAGAAGCTTCTACGCTCTCAACGGCGACTCAAGATAAAGGCTAAGTGTGCAGAACCCCTACCAAGCTCCAGAAAGTGATCTCGATAGCACTCGTATCACCTATAGTCCCAGTGTAGGCTGGAAAATTGCTTTTTTTATCCTGCTTCCATTGGAGCTATATTCCCAATATACAGTCTTTACTGATGGCTCCACAGGCATTCCCTTTTGGTGGCTGGTAGTCAGCCTGACTGTATCCTCCCTTTTCTACGTAGTGTTGTTTGGGCTGGCGTTTGGCAAGAGAATAGGCTTCGAGCAACTCTGGATCTTCTTTATTCCAGTAATTGTGCTTATCGATATCTTCGAGTTTTCTTTACTCGCTATCAATCTAAACAAGCTTGGGGCAGATGTAGTACTTGTGATGGCGACCAGTGCGCCAGTTATTCTGCTTAGATGGTACGTAGTGTATAAATATCAGAAGGTTATGAAGTACTTTGGTTAGAGGGCAACACTTTCCCTTGATAAAGCCCAAAATAGTAGATATGTCTCTAAACTTTCTTCTTAATAATTTGGCACTTTTGTCTTAGTGCAATTCGCCGGTACAGACCTAAAAATCAGTAGATCACCAACTACTGCTCTTTCGGAGCCTGCTCTCGGCTATTCGTGGAAATACTTAAACTGGCAGCGAATGACCTGGATTGTTTGATTCAGGCAATTCGCAGTGAAGGTTACCAGCTCTTTGGCCCGATACTACATAACGGGGCTATTACCTATGGTGAGATTGAAACTTCCACAGATCTGCCCCAAGGATGGACGGATCAGCAAGAGGCGGGGCAATACCGGGTGGAGCGCCGCAATGACAAGGCTTATTTTGGCTACGCCGTTGGACCCCATTCCTGGAAGCAGTTTCTTCAGCTGCCCCAGCGCCAGCTCTGGAGCGCTAGCCGCTATGGAGAGGATGTCCAGATTCTGGAAATTGAAGAGCCTCCGGTCAAGTTAGCGTTTCTCGGTGTTCGCAGTTGCGAGCTACACGCCATTGCTATCCAGGACCGTGTCCTCGCACAGGGGGATTACGCCAACAGCAGCTATAAGGCACGTCGAGCTCAGCTGTTCACTATCGCTGTGGAGTGCACAACAGCAGCAAATACCTGCTTCTGTACCTCAATGAACACAGGCCCGCAGGTGCGACTGCCCAGTGATCTGGTAATCACCGAAGTTCTGACCTCCGATACCCACTTCTTCCTGATACGCTGCGGCAGCCCTCAAGGCAACAGAGTGTTAAAGCAATTACCCACTGTTGATGCCTCAGAAGCGGAGAAACAAGAGGGGCAAGCTGCCGTTCAGCAAGCCGAAAATCAAGTGAGTAACGGTCGCCGCAGCTTTGACAGCTCTGACCTGAAGACACTGCTTTATCGCAATTATGACAACCCAAACTGGGATAAAGTCGCGGAGCGCTGCCTCTCCTGCGCCAATTGCACTATGGCTTGCCCCACGTGCTTCTGCTCAACCGTTGAGGACACAACAGATTTAACCGGAAATGAAGCACAGCGCTGGGAGCGTTGGGATTCCTGCTTTACGGCTGAGTTGAGCTATTTGTCTGGCGGCCCGGTAAGAACGGATACCCGCAGCCGCTATCGGCAGTGGATGACTCACAAACTGGCCACTTGGTATGACCAATTTGACAGCTCTGGCTGTGTCGGCTGTGGACGTTGTATTACCTGGTGTCCAGTAGGCATCGATATCACGGAAGAGATACAGAATATTCGCGCCCAGGAACAAAAATGAAAGTTGTCACCACCTTACTCAAGGAGCACCCTTTCTTTACCGGGCTGGCAGACAAGGACCTGGCATTCCTCTCCGGGTGTACAAGCAATAGTCACTATAAAGAAGGCGAATACCTTGCCAGGGAAAACACTCCGGCTAGCCATTTCTTCTTAATTCGATCTGGACGTGTCGCCGTAGAAACCTTTGTCCCCAACTATGGGCCCCTTTGCCTGATGACACTGCACGGTGGAGATATATTCGGCTGGTCCTGGCTGTATCCTCCCTACTTGAGTGCTTTCGATGCCCGGGCCCTGACCTCAGTTCGCAGCCTTAAACTTGGCGGGCAGTGCCTCCGAGATAAATGCGAAAAAGAACCGAGACTCGGTTTCGAATTGATGAAACGGTTTACCAAAGTTGCTACAGAACGACTGCAGGCAGCACGAATACAGTTGTTGGACCTTTACGGGCCACATCCGTCACAGGGAATCCCTCGCTGTGATCCCTGAATTATGGCGTATTACTCATCGGCGCGAAGAATTTCCGGGCACTGTCACTCTATCCCTGACGCAAGTAGCTGGGACACCATCACCCATTCAGCCCGGGCAATTCAATATGCTTTATGCCTTTGGTGCCGGGGAGGCTGCTATCTCCTTGAGCGGCCCCAGTGCGTCATCCGCTGAGCCACTTACCCATACGATTAAAGGCCAGGGACTTGCAACCCAAGCGCTTTGCAAATTGGAAGTTGGTGCGCAACTGGGTATCCGGGGACCATTCGGGCAGGGGTGGCCAACTCACTTGGCGGAAAATCGCCCCCTAGTGATCATCACCGGCGGACTCGGGCTAGCGCCTTTGCGGCCCCTGATCTACAGCTTTCTTAACGGGCACTTGCCGGCCAGGAGCCTACAAGTTTTCTATGGGGCGCGTCGCCCCGAAGAAATGCTTTACCAGCCAGAGCTTGGTCACTGGCGCAGCTCATTTGAACTGGTGACATCTGTAGACCACGCCAGCACAGACTGGAACGGGCATATTGGTGTGATTACCGACCCTTTGCGTGTCACTCATTTGGAGTGCAATGATGCTTTAGTGTTTGTGTGTGGACCCGAGATCATGATGCGCTTTTGCATACAGGTTCTTCTCCATAAAGGTGTGACTGAATCCAATATCTATCTATCCATGGAGCGCAACATGAAGTGTGCCATTGGAATCTGCGGCCACTGCCAGTGGGGACCTAACTTTGTTTGTAAAGATGGCCCTGTCTTTTGCTACCGGGATATTCGCTCATGGTTTCAAATCAACAGCCTATAGCGAGTAGTAATCCTACCCCCAAGCTTGCCGTCTGGAAGTTCACCTCCTGTGATGGTTGCCAATTGAGCCTATTGGATTGCGAGGATGAGCTTCTCTCTTTGGCAGCCCAGGTAGATATCGCCTATTTCCTGGAGGCTTCCAGTGAGGTGAAAGAGGGTCCTTTTGATATCTCTCTCGTTGAAGGCTCCATTACCACGCCAGCAGATGAAGAGAGAATCCTAGAGGTCAGACGTCAGTCCCGCTTTCTAATCAGTATTGGCGCCTGTGCAACAGCTGGAGGGATTCAGGCACTTCGCAACTTTGCCGATGTGCAGGAGTTCACCGATGTGGTCTATGCCCACCCGGAATATATCGCCACTCTCAAGGAATCCACACCAATATCAGGGAGGGTAGCAGTGGACTTTGAGTTGCAGGGGTGTCCTATCAACAAGCATCAATTGCTTGAAGTAATCAGTGCATACCTGCACCGGCGAGCCCCCCAGATTGCCAATCACTCGGTGTGTATTGACTGCAAATTTCGCGGCAATGTTTGCATCTGGGTTGCCCATGGCACCCCCTGTATGGGGCCTGTTACACACGCAGGATGTGGCGCTATTTGCCCCAGTTACAACCGCGGTTGCTACGCTTGCTACGGTCCCAAGGAAAATCCCAACACCGAATCACTGTGCCACTGGTGGAATGAAAAACTAAATGTAGAAAATACTTTAATTGTTGAAAACCTCAGAAATTTCAATCCACTAGCACATTCTTTTAAAGTACAAAGTGAAGATAGACAAGAAGACGGGGAGCGTTAATTTCCCCAAACATTGGTGGTAAATCTGCCTCCAGGTGAGCTTTATGGCGGATCGCAGCAAAACGATTAAGGTAGATTATCTCGCTCGGGTCGAAGGGGAGGGAGCCCTCCATATCGACTACGACGACAGCGGCGTACAAAATGTACAACTCAAGATTTTTGAGCCCCCAAGGTTCTTCGAAGCCCTTCTCAGAGGGCGCGATTACTTGGAAGCCCCAGATATCACCGCACGCATATGTGGGATCTGCCCGGTGGCCTACCAGATGAGTGCTGTGCATGCCATGGAGGATGCCCTGAACCTAAAGCCCGGCGGCGCTTTGCGCATGCTTCGTAGATTGCTTTACTGCGGTGAGTGGATCGAGAGCCATATGCTGCATATCAGTATGCTCCATGCACCGGATTTCCTCGGCTATCCCAATGCAGTCGCGATGGCTAAGGATCACCCAGAGATTGTTAAGAATGCGCTGGAGATTAAAAAGGCGGGCAATGCCCTGGTTCGCCTTATTGGTGGCAGGGAAGTACACCCGATTAATGTGAGGGTAGGGGGTTTCTACAAGGTTCCGGAAGCTCGTGAACTCACAGCCTTGGTAGCGCAGCTGCAAATGGCCCGTGATCTCACCGAGCGACTGGTGCGCTGGTCCGCAGCTTTGCCTTTCCCCAGCTACGAATGGCGAAGGGATAATCACTACGAATTTGTCGCTCTAACGCACCCGTCAGAATACCCAATGAACGAGGGCAGGATTACCTCCAGTGCGGGACTCAATATTAGCGCCCAAGACTATGAGAACCACTTTGCAGAAGAGCACGTCGCTCACAGCACCGCGCTGCACTGTACTTTACGGGAGCGAGGTGCCTATCTGGTGGGACCCATCGCACGCTACAACCTTAATCGCGACAAGCTGTCGCCTCGAGCATTGCAATTAGCGGAGGAGATCAACTTTACCGCCCCCTGTTTAAATCCCTTCCAAAGCATCCTCGTTAGGAGCCTGGAGGTACTACATGCCTTTGAAGAAGCTCTGCATATTATTGATAGATACCAACCCCCAGCCGAGCCTCATTTAAAGACCGAGCCGAGAACCGCAAGCGGCTGTGCAGCCACCGAAGCACCCCGAGGGCTTCTATATCATCGCTACGATATTGATGAGAAAGGCAAGATTACGACAGCAAAAATTGTCGCTCCCACCTCCCAAAACCAGAAGACCATCGAAGATGACCTCCGCTTAATGTTGCCGAGCTTTATGCACTTTCCTGAGGATAAATTACAGGGGCTATGTGAACGGGCGATAAGGAATTACGACCCCTGCATTTCCTGCTCCACTCACTTCCTACAGCTACATTTGAATTATGGGCAAGCGCAAAGTAAGCAATCCATGGTTAATGGTAAGCCTGGGCAACCCCCTGCGCGGTGATGATGGAGTAGGGCCACATATCATCGCTCGACTTCGCCAAAAACTTGGAGGGGCGGTGGAATACCTCGAAAGCGGCGGCGATATTTTACATTTGCTCGCGCAATGGAAAGGTCGATGGGTTTGCCTTGTAGATGCCATGGTAAGCGATCAGCACCCTATCGGGGAGGTCGTCGCCATTGATGGGCTTGAAAGTGCTCTTGCTCCTTCGATGTGCAATACATCAAGCCATGGATTTGGGCTGACTGAAGCGCTGACCATGGGAAAGCATATTGATTCGCTGCCGGCACATCTGGATGTTTTTGCGATCAACTCAGAAAGTCTGGCAAAAGGACAGGGCTTATCACCCAAAGTGGCCAGTGCAGCCCATCGAGCAGAGCAAATGATTATCGCGCACCTAACGCTATACAGCGGAGACCACTATGCACGAACAGAATCTCATCAAAAACCTGATCGATAAAATCCAGGAACTGGCCTCTGATGAACCAGGCAGGCCGATCGGCGTTCGCTTACGCTTGGGTGCCCTGGCGCATATGTCTGCAGCGCATCTGAGAGAGCATTTTGACAGGGAGATACTCGGGACTTCTCTCGAGGGGATTAAGCTGGAAATTGATGAGCTTAAGGATATTAATCACAAGGAAGCCCAGGATGTAATCCTGGAGAGCTTAAAGTTTGAGGAGACTGATGGCCACTGAACGCCGCCGGATTGAAATCGCCGGATTGGTGCAGGGAGTAGGATTCCGGCCCTTTATCTATCGCCTGGCCGATAGCTTTCAATTGAAAGGCTGGGTGGCCAACTACAGCGGTGGCCTGAGAATTGAAGTCCAGGGCAAAAGCCGGGAAATCGAAAAGTTTATCGATAAGTTATCTTCAGAGAAGCCACCCTACAGTCGCATCACTCACATTGAATCCTACCCGGTGGCTCTTCAGGCAGAATACGGTTTTCGAATCTTACCCAGTGTCCGTGATGCCAGTAGTTCAACCATCGTTTTACCAGACCTGGCTCCCTGTGATGATTGCCTCAGGGAATTATCAGACCCCAACAATCGCCGCTACGACTATCCGTTTATCAGCTGCACTCTTTGTGGCCCCCGCTACAGCATCATTTACAAACTGCCCTACGATCGTGTCAACACCTCCATGCACCACTTCCCTTTGTGCGGAAAATGCTCGGGGGAGTATCGGGACCCCCTCAATCGACGCTTTCACGCGGAACCCAATGCCTGCCCTCAGTGCGGCCCTCAATTGCTTTTCTGTAATACTGCCGGCGTTACAATTGCGAAGAAGAGTCGGGCACTATCCAAAGCCCTTGATGCCCTTGCCCAAGGGAAAATTATCGCCCTTAAAGGGGTAGGCGGCTTTCAACTGTTAGCCGACGCCTCCAATGGTAAGGCGCTCGCCAACTTGCGCCAGCGTAAACAACGTCCGCATAAGCCGTTCGCACTTTTATATGACGAGCTGAAAAGTGTCTGCCAGGATTGCTGCGTCTCGGAGCAAGAGGCGCAACTACTATCGACCCGAGAAAGACCGATTGTTCTATTGGAAGCGAAGGATGACAATCACTCCAGGATACATCCGTTGGTCGCTCCAAATCTTGCCGACTTGGGGGTGATGTTACCTGCATCACCCTTGCATTACTTGCTTGCGCGTAAGTATCGAGCCCCTCTTGTCGCTACTAGTGGCAACCTTGCGGAAGAGCCTATTTGTACAGAAAATGATGAGGCGTTTGAGCGCCTGGGTAAAATCGCTGACTACTTTCTGGTTCACAATCGCCGAATTTTACGCCCGCTGGATGACTCTGTACTCAGGGTGGTCAATAACCGTCCGCTGATGTTGCGTCGAGCCCGGGGCTACGCGCCACTTCCCATTACCTTGCCTAGCCCAGGCCAAAAGGGCGAAAGTGAACGAGAGAGCTTCCTGGCCCTGGGCGCGGACCTGAAAAACACAGTTGCACTGTCTCACGCCGGGTGGGCTTATCCCAGCCAACATATTGGCGACTTAGGTAGTGCCAACACCCTGAAGCACTTCAACCAAACTATTGGCGATCTCACCAAACTACAGCAGTGCCGCCCGAAAAAATTAATCCACGACCTCCATCCAGGCTATACCTCTCACCGCTGGGCTATGAAGCAAAGAGCTGTGCGTATTGGCGTTCAGCACCATATTGCCCATCTATTCTCCTGCATGGCAGAACACGCTCACTCGGGACCTGCACTGGGAATCTGCTGGGATGGAACTGGTTACGACCGCAGTGGCATTGTTCGCGGTGGAGAATTCTTTCACTGGAATGGACGGTCTCCAGTCAAACACATCGCCAGCTTTCGAACATTCCCACTGCCGGGCGGTGAAAAGGCCGTACGCGAGCCCAGGCGCTCTGCGGCCGGACTTTTGTATGAAATCTCCGGGTTTGTCGCCCTGGAGAATCGACAATTAAAGCGCTGTTTCACCCGTGGCGAGCGTCAAAACCTGGTCACCATGTTAAAAGGTGAGATTAACAGTCCACCGTGTAGCTCTGTCGGCCGCCTTTTCGATGCGGTATCCGCACTCCTGGGACTGACTACGCATACCAGCTTTGAAGGGCAGGCAGCCATGGCTCTAGAACAGTGTGCCCGTGGCGTCAGCTCTAAAGACAGCTACCCCTTTAGCATTGCTCAAAAAGGGGACCTGCTGGAACTGGACTGGACACCCTGTATTAGTGCTTTGATCTACGATGAAAACCGATCACTGCCACAAAGGGCCGCTGCATTTCACAACACACTCGCGCAGATGGCGCTGGCAGTAGCAACGCAACAAGGTGAAATGAATATCTTTCTGTCTGGCGGTGTTTTCCAGAATAAGCGGCTTACCGAAACCGTCACTGCGCTTCTGGAAAGTCAGGGCTTTTCCGTTCACAGCCACAGCGAGGTCCCCCCAAATGATGGCGGAATATCGCTGGGCCAGATCCACTACGCACAGTGTATGGATGCTGCTGGGCAATCATTGGGAGAGGAGAGTTCCTAGTGTGCCTGGGAGTTCCCGGAAGAATCGAATTAATAGAGCAAGAATCAGCCATGGAGCGCACTGGAAAAGTTTCCTTCGGCGGTATCAGTAAAGCTGTAAATTTATCACTGGTACCCGAGGCTGAAGTAGGAGACTACGTGATCGTTCATGCTGGAGTCGCGATCAGCAAGTTGAGAGCAAAAGAAGCAAATAAGGTTTTCGAGTACCTCAAAACATTGGGTTGAGTCAGCCTGTAATGAAATACCTCAAGGAATACCGCAACGGCGAGAACATCAAACTAATTGCGGCAGAGATTCAGAAAGTCACCACTCGCCCATGGACTCTAATGGAGATCTGTGGAGGGCAAACCCATGCCATCGCAAAATACAACTTGCAGCAATTACTGCCCGAGGAGATTCAATTAGTACACGGGCCCGGTTGCCCGGTTTGTGTCACACCTCAGGAAATCATCGATAGAGCTATTGCGATTGCTGCAATGCCCAATGTTATCTTCTGCTCCTTTGGCGACATGTTGCGAGTCCCCGGTTCAGATCGAGATTTACTAGAGGTCAAAGCAGCCGGAGGCGATGTCCGTATTGTTTACTCGCCGCTGCAAGCGCTCAATGTGGCAGAGCAGAACCCCACCAAGCAGGTCGTATTCTTTGCGGTGGGTTTTGAAACGACTGCTACCGTCAATGCCCTGGCGCTGTCCCTCGCCAAGCAAAAGCAAATCGACAACTTTTACGCATTGATATCCCAGTTTTTGGTTACACCGGCGATTCAATCGATATGTGCCCGTGAAGACTGCCGGATTCAAGGTTTCCTAGCTGCCGGTCACGTCTGTGCAATAACCGGATATCGTCAGTACCGCAGCTTGGTGAAAAAGCACCAGATTCCAATAGTGATTACAGGATTTGAACCCCTGGATATTCTTGAAGGCGTACTCCGGTGTGTCCGTCAATTGGAGAGTGGTCGCTGTGAAGTAGAAAACCAATATCAGCGCGCGGTTACTAAAACAGGTAATACCGTTGCCCAAGACTTGATTAAAGAGGTTTTTAAAGTAGCAACACAACAGTGGCGCGGTATAGGTGAAATTCCCGCTAGCGGTCTGGTATTGAGCGACGACTACTCAGGATTCAATGCAGAACAAACATTCAATCTTCCAGCATTGAGCATTTCTGAAAACAGGGGATGTATCAGTGGGGATATTATGCTGGGGCTAAAGAAACCCGGGGATTGCCCTCACTTCGCTAAGACCTGCCAACCCCAGCAACCGCTGGGGGCGCCAATGGTTTCCACTGAAGGCGCTTGCGCGGCCTACTATCGCTACCAGAACCAGGTGGAATCGAATGAATCTGCAGTGTCCAATTCCACCAACCGCTAACGAGGTCGTACGCCTTGGCCATGGCAGCGGTGGGGAGATGACCCAACGCTTGATCGATCAATATATTCAACCTGTCTTCTCTAATCCCTGGCTATCCCAGGCCCATGACAGTGCAACACTTCCATGGAAACCGGATCAGCTCGTATTTACCACCGACTCCTTTGTAATCTCACCGCTTTTCTTTCCCGGAGGAAACATCGGTGAGCTCGCCGTTTATGGCACCGTCAACGATTTGGCCATGGCAGGCGCGGAACCCAAGTTTCTAAGCTGCGGCTTGATTCTCGAAGAGGGATTGCCCCTGGAAACTCTCCAACGGGTTCTGATCTCGATGGCTGAGGCTGCCCGGAACTCAGGAATTACCTTAGTCACCGGCGATACCAAAGTGGTAGAGAAAGGGAAGGGGGATGGGCTCTATATCAATACCAGTGGTATCGGTACCCTGATAAGAGAACAACCCATTGATCCCAACCGCATTTGCCAGGGTGATTCTATTATTCTATCCGGCGATATTGGCCGCCACGGAATGGCGGTAATGGCTTGCCGCGAAGGACTCGAGTTTGAAAGTGATCTCCTCAGCGATTGTGCGCCACTGAATGGCGTAGTTGCACAAATGATCAATGCCGGAATTGAAGTTCATTGTCTGCGAGATCTCACACGAGGTGGGCTAGCCACCGCATTGGTGGAGCTAGCAGAAAACTGCGGACGGACCTTTGTCTTGGAGGAGAGCAAGATACCTGTTTGTGATGCTGTGCAAGGCGCTTGTGAGTTACTGGGGCTAGACCCACTCTATGTAGCGAATGAGGGGCGTTTTGTGTCTTTTGTCCCCGAAGCAGGTGTTAAGCTGGCACTTTCCACTCTTCGAAAAGCAACTGCAGATAGCAGCTTTGCAACTATTGGTACTGTTGGGGGAGGAAATAGCTCCCAGGTTATTTTAAAAAACAATTTGGGATGTGATCGGCTATTGCAGCGTTTACCTGGCGAGCAGTTGCCAAGGATTTGCTAGCCAGAAGCCTCAAAAGCACAATTTACGTACAGTTTTTGAGCATATAAAATCAATGCATAAAAGCCCTAACTATCACTGAGTGCCTCATGACAATCTCTACATCCTTAGCTTTGTTCATTTCAATGCTAGTTCTAGCACTGATACCTGGGCCGGGAGTATTAGCTGTTGTTTCCCGGTCAGTGACACTCGGCTTGCGCCAGGGATTAATTACAGTAATGGGAATTGTTGTAGGTGATTATTTCTTTATTTTGTTAGCTCTGCTTGGCTTAGCAACGCTAGCCGAAACCTTGGGGAGCTTATTCATCGTTATTAAATATGCTGGAGCAGCCTATCTTATCTGGCTGGGAATGAATATCTTTCTCTCAGCAAAGAAAAGACAAGTCGACCAAAACCAAATAGCTACAAGCCACTCCCATAGCAGCTTTTCAAGTTTTCTACTGGGCTTAGTCACCACGCTGGGTAATCCGAAAGCTATTCTTTTCTACGTAAGCTTCTTTCCAGCCTTCCTCGATCTAACTCGCGTTGCTTCTTTGGACATTGCAATTATATTTGCAATTGCAACGCTAACCGTAGGCAGTGTAATGGCAGGTTATGCGTACCTTGCCTGCAAGGCACGGTCAACAATCAGTCAATCAGGAAAGACCCCGGCTCTAAAATACGGCTCTGGGGCTTTGCTTATAGGAAGTGGTGTTTTTATTGCGGCAAAAAGTTAGTGCCTACACAAGGTGCAGAAGTAATAGACCTAAGGAGCCTCTGAGTAACTCCGTAATGCCTCTGCGGGTCTTGAAGGCTGCAGATGTTAGGCGCAGCTCGCCGCGAATGGCCGTAGCCCTTTGCAAGAGCTGCAACGCAGCAGCTGTGGCCTTCAAGGCCCGCCCTTCGGGGCTTGCAGAGCGATTCACACTCCGCGTTGCGATTTCTTGAAAGGTCTAGACATTCCTGCGAAGCCGCGCCTTGATTGTGAACCGCTCTGCATGCCAGAGGTATCACGGAGTTACTCAGAGGCTCCCTAATTACTGCTCTCTGTTAGTTAGTCTAAGGAGGACGACCGTTTTACTTAGCTCTAAAGCTACTCACTCATGTCGGCCTGCTAATGCTACTTCTAATGCCTTCCTGATTATTTTTGCATCATCCAGTGCTCGATGAACTGTGAATTTGTCAGAGTCCTCCAGCTTTTCGCGCTCATTAATGAATGCTCTTAGGTGATTTTCAGAGCCACCAATTAGCACCTGAATATCCCTGAGTTCAAACTCCTGATGAATACCAGTATCAGAAAAAAGGGCATTGCACCAAAAACTGTCCCAGTGCAGGGCATCGCAATAGACAACCTGACCTGAAAGAATCCTGTTTAGGCTATAAGCCACTGTAGCTGGATCTATACCCTCGGATTCCAGCCTTGACCGGGAAATGTTATGTATCGATTCAGCATCATCGGATCAATAAGACCAGTGTGGCACTGGTTTTATTAGCGCCTGGTATTCCACTGTTTCAGAGCAGAGGCCAACTTCTATAGGGTAACTCTGCTTGGATAAGCCACTGGCTTCGAAGTCAATAATCCACATGGTAAGAACGATAAGATATGGAAGAAAGGTAAAAGAACTTAGCACCTCTTCCTTGCTACCTTCCAGTCTGTCTGCATTTTCAAGCCAATTGAACAAACATGTATCTTAAGATAGACTACAACTGATAATGATTATTATTTGTGACTTAAATTTAAACCCGGTAGATCGCTAAATACAAAGCTTCCCAGTATTGAAGGCAATATTTGCAACTACGAAACTCCATTTCTGTAAAGAATAAGCGCAATGTTCAAAAAATCCGCGACCTCTAAGCAAAGAAGGCTGGAAAACTTCAATGTCTAACCTGGTGGCTTTCCTACTTACTTATTCGGCTGTACTACTTATTTTTGTAACCAGACATAAAGATCTACAGCTCAGTAGTTTTAAGCGCTTACGAAGAATTGCCTGGTGGGTGCTTCCGGTGAGTTCAATTCCTTATGGACTCCTATATGGTTGGGAGGTAGGGATACCCATCTGGCTTTGTGTCGCGATGTTCTGCGCTTTATTACAAGCACTGCTCGCCCCAATCAAACCTAATTGGCTGCTTCGCCATTTTCCGCTGTTAGTAGTGGGCTTGTTGGTATTAGAGCAGGCTCTTCTGACTATCGGATAACTCTATGGCTGCTTCAATAAAAATCAGTTGGCAACAGGTCGCCCTGACCATTGTGCTGAGCATTATCTTGATGTTTTCCAGCACGGTGATGTTGTCGATTTACTGGCCGTCCGCCGAGCCAACAGAACGGATGGCAGCGGGATCTATGTTATCGACACTTTTATGGGTCGGGTATATGAGTATGGGGTTACTCGCCGCCTCCACTTGGCGCGCAGCGGCATACCTATTATCCCTGTTGCTGGTCATGCTCGGACTAAGCGCTCTTTCTTTTTTATAATTTTCGGTCTAGCCAACTTAAATGCAACAGCGTAGCAATATCCTTTTTTACGAAATTCACTCCTGGATTGGGGTGTTATTTTCTATTCTGCTATTCGTAATTTCCTTTTCCGGCGTGGTCGCACTATTTGGCCACGAGCTGACCCAATGGGAACGCCCCGAGCATCGTATTGCCTTCGATGCTGAAGCGCCTGTGGATGTAGATCAACTGGTCGCTCCGGTGCTCGCCGAGGCAAATATCGGCGAGGACAGCTTTTTTATGATCTCAATGCCAGACTACTACCATCCTATGCTGGAAGTGCTCTGGACTGATGCTGAAAGCGAGGAAACCGAGGTACGCCATATAAACCCCAATACCGGTGAAGTGCTGCCGTCCAGCGGCTCTGATTTCGCTGAGCTATTGACGTATATGCACACTGATCTACTGTTTCCCAGGCCTTTTGGACGCTACCTGGTTGGACTGATGGGCTTGGTGATGCTGCTCTCCATATTAAGTGGCATCATCATTCACAAGAAAATCTTTAAAGAGATGTTTAAATTCCGTGTGGATCGCAGCAGGCGGCTCAAATGGACAGACCTGCACAAAGTATTAGGGGTCTGGCCGCTACCGTTCCATATAGTGATTGCTTTTACCGGCGCAATACTTGGCCTGAATGGCATTATGATCCAGGTTGCTGCATTTTCTGCTTTCGAAGGTAATGTGGAAGCTGCAGTCGCCTCGGTAGTGGGGGAACATCCTGAGATAACTGGCGAGCCTTTGCTGTCCAATAGCTATAACCAAATGCTGCTGCGCTACCAGGACCAAGTGCCTAATGCGAAACCCAAAGCCATTTATGTGGAGGCCTACGGGGATCGCAATCAGGTTGTCCAAGTCTCGGGCCAAACAAACGAGGCGCTGGTGCGCTTTGTTGATGTCAAATACCGCAGTGAAGATGGCGAAGTAGTTAACATCAATAACCCAGTGCAGGACTCAGGTCCGTTTATGCGGGTGTATTTTTCACTGACTCCACTTCACTACGCACTCTACGGTGGCTTCCTGATAAAAGCCCTGTACTTTGTGTTGGGACTGGCATTGTGTTTGATGATGGTAACGGGCACCGTTATCTGGCAGGTTCGCAAGGCACAGAGACAGAAGCTCCCCTCTGGTGATATTAATACCCGAGGTTCCGGCTGGTTCCTCAGTTTGCTCACGGTAGGGGTTTGTGCCGGTTTGGTTGTCGCCACCGCGGCCACTTTCTATGCCAATAAGCTGTTACCTCCCGGTGGTGGTGGCGATCAGCGCTTTCACTGGATTGAAATGGTGTATCTCTCTGTATGGGGAGTGGCCATAGCCTGGGCGATGTTGCGCCGCCAGATAAAACCCGCATTAGCAGATCTCTCACTTTGTGCAGGCTTGCTGCTGTGCGGCATCCCGCTGCTGAATGCGTTGGTAACTGGAAATGGTCTGCTGGTCCCCTGGAAGTCCGTCACTTTGCCAGTGGTCTTCACTGACCTGGGCGCCCTGGTAATGGGTGTCATTTGCCTCTATTCGAGCAGATATATCTATAGACAGGTATCCCAGTTAAAGCAGCCTGCAGATATACCCCAAGCTGTTGCCGCCCAATAACGGGCTATTTCCTGCGAGATGGAGAATGCCATTTGCTAACGCTATGGAATCTGTACGCCGGTGGAATAGGGCAGACTAAACCTGCCCACTGGCGTCTACAACTCCGATTCAGGTGGAGCGTATCGATTCGATGGGTCTGTTTTAATAGCTTTTCTGGAACCTCTTTTAGTGAAGATCTCCCCATCACTGAACCAGTAGAACAATATCAACGAGATTCCAAAAAATCCTAAACTATCTGGCTTCCAAGTTCCCTGTGCAACAAATGTCAGTTGGTGGAACAGCAATACAGAAATGGACGCAAAGTATGCCCATTTCTTGTTCAGAAATAGAGCTGGCATTACCAGCAGCCAAAGTACAAGTTGAGAAGTAAAGGCAAACCAAACTGGGGGACCAAGGGCTTCGGAATACCTATCCTTTGCAAGAATGTGCATTGAGAGCATTCCTGCTGCCAAAAGAGAAGTGTAGATTACGTAGGCTTTTCTCAGAAAATTTTTCATTGTTACAAACTACAACTTAACAATATAAATGCTGAAGACTAAGTGGGGTATTGATAAAGCGGGAATTTACAGTTCCTGGTTGGTATCGCTAGTTATTATTTTACCAATCTTCTTAGCGTCTATCCTACCTTCGCATTCTCTAGAGTTACAGCCGGCCAGACAACTCCACGAAGAGTTAAAGTGACTATTAAACATACATTTTGCACACCTTTCAGTCAGTCATATACTCCTGGGTATCGGTGGTTACTTTGCCGTGGTGTTCGCCTTCAGGCGCGAGCTGAGTATGATGTGTGTGCAGATGAAATTGGCCACCTGAACTCTCCCATACAACGAGAGGTTTCCTAGTTTCCATCACTGGGTATGGAAATATCAAAACCATTTAAAATGGCAGAGACCTGATGATAGCCAGCCACGAGAAAGACCAGTTCGGCGGCGCCCTCGTTACCAAAAGCACTCACGGCCATCTCCCAAGTAGCCTTTGGCAGGCGGCCTCCAGCTGCAAGTGATGCGGCGACATCATAAGCAGCGGCTTCCTCAAAAGTTAGGTCTATTGGGCGCTGGCCCGCTGCGATAGTGGCAATTTTGCTCCTTGCCAACTCACTTTTCTCACCAATAACCGTATGGGAGTACAGCTCATAACCCGCTTTAAAATGAGCCGCGGTGATTAGAATCGCAACCTCCCGAGCGGTCTTAGGAAGCGTGGGTTTGTCTGCAATAGCCTTGATATTGTCCCACCAGGGCTTTCCAAACCTGGGATATTGCAGTGCTGGTGCCCAGGGCCCCAGTAAAGCGCCATCCTTGCGCTTCTTGATGAAACCTGTGAAATACCCCTTCATCTCATTACTCATATCTTCGTAAAGGGGTTTCTGTTCTTCGCTGAGTTCTTCAGGTGGGATGGCAGGGATACGCAACTGACACCTCTCTTGTCCAATTGGCGATTCAGATTTATCACACACAAAGATTCTAGCCCGACAGAACGCAAGATTCGGGATGCCTGTTTGAAGAGTTGCATTCAACAGCAGATTAACTGCCGAACTTTGGCTCAGGAAGCCCCTGAACTCCAAGCCCGTGAACGGCTAAGATACAGCCCGGTTGAGGATGTCGAGCCAGTTCCTCTTTAGTGAGGAATGACTGCTGAGATGTGACAAACAGTGTCTCATAATTATTACCGCCAAAAGCGATGCAGGTAGGGCTGCGAATCGGCAGGTCGATCTCTCTATCAAGCCTTCCTTTAGGATCTACTCGCAAGATTTTGCCCCCAAGATTCAACGCAAACCAGTAAAACCCCTCCGAATCTACCGTTGCACCGTCGACAATTCCTGGTTGTCGGTCTTCAATGGAGAAGAAAGGGCGCCGGTTGCTAATCCGGCCGTCAATGATATCCAGATCGAATACGTAAACCATATGTCCAAAGGTATCCCCGAAATACATTCGCGTATCTTCAGGGTCAAAAGCAATGCCGTTGGCTACAACAAAGCGAAAATCCTTATCGGCCTTTCGGTAGGTTAGATCGGGTTCCAAACAATAGAGATAGGAAGATTTGTCTTTAAAACGCACATCCATGCTACCGCACCAGAAACGCCCATAGCGGTCCACTTTGCCATCATTCAAACGACTGTGGGGCCTACCGGGTTCAGGATTAACGATTGTATCGACACGCCTGTTTTCCAAGTCGATCGCAAAGAAACCGGAGCATCCACCTCCGATCATTCCGCCTCCACGACGGAAGCCAAAGGAGCCTATTTGTTCAGGCATCTCCCAGGTCTTGCGTTCGCCTGTTTCGATATTGAAACTTCTTATGGATGGAGGCCGGGCATCAGCGGGGTCAGGTTCGGGGTTAACGTGATCAGCCCAATAGATAGACTTGTCTTCCGCTGACCAAATCGGTGTCTCGCCCAATCCATCATTGCACTCCCATAGGCACTCGATTTCTACCACCGTAAATCCTCCAATATGAAAAGTGCGCATTCACGCCGATGAAGGGAGCGAGTACCTATTGAGTCGTAAGGCTAATTTTGTGATTCCAAGTTAAGAAGGCCGAATAAGAATACCCGGCCCATAAAAACCAATATGGCTTGGCTTACCACTAAAAGACCATCAAAAACTGAAAGTCCACTCGGGAATCCAATTCAAAGCCCAGGCTTCCATTACCTTATCAAGCCCACTCAAGACCAGTACCCCGAGTAGTAATAGTATAAGACCTAGTACTGTTTTGCCTCCAATCGCGAAAGCCCCAACTGATGGTGACAGTCGAGTATAAATCTGCCTCGATAGCCCCCCAGCCACTAAAAGCGCTATACCGGTACCTAGTCCGAAAGCAAACATCACCATAAATGACTGCCCCAATTGTTGGCCCATGGAAGCCAGTGCTATAGCGGCACCCAGGGTAGGGCCAACACATGGCAGCCAGATGATTCCGGTAAGGAAGCCAATACCAAACTGCCCAGCCCAAGCTCCATCACCGGTAATGCTCGCCCCTGCGGTGATTTTTGATAAGCGTAAGGTAAGCCAATCGGAAAGTGGTTTGATCAACAAGACGAGTGCAACCGCCACTAACATTATCGCGGCAATATAGCGGAAGAGTTCTGGGTCTAATCCTAAGGAGACCAATAGAAAGCTCAGCACAGTACCAGCTAATGCAAATGACAAGCTCAGCCCAATCGCCAACGCGTACGGCCCCCAGCGCCCGGCACTATTAGAAGCCCCGACAACCATTGGCACCAATGGCCAAACGCAGGGAGAGAGAATACTGAGAGTACCCGCTATCAAAGCCAGGGGGATGGCGCTAAGCTCAAGCATTGTCAGTGCAAGCCTTAACTGAATCGAAGATATTATGCTGAATTACATCGGCACGAGTTTCGGCAACACTGAACCACACCTGTTGCTCTCCATTAAACAGTAGTAGCGTTGATTGCCGAGGAGCGCGGAAGTGCTTAACCCACTTTTTCTGGGAGTCGAAATTCACATTCAGGATCGTAAGGCCACACTGGGCATTGTCCCTCTGAAACTGCGCCAGAATCTCGCCCTGCTTTTTACAGGTTGGGCACCAATCTGCTCTCACATCAATCAAAATGGGTCGTTTGGCGGCTTGTAACTCCTTGAATCGTTCTTCGGAAAATGGCTCTGATGCTAGAGCGAATGGCATAGAAAAAACTAATGTAGCGGCGATCAAGGTGCGAAGAGCTAAGCGGATAAATTTCATACAATCCATATCCTTAGTGGCAGGGTATAAGCCCCAATTTGAAGAGAGTCTGTTTAGATACCCATCTTGGTCGTATTGGAGTGCAATTTCTTACAGTAAGGCTAAGAGTGTAGTGGTCTAATCCTTCCGGACACTTCGTTAAGATGGTAAAACTACCTAGCGAGGTGAAGTATGACAACAAAAGGTACACGCCGGAAATTCAAGCCGGAGTTCAAGAAAGACGCCGTAGCTCTTGTCTCAGAACAAGGGTATTCGATTTCCAAGGCCGCAGAGGCTGTAGGAACCACTGCTAACAATCTGCGACGCTGGATAAAGGAGCTGGAGCAGGAAGAGAGCGGAGTAAGGTTGGATTCGGGCGAACGAGCTGAACTGGATCAACTGCGACGTGAAGTAAAGCAATTGCGGAGGGAGAAGGAAATCCTAAAAAAGGCCAGCGCCTTCTTTGCGAAAGAAATGAAATAAAGTACGAATTTATTAAAAAGCAGCAAGGTAGCTTTCCAGTTAGAGTGCTCTGCCAAGTAATGCAAGTAAATAAGAGCAGCTATTACGAATGGTGTCGTCGTAGTGATAGCCCAATAGATGGCCAGATTTGGCAACTATGCCATCGATTGAAGGCCTTATTTGCAGAATCTCGTGAGAGTCTCGGAAGCCGTCGGTTAATGAAGCTGTTGCGCAAAGAAGGCTTTGAAATTGGGCGTTATCGAGTCCGCAAACTCATGAAAAAGCTCGGCTTGGTAGTAAAACAGAAGAAGCGATTTACACTAACCACAAATAGCAAGCACCAACTGCCAGTTGCTGAGAATCTTCTAAATAGGGATTTCTCACCGAGTGCTAAAAATCAAGTTTGGACTACGGATATTACCTATATCTGGACTTTGCAGGGTTGGTTATACCTAGCAGTGGTAATTGATCTTTATTCACGCCGGATTGTTGGCTGGCACTTAGACCGCCAGATGGAGACGGCCCTGGCAAGTCGTGCACTGGTTATGGCTATCAATTTGCGCACCCCAACAAAAGGTCTGCTGCATCACTCTGATCGAGGTAGCCAGTATGCCAGCCATAGCTACCAAGCGCTACTAAAGCAGCATGGAATGGTGTGCTCAATGAGCCGCAAGGGAAATTGTTGGGACAATGCACCTACTGAGCGTTTTTTTAGTAGCCTGAAGCGGGAATGGTTAACAGGAAACCTCTATCCGACAAGGGAGGGTGCGATAACAGACGTGAGGGCCTATATTGCGTATTACAATTCACGCAGGATACATACAACACTGGGGGACGTAACCCCTATCGAATTTGAAAAATGTGCTTAGGAAAGTGTCCGGTTGGAGTTGACCACAACAGAGGATTTGTTTGACTAGGAACCCTGGGGCGATTCTCTGTGTATTCAGGAACGAAGAAGGCTAACTGGAGGAGGGCGATGGCCTCATTGTCATAAAGTAACAACCAGGTGAAGTTGGAGCCTCCAAAGAACTTATAAGATCTGTGGGAGTCCTACCTGTTATCGCACTAATCACAGAGTTTTTCGGAAAAGGATTTTGGCCAGGTCTATTGAGATATGGTCTACGAAGTAGATGGATTTTAATACGACGACACCTTCACTCTCCAACATCAAAACCACCCAAAATTGGCGCTTTGCAGTGTCAGTACTTATTGCTATTGGAACCCATATAGCACTGATAGTTGTTCCAGTATCAATAGCTCCAGGTCCAACTCCTAGAACCAACACGTCGCTAGAAGTCAAATTACTGGCCCCATTTACTCCTCTGCCTTCTACGTCTCCGCCAACTGCTGAAGAACCGAGCGTAGTATCAGAGCAGGATACCGCTCCGACAGATGTAGTAACCGTTACTAGCCCGCCAATACCTGATAGTTTGAATAATGTGAAGCCAACCAAAATAGAAGAGCCACCACCCAAATTGGAAGGAGCATTAGAGGCAAGGCCCCATTCCGAGGATTTCCCAATTGCGCCAAGGTCAGGGCGACAACCGACTGTATTCAATCCCGTACTCGAGAGAAAAATAGCCAGGGAACGCAACAAAGTCCGTCGATATCAGCCTACAGAAAACAGATACCAGACCTCGACAGGAACCTTTGTTCAAGTTGGAGACCGTTGTTTTGATGTTAAAGAGCTACCTGCTACAAATACAGATAGTGATCTAAACCCATGGTTTGGTGCGAAGTGTCCAGATAATTCCAGATCACAAGCAGAAATCGATCGATTGGCTGAGAAATATGGGATTCCATGAAGCTGCTGGAGTAACTTTTTATAAATGAAAGGGTACCCAACCTTCACCAGTTGTCTTGAAACATGTAGTTATCAACTCAACTGGTGAAAGTCTTACACCTTTACTTTCTTCCCTAAACGGTTAGTGAGCCTTACCGCCTGAACGTTCAAATCCAGCGTAAGGGTGGTATAGAGTTGATTGCAGGCCTGAGTGACGCTCCCGAAGATCTTGTGGCATATCTCCCAGGTGGACTAAGCGAGTCGGTTCAGCAGCCGCTATCCAACGATCGGCAAAGTTGTCCCACGAGTCAATATGCTTATGAGCGGATTTGGAATCCTTGAAATGCTCATAGATAAGCACGTTTCCATCATCGGTTACGTAATACTGGTAGTTCAGGGTTCCACCTTCTTTCTTAGTTGCTGCGACCATCTCATTCACAACAGCTTTGAACTCCGCTTCATGTCCCTTTCTTATCTTTCCCTCGATAATCCAACCTACGTTGTTAAACATGCTTGCTACCTCACTACCGAAAGTATCGTTTAACCATATACACCGGAATAGCTTAAAGTACTACCCACGGCGCTTAAGTGGTGTGTTGAATTGTAGATGGTTTTTGGGGAAGCACATTCAATCACAGGTATGAAGAAAATTTAATAAGCTAAAGCAGACTACAGGCTTCTGGTCAGAACGTGACAGTCAACTAAGTAGCACTACAATATATCGAGCTTACCTGGTAACTGTGTATTGCCCATGGCTTATTCTGGATAACCTAAAGTTAATAGTATATTTATGACCGTGAACAAGTGAGCGGGTAGGGTCAATTACAACTTATTCAGATTAAGAAAGATAATGGATAACCCCTTTGCTAATCTCATACACAATATATTCTAATTTCACTTGGCTCAAAATCTGGCAGCCACACTAACTAATTCGAATTAAGGCTGTAATAGAGATACTATGACAAAGCCAATAACTACAAAACTCGGAAATTGTCTTGTCAGTATCTTCAGAGGAATTAGCCAGGTCATCCTACAAAGAAACGCCTTGAGTGGCTTTCTATTCATACTCGGAGTAACAGTTAACTCTATTACCATGGCTATAGGGGTCACAATTGGGGTTATCAGCGCAACTGCCTGTGCAACTATTCTTAATTACCCCGTAAAACAAATTGAAGACGGACTATTTGGGTACAATGGAGCTTTGATCGGTGTAGTCATATTCTTATTATATGCTCCATCTTTAATGACTGTTTTATTGATTGTCGGTGGAAGTGCTTTAACAGTCTTGATCATGCGCTTTATGCTGCTTAACTTTGTCCTTCCGCCTTATACTGCACCCTACATTCTGGTGATATGGGCTATATGGATATTGGCTCCAGCACTAGATCTAGCGCCAACTGCAGCAATCGTTAACGAAAACACCTCAACCTGGGGGATATTCGAAGGTATTGGTCAAATCATCTTTCAGAACAATGCCATTACAGGTATTTGTTTTTTAATTGGGATTTTTATCTCGAATAAATCTCATGCGTTTTGGAGTATTATTGGTGGAATGCTGGCCACATCACTGGCCATGTTCCTGGCATTATCACCCACTTTAATTCTTGCCGGGCTCTTCGGTTACAATGCATCTTTGAGCGCTATTGCATTATCAAATGGTCGTAAGCGATGGCTAGCCCCACTTGCAGGGAGCATATTAACCGTTCCAATCGCAATGGCTTTTATGAGCGCTGATATTATTGTATTAACCGCACCATTTGTTATCGCTAGCTGGATTATATTTTTGATCCAAAGAAAACTTACATTAACTCATTAATCCAGCCCATTAGAGAAAACACTAGCTCGTGAAAGATTCGGTAAGTACAGCTTCCATTTGACGAATTGATTGAGTCCAACTGACTTTTGCCAGTTTTGCGTAGTCAGTGTTGAGAAGCGTATGTGTCAGAGTAACGATGGTACCAAGCTCAGAGCCCCTGAATGCAACTTCAACCAAAGATGCATTTTCTTGCGACTCGGTGCTGTTTGGCAGATTAAGATTGCAATGCTCGTGGACTTCAAAAACTAATCGCTTCGGCCTGTCAACGCTGCGATACACACCAGACATAACGCAGGAACTGCCGTTTGGAGCAGTCATCTCAAAAGCATTGTATCCGTTTTCGCAACATTGTTTCTCTATTTGAACTAATTATTGAGTCAATGTGATGTACTAGGGTAGATCGCAAGTTTTGGACATTAACCCAACGCTTCAGGAGCTTGAAATGAAAGCAAAACTTATTTTACCAATGATTCTATTAAACATGCTTGGCGGAGTAGGGTCCGGCATCATGATCTATATGTCTGGCGGCGATCCGGTTTGGGTCGGCGCACTTTTAACGACCTTGCCTTTACCATTTTTCTTGATGGTTCTGACAAATGTGTTCAGCATTTCAAGAACATCAGAAAGGCTGCCAGTTATTCAAGCCGTTAACTTTTTAGGAGTTGCACTGGTTGCTTATTCAACTTATTCGAACCAGGCTCCAATGTCCTTGTCTCAGTACGTTCCTATTGCAGCTGCTGCCCTGGGCTTCGTATCCCTTCATTGGTATGTCTGGTCATTCTCCGTTTACAACCGCAGAAAGAGCAAGGCCATATCAAAAGGCCAAAAACTTCCTGAAATGAATTTTAATCGATTAGATAAATCAGGTGTGTCTTCCACTTCTTTTGACGAATCTAAAACACTATTAGTGTTCTTTAGAGCCAACTGGTGCCCATTTTGTATGAACCAGTTAAAAGAAGTGAAGAAGTATGCTGAGACACTTAAGCAATATGATGTGAAGGTAAAGTTTATCTCTAACCAAGGCTACGATAACTCAAGGAAGTTAGCCGACAAGCTTGACCTACCTGGTCATTTTGAAATTCTTCAAGATGACAACTTAATGGGTGCTAAAGCTCTAGGCATTGAAGATATTGGCGGTTCCCCTGCAGGAATGCCTGGGTACCCTAAGGATACCGTTATGGCCACAGTGATAGCACTGGATGAAGATGGTACGGTTATATTCGGTGATGAGACCGACAATTATCGGAGACGCCCAGACCCGACAACGTTTCTGCATGTTTTTGAAGGCTCAAAGCCGCAGACTTTAGATGCTAACCCAACTCTCAAAGGTACCGCCTAGTGAGGTAAAATATCAATCTCTCATAGAGCTTATCGATAGGCCCATGAAGAGTGAAAGATAACTGTCTAGCTAGCAATATTGTCGCAGGCCTGAACCTGGATTAAGTAAATGCCTTAGAACAACCAATATGGATTATATAAAGCCTGAAGATTCTATCGATGCCTAAGCAAATACAGGTCTACCTTATATCAGTTGACATATAAAAGACTATCACATATTTACATACCCCTTTCTATGATAGACAGGGGTTTTTCCTTGTTGAGATTAGAGTATTCTATAAGTAATTGAAATTGGAGAACGTCATGGAGTTTAACTTCCCAAATCGTGATGGCGTAGAATTAAAGGGCAAGTTAGAGGAATCTGTTGGAACCCCAAAGGCTTATGCAATTTTTGCACATTGTTTTACCTGCTCAAAAGATATTATTGCAGCAAGCAATATTTGTAAGTCATTAACCAGTAAAGGGATATCAGTATTAAGGTTTGACTTCACTGGATTGGGTAATAGTGATGGAGATTTTTCCAATACTAATTTTTCATCCAATGTTGATGATTTACTTAGTGCTTACAATGAAATCGAAAACCGCTTCGAGGCACCAAAATTGTTAATTGGGCATAGTTTTGGAGGTGCTGCCGTTTTGAAAGCCGCTGGTATGATAAAGACAGCTAAAGCTGTTGTTACTATAGCTGCTCCAAGTGATGTTAAACACATCCAGCATATGTTTAAAGAGGAACTCGATAGCATCAATAAAACAGGTCAGGCAAGAGTGGTTCTGGCTGGCCGAGAGTTTACGCTAAAGAAGCAATTCATTGATGATATAAATGAAGCAGACGTCTTGGTTAACCTTAAGGAATTAAGGAAAGCGCTGCTAGTAATGCATTCACCACTAGACAGCACTGTTTCAATTGAGCATGCGGCGAAAATATTCGCTGCTGCGAACCATCCTAAAAGTTTTATTTCTTTAGACAAAGCCGATCATTTGCTTATGAAAAAATCAGATGCTGAATATGTCGGTAATGTTATTGGAGCCTGGGTTCAAAGATACATTAATTAATATCGGATGTTACAGAGAGTAATATCGAACTTTGAAGCCTTGCAACAGTAAAGAACCGTCAACTATCGAGAGCTGGGCTGTAAAGAACAATAGAAACAGCACTAGTTGGAATTTAGGTTGCTCCTAGTCCACCTAGTAATCCGGGGCTTAACTCAGTTCCTTTTTTAGAAACTCGATAAAGACTCTGGTCTTTGCCAGCATCGCTCGACCACTGGGAATCAGTGCGCTAACAGGCGGTCCTGGAACTGCTTTCTCTGGGAATAACTCAACAACTTCACTATTTTGAACAGAAAAGCCAAGCGCTTTATCATATACCTGAGCTATTCCCATACCGGCTACCACTGCGTCAATCAGAGTTCGTCCATCTCTGAATATTGCTAGCGGTGAGGGGGAAAATTCAGTAATTGGGCCTCCATCTTCTTGGAACAACCAGCCTCTCAATTTTCCTGTAGGTGCACGGAAAACAAGAGAATCATGCTCCTTTAAATCTTCCAAAGTCTTTGGCATACCCTTTTGTGAAAGATATTCAGGTGAAGCGCACAGGATACGTCTGGTTTCACATATTTTTTTTGCGATAAAAGAACTATCTTCCAGTTCACCAATCCTCACGACGACATCCCATTCACCTCTAATAGCGTCCTCTAGACTGTCTGAAAGAGAGACCTCGACCGTAACCTTGGGATGCAACTGCGTGAACCCCTTTAACGCACTGACAATATTTCGGCCTATGCCTATTGGCAAATTGATACGCAATCGTCCGGCAGGCTCATCCTTTCTGGCATGCAGCAAAAGCCTGGCCTCACTGATTGTTTCTAACGCATGTTTTGCGGCATCTAGAAATATTTTGCCTTCTTCTGTCAGCCTGATACTTCGTGTGGTTCTGTTGAATAGCTTAAGACCCAATTCCTCCTCAAGCTTCTTCACTGCCTTACCAGCGCCTGATTTGGTTGAGTTCAATGATGCCGCCGCTTTTGTAAAGCTTCCATGTTCGGCAACGGCAATAAATACAACTATTTCGTTCAAATGGGCTTGTTGAAACACAGATTGTGTCCCTAATGGATACAATGAGTATCAAAATAGCATGTTTATAGCGCAAATCAAAGTAACTAATCTTCCCAATAGTGGTTTGGCGTAAGTACCTGCATAGAGACCAATTGGAGAATTAGCCAGGTCACATCGAAGGCTTACCCAAAGCTCGCGCTTCCAAACTTTAAACCATTAGAGGAATAGGTTATGTCTCTTCAAGACAAACTAGATGCTTTCAAAGAAGTATTTAAGCAACAGGCCCCGGAAGGAGCATTTGAAGCCTTTGCCAGATCATCCAAGGAGTTGGCTGCTAGTGGCCAAGTTGAACGTTCGATTAAAGTAGGGGAGAAAGTCCCATACTTTACATTGCCAGATTCAGAAGGTAACGACCTTGTCCTGGAAGAACTCCTAGCCAAAGGGCCCGTTATTCTAACGTTCTATCGAGGCGTGTGGTGCCCTTACTGCAATATTGAGCTGCAAGCGTTAGAAGAAGTTGCTGCAGAGATCAAAGCGCGTGGCGCAACCCTGGTTGCTATTTCCATGCAGGGGCCCGCTGAAAGCCGCAAATCTCAGAGGGATAACAAGCTAAGCTTCCCAATTCTGACTGATCAAAGTGGAAAACTTGCTGAAGAGTTTGGTATCCGCTGGACATTACAACCTTATGTAATTGAGTTCCACAAGATGTTCAAAGTCGAACTCCCGACCATCCATCGTGACGGCGCGTGGAACTTACCTATGCCTGCAAGATATGTCATAGATACCGATGGAACAATCGCATATGCGGAGGTGAATCCTGACTATACACGTCGCCCCGAACCCAGCGACTTATTTCCCGTACTTGAAAAGCTGAGTCAGTCTACAACTGCATAGTATGTAAACACCTCCACCTCTTTAGCGCTGACTAGCGCCAAAGAGGTGGAAGCACTCAATGTAAATCGATATCGAGCACCGTAAAACCCAACTTATATGGTAAGACTCATGGTCAATTTTACACGTTACACAATTGAAACAGCGCCAGAAGCCTCTAAGCCCACTCTAGAAGCCGCTAAAAAGAAAATGGGATTTGTACCCAATCTAATGGCAACCATGGCCGAATCACCTGTAATGGTGGAGAGCTACCTAACACTTATGGGATTATTCGATAAATCTCGCTTGAGCGAAACAGAGCGAGAGATAATCCTGATGACAAACAGCCGCCTAAACGGTTGCACCTACTGCATGGCTGCGCATACCGCAGTTTGCAAAATGGCCGGTGTAGATGAAAATCTCATCAAGGCGCTGCGTAGTGGCAAAAAACTCGATGATCCTAAACTCGAAGCGCTCCGAGCATTCAGTGTCATTATCAATGAGAAACGTGGATGGGCTACAGAAGAGGAGGTTGAGGCGTTTCTTGCAGCAGGTTATACGAAAGAGACAGTTCTAGAGGTGATAGTTGGAACCAGTCTAAAAGTACTCTCGAATTACTCTACCCACAATCTGAATGTCAGTCTCGATGATGCGTTTTTGCCAATGGCCTGGAGTAAGGATATGGATTCGAATGGTTGAGCGTAACAGCAAATAAAAAACATGCATCCGATTCATGCGTCTAATAAAGACTGGGCCTTGGGAAGAGGGCGCCTGTCCAGATCATAAAAGTGACGATAAGAACCCCACTGATTCACCAAAGTAATGAGGCCCATATAGCCACTATGGGCCTCTACTATATTGTCCGAGATATTCGTGGTATCTAAGCCCCTAAACAATACATCCTCTTGAATACAGCCTTCTTTTGGCTTATCACAATTACTCCATTTCGCTACGAATAATGCCGGGTGTTTTGGCTTGTCCCCGTACTCGGTCAGGATGATCGCGCTCGTTAAAACGCCTCAAGCCTTCGGACAGCTCTTCTTTGGATTCAGAGTCGCTGAATAATCGGTTAAAGCACTCAGCCTCAATTCGTAGACCTTCATCAAGATCCTTTCCATAACCACGGATGGCAGCTTCTTTATCAGAGTGAATCGCTGGCTGGGGAAGGGTGGAGATATACTGTGCTAACTCTACGGCACGATCTAATGCGGCTCCCTTTGGCACCACTTCGTTGGCCAACCCAATGCGATAAGCTTCTTTAGCATCAATAACTTTTCCCGTGATGATTAACTCCAGCGCTCGCCCCATACCAACAATACGCGGCAAACGCTGAGTACCACCATCGGCTAGGCCGATATTCCAACGACGACAAGTCATTCCAAAGGATGCGTGCTCTTCTACAATCCGCATATCGGCAAAACATGCCCACTCAAAGCCACCCGCATAAGCAATTCCGTTCACAGCCGCAATGATAGGCTTATAAATATCGGTCCAGCGGGATGGACCTATAATACCTGGAGCTTCTCCTCGGTTATGCCGGGCAATATCAGCGGGCTCTACAGGACATAAAACAGCCACGTCAGGATCGGGGTGATTAGTGGGTTCGGTTGCAGCAAGATTGCTTTTCAAATCACCCCCTGCACAAAATGCAGAATCGCCAGCGCCGGTGATTACCGCAACTTTAGCTCCGTCATCGGTACGAAAACGATCGAATGCATCCACCAGCTCGCGGTGAGCACGTGTCCCAATGCAATTCTTAACTTCCGGGCGGTTAAGGGTAATGATGGTTACTGGACCATCTTTTTCGTATTTAATGTGATGATATTCCATGTCATAAGACCTTTATCATTTGGCATCGAAGTAATATTTAAAATCCACCCTGATACATCAAATGAGAATTTAATCCCGGTGCCGATTAATATTTTATCAACATATACCGCAATAAATTAGTACAAATGAACCCTTTACAGTTAATAAAACTTTATCTGCTAACACAATGAAATCCTGAGCTTTTCCTCCTGCAATGATTAGATTCAGCACCTGAATCAAACTTGGAGACCTTACAAATTTCTGAGGATTGGGAATTATTGCGCTGCCAATAGGGTTGTCAACCTAGATACGTGGCGAGCTAGTATATAAAATCCAGCCAGATATCAATACAAAGCCTGATGAAGCATTAAGTGTTGCGCTAAAGTACCTAGATGACAATCGGCTGTAACCCCGTGTCAGATAATTTATAACGAAAAGGGTGGGCACAACCCACCCAAACACATGTGACTCAACGGCAAAGTGGCTCATTCAAATTTAAGTGTGCATTGGAAAGGGCAATTAATTGAGGATAATAAATGGGTCCTGTTATTAGATTTCCTGTGGTGTGCTTTTTAAATGGAAAAATTACAGTGCACACAAAGAGTAGCTTCAAAGCATTAGGGGCTCGTTTTTTGGACGAGCAGACATTTGTCACTCTGGAGAATCGGCGATCAAAAGCAAAAGATGGTTGGATACTTGACTCTAGCGGGAAGTTTGTACCTTTATCTCATAGCGGCAATTTGCGAGAATGGGCTCGTCCTATTTCCTTCCTCTGGAATGCAGTGTTGACTAAGTACCAAGCTAATATCGAGGGGGCTGTGAAGGTAGGCTTTGTACTGAAAGACTTAGATTCGATGTCCAAATCCTCGCCGGGAAAGCTTGGGATGGATTTCAAAAGATTTCTAAGTAAGTATGAGTCTGACCAGTATATTACTAGTGATATACTGAAAGAATGGCCCCTTTAGTTTGATATTTCCTTGTGAGCCTCACACGTCAAATATACTCTATTAATATATTTTGACCCTCTCCAATGAAGTTCCCTCTAAAGCTAGCAATATCGAAATGATTCAAATCAAGACTAAATATGTATAGTGGAAACATTTAAAAAAATTTTTTTGTGTTGACTCCTAAATACGATTAAATATAGAGGCTAATCACCTCTAACAACTTGGAGATGCACCAGTTACTGACCGGTTTTTAACGGCTATTTTCTGATCTCCATCAATTGTGTCAGGCAAAATAGAGGCGCATAATGGCGCTTGGACTCCACCACGGACCAAGGCGAAATGATACACAAACGGCACAGCAACAGCGGTTTTTCAACCCCTCAATCCAACCAACTCTTTCACCCCGCGGAAGCGTCAGTGGTAGCCTTTCCGATTCAGTCCGTACTCATTGAATGGGATTACACAGCGGTCAATCAGGTAGTAGGACCGAAAAGCCCTGGTAGTAGCGACCTCCATGCGGCTTGCATTGATATGGCTCATTAAATGAACTGCCACTGCGGCAGTATTTGATCGAACTGCGGTTGCGGTATAACAATAAGTTTTTAGCAAAATATTCTGAAAGAAAAGTTCTGACATGAATTCTACGAATACGGATGAACCAATGGCATCTGAGCCCGCCGTTCAGTTAAAGATAGATCAATTATCCACCTTCTCATTGGCCGCACAACAAAATGCGTATCCAATATTCAGGTCAATTAGCTTGTACGCGCCAACCGCGCCCGAAGAGCCAGTGGAAAATGCACCAGTCGCACTATTAAAGAACTTGGTTGTCACGCTACGTTCGGATCCCGAAATCTTCGCTCCAGAAGAATGGTCTATCGATGAAATTCGTCCAGGACAAGCGATCTCGCTTCAAAAACGCCCGCTCAACGTGCCGCATGACTTGTTGTTTAATTTAACAGAAGAAATGAAGGTTTCCGTTTCACTTTCAGTCAATTTACGAGACAACACTGATGAGGCCTTAACGACTTCTAGATTTATCATTGAGGTCCTTCCCGCTAACTTTTGGGGCGGGGAGAGTAGACAGCCAGACCTGTTGGCTGCCTTCGTGAAACCCAACGGGCTGTATGTTGAATCTTTATTACGGCAAGTGGCGGAAATGCTGGAAAACGGTGGCCACGGAAGAAGCATCGATGGCTACCAATCTAATACTCGTGAAAAGCCCTACATGATGGCCGCCGCATTATGGAACGTTATATTCGCTCAACGAATTGCCTACGTTACACCACCGCAGGGTTTTGCCAGGCACGGACAACGTATACGGCTAGCCGCTGACATCAGCGCCTCTAAAATTGCGGCCTGCCTTGACACATCGCTGCTTTTTGCCAGCTGCCTAGAAGCGATGGGCCTAAATCCGGTAGTAGCGATAACGAAAAATCACGCATTCGTTGGTGTCTGGCTGATCGATGAGCATTTTCCTGTTTTAACCAATGATGATCCCATGGATCTACGTAAACGTATTGATGCACGCGATTTAGTACTTTTTGAAAGCACGCTTGTCACTAATGATTCGCCTGTGACCTTTGAGCAGTCTAAGGAGCACGCACGGAACCTAGTTAGCGAGGACAAAGAGGTCGACTTCGTCTATTTGATTGATATCAAACAGGCCCGTGCGAGAAAGATTAAGCCAATTTCCACCATTGAAGAACAGCTGGAGGAAAAGCCTTCCGACTCAGATACAGCGCTAAGCTTACCGATTATTCCGCCGCTTCCTCCGGTCAGAGCGGATGAACAAGTTATCGATGAAACACCAGATACACGTATTGATACTTGGCAAAGGAAGCTGCTTGATCTAACAAAACGCAATTCATTGTTGTCATTAAAAGACCGCGCTGTGGCAATAAAGCTCTACTGTCCTGATATCGGTGCAATGGAGGATAGTCTCGCTGACGGCGCGTCGTTCAAATTCCTATCTTCAGAAGAAAGTCCTCTCAATGACAGGGAACGCAGTGGAGAGACCTTTCGTCTACAGGCTGGGTCCGATATTCATCGGGAATACGCTTTAGAGCAGCTCAACAAGCATGTTCTCCTTGCCAACATGTCCAGGAAGAAACTCGAGCAAAATGCAGTCAATCTTCTTCGGAAGGCTAAGAATGATCTAGAGGAGGGCGGGTCTAACACGCTATATCTGGCTTTGGGCATGCTGCGCTGGAAGGAGAATCCGGAGGATGATCGTTCATACCGAGCCCCCTTAATCCTGATCCCGGCAGAACTTACACGTAGCAGTGCGAGAGCACCCGTCAAAGTTCGTCAGTTACCTGATGAAAGCCCGATCTTTAATATGACGCTCATTGAGTTTCTGAACACTGAGCACAATATAGACCTGAATCAGTTCAGAGAATCTATGCCTGAAGATGAGTCCGGTGTAGATGTGGCTCTTGTCTGGAACACAGTACGTGCAGCGATTGCTGAACAACCTGGGTTTGAAGTTGTCGAAGAGTTGGTGCTAGCGTCGTTTTCCTTTGCGAAATATCTAATGTGGATGGATCTGAAAGATCGCCTCGACGACTTGAAAGATAACCCTTTTGTTAAACACCTCGTTGACCATCCCCAGGATGCATATGTTCAGGACGCCAGCTTCGTTCTAAGGGATGAAGTTGATGAGAAGGTCGATCCCGAAAAGGTATTCACACCCCTCAACTGCGACAGCTCCCAATTAGTTGCGGTAGAGGCCTCTGGTAGACCCCAAGATTTCGTGCTTGAAGGCCCTCCTGGCACAGGTAAATCGGAAACCATTGCAAATATCATTTGCCACAATCTTGCACTCGGTAGAAAGGTACTATTTGTCGCTGAGAAAATGGCGGCCCTAAACGTTGTTTATCGGCGCATGGAAAAGGTTGGACTCGACCATTTGTGCCTCGAGCTACACAGTAATAAAGCCAATAAAAAAGCCGTGTTGGAACAGCTGAGGATGGCTACCGATAAACGCGACGAGTCGCAGAGCGCCGGATGGGTTGATTCCGTTCGAGCACTCAAAGAGAAACGAGATAAACTCAATGGTTTTGTAAAGGTACTTCACAAAAAATCGATATATGGCATCTCCGCTCGTGATGCGATTGCTAGAGATGTGCGTTACAAAGACAAACATTCACTAAGTATTAATTGGCCCCTTGGATTCAACAGTGCACCAGTTAACAGCCAAGAAAAGCTAGATGATATGCTGGCTGCAGTTAAAGAGTCTGCATTGGCGTATAACGATATATCCCGCTTGGATCCTACACCGTTTCGTATAATCCTCGCAAAAAGCTGGTCTAACGCGTGGCAAAACCAGGTTTTGGACTGTTTAAACCGATATCAAACATCGCTCAACGAAGTCTACCGTTCTGCAGCGACTCTTGTATCCAGCTTCAACCTTAAACTGCCGGAAAACACACCGCACAATCTTGTTCGTGCCAATCAGCTAGCAAACCTCGTTGAGCTAGCCGAATCAAACTCCCTCGGCTATATCGTTAAACGAGGCGTGAAAGAATCGTTAGACGATCTAGAAGAATTAAGCAGAGCTAAAGCCTCATTTGATAAAGCCCTCGATACTATAGAGTATAAGGTTACAGCAGAAATGCTAGCTAAAAGCCCTGTATCCGAATGGGTGGAAATGTACGAGGAAGCCAAAGAGAGTTGGTTTAAGCGGGTCTTGGTCAAATTCAAGATAAACGGGGCAGTGAAAAAGCTCGGATACTCGAAATTCAGCGACCTTGACGTCCTTCCTGATCTGGGAAAAGCTGCTGCACTTCAAGAGGACATAAACTCCCTTAAAGGCCAGTTCGAATCTGACAACATCTGGCATGGCTGGGAGACCAGCTCTGAAAGTCTTCAACAGTCAGCATCAATAGGAAAATCAGCGTATCACGCTCTGGTCGACGCAGTAGCGCTAACCGACGATCCTGCCGTCTTGCTTACTGCGATTAAGTCAAGGCTAGTTGATGGACGTGATTTTCTCGAAAGCTCTAAAATTTTAAAACAGAAACATGAGTTTAAACAGTACTGGTCAACCTACAAGGCCATAGCTGAAGAAGCTGAAAAACTAGAGCTTTCGTTTGATGAAAACGCCACGTTAGAAGAAGTAACACCAGCTATTGAGCAGCTGCTCACTGGAGCAGTCAAATTCAAGGCGTGGAGTGAATGGCTTTCTGCGAAAGAAGAACTGTCACGTTACAAGCTCGATAATCTCACCAAAGATCTAGAAGCCAGAACTATTCTGTCGGACGATGCTGAAGATCAAGCTCTCACGGCATTCTGTCGCTGGTTGGCGCCACAGCTGATCGATCAGAGTGAAGAGTTGCGGCAGTTTAAGGCCTCTACACATGAGCAATTGATTGATGACTTCCGAAAGCTCGACGAAGAAGTTTCCATAACAACCAGTGACTATGTGGCAGCGATCGCAGCAAAGGCGATTCCAGATCCATTCGCCAAAAGTAGCCCTAAAGAATTTGGGCTATTGGCCAGGGAGCTGCAGAAAAAAACACGCCATAAGCCAGTACGCTCATTATTCAATGAAATGGGCGGGCGATTACTGGACCTATGTCCCTGTATGATGATGTCACCATTGTCAGTTGCCCAATTTTTACCCTCAGATTTTAACGGTTTTGATTTGGTCGTTTTTGATGAAGCATCGCAGATGACTACGTGGGATTCAGTAGGGGCAATTGCCCGAGGGAAAAATGTGATTGTGGTCGGTGACCCTAAACAGATGCCGCCGACCAGCTTCTTTAGTGGGGCAGTGAATGTAGATGATCCAGATGAAGAAGACCTTGAATCTATTCTGGATCAGGCTCTAGCCGCACGACTGCCTCATTTGAGACTGAAGGGACACTATAGAAGCCGGCACGAAACACTTATTGCCTTCTCCAACAGTAAGTATTACGAGAACTCGCTCGTTACATATCCATCGTCCGACACCAAGCAGTCTGCAGTTACACTACATCGTGTAAATGGCGTTTATTCAAAAGGTAAAGGAAGGAACAATCCTATTGAAGCGGCAGCAGTCGTTGATGAAATTGTTCGACGTTTGACCAATCCTGCAAACACTTCCCAGACTATCGGCGTCGTAACTCTGAATACCGAGCAACAGCGAACAGTAGAAGATTTACTGGATGATGCCCGTAGAAAACATCCCCACATAGAACCATATTTTCAGTCTACTGATACTTATGATGGAGTTTTTGTTAAGAACCTGGAGTCTGTGCAGGGTGATGAACGTGACATTATTATCCTCAGCCTGGGCTACGGACCTACCGAAGCACATGGCCGAACGATGAGTATGAACTTTGGGCCATTGAATAAGTCCGGTGGCGAACGCCGTTTAAATGTAGCGATCACAAGGGCTACCAGTGAAGTACTGATATTCTCGAGTTTTGACTCTTCAATGATTGATCTTAGCCGTACGTCGGCATTGGCAGTTGAACATCTAAAACACTATTTAGAATTTGCTGAGAAGGGGCCTATTGCTCTAGCAGAGCAAGCGACCGCAGATTATGGGGTAGACCAATTCGATAGCGATTTTGAGCAATCTGTAGCCTGGGCACTACGAGATAAGGGGTGGAGGGTTCAAACTCAGATTGGAGTTAGTAAGTTCAGAATTGATTTAGGAATAATACATCCAGACCATCCAGGTGTTTATTTGGCAGGCGTTGAGTGTGATGGAGCAACGTATCACGGATCTCCTTCAGCAAGAGATCGTGATCGAGTGCGTCACGCTATTCTCGAAAACCTTGGGTGGCGATTAGTAAGACTGTGGTCTACAGACTATTTTCAAGATCCAGAAGAGGCGATCGATAAAATTGATCGCAGGTTAAATGAAATACTAGAAGAGGACAGAAGGTCAGCCCCAGGCGACGAGCAGATTAGCCCAGCTAACAATGAACCTGTGGATGATATTTTGACAGAAGAGGCTGAGCGTGTAGAAGAGACGATATCATCCGACGAATATAGCCATTTGCGCTACTTCGACGATGACCACAAGGAAACACTTGTGGGTATAGCAAAATCAATTCTATCCCAGAAAAATGGTATTACACTTCATGAATTGGCACTTGATATTGCCAACCTGCATGGCCTATCAAGGACAAGTAAAAAACAGCTCAAGCACATATTTGAATTGCTCACCCCCTGGGCAGGAATTAAAAGAGATAACATTCATAAGCCTGTAGTTTGGCTATCCCCGAATGACATCGTCGATGAAATCCCATGGCGAGGGCTCGCACCTTGGGAAGAGGAGAGGGACTGGGCAGAAATACCTCATCCTGAAGCCTTGGGACTTGCTCGATTGGCCATTGAAAAATCGCCCGAGAATCCTGTCGAATACATATGCAATGAATTCCGATTGAAACGCCGACACTCTAAGACGCTACAGCAGTTTCAGGCATGGGTTGACGAGGTTACTGAAGAGTTAACTGTGAACTAGCTGAACGCGTTCATAAGGCTTTCTTATGACTCAGGCAATGGAGCTGGAATCTTGCTAGATAACCCAGCTCCGTTTGACGTGCATCGCTAACGAAATTCAGCCGCTCCGGCAGCTTCTCGCGAGCATAAACACCGACCTGGTTAACCGGAACCAAAACAAACGGAGAGGGTTATGGTAGTACTACAGGGGATTATCGGGGAGCTGGAATGTACCCAGATTCGACCCGAGCACCGCAACCAAGCATTCCCACAGCAAGGAGATACGTGGATATCGGAAAAAACCGTCAAGAAAAAATTGAAAACCTGAGGGGGTTCAAGGGGTTACGATATTTCCGATATTTGTGAATATCGGATATTTTATAAATACCCGTTTTTCCGTATAATTTGCAGCATTCCAACAACAACTCCATATTTCTATGTCTGCTTCCAACCGGCCACCAGCACCAATCATCGACAACCTGAACAATCTTGAGAATCCATTCCGCTGCACCAGCTTTTCAGCTAGCCGTTATCTCAGCAAGCAGATTCCTGGTGCTGATACCGATCTGGAGTTCACGCTTAAGTTTCTTTACAGCTATAACGGCAGCCAGGCAACGTTTAACAGCTACCGCCGTGAACTTGAGCGCTTGCTGCAATGGGCGTGGCGCATTAAAGAAGTTTCAATAATGACTCTGAAGCGCGAACACATTGAGGAGTTTGTGCAGTTTTGCATTGAGCCGCCAATTGCCTGGATCGGAACTAAGAATGTTGCCAGATTCAAAACACAGAATGGCGAGCGTGTTGTGAATGCCGATTGGCGGCCATTCGTAGTCAGTGTGTCCAAAGTTGAGTTTCGTGCTGGCAAGACGGCTTCTCCCAAGGAGTTCCGGCCATCCCAGGCAGCGATCAAATGCATCTTTACTGCATTGTCATCCTTCTTCGATTTTCTCTATCAAGAAGGCTTGGTTCCAGCCAACCCTGTGGCACTGATTCGCCAGAAAAGTAAGTTTGTTCGACGTGAGCAACAAAGCCAGGTTGTGCGCCGAATCAGCAACTTGCAGTGGGACTATGTCCTGGAGACTGCTGAGATCATGGCCGAGACATCACCAACAGATCACGAGCGAACTTTATTCATTATGAACGCCCTATTCGCTATGTATTTGCGAATCTCTGAGTTGGTTGCGGATGAAAGATCGGCACCAGTTATGGGTGATTTCAAGAAAGATCGCGACGGAAACTGGTGGTTTCACGTTACGGGTAAAGGTAACAAAGGCCGGGCGATCACTGTTTGCGACCAAATGTTGAAGGCCTTGAAGCGCTACAGAAATTATTTGCAGCTCCCTACTCTGCCCAGCTTTAATGAGCAGACACCTCTGGTGCACAAGTCCCGTGGCAAGGGACCGGTTACCAGTACCCGACAGGTTCGCCTGATTGTTCAAAACTGCTTTGATGCTGCCCACCAACGGATGGTTGAAGAAGGCTTAGGGGAAGATGCTGAAGATCTTAAGGCTGCCACTGTGCACTGGCTCCGCCATACGGGTATTTCTGAAGATGTGAAGTACCGCCCCCGCGAGCATGTGCGCGATGATGCGGGCCATGCAAGTATGGCTACGACCGATCGCTACATTGATTCCGATATGCGGGAGCGGCATGAAAGTGGGCGGAGTAAGCGGGTAAAGGAGGAGCGGTAATACTACCGCCCTACCCTCATGTAAATGAAATAGCTTGACCCATAAAAGATACGATATATCATTGCACACAATCTGATTAACCTAGTACACATGGATGAATACTCAGAGTGTGGAGAGACTAATGGCACATACAAACAAACTCCCAGTCACCGTCCTTTCAGGTTTTCTAGGTGCCGGTAAAACTACCGTACTTAGCCACATACTGAACAATCGCGAAGGCAAAAAAGTTGCTGTAATCGTCAATGACATGAGTGAAATCAATGTTGATTCGACGAAAGTACAGAGCGAAGTTTCTCTTAACCGTAGTGAGGAGAAGCTTGTTGAAATGAGTAATGGCTGTATTTGCTGCACTCTGCGGGAAGACCTTCTGGAGGAAGTCACTAAGCTTGCGCAGGAAGGACGGTTTGATTATCTCGTTATTGAATCAACAGGGATTTCTGAACCCTTACCCGTTGCAGAAACCTTCACTTTTGCCGACGAAAATGGTGTTTCTCTCTCTGATGTTGCCAGTTTGGACACAATGGTGACGGTGGTCGATGCAGTCAATTTTTTAAAGGACTATGACGAGGCCGTATTTTTACAGGATGCTGGTGAATCATTAGGTGAAGACGACGAACGCAGTGTAACTGATTTGCTGATCGACCAGGTCGAGTTCGCAGATGTCATTCTGATCAGTAAAACAGATTTAGCTGGCCCTTCTGATGTTGAGCGCCTAGAGGCCATTCTGCGAACTCTAAATACGCAGGCAAAAATAGTTCCGGTCTCTCAAGGGCAAGTCGATATTGACGAGGTTCTAAGTACCGGCTTATTTAACTTCGAGCGCGCGCAGCAAGCACCTGGTTGGCTTAAAGAGATGCGAGGTGAACATATTCCTGAAACGGAAGAGTATGGCATTAGCAGTTTCAGCTACGAAGCACGTAGACCCTTCCATCCAGAAAAATTTCATCAATTTCTGCACAATACTGAGAGGCACGGCAAGTTAATTCGTTCCAAAGGGTATTTTTGGCTGGCGTCCCGCCCTGAGTTTGCAGGCGAATGGAGTCAAGCGGGAGGCATTGCCCACTATGGTTTCGCTGGGATGTTCTGGAAAGCTATACCCAAAGAAAACTGGCCCACAGACGAAAATTATCGCAGCTCCATTGAAAAACAATGGGTAGAACCCTTTGGTGATATGCGGCAAGAACTAGTATTTATTGGCCAGAGTTTGAATCAAACCAGCATGACAAAAGCGCTTGATGACTGCCTGCTAAGCGAGGACGAAGTGCTACGAGGCAAAGAATACTGGGCGACATTGAATGATCCATTTCCCGCATGGGAACAAGGATGAATATTAACCTCACCCCTGTACTTGGCTAGATCCTTTAGTGGGAAAGTGTAAAAGACCGACGAAATGTCGGTCTTTTATTAAGCTAGCGCCTTTCGACAGTTCAATTCTCTATAGCGGCCTCAACGGCTGCCGCCGCATCAACAATGCCTGACCCACAGCGCCGACATGAGCCTGTAAAACTTCGGGCTGTACTGGTGAGAATGGATTCAACCTCATCTGGTGTAACATCGGGCTTGACTGAATATATAAGTGCGGCTGTACCGGCAACATGTGGAGCGGCCATGCTGGTGCCGGCGTAGTAAGCGAAGCTATCACTACCGGGAGTTCGCGCGCCGCTGTTTAATGTAGAGAGAACGCCATCGGATTCCACCGAGTTAGTTTCACCTCCGGGGGCAGCGACATCGACCACATTGCCGTAGTTGGAGTAGTAAGCAAGTCCTCCGGAGCGGTTGGTCGCGGATACTGTAATGACTCCTGAACAGTTAGCCGGGGAAAACCAGAAGGCATTCCGCCCAGAGTTACCCGCCGCAACAACAACGGTTGCGCCCAGGTTACGGGCCGTATTAATGGCGCTTTGAGTTGTGCTTCCACAGAGGCCAAGACCACCCAGGCTCAAGTTCAACACTTGGGCCGGAGTTTCATTGGCTGGTGCACCATTAACCGAGCCGCCAGCGCTCCAGACAATGCCGTCGGCAATATCAGAAGTGTAACCGCCGCAGCGGCCGAGTACTCGAACGGGGAGTACTTTTGCTTTATGGGCTATCCCAGCGATACCCATATTGTTGTTGGTGACGGCAGCAATGGTGCCGGCCACATGAGTGCCATGCCAGCTGCTATCAAACTCCGGATACAGTGGGTTTCCGCAGTAACTATCGGTATACCAATCCCCGGGATCACTGGCATCACTATCACGGCCATCCCCATCTACAGCGATATCGGAATCCGAAATCATGTCGTAACCAGGCAGCAAGTTGTCCATGAGGTCTGAGTGAGCGAGATAACCGGTATCAATAACTGCTACTACCACGCCCTCCCCTTGAGTTATATCCCAGGCTGCGGGCAAATTCAGTCCGCCATCAGCTTCAAAGTAGTGCCACTGGTCGTAATAGCTGGGGTCATTTGGGATCGCCATAGGGTGCATCATCAAGTCGGGCTCAGCGTACTCAATATTGGGGTCTTGTTTTAGGCGGTTGATTATCAGGTTGATCTCGGCTTGGCTTTTTCGGCTCCCCAGGTGCATGACTTGTGCACCCGTCGCCATGCGCCGCAAGTGGCGCAAGTTGTGGCCCGCACGGCGAGAGGCTTTCTCCACAGTTTCCTGAGTCATGCTCGCTGACCGTCCGATCGTGGAATCCTGCTTGTATTTCACAATGATCCGGTCAGTTGTTGGGGAACTACTTATGTTATCCATTTGGGTGGCGAAGGAGCCTGTACATAGAAGTGAAAACACACCTGCTAGAGTGGATTTTTTCAACAGTGACTTCATTATTGTTATCTCTCCATGATGATTTAGCCGACGGGGTGTAACATCCTAACCATTAGTACCACTGTCCCTGTTGTGACAGGGCACGTTAGGCTTTACGCAAGATATATGCCTGAGCAAGTCATGGCTGGATATCGAGACAAAATTAGTACCAGTGTTTCAATTTTGCCCGCAGGGATAGTAGTGGCAACCGATGTATCCTTCTTAGGTGATTGCCGGCCTCTTTCTATTCTTGTGACAGCCTCCACCTAAATAAACTTATTTATCTGTCTTTGCACCGATATAGAGATAACTAAGGGCTTTCCAATCACTGTGCACAGAAAGGCTGCAAAATACTTTTCGAAATTTATCAACTTTAAAGAAAAGGCTGGAGCTTGAAGTTAATCCACTCTGATAAAACGAGCCTTAATCGAGCAGTGGAAATGATCATCACAGAATTGGTGATATTGCCGGTAATATAACTGGGAAAGGATTCTGCGGAGATCAACGTGCTAAATGAAAATGCCAGTCAGATTAACTGACTGGCATTATTTGAGTAGAACAGCTATCTATCCACCCCACAGGAACCTGTCGAGTGGGAGTTAGCCCATTTACTCAGTACTAGCACTCAGAGAAACTCCAGAGTAGTCAGAGTAACCGCGGATACTGATATACCAGGTACCTGCGTCTGGATTGCTGATGCTGCAGCTTTCATCATTACCCCATTCGTAAGGACGACAATCGTACGCTGTGCGGGTGGGCTCTTGGCCAAAACGAACATAGAGGTCTGCATCCCCACTGCCACCAGACATTACGGCGCTCAGCGATGAAGCTCCGCTATCAACGTCGATAGTGAAGTGCTGCCAGCTGTTGCGAGAACCACTGAGATTTGTCTCTTCCCAACTGTCGCTACCGCCACCGCCACCACCACCACCTGCGGTGTAGCTGCCTACGAGGCTAACGTTAGAGAAGGAGCTATATCCACGTACCATGACGTGATAGGTTCCTCCCTGTACGTTATCGATATCACAAGTTTCATTATTGCCTGAAGTATAGGGGCGGCAGTCATAGGTACTGGTTGTGGGGGCGCTGCCATGGCGAACGTAGAGGTCAGCATCGCCGCTTCCACCGGACATTACAAAAGACAAGTCTGTAGCGTTGTTAGGCACTTCCAGGGTGAAGTTAATTTCATCACCACTGTTACCCTCGATACCAGTCTCAGCAACACCATTTTCAAGTTCACCGCCGTCGTTACCGCCACCACCGCCGCCTCCACCATTAGCCAAGGCTACGGCCGCTGCTGCATCGACAATACCTGAACCACAGCTGCTGCAAGAAGCCGGGAAGCTCCGTGCGGTACTGGTGAGGATTGATTCAACTTCATCTGGAGTCAAGGTAGGGTCTACAGAGTAGAGCAATGCTGCAGCACCGGCCACATGAGGTGCCGCCATACTGGTGCCCTGGATGTAATAGTAACTATCACTGCCGGGGTCAGTAGCACCATTGTTATAGGTAGAGAGGACGCCGTCGGAGTCATTGGCGAAGCTCTGTGCTCCACCCGGCGCTGCAACATCTACTACATTGCCGTAGTTAGAGTAGTAAGCACGACCGCCACTGCGATTAGTCGCAGCCACTGAGATCACCCCATCACAACTGGCAGGAGTAAATTGGCTTGCATTAGCATTGCTATTGCCAGCGGCTACAACAACCGTCGCACCGAGACTGCGAGCAGTATCGATGGCATTTTGTGTAGTAGTACCACAGCTTCCGCTGCCGCCAAGACTGAGATTGAGTACATCGGCGGGATTCGCATTGGCTGGCAGTCCACTGACAGAACCACCAGCACCCCAAATGATTCCGTCAGCAATATCTGACGTATAGCCACCACAACGGCCGAGCACACGGACAGGAACAATCTTGGCCTCATAGGCAACACCTGCGATACCAAGATTATTGTTAGTAACGCCAGCGATCGTGCCGGCAACATGGGTACCGTGCCAGCTACTGTTGCTTGAGGAGCTATCTCCACAAGTACCAGAGCTATACCAATCACCCGGATCGGTGGCATCGCTATCGCGACCATCGCCATCTACGGAAACGAAGGTATCGTCGATCATGTCGTAGCCCGGCAAAATGTTGGCTGCCAGGTCTGCATGGGGTCGATAACCAGTATCGAGTACCGCGACCACAGCCCCGTTACCCGCAGTGGTATCCCAGGCTGATGGAAGGTTCAAGCCACCGGTAGATTCATAATAATGCCACTGATTGAGGTAACTTGGGTCATTAGGTACAGCCACTGCTTTCAAGATCAGATCTGGTTCTGCGTACTCCACATCCGGGTCTTGCCTCAGGCGATCGATAATTGCATTTACTTCAGCTCTATTTTTTCGACCTTCCAGGCGCATTACCTGAGCGCCAGTAGCTATGCGGCGCAGATGGTGCATTTTATGGCCAGCGCGACGGGAAGCTTTTTCCACAGTTTCCTGAGCCATAGTAGCGGCCCGTCCAACTTTAGCGCTTTCTTTGTACTTAACGATGATGCGATCAGTTAGCAGCGTGTTATCCGCTTCTTCCGCATAGGCACCAAAAGGCGCAGTGCATAGCAATGAGAATGCACTTGCTAAAGCCGTCTTTTGTAAAAGAAATTTTAAAGATAATTTCATTATTGTGGTTTCTCCGAAGTTATATTTATTCCAATACCAAAAAATCATTCGACATTGGTTACTCCTAAACCGCCCCGCTTTGGCTAAATAAATTCTATAAAGGGAAAGCCCAAAAACTGCTGAATTTAGGATCATTTAGTTAGCTTGAGCGAAATTGGTACCATTGTTTCAACTTGGTACAAATGTATAACGACTTGGAAATTGTTGTCCTCAATGGAGATCTCGCAACTCATGTGGACTGCGATGACAAGTTTTAAATCTCCACAAAAAACTCAGGTAATAAATATTTTTCCGCAAAAAAGTGTGGAATGGTTCACGGGAGACACGGCCAAGGAGGATTAACAGATCACTTATGACAAAAAATACGGCCTTATCCCTCAAGCATAAAGCAATGTTATATCACATCAAAAATATTTTATTTAACTATGACTTTTGATGATTGGTAAGTTGATCTAGTTATCAGCCTCTTACTTGAACTAACCATTCATCGTTTGACAAATCAACAGCAAATCTAATCCCTCCGAATTGTATAGCTGCTATATCTTGGTCTTTATAGGTGTTCTTTCGCTAGTGAAATTAAACGATCGCACCTGGCTATAGCTTTATAGGCATAGGCTTCTTTGCTTCCCCGAGAACTATCAAGTTCAGAGAGGACACTTTTTTTAAGTGCAGTAGCAACTTCAATGGCAAGAGCATACTTTTGGTGGTTTAAGCAGTGCCGACAAACAATTGTTTCCAGCGCGTCTTCGCTATCAATGTTTAAATACCCCAAGTTACGCAGCCCCTTGTGAAGACCTTAAATATCTTCCCCTTTCTGAATGGCTAGTCTCCATATAGGTGTCTAATCTAGTGCCATGGAGACACCGACTGCCACACCTGTCCCTTTGTCATAACTTATGAGGTTTGATATGAGAAAAGCAACTGGAGAAGCGGTAGGCACACAATCCAGGCTAGCCGCCCCGTCTGATTTAAGTGAGAGTGCGAGGGCCAGCATTTCTATCGCTGTTAATACACTACTTGCAGATACTTTCAGCCTATATATGAAGACCAAAAACTTTCACTGGCATGTTAGCGGCCCCCACTTCAGGGACTACCATTTGCTTTTTGATGACCAAGCCGATGAAGTATTCGAGATGACCGATGCACTGGCGGAGCGCGTACGCAAACTAGGAGGCACTACGCTTCGCTCCATTGGCCATATCGCTAAGCTACAGCGTTCTTCAGATAATGATGCCGAGTATGTAGATCCGCAAGATATGCTGTTAGAGCTAGGCGAAGACAACCGGGAAATGATCGCAAGTATGCGTAAAGTCCACGAACTTTGTGATGAGCACAGAGATATTGCTACAGCAAGCTTGCTGGAAGAGTATATTGATCAGGCGGAAAAGCGGTCATGGTTTTTGTTTGAGGCTAGTCGCAGCTCTGGTTTAACACACCACTGAGCCCTGTGGCCCAAGCTTGATCTGGCAGACAGCGCTACTTTTTGAATTACCCTGTCAGATCAAACTCAGCCTATACGACTTTCTTTTTTCAAAGCGACCTGTTCCTTTTCAGGTTAAGAGCTACAATTCCAGCTTCAACCTCTCCCCGACCGAATTTTCGAGGAAACCTTCTCGGAGGTAAAAATCAATTGTTCGTTGCCAGTTTTCTCTTTCCGGAGTACTAACTTCCAACCGTGGCCAGCCCTCCTCCTTCGCAAATCTGATCACCTCATCCAAAAGAGCCTTACCAATAAACTGTGAACGGAACTCTGGCTCAACATACAATTCCTCAATTACCCCATAGTTGCCACCGGCATAAATAGCAGCAGACCTTGATAGGGTAATAACGCCCACTGGAGCTCCATCGGCATAATATAGGAAAGCATGGAACCCATTATCTTGTGAAAGTAACTTCTTAGCCGTTACTGCCATGACCTCTGGATCGATGTTGCGCTTATGACCGACAAGAGCTTGCAGCAATTTTGTTACCAGTCCTGCGACCTCACTACTCTGCTTCGCCCCGGCCCTTACAATCGGACTCACCATAAACTATCCCTTCCCTTTAACTTATTTACATTTTTGCCCAGCTGAAATGTGATCACATTTAGAATCTATCAGCAATTTTTACTGGCAGCAAGCTGGATGCGTAGGAAAGAAAGCGGACAACTCTCTATTGAATAATGGTCACAAAGAGCCAATGGGTAGAAATCATTAGAGCCGAAGGGATTGATGAAGCCTCAACGCTCGCATAGCACCATAAGTTTGAAGAAATGGAACCTGAACAACATCAGAGGCTTTTTCAGTCTTTAGGTATGAAACCTGAAGACTGAAAAAGTACAAGAGGTATTTATGAATTTTACCTTATCCCAAGTCTAAAAAATTCAAGGTAGGACAGCTGGAGCTATTTTATAAATTTAAGCTCCAGCAGCTCCCAACCTACCTATAGAACAGCTTTCAATCGCTCTTTAAGGGAGGATATAAACACCTTATCCTTCCCCCCAAGATTGGAAACATAAAGTATAAAATCACTGCCATCTTTTCTGACAACCGTTACCGTAGTGGTATCGCCTAAAGAACTGGACCAGTCTACCTGTAGATCCTCAATATCCTCGTAAGATGCCATTTCCTTTTCCAAAATATCCCCATCTTTCCAATAGGAAAATACATGGCGTTGTGTAAAACCATTGCCATCTTCACTCACGAATAGAAGCGCATCACTATAGAAATATGCTACCTCATCAGTAGCCTTTAGGATCCCCTTTCTCTGCATAAACTTGAGGTCCCTATCTGATATCTCACTTCCTTCAACAACCTTGTCGCTAGCTAAAATACCAAACTCTCCACCGACCACCAGCCCACACACCGGCAAGCTCAACACCACTAACAAAGCATGCCTAGCACGCCATTTGGAACCCTCAATTACCGCTGGTGACTTATCACCATTCACAAACAGTAAATAGTTTGCCAATGGCAATACTGTTAGCACGGTTAGAAGCTGGAACACCAGGGGGTAGCCCGTATATCTACCCAAGACTGGTGAGATCAAAAAGGTAATGGCCAATACAACTGCAAATCCTTTGTTTGGCAAATATGATTTACCATATCGATTTTCACTATCTTCACGGAGTTTATTCCAAAGGGGGAAGTACCAGAACTTGTTAAAAATACCTCTAGCGAGCGGCATGATCGCACTACGTTCCTGCTCCCGGATATATTTGAAGTTTCTATAAAACCAATAAACACCAAAAATTCCGAATGTAAAAACCCACATCGCCGTCAGCTTACCCAGGGAGACAGGGTAAAAAATCGTATCTTCCTTTACAGGGTTCTTCCATCTATCAAAGCGCCACATAAAGACCAGGAAGACATACATGGCGGCATAGATATAGATATACGTGGCGAGCGATAACTGTGACAAGAAATCACTCTCAGTATCTCCTGAGGTATTTTCATAAGACTGATAGATACCGTAACTCAGTTGATTCTTGAGTTTGTTAATAGCCTCTACGTAGGCTTGATATTCACTCGGCTTAACATGATCAGCCTTACTGCGGTATATATATTTCAGAGAAAGCGTCTTACTGTCTTCCTGAAAGGAAACTTCATTTTTGAAATAGAAAAAGCTGTTGTCTTCTTCAAAATACTCACTATCAAAAAACCAATCATCTCCATTGAAGTGAACTTCAATAACCTGTTCTATATGCTCTGGATACGATAAAGCCAACGGATGGTGCCTATCCTGATCATCCGGCTCAGATACCCATGGGCTAACAATGTTTGCATAAAAATCAACCTCGTGGCGCTTTCTATCTGGTTTATCTTCCCAAAAATTTTCCAGCTTATATTGCTCATGAGAGGTGAATATATTTCGCTCTGGGTTATCTTCTAGCTCAATTAGAGCAGCGACTTCAATCCCGGGATAATAATCCTCAAAGAACTCCAAATATTCTGTCTGGATTTGATCTCGCCCATTGCTAGCTAAACGCTGTCTCTGCCTTTCGGCGTCCTTACCATAATTTACAGTAGTGGTTGTAAAGGTTGCAGGGCCGTCATCCAGTACTGTGAACTCATCTTTTACAAATACTCCATACTTTGCGACATCTGGCTCCATATTTACCAAGTCATCAGTGCCCGGCCTGAGTATTAGTGCTTTTCCATAATCTGGCTGAAAAATACTACTCAAGTCACCATGCTGATAGCTACGCGTTGGATCTACCCAATACTCTTTGTCTTCAAATTCAAAATAGCTGATAACATGGTCAAATGACCGTACGCTGGGGATTCTATCTTTAAGTCTTGTTTCGGTATTCACTAGAGCCGGGTAGCCATCAACTCCAAGTTCTTTCAATAGAGTTAAAAACAGTACAGTTTTATCTTTACAATCTCCATATCTATACCGCAAAGTCGTGCTGGCTGGTCTGGGCTTGTGTGAGTTTTCCCCCAACTCTATTCCTAAGTAACGTATCTCCTCCTGGACAAACCGAAGTGCGGCAGAGATTTGGGAACTCTTATCTTTGTGATTTAACTTGATGTCAGCGACTAATTTAGCTATCTCCGCATCAACATTAAAAACTCCTTGATATAACCCTAACCCCCAGACACCAACAGCTTCCCAGGTTGCCTGTTCACTAAAGTAAATAGCGCCCCAAGGACTAAACCAGGAAGGAGTCCCATCGTCAGATTTAACTGGATCAAGTTTATTGTCCTCGATGACATACTCTCTGGCACCACCCAGATCTTTTTGTTTGAGTTCCAAATCGCTATTTAAAATTGAACTATAGAGAGGTGTTTGCTTCTCCCACAATATACGCAAATAGAGTCTCTCAAGTGGGACAGACCAATTCAGACTGGAGCTATATGCAAATATCCCCTGATAAACAGGATTCACCCCCGAACGCGTGTAGCTATACTCTACAACATCACCCACCCTGATATCGTCTAACAAAATATTGAGTGTTAATTGACCATGGTAGACTGACTCATCCATCTCCTCTTCGCGCCGAATATGATCTATTCGCGCAGTATTGAGTTTATTTAAAACCTGTCCATCGCGGATCACATTAAGAGTATGTAATGTAACCTTTTGATACTCTGGGTCATAATCAATACTTATCTGTGAGCTTTCATCAACCCCTTCAGGGTTAATAATGTATTCAGCCATTCGAAAGAAGTATTCAAATCCTGGCTCATCCCCTGCTTTGATCTGGGAGTCCAGCAGAAGATAGTGAACCCCATCCTGGATCTTATCCACAGGCCGCTCATTTACTTCAGGAACTACTACCTTTGTAACCCAATCTGGTATGGGAGACGTAGCAACTTCTTCCCTTGCCCAAACCTTGCCTACGGCCAACAATGAACAAATCACTAATACTATTGATATAGCCGCATCAATTTTTTTCTTCATTATCTACTTTTCTACAATACTTAGAGTGGCTTTCAAATACGAAATGGATGCGCACCAGTGAAACTAGACTGCAAACCCAATTAACTCAATACCTGCTTGTACGAGGAGCTTAGTAAAGGCGTTTTTCACTCGAAAGTCCAATATGGAGTCACAATGCGAGCTATCCCGATATTTTTTGTACGATAGTCCATTAACTAAGAACCTAAGACAACGTAAATAGCAGAAGATATAAGATTTAGAAGAGCTGACACTCTCTATACTAAAACTGGTATTCAGATTTATAAAAAGTTAATCACAACCAAACTTCCCCCACAAACTACAAGTAAGCTTATAAATAAGCTTTCCTATTAACTAGGAGTTAACAGGGATAAATTTTGTAACGGTCAGCTACTGTTGGTTTACCCATAGAACAATATAGGGAAACAATTTGCTTCTAGTTAATTTGCGGCCACTGTTCATGGCAGTAGCTAATGTAAATCTCCATAGAAACCTCTTAGTTGTTCCCATTTGGCAACGGCAAGAAATCTAATAGCAGCAGTGGAGCCTAATCATCCCCGAGGAAAGTAGTCGCCCGCCTATGGCATCAAATCTTATGTAGAACAGGTGTTTCTCTTATCTCCAGCAGAAGTTGGGTTTCCGGTAAAGGCGAGCCTCTATAGAAATTAGAATTAATACATATAACAGCCGAAAAAGCACCTGTAAACGATTAAAATTAGCCTTAATGGCTATACTCCCACCTATTAACACTTTTGACCTATGCAGGCTATAATAGATCAAAAAGCACCCATTAACTTAACAAAGCCCAATTAAAGGGTGGAAAGGCAACTATTATGGGCTTTTACGGTCAATCAGATAAGCAAATACTTGGGAAGCTGGGCAATCGCCTCAAAAAGTACCGCTTACGAATGAACCTTACTCAGGATGACATGGCTGAGCGTGCAGGCCTATCCACCTCCACCATTAAAGGGCTGGAGGCTGGTCGTGGCAGGCTTGATAGCCTTGTTGCTGCACTAAGGGTACTTCGCCAACTTGATTCATTGGATAACTTTTTACCTGAACCGGCAGTAAGTCCGATGCAAATTGCTACTCAAGGCAAGCAACGGCAGAGAGCCAGCCGTAGCTCACAGAATCAGCGCGATACTCTGCCCGTGAACAACAATAAGAAAAGGAGCAAGCCAGAATGGTAAGCCAGACAAATGCCGCAACAGTTCACTTGTGGGGCGAGTTGGTAGGCGCTGTCCACTGGGGTGACAGTGGTTATGGTTCATTCGAGTATGCACCGGAGTTCTTGCGTCGGGGGCTGGATATTGCTCCGATAACCATGCCAATTGAAACTTCACAAGAGCCATATACATTTCGCGGCCTCGGTCGGGAAACATTTAAAGGATTACCGGGACTCCTCGCCGATTGCCTGCCTGACAAATTCGGCAATGCGGTGATTGATGCCTGGCTCGCACGCCAAGGGCGAACTCCAGACAGCTTCAACCCTATTGAGCGACTCTGTTACACCGGTACTCGCGGCATGGGCGCGCTTGAATTTCAACCAGCGGTGGACGGCACCTTCAAAGACTCTGTCGACCTGAACGTTGAAGAATTAGTCAATCTAGCTGCCGCAATTACCAATAGGCAGACGGATCTCAATACGCAATTTGGACATAGTGATACTGAAAAATCAGGCTCCTTGCTGGACATTTTGCGCGTTGGCACCAGTGCCGGAGGCGCTCGAGCAAAAGCAGTTATTGCCATGAATGATAAGGGGGATATTCGCTCTGGTCAGGTCCCCGCCCCTAAAGGCTATGACTACTGGCTTTTAAAATTTGACGGCGCGGGAGATCTTGAACTCAGGGCAAGCGATGGCTATGGGCGGGTTGAATACGCCTATTATCATATGGCTCGCGAAGCGGGTATCAATATGGCGGAGTGCGGGCTACTGGAGGAAAATGGCCGAGCGCATTTTATGACGCGGCGCTTTGATCGGGTAAACGGGCAAAAGCTTCATATGCAGTCTCTATGTGGTATTGCGCACTTAGATTTCAACATGGCAGGCGCACACTCCTATGAGCAAGTATTCAGCATAATACGTGAACTATATCTGTCTAAAAATGAAGCCGTTCAGCAATATCGCCGTATGGTCTTCAACGTATTGGCCAGGAATCAAGATGATCATACAAAGAATATTGCATTTCTTATGGACCCAGCCGGAGAATGGTCTCTTTCACCAGCCTTTGACCTGACTTATGCCCACAATCCTGGCGGAGCTTGGACAAGTCAACACCAGATGAGTATTAACGGAAAGCGTGATCACTACAATTTAGATGACTTAATAACATTAGGGGAATCCATCAGCATTAAGCGTCCAATGGAGATAATTGATCAGGTCGCAAGTGCGGTAGCAAATTGGGAGCAGTTCGCTGAAGCCTCCGGTGTCTCTGAAAGCTGGATTATTGAAATTGGCCAAAACCACCGCAAGCTAACTTGAATTTTATCTATATGTCATTGACCTAGCCGCTACCCACTTCTTTTGTGGCCCCAAGGATGGAGCCAGGGTTCGATCCCAAATTTTACCGCTAAAACCTTCAGCCTCCCAACCATACTCCCACGGCGGCCCCAGTGTATCTTTTAACTCCAAAGATCCCTTGTCGAATAGAACAGAGGCACCGTAAACGGGCTTATAGTCCATGAGATATCGAGGGGGATGAAGTCAAGTCCAATCGAAAAAACGACACTTCAATCGTCTTCATCTGAGAAATATCAGCTTACATTCTATTTTGGCGATTAACGTATTAAAGAGCTGCTCATGATGAAACTGTCACTTCTATTCACAATAATTTTGATTTCCCTTGCTTTTATGGGAGCTAAAACGGCAGCAGAAGAGAATAGTCATAACTCAATCAAGAATAGTGAGGGCATCATTTGTAATAATGAGTATGTTCTATGCACATCTGCCCCATGCATTCCAGATCCCAGTAATCCAGATTCAAATGCAATTTGCAGATGTGACGTTAATAAGGGGTTGAACTTCGGGTTTTCTGAATGTAAAAACCGGACTCCTGAGACTGACTCAAACGACGTCAAAAAAGCCTTATCGACATTTTCTTTCGCGCAGGCTTCCACCAAGCCTGTACTTTCCTGCCCCGAAGGTAAACCGTGGACTGATTGCCTGGATCAACCCTGCATTGTCGACCCGATGAATCCACTTAAAGCCATATGCACATGCAAGATTGTACGGGATAAGTCTTTTGTAACTTTTGGAGGCGATTGTGTTTCCCTGAGTTGTGATACGGGTTACTGGTCAGGTGCAACGGCAGAGTCCTATGTGGGAGCAAGCAGAAAACTGATGAAGGCATTTAGCTTAGATGAGGTTCCCGCCAAATATTGCGTGGGGATGAAACCTGAGGTTTCAGAATAATTTCTGCCCGATCCAAGTCACACCAATCTTTTGTGTTTTTTAGAAATAGATACCCGATTCGCAGTACGGGCCGTTGATCCCTACACTGTTTAGCGGCCCATACAATTTCTGAAAGAATCACCAAGTAGATTATATTACTTTCATAATTATTAAAATTTCGGCAAAAGTTAAATCACCCTTATCGTAATTTCTGGTATGGTTAAATCAACCACAAGAAATGATTAACTAACAACTGCCGCCAAAAAAATAAAAACCAAACAAACAACACTATTTTAGACAAAAGGCACTCTTATGAGAACACGCTGTAGCCACGTTTTACTCTGGGTGGAGGATATTCATCAAGCTGTACAAGATTTTCGTCAGCTCGGTTTTTCTGTGGATTACGCCACAAAAGAAAAGAACGCCCAGCACGCCCATATTTGGTTTAGTGAAGGGGCTATTATTGAGTTATTGACATCACCATCCAATGCTCAATACTTCAAATGGATTATTGATCTCTTTGCCGGCCGGGGCGCAGGACGTAGGATGATACGTTGGTCGCAAGAAGGGGAAGGTTTTTGTGATGTTGCCTTAGTCAGTGACGATTTTGATAATGATCTTTCAGCGATGAAGCGTGAGGGTGTTCAAACCGGGCGAGTGATTCCCTGGCAACGAACCAAGCCAAACGGACAAAAAACCAGCTTCCGCTTTGTTTATCCTCGCTCTGAGCGACTGCCATTTATTGTAAGTCCATATAACCCACCTCAGTACCCTCAAGAAACAAACCATAAAAATGGTGCTACTGGCCTGAGTAAAGTGCACATGGAAGTCAGTGAACAGGACTGGAAAACTGTACAACGTTTAATCGATAAAGATTCCACATTTAATATCAAACCCGGGCCTACAACCAAAGTTACGGGTATAGAGGTTAGTGGACTGAGAGAAAATTTGGACCCGACTCTATTGCATGGGAGTACAATCAACCCAGCAAGCTAAGGAGCCTCTGAGCTATTTAGTGGATCAATCTCTACAGAGATTGATCCACTCACCATCAAGATAGATAAAACAGTCGTTAACTAAACTGTCGAAATCTCATTACAGACGGTATAGAACTCCAACTCCCGCACGACGTCCTTTTGCCGGCGCCCCTATTCTGGCATCAGGGGCAAATATCGCATTGGTGTAGCCATATAACTGATACTGCTCATCAAGCAGATTGTCAGCAAACAGATAAAGCTCCATAGAGTCCGTTTGCAGTGCTACACGAAGATCCACCTTGCTGTAAGCATCCAGGTTAAAGTGGTTTTGTGCATCTGCCGGGCGCTCATCTACATGGCGTACAGTCAAGTTAGTATTGAGAGCCGGTGCGCTTAACCCCATAAAGTCTGGCAGAGGCTGGTAGTAATTCAATGCCAGGCTAGCACTCCAGCTGGGTACGTCAGGCACTTCATTACCGGCCAAAACGTCACCGCCGGAAACACCATACACATCTTTTGTAATTTCCGTATCCAGGAAGCTCAAACCACCGGCAATACTAAACTGCTCGGTTATAAACCAATCGGCCTCAAGCTCTGCACCAAATGTCTCCGTATCTGCATTTACTGCAGCAGAGGAATAGGAAGCAAAATCAAAGCCTAACAAATGATCATCTTCCACTGAGCTAAAGAATACAGCACCACTGATATTCAGACTGTCTGACTCATTTTTAATGCCTAGCTCGAAGGTGTCGACAGTTGCGGGCTTGTAAGCAACGCTATCGGCAGACTGCAAAGCAAAGTCATTGAACCCACCGGATTTATAGCCTCGTGCGGCAACTGCATAGATATTTGTGGAATTGGACAGCGAATAACCAAGAGCCAAGCGGCCAGTTGTATAACTATCGTCCAGATCTCTTTGATCTTGAGAAACGTAGAGATTGCCATCCGTACCGTAGCTGGAATACTCACCGGCGTACTTCTTACTCTCTTGGGTGTAACGTAGTCCAGCTGTAAATTTCAGGGAATCAGTTACAGGTAATGTAGTCTCACCGTAAATAGCTTGGCTATCAGTATCGTAATCCCGGTATTGATTGGCGAAGGACACCAAATCAATTGAGTCAAAACTTCTTTCACCTTCTTGTAGATTGAGTCCAATCACCCAGAATGTAGTTGCCTCAGGCAATGAGGACAAGCGTAGATCCTGGCTGATAGTCTGCTCGTCCTGGCTATCGCCACGAAGATACTCCATTGGAAAATTGAACACTGCTTGGGCAGTCTCTTGGTCAAAACCGGTTAGGTAACTAAAATCCGTGTTGACCAATGCAGTGATAGAAGTCAGTTGAGTATTAGCCCATTGGTGATTGATTTCAGTGGAAAATCGCTCAACGGTTTTTTCATTATCGTCAAAAGCGCCTGGTGTGTGTTCACTGCCAGGGTCATCACCGAAAGGTTGTAATAACTGAAGGTTCAGAAAGCCTTCCTGTTGTTGCTTCTCAGCAATAAATAAGGCTGATGTTTTCGCACCCAAATCCCATTCCAGACTACCTCTGAAAGCCAGGTCTTTGGGTTCAGTCATTGGATCGCCGTTAGTCGTATTCTCAACCCAATGGTCCTCACTGATATGTCGGATGGCTACTCGGCCACGGAGTGATTCAGAGAATGGGCCGCTGATCACAGTTTGATATAAACTCTGGTTATCCTCTCCGAGCTCTACACGTCCGTAAGCTTCAAACTCTTCGGTTGGCTTGTTAGTGGTAATATTAATAGCGCCAGCTTCACTGTTGCGCCCGAATAAGGTCCCTTGAGGCCCCTTTAATATTTCCAGTCTTTCGATATCAAGGGTCCCAAGGGACACATTTCCCGCAGGCATAGATACGCCATCAAGGTTCACTACAACGGAGCCATCATCCTTATTTACCTGAGTCAGTGAACCAACCCCGCGAATACGGATATTTGCATCCACCGCACCACTGGAAGAATAAACATCTACTCCAGGTGCACTGCGCAATGCTTCTTCAAAATTGAGCAGCAATCGGTTTTTCAAATCCTCTTCGCTAACAACACTCAAGCTAAAGGGAACATCCTTGGCTTTCTCTTTTGTAAGCCGGGCAGTAACTTCAACGACTTCCATTTCTGTTTCGGAAGAACTCTCCTTTTCCGCTCCTTCCGCCGCAGAGTAGGCTCCGGAAGCGTATAGCAGACTTGCCGATATTAGCGAAATTTGTTTCGCAAGTACTTTCTTATCAAGGTTTAAGCTGAGCATAAATTGAATTTCCTTTCTATTACTTAGGCTATTAATTGATATTCGATACTTCAGAACTCTCAGCCAGTAAATTCTGTGCAGGGTCCCGCTGATAGGAAGGCCAGATATCCAGCGCTAGAACTTTCTCCGAGGGCAGACGCTCAATCAGCGTTTTTCCATTGATGACCTCGGAATCCAACTCATTGATATCGGCTAGCAAACGGTAGCTGGCCGTTTGTGCGACCGGCTGCCATCCACCCTTCTCCCAGCGCCAACGCTGTCCGTCCAGGCGTATTTGACCGGACTCCAGGTACTCGACCGTTAGAGCTGATGAAAGAGGAGCCCCGAGCATATTTTGCGTCCGTGTCTCACCGACATAAGCGCTCAGTACATTTTCAATATTCTTCTGCTGCTTGATGTCATCGAGTAACGCGGACAGGGACTCAGGAGATTGCAGAAGCGTCCAGTCCAGTGCGGCCACCGGCGCATAGTAGCGAGTCCAACCGGAAATCGGTGCGGTGCTCAAGCGCTCAACGGGTACCTCACTGCCAGCCAAGTCTCTGGTCGTCTTATCGGAGTATCGAACCAGCACATCATCAAGCACTTCGATGCCATCGATTTCCGCTACACAAAGCAGGCCAATCGCTCCGGAAACTCCATCGCTGAGCCACGCGGAGCCGGCAATACGTCGTATGTCCGAACTTTCCAGTAAATGCTGGCGGGCCAAAGCTCGGGCGATATCGACCCGCCGCAGCCAACGCCCTGTACCTTCATCGGCAATATCCCAATGAGGCCCCTCGGACAATTGCAGCAAATTACCGCTGGCCCGTGTCTCTCCAAGTCCTCTTGGCCATTGGGCAATCCGTTTAATTTCGATATCAGTACCCAGCCGCTGGCTCACGCAGGCCTGCATCTGCCCAACGTCTTTAGCAATGGCAGAAACCATATTTGAGCGATCGGAATCATGGGAAACATCAAACCCATCGAATACCGCTAGTTTCGTATTGGGTGCCCATTGAATGGAGAAATCCAAGGGGCCATGAGTGCTCCCCTGCTCACTAAAGACATTTTTATCATCCCGTTGGATTTGGATCTGCCAGCGCCAGTCCCCCGATGGGGCCGCGCCCTCAAGGGTTGTGGCCAGTTGTGAAGCCGGCAGGCTGAACTCAGGGTTCAAGCCCAGCGCTTCACGTTCCGCTGACACACGCAAGATACGCTCGGGGTCAACACCGATACGCGGAACAATATCGCTCGCTTGTAACCAGACTCCACTGGCAGTTAGCCCTGAGGGCTCTCCCTCTGCGGACCACCCCGGCGCCGTCATTTGCCACAACAGTTTGATGTTACAACCCTGTTCAGAGCAGCCTGATATTGGCAGCGACATATGGTCGTAACGCTGATCCGGTGTGACTTCACGCCCGCCCACTAAGGCCTTAACCAATACAAATCCGTGGGGTAATTCAAACTGCAAGCCCTGCCCTTCGACATGAACTTTATGCAATAACCACTCACCTTCTACTGTTTGGTTATCCGGGTTGATATTGATATTCAATTCACCACCGGACACCTCAAACCCACTCGCTTTCGGCAGCCAATAAGATTCCCAGAGGGCATCTTCTTGTTTGAGTTGCTCTGGTGATTGATACCCGCCCTGCACTACCAGCCTATCTCCCAATACAGAACCGAGACCGAGAAGAAATAAAGCGGAACAAGCCACCAGGGCGCCCTGAGGGGCCATAAGACGTGAACGTATCAGGGCAAAACCCTGAGACATGCGGCTATCCAGTCCACGGGGAATCAAAAGAGCAGACAGGCCGATCATCAATATGGCAAGCGCAACTTTAAATCCATCCAAGGCCAATATATAACCGATCCAGGGTTCCCAACCACTGAGTGCTGACAGTTGAATATGAGCGGTGATACCCACTTCATAGGGCGGGTAATGCACCAGCTCCAGCTCATGATTGAGGACCAGAATAAAGGTCACAAACATTGACATGGAATAGGCAAAGCCCGCATGGCGGAACAGTGCATGCACCAAAAGCACCATCATCGACAACTCCAATAAAGGAGCTGTCACTATCAGCAATTGATAAGTGAACGCCTGTACGATATCGACAGATGCCGGAGAGGTGAGAAGCACAGCAATAATGCCCGATAGACCCGGCAACAGGGCCAACAGCACCGTCATGGCGAATACGGTAAGGGCAACGCCAAATAATCGTGTGTAGTCGGGCGCGGGGGTTGCAGACAGCATGTCGTCAAACCCAGGCACCTGATCCCTGCGGCACACCAAGCCAGTCAATGCGGCGATTACAAAAGCAATAACCAGGAAAATAACATCCTTGAGAAGCGGCAATAGCATTTCCAAGCGCGGTGCCATAGGCCCTTCAGCGTGCCAGATGATCTGGGTAAACGAGCTAGCCACCCCCATTATTACCAGGACCGCAACACCGACCCACCAAGCGCGACTACTCCATACGTGAAATAATCTCCAGCGGGCTTCCAGCATGAGTTGACGCAGGGAGCGGCCAACCGATGCGGTATCGGGCTTAGATGGAGAGAAATCTTTAACCTTGCGAGTGGCTGCCTTTTTAGCGGCCTTCGCCCGGGCAGGCTTGGCAGCCCCTTCCAGTACCAGTGTTTCCCTTCGCAAGTATTTCAGGCAAGCCGCCAAGGCAAGCAAAGGAACAAGACACCATAGAATTCGATTCAGTACCGAACCCAAAGTAAACGGCAATAGCGAGGTTGATTTTTGCAGAGGTGTCCAGGAAGTAACCTCCGTATAAACGAAAGTAAATAGCGAGGGGTCCATTACCGCAGCCAGCTGCGGATTAATATTGCCACCCCGAAGAACGATCACAGCAAACATCCACAACATCATTAAAGCCGCTGCGAGTCCAAAAGGACCGGCCAGGCTGCGAGTTCGCAACGTAGCGACAAAATACAGAGCGCCAATACCGATGCTCGCGGGAATCTGTAACCAGATCCATGCAAATCCAAGGGCTTTCCAGGGCGCTGGGCCAATCGCTGTTTCGGGAAGCAAGCCCATCCACACCAATACCGGCGAGACCAAAAACCCTACCAGCGCAGATGCACTTAAAATGGCTCCTATTACCGCAGCGCCAAGAAACCGCCCCCAAAGCATTACGCTCAGGGAATTCGGTGTTGTGTAAATGACTTCGTGCAAACTGGCTTTGCGATCGCGCAGAATCGGTTGTGAAAATACCCAGGCCCAGGCAAAAAACTGAAAGAACATACATCCCGCACCCATCAGGTAAATGAGTGACGGTGAGTTCCGGGGAATATCTGTGGCCCCCATTTTCTGCATATAGTCGGCATTGACCAAATTCAGAAGCAGGTAGATCACCAGCCCCCAGAAGGCCAAAGCCACGATGCCGCTGCTAAATCCGGCTCTTATCTCCAGCTTTGCCTCATGGGCAATAAGCGCCAGCTTGTTCATGCAGCCTCCCGCTGGTCTTTTACCTGCTCAATAGCCAGATGATAAATATCTTCCAGGCGAGGCGTGTGGGCAGTAAAACGAGAGTCTGCGGGTTTTTCCCCGTGTACGATTACCTGGGTACCATCGGGTCTGGCAATATTGTGCAGGGATGCGGGAAGTGATTCGCCACGGGGAATCAGTGCTTGCCACATCTTGTCTTTATGGGGCGCAGTCACTTCCGGGGCTGTCCCCTCAACGACAATGCGCCCTGAGGCCAATATGGCCAGGCGCTGGCACACGTTTTCGATATCTTCAACAATATGAGTAGAGAGCAATACAATGGCATCCGCTGCGACATCCGCCAAAACACAGTGAAAGCGATTGCGTTCAGCCGGGTCCAGGCCAGCGGTTGGCTCGTCAACGATGATCAGGCGCGGCTCGCCGATCAGTGCAATGGCAATACCAAAACGACGCAGCATACCGCCGGAATAGGTTGATACGGTTCGATCGGCTACATCGGCCAAATTGACCTGCTCCAATAGCCTATCCACTTCATGGCGCCTTGCACTTGTTTCGGTGAAGCCTTTGAGCCAGGCAAAACGCTCCAGCAATGACCGCGCTGCAATTCCAGGATAGGCGCCGATATGTTGCGGCAAATAGCCCAGTTTACTGCGCATAAAGTCCGGCTTTGCCAGCACATCCACACCATCCAGCATGATCCGACCACTGTCCGGGGTTTGCAGGGTAGCCAAGGTACGCATCAAACTACTTTTCCCGGCACCATTAGGCCCAAGTAATCCGTACATGCCGGGGCCAACTTCCAAGTTAACGCCGTTTAACGCCTTCACCCCATTTTTATATGTCTTAAAGAGCCCTTCGATGATCAACCCTGATTGATTTTGCATCTCTCCTCCTAACCCCGTTTTATAAGTAAAAATTCCGTAATCACTTTTTTTGTGCTGTTCGTGTTTTCTTAAAACTCTAGTCGCAAGCCTGGCCGACAATATCCGCGAGTGCCTGAACTGATACCGGCTCCGGCTCCCCTGGCTGGATCAAAGTCGGCATACCGATTCGGGCCGTTAAATCACTCCACGCCATTGAGACACTCAATGCCCATTGACCACTTTGCTTGCGCTTCTCGGGTTGTGCGATATCAGTACAAAGGGAGTGCAGAGCCTCAATAACCGCCTCCGGCCAAGTGAGGGCAAAAATATCGTGGTAACTACGCATTTCCGTATCGCCCAGGGTAACCATGCTGGGAACGGCCAGCCGCTCTGTACCCTCACCCTTTAAAATAAGCCGGCCGGTTTGGTCCCTGGGTGAATGCAACCTGGGATTCCAGAGCACGGGGCCGTGAGTATCAGTCAAAGTCAAAACCCCAGCCTCGCCACCTATAGCAAGCCGATGTAATAGCAGGGAATGATTATCAGGGTCCTGTGGATGAACCTGATTCTGAATACGCAAAGTCATGGGCACACCACCAAAGGTAGCCGACAGACTTTGAAAAGGATGGCCCTCTGGTTGCACCGGCTCGCTAAAAGACCAGGGGCGAAGCCCGCCCACTGCACGACCAATAACATCCAATAGCGGATAGGCCATCTGGCTGTTGCAAATAGCATCGATCATTTCCAGGCGCTGGTGCCGACGCAAGTATTCTGCCGCAGCCAGGAACTGCCTGGTGGGGCGCAAATTGGGGTAGAGGGTGTTAACGGCATAGGCCGAATTTCCCTGCTTTGCAGCTAACAGGTTGGCGGTAATTTCCTTGGTGTGGACCGGATGCTCCTGCAATACATGAATGCCCCGCTTGAGTAGCGATTGGGCCAATTCAGAACCCTCCCCCCCCGTTGCCCCTGAACGAACAACAACACAGACTATGTCGATGTCATCGGGAATTTGCTCTGCCTCGGTATAGAGCGGTACTCCATATTGCTCGGCACAGCTCCTGGAATAATCACTGCCACGAGCCAATAATCCTGAGAGTTCAAAATGTTCACGGCCGGGTAATCTGGAAGATGTCAGGGCTTCGAGATAAATACGACCAAAACCTGTCCCTGCAACGACAACCCGCTTGCGGTTATCAATTCCCATTTGACTCTCCTCGGTTTTCAGCCATGGACACGGCCCATTTCTCTAATTGGTCCTTATCTATCTGCCCCTCAAGAGTCAAAGGCAATTTGTCCAAAACTTCGATATAAATTTCTGACTTAAAGTGATCGAGATATTCGGCCAGGCAATCTGCTGACAGTCGCATTTGATGTTGCTTGGCTCTACAGGCAAAGAAGCGGTGCCCCTGCCTGGACAAAGGGTGTTCGGAGACAGGCAAATCCATGACCAGCTGTAAGCCGGCGGCATCCATGGCGTTGTGCCACTGGGAAAGTGACAGGAAGGTTGCACCGGTATCTGTGCGCTCATCGACGGCATCCACCAACATAAACGCCTGTGATGCCATTACCCAAAACTCCTCACTGGTTGGCTCCGTCATAATGAACCAACCACCAGGGCGCAATAACTCGGCTGCCCTGCGCAATGATGCATCTGTGTCGCGGGCGGCGTTAAAAACACCGCCGGCAATAATTACATCAAAGCTATTGGGGGAAAATCCCTGGCTGCGCGGTGAACGATCAATATCAAACAATCCACGGTGCAACCAGGGGCGCCGCTCCTGATCCCCATATTTTGCGAAAAAGCTGTCGAGAAAAGCCGCAGAGATATCCGTAAACTGGTATTCAAAGTTGATATGGCCACTGACACCATCCAACACTGGCAGTAGAGCCTGGGTAGTCGACCCAGTGCCAGCGCCAACTTCCAATATTTTCAGAGTCTGTTGCTGCCCTTCCCAGTTATTTAAGATGGACTTCAATAAAGCTCTTACTGAATGCTGCTGGTACCTGGCCGCTATACCCTCCCGGTAAAGCGCACTCGCTAACTCCGTGCTTCCACGAGGGAACAACAGATGCACAGCCTGAACCTTACCCCGAATCAGATCCGGTAATTGTTCCGCGTTAGCGCGGGCGTAATCGATCGTTTTACTGGCTCCAGACAGTATCCGCCATTCCTGTTCCAGCTGAGTCCATGCCAGAGCCAGGGCAGCATCACTGTAGCTGTCTGGATCTACCTTTGGCGACCAATACTCGCCATCAGTACGAAGTAACTGCTGCTCCTGCAAAACCTTGATCCAGCGCTTGATCAAAGCTCGGTGCTGCTGAGCCACCGGAGGGGGTTCAAGTATTTCCGCTAAGCTGTGTACTGAATGTCGATCGCAAAACAATCCCAGGTGGCTGAAAGCATTCAGCATGGATAGCAAAGCAGTAGCGTTAAGTTGTTCCGTAATCTTTACCGCATATTCCAAATCAATATGGGCAAATTCCGCATCCAGCTCGGTATTAATTCGCTCGAACAACCCTGCCATATCAAGGTTACTGGCCTCTGCCCGCATTTTGGGCTGCGCAAAGACTGCCCAGCGATTCTCTCCAGCAAGGGGAATTGTCACGGAGCTGGCAACCGCAGGGTGTTTCGCAACACTTTCAACAAGAGTCGCAAGCTTTTGGGTCTGAGCTTGCTGGGCCTTTGCAACAGGTTCTATACCTTTATCGGTACAGACCCAACCGGAAATATCTTTTGCCAATAAGCGTTGAATATCCCGCAACAGAGATTGTGATAGCAAGACATCGGTTTCGTACAAAAGGCATTGCAGGCTTTTGAGATTGGTCAAGGCCAATGCCGGGTGTGCGACCAAGCCTTTTAGCAAAGTTGACGTCAATACCGCACCGGAAAACCCTGAACGCTCCAGAGCCACCAGCGCTTTAGCTGGGTTGATAGCGGGGTCCTGCAATCGCACAGGCAGCCCACAACTCCATGCTGCGAAAATACCAAAGCGAGCAAATTCATTGAACGGAGAAAATACGGCGACCTTTCCCTGAATAGGCCCCAAAGCTTCTTGCTGCGCTTCGAGTAAGGTCAGGTTTGTCTCCACGGAGGTGTTTTCTGCCAGCAATACCGAAAACTCACCTCGATGGCCTTCTAACGCATTCGGGATTTGTACCTCTAAGGTCAAGCAATCCTTCTCTGGGTTCGCCTCAGGCACAAGTTCAAACCCGATACCCAGCCTTAGTGCCACCAAGTTCATCAGCAGAGGCAACCCATTCCCAGAATTATCAGCTTGCCAGAGTAGTGTTTTGCCTCGCTGTGAGCCCTGTTCTGCAAGCTGCTCACTGAGCTTTGCAACCACGGAACCAGTCCAAGTCAGCACCTGACTGCCACTCCAGTCACAGCCTTCAACTGATAATGCGGGATCTTCACCCAACTGTTCCAAACCACTTAAAATATTTGCTGCTATTGCTTCAATTTTCATCACAGTCCCTTAAACCGCCCTTGCAACAAATAAGGTTTGGCCGGCTACTGATAGCGGCGATGTCGAGGGTGCCAGGAAGTACTTAATCTCAAAGCCAGCGCTAACCAGCTCTTCCTGCCAGGCTGCGCTATCGATAAATACCTGATCCGAGCCCCCTCGCCGATCTTCACTGCCCAAAAGAGTCCCGGATTCAGCAGGGGAAAGCAGAAACTGCATAGCCGTTAACATGGCGTGGTTATCCCGAGTGGATTCGCTAAACAACAGCCAGCCACCGGTGACCAGAGAACGACGAATACGCTGCAGGGTTTGGCCAATATGAGCGGCGTTGTGCAAAACATTGCCAGCCACAACAATGTCGGTGCTAGCTGCTGGGATTGACTGCGCAGTGAAATCCGCATTGATATCGAGCAGGCTGCAACGCAAACCGATGTGATTGCGAAATTTTTTCTGTGCCGCAGTGGTAAATACTGGCGATACATCGGTAAAGCGATAATTAACCGGCCTTCCGGCTAAAGTATCTAAAATTGCCGAAGTGGTTAGGCCTGCACCTCCCCCCAATTCAAGCACTCTCAGCATAGGCCCTGGCTTGACGGCCTGTTTTACGATGTACGCTGCGGCATAATTGAGATACGTCGTAAACCAGTTGTTCTGGTAGGCGGCCAGTGCCGTTAGTATTTCTCCATTCTCGAACAGCAATTGATTAATGGAGACTTGATCCCGCACCAGTTCAGACAAATGCGTCAGGAGCTTTTGATGTGACTCGGCCATTTCAGGGGGGAATCCCAGCGCACCGTAGGCCTCCGGTAATTTATCTGCTCCGACTGCACTCTCAGGAATTTGCTCCCAGGAGTAGTTGCCATTACTGAGCCTCAAAAACTCTCGTTCAACCAAGGCCACCAGCCAGCGGCGAATTAACCAATGGTGTCGGCAGGCGGTACCTAGCGTATTAATAATTTCCTCACTGCCGCGCCCAACACTCTCTGGAGTCAGCACTCCGCTGGAGGAAAATAACTCCATAATCGCCCGCAGGCTGATAAACTCAAGCCTCTGCATTGCAGCCGGCAGTTTTGCCAAACCACTGTCTGTAGCAAGCTCAGCGGGTAAAGCTGCCAGCCCAGCCTCATGGGTGATATCGGCGGGTGGAGGTGTTAGGTTTTTCAAATGGCTCCCTCCTCAAGGCACACCATATCTTCAATACTTGTTTCCAGGGTGGTTAAAAAACTCAATGCCCCAATCTTCGACATGCGTTCCATCGCCAATGCCGGCGGCAATACTTGGGCGCAGTAATGACAACCCGGTGGGATTTCATCGCGAAGTACAGCCATAGTGGTGACTGCGGCTACCGCTGCTGTTAGATCTGCATTGCCAGTGCCCCGCAACGCGGCTGTGCGCGTGCGCTCTTGCTTGTTGTATTTACCGGTAAGTTGCAAAAGCATCAGCACATAGGGATCGCGCCCCGCCAGATCCAATTCACTGGCCCGACACAGGGCTGCACGCGCTTCATCGCGGCTAAAACCATGGGCAGTATTAAAGGCGGATAAAATATAAGAGCCGCTAACCGCGTTATACCAATCACCATCAGAGAGGGATAAATCCTGAGCCAGGAGCTCGCCCTCGCTATTTAAATACGGAAGCACAGTGGTAGATGCAGGAAAAAAGGGCAGCTCGACATCGGAACGGCGTTTCAATATTCCACTCACCCGGCGTCCATTGCGCCAGGCTGCCAAGGGTTTATTGTGCTGTTCATTGGCACCTTGCAAATAATCATCGGCGGCGACATCGGTAAATCGATCGCGCAAGCCGAAATAGCTGATCAGGCTCTCTACCTGTGAAAACTCCTGCTCTGCCAGCCAGCGTGGTAGCAGACTACTGAGCCCCGGCTGTAATCCAGCAGATAAAACTGCGGTCAGACCATAGCTCTGGTAATAGGATCCATCGAGTTGCTCATAGAGGGCTTCATCGCCAGCAACATCGATATAGGCTGCTCCCACTTGTGCCGCAGCTTTGGCAACCCTGTCGCCAATTAAATGTGAAGGTCCTGCACAATTGATCAGAACCTCACAGCCAGATACAAACTGATCCAGTGAGGCTGCATCCAGGTAGTCCACCGTCTGATAAGAAATTACCGAATCACTGGATAGCGGCTGTTTATGTGCATTGCGACCACCAATACGCATAGCACCCAACTCGAGGGACTGTAAATAACCGGTAACCGCTGCGCCCACATCGCCATAACCACCTAAAATCGCAATTGTCATAGGCTTACCTCCGTATCGGACTCAACCAAACGCCAGCCAGTAGCACGGCTGCGCTGGTGCCAAAAATGTGCATACAGCCCCTGCTGTGATAACAACTTGCGGTGATTGCCAACTTCAGCCACCGCACCTTCTTCAAGTACGATTATTTGATCCGCGTTCATAATGGTGGATAATTGATGGGCGATCACAATGACAGTGGACCCTTGTTTTAATTGCTGCAGGGAACTGTTCAGGTACTTTTCATTGCGCGGATCGAGTGCTGCTGTTGCTTCATCCAACACAACAATAGGTGCAGCTTTTAATAGGGCACGGGCGATAGAAACCCGCTGGCGTTCGCCACCAGAAAGTGCAGCGCCCCCCTCACCTACCTGCGTCTGCCATCCCTGGGGCAAACGCTCGATAATCTCATCCACGCCAGCCAGTTTCGCCACACGTTCCAGTTCTTCCTGACTGGCTTCGGGACAGCTCAAGCGAATATTCGCTTCCAGGGTGTCGCTGAACAGATACACATCCTGCATAACGATAGAGATCTGCCGCATCAGGTCTTCTGTGCGCAGTTGCCGCACATCCACCCCGCCCACTTTTACCTGGCCCTGGTCGGTATCAAAAAAACGCAATAACAAACGGGTGATGGTGGTTTTACCCGAGCCTGATGCACCGACTATCGCTGTAGTGGTACCCGGAGAAACCCTAAAGGAAAGATCCTTCAATACCGGTTGCCCCGACTCGTAGCTAAAATTCACATTTGAAAATTCAACCAACCCACCCTGCTCGGTAAAAGGCTGAGATCTGGATGGCTCAGGTAGCGACTGCTCAAAAAAGATAGCGGCCAGTCTGTGCAAATCATTACCGGCCATGCGCAGCAGACCACTGCGCCCGGCGAGTTCCGCCAGAGGACCGGTAAATCGGGCCGCTAAAGCTAGCAAAGCCACCAATTCAATAGGGGGAAGTTGTTGATTGAGCGTGAGCCAAACACCCACGGCAATCACTGCGGCAAAGGCGAGTTGCACCATAAATCCACCGGCAAACAAGCGGGGGAAGGTCTGCTGCAACATGGAACCCGCCGCTCTGCTTTGCCCGGCAATCGCCTCTTCCAGTGGGAGATAACCACTGACGTTTTTACCAAATGCCCTCATTACCGCCTGGTTGCGCGCAAACTCCACTACCCGGTTGCTGGCGCGAGCACCAGCAGCATCCACTTCCGTTTCCATGGCGCCGATCCACTGGGAGGACCAACGATGGCCGACATAAATCAAGGGCACAAACAACAAAGCGGTCAGCCCCAGTCGCCAGTCAAACCACAACATTGCCACCCCCACTGTCAGCGGAGTGACAACACCGCTGACAACAGGGGGCAACAGGTGGGCAAAAACGTTAGTCACCATCAAGGTGCCCCCGGTTGCGCTGCGGGACAAACGACCGACTTTTTCTGCACTGAACCAACCGAGGGGAAGTTGAGAGAGGTGTTCACCCAAGCGATTGTGCAGGGTTTTCAATACCAGGATGGCCAGTGCAGCCCCTTTTACGGTTTGCTGGTAACGGGCAATACAAGCAATCACAACTACCGATAACAGGGAAAGCAACCAATACCCAACCGCCTCCATCTCAGATGCCAACAGTGCGCTGAGCAGAGGTACCAGAAGCGTCACCGCGATTCCCTGCAACACGCCATAGGCGAGAAGCCATACTGTATAAGTGCCAACTTCACGGCGATGCGCGGGTCCGAGAATGGCAAGCAAACTACGAATCATGATGAGACCCCGCTAATAACCTGAGCCCCACCATTCATTGCTTCTTCGTTTTGTTCAGCACTGTTGTACAAACGCCATAGTTCCGCGTAGTGCTTGCTCTCAGCCAACAGTTGTCGGTGACTTCCGCATTCAACCAAGCGGCCGCCGTCCAGGACCGCAATCTGATCGACTTCGGTGATGGTGTGCAGCTTATGGGCAATCACCAGTACCGTGCGATTGCGCACCAGGCAGGACAATGCCTGCTGAATTTGGGCTTCGGATTCCGGATCGGCGTGAGCTGTGGCCTCATCCAAAATCAACACAGGGGCATCTGCTAAAAGCGTCCGCGCGATACTTAAACGCTGCGCTTCTCCACCAGAAAAAAAGGCATCCTTGCCAATAACCGCCTGGTAACCTTGGGGGAAACTTAAAATTTTTTCATGGATGCAGGCACTGCGCGCTGCATCTACCAACTCCTGGTCACTGGCATCCGGGCGCCCAAGGCGCAGGTTATCTGCCACAGTGCCACCCAATAGCTGGGTCTCTTGAAGTACAAAGCCAACATGTCGATATAAATTGTCCGGATCTATATCACGGACATCGACGTCTCCCAGAAGCACAGCACCTTGGGCCACGTCATAAAAACGGGGAACTAGTTTGGCCAGGGTGGATTTCCCGGCACCGGAGCTCCCCACCAAAGCTGTGATCGAGCCGGGGTGACAGCGCAAAGTAATATCGCTTAATACCTGCCGATCCCGGGTATAGGCAAAACTGACCTGCTTAAAGAGCAGCCCTGTATCTTTGGGCTCTTTGGGTTCCGAGGTACTAGCCAGGGGTGCAACCTTCAGTAATTGATCTATTCTGGCTGCGGCGGCTTTGGCTTTTTGCTGGGCGGTTAATCCCTGGCTCAAAGTCAGCATGGTCTGAGGAATCATTACCGCGATCAATGTGGTTGCGAGAACATCGATTGGCTGAATGCCTGTATTCACTACCAGCCAGGCGCCCCCCCCCAGACTCACCAACATAATGACTGGCACCGACAGGGCCAGAGAGGTGACTGCCTCCAGACGCACAAGCGGTGTAACCCAGCTTGTATAACGGCGACTGAAATCCTCGACGGCCTGTTGGTAATTTCTGTGGGCGCGACCGGTTTGCGAGAAAACCTTGACCACCGCAATGCCGTGGACAAATTCAACAATCGCAGCACTGACCCGGCCAAAGTCCTTATCCAGCTGCTGCATTTTTTCCCCGAAACCACGCATCATCCAGGCGTAGGACACCAGGTAAATTGGCAGGGTAACTACCGCTAACAGGGCCAAGCGCCAGTCGAGCCAGAATAAGTAGCCCAAGCCCGCCAGCGGCAGTGCAAACGCAGCGGCCAACTCCACCTGATGATGCGCAACCATATGGTGAAGATCATCGAGATCGTCTTGTACTGCCTTACGGACCGCACCGGAAGTGTGCTCGCTGTACCAACCCAGAGGGACCTGTCCCAATTTCCGCACCAGGGCACGTCGCAGTTCCGCCTGCATACGCTGGTCGGCAATATGGGTTAACCACAAACCGATTACGGTGCAAATCCAGCCCATCGCCAGCCCGGCAACTATCGCCAACACAACAGGAATAATCGCCTCGGCAATATCACTGATATCCGGCGCAAGGAACAGGCGAGCCAACTCAACGATACCAATAAAAGGGATCAGCGAAGTGAGTGCACCACAAGCACCGAGCGCCACCCCCAGCCACACGAGGCCACGAAATGGACGCATCAGTTCCCGCAGGTCAGACTTTGGCAAAATTTGCTCAGCCATCTATTTACCCGCTTTACTGCGCTGTAATGGTTTTGCCAAATGCTCGACGACGGTGGCAACCTGCGGCGGTTCCATAACGCTAAAGTGATTGCCCGGCACATCGATTAATTCAAAATCACCCAGACAAACTTCCTGCCAATAAGGCGCAGCCATATGCCCTACGCCGGCGGTGACACCGAAGGATTGCTCTTCCTGGCAGCGCAAGTAGGTCATATCGCCAATATAGGGAGGAAGGTCAAAACAGGCGGCGCGCATACTGTGTCGGCACACCCGGAAAAGCCCCGGTATCATCGCGGCTTCGACCGGCACACCCGCTTGGGCAGAGGCCATTTCGGTATAACTGGCCAGGCGCTGTTCCTGGGTGAGTTCAGAGCGTTGTCGCACGGCTTCGGCTACCGCTTCCAGCCCCGCATCACCATTGAGTTCTGCCATCACACCGGCGGGAACACGACCGTTGTGTTTCTGCATTAAGGTCTCGATCGCGCGGGAAATGTCTTCGCTCTCGATATGCTCACCAAATACCGCTTTTACCGGATCGAGATTTAGGTTGGGGGCAAAAATCGCTTCGAAAGCCAGCTCTTCATCGGTATCGACAAACATTGGGATACTGTCGATCAGGCTCAGGTCAATCACATCGACCCCGCGCTCCAGCAATCTCCGCGAAACTTCCGTCGCCAGCAGACCACCCAGGCAGTAACCAATTAACTGGCAGCGCTGGTAGCCCTCGTCAATTATTCGCTGGGCGTAATCGTCGGCGGTGCGCTCGATTAATTCTTTTGCATCAATCGACAAATACTCTTCCGTATTCGCTACCGCAATCCCAAATACTGGACCCAGATCTTGAGCCGCAAGCGCTTTGCCCAAGTGCTGGAAATAATCCAGGGTACCCAGGGCTGCATGGAACATAATCCGTACCGGCGCCCCTTCTTTAGATGCCCCTTTACCCTCGCCTATATGACTGAAAGGAACCATCAAGGAATTGCTGCCCTCTCGGGTAGTGGCAACCAAAGTGTCGCTCTCAGTATCTTCCTGCCCCTCGGCAACAGCATCCGGCTCAACTCTCAGGGCTCTGGCCAATGCAGCAACCGTTGGTCCGTTGAGCATGTGGCGCAACAAGGCGTCGTAAGTGAAAGGTTTCGCTTCCGGAATTTCTTCCAGCAATCGCCCTGCAACCCGCGCCATAATCAGCGAGTCACCACCGAGATCAAAAAAGCTATCCTGGCGGCCGACATTATCGAGACCCAATGCATTCGCCCAGAGTTTGCACAGAGCGGTTTCCAGTGGGTCCATTTGCTCTGAGTTCCCAATCTCTTGCGTATCCCCCGTCACTGGGCGCCAACCAGCCAGCTTTTTGCGATCGATCTTGCCATTGGCGGTGAGCGGTAGCTGGTCGAGAACTTGCAAATGTGCGGGCACCATATGTGCGGGCAACCGATTCGCTAAAAAGTCCCGCAGTGTCCTGGCACTCAAATCCTGTCTGTCAGTTTTCATCTGCGCGGCCAGTAGATTCATGCCGAAGGCAGACAAAGGATGGTCATCTTCAGGCAGAGAAAGAATCTGTCCGGCTCCATTGGCTTTCAACAGCGACTGCCATTTCCCGATAGAAAGGAACTTGGTCGCACCACAAGCGCGATCATCACCCGCCGGGTCCATCATAAAGCCCTGGGTGAGTAAGATATGGGCGTGATCCACCGTTGGCTCAGTCAGGATTAACCAGCCTCCGGGTGCCAGTAACTCCACAACACTGGCAATAGCCGCCTCTGGATCTCGGGTGCTGTTGAGCATACCTGCACATAAAATGACATCTGCGCTATTAGGAGCCAAACCCTGGGCGCGATAGTCGGTATTGAGATCCATTAATCCAAAGCGCACCCAAGGCCACTCTTTAAATTGGCGGCGAGCCTCAGTCAGGAAAAATGCAGTCATGTCAGTGAATAGATAATCGACGTCATATCCATCCAACATAGGAATAACAGAAGCGCTGGTAGCCCCTGTGCCCGCACCCAGCTCAAGAACCCTTAACCCTCTATCGCTCTGGGCGGCAATACGGTTAATTAATGCGGCAGCGGCGGCATTGTTATAGCGGGCGATAAGATCATCTCGATAGAGAGCCAAAGCCACTTGCTGGTCGCCCTGGGGGAACAACAACTCAAATGGGTTTTGTTGATTCGCTAATAACTGCGGTAATAACTCGATATGATCCCGGTGATATTGCAGGAATTCCCGATTACAAAAGCCGCTTTCAATCCCCTGCTCAACTCGCTTCCACACAGCATCAACTGCGGAAGCATCAACTTCTTGGGTTTGCGTGTATTTTTCCTCAGTACTGGAGCTGGCAGTGGATAAGCTGAGCAGCTTTGCGTTAACGAGAAGGTCCAACCAACGACGCACTAACCAGTGATGCTTTTCATGTACTTTGGCTAAGGAGAGAACTTCTTCTGAACTATATCCCTGCCCACAATTTGTAAACGCCCCTAATTCCACCAGACCGTGAAGCATCGATAACAGGGATGCATTTTCAAGTGCCTGCACATAATCGCCGACACTGACAGCTTCTGGCTCACCAGCCTGATAGTCCGCAAACTGACGCACTGAATTCACCAGCTCAGGATCAATAGTCGCCGGTTCTGCATCATCTAAGCGACGGCTTTCCACAAAACCCAACAGATTTAAATCCGCTCGCGAGTCTCCCTCTTTCTTTTCAATCACCGTCGCCGCTGTTGACACTGCGGGGTGGGCCAGCAATGCAGACTCCACTTCTCCCAGCTCAATACGGTGTCCGCGAATTTTTACCTGTCCGTCTTCACGGCCCAGGAATTCGAGTTCACCACCGGGTAAATAGCGGCCCAAGTCACCAGTGCGGTAAAGGCGCTGGCCATCCGTCGGGTGATAGAAGAATTTCTGTTCAGAGAGGGCCGCATCACCGAGGTAACCATCGGCCAATCCGAGGCCAGTAATCATCAGCTCACCCGCTACCCACACAGGGGCATCGCGCAATTGGCTATCCAATACCCTGAAGCCCTGGTTCGTCAGCGGCACGCCATAGGGAATACTGGTCCAAGCAGAGTCGACCCGATCAATACGGTGATAATTGGACCAAATCGCAGCTTCTGTAGCCCCACCCATACCGATCAGGTCGAGTGCTGGCACATGGCGCCGGATATGTTCCGGTAAAGTAACCGGAATCCAGTCTCCCGACAGCATTGCCAATCGCCAATCAGACAATGGACGAGGCTCTGTATCCAAATAGGTAGCCAGCATTTGTAACTGCGCAGGAACAGAGTTCCACAATGTCACCCGGTGCTCATCCATGACCTCCGCCCAGTGCGAAGGGTCTGCGCCACGGGCCGGATCGGTCAATACCAAAGTCGCACCCACTGCCAAGGGGCCGAAAATATCGTAGACCGACAAATCAAAACTGAGTTGAGCCAAACCCAAGATACGATCGCTCGGGCCCACCTCGAAACGGCGATTAATATCCAGCACCGTATTCAAAGCGGCCCGATGATTAATCATCACTCCTTTGGGATCGCCGGTAGAACCGGACGTATAGATAACGTAAGCGAGCTGCTCCGGGTCACCGTTGCTGGCCAGCGGAATTTCAGTTTCAGGAGCCAGGGTATCGACACTGATCACCTGCACTTCTGATGGCCACTGAACTTGGCTGGCGAGGTCACTGAGAGTCAGGACCTGTTCCGCCTCTGCACTGAGCAATAATTTATTGAGCCGTATTTCCGGTTGTGCCGCATCCAGTGGCAAATAGATACCACCGGCCAGGAGCACACCAAGAGTCGCCGCTATTTGCTCTCGCCCTTTCGGCATTGCAATAGCGACACGGCTACCCAGCTGGAAACCTTCTTTAGCCAGAGCTTTGGCGATGCCCGCCGCTTTTTTTGCCAGGTCGCCATAACTCACACTGCCATTGCAATCAATAATGGCGATAGCTTCCGGCGTCGCCGCTGCCTGTACAAATACGCCCTGATGCAATAACGCTGAAGGAACAGGTCCATCGGTTTGATTAACCTGATGTCTCTCCTGTTGCTGCCACTCGGGTAAAGAAACCGGAGACGTACTCAGCCATTGCCCATCGCCACTCGTGGAAAGCTCATTCAACAAGCCGGTAAATGCCGCGAACATATCTTCCACCAGGCCCGATGGAAAAACGCCCTGGCGCACATCCCAGTTGATTTCCAGACCATCGGCGTCATCTCTCACTTGGCAGTCCAAGGTGACTTGCGGTGTCTGGGTAATTCCTCTGCCAGACTCTCTACCGCTGGCAGGTTTTTCTGTATCTCCCAGGCCAATAGCACTGGTAAATACCACCGGCATCAATGCGGCCTCCGGTCCTCGTGCACGGGATAGCTCCCGCAGTAATTCCACGCCGGAGAACAAGCGGTGATCAATATCATTGAACAGCTGCTCGCCGATACTGGCCGCCCAATCGCGAAAGGACTTTCCTGTGGAATCATCAATCGCCAGTACACTGACCGAAGTAAAGTCCCCGATCAGCTGATTGACCTGAGGGTGTAAGGGCAATCGATTTAATAATGTAAGACTCAGGCTGAAGCGTGGCTGACGACTCCAACGCTGCAATACCCCGGCGTAGGCAGCCAGTACGGCAACTGATGCGGTCAGTCCAGCAGCACCGGCTCGCTGCTTCAGTTTCTGCCAATGGGTAATATCCAAGCGGTAGTGATGGCGATTAAAGCGCACAGATTCCGCTTCTGAGGCTGGCGGCAATACCGGTAGCTCAGGTGCTGCCGGCAGTTGATCGAGGCGGTCCAACCAATAGCGGCGATCGTTTTGGTAACCCTGGCTGTCCAGTAGACTCCGTTCGGCCAGTAGGTAATCGCGAAAATCGATTTCCAGTGCAGGTAGGGACGCACCGGGATTCGCTAGCAGAACATCAAGCTCGCTAAACAATATGCCCGCACTGGCCCAGTCTGCGATCAGTGCATCCATAGAGAAATGTACGATATGTCCTTTATCCGTGCGGGTATGGCGCAGCTCGAACATCGGCCACTCACCAATGGTGTACACACGGTGGTCCAATTCATCTCTCACCGATTTAAGGGCGAGCTCCAAGGCTTCCTCATCCATGCCGGTGAGGTCCTGACTGATCATCTGGTAGTGCGGCACTTCCTGGAGAACCCGCTGATATCCCTCCTGCTCAATAACCGCCCTCAACATAGGGTGACGCTCAATCAGCTGGTTCCAGGCTTCCTGCAAACCTTTTGGGTTTAATCCGGGATATTCCAGCTCCAGGTAGCCGTGACAGGCAACGCCACCATAGCCAAATGCATTTTGCCGCCCCAACAGGTAGGCAGTCTGTACATCGGTTAAAGGGAAAGGCTCATGCCGATTTTCTGTGTCGGTCTCGACCACCACTCCCAAACCAGAATCATTGCCAGCGCCTGATTGAGCAGCGTTTAATATTTCAATAATTTGTAACTTATGCTCCCGTAACCCTTGCTTGTGCTGCTCGGTCAGCAGGCCTTTGGCTGCGCGGAAACGCAATTGTTCAGACTCGGTCCAAAGTTCAACCCCAAGCCCTTGTAGTTCGTCGATCAGTTCCATAGCCGTCATGGGGTTAAAACTCCGTCCAATCGCTGAAAAATAATTTACTTATCAAATTCATATCACGCCCTCTTCCACCATATCCGCATCAATATCCACTGGCGGTTCCATTGTGCTTAGGGCACCGGCAACATCTGCCAGTCTCGGAGAGGCAAATAAACGTCTGAGGGGAAGGAGCAAACGGTGCTGCTGTTTTAGGCGGTCAATAAAGCGTGTCGCCAATAAACTATCGCCACCGAGTTCGAAGAAACTTTGATCGCGGTTAATCTTTGGCAAGCTGAGAAGCTCCTGCCAAATCTGCGCCACCAAGCGTTCGTTGTCTGTTACCAGTTCAGGGGCTTTCTGTTGTTCCGGCTTTTCTGCTGCATTTACTTGCTTTAAAACTAGAGCGCGATCCACTTTGCCATTTGCACTCAGGGGCATTTCCGGCAAAGTCACAACGAAATCCGGGACCATATAAGAAGGCAGCTGGGAGCGAAGGTATTCCCGTAGGTCGTCAGTATTAAAATCTGTTGGGCACTGGGGCCCGAGCACAACGGCAGCAACCAACTTTTGTGCATTAACCAGCACCAAGGCCTGCTGCACAAACACTTGGCGAGTAAGTACGCTTTCGATTTCACCCAACTCAATACGATGGCCACGCACTTTGACCTGGCTATCGGCACGTCCCAAAAATTCCAGGCAGGCATTCGGCCAATAGCGCCCAAGATCCCCTGTGCGATACCAGCGCTCACCATTGACAGTGACAAAGCGCGTTTCGGTTAACTCTGGTGCTGCGCGATAGCCCATGGCGACTCCGTCACCGCCAATCCACAGTTCACCTGTAACCCAGTCAGGGCAATCGCGCCCTTGGGTATCCACCACCCTAAATTGCTGGTTGGCCAGTGGGTATCCATAGGGAATCGAATGCCAGCTTGGGTCAACTTCTTTTACTTCAAAACTGTTGGACCAAATAGAAGCTTCAGTGGCACCACCCAGTGCGATAAAACGGCAATCGGGCTGTATTTGTTTTAAGCGCTGCGGTAAATCCAGGGCAATCCAATCCCCGGAGTTCAATACCAAGCGCAATGCGCCCGGCGGCGTATCGGCACCGACAGTGAGCAACATATCCAGTAGCGCCGGTACTGTATTCCAGAGGGTAACGCCATATCGACATACCAGTTGATGCCAGCGCTCGGCATCCCGCCGATCCTTTTCATCAATCAATACCAGCGCACCGCCCACCGATAGCAGCCCGAAAATATCGTAAACAGAGAGGTCAAAATCCAGGGCTGAAATGGCCAGTACACGATCATTTTCATCAACAGAGAAACGTTCGTTGATATCCGCAATGGTATTCCAGGCGGCACCATGACTAATTTCGACGCCCTTGGGTTCACCTGTGGAGCCGGAAGTGAAAATGATATAAGCCAGTTGCTCAGCTTCTGTTGCAATAGGCTCATCTATAGGAGCGAACTGTTCGGCCTGTTGAATTGCACTTTGGTCGAGCACCACTTTTACATCGGCACGGCGCAACATTGACTCACGCCTCGCCTGCGGTTGATCGATACCGACAGGTAAATAAGTGGCTCCCGCTGCGAGTACGCCCAAAACAGCGGCAATCTGGTCGGGTCCTTTCGGCAGGTTAACGGCCACCACCTCGGCAGGTGAAACCTGGCTTTCCAATAACCAGGCAGCGATACGCAAAGCACGTTCTGCCAGAACGCCATAACTCAGAGAATTATCGTCTCCCCAATATAAGGCGATATTGTCGGGATTTGCTTTTGCCCGCTGGAAAAATCGCTGCGACAAATTATCCGTTGGGTCAATTGCGGTACGCTTTTCAAGCTGGGTTCTCAGTTCCCGTTGAGCCTTGGGTAATAAATCAGGCGGTGTGGAATCCCATTCAGCGTCACCCGCCCATTGGAGTAAGCCGATATAGGCCTGGAACATTTCCGCGCACATCCCCTCAGGGAAAAGCGCTTCGACCACATCCCAATTTAAGAAAACGCCTCCCTCGACTTCGACCACCTGGTGATCCAACCAGACTTGCGGCGTTTGTGTCAGGGCCCAGATGGGTTCCCGCAGAGGCCCATCCTCCGGTGCCGCTGTGCCACCGGGAATACCCAGTGCACTGGTGAAGACCACGGGCATTGTGGCTTCCGCGTCGCTCTGTCGGCGGGCTAATTCCCGCATCAAGCTAACACTGGAAATATCGCGATGTTCCAGGGCCGCGCCAACTTCCCCTTGTATTTTTTTCGCTCTCACCAACCAGCTGTCACCGGCCTCTGGCCGGTAACCCACCAGGGTCAAGGAGGTGAAATCCCCCATCACTCGATAGATATCCGGGTGAACTTCACGGCGATCGAACAAGGTAAGATTCAGGCTCAGGTCAGGGCGACTGCTCCAACGACTAAGCACTTCGGCAAAAGCGGTTAGAAGCAGACTTGATGGCGTAATTCCCTGCTCAGCCGCGCGCGCAACCAGGTTTTGCCAGGTCCCTTTATCAATATGCTGTTGATGACGCACAAAGTGCGGGCGCTCAATGGATGCCGGCTCCCGCACAATGGGCAGCTGGGGCGCGGGAGGCAGCTCCGATAATTTATGCTGCCAAAATGTTTTTGCGGCAGCCAGGGGACCTTCGACAAGATCACTATCAAATACGGCGATAGTTTGCGGCAGTATATTGCGCACATAATCGCGGAAAGAGAGTTCGATAGAAGGTAGATGAGTTTCAGGGCTCTGATAGAGGATATTTAGCTCACGATAAAACAGCAGAATACTGAAGGCATCGAGAATCAAATTGTCCAAACCGATAGCCAATCGGGTATTGCGCCCACAGCGCACCGCACGGACATCAAACAGTGGCCAGCTGCTGGGCTCAAACACCTGCTCCGCGCACTCCTGTCGCAGTTGCGCAAAAGCAGAAGTTGGATCGCTGTCTACGTCTGTAACATCAATGGAAAATCTCGGCACATCGGCAAGGACGCGCTGTCGACCTTCGCTGTCGAATACAGCCCGCAGCATTTCATGGCGGGTAATCATCGTGTTTAGCGCAGATTCCAAGCGCTCCAGATCGAGACCAACAACGTCGTATTCGCGATAAAAGTGACAACCGATACCACCCAAAACAAATTCTGGGTCCCTTCCCAGCCAATAAGCCCGCTGAACATCGGTAGGTTCAAAAGCAGCGTACCGATTGGCCTTATCCGATTGCCAGGGTGTAGCGGCAATTTCGGTAGTGCCTTTATTTGGCTCTAGGTTCTCAGGTGTGCCTTGAACTAATGTCGCAGCAAAGTCGGCTAGGCTGGGCTGGCTAAACAATTCCGACAGTGTGACACCCTCAAAGCCCGACTCACGCAGGTCTCGCACAACACGGGTTGCTAACAGGGAGTCACCACCGAGTGCGAAGAAGTTATCGTCCCGCGCTATATCGGTAACATCGAGGAATTTGCACCAGGCGGCAGCCACCTGCTGCTCCAATTTACCTTGCGGTGGATTCTGCTTTGCCTGGTGTTGCGCTATGGATTCATCGGCAAACTGCTGTAAACCGCCGCGATCAATTTTGCCATTGGCGGTAAGGGGTATTTCAGCGAGACAGCAAAGTTCACTGGGCAGCATGGCGCTGGTCAATCGTTGACTCAGGAATTCACGCAGGTCGTTCAAGGGTTCCTGCAACTGCTGCAAATCAACAAAGCACTTTTCTGGATTTATATTCCCTTGCGATAATTTGGACTCCAGAGCGACAACTGCAACCACACCTCGCTGAGTCAGTAGTGCAACCGCTTGCGCAATCCCTTTGTGCGCAGTCAGTGCGGCTTCAATCTCGCCGAGTTCGATACGGTATCCACGCACTTTGATCTGGTTATCGGCGCGGCCCAAAAATTCCAGGCAACCATTTGGCCAATAGCGGCCCAGGTCTCCGGTGCGATACCAACGTTCGCCTCCGTCTGTTACAAAACGTGCTGCGGTGATTTCAGCAGCACCTCGGTATCCAAGGGCAACGCCCGCACCACCGATCCACAACTCCCCTACCACCCAGTCAGGGCAATCTCGGCCCAGGGAATCCACCACCCTGAATTGCTGGTTGGCTAAGGGGTAACCATAGGGGATGGATCTCCAAGAGGGATCGACTTCTTTTATTTCAAAATTGTTGGACCAGATAGAAGCCTCGGTGGCACCCCCCAAAGCGATAAAGCGGCAATCCGGATTTACACGTTTTAACCTTTCCGGCAGGTCCAGGCTGATCCAGTCTCCGGAATTTAATACCAGGCGCAGCTCTCCCGCTGGAGTATCATCACCGGTGGTTAACAGCATATCCAAAAGGGCCGGCACTGTATTCCAAACAGTAACGTTATGTTGACACACCAGCTGGTGCCAGCGCTCTGCATCCCGTCGAGATTCCTCTTCAACCAATACCAGTGCACCACCTGCGGACAGCAGCCCAAAAATATCGTAAACGGATAGGTCGAAATCCAAGGCCGATACTGCGAGCACGCGATCATTTTCATCAACAGCAAAGCGCTCGTTAATGTCTGCTATGGTGTTCCAGGCACTCCCGTGGCTAATTTCAACCCCCTTGGGCTCACCGGTAGAGCCAGAGGTGAAAATGGTATAAGCGAGATCTTTTGTCTCACCCACTACGGGCCGGGATAAAGGGGCGACACCCGAGAGCACAGACAAGTCATCAATAACCAGCTTGGCACCGGCAAGCTTGAGCACACGCTCTCTGCGCAGCGGTGGCTGGTCTATTCCCAGCGGCAGGTAAGCCGCTCCAGCAGCCATTACCCCAAGAACGGCAATAATCTGCTCCGCGCCTTTGGGCAATAAAATCCCGACCATATCACCAGGCTCAACCCCCTGAAGTTGCAGGTACGCTGCCATTGCCAAGGCGCTGTGGGCCAAGTCCCCATAGCTAATTTGCTCATCGTTCCAATACAAAGCCGCGGCTTCCGGGTGGCTTTCAGCATTGTTAAAAAACTGCTCGTGTAATTGGTGAGACTGAGTTTTTTTAGCCGTGGAATTTACCCGCTGGCGTTGCTGCTTTTGCTCCGCTGGCAGCAGCGATGGTATCGGCTGGGCCCAGAATTCCGGGCTGCCGATCAGGCATTCCAGTAACTGCGTAAAGGCGGCAAACATGCCATCCAGGACGCCGGGAGCAAAAGCAGCTTCCCGCGCATCCCAGTTTACGGACAGGCCACCTTTGAGTTCCATAACCTGTACGTCCAGCCACACTTGTGGCCCTTGGGAGATAATCCAATTGACATCTCCAAAGGCACTGCGAACTGACTCGCCAAATAATTCTCCCAACCCAAGCGCACTGGTAAAGACAACCGGCGCAAACACCGTTTGTCCCTGTTGCCTACTGAGGTCACGCAGCACCTCTACGCCGGAATAACTCCCGTGCGCTACATCCTGACGGAAGTTGTGTTGTAAACGCTGTGCACGCTCAACAAAGGTTCCACTCTGGCTGCCCTGCCAGGAGAGTAAGATCGAAGAAGTGAAATCTCCCACCAGTGAATTGACATCCTGATGTAGAGATTCCCGGTCAAACAGGGGGAGATTCAGCAGAAAATCTGACTCTTCGCTATAGACCGTAAGCACTTCGGCAAGCACAGCCGCCAGGGTCATGGATAAAGTAATCCCATGACAACCCGCGTAATCCGCCAGCTGGTTTTTCTTTTCGGCACTCAAGCTGTAATGGCGACGAACCACTCGACGGTTATCTTTTTGCTCAACACCTATTGCGGTAGGTAACTGAGGGGCACCGGGCAAATCTGGCAGACGAGCCTGCCAGTGTGCTTTGGCCTGTTGCTTTGTAGCTTGCCACTCTTTCTTTGAGTGCAGAGCACTGCGGTCAGCCTGGTAGCGCGGATAACTGTAATTAAGCGGAACCAGAGACTGCTCTGGTTCCAGGTAGAGCTTGGCCAAGTCATTCAGTAATACGCGCAGACTAAAGGCATCTGCAGCGACCATATCCAGATTAATATGCAGGCGTGTGCCGCCAGCTTTTAATTCCGCAGGTAACAATGAGAGCTGTACATCAAAAACCTCGCCCTGCGATATATCCAGCTGCCGATGGGAGAGTTGCTCCCTAACAGCGATAAGACTCTGCTCCGCTTCTGCGGCAGCCTGATGCCTGAAATCATGAACCTTTAAACCGGGCCAGCTCACTTCTGTGGGAATCTGCTGTCGACCAACATCGAGGATTTGAACACGCAACATCCCATGCCGCTCGAACAGGAAGCGCACAGCCTGTTCCAAACGATCAGGTACTACATCCTGGCCATCAAACTCATGATAAAAATGTGCGGCAACGCCCCCTAAATATTGATTCGGGTCTCGTCCAATCCAATAGGCATGTTGCATCGGTGCCAAATCAAAGGGAGTGCCTTCATCAAAGGCTCCCGGCACAGATAAATGTTCACTGGTACTTTCTTCAGTTCCAGTAGCCAACTGAGGTAGAGAAAGCCAGGCTTTCAATTGAGGCACTGCAATAAGATCAGCAAATTTTACTTTGATCTTTTTCTGCCTTAATTGACCAGCTATCTTCATGACTTGTACTGAGTTAAGCCCCAGTGCAATTAAGTCATCCTGCGGATGAATGCCATAAATATCGGCATCAATAGCCTGACAAACTAAATCCTTTAACAAACTGGCCGGACTGATTGGCTCTGATTTATTCTGCGGCTTCGGCGACAAGAGATACGCTCCTTATTGCGTCTCGGATAACACGCATTTTGATACAACTTTCACGATACTCGTGGGCAGGAAGGGAAGCCTCAACCAGGCCACAACCGGCAAATAGTGTTACCTTGCCCGGAGTAATAAGTGCAGAGCGCAGCGCGACAGCAAACTCCCCTTCCCCCTCAGCATTGAGCCAACCAACAGGTCCGGCATACCAACCGCGATCCAGGTCTTCATTTTCACGGATATACTTCAGTGCTTTTTTCCTCGGCAGGCCTCCCACCGCAGCACTGGGGTGTAAATCCGATAAGATATCCAACAGATTTACGCCATCTTTAACCAAGCCCTCTAGAGGCGTCAGCAAATGCTGAATTTGCTTTAATTTACAGAGTTGGGGCGGTTCAGGTTCCGCTACGCTGTGGCAGTATTTGCGCAAAATAGAAAGGAGATGTTGGACAACCAGGTCGTGTTCAAATCGGTCCTTATCGCTGTCAAGCAGGGATATCCCCAATTTATAATCAGTTGCCGGGTCTTTTCCCCGAGGTGCACTACCGGCCAAAGCAACTGTGCTAATACACCCGTCTTTACCAGCCGCTAAGCGCTCAGGCGAAGCCCCAAGAAAGCAACTTTTTCCGCGGGAAAAGGCAAATAAATAGGCATCGGGGTAAGATTCTTGTAAATATCCGAGAATACTTCCCGGGCAGCAATCCGCGCTCAGTGATTCAGAACGAGCGAGAACTACTTTTTGAAACTCGTTGCGCTTGATTGATTCGACCGCCCCTACTACACGCTGCTGCCAAGCCATTTGGCCTGCACAATTTTGGCTAAAATCAGACTCCACCGAAAACACATTATCATTCGCAGAAAGGTCAGAGCTACGAGACAAAATATGCTGCCACCGCGCCTTCACCCGCTCCGCAGTCTGATTGCATTCTGTTTGATCGGTAACGATAAAATTCATTACCAGATAACTGCGATCCCCTTCACAGTAAAGGGCCAACTCGGGCAACGTAAGCGCCCCTGCGGGAAAGTCTTGCCACAAGGATGAGGAATCTTTTTGGCTATCAAAAGCAAACCCACCACACAAAACCGGCCGATGCCCCCCGCTTACCACAGCGGAGGGCAGTAATTTTTGCCAATTGGCTTGGATTTCAGACCAAGATTCCCCAGGGGCACAACTAAATTCACAGGCAGAGCCAAAGGTCACAGCATATTCATCTCTAGAGGGCACACCCCACAGAGACGCGAATCTTTCATGCTGATAGCCGGTGGCAAACAACCCTATTGGGTTGCGTCTATGACATGGAGTTGAAAACGATGCCAGAACCTCTGGCTGTCCCTGGCTTACCCTGGACTTGGCTTCCTGCAAACAGGCTTCCAGGCCAGCATATTTAGAGCGGCCCTTCATACACCTTCCTCAACGGGCAAGCCGCGCTCAGCGCGCCAATGCAGCTTTTGTTGATTGATAAACCAATGAATAATCCCGGTAAAAAGCTGCTCTATATAATCTGCGGAAAGTTGTTCTTTCTCAGCCCAACGACGGCGGTCAATCAACATATCCGCAACCCGGTCTGGAGCAGGAATACTCGTTTCATCCGGCTTGAACTGGGCTGCTGACAAAACATACCCCATACGCCGCTGCAACAGCCTGATGATCTCGCGATCAATGGAATCAATACCTTGGCGGATCTCATTCAGATTTTCACACTCCATTGGTAGCTTCGTTGCTTGCATAGAAACTCCATCACCTAAGCAGTTCATCTTCCCATCAATAATGAAACGTTATAACATATCATTTTTGAAATCAACGGGATGTTTGTTTTGGATTTGGGCGTCAGGGTGGAGAGAGAGTGTGCCACTTGTTACTAAAGAGAAATAATTCGAACATCATTAAAAATAACGATCCCGGATTAATCGAAGTAGAGATCCGCTATCTATTGAACGATGGAGAATATAGAGCCGCTCAACAGCCCTATTCTCCCAACAATTAATTTCGATAGCGTTACAAGAAACAGAAATATTTTATACGGCCAACATAACTTCACATACAGTTAGGCCAAGCGGAGCTTCTGAACAATATGGCCAACCACCAGATCGGGGCAATCTGACAGATAAAAATGGTTACCTGCGTATTCATTCAATTGGAACTCACCATTGGTCCACTGCTGCCAACCCTGAGCTTCAACGGTACTCAACTCAGGATCATCCCGTCCTAGCATCGCGGTGATGGGGCAATCTAGAAGTTGGTCCGAGGACATATTGCTGGTTTCGATCAATCGATAATCCTGGCGTATAGCAGGAAGTAGTAGAGCCCTTAACTCAGGAATTTCCAATAATTCAGGAGAGGTGCCACCAAGCTCAATGAGTTGTTGGCACAGAGATTCATCACTCAACTGGTGTACGTTTCCACTCTTTTGAAATTGTGGCGCTTCGCGCGCAGAGACAAATATGTGTTCAGGACCGTGCAATTTTTCGCGATACAAGGAGAGAGCCAATTCATGAGCAACTGTAGCTCCCATACTGTGCCCAAATACTGCCCAGGGTTTATCGATGACAGGTTTGATAGCCCTACTTAACAAAGCAATTAAAGTTTGCATATCTGCGGGCATAGCTTCATTACAGCGTTGCTCCCTACCCGGCAAACATACGAGAACCAATTCTATGGAATCTGGCAATAATTTCGCCCAGGGCCGGTAAAGTGATGCTGTACCACCAGCATGAGGCAAACACAAAAGTCGGATAGCCGCTTTAGGTTGAGGGCGAGGGATTTGTAGCCAAGCGCCGGACATAGTTTTATCTCAATAAGAAATTTGAAGCCGTGAATACTAACTGTTAATTCTTAATTTAGAAATCTGAAGAAGATTCAAAAAAACACTCCCCTGCTCCACCCAAACATTTCAGGAGACCAGCATGGAAAATAATTTACTTAATGGTTACACGCCTCACCCAAAGGAACTAGAGGATTTCTATCAGCAACAAGGAATTTGGGATAACCAACCTATTTGGGAGCTGATCACACGTAATGCGAAAAACTATCCCAATCAATGCGCAGTTCGGGACCTATCGGATCAATTAACTTATGCTGAATTGGTTAATGAGGCCGATAGCATTGCTACAGGCCTGGTGGAACAAGGCTACAAAGTTGGGGAGCGGGCAATACTCCAGTGGAGCAATCAGGTCAGTTTTATTACAACCCTTCTCGGCTTATTTCGAGCGGGACTGGCTCCTGTACTAGCTTTGCCTGCGCATCGCCAAAATGAAATATGCCATTTTGCACAGGTCTCGGGTGCCAGTATCTATATCACTTCAGGAGCGGAAAGTGATGCAAGCCGTCACAGCATGATAGAACAAATTGCTTCGCAATCTCCGACTTTGCGAGGCATATACAGCTCTGATGAAAATGACACATTCCCCTCCCTGCCCAGAAGAGAATGCCAAGGCTTCACCCCTGTTCCCGTAGACCCCAACGCCCCAGCCCTATTCCTCGTTTCCGGTGGCACTACAGGACTTCCGAAACTTATTCCACGCACCCACAATGACTATCGCTACAACATTACCTGCGCTACGGCTGCTTGTAATTTAGGAAAAGATGAAATCTATCTGGCAGTACTCCCCGCCGCCCATAATTTTCCACTGGGTTGCCCCGGCATTCTGGGCACGCTATCCATGGGTGGGCAGGTAATATTTACCAAAGATGCAAGCCCGGACTACTGCTTCGAGCTGATAGAGCGTTACGGCGTAACCGCCACAGCCCTGGTCCCAGCACTGGCTCAAGTCTGGACTGCAGCGACAGAATGGGAAGATGCTGATTTAAGCTCTCTCCGCTTGCTGCAAGTCGGTGGCTCAAAGCTGAGTCCAACTGACGCCAATGCTGCGATAGATGCTTTTCCCGGTGCACTACAGCAGGTATTCGGTATGGCCGAAGGGCTGATTTGTTACACACATCGCGAAGATAACAATGAAACCATCACCAATACTCAAGGAAGACCTATGAGTTCCCTCGATACTCTAAAAGTGGTTGATGAGTACGGGCAGGAAGTGAAAGCCGGAGAAGAAGGAGAACTGCTTACTCGCGGCCCCTATACACTGAGAGGCTATTACCGTGCAGAAGAACATAGCCGACGCGCTTTTACCCCAGATGGTTTCTATCGCAGCGGGGATCGTGTGCGCATTCTAGATAGCGGCAATATTGTAGTTACTGGACGACTCAAAGATGTTGTAAATCGGGGCGGGGAAACTTTTGCATGTGACGAAATTGAAGAGCATCTACTCGCCCATCCCGGCATCCAACAAGCAGCTATCATTGCTTTGCCAGACCAAGAGATGGGAGAGCAAGTTGGAGCGACTATCGTATGTGTAGATAAAGCGCCAAGCCTGCAAACGTTGCGCGACTTCTTAACCGAAAGAGGCCTGGCCAGCTTTAAGCTACCTGAGCAGCTTAAAGTGTTATCTCGTCTGCCGGTTACCGCAGTCGGGAAAGTTGATAAGAGGAAGCTCTTAGATCTTATAGATTAGTACTAATTGAGAGATTGAGTTCCCATATTCATGAAAGTATGGCTTTAATCCATACTTTCATTTTAAATGAGCAAGAAGTATAAATCAGAATATAAAGGATATACCAACTTGTAACACATTAAGATTCCTTAAATCAAATTCTATATGGTCAAAGTCATTTATATAATACTCCCCCACCTTACCAACATTGTGCAGCATGTATTCGGCACTTATACGCAAAGAGTTATTTAAGTCATAGCGCGCACCTAGACCTACATGGAAATAGCTTTTACTGAATTCTGTTGACCCATAATAGTTACCGCCGGCGTAAAATTCAGCCATAGTATATGACCAGTCCAGCTGCGCAAAACTATAGCCCAACAACAAATACATACAGGACCTGTCGCAATACCAAGATAAATCCAGAGTTCCTGTAATTGAAAATACATCCAAGCGATGTTTCTGATTGACCTGGTATCGCTCAATAACTGTAACTTCGTCATCAATATAATCGATATTTTCTACCGATGTCGATCGTCCTAAATTTGTTCTGCCATAGCTAAAGCGAAGTTCAAACGGATAGCCATTGAAGTCGATCCCGATATCAATGCTGCCCCAAGGCTCACTTCCTGAACTTGAGGTTTTGTAGTAACTATATTCGTAAAAATAATCGTAGTAGTAGTATGGGTCATAAAGTACGCCTACAGTACGATAATCCTGCTTAACCTCCAGCCTGTTAACCCCACCATTCAGTGAAACATATGGACGAAACCCCCACAGGTTTACTAGATTGCCATAGTCAGCGGCTATGGCCTCCATGGAAAAAATAAGTGCTCCCAAAATGACAGCTGAGTGCAGGCGCATAGTAACCTCCTTGTCGCTTCACACAACTCAAAACCCACACAGAGTCCAATACAGAGATTTATCGATATGATTAATAGTCCTCTACGGCGGAACAAGACACTATTTGTCAACACTCTCATCTTAATATCGATAAATGACTTTCTTGTGCAATAAAAAGCAATGGATTCAAAGTAAATCTATACTCCTATGAATTTAAAAGTAGCAGCAACTCCAAGCTTCCAGGGCTCAATTTACTGCCAGGATACTGAAAGGTGTTGGCAATATGATGAACGGCATAAAACAACAATATAAGATCGCAGTAGTTAGATTTATACACCCCGTTTAAGCGCTCTGATTTTCGCTCTAAAATTCAATAAAAACCGAGACTCTGACATTACTCATACATTTACATTGGACAACACAAGGAGGAAGACTGAAAATCGAGACACTCCACGATCACTTATCTTTTCATGCCATTTGTCCAACTATTTAGCACAGAGTTACACTCTATAATTAAGGTACAACTCAATCAATTTATACACGTTACTTCTTAGCAGATGCTCTATACTCATCAATTTCGCTCTCAGACATGTCGCCAAATTGAGACAACAGATAAGCTCCTGTTTTAACACATAGAATTACCAATATAGGAAGGAGAGGGATTACAATTAAAACGGGAAAAGATTTTAGCGTATCCATATCGGCGTTAATAAATAAAAACACAATGGGTATCACCGTTAGCAACCCGCACCAAAAAACCCGATATACCGGCATAACATTTGCTTCAGCATCAAGATTTTTTGTGACAACCCCGGTCAATGAATATGAAGTTGCATCCAAGGTTGTCACGCAAAACAGTATCATTGACAGCAGAAAAATGGCTATCGCCAACTCGGGAAGCGGCAATTGATTTAAAATATCATGGGCGAGACGAAGAGGCTCTCCGCCGGAAAGCTCTTGCACTGCATTAACAGCCCCCTGGTTCATAAGATCTACAGCGTAAGTCCCTGCTATCCCAAAGATAAATGCGCTACTAAGCCCTCCTCCAAGGATCAAAGTTAATATCACATCTCTCAGACGGTGCCCCTGAGAAATTTTTGTAACAAACACACCTACACCCGGCGAATAGGATATCCAGGTTGCCCAAAAGAAAATTGTCCAATACTGAGGGAAATGTGTACTTCCATATGGGTCTGTACTCAAGGACATGCGGAAATATTCAGAAAACAATATCCCCAAACTATTCGTTACATTATTTGCAATAAGAGCACTTGGCCCAACAATAAACGTATATAGAAGCAGGAAAATTGCTATATAGATGGTCCACCCAGATATACGTGACATCCCCTTCTCAATGCCAATAAATGACGACAATGAAAAAAGGAGCGACAAACCTATGATAATGGCTATTCCTGTAGAGAGACTATCTGGAATACCCGTTAAGGCGCTGACATTATATGAAATCATTGGAATCGCAAGGCCAAGGGTTAATGTCGTAGCCGAAAGCGTGGTCACAATGAACAATAAATCTACGCCTTTTTTCAACCACTCAGGCATACGATCATCAAGCATATTATTTAATACAGAGGACAACTTAAGGGTTCGATTCTTTTTAATATGAAAACTCACAGAAAAAGGGATCGCCACCATCAAATTGATAACCCATCCTGCCGTCCCCCAGTGGAAAATATTGAAAGCCGTTGCGTACTCCATTTTAATCGATTCGGCAGAAATGCCGAACTGGGGGTCCATATAGTAATGAATTACTTCAATATATGCCCAATACATCGTCGAAGCTCCCATACCTGCGCAGAGAGCCATAGAAAAAAGCTGAACAAGTGAATATCTTGCCTCCCCTTCTCCCAAACGAAGTTTGCCATATTTTGAAAAGGCCAAAAACAAAAGGGCTAATGTCCCTAAAAGCGTATACCAAAGAAATATTGTCCCTAAGTCTATTATAGTTAGAGCCAACATTTCCTTCATAAAGTCCTTGGTACCTTCGGGATAAATAACTGCAACAACACCAAGAAGTAAAACCAAAAAGAAACTAACCAATGTTAACTTCTTATCCATGATATATTTCTTGGCGTCCGATTCCTGCATAGTCTAGATCATCCTACTCAAATACATATTGACAAAAACAGTTATCCTTTACCTTTTCCCAATCCATGGCTATTCCCAGCCCATTTCCCTGAGGGGCATGGACATAACCCTGCTTATCGGTTCGAATAGACACCTTACTGGCAAGCTCAAAATCTTTATAAGGGAAAAACTGCTCAAAGTAATTGCAATTTTTATGTGCAAGGGCAACGTGCAGATTCGCCGCTTGTGTAAGCGTAAATCCCATACTCTGTATCTCTAAAGTTTTACCAAATCCTTCCGCAATAGCAAAACATTTATTTAAAGGAGTAATTCCTCCACAAACAGTGGCATCCAGGTGAACACTAGTCCAGGTATCCAAGCTCAATGCATTGGTTATCTCATGTAGTGTTAACAGGGAATTGCTATCACTTAATATTCGTATATCGAACTTATTAACAAGATCTTGATAAGTCCTACAATCAGAATCTGGAACTGGAGCTTCAAACCACTCCCAGTTGTTTTCGCTCAACCACTTGGCCATGCCCATGGCTTCAGCAGGAGTATATAGAGAGGCTGTATCCAGCATGAAACGCACACGCTCCCCCTCAAAACGTGTTTGAATTGCTGAAACTAATTCCATATCTCTCTCATATATACAAGAGCAATGAAACTTTATTGCTGTAAACCCCTCCGCTAAACAATCTTCGACATATGTTTCGTATTTCTCCACAGTGTCAAACATAGGAGAGGATGCATAAGATTGTATTTTTGAGCGTGCTCCACCTAAAAGTTCATAAATCGGCATCTCGGCCTTTTTACCTTTTATGTCCCATGCGGCAATATCAAAAGGCGATTTAGCAGGCAACCCGCCCCAAGTACACCGTTCCATTAGCCAATTATATAATTCCTCTGTCCTCAAAGGGTTTTTCCCCAAAATACCCGGTGCAATTGTGCGCATGGCTTCAATAATGCATCGATCAAAACCGTTCTCGGTATAACTCAATGTCGCACCGATACCTTCGATACCACTGCTGGTTTTAATGCGAATAATATTGTTGGTATATAACAGCGGGGCTTGATTAGCAGTCCAACAAATTGGCGGCGCACTTTTATCGGCTATCGCATATAACTCCACCCTACTGATATGAAAACGATCCATATTCACATCCTTAAAAGCCATTAACTGGATCTCAAAGAGTCTAGTTTGCAATGCCCGTTTGTGCGTAAGTGGCACATACTTAGTCTTACTACCAGGCACAAACTATTTCTCGGCTCGGAATGCTATTTGTCAACCAAACCTATAGGGAGTAATTAAACACTCAATGTCCGACCTAGCTGCAATAGAGCCTAATAACCAATACAAACTTCATACTCTATTTTCCTACATCAGATTTACACAGTGATCTATAAACTAATACCCACTTGTAACTAAGCGGCCAAAACTTGACTGGTCACTAATTTTGTTTGCGCAAATCAGGTATATCATGATGCTCCCTCTCCACGGAAAGCGTATCCTTTCATTCGAAACCTGGGGCGCAGGTTCCTTTCATGGCACTTTACTAGCTTTTTTGGGCGCAGAAGTTGTCAATATTGAAGACCCTAAACAAGATGGGAATCCACTTAGAAAAATGGGATCAATCTATCTTGATGAAGCTCGCGAAGACAATGAGACAAGTGAATCGACGCTCCACAACAAAAAGAGCTTGGCCCTCGATATCAGGGCTCCCGCTGGCAGGAAGGTATTCTTGAAGCTTGTGAATAACTCACATGCTGTTATCGATAATTTTCGTGGATCACTGCCGGAAGAGTTGGGGGTTACATATGCAGACCTCAAAGTGGCGAACCCTAAAATTGTTTGTACCCATCTCTCAGGGTATGGCAGAGACAACAATAGAAAACATTGGCCAGGATATGATTTCCTTATGCAGGCAGAAACTGGTTGGATGTCAGTGACTGGAGAACCAGGATCTATCCCAACCAAAGTTGGCGTATCGGTAGTGGATCTCCTGGGGAGCGTCTATTCAGCCCTCTGCACAGTTTCAGGGCTACTGCGAACCGAAGTTACAGGAAAAGGCGGTGATTTTGACACTAATTTATTCGATATTGCACTAAATTGCCTCTGCTACCAAGGGTTATGGTTTCTCAACGAGGGGATAGTTCCAGGGAAGCAACCTCGCTCAGCCCACGCTTCACAAGCCCCGTGTCAGCTGGTAAAGACTTCTGATGGATGGCTTTATATCGCCTGTTTGACCGAAAAGTTTTGGGAGCTATTATGCGATGAGCTGGGCTCCACGGAACTCCAATCTGACATCCGCTTTTTAAGTAATGACAACAGAATGAAGCATCGGGAGCTATTGACCCATACCCTCGACCAGCACTTTACAAAGAAAAATACAGAGGATTGGTGTGCACAGATGGAGGGAAAGATTCCCTGTGCTCCAGTTTATGATATTGCTCAAGCACTTAATAACACCTATGTACGGAATAATGGCAAGGTAACTTCTATTCCCTACACACGTAGTGAGAAGCGCAAATCTGTCCAGTATATCAGCGCCCCGTTTTCCATCCCTGATTCGCCCGCCATGGAGTTTCAGCAAGCTCCTCTCTACGGGGAGAACACATTGGAGATACTAAATGGACTAGGTATCCCGAAGGATGAAATAGATCAGCTTTCGCAAGCTGGCACCATCTATTACCGTTAAGTGCGGCCAAATCAAAGCGCTTCCATGACCCTCCTAATCACTACCGCTCGGGACGATTACTACAATTATTAGAGCGCACCTTTTATCCGCTTAGCTTCTTTGGGAGTCACCCTACTTCAATGAATATCGGCGATCTGGACAGGAGTGCCGCACTTTCTCAAGCAAGAAAGCTCTCCAAAATTGGCGGGCTGAATGTACCTGAGTCGGTGCGTAATTTTGAAGACCTGCCGATCAGCGGTCCCATTGAGATAGAGCGAATCAGTCTCGCTGCCGCACAGAGAGGTGGGGCTATTTTAATGTCCAGTGGAGGCACTACCGGTCAACCTAAGCTCTGCTACACCCCTTACCACCAGGCGATTGATCGACTTCTTAAAGAGTGGCAGCCTCTCAGTCCCCAAAGTGTACTACTCAATTTGTTCAACCCTGGTCGGTTATGGGGTGCACATTACTTCATTCAAGCCTTGGCCGATGCCTCCCGGTGTACCGTAGCCCCTACAGGACCTTTCGTATCAGATGAAGCTAGCAACTGGATAGAATTTCTACAGGGCATCCACGTAAATACCCTGGCTGGCGCCCCTACAGGCCTAGCTGACTTTGCCCAGGGAGCACTAAATTCCGTTGGCCAACTCCCAATTGAGTCAATCATATGGATGGGAGAACCCTGGACCAAAACCAAGATTGAAACTGTTCGCAAGGCTTTCCCAAGCGCTGGGTTTTGGTGCGACTATGGGTCAGTAGAAACCAATAGTATTGCTGTCAATTCACCTGGGTGTGACCTGGAGAAGTACCACTTATTGGAGGGGCAGCTTATTGAAACCGATGACCAAGGCGCCTTACTCACACGAATTGGTGAAGGCTGGACAGTTCCAATTATTCGCTATCGCTTAGGAGATCTGATCAAGCCAACAACATGCCGCTGTGGCCGCCCCAGAGCACTTTTGATTGAAGGGCGAGCAGACGATGCTATCAGCCTCTGTAGCGCTCTTTTAAGCACCAGTAAGATCACAAGCCTCGCCTATGACTGTACTGGTGTAGAAGAGGTCCAGCTTTTACTCAGTTGCCGCTCACCCGATCAAAAATCAGCAGACAGGATTACCTTACAGTTTACTGGCAATGCAGATGCCAGCAAAGTCAGTAAATATGTGCAGGAAAATATCCATAACCTGGCCTCTGTAGCAAAACAATACCCCCAGTCCTTCAACGCTAAAAAAGTACACCAACTCAGACGAATTCTGCGGACTAACAAAACCCCCCAGGTCATATGGGTAACAGACGATGAGTAATAACAAAACCCACAAGATAACACCACCGACAGTTGCCGATAGCCCTATGTGGGACCGGTTGATGGGGAACTACAATTTTGCCTGTCTAATGGTTTCCGCTCAGCTGGATATTACCGGGTTGATTGAGCAGGGATATGACACCTGTAAGTCGCTCAGCCAGAAGTTACAGCTCAGCGATAAGGGAATGAGATTTTTTCTTCTGGTTTTAAGTCATTTAGGGTACATCTGTTACGACAATCATCGGTTAAAAAATACAGAATTGAGCCAGTCTTATCTATCAAAAGATAGTCTCTACTACTGGGGTGAAGTGCTACTAGACCCCTTCCATATCTACAACGTCAATCATCTGGATAAAAAGATACTGACCAGCCTGGAGCGAGAGTATGAACTTGAGTGCAAAGGCCGTTCGGTAACCGATATGTGGCAAAATAACGACATGGACTCAGAATCCGCTGCGGCCTTTACACACCTGATGCACTCCCAAGGATTTGCCTCCGCAGTCACAGCTGTCTCTAACGGAATTTTTGCAGAGGTTCAGTGCTTAATGGATGCGGGTGGTGGCTCAGGGGCCATTGCCCTACCGTTTTGCGATTCCTACCCGAAACGCAAGGCAGTACTGTTTGACTTAACGCCCGTGTGCGCAGTAGCAAGTGAGTACGTACAAAATTTCGGCAAAAAAGAGCAGGTTCGAATTGTACCCGGCGACTTCTTTACAGGCTCTTGGCCAGAAGGCTGTGACGGGATTTGCTTAAGTAATATTCTGCACGATTGGCGCCCTGAAACATGCCAATTTTTAATCGATAAAGCCTTCGCATTCTTGCCAAATGGGGGGCATCTCTTTATTCACGACATGCTACTCGATGAAACCCGCCTGACCCCGAGCTTGTTTTGCTTTCACCTATTTATGAATCACGGATCTCAGCTCTATTCCACCGATGAGCTAAATGAGATGCTTGAAAAAGCCGGTTTCGAAGACACTCAGTGCAGACGAGCCCTGGGTTACTTCTTTGTTGTGTCCGCAAGAAAACCACAAGTAAGTTGAAATAGTTAATTTTTCTAGCTTATTGTTATGTTGGGAATGGTTTACTGAGAGAAAAAAGGTGTGATGCCCTATAATCTACTGCCAACAAAGGTCAGCAGTAACTCAACAATATAAAAAGAAGAATATGTAGCTATTCTAGCTACTCACTTCAGCAGCTGGTAAAGCCTTATCTTTCATAAGCGGTGCAAACTTAAAGTAAGTGAGTGTTCTCCAAATCCACTCCAGAGGACCCATACGGAATACTTTTAGCCAAAGATCTGAATAGGCCAGCTGCAACATACCTAGCAGAACACAAACCCCAAGTACTTCTATACGTGTCAGCTCACCATACAAACCCAATCCAAAGCCATAAAAAATATAAATGCAAATAAAGGATTGAGCCAAGTAATTGGTAAATGCTATCCGCCCAACACTTTGGATCTTGCCTTTGATCCATAGGTGCTTACCTAACTTGAACCAAAGGCAGATCAAGCCGATATAACCGATACTGGTAAATGTAGACCCTACCAAATTAAAAATGGCACCATAGGTGAAGTAATCATCCATACTCCAGTCATGACTATAGTTCCAGATAAGCCCTATACCGGTCAATGTCACACCAATAGCCACCCCAGCAATAGCTACTTTTTTGTAGACAGACGAACTGGCTTTGCCACGTAGGATATCCAACTTAAACAGGCCCATTCCCAGCAACATCATAGCGGCAGCTTTTAAAATAATGGAGAGACTAAAGTAGGAAATAACGATTGCCGATTCTGGACTAGAGGCTAAATTGCCACCAAGGAAACGACTCTCTAACAGAGCCCGGAACCCTCCTCGATATATGTCTATATCTTTCTGGATCTGCGCTGCATCAGGAGCAAAAATGGCTGCTGTTGCATATCGAGCTTCTCCTGTTAGGGGTTGTATAAAAGCTCCTGCCAGATATGAGCTATATGCTGACAAGGCAAGAGTAATCACCCCCAATGCAATTAGCCAGCTTCCACGCAACTTGCGGAACAAATAGGCAAACATGGCTATAAAGGCATAGATCATCAGGATGTCGCCTTCCCAAATGAAGATGCCATGAAAAAGGCCTATCAATAACAGCCAGAAATTTCGACTGTAATGAATTTTTGCAGCAGACTTATTCTGCTGCTCGCGTTTCTCAGCTAATAGTATGATGCCTGCCCCGAATAGCATGGCAAAAATCCCCATGAACTTTTGATCAGCAAACAAATGGAAAAAGCTAAAGAGAAAATCATTCAAAGGGCCATTTGGCAAATAGGCCTTCGGATTCAAATAAGCCGCCATAGGCATAGAGAAATTTATCATATTCATTAAAGGAAGCCCCAACAAAGCGACTCCCCTTAACAAATCCAGCTGTGATATTCGATCCTGCATATAAGTCCTTTTAAAACCAACATTCGATACGAATTTAAAGAGGAGGAGATTACAGGAAAAAAGGAAGAAATCACTATATTTTTCTGCTCGCAGGCACCAATTAGAGTATGCGAAGCCTTTCTAACAACATCACTGGTTAAGTTATGATCTTATCATCAATGCAGAAGCCTGTTATGACTTCTTAAGCCCGCTTAAACTTAATTATAGAAATGAATTAATACTCTAATGAACCGGATACTGTATCTCTTTAGCTATCACCCACATTTTATAATCTGCAGGCATTTCAGATAAGTAATCGAGAGTTCGATAGATAAGATGTTTCTCCATTTCATCGACTCCAGAAGACTTGCTCCAGCCTTCTGCTGCTAACCGGTACATAAAAGTAACCAAAAGGAATTTCTGCTTGCTTGATAACCCATTTCCATGACCATTGATCATCATATGCATGGAAACAAGGTCATAATCCAAGTCAAAAATTGACTCATCAACCTGGACGGATATCTGGGCCGAACGACCCGATACAGAATTCCCCCGCGCAATCACCTGCATTTCATCAAGAAAGAAGGAGACATGAGCACTATTAGCGGCAGAGCTGTTTTGATATCGGCCTCTTAGTGCCAAATCCCTTATCTGACGATTTGAAATTTCACCCTTTAGCCAGAGTTCCGTCATCTGGGTAAACGGATCGTAGTCCTCGCTCTGGACTATATATTCATCGGCAAAGGGGGACAAAGAATAGAAAAGCGCGACAAGCCAAAAACAGATCCTTGTTACAGTCATTACAACTACCACTCGAAGTGAAGACCATGCCACGCGGTCGATTATGACGGGAAATCTATTAATTTAAGTATAATCAAGAATTATTGTAGGAACATTGATCGGGAGGACACTTGCACTCATTTACGGGCGAATCAACCGGAGGCTTAAATTCCACATTGATGGTAGCTTTTTTACCCAGCCTTTTCTCTTGAAGCCTTTCCAAAGCCTCCTTCGTCATTGCGTTTATCTCTCCAGAGAGAAATTTATCGACAAACATTTCGGCTTCTTGATCCAGACTGTAACTACTACGTCCCATTCCCTCTCGTGAGTTATATTTCGATAAGCTATAGGTCAGTAATATCTCTTGAGCTTCACTATCAAACTTTCTGAATAGATCTATGATCCAATTAGTTTCCAAGAGGTGTTCAAGAGCTTCAAGATTACCTTGAAGCTCTAAATAGATAGCGGCAAAGTCCTCACCGCCTTGAAGGATCCGGCCTATGTAACCAGCTTCCTCTTTGTGGAAATAATCCAATCTTGCCTGGATGTTTATTTCTTTGATGTCATTGGCGATAACATAGCGACCCAACTTTTCCACTTCAGCCACAGTCATACCAAGCTCATAAAGCTCCTCCTGATTCGTCTTTAACATATACCAAGAAGAGAGTACCCCTAGCAGTCTGAATGACGTCAGCCACGCTCGTTGCTTTCCTAAATCAATCTCGTACCACGCGGACTTTCTCTCAAGCCCATACTTGCTGAGGTATGACAAGTCTTCCCCCCTATTAGCAGCTTCCCTAACAGCCCTCATTCTTTGCCAGGCAGCCCAGTTCCGCTCCCTACTCAGCACCCATTCACTGTTAATCTCTTCATTATGTTTATAGGTAGTCGCAAATAACTCCTCGAGAGATGTGCGTTTAGAATCTGCAAAAGAAGGTGCCGCCAATAAAAAGATCAGAAGGAGGCAAACCGGAGGAGTTACTTTCATAGAGACACCTTGTGGTGCTGTTGTAGTCGCATTTATCGAAGGGAATCTACTAACTATCGTCAAGAAATCTCTGCCGAAGGGTTAACCTGTGCCGTAATTACCCTTAGTAGAAGAAGGAAAGACTTGGAGGTACCCCTTGGTCACATAGCGAAAGCAACCTTTGTCGAGCAACCGACCTCTGGTGTATGATTTATCAGTAATGAAGAACTATTCGTCCACATTTCGCGCCAAGCTGATAGCCATGGCGGCCCTGCTCCTGCTGATGTTGCAGGTACAGACCGTGCTCGCCTGCGAAATGATGGAGGACCCCAAGCCATCAGCGGAATGTTGCTGCGATGATATGGCCAAGGGGGCAGACTCAGATGATGACTGTTGTGGCTATGACGCCCAAGTCTCCCTGAAGACTTCGCTGGACGACCATCAAGTTGCCGTCACCGCCGCATACTTGAATCTGGAACTTCCCCAGTTGGCGCCACCGCCAACTTACCAATGGCCCCAAATTCTGGCTCCTCCATTCGGTACGCCTGAATTATCTCCTACTGCGACAGAATCCCACCCCGGCAACCGAACCTGGCTTGCCACTTTGCGCCTGCGTATTTGATCACTCCCTTTCTCTCTGACTAGCGAAATATGCCCCCAGCCCATGCTGGCGGCTTCAGAAAGATTGTTCTAGGAGTGAACCTTTTGATTTCCCAACAAGCTATAGCGGCCATTGGTAGCCTGCTCATTGACTCGCTCATCGATAAGGTGCTTTGCACGCAGATGCGCCTTTCCTTCAATCAGGAGGGTGCCCTATGAGCCAGCAAAGAACATTGAACTTAATCGCCCTTATCCTGCTGTTAGCCGCTGCCGGCGCGGCCTTTTACTGGAAGAAGATTTCTACACAAGCCACAGTTCCAAATGCCGATTTTGTGCAAGCTGGCCCCTTCCAGATCGCCGTGTCTGTCGATCCGCTGCAACCCCAAGCGGGTAAAAACCAAATTCGAATTGAAGTTCGCAATGCTGACAATGAGCCGGTATCTGGAGCTGAAGTTCGCGCGGTAGCCGAGATGCCTGCCATGGGCGCCATGCCAGCTATGCGTGCCGTGGCAGATATCAGTGAATCCAGCCCCGGTATCTTCACCGGTGAAATTGAGCTGGCCATGGTGGGTTCCTGGCCCATGGTGGTAGACGTAGCGACAGGCCATGATAAGCATGTCGATCTTGCCTTTGATATGAGCACCAATCGCAAAGGCCTGCGCCTGAAATCTGCGCCTGAGGCCTCAGATACCGCCTATTACACCTGCTCAATGCACCCATCGGTAAGAGCTGCCGAAGCCGGTACTTGCCCTATTTGCGGTATGAACCTGCAACCTGTGAGCCACGATGAATTGCAAAGCGGCAGCATTGTAGTGGATAGCGGCCGACGCCAGGCCATTGGTATCAAAACCGGGATTGTCGAGCGGCAACCTTTCGCTCTGCCCATTCACCTACACGGCCAGGTTACCTATGACGAAACCCGCTTGCGGGATATCAGCCTGCGCTTCGACGGCTGGATTGGTGAGTTGGATGCAGATTTTGAAGGCAAGCAGGTTCAGCGCGGTGAAGTACTCTTCTCTGTTTACAGCCCGGAATTGCTCGCAGTCCAGGGCGAGTATCTAAAGGCCCGCCGCCGTGGCGACGCCCTGGAGAAAGCAGCACGAAGGCGTCTACTGTTGTGGGGGCTCTCTGAAGAGCAAATCGACTGGCTGGTTGAACAGCAAAAAGCGCAGGACTATATCCCGATTTTTGCACCCGCCAGTGGTGTGATTATTGAGAAGAATATTGTCGCGGGCTCTGCGTTTGAAAAGGGCGACAACCTGCTGCGTATAGCCGACCTCAGCCAGGTTTGGATTGAAGCCCACGCCTACGAAGATCAGTTGCCACTGATAGAAAAAGGCATGCCGGCCAAAGTGCGTTTAACCAACGTCTACCACGAGGAAATCCCAGCCACCCTCACCCAGATTGACCCCTTCCTGAATCACAATAACCGCAGTGCACGGCTGCGTGTGACCCTGCCCAATACCGATGGTGAACTGCGCCCGGGACTGTTTGCGGACATCATGTTGACCGCCGAACTGGGAAATCTCCTCGTGGTACCCAGGGATTCAGTATTGATCTCCGGCAAGAAACGCATTGTTTTCCGCGACTTGGGCCAGGGTCGTCTGGAGCCGGTGCAGGTACGCACCGGTTATGGCGACAGCGACAGGATTGTTATCCGTTCGGGCCTCCAGGCGGGAGATAAAATTGTCACCTCGGGTGTATTCCTGATCGCGGCGGAAAGCCGCCTGAAGTCGGGGGTGCAGCAGTGGTAAATTCCGAACCCAAAGGGCTGATTGCCCGAATTATTGGGGCCTGTGCCGGTAGGCCGGGGATCACTTTGATTCTTGTCGCGATCGCGGCCCTGGCGGGATACCGGGCGCTAACCAGTGTCCCTCTGGATGCTATTCCGGACCTGTCCGACGCCCAGGTAATTGTGATGACAGACTGGCCGGGGCGAAGCCCGGACCTGGTCGAGGATCAAATCACCTACCCGCTTTCCACCGCAATGTTAGGGCTGCCCAAAGTCAAATATGTGCGGGGCCAAAGCTTTTTTGGTCTCAGCTTTGTCTACGCCATCTTTGAAGACGGCACCGATATTTACTGGGCCCGCTCACGGGTTCTGGAGTACCTCAACCAGGTAGCCGACCAGCTCCCGGAAGGTGTTCAGCCAAAGCTTGGCCCGGATGCTACCGGAGTGGGCTGGGTGTTCCAGTACGCGCTGGTTGATCGAAGCGGTAATAACGACCTGCAAGAACTGCGCGCGCTACAGGATTTCAAGTTGCGCTATTGGCTCACTTCTGTCGAGGGCGTGGCCGAAGTCGCCTCCATTGGCGGCTACGAAAAGGAGTACCAGGTCCAAATCGACCCCCATCGCTTGCAGATGTTTAAGGTTCCGCTCGGCAAAGTGGTCGAGGCCATTCGCCGCAGTAACAATGACACAGGAGGAAGGGTACTGGAGATCGCTGGGCACGAACATATGGTGCGTGGCCGTGGCTATATCCGCAGCGTTGACGATCTCGAAGAGGTGGTGATCGGGGTCAATGCGGCGAAGATTCCGGTGACTTTGGATCAGGTAGCGGATATTACCCTGGGGCCTGCGATGCAGCGCGGTATTGCGGAACTGGACGGCGAGGGCCAGACCGTAGGTGGCATCGTGGTGATGCGCTACGGTGAAAATGCCCTCAAGGTTATTGAGAGAGTTAAAGAGCGTATCGAGCAAGTCCGTGCGGGCTTACCGGAAGGCGTTGAGCTGGTAGTGACCTATGATCGCTCACAATTAATTAATAGTGCGATCGACAATCTCAAGAACACCTTGATTGAAGAGATGCTGGTGGTCGCCGCTGTGATCGCTATTTTCCTACTCCACGCCCGCTCCGCATTGGTAGCTGTAATCACTCTGCCGATTGCAGTTTTACTGGCCTTTATTCCACTGTCCCTACAAGGGCTTACCGCCAACATTATGTCACTGGGAGGTATTGCCGTAGCCATCGGTGCCATGGTGGATGCGGCAGTGGTAATGGTGGATAACATCCACAAAAAGCTGGCAGCCGATGGGGATAAGGAGTTGTCTCCGGGCGAAAAAAGAACGCTAATCGTTCGGGCAATGCAGGAAGTCGGACCGAGTATTTTCTTCTCCCTGATTATTATCACGGTTTCATTCCTGCCGGTATTCGCGCTCGAAGCTACCGAGGGCCGCCTATTCAAACCCCTCGCCTACACCAAAACCTACAGCATGGCTTTCGCCGCCCTATTGGCAATCACCTTGATTCCAGCGCTCGCTGTACTGCTAATGCGCGGCAAAATTCGCAACAGGGAAAACCCGATTTCCCGCGTTTTAGTCCATACACTACAGCCAGTGATTCACTTCTGCGTGCGGCAACGCAAAGTTGTGGCCACTCTCGCGGTATTAGCTCTGGTTTCTGTGGCCTACCCCATTAGCAAGCTAGGTGGTGAATTTATGCCGCCGCTCAATGAGGGCAGCATCCTGTATATGCCTACCGCCCTACCCGGCATGTCGGTGACCGAAGCGGGCAAGGTGCTGCAACAAATGGACGAGGAACTGAAAGCTTTCCCAGAAGTAGAGCATGTCTTTGGCAAGATCGGCCGCTCCAACAGCGCCACCGATCCTGCACCGCTCTCAATGGTAGAAACCGTTATCACCCTGAAACCCAAAAGTGAGTGGCGTCCTGGCATGACTTGGGACGACCTGCTGGCGGAAATGGATGAAAAGCTGCGCTATCCGGGCATGCCCAATATCTGGTGGATGCCCATCCAAACCCGCACTGAGATGCTCGCCACCGGTATTCGCAGCCAGCTCGGCATCAAAGTGTTTGGAGATAACCTGGAGGAAATCGAACAGACCGCTTTAGCCATCGAAGAAGCACTGCGCAGTGACCAACGCACTTCGGAACAAACCCGAAGCGTCTTCGCCGAGCGTCTAACCGGCGGTTACTTCCTGGACTTTGATATCGATCGCGCACGGGCTTCCCGCCACGGCTTGAATGTACAGGATATCGAAGATGTGATCGCCGCAGCGGCTGGTGGCCTGGCCGCAACCCAGACCATCGAAGGCCGCGAACGTTACGATGTGTTAGTGCGCTATGCCCGCGACTACCGGGATACTCCTGAACAGCTGGAACAAATCCTGGTCCCCGCCTCTGATGGTTCCCAAGTGCCCCTGAACCAGCTGGCTGATCTGGACTTCCGCACTGGCCCGCCCATGATCCGCAATGAGGATGGGCAGTTGGTGGGCTTGGTATTTGTCGACTTGAAGGGCGATATCGGCGTTGCTGATTATGTTAATCGCGCAAAGCAGGTTGTTGCCGATCAGGTTAATCTGATTCCCGGGCAACGTATCGCCTGGGCCGGCCAATACCAATACCTGGAGCGCGCCAAGTCCCGCCTGCAATGGTTAGTGCCCCTGACCTTGTTGGCTGTGTGCTTCCTCCTGTATCTGCATCGAGGCAGGCTATCCGACACCCTGTTTGTACTCACCGCCATGCCAATGGCACTGATCGGCGCCTTCTGGCTGTTATACCTGCTCGACTACAAACTGAGCGTTGCTGTATGGGTCGGCATGATTGCCATGGCTGGTCTCGCCGCTGAGATGGGGTTATTAATGCTGCACTACTTATCTGCCGCCGGACATAACTCAGAGCGCGGTAATACAGCGACTGTTGCCCAAGCGGCAGCTGGCCGTATTCGCCCGATGCTAATGACCAGCCTGACACTGTTAATTTCATTGATACCAGTCATGGTTTCCGATGGCACCGGTGCAGATGTTATGAAACGGATCGCAGCACCAATGGTGGGCGGCACCATAACCACACTGCTGTTTGTATTGTTAGTGATGCCCGGGGTTTTCTATCAGTGGAAGGCCCGCGAAGGAAAGCAAAGCTGACGTTAGTAAATTGGGGCACCGGGTTTATGCTACCCAGTGCCTCAGTTCTCATTTCACAAGAAGATAATCTGAATAGAAGAGACTATGATGGGAACAAGGTGATTCATAGGTTTCTTCAGGGTTAACTGTTAAAATTCCATACAGATTTTGTATCGCACAAACTGCAAAATTGCAGCGATCACAAAGGCTAAGTAGGTGACGATCACTTTCCCTACTGCTTGTGTAATACGCGTATTTGACATTTAACGACTCCAGGATTCACCTTGACTGCACCTTTTTCCGATCTTCCCCTAAACCCCGCCCTGCTGAAAAACCTGGCGTCACTCAACTACAAGTCCATGACCGAGGTTCAGGCCAAAACGCTTCCGATCATTCTTGACGGCAAGGACGTTATCGCCAAGGCAAAAACCGGTTCCGGTAAAACGGCCGCCTTCGGTTTGGGGGTGCTGCATCGGCTCAATGTCAGCCGCTTTCGGATTCAATCGCTGATTCTGTGCCCAACACGGGAATTGGCGGACCAGGTTGCGCAGGAACTGCGCCGACTGGCACGGGCAATTCACAACATTAAGATTCTGACTCTCTGCGGCGGCATGCCTTTCGGCCCTCAAATCGGCTCCCTGGCCCATGGAGCCCATATCATCGTTGGTACTCCAGGACGTATCGAAGAACACCTGCGCAAAGGAACACTCTCCTTAGAGCATGTCGATACGCTGGTCTTTGACGAAGCCGACCGAATGCTCGATATGGGATTCCAGGACGTTATCGACACTATTCTGGCGCAGGTGCCAACTGGGCGGCAGTCGTTACTATTCAGCGCTACCTATCCCAATGAAATTGAAAAGCTCAGCACCCGAGTGATGCAAAAACCGGTGATGGTTAAAATTGACTCTGCCCATAGTGACGAGGTGATCGAACAACGCTTTTACAGAACTGAGAGTTTCGAGGATCGCCTGGAGATGACACGGCGTGTCCTGCTCAATGACAAACCCGTCAATACCCTGGTTTTCTGCAACACCAAACGCGAAACCGATGAAGTGGCCGATGACCTGAAACAAGCTGGCTTCAATGTCCTCGCCCTGCATGGTGATATGGAGCAGCGCCAGCGCAATGAAACCCTGATTCGATTTGCCAATGGCAGCGCTTCAATTCTGGTGGCCACTGATGTGGCTGCACGAGGTCTTGATATCGACAAGCTGGATGCGGTTATCAATTTTCATATCGCCAAAGACCCGGAAGTGCACACCCACCGCATCGGACGGACCGGCCGTGCCGGTGAGCGCGGTTGCGCTTACTCCTTTTTTGCCGAGAAGGAAGGCCACAAACTGGTTCGTATGGACCTAACCCAGGACCCACTATCCGATCCAGATACACCACCACCCGCCAGCATATTAAGCGAACCCCCTTTCCAGGCACCGATGGCTACCCTGCAGATCGATGGCGGCAAGAAGCAAAAGGTCCGCCCCGGCGATATCCTGGGAGCCCTAACCGGAGGTGATCGCCCGATTGACGGTAGAGATGTTGGCAAGATCAACGTACTGGACATGACCGCCTATGTTGCGATTAAACGCAATGTGGCATCACAAGCACTGAAGAAAATAGAAAACGGCAAGTTGAAAGGACGTAAATTTCGGGTGCGGCGTATTCGAGGCTAAGTCGAGTGACTGTCCCCTGGCAACGCCGGGGGAGGCTTCGGACGCGCTATGCTGCTCTGGACATTATATTCCAAGAGGAATCATGAAGAATTTACTTTTTTGCTTGCTTGCTTTTATCTCAATTCCTATTCAAGCGATTGAGATAAGTAATTTCAAGTCAGGACTGATGTGTGGGATTAATAAAGATGACATGGGCTGGGTTTGTTTTGCGCAAGAGGAAATTAAAATCACAGGTCAAAGTTCATGCATTTCAAATGGAAATGAATACAAATGTACTTGGTACGGATACTCATTTGACTACAAGGATGCTAAGCCAAATCAAAAAATCGATTGTAAGTATTGGGACTCTAAGCCTGCAACATCAATCAATTTAGAGGGCGTAGCAAAAGAGCCTAGTAAGTATTTTGAGTTCTCATTTCACCTAGATAAACCCGAAGGCTATTTCGTCAACCCCCAATATTCAGTATTAAGTGTGTCAGAAAATGCAAATATGAAGAAAGTAACCCAAGACGTTAGCTGTTCCTCTGAAGGAGTGGAGCTTTACAAATACAGGTTTATTTCTGTTTACTCGGCTGGAAAATAAGTAAATAGTAGGTCCTGCAACTCCGCTAGCCCGTTGCGGAGTGCCAATGAAAGAGCTAATTGGTGGGGGGAATATGGTATTTCTCTGCAAAATTATTGGACAGTTACCACCCATCGGTGGCTAGCAGAAAGTAAGCAGGTCGTTCAGAGAGCGCCAGGTATACCCAGGCCAGGCAAGATCGCTCAGCCGGAGGCCGGGCTGGACAACCTACGCTCTTTTCGGTTGCCCTTGTTCATAACTTTAAGCATCCAGGAGGCATTGCCCTATGTGGGGAGAATTGCACGAAGTAAAAAAAATAGTTGTTAAGTTACCTGAATCAATTGATGCCGGAAAAGGCAATAGATTGCTTCGTGAACTAGGGGCTACTCTTCATTACGATGTTTATAGTTTTGATGCAAATTCAAGTGAAATTTGGCAATCGGATTCAGTTTTGCACCTCCACCTATTCAAAGAAGGCAGTGAGGTAGATGCGCAAGATAACTTCGATGAAATTCATATTTTTTATCCATTGGCAACTCGTCCAAGCTCAGATCAGTTGCTAGCGTTAGAATTATCATCAAACATTATTAGTAAATTTGGCGGTTCAGCTTCTTATCAAGACCAGTCGTTTTCGGTGCAAGGTGTGCAGGCTGAATGGGATAAATGTAATAGTTTTTTACTCAAAGAGTGGGGTGAAGAGCCTGGTAGCCATTCACTCCGTAGAATGATCGAGGAAAACCATGCTTAACAAATACAAGCAGGTTACTACGGGCCTTTGGCCCCTTGCGGGACGGCTCATCTTGTACACTTTTCACAAAAAGTGCGCACAAGGTAAGCTAGCACTGTTATGAATCCATTGAAATTACGAGTACTTAAACGAACTTGCTCAGAGTGTAAGAGAAGGGCTCTGGAAATTCCATTGTTCTCGACAACTTTTATCTGCCGGAACTGTGTATCTATCTTTAAGGTTCGTGGCTGGTTCAAATTTGTGCAGATTATTGGAGCGGGCTTCCTATATTTTTTGATACTTCAAGCGGCTCTAACGCTTCTAGAAGATGCAAGATTTAATCTAATTGGCTTTGTAGTGGTGACATTTTTGGTGGCTCCTTTAGCCACTTCAGCTATATTAAAAACTTCGAAAATGTATCTCGCCCCCTTGGAGCTAACTGGAGTAAAAAGCAAGGTGCGCGGTAATTCATAACAAGTCAATTCACTTCGCGCCTTCGGCGTCCGACAGCTTACACTGAGGAGCATCATGCAAGGAATTCTTTCAGAAAAGTTGATTCTTACTGAAGCGGCCATACTCGAAAGAGTCAGGCGTAACAAAGATATAAGCCTTTGCAGCCATGTCGACCATGCTAAATTAATCTATAGCAAAGCTGGTGCTGAAAGCCTTAAACGAATCTACAGTGAATACATAAAGCTTGCAATTGATGCAAAACTCCCTCTTTTGCTTGCAACTCCCACATGGAGGGCCAGCTCAGAGAGAGTTTCTCTAGCCAAGGCACCTACGTCTATCAATGAAGACGCTGTTAATTTTCTTTCGAATATCTTGCCAAAAGAAGGAAATGTATATGTAGGAGGCCTAGTCGGCTGTAAAAATGACTGCTACAAACCAGAGCAAGGCCTAACTTACAAAGAATCTCTTTCTTATCATCGTTGGCAAATTGATAAGCTCGGAGCCTCTAATGCTGACTACCTCATGGGAGTAACCCTACCAGCTGTACCAGAGGCACTTGGAATTGCATCTCTAATGTCAAACCACTCAAAGCCATATTTTATTAGCTTCGTCATTGGCTCAGATGGCCGCCTTCTAGATGGCCATACCATTCAAGAAGCAATTTCACATATTGACTATCAGGTTTCACCTAAACCTTCTGGGTACTTTATTAACTGTTCTCATCCATCTTTTCTAGACGCTTCAAATCAATTACCTAACAGGCTAATCGGCATACAAGCCAATGCTTCATCACTAACGCACAATGAGCTAGAAAATAGCGAATCGACGCACTCCGACAGCATATTCGAATGGGGCAACCTTATGCTCCACTTAAATCAGAATCACGGATTCAATATATTGGGCGGCTGCTGCGGTACTGATTCAAGACACCTCGAATACATTATAAATAATCACAACTAACTACTTTTAGCCTGAATCCCTCTGCCTACAGCTACACTGCGCAGCCAAGCCCTTGGTTTGGCTTCCGCTGCTAAAGGTATTAGCTAGACCAGCGGAATTATGAGTAGGAAAAAGGGAGTGACACTAAGGCTCACAATTGCCTGAGCGCCTCAATTTTAGCGGCCTCCGATGTGGCGGTTCACGGTCTGAATATCGGCAAAGATCCTGAACGGTCCTGCCGTTAAGCGCAGTTGCACTGCTGAGCTAACCGCTTCGTATGAGCCTGACCCACTATCCGATCCAGATACATCGCCACCAGCCAGCATATTTAGCGCCCCTTTGTCAGACACCGATGGATCCTACAAATCAGGAAAAGAGCCGCTCCGCCGATATCCTAGGTGCCCTAACCGGTGGCGACAAACCGATTAATGGAAAAGATATTACCAAGTTCAACGTATTGGACATGACCGCCAGCACAAGCACTTAAGAGCATTGAGAACACAAAGTTGAAAGGGCACATCTGGTGCAACATATTCGGGGTAAGCCTCACAGGAGAATGATCTAAGCCCTCAACCACGGTTATAGGCCAGCTCAAAGAGGTAGGATTAGCCCAGAAAGCCTATAAATAGGTTAACCCCATCGTTTGGAACTGCAACCGTGCCCAAAATACTGATTCCCGTCGCTGATGGTAACGAGGATATAGAAACCATTGCCATCTACGACATTTTGGGCCGAACGGGTGCAGAGCTGGCACTGGCATCGATTATGCCGAGTAGACGTATAACTACCCTACGCAATCTTGTTATTGAAGCCCCCTACTCCATAGAGGATTGCTTGGACTCCACGTGGGATCTAATAGCCCTACCAGGCGGCAAGGAAGGTGCCGAGCGAATGTATAGCTCAGCCCCCCTAATAAAGCTTATCCAAAAGCAACTTGAATCGGGTCGCTGGCTAGGAGCAATTTGTACCGCTCCAGTGATCGTTCTTGGGCGGCAGGGGCTGATAACCAATTTTACGGCCACTTGTTACAAGACGTTTCGCGGCGAACTTAGTCAATATGTGAAGGAAACCAGTGATCAAAGAGTAGTGATCGACCGGAATTTAGTCACCAGCCAATCGCCCGGTACCGCTATAGAGTTCGCTTTTGAACTTGTCACTTGTTTATTTGGGAAAGAAAAATCGCAGTCAATTGCGGAGACCGTGAATGTTTATCTACCACCTGAGTAATTTAACACTCTTCCCGTTTTACTCAGTCGGTTAGAACTTTAAATACATGAACACTGCTCCAAGACTCTATTCAGAGTAACCCTTGATAGGCAGGGAACAGTAAAAAATCAAACATCCTTATCTTCGGAAGCCTAGATTTACCTGCCTTTCAGGGAAGAGTCAGCTAGACTACTTGATTGGGCTAGCTATCAATATAGTCTCTCATTTGGTGAACTCAGCCTTCAAAACATATCCCGTACGATCAAGAATGACCCGGCAATAATTTTTCTCTGGAACTGCTAAAAATTCTGGGGCTTCCGGAACCCAATAAAAAAGCCGTCTCCCATCTCTCGATTCAGATGAAAACTTTCTAACACTTAAATCAAGAGAGTTATCTATCCTATTTTCATCGTAAGTTGAGTTCAAAGACAAGCACAATTGCTGTAATTTTTCCGCATCCCTCTTTTGATATGAGAATGTTTCTAGTGGAGGGTTGCTATCCTCAAAAATATAATCAACAACCTGCCAGTACACGACCATAACACAAACAAACGTCAATACGGCCTTAACTTTTCTTTTGAAACTAATATTAATACTCAAAGCATTATGATCCTTTAGCAATAAGGCACATCAGCTCCATTTTAGCTTCATCAAACGAATCAAAATAAGCTTCAGCAGTAGCAGTAGCAGTAGCAGTAGCAGTAGCAGTAGCTAGCATTTCGTCTCCTTTACCTCTTAATCAAAGAGAAAGAGCCGCCAGAGAGGGAGTCAGTTTTGTTACTGGCTCCATCCTCCCTTCTTTGGCTGTCCTAGAATCTGCTAATTCCCAGCATTTCGCCTTCTTTACCTCTTAATCAAAGAGAAAGAGCCACCAGAGAGGGAGTCGGTTTTGTTACTGGCTCCATCCTCCCTTCTTTGGCTGTCCTAGAATCTCACTAAAATCAACGTAGGATACAATCGAAATCCACACTATTGCCTATCAATAAATTTTTTCCTCTATTTTCGCATGGAGGCATGATGTATTTCAGGTTCTTCGCAAAGTACGCATAAGTTTTTTATGTTGGCATCTAGGCTCCACCTGCTCAACTGACTTCCGCTCAAACCAAGCATGCTCGACACAAGCTATCTCTGAGTACATCCTCGTCCCTGATACGGCTTAGTTTTGCGTCGCCATCCTCAATTCTAAAAAGTAGGCTTCGAGCGCTTGGGCGTACTGCTATCCTCTCAAAGCAAACGTCAAGCTCCCTACCGATATTTTTCTGCGTATTACCAAGAATAATATTGATTAATCTCTTTGGCCTCATCATGGTACATAACTGTTGCGTACTTTCTCGTTCAAGAAATTACTCTCCATCACTAGACAATGATCATACATATAGCCAACATGAAAAATCTAATTTCAAGTGACAAACAATCAAATACACATGGAAATCACCTCTCTCCATACATATTAGAAATAGCTATGAATATCGACCTTACTTAACTTGAATAAAGCTTTACCCGAGTTATATATCTATAACTTTATCATATTCTGACCATTCATACGTTTTGGTTTTCGTTTTTCTTCTTATCTCTTCTTTGTGAGACATCCCCCAATCTTCGTGAATTTCTTCATTCCCACACTCATCTTCTTCGGTGCACAATATCCCATAATTGTAATTTGCATATACAATGGTTTCCCAAGTATTAGTTTGCTCCCAAACCTTTATTGATAAAAGAGCCATATTTAAGTTTGGCTTTGGAAGTTTATAAGCGCTTTTCAGGGTTTTTGAAACCAAAATAGATTGCTTACCTCTTCTATACGCTAAAAGAGCAGTTTCTTTCAGTGTAATAGGCCCATGTGTGATTTCAGTATCACTGCTGAGATAGGAACTAACAATAACTACCCAACAGTTATCTGGTAGCTCAGTGGGTATTGGATAAAGACCTGTAGGATCAAATCCAGCAAGTGGGTTCTGATTAACATAACTATATAGATTGATTCCACCAGTTAAGCCAATTGGGTCACTCTGTAAATATCGCCCCAAACTGGGGTCATAATCTCGATAATAGTTATAATTTAGACCACTTTCCTCATCGTAATACTGCCCAGGAAAGCGCACATTGAATACGATTCCTTGTCCATTCCCATCTACATCATTATCAACAACAGTTTCCCCAAAGACACTACGAGTACTGCGCCAAATAATTTCCTCATCACTATTGATCAACAGTCGTGGCGTATCCAGATGGTCACTGTACACTACATAAGTTCCGTTAGTATCTGCAACCTGAAGCGGGGCATAAGCGTTCGGTAAATAATCGTAGCGTTGGGTAAGACTCGCAGTGCCATCACTCTCTTCAAACTCTGCTATTAGCTGGGTGCCATTCCATAAAAACCAGGTGGTGATACCATCAATAGTTTTAAAGAGCCTCCTGCCACTAACATCATAACCATAACTCGCGGTGGTGGAGGCCTCACTGTAGCCTGTAAGGCGATTATCTAGGTCGTAAGTAAATATTTTATTTTCCGTCCCGGTAATAGACGTTAAGTTACCATCATCATCATAGGCACGGATCAAAGTGTTATTGTTTTGGCTGATCAATTGATTGTTACTGTTGTATTCGTAGGCCGTGCTATCACTCGGATCCTCTCGATTTCCTACCCCATCGTAGGCAAAGACCTCATCGGTAAAGGCAGTATTATCTGGATAGTCGGCCCTGGTTAGTCGATCTACTCCATCATAAGAAAACAATTGGGTGCCATCATTGTCATTATATTCAATGATATTTTTTACCGCATCAAAACTGAAGCCCAAGGACTCCAAGACGATATTAGAGGAATTAGTAACAGTGGAACCTGATAAAGTACCATCGGTATTGTAGGTATTGGTGCGGCGAACTCCAGATGCATAATTAAGGTTAACCCAACGATCAGCTTCATCAAAAGCCAATGAATGAGTCTGGCCTGCCAAAGTGACACTAGATAAGCGAGCGTAGTCATCATAATTAAAGCTATGATTGGTTAGCACGCCACCTAGCTCGGCAGTATTATCAAGACTGAGCCTACTCAACTTACCCAGAGAGTTGTAAGTGTAGTTAAGAACTCTATCCCCACCAGGTATATAATGGCTGGTGGTTTGGGATATACGATTTAATGCGTCGTAAATATTTGTATAAAGTGCGGAGCTTTGTATCGCTGTATCAATAGCTTGCGTCAGTTGACCATTATCATTGTAGGTAAAACTCTGGGTACGCTCAATATTACTGTTCGCATGATCTGTAGCGCTTCCAAAATGTTCAATGCTTACTAATCCACCCCAATCTTCATAGCTATATACCAACACTTGGCCACGAGTACCGGATTTAATAGTGAGGCGGCCGCGGCTATCGTAGTCGTAGTTAATAGCTTCCCCACCAGGGCGGGTTTCTGCGATCATGCGGCCCAACCGATCATAGGTATAACTAGTTGTATTACTTTTCGGGTCAGTGACTGACAGGAGATTGTTACTAGCATCGTAACTAAAGGATGTAACCAGACTGGGGGTTATTCCTTGCTGTTCGGCTCTGGTTAAACGATTCACTTCATCATAAGTGTACAGAATGACACGATTTAACGAATCGGTGGTACTAACTACATTGCCAAAGGCATCATAACTATGATTGACCACACTACCTTTCGGATCAGTAATACTGGCTAGGTTACCGTGCACATCATAACTAAAGGTAATAGTATTACCCAATGCATCCGTAGTACTTAAGCGTTGCCCACGGCTATCGTAAGTATAAGTTTGGTAAGTGGAGTTGGCACCGGTACTATCCTGACGATCGATGCTGGTAAGCCTGCGTTTTCCATCGTACTTGAACAGAATGATCTGCCCGGAAGAAACTTCACCACTCAAACTGTCTGTAGCTCTCCCCATTTCCACTTGCACTAAGTCATTATCCACGTAGGTGTAGTGGGTTTCCTCGTTTAGGGGGTTGGTAACCTGCACTGGGCGGTTTTTATCGTCGTAGGCGAAGCTGGTGGTGTTGCCCATGGCATCAGTAGCAGTTAGACGATTGCCCACTTGGTCATAGGTGTAGCGTTGCACCCCAGTAGTCAGGCTGTTGCCATTGCTGTCTTTCCAATACTCTTTAGTAGGGTAGAGGCTATCTTCCTCATATTCCAGCACATACTGGCTACCATCCGCGTAGGTAGTCACTGTAAGCTGGTTGCGGGTATTATAGGTAAAGCCGGTGGTTTGGTAGCTTCCATCAGCCTTTAATTGTTTGATGCTGGCCAGGGTCTGGGGATTACCATCGCTATCATAATTAAAGGTATATTCGGTGCGGAACACAGTGGTGGCATCAGCAGTGGAAACTATCTCTTCACTGGCTATCCGTCCACCCTCATAAGTCCAACTGGTAGTAATGATTTCACCACTAGCCAGGTTAACTGCCTTGCTTAGGCGACGGTTATCAGTGTTGTAGGTGTAATCAATAGCCCGGGCCAGTGTCCGATCACCATTGTCATCGGCCAGGCCATAACGTTCTTCACGGGTAACATTGTTGTTGGCATCGCGGGTTTTTACCGTGAGATAGCCCGCCTGGTCCTCATACTCCACCGTACGGCCGTCTTCGTTAAATACGTAGCGCTCGGTGGTGGTATAGGGGTTATTACCATCAGCATCGGTAATAGTAGTAGTGACTTCGGTTTCATAACCCTCGGTGATATAGTCAAACTCAAAGGTTAGATTGCCGTAGACCTCTTTGATTACTCGATCTTCAGTATCGTAAGTTTCCTCATAGGGAGTAGCATTTTCACCCACCTGGAAGTAGGTTAGATTGTGGCCGTCGTTGCTATCTTCGTATTTATAAGTGGATACCAGCCCTTCCAGGCCGGTGACTTTAATCAGGTTGCCTGAAGTTAGGGCATTACCTTCACTATCATCCAGCGTATCGTGGCTATAAACAATAGTGCGGCCGGTGTGGTCCACCGCTTGGGTAACACGGCCGGTGTCGCTATCGTAACTGAAGCTAACGTAGTTGCCACTCAGGCTGCCATCTGCCAGGCGCTCTTCAATTTTTTGCAACTGGTAGCTATAGGCCACCGTCATCGGCTTAGAGGGATCGACGGAATAAAGAGAAGTACCGACGATAGGAAAGCGTTCACTGCTGTAAGTAAACTCCAGGCGCTGACCGTTTTTATTTTCCCGTGCTGTCAGTCGGCCTTCAGCATCGTAGTAATCTTTACGTCCATTATTGTGGGCAAAGGTGTAGGTACCATCGCTATCTTCACTCAGGGTTCCACGCAGCCCAGCCACATCGCTTACATAGGCACCGCCACTATAAACAAACTCGGCACGGTGCCCGGCGCAGTAGCGAATAATGACTTTATCATCGGGGTATTCATACAACCGGTAGTCGTGATCGAAGGCCCAGCCATAGCCCAGGGCACTATCGTAATCCGATTGGTTGTTGTATTTCCGTATAATTTGAATCGGGTAGCTGCCGTTGACCACCATATCGGTTTCTTTGTGGCGTTCCTGGCCGCTGTAGAGTACGACTGTTCCCCCTTCGACAGACTCTTCTGGGCAGCCTCCTCCATCACCACTGTCACCACCTCCACTATCATCACTGTTAGAGCCGGTACCTCCACCGAAAGTGTGAGCATGACCGGGGCTGGCGGCGATGGCCAGGGTTAAAGCCAATAGCGCTGAGGCTATAGGCGGACGAATGGAGCCTGCGCTTGCGCAAACGCGCCGGGCGCCTTCCAAGGTTTTGCTAAATCCAGCGAGGGCTTTTAGCGGTGTTTTTAATATTTTGTTGGCAAAACTGCTCATGGGTATTCCCTATCCCCCAACTACTGGCCAGGAGTGTGATTCTTATTCAGTACAAATCAGACGATATTATTGTGCGGCACGCCACAGGCGATAATCTTTCAAAGCGGTTTGTTCCTGCTCATCCTTGCCCTGCGCTTGGTAAGCCTGGGCTAGGCCAAGATAGGCGTGGCCGTGTTCCGGGTGGTTTTTTATTAGGCGGCTGAAATAGGTTTCCGCTTCTACCCACTGTTGCTGCTGAATGGCAATTTGAGCCAACAATTGCAGGGCTTGGCGATGGGTTCTATTTTGTTTCAATACCACTGAAGCGTGCTTCTTGGCTTTTTCGTACTTGCCTAACTTCTTTTCCAGCTGGGCCAATTCAATCATGGCTGGGTAATTTTGCGGTTGCTGTCGTAGTAGCCGGTTGTATAACGCTCGCGCTCGTTTGTAATCCTTTTGCTCCACCGCTGCTTGGGCTTCAGCTTGGGAGACTTGCTGGATATGGGCGCTCGGCTTGGCGGCATAAGCCCCAGTACTGGCAAAAAGCGCAATGATTGCCAAGGATAGGATCTGGATTATTCCCGTAGATCGCTTCATGGTTCACATCCTTCTAAATAGCTAATTCGCATTAGGGTTAATCTTTTTGCGCGATAGTTTTTGCTGAACTTTCCGCTTGGGGCTTTTCAATAACCACTTTTAAGGTGGCCATACCAAAGTTACCCAGGTAACCGCGCAAATTCACGGTGAGATAGTGTTCGCCCGGGTTGTGGTTGCGGCTGTCCCAGCGATAAGTGGTGGGGAAGTAACCCACTTCGTTCTCATAAATGTACTGTCCGTCGACAAAGTACACCGGCTCAAATCTTTTTGAGGCCAGCTGCGCGATATGCTCCGGCTGTACATTAATACGTACCGGTACAGTGCCACTAACTATCGGGGTGCCTTCGCTATTTTGGGGGTAGTCCCCCACCAGTGAAATTTCCAGCGGGAAATCTCCCCGGCTCATTGCGTCCCGTTGCGCTGGGGCGTGAATACGCGGGCGATGGGATTTCTTTTTTTGTCGCGGGCTTTGGCCCCACGGCATATCCTGTACAAAGCGGGCGCCAGAAGATGATTTATCTCCGCTCACCAGAATGGTATTGCGGGGTAAGGCGAAGGCATTGAGAATTAATTCCAGCGCTGGGTGGCCCTTTAAATTCAGGGCGCCGGAGGCATCTTGTCCATCCCAGGCTTCTTTTTGTTGGCCAGACGCGCGCGGCACCCAGTCGATAATATTATTCAGCAGTGGGCCGTTATTTTTTAATCCCACCCGAATTGCGACGCGGGCCATTTGCGGCAGGGTGTAATCCACACTGCCCTGCTCCGCATTCCAACTTAGATCGTTCACCGCGACACTTTCACCACCGGTAATATCGGTCAGGTCGTACTCGGCAGTTTGCTCACCGGCTTTTGCATTGATGGTGTAGTGATAAGCCTCTGCGGGTACCGGGCGCCCCTGCTGGTCGGTGCCGTCCCACTGCCACTGGTGATCGCCCGCCGCCAGCTGTTCGCGGTATTCCGTTTTGATCAGCAGGTCGCGAGCGTCGTAGATATTAATCGTGACGTTGGCTTGCGTATCAATATGGTAATTCAGTGTGAACTGTTCACCCTGGGCGGGGGCAAAAGAGCGGGATTCAATATTGACCCCGGAAATAGACAGTCCGTAGCCAGCCAAGGGCGTAACCAGAGCGGCCAATACTGCGGTGAGGCCGATTTTTTTTAACATCTTATTCATAGTACTGATTTGCCTTGCGCGGGTTGTGGCCGCCATAGGGGTTTACGGGCACCGCTGGTAAATTGGGTCAGCTGGGTTAACTCACCATCATCGAGCGTTAACCTCCACAGGTTATAGGCACCGTCGCGGGTAGACTGAAATACAACGGCATCACCTTTCGGGGACCAGCTGGGGGCGGCATCCAGTGCGGCATCGGTGGTTAGCTGTTTGAGTTTTCCGTTGCTCTCGCGCAACCACAAATCGTAGTTACCGGCACGGTTACTGGAAAATACCAATCGGCCTTTTGTGTCGGCGACAACATCAAAATTGTAAAGACTGTTAAAAGTCAGTTGCCGCTTGCTTCCGGAAATCAAATCCAGCGCCCAGATATCGTGGGCTTCGCCACCATCCCCGGACAAGAAATACACGGTCTTGCCATCTGGATGCCAGCGGGGTTCGTGCTGCATATGACGCATATTGGTGAGTTTTTGCTGGTCGCTGCCATCCAATGGCAATCGCCACAAGTTGTTATCGTCAACACTGTCGGAGGTACTGAGAGAAAAGACTACAGATTTTCCATCCGGCGCTAGGCTCGCATCAATAAAACCTTTAAGCGGCATTGTTATTGGCAATTCTTTGGCGTTGGCCAGCTCTACTTCATGCAGTTCACCCTGGCTGCCATTCACCAGCAAACGTTTGCCATCGGGAAACCAGCTAAGGCTGTTTTTATCGAAGGCTGAGTGGGTGAGCTGCCGGTGTTGTTGGCCCTGGGTATCCATTACCCATACCTGCCAATACCCCTGTTTGCCCGGGGCCAGGTAAGCAATATCCTCTTCTGCGTAAACGCAGGCACACCATAGCAATGCACAAGTCACAATGACCACGTTGGACTTTAGTAAGGCTTTCACGTTGTTCTCTTGGTTGTTTTTTGATTTAGCGCCGACTTGTCAGTTAGGCGCTAACGGTGAACTAAAACACCGCTAGCGCTCTAACCATTATTGATACAGCTGCAATGCGCCGTAGTAAGTGGTACTGGCTCCGGTAGTTGCCGAAGTCGCTTCTATCCAGAAACTGTACACACCTTCATCCGAGACCATAATCGCGTTGCCATCGCTCTCTTCATAACCGGTCCACTCCACCTCGTGAGTGGCTACTGCGCCATCGCTGTCATTAGCGGCTTGCAGCTGGTTATCGATCAAGGTGATCGCTCCGGCATCTGTCGGGTCACCGATATCCGGCGGTAACAGTTTGAAGGTTACGTAGGAGTCCTGATCCAACAAGTAAGCCACTTTCGAGATTTGATCGTAGCTGTGGTACATCAAATAAGGATCGGATTTAACTTCGATGTTGGGTGCGTCCAGTGTGCCGCTGATACTTGGATTTACGCCGTCGATAATGACAACGTTGGTGGGCAAAATTTCATGCGAAGGTACGTAGGCATAAAAAGAACCTGTAGTAAGCACTCCATCTGCAGTGCGTCCATCCCAGACTAAGTAGTGGGTACCCGCCTCCATGGGAACACTATCATACACAACACGTGTATCGCCCCCGTCCGGCGTTACCTCCATGTTCATACGGATATTCGCTGTGGGTGTGATCCCAATTTTCATAAAGTCGTTCTGTACTGCATTCATAGTGGCATCCATACTGCCCGCTAAGATAGTACTGGTGTTATCACTATCCTCAATATCATACACCCCTTCCACACTGCCATTTACTGCGGTGAGAAAATAGGTATATGCCTCTTCCTGAACGTAATTACCTTCATCATCCTTGCCATCCCAACTTAGGGAGTAACTACCTGCACTATCAAAGGTTTCCACCACGCTGCGCATCAGCACTTCACTTTGCTCATCTTTAATATCCAGCGTAACAGTAGCGCCGGCTGACAAATCAAAGCTAATTACCAGACTCTCTCCGGCAACTGGATTAACCGTGGTTTGGTTGCGGCTGATATTGGTAATACTGAGTAGATCAAGGGTGACGGTGCGAATAATAGTGGTGATATTGCCAGCCCTATCACTGGCTTCCAAACGTATTTGGTATTCACCATTTGTTGGTGCCGCTACAGTACCATCGGTGGAGCTAACCACCCATTCAGCCAAGGTGCTTTCGTTTATCGCCGATGTTGAAGATTCGAGGATTACCCAATTATCGGTATCACCGCTCAACTGGTAATCCATGGTGTAGTCAACGAAGAAATTGTCGATGGCACTACCTTCAATCTCTAGGGTCGTAGTCCCAGTTGATAAGGTATCGCCGTTATTCACATTACTCATTTCGGCTATGGGGGCGGTGTTATCCAACTCTACCCAAATGGCACCCGATCGATAACTGGTATTTTCCGCATCAGTTACCTTCAAGAATAAATAATAACGACCATCATTCAATACGGTACTGCTACTATCAGTACCATCCCAATCGATACTAATATCTGTACCGGTTCCCGAGAAAGTATTCACAACAGTTCCGGATTCATTACTGATTTCCAGACTCCAACTGCTACGTGAACTCAAGGTGGCAGTAATGGCTAATGTATCCTGGTTGCCATCACCATTCGGAGAAAAGTACTCGTAACTTCCATTTAAGTTGGATGTTATTACGCGGCTCTCTGCAGCCAGGGCACTGCTGTAGTCTACAACAGTCTCTGGAGAATCAACCCCAATAATATCCACACCCCATTCTGGCGCAGCACTGCCCCACCAGTTGCCAGTAACATTCAACACCACCGCCGAGCTACTACCATAGTTATTGAGGTACAAACTGCCATTGGTATTACCATAGAGATCATTGCCGGTAATCGTGGGCGTTGGATTGGTAGCATCACTACCCGAACCATTCAGGTAAATACCATAATTATTATCGATAAAACTATTACCTGTTAAGCTCGGTGAAGAGGCCCCGGTAATATAGGCACCGTAATTCAAGCCAGTAACAATATTGTCAGTTACTGCTGGGGATGCAGTATCCAGGGCTAGCCCGGTACCAATGTAATCTGTATTTTGGATCAAATTATTGGTAATCGTGCCACCGGCAAAATTGTTAATGCTGATCCCGCTTTCGCTAAAGTCAGTAATAATACTGTTGGTAACACTGAACGCAGAAGGTGAAGTCGCAGAGACTGCATTTTCAGCATATTGGATGTAAGCATTATCAATACTGACACTGCCACCACTTGCTACGACGATACCCTGCCAATCGCCAGCCACAGGATATTGGGCCTCACTGGTAAATATCACCGGCTGCAAACTGGAACCACTAACTACCAAGTCTCCCTCTACTGTTAGTGAGTGACCGGCTGGGAATATCAATATTGCTCCAGCTTCCAGCGTTAAACTCACACCGTTATTTACATTGATATCATCAACAACAATATAGGAACCTGCGACCAAGTTCGTATCTGAGTCAATATCAAAGCGAAGAAAGTAATCGTATACAGGACTTCCATTAGCATTATTTAAATAACCATTGAAATCCACTATCGGCCGATAGGAGGTACTATCGCTATAATCGTAGACCTCTGCTGCTATCGACCCCGAATCTATAGTGTTCCACCAATTACCTGTGGCATTAACAGTAACCACACCAGTTTCGTACCAGTAGGCGTAAAGATCGTAATTGCTGTTGCTGTAAATACTATTGCCGGTAATCACTGGCTGTGGATCGTAATCTGCGTCCAAAACTCCGTACAAGTAAAAGCCATAGCCGCTATTACCAGTAATCGTATTGTCGGTAATCGTAGGGTTAGTGACATTACCGCTTGCGCCCGCAATATAAAAACCATAGTTGCTGTTACCGGTAACGGTATTGCCGGTTATGATTGGGGTAGTCGCATTACTGCTAAGACCTTTAATGTAAAAACCGTAAGTATTATCGGTGATCGTGTTGCCACTAACGGTAGCATTCGCTACACCCTGCAAGTACACCCCAGCAACATCTGCATACTGAATGGTATTGTTACTGATTGAGCCACTGGCGTTGTAGGCATACACACCGCTTTCGTCAAAGTACTGCAAGGTGCTATTACTAACACTGAAGGTACTGCCCGAGGCAGCATAAAGACCGTAGTCCCCATACTCCAGTATCACATGGTCTAAATCCACCGTGCCGCCACTTTGCGCTACAATGCCATACCAATCTCCAGCACGGGGAGTGCTTTCATCGCTGGTAAATATAATGGGGTTATCACTGCTGCCCTGTGCATCCAAGGTGCCATACACCCTGAGCCTAAATTCTCCACCCACCTCAATGCGAGCACCAGGTTCAATCGTCAGAGTCACACCACTTTGTACATACAGTGTACTCAAGAGAGTATAAGTGGTGCCCGCCACCAAGGTAGTATCCTCAGTTAGATACCCGAACAAGCCATTGCTGGGCTCTGCAATTACACCCTCTGCATCCAGATAACCACGATAATCCACTATCGGCCGGTAGGAGGTACTATCGTTATAATCGTAGACCTCTGCTGCTATCGACCCCGAATCTGTAGTATTCCACCAATTACCTGTGGCATTAACAGTAACCACACCAGTTTCGTACCAGTAGGCGTAAAGATCGTAATTGCTGTTGCTGTAAATACTATTGCCGGTAATCACTGGCTGTGGATCGTAATCTGCGTCCAAAACGCCGTACAAGTAAAAGCCATAGCCGCTATTACCAGTAATCGTATTGTCGGTAATCGTAGGGTTAGTGACATTACCGCTTGCGCCCGCAATATAAAAACCATAGTTGCTGTTACCGGTAACGGTATTGCCGGTTATGATTGGGGTAGTCGCATTACTGCTAAGACCTTTAATGTAAAAACCGTAAGTATTATCGGTGATCGTGTTGCCACTAACGGTAGCATTCGCTACACCCTGCAAGTACACCCCAGCAACATCTGCATACTGAATGGTATTGTTACTGATTGAGCCACTGGCGTTGTAGGCATACACACCGCTTTCGTCAAAGTACTGCAAGGTGCTATTACTAACACTGAAGGTACTGCCCGAGGCAGCATAAAGACCGTAGTCCCCATACTCCAGTATCACATGGTCTAAATCCACCGTGCCGCCACTTTGCGCTACAATGCCATACCAATCTCCAGCACGGGGAGTGCTTTCATCGCTGGTAAATATAATGGGGTTATCACTGCTGCCCTGTGCATCCAAGGTGCCATACACCCTGAGCCTAAATTCTCCACCCACCTCAATGCGAGCACCAGGTTCAATCGTCAGAGTCACACCACTTTGTACATACAGTGTACTCAAGAGAGTATAAGTGGTGCCCGCCACCAAGGTAGTATCCTCAGTTAGATACCCGAACAAGCCATTGCTGGGCTCTGCAATTACACCCTCTGCATCCAGATAACCACGATAATCCACTATCGGCCGATAGGAGGTACTATCGCTATAATCGTAGACCTCTGCTGCTATCGACCCCGAATCTATAGTGTTCCACCAATTACCTGTGGCATTAACAGTAACCACACCAGTTTCGTACCAGTAGGCGTAAAGATCGTAATTGCTGTTGCTGTAAATACTATTGCCGGTAATCACTGGCTGTGGATCGTAATCTGCGTCCAAAACTCCGTACAAGTAAAAGCCATAGCCGCTATTACCAGTAATCGTATTGTCGGTAATCGTAGGGTTAGTGACATTACCGCTTGCGCCCGCAATATAAAAACCATAGTTGCTGTTACCGGTAACGGTATTGCCGGTTATGATTGGGGTAGTCGCATTACTGCTAAGACCTTTAATGTAAAAACCGTAAGTATTATCGGTGATCGTGTTGCCACTAACGGTAGCATTCGCTACACCCTGCAAGTACACCCCAGCAACATCTGCATACTGAATGGTATTGTTACTGATTGAGCCACTGGCGTTGTAGGCATACACACCGCTTTCGTCAAAGTACTGCAAGGTGCTATTACTAACACTGAAGGTACTGCCCGAGGCAGCATAAAGACCGTAGTCCCCATACTCCAGTATCACATGGTCTAAATCCACCGTGCCGCCACTTTGCGCTACAATGCCATACCAATCTCCAGCACGGGGAGTGCTTTCATCGCTGGTAAATATAATGGGGTTATCACTGCTGCCCTGTGCATCCAAGGTGCCATACACCCTGAGCCTAAATTCTCCACCCACCTCAATGCGAGCACCAGGTTCAATCGTCAGAGTCACACCACTTTGTACATACAGTGTACTCAAGAGAGTATAAGTGGTGCCCGCCACCAAGGTAGTATCCTCAGTTAGATACCCGAACAAGCCATTGCTGGGCTCTGCAATTACACCCTCTGCATCCAGATAACCACGATAATCCACTATCGGCCGGTAGGAGGTACTATCGTTATAATCGTAGACCTCTGCTGCTATCGACCCCGAATCTGTAGTATTCCACCAATTACCTGTGGCATTAACAGTAACCACACCAGTTTCGTACCAGTAGGCGTAAAGATCGTAATTGCTGTTGCTGTAAATACTATTGCCGGTAATCACTGGCTGTGGATCGTAATCTGCGTCCAAAACTCCGTACAAGTAAAAGCCATAGCCGCTATTACCAGTAATCGTATTGTCGGTAATCGTAGGGTTAGTGACATTACCGCTTGCGCCCGCAATATAAAAACCATAGTTGCTGTTACCGGTAACGGTATTGCCGGTTATGGTTGGGGTAGTCGCATTACTGCTAAGACCTTTAATGTAAAAACCGTAAGTATTATCGGTGATCGTGTTGCCACTAACGGTAGCATTCGCTACACCCTGCAAGTACACCCCAGCAACATCTGCATACTGAATGGTATTGTTACTGATTGAGCCACTGGCGTTGTAGGCATACACACCGCTTTCGTCAAAGTACTGCAAGGTGCTATTGCTAACACTGAAGGTACTGCCCGAGGCAGCGTAAAGACCGTAGTCCCCATACTCCAGTATCACATGGTCTAAATCCACCGTGCCGCCACTTTGCGCTACAATGCCATACCAATCTCCAGCACGGGGAGTGCTTTCATCGCTGGTAAATATAATGGGGTTATCACTGCTGCCCTGTGCATCCAAGGTGCCATACACCCTGAGCCTAAATTCTCCACCCACCTCAATGCGAGCACCAGGTTCAATCGTCAGAGTCACACCACTTTGTACATACAGTGTACTCAAGAGAGTATAAGTGGTGCCCGCCACCAAGGTAGTATCCTCAGTTAGATACCCGAACAAGCCATTGCTGGGCTCTGCAATTACACCCTCTGCATCCAGATAACCACGATAATCCACTATCGGCCGGTAGGAGGTACTATCGTTATAATCGTAGACCTCTGCTGCTATCGACCCCGAATCTGTAGTATTCCACCAATTACCTGTGGCATTAACAGTAACCACACCAGTTTCGTACCAGTAGGCGTAAAGATCGTAATTGCTGTTGCTGTAAATACTATTGCCGGTAATCACTGGCTGTGGATCGTAATCTGCGTCCAAAACTCCGTACAAGTAAAAGCCATAGCCGCTATTACCAGTAATCGTATTGTCGGTAATCGTAGGGTTAGTGACATTACCGCTTGCGCCCGCAATATAAAAACCATAGTTGCTGTTACCGGTAACGGTATTGCCGGTTATGATTGGGGTAGTCGCATTACTGCTAAGACCTTTAATGTAAAAACCGTAAGTATTATCGGTGATCGTGTTGCCACTAACGGTAGCATTCGCTACACCCTGCAAGTACACCCCAGCAACATCTGCATACTGAATGGTATTGTTACTGATTGAGCCACTGGCGTTGTAGGCATACACACCGCTTTCGTCAAAGTACTGCAAGGTGCTATTACTAACACTGAAGGTACTGCCCGAGGCAGCATAAAGACCGTAGTCCCCATACTCCAGTATCACATGGTCTAAATCCACCGCGCCGCCACTTTGCGCTTCAATGCCAGACCAATCACCTTTAGCTGGCGAGGCCTGTGCACTGGTAAATATTACGGGCGCGTCTGCTTCACCAGTAGCTGTGAGATTACCGTTCACCTCAAAGGTGAAATCACCCTCAAATAGAACTGTCACGCCTTCATTAATAGTTAGAGTTACCCCACTATTAACATCGACATCCCCTGTCACTACATAGGTTTGATGTGCAGCAAGCTCTATATCTGAAGTAATATCGCCAGATAGTTCATTTAAAACACTAAGGTTATCGTATTCCAGTGTTTGCGCTTCACTGCCGGTAACTGCCACTGCAATTCCGGCCTTGACAATATCGTCAAAGCTGATCGAAACACTATCAACCTGGGTCCAACTTGCTCCATCAGTAGAGATATAAGCTGTAATCGTGTCGCCATCACGCGCCAATCTTAACCACTGGGGCAAGGCGCCTGTTTGTCCAGTGGTAATTAGCGTATTGGCTGCATCATCCGTAGATCGGGTGAAAAGTCCAATACTGTTATCAGACGGGTCCATTACCAATGCAATGGCTTTATCAGTTGCTTCCGTGCCATTTCGTAGCGCAATACCAGCAATGCCAGATCCACTATTGGTATGACTGGATAAACGTGCAATCAATTCTCCCTGCTGCAGCAATTCTTGATATACAAAGTGCAGAGAGTAGGCATCATCCCACTCACCTGTATCAGCCAAGGCTGGACAAGTAGCAGTAGAAGAGAAAGTCAGCGTTAGGTCATCTAGGTAATTATTGTCGCTAACGCCAAGTGAGGTAGAACGTATGCCGTAGCGAGAAAGATCACCAATGCCCTCACCTACAGTATAGGTAAGACCAATATCACCTCCTCCTATAGTAACCGTCAACGTATCGCCAGAACGATTTAAAGTAACCGTTTGCCCAGTTGTTGGATGATTATCAGTTGCAGCCACCTGAGCTAAATTGGATTGACTCTCGGCACCTGTAAATTGAACCAGAGCCCATACGCCGGTTGAACCATCTCCTTGATACTGGACTCCATAACCAACATATTCAGAGTCAGTCAGATAGATAGTGAGTGAATCAGTACCGGCTCCAGCGTCCGTTGATGAATTAATGAGGGCACTGAGAGTAATTTCATCTGAATCGCTGAGCACCGTTGGGGCCAGCAGGACTTGATCAGTTTGGGCAGTTACAGTGGCGCGCTCATTGCGTAACGATAGAGCTTCACTACCAAAGCTATGAAACCCAAGCGAGGAGAGATCTTCACTAGAACTGGAGGAAAAATCTTCGGAAACCTGGTTTTCAGCTACACAAATTTCTGAAATTCCTAGGCTTAATACCGCATCATCACCACTTAGAATCACATCACCGGTGCTGGCACCAACGATAGAAAGCTGCCAGGGAGAAACATCCTCATCCACTGCCACTTCAGCGTACGTAAATGTCGAAACACATACCAATGAGACAAACAAGTATTGCAACAGCTGCCTGGCATTATTTTGAAACACCAAAAGCCGTGAATGATTATAAGCTGAGCTGCGCATGAACATGCCTTCCCAATTTGCACCTTGAACTAATCGACGCACAACGGGCAGCGAGAAAGCCAAGCAACTCGGCCATCCACACAGTCAACTGAAAGAAAGCTCTGCAGAAATTAAAAGAACGAAATAGGTACTGATACCACTTGCTCAAAACTGCACTTCCAACAGCAATCCATGCACCCTTCATGCATTCACACTCAATCAAGCTTCTTGAGTGTTTCCTTCCTTAAAACTACAACCAACGCATTTTCAAAATACTGGTTGACGCAATTATCATCAGCATACCAAAAAAACGTCAAAGAATGTGCAAATAGTGACACAATCTTGATCTAAATCAGCAACCTGTCAATAGTGACAAAAATTAACAATACGCAAATCATCACTTTAAATTAGAAGCACTTCTTCACATTTTCCACATGGCACAACTACAGACACAACCCACCCAACGAAGTAAATCTTTTGATTGCATAAAATTATATAAAACAAAAAAAATTATTTGGAACCACCGAGAATATCGAAGCCGGTTAAACTTCTATTTGCCCCTAGCTTGAGCCTTGATATGCTTTCTAAAATCTCAAAAGTAATGTGGTGAACCCCTATCAGAACTCTCACACACACCAAGACAACCACTACAAACGAGTCTCTATAAATATTGATGTTACTGGTTTTCTGACAGGAAAGATCTAAGCCAATCCTTGGGAGAAAAGGTCAATAATATCTACCTTTAGAATACTCTTTATCTCAACTATCAGCTTTACCGTTTAGCTTGACCCCAGCCCCGACGGTAGCCTTCCAAACAAATTAACTCTTCTGATTTTTCTGCCGAAATTGACTGGGACTCATCCCCACATGTAATTTAAATACACGTCGGAATACTGCATCATCGGAATAGCCTAATTCTTGCGCGACACTGGCAACCTTATTGGCTGGGTTTAGTAAAAGGCTACGTGCGTATTCCATACGGACGCTATCGATAAATTGTTTGGGTGCTTGCGCTGTTAACTGTTTTAGCCGCCGGTGTAATGTTCGCTCGGATATCGACAGTTCTTTTGCCAGCAACTGACTGCCTAACTGTTGACCAAAATATTGACGAACCACATTTTCAGCATCCACCAGAAACTGCTCTTTTGATACCTGGTAGCCTTTTGGTACATGCAAAGTTTGCGAACGCGGGTGGGAATCCACAACAGCGAGATCAGCCACTTTGGTTGCAACTTCTTCGCCAGCTAGCATCTTGATCACTTGTAGAGTTACATCTACCCAAGATAAAGGGCCACCCGCTGTCACTATATTTTCATCTACCAATAGTCCACTGGCCCATAGCGGGCAGGCATTGCTAAAGCGGGATTTCAACTCATTGTGTAACCACCAGGTGGTTGTGCATTGTCGTCCATTTAGCAGACCCGCTTCACCCAGCGCCAAAACGCCACTACAGGAACCCGCGATAATCGCCCCGCGCCTATATTGGGTTCGCAGCCATTCGCAAGTCGGTTGATCCAGCAGCTTTTCAGGGGGCACACCAAACTGGTTGGGCATAAATCCGGGGACTATCACGGCTTCGCAACTGGATATTTGTGATACCCCATGGCTTACAGCAAAGTACCTGCCCTGCCCGTCTATAATGTCGGCGCTATCAGAACTGGCGACCAGGATTTCGGGGGACCAGGACTGTTGATAGGCAGGGTCCAGGGAGTGTTGGCTTTCAGATAAGCGGAGGCCACCCAGGGCAAACATATCCTGAACGCCAGCCAGAGCCGACGGCAAAACTCCCGGCATAGATAAGATGACTATCTGGGCCATAAATCCTCAAAGTGGCGAATTTTGTCTGATCATTGTCTTTTTGGACACTGATAGTCAAACCTAAGCTTCCTCTAGGATACTCATCACCAAACAACGTGAGAGAAAACAATGACTGAAGCAAAGCTGGCCATCGTGGCACTGATCGACGCCAAAGCGGATAAGGCTGATGAGGTAAAAGCGCTGCTTACCTCAGCCCAACCGCTCGCTGTGGAAGAGCAAGGAACCCTGAGCTGGTATGCCGTACAAATCAACGCTACGCGATTTGCTATTTTCGACACTTTTAGCGATGAAGACGGCTTGACTGCACATCTTAACGGCAAGATCGCTGCAGCATTGCTTGGCAAAGCGGATGAACTGCTCGCATCAGAACCACAAATTATGACTGCGGATATTCTCGCATCTAAAATCTAAGGAAGCCTTGAAAAACCAGGAGTCAGCGTTGGATACCCCTATCGTCTTCATCCATGGGACCAATGCCGGCCCCTGGACAATGGAGAACTTCCACCAGTATTTTGAGGAGGAAGGATTCTATTGTCACAGCCCAAGCTACCGCTACCATCAAGATCTAAAGTCAGAACAAAATCAGCAGCACCTTAAAGGACTGAGTATTGCCGACTACGTTGATGACATCAGGGCATTTGTACAATCTTTAGATGAAAAGCCTGTTCTAGTCGGCCACTCCCTGGGCGGTGTTATTGCACAAAAATTGGCAACTATGGATTTGGCACGGGCAATCGTATTGCTTAACGGAAGCGTGAACTGGGGAATACTGCCCACCACAGAAGAAGAGAGTGCGCTGGGCAAGTTGTTTATGGCTGCGGGTGAATTTTGGAATGATGTCCTGTTACCGGATTTCGCGACAATGGTGAAATTCGGGTTGAACAAACTCAATCCAGGCGACCAGCACAAGGTCTTTGATCGATTAGGTCCTGAATCTGGGCAAGTCCTATTTGAATTGTTCTTCTGGATTTTTGACAGTAATAAAACAACCAGAATTGACTATCAAAAAATCAATTGCCCCACTTTAATGGTTTCGGGAACCGATGACCTGGCAATCCCCCCTTCCACAGCAAGGTTAATTGCTGAGTGGCAAGGAAAAAATACCACCTTCTACCGAGCGGAAGGTTATGGTCACTATTTAATGCTGGAGCCAAAATGGAAGCGGATTGCAGAATTCTGCAGCACGTGGGTAAGCCAACAATTTCAAAAAACCACCTCCACTAGCAATAAATCACTGTGAACCCTTTACTACACCAAACCCTTAATCTGCCTCCTCCCTTTTCTCAAGTGAGATACTCGGCTAGATAATCAATCAGCAGCCTGACTTTCGGCGCGATATATCGACTGCCGGGGTAAACTGCGTATACCCCTTCATCCCTATCTTCGAGATCACTTAAGAGGGTGATTAATTTTCCTTCAGCGATATATTGCTCGACGTAGTAATCGGGCAACTGCACAACCCCCAGGCCTTTAAGCGCAGCATCTAAAAGCGCCCCTCCGTTGTTGTAACGAAGGCTACCTTTGACCCTAAGGTTTTTTTCTCCTTCCCTGGTATTGAATCGCCAGTAATCCAGTGTGCCCAGCAGGCAGTTGTGCCTGTTCAATTCCGACAACGAGTGTGGGGTCCCGTGCTCTTCAAGATAATCCGGTGAGGCGCACAGATGAATTCGCCGGTCCGCCAACTTTCTTGCCATCAAGGTTGAGTCCTGCAACTTACCCAGGCGTATGGCGATATCGTAACCCTCATCTATAAGGTCAACCTGGCGATTGGTGAAATAGGCATTGACCTCAATCTTAGGGTTTTGAATCACAAAATCATTGATCAGTGGTGCAACCTTCTTTTCAGCATAAGTGACCGGTGCCGTCAGTTTGATTTTACCCTGTGGGTGGGTCTGTAATTGAGTTACTGCTCGTTCCGCCGCTTCCAGCCCATCGAGCACCCCCCGGCAATGCTGGTAAAACAGCGTACCTTCTTGTGTCAGTGACACCTTGCGCGTGGTTCGATATAGCAGTTTGACATTCAAGCGGCTCTCCAAAGCACTGACCTGGCGGCTGACTTTAGCGGTGGAAATAGCCAGCCTCTGCGCAGCCAAGGTAAAGCTCTCGCTTTCAGCGACATAAACGAACTCTGTAATACCTTCCCAATCTTTCATTATTGCAAATATGTAAAAAAAAGTTTCAAAAACACCCAATTATAATCAATTCTGCAATCAATATAATGGCTCCCCAGTCGTCACAGCGGGGCCAACCAACTCCAGGCCCTGAATGACATGATTTAACAGCGAGTAATCTAATGTCTGAACAATTTATCAAGTCGAAGGCCGCCATCGCTTGGGGGCCTGGCCAACCGTTATCGGTCGAAGAAGTGGATGTCATGCTGCCAAAGGCTGGTGAAGTATTGATCAAGGTCATTGCATCGGGAGTGTGTCACACCGACGCTTTCACCTTGTCTGGCGACGACCCGGAAGGCAAATTCCCCTGTATTTTGGGCCATGAAGGTGGCGGTATTGTCGTGCAGGTCGGTGAAGGGGTTACCAGTGTCAAAGAGGGTGATCATGTTATCCCCCTGTACACCCCAGAATGTGGTGAGTGTAAATTTTGCAAATCCGGCAAGACGAACCTCTGCCAAAAGATCCGTGAAACTCAGGGCCAAGGCCTGATGCCTGACGGCACCACACGCTTCTATAAAGATGGCAAGCCGATCTATCACTATATGGGCTGCTCTACATTTTCGGAGTACACCGTATTGCCAGAGATTTCGCTGGCAAAAGTAAATCCGGCTGCGCCATTAGAGGAAGTCTGCCTGCTGGGTTGTGGTGTCACTACTGGTATGGGCGCTGTGATCAACACCGCCAAAGTTCAAGAAGGCGATACCGTTGCGATCTTTGGCCTTGGGGGTATCGGTCTTTCGGCGATTATCGGCGCCACCATGGCAAAAGCTTCACGAATCATTGCCATCGATATCAATGAAAGCAAGTTTGAATTAGCCCGCAAACTGGGGGCGACGGACTGCATCAACCCCAACAACTACGATAAGCCAATTCAAGAAGTCATTGTCGAACTCACTGAGGGCGGTGTGGATTATTCCTTCGAATGTATCGGCAACGTCAATGTGATGCGCTCCGCTCTTGAGTGCTGCCACAAGGGCTGGGGTGAATCAGTCATTATCGGTGTAGCTGGTGCCGGCCAGGAGATCTCCACCCGTCCCTTCCAGCTGGTAACAGGCCGAGTCTGGCGCGGGTCCGCATTCGGCGGCGTTAAAGGACGCTCCGAATTACCAGACTACGTAGAACGCTACCTGAATGGCGAATTCCAGCTCAACGACTTTATCACCCACACCATGAGCCTGGATGACATCAATAAATCTTTCGACCTGTTACACAAAGGCGAAAGTATCCGCACGGTCATTCACTTCGATCAATAATCAGCAAAGATCAATTGGACCATCTCTTGGAGGTGGTCCAGTTAGGGCTATCCAGCATGTCTATTGAAAATATCAGTGCCAACCGGAGTTTTGGCGGCTGGCACAAGCAATACCTTCACGACTCAAAGTCATTAAACTGCAAAATGCGTTTTGCTATTTATTTGCCACCGCAAGCTTCACAAATACACAAGGTTCCGGTGCTCTACTGGCTGTCAGGCCTGACCTGTACCGATGAAAATTTTATGCAAAAGGCAGGAGCCCAGCGGATTGCCTCCGAACTAGGGATAGCCATCGTTGCTCCCGACACCAGTCCCCGTGGAGAATCTGTTGTCGATGATGAAGCCTATGATCTGGGGCAAGGTGCTGGATTTTATATCAACGCCACCCAAGCGCCCTGGAGTCGCCACTACCACATGTATGATTATGTGGTGGAAGAACTGCCGGCACTTATCGAGACCACCTTCCCTGTAACAACACAGCGCGCCATTGCAGGACATTCAATGGGGGGCCATGGTGCACTGATGATCGCCCTACGCAATCCAGCAAGTTATGTTTCCGCATCAGCCTTCAGCCCCATCAGCAATCCTTCTCAGTGTCCGTGGGGACAAAAAGCCTTTGAAACCTATTTGGGCAAAGATCGGGATAGTTGGCGAGACTACGATAGCAGCGAACTGCTCAAAAATGCCGACAAGCCTGTGCCGATGTTGGTGGATCAAGGAGAAGCCGATAGCTTTCTTGTTGAACAGCTGAAACCCGAGATGCTCGAAGCGGCTGCCAAAGCAAGCAACTACCCGCTCCAACTTCGCCGTCATTCCGGTTATGACCACAGCTATTACTTTATCGCCAGCTTTATTGAGCAACATCTTCGGTTTCATGCTCAGCATCTCAGCCAGACATGCCCAAACTAATAAGTAAGGTCAATCTTTAGTCCAAGGCCACAGCTGCAAGGAGAGTTGTGGGCCTGGTGACCTATTAATTTTCTAACTATTTAACTCACGTACCACCATCAATCGCTCCTCGGTCATATCCGCAATAGCCCAGCGTACCCCTTCCCGACCAAGCCCCGAATCCTTAACACCACCATAGGGCATATTATCTACCCGCCAGCTGGGTACATCACCAATAACCACACCACCCACTTCCAAGGTATCCCAGGCTTGCTGGGCTTTGTAAAGGTCACGAGTGAATATGCCAGCCTGCAGACCAAAGGCACTGTCATTCACCTTGTCTAAAACATCATCAAAGCTATCGAAAGGCTCCAGAATTGCAACAGGGCCAAATGCCTCCTGCTGTACAATGGAGCAGTCATGGGGCACGTTTTCCAATAGCGTTGGATCAAGCATGGCGCCATCTCGTGTACCTCCACAAAGCAGGGTTCCCCCGGCTTGAACCCCCTCTTCCACCCAGGTATGCAAGCGGGTAGCCTCTCCCTCAGAAATCATTGGGCCAATAAATGTATCTTCTGATCGAGGATCGCCTTTCTTAAGCTTTTTGGTACGCTCAACCAGACGTCGCTTCAGGTCTTCATATAGACTGCAATGCCCATAGATCCTCTGGACGCCGATACAGCTTTGGCCCGACTGATAGAAAGCACCGAAAATCAGCCTCTCTACAGCATCATCAAGATCTGTATCCCGATCGATAACGCAGGCTGCATTACCTCCCAACTCCAAAACCACTTTCTTTCGCCCCGCCCTGGCCTTTAGGTCCCATCCCACCGCCGGTGAGCCGGTAAAGCTCAGCAGCTTGAATCGATCATCCACAGTAAACAGCTCTGCTCCCTCTCTATGGCAAGGCAATACAGAAAAGGCGCCTTTCGGCAACTGTGTTTCGGCCAGAACTTCAGCGATGATCAATGCCCCTATGGGCGTGCGGCTAGCGGGTTTTAGTACAAAGGGACATCCGGCAGCGATGGCAGGTGCCACCTTGTGAGCAGCAAGGTTCAAAGGGAAATTGAACGGCGATATAAATGAACATGCGCCTACCGGTACTCGCCTGACATATCCGCGATAGCCCCGTGAGCGTTTGGATATCTCAAGATTGATAATCTCACCATTGATACGCACCGCTTCTTCAGAAGCTACATGAAACGTATCGATTAGACGCAGTACCTCGCCCCGCGAATCATGAATCGGCTTACCAGCTTCAATACACAGCGCTTCGGCCAGCTCTTCAAACCTTTCACGAAAACGTACAACACAATGCTGTAAAACTTCCTGGCGGGTGTAAGACGGCAAATTAGCCATCGGTTTTTCTGCCAAAAGCGCCCAGTCGATGGCACTGTCAATAACCTTGGCATCAGCCATTGCAACCCGGGTAGCTACTTTCCCTGAATACTTGTCAGTAACTTCCAGATCGGTGTTGGCATGCACTGCTTCATTGGCCAGGTAGTAAGGGTAAGAGTCTTGCAGCAAAGTAATATCCTTTTACTTGATGTCTGATCTATCAAGAGTGCCCCAACGCCAGATACAGCATTGTGCCCATCGTCGGGTATAGATGACCCGCAGGCATATATCAAATGTGTACTCGCAGACCCATTAGCTCCGGAAGCAGGGGAGGATTTTCTAGCTGTGATGAAAAAGAAATAGATATACGGGAATCTTATGAAGTTGAGGGCCAGCGCCCCCAACTTCATATTGAATGGCAGCTAGTTATTTTTCAGTCAACCACATGCCAACCGGCTCATAATTAAACTTCTTGTAAATGGCCTTTTCGGTATCCGGATTGTCACTCTTCTTATCAATGTTGTATACGGTCCAATTCAATTCATCAACATTGAATTCAATCACCGCATATCCATAGATATTACTGACAAAATCTTTGATATGTGGATTGTTGACCTGAACCCCACCATTTAGCAATGAGGTAAACACACTGCCAACATCAATACCTTTTTCAATCGTATCGTTCATATTAGGAGAAGATATAGATGGGGTCATCAGCTCAACACCGACCAAGTTGTCGTAGTTCCAGTTGCTGATTTTGCTGAAGTCTACTTTTAGGTACGACGCGATGCTGGAATGAAGATCTCCTGTCAGTACCACAAAATTGTCAACGTTACTGTCTTTAACCGACGACAGAATCTGTTCCCGCTCCCACTGGTAACCGTCCCAGGCATCATAGTTGGCATAAACCAGTGAACGCCCCAAGATAGTCCCAGCCAATTGGGCCAGTAGAGTTTGGTTCCCCCATACTTTCCAGCGGGCACTGGAATTTACAATTCCATCTATCAACCAATCCCGCTGTGTCTTACCCAGCATGGTTTGGCTATCTTTTTCGTAATCTGTACACCAGTAATTTTCCCAAGTAGTACCGTCAGTGCAAGGCTCCTTGGTTCGATAAGTGCGGCTGTCTGTCATATAAAGGTCAACCAAGTCCCCAAACTGGAATGACCGATATATCTGCAAGTAGTCAAAAGCATGGCTTGCGGACTCATCAACTTTTACCCGTGCTGGGACATATTCAATCCAAGCCTGCTGGGCATCGCGACGTAACTGGCGCAGCTGATCAGGATCGTTATCACCGGTCTGGTAGGGGTGAGACGGCACGCCCAGAGTATCTCTCTCATAATCCCAGTAGGCGTTGTCTGCCGTTTCATGATCATCCCATGTGATGATAAATGAGTGCATTTCCATCGCCCGCTGCAAGTTCTTATCCTTGCGGTACTCCTTATAGATATGGCGATAATCTTCAAGGTCCATCGCAACCGAACCGCCAGAAGGCAGAGAGAGCGAATGCACTACTGAGCTTTCAAAACCCTCATATTCGGCATATTCATAGATAAAGTCCCCCAAGTGCAGTACGCAATGTACATCTTCGTCCGCAATATGGTTATAGGCATTGTAGTAACCGGTGGTGTAATCCTGGCAAGTGACCACAGCCATCTTTAGAGTCTCAAGGCTGCCAGTTGGCAAAGTGTGGCAGCGGCCAGTACGACTACAAATAGTGCCGTATTTGAACCGGTAATAATAACGCTGGTCAGAGGATAAATAGCCTTCCAGGTCAATGTTGACGGTGTAATCGCGGTCTGCCGTGATATCACTAGCATTGATTTCAGCACTTAGAATTGGCTGAGTAAATTCCTCATCCAACGCAACATCTACATATAGAGACTGGCCATCTATATAGGAGTCTGGATTAATATGCGTCCAAAGAACCACCCCTGTTTGACTGGGATCTCCCGAGGCCACGGATAAATCAAAAACAATTCCATCGTTATCAATTTGATCAGTAGATGTGGTGCCGCCCAGCACAAAACGTGCATAGGTTTCGCTATCAGTGTCCGCGAGAGAACGAATCGCAAAGGGGGTCAAAAGTGCAACACCCATAGCCTGGACAAAAGTTCGGCGGGAGATGGTCATAAATCAACTTCCTGTTATCGTACGCATGAAGAATCGGAAAGGGGGCGGATTCTATAGAAGAACGTACCAACAAAGAAGTTTGACTTTTTATCAAATAATCTCCTCACCTACTGAATTTAACTTTTATAAGGTTAAGGCACAAAAGTCAGTTGAAATTAATTTACACCAACATCTCTTTAGCCATAAATTAAAAAAATCAAGTATTCCCGTGATTTAGGCGTCTGAAGTCATCTCTGACCTGAGGTAAGCAAAAGCATGCTGCACATAATCAGCTTTTCCCAATGAAACACCCTGGTTTCTCAAGATTGCATAAGCCGTATTAATATGGAAATAAAATTGGGGTAACGCCCAATCCCTGGCATATTGATCATCAGTCATATCAAAAATCATCCCATTAGGAAGTTTAATTGTCACAAGCTCATCCCTTCTCAACATCAATGTTTCTGGAGTAACGCCTCTTAAACGTATCAGCGCTTGTCGAATTCGCTCTTGAGCTTCGGAAATGGACCCAGGATTTTCACCAGCTCCCTGCCCTTCTCGAGCCAACTCCTCCAGAAAATCTGGAATCGCACGCCGCCCCAATCGAAATATTGCCTCTTGCGCCTGTAAGCAACTAAACCGAACTTGGGATGATAAGGGAAACATATCTGGAGCGAGCCTCGCTTTAAGGAGGGCTTCGGACTTGTCTTCTGGCAATTCTGCTTTTGCTTTCTCAAGCCAACAGGAAAGAGCCTCCAACATTTGTATATACGTAGGTAACAATAAATCCGTCAGACTCACAATGTATCTCCATTAGTGATTATTGGTAAGTGGCAAGATGTTTCTCTGGTACCAATTTAAAATAATTAACGAGACCCAAGCATAATCTAGAGTCTTCTTATTTCCATATATAAGCTAAATTCATACAGCCTAAACTCGAGATAAATCAATGCTCAGGATACTCAGATATGTTGCTGCTAGCTTAATGCTATTGGTGCCACTAGCGAACGCTGAATCTATCGACGTCGCAGTTAATGGCACCCTAATGCGCGGATTCGTCCTTGAAAAACATATGCTGAAAAACCACGCCACTTTTGTTCGTGAGGCTAAAACAGCACCAATCTATCGAATGTGGTCCATTGGAGACAAATACCCTGCAATGGAGAGAGTGCTTAGTGGCGGCACATGGATTGCACTGGAGATCTGGTCAATTCCTCAAGCAAACTTAGTCAACCTATTAGAGGAGGAGGCTAAAGGATTAGTCTTAGGTAAAGTTGCTTTAGCGGATGGAACACAAGTATTAGGGATACTAGGTGAAAACTATATTGTGCAAAACCAGAAAGATATTTCCAAGTGGCATGGCTGGCGAGCCTATGCGGAGAGTTTGGGTATGAGTAGTAATGAAACCGATCAGTAGCACTAATATTGAATATCGGATATCGGCAACCAATATGAGCACATATACAGAAGTCGCAGTAAATGGACCATTGATGCGCGGCCTTGAGTTAGAAAGCAACCTGCTACAAAACGATGCAACCTTTGTCAGGGAGGACAGAACAGAGGCCATCTACGGAATGTGGGTAATTAAAGGCCAGTACCCTTCTATGCAGCGAGTGATTATAGGAGGAACATGGTTTGACATTGAAATCTGGTCCCTTCCCAAGGCCAATTTAATTGAAGTGCTCTATTTAGAAGCGACAGGGCTAACATTAGGCAAAGTGAGGTTAGAAAATGGTGAGCAAGTCTTAGGGATATTGGGCGAAAACTATTTAACCCAGCAGCAGGAAGACATCTCCAAGTTTCATGGATGGCGCAACTATATACAACAGAAAACTAACGACTGACCCAGTAACGCCTCTCTGTAACCCATGGCAACACCATTGAGTCGACAATCCACCCAATCTATATTTTTGGACGGTAAAGCTGCCTGCCCGCGCAAGGTAGCCCCAACCACTCTAAACACCCGACATCCAAAATCGTTACCACCGCCCCACCCCTTGGGTCTTCGCAAAAAGCAATATTAGTGGGCCGCTTGCCACAGGTGGGTATACGTTCGACAACTTTTCCATCACTATCAAGAACAGTCACATCACCTTGACCGAAAACTGCACAATACAATCGCCCATCACTACCAAAAGCCATCCCATCAGGTCCCACAAATCCCTCTGGCGCTCCGAAAACCACATTGCTGAAAACCTCCCGTTTCGGAGTTGCTAAAGAAGCGAGATCGTAGCGGTAGATATTGCCGCTAATAGTCTCCCCCACATATAAGCGGCCCTGTAGATCAATGGCAATACCATTGGGAAAGCGCAACCCTGAATCCAGCTGTCGCAACACATCACCACTGCGGGGGTCTATCTCGTATACCCGTCCATCGTAACGACAATTTCGGAAATCAGCCCGGATAGCCTGCCCCTGAACAAACTCACCCGGATCAATTCCGGAATCTGTCATATAGAGCAAACCGTTTTCAGCAAAAGCCAAGTCATTAGGCCATAAGAAAGGCTTGCTTTTTGGTCCGCCATAGATATCAAGCAGTGCCCCATCTAACCCCATACGCACAAGCCGCTCCCTCCCCCCACCGGCGACCCAAAGGCTGTCGCTCCCATCAATTGCCAAACCGTTGGGGCGCCAACCGGGGTCTCCTACCCGTTGGTATTGCCCTGTCGGATCAATACGGCTTATACAGTGCCGCGAAGATGACATTTCAGCGACATAAATGTGGCCATCAGGCAGGCAAACGGGACCTTCCGGTTCTTGCAGACTATTGCACAGCACACGCCTTTTCATGGGGCTAACATGCGTCCCTATCTGGTCACACTACGACTTTACGAGCACACGAAAACACCCTAACAGCCTACTCCAACCAGTCTAAAACGTTGCGCCAAAGACTATCCTTGAACTTCTTCCTAAAGAATCCAAAATGGCCAATCGATCCATTGCCAATAGAACTGGACTGGATGGTTTCAATATCCGTATTTGCGTTGCAATAGAAGTCCCTTAATGTACGCACCGCCTTCTCTGGCGCGAAGTCCTTATCATCATCGATAAACAGGAACTTCATATCACACTGCAAGCGCTCAAACCCCTCGCGAATAGGTCTGCCCTGCCGATCGACCACATAGTCCCTATGACGGGCCCAAAAAGCCCACTGGCTAGCAATACCTGCAGGTAGGTTCTCCCCTCCCCAGAGTGCGCCTGGCACCCACCCTAAAACCCTCGATAACACCGGAAAGGCAAAGTACCACGCCAGCACTAGCTTTGGCTGATGCTTAGCCCCCCAAAGCCTCCAAAAGCCACTTTGAGCTGATACGCAGTACACACTTGAAAGTTGAGTATTATTTGATGCAAGACCTAGGATTTGTCCACCGACACTGTGACAAACACAATGCCAAACCAGCGCTTTAGAGTGTTTACCACACCAGTCAATTACCGCCTCCAGATCATTCTCTCCCCAAGCACTCAAAGTCAGCCGTTTGTCTCTCTGGTTGGCGACAGAAGACTTCCCAATGCCCCGGTAGTCATAAGTCAGAACCAAGTAGCCATTCTGGGCTAAAAAGCTGGCGAAATCCCAATAGAAACTTTGCTTCACAGCCATAGCAGAGTTAATGATAATGCCCGCTTTTGGCTCCTCATTGGGCGTAAAAAGCTTGGCCCCAAGCTGTATCCCATCTTTGGTTGAGATTCTCTCTTCTTTAATCATTTACCTATGGTTTCCATGTATCATTCAACACAAACCATAGGGAAAAGCTAATGCCAAACCCAGCACTTCCAGTCAATCATAAGAAATACCATTGGTCGAGGGGGGCCATACAGGAATTTTTCCTATAAAAATGTACTTCAGGCCAAATGCTATCTATTCAATAACGAAAGATAAAAACCTAACTCGAATGAAACCACTTGCAACTAGACTTATACAGTTGCTCTATTTGATTATTAATGAGCATTTTAAACCCAATAAATAACCAAGTATTATAGCAACCATTTTTTCTTGCTCCCCGCCACCTATTTTGCAAGGCACCTGAAATGTCTCTAGATAAGAAATATATCCCACCAGTAGCAATCCTGCTCACTATCTACTTAAAGCGACTCTAAAATTCAGCCATCAAGCTTGGTATCCGGCTAGTCTCGCCACCAAGTCAACCTGTGATGATTTATTGTGTATTTAATGTATAACCTAAGTCATTTATTGATCTAAGAACGATGGGAAGTTTAGGTGTATGACCGATCGATTCAGCATCATTATGCCCTGTTACAACAACGCTGACCTCTTATATAACCTTCTGCAAGGCTATTCTTTACAAACATTTCCCAAAAGCCATTTTGAACTCATCATTGTAGACAACAACTCACAAGATCCCAATATCATTTCATGTTACAACAAATTCAAGAATCAACTAACTGTAACTTTACTATTTAGGCACCTTTTACCAGACCCATTTGCACTCAACTCGGCACGCAATTTAGGTGTTAATATTGCCAAATATGACTGGTGTATATTTACAGATAGTGACTGTATCCCCTCCCCCCAGTACTTAACAGAAATCCAAAAATTAATTAATGAGCATGGATCAAATATCTGCATGGCAGGAATAAGGGAATTTATTAATTCCAAAGAAATAGTTCCGAGCAAAATAGATAGTAGTGGCGTATACCTCAGCAACTTCCCAAGGTTTAATAGTTCATCAAATTATGGGCTCAGTAAAGACAGGCGCTTGGGCAAAATTGAGCATCTACCGAACACAGAGCATCCTTGGGGTCATTTTTATGGCTGTAATATGGTGTTTAAGAAAGAGCATGTTATCAAAGCAGGCTTGTTTGATGAAAAGTATGATGGAACCTGGGGGTATGATGATATAGATCTAGCCTACCGGGTAATCAATAACCTTAAGGTAAGACCCATTTATATGGAAAAGGCTGTTGTATACCATCAAGATAAAATTGACCCAGCAGAGGCCGTGAACGAAAAAAGTATCAAACTCAAGGATCTAAAAAACCCGAACTATCAATATATATGCAAGAAAATCCCCGGATACTACGAATTTAGTAATCGTGAATTTAAGCGCTTTGGACTTACAATCATTTAAGCAGCCCACTGATTAAGTTTAAATTTCAAGCAATTCGACCTCAGCCGAAATCTGCTTTAGGAAAAAAAGGACAGTCTCAAGTGAGAAAATAGCCTTATTTACAGTAACATCAATGTGATAACCATCAACAGATTTGCTAATTGCAAAAACCAGAGCATCCCGTGTGATCGAATAGGTTGCTATACAACCATCTTCTCTTGCTGGCAGGTAACTAAAGATAAAGTCTTCGCTAATATTTGAATTAAGTTTCTTCTCTACCTTTAACATATCAAGTAGTACCACTGCATAATATGCAATATGATATTTTTTTAACAGAAAAATTTGATGTCTGGCAAAATCATCCAAGCCTTTCAGTGAAAAATAGAAACCAGAAGCCGTATTGCCTATTCCACGCAAATTCCCTCCCTGTTTGGGAATACCGTGAATGAACTCCTGAGTTATTAGTATATTTGCCCTATGCCGATCAAAGATACAAGTAAAGGAATCTATCAGGGTTGTTAAAATGTTCTCAAAAGATATCTCATCAGACTCAACTTTAGCTGAAACCAACACGATATCATCCAGCTCTCCATATACATCCCCTCCTTCCTTCAAAAAAAATGGGTTAGCCCTACCCTCCTTCTTATTACTTAATATTAAACCAATCCCTAAGAAGATAGCTTTACCCAGACCAACGACTCTATCAAAATATGAATATTGGTCATTACCGTTATATAGGCGCCTTATGATTAGGAGATATTCATTTGACTTAATCTTATCTTTCTTCAATAAAAAATTAGCATACTTAGAGAAAAGCAGCCCGGTATAACCGGAAAAGTAATCATGATTGACTATAAAATATACAGATACCTTGTCAAAATGAATATAAATAGGGATATCAGCCTTTTCTAATCTCTTATAGAGCTCCTTCCTTCCGTGACTACCCACCAATTCGTTTTGAAGTTCCGTAATTTTCTCTAGATAATAGGGTTTTGAATGTGGTGCAGAAGTCAATGCAACCAAATCATAGAGCTTACTCAAACAATTGCTTAGTTCAGATTGGCTGTTTTTACCGAAGATATATACGACCAGTGTGGATACGCAACCATAACCTTTTAAGTATTGCTGAACATAGCTCTTAGGTGTCTTTATCGGTGTAAATAGCTTGCATAAGAAATTAGCTTTCTCCGCCATAGCATCAACTTAAAAAGGGGGTGTTCTATTAGTAAAGATCAGCTACGCAACATCAAAAAGTGGACAACCACCTATTATCATGCCAAATGTCATAAAAGAACCCCGCAAGCCAGCTAGCACAAAAACAATGCTGCCAGCTACAGGGTACGCAATCATAAAACCTCGGCTATGAGATTAACTACCGATACCCGAAAGCCACCAATCCAATATTAGTAAAGGCAGAAATTCACGACCAGAGGCTCCTTAGCCCCAAATTAACCAAATCTCGAATCCTGTCTTTAATATTAGGTAATATCAGTGGTGCGTCCCGCTACGTATCCGGTCAATAAGGGGATTGGTTTTTCTCCTATCAACACAAACTTTGGCTTTTTTTATCCTGCTACCCAATACTTTATCAGTTCGACATACTATATGATCACTTTCGAATGGATAGTCAAAATTATACTTCATGCCATACCCATAATATTTCTGATCTAATGGCTCATACCTAGTATGCATTACAGCTGCCAATGCTGACTCATCAAAAACCCCAGCAGGATTGGAATTCACCACCTTCGGATCTGTAACTTGACCATCTACATCTACATTAAATTCAACAACAACAAACCCCTCTATCTTTTCCTCTACAGCCTGTAATGGATAGATAGGAGGAGTTGAAAATAAAGGGACAGGCTCTCCTTTTTGTTTTGCGGCTTCACGAGACTCATCCGATGCCTTAAGTGAATATATCATTTTGGGGCACTGCTCATATGATGTGCAGCCAGAAAATGAAACACTATTTGATGTACAGCCAGAAAAAGTAATCGCAAGAAAGGCTAGTGCCAGAACTCTCATTTCAGTAATATCCCTATAAAATTTCACATATTGTATATAAATGAAATACACTAGCCTAGATAATTTTATGTAATGGTAATATTATCTTAACTTAAGCCGTAGGTCATCCTACTGACTACACCTTACTTACCCCGATATAAACTCACCATCTAATTTAGTTCAAACAAGCCATACCTTACCCCAGCTTAACTTGCACCACCCTCTTATACTCAAATGAGTACCTTTTCGTCGGAATACTGGCTATAAACTAACCGAAACTTTAAGAGTCACTTTATAAATTCTGTAGAATTGCCGAAAACAGCACAGCAAGTGCTGCCTTCTGCCGAACACATTTTAAACACGAGAGTTAAGGAATCTCCAGTATTTTATTTTCTAAAGGAACAGCTAGTTGTAGATAATATCAGGGATAAGAACCAACGCTTTGTAACATTTAACATTATCTTCTCTTAATAAGGTAACTCATATAGATTCACATGTGTTATGACAGCCGATATCAAGGATAGATTCCTCGCCGAATACTTAAGAGTCTTCTTAGCTAATCCCCCAAAGGACTGAGATCAACCCTGAGCTTAGGTACTTGCAACACCGGAACGCTTAAAGTCTGACTATTATTTAAGCTCTTTCGCCCGCAGCCAGGCCAACCCGAGCCCAGCGGCAACCGTTATACCCATGCCTATCACACCACGGATACCGAATTCCGTGCCGAAGATAAATCGATCGGCTAACACACCAACGAGGATCGCACTGTAAAACAGTGCTCCCACCAAGTAAGCAGGTGCGACACGGTTAGCGATTGTGTAGGCTAGGTTCTGGGGGACAAACAGCAGTGCAGGAATCGCAAGAATCCATAGAGACGATGTCTCCACCTTCGCGCCCTCCCAGGACACAATAGACAGACTAAAGACCAACATCCCAACAGAGAAATAGAACATAATGCGCTCAGGCGGTTCAGTCCGACCTGCAACACCCGTTGTGATACTGCCTGCGGCACGCGCCACTCCCGCCAGCAAGGCAAGCAGTGAGTAGGGATTGAAAATGCCCTGAACACTATGCTGGATCAAAATTAGGCATACGCCAAAGAATGCCAATATCGCTAAAAAGATTGTGGCGGTACTAACCCGGTGGCCAAGAAACACCTTTGCCATCAACATAGCGAAGAATGGATTCGTGCTTTCAAGTACCAACGCATCCGCGATTGGTATTCCCTTCAGTGCCCAGTAGAAAGCAGCGAAATAGACAAAACCCGATATAGAGCGAAGAACAAGGATTTGCGGATTCACGGGCTTTATTCCCGCCAACCCTTGCCGCATCAGGAGAAACATACCCGACAATGGAGCAAGTAATACGACCTGTGCAGTCAATAGCATAAAGGGACTGAGGCCCGCGCCAGCACCAAGCTTACCGGCAATACCGACACAGCCCATCAACACTCCGCCGATAAGAGCTAGCCCAACACCCAGGGAATGATTTTGATAAGCAGATGGCAAAGTGTCACTACCTTCAGCAAATAGGGGGCAAACCTACCTGAGGCGCAGTAATGATGCTTTAACTCATGCCTCAGGCGGGTCTTTACAGAACGGGACTCTATATAACTTTAGCCCCCCAATAGATTCATTTCCCATTGGGCTGGCCAGAGAGATTGTTGTGGCAATTGGCTGCCAACTGGCGTCAGCTTCCCAGCCTCACAAGATATGGCAGTCCTAATACGAAAACTGAGTTTTGACCACTTTTAGCTCAAGAGTGCCAATCCTGCTCTCAGCCCTGCGCAGCAGGTATGCAGCGCAAGCGATTGTCGGTACTTCCTTTCCTCCAGGCCATGTTAACCTCCACCCAGTATCCAGTTATTTCTCCATAAGGTATATATCCAACCCTATCTGCATCATCACGCAAGAATGGCTTGTTGCGCTATAGCTCTGAATTGGGGGGGAGGTATCTGCCAGTGTCACACCACTTTCCCAACTTTGGTAATTCTGAGCCATTTCAAAACGGGCCGTGGAAGCTAAGGATCCGTAACCGCTCGCCTGAGTATAGAAATTGCACCAGCACCTAATTCATTAAACTCTAGTTATGCCCAGTAGACCGTTAACTTGTATAAGGACCATTGCTCTCAGAAAACTCTCTTAATGTCTTCATATATTTTTCTATGTACCTTAAAGCACTCTCTTTGCTAACCAATGGTTCACAATATCCGAAAACAAACACCCCTTCTCCATCTATTGTGCAAGTCACTAGCATTATGGGGTGTTCTCCATGTGTTTGAACGGTCATAACCACACCAAAGTCAAAGAACGTCAAAGGGCCCGTATACTCACTTATATCCCCAACATTGGATACACAAATCCCAGAAGGGAAGTAATCTTTTTCAGTGCTAGATTCTTGAGCTAAACGTTCGATCTCTACGAGGCTGTAATCGGGCACAAGCGGAGACTCAAAGAAGTGCCCATTTCTCAACTGTAAATAGACTTTTTTTTGAATTAAATGCGCGAGACTTAACAAGTCGAGGCTGGTTTCATCTGATGATAAGGATATAGTTAAGATAGTTGTGCACTCCCCTATAACATCCCGATCTATCTGGTGTTTACACAAGAATTGCGCATTTATAGGCAGCAGTAACTCCGTTACGGGGCGAAAACCTGGCAATGACCGGGAAGCAATAATAGCAATAGCGTTATAAATAGAGGTAATTTGAACATTCTCATGTTTTGAAAGTAGGTACAATTGGTCACAATACCTTTTGGGGAGGACCCGATAAATAGAACATCCCTTTCGAAGGGAAGCATTTGCTGCTTGCTCTACAGGCCACTTTGAACAAGCATTATTATCGTCACTAGCCACCGGTTGTATTGTTTTAAGATGCTTTATGGAGCTAACATAATCCACCACCGATTTTTGCATTATCGAAGCAGAGGGCCTATCTCCTGAATCACCTCTCAGGTACCGGTCCAAATCTCTGACCAAGAGTAATAATGAACGTCCATCCATGGCAGCATGGCTTACCATAAAAGCAACCCACTCCACATCTCCATGCTCATTCACATAGACCGTAAAACGATAAACATACTTTTCCAGCTCAAGAATTTTAGCCCCTAAACGTTTGAACTCTTCCTGATAATTTAAAGGCAATGCATCACGCTTGATTTCTATAGGAATAGCTTCAAATTCTACGTCGCAGAACCAATAAGCATGATGATTTTTTTCTACTCGAGAATGGAGCATGGGATGCAGGTTATGGAGGTATTCCATTCCCTTTATTAATTCTTCGACTCCCAAAGACCTACGTGCCCTGAAGAAGACAGCCAGCTGGACTGCACCGTTTGACTTTTCAGTCAACTCTACAAAGAGTGCTTCCTGAGCCCCAAGCTTACGAAAAGGTTTTGCTTTATTCATTGCAGGCTCTTCCCAATAGGGAAATCACTATCAATAGTATAGAACGAGAAAGGGCTATACCCATGCTATATTTATAACAAGCGCTTATAGATAAACACTAAGCTCGCACAATCCTCGAGGATATCAGTGCCATAAGAGGCTCTCTTTTTGGAGGGTGTCCTACCACTTTTACAATTCTGTACCATTCTGGACACCCACCAATGCCATACCTTTCTGCCACCATTCTGGATGCCCACCAAAGAATGCCACCATTCTGGAATGCCACCATTCTGGACACCCACCAAAGAAAAAGGTTTAAACGTCTTCTCTATTGACACGGTATGGAAACCTCGCCAGCATACTGTATATAAAAACAGTTAAAATTTGATACCATGACCTTGCCCCGATGCTCACAGATCTCTCTTGAAACAACACCTTACTATCATTGTGTTTCTCGCTGTGTACGCAGGGCATTTCTTTGTGGGAAAGATACCCAGTCAGGAAAGAACTATGAGCACCGGCGCCACTGGATAGAGGCCAGAATACAAAAGCTGGCTGGCATTTTTGCTATTGATATCGCAGCCTATGCGGTAATGAGTAATCACTACCATATTGTTCTCTATATTGACTCAAATACAGCAAAAACTTGGCCCGATACTGAAGTCATTCATCGCTGGCAGGAGCTTTTCAGTACATCCATACTGGCCCAACGCTATATTCAGGGCCACACCCTTGATCACAGTGAGATGGAAAAGCTCAAAGAGCTTGTCGCTCTCTGGAGAGAGAGATTGATGGATATCAGCTGGTTTATGCGCTGCTTAAATGAACCTATCGCTCGCAAAGCCAATGCGGAAGATAACTGCACAGGTCGCTTCTGGGAAGGACGCTTTAAGTCCCAAGCTTTGCTTGATGAGAGAGCCCTCGCCGCCTGCATGGCGTATGTCGATCTTAATCCTATCCGAGCCAAAATGGCAAAAACACCAGAAAGTTCTGATCATACCTCGATTCAACGACGTATTCATGCAGCCACCTCAGGCAAACAGCCCAAGGAGCTACTGCCACTTGTAGGCGATGAGCGACTGAGTATGCCGAAAGGACTGCCCTTTCGGCTGGATCACTATTTAGCGCTAGTGGATTGGAGTGGTCAACATTTAGATCCCAGAAAGCGCAGCGCTATTTCTGAGAACGCCCCTCCCATACTCGAACGACTGGGTATACCACCAAAACACTGGCTTTATCTCAATCGCTATTTTGAAAATCGCTTTAAAAGCTTGGTTGGATCAGCAGAGTCCATACTGCAGGCTTGTATCCAGCTCCATAAACGTTGGGTACACGGCATCCGTGATTGCCGGCTTTACCTTTCTGCAGCACCCTACTGAGTATTTTCCCCTTCCCTAGCTACTTTCATTCCTCTTGGCTTCCCCAAACCTAACTCTTGATCCTTTCAGTGCGTCTTAGTATCAATCAAAGAAGAAAAAGTCATTAAGAACGCGCCTGCGGCTCAGCTAGCACCTCCCCCTCAATTTATGGGTGTCCTAAAGGAGAGAGAGAGAGTTGCTAAAGAGAGTTGAAATAGTTGACCACTACAACCGACAGACTGATCAAGAAAAAATAAACCCTCTTAATAAGACCTAAGGAAGTTATTAAATTTAAAATCTAATTTTTAACACAAAAAACAAAGCAAGCAAAAAATCAGATACCCCCCCTTTAAAGCCACAAGGAACTTACCCCTAGATAGTGGGGCGCTTACAAAGCAACCCCACACACATATAGGAGTACAGAAAAGGAACTTATAACGTTCCATCAAATACAGCTAATGTCACTCTTTGTACCCGACAAACTCAAATATCAAAGGGTACTCCAGACAAGCTCTCCATCGATAAACTTAAAGTGCTGGCCTGCATCAGGGTTAAACACAGGAATCGTATACCCTGTGGGACAACCATAGCTCTCCAACTTATCTGAATCTATACTTTTACCAAATAATTCTATCTTTGATATCATTTTACAGGAAGCGAAAAATGCATTTAACATTGGCCATTGGGTATCAGATCCTGCATCACCTATAATCAACGGAAATTCGCTATTACCCTCAGGCAGGCCATATATTCCACTCATACCAATTGAAAATTCATAGGGTGTTAAATTCTCATATGTCACAGCGGCAACAATCGCACATGAATTATTTGCCTCAACCCTCATTTCATTCTCACCAATAAATGAGCCATCATATATATGCGAGAATGTTCCAGTCACCTCTCCCTGATATCTCCATTTATACTCAAAACCACTCCAACCTTTATCAAAAAGTTCAACTGTAGCAGGTCTCCCATTAAGCCCGAGTACAATACCTGACGTTTCATTAACTACATTTTCTGCAATAAAATACCCAGAACCATACTCTTCGCCCTTTCGATAATTTAACATGTCAACGGTTTTATCGATTTCAAAAGCATCTATAATTGTATTTTGCTGCAAGCTGCTCTTTAGGCTTTCAGTATCAATGGGGCTTAATGTAGTTTCGCCATCCATGATTATAGCGCCATCAAAAGTTGAATATACGATATGATCATTTTCAACCGGAATAAAAAATGTTATATCAGAATTTGCAATAGGAATATAGGTAGGCTCCTCAGAAACAACTATTACCTGAGAAATGTTTCCATTATCCTCAGAGTGCAAATTTTCAACTGCAGACCCTGTCAATAAATAATTCGCATCTGGGGAATAGTACAGCCCCCCATCTGCCATTGTTAACAACCCACCGTTATATGATGTCACAACCTCAACAGTCTTTGATGAATTCTCAATAAACTCTGCCCCAGACCAGCTTATAATATCTTCAATAGACTCTAGTGAATAGATATCTCCTTCAGTCGTCTGAGTAATGATTTTACCATTAACAGAACCGATAAATTTCAAACCGCCATGACTGAAAGAGAACACGATGCCAGATGAGTCAAAAACATCAATACTTGTACCACCATAAGAGCTTCTTTTTTGGATTATTACCTTTTCTTCACCTTCAACTTCTACAACATATGGTTTTTCAGAAAAATCATCATAGCTCCCTACATTACCTAATGATACAGTATCACCACCGCCTGCCATATTTAATCCATCAGGACTATAAAATACGTCACCATTCTTTAGTACTGAAACGACTCCAGCCTCACCCAGTGCGGAAATCCCATAGAAATATTCGCCTGGCTCCAACATCTGTACAGAGCCAGCTCCCCGCAAATATTGAGGAGCAACAGAAAAGTTAACTCCACAATTATTTACACTACCAAGAACACCGCCATTATACTCAGCCAATACCTGGTCATAAGTTGTAGCGTGAACACCCGACGCCAAGAAAGGGAGTAAAATGCTGAAGAGTGACTTTTTCATATTAACCTATATTTACCATCTTAACTTAGGATATCCTTACCTAGTGGTAAGAGTCGTGAAGAAATAAAACAACTTACCTAAAACCAACTGATCCACATGGCTTTAGCTATTTTTATTCTCGCGCCATTATAAACTTGCATCTATACTTTACGGAAGTGGAGTTTTAGCTATTTTTTATTCAACCATCAAAATAAGCGAACCTATTTTTAAAATCTTACTCTCCCAGTAAACATTCCCACATATGAGTCTATAAAATGAAACATAAGTGTTAGGCGAACCAGAAAAATATTAGAAAACTCAAAGATAAGTGATCGAAACTAGAACATGAAATAAGCTGCAGGTCTGCATTACCACCATAAACCTATCAGAACTAATTCCTAGATTCTCACAACAATCGGCACGCTTGGTGATAGCAGAGGGTGCTGGTTAGCTTTTGATCCTACCCATCAACAACGAGGCTGTAGAAAAATAGTTTTAGAAGAAGCTGTCACTCTTCAGGTTCCCCCAACTAGAATTTTGTCCTTAATTTATACTCAATCAGTGGATACTGCAATATCCCATCAACTTTTCAATGTTCTGTACCAAGTAGAACATCTGCCATTACCCCTGAACCTTACTTTTTCTTCGTGCCGAGAAGCGATTCAATCGCTTATTGGTACCAGTGTTCCCAAACATTGACTCGGCAATAGACATTCGATGCCCATAAATGGTCTTGCCCTCGATACTATCAACCCACTTTTTTATCCAGTCGGTGGCTGCACGTCCGCTTGTCCCAATATTCGCATACATTGTTTTTTAAGACTGCATTCCCTGCAGTCAGTGAAGCGCCCTTTGAACAATAGCTTTTTCTTACCTTCATCGACATGCTCTTCTTTTAACAAGAACATGGATTTTTCTGCCGGACAGATGCAGGCTTTCTTTTTCTTATTGAATTTAAACTCACTAGCTGGGATAGTCTGCTGGACATTATCCCTGCGTTTTTGTTTGCGCATGCCATACTTGGCTTTTTGCTTAGCAAAAGCTTTATCACATGAACGTAATTTATTGTCAGGGATGTAGGTATTAATACCGTTTTCTCGCAGGTAGCTGTAGTTAGCACCGTTGGAGAATCCAGTATCAACAGTAATGATGGCCTACTTGGCCAATATGTCTTCATCGATTCCTACACGCTGATAATGACAACTGATGCCATCGAGAATAGGCTTCGGTGTATGATGTTCTTGCACCTCAACAATGGCCTGTGCCTCAACGACTATCTGATGCTTCCAATCAACTGCGGCAACACCGTTATAGCCCTGGATGGTTCCCATTCTGGTAGTCATCTTAGCTGACCTATTGTACGTGATATTACTTTTTACTTCTGTAGGGTTTTTACCCTGCCCCACCCTGAGGAGTGATTCTTTAAGAACTGATCAATTTTATCGAAGTTTTTCTGTAGAGTATCCACCGCTTTAGCTACCGCTTGCTTTCGGTCTTATTCTTTAGGTTTCCTGCCATCGAACCTCTTACCCTCTTTGAGGCAATGTTTGATCTTCTTGCGAATTTTCCTGCTTCTTTTTCAGCTCTTTAGAAGTCCCCGAATGTTCTTTGCTGTATTGGATGGCATCTTGCATCTATCTATTGTGAAAAGTTCGTTGCCAAGCAGCCCCTGCTGATCGCAGACCAGTAACACTTGCTCAAATACTGAGTCAATCACATCAGGATAACTGCTTACGAAATTCGTAACACTAGTAAAGTGCGGAACGGCATCGCATGACAGTGCTTTGAAGAGGGTATTGTTCTCACTTTGCCATTGGATTTAACGGCCTGAGGTAATGCTTTTTGAGTAAGAAAACAATATGATTTTCAGTGGAATACCCGGATTATACACGGCTCACCCGCCGCTATAATTTAAATATTTTTTATGGAAGACAGAGAGGGCAATATGGTCATCAATCAGGTGATGAAGTGTAAGCTCGAAGGTTTCAGGCTGTAGTTGTCCTTCGAAATTAATGACGACCATTACATTTTGGTTGTAATCGTAATATCTGAAATTGGGCATATGGATAATCTCCACATCAAGACCTCCATCTTAACAAAAAAGCTAACCTTTAAGAGTTTTCCTACAGCCTGAACACGGCTCGCACTTCTCTCTAAACTTTGAGTGTCCTGAATTCATGCCCATCCATCCTCAAACGACTAGGCATCTCACCAAAACACTGGCTATACCTAAACAAAACTTTGAAAGTTGCTTGAAAGGTTTAGTGGGATCAGTGGAGACAGTACAGCAAGCCTGTATCCAGCTCAATAAACGCTGGGTACACGGTATAGGTGACTGTCGTCGCTTCCTATCTGCAGCATCCTGCTAATTACCACCCAATCTATCGCTACTTTTCCTCAGGGCTTGTATCCAAACCACGATTATCCAACCCCTAGTAGATTTTCTCAGTCTTTCACTACACCTTAACACTAAACCAGAAAGAAATAGTCGCTAGAGTTGGAACTAACAATACCGCTCGCAATTTTCCAATCAAAGAAGAAAAGTCGTTAAGACGGCGCCAGCGTCTCAGCTAGCACCTCTCCTTCAATTTATGGGCATCCTGAATTGTCAGCCTGTAATGCTATTTGGCTGACACAGAGTTCCGAACACCCTCCCCTTCTATAAACGCGTATCGGGCGGGACATCTTAGAGTTCAGGAAAATAAGTTTGAAAAGTTTTTTCAAACAATTTCTTTCCATCAATATTAAACCCCTCGATTATCCACTCCCCCTCAACCATCTCGTAATCATAATCCAATACATAATAATACCCCGATTTTCGGTTTAGCTTAGGAAAGGACATGCTTTGAGTCGAGTTAGTTATCTCACCGACTGGTGTAGACAAATTGGGAGTAGTCCATTTTATCCGAGCAACAGCATATGTATTTTGATCATCTTTTGAACTCGACCTAAGGGTATAATTAACACCGAAACGCATACTCTTTCGAATTGGAATGCGATTCGTAGACTTCTTTAGGGTGTATGGATATTTTTCTCCATAAAATTCACCAAACTCAATTGATGCAAGCTCTGGATATAGTTGTTCAAAGCCGATACTCTTGTAGTATTGACCGACCCTTTCAAGCTGACCTTTTGAAAAAGAAACCCTATCAATAACCTCTGCCATAATTTCTATCTTCTTGCTCCAGAATTCTTCTTCTAGACGTTCAAGCTGATTTCTAGATAGGTTTTTATTACTCAAATCCTTCTCTGAAAATATTTTTTCAATACAGGCGTCTAGATTCTTTTTTACCCCCTTCCCGAAGCACTGATATTTGGCTACATCCAAGTAGGCCAGATGCGAGCCTAATGCTTCTGCCTTCTCAAATAGCTCATAAATTTCCGCCTTAGTTTTTCCTGAGATAATTCCCTCACCATAAAGCTTCGCTAAAGCATAAGCTGCCTTCCCGTTTCCTTGCCCAGCCGATTCTTGAAACCAATAATTGGCTTTTTTAGAATCTAGCTTAGCATTCAAATAATGATCCCCAAGTCTATACTGAGACTCATCATGCCCTAGCTGAGCCGATTTATTAAGATAAACCAAGGCCTTATTACTATCTGGATATGTCCAGGCGCCCTGGCGGTATGAATTACTTAAAAACAATAAATCATCTGCTAGAATGTTCGCGGCTTTCTCGCCTTTAGCTTTAATAGAGAGTTTCCTGCGAAGAAAATCATCAATATAGGCATATTGGTGATATTCGCCGTTCCAATTAGAATGCCCATGTCCTACGCCATTGTAGGGAATAAACTCAATGTCAGATTTCAATTTCTGCATTAAATACCGCATTCTATTGGCTTGTTCAAAACCTGATATATCGTCTTCTTTACCCGCAATAATCAAAGTAGGAACACTTATATGATTAGCTAGGCGAAATGGTGAGTTCCTCGCTAGGGATTCATCCATTTCTCCAACAGTTCTGGAAACTGACTCCAGATAACCTTCCTGCATTTTCAAGTTACTGGCATTAAAAAGTAAAGGCAGATCATAAACACCATACATAGAAATAACACAGTCATACTCTTCAGGCTGTTTGATCGCCAACATCATCGAAGAATAACCGCCGTAACTTGTGCCAATAGTGCAGGTATTCTGAAAACTATATTCCTGCTTAGCCTTCGCAACAGCAGACATAACGTCATCCTCGATCAACCTTCCCCACTGACCAACGGCTTCTTTATTGAATTTTTTCCCAAAACCAATAGATCCACGGAAATTTACTTGAAGAACTGTATAACCGCGGTTAGCAAGAAACTGAACTTCTGGATTATAAAATTGATATTCTCGAACACCAATTGGCCCCCCATGAGGGTACACCAATAAAACACCATTACTATGTTTTGGGGGCGTGATGATAGATTCTATTATTTCACCATCACTTGAGCGCGATGCTAATGAAAAAGAAGGAGCCAAGTCCTTACCATCGAATTCCGGATACAACTGATAAAGATGTCTAGCTTCCAAATTTTCAGTATCAAACAGATAGTAAGATCCTGGATCATCGGAGGCAAACACATAAGCTAAGCTTTTATTGTGTTCCGGACTCCTATCAATAATTGCAACTTGCTTTCCAGGAAGTGCCTTATGAAACTTACCTTGTAAATCCTTGTATGCAGACTCAAAATATTCGGTCACCAGTCTTCCATGGTCAAAAAATGATACTGATGACAAGTTATTTTCTAGATCAAATAAGGCATTGACCAGATCATATTTTGGATGCTGATATAGTACATCTGAAAATTCTTTGTCCTTGATGTTATACTTGTAAAGGGATACCTTATCCGAGGTTGCATTACTTAATACAGCCAACACCTCCTCATCAAAATAACCCACCGGCCGAAACGTTTCAGACAAGTTAGTAGAAGAGTATAGTTGTTCCCATTTCTTTTCTCCTTCTGGAAGATGCCACACTATTATTAAGTCATCCTCTAGAGTTGTAGCTATCAAAGCATTGCTAGCTGCATCCCACGAATAGTTAATTACGTTTTTTAGAGACTTCTTAAACAATGTAGCTTTAGATAACTTTCCATGCACAAGCTGCTGAGTTGATACAATATGTACTTGATAATAATCACCCATTTTCTTGGAGAAAAGCAGTTTATTCCTTTGTTTTACCAGAGGGTCAACCAGCGCACCCCTTTCTTTAATATATAAAATATTAAAGTCGGGCTTTACACCTGAAAAATCAAAATAAACAAATCCATGCTTCGACTCCTTTATGATCTTATTAAAATATTTAAAATATACTGTTGACTCATCAACCCAATAATAGTCATTAAGGACTAGCTGACCGGTATCAAATAGCAATATTGGATATTCTTCATTTCCCTTTGTATCCACCAATGCCAAATAATTTTTTGTTTTATTCATATGCCCCAGAAGGTACCGCGCATCAGGCCCTAGCTTTAAGGAAAGCACTTCAGGGTTGCGAAAAAACAAATTTGCAGGCAAAGTTTCTGCAACATTGACAGAAGAAAATCCGATTAGGAATACCAATAGAAGCAAGCACACCCTCATAATTTACTACTCCCCTTGTGTTTGCGCGACAATTTCAAAGAAATCATCTTTTCCTGGTCCAGCATACTGGATGTTTTTAATTTTTATAAGTTCTGGAAAACTCTCCTCGAGAAACTCTAGCGCTTCGGTGGAGCGGTTTTCAAGTTCTATGCGAGCTCGGAACTGGAAAAGACTTTGATCGACTGCCAAATGACCAACATAGCTAATAACACCTGGGTTAATCTGAAAAGACCAATATTCCTCATCCAAATCGTAAGAAAAAGCATAACCCAGAAAAATTTTATCAAACCTGTATTCACCAGCCGGAGCTTTAAATAGAATATAATTACTACCCGAATGAAGATTCTCTCTGGAGAGTAAAAAATGCTTAGCTCCCTTTATTTTGATCTTGTCTAGATTAAAATTGGTATCTATCGCAACCAAAAGAAAACCTTCATCAAGATCCAGGCTGTTATTCTGGCCATCAACAATAGGTTTTACTGGGGTAATACAGCCACTGAGTTGAAAGAGCAACCATATACATATAATCAATCTAAAATTATTTATTTTCATACAAAACCTATTTTATACCCACCTTCATTCTCCATTCCTGAATAATTTTTCAGCAAATCAGCTTATATCAGGATGACCAAACGCATACAAAACTTAGCTCAGAGAACCAGGCAATGGTGCTTTGATCGCAGTCGAGCCGCGAAGCGCCCTCCCAGGAAACCCTGTTTAAAAATCACAATATTGATGAGGGGCCGCTGATGCATTCAATACTCCGCCCGTTGCGACTATTACCCCCAACACTAGCAGGCGTTCTTACTCAACCATTCCATCGGCACCCAATAGCTACCCACACTGCCCGATAAAGGAGCACTCTATCCTTAAATGCGATCAATCCGACTTGTCACAGTATTATGGTTCAGGGGACCTCCTCTCTTTTTCTTATCCTTTAACGCCTTCTGGCCACTCCCGGTTGCAGGATCATCCCCACTCCTAGAGCGCCCATTCAGCTTCGTTCCTGCCTCATAGCTTTAGGGCAAGCAACCCATAGGATCAATACCACCAACGGATTATTCATCACATAGCTGCAACCATTCAAGCTCTCGCCATCCTTCGGATTCAAAATAATCAGGTCCGGTGAAAAGAAACGGCCAATACGATAATCGTACACCTTGCTACGTATTCAAATCAGTTTTTTTAGTTATTCAGGTAAGAATGGCCGGTGAAGCCCTGATCGGTTACCTAAGGCTCGCAACCTCAGGTAGCCCCTACTCTGACCTAAGACAGAACTGCTTTGCAAATTTCTATCCCCGGCCTGTCAGTTGGCATCAACAATAATGATAATGCTGCTCAGTCGATCTTTTAACAGAATGCTCTGTTCAATGACTTCGTTTTCACGAGCAACTACCAGGTAGCCGCCGTGAGTGGTGCGTTCATTGGTCGAACTGCTAGTAGTAATTTCTTAGTAGTTGTCGACATAGAGCGCGGTGGTAACGCTACCCTCCTCTGCCTCTATCCTGCAATACGCATCAATACCGGTGTCACAATAGTGTTCAGTGACTATGCCATTACGTTTACTAAGGTTATCTTGGCTGTGTAACTGCCGCCCACCACTTTGGCCATTGATACCGGTGGTCAGGCTGCGGCTTTCCTGGCGGTACCTCTTGTCGTAACTGCATGCTAGTGAGCCTCGCTGGTAAAATTACTCCAGGCGCTGTAGCAGTAGTCGATGGAATGGATCCGGCCCGACTGCCGCTAAATGACACCATCGTACCATTAGCGGGGAGAACGATCCCGATTGAGACCACACCACCTCTGAGCTGTAAAGCTATCTAGTACGACCTTGATTTGGTTTCATCCTAATAGGAATCAATTTAAGGTTGAATTCGTACTATAGAACCAAGTCCACCACTTACGAAACCAGAAACACCGCTCTCAGGGGTATTGAAAATCTCTTCTGCAGCTGTGCGCTTTCCATATAGGAAGATCATATCTTCCCCTTCATCGTTGAAATAAAGATAAGTTACATTCTGATTAATGAAAACTTTTCTGCTCCTTCATCAAGCCAAATAGCTACATCTCTACCCTCAGAAGCTGGTACCAACAACACGGCTCGTACCTCTCTAATCTATGGGTATCCAAGATTAAGGTGTCATTGCTTTTTATCAAAATCTGTCAAGATCTTCCGCTTAATAAAAACATACAAATGATAAGCAATAACTATAAATCCAACTTTAAAGCCCATCTGAATTGAGCTGATTAGCTTTTGATTCTCTGAATTAAAAAAAAGTAAATATACATAAGCTATGACATTCGTTAAATCAATCAGTACAACAAGTAAAAATATGACCAACCAATAGCCAGGTAATAACAGCCTATTAAGGTTCATAAATAGCAATCCGCTCTATTCATTCTTGTTGTCGTTGTCCAGGCACGAAGACTTTTACTTCCCCCTCTACGATCATGATATTGTGTAGACGTCAATATATCTATATCCCCTGGGTTATATATTGTAAAACCCTCGCCCTGTAGGAAATGCCACAATAACGGTCTCATAAAAAACTATTGAATTATTTATTCGCTCAACATTGTCTGACGAATAGCGCCAAATGTATTACCTTACTTGATAAGTTTTATACTTAGAACACTCCTGGCTTGCCTTTGCATAATCCTCCACTGCATGGTTAGCCACTAACCTATCACTTTAGCGGGTTATCTCCCAGCGATAAGCTGTGCCCCTTTTGACATCATCATCTGAACTGGCAGCAGCAGCCCCCCCCTCAGGCTGAGACTGATTAGAGGAAATCGATATGCTGCCCCCACTACCTGCTACATCAGTTTTCTATCCTTTACTACGATCAATCCGACTCGCCGCAATATTATGGATTGGGGAACCTCTTCTCTTTTTATGGTTTTTTAATGTTCTCTGCCCACTCTCAGTTGTAGGATCATTCTCAATCTGAGAACGCCCATTCGGCTTCTGCCCAGCCTCATACACGTAACCCGTAGGATCTAATGGATTATTCATCACATAGCTACAGGCATTCAGGCTCTGGCTATCCTGCGGGTCCAAATAACCAAATCTGGGGACATATAATTCACTGTCATTTATTTAGTAAATAATGTTTACACCTGTAGCTTTCCCAGAAAACACCTCCCCCTCAAGATCAACCTGAAACATGGTTAGACTACTATCAACTTTTGGAGCATGTAAGTGGAGGTATTCAGAATCTCTCTCCCACTGATTCTCAACCTCTAATGAGAACGTTGCAAAGCTATCACTGAAAGTAAACTTTAAATGACCAGCATATGTAATCTTTCCTGGCTCAATAGTAAATTTCTTCTCAGGTAGTCTCCTTGGTTTTATATAAGTAACCCCAGGAATGGGGTCAACTAAAATGAACGAGGTGAATTCATAAGCGCCTGCAGAAAGCTCTCGCATTACCACCCTGCCACAAGGGAACTCCCACTGCAAAGGTGCCGGACGGAGAGTACTCTCCTGATTAATAGCAATAGCTTCCTCCGATCTCCCTCCTATCTTTCTATACTTTATGCTCATTTTGGAAGGGCAATTTTCAGTAACAGAAAAAACAGCCACCCCTTTTCCAGACTGTGGATTAAGCACGTAGTCGCGTGGAATATTAAAAGGGAGAGATCCACATGAAGACAAAAATAACAATATAGTAATCAGACTTAGTTTTTTGATCATCGAAATACTCTTCTCTTTTAGTTCATATAAAAGCCGGCTGAATATATTAAAAACTATAAGATGCTATTTACTGGCCATATGAAATCAAATTAACCATAAAGAGAAGGATGAGGTCAAGATAACTTTCTTAATACTTATTAATTTAACTCACAAATAGTACCAATCTGTGGGTGGCTAGAATTGAGTTTGCCGTGAAATCAGAATCTGGCAATGACTGTGAACCCGGTCGCGAGTGGATTGAATATAGGATGCATAATCTGGCTTCAATCTTTGCCCCTGATATCGCAATCTATGCGGTAATGAGTAATCACTACCATATTGTTCTCTATATTGACTCAAATACAGCCAGAACTTGGCTTGATACTGAAGTCATTCATCGCTGGTAGGAGCTTTTTAGTACATCATACTGGCCCAACGCTATATTCAGGGCCACACCCTTGATCACAGTGAGATGAAAAAACTCAAAGAGCTTGTCGCTCTCTGGAGAGAGATGCTGGTTTATGCGCTGCTTAAATGAATCTATCGCTCGCAAGGCCAATGCGGAAGATAACTGTACATGTCGCTTCTGGGAAGGACGCTTTAAGTCTCAAGCTTTGCTTGATGAAAGAGCCCTCGCCGCCTGCATGGCGTATGTCGATCTTAATCCTGTCCGAGCCAAAATGGCAAAAACACCAGAAAGTTCTGACCATACCTCGATTCAACGACGTATTCATGCAGCCACCTCAGGCAAGCAACCCAAATAGCTATTACCACTTGTAGACGATGACTGAATATGCCGAAAGGGCTGCCTTTTCGGCTGGATCACCATTTAGAACTAGTGGACTGGGGTGGCCGACATTTAGATCCTAGAAAATAAGGTTATATTGCTGAAAGCACTCCACTCCCCCTTAATCGACTAGGCATCTCACCAAAACGCTGGCTTTACCTAAATAAAAACTTTGAAAGTCGCTTTAAAGGTTTGGCGGGATCAGTGAAGACAGTAAAGCAGGCGTGTATTCAGCTCGATAAACGCTGGGTACATGGCATCCGTGATTGCCGGCGCTACATTTCTTCAGCACCCTGCTGGTTATCCGTCCTCAGCTGCCTTCATTCCTCTTGGTTTTTACCAAAAACCTAACACTTGATCTTTTCATTATGTCTTAGTATCAAGCAAAGAAGAAAAACTCACCAAGAGGGTACTCATATCTCAACTAACCACTTTCCCTCAATTTATAGGTGTCTCAAGTTCGTCGGTTACAGCTTACCGTGTTTCCTGAACTAGTTCCTACGCTCAGCTTCCCTTCTTATAAAATATCCACCTACCAACCTTTTCAAATCGTAAGTCTGAATGCGCTCAGAACTAAACATAACAACAGTTAGCGAATCGATAACTCCCACCTCTGAAGACCGCTCTACAACCTTTCCGTTTAACAAGAAAATAACTTGTTGGACACTATTATCCCCACCTATCCACTCTCTGCCATCAGCCAGAAAAATTTTATTTTTTGACGAAGTTAAATCTAGGTAAGACTTTTTCCCTAGTGCACCAAGCCCGCCTTTAGCTATTAGCTCCTGCTCAAAAACAAATCGATTTAACAACTTAGTAACATCACTAAACTGAAGATTATTTTCATCTGCAAATGTATCCACAACTTTAACCAGCTCTGGAAGCAAAGATGCATCACTTTCTTTTGTATTTAATAATCCATCTCCTCCCATACTAAAACCAGGGATAATAGTAAAAAAGAAACAACAAATTCTCTTCATCATTATTTAAACCTTTCCGTAGGAACAATTGAAGCACCATACCACTTGCTGCAGCAAGTGGTATGGATTAGATACATTGTCAGAATAACAAATAAAAGCAATATTATAGTAAACTCGACCTACGCCGCTCGGAACACTCACTCTCCCCCCCTGAAGCAAACCAACTGCTAGGGATGCGCAATTTAGAAAATTCTACCCCCTAAAGGTCCTCACTTTAAGCACCAAAAATATTGACATAGCAGGGGCCACTGGATCAAATACTGTATAATCATACACTCAGCCAAAGATCGATGCCTTTGCCTCGTAGCGCACAATTCACCCCCTACTACCATTTCGTCTCCCGCTGTTTGCGAAAGGCATTCCTGTGTGGTAGAGATATGGAATCTGGTAATGACTATGAGTATCGCCGTGAGTGAATTGAATCCAGAATGCATAATCTGGCCTCGATCTTTGCCCTTGATATCGCTGCCTATGCAGTTATGAGTAACCACTACCATATCGTACTTTATATCGACAAAGAAAACCGCTGAATTGGCCCGTCGCTACCGTTTTAAAGGTTTGGTGGGATTTGTGGAGACAGTAGAGCAAGCCTGTATACAGCTCAATAAACGCTGGGGGCACGGTATAGGCGACTGTCGGCCCCTGCTTTCTGCAGTACCCTGCTGATTATCCCCCTCCTCAGCTGCCTTCGTTCCTCTTGCTTTTTACCTAAAACCTAATTCTTGACCTTTTCATTACATCTTAGTATCAAGCAAAGGAGAAATAGCCGCCAAGAGTTATCTACAGCTTAGCTAACACCTCCCCCCTCAATTCATGGGTGTCCAGAATCCTCAGGAATCCTCAGCACTTATCTCTAATCTTTGGGTGTCTGAATTTATTGGCCGATTCAGCTCAGCACACTAGGTGTCCTAAATTAATTTGCCAAGCGGTATAGGTATTCAGTGCGACCTGAATTTGAATTTACCCTATTAGAAATCAATTTACGGATGAATTCGTACAATAGACTCAAGCCCCCCACTAAAAGCGCCAGAATTACCTCTTTCACCAGCATTGAAAATCCCTTCTGCAATTACATATTTCCCATTTAAGAAGCTCATATCCTCCCCCCCATCTTTTATGTAAAGATAAATTCCATTCTGATCAATGAGAAACTTTTCCGACCCTTCATCAAGGTAAATAGCTGCATCTCTACCCTCCGAGAAAAAAACACCTTGAACTATAATTTTATCCCCATGAAAATCGCTCCCATTCGCGATTAAACTAACTATTGACACGAAGCACTTATCATTTTGACAAGAATCAACTTTAGCTACTGCATTGCAGGATAAGGAAATGGAGATAAAACAAATTACTAAGTGTAAACTAATTACTACATTCTTCATATTCATGGAGCGCCCCAAGCATTTATGTCTTCACTAACCGTAGAAACATAAGTTTCAACGGCTTGTTAGATTTGCAGTCATTATAATATACATTAAAACTAAATTTCTTAAGCCTACCACCTGGCGAGGCAATATAGGCATCGACTCAATGCCCTTACCTCGTAGCGCGCAAGTCTCGTTGACGCCACCCCCTGCTACCGTTGCGTCTTCCACTGCGTGCGGAGGGCATTTCTGTGTGGTAGAGATATGGAGCCTGGTACGACGCGAGTGAATTGAATCCAGAATGCATAATCTGACCTCGATCTTTGCCCTTGATATCGCTGCCTATGCAATTATGAGCAACCACAACTATATCGTACTTTATATCGACAAAGAAAACCGCTGAATTGGCCCGTGACTACCTTCAAAGGGACAGTCTCGATCACTGTAAGGTGAGCTAAAGAAAATCGTCGCGCTATAGTATGATCATTTGATGGGTCTTACCTGGTTTATGCGCAGCTCAAACGAGCCTATCGCCCACCAGGCCAATGCCGAAGATAATTGTGCAGGCCGTTTTTGGGGAGGTCGCTTCAAGTCCTAAGCTTTATTGGATGAAAGAGCTCTTGCTGCCTACATGGCCTATGTCGACGTCAACCCTATCCGTGCCCATATGGAAAAAACGCAGAAGATTCTAATCATACCTCGATCCAACAACGTTTTCGTACGGCAATCGCAGGTGAGCAACCCAAAGAACTTCTACCGTTTGTAGGTGGCGAGCGCCTGAATAGGCCTAAAGGGTTGCCCTTTCAGTTGGATCACTATTTAGAACTAATGAACTGGGGTGGTCGACATCTAGCCCCCAGAAAACGAAGTTATATTGCTGAAAGTACGCCCCCCATCCTCAAACGACTAGGCATCTCACCAAAACACTGGCTATACCTCAACAAAAACTTTGAAAGTCGCTTTAAAGGATTGGTGGGATCAGTGGAGACAGTACAACAAGCCTGTATACAGCTCAATAAACGGTGGGTGCACAGTATAGGCGACTGTCGGCGCTTCCTCTCTGCAGCATCCTACTAGTTACCACCCAATCTATCGATACTTCTCTTCCCGGCTTGTATCCAACCCACAATTTTCCAACCCCAAGTATATTTTCTCAGTCTTTCACTGCACCTTAACACTAAACCAGAAAGAAATAGTCGCTAGAGCGGGGACTAACAACACGGCTCGTACCTCTATCTAATCTTTGGGTGTCCAGAATATGCTTCTAATTACTTAATCCTCTACTCGTAATGTTATCGCATTAGATTCAAGTTTTACTCTCGACAATTCTTCTGGTTCAGCATGCTGATTTCCATAAAAAGCTCTTAAACTATACGAACCTGGCTGTAAGCTATAATAGGTGATCAAATTATCAATAGGATATTCACGCCCAACCAAGTCCCCCGGCGCCAGAAATACATAATCTTTTTTACCTGCCGAACGCAATCTAATCTTTGCATCAAATGGAAAAGGACTCCCTTCCTGATCCAATATATGGAGTACAATCTCATTGGGGCCGCCAGTAGGACCAACAGCAAATCGTTTATTAAAATAAATTTCACGCACTCCCTCATTAATCACATAAATCCGAAGTTTTGAATCAACGTTTTCCAAGAAAAGTCTCATCTCACTATCGCCCAACACACCACCAGAAAAAAACAATACACAAAAAACTAACAGCAACTCTTTTTTCATAACGATCACCTTAAGGCGTATAATTAGAATAGTCTCCATTAGCTACACGCACTCTATAAAATACTGGCTATACCTCAGCAGAAACTTTGAAAGTCACTTTAAAGGATTGGTGGGATCAGTGGAGGCAGTACAGCAAGCCTGTATCCAGTTCAATAAACTCTGGGTACACGGTATAGGCGACTGTCGGCGCTTACTTTCTGCAGCATCCCGCTAGTTACCTCCCAATCTATCGATACTTCTCCTCCCGGTTTGTATCCAAACCAAGATTTTCCAACCCCAAGTATATCTTCTCAGTCTTTCACTGCACCTTAACACTAAATCAGAAAGAAATGGTCGCTAGAGCGGACACTAACAACACGGCTCGTACTTCTCTCCAATCTGTGGGCGTCCAGAATTAGTTTTAAGCCTATAAATCAGCCACCCAATGGCAAGGCTCCTTTACGTTCGCACATGTATAAATAATACCCAAAAAGCGCAACGCAAAAAATTGACACCAAAATGTATACAGAGGTAGTCAAAAGACCAAGCTTTTCTCGATTACATAAACTCCAAAAGACACCAAACACCGTAAATAAGAAGGTAAAAACTACTAATGCAGCACCCCAAAAAATTAGAACATCATCTCTAAGCTCGCTAGCGGGCGCATATGAAATTAAAATTCCCGCTATAAAAGATGTAGGAAACCCAAGCCTACAGAAATCCCAAAAACCATTCTTTTTAAAAATGTTGCCGCTCATAACAATCATATTTTAGCCAATCAACTTTCATTAAAAATTTAACGATAAAGACTGTGACTGTAACCCCTGAAACTCCGTTCAACTATTGAGAAAAATTGCTATCATTGATTGCAAACTCCTTATCTAATTTTACGGAACCTGGAATTACTCCGTAATATAATATTTTACTCACCTACTTTCCTTTCAACTCCGCTTGTATAACCTTATCAAGCTCAAATTAAAAACCAGTCTTGCCTTTCAGCTCCGACCAGATCCCTTTCTATGAGTAAACGCCACCCCAGGTAATAGCACCACCGAGCTCGGCACTAACACGAGAAGTTTCGAGTTTTCCATATAACCCAACCCCCACACCTATACGCCAAGTCAAAGACCTATTGAGCTTACCAAAAACTTCAACATCCCCCTTTTGTGTAGATGTTGTGACTTATAAGGAAGCCACCACCTTTAAGTGTCCGTTTGATTCTTTGTAAACTTTCAATCCGCACTTGAATGAACCTAAAAACCATGTCCCACAGGCGACCCAATATTCAGCATCACATCCCTTTAAAAGGAATACATCTTGAATATCTGACACCCTCCAACGTAACTTTCCTTTAAATAGATTATTATTCTGTACATCTAAAACCTTTATATTATTGTTTTCCACCCAACACTTAATTTCTTTTCTAAAGTAACTAGACCTTATTAACAATGCGACATATGGAAGTGCCCCCAAAATTATAAACAAAAATAAAATCGGATTAACTCCCAATTTAGGATTATAGGTATAGGCTAACTCCCCCAAGCTAACAGATATAATTAACACTAAAATTAATCTCATCTTTATAACTCCAACGCTATAAAGTTTCTCAAAGATCGAGAAACAACATTTAAATCTCCTCGCTCACCCATGGCCACTCCTAGCCCGCCCCCTGAGCCAGCCCTCTGCCTGTATGGCTTATGTCGACCTCAACCCTATCCGTGCCAATATGGCAAAAACACCAGAAGACTCTAATCATACCTCGATCCAACAACGCATTCGTGCAGCAATCTTAGATGAGCAACCCAAAGAACTTCTACCACTTGTAGGTGGAGAGCGTCTGAATAGGCCTAAAGGGCTGCCCTTTCGGCTGGATCACTATTTAGAACTATTGACTGGAGTGGTCGACATTTAAATCCCAGAAAGCGCAGTACCATTACTAAGAAGGCCTCCCCAAAACCTAACTCTTGATCCTTCCATTACGTCTTAGTACCAATCAAAGAAGAAAAATTCGCCAAGAGGGCGTCTGCGTCTCTGCTAGCACCTCCTTTTCAATCTATGGGTACCCTAAATAATTGGGATCGTTTGTACTGGGCGTCCAAAGCTCTCTCTTCCTAATAAAAAACTAACCTTATTCCAATCTCGAAACATCAACCACCTTTATAGAGCTACTTTTATCAACTTTACCAGAAACAAGCCAACGATTCTCTCCCGCCTGGAAAACCAGATGCAAACAATCAGGGCACTCTAAACTAGAGCCAAATACAAGCGATTTTAATTGCAAGTTCTTCTCACTCAAATATGCATCCTTAAACCATCCAAAACCATAAAGAATCTTTTTCCAAAAACTTAATCCATAGAAAGCTTGATCAAACTGCTTTTCGGACATCCGCCCTTTTTTTAGAACCTCATATAGTTGAAAGAACTCGCGGATTGACTTACCAGCAGAATCATTAGCAAGTTTTACATAAATAGAGTCTCTCGTATCTAAAAATTCAATATCCCTCAAAGAGGTACCCTTCGCTAACACATAAAAAGAAGATTTACCTTCTTGCTCATCACGCCAAATATGCTTCCCATCTAGACTATCAACTTCTGATAGCCAAACAACCTGACGATCAAGATAATCCTTGGAATGAATTGCAAAATACTTCTTTTCTTCTGCACTGCTTTTAACACAAAAATTTTCTTTAACAAGCTCACAATTTCCAAAAACAATATCAGCATATGAGCACACACTAAAGATGCAACCCAAAACACTCCAAAAAATTTCAGTCTTCATCTTTAGCCTCCTTAATGAGAGTGTAACCAGCCAACAGCTTCATAGAAAACTGTCTAGCCCTAGGAACGCCATCAAGGTGGCTATATGACATCAAACGACTAGTGTGATTTGCTTGGTGTCCAATTCCCATAGCATGTCCAAACTCATGAGCTGCTGTAGTAATTCTTCGGTTTCCAGACGCCCTGAGGTATATAATAGGTTTCCGCCCAAGAAATCTCTCTAAAGCACTTCGAGAAGCATATTCCCCTGCATGGTCTTTATTAAATAAGGAACTCTCATCCCCAAACCTTAAACCAATATCGTAAGCCTCATCCCTTCCAGAGAGCCTAAAACTAATATCAATCTTGCTATGAGCATTAACAATGGACGCCATATCAGCAAGAGCATCACCACATTCTGCGGTGCCGTATTGGCATTGAAATACAACTTCCCCTGTTAGTACCCCATCAACAACTTCTAAATCAAGCCCCCTTTCTAAAACACCATCTCGAATTCCCTCCGGGTCATTTTTAGAGCGCGATTGTGCATTTTCCGAACTACTCTCTTGAGGCCTTTGTAAGTGATCAGCAGAAGTTAGATTACCTTCTCCATTCTATCCTCCTCCCCGACTTCCCTCACCAGCAGTAAAAGCAGTACTCTGACCAGCTCCCTGAACGGACAAAAATTCTGGACACCCACAAAAGTCGTCCTATTTAGAACTAGTGGATTGGGGTGGCCGATATTTAGATCCTAGAAAACGAGGTTATATTGCTGAAAGCACGCCACCCATCCTCAAACGACTAGGCATCTCACCAAAACACTGGCTATACCTCAACAGAAACTTTGAAAGTCGCTTCAAAGGATTGGTGGGATCAGTGGAGACAGTACAACAAGCCTGTATACAGCTCAATAAACGCTGGGTGCACGGTATAGGCGACTGTCGGCGCTTCCTTTCTGCAGCATCCCGCTAGTTACCACCCAATCTATCGATACTTCTCCTCCCGGCTTGTATCCAAACCAAGATTTTCCAACCCCAAGTATATCTTCTCAGTCTTTCACTGCACCTTAACACTAAACCAGAAAGAAATAGTCGCTAGAGCTGGTACTAACAACACGGCTCGTACCTCTATCTAATCTTTGGGTGTCCAGGATGATTTTCTGTACTATCCGATACTACAACTTAATCTTAAATAAGCAGACTTTTGAATTGCGGGCTAAGGCTTTCACTAACGGAACGGTAGATATCACTAACCGCTCCTGCACAAAAAATAACCAGCCCACAACCCAGATAGTAGCCGCTTGACAAAGAAGACACCTAAAATAGGTGCCTTTTTCCTCAAGATATAGCCTTTTAATCTTTTATTTAAGGTAAGTTTTTAGATGGCATGTATTACAAGCCCATATCAAAATTATTGTCACTAGCACACTGTTCATCTGGATATGGGAAGCTTTCACTCAGCGTTTTATAAGCAGAGCCCGCATCAAGAATCCACTCAAAACCTATCAAAGAGGGGTTCGTCACTCCAGAAGTTAACGGTCCTTTAAATAACCCGTTAAACAAAGACTCTCTAGCACTCCCGTCCTGCCAAAGCACGAAACCTGAGCTGGAAGAGTAATTATCGAAGAAGCGATACTTATCTTCGCTACCAATAGATCTTGGTAACGGAGGAGCACATGTCATCCACTGATGGTTACCGTCGATACTTTTGAAGGCTCCCGCAACTAAGTTATCTGCGCTTACCCCATTAAAAGTAGACTCACTCAAACCCTGGGTCCTTGCCAAGGCTTTCAGGCCCTCGGCATCCAGTAAGGCTAGTTTTGCCAAAGTAATTGCGTTGGCAACTACCGGATAACCACTTGCACTATAATCGCCATTGCCATCCAGCTGCATCTCTGCTGTAACCCTATAGGCCATATCCGGGATTTTAACTAAATGTTCACTGTGCGACTCATTTTTTGAGTACCAGGTATTTAGTGCCGTATCGGTCATGGGTGCATCAAGCAGATCGATTAGCTCCTTGAACTCGGTGGGCAGCATATCTTCCACCTCTTCAATCGCATACTCTTTTACTTCTTCTTTTAACCCATCGATTACCTTTCGAAGCTCCTCCCTTGCATCAATCAAGCCTACAGGTATTGGAGCACTATCAAGAATATCTAAAACATTGGAGAGCGCCTCAATTATACCACTAGTATTTTTCCATATATCACAAGCCTGTGACGGAACACCTATAAAGGTGGGGCCATAACAAGATACCCAATCTGACAAAGGATCTACATTGCTAGCATTTTCATTCATGGTATTGACCATCATGGTAGCGGTAGTGCGAGTATATTCAGTCATTGCAACATCAATACTTGATTGCCACATTTCGAATATTGACTGAACTGGACTCACATTGCTATTTAGCAGCTGCATCAAGTCTACAGCAGCATCTTGAATAGCGTATAAGTGGTCCTCAGCCTCCTTCATCTCTTCATAAGCAGCTTCTACATCCTCAATATTCTTTTCTGCCATATCATTAACTTCGTCCTCAAGCTTATGGATGGCATTAAGAGCTGCATAGTCTGCTGAATAAACCATCTTTGATAAATTTTCACAAACTCCCACATCATCAGAGGCCAATTTTTCTGCTTCAAAATGAATTACTATCTTTCCTGAACTAGATTCTTTAACCCAGAAACGGTCTACATAATCATAAGAGGTGGATACACGAACATTCCAGTCATAGGTTTTATTGTTAACGATGGGGACAACAACATCACCAACAGCAATGGGAACAAACGGTGCAGGGATTATCTCCCGAGTCAATTCAAGAGCTGCCAAAACCCCACTATTTATTAAAGGCAAGTGCCCTAGAGCAAAATTTCTTGTATACGCTATCTGTTCTGATTCAATATCAGCCTTTAGATTTTCGGACCACTCATTAAAATATGAATCAGAGAAAACTTCATATGCCGAGATGCCATTACCTGTCTCAGTCCAGTGATCCCCATCATCCCCACCAAATAGACTACCAAATAAACCTAGCGGATCCAGAGAATACTCAACAACCTCCTCCACACTATCAAGACCCAACATATTGGCAACCGGATCAAGATTAATTGCCTCATCAACCAAGCCAGTGGGGTCAATTGATTTAATTGCAAATTCGCAGCCATTAATAGCTACCTCACTGCGCCAATCTAAAAGCGCCTCTTCAAGCTCTTGCCTCTTATTGGTCAGATCAGAGTAAGAAGATTGAGCTTTATCCAGCGCAGAAGTTACTGAATCAAACCCAAAATCTTCAAAGTCTCGCTTATAACTAAGAAGTTTGCTATTAATTGATTGGAGCTTATCTATTGCAACATTGGTTTCGTCAATAAGATCATTACCAATATCTACAAGATCACTGGCAAGTGATTCTGGCACAGAATAACCCGCATAGTATTCGATAAGATACTGAACTACCCAAACATCAATAGTGTGCCAATATCCTCTAGCGTCCGTTGCCTGCCGATATAATTCCTCTCTAAACTTTGAAATCGCAGCTAAATGAGAAGCCATCGGGTTTTTTTCATATTGTTCTGTAGGGATATCCGCATAAATTAACTTATCTCTTAGAAACTCAAATAGCTCATCATCATTCAAGTCAATCCTCTGATAAGGCTCGCCAAGTGCCTCACCCAGGTAATCACGTAACACCGGCACCCTTGAATCGATATAAGATTCAAGGGCAATATGGCGCTTTTCGTTTAGACTTTCGCCATCAAAAATAGCGAAAATATCACCCGAATACTGATTTACGTATGTATGAGCAAACACATCTGCCGAAGCATGCCCGAGATATCCATAGACATACGCCTTACCCGTATTTGAGGCATCCTTTTGAGTCAACAAGTACTTCAGCCAATCGTCTGTGTTATAGCGCGTACTATCCTCTTGGACTATTGCATCTCCAGCTTCATTCTTATCCAAAGCTCCAGGGTGAACACTGGTCTGCCCAACTACGAAATCAGGAGAAGCATCAGGCCCTATATTGCCAAGCAGATAAGCGGACTGGTTCTCTAGGATCGCAGAAGAAACATCATCAGGAACATCAATATCATAGTAATTATTATTGATTTCAAAAGTGACCCTGCCATCATCAGCAAGGTCATTAATCACTTGCTGCCCAACAAACACATGGCTCTTTAGCTTAAAAGCCCAACCCTGATTAGTTGCCAATAACCCTAAAAGAAGACAAGCAAACTGCCTCCCTAATCCTTTTCCCTTATAAAACATCTTAAATATTTCCTTATAACAAAAGGGTGACTATATCAAACAAATAGATTTTCCTTAACTTATCCATCTAACAATAGGTAAAACATATTCAAGAGAGGAGAGTTTAAACAGTGGCTGGAGTCGATACCTGCTATCTACCATCGGCAGTGATCCAATGCTTCTGGACACTTCACCAGGATAGTAAAACTGCCAAGTGAGATCCAACATGACAATAAAAGATATCAGTCGGCATTTCGGACTGAAGCCCAAGGAAGGCATCGCAACCTTAACCTCTGAATAGGAGGGCTAATCCCTAAAGGGAAACCTGCCACAGCGAATAAGAGAACACTATCTTTGAGTATCTAGGATTCTATCGTCCACCAGTAGTAAAAGCCGCACCCTGACCAGCACCCTGTGTCCCTCCCTGGCCAGAATCACTAAGAACGGTAAAGCTGGTAACATTCCCATTACCATCCACTACTGCGGCAACCGTTTCTGTCCTCTTGATCCGGCTACCGGTTTTACTGATTTTCGCCTTACCAATAACTACTTTTAATGCCTTCTGCCCACTCTCAGTTGTAGGATCATCTTCGCTCTTAGAGCGCCCATTGTGCTTTTGCCCCGTATCACCTTTATTTTCCACATAACCTGTAGGGTCAGTCGCCGCCAATGGATTATTCATCACATAGCTATAGGCATTCAGGCTCTGGCTGTCCTGAGGGTCCAAAATAATCGGATCTGGAGAAAGAAAGCGGCCGAGCTGATAATCATACACCCTGCCGCGCATATGAATCAGCTTTTGGTCGTTCAGGTGGCGGTGGCCAGTAAAGCCCTGGTCGGTTGTGTTAAAGCTATCCAGGTTGTCCTGCCCCTGGAAGTCCCGGCTTTGGCCGAAGGGATCATAGCTGCGGAACTGCCTGACAAAATCACTATCACCAGGCTGCAAGTTGGCATCGACAATGGTGGTGATACTGCCGAGGCGGTCTTGCAGTAGGATGCTTTGCTCTATGGTTTCGTTTTCACGGGTAATTACCAGGTAGCCACCGTGGGTGGTGCGCTCTTTGGTGGAGCTGCTGGTGGTGATCTCTTCGTAATTGCCGATATAGAGGGTGGTGGTAACGTTGCTACCCTCTGTCTCCACTTTTTTATAGGCATCGATACCGGTGCCGTAGAAATACTCGGTGACGATGCCATTGCGTTCGATACGATTGGCTTGGTTGTAGTTGTCGTATCCCACACTGAGGCCATCAATGCCAGTAATCAGGTTGCCGGCGTTGTCGTAAACCAGGCTGTGGCTTTGGCCATCGGTGGTGGTGACTTGACGTACGGCGTGGGGGCCGGCGTTGCCGCCGGCACTTCTGGCACTGTTGCCGTAGCTCAGACTGGTGGCGTAGTCGCTTTTTGAAGTGAGATTACCGACGGCGTCGTAGGTGTAGTTTACGCTGCGGTCGTACTGTGGGTAGTCACTGGAGGTGACAGTCTGGCTTTCCAGGCGGTGCAGCGTGTCGTAGCTGTAGGCGTAATCCAGGCCGTTGTGCTGGTGGGTTTCGCCGGTAACCCGGCCGAGCTTATCGTAGAAGGTGTCAGTCACTTAGTTGTTGGCATCGGTGCTGACAGTGCGCTCACCGAAGGCGTTGTATTCGAAGCTGCTGTGGCCGCTGCTGGAACATTAATAATTTTTATTTTTTTACTCTGCCTTTTAAATCAGAGAAGGTTCCAATTTAAGCTGCAACTTTTAATAGGAAAGTGAGATTTTATGGATAAAAGACCATAAAAAAATAGGCACGAAAATGATCTTATTGGATTTTATTCAGTTTGTTTTAGTGTCAAAGCTGCGTAAAATTGATAGATATTTATCGATATTTTGGCCGTAATTGAGTATGCCTGAATAGGCTCGTAGCAAAAAGATCAAGAAACCCAAGAGTTTTAAAACCCATATCTCAAAGGAGAACGGTAGCGTGACGTAAGTGTAAGTAAAAGGCGCTGACCCAAGGTGCTACCAACACCCGGGGCCAGCTAACCAAATTGATATCATACCTATCAAAGTGGCTCAGTGGATAATACGCTAGAAACCCGCTCATCTTCAATAAAGTGGAGTAGATTCAGAGGCTTGAAGAGGTTCTTCAAGCTCTGGCAGCGTTGCGTCCGTCTTTTCTTCTTCTACGCCTACCGTTCTCGTGCACCGCCCTTCACTTCTGCCTCGTATTACTTACCAAGCAATCCCCATGCGGAAGATCCGCATATGATTTTAGTATCTGTAGGCAATGACCATGTTGATTTTAAAGCGTAAGACTGGCGAGAACTTGAGAATTGGAACCAATATCTCAGTCACAGTATTGGAGGTTAAAGGTAATCAAGTAAAGATAGGAATCAGCGCCCCCAGATCCCTATCCGTTCACCGCGAAGAGATTTATGTGCGTATAAAAAGGAGCAGGAAGTGAGAAACTGAACATGCCGGAAGGGCTGCCCTTTCGGCTGGATCACTATTTAGAACTAATGGATTGGAGTAGTCGACATTTAGCCCCTAGAAAACGAGGTAATGTTGCTGAAAGCACGCCACCCATCCTCAAACGACTAGGCATCTCACCAAAACACTGGCTACACCTCAACAGAAACTTTGAAAGTTGCTTTAAAGGTTTGGGGGGGGATCAGTGGAGACAGTACAACAAGCCTGTATACAGCTCAATAAACGCTGGGTGCACGGTATAGGCGACTGTCGGCGCTTCCTTTCTGCAGCATCCTGCTAGTTACCACCCAATCTATCGATACTTCTCCTCCCGGCTTGTATCCAAACCACGATTTTCCAACCCCTAGTATATTTTCTCAGTCTTTCACTGCACCTTAACACTAAACCAGAAAGAAATAGTCGCTAGGGCTGGTACTAACAGCACCGCTCGCACCTCTCTCTAATCTTTGGGTGTCCAGGAAAATATTCGAAACTTTGAAAGTCGCTTCAAAGGATTGGTGGGATCAGTGGAGACAGTACAACAAGCCTGTATACAGCTCAATAAACGCTGGGTGCACGGTATAGGCGACTGTCGGCGCTTCCTTTCTGCAGCATCCTGCTAGTTACCACCCAATCTATCGATACTTCTCCTCCCGGCTTGTATCCAAACCACGATTTTCCAACCCCTAGTATATCTTCTCAGTCATTCACTGCACCTTAACACTAAACCAGAAAGAAATAGTCGCTAGAGCTGGTACTAACAGCACCGCTCGCGCCTCTACCTAATCTTTGGGTGTCCAGGAAAATATTCTTTGGGTGTCCAGGAAAATATTCTTCCCAGGAAAATATTCTCAGGAAAATATTCTCTTGATCCGGCTACCAGTTTTACTGATTTTCGCCGTTCCAATAACTTCTTTTGATGCCTTCTGCCCACTCTCAGTAGTAGGATCATCCTCACCGTGGGAGCGCCCATTCGGCTTCTGCCCCGTATCACCGCCTTCTGCCGCATAACCCGTAGGATCTGTCCCCGCCAGTGGATTATTCATCACATAGCTATAGGCATTCAGGCTTTGGCTATCCTGCGGGTCCAGAATAATCGGATCTGGAGAGAGGAAGCGGCCGAGCTGATAATCATACACCCTGCCGCGCATATGAATCAGCTTTTGGTCGTTCAGGTGGCGATTGATTTTTACCGCTGATTAAAGCAAGTAGCCCCGCAAAGCGGGGCTACTTGCTTTATTTGTTTACGACTTAACCATACCCCAAAAAAGAAAAAGTAAATAGGCAGTGGTAACACTAATAAAAATCGCAAACCCTTCGCCCATTTCATCTTTGTTTGGAATTTGCATCAGCTTCCAAATAGAGGATGCATCAGAGAACGAAATGAGGCAGGCAATCGAATAAGCCAAAAGGGATAAAAAAAGAATCACTACATAGTTTTTATGAAACTCAAAATTAGCAGCTAACATCAAAAAACCCAACTGCATAAATATCTGTAAAGAAATTATTCTCCAAAAGAATTCATACCCACCTTTTACAAAGGCATCTGATAAACCAAACCCCTTTAAAGCTAGAGCGTGGACAACGTACAAAATAAAAAAAACCAGAACCTCCAAAGAAATAAACGAAAGTAAATATGGAACGGAATCTAAAGATTTTTTCATATTATTAATTACCATGACGTGCCATTGACATCATTGACTCTCCCAATAATATCCTGTGAGAAGTATTCCAAAAATTAAAGTTCTCACTATATCTACGCTCAACGTAATTGACCCCAGACCGGATATTAGATGCTAAAGCCATCCTTCCCACACTAAACGCCAAATTAACAGGAGCCCTCACAGAAACAGGAACACTCGTACCATATCTGGCAACAGTGAAAGACTGGACATGCATTTGCTCACCTTGAACCAAAAAATTATCAAGAGATTGACCACTTAAACTTATATCACCGGCCATAAGCGAATTAAACATATTCGTATTATGGTCCAACAACGATATACCTAGCTCATTCATATATTCGTAGGAAGTAAGGAGCAACCCGGATCGGCCAGCAAAAAACTCGTTTAAGTCAGCGGCGACACCAAACCAAACTGTATCAATTCCGGCTGCACTTAGTTGCGCTTGCATATCTCGGTATATTTCGGCTCTTCCCGCAAACGTTTGCCCCTTTTGTGCACCATCATCTGAACTAGTAACAGCACCTCCCTCAGCCTGAGACTGACTAGTAGCAGTATTCCCTGCACCACTCCCCCCATCAGCTTGGCGCCCCTCACTCGCTCCACCAGCCCGACTTCCCTCACCAGCAGTAAAAGTAGCATCCTGACCAGAGCCCTGCTTCGGACTAAGAACGGTAAAACTGGTAACATTCCCATTACCATCCACCTTTGCGGCAACCGTTTCTGTCCTCTTGATCCGGCTACCCGTTTTACTGATTTTCGCCTCACCAATAACTACTTTTAATGCTTTCTGCCCACTCTCAGTTGTAGGATCATCCTCACTCTTAGAGCGCCCATTTGGCTTCTGCCCCGTTTCACTACCTTGATTCGAATAACCCGTAGGATCTGTCCCCGCCAGTGGATTATTCATCACATAGCTATAGGCATTCAGGCTCTGGCTGTCCTGCGGGTCCAGAATAATCGGATCTGGAGAGAGGAAGCGGCCGAGCTGGTAATCATACACCCTACCGCGCATATGAATCAGCTTTTGGTCGTTCAGGTGGCGGTGGCCAGTAAAGCCCTGATCCGTTGTGTTAAAGCTATCCAGGTGATCCTGCCCCTGGAAGTCCCGACTCTGGCCGAAGGGATCGTAGCTGCGGAACTGCCGTACAAAATCACTATCACCGGGTTGCAGGTTGGCATCGACGATGGTGGTGATACTGCCGAGGCGGTCTTGCAGTAGGATGCTCTGCTCTATGCTGTCGTTTTCACGGGTAATTACCAGGTAGCCACCGTGGGTGGTGCGCTCTTTGGTAGCGCTGTCGGTAGTGATCTCTTCGTAATTGCCGATATAGAGGGTGGTGGTAACGTCGCTACCCTCTGTCTCCACTTTTTTATAGGCATCGATGCCGGTGCCGTAGAAGTACTCGGTCACGATGCCATTGCGTTCGATACGATTGGCTTGGTTGTAGTTGTCGTATCCCACACTGAGGCCGTCGATACCGGTAATCAGGTTGCCGGCGTTGTCGTAGACCAGGCTGTGGCTTTGGCCATCGGTGGTGGTGACTTGGCGTACGGCGTGGGGACCGGCATTGCCGCCGGCACTTCTGGCGCTGTTACCGTAGCTCAGGCTGGTGGCGTAGTCGCTTTTTGAAGTGAGATTACCGACGGCGTCGTAGGTGTAGCTTACGCTACGGTCGTACTGGGGGTAGTCACTGGAAGTGACGGTCTGGCTTTCCAGGCGGTGTAGCGTGTCGTAGCTGTAGGCGTAATCCAGGCCGTTGTGCTGGTGGGCCTCGCCGGTAACACTGCCCCAGGCGTTGTGACGGTAGTCGATAGATTGGATCTGGTCTGATTGCAGGCAATTAACACCGCCGGCACAGATACCATCGATGATATCGCTGCCGGCATAGCGGTTGATCTTCTGTTCAATGCCGCTCATAAACTGCTGCAACACGGGGGCACCGCTGGCGGTGGCGTCGGTCAGTGTCCAGGTGGTGACCCAGCTTTGATCCGCTTGATAGTGTTGGTGCTGGTAGCCGTAGCCACGACTGTTATAGCGGCTGCGGAAAATTTCCCCATCGGCAGCGCGGGTAACGGTGGACCGGTGGTAAGTGGTATCCCAGGCTGTTCTTTCCAGGAAGACTTTTTCTTCGTCGATCACCGTGTAAGTAGCAGCCGGATGGTAGGTGCCCGGCTGGTATTCAAACAGGCGGATATAGTCTTCGTTGCGAGCTTCGGTGGTTAAAAGCCCGTAGTGGCCATTTTGGTCGTACAACCTGGCAATGGTATCGCCATTGTTGACCGTGCCAGTAACCCGGCCGAGTTTATCGTAGAAGGTGTCAGTCACCTGATTGTTGGCATCGGTACTGACAGTGCGCTCACCGAAGGCGTTGTATTCGAAGCTGCTGCGGCCGCTGTTGGGATCATCTACTGCTATGGCTTCCCCAAAGCCGTTGTATTCATAGCGAATATCGTTGGCTGCAGCGTCGACTAAAGAGACCAGGCGGCCGGCACCGTCGTAGCGGTAGTAGGTTTTACCGCCCTTGGCGTCCTGGGTGTAGACCAATTTTTTGTTCGCGGCAAAAGCCTTAAACATGGAGAGGCTGGCCCCATCACCATTGACGACATCTACGGAAACACCGGTACTGCTGTAGGTGTAGCTGGTGGTAAAGCTGAGCGGGTTATTGTAGCGCTCGTGCTTGCCGGCCCGGTTCATGTCGTCGAAGTCAGACCAGGTTTCATAGGTGGTAGTGGCGCCATCGTAGTGCGGTTCTTCCGTACGAACCAAATTGCCGCGCTGGTCGTACGCTTTATTGGCAACCACGGTGCGCCCGTCGAAGCCCAGGGTTTCAGTGCGAAGGGTGCGGCCGAGGCTGTCCAGGTATTCAGTTACCGGTGGGCTGCCCAGGCTCCAGGTAACGCTCTTTTGCAGCGCATCTTGCGGACAGCTTCCATCACACCAGGCGCGGCGACTCTTGACCGTGGGGGCTGCATCAGAAGTTACTGTAAGCGGCTGGCCGAAATCATTTAAGGTGGTATCGGCCTGACGGTTCAGGGGATCAGTGGCCGAGACTACGGTGCCAAACCAGGGGTTGGTGGTTTGATAGCTCCTTGTGCCACTACCCCATTCGTTGTTGTACGTCGATTCAACAAAATAACCTTCGGAGTCGTAAACGTTGGTAGCAACCCGGTTTGCGTCACTGCCACCCTGCTTGGTGGAGCTTATTACATTGCCGTATTGATCAAAGCTCAGTACTACCGCTTTGGTAAGGGTACTGCCACTGGCGGTAATTTCGGTGCGTTTGGGCGCACAGTTTTCGAAGCTGCTGAAATCACTGCGAACATCCTGATCTGTTGTGTTGAGACTACCAACCCCAACATCGTAATTATTGCGCTGGCTAACCACCTGGGTATAAACCGGGGTGTTGCGACAGCTAGCTGAAGTAGAAAATTCGCTGGTGGTGGTTTGGCTGGAGCGGCCGTAGGGGTCCACTTCTACAAGTATCGCTTCAACCTGATTGCCCAGGCTGTCGTAGTCACTGGTGTTGGTGACTGTAGCAGCAAGACCATTGTCTCCGATTTCATATTCTTTGGTCGTGTCCTTGGTAACGCGGGGCAGATAAGTTCCGCTGGGTTGGCCAAAGCTATTTTTCTTTGTATTGACCTGGTAATCATAAAATAGGATGTCATCACCACTGTATTGCTGACGACTTTCCAATATTCCAGTGTAAGGGAATGCTTGATAGAAGGTGCTGATATCACGATTGCCGGTGGTCATTTCCTCGCGGGTGATTTGGCCAAACCCGGCAAAGCCCCTACCCTTTAAGTGAGCAACTGCACCTTTGTAGGTGTAGCGCTCTTCATTAAAGCCGCCGACTCCATTATCGGACTCCACACTTTTTACGATCCGCATACCATTGATAAAGTTGGTATAGGGATAGGATTGTGCCTCTGAGTTAGGTGTAAAAATACGACTTCCACTATCGTGCTGCTCTACCAGAGTCGCATAGTTGATACGATGTCGTTCGATACGCTCATCGGCCAACTTAATGCCACTCACCAGGTCGTACTCACTGCGATTACCAAGATACAGATAAACGCCCGGGGTTGGACCACGGTAAGTATAGGTCTTTCCGCTGGCACCGAGATAGGCACCGTAATCTGTTACCCCATCGCCATTCACATCTGCCTGGAACAGGTTTTCCTGATGAGACTGGATGCCAAGGTCCTGCTCGGTATAGCTGAGGCCACTCTCATCATAGGTGGCGATATAGGCAGACCACTTATACACATCATACTGAACGGGGGCTGCTTCAAGCTCCGTATCAATATTACACGGATTGTTTTGGTAAGAACCGTTATCACAAAGGGCTTTGTAGGTAGTGCGGCTCGGTGCCATTAAGTCTTCGATGCCATCATGGTTGATATCAACCGCAAAAGCCAAATGATTCCATGCGTAAGCGCCATTGGAGGTGTTACCAGTCATCGTACGTATCGAGGCGAACTCTTCCAGGCCGGTACTGGCGAAGCTGGTAAAAGAGCCATTCCCTTTATTAAGAGCGTAATACCATTCGTACTCAAGGTCGTTTGGTGTGCTTAAAGCCAGGAGATCTTGCAGTCCATCACCGTTCACATCTGCCCACTTAATGGTACTACGGCCATCAGAAAAGCGATTACCAACCAGGCCTGAAACAGTTATGGTTTGTTCTGCGCCGACTGACCAGCTTCCATTAATATCGGTGACTTTATACCAGTAAATTTTATTATCTGACTTTAACAGGGAGGCACTCACAAGAACATCTTTAACTCCATCGCCATCCAGGTCCTTCATGCTAATTGCCCCGAAGGCACCCGCCTCAAACTGGGCTTGCTTAACTAAGGTGCCGGCATTGTTGCGATAGAGATTATAGGTATAAGTGTAGTTATCCACTTGTTCATCGGGCATGAGGATATCAATCGCTCCATCGCCATCGATATCTGAAGCTGCACTTTCACAGAAGTTGACCATTGCCCGTGCCGCCGGGTTAGCCGGCACCGCCAAAATATATTCACACTTGGACTGTATACCAGTATCAACAAACTTAAAGCTGGAGCTGCTGGAATCCCAAGTTGCGTACTTCAGCTTTTTGTCACTGGTGGTAAATAGCAGATCATCACGACCATCCAGGTTGATATCGATACGGGATTCATCAAACTGGTTAGACAAACTCTTAAGATCATTAATTTCCGGATAGTCTACCCACTGTTGCTCAGAGGATAGGTAGATTCCCTGATCCCGGGCCCAGATATCAAATAGACCATCGCCATCAAAGTCGCGGCCGCCCACGGCTTGCGTTGCCAAACCATCTTCGTGCTCGACATAGTTCGGTTCAATATCAACGGCGGGAATATCAGAGCCAAGCAGGGACTCTTCCTGCCCCCATTCAATATCATTCACCGTACAATTTGAACCTGTTGGGCAGTAGCTCAAGCTAACAAGGCGATCAATCGCACTATCATTCGCATAATCAAAGCGATACTCGTGGCCAGCTGCTCCATTAATATAAATTTTTAATTTTTCAAGGCGGCTTGCGCTTACCACTTCTGCTCCGTGAACAAACTGGCTCCGGTAACGATTGGCAGTTTCATAGATAAAATCTACTTCTCGACTGCCATAGGCTCCTTGATAACCGGTGTAATAGATTGCATCCAGGCGGTGCTCACCGCTGACGGTTTGATACTTCCAGGCAATGTTGTTACCAAAAGCATCTTCTTCCCAGGCCTGCTTCCAAGCCATGGGGGCGGAAGTGCCACTGGGCACAAATACCGCGTTATTACCTCCACCAAATGTCAGAATTTGGTTGTTTTTCGTCTCTACTTCAAAGTAGGAGGAACTTGAACTTATTGCGCCCCCCTTTTGAGTAATCTCACTGCCATCATAAATCTCAGTAGCATAAACAGCGCCAGATTGCCCATACGAACCCGACACCAAAATCAGGCGCTGGCCGTTAAGGCAGAGTTTATCGCTGGAATCAAACTGAACAGGAGTCGATTTTCCGTCAATAGCAAAGGTTTTTTGACAGCGAGACACCGCTCCACCGGTGCCTATTGACCAGCCAAAGCCAAGGTTACCGTACCCAGACTGGCTGCTATAACTCACGCTAAGGCTTGGAGCCATGCCATTTCTGCCGGGGGGCAATGCGACAGGAAAATTGTAATTTACCGCCCCGCCATTAACAGAGATGTCGCCCTCCCAAATCGCAACATTTTCATCAGATGGGATACTAAAGAGGGAATCTTCTGTAGCCGCGGCAAGAACAGTTAGATCTTCATCATTTTCATCGAAGTTAAAGACATAAACCATCGCCTCTTCAGAGTAGTCTGAGCAATAGTCATTCATCTTTGATAGACAAGCGGCCAGTTGATATTTCTGGTAACCGACAGGGGCATCAATAAGTGTATGGCTAGTTCCGCTTAAAGGACCTGGGTCTTCAAAGTTTGAATCAGTAGAGCTGGTAAGCTGAAAGTAGTCAGCATCACCGGCAGTCTCATCCCACCACAGCTCAACTTCACCATCTTTACCGATATGATTTACAAACAGTTTTGGAGCCTCGGGTTTTTCATAGACTTCAACATCAACCTGACCCCAAGGGCCCGGACCGGAGTCATTGCGAGCACGAACCTGGAAGGTATATGTCCCTGAATTGGATAAGGTTACGGAGTCCCCATTGTTGATTGGGGTCCAGCCTCCGGTACTCTTATACTGAAGCTCATACGAGTCAACATGCACATTAGTAAGGGGGGCATACGACACAACAACTGATTCATTAACCCATTTTTTGTTAGCACTAACACTAATACCTACCATGGTCGGTAAGGGTAATATCACCTCAACATCAATATTGCCAACATCATAAAATTTAAACTCGGAGCCATCACCGTTAACATCAACATTCTGGCTTACCCAGTAGGTGTAAGTGCCGTTCTTGGTTTTGGTAAATTCCTTACTCGTTTCATATTTCTTTGCACTCAAAACAGTAGAAACATTATTGAATGTTTCTGTAATCTCATATTGCCAACCATTTTCAGAATCGTAAGGTAACCAACGGAGAATATAATTTCCTTCTGACGGCGAGGGCTCCACCATTATTGCGTCAGCTGTAACCGTTACAGTATTTGAGGTACTACCACAACCTGCAGCATTACAAGCTGAAACTCGAAAGGTATAGTCACCTTGCAGTTCAATATCGAGGGTATCTTCGGTGATTTCAGCATCGACTCTCTTACTCTCAATCCAAGTTCCACTTTCATGCATCTCTTCGATCAGATATTCATCGTAGGAACCACTGGATGGCGGATTCCAGCTTAATAAAACGCTGGATGTTACTTGAGAAACAGGTGAGGAAAGTCCAGTAACAGCACTAGGCAGCTCTAGAACTATAAATGAACTGCTAGTTTTGGTACCGCCACAACCCGTAGCATTACAGGCTTTTACCTGATATTGATATTGCGCTTCATCTTGATCTGAAAAAGGCTCTGTCCGGCTTGTACCATTATTAACCCAAGCCCCCCAGCTACTCCCCTTAAGCTGCCTATATGAGTAGTATTCAACAGTTCCCGATGCAGTTCCCCAGCTGACGTTATAGGAGCCAGTTGTATTATAACCGCTGGGAACAGTGATAGAGCTGGGAGTGCCAGGCTTTTGCAAAACAGAAAAGGAGCCACTGGTTTTACTACTGCCACATCCAGAGTCATTACAAGCCCTAGCTTGATATTTATAAGTTCCATCACCCATACCGCTAAAGGATTTGGATTTACTAGACCCCATTCCAACCCAACTTCCCCAACTACTATTTTTTGACTGTCGATACTGATAATAGTCAACAATTCCACTCGACGAAGTCCAGCTAACGCTATAGGAGCCATCAGTGTCAGTTGAAGAAGGGACAGAAATTGAACCAGGAGCGCCGGGTTTTGGTACAGTTACAACTACAGAAACAGCACTTCCAACAGAGTAACTCTTAGGGAAATACTCCCCAACTTCAGGGTTGTAATACTCGCCCTGAGCATATACTTGATATGTATAAGTCCCATTCTTCACCTTGGAAAAGCTCTTGGACAGAATACTCACACCCACCGTAGAGGAGCTTTCTGAGCCATTGTATTTTTCAACGATTTTATAGTTGAATTTTACATCGGAATGAGCATCCCAACTGAGGGTGTAACTCCCAGTTGACGAACTTGGGGATACCCTTAGTGTCGCTGCTGGATGAGCACATAGAGAAAATAGCAAAAGCCAAACCGCACTAACTACCCGTAAAACACTCATCCCAGCATCCTTTCCGATCAAGTAATTTTAAGTGCGCGGAATATACCTTGGACTTATGGCATTTTCTATAGACTGGTACCATTTGAAAATTATATTTTTAATATACACATACCTTTTCCCTGACAATACTGCCTATTTGCACTTTAATTAAAAAACAGAAGTCATATCTAAGCAACTCGGATACATCGACTTAATATAAGCGTACCAACATAACGACCAAAACCTAAAAGCAAACCTTCAGACACTCTCAAATACACTAAAACTTCCACTCTTATACAAACGAGGTATCTATATCACAGAGAACTTAGCCAGCCCCTACAAACACTTAATGCTGACCACTACCAAACAAACTCAGCATCCAGCCGTTTACTGGGCAGAGGGCCTCCACCTGCTACTATTTACCAACTTATTTGGCCGTACTGAGCATCCAGAATAATTGACCATTTATTTATGGTATTTTTGCATTGCTGCTACCAATAGCCAGTAGTTCACAGCCTCAACATTAACCTTTTTTACCCATAACATTCATATAACTTCAGTGCACTGCTTATTTTTCCATTTTGCTCATCATTGCCAAATCTATTTCATACCCTTCGGATAAAATACTGCTTACAAAACACAAGATAGGCAAAAGAAAAACTAGATAGAACTTCACCTAGAAATTTCTCCGCACTTATTCTATCCTCGCGTGCCCAGTGTTTATTTAGAGACAATCCCACCAATACCTGATTTATTACTCCACCACCTCGGCCATATATAAGTAATTGTTCTTTCCCTTAATTCAACAGAGGCAACCTAACTAGCCGTCACGCGACACCGCTTATCATCGGCATTTCTGAAATTAACCCCACTACCTCTTCTTTAATAGGTTTGCGTTCTACCCTCTCTCTTATGCAAAACTCATAGAATCAGTCACCGCCAGTGGGTTATCACGTGTACCGCAGATTCCCTCATTACCTTAACTGCCAAGCATGGTGGAATTAGATTCCAAAACAACCACACCACTGGCAATGTAACGCTAGAAAACAACTCGTGGCTCATGTCCCCTCCTGCAAGCCCCTCTATCTGATCTAATGTAAACACATCCCCTCCCCGATCGTGTGAGCTACACCCATGAGAGATGTCGCCGTTGTTGCCTATTGCCGAACTGCCATCGCCAAAGCCCGGCGGGGCGCACTAAATGAAACTCACGGTATTTCTATGGCTGCCCATGTCCTGAGGGAGGTCGTTTATAAGGCCGGTTTGACGCCACAGGAAGTGGAAGACGTTGTGTTGGGGTGCGGGTTGCCCGAGGGAGCCACCGGACACAATGTGGCCCGCAACGCGGCGCTCTATGCTGGCTTTGGGTCTCAGGTGCCGGGTTTTACTATTAATCGCTACTGCGGATCTGGCCTTAATGCGGCTTCTATTGTGGCCAATCGTATTGCCGCAGGCGAAATGCAAATTGGGGTGGCCGGTGGCGTCGAGAGTATCAGCCTGGTGCAGTTCAACTTGAACCTGAACCATTTTGTCTATGAACCCTTACAAAAGAAAGTGCCGGCAGTTTGGTGGACCATGATCCAAACCGCAGACTATGTCGCTGATCAATACAATATCAGTCGCGAGGATCAGGATCGCTATGTGGTTGAGTCACAAAAGCGTGTTGCTGAAGCTCAAAAGGCCGGAAAGTTTGCCGAGGAAATCACGCCGTTTGATACGGTGATGGCTGTGAAAGATAAGGAGAGTGGCGAAACCAATCGCCTGAAAGTTACCCTGTCAGAAGATGAAGGCCCCCGCCCCGGCACCACCATGGAGGCCCTATCTGCACTGGAGCCCGTGAATACCGGGGGGACAGTAACTGCCGGTAATGCTTCCCAACTATCTGATGGAGCCGCCGCCGTCGTTATGATGGATGCTGAGCTGGCAGCACAGAAAAATTTGCCTATTCTGGGGCTGTTTCGCGGTATGCAGCTTGGTGCAGTAGCGCCAAAAGAAATGAGTATTGCGGTAGCGCCAGCGGTTAGCCGGCTTATGAAGCACCACCAACTCACCCAGGATATGATTGACCTTTGGGAGCTGCACGAAGCTTTTGCCGTCACCACCCTCTACAACCAGGCTGAACTTAAAACCCCTTGGGACATTACCAATGTCAATGGCGGTGCGATTGCCCTCGGCCACCCCTACGGTATGTCGGGCATCCGCTATCTCGGTTCGACCCTGTTAGAGCTGGGCCGGCGCGACGCCCATAGAGCAATTATTGGAGTCTGCACCGCTGGCGGTATGGCGACAGCCGCTTACCTGGAGCGATAACTGGGGACAAGACGGTGTGAGCAGTTCCCTGAAGTGATCCGGGACCGGTATCTTTTCCCTTGTGGAGACGGAGATGGTGACATAGGTAATAGTCGCCCGAAATGCCAGCCGCTCATCTGCTACATAGCCGTTCACCAAAAACGAGAAAGCATGCTTACTGATTTTGGATACTTCAACGGCCATTCGGAGTTCAGTATCCCATCTAACGGGGCTAAGAAATTCGAGATCAAAGGCTCTAACCGGGGTTAAAAACCCCAAGGTCTTCATAGTGGCAATTGCCGGCCCGCCCATTAACTGCCCCATGGCTTCATGAGTGGCTTCCAAGGCAAAGTGTGAGAATCGCGGGGTGTAGACGATGCCTTCCGGGTCGCAGTCACCAAACAATACCTGCCTTTTTATCGTAATCATCCTGAATTTTTATCCTGCGAAAATTAAGTATCTAAGAAGACCCGTTGGAGACAGCCAATATTGTCACTTCTGGAGGAACCAGAAACCGAACCGGTAAAATACTGGTGCCCACACCCGGGCTTACATAAAGGTGCCTCCCTTCCTCTACCTTGTAGCCAATCGCAAAGCGCTCTCCATAACTAGAGGGAACTATTGGGCGGCCAATAAAAGGTAAATAAACTTGCCCGCCATGGGTATGCCCAGCTACTGTCAAAGTGATACGGGCAGGCAGCTGAGGGAAAATGTCAGGGTTATGGGTAAAAGCCAAGACAGTCTCCCCATCCTGCACATCGCTCATCGCCCTATCAATATCATGGGGCCCCTCCCAAAAATCACTGATACCCACAAGCCGCAGTTTACAACTGCCCTTTGTAATTAGCTGGGAGCGATCTTCCAGCACAGGGATGCCATTCTGCGAAAGGGCCAACTCTACCCGCTCAGCATCGAGCCACCAGTCGTGATTGCCCAGCACCGCAAACACCCCCATAGGTGCTCTGAGAGCCTTGAGAATTCGCGCTGCGTCTTCTGGCGATACGAAGGAACCACCCACAACGCCCTGAATAACAAAATCCCCGGGCAACAGGATAAGATCGGGCTTACTTTTGTTAACGGCAGCGACCAATTTACGCAGGCTCTCTAGCCCCTTATAGGGTGAGCCCACATGCAGATCAGCGAGCACCGCTATCCTGAGGTCGTTACATGTCTTTGGCCAAGCTTTTATTTCGATCCGATCTTGTTTGATTCTTAAACTCGAAGGCTCAACAAAAAATGCCCAGATGGCCAGCAGCAATCCCAAACAGCATAAAACGATAAAAGTTATGCGCAACTTTCTTAAAGCCATCAAAATTACCTCAGAGGCTAACTATCTTCTTTGTTTATCAGCTTGGAGATCGTGACAACTACAACCCATTAGTTCCCGCAGAATGTCACAGGTATTTTCCGCCTCACCACTTACACACTGGCTACGCAATGTAAGCAGACTGGCTCGCAATTGTTTCAGCGATTCCAGTTGTGCGTCTACTCGTACAATCTGTTCATCGATCACCTGATTGATATCGGTGCAGTTTTCAGCTGGGTGCTCCTTTAGCTGCAACAAGGTACGGATATCATCGAGGGGAATATCCAATGAGCGGCAGTGGCGAATAAAGCGGAGCTGCTCAAGGTGAGTGTCAGAATAGAGTCGAAAGTTGCCCTCAGAGCGAGCGGGCTCGGGAAGTAACCCCGCCTGCTCATAAAAGCGAACCGTTTCCACTTTGCAGCCAACCTTCCTGGCAGCTTCACCAATCTTGTAAGCCATGCCACTCCCTCTTGACTCTATAGTTACTAGAGGGATTGTAATACTGGCTCACCGACTGATCTATCCGAGAGTGAATAATGGTCAAGCGCGATTCCAGCTGTGGCTGCAGTGGGGAAACCCAAGCCGCAACCATGGCACCAGTTCAAAACACCAATAACAACAGCGACAAAGGTGACCTATCCCTGTTCTCCATTAGCAAGATGGACTGCCCCACTGAAGAGGGGCTAATCCGTGCCAAGCTCTCCGGTATGCAGGGCATTTACCAGCTGGACTTTAATCTGGTGCAGCGAATCCTACAGGTGCGCCACGCGCCAGGTATGGAGAGCAAGATCCTCAACACCCTAACTCCTCTTGATCTGGACGCACGCCTGGCCACGGAAGATGACATCGATTCCGCGCCACCGACCACCCATGCAAACTGGTGGTTATTGGGCGCCGCCGGTTTGGCGGCGATTGCCTCCGAGGTCGTATTCTGGTTACAGGGGGGGAACAATTGGCTGGTGATGATACTGGCCTTGGCCGCTATCGCTGGCGGCGGACTCACGACCTACAAAAAGGGCTGGATCGCGCTCAGCAATCGCAACCTGAATATGAACGCGCTGATGTCCATCGCGGTCACCGGCGCCCTGCTTATCGGTCACTGGCCCGAAGCGGCAATGGTGATGGTGTTATTCACCCTGGCAGAATTAATTGAAGCCAAATCCCTGGATCGTGCCCGCAATGCGATTCGGGAGTTAATGGACCTGGCCCCGGAAACCGCCACCGTACAGGGGCCAGATGGCGAGTGGGTTTCCATGTCAGCCAAGATTGTTCCGGTTGGCACAACCATCCGGGTGCGCCCCGGCGAACGTATCGCTCTAGATGGGGAGGTAATACGCGGCAATTCAGCAGTAAACCAGGCCCCAATTACCGGGGAAAGCCTTCCGGTAGACAAAGGTCCTGGAGATGAACTTTTCGCCGGCAGTATCAACGAATCCGGGGCACTCGAATACCAATCTACAGCAGCAGCCAACGATAACCTGCTCGCCCGAATTATTCATGCGGTGGAAGCCGCACAAGGTAGTCGCGCACCAACCCAGCGCTTTGTCGACCAATTCGCCCGCTGGTATACGCCCCTGGTATTTGCAGTGGCACTGGCTACTGCGGTAATACCGCCGCTGCTTTTTGCCGGCAGCTGGATGGAATGGATCTATCGCGCACTCGTGTTACTGGTAATCGCCTGCCCCTGCGCACTGGTGATCGCAACTCCTGTCACCATCGTAAGCGGCTTGGCATCGGCCACCCGCCACGGAATCCTTGTTAAAGGCGGGGCCTACCTTGAGCAGGGGCGCCACCTTCGCTGGTTGGCATTGGATAAAACTGGAACCATCACCCATGGCCTGCCAACCGTCACGGATTTTAAAGTGTTAGCGCCAATGCCCGCGGAAGAGGTACAAACCCTGGCGGCGAGCCTAGCCGAACGTTCCGATCATCCGGTATCCAGGGCCGTACTGGAGTTTGCTCAGATTCCCCACGAACGCCTACAAGAAGTGGATACTTTTGAAGCCCTGGCCGGGCGCGGCGTCAGGGGCAGAATTCAAGGGGATCAGTGCTACCTGGGTAACCACCGGCTTATTGAAGAATTAGGCATTTGCTCCGCCGAGCTGGAGCGCCAATTGGGAACCCTTGAGGAAGAAGGGAAAACTGTTGTGATGCTGACCCGGGAGAACTCCGTTCTGGCGATATTTGCTGTCGCCGATACCGTGAAGGAATCGAGCCAACACGCCATTGAGAGCCTTCACAAGCTGGGCGTGAAAACACTGATGCTTTCCGGGGACAACCAGCACACTGCAGATGCGATTGCCAAACAAGTCGGCATCGATCGGGCTGAAGGCAACCTACTGCCGGAAGACAAGCTCAGAGAAGTGGATGCTCTATCAGGAAAAGGCCAGGTTGGTATGGTTGGCGATGGCATTAACGATGCCCCCGCCTTGGCCCGTGCTGATATAGGGTTTGCGATGGGAGCAACGGGAACCGACACAGCGATAGAAACCGCTGATGTAGCCCTGATGGACGACAATCTGGGCAAGATCGCCACTTTTATTCAACTATCTCGTTCAACGGCCCACATTCTTTGGCAGAACATTATCTTGGCGCTGGGCATTAAAGCGGTCTTTCTAGTGCTTGCTTTTGCCGGAGAAGCAACCATGTGGATGGCTGTTTTTGCCGATATGGGGACCAGTTTGTTAGTCGTCTTTAATGGGCTCCGAGTGATGAGAAAATAGGAAATCCTCTTACATCAATTAATCGAGCGCTGGAGAACGATGTGTCGATATTACCGATAGCAAAGTTCACAGCGCTCATCAATTCGGGAAGCCTATCTGCCCCAACTTATACCTCAATTACCTTATAGCCCGCTTTCTTAATCAATTCTTTAATCTGAAAACACCGAGCGTAACCAAAAAAGGAACCAAAAACTGGCCACTCATCTGCAGCGCAAACTTTGGCCAGAAATCTATTTCTTCAGAGAAGAATGACAGTACAAGATTGCCTGGAAATAAAAATGTACCGAAATACGGCCAACCCCCACCAATAATTTTCCAGTTATACGCAAATGCCAGTAAGCCGATAGTCAGGGAAATTACCCCTACAACCAGCGCAAACCGTAATCCTTTATCGCTAATCAACATTGCAACCCCTTGCTTCATATAGATTACTTACCTCGAACAACCTCTTTCTTGATGTAAACGCCCAATCTTTTAGCGAGACGCACCAAGTTCCCTCGGTCTACGGATAGTAATTTGGCCGCTTTACTCCAGTTCCCATCGGTCTTAGCCAGGGCACTCCCAATGAGTTCGCGCTGATAGTTTTCCGTTTCCCCCCTTAAATCAATAGCCTCAGACAGCGACTCTACCGGTTTGTGCGGAGGCTTCTGAATAACCAGGTCATCGGGAATTTCAATTTGTGCTGCAGTAATGGCAACAATAGCTTCTGGAGAGCTACCTTTGCGGGCCCTAAGGGCTGCGCGGCTGATAATATGTTCCAACTCGCGAACATTACCCGGCCAAGCGTATCGCTGTAGCTTATTGGTGGCCTCTGTACTGAGACGCAACTGGCGAAAACCCAGCTTCCTGCGGGAGCGCTCCAAGAAGTAGTCTGCCAACAGCAGAACATCATTACCCCTCCGGCATAGAGGCGGGACCTCAAGGGGATATACAGAGAGGCGATGGTAGAGATCAGCTCGGAAAGTACCGTTATCAATCCCTTTGCGTAAATCCCTATTAGTCGCCGCTACAATACGAACATCTACATGCTGCACCGTATCCTTACCTACCGGCTGAATCTCACCACTTTGCAATACACGCAACAGTTTGCTCTGCACCACAAGCGGTAACTCGCCAACCTCATCCAGGAAAATAGTGCCGCCGTTCGCCAGTAAAAATTTACCGGGCCTCTCGCGATCTGCGCCGGTGAAGGCCCCTTTTGAGTGGCCAAAAAGTTCAGCTTCCGCCAGGGTTTCAGTCAGGGAAGCGCAGTTCAAATAGACTAAGGGCTTCTCCTTGCGAGTCGACAACCTGTGGACGGTACGGGCCACCAGCTCTTTCCCCACCCCCGTTTCACCGAGAATCAGCACGTTGTAATCCGACCCAGCCACCAGCTCTATCTCACTGCGCAGGGACTGCATTTCCGCGCTCTCCCCAATTAATTCGCCTCCATCCCGCTCCAGTGCCTGCTGGGTTAGGTCTTTCACCAATTGCTCGGCATGCTCGGCGGAGTGTGACAGGGCTTTTAGCTCGAGGGCTGTGCGCAAAGTGGCCGCAGATAGTGCGGCTATCAACTCAAGGGTTCGATCACTGATTCGGGCATAGGCATCTGCTGTCATGCTATCCACAGTTACCAGACCAATCAGATGGTTATCTGAATAGAGAGGCAAGCCCATACAAGAGTGCACGGGAAGATCCCCTTCCCTATCCAACAGCAACCCATCAAAAGGGTCAGGTAGCTGACAGTCAGATGGGAAGCGGACCGGGTGTTCCGAGGCGCAGATTTGCGCTAGCCGTGGATGCTCATCAATCAGGAATCGCCGCCCCAGAGTCCTTCGGGCAAGCCCCTGAACTGCGAGAGGGGTGAGTGTAGCGCCATTGAGCCCAAGCAAGGCAACAGCATCGCACTTGATCGCTTTGCGGATAGTAGAGAGCAGACGCTCAAAACGATCGCTGTTGTTAAGGCTATTAGCCAGGTCCAGAGCCACTTCGAGCAGTAAGGTTGCGTTGGTATCTACCATAGCCAAATCAGTCCAAAAGACCTTTTAGAGTCATTATGACACAGCAACCATAAAGGTCAATTTGACACATAAATACCAAGAATAAACCATAACCCCTTGTTTTTATTGGTATTTATATTTGGCATAGCAGTTGCTAAAGATAGATTGACGCCGTTTGAACCTGAGGCCGATATGCTGAATACGGAAAACCCCTTACTGCGTGAGCGTTTCAAGCTTCTACTAAAAGCCGGTAACTTTACGCTGCTTCTGTCAGTTCCCCTGCTTATTCTGACGATTGTTATTTGCTATCCCCTGTCTCACCTGTTTTCAATTCCCGCACAGGTCGCAGGACATATCTTTATGGTGATTAGTGCGACGTTTCTAAAACTGGGCTACATAGGTCGCGTGGTTGCTCAATACAATCTGGACCTTGAGGTTCGATAAAGGCTGAACCGCCGCCTCCGAATTCCCCCCTTCCTATTAGCAGCGAATAAATCAACCCAGAGCCTCTGCTGGCTCTGGGGCTCTGCATTGCCCGACACCTCAAACCACCGTGGACTATACTGACAGTCTCAGAGATAGCATTTCCTTCTAGGGAGACTTATGGCTGCCCCTCTGGTTGAGCCAAGGTCTCTTTTACAGGCTCTATAGCATAAAGGGCCAAAGTCAGGGGGTATCAAAATTGGGCTTAGCCTATACAAGCAGTGAGCTGATAGCCCTTACCAGTGAATGGAAGCCAAGCGTAAGACCAACCTTCCATGCTCGCCCCCTAGTCCACCCAAGCGAAGTGCCGCAAGACACTCGCTGTTCTCCAAATAAGTTCACTACCACATCACAGATAGGTAACAGCAATAGCCGGGGCCTGTATTCGCTTATTCAGGAGCAGACCTAAATGTGGGAAATGATCGATGATGGAATTACTTTCTTTGCCACTCAGAGCTACGCCACCCTCTTTACGATGTTTTGGATCGTGGTGGTATTGGAATTCCCTAGATATTTAATGTCGTTTTTTACCTCGGTATTCTTTTTCGCCACAAAACCAGAGTACGAGGAGGACATTGAATCCCTGGGCAGACTCACTGCAGTCATCGCCGGTCACAACGAAGAAAACTCTATTGAAAAGTGCGGCGAGCGCTTACAGGAACAAAGCTATATCCCCTATGAAGTAATTGCAATCAGCGATGGCTCCACAGATAAAACCCGAGACGATATTCACTACCTGCAAAACAAGGGCCGCTTGGATGGCGCTCATGCAACAGAACTGCGTGGAGGCAAGGCCTCAGCCCTCAACTTAGGACAGAGATTTTCAACTGGCGACTTTATCGCATCAATTGATTGCGATTGCACCTTCGATCGCCACGCTATGAAATACGTGATGCAAGGCTTTGCAGATCCCAGGGTTGGCGTGGTTTCTGGTAATGTAATTGTCCGAAACTCCACAGAAAATATACTCAGCTCCTTCCAGGCTATTGAATATGTAATCAGTATTTGCTTGGGGCGACACTCACTGGCAATGCTCGACCAAATGTGTTGTGCCTCCGGTGCCTTCAGTGCTTTTAGGGTATCCGCAATGAATCAAATTGGCGGCTTTGATGCCGGCGGAGGAGAAGACTTAGATATCACCTTTCGTTTGCGGGATTACGGTTGGAAAGTGGAATTTGCACCTGAGGCGATTTGTTATACCGATGTTCCCACCAGCATCACCGTTCTAATGCGCCAGCGCTTTAGGTGGGAGCGGGATGCTATTCGTCTTCGCTATCGCAAGTACCTGCATTTTATTAATCCGTTCCGCCAAGGAATGCAGCTAAAAGAGTTTTTTCACCAATATGAATTCCTGGTTTTCAATGTTATTGCCGCAATAGCTTTACCAGTCTATTTAATCTGGCTATTCGTGCGTTATGGCGAAAATGCCTGGTTTATTTTGGCTGGGGCCCAGGTTGTATTAATTGCGCTCGATACAATTACCTTTGCTTTAGCCTCTTATGCGACTCCAAAAGTTAAATCACTTCCCCTTTGGCCTTATATTCCAGCTTACAGCATCTTTTATGTAAACTTCATGAGAGTTGTTCGACTCTACGCATATGTGCAGGAGTGGATTTTTAGAACATCCTATAAAGATTCTTTCGCACCACTAAAAGTCCATCGTGTTCGCGAGTAGTTTTTATGAAGGCTCTGCGAAAACGATTACGCCCTGATAGTTTCGAAAGTGAACAGCGAAAAACCCGGGGTTCTGCAAGCCGTCGAATATATTTAGCCATGTTAATCCTATTTGGCATTGGCGTTATTCGCTATATATGGGGTGACTGGTTTTTACTGCGAAGCGATGGGTTAGTACTACGCGATCAAAGCGTTATTGAAATGGGCTATCTAGTAAAAGTGGTAGAGGTTGCTGTTGATGAAGGACAAATGGTAAAGGAAGGTGAACTGCTACTAAAGATCGAATCTATGGAGTTGTTGGAGCGTATAGCGGACCTATCCAACCGACAGGCCAACTTGATGCAAATCTCCGCAGAATTTACTTTAATAGCCGAAACCGCCAAAAAATTATTACTACCAGCACAAGAACGAAAGGAGCAAATTGGAAGAATCGTAAATAGAATTAATAAGCTTGCGGATAAAGGCGTTGTCAGCGAGGTCGGCTATCAAGATGTACTGAAAGATAGCTTCGAGGCCAGTGAAACCCTGGTAAAACTTCAAGTAGAAAGCGCCACATTAGAAGGAAAACGTAGATCTGTAGACGAGGCGCTCTACCGCTCAGAACAAGCATTAAGAAAACTGGAAGAACATTACAACAACGGCATTATTCAAAGCCCTACGTCTGGGCTGGTGGGCGCATCGGTTCCCCATGTAGGCAATGTTTATGATGCCGGAGAGCCACTAATGGCTATCTACACCGGGGAGGCCTATGTCCTTGCCTACTTGCCCAATCAATATCAGTTCGCGATCAAGCCTGGAATGGAGGTGTTGGTTGCTGGTGGGCGCTTTAAAGATAAAGGAGTGCTTGTAGAAATGATCCCCCTCTCAGCCGCACTACCCCAGGAATTCCAAAATACATTCAAACCCACATCGCGCAATCAGCTGGCCAAAATAGTCTTACTTGACCCATCAAAATTTCCGGTGAATGAGAAAGTTACCATAACCCTAAAGATTGACTGGATTGATATCATTATTGATAAATTCATTAATTAACCCCCAGATGACGACTATTTTTTATGTCATACAATTATTCCTAATCCCTGCCAGTGAAGTAACACACCTATCCCTGCCTATTGCCAATTTTTCACCTATCTTTTCTTAATACTCAACAATCTATTCAGTTAAAAGGACGTCATATACATCACAGATTACACAATTACGTATAACTGGCATGAAACAAGCTAAAACACTCAGTTAATCTTTCAAGCACCAAAAATTATATAGGCGTGGAGGAATCAGTATCTCCTTTCTAAGTGACGAATATAGCTTTTTTCGCTGGCCCGGCGACTCCAAGGTGACATCGCATACCGGTGAATCCAAAGACGCTATTTTGATTGAGGAGCCAGCATCAGTAGATGACCTGACGCATATATGGCATATGCGTGGTGGCTTGTATCTACTCCCGGTTATTGATCTCACTGGAACAGTCGGCGAGAAGGCAGATCTGGATTGCTCAAAGCTTAGTGCGCAGGATATACCCGTTGTGAGCCAGGTTATTGACGACTTTCATTATCGGCGCGCGCAAGTCCACCTGGATTTCCACACCACTCAGAAAGATAGCGACAAAATACTAGCGCGATTATTTGTATCTGGCGTAAGTCTCTCGCCGCACTATAGTCCCAACTCCAAAGCGACTGTTGATTTTAATATTATCCTCGATAGCCCGACGGTTGTGACGGAATGCGAAAAACTGATCGAATCAGGATTTCTACTGGGCAAGTTTTTCGATCGACGCCATATCTGTAACGGCTGTGGAGGTTCCCAGTTTAATGTCCGCGAAGAGTGCGCGGTATGCAGATCCTCTAACCTTACCGAAGACTTCTATCTGCACCATTTCAGCTGCGCCTACCTTGGACGCGAAGCTGACTTCAGGGAAGGTGAAGACCTGATTTGCCCCAAATGTCGAAAGGAGCTTTTACACTTTGGCAGTGACTACGACAAACCCGGCACACTACTTATTTGCAATGCTTGCGGCCATGCCAGCTCAGAAGTGGAAATAGGGTTTTTGTGTCTCAACTGCCAGATGGATACCGATAGCGAGTCAATCCGTACCGGTGATATTCATAGTTACGACCTCACTGAAAGAGCCAGCAGTTACCTTAGGGCAGGATACGCATTTCTCGATTTCACTGACCACAATCCCATGTTTGCCGACCTGCCCTTCACCCTGATCGTAGAACTCAACCAGGCGGCAAGAGCATGGAAAGAGAACAAAACAAATTTTTGCTTGGTGAATATCAACTATGAACATGCTCATGAACTCGAAGTCGAGCATGGGCCCCGACAAACAATGCAGAGCCGCCGCCAATTCATAGAGAACCTTCATGGAGTTTTATGTAGAGCTTACGAAGGTATACGGAAAGAGGACTTTATTACCGGGAAATATGAAGATTATATGGTTCTACATGGAATAGCTAAGGAGGACATACTCGAAGATCGCAGAGAAATGATCAAGATTGCCATGTCCTCCATAAGGCTGGATATTGGCCCCTACTTTAAAGTACTTGGGCCCGAGGAGCTTGTTTAAAAGAAAGCCAAACACCTCCCTGTTACAACTACCTTACCCGAGCCGGCTACCCCTACAACTTACTCGACAACTCGCGAATTTCATGATTCAGGATACGGTCGTTGTGACTGTAATCCACAGGCACATCCACCAGGTGTACCCCACCCGCCCTGCAACATTTTTCTATCATCGGTTTAAACTCATCCGTGGCGGTTATTCTGTGGCCATGAGCACCATAGGATTTTGCGTAATCGACAAAATCAGGATTACCAAAATCCAGGCCAAAGTCATCAAATTCCATCATCGCCTGCTTCCACTTGATCATACCGTAGGCATCATCGCGCAAAATAAGTACGATAAGGTCAAGCTTTAAGCGAACCGCCGTTTCAATCTCCTGGGAGTTCATCATAAAGCCCCCATCCCCACAGATAGCGACCACACGGCGGTCTGGGCACACCAACTTGGCGGCCATTGCCGAAGGCAAGCCCGCCCCCATCGTTGCCAGTGCGTTGTCGAGCAGCACGGTATTGGGGGCTAAAGCCGGGTAATTTCGCGCGAACCATATTTTGAACATGCCATTATCAAGCGCAATAATGCCCTTCTCCGGCATTACTTCGCGGAGGTCTTTCACCAGTCGTTGCGGACGAATTGGGAAAGTGGTGGTATTTGAGCCCTCCTGGATATGCTTTTGAAGCGCGGCACGGATACGGTGCGCATCGGTAAAGCTCCAGTGATCCTGGGGTTCCAAGTGCTGGTCCAGCTGCCACAAGCTGTTGGCAATATCGCCAACCACCTCTATCTGCGGAAAGTAGACCGGATCCACCTGCGCTGAATTGAAGTTGATATGTACAACTTCCGGGCCACCGGGACGCATAAAGAAAGGCGGCTTTTCTACAACATCGTGGCCCACATTGATAATCAGGTCGGCCTGCTCAATGGCCCGGTGAACAAAATCCCCGTCGGATAGCGCGGTATTGCCAATAAAGTGCGGTCCCGATTCATCAATTACTCCCTTACCCATCTGAGTTGTCACCACCGGAATACCCAGCTTGTCGACAAACTTGCGCAACATTTTGGCGGTTAATTTACGGTTTGCGCCTGCTCCCACCAACAGCAGAGGTTTACGGGATGCCTCAATCGCTTCTGCAGCTTTACGCACTGCCTTCTCTTCGGCAATTGGCCTGCGGTTATAGCTGGGCTCCAAGACCGGCATGGTGGAGTGTTCACGGGCAATATCTTCAGGAAATTCCAAGTGGGTTGCCCCCGGCCGCTCCTCTTCAGATTGCCGAAAGGCTTCACGGACATGAGCTGGCACATAGTCGCCCCCCACGATTGTCTTGGTGAATTTGGTCAGGGGGCGCATCATGTCAACAATATCAATAATCTGAAACTGCCCTTGCTTGGAACTTTTGATAGGTTTTTGACCGGTGACCATCACCATCGGCATTCCACCGAGCTGGGCATAAGCTGCGGCAGTCACCAGATTCGTGGCCCCCGGACCTAAAGTAGACATACAGACACCTGGCTTGCCCGTAAGCCGACCATAGGTGGCAGCCATAAAACCGGCACCCTGTTCATGGCGCGTGACAATTAGTTTTATCTTTGAGCCCCGCAAAGACTCCAGCATATCCAGGTTTTCCTCACCAGGAATCGCGAAGATATACTCAACGCCCTCTTTCTCCAGGGCACGAATAAAAAGGTCCGATGCTTTCATTGGGGAGGCTCCTGTAGTCCCGCCTTACTAACAATAAGATCCCCGCCAAAAGAGCTGTTTTTATAACTGCCTGACACGATTGCTCAATTACGCGGATACCTCTCTTACATCTCACTTTATCGGCTCGTAAGTTTGCACCCTGCACAGTAGCTCACATGGTGCCTTGGTAATGTATTGCTAAGATCAGTCTCAGGGAAAATTAATTTCTTGCGCGCTGATATCCACCATCCAAGTGATGACAGCAAACTCCCTGATAAGTCTTAAATCACTGCCTTTGTATGACACCGGATGATAAGAGTTGCAAATGGAATCTCGCTCAGAAGGCGCAAGAAAACACTGGGTTCTATCACTTGCCGCTCTCGGGGTTGTATTTGGTGATATCGGCACTAGCCCACTCTACGCCTTTAAACTGATTTTCCATCCCCGGTTTGGAATTCCCCATAACACCGAAACCATTATTGGTGGGGTCTCTGCTGTCTTCTGGGCACTTACCCTCATTGTCACTATTAAGTACGTCATATTGGTAATGCGCCTGGACAACCGAGGGGAAGGTGGGATCATGGCGCTGATGACACTGGCCCTGGAAGCGACAAAAGGGCGAGAATTATTAAGAAAGCTCATTATCGGCGGCGGGATCTGTGGGGCGGCACTATTTTTTGGTGATGCCGTTATCACACCAGCCATCTCCGTACTCTCCGCAGTCGAAGGACTGGAGATAGTCAACAAGACTCTAAAACCGTTTATCCTGCCAATTTCTATCGGCATACTCTTTGGATTGTTTTTTGTACAGCGCTTCGGCACCGAAACCGTAGGGAAACTGTTCGGCCCGATTACCGCCATCTGGTTCTTAGTTTTGCTGCTCGCGGGCCTTTACTGGGTGCTCCAGAACCCTGTAATCCTCCACTCCATTAATCCCCTGCATGCTGTGAGCTTCCTCACTAACCATGGCATGGCTTCATTCTGGATATTAGGTGCAGTGTTACTGGTGTTTACCGGAGGAGAGGCTCTATATACCGACATGGGGCATTTTGGACGCATGCCTATAAGAATTGCCTGGATAGGTTTGGTGTTCCCCGCCCTGGTGTTGAACTATATGGGACAGGGCGCTCTACTTATTAGTGACACCTCTGCGGTAGACAACCCCTTTTACCGGATGTACCCGGACTGGTCGCTCTACCCAATGATTATTCTTGCAACTGTAGCAACCTGCATCGCTTCCCAGGCCTGTATCTCGGGGACCTTCTCCCTGACAAAACAAGGAATCCAGCTTGGCTTGATGCCCCGTTTTGCCATCCGGCACACGTCATCAGCACTCGCGGGACAAGTCTACATGCCCGGCGTCAATTACCTATTAATGACAGCGGTAATACTGGTGGCAATTCTCTTTGGAAGCTCAGTCCACCTTGCCAGTGCTTATGGTGTGTCAGTGAGTGGTGCAATGTTGATTACCTCCTGTATTGCAGCAATCGTTTATCGCCACTACCTCAAATACAACTTGATAATTTGCTTGGCTGTCGGCTCATTCTTTGCCTTTATTGATTTTGCCTTTGTTGCTTCAAACCTGGCAAAGATTGGCCACGGGGGTTGGTTCTCTATTAGTTTAGCCGCCTTTATTGCGATGCTGATGATTACTTGGAGAGATGGAAAAAAAGCAATAAATTGTTACTTGCAGGGTAAGAATTATAAATTGGAACCCTATTTAAACTCACTTTTTGATAATCCCCCATTACGAGTACCTGGAACAGCGATATTTGTGGGAACCAATCAACTCTTTGTACCTCATGCCCTGATATACAATTTGAAACATAACAGTGTCCTTCACGAAAAGAACCTTTTCCTAACCGTTACGTCGGCCAACACCCCAAAAGTACTCCCAAAGAACCGAGCAATCATTAGCAAGATAAGAGAGGGATGTTTCAGGCTAATCTTACGCTATGGATATATGGAACGCCCAGATGTCGAAGGAGCCATAAATAAACTCAACAAAATGCACCTTTTGGATATAGATCCAAGTAAGTCTTCTTTCTTTACCTGCCGATACAATATATTTCCTGTTAAAGGCGGCTATAGCAAGATGGCAAATTGGAGAGAGCGAATCTTTGCCGCCATGGTAAGGAATTCAAGCAGTACTATAGACTATTACCGTATTCCAGCGAATCGGACTGTCGAAGTACAAGAGAATATAATGATCTGAATTTAAAAGTTATTTTATCAAATAGCTGACAAGCCTATGAGACTCTTTAGGGGGTAGAGTGGAAGGGTTAAAGTGTGATGGTTATACCGCCTGCTTCCTTTACAGCTAATATGGATGCAGGCGGTAAGCCTAGAACCCCCTAAATGCTCTAATTAAGAAATATAAAGATATTCAGGAGTTCTCTACCTTATAATCAGTTCGCTTCGCTCTTAAGTATAGAAACCGTATCACCGGACCAACGGCCGATTACTTGTGTTAGAGCTTTGTTAAGCCCTGCCATTGAAGAGGAGTTGAATTTTTTGGCTTCTGGTTGACTCAAGAACTCCTCATATTTCGCTAAGCTTGCATCGTCTAAGCCTTGATAAGTTTGCACGAAAGAGAGAGTAATAAATTGCTCAACATTTTGACGCATCTGGGGCTTCATTGCCTCCATTTGCGCCTTATAAGCATCCAGATTGATCTCTTGTCCGGGAGCCATCACTGCCATCACTGCGGAATAGACAGCAATACTCGTAGAGATCTGCATCTCCATCGCCATATCGGTAGCACCAACAAGCTGATCAATACGAGTTGCCATTTCAACGCGCTTTGTGTCAGCCATCAACTGCTGAGCATTAGCCATCAAATTCTGGAATGCCTCTTCAGAGCTTCCTTCCTCTTCAGCCTTGGTAATTTTCTTACCGATATCTGACTCATACCAAGCCAATAAGACCTCAACATCTTTATCGGTCAGAGAAGTACTCAGTGACGAGCGCACTTCACCCATAATGATGGACGGTAAAATCGTATTATCTGCACTTTCAAGAATCTTTTGCAGTTTATCCTGAGGAATTGGTACACCCTGCTGTACGCCTTCCGCAAATCCAGATTTTACTAGCTCAGGAAACCCCTCAGCTTGCTTAGTGAAACCCGATACAAGCAGAAGCTTATCCAAATTGGCAACTTTATCGCCAGCCAGGCATAATGAGCAAAAGGTGCTGATGAGTAGAGCAAATATAACTTTTACAGCTTGAGTTCCCATAGGAAGCTCCATATGAAAGTGAATTTGATCGCCATTATGCCGATTGACTCACAACAATCAATCAAAAAGCACTAACCATTGCAAAAACAGACGTACCACAGCTTCGCTATAAAGAGCCTAAATAACCCCCAACTCAGATAGTTTTTTTCTGGCAATTTCAATTCTTTTCTTTTGTACTTCCCGAAAACTGCTGCCATCTATGTTAATCGCAAAATAATGAATATTGTTATTGGACTCTACAATTCCAATATACCAGCCTAAAGCCTTATTCTTAGCTAATGGCCCTCCTCCTGTTTTTGCATATAACTTATAGGTATCAGTCTCCTCTACCAGCATCACTTCTTTAAATTTATCTATAGCTGACTGCGATACAGGTAATTGACCAGTAAATAAACGCTCCAGGAAGTCTACCTGCTCCAACGCTGATATTTTGATACTCTCATTGAGCCAGAAGGTATCAATACCAGACGAAGCATCCCGATTACCATAATTAAAACCTGCCAAATACCGATTCATTCTCTTAGCGCCAATCTCCGTTGCTAATTGCTGATAGATCGGAACCGCTGAATTTTGAAATGCTTCGCGAATTGTCAAAGGCCTTTCTGACCAGATTGCAGGCCACCACGCTTTAGCCGGGTATTTGTCATGATTATAGGTTAGCTCTTGTAACAGGTTCTCAACTAAACCCAAGTCAAGTGCAATAAGGGTATTGGGAACCTTAAAAGTAGAGAATGGTGTGAACTGCCTGGCTGCCCTCTCCCTATTGATTACCGTATATTCAGAAGTTCGACTATTCTTAAGCACGAAAGCACATAGCTTTCCGCATGAGATTTCATCTTCAGCTATCACCGAGCTACTGACACCAAAAACAAAAACTGCAATAAACCATTTAAAGCGCCTCAATCTAAATCTCCTTTATTTAAAGTATGTAGCTACCCAAAAGATATTAACATGCTCCATTACAATTTATGGAGTAATACATCTATTTAATGAAACTTCTTGAAGTAAAACCACACTGGAAAGGAGTCATTTAGTAAGTCTCGCAATAGACTTGATGTATGCTCAGGAAAATAAATGCCAAAAATATCGCCGCATATACAATGAGGAACGGCATTAGAGTAGTACATATAAATCCACAACTAAAACAGTTGATATCACATACACAATCCCAGTTACACTTCCATCAAACAGGAATTGCACGCCTGGAAAAGCCTTACCTCACAAGAAAGCTCAAAATCAACGCTATTATGCATTAGCAATAAGTTTGTCTTTCAAAAAATTGAGAACTTGATAATGAGTATTCCTGGAACCAACGACTCACAGGATAAAAATGGTCCCGTGAAAGCACACCCTTATGACTGGCCATTTAATGGTGATCTGCGCCCAGAAAATACCGCCCTTGTCATTATCGACATGCAAGTTGATTTTTGCGGCGAAGGCGGGTATGTAGACAAAATGGGGTATGATTTAGAGGCAATGCGCCGGCCAATACAACCCATTAGAACCATCTTAAATACTATGCGCGCGGAGAACTATTATATTATTTTCACTAGAGAGGGGCATCGCCCTGACCTCTCTGACCTCCCTCCCAATAAGCTTTGGCGGTCGCGCCAAATAGCTGCAGGAATCGGGGATCAGGGCCCTCTGGGAAGAATTCTCGTTCGAGGAGAACCCGGCTGGGAAATCATCTCAGAACTGGAACCACTTCCAGGCGAAGTAATTATAGATAAACCCGGCAAAGGATCATTCTTTGCAACTGACCTGGAACTTATATTAGAGCTGCGAAATATTCAAAACCTAATTCTTGTTGGTGTGACTACTGATGTCTGTGTTCATACCACAATGAGAGAGGCGAATGATCGAGGGTTTGAGTGCATCACACTAACAGACTGTACAGGTGCTACAGACATCGTTAATCATGGTGCAGCCCTGAAAATGATTACTATGCAAGGGGGCGTTTTTGGCGCATACACTGACAGTAAGAAGTTTTTGAAAGGTTTAACTGAAGCCTCTAAAAGCAGGTAAGGGGGAGCCCTGTGCAACTTGGGCTCTCATACAACAGTACTTCTACTCAACTTGCCGCCCTAACATGCAGCTCTCCAGCATATGACAAGATGAACCCCACTAAAAACATGTGCACACTGACACTGAATTGATACCGCCCTTCACTTTCTGTTTCATATGCCTTGACTTTGGGCCAAAGAAATTTGGGCAAAGCTATACCTAATAGCTTCGTTTTCGAAAACTGATATTCAAGTGCTCCGTTGACATTATGAGCGGTAAACTGCATTTCCAAAGGGCCTATCCTTTCCACCAGGTAATTTTTTTCTGAATAAAATGATGAACTCATCTTGAACCCATCGAAATCTCTCACCCAATCCATCCGATCGGAAAAGTGCCCACAATCAACAACTAACTGCGAACTTGAACTCGCCTTCGGAAATCGAAATATTGAACAAATAGTATTCGCAATAACTCCACCTCGCTTGACTACAACAGAACCCTCAAACCTCTTCACCCCAGTGTGTGCAAATTGCAACAGTGGAGATAATTCATTGAATGAGGACCCCATATGAGCAGAAAGTATGTTCAATATTCACTCCTATTCCTATTCACGTCCTTTACCCACAGTACCATCTATACAGGTAGCTGGCAGGCTGCAAATATTCAACCTGCCAGCGCACTCTCAGTCAACTCGATGACTAAATCAAGCTTATTTACTATTCGCTCTCAGAATAGTGCTCATAGCCCGGTGGGCGTCAACGAACCCAAGCCCGGTGTTGTGGTTACCTAACCAACTGCGGCGAGCATTATCTTTCAATGACTTGCTCACTAGTTGAGCAGCTTCTACCCTGCTAAGGCCATAGTAGTCTGCCATTTCAAGGAGCAATAGACTCACAGCCGCTAGTTGAGGAGCGGCAAAAGAGCTACCGGACTCAAAGTTTTGACTGGAAGCGGAATATACTGCATCGCCGGCAATAGCAAAGCTCTGCTTAATAGCCAAGGGGTTGTAACCCGGAACCGTCGCGGTAAGTGAGATCTCATTTGAGAATGGCTGGAGATTGATTGCAAAAAACAAATTTTCAGCACCGGCCTGCCCTTCATTCTGAGCAAGGAATGCCCTGATTAAATCCAGGTCATAGGTAAAGAAGCTGCCGAGTGGCGGTAGTTCCAAGCGCTCTCTCACATCGGAGTTGTTATGCTCAAGATCCGTACCTGTATTTCCCAGTGACTTGGTAAAAATCTTACTTTGTAAAATAGCGGAAAGATGCTCTGCAAACTCTGGGTCTAGTTGGTCATTGGTGATATGGAATGCACGGCTCATATTGATCACACTAATGTCATCTCGATACCGCATATAGGCCATTGCATCATTATAAGTTTTGCTCTCAGCACTAACGGGTACAATAGTTGCCTTAGGGGCAATATCCAAAATGATATCAATTACGGTGTTACCATGAAGGAAAGTAATGGGATCACCAAATGCAACTTCTGCTTCAATATTGGGATACTGTTCGCGCTGCTCTTGTAAGCGTGTCGGATCAAACAAATCAAAGACAGCAATTACCATACCCTCGCCATCAAAGCGCTTAGTCAAAATTTGCTGTTTCAGTTTATAACCGGGTACATGGGGAAGCAGTAACTCATTAATTGCCAATCTGAATAGATTCAGGTCGGCAATAGCGGCATCAAATTCCGGCCTGTATTGCTCCTGGTAATCTTCTGGCTGAAACGTGTACAGAAGTTCAGCTAATACAATAAATTCTGTGATTGTCTGGCCCCACTTGTGCATCAGTAATTCTTCAACCATATAGTGGGATTTTGCCATCCCCGAGTATTGATCGAATTCAGCTGCCATATACTCTTCAATAATTGGAGTTACCGGCTCTTCCCAAGGCCAGGGGGTTAATTCTTTCACAATCTCTAAGGAATCTCTGGCCTGCTCAATATCTGGGGTTGAAGCAAATATATTGAGGCTACCCAGCAACATTAAGATTGTTAGTATTATCCTATTCAAAACTATTTCCTTGTCATGAAAAATTATTAGATAGTGTTTGTAGGCTGCTACAAGCCACGGGATATAAATAGTCCCAGTGACAGGAAAAGCTCGCAGCCTGGAAATAGGATCACGAATGGTATGGAAAGGCAACAAAGCAAATATATATAGAAATTACAAAGCTAATATCGCCCATAAAATAAAAGATATTCGGTTACCTCTGACATCAAAATCTAGAGAAAGTCTTACTCTGAATTTGGCTCCGCCTCACCTTCTAGTCAATGCAGAAGATCACTATCCCCCAAAGACTGGCGGCATGCACTTATAGCGGGAATAGCAGCCACAATTAATGTGCTTACCAGTACTAAAGCTAAAAGCACAATCGTATGTTCGCCTATAACAACGCCGTCCAAATAGATTCCAAATTTATCTGTCAGAATTGGCTCAACCAGCCAGCCTCCCATTATCAATCCAGAAACAGCAATTGTCGCACCTAAAAGTAAAACCAAAAATGCCTCAGTCTGGATCAATAGGAATAAAAACAAAGGGCCAGAACCTACAGTTCTCAGTAGTGCTATCTCCAGTCTGCGCTCGCGCATCGTGGAAAGTAGTAAGATACATAAGCCAAGTAATGCAGCCAAAACCACCATAGCTGAGACAAAAAATAATACCGTTTCTATACCACCGGATATCTGCCAAAGCTCCGATAGTGCAATGCCCGGCAATATTGCCAGCAGCGGCTCCTTCGAATATTCGTTTATTTTTCTCTGTACCTGAAATGTAGCTATAGGGGAATTAAGCCCGAGTAAGAAGGCAGTAATGTTATTAGGCACCAGATCATCGTGCTCCGCATCAGCACCATGAACGGCTTCCAGTCCCGCCAAGCTTACATAGAGTGCTCGATCTACTGGTGTACCAGTAGGCTTGAGTATGCCACTAACGATAAAGGGGTTTTCACCATGCTCTGTGAAGCGCGTTCCAACCAAACCGTGCGCCAATGTGAGAGTGTCATCAAGTTGGTAGTTGAGTTCCCGAGCGACCTCCGCCCCCAATATGACACTAAAAGTATCGATAAAATTCTGGCCGGTTGATAGCTCCAATGGCCTCTTATTCCCATACCGATAGTGATCGAGAAATCCCGTTGAGGTTCCCACCACCCTGTAACCTTGGTGCGAATCCCCCAGGGATAGGGGTATCGCCCAACCTACCTGGGGTAAGTGAGAAAGTTCCTGGTAGCTATCCCATGAAATATGATTACTGGCATTCCCAATATGGAATACGCTGTATAACAAGAGATTCAATTGTCCCGTAGGCGCCCCAACAATAAGGTCTACCCCTGACACAGTTCGACTAAAGCTGTTTTTAGTATGGCTTCGCAACTGCTCGATCCCCAACATTAGAATCAAACTGATTGCTACAGACAATACGGCCAGTGACACACTACCCTTACGCTGCATCAGGCTTTGCCAAGCAAGTTTAAAAAACATCGGCTAAAGCCTCTGGTGCAGTGTCCCACTCGGGCCTAAGTTTCCAGGCAATATTTATTTCGCGCATATCCATAACCAGAGGGAAGTGTCGTTCCAAAGAGCTATCGTGGCTGACAAAGATCAGAGTGCATTTCTTTTGCTGACATGCAGTCATCAACAACTGGACAAAAGCATCTCTCGCTTCAGGGTCCAAAGCAGATGTAGGCTCATCAACCAGCAATAACTGCGGTTCATTGATCAATGCCCGCACGATTGCCACCCTCTGTTGCTGTCCGACACTCAAGCTGGCCACTTTCTTGGGTAAAATTTCCTCTCCTAAACAGAGCCCCGTTAGCAGCTCATTAACCCTGCCGCGAAAATCGCCACGGAAACCAGAAAAGTGGGTAGCGACACGAATATTGTCCTCCACACTCAAATAGGGAATTAGGTTAAAGCGCTGAAATACAACGCCAATATGTCTCGCCCTGAAGCGATCCCGCTTGCGCTCGCTCAGTTCATCCAACGATTGGCCTAGAACCTTTTGGCTCCCCGATTTTGTAACCAGAATGCCTGCCAGGAGGTTCAGCAGCGTTGACTTGCCACTACCGGATCGGCCGCGTAAAAACACCTGCTCCCCCACTGGTAGCGACCAATAGGGGACTTCTAAAACTGCCGGGCCTTTACGATAGGCGAAGCGCAACTGCTCCACCTCAATAGCAAGTTGAGGTCTTGTAGTGAAGGCATTCATCTTTTACCTCATTTACAGCATGGATTTTTGCAAACAGATATATAATGATATATCACATCATTTTGTATAGTAAATAAATCCGAGCCATGAACAGAACTCCCCTTTCGGCAGCCTGCACCCTGACCACCGCACTACTCACTGCTGCCTGTGACAGTCGAATTGAAACTCGTCCAATTTCGCCCCCAGTTGCAGAACATACTCAAGTCAAACAAGTAAGTATCAATTATCGCGAAGTCAGCTGGGAAGAGTTAATCCCGAAAGATGATCTGGATGCGTTACTCAACCCACCAGAATACATAGATGATATTGTTGAAGGCTCCACTGCCGACTCAATGCCTAACACATCAGCTATTGCCTCTACGAGCGAAAATGAAAGCCGTTACCAAGCCGCTTTGACTTCCACTCGAATAAAACCAGAGTTCGACAACCAACAGATACGTATTGCTGGGTTTATAGTTCCAATTGAATTCAATGACGAATTAACAATTTCCAATTTCCTTTTTGTTCCCTACTTCGGAGCCTGTATCCACCTGCCGCCCCCACCTCCAAATCAGGTTATCCATGGCAGTTTTTCTGAGGGAGTTCAAGTTGACGCTCTGTACGAACCTTTCTCTATAGAAGGGAAACTGAGAACATTGAAGATAGAAAGCGAGTTCGGAACTGCGGCTTACAGTATGGAAGTGGATAACATACAACCTTACACAGAATAATGTCCCCGGCGAGCGCTGCTCACCCGAGGACACTACTTCATCGATTGCCGGCTACTGGCCCATCTCCCGAACCAAGTATCCGGCCCCGTCAATATTCTCCATTACCCAGAGAATATAAGCGATATCGACATGAATCGCCCGGGTACTATCGGTGAAGTCCCAATCAGCATTGATGCTATCGTATGTTCCGTCAAATACGACTCCCACCAGCTCGCCACGACCATTCATTGTCGGAGATCCTGAGTTACCGCCCGTAATATCTACGGTACTTAGGAAATTAACCGGTACTGAATCCAGCTGCTTTTCATAGTAACGGCCATAGTTCTTCTTATCGATCGCTTCCATCAAAGCCTTGGGAGCATCAAAGGGGTCCTCGCCGGTATACTTTGCCTTAATACCACGCAATGTTGTAAAAGGTACAAAGCCTTGTTTACCGTCATTACCATCTGCTGCCTCTTTAATTGTTCCAGCTGGTGGCTCATAGCCTTTAACCAGGCCATAAGTCACGCGAAGAGAGCTATTTGCATCCGGGTAGACCGGCTTACCTAGGGAGTGGTAATAATCTATCAGCATCTCCATATACTGTGGGCGCAATTGGGCGAAGCGCCCTTTCATGGACTCCTCATGCTCTTCACGCGTAAGCATATCATCGTACATGGCCACTGCCAGCTGGATAAACGGATCCTTGCTCTCTTTGAAGTCTTCGGGCTTTTTACCGATCCACGCTTCACGTACCTCGACATTGGAAAGCTCTGTTTCCTTATACATTTTGTCGAGAGTTGCCTCTAAGTCAGTATTGCCTTTGCCGATATTCAAGTAACGATCAAAGCTGGCTATACGCTGCTCCTTAGGGAGCGCCTGGTAACGGTCCAGGAAGTAAAGCCAGATCTGCTTGTCGACTGATGGGTGATAGCTGCGTTCTATACGACGCATGCCCTCTTTGAATCGGGTTAGATCCCGTTCCTGATAACCCGGCTTGCGATCAGCATCGGGTTTTTCGTTCTCTTTAGCCAATCGATACAGTTTGCTTGCGGCACCCAGCATGGCTGAACGATCCATATAATCGATGGCCAGGTCCTGTTCACGAGTTGATTCTTTTTCTACAACCAGCGCCTCAAGGTCATCAATAGTAGACTGGTATTTTTTCTGGCGGGCTTTGTCTGAATCCACCCAGGCCTGCAAATCTTTTTCCAGCTTTTCTTTACGCTGCAATAGATCGCTACGCTGGTATCCCTCCATCATGCCGGTAAAGTTTTTAGAGTAATTATTCAAGCCTGCCACGAGACTGGCATACTTTAACTCTGCATCTTTATTGTCGGCGGTAGCCGCACCAATCGTTTCTGACCACTCACCCAATACCCGCTGCATGTTTGGGTAATACCAGTTGAAGTTGCTTTCCACTTCCTGGGCAGTGCGATAACGGTTTGTACGCCCCGGATAACCGGCAACCATCACGAAATCACCTTCTTTAGGCCCTTTTGCCGCTACAGGCAAATAGTGCTTGGGCTCGTAAGGGACATTATCTTTGGAATAATCAGCCGGTTTACCATCTTTGCCAACATAGGCGCGGTAGAAAGCGTAATCGCCAGTATGGCGAGGCCACATCCAGTTATCGATATCGCCGCCGAATTTGCCAATCGAAGACGCCGGCGCATGAACCAAGCGCACATCGCGGATTTCCAGCTGCTTGACCAGGTAGTAGTTCAAACCGCCGTAGTAGCTATAGACCTCACAACGATGGCCCGGATCTTTTTCACACTCGGAAACCAGCGACTTCTCCGCTTCTTCGATTGCGGCAAAACGTGCAGCACCATCCATCTCATCTGTCAGGCGTTCGTTAACCTTGTCCGTTACTTCGTTCATTGCAACGGTGACGTAGACGCGGGAGCCCGGTGCAGCAGGCAGCTCTTCAGACAAATCTCCGGCCAGGAAACCTTCAGCCAGTAAATCCTTGGATTCAGTTGAATTGTATGAAATTGAACCGTAGGCGCAGTGGTGGTTGGTAATCACCAATCCCGTGGGGGAGACAAAGGAAGCGGAACATCCCCCCAGGCTGATCACCGCGTTCATTGGAAATTCGGTAAGCTTGGTCATGCTGGCTGGGTCCAGCTCCAGGCCATGAGTGCGAAGCTCTTTGGACAGCTCAGGCAACTGGTGAGGTTGCCACATGCCTTCAGTCGAAACACTCTCTTTCTCTGCGGCGAGGCTGGCGCAACTCGCTCCAGCAAATAATGCAGCAGTTGCAACCCCGTAAACAATAGAATTATTTATTTTCATATTTACTCAGCAATATTTAAAAAATAACAGGTTAATTTTGGGTACTTCCCAACGCTAACCCTGTCTTTTCCGGTACACCGAAAATTCACTCATAAACACGGCAGGCTGACAGAGTAACACACCCTCCCCAGCTGCAGGCCGGCACGAAGCTGCACCCCTAGCTAAATCCTGCCAGTCATTGCCATTATTTCCCAGGCTCCTCCACTCAAGTGGGATAAACCATAAATACACAATTGATATACCGTATCATTTTGATTCAATCAAATCTGAGCAAAATGTGAATTACGACGACAGCAAGAAAGAAATCTGCGATAAACAGTTTTGCTGCTAAAAAGAACATCGCCGAATAATCTACTTGCGCCAGGCAGTGGTCAATACGCCTCACCAAGGTTCCCTCCAGCTGTCAGAACTCCTGATGAATTCGGTCTTCAAGCTTGATTCACCCCAATGTTGGAGGTTGCCAAGGCCGACCATTCTCAATATGATATGTTATATCATAACCTGTATTAAGGAGTGGGTAGTCGAGTGAGGAATTTAGGTATTGCAGCGCCCGCCACAGCAGAGAGCAAAGCAATTAAAGCCCCTGAAAATAGTGTTTATTAGCCGAAGTTACTTAATTGGAGATTAGCTTGAGCCTGACCGACTTTACAGAAAGAAGCCATGAGACACTTATCACACAAACTCCAAGTGCTGAACTGGCTCCGAAAGAGGAAGGACTGTCAGAGGCAGACCTGCCAAATATCCGTCGGGCCGTATCTGCAGATATTGGAGAAGTTTTAACAGATATTTTCCAAGCTGATATCAATATGGCCATCTGGCAACGGGAACTGCCCAGTAGCATAGCCAGTGATTGCCGCACCCTCTTAAATAGTGGTGTACGCCCCAACCGCCGGATTCTGCTTCCCACCACCAAGATTGACCGTCTCGCTGAAGTATTACCGGAGCTTAAGCCCTACCCGCACCTATGTGCTGATATCCAGCTACTGGCAGATATGTTCAGTTACCTATTTGAGCTAAGTGGAGTCGGTATTCGTTTAACAACCCTGAACAGTGCAATGTGCCCCAAGTTTCATGTAGATCGGGTGCCCTGCCGATTGATTACGACATATTTAGGTACAGGTACAGAGTGGCTGACTCCAGACTCTATTGACCCAAATACGCTCGACTTAAAGGCTAACCAGGAATTTCCTTCAACTTCCATCAATCACTTGGCATGCGGCTCAGTTGCTCTACTCAAAGGTGAACTCTGGGAAGGCAATGAAGGATTCGGCCTAATCCATCGCTCACCCAGTGTCGATCCCGGCCAACTGCGACTACTGCTCACTTTCGATTTCGGGTCCGCCGACGAGTAACTAGCGTGCACTTGGACGTAAAAATCTTATAAGGAATAACTCATGAAACTTACTGCGAACCTTTTCGCACTGATGACCCTATCTAACCTGGCCCATGGGATTTCCGGCCAGGTATTAGATTCTTCTGGAGAGCCCATCTATGGCGCTAGTATTGAAGTCGCGGGAAGTAGACAGCAGGCACAAACAGATGCGCAGGGCCGATTTTCACTTGAGGTGAATACTTCACAGCTCCGCGAGATCCATATCAATGCCCCGGGGCACAGCCATAAGACAGTAATTTTACAAGCTGGTCAGGATGAGCCCCTGAAGGTTACCTTGCAACACACTGTTATCGAACAAATTGACGTAACAGCCACACCATTACATGCTTCCACCATTGAATCAGCACAACCAGTAACAGTGGTAGCCGGCGAAGAGCTGCGTCGAAAACAAGCCTCCACTTTGGGAGAAACCCTCAAGAATGAAGTAGGGGTTCATTCCAGCTACTTTGGACCAGTAGCCAGTAGTCCCATCATCCGCGGACTCAACGGCCCCCGCGTTCTGATTACCCAAAATGGGCTCGATAGCGCCGATGCCTCCCGAGTTGGCCCAGACCATGTCGTCGCCACTGAGACCATTACTGCAGAGCAGATAGAAATCCTGCGGGGGCCTGCCACTTTATTTTATGGTTCAGGAGCCATCGGTGGCGTAGTCAATGTGGTAGATGAGCGGATCCCTACCTCTAGTGAAAACAGGACTGCTTATTCGCTGGGAAGCAATACCGTGGCAGATGAGCGCGAAGCCTCGCTGGCTCATACCGGCGGCAATGATCAGCTGGCGTATCACGTGGACAGCTTCTGGCGCAAAAGTGACGACTATGAAATTCCCACCTCAAGCGACTATGGCGAAGAATCCAGTGGGGTATTAGAGAACAGTGACTCAAAAAGCAAAGGGTTCAACATCGGTGGCAACTGGTTTTTAGATAATGGTTCAATCGGCCTTGCCTATGGACGCCTGGAGCGAATTAACGGTATTCCCGGGCACAGCCATTCGCACGCTGAAGAACATGAGGAACACGAGGAAGATGAGTCAGAGCATCATGACGAGCATGAAGAAGAGTTAGAAGTAGTCTCTGACTTGAAACAGGACCGCTGGCAATTGGCTAGCGAACTGTCACTGGATAACCCATGGTTGAGCGGCCTGGATGCCAGAATTGGCTACACAGACTACGAACATTCTGAGATCGAAAACAACGCTATCGGTACGACATTCAGTAATCAAACACTGCAAGCACGGGTCAACCTGCTGCTGCAAGAGATGGCCGGCTGGCGTGGTGCAATAACCCTGGAAAGCAAAACCACCGATTTTGAAGCAATAGGCGAAGAGGCATTCACTCCGCCGAGCACAACGGAAAGCTCAGCGATTGGGCTAATACAGGAAAAGCACACGGGAGAGTTCCTATGGCAGTTAGGAGCCCGAATCGAAAGAGTCACTATCGAAGCCACCGATGATGACTGGGAGGGGGGAAATCTCGATAAGTTAGCTTTCACACCCTATAGCTTTTCTGCCGGCTTGGTCTGGGACATTGCCGCTAATTACAATGCCGGCATCTCTTTTACCCACGCCCAACGAGCACCCAGTGCCGCTGAACTTTTTTCTTATGGTCCCCATATTGGCACCAGCACCTTCGAAGTCGGCGCACTATTTAGACTGGATGACACAGAAGAGCCCTATTTTTACTACGAGAACAATGTTGAGGAAGAGGTTTCCAACAACATTGACCTCAGTTTTCGCCGGCATTCCGGAAATATCGGCTGGGTGCTGAATCTATTCTACAACCAGGTTGATAATTTCTACTACGAGCGAAATACGGGCTACACCAGCGAAGATATTGAAGAACACGATCACGATGAGGAAGAAGAGAGTCACGATCATGGCGAATTACCCGTTTATGTCTTCGATCAAGCTGATTCGACACTCTACGGGCTAGAAGCTGAATTTGCCTGGCAAATATCCAAGCCACTCACATTAACACTGTGGGGAGACACTGTTCGTGGAAAGTTAGATGACGGAGGTAACCTGCCTCGCACTCCACCTGCACGATTGGGCGGTATGTTAAGTTATAGCTCCAATGGATGGGATGCAGGAATTGAGATTACGCACGCGTTTGAGCAAAACAAAGTATCAGAACTGGAAACCAGCACCGCTGCTTACACACTTTTGAATACTGAGCTTGCATACACTTTTCAAGGAAGCCAACACGACCTCACCGTTTATCTGAAGGCTAACAATCTAACTGACGAGTTAGCTTACGTGCATTCATCCTTCCTAAAGGAACTTGCTCCACTGCCGGGGCGGAACTTTAGTGTTGGATTGCGAGGCATGTTTTAGTCAGGGAAAGGCTTTAGTCAATCAATGAAACCACCAGCAGTAATCATTGCCGGTGGTTTTTCCATTTTATAAATTGCCCTCAATAAGAACTTAGAAAAATCCCTGCGTTTTCACAAGAACTTCCCTTAGGGCCCGTAGGCACCAAGAAAATAATTAGGAGTTATTATGACCCAGCCAGTAGTACCAGAGAATTTCAACGCTTGGCTACATTGCATTACGGTAGAGTGCGGCATCGAACTAACACCAGAATTTGTTGATGAGCGCATCAATGCACTGCAGGACAACAAGAACTACCACACCCGTAATTTTATTCTCTTATACGGGCAAGAATACCACCAGAAAGTACTCAGCTGGTTTAAACAAGTATGTGAAGGAATATAACCCCGGAGACAACCAAAAACCACCAAAACCAAAGGACACAATAGCCTCGACTGGAATTATGTGACTCCAGATTAATAGTTTTATAAGGAAACCCAAACACCCTACCCATCGATGCGGATAATTTAAGAAAGATTTACATCTAGCTATTACTCCAACCTAAAACAACCATAGCGACCTCAACTCAACTGCCTTTACAAGCAACAAGAAGCCGTTAATAACATCCAGAAATTGATACCAGAGATCACAGTTACTCAAACTAAAGATCTGAAACGGAAATTACGAAAATGAAACCCCTGATACCAAGTAGGGTTTTACGACTTGCCGCCCACAAAGCGCGGCCATTTAATCAAAAAATATAAAATAAAGAGTCGCATCTAGAGATTGCCATTAGCCTACTAAAACACAGCATTACAAATAGCACTTTTTCTAACAGTTAGGTCCGCCATTCATTTATCATGGCTTCAATGCGATTCATTTGGTGCATTAACATTTAGAAAACAACTTCTAAGCATAAAAATAAGGAACAAAAATGCCACTAATGACCTTAATCCCTGAGGGGCAAACACCAGGTAGAAGAACGCGTCTGTTAGCTGAGGCGATGGGAAATGCGAAACCCGCTTTCATGAACGGCACTCTGACAGGACCAGAGCTTTCCCTTTATACAAAACTAAGTAGTTTGCAATGCTGGGACGCTGCGCTCTACTGTGCCTGGAGTGCCAAAGGTGTAAACTGCCCTAGTGTAACCATGGACAACAAAAACTATAATGTTACTGGTAACAATAACTACAAGAGAATTTTTGGAGCCACCCCCTGAACCCGATCAGTTAATACTCTGCACGATTTAATGACCTTGCCGGAGGGCTGCTTCGTTGGTTTTCTATCAAATTTAGGAGTTATGAGACATGTAATGATTCATACCTCAAATGGTCATGGAGCAGGCAATAAAAGTGACTGTGTTTTTACTGATGGAAATACAGGCGGTTGGGAGCTATTAGATATGGCTCATTTTTTTGGTAAAGATAGTAATCATAACGGCAATTCCCATACAACCATGATATATATGCCGGTAACGGGGCAAGTAATTTAACTTTTCTCAAGAGTGGACGTATAGCCTATTGAGCTATTCTGCTTTTGACTGCATCAGTTCAGATTTGATCTGACAGTTACCGGTTTTCAAAAGGTCTTCTGTCAGGTCAACCCTGAACTACAGTTATTCAATCAACTACAGAATTAGATACTATCTGACAAGTTTCCAGCTCATAAAGTGAACCCTACCTTACTCTCACCGGGCTTTAAGGTGTAGCTTTGAGTTCTCCTGCCATTATTGACATTCAAAGTGTTCACCTGGTCCAGCTCTATTTCCATCAGCGTTGATTGCTTAACGTTCAATTTTTTACTGGAAATATCTACCAACGGTACTTCCTGATATATCCAGATATCATGAACATCAGCTTCCATACCTACCCAATTAAGCTTCACCACTTCACCATTTTCCTGGCTAATTTGGAATCTTGAATTGACATAGTTCTCCATCTGTTTCTGCGCTTCATTCAACTCCTTACTGGCGCTTATTGATAGGGCCTTTTCAATATCAGCAACAAAAAAACGATGGGAAATCTCTAGTGTTTGAGTTCGCTCATTTACGGAGATATCGGTCAAACCAAAATGATAGCGATGTGCGCTAGCCTGGAGTGCGAATACAGAGGTCGTGACTATCAATAAAAAGGAAAATAAAACTTTCATCAATTACTACCACTACACAATAAATATTCTAGAGGGATACTTTAGTTAAACGCTCGAAGTGCAGCTCTCCAAGTCAATTGTCTGAGAGCTACACCGCTGTCTATGGTTTAATCTTTCTCTTCAAGCTCCTCATCCCAATCCTTCATCAAGTTACGCTGTTTTTCATCCTTAAATAGTTCCAGGCGTGACTTGATAATTCGACGTGGATAGAAATTGTTCTCCACATTGACGTCCGCTGTTTCCCAATGGGGATCGAGTACTACAGACTTAAGCACCTTGCTTTTATCCCTCACCAGCATTTTGGAGGTCTTCTTGGCATTGCGAGTCCAGATTTCAGCGGGGATACGCAAATCCTCAACACTCCCATCTTCATATTCCAGCCGCAGGAACAGTGGCATCACCAAGCCACCAATATTGCTAAAGTCCAGCACGTAGACATTACTCTCAACCTTGAGCATGTCTTTTTCCCAGTCCTCTAGATTTTCTAGTTTACTTTGGTAGCTATTGCGATCCGCATTAGAAACGTCAAACTCATCGTGAGTATTATAGAAGTCTTCCAACTCCGGCTTAGCATCGACGATTCGAGTCAACTTTTTCGCGCGATTTTCAATAACAGTGATAGTCTCGGGTTCCCGTTTATGCTGGGCGCGCTTCCAAGGCCCTTCCACTTCAGGATTTTGTGTACCAACGGTGTAATGATGTACGGCATCAAGGCTGATATCGACATTATCAGTGGTGTAGAACCATCCGCGCCAGAACCAATCCAGGTCCATACCTGATGCATCTTCCATAGTGCGGAAAAAATCTGCTGGCATTGGGCGCTTGAACTTCCAGCGCTGAGCGTATTCGCGGAAAGCGAAGTCAAACAACTCACGCCCCATAATGGATTCACGCAGGATATTCAGTGCAGCCGCCGGCTTGCCGTAGGCGTTGTTGCCAAGCTGAAGTACGGATTCCGAATTCGTCATAATCGGAACCTGGTTCTCACTCTTCATATATTCGACAATTTTTCGTGCATCGCCACGGCGGGATGGATACTTCTCTTCCCATTCCTGCTCAGCCAGGAACTGTACGAAAGTATTCAGCCCCTCATCCACCCAGGTCCACTGGCGCTCATCAGAATTGATAATCATAGGATAGTAGTTATGCCCTACTTCATGAATGATCACCGAGATAAGCCCATACTTGGTGCGACGGGAATAAGTGCGCTTGCTGCGGTCCTCCTCATCTATTTCCGGTCGCGGACCATTAAAGGTGATAATGGGGTATTCCATTCCCCCCACAGGGCCGTTAACTGAAATAGATACAGGGTAGGGATAGTCAAAACTGTAGCGGTTATAGACATCTATTGTATGAATAATGGACTCTGTCGAGTACTTATCCCATAGCGGAGTCCCCTCTTCCGGGTAAAAGGACATAGCCATCGTATCGGTTCCACCCTTCTTGTAACCCTGTGCGTCCCACAGGAATTTACGTGACGAAGCCCAAGAAAAGTCACGTACATTCTCAGCTTCAAATACCCAGGTTTTACGCTTATTTGAACGACTCTTTTCGTTCTCCAGCGCTTCATCCTTAGTGACAATCATCACAGGCTTACTCGCTACTCGAGCCTTTCTCAAACGCTCGCGCTGCTTGGAAGTCAATACATCCTTGGGATTTTGAAGAACACCGGTTGCAGCAACGATATGATCTGCTGGCACTTCAATAGCAACGCGATAATCCCCAAACTCCAGCGCAAATTCGCCGCGTCCCAGGAACTGCTTGTTTTGCCACCCGCTAACATCGTTATATGCAGCCATACGAGGGAACCATTGGGCTATCTCGTATAAATAGTTATCGTCGCGCTCAAAATATTCATAACCGGAACGCCCACCCAGCGCTTTCTGCTCAATAACCTTGTAAGCCCAGCCAATCTGGAAACTCACTCTGGAACCTGAGGCCAGAGGCTGGGGCAAGTCAATTCGCATGCCGGTATCGACAATAGTATGGCGAAGCTCCCTACCCCGAGTGTCAGCCACTTTAGTAATCTGGTATCCGCCTGGGAATTCACCGGATACTACTGCACGACGAAAACTCTTAAATGGAATGGTGTCCGGTTCAATAGCTTCCATATCAACCGGCGTCGCCAAATTACCAGAGGAATTTGGCTTGAAGCGATTTTGATCCAGTTGCACCCACAAGTAACGCAGGGTGTCCGGCGAATTATTGGTGTAAGTGATGGTCTCTGAAGCAGTGATCAGTTGCTTATCATCATCCAATGAAACCTTGATATCGTAGTCCGCCTGCTGCTGCCAATAGGCATGACCAGGGGCTCCCGAAGCTGTGCGATAGCTATTCGGTGTCGGCAGTAGTTCCTCCAGCTGGCGGAACTTATCACCGGTTACATTTAGGGGATCTGCGGCAAAGCTGCCCGAGGTTCCGGACATAGCAAGCCATGCCACAGTTAAGCGGCCGAGTAATTTTATATTCATTGGTTTACTTCAGAGATTTACGTCAGATTAAAACTTTACGGAATACGGCCGCGAAAAAATGACCGAATTTATGCAAAAATTTCTAATAAGCCTGGCCAGATTTGAATACCTGGCCATATAGCTATTTGGATTCGTAAAACACTTTTGTTTCGGTACCCTGGTTATCCGCCAGGGCAGCGATCCAGGAGCTCTCCATTGCATCCCAATCCAAACGCGCTTGGTTAATCGCCTCTACCCGGCTTTCCAATGTGTCATCCAGCTCTAAAACTGTAAGCACTTTGTCAGCCTTATTAAATCCAAATACACCTTGCTCGGTAATAAATACCCCCTTGATTCTCTCAGCGTCAGTGCCACTGAATAGTGAAAAGAGCGCATCATAATCAAATATAAATTCGGGGCTAAAACGCCAGCCACAGCTGTAGTAACCCTCTCCGCTATTCTCTGAGCGGAGATAGCCACACTCCGGCAATAGCTCAATCTCATCCGCCGCCTGAGTTACTGGGTGGTGGTGGTCACTCCCCGACGAGACCTGAAAACTGCAGGGCAGTTGGAGCCAATCCAATTCGATACGCCCCTGCTCCACCACTTGCAGCGGTTTTTCAGCGCCCTCACCTAAGAACGAGAGAAATCGCTGAAGGTTTTGCAAGTCTTCGGGGCCGTAGAGATCAGACTTATTAGCCACTACCAGATCAGCAACTTCTAATTGCTGCCGAAAAGTCTCACTGCGTAAGTAGCGGTCGTCTTCAATACAGCGAGCATCGACCAAAGTTAGCGTACCGCGAAGGTCCAACACACCGCCGCGCACTGCATCAGACAAAGCCGCCAGCACCTCTCTGGGGTGCCCCAGGCCCGTCGGCTCAATTATTAATCGATGGGGCCTGGCCTTAGCCAGTAACTGGTTTAAAGCGACCTGCATCGGCAAACCAGCAGCACAGCACATACAACCGCCAGGTACCTCTCGAATATAAATATTGCCTTCCTGTTCTGGTTCAAAAAGTGCGCCATCAACACCCACTTCTCCAAACTCATTGACCAGAACAGCCCAGCGCTCATCAGCGGGCTTACTTTCCAGGAGATGCCGGATAGCCGTTGTCTTGCCGACGCCCAAAAAACCAGTGATAACGTTGGCAGGTACCCCGCGTATTAACTGACTAGCTGCCACTAAGCTGCATCCCGGCTGCACTCATCACAAACACAATCCAGCTCCAATTGGGATGTCTGGAGATGATATCCGGCACTTTCAACCGTATCCCGCAATGCATCAATGACTTCGGGCCTAATGCCAATTTCCCGCACTTTGCTGCAGCGATTGCAGATTAAAAACTGTGGAGTCTGGTGGCTGTGGTCACAGGCAATATGAGCACAGGCCAGGTACTTGTTTTCTGAATTGAGTTTGTGAACCAGGTTCTCTGCTGCCAGAAAGTCCAGCATTCGATAGACTGACATGGCGGGAATTGAGTCGCCAAAGTCACCATTGTAATGCTCCGCTATTTCATAGGCAGAGAGCGGAGTTTTTGACCGCAACAACACGGTAAGAACGTTCTTACGCTTTTCAGTCAGGCGGGCACCTGAACTGCGACAGGTTTGTTCCGCCACACTCAGGGTCTGTTTGATTTGGGATGCTTTCATAGCCTATTTCATTTGCAATTTGTTGTCTTTACCAGTGAGCAGTTCAGCCCCCTGACGACCGGAGCTGATCCATTGCACTGCAATCCCATGAATACCGGGAAACCTCTCAAACAGGGTAACAATGACACTGTTGAACTCTGCCAGATTATCACACTTGAATTGGTAACTAGCACGGAAACCACTGTGCACTGAGTTGTCACTGGTAACTTCTGCGCTATATGGCGCCTTAACTTCCACACTTAAGGGATGGCACTGAGCACCGACAAACTCCAAAAAATGGTCTGGCTTGGATAGATTAAAAGCAACCTGTTCTAACAGCCGCTCTTGAGCATCGTTACGTGGCGCATGCTCAAATCCCACCAGGTCGACTGTGGGCGACTCCAGCTCGACACTGATTCTGTCTGCTTCGGCCACCAGGTACATCATCGCCTTACCGTGAACATGGCTTCCCACCTCTGCAGCCACCGGGCCAGCCCAAAAAAACACAACGAACAATGCTCCTGCAAGCCTCATGATCTTCACCTATTCGACAAGAGCGTCCCGATAAATCAAGCGCTGATTTACCCAATGGGCAACAATCAATAAGCCTGCACCAAGAACACTGGCAACTAGCTCCCATACCCCCTCGATATATAGCGCACCAACCAATAGCAATGCCCCGGAGAAACCAACAATCATTACCGCGTAGCGCTGATGGCGTCGGCAAGAGGCTGGGAAGCTGGCCAAGGCCAGAATTACCACGGGTACAAGCAACAGCAAGTGGAGAAACTGGTCCTCTTGTAAAGCACCCAGTATCCCCAAACCTCCCAATACCGGTAACAAAGGAGTCAAAAGACAGTGCAGCAAGCAAAGCCCAGAAGCCAAAATTCCTAAAGTATCTCTCACAACAATCCTTTTAATCTACGAGAACCCAAGACAACCACATACACTTCAGCCAACATGATGATATGTTATATCATCAATTTAATATTTCAAGTCAACGTGAGCTATGGAACAGGGGATTCATGGAATGCCAAAAATCAGTGAGCAAGAACTGCTGGGGATGCCCGCCTCAGACTATATGAACGAAAAACAACTATTATTCTTCCAGCATCGTCTAATGGAATTGAAAAGCGACCTAATGGCAGAGGTTGAACAGGGACAGCAGGCTATTGCAACCACGAACCTTGCCTTAGCTGATGACCTGGACCGAGCGGCCGCAGAGCAAGAAAACCAGCAACACCTACGCTTTACCGGCCGCAAGCATCTACTTCTGCGCAAGATCCAGCGGGCATTAGAGAAGATTAAAGATGGCACTTACGGGTACTGTGAGATAAGTGGAGATCCGATCGGTTTGCAGCGACTGCTATTAAGGCCCACTGCAGAACTCTCCTTTGAAGAAAAAAGTCGCCAGGAAATGCTGGAACGCAACTACAGCAAGCAAAGGTAAGCACCATACTCGGCCTCACGCTTTGCTGTGACTAGATATAACACGGTAGCACCTTGAGGAATGGAGGTTTTCATGCTGCCTTAGAGGATAGCCGACAGCCTTCTCAACCAAAGAAGGGCTTTAGTGGTCACTTTAGTTATTCGGCAAAACCCTAGACTCCCAACATAAGTGGCACACGCTAGCCTAGAAGAAGTACAAACCGGCTCAAGTAATTAGTACTCATCTTAGGCGTACGCTGGTTCGAAACACAATACCTCAGCAGACTCCTAAGCTCCCTTCGCAAAACAAGGGCAAAAGTTGGAAAAGCCCTAAATTATGAACGAAGTACCCCTCACAGCAGGTTTGCAGGTAGAAGAAACTGGTTGCCTATATGGAACATATCAAAGGCAAGAGAAAAACGAATAATCCTGCGAGTAAATTACCGCAACCTCCTAAAGTCAAAAACCATGAAAACCAAAGTATCTCTAATTGAAGTACTCGCCATTACCTTAACATGCTTAGCTACTTCAGCTTGCTCCCAAAGGATCGCAAGCTTTATAGACAATGCTGAAGATTATTCTTTTAACAACAGAATAACTGCCGATCAAATTAAAGACTTAGACTTCAAAAAAGACAAATATTGCCCACTGCAAAAAAAGAACTGTATTAGCTATTACTATGGTCCACCTTTAACCGATAACAAACTTCAGTACTCCGTAAAGCATGGAGAAGGCGACAAAGAGAACAATGTTAAAATCGATTTAACCAGAAACTCTATGGAGCGGAGTTACGATGGTACCGTAATCTTATTGCATGGATTTCGCACCTCCAAAGATTTTATGATCAATTCAGCTTTATACTTCCGTTTTCTTGGGTTTCAGGTTGTTGTTCCAGATCTTCTCGGTCATGGTGATTCAGGTGGCAATAAAAAATACGGAGTGGATGACAGCAATTATATTAACCACCTCATTGACAATTTAATTAAAGAGGGCGTCATTAAAGATGAGGATATTTATATTCTGGGAAATTCGATGGGTGCATTAACGGCAGCCCATATTTCTTTCCAACGACAAGACATTAGTGGAATTATCCTTTCGGCCCCAATGCCATCATTTGATGAAGCTGTGTACAATTATGCAAAACGTGACCACCCACTACTTAGCAAAATCATCCCTGAAAAAGACTTTCGCAAGGGTGCAATTCTGGCTCTAGAGAAAGCCAAAATCAATCTGGATGACACGAAGATAATACCACTCCTAAAGTCCTCCAAGGTTCCAACACTACTAATACTCTCAGATTCAGACCAAATATCTCCTTATGTGGATTATGAAAACTTGAAAAAAGACAATGTAACGTTAATTAAAATTACTGGCAGATATCACCCAAGCATGAATACAATAGGAGAAGTCGAACATAAAGAAATTATTAAATGGCTTAACAGCACTCAAAGTTAGTTACACAAAAAATTGAGAACAAATTCCTATTTTATCTTTGATGTCAGTTTAGTACTATTCCGTCGCCCCCCTTACAACCTTGCGCATCCCACGAGAGCTACCACCTGAAGTAGAAACCCCTTATCAGACTTCCAAGTAGGTTGATGCTCTATGATTTGCTCCACAAGCTTATGGTGAGCTTGGCTAGATTGGAGCACCTCACTTGACTGCCGCCTAGGTAAATGTATTTATTTCCGCGCACACCTTCTCTCTGTGTATATTGAACACCTCAAATATATACAGAATCATCTACTTTACCTAAAAGGACCGCTCCAAAAAACGCTGTTAACAACCAGCCTCCGGAGAAGTAGTGGCTACTTTTCAAGTAACCACAGACATCGACATAATAACTCTATTAAGCATTGTACCAAGGTGGGACGATCCACTGACCAAAGTGCCAGTCGCGAGGTACAAATCTTCCATACCCTTGCCCCAATCGGTCGGGCTTATTATTGGTAGGGTTCATTGCCCAACCCTCTGCCAAAGTGACATGGACACCATGTATTCTACACATTGCGATAAATTCTCTAAAAGCCTGCAAAGTTTGAATAACCACTTCACTGCGAGCAGGAGTAAATGCAATAAGGGGTAAATCTATATCGTTCACATATGGGCGTGCGGCTTCATCACTGTGCCATAGTACATTTCTTCTGGGGAATGGCCCCCAATGCCCAGCTCCAGCTCTCGGGTTGCGAATGCCACCAATTGTGGAATTGAGTGTCTGGCTTACTTCATAAATCCGATTAGTTATATTACCCAGTTTAGTGCCTTGCCCTTGGGTAGTGAAATTTCTCTCCAATTGATTTTCGATATGCTGGCGCTGCGACCAAGCTTGAGCAGTGCCGAGAATACGGCGATCATCTCCATATCGATCAAACCTCTTTGCCCCCTGCTTAAATGGCCAAATAGCAAATAAGTCGTAATCCCCGGTAATGGCATTCAGAGGGTGCTCATTTCGAAAATGACGATGCTCCACTGGATTGGTCATCGCCAGTAGCGGCTCATACATGTCTTTGTACTTAGTGTCATACTGAACAACGATATTACCCCGCTCCTGGATAAAACCTGACTGTCTGCTCTTTTCCTTATCAACATAAACACCCCACATATCTCCCAAGCATGTGTTAACCCTGATAAGAGAATAGTGAAAAGTAATGCCACTGGGGTGGCTGGCTATACCTTCGTAACGATCTTGAGTTTTTCTTGTAACATTGATCTTTCCGTTCTGAATTAGCCAATCAACCCGTTCCTGATACAAGCGAAGCGGTGTTGTTGATGCAGTCCATCCCGCGCCAGAGTTGTTATCAGTGAATGCTTCTTGATGCTGGGCGCGGTTATAGGCCGCTTTTCTCATCCCGTGTTTATTTAACCGGGGGTCTCGTAAAACAAAACCAGCCATCGGCCCCCAATCGCATGACTTCCCATGAATCCTAAATCCCTTTGTATCATATCCCTGCTCAAGTAATTGAGTACACGTTGGCCCTGTTGCGCGAACGATGATAACGCAACGGTGAGATGCTGCAGTAGTTTTAAATGCGTCTGCATGAGAAGCCGGGCAGCCTATAAGGTTTTGGCGCAATGCAGCATTGTTAAATATAAGGTCCATGTATTAACTTCCTGTTTCGGGGCAGCCTACATATAAATTTCGATTAGCTAAATAAATGCTATTTATAGAAATTTATTACGATGAATGTAAAACTACTAAATCTATATTTTGTGCCTCTAAAAATAAGCACCAATCCAACTACTATTATCAAATACGCCAAAGTTAAGAACTTGCTCACCGCCCTTAACCCTGACTTGTTTATAGGTCTGTATCTGTGAACACAAACTGAATTAATCTTTTGAATCCAATTAATAAAGCCAAATTCTTAGGAAGCTTGGCTTGAAAAATGCCTTACACAAAATTCATACGCAAAGGAAAGGCTAAAAAAATATCAAAGTCCGTGGATCGTATGACCTAAAGTATCCAAAAGATTCCCAGTTTGTTCTAAAACTTAAGCCTACACGCAGTTCGCAGTGCGGCCTTTAGGTTTTGGGCATATTTTCTTAGATTTTGGCCTTTTAAATTGAGAGGGGTTGGTTTATACAACTGAAGTATCACTACTAGACGTGTAAGATATCCTGTAAATGAATCTACCGATAATAGATAGAAAACTTACCAGGTTAGTAAAGGGAGGCCGCATCAAGCCGTGAATTATTACCTGAAAGAAAAAAGACCTCTAGCTGAGCACCGAGATCTTCCCCTTTAAGGAGCGAAATTAATCTACCTATGCTATGCAGAACAGAGCTTGCGCATACCCATGTGAAGTGGATTCCTTTTGATGAAGCAACAATCTACTGTTCCCAAACTGGCGGTTTTCCGATTTTCTCAATCAGGTAGTCAATAAAGACTCGCACTTTAGATGTCAGAACATTGGACTTGGGGTATACGAGCCAAATGGCTGATTGATCATCTATATAATATTCTGGCAGCACTCTAACCAGGGAGCCCTCTAAAATTTCTGTTTGGATATTCCAGATAGAACTCATGCAAATTCCCACCCCTGCTTTTGCAGCGATACGCATGCTGGCGCCATCATCACAAGTCACTCGAGATCTGCTGTTTGAAGGTGGGAATTGATAAGTAGTCTGATCGCTCGCAGATATGAGTTTCCTGGGTTTTGAATTGATAAAGGCCAAAAGCTGATGTGCAACTAGCTCTTCCGGCTTTTCGGGAACACCATATTTTTTCAAGTAACTGGGAGAAGCGCATAGAACTCGCCTGTCATCCGCAAGCTTCCGACCAATTAAACTGCTATCTTCAACCGCATAATTGCGTAGTGCCAAATCAAAGCCGCCCTCGATAAGGCTGACTTGTGTGTCTGAGAGCTTCAGCTCTATGTTGACTCCAGGATACCTTTCCAGGAATTCAGGCAGGATAGGCGCGATAAAGCGCTGAACGAAAGTGCTCGATGCCGCAAACCTGAGTGTTCCGCTCACGGAGGAATTTCCACGCCCCAGCGCAGCAAATGCCGAATCCTCTTGTGCGATGATCTCCCGGGCAAAAGGCAGGAACTCCTCCCCCTCTATCGACAGTGAGACCTTGCGGGTAGATCGATGAAAAAGATCCGCCCCCAGCTGAACTTCAAGCTTGGACAAGCGGGCGCTGGCTACAGAGGGAGCCAATCCAAGCCCTCGCCCCGCAGAGCTTATATTCAGCATCTCCGCGGCCAGCACGAATAGCCGAACCCCATTTGTATCCACTTATTATCTCCAAAAACCGAATTCTGATTCCATTTATACGCCGTTTATACATAGATTCCAATGATTTAGTCTTGAATCATAGATCGAGCCAGCACTGATTGATGACTGGCCTAGGCTTTGTGGGAGATAAAAGATGCATGTACGAGTATTTATGAACGGCGGCGCAAAAAATGGCCAGGTCCAAGCCGCTAATAGTGATCTAGTTAGCACCTTTGGCCACCAAGCCTCTCCTATCCGAGAAGCATAGGAGCTACCTCAGTGCACTCTCAACACCAAGCTCAATGTGGCTCTTTTACTAGTATCAATGCCGGTTACAACGCTGTATTTAGGCCAGGTAAGCTCACGGTGGGAATTGTGGTTCCCATAGAGAATTACGGCACGAACCCAGTTCCAACAATGCTTAATCATGTTGAAAAGGTTCGGCTTGCGGAAGAACTGGGGTTTAGTGCGATTTGGCTTAGAGATGTCCTCTTCAATGTGCCTTCTTTTGGCGATGCGGGTCAAACTTTTGACCCATTCGTCTACCTTGGGCTGCTCTCAGGCCAGACATCGAAAATTGCCCTCGGCGTAGCCAGCATCATTTTGCCCTTACGTCACCCAGCGCATATTGCATAGTTCTTAGGGAAAAATAAAAGAAACCTATATACCGGCATATATAATTTCTTCTTTAGATCTAAGAATTAGCTTCTGGTGACTTATCACTAGGCAAGAAGGTTTTTAGCAGTTGAATTGGCACAGGTATACGGTAATGCCTGCTCGCCAAAAATATAATGGGCCACCACTGAGCCCGGATAACACTCAAGCTTGCAAAATGTGTAGCCGCATCACATTCCGAAAACAGCTCTTCCAGGTATTTTTCCGGTCCTGAAGAAATAGCAACATGAGACATGGTTGCTCCGTGTACATTTATGTTTTTATATAATTGAACCTCTGTTTCTTCGTCAGGAAACCAAACTTGAAGATTGCAGTGCTCTAAGTGATTTTTTATTAACTCCTGAATGGATTGATACACACGTTCAAACCCAAAGATGGCGGCAAAGGACGCTATATAAGGGTAAAAAATACTGCCTGCTGTCACTTCTTCTTTATACCCCTCTTTATCTCGGACCGGGTGTTCAAGCAGCTGATAATAGTCATTCAAAATGCAAGGATAATTCTTATTAGTTACAAATTGCCAAGAAATTCCATTTATCATTTCATCCAACCATTCATGGATGAAGCCGGCATTCCGGCCATTTAATGCCAAAAACCAAATTGCTATAAAAACATCAATTGCCTGATCATCCTTTATAGGTGTCAATAACACAGGATTATTTTTTATCAACTCCTTTATACTTACATCCATTTTTCCAGTAAGTGCTTCTAACTCTTTGCGCTGTCCTTGATCCTCTTCTTCACCCGGCAATCTATCACGTAAAAAATACCCCCATATCCCGAACATTGCCATTCGGCCTATAAGATCAAACATCTTCAAATTTACATCAAGAAAACAAGTTGGGGAAACCGCAGCCGACAACGCATATTTTTTCTTTGTATGTGGCAATATTTTGTCTTCAAAGTATGCCTCACAAACATTTAGATAGTAAGTTTGCATATATAAAATCGTCAACTGAATGGCACTAGATTCTTTATTTTTTTTACCTAAAAAAGGCTTACCGACATCCCATAGATGTAGCAAACACAACTCACCAGAACGATAAGCGCTCTCCAAATTATCTTCTTCCCTGCACCATGCATACAGTATCCAGAAACACAGATATATCTGCCGTGCGGCTGTCACCGTTTTTTTTGGTGAAAGTTCCTTAGTCTCCGACAGTGCAGTCACTAAAGACTTAAAGTATTTGTACGCAGAGTCCGGCTCATCAATCATGGAAAGTGATTTTCGCAAGAGCCTCCTACAATCATCTGGCAATAGTTCCTCCTTTAAGAGGTTGTCTTCGATGTAGCCCGCCAGTTTTTCACCACCCCACTCACTAAATGAAATATTGTCCTTCGTATTTTTCGCTTGGTAAGCCGATAAATTTAAGCGAACGTCTTCTCTGACTTCACCACCAAAGCAAATACAAATCTCGACGGGTTTGCCTTGATACTCAGCAGGCAAATGCGTCTGGACATACACATCAATAATCTCATCCAAGGAGGGCTTCAGGTCTTGGGGAGAATCTCCAGACCACGTCTTCCTATCTATATTTCCAGCTTTAACTGAAAATAGATAAACCTTTTCTTCACCACCAAACAAGCTTCCGTATGCACCAACGTCAACTCCATATTGACGCACCCCTATACCTGGTCTTGAAAAGACAACCAGCCCCATTTCTGACAACAAATCGGGTAGAAGAGAATCAAGCTCGCCCCTCTCTCTTAATGAAGCCAAGTACTCACGAACAATTATTTTCATTTTTCACACCCCCTATAGCGAAACACATAGAGTATATATTCAAGGCCATTGGAGTCATAAAGCTCTAGTGATGGAAGCTCCAACGAATGGCTAATACTATGCAGTGGCATTTCCTGGCGCTTTCTACCTTCTCCATTTGGACCTGGATACACGTGGTGAATTGACTTATGTCCATATAGCAACACGGAAGTCTTAAAAAGCGATGATAGGAAACCCTTAGGCGCATTAGCATAGGCCTCAGACATTAGTCTGGAGTGATTGCGGTTGTAGGCTTCTCTATCAGCAGTGCTCGGCCGAAGCTCTTTCACGCGTCTCGCTAAAGCTATTCCGTCATTGTGCTGATCTAGCTTTTCCATCAGATCATCAATGATACCCGCAATTGTGTCTTCACATTCCTGGGCTTTTTTATACTCAACCAAGTATTCCTTAACACTTCCCGGGAAACTAATTAGCAGTGGGTTATAAAGGATGGCTTTAATCGGATCGACCGCATCATTGGGACATATTTTCAGTAGGGAAAGTAAAAAGCTCGCAGCACTGACCTGACTAGTAAAAATCCAGCCACACGCTTTTTCAGCTAGATCAACAAACTCCTCGGGGGACAGACCTTCAACCAGACCAATATCTAAGGATAGTTTATGGCCCTTTTCCCCAAAATCAATTAGATTCGACAACGCCTTAAGTAAGCTTTGTTTCTTAGACAGCAACCATTTCGTGGCTACATAATTACGACAACTTTCACTCTCAATGAATTGGTCTTTCACATGACCAAAAGACTCAATACTGAAGCCACTATCACTAGCACTTAATAACTGCTCCATGTAGGACACTACAGCCACATAGTTGCCTGTTTTCAACATTTTCGTAAGAACAGTTCCTATAAGACCTAAGGTTCCTTTATTTTTAGCTTTGACCTGTGATAAAACACCAAATAGCTGGTCCCTCAAGCCTTCAGGGTATGCTTCCCTCTCATAAGCTAAAAAATAAGCCGAGGCATCCACAACAAAATCATCGCCGACATCAAGTACTCTATCTATGACATTCTTAATCTGCGGATATAAATTTTGATGTTTAACGCTAAGTGTTAACAAGCTTTTCAGCACCGATGATAAGGCCTCATCTTCATCAATAGCGCTTGCGCAATCACTTAGTGATGACACAGTCTTTTGCAATAGCTGATCGTCAGTTTTGAAGTCAATGCGTCCTAAAGAAAATGCGGCTTGAGAAACCACCTTTATATTTTCATGCAAGAGTAAAGATATTGCTTTTCTGACAAAGTAGTCTTTATCTTTATTGGAGCCAGCAATGAGCGCAGGCGACAGCAAACCAAAGCTATTTCCCTCTAGCGCTAGTACAGCGTCAACACTCTCCTTGGCCCGCCCTTGCTTAGCCTTGCAAAACCCAACATAGCCTTCGATGACCAGTCCAGGATAACTGCCATTCTCAGATTCACTCTTCAGATGCTCGAGACATGCTACAACCTCCGATACAGGCGCATTTACCATAGGCAAGGCATCTGAAAGTATGCCGGTAACCTGAAAGAAATTGCGATCTCTGACATTTTCAAGCCCTATAAACTCTTCGGTGAGATTAAGGTTTCCTTCGTTATGAAGTTTGGAAAGCGCCTCAGCAATACGTTTATCCCCTCCATAGTTCTCACTTAACATATTGACACAATCAAAAAATCTGGATTCCTTATAGCCTTTCAGCAGCTCACCGTAAAAATCTGTCATATCATCCTTTATTGATCATCATAAGCTAGAGGTACCCGTAGAGAGACCAAAGGTTATAGGGATAGTCTCAAACATATCTACCACACGCCGACCTTTTCTGGCATGGAGATAGCGTACTTTGAGGCAATTTAGGTAATTCAACATTCGCTTTGGGTCGCAAAAGGTCGAAGTGTCATCGTACCAGATTATTGCTTGGCCAATTAGATATTGATCAATTGTATGTTGAATATCACTGCTTTCATACATCCTGCTATTGGACATTGAACATAAAGGAGGGCTAAGCTAGATTTTACGTGATTCCCTCTCTTCTTTGGCTCTAGCTCGCTCAGCCTCCAGAATCACCTGTTCTACAGAATACTTTACTGCGCAGATCATCATGGCCATAGCACCAACAAATGTCGTAAGCGAAAGTGAAGCATTGAGTTCAACGAGAACCAAAGATATTGCACTCACAGCCAGCAACTTTAGATTTTCTATATGGAGCTTCAAGAAGCTACGATCAATCAAGCCTGAATGACAAATAAGAAAAAACCCTATTGCAGCACACGAAGTAGTTACTGAAGTGTCAGATGAATCACCTCCAACTTTCAAGGAATGATAGAATCCATAATAGACAAAAAGCGCTAAGAAAGGGCTTGCAAAGGCCATTTTTCCCGCAGCTATATCTTTAGAGATATGACGCCAAAAAATTGACCAACGATTTTTTTATCCTTCTCAAAACTAGTTAATTTAACCACCCCAAAAGGAATAGCTAGCAATCCACCAATGATCACCAAGAAACCTATAATCCCCGATACTGTTTCCAGCATACGTCTCCTTCCTTAAACTGAATTTCATCACAGCCTTATATATAAATTACTTTAATGCACCTGGGAGTATTTTATTTTTCCTACGTCATTGAGAATTACAGACCATTTTTAGCTGTAGCACCTATATCAACCTTCATTCGTGCATTGTTCAGATGATCACAAACCATTTCCATACCATCCAACACCCGAAAAGTATGTCGCTGAATGATATCCGGTGGTACATGAAACAGGTTTCCCTCTTTAACTGCATTAATTCTTGGGTAAGCCTCCCAGGCATCCAACCAATCTGGCCGCTCTTCTCCCATGCCGCTGGCGATAATTACTCTCGGATCTCTATCGAGTACAGACTCAATGCTAATCTTCGGTGCTAATACCAATGCATCGGCAAATATATTACGGCCACCACAGGTTTGAATAACATCGCTAATCAGGTGGTCGCCATTAAGTGTTTGCAGAGGCTCATTCCAAACCTGATAAAAAACACTGACTGAATCCAGGTCCTTATGGCTATGCTGTATTTGATTCAGTCGCTCAAGCCACTCTCCGGCAGATTTATCTGCATAGTCACTTGTGCCTGCAAGTTTACCGAAGCGCTTTACATTCACAGCGATATCTTCAAGAGTGTGAGATTCAGATACGAAAACTGTAAAACCGAGATCCTCCAGTTTATTAATCATCTGATCGCCATTTCCCGATCCCCAGGCAACAATCAAGTCAGGATTTAGCAATAGTAAACTTTCATAGTTTACCGCTTTATAGTTACCTATCTCCGGTAATTGCTTGGCTTGCTCGGGGTAGTCACTGTAGCTTACCGCAGCGATTAGCTTATCCCCTGCCCCGGCACTGTAAAAGTTCTCCACGATATTTGGCGCTAGCGCAACAATACGCTCTGCTGGTGCAGGCAGTTCAACCCATTGGCCACGGGCATCTTTTACCCGCACGGGATCATCCGCCCAAGTATTACTCACCAATAACAGGTTCAAGGTTAAAACAACACGGACAATACTGCTTCGAGACATCTCTTTAACTCGACTATAACTAAGGAGCTTCTAAACAGCTCCGTAACTCACATTGGCAACCACTGCCACCCATAAAATCAATATCGACAACTCACTTATCTCGACCAAACCGCCCAAACAATCGCCGGTATAACCACCAATAGCCTTATCCCACAGGCGACGCCAGAATAAAACCAGGCCAATCAAACTACAGACGATGCCTATGGCAATGGGTATTGGCGCCGCTAAACATCCAATAGCAATTACGATTGCAACTACCGGCAATAGGTCCCATCGGCGCTCGGAGCCAGTGGGCGGTACATGGCCTTCAATACGTGCGTATTGTGAAATTCCCATTAAAGCCAGGGCCGCAGCCCTGGCTAACATAGGTGAGAGCACTAACGGCAGATAGACCCAAGCATCTTTTGTTACCGGGTTTATTAGCTCTAGCAGGGTTGCTATTGCAGCGAACTTTATCAGTAGGAAAACAACAACAGCCGCTACCGCAATAGAGCCGCAGTGGGGATCGTGCATTACCCTCAGAATATGCTGACGTTGTTCTTCAGGATCGGCACACTTATGTCCAGCAAAGTAGGCATCAGTACAGTCAGCAAGGCCGTCGAGGTGTAGTGCACCTGTCAGGACCACCCAGAAACCCAATAGTATTGCGGCTTGTAACTGAGTACCTAAAGGGGCCAGAAGGTAGGCGGCTCCGGATAACAGTACACCAATCACCACTCCAACCAGGGGGTAAAAATATATCGACCGCTTCACCGTTTCCTTGTCCACCTCCCGCAGCAAGCCCGCCACCGGCAGCCGGGTAAGAAATACCAGCGCATACAGAAATGCTTGGGATAGGTTGTACAACTTACGGGCAATAAACATAAGCTGACTGCTCTGGGTAGGAAACGGTAAAGGTCTTATTGTCCGAGTCGTATCTCAGCGATGCGGCAAACCCGTAATTAACTTGCAGTGAAATCATTTTGACTGGAAGCCAGTTATTCGCATATGCGAGCAACAACTTGATAACGCCGCCGTGAGTAATGAGCAGCAGGGACTCTCCCGAATATTGCTGGGCTAGATTATCAATAGCTTGAAGAACTCTGGATCGAAATACGTGAAAGGGCTCGCCTCCCGGCGGTGCGTGCTTTTCCGGGTCACGCCCCCAAGCTTCACACAGTGCTCGTTGCTCAGTCCAGATCTTATCGACTGACTGCCCCTCCCAGTCCCCGAAACCAATTTCCCGGATATCAGGAACTTCAGTTATCGGTAGCTTTTTCTCTCCGGCAAGCTGAGCAGCAAACCGTTGGCAGCGTTGTAAGGGTGAAGTAACAATCCGGTTCCAGGAGTCATCGAGCTCAGCAAGCCCTCGCAACATCTGCTCCCTACCCTCACTGGTTAGGGGTACATCAATCTGGCCGCGAAAAATATTCCCACCTTCGCAGGCACCGTGTCGTAAAAGATCAATCCGCAACTGGCACTCCTGCCTCACTGAAAGTGAACATTTTGTTATGCAGGTTCAGCGCTTGCTTGATAATACTGATGGCCAACACTGCACCTGTGCCTTCGCCAAGGCGCATATTGAAGCTCAGCAATGGCTTCACCCCCAGGCACTCGAGGGCTAGTTTGTGACCAGACTCGTCAGAGAGATGGGCGTAGAGCAACCAGGGTTTCACTGACGGATTAATAGTACCGGCAATAGCTGCCGCAGCAGTCGCCATAAAACCATCAACCAATACAGGGACACCTCGCTGGGCACTGGCGACAAACGCTCCTGTTAAGGCTGCAATCTCAAAGCCACCAAAAGTTTGCAAAATAACAAGTGGCGAGCCCAGCGCTGCCCGATGCTGCTCCAAGGCAAATTCGATCAGTTCCACCTTGCGGGCGAGCACTGCATCGTCGATACCTGTTCCTCGCCCTGTAATGTTGCCAACCTCTAGCTCAAAAAGGGCAGCAAACATGGCAGCGGCGGAAGTGGTATTGCCAATACCCATATCACCGCCAATAAAACAATCTGCATCGGTAGACTGGCGGCGACCGGCATCAAGAGCAAGAGCCAGCTGCGCTTGGGTCATAGCTGGGTTACCTTGGGAGAAATCCGCAGTAGAGGGAGCTATAACTTCATCAATCAGGTCGGGGTGTTCAGCGGGGACCACACAACCCAGGTTAATTGCGGCAAAGTCAGCATTCTGCTCGCGGCTCAACACATTAATAGCCGCCCCGCCCTCGCAAAATAGTTTTAGCATTACAGAAGTGACTGCCTGAGGAAATCGGGAAGTTCCCTGGGCTGCAATACCGTGATCAGCACCGAATACCCGCACCGACAAATTATTCAGTAGGGGTTGCTCCCTCCCCTGGAATCCGGCGAAATCTACGGCAATACTCTCGAGCCGACCGAGTGCGCCTTGCGGCTTAATCAATTGCTTCTGGCGGGCAATCGCGGCATTGCGAGCACTCTGGTCCGGGGTTGGTGCGGGCTTATCGAGCCAACTGAGTTCATCAGTCATCATTATCAATCTCAGGTGATTACTTTACAGTGAGCGGCAAACCAGCAATTGCCAAGGTGACGCTATCAGCTCGCTCGGCTAATGCCTGATGAAGCCAACCTGCCGCATCCACAAATTCCCGCGATAACTGCCCAAGGGGCACAATACCCGAACCGACTTCATTACTGACAAAAATCCAAGGTGGGGTATTACCGTTAGCGAGAGTACGCCTCTGATCGATACATTGCAGAAGCGCCTCTTGCTCACGCTCCCAAACGCCCAGATGAAGACAGTTGCTCAACCACAAAGTGAGGCAGTCCACCAGTACACAATGGGACTCAGGAGCGGTAACCAGAGCCTCGGCCAGTGCAGTAGGTTCTTCCAGGGTCTGCCAGCGATGATCCCGGTCTTCCCGATGTCGAGCAATACGGGTAGACATTTCTTGATCGCCCGCCGTAGCCGTTGCCAGGTAGATAAGTCCACCATCTCTACTGCTATTTAGCCACTGTTCCGCGCGCTGTTGTGCGAGCCGGCTTTTTCCGCTGCGGGCGCCCCCTAGTACCAGGTGTACACCACTGGTGCTAGACATCTGCAATCACCAGGGATTTACCGGTTACGGGATGTGGCATCACCGTGACACTGTAGCCGTAAAGCTGCTGCATATTCTCCGCAGTCAATACATCCTCCGGATTTCCGTAGGACATACTGCGCCCCTGCTTTAAGGCGAGGATTCTGTCGCTGTAGCCGCTGGCATGGGCCAGATCATGGACCGTCATTACCACAGCTACGCCACTTCGCGCGAAGTCTCTTACCGCTCTCATCATTCCATATTGGTGTGCAATATCCAGGCTAGCAGCGGGCTCATCTAATAAGAGGAGCCGCTCTCCACCATCCTCTGCCCGCCAGATCTGGGCCATCACCCGAGCCAATTGCAAGCGCTGCTGCTCGCCGCCAGATAATGTTGGGTACAGGCGCTCAGACAAATGACTAACATCCAGCGCTGCCATGGCTTCCAGGCAGATTTCTCGGTCCCGGTCAGTGCCAGTGGAATGCGGAGTTCGACTGAGGGCGACCAATTCCAGCCCGGTAAAGGCAAATGTCAGTGGGTTATTTTGCGGCAGGACGGCAACTTGCCTGGCTCGATTGCGGGCGGACAACTTTGAAAAAGAGCGGCCTTTAAAGTGGACCTGCCCGGAATCCATCCTGACTTCACCGCAAAGGGCACGCAGCAGAGTCGACTTACCGGCGCCATTGGGGCCAATCACACAAACCAGCTCGCCGACATCTACCTTCAGGTTGATATCTTGCAACAGCGGCCGATTATCGACACTAACCGCAACTCCCTCCACCTGTAGCAGAGCCATTAAATTGCCCCCCTGCTTTTACGCAACAAGGAAACAAAGAAAGGCACTCCAATTAGTGCGGTGATCAGCCCTACCGGGATCTCCACCGGGGCAATAATGGTTCGCGCCAGGGTATCGGAAACCAGCAATAAACTGGCTCCAGCCAGGGCAGAAAGCGGCAACAGTTGCCGGTGATCAGGTCCTACCCATAAACGCACTATATGGGGCACTACCAGCCCCACAAAAGCAATACTGCCGGCTACAGCAACCGAAGTGCCCACTCCCGCCGCAACAAGCACTATCAAACGGGTTTTTACCCGCTCCACATCAATACCGAGGTGCCGCGCCTGGGATTCTCCCAATAAAAGAACATTTAGTGAGGTGCCGAAGCGGGACATACTGGCAAGCAAAGCGCCCAGCACGGCCAAAACCAGAAAAGCGCGAGGATAGCTCGCTGCATCCAGCCCTCCCATAAGCCACAGGCTCATACGGCGCAGGGTGTCATTATCAGCAAAGTACTCCATTAGCCCGATCAGGCTTGCGGAAAAAGCGGTAACGGCAATCCCCATTAGCAACATGGTGGCCACGGAAGTGCCATTAATACTTTTCGCCACTTTGTAGACCAGTGTCACCGCTAAAAGGCCGCTGAAAAAAGCAGCTATGGATACAACGGGCAAACTCCCAAACGCAGCGGCAACCTCCGCTCCTAGCAGGATGGCCAAACAAGCACCGAGAGAAGCCCCTGCGGTAACACCAATCAGGGATGGGTCAGCTAGAGGGTTTCGAAATAAGCCTTGCAACATTGCCCCGCAGATGGCGAGCACAGCACCCACTCCAGCGGCCAATAGCGCCCTTGGCAATCGTATTACCTGAACAATATCCCCAGCGAGTCCACCATCGCCCTGACCACTGATCGCGGCAATTAGTTGTGAGGGTGAGAGATACACTGCACCTATAGCAACGGCAGCAGAAAAACTAAGGGCAAGTGCTGTGGGCAGTAACCACCAGGCAACATTTAATGCTTTGATACGGGCAACAGTCACTGGGTATCCTCTTGCAGCACTGCCGTCTCCTTAGCTCCCTCAAATTGCTCGAGCCAGTTTCCCTGGATATTCTCGGCAATAGTCTCAGCCAGCCTGTCCAATTGTTGCTGTCGCTGTTCACCCACATCCAGCGGCGTAGAGTCTTTCAACCCACCCCAGGCAAAAAGTGCGCTCAGCGCTTCGGGTGAATCGAACAGCCCATGCACGTAGGTCGCGAATATCTGTCCATCAGCACTTATTGCACCATCAGGCCTGGAATTTCCGTCTTTATCACAGATATATACCGCTGGAGTTTGCAGAGCTACACCTTCTGTTATGCCACAGTGGATTTCGTAGCCCTGAACAGGAGTAGCTTCTTTTACTTCATTTTCCAAAGCTAAAAAGCCGGTAATATTTTTCAGTGCTTTGACTGGTTGCAATCGAGTTGTGAAATCCAGATAACCCAAGCCCGGTTCGTTGCCCGGGGTATCCTCTACCCCATCCGGGTCCTGTACCTCGCTCCCCAGCATTTGCAAACCACCGCAAATACCCACTAGTTTGCCGCCATAGCGCAGATGCCGATCCAACTGTGCAGGCCAATCGTTTTCTTTTAAGTAAGCCAAGTCTGCCCGCACATTTTTACTGCCGGGAAGAATAATCCAGTCGCACTGTGGGACTGGTTCACGGACACTGACAAATTGCAGATCGATATCCGGATGCAACCTCAGCGCATCAAAATCTGTATGATTGCTTATGCGCGGCAATACCGGCACTACCACTTTCAATCGAGCATCAGCACCGCTCTGTTGGGTGCTAATGGCATCCTCCGCGTCAAGGTAGAGGTCATGGAGATAAGGTAAGACTCCCAGAACTGGCTTGCCCGTATACTCCTCTAACCAGTCGAGCCCCGGCTGAAGTAATTGCAGATCGCCACGAAAGCGGTTGATCACAAAACCAACGACACGCTCTCGCTCTGAGGAAGACAGCAATTCGAGGGTGCCTACCAAGTGGGCGAACACGCCTCCGCGATCGATATCGGCAATCAGTACAACCGGGCAATCAACGGCCTCGGCAAAGCCCATATTGGCAATATCGTTTTCCCGCAGGTTAATTTCTGCCGGGCTGCCAGCCCCTTCAACTAACACCAACTCATATTGATCATCGAGCTGTGCGAAGGAGCCCAGCACTGCATTTTGCGCGGTAGCTTTGTAGTGGTGGTAATCCAGCGCCTGCATATTCCCCAGCACTTTACCCTGGATAATAACCTGAGCCCCGGTATCTGAAGCGGGCTTAAGTAACACCGGGTTCATATCGCTGTGGGGGTCGATCCCACAGGCCTGGGCCTGCAGCGCTTGTGCCCGCCCTATCTCACCACCATCCACCGTAACGGCACTATTGAGTGCCATGTTTTGCGGCTTAAAAGGTGCGACACTGACTCCGCGCTGGGAAAAGTAACGAGCGAGCCCAGCCACCAAAGTACTCTTGCCGGCATCGGAAGTCGTGCCCTGAACCATCAACGCGGACATAGTAAAAACAACCTAGTAATCTACGCCTTTGCGGGCTTTGATTCCCGCTTTAAAAGCATGCTTAACATCTTTCACTTCAGATACCGTATCCACGAGCTCCTGTAGTGCACTACCACCACCTCGACCAGTCACCACCAAACTCTGTTCCTGTGGCCGCTGGGCTAGAGTCTCCAATACTTTGGACTCATCCAGGTATTTGTAAGCGAGCATATAAGTGAGCTCATCCAACACCACTAAATCATAGGTGGTATCGGTGAGCATTTTTTCTGCCTCTGCCCAGGTTCTCTCTGCAGCAGCAATATCACTGGTGCGATCCTGAGTATTCCAGGTAAAGCCAGTGCCCATTTGATAGAGAGTAACTTCCGGGCAATGGTTTGTAAGGAAAAGCTCTTCCCCAGATTGCTGTGCGCCTTTAATAAATTGCACAACGCCCACTTTCTGCCCGTAACCCAGTGCGCGTATCACCATGCCGAAAGCTGAGCTCGACTTCCCTTTGCCATTTCCGGTGAGCAGGACAGCAACTCCACGCTGGATATCGGCTGCTGCAATGTTGGCATCAACCTTCTCCTTGTGTTTTTGCATTGCCTGCTTGTGCTTGGCATTTCGTTTTTGCTCGTCTTCCGACATGGCCACCTCAGTTCAAGAACCTATAAAAGAAAGTGCTTTAGAAGCTGAATTCCACACCAGCATAACCGGCGAGGCCCGCAGTGTTATAGCCAGTGACTTCCACATAATCTTCGTCGGTAAGGTTTTCACCGCGAACAAATACCGTCGTGGCGTTGTTCAGCTGATAACGGACACTGGCATCCAGCACTTGATAATCATCCAGCGAAGAGCCATCGCTATCTACCACATCCGCACTGGAACGCAGGTTCATAACAAGGCTCAAGTCACTAGTAGGCTTATAAGTGAAGCCGAGATTCGCCAAGTGCTTGGGACTGCGGGCTCGGGGAGAATCATCGGCTTCTTCAGCATCGGTGTAGGTGTAGTTGGCTGATAACAGCAAGGTATCAGTTACCTGTGTTTCAGCAACCAATTCGACTCCACGAGATTTGCTTGTTCCACTACTTTGCAAATAACCAAATGCATCCCCATTCCAGCCAATTTCATTTTCAATAACTTGGTCAAACAGCACAAATTCGAGATACAGTGCATCTTCATTGAAGTACTCGACACCAAGATCCAGACCCTGACTCTCTTCCGGCTTAAGGGACGGCAACTCTAATGGGGTAAAAGTCAACCAATCAAATGCAGTCGCGTTGTGGTTAACTTCATACAGGCTTGGGGCACGGAAGCCAGTCCCATAACTACTTTTTATCTTTACGGTACCGTTGGCAACACCTTCGAACAAATAGGCTGAACTGGCGCGGAAGCTATTGTAACTGCCAAAATCGGAGTTGTTGTCATGACGAAGGCCAAGGGTGATATAAGCCTTGTCAGCATAGCTTCCCTGATATTCGGAATAAACTGCCCACTGATCCCGATCCAGGTCTCCCGAAGTATCTTCACGATGCTCTACCCCGTAGACTACCCCATGTTCGCGGCTAAACCCGTGGGAGCCCATTAGGTTTAACTTTTCGATATCACCTTCTGCTTCATAGGAAGTCACACCTTCATCGATATAGGTACGCTGCAATTCAGATCGTGTATAGGCTAATTCCTGTTGGCTGTCCTCACCTTTGTGAGCCAAGCTAACACGAGCACTTTCCTGACTAAACTCAAAGTTGCAATCGTCATGAAGAACAAACCAACCGCAGCGATCATATTCACCTGAGGCATCGGTATCCCGCGCTACGGCCTCAAGTCGCCACTGCTCAGAGATATTCCAGCCTACACGGCCATGCAAGGTTTCATTATCATAACCGTCGTCATCTTTCAGTTCGGTGTCATAACTACTAGTATTAAAACCATCGGTTTCTGCCACTGCTGCAGAAACAAAATAATCCAATGTTTCATTGGCTCCGCTAGCGCTGGCATTGTAGCGTTCAGTATCGAAGCTACCTCCCTCGGCAGACAGCTCAAAGCGCTGTCCTTGATCTTCGCGACGAGTTGAGATATCCAGCACTCCACCGGCATCGGCCCCGTAGAGCATTCCCTGCGGGCCACGCAGCAGTTCCACACGCTGTAAATTACTGCTCATAATATGTTCAATATGAGCACCGGCCTGAAGGCCGGTTGGGTCAGAAATGTCAATACCGTCTACCTGGACCAAGGTTCTGAAACCAGATTCTCCACGCACCCTTAAGGAGGTAGTCTTGCCCATACCCCCTGTATTGGTAACAGACACAGAAGGCACACTGCGCAGAACATCGGCAAGGGACACCAATCCCCGCTCTTTTAGCTGCTCTTCATCCAATACAGTTACTGAAGTAGCTACCTGGCGCAGCGGCTCGCCCTGACGGGAACTCACAACAACCACGGTTTCCAGGTCCGGAATTGAAGATTCGGTAACAGTGGATTCAGCAAAAGACGGCGCGCTCACGGCTGACAGTACAGCCAGGCTCAATATAGATTTTTTCAAGTTTCAACCCCTAAGACAAAAGCACATGGGATCGAGGGAGGAATAGCAATGCGGCACGCCGAAGCGCGAAAGATCGTATTGCAAGATGGTAGCCCTCCGCTCCATCGTGTTTAGAAAAGAGGCCGGTATCGGGCTTACCACTCAGAATACAGGTGGATCACCGTTGCGGGGGCAGCGCCGGATTTCCGGACTTCCCGTTTAACCTTCTCAGCCAATTCAGGGCAGAAGGCACCTCTAATCGTGGTCGCGAAACTAGTGGAAAGGTACCGGAAAGTCAACAGAAGCCAAAAAATGTGAGGGAAGCTTGTTCGTGAGTCGGGTATTCCCTCATTACATAAGTACTAGTTATTCATGAGCAAGATTTCAAAAGCACTTAGCAAGGCATCTCCATTTAGACTGAGATCAACCTTGAGCTGCAGTCATAATAAAGAATTTATCAATAAATCATTCCGCTAACTATTATCAAATACTGCAAGCCAATCTGTATAATATTTATCTGCATATTGACGAAGGAATGGAAACAACCAAGATGCACTTCTTTCATGAAGATTAAACCCACATCCATCATCAACAAGTACATCTTTGTCAACTATTCCGGAGAGCGCATGATGTAGAGCTGAAGCGCATAGTAGAAATTGCCCTATTGAATCTGCGATAGGCCTAAAATCCCATCCCCCAGCCCCATGCATGGCACGATATACCATTGAATTTCGGTTATTTTCGGCCAAGTCAACAATGATTGGGTCTGCCCCCTCATCGGCGAATAAAAACCAGGTTTTATCCCAACCGGGTATTGGCTGATTGTCAACCGGGTTGTAGTTATATCCATTCATCAGCCATGACAAGCGCCTGGCACTATAAAGATCAATTGGATTGCCCACGCCATCAAGATATTGACTGTGTGCAGGCGCATAGTGGACTATATACTCTTGAAACTCTTTCGGAAAAACAATATCCCTTTCCTCTTGCAACCGAAAATAGATAGAGTTTCCGCCTCCCTGAAGTTCGAAATTTGTCTTTGAAAAACTATGAATCAACTCAATATAATCTTTAATATCCATACTACGTAACTCGCGAAACTACTTGCTGTATTTTTTTTGGGGAGGGTACACAGCTCCATTTAGAGCAACGGGTACGGCTTACCCTACTCATCTAACTGCGACCTACTTACCACCTTGCTTCTGACAGCGGGAGGGGCGCTGTATATTTTACAGAAGTACCCAACATAGATTTTTGTATATTCTTACATACACCTTCCTATTTTGATGTGCCAACTAAAACACAACCAGCACCAACAAAAGTGGAACCAAATATACGACCGAGCAATCGACTTGAGGCCATATTCCTGGATTTTTCTTTAGTACCAAAAACTAATAAGCTATAACAAAACAAACAACTAAAAGATAATGCCATAAAAGTGAAAACCAGCAAGGAGAACTGGGGTAAGAGTGGATCTGACAAGGAAATAAATTGCGGGAAAAGCGCGGTTGTGAATATAATCGCTTTAGGGTTCGTTAAGGCAATTAAGCCCCCTTGAATATACAAATTCAATGCGCCTCGCCTAGCATTACAAGCTACATCAGCAGAATCCGCCCTTCCTATTCCGTTTTTCCAAAGTTTAACCCCCATATAAATCAGATATCCAGCCCCAATCATCTTTACCATAGTAAACGCTACGGAAGAGTTAAGGACAATTACACTCAATCCAATAACTGAAAGCCCGGACATAACAAACAAACCAGATATATTACCCAATGCCGTGAACACACCCCCTCTAACACCGTCCGATAGAGTATTGATAGAGACCAGTAGTGCCGCAGGCCCTGGGGTAGCAGTCGCCAAGAGTGCGATTACGCAAAAGGCCAACCAACTTTCAAATGCCATTTAACTCACCTTAATTGACCATTGCTCCTCAGGGGAAGGCAAATCGGTAGTAGACTAGTAAACTTCCAGCCTTATTCTCCTCGCCCCATATAAGCGACCAGACCACCCCAGCCAAGGAAGCACAAAAGCCGAGACCCAAAAGCACAAACTAATTAGAAACTGCATAGAACTTTCCAGCTGACTGCAAATCTGCCTAAAAGCACACAGCTCCGATACTGAAAAAAAAGAAATCATGGATGCGAAGAGCATTGAAAGTAATAGATATACACCTACTACAACCAATCTCCGGACCTTTCCTGGATACTTATAGTCTAGCGATTCAGTGCGCTCATCAAGCACCTCATAGCCTGGCAATGAAGCCGGGTCCTTTACAACCACTAGCGACACTGAGAGAAAATCATGCACAGCTTGACGCTTCTTTGATGTAAGAATAGCTATTAGTGAAGGAACCCCTAAGAATAGTTTAAAGAACGTCCTGACAAGTGCCTGAAAAATATTAATTTTTTTATTGGCTCCCACCTTACGGATACGAATACCCATTAGATGATGCCCAACATTCCCACCAGTTAACGAAACCAATACCGGTTCAAATAAGATGATCGGCATTAGAATTAAAGCTGATTGGTACACATCATTTTTTAAGCCGATGCTAGTACCAACAGCTATTGAAAAGGCAACAACTACAACTAGCACCAAAGAATCAATCATCAATGCTCTAAGTCTTCTGGATAACTTGGGGTACATATTTGTTAGAAATTTCTATTCAAAGTGGCTTATTAAAGAGAGGCCCCTGTATACCACCTTTATCACCTCATCTAAAGTATTTTTAGTAGATCTATACTCCGAGGACACATGCATGCCAACTGTCTGCGACACCTTTGTACCACTAAAATACAATCTCATGGCAACGCAGGCTAAGGAGTTGATATTGCTCTCAACCACTCATATTGACATGCTGCAACAACCTACAAATATGCCTTATCTATCCAAAATAATATTAAAACCACCATAGATTAATCTCTTACTATCAAATGGCATGGGGTTCTGATCTGGGTGCATCCTCGGGTCATCCATAACCGCTTGCCACCCAGAATCTCGAACTTCTTTAGAAGGCCAAACAACCCAGGAGAACACTACGGTTTCATTGCCTGCACACTTCACAGCCAAAGGGAACGAGGTTAATTCGCCCTCAGGAACATCATCACCCCAAGTTTCAACAACCTTTAGAGCCCCCTGCTCTTTAAATACTTCTGCAGCAATTTTTGCATGCTTAATATACTCTTCTTTATTGTCTGTGGGTACAGCTGCTACAAATCCATCTGCATAAGACATTTTTAAGCCTCCGATATTTTTCTAAATTGAAAATTTACTGTTGAAATTAAACACAGACTCGCAAAGTACCTCTAACTCTCAGAGCTAGTGATAATAAATAGGGCTTAGACCTAAATTTTTCCGGTCTATAGCCTATCTAAACAACAAGCCCAAGAATAACACTATCCAAAACGCAACTTCACAACCAATATCAATAAAGCGCCATCTGGCAGCCCCACTCACTGCATATAAATCGCCATTCACTTTGAAGCTACCAAAGGATAGCCCATAGGCTTATCCCTCGGACAACCTTATTAAACAAGCTCGGACTCTCTCAAGGATCGTTGTTTTGCTACCGCAGCCGCCTTATCAGGTAAAGGCAAAGCGACAGGTGCTTGCTGCGGCTGACTGGTAGCCATTACCACAGTGCTACCGTGACGTGCGGCAGTTACAAGCGCATCATTATCCGCAATGGCAGTCATAAAGCGCAGCGCTTCGTCAGCGCTGGTGCCTGCGCTGGTAAGAACCTTGATAGCCTCGGCAGCACTTTCGGCATATACCCGTCGCGCCTCACCCATTTTCTCCATACGGATCTTTACGGACTCACCATCAGCTTTAGCTTTACCCACTTCGCGTTCCCGGATTGCCTCAGCCTCATAGGTAGCGGCCTGCTTCTCCCGCTGCATTTCCATAACTTTGTTAGCCTGAACCTCTACCGACTTCGGCAGGCGTGGCTCATCCGACAATACATCGACAATCTCAACACCAAAGTCATGGAAAAAGTGGCGAAGACGCTCTTTGGCCTTATCCGCTATCTGTTCTTTCTTGTTATAAACATCTTCAAGCTCAATGCCATTAGCAACAGGAATAGCCGCATCCGTTGCAAAAGATTTTAGTTGTGCCTGATAATTTTCCAGGTCATACAATGCCTTGTAGGCGAGCCTCACATCTGAGGCCACCTGATGTTGCACTTTTAAAATCAACCCAAAGGTTACATGATTACTTGTTTTCAAACTAAGCTCTACTGGCGTTTCGTGCAGTGCTGTAGAAGCCTTTTTATCAACCCAAGATAGATAAGGAATAATCAAGTTGAATCCAGGTGTAGCAGTCTTCCAGTATTTGCCTAAAAATAGAACAAAGTGGTACTGTTTTGGTTCAACGATAACAATAGCTTTAGCAATCAAAAAGGCTGCCGCCACCAACGGTAAAATTGGCCAAAAAGGAAGGGCTTCAAAGAATTGTTCTAACATATATAAGTGTTTCCAAACAGTGGTATCAGCAAATTATCATTTAAATCACCAATAGAAAATATAGCTAACGGATTGAGAAATCAAACTTTAACAAGGCTCTCTACCCAAGAGTCACTCGGGCTTACAGAAACTCTGATACTTTATTTAATCCAGTTCGACACTTATTTATCGACATACTAAAACAGGCTGTCTGCTTGAAACTTTAGCTTTATTCACCCTGACTTTTGGCTAACTAGCTTGAGCCAAACAGATAAACTCGAGCATATTTAAATTTTTGTAAAGTCGAATACATCATAAGTCCACCCGCTTGATATATACATTGTTTAATTGGCCGCAATCAGCACAAATGATGCTTCGAACTTTTTTGTGATTAAGGGCCGAAACAACTACTTTACATAACATGAATACAGGTTAGAGGCGAGGCTCCCTATGTCCGGCAGAGAGCTCTCCAGAGCACTTGGCCCCGAGGAAGTACTATTTACTGAGCTGGCAAGAAGAACATGCGGCGGAACCTTGATAATCTCATTTATCAAAGTTCTCATCCCTATGAGTATTGAGCAACTAAAGTCTGGATTTGCCTGGATTCACACAATATATCCCCTACTACAAGCAAGGGTAGAGACTGGGGAGCAGCTATGTTGGCGGTGTGACGTACCATTCGAATCGATCCCCTTTGAGATTAGAAGACTCGACAAACCTTTCGATTTTGAACACGAATTCAATCGTAGGGGCGAATTAGGGCTTGATGTCAGCAAATGTACTTATACTATTACCTTCTATATCAATTCTGATGACAAAGTAGAATGGGTTTCCTTAGTAAGCAGCCATGCAGCTTTGGATGGCCGGTCAATTATGACCTTATTCTATGTCTTGGATCTTTATTTTAAAAGTGATGATTCATTTAGACTTGAAGAGCAACCTCTTTATGATCCAGTTGAAAGCTATTTCAACTCTCCAAAACATTTTGCAAACAAAGAATCATCACAATTTAAAAACAATCTATTCAAGTGGCCAGTAGAGGAACCTGCATTTGCTGCTGAGCGAGAAGGACATGCCATCTACCGTGCTTTTCCCGTAGAAGAAATTACAGAACTGGCAATATTGGGAAAACGTCATAAAGTAAGGCCCACAGCCCTATTTTGTGCGGCAGCTATTCAAGCCGCTCAAATACTGCCAAATCATAAGGACTGGATAAGTATCTTACTCCCCATGGATGTTAGGGATCTATGTGGCTCACAGATTGGAATTAGTGCTATCGGTGCCTTCTCTGCAGCAACAACCCTTGAGATAATGCCAGATATTGACATAGAGGACACATGGCAATTAGCACAATACTTACAGTTTGAACTTGATAGGCAAGCAGAGGCAGGAGAGTCTTGCAAATTTTTATTCCCGCAAAACTATAAGTTGAATGACATAATAGATTTCGTACAAGAATATGAAAATAATAAACCAGTATTTCCTGAGGGAATCTGTATTTCTAATGTAGGAAGTATGAAAGCACTTAATACAGAAATGAAATACTTTGAGATTGTCAGTGGAATTCCACTTCAAACCCACGGCGCCCACCCAATTTCAATATTAACTTATTCAACCATGCGCAACTCTGTATTTGTTTTTTCATACTGTGACCCACTAACCAAAAGGGACAATATTTTAAACTTTGCGGAAAGGTTTATAAATACTCTAAAAAAACTGGAATTAAGTGACATGTAATACTACTTTGCAAACAGCCAAGCACAGATACACTGAACATATTTATACATCATTGAAAGTTAACTATTTCAAGGCGTCAACATGTCCGCATGGATAAGCGCCACCTTTAGCACAAGAAGCAACCAATCAGGCTTGCCTAGTTAAGCCGCAATCCTGTGTAGCACTCGAAAGAGAGCCTCCGTGGATATTAAAAACACACCCCCAACTTCACTGTAAGTCCTAAATCAGAGCACTTTTAACAATAAATTTATATTCACTTTGGGAGCACCTACTTCTCCTCAAGGTGAAGTAGGTGCTCACGGAAGCTTAGCTCAGTCTCATATACTCTTTAACAGCTTTTTCCCTGCCATGCACAATCCGATAAAGTAACGGAAGTACAAACAGAGTTAGAAGTGTGGAAGAAATAATCCCCCCAATCACAACCGTGGCCAGGGGCCTTTGTACCTCTGCGCCGGTACCCACATTCAATGCCATAGGCACGAACCCCAAGCTGGCGACCAGAGCGGTCATCAGCACAGGACGAAGACGAATCATTGCTCCGTCAATAATCGAAACCAAAAGCTCACCGCCCTGTTGCCGCAGCTGACGAATAAATGACAGCATTACCAGGCCGTTTAAAACCGCAACACCAGAAAGGGCAATAAACCCAACCCCTGCAGAAATCGATAGAGGCATACCGCGCAGCCATAGAGCTAGCACCCCGCCAGTTAGCGCTAAGGGAACTCCTGTAAAAATGATCAAGGCATCTTTGAATGAGCCGAAAGCCATTACTAGAAGACCGAGGATTACCAAAAGCGTCAGCGGTACAACGATAGAAAGACGAGTACTTGCAGATTCCAGTTGTTCAAATGTACCTCCATATACCAACCAGTAACCGGCAGGCAAAGACACCTGTTGTTGGATTCGGGCTTTTGCCTCCTCCACAAAAGATCCTAAATCGCGATCGCGTACATTCGCGGTTACCACTACACGGCGCTTACCATTTTCACGACTGACTTGATTGGGAGCCGGTGTCATTTCAAGATTGGCTACTTCAGACAAAGGCACATAGCTACCTAGCGGGCTACCAGCGGGTAAAGGAACAGGTAAATCACCAAGATTTTCATAGTCCCGACGCAGCCCTTCCGGCAGCCTTACTACCAATTGGAAGCGGCGGTCACCCTCATAAATCAGCCCTGCAGATTCCCCTCCAATTGCGGTTGATACCAAGTCCTGTAGGGTTTTCAGGTCGATACCATAGCGGGCAAGCGCTATACGCTTGGGGACTACAGAGAGAACTGGCAGACCTTCAACCTGCTCTACTCGAGCATCGGCTACACCCTCAATCCCATTTAACACACCCAGGATTTGATTAGACGAAGCGACCAGCTGGTCCAGGTCATCACCAAATACTTTGATGCCCAGATCTGCACGCACACCAGAAATCAACTCGTTGAAACGCATCTGGATTGGCTGGGTAAATTCGTAGTTATTACCTGGAAGCTCTCGAACGGCTGCTTCGATTTCTGCCACTAATTGCTCTTGAGGCAGTTTTGGATCGGGCCATTGATTTCTGGGTTTCAGGATCACAAAGTTATCAGCCACATTCGGAGGCATTGGATCTGTAGCCACCTCTGGAGTACCAATTTTTGCAAATACCTTGTCTACCTGGGGGAACTCCTTAATGCGCTGCTCTAGTAGACGCTGCATTTCCACCGACTGCTCGAGACCAGTCCCCGGAATACGTAAAGCGTGTAGTGCAATATCGCCCTCATTAAGCTGAGGGATAAACTCAGAACCGAGAGTAGTAGCTAGCCAACTACAAAACAGTACTAAAGCAAGAGCCCCTGATAGTACCAGCCAACGCACTTTCATTGCGGCAATTAAAAGCGGCTTGTACAGTGACTTAGTAGCAACAATCACCTTATTTTCTTTTTCACTGACTTTCCCGGTGAGAAAAACAGCAACCGCTGCTGGTACTACGGTGAGAGACAGAACCAATGCAGCCAATAACGCCATAACCACAGTAGCGGCCATAGGGTGAAACATCTTTCCTTCGACACCAGTCAGTGTGAACAAAGGAATATACACCACCGTGATAATCAACACTCCAAAAAGGCTTGGGCGAATCACTTCATTGGTGGCCAGGAATACCAGCTCCAATCGCTCTTGCAGAGGTAACTTACCGCCCTTGCGCTGTTGGGCTTCGGCGAGCCTGCGAATCGCATTTTCTACGATAATTACAGCCCCATCGACAATCAGACCGAAATCGAGCGCACCGAGACTCATCAGGTTGGCAGAAACACCGGTTTGCACCATACCAAATATAGTGGCGAGCATGGACAGCGGGATTACAGCAGCTGTAATAAAGGCAGCCCGAATATTTCCAAGCAGCAAGAACAGCACGACGACTACCAGCAACGCACCTTCAATAAGGTTTTTCTGTACTGTAGCGATGGCTTTGTCCACGAGCGTCGTGCGATCGTAAACCGCTTCCACCTTTACACCTTCAGGTACAGTGGATTTTACTTGCTCCAAAGCTTCCGCCACATTGCGCGCGACCTCGCGGGAGTTTTCCCCCACCAGCATCATAGCGGTGCCCAATACGGTTTCTTCACCATCTCGCGTAGCAGCACCGGTACGCAGCTCTTTACCAATAGCCACTTCAGCAACATCAGAAATTTTAACCGGCACCCCGGATCGGCTGGTAATTACTACGTCTTCAATTTCTCCGATATTCTGTAGTTGTCCCGGTGAACGCACTAACAGTTGGCGTCCATTATTTTCCAGATAGCCAGCACCTCGACTTTCGTTGTTGCGACGCAAAGCCTCGGCAATATCCTCCATCGATACGCCGAAGTTAAGCATCTGGCGGGGGTCCGGTGTTACGTGATACTGCTTGTTATAGCCACCGATAGTATTTAGTTCCGTAACCCCCTGAACGAGAGACAATTGCGGTTTAATAATCCAATCCTGAATCTCCCGCAGTGCAGTGGCGTCGTAGGGCTGGCCATTGGGCTGGGTTGCTCCGGGCAGAGCCTCCACGGTATACATAAAGATCTCACCGAGCCCGGTGGCAATGGGCCCCATTTCCGGCTCCAACCCCGGGGGCAGATTGCTCTCGATGGTACCCAGACGACTGTTTATTAAGTTTCGCGCAAAATAGAGATCTGTCCCCTCTTTGAAAACCACGGTCACTTGGGATAGCCCGTAGCGCGAAATCGAACGGGTGTACTCCAAGTTGGGAAGTCCGGCAAGTGCCGCCTCTACCGGATAGGTGATTCTCTGTTCAGCTTCTAAAGGCGAGTAACCAGGTGCTTCAGTATTAATCTGCACCTGAACATTGGTGATATCGGGGACCGCATCAATAGGGAGTTTCTGGTAACTCCAAACCCCGAGCCCCACCAGAATAAAAATTAGGGACAACACGAAATAACGCCGCTCAATTGAGAAGCGCAGAATGCTTTCAATCATCTTCTGGTCTCAATTAATGGTGGTGAGCAGCACCGGATTTCTCTATATCCGCTTTGATCAAGTAACTGTTTTCAGTAACGTAGCGGTCTCCAGGGTTGAGTCCACTTAATACCTCTGTAACCCTGCCATCGGTCCGCCCAAGTTCCAGTGGACGAATCTCATAAGCATCCCCTACTTTTACAAACACAACGGTCCAATTGCGGAAGGGTTGTAGCGCTTGATTTTCCACCACTAAAGGCGCGGGACTCTCATGGGTGACCACATCACCCTGAACCATCAGGTCTGTTGTCCAAATGTCCTCTGGGTTTTCAATCATCGCTCGAGCGATTGCGAAAGGTGTGCCATTGCCCCCCGGTGCCAAGCTGACAATTGTCGAGTCAAATGAGAGCCCATCGGCGGTAATAGAAACTTTTTGCCCTCGAGCAATTTGTCCCCGGCGTGTAGGGAATACTTGAAGCTCTGCCCATATTTGCTTGTAGTTCGCAATCGTGAACAGTACCCGATCACCGCTAAACTCCCCTCGACTGGCCTGCTTATCGATAATCTGACCGCTGATAGGCGCTATCAAGGAGTAAGTTTGCAAGCTGTCATTGGACTCAATTGTTGCCAGCTTTTCCCCCTTTTGTATGGAATCACCCAATGCTTTTTCAATTGTCATAATTGTGCCCGGATAGCGGGCGCGAACATGGCTGAGGCTGCGATGATCGATAGCGGTTTTGCCGTAAAGAGTAACGCGCTCTTGAATAACTCCCGGTGCGGCAATCGCAGTTTTAATACCGGCTTTTGCTGCCATATCCTCGGCTATCTTTACACGGCCCTCATAGGATTCAAACTTCCATTCAGCACTACCCCCCTTGTAGGTCAGGGAGAGTTCAATATCGAATGAATGGGGCTCAGGCAAATCTCTATGGCTGCGCCAGTAATCAATACTGTCATCACGGGAAAGAGTTATTCGTTCTGACTCACCCCCAAGTCGAACTAGAGTCAGGCTCAAGTCCGCATTATTCAGTGCTTCTCCATTTTTCTGAACCCACGCGCGAAACTCAGCCTTACCACTTTGCTCTACCAAAGCCAGCTCGACTACTAAGTCTCCGCGCTCCAGAAGTCGCCCGCCATGAGGCCCCTTGGGCTCTTCTTCATGATGCCCTTCGCCATGAGAGCCACTTGCATAACTGAAATTCATCGCCCCCATTGCTGTAGCCAGAAGGGAGAAGAACAACATCGCAAACTTTAATGTTTTATTTGATCTGCTCATTTTCTAAATCCAAATTCATTTGCTGCTATCAGCAGCTACAGCCCCTAAAGGTCGGGCAGTTAATCTCTCAATTTCCGCGCCATATAAATGGACAGATCGCGCCGCAACAATTCGGGAACGCTCAGCATCGAGCAACTCCTCGCGGGCAGAAATTAATTCAACATAGGAATAGCGACCACGGCGGTAAGCCCGGCCTACTTCGGAGAGCCCCTCGCGCAGCATAGGGATTACTGTGTTTTCCATTTCATCGACAGTAGCCAGGGCTTGTTCCCGGCTTGTTACCGCCAGGAAGAGTTGAGGGTAGAGTTTTAGTAGCGCCGCCTCTCTCTCTAACTGAACCTGCTCCAACTCAGCCATCGCAGAAATTTCCCTGCCCCGGTTGCGTCGACCGGTGAAAAGAGGCACGTTAATGCCCGCCACCACCGCATTCTCATCATATTCGCGGTCGATACGGTAACCGGCATACCAACCGATATCCGGCTTCGACTTCGCCTGCGCCAAGTGCAGTTGCGATGTGCGTAATCGCTCTTCCGAAGCAAATCGAGCAATGGCAGGGTTTTCCTGAGCTCTTTCGTACAACACCTCGAAACTCGCACCTGGCTCAAAACGAAACAACACGCTGGAATCAACAGTAAAGTCTTGTGTCGGCTGCCCCCAAAGTGCAGACAATGCGTACTTGTAGTACGTCAGCATTCTCTCCTGCGCCTCAGCAGCCAAAATGGCTTTAGCCAACGCGGATTCTGCCCGCATGCGTTCAGCCACTGGCGAAGCTGCGGCATTCACCCTCGTAGTCACCACTTTCAGCGTTTCTTTGGCCAGTGAAACTTTTTCTGCTTCAAGAGCAAGCAACTCCGCGGCAGCAAGTACCTGGGCATAGGCTCGAACTACCTCGGCCAAGACATCTAACGCAGTCGCCTGCTCATCAGCAATCAAGAGATCCCGTTGGGCATTAACTACATCAATACGAGCTTCACGTTTTCCACCCAACTCAATAACTGACGACAGTGAGGCGGTCAGTTCAAGCTCGGTATACTCATCATCGCCATCATTGTCGTCACTTGGAGGACCCGGGGGGCCTGGAGGCCCGGGAGGGCCATTACCTGATGAGCCATCGTCGTAGGTTGCATACTCAGCTTCAAAGCCAAAATCCCAAGCAGGACGCTGTTTTGCGGTGAACTCAGCACCATCCAAAGCCCATTGCTGGAAAGGAAAAACTGCAATTTGGGGGTTTTGTGCCAGCGTTCTCTGTATTGCCTCTGGCAGTGTTAATAGCTCCCCTTTCTGCGCAAAAACAGTTTGCGCAGATAAACTCAAAGTGGTCGCCAGCAAGAATTTAGCGGCTGCACGACCCACCACGCCCCTAAAGAGCGTGTAATTAAAATCCATGGAATTCTCCCAAGTCACAACTCGATCAGCATGCGTGGGCAAAAGCTACATACTTCTATAGCGGCACACGCTGTATTTAACTAATCAGACTTGGGTTATAGGTGGGCGTAAAAGTGGAGAAAAATAACCTGAGGGCGCAGCTGCACTGATTGTGTCACTGTAACTGATAGTGCCCCGAAGAAGAGGTTGATAAGACTGCCCCAAAAGCCCGGTTGCATTAATTCCGTGACAATGGCAACAGTGATTACAGAAATCCAACGTCGGTGTAGATTGCTCTTCACCGGAGGAAGGCAGCGAGAAAGTGACGGAACCCCCATCAGGCTCGTCAGTAGGAGCTACCCCCGGGAGTTGATCAATATGATTTGAAGAGAAGTGGATGGTGATATCTTCTAGCTCATCATGACTGTCATAGAAGGCGCCAGCTGTCTGGAAAATCAGCAGCGCAATCAATAAAAATGACAGACGAACCACATTCATAGGAGCAGGCTAGTATCAATAATAGACCGACTCTAGCAAACATAACCCAGAGCCTCAATTGAATACGGCAAAAGTTTTGTAAAACAACAGCTTATTGACCAGCAATTCTGGATAGCCAGTCTTGTTTCAATACTCGTTTTTACGCAACGGCAGGCGCGAAGGTTCTCCTCTACACTGATTCAGATGCCACAACTATGGCTATGTATTGGGAGGTACCGGTAAATGCTTGCTTTTCAACCCTTTGGTGGCTTGGCTAGGGCGCTGATTCTTGCAGCGACGGTGGCATTAGCCCCTGCGATTGTCGCTCAAAACCCGACACCACCCCCGCAACCCGATAGCACTGGCTCCCAAGGCCAAACCCCGCCACCAGGGCACCCCACTCAATCGACCGATGACAGCAATCCCCCCCAGCCACCAGGGCAAATGCAGCAAGGCAAACCTCCTCAAGGCCAAATGGGGACCATGGAATCAAACGAGCCCCTAGACCCCAAGGCGATGGCAACCTTGAAACGAATGGGTGACTACCTCGCCAGCCTCAAAATGATGATGTTTAACGCCGATATATTCACTGAGGTCGTTCTGGAAAATCAGGAAAAGCTCCTGATTGGCGGTACCGTCAAATATATGGCAATGCCACCCAAGCAACTGCGTGTAGACCTGAAAACAGATTCTATTACCCGTCAATTTATTCACAATGGCGACAAGTTCACCGTGATTGCTCCCCGCGATGGTTATTTCGCAGAAATGGAAGCACCCCAGCCTACAGCGGAAGTTTTGACCAAAGCCGCCAAGGATTACGGCATTGAGATTCCTTTTGCCGACCTCCTCGAATGGGGAAGGAAGGAAAATGTTTGGTCCGGTATCAAAGAAGGCTTTCTGGTAAACCGGCCTATGGTTGACGGCCAAAAAACCGAGCACTGGGCATTTCGCTCTGAAAACCTGGACTGGGAAATCTGGATCAAGGCTGGTGACAAGCCCCTACCCCTGCGTATTTCAACAGTGAATACCCGCGACCCCGCCAAGCCGCGCTTTATTGCCACCTTGAAATGGATGGAAGCCAAACCTGGTGCCGCCGGGCAATTTACCCCTTCCACCGACAAGCTCAAGCAGATCCAGTTTAAGAAGGCGGAACCCAATAAGGAGGCCACACCATGATGCATCGCAACGGTCAAAAGACGGGTTTCCTTGCACAACTGGTTGTGCCTGCCCTGGTCACGGGGGCACTACTGACTGCATTGGCCAGTCCCTCAGCCGAAGCCTTTGGTCGGTTTGGTGGTGGTGGGGCTCATTTCAATATTGGGGGACATTTTAATGGGATGCGTCCGATGGGTGGAGGCTTCCACGGTGGCTATGCGCCGGGAGAGTTTGCGAGGCGCTTTCCCAATCACCCCCCATTTCACCCCCATCATCCACCCTACCCACCGCCCCCTTGGCGCCCCCACTACTGGCCCTACCCGGGACCAGCATTTTGGGGTACGGCAGCAGCCGTCGGTGTCGGCGGGTGGTTATATACGTTGCCTCGCAGCTGTGTTGCAGTAACTGTTGGTAACGTTACCTATGAGCACTGCGGGTCCTACTGGTATGAACCGCACTTTGTCGGTGGCCATATCGCCTACCGCCCGGTTCGCCCTCCCCGCTAGGAATGCCAATATTGGATAAGTGGCCCCAAGTGCGAAATGCTATTTTTCGGTATCAGCTTTCTCGGGGCCACCCTGGGCATAGGATTTGGTGATATGCCTGAGGGTCTTCATCTGCTTATTGAAATTGCGGCAAGCTCCACAAACCGCCAGATGTAACTTCAAACTCGCCTTCTCGGAAATGAACAGGTCCCGCTCCTGGGACTCAGACATCAGCCTCGTGGCTTCCCGGCAGGTCTTCATCATTGTCACTTCTCCACACCAAACCAGTTATCTTCCAGGCACTCGCGCAAGCGAAGGCGCGCCCTGTGCAATGTGACATTTAAGTTGCTAACGGTAATCTCCATGGCAGCACAGATCTCATGGCTTTCCAGCTCAATAAATTCCCTCATCATAAAGATCTGCGCTTGGCGCGAGGGAAGATGGCTGAGACAGGCCTCGAAGATTCGCCAGAAATGCTTATCGTGAATTGCCGACTCAGGATCAGCCCAGCGTTTGGGCTTTTCATCCTTCTGCCAGTGCCCCATCTGATCAAACAGCTCATCGTGATCATATTCTTCCCTATCCCCACGAACCAATTGATCCGCATCTACGAAGCGCTGTCTCTGTCGCAATATATCGGCAATCTTGTTCTTGAGGATGGCGAAGACCCAGGTCTTCAAAGCCGAGCGACCGGAAAAGCTGCGCGAGTTCTTTAGCGCACCCATCAATGCTTCCTGAACAGCATCCTCAGCCAGCTGTGTATCCTGCAACTGCAAACTGGCAAAACGCAGCATCTGCTGGCGCAAATCCACCAGGAACTGCGAATTCTGTAAAGAATCCTCGGCGGACTCTGTCGAAGCACTGGGAGCTAGGTGATCGCTCAATTACGTTCCCTCATAATATCGAAGCGGAGAGAGTCGATATTAACGAAAATAATGCGATTCTCTACCAACCAATCCCCACTGGCGCCAAAAGGCAATTTTGCGGATTCTGAAATATCCAGTGCATCATGCTGGTATTTTTGTGCCAATTGAGACTTTTCTGCTTTGCCCCACCCCTCGAGCCAGAATAAGTTAAATATCATGCCAGTATAGGGCTTTGTATCAGTTTCGAAAGCAGAAACCTTTGACAGAAGAACTTATAACTCCTCAACTCTTTCGTGATTTCTCTGGTTTTTAGTCGCAAGAACCGCAGACTTGTTACACTTCCTCAGCAAAAATACAAAATGCGCCAATATCAGCGCAACTGCGCCTTTTTGGTTAACCCCCGCAATAGGTAAAGAGCCAATGCACGATTTAGTACAGGACTACTACGGACGCCAACTAAAGAACTCTTCGGACCTGAAGACCAATGCCTGTTGTGACCCCAGCGATATGCCAGAGTGGCTAAAACCATTGCTGTCCAATATTCATCCCGATGTCCTATCCCGCTATTACGGCTGCGGACTTGTCTGCCCTCCACTTTTGGAAGGCTGCCGGGTACTGGATCTTGGCTGTGGCTCAGGCCGGGATATTTACTTGCTCTCCCAGTTGGTAGGCCCAAAAGGTGAAGTAGTAGGTGTCGATATGACGGAAGAGCAGTTGGCTGTGGCCAGGCGGCACCAAGCCCATCACGCCGACAAGTTTGGCTATGACAATGTCCGCTTCCTGCACGGCTACATCGAAAAGCTGGAGGAACTGGAATTAGAGCCTGAAAGCTTTGATGTGATCATTTCCAATTGTGTGGTTAACCTTTCCACAGACAAAGATGCTGTACTCAAAGGCTTGTTCCGGCTGCTGAAACAAGGGGGAGAATTTTACTTCTCCGATGTCTATGCCGACCGTCGCATTCCCCCCGCAATTAGCTCTGACCCCGAGCTGTTTGGCGAGTGTCTTGGGGGCGCACTCTACTGGAATGACTTCCTGGAAATTGCTCAGGGCAGCGGCTTCCGCGATCCACGCCTGGTGGAGAGCCGGCCATTACTTATCACCAACCCAACCCTGGCCCAGCGCTGTGGTTCAATTCGGTTTTTTTCCGCCACTTATCGCTTGTTCAAATTAGCGCAACTGGAAAAAGACTGTGAGGATTACGGCCAAGCAGTGATTTACAAAGGCACACTACCGGGCTCTGCCGATCAATTCGTTCTCGATGGACACCACATTATTGAGACCGGACGAGTATTCCCTGTGTGCGGTAATACTTGGAGAATGCTCGCAGAGACCCGTCTCGCACCCCACTTCGAGTTTATTGGCGATTTTTCGCGGCACTTTGGCCTGTTTCCCGGCTGCGGCAAGGAAATGCCATTTGCCAGCGACACTCCCGAAGCGGATCAGTCGAGTACCCAGTGCTGTTAACCCTGAGCCTGGAAATGGGAGTTCCCTAACGGGCTCCCTTTGGAATCCCAACGACAGCCCCCAAAAAGTAGGGTATTTTTTTCTCCAGCCAATAACTGGGGCTCCATACCGTCCCATCTATAAACCCTACATGCCCCCCTCGATCACTCACCGCCAAATCGACAGCAGAACTGACTTCGCTGGTTACAGGTATCGCTGATGGACAAACAAAAGGATCATCAACGGCGTTGATAATCAAAGTCGGCGTGCGAATATCTTTGAGTAAAGGCTTACTGGATGCCTGGGTGTAATACTCATCCACATCACGAAAACCATGTAACGGCGCAGTGAAAGCATTGTCGAAATGCCTGAAATCGACAAAGTCCCCACTGCAATTGAGATCGGGTAAGGCCGCAGCCAACTGTGGGTCTTTCGCCTTATGAAGCAGGCTCAAACGAAGCCCGCTAATCAGGTGGCGCTCATAAAGGTGGGATATACCAGTGTTGATGTAGCGACTACAGGCATGGAGGTCCATTGGTGCCGAGACAGCAATCCCTGCGGCTACCTGCCCGCAACCACCATCCTCACCTAACATTTTCAGAACAACATTTCCGCCCAATGAGAAGCCAACCAAGGCAATCGTCATTAATGGAAACTGCTTCTTAAGTTCACTAACCAGCCAGCGAGGATCTTCAGTGTCACCGCTGTGATAGGCCCTCGGCAACTTGTTAGGCACACCACCACAACCCCGAAAATGCATTACAGCGACCTGGTAATGGTACGCCAGAAGAGTTTCCATCAGCCCCTGCACATAGGGCGACTCAACCGAACCTCCCAAACCGTGAAGTATCAATACCAGAGGGTAATCGGGATCATTGCGTAGCGGCCTGGGAAAATGCAGGGAAAGACGATCGCCATCAGGCGTCTCGTACCAACGGCAATCTGTCTCAATCCAGGGGGCGGCGCGGTGAAAACGACTGAATACGGTCTGAATATGTCGATTGCTAAGGCCTGGGGCTGGAGAAAAAGAATTAACCATAGATTTCTATCAATAGTCGAAACAACCGGGGCTATCAGTTTCCTGCTGATGGTTTAGGGATTGTTGCCCCTTTCGTTTCTGGGACAAAAATCAGAAAAAATGTACCGGCGATCAGAGCAATAGCTCCCAAAGTAAGGAAAGCAACGCCATAGCCGAAATACTGAACAATATACTCCGCAGAAAAATTACTACATGCCGAACCAATTCCCACCAAGGCGGCCATGGCGCCCTGGGTAACATTGAAACGGCCGGTACCACGTGTCAGGTCTGCACACATTAAGATAATAATGACGCCAAATATACCATTGGCCACACCGTCCAGGGATTGAATTGCTACCAGGAAGTACGGATTGTCCGTAGACATGAACAACAGAGCCCGTACCGGATTGATAAAAAAACCTATCAGAAAGATCAGCTTGCGCCCCCAGGTATCCGCTTTGGCCGCACACATAAAGGACATCAGCATCATCATAAACTGGGCGGCGATAATACAGGCTGACGTAAAGGCAATAGCTATATCAGCGTTCGAGTTAATCGACAGTTTCTGACTCACCAAGGGCAACATCGCTGCGTTGCCAAAGTGGAACAAGAACACGCTGACAGCCAAAGCAACCAGACGCCTGTCAGAGAGGAGTGACTTAAAACCCGACGGTTGCTCCTTGCCCTCTTCATCCTGGTGCTCTCCGCCCCGAGCACGGATATGATCGATTGATTTTCCCGGAATAAAGGCTACCGAGATAGCCATAAGGGCACCCATAACCGCCATCAACCAGAACACCCCCTGCCCGGAAATGGTCAGAGCAAGAATCGCCGCGAGCCCCGCAGCAAAGACATTGCCAGCATGATTGGAGGCCTGGTTGGCACTGGTTTGATAGGTAAAGTTTTTATCGCTGGTAACCCCGAGTGTGATTGCCGCAATAGAGGGAGCCACGAAGGCAATTGCGCCTCCCATCAAAACCTGGGAGAGATAAATCAGTGGCTTGTGGCTGGTAAATTCCACAATAGTGATAGAAACAATACCGATAATGATCCCGCAAGTGGCAATAAGCCCTCTCTTGAAGCGAGTACTATCGATAAATGCGCCAGCAGGTGTCTGCAGCAGTACAGTGGTTACCCCGCCAATTGCCAGGACAACCCCAATATCTCCCGGCTTCCAGTGCATGGCAGAGAGCAGGTAGATCGCCAGATATGGCCCCAACCCCGCAACCACATCTCCAGCAAAGAAATTCGTAAAGAGAAGAGGTTTGTTTAAACTCTTATGAACGGCCTTGTTGGCACTCCGCTGCACTGAATAGAGCCTCAGAAAATAGCAATGCTGAAAACCAGAGTAGCAGTTGGGACTAGCGACACTCGGATAACGATAGATGTCTATCAGCTTAACCGTCTCGGCGATCATCTTTATCCTAATAGCCGCGCGCCAATGGCTACCGTCTGCCGTTCGTATCTGGCACATCATGACCCTTGGCGCAGTAGCACTTTTGGCCTTGAGGCAAATCACACTTAAAGACGCATTCTTTGCTGTAGATTGGGATTTAATCCTCTACTTATTCTCTGTATTTTCGATTGCATCCGCTCTATACGACACAGGGATTTCAGCGCAAATCAGCAAGCGAATACTCTCGCGAAAAAAACCCAATACCATACTGGCAAGCTATGTCCTGATCATGGCCGTCTGCGCCGCCCTTCTCACCAATGATGCTGCAGCAGTGATTGGTGTACCCATCGCTCTATTGATGGCTAGGGATATGAACTGGGGTGTTGTACCCCTACTTATTTTACTTTGCGCCACAGTAACGATCGGAAGCATGATCTCCCCAGTCGGCAACCCACAGAATATCTTGATTGCCAACGCAGGGCGGTTTGACAATATGTTTCTGGTATTTGCCGAGTGGATCTTTATCCCGGCAGCAATCACCATGCTGCTGTCGATTCTTTGGTTAAAAAGGTTTCTTAAAGTTGACGAACCCAGTCACAATGTAGGCATTCAGCCACGAGAGGACAATGAGATAGCACAAAAATGGCCACCTCTATTGTCGGCAGCCCTTCTGGTTATTCTAATAGCATTAGGCAGTGTACTTCATAACGTAGAAGGTATTTACCACCCAACCTTGGGTCAAATAGGCTTGGTCGCCTGCTCACCCATTTATCTGGCGAGTCATGAAAGAAGAAGAATACTGAGAGAAGTAGACTGGCCCACCCTCTTTTTCTTTATTTCCATGTTTATTGTGACCGGCTCACTACTCAAGTCCGGATCACTACAGTTTTTTCTGCACGAAAGCGGGATTAATCTGGCTAAACCTGAAACCGTAACTTTTGCCAGTTTTTTTGCCAGTCAATTGTTTTCCAATGTTCCCGTAGTGGAAATCTACCTGAATCTGCTACATGAACACGACACCCAAACACTTATGATGCTATCAGCCATATCTACAGTTGCTGGTAACCTCTTTATCATCAGCGCAGCCAGCAATGTAATAGTGCTGCAGCAGGCGGAAAAATTTGGTGTGCAACCATTTAACTTCTGGCAATTCTTTTTATTGATGTTGCCGGTAAGTGTTATCAGTGTGGCAGCGAGTTATCTCTATATTATTTGGTACAGCTCGCTACAGACCTAAAAAAGGAGCTAACTCTGGGGCTTCTCGACTCGGACAAAGGGGCGGTAGTCTCCCCCTTCCAGCAGCAAATAAATATTGTAAGGTTCAAACTTTCCATCCACTTCCATCCCTGGGCTGCCAACTGGCATCCCGGGTACTAACAGACCAATTCCATTCTCTGGAGGAGAGGAAATAAATTGCAGGATATGTTTGACCGGAACATGGCCTTCAAAAACATATTTGTTGTGCCACACCGCCGTATGGCAACCCTCCATCCCCCGAGGAACCCCCCATCGCTGCCGAATTTTTGCCATATTCAGCTCAGAACTGGTAGATACAGCAATGTCGTTACCCCGTAGATAATCCACCCACTTGTTACAACAGAAGCAAAGCGGGTGTTTATACACAATAAAACTATCGGCATCCCACTGTTTTTTTTCCTCCGTAACAGCAAAACTTGCTGGTACGACCAATATCACCAGTGAGAGGAGAAGACATTCCCTAGATAGCCTGGGCATAGTGAATAGCATAAGATTCAGAGGAATCAGTCCAGTGGCGAACAGGCTTAAAGCCGCCTTTCATCAACAGGGTATTAAAACTACTCACTTTATATTTATGGCTATTCTCGGTATGAATAGTCTCTCCTTCCAAAAAGACGATTTGTTCCCCAGCGATTGCGACTCTCTGATCCCGAAGGCTAACTAAATGCATTTCTACGCGCTGTCGCAATGGCTGATAGAAGGCGCGATGAGAGAAAGATGACAAATCAAAGTTGCCTCCCAACTCACTGTTAATTCGTTGCAGGAGGTTCTTGTTAAACTGCTCCGTAATATGCTCACTATCGTGATACGCCCTCTCCAGCACAACGGAATCTTTAACTAAATCAGTTCCGATAAGCAGGCCGTCTCCCGCTCTCAAATTCGCCGCAAACGTCTCCAGCAATTGCTCCGCCCTATCCGGCTCAAAGTTTCCAATTGTCGAACCAGGAAAAAACACCACACGTTTTTTTGACTCAATATTTGACAGATTGTCCCATACTTCGGCTTGAGTAAAGTCACCCACTTCCGGCCAGATAGAAATATGAGGTAAGCCTTTTTTAATTCGTTGCCCCGCCAGATAGAGAATCTCCGGGGAAATATCGATGGGATAGTATCCGCTAGGGCTTTTTAAAAGATGCAGTAAGCCCTCTACTTTTTCGCAGTTGCCTGCACCGGGCTCCACCAGTAGTGCCCCTGGGCCAACTTCCTCAGCAATATCCGGTAGATACTGATTGAATATCTTAGCCTCAGTACGGGTTAAATAATAATCGTCTACATCACATATTTTCTCGAATAACTGAGAACCAAGTTCGTCGTATAGGTATTTACACGGTAGTGTTTTCTGATCTCCGGCCAACCCCCGTAACACATCATTGAGAAATTCATGGTCTTGTTGTGAACTTTCCTGCATTGATGATACGGCTGCTTTCACATTTAGTCTCCTGCCAAACGGATACCGGTAAATTGCCACGACTGATGTGGATAAAAGAAGTTGCGGTAACTGATCCGGATATGGTCAGCCGGGGTTGCAAAAGATCCACCGCGAAGAACCTTTTGGTTACACATAAACTTTCCATTGTACTCCCCTACTGCATCCTCCCGGGCTCTGAAGCCCCGATAAGGCAAGTAAGCACTGGAAGTCCACTCCCACAAATCCCCTAAGAACTGCGTTTGTCCTCGCTGCGCCTGCAACGGCCTGAAGTGGCGTTTTTCCAGGAAATTAGCTGATGCCATCTGATTCGGCTGACGTAAATGGCAAGCAGCTGCCTCCCATTCAAATTCGGTAGGCAATCGTTTTCCAGCCCAGGTTGCGAAAGCATCTGCCTCATAAAAAGAAAGATGACAGACAGGCTCAGCTGGATTTAAGGGTAGCAATCCATAGAGGGAGTACTGATGCCAACCATCGCCATTCAGCCGCCAATAGAATGGATGCTTTTGCTGGTTGTTCTGCAAATACAACCAACCATCCGAAAGCCACAGTCGATGCTGTTCATAGCCACCATCCTCTATAAATTCAAGGTACTCGCCATTGGTAACCAGTCGGGAGGCAATAACAAACTCATCGATAAACTGTTGATGCTCAGGTCCTTCATTATCAAAGCAGAAAGCGTCCCCATTACTCCCAATCCCATAGAAGTCCTTGGGTATACTCAACCAGCGTAGCGGTTCCAGTGCCCCGTCTTCATCTTCAGGAAACATATCCCGGTAAGCTGGTGCCATGGGATTAGTTGATAGGGCATGCTTGATATCGGTCAATATCAATTCCTGGTGCTGCTGCTCATGATTCAAGCCCAGCTGGACCAACGCGGCCAAATTTTCAGGAATCGGGTACTCACAGAGCAACCGGTGCATGGAGTCATCGATGAATTTTCGATATTCATAAACCTGGGCACTATCAGGACGTGAAATTAGCCCCCTGTTAGGGCGTGCAAAGGGGGTACCCAAACTGTTGTAGTAAGAGTTGAACAGGTGGTTGAAGTGTGGGTTAAACGTTTGATATCCCCGCAACCGGTTGGCAAGGATAAAGGTCTCAAAGAACCAGCTCGTATGTGCTAAATGCCATTTGGTAGGGCTGGCATCTGGCATAGACTGTAGCTGCATATCCTCCGGGGATAACGGCAACGCGAGGTTCTCTGTCTCTGCACGAACTTTCTGGTAATCACTGAGAAGTTGATGTTGTACTTCCTCTAAAGTTACTTCACCGACGTGTATTGCCATATTAGTAATCAACTGCGACACATTTCTTCTCTATTGAAATCATCATACGCAGTTTTAGGTGTAAACCTAGAGGGTAGCTATTCAACAGAAGGGTATATGCGCCAGTTTATTTTTCTCTTGAAGAATCAATAAAAAAAAGGGCCGGATAAACCGGCCCACTCTCTCGTCATGCTGACAGGAATAACTTAATAAAATAGAGCAAAAATTGTTTTATGTACTATTTCTTTCAAAATTTAGACGCAATTTTCACAATCTAAACGTTTTTTATAGGCTACTGCCGAAATAAGGAGCTCTAAATAATCCCACAATGCCCCAGTGGCCTTTAAATGCCTTCCCAAGGTCGACAACAGCACATCCCTGTGCCGTATTAACCCATGGGTTAATTAAAATCGGACAGTTAAATCCGCACCGTACATTCTCGGCATAAAGCGCCAAGCGGGACTGGCACCAATGGCTGCGCCGGTACCACCATAGCCGCCAGCGATTTCTTCATCCGTCAAATTTTGTATCCAGAGCGCTAAAGAATAACTATCTGAAGGGCTGTTCCAGGCTGCCCGCAGGTTGAATAACTTATAGTCTTCCACGATACGTGTCCGGTCAGTAATCGAACCAATTCGCTCATCTGTCCAGTTATAATCGCCACGGAAAATAAACTCCCCGCCAGATGCAAGGTCCACTGTGTATTCAGCCATTAGGTTGAATTTATTCTCTGGCGTTGATACCCGAGACTGGCCTACTTTCGAGTCCTCTTCAGTCTCACCAATGGCTTCGATGATCTGGTAGTCAGTAAACTCTGTATCCAGGTAGGAGTAATTACCGGCAATAAACAAGCTCTCTGTTACTGCCCACTGTACTTCGATCTCCGCCCCAGTACCCTCTGCATCCGAATTCCGCAGGTTATAACTGGGAATAGGAGTACCCACCAGATCCAGTTCCTGCAAATTGTTGTATTCGTAGGTGTAAATAGAGGTATTCAAGCGTACTCGGTTGTCGAACAGACTGCTCTTAAGACCAACCTCCAGGTTAACGACATCTTCCTGATCGAAAGATGACTCAACCCCGGGACCAAAGTTAAGACTATTGAATCCACCGGCTTTAAAACCATCCGCCAGGGAGACATAGGTCATCACATCGTCGTTCCAGCGGTAATCCAGCACTATACGACCGGAAAGGTCGCTCCAGCTATCACTCAATTTGGAGTCCAAAACCGGCTGGCCATTGTTGAAAAACACAATGCCAAACAACTGGGACCCCAAGTCGACTTCAGGCAGGGTTACAGTGCCGATTACGTTGCCATCTCCGTCAACCAAGCGCACATCTCCGCCGGACAGGGACAGTGGGATACTGTTGCCATAAGCTGTCTGGATGGTGAAATCTTTTTGATCGTAGGTATAACGAGCACCAACAGTCAGGTCCAACTTATCAGTAAGGCTCCAGGTCATGTCACCGTAAATAGCACTGGAACGGTAATCACCTGTGTTGCGAACGCTCTCCCCCCAATGTGCATCCGAGGCTATCCAGGGATTGAAGCCCGCCATCATCTGTCCAACTACATCTTCCGCATAGAGCATATCGGCGGTTATTCCAGTGGCCCCTAACTGAGCGAGTAATGCATCTACCTGGCCTGTTTGCAGCATCAGGTCATAGACAAAGGAAGCGCTGGCAATTCCCTCCAACCCCGCCTGCTGTAGCTGCGCACGGGTGATAACCGCTAAGTCTTCTTGCTCGGTTTGGGTCAGGTCTGGATAGGCAGCCTTTACCCCTTCATAAACGGCAAAGGATTCCACCGATCCGGTAGTGAAATTGGCATAAGTGGTGTGATCCACCTCTTCTTCGGAGTAAGAAGCTCCCAGAGTCCATTTGATAGTATCTGTAGCACCATTGAGTCGGAACTCTTGAGAGAACTGGCTTTGATCATCAGTATTAGCTGATCCAAACATATAGTCCGGGTTGGCGGTACCATCCTCATCTTGCTGCAGATGGGCATCGAACTCACTGTAGGCAGTAATCGAAGTAAAAGTGAAGCTATCGAAGTCTTTGGTAATTGTCAGTGAAGTGCCAAAGGAATCCCGGTCTTCAATAGTCGGGGTATCCAGGGCGTAATCGCCATAAACATCCGTATCACCTTTAAGGCTGGGCACTATCGTTGTTCTCAGTGCGCTGCCTTGATCCATAATTCCATAGTTGGCACGCAATAATACCTCTGTATCCGTCGCCGGTTCCCACAGCAGAGAGGCGCGATAGGTCTGAGTATCCTGGTCCCCCACAGAGAAGCCATTTGCTAAATTATCGGCATATGGATCGCGGCGATTTGTCGACGCTGAAAAGCGCCCATACAGATTGTCACTAATCTGGCGATTTACCAGGAGATCCGATGACTGGCGCCCATAATTACCGGCTGTCAGGTTTAATTCCGTAGAATCATCCGCCTGCGGTTTGGTGGTGATAATGTGAATCGCACCACCGGTGGCATTACGGCCGAATAGCGTACCCTGCGGCCCTTTAAGGACTTCAACCCTCTCAATATCGGTAAGCGGTATCTCAGCACCCGCACTGCGACCGGTATAGACGCCATCTACATAAACTGCCACAGCGGGATCAGAGCCTATAGTCCAATCATTAGTTTGCACGCCGCGAATACTGTACGTTGGTTGCAGGGCGGTATCGTTGTGCATTTCCACGCCCGGCGTATATTTCCCCAAGTCAGTCAGATTTTTGACACCGGCTTCCTTTATATTTTCTCCAGTGAAGGCGGAAATCGCGATAGGTACGTCTTGCAGGTTTTCTGCCCGTTTCTGCGCCGTAACCACAACCTCCTCAATTTCTGCAGCGTGAACGTGAGAGCCAACAGCAGTGAGGAATGCAATGGTTCCAGAAAGAATGGAAAGGTTGAATCTACGGTTTGTTACATCTCTACCAACATCGTGCATCATCGCGTCCTCGCGTTTATTGTTATACAGCCTGATGTTTTCGATTTGTTGTTGTTTTTGTTATTGCACGCCATCTTACGGTTGTGTTTTCGTATTGAAAACCCTGCGATGACTTTTTTCTTGTGACCAGTCAGTTCTTCGAGAGATAGCAGCGAATGGCAGGAAAATCTGAGAATTCAAGGATTGAGCTTTGTCACTAAAAGTTACTCCCTGTATCCCTTGGTAACTTTGCAAGTGAAATTAAAAATGCACAAAACTGTGCTACCGACTTAAACCCAGAGATTTAGCGGCAATCACAATGACAAAATTTCCATTTCTCAAGCGGTATATGTCAGTACTTATTATTAGCGCATTGGGGCTGATCATTTTATTTTTAATGGGTTCCTGGATCTGGCTCCGACAGAGCCTGCCTATTCTTGATGGGACCATTACCACGGGTAAATTAAAAGACCCGGTTGTTATCGAGCGCGATTCACATGGAGTGCCATTAATTCATTCTGAAAACCGAAACAGTTCAGCCTTCGCATTGGGCTTTTTACACGCGCAGGAACGTTTTTTCCAAATGGATCTGTTGCGGAGAAGTTCTGCTGGAGAATTATCAGAATTACTGGGCGAATCCACTATAAGACACGACCAAAAGGTACGCTTGCATCAATTTCGCCAGCGAGCAGAGCGGAACATTGCTGCGATGCCGGCGGAACAAAAGGCCCTTCTGGATCAATATATCAACGGTATTAATTTCGGTCTCAATCAGCTTCCCGCAAAACCCTGGGAGTATTTGTTATTGGGTCAGGAACCGCGCCCCTGGAATTCTGCCGACAGCCTGTTAACTATCTACAGCATGTACCTGACGCTACAAAGTGAACGCGGTAGTTATGAACTTCGCGACACCGCTTTAGCCGAATTGCTTCCAGCAGATCTCTACGCTTTCTATTTTCCCCAAGGCGGGCGATGGGACGCACCACTATTTGGCGAAGCACGAGAAAAAGTCAGCCTCCCAGAAACGCCGATTTCTGCGCTTTTAGATGAACAGGACACTATCGTTTATCAGGCGATGGAGAGTGATGACAAAATTTACGGCAGTAATAACTGGGTGGTCGGCGGTAATTTGACAGCGCACGGTGGAGCCATTCTTGCCAACGATATGCACCTCGGGCTGAGTGTTCCCAATATCTGGTTCCGAGCAGGCTGGAGCATACCTGGCACCAACCGATTTGTCCGTGGCGTAACCCTTCCGGGCGGCCCAATTATGGTTGCCGGAAGCAACGAATTAGTTGCCTGGGGATTTACCAACACCGGGGGCGACTGGAGTGACCTGATTCCACTGGAACTCAGCGAAGACGGCAATCAATATAAAACGCCTGAAGGCTGGAGGAATTTTGCCTATGAAACAGAATCTATCGCCGTCAAAGGCAGCGACCCAAAAACCATAGAAGTTCGCACAACTATCTGGGGTCCCGTTATCGGTACAAACCAAGATGGCGTTCCTCTCGCATTCCGCTGGGTTGCTCACGACACTCTGGGCGGCAATATGAACTTGATTGATATGGAAGTTGTTCGCACCGCCGAAGAAGCTCTGGAGCTTGGCCCCACCATAGGCATCCCCCATCAGAACCTAGTGGTTGGCGATAGTAACGGCAATATTGGTTGGACTGTGGCTGGCGCTATTCCCAAGCGAGTCGGGTTTGATGGCAGTCGATCAATCAGTTGGGCAGATGGTAGTGCCTATTGGGACGGCTATTTAAGCCCCCAGGAGCACCCCCGCCTGTATAACCCGGAGTCCGGCCGAATCTGGAGTGCCAACGCTCGTATCGTTGATGGGGACTATCTCAAACTCATGGGCAACCACGGCTATGCGCTCGGCGCACGTCAGCAACAAATTCGCGAACGGCTTTTCGCTCAAGAAAAATTCAATGAGCAGGACCTTTTAAATATCCAGCTCGACGATCGGGCAGTATTTCTCGAGCGGTGGCAGCAACACCTCCTCACCTTACTTGAGGATCAGCAAGACTATCGCGAGGTATATATACAGATTCAAAATTGGGGAGGCCGAGCCGCCATCGACTCCGTAGGCTATCGCATCGTTCGCAACTATCGCCTGAAGTTGATGGAGCTTACGACAGCGCCCATTTTGACTTACATGCGCCGCTATCAGCCCAAGTTTTCTTTCGGCCAACTCAAGCGCCAATTTGAATACCCTCTTTGGGAAATGGCTCAGCAAGAGCCAAAACAGCTTCTCAACCCGGATTTTGAATCCTGGAACGCGATAAAGCTCGCCGCGCTGGATCAAGTACTGGAAAAAATGAACCGCAGCAATCTGCCCCTTAAGCGTCAATCCTGGGGTGCAGAAAACACGGCAAAGATCCAGCATCCACTGGGCAAAGCAATACCACCGCTGAACTGGTTCCTGGCTATGCCTGCGGAGCCTCTCGCAGGAGATACCCATATGCCCCGCTTCCAGTCTCCCACTCATGGCGCATCCCAGCGCTTAGTGGTTTCACCGGGCCGGGATGCAGACGGTATTTTCCATATGGCCACAGGTCAGAGTGCTCATCCACTCTCACCATTTTTCGGCAACGGTCATCAGGATTGGGTAAAGGGAAACACTTCATCATTTGTTGAACGCGAGCCTCGCTACCGGCTCACGTTAAATTAGAGGTACCGCAGGGACGCTAAAGTCAGGCAGTCTCATCGAGAATTGCAAAAGACAGAAACGTGGTGAAGAAGGCAAGACTCACAACGAAAGGCAGCACTGGAAAGCACAACATCAGTGCCGCCGCTGTAATCCAGAGATTTCTCACCCAACTCTTCTTTTGCTGGTAGTGGTAGGTGTAGCGCCGGGTGTGACTGTCTAGCTGTTCAGGAATTGCTATTTCACGGACCGGTGGGAGAAAAAAGCGCACAGCATTGGTGCAATAAAAGCGAATAAATGCAAGCAGCATATTGAACACCACTCTGAGAGTACCTTTTCAGTATAGGTACTCTCGGCGTCATTGGGTCCCTGCCTTAATCTTCTCGATTTGGCTGATACCACTGAAGCTTTTCATGCAAGCTCACTACCCCACCAATGATGGTGAGTGTTGGCGCTCGAACTTCACTGTTTTCAGCAAGGGCCGGCAAGCTGCTCAAGTCACCAACAACTACTCGCTGGTCTCGCGTAGTGCCCTTTTCAACCAAGGCAGCCGGCGTATTCGCATCGAGCCCGTGTTTAATCAATTCAGCACAAATAGTCTGTAACCCCGTAAGCCCCATATAGAAAACCAGGGTTTGTGCTGGGCCCGCAAGTTCTTGCCAAGGGAGGTCCAACTCACCCTCTTTCAGGTGCCCGGTAATAAAGCGCACAGATTGAGCGTGATCCCGGTGAGTCAGTGGGATACCAGCGTAACTGGCGCAACCAGAGGCCGCAGTGATTCCCGGCACTACCTGAAAGGGAATTCCCGCCTCTGACAACTTGTCTATTTCCTCACCGCCTCGACCAAAAATAAAGGGATCGCCTCCCTTAAGCCGCAAAACCTTTTTACCTTGGCTGGCCAGATCTACCAACAGCTGATTGATATCGTCCTGTGGCACCGCGTGGAAAGCCTTGCGCTTACCTACATAGATCCGCTCTGCATCCCGGCGCACCAACTCCATCACTTCCGGTGAAACCAGCCGATCGTAGAGCACCACATCCGCCTGCTGCATCAAGCGCAGTGCGCGAAAAGTCAGCAGGTCTGGATCTCCTGGACCTCCACCTACCAGATAAACCTCACCCACCGGATTCGGGCTCCCCTGCCAGTCTTGAAGCGCATCCAACAGCGCCTGCTCGGCATCTGCTGGCTGCCCCGCCTCCATGCGGTTGGCAACGGGGCCGGCAAAAACCCACTCCCAAAAATTCTTGCGGCGAGACTCTGGCAGCGCTGCCTTAACCCTATCGCGCATCCGCGCCGCCAAAGTTACCAGCGGTCCCAGCCCTGGCGATAGCAGAGCTTCGAGCTGAGCCCTGATTCTGCGCGCCAGTACCGGAGCCGCGCCTCCACTACTGATACCGATCGATAGATCTCCCCGCTCCACAATGGCCGGGAAAGTAAACGTGCACAACTCTGGCGCATCCACCGCATTGACCGGCAGGCGCTGAGCCTGGGCATCGGCTGAAACCTGTGCATTCACGGACTCGCTATCAGATGCAGCAACAACCAGCCCCGCTTTCTGTAAATACTCGCTCGAATAAACTGATTGAAACCATTCCCCACCAGAATCAGTCACCATTTGTTGAAGCTCATCGGTAATTTCCGGGGATACCACCAATATCCGTGCACCCGCTTTGTGCAATAAGCGAGCTTTACGGGTGGCAATGGAGCCGCCTCCAACAATCAAACAGGGATGATCTTTGACATCAAATGCGAGGGGTAAATAACGCAACTTCTTATTCCATCAAATAGCGGGCAAAGTGAAACTCATTACTACAAACAAAAAAGGGCGAACTCTACGCTCGCCCTTTTGGAGTGCTACGCTCAGGAAGCTGAGATCACTTCCTGGCCTCGCATATAGGGCCGCAATACTTCCGGCACCTCAATACTGCCATCCTCGCGCTGGTAATTTTCCAGAACAGCGATGAGGGTACGACCCACGGCAAGGCCGGAGCCATTCAGTGTATGCACCAATTCGGGCTTATTGGTTTCCGGGTTGCGCCAGCGTGCCTTCATTCGGCGCGCCTGGAAGTCACCTACCAGGGAGCAAGAGGATATCTCGCGGTACTTATCCTGGGACGGAATCCAAACTTCAATATCGTATGTCTTTCGAGCAGAGAAACCGATATCGCCACCGCAGAGAATCACTGTGCGGTATGGCAGGTTCAGCTTCTGCAAAATGGTCTCCGCATTTTGCGTCAGGGTTTCCAGTGCCTCTTCAGACTGATCCGGGCGCGCCACCCAAACCAGCTCTACCTTTTCAAACTGGTGTTGGCGAATCATGCCACGAGTGTCGCGGCCGTGAGAGCCAGCTTCAGAGCGGAAGCAGGTAGTGTGGGCAACCAATTTATGCGGCAGGCTAGCACTGTCTTCAACAATATGATCCCGATACATATTGGTGAGGGGCACTTCCGCAGTCGGGATCAGGTAGAAACCACGATCATCTTCGAGCTTAAACAGGTCTTCCTCAAATTTAGGCAGCTGGGAAGTGCCGTACAGGGAATCAGCATTCACAACAACCGGCACATTGGTTTCCTGGTAACCATGCTCTTCGGTGTGAGTATCCAGCATAAACTGTGCCAACGCGCGATGCAGACGCGCAACCTCACCGCTCATTACCGCAAAGCGGGAGCCGGTTAGCTTCACTGCCATCTCGAAGTCGAGGCCACCAAGGTGTGTGCCCAGGTCTACGTGGTCTTTAACTTCAAAGTCAAAAGTACGCGGCTGGCCCCAGCGGCGAACCTCCACATTATCGTCTTCACTCTCGCCTTCGGGCACTGAGGCATCCGGCAAGTTGGGAATCGCAGACAAGATTGCATCCAGCTCTCCCTGCAATTCTGTCAGTGCATGTTTGGCATCTTGCAACTCACCACCGAGGGACTCCACTTCTTTCAAAAGCGGGGCAATATCTTCACCATTCGCCTTGGCACGGCCGATATTTTTCGACTTGCTATTGCGCTCGTTTTGCAAACTCTCGGTGCGCACCTGCAATTCTTTGCGGCGTTCTTCAAGGGCTTCAAGTTTGGCAGTATCCAGTTCTACACCGCGCTTTTTCAGGGCAGCGGCCACCTGGTCCATATCCGTGCGAATCAGTTTGGGATCGAGCATCGTTTCCAGTTCGCCTGTTATCAGGCTCCTACAACAGAGAAGTTAAATTAAAAATACCGTGTCGCCAAAGCGACAGCAGCAGCGGTGGCCAACAAACAACCAACAAGGCTGCCGACAATATAGCCAAGGGCCACCAGCGGCTGGCCATTGTGCCACAGTATCAGGCTTTCGAGGGAGAAAGTGGAAAAGGTTGTCAGTGCGCCAAACATGCCGGTCATCAACAGTAGACGCCATTCCTCCCCCAACATGGCGCGGTGAGCGATCAGTACATAAACAATACCGATCAAAAAAGAGCCTGTTAAATTGACAATGATGGTTCCTAGCGGAAACCGACCCTCAAATACCGGAAAGCTCCAGATACTCACCAGGTGGCGAAGAACTGCCCCAAGTGCGCCGCCCAAGGCGACTGCCAGCCACTGCATTTAGCTGTTTCCTTTCTATTTATTTAGAGTTTCTGTAACGCTGCCTGTCACTCTCGCGATTTAGTCGGCGCAGAGTCTGCAATTTTTCTGAAATTTTTAACTCCAGCCCTCGGGGAACCGGCTGGTAGTACTCCCGCTCGGCAATCTCTTCGGGGAAGTAATTCTCTCCCGCAGCAAAAGCATCGGGTTCGTCGTGGGCGTAGCGATACTCCGCACCGTGGGACAGGCTTTTTGCCAGTTTGGTAGGGGCATTGCGCAAATGCACTGGCACTTCGTAACTGGGCTCGCGACGAACATCCGCCACGGCACGATTGTAAGCGGAGTAAACTGCATTGCTTTTTGCCGCAACCGCCAGGTAAGTAATGGCTTGGGCAATTGCCAGCTCGCCCTCGGGACTCCCCAGACGCTCCTGCACATCCCAGGCATTCAGCGACAACTGCAAGGCCCTCGGGTCCGCATTGCCGATATCTTCACTGGCCATACGCACGACACGGCGAGCGATATATAACGGATCGCAGCCTCCATCCAGCATCCGCACAAACCAGTAGAGCGCCGCATCCGGGTCAGACCCCCGCACTGATTTATGCATGGCGGAAATCTGATCGTAAAAATAATCGCCGCCTTTATCAAAACGGCGAACATCGGCACTGAGCACCTCGGCGAGCACGTCTTCATCGACAATCAGTCGCCCGGCCTCCTCTTTGGCCAGATCGCAGGCCACTTCCAGCAAGTTCAAAGCACTGCGGGCATCCCCATCGGCAGCCCGGGCAATCTTGCCCAACACTTCTTCGGGAATGTTGACGCTCCGCTCGCGCAACTGCTGGTCGGTTTGCAGGGCGTAGCGCAGCAACCCCAACAACTCCTCTTCGGGAATACTGCGCAAAAGATAGACCCGACACCGGGACAGGAGCGCATTGTTCAACTCAAAAGCCGGGTTCTCCGTAGTCGCCCCGACAAAAGTCACAGTGCCCTCCTCCACGTAGGGAAGGAAGGCATCCTGCTGAGCCTTATTAAATCGATGCACTTCATCGACAAATAAAATAGTGTGTCGGCCCGACTGTATCCGGTGCTGCTCAGCTTCGGCCACCGCCTGGCGAATATCTTTCACTCCGGCGAGTACCGCAGACAGTGTTGCAAATCGAGCATCGCACTCTTCAGCTAGCAACCGCGCAAAAGTGGTTTTACCCACACCGGGTGGGCCCCACAAAATCATTGAGTGCAGCTGGCCGCGCTCTACGGCCTCCCGCAGAGGTTTGCCCTCCCCCAATAAATGCGACTGGCCCACATAGTGGGCCAGGGAATTCGGCCGCATACGGGCCGCGAGGGGTTGGTGGGTTTTGGGAGTATCGAACAGATCACTCATCTTTAATAATGTCAGTACCGGCCGGGGGCTTAAAATCAAATATAGAAGCGGATAGTTTTGGGTTCGCTTCCATACCACTGAACTGAATTTCAGTGGTTTGTCCCATACCATCGCGCACGGTCATTGCCGACGGCAAGCCATTTTTGGCAAATCGAATTTCCATGGCTTTAAAAGGGGCCGAGGGGTTCTTGGGGGTCAGGTGATAAACCCCTTCTTTCTGGCTCACATTAAACGAGCCTCGAATTTCCTCTACTTTGCCCCCCAGTAATAGGGCTGGGGTATCCTTAATACGAGCATCCACTGGGCGAACTGTCACCTGCTCCAGGTCCGGATCGTACAGCCAAAGCGTCTTGTTGTTTGTCACCAGTAACTGGGGATAAGGCTCACCGGTTTTCCAGCGCAATTTGCCCGGGCGCTGCACAGAAAAGCTACCATTGCTCTTTTGTGTGACCTCACCACGCTCGTCGATCAATGTCTGTTTGAAATTACCCGAAATCGCTTCCAACGGCTTGAGTAAATCGCTCAGGTCATCGGTGGCATCAGCCCAGGCCGCGCTGGCGGTAACACTGATTGAAAGCAGCAGACCCTGCAGAATTCTTTTCATAGTGGAGTCCCAACGTATTGATTTCCTTAAAGATTAACCCCGACTAAGTGAACAGTGGCTTAACCCGCCACTGCTCCAAGGGCCAAACTCCTATCAGGCTGGCGGCGGTGCCAGCACCTCTCGATTGCCGTTGTGGCCCGCCGCAGATATCACCCCAGCAGCCTCCATGGCGTCAATAATTCGAGCCGCGCGATTGTAACCAATCCGCAGCTGACGCTGCACAGAGGAAATTGACGCCTTGCGGGATTTAGTGACGAAAGCTACGGCTTCGTCGTAGAGCGCATCGGCTTCAGGGTCTTCATCCTCACCGCCTTCAGACTGTAATCCAGGCACGGGAATACTGTTATTACTATCGTCGACAATACCATCGATATAATCAGGCTCACCGCGACGGCCCCAATCCGCGACAACTTTATGCACTTCGTGATCGTCGACAAAAGCGCCGTGGACACGAACAGGAACACCACTTCCAGGCGGTAAGTACAACATGTCACCATGACCGAGCAGCTGCTCCGCACCGCCCTGGTCGAGGATTGTGCGGGAGTCCACCTTGGACGAAACCTGGAAGCCGATTCGAGTAGGTACGTTGGCTTTAATCAAGCCGGTAATAACATCCACCGACGGACGCTGGGTTGCAAGCAGTAAGTGGATCCCAGCTGCACGGGCTTTTTGTGCGATTCGCGCGATCAGCTGTTCGACCTTTTTACCGACTATCATCATCATGTCGGCAAATTCATCAATCACGACAACAATGGCAGGCAGTGCTTTCAGGGCCGGTGCGGTTTGTTCATCTTCCGGCACGCTGGAGGCGGGATCTGGCTGCCAGATAGGATCGATCAGCGGCTCCCCGGCCTCTTCCGCCTCTTTCACTTTGCGGTTAAAGCCTGCGAGGTTTCTCACCCCCATTGCCGCCATCAACTTGTAGCGGCGCTCCATTTCTCCAACACACCAACGCAAACCATTGGCGGCATCGTTCATATCGGTGATGACCGGGGTCAACAAATGCGGAATGCCCTCGTACACCGAGAGCTCCAGCATTTTTGGGTCCACCAGAATCAGGCGGACCTCATCGGGCGTGGATTTGTACAGCAGGCTCAACAACATAACGTTGATACCCACGGATTTACCCGAACCGGTGGTACCCGCTACCAGCAAGTGAGGCATCTTGGCCAGATCGGCCACCACCGGCTGACCGGAAATATCGTGACCGAGCGCCAGAGTCAACGGCGATTTGGCATTATCGTAGACATCTGCCGACAACACTTCACTGAGGCGCACCATCTGTCGATTTTCGTTAGGGATTTCGATACCCACAACCGACTTGCCTGGGATTACCTCAACCACACGCACACTGATCACCGCCAGTGAGCGCGCCAGGTCTTTTGCCAGATTGGAAATCTTGCTCACCTTTACGCCGGGAGCTGGCTGAATTTCAAAGCGGGTTACTACCGGCCCCGGCAGCACAGATACCACTTCGGCAACAACGCCGAAGTCTTTCAGCTTAAGTTCCAGCAGGCGCGACAGCGCTTCCAGGGATTCCCGGGAGAAACCGGCCTTCTTGTTTTGATCTGCTGGATCGAGAAGCCCCAGCGGCGGCAGGGTTCCAGTAACCGGGCCACTTTTGAAAAGCTCTCGCTGTTTTTCCTTCGCAGCCCGAGGACTCTGCTTCGGCTTGGGGGCAGTGGGCTCAATCTTTGGGGGAATTCGTTTGGCAACTCGCTGCTTCTCTTCCTCCACAGCGGCCTTGCGCACGACTATCGCCTCTCTGGCCACCCTCCGCTCATTGCGCTTTTGGCGCCAGCGTTGATAGAAACTGCCCAGCAAGGCAAAAAAGCCGAGCACATTCTTGCCGATTGCCTCTGCCAATTTGAGCCACGACAAACCCGTAAAAACAGTGACACCGATAGCAAATATCGCCAGCAGTAAAATAGTTGCCCCTACATAACCGAGGCTAGAACCCAGGGCAGAAGCCATCGCGCTACCAATGATGCCCCCGTTGGTAAACGGCAAAGGGTTTTCTGCGGGATCAAAACAAAGAGTCGCCATTGCCGCCCCGCTGACAAGAACAAGCAGCAAGCCAAATACTCTCAAAGCAAATAGCGGCAAATGGAAGCGGGCATTGCGATCGCGAAGGATGTGATAGGCCCGCAGACCAATCAGCAAGGGAAACAGGTAAGCCATCCATCCGAGCAAAGACAAACACACATCTGCCAGCCAAGCACCGGCTGGCCCAATGGCATTGTGCACTTGTTGGGTACTGCCAGTTTGCGACCAGCCTGGATCTTCTGCGCTAAAGCTTAACAGGCTAATGGCGAGCAACAGGGCACCAGCCAGCAAACTGATCAGGGCCCCCTCGCGAACGAGTCGGGCGATCAATGAATCTGGCAATGCATTGTTCTCTGCAGGGCTTTTTTCAGTTGCGCTTTCGGCCTTCAATGGCTTACCTCAATAATGCTGTACTTTTTATGTCCACATGAACTTGGCGGTGTCTACCTGGGACCTGAATCCCCATGCCGCCTGACAAAATTCTGTATTGCTTACAGAAGAAAGCAACTCAATCAGGCTATTTTACAATCTACGCTTTCAGATTGCGCCTTACGATCCCTGACACCAAGTAGTTTTTTGTTGTTTGGCGGCAGTATCGAAAAACCTGGAGCGCTTCCTAGCCAGTATTCTCTTCTAAATTTATCGGTTTGTACGTGCGATAGATGCAATTTGGAATCATCATCGAGATATCCTGCCCTGAATCCTCCCAGCAAACCTCATCAATAATCGCCTGGGTAACTCTCTCGCGGAGGTAACTATTCAGAATTTCTAATTTGTATTGATCCCCGCCCAACTCTGTTTTTAATTTGTCTTGAGTACTATCCCGGTAATAGGTTCTGGATACCCGCTCTGCTTGCGAAAAGCCTGCATCGCTGAGCAATTGTAACAACTGGTCTTCCCGCAAAAAGAACCGATCCAAGAGCAACGATTCACGGTGTGTCAGCGCTGACAATTTTCGCTTTTGGGCACACAGTAAATCTTGGACCCCGGCAGACGCCGGCATCAAGTCCCAAACCAACAGCGGACCTCCCGGCTTCAAAACCCGATAACACTCCTGGAGAACCAGGGGCTGATCTTTATAAGGCACTTCGTGCAGGCCCATTCTGATTGCCACAGCATCAAATAATTCACTGGGATATGGCAAGTTTCTTCCGTCACCTATAGTGATATCGGCAGCTAGCAATTGAATATTTGGGTCAAGGTTTTCAAGCTGCGAAGGGTGGGAATCGCACAAACTACATTGAATAATAACCCCATGAGCTTTGGCAAACTTAAGCAGGTAGCTGCTCAGGACTCCCCTGCCACACATCAAGTCGAGAACTCGACAACCATTGCTGAGGCCCAGCGCCATAGCAAACTTCTCGAGTTCTTCTGGCTCACCCGCGCAAGTAACCGCCCCACCTCCTGTATCACCATATCCATCAGAGACAATTTCACAGCGTATTTGCAAGTTGAGCGCGGTAAATAGATCCAGCAGGTGGGGTGGACCATGTAAGCTTGCCCGGTGATCGCCATCCGGCTCCAGGTCAATGGAAAAACGCAATGAATAACTATCGTCAATAATTTCGGCTACGAAAGCCTGGGCCTCCTCACTGAGGGTCAGGAAAGTTTTAGGGTGCCCCAACTGCTCTCGCTTCAGGTTTAAGGGTATGAACTTTCTTTTGTAGCGCATAACGATCCTCAACCCACCGGGGTTTGGGCACTTACTCGAAGTCACTGGCCTCTATGACGCTCACACACTCAATACATCTAACAATCCGTAATTCTAATTTGTGACACCCCATTCTCCCCCTAGCAGTGCCAGCAGCAGCTGCCTTAGATTGGAACTTTTTTACATTTTTCCAGCTCTTACGGCCAGCTCTGGCGCAAACTCCGATTTGAGCCAAAGCTCTAGCCAGGTCAAAGAGAGTTGAATAGGTAAGATCAATCGAACAAATTAAGGCAAACTATTTCGCCGAATGGTAAATATCGCCTATTATATCGCCCAATTTAATAGTCTCGCCTGATCAAAAAATGGACGGGCATATGGACTCCCAGCCCATTGGGTAAACTTCGCAAATTGAGAGTTTTAAAGAGTACTTCATGAGCAATAACCATCATCGACTGATCATCCTCGGCTCAGGCCCTGCCGGCTACACTGCGGCTATCTACGCTGCACGGGCAAACCTGAACCCGGTTGTTATCACGGGTATGCAACAGGGTGGGCAGCTGACCACCACCACTGAAGTCGAGAACTGGCCGGGCGGTATTCCGGAACTTCAAGGTCCGGACCTGATGGTGCAAATGCAGCAGCACGCAGAGCGCTTCGAGACAGAAATCATCTTCGATCACATCGAATCTGTTGATCTGAAACAGCGTCCTTTCACCTTGAAAGGCAACGAAACTTACACCTGTGACTCGCTGATTATCGCCACTGGCGCCTCAGCACAGTACCTGGGCCTGCCCTCTGAGGAAGCCTTCCAGGGACGTGGCGTCAGCGCCTGTGCGACCTGTGACGGATTCTTCTATCGCGACCAGAAAGTTGCTGTTGTCGGTGGTGGCAACACCGCCGTAGAAGAGGCCCTGTACCTCTCCAATATCGCCAGTGAAGTGACCCTGATTCACCGCCGCGACGAACTTCGCGCAGAAAAAATCCTTCAGGACCGCCTGATGGATAAAGTGGAAAATGGCAACATCAACGTCTGCTGGCACAACACCCTGGACGAAGTGCTCGGTGACGATAACGGTGTAACGGGACTGCGCCTGCGTAACACCCAGGATGACTCCACTACAGAGCTGGACGTTTCCGGTGTGTTTATTGCCATCGGTCACAAACCGAATACCGGTATCTTTGAAGGCCAGCTTGAAATGAATGGCGGCTACCTCATTGTAGAGAGTGGCCTGAAAGGCAATGCCACCCAGACTTCTGTTCCCGGTGTATTTGCCGCAGGTGACGTATCCGACCATATTTACCGCCAGGCGGTAACTTCTGCGGGCACCGGCTGTATGGCCGCCCTGGACGCCGAGCGCTTCCTCGACGCTGAGAAGTAAGTCAAATCCCCGGGCAGAGCTTTTCTGCCCGGTATCCCCCTCTACCGACAGGAGTCAGATCGTGGCAGGGAATACCCAAAGCCGCCTGATGTGGCTCGACCACACCGTTGTTGATTTTCCCCCAACTGAATTCGCATTGGATGACCCCAATGGCTTGCTGGCAGCCGGAGGAGGTCTGACTCCCGAGTGGCTGGTTGAAGCCTATCAAAGAGGGGTCTTCCCCTGGTATTCAGATGACCAGCCGATCTTGTGGTGGAGCCCCTCCCCTCGCTGCGTGGTTATCCCGCAAAACTTTCGTATTGGCCGCACTTTGCGCAAAGTATTGCGCCGAGGAACCTTTTCGGTCACCTTCGACCAAGCCTTTCCCGAGGTAATTGAGGCCTGCCGTGCCCCCCGGGCGGATGAAACCGGCACATGGATCACCGATGAGATGTGCGACGCCTATATCGACATGCACCATCAGGGATTTGCCCACTCTGTGGAGGTTTGGCGCGACGGTCGACTCGTTGGCGGACTCTATGGTATTGCGCTGGGGCGAGTGTTCTTTGGGGAGTCGATGTTTCACCGGGAGACAGACGCTTCAAAAGTCGCTTTTGTCCACCTCGTTCGGCAATTAGAATTGTGGGGCTGCCCACTGATCGACTGCCAGGTGAGCAATCCTCATCTCAGCAGCCTTGGGGCGGTGGAAATGTGTCGTAAGGATTTCGAACAACTGCTGGCAGACGGCGTTAAGCAGCCGCCTTTCCCGCAGCCCTGGAAGCTTTCGTGGACTTATGGGTAAATACTCTCAGCTGGATTCAGTGCGCCTACTGGCCACCCTGCCCCACCCCTGCGGTTACCTGCCGGATCGGGAGGCAACAACGGTGTTTGTCGATCCACAAACAGAAGTGGATCAGCGTCTGTACAACCGCCTGTCAGAGCTGGGATTCCGGCGCAGTGGTGCCTACCTCTATCGCCCCCAGTGCGCGACCTGTCGCGCCTGTATACCGGCTCGCGTACCTGTGAGCCTGTTTGTCCCCGACCGCAACCAGAGACGCTGCTGGAAGCGCAACAAGGACCTGGACATATTCCATATCGAGTCCATCGATACAGATGAGCATTACGAACTCTACGCCCGCTATATCGAGCAGCGCCACGCCGATGGGGAGATGTACCCGCCCAGCCGGGAACAATACCGCAGCTTCCTGAGTCAGGCTTGGGGGTCTACTCGCTATATTGAGCTGAGAGCCCGCGGCAAGTTGGTGGCAGTGGCGGTAACAGATATCCTGACTGCCGGGTTATCGGCCATCTATACTTTCTTCGATCCCGATGAGGATAAACGGAGCCTGGGCAGTTACTGCATCCTCTATCAGATCGAATGGGCCCGGCGCTTGGGACTACCTAATCTCTACCTGGGGTACTGGATTGAGAAGTGCCACAAAATGGCCTATAAAAGCCAATTTCGCCCCATCGAAATGTTAAAAGAAAACCGCTGGAGCCTTAAATCGCTCTAGTTCAACACACTCTCCCTTTGCTCTATCTTGCCTTTTCGTGCAAAATGCTCGCCCGTCAAGCCGCGGCTAGGCCAAAGAGCCTCCGGGGTAAAGGTCTGATCAAGTTATTGTAAGGTTGCTGCCGCATGGCAAAAGACGATTATATTGAAATGGAAGGCGAGGTGATCGACACCCTGCCGAACACCACTTTCCGCGTAAAGCTGGAAAACGGACACGTGGTAATTGCGCATATCTCTGGAAAGATGCGTAAAAACTACATTCGCATTCTCACCGGCGACAAGGTGAAAGTGGAGCTGACTCCATACGACCTGAGCAAGGGCCGCATTACGTACCGCGCGCGCTAATTCGCTCAGAGGCCAAATTCCGCAAGGCAATTTGACCTGAAATAAAAAAGCCACCTCTTGGTGGCTTTTTTATTGCTTGACTGAAGCTAATTTAACTTTAGGCGGGCACCGCCGTTTTAATCGCCAGCTCATCATCTTCAATGGTGACGCAAACACGCCCACCCTCTTCTGCCAACTCACCAAAGAGCACGGCTTCTGCCAAAGGCTTGCGCAGCTTGTCGCGAATCAGACGGGACATAGGCCTCGCACCCATCTTCTCGTCATAACCCCGCACCGCCAGCCACTCTCGAGCCTCGTCATCAACAACCAGTGTCACCTTGGAGTCATCCAACTGGGCCTGCAACTCAACGATAAACTTATCCACCACCGTCTTCACGACATCCAGAGGCAGAGAACGGAATTGAATAATATTATCGAGGCGATTGCGGAACTCCGGGGTAAACATCTTCTTGATCTCCTCCATTCCATCGGTGGAGTGATCTTGATGGGAGAACCCGATTGAACGACGGCTCATCACCTCAGCGCCCGCATTGGTAGTCATAATCAGAATAACATTGCGGAAATCCGCTTTGCGGCCGTTGTTATCAGTTAGGGTGCCGTGATCCATCACCTGCAAAAGCAGATTGAATACTTCGGGGTGCGCCTTCTCAATTTCATCGAGCAACACAACACTGTGGGGGTGCTTGGTAACCGAGTCTGTCAGTAAACCACCCTGGTCAAAACCTACATACCCAGGGGGCGCGCCGATCAGGCGGGAAACCGTATGGCGCTCCATATACTCAGACATATCGAAACGAATCAGCTCGATACCCATCACCTTCGCCAACTGGCGGCAGAGCTCTGTCTTGCCGACTCCGGTGGGGCCCGAAAACAGGAAGGAGCCGATGGGTTTCTCTTCAGGGCCCAGGCCGGCGCGACTCAGCTTAATCGCCGTACCCAGGGCATCAATCGCGCTGTCCTGCCCAAACACCACCATTTTGAGATTGTCATCCAGGCGTGATAACTGCTCCTTGTCAGAAGCAGACACACTCTTGGCGGGTATTCTCGCCATTTTGGCGATCACCATTTCAATCTCGCAAATCCCAATAATTTCTTTCCGCTCTTCAGCAGGCAGCAGGGATTGGTAGGCCCCGGCCTCATCGATTACATCGATAGCCTTATCCGGCAAAAATCGCTCAGTGATGTGGCGGCTAGAAAGCTGAGCCGCAGCATCCAGAGCCCCATCTGTAAAACGAACCTTGTGATGATCTTCAAAGCAACTTCTGAGTCCCTGTAAGATCTGCACGGTTTCTTCCACTGAGGGCTCACTGACGTCAATCTTCTGGAAGCGACGCGAAAGAGCGCGATCTTTCTCAAAGATGCCACGATATTCAGTAAACGTGGTAGAACCGATACAACGCAACTGGCCGCTGGAAAGCAGAGGCTTGAGAAGATTAGAGGCATCCATAACGCCCCCGGAAGCGGCGCCAGCTCCAATAATGGTGTGAATCTCATCGATAAACAGCACCGCGTGCTCACGCTTCTTGAGCTCGGCCAACAGCGCCTTAAACCGTTTCTCGAAATCACCACGATATTTGGTTCCTGCCAACAGGGAGCCCAAATCCAGTGAATAAATAGTGCTTTCTTTTAACGGCTCAGGGATGTCCTCATCGACAATTCGTCGCGCCAACCCCTCTGCTATTGCAGTCTTACCGACACCAGACTCCCCCACCAATAATGGATTGTTCTTGCGGCGGCGGGCGAGAACCTGGGTGACACGCTCAACTTCGGGAGCACGACCGACAAGGGGGTCAATACGGCCAAGAATCGCCTCTTGATTGAGGTTGGTGGCATAGCTTTCCAGCGGATCGGAACCACCAGGCTCTGAGCCGCCACTAATCTCCTCATCAACCTGTTCAGGTGCGGTGTCGGAACCGTGATGGTGATTATTGCCACTGGAGCCAACACGGGAGATTCCGTGAGTGATGTAATTGACGACATCTATCCGGGCAACACTCTGCTGCTTTAAGTAGTAAACAGCCTGGCTCTCCTGCTCACAGAAAATAGCAACCAGAACGTTAGCCCCGGTGACTTCCTTCTTACCGGATGATTGGACATGAAAAACAGCCCTCTGCAAAACCCTCTGAAAGCCCAGTGTCGGCTGGGTTTCACGATCTGTATCAGCCTCCGGAATTAACGGTGTTGTGGAATCTACAAATTCCAAGAGTTCACGGCGCAATGCACTTAAATCCGCTCCACAAGCATGTAGCACATCTGCTGCGGATTCATTATCCAAGAGCGCCAGCAATAGGTGCTCAACGGTCATGAACTCATGCCGTTTCGCCCGAGCACCTTTGAACGCTAAATTAAGCGTTACCTCTAAGTCCTTGCTGAGCATCTAAACCTCAAACCCTAATCGCCAATATTTCCCGCCGACTCCGCTGGTAGGCGCGCACCTTTCGCCGGCGTTTATATCCTGGCTGATTCCCTTCAGGTGACGGGACCCTTTGTTCAAAGCAGTTTTTGTCAGAATCAATCCTCTTTGCTCTCGTCCGCTTCAATTTCACACAACAGGGGATGCTCATTCTCTTGAGCGAACTGATTGACCTGTGCAGCCTTTGTCTCCGCTATATCCCGAGTATAGACACCGCACACTGCTTTTCCCCGTGTGTGAACCTGCAACATCAACTGTGTGGCGCGCTCCCGGTTTACTGAAAAAAACAACTCCAAAGTTTCAACAACAAAATCCATGGGGGTGTAGTCATCATTGAGCATAATGACCTTGTACATCGGCGGCCGCTTCAGCTGCGGCGGCGCCTCCTCAAGGGCCAACCCACCATCGAAGTCATCCAGGTAAGGGTTGTCTCCATCGGAATCACTGGAGCTTAGTTTAATGATTAGCGAAGTACTCATAACAATTATCAATGAATTCTATCGAGCCTGAAAATTGCAGCTAATGCAACCTTCAATGACGTGACATTGTAACCTTATTTGACGTTTGACACAGCGGTCAGCGGGGAACCTTGACAATCCCCCAGCTGTTGACTACAAGAGGTAGTGACCGCTACATCAAACGTTAGTCGCAGATAGGATCGCAGCCGACTAACCAGCAGGTCAAATAAATATAAAAACTCTGTAAGGTGGCCAGGGGCCACTCAGGCAATTAGAGGGAATCGTTATGCCTACCGGTACTGTAAAGTGGTTCAACAACGCTAAGGGATATGGGTTTATTCTTGCAGATGAGGGAGGGGAGGATCTGTTCGCGCACTATTCCGCAATTCAGATGGAAGGCTACCGAACCCTGAAGGCCGGCCAGCAAGTCACCTTCGATATTATTCGGGGAGACAAGGGCTACCACGCTGCGAATATCTCCGCATTGACCTCCGAAACCACTTCACCCAACACTTCGAGCAAAAGCGAATCTGATGCAGTACACACAGAAAAGTCGAGGGAGAAGGAAGCGGAAGCTGTCGGCTAAGCGAGCCCAGCAAACAGACAATAAAAAAGCCCTTCACCAATGTGAAGGGCTTTTTTCATGGGGCTCGGGCCAACTTAAAGCCAGCCCGGCCTCACGGATGTAGCTTAAGCCATGTGCTTGATAACTTCGTCACCAAACGCAGAACAGGACTTCAGCTCAGCACCGTCCATCAGACGCTCGAAATCGTAGGTTACAGTTTTGGCTTCGATAGCACCTTCCATACCCTTGATTACAAGGTCAGCAGCTTCGTTCCAGCCCAGGTGACGCAGCATCATCTCAGCGGAAAGAATCAGGGAGCCCGGGTTAACCTTGTCCTGGCCAGCGTACTTAGGCGCAGTACCGTGGGTTGCTTCGAACAGGGCAACGTCGTCAGACAGGTTTGCGCCCGGAGCGATACCGATACCACCAACCTGTGCAGCCAGTGCGTCAGACAGGTAGTCGCCGTTCAGGTTCAGGGTAGCAATTACGTCGTACTCAGCCGGACGCAGCAGAATCTGCTGCAGCATAGCGTCAGCAATTACGTCCTTAACAACGATTTCCTTGCCAGTCTTCGGGTTCTTGAAGCTGTGCCAGGGACCGCCGTCCAGCGGCTGGGCGCCAAACTCGTCGCGAGCCAGCTCGTAACCCCAATCAGCGAAGGCACCTTCGGTGAACTTCATGATGTTGCCTTTGTGTACCAGGGTTACAGAATCGCGATCCTGGTCCACAGCGTACTGGATAGCCTTGCGCACGAGACGCTTGGTACCTTCTGCAGAAACCGGCTTAACACCGATACCACAGTTCTCAGGGAAACGGATCTTCTTAACACCCATCTCATCCTGCAGGAACTTGATAACTTTCTTAGCTTCGTCAGTGTCAGCTTTCCACTCGATACCAGCGTAGATATCTTCGGAGTTTTCACGGAAGATAACCATGTCTACCTTGTTCGGCTCTTTAACCGGAGAAGGTACACCGCTGAACCAGCGCACCGGGCGCTGACATACGTACAGATCCAACTCCTGACGCAGGGCTACGTTCAAGGAACGGAAGCCGCCGCCTACTGGAGTGGTCAGGGGGCCTTTGATGCTAACAACGTAGTCTTTGATCGCTTCCAGAGTTTCAGCCGGGAACCAGTCGCCAGCGTAAGTCTCTGCCGCTTTCTCACCGCAGTAGATTTCCATCCACTCGATTTTCTTTTCGCCGCCGAAAGCTTTTTCTACAGACGCGTCGATCACCTTGCGCATTACCGGGGTGATATCCACACCGATGCCGTCACCCTCGATGAAAGGAATAACCGGGCGATTCGGAACATTCAGCGAACCGTCGGAATTGACTGTAACTTTTTCGCCGTCTGCCGGCACTTGGATATGACCCATATTGCGTAAACTCCCAAAATTCTATGACTTTTTAGGTCCAGCGTTGCTTGCACCGCTCCCCCGGGACCTTAGGGCGGGGATGAAAAACGGCGGGATTATAGCAGCCTCGGCTAATTTTTGTAGTTGGATTACAATACTCAATTTTTCTTATGGCAAAGATTATTCTCCTCAACAAGCCTTTTGGCGTATTAAGCCAATTTACAGATGATCTGGATCGCGCCACTCTGGCTAACTTTATCCAGCACAAGGGATTCTATGCGGCGGGCCGCCTGGACTACGATTCTGAAGGATTACTACTTCTGACTGATGATGGAGCGCTACAACATCAAATCAGTCACCCCAAGCGGAAGATGCCCAAGACCTATTGGGCCCAGGTGGAGGGTGACATTACTGATGATGCCCTTTATATGCTCAAGCAAGGGGTCGACCTGAAGGATGGCCGAACCGCACCTGCCAAGGCCAAGCGCCTACCTGATATGGAGCCCTGGCCCCGCACGCCGCCAATTCGCGAACGCAAATCGATCCCAACCAGCTGGCTGGAGCTGACTATCTCCGAGGGGCGGAATCGCCAGGTAAGGCGGATGACTGCGGCGGTAGGCTTCCCTACCCTGCGGCTAATCCGGGTGGCGATAGGCAGCTGGAAGCTCGACTCATTAAAGCCTGGCGAGTATCGAACGGAAGAGGTTTTTAGCGCTCCCAAGCCCCGAACAAAGCCGGCAAACAACCGCAATCGACCGCGCCGAAAGCGATAATCTATAACGGAAGATCAAAGCGGTCTTGGTCAAACGGGGCGTTCGCAGGTAAAATTCGCCCCCCTTTCATACCAGTGAAGTAGTGACTGTCCTTCTTATGCCTGATTCCACCCACAACAAACAGCCAAAGCGCGTCATCGTCGGTATGTCCGGCGGTGTGGATTCCTCTGTAGCCGCACACCTGCTGATCCAGCAGGGCTATCAAGTGGAAGGCCTGTTTATGAAAAACTGGGATGAAGACGACGGCACAGAATACTGTACCGCTAAGGCGGACCTGGCGGATGCCCAGGCGGTTTGTGAGAAACTGGGCATCAAGTTGCACACTGCCAACTTTGCTGCGGAGTACTGGGATCACGTATTCGAGTACTTCCTGGCAGAGTATAAAGCTGGGCGCACTCCCAACCCGGACATCCTGTGTAACCGGGAAATCAAATTTAAGGTCTTTCTTGAGTACGCCGAAGTGCTGGGTGCCGATGCAATAGCCACCGGGCACTATACCCGTCGCCGCGATATCGATGGCCGCACCTATTTATTGAAGGGCCTCGACGGCAACAAAGACCAGAGCTACTTCCTGCACGCGGTGGGAGAAGCCGAATTTGCCCGCTCGCTCTTTCCTTTAGGGGAGCTGGAGAAGCCCGAGGTTCGCCGTATCGCTGAAGAAAACGGCTTTATCACCCACAACAAGAAAGACAGCACCGGCATCTGCTTTATCGGCGAGCGCCGCTTCAAGGATTTCCTTGAGCAGTACCTGCCCGCCCAGCCCGGCGATATGGAAACCCCAGAAGGTGAAGTCATGGGGCGCCACGCGGGCCTGATGTACCACACCATTGGCCAGCGCCAGGGGCTCGGTATTGGTGGCGTCAAGGGTGCAGGCGAACAGCCCTGGTATGTTGTCGGAAAAAACCTGGAGCGCAATGTATTGATTGTGGCCCAGGGTGCACACCACCCCCTGCTTTATGCAACGGGGCTGGAAGCAACACAAACCCATTGGATTAATGGCGCAGCACCGGGCAAAACCTTCCGCTGCCAGGCCAAGACGCGCTATCGCCAACCAGATCAGGATTGCACCGTGCACCTGCAGGACAATGGCGATTTGGTTGTAGAGTTCGACGAGCCACAACGCGCAATCACACCGGGACAATCTCTGGTACTGTACGATGGAGAAATCTGTCTCGGTGGTGCGGTGATCGAGAAAGCCACGGGAGTCGGCGCCGCAGTACCGGAAAAATACAAGAAAGATTAAGGAGTAATTTTGAATAACTGGCGGGATCAGGCACTGGCACTGGCAGGAATATTCCAATCCGCAACACTGGTGGAGCGCCTGGCCAAAACAGGCTCTGCACCGCAGGAACAGCTGGAAACCGGGGTATATAGCCTCTTCCAACTAAACCCTGATCGCACTGAAGATATATTCGCCGGTGCTGACAAGCTGCTGCCCGGCTTAAAAGTATCGCAGCAAATACTAAAGACCCGGCAACACCCGGAATATACCGACGGTCTACGCTACGCCCTCTCGGTGATCTACCTGCAGCGACAACTCAGCAAGAATAATGACCTGCTATCAATCATTGGCAGCCGATTGGATAAGGCCAAGACTCAAGCAGAGCACTTCGAGCTGACTCACGAGAATGTATTTTCCAACCTCGCCAGCATCTACAGCGATACGCTAGGTACCTTCCGCTTCCGGATTCAAGTACTGGGTGACTTCAATTACCTGCAACAGCAGCGTATCGCCAACCAAATTCGCTCCATGCTATTTGCCGGCATCCGCTCGGCAACCCTATGGCGACAGCTGGGTGGGCGTCGCCTGCACCTTCTGTTCCAGCGCAAAAAGCTTTTGAATGCGACCAACGAATTGATCGCACATATCGAATCTATAGAACACTAATCCCGGAGATTTACTATGACAGTTGAGCTTTCCGCACTCACAGCGGTATCCCCTATTGATGGTCGCTACGAGAGCAAGACTGCCCCCCTGCGTGAAATTTTCAGTGAATACGGCCTGATCCGCGCCCGCGTTGAAGTGGAAGTACGCTGGCTGCAAAAACTTTCCGCACATAAAGAGATCGCCGAAGTTGAGCAGTTCGACGAAGCTGCCAACAAGCTGCTCGACAGCATTGTGGCCGACTTCTCCCTGGAAGATGCTGAGCGCATCAAGGAAATCGAGCGCACCACCAACCACGATGTAAAAGCGGTTGAATACTTCCTCAAGGATAAAATCAGCAGCAATGCCCAGCTGGCAAAAGTGAGTGAATTCGTACACTTTGCCTGCACCTCTGAGGACATCAACAACCTGTCCCACGCCCTGATGCTTCGCGCCGGCCGCGACAACGTCATGTTGCCTGCGATGGAAGCCCTGATTGACGCTATCGTAGGCCTGGCCCAGGAGTTTGCCGACGTCCCCATGCTGTCCCGTACTCACGGCCAGACAGCCAGCCCGTCTACTGTTGGTAAAGAACTTGCCAACGTGGCCGCGCGCCTGCGCCGCCAGGTAGCCCAGATTAAAGCGGTACCGCTGCTGGGTAAAATTAACGGTGCGGTAGGTAATTACAACGCTCACCTGTCCGCCTATCCCAATATTGATTGGGAGCAAAATGCTGAAGAATTCATTTCTTCTCTGGGTCTTAGCTGGAACCCCTACACCACCCAGATCGAGCCCCACGACTACATTGCTGAGCTGTTCGACGCTGTTGCCCGCTTTAACACCATCCTGATCGATTTTGACCGCGATGTATGGGGCTACATCTCCCTGGGTTACTTCAAGCAAAAAGTCGTAGCCGGTGAAGTTGGCTCCTCCACCATGCCGCACAAAGTTAACCCCATTGACTTCGAAAACTCCGAAGGCAATCTGGGTATCGCCAACGCCGTATTCCAGCACCTGGCAGCCAAACTTCCAGTATCCCGCTGGCAGCGCGACCTGACAGACTCAACCGTGCTGCGTAATATGGGGGTGGGTGCGGGCTATTCCGCCATTGCCTATGCCGCCACCATGAAAGGCCTGGGCAAACTGGAAATCAACCGCGAGCGCCTGGCGGAAGACCTGGATAATTCATGGGAAGTGTTGGCGGAACCGATCCAAACGGTTATGCGTCGCTACAACATTGAAGAGCCTTACGAAAAACTGAAGGCCCTGACCCGTGGCCAGGGTATCAACCGTGAAACCCTGAAAGTATTTATCGAGAATCTGGAGATTCCCGCAGAGGCCAAGAGCGATCTGCTGGAAATGACTCCGGCATCTTATATCGGTAACGCCGTGGAACAGGCTCGCAAAATTTAACCGAGCCCAGCTACCAGCCGCACCCAGTGCGGCTGGTCATCTTTTAAGAAATACAAAAGTACGCTGGATAGTTTTCGAACCTCAGAATATCCAGATACAAACCCTAGCCTTCTGACAGTGAGAGTTACCGTGGCCAGCCCCCTTACCCATCTTGGCGACATGCCCATCGAAGTTTTTATGCGTGACTACTGGCAGCAGAAACCCCTGCTGATACGCAATGCTTTCGCCAACTTTGAATCACCCATCTCGGGTGAAGAACTCGCAGGTATGGCCCTGGAGGAGGCGGTCGAGTCTCGCTTGGTATTGGAAAATGGTGAAAGTGGCCCTTGGGAGCTTCGCACCGGTCCATTCACTGAAGAGGATTTTCTCTCCCTCCCTAAAACCCACTGGACCCTGCTGGTACAAGCTGTCGATCAGTGGTTGTCAGAAATTGCTGAACTAAAAGATTTCTTCCGCTTTATCCCCGACTGGCGGCTGGATGATGTGATGATCAGTTACGCCGCCGATAAGGGCAGCGTTGGCCCCCACTACGATCACTACGATGTGTTTCTTCTCCAGGCCGAAGGCAAGCGCTTGTGGCAGCAAGGCCCCAAAGTGGATGAAAGCAATCCCCGCCTCGAAGGAACACCCCTCAATATCCTGAAAGAATTCGAAGCAGAAAACAGCTGGGTACTGGAGCCCGGCGATATGCTCTACTTGCCGCCCCAATACAGCCATTGGGGAATAGCCGAAGGTGGGTGCACCACGATCTCTATTGGTTTCCGCGCCCCTTCCGCCGCAGCGATCCTCGAAGATCTCGCCGCTGAAATTGCTATGGATTTGCCGGACAGCCAGCGCTACACCGATGCCGGTGCTGAAGTGGCGAAAAACCCAGCGGAAATTGACCCCGCCTCTGTTATCCGCCTGCAACAACAGCTCGGCGAGTGGCTGCAGCAGCCGGAGAAAATCGCCCAGTGGTTTGGCTCGATTATGACCGAAGCAAAATACCCGGATACTGTCGCCCTGGACGCTGACGACGCTGCAGACTGGCGCGAACAAATGCCCCAGGGAGCACAACTGGTTTTAAATCCCGCTTCCCGCACCGCCTTTTGCCGCGAGCCAGCCACTTTGTTTGTTGATGGTGAAGCCTTCCCCTGCCCCCTGGCATTTGCCGAGCAGTTTGCTGAATCCCATGAAATTTCCTGGGATGATATCGAAGCCTTCCCGGAAATAGCCGAAGACAGCGGCCTTCTCGATCAGCTGGTTGCACAGGGCACCTTAATCTACCCTCCTGAGGATTTCTGAGATACCAGTAGCTATACGCCTAGCGGATTGGAACACTGACCGGGACGCAATTCGCTCAATTCGCGAAGCAGTTTTTGTACAGGAACAACAGGTACCTGCGGACCTGGAATGGGATGATCAAGAGGAGACATCCCAGCACTTCCTCGCCTACCGCGAAACAACTCCGGTTGCCACCGGACGCCTCACCCAAGGCGGAAAAATTGGTCGTATGGCTGTTCAAAAGTCTTCACGTGGGTGCGGCATCGGGGCCCAGCTATTACGAGCCATCTGCGAGCAGGCGAAGAAACAAAACTTTCAGCAAGTCCATTTACATGCACAGCAACATGCTGAGAGGTTTTACTTGCAGGCTGGATTTGAAGCTGAAGGCGACGTGTTTTACGAAGCGGGAATTCCCCATATTAAAATGGTGTGCAGCCTGATTTAATCTTTTGAGGCCTGCCACCAACACCCATATGGCAGGCCCAGCGTCCCATCTCAACTCTCTGCAGGGGCATAGCGCTTTTCGACAAAGTGAGCCAGAGGCGCTATCCCCAACACATACACTATCCAAAGCCCAAGCCCCCAATAGGGATTGAAAAGGGTCAACAAGCACGCCAGGATACTGGTACACAACATCACCATACTGACCACTAGTACACGGTGCGCGGATACGTTCGTTCGATTGGCAGCGACACACCACATACCCGCAATTGCTATAGCGGCCACCGCATAGCTTGCTGACAATAAGATCACTGACCAAACTTGGTCAGGGTATTCCCCCATCAAACTTGCTGGAAAGGGAATAAACGCCACCGCCCCCAATAACAAAAAGTTAAAACTGGTAAAGGCTACCGATTTAAATTGATGGTCCGACATCAGATGATTGTGGGTAAGCCACAGCCGACAGAGAATCGCAAAGCTCAGTATCCAGGAAAAAAAGTGGGGCAACTGCTGAAGAATATTGCTGTGGAAATCCTCGCCCGGCTTTATATCCTCCAGATCGGGAATCTGGATATTAAAAACCAACAGCGTCATAGCAATGGCAAAAACGCCATCACTCACGGCATTAATACGACTGGCTAGAAAAGACTTATGGCGCATCGATCATCATCAGACAAGCATAATGGCCCCCCAATAAAGCTTATTATTTGACCAACTCTTTTTCCGCACCCCTGGGCACATTACCCCCCCCTTTCTGATTACTTGTTTCGCGGGATTTCTCTAAATGGATAAATCAAATACATTGATAACGACTTTTTAAGTGTATTCTTTTCTGCTATAGATTACTGGCGCATTAGTACCATCAATGGCGCCAGAACCAGCTCAGCAGCCCTCGCTACAGATACTATCTCTATATACAGATCCAAAATTTGGAACTCACCGATAAGCAGAGGATTCGCTTTATCAACACTCCCAAGACCCTGTTAGTCAAGAATGCCGAAATCCTGGTAACTATGGATAACTCCCGAAGAGAAATCGCAAACGGAGCTCTCTTTGCGGAGGATGGGATCATCACTTCTGTCGGCCCCACAAGCTGCCTGCCAGAGGAAGCAGACACAGTTATCGATGCCAGCAATCAGATTGTGCTCCCAGGGTTTATAAACACTCATCACCACCTTAACCAAACCCTTACCCGCAATCTCCCCCTCGCTCAAAACACAAACTTATTTACGTGGCTGCAGCTGCACTACCCCATTTGGGCACGCATCACCCCAGAAGCGTCTCGTACCAGCGCACTCGTGGGGCTCTGCGAGCTGCTTCTGTCAGGGTGCACCACAGTTTTTGATCATGCTTATTTATTTAAGAATGGCAATAATGTCGACGTGATTATTGAAGCAGCGCAAGATTTGGGAATCAGATTTCACGCCAGCCGAGGCTCCATGTCACAGGGCACTTCAATGGGAGGGTTGCCTCCTGACAATTGCGTAGAGAATGAAGAATTTATCCTGAACGACAGTATTCGCGTTATCGATCGCTATCATGACCCCAGCCATGGAGCCATGACCCAGGTAGCTCTTGCGCCCTGTTCGCCTTTCACTGTTTCAGAAAGACTATTAAAGGACACGGCTAGCCTGGCACGAGATAAAGGTGTAATGCTTCATACTCATATATGTGAAACATTCGATGAAGAACGACTTACTTTAGAGCACTTTGGCAAACGCCCTTTAGAGTGGATGGAAGAAATGGGCTGGCTAGGGTCAGATACATGGTTCGCCCATGTAGTACACATAGATACCCTGGAGATCCAAGCTCTGGCTCGTAACCAGTGCGGTATTGCGCACTGCCCCAGCTCAAATATGCGGCTTGCATCGGGAATTTCACCTATCAAGGATTTTCTAAATGCCGGTATCCGTGTGGGACTCGGTGTGGATGGCTCAGCCAGCAATGATGCATCCAATTTATTACTGGAGACCCGCCAAGCAATGCTTCTCAGCAGAGTTCGAATGGGATTACTCCCACCGGAGGGACCACTAAAGTACTCTCAACTCCCCCAATCCCATCCATTGCGCGACAAAGAGTGGATGACAGCGCGGGAGGCATTGGAATTGGCCACCATTGGAGGAGCCAGTGTCCTGAATCGTTCCGATATTGGCGCACTTGAAGTCGGCCGCTGTGCAGACTTTTTCACCCTTGAACTAAACACGATTAACTATGCCGGAAGCCTTTCAGACCCAGTAGCAGCTATCGTATTCCGGGCACCCCAAACCGCAAAAACTGTAGTTATTCACGGCCGCATTATTGTCCGAGATGGAAATATTACAACTATAGATTTAGAACAGGTTATTGAGGAGCATAACAACTGGAGCCTGAAATTGATTCGTGGTAGCTGATTCAAGCGGCAATTAAATTATGGCAGAGGAAAAGAAAAGATACACAGCTTGGATATTTGCGCTCATTTTCTTTGCTGCCAGCATTTCGAACTCAATCTTATTTGCACTTCTATCGCCAAATCTGGCTGCCGAACTCGATTTAAGTCATCATGCACTGGGGATTTTAGGCGGATATTATTTTATTGCTTACTCGATTGGCCAACTTGCACTCGGCTCGCTATTAGGCCCAATAAGTCCGCGATATTTATTGGGCGTATCGGCAATTTTTGCAGCTAGCGGCTGTGCAATTTTTGCCAGCAGCCACTCTTTCGGCTCAGCCCTTGCTGGACAATTGTTAATCGCCCTTGGTCTATCCAGCAGTTTCTTGGGAGTTGTTTACGTTATTGGGAGGGATTTACCCAGCCGGTTTTCGTTGATGGTCGCTATTAGCCAGGGGCTGTCAAACTTCGCGGCGGCCTCACTCTCTTTACTTTTCGGTGTCTTTGATGTGGAGGTTTCTTTTCGAGAGCCCTACTTTGCCGCAACCTTATTTCTTCTTTGCCTCGCTATACTGCTATTTCTCTTTATCGGCAGTCGCCAAAACTCAGTCAATACGATTCCAACAGAAAAATCATCACTCGCTGGCAAGCTAAAACTATGCGTAAAATCAAGGCCTTTTTGGTTGGCCTTCGTCTTCTATTCCTGCCTTTTCGGCGTAATTGTCGCCTATCTAGACTTATGGGATATACAGTTTCAAGTTGCTTTTTTTCGTAAAACGCCGGGAGAAAGTGCTCTATTTAATACTGCCGCCTCACTGGGTATTATTATTGGCAGCTTTATCGTTGGCGCTTGGTCTCAACATAGGGGCGATTACGTAATTCCAGCCAGAGTTTTTAGCTTCTCAGCAATTATCGCTGTTGCAATCTTATTGAGCATTCACTTGCCCGACTTCTTGACTCTGGCTGCAAATTTTCTCTTGGGCTTTGGCCTCAGCAGCGCCATCCTATCTCTTACAATAGTACAGTCCGAGCTTCCAAAGAAGGTCCATGCTATTGCCTCAGCCCTAATCGTGACTGGAGGATTTATTTTAGGAGGGATAATTCAAACCCTCATCGGACTCTCACTAGATCAAGATATAGAGTTCGCTTACATCCGCTCACTCAGTGATCTGCTAGCCAACTTTTTTGACTCTGTTCAACAACCAACAGAGGGATTCTACAAATACCAAGCGGGATTTCAGCTAATCGGCATTATCGTCATCGTAGGCTGCATCAGCAGCCTGCTTTTGAGTAGCAAAAAGCTACTCAAAAGGCGTAGCCCTAAAATCGGAAATTCGTAGTGCTAAGTCCGCCATTCGATGACCTAAATGTACAGCTGTAAGTCGGTCCAACTCATGAATTTCTCCAGCCCTTTCAGCGACAGCTACCAAGCCCGACTGACAGCCACCTCGGTTTCTACCCAGGGAATCTTGACTCGGTAAAATATCCAAGGGAACCCACAACATGCCCATTTGTGCAGCAAAGACCTGTTGTGTCCTGATGGTACCTAATTGATCACCGCTAAAATTACTGCCTACGGTGAATCCTGTAGCTAACTTATCCAACCAGCATCGATCTCCATAGCGCTCACTTGCTGCATCCATAAATGCTTTGAATTGAGCGGAGACAGTACCCATAAAGGTCGGCGAACCCATTACTATAGCTTCACATTGATCCAACTGAACTAATAATGACTGGTCTTTATAACGTCCTTGATCAATGCTCTCCCCTTGAACCTCAAGGGCAACACCGATGCACTTCTCTACCGTGTTAACCCCCTCCACTACAGACTCCGCAAGAGCTTTGCTGCAGCCAGATACAGAATGGTAAACAACACCTATCCTCTTCATATGACTCGCTCCGCTATACCGTCTAACTCAAATATCCGGCCTAACTTTTGATCAATTTCCCTGCCTGCTGGTACTTTTATCCCAAAAACATCTAGTAAAGTAGCCCGAAGCTCATCGACATCCGCCAACATGACAACACTCTTGGAGCCTAAAAGTGGCTGATAGCTTAACTGTCTATTGAAAAGTGTATGCCGTCCCTCTGGGAAAGACCGAGCGACAATCAAGTGCTTTACAAACCTGGATTCAGGATGCGTTGAACAATACCAATTACCAATTTTATAATCACCATGAGTTTTAGGTTTCAAGTCAAAGCTGTACATAGGTTGCCAACCACTATCGGTTGTGACCTCTAACAGGTAATCATCATCTATTAAAGTAAAGCGGTAAACACCGTGCGGTGTGCTCTGACGATCACTAGAATCTATATTCAATGGTGCAGTCAAAGTGTTACTGCCAAATCCAACATCGATCAGAAAGCGAGAACCCTCAAGTTCCACCATCAGGATCATGTGAGATTGGGCAGCTTGATGCCCAATAGGCATTTGCCAAAGAACCCGTGCCGCAAGGTCTGTAACTTTGAAACCCATTTGTCTAAGCGCGGCCCCTAACAAGGCATTATGTTCATAGCAATACCCCCCTCGTTTTTGCTCTATCAGCTTGGCCTCAATAGAACTCAACTCAATATTGACGGGGCTTCCCAAGAATGAAGTGGCATTCTCGAATGGAATAGTACGAACATGCTGGGTCACTAATGCCTGCAGGCACTTTAAGTTAGCAGCTGGCACTCCTTCAAAATTGATACGATCTAAATATTTCTGCAAATTAATACCAGGGATAGCCATCGTGAATTGCCTCATCTAATTCCAAATTCCCAAACAATAGAGGGCAGCTTAATACCTAAACCTAACTTTAGGTCAATAACTTTATTCGGCTCTTCTACACTGGTTATGATCTCAAGTGTACCTGGGCTAAAGCGCAGGGATTACTTAGCCACCACAGACCCGAATATCGCTAACAGAGCGAGAACAACCAAGGAGGACTTGGTGGAAATACTGTTTCTAGGGACATCATCAGGCACTCCGACCAAGCAGCGGAATGTGTCTGGTATTGGACTATTAGAAAGCCGGAAAAAGAACTGGTATTTAATCGACTGTGGAGAAGGTACTCAGCAGCAGATTCTACATACGAGCTTATCACTTAGTAGACTAAAGGCAATTTTTATTACCCATAAGCATGGTGATCACTGTTACGGGCTGCCCGGTCTACTTGGCAGCTCAGGGATGCAGCGAAGAACGGCACCACTGACACTTATTGCCCCTAGAGCCGTCTATGATTGGCTTTTATCAACTCAAAAAATCACCGAACTTTACATTCCATTTGACCTCAGTTTCATTCCCGTTGAAGACCTACCCCAAATAGACATAGGGCAGTTCACGATTACTACTACACAACTTTCTCATAGGGTGCCCTCCTATGCGTATAGTTTTACTGAAAGATATATTGAAACTACTCTAGATACACAGAGATTACTCTCCTGTGACATCCCTAAAGGTCCCCTGTGGGGAAAATTAAAGGCGGGTATCGATATTGTTTGTCATGGTAAGGCATACAGCGCGGCCAACTTCATCCAGAAGCCGAGGCTCCCACGTAAGATTACTATTTGTGGAGATAATGATAAACCTGAATTATTAAAAAATACCTGTAATAACAGCAGTGTACTAGTGCATGAATCGACTTACGCAAAAAATATGTCCGCAAAAGCGAGCCGTGTAGGGCATAGTTTTTCTACTCAAATAGCCTCCTTTGCAGAGAGTATGTCAATACCAAATCTAGTTCTTACCCATTTCAGTACTCGCTATCAAAAAGAGCCTAATGCGCAATGCTCAATCGAGAAAATCAGGAGTGAGGCTCAATCAATTTACAGGGGACAACTGTTTTTAGCTGAGGACTTTATGCATCTAAAACTGGCAGAGTCAGGACTACTGACTCATAAATATATATAGCCCTCTCTACACCAAAATAGTCAATTGAAAAAACTGGACCAAATAGAAAAACGACTTCCTCTAAAAACTAGACTGAAATTCAAAGTCACAATACGACAAATGAACTTACGCTGTGAGGTAGAACCAAGCAAGCACGTTCAGTCACTAAGGTTTATAAACACCAACTTATCAAAAGGGCTATATGTATTTGGAGAGCCCCATCAGGCTTGACCAGCAAGTCAATTGCCTTTTCACCGCCTCAAAACCACCATATATCTGGCCTGCTTACTACACAAACTAGCCGTGGCGTCGGAAAAGCAAGGCACTAGTTTACGCTTCCCCATTAAAAAGATATGTATCCTATAGGGGAAAGGAGAAAAATAAACCCATCCTAACTATAGGTAAATATATTAAATATTTTGCTTCACATTAAAAACTCCCAAATGTCACAAACGTCACACTAATTACATCTGCCTGACCGTTGTGAGGGGCTAATGACTCTAATTAGCCGCCCATTCTCCATTCCCAAAGACACAGAAAGTAGCTCTTAAATACGCCTTTACCGTATTATTCGACACATAAATCAAAAAAAAATCGAGGTACCCATGCAACATTTGGAACAGTGGACAAATTTCTGGCAACAAGGATTCCCCACCTCTTTTGCGCAAGTTCTACCCAATAGCTATATAGGAAAAACGGGAGAATATTGGAGATCCACAGTCTCTGGGTTACATCCCAACTCTAAAGTTCTCGATATTGCATGCGGCAATGGCGCAGTAGCTCTATTAATTGCAGATGAAGCATCAAAGTCTGGAAAACCACTAGAAATTCATGCCGCTGATGCAGCCAACATCACTCCCCTAGCAACTAACAAAAACCCTAGACATCAAGAAGCCTTAAAGAAATTAAACTTTCATTCCTGCATGGCAATTGAAAAAATTCACTCACTTGATGAAAAATTCAGCCTGATCACTTCACAATTTGGCTTCGAGTATAGTAATAAAGTAGAGGCGGCAACAAGCATAGGAAAATCACTTGAGCCCGGGGGAATGTTTAAAGCGATATGCCATAAAACAAATTCCAAACCCTACAAAGATTGCTCAGATGAAGTTTCGGCCCACAAACTAATCATCGAAGATTTAAAAATTTTAGAGAAAACTACATCTTTGATCCATGATTTTGAAGACACCCAATCCACTGAAAAAGCAAAAATAAAATTAGGAAATCCGCATACAGCCGAAAAATTAAAGCGTCTAATTGCATCCGTGGAAATGCTAATCTCCAAGCACCCAAAATCTGCAACAACCTTCTTTGTGCGAAACTCTCTAGAAAGCTTCCTACAAAAAAATTTAACATCCAGTAACGCCACAAAAGATAGATTTCTTTCTTTTTTTGATACAGAACTGAAATATACAGCTTTAAGATCGCAAAACCAGCTAGATTCATCATTGTCAGATAGAGACATGAATAATCTTATAGCAGTATTTGAAAGACTAGGCATGCAACTACTGACGCGAGATGAATTCTACGACGAAAATAGCTGCACAGGCTGGAAAATTGAATTCCTAAAACCTTAAAAGCATCCGAAGAACATTTTTGGCGTGCAAATTATGCCCGCCAAAAACCCACAACAATTAATGCCGCCCCTATATTTCATCTTATGTTCTTTATCCATCAATACACCTAGAGAGCTATAACTACAACAGCAACACCTTCTTCATCATGACTTCGCACAGCAACTAGAATTGTATATTGCCAACCCAATCCTGACACGAAATTAATTAAACCATTACCTGGCATCAATCTCTATTCCGTTTGCTTTAAACGCCTAAATATCTTCTTTCGTTGAGTCCTTGACCTCCCTCCCCGCAAGATAACCTATACCCTACTTACGATTTAACCATCAACATAATGCACATCTCTCTATCACAATCAAATTCGAATTACAGATGAAACAATATACACACTAAAGAAATCGCTCTTCAGAACAGGGAAATATTCACTCTAAAATATCAAAAAATTCTCTTTAGGCTTACTTGCAAAACTGTATAATTTACACCAATAAAGCAGGATATAAGCTCATGGTTTTGTTGCGAGATCCACATAGGAAAAAAGATACCGAACCAGATCGAAAATTTATTGAGGCTCTAGCTCGTGGGTTGGATGTGCTCCGAGCTTTTCAACCTGGTGATGGCTTTCTGGGTAATTTGGAGATCGCCCAGCGTACTGGCCTACCCCGCTCCAGTGTTTCCAGACTGACTTATACTCTAACCAAGTTAGGTTATCTAACCTACTCCGATCGAATGGAAAAATATCAGCTGGGTAGTGGCGTCCTGGCTCTTGGTTATGCTTTTGTCTCAAATCTTACAGTCAGGCAGGTAGCCAAGCCTTTAATGCAGGATCTGGCCAACTCTACCGGCACCGCTGTTGGCCTCTCTGATCGGGATCGGCTGGATATGATTTTTGTCGAATTCTGTGCTCCAGCAAATGTCACAACTTTTCGCCATGAAATCGGTAATCGCGTACCCATAGCTTCCAGCGGCTCCGGGCGAGCCTTTTTGGCAGCACTCCCTCAAGAAGAAAGGGAGTATTTTTATGGCTATCTGGAGAAAAAAGCTGGTGATCAATGGCCAACGATCAAAGCCGGTATTGAAGAAGCGGTCACCAGCTACAAGCAGCGCGGCTTCTGCTGTTCTTTTGGCGAGTGGAATCGCGATGTCAACGGTATCGCAGTACCTCTCTCTTTAAGCCAAGGTCATATTTACACTTTTAATGCTGGCGGGCCTGCTTTTAGACTTAACCCGGAATACTTAGAAAATGAAGTAGCTCCCCTGTTGAAAAACCTGGTAGGCAATATCGAAGCTATGTTAATCCGATATTAGTCGACTCAAACTCCAGATTTTCTCAACCAGTACAGCTACAGCTTGAAACGCAGTAGAAAGTTGAAAATTTTATCAAATCTTTGGCCGTAAGGTGGTCGTAAAGGCACCGCCGCTGACTTTTTGGCTTGTGTAAAGATCGGGCGTAATTTTGAGAATTCCAAAAAACCCTCATAAGCGTGATATTGCCCCATGCCACTCGCCCCAACACCACCAAAGGGCAAGTCTGCCTGGGAGACATGCATCGCGCAGTCATTGATACAAACACCTCCAGACATTGTGCTTTTGATAATCTTTTCCTGAATCTCCCCGCTAGAACTAAAAATATATAATGCTAAAGGCCTATCTTTACTAATTATGTAATCTATCGTATCAGACAGATCCCTATAGGTAAGAATAGGTAAAATAGGGCCAAATATCTCCTCACGTAGCAGACTCATGTCTTCTGTCGGGTTTAACACTAAGGTGGGAGCAATTTTTTGCAAACCCTTATTGTTTTCAACATCTAATAACGGCAGAACTGTAGCCCCTTTCTCCAGAGCATCCTTTAGACAAGTAGTCAGCCTATTAAACGCCTTTTCATCAACAATCGAAGTATAACCTTCTGAATTTAAAGATGGATACCATTTGGGCACAAGTCTCTTAGCCGACTCTAAGAATCCTAAAAGTTTTTCTTCAGGAATCAATAAATAATCTGGAGCTACACAAGTTTGGCCCGCATTGAAGAATTTTGAGCTCAAAATACGTTCCGCAGCAATATTTTCATCAAAGTCACCACATATTATGGCTGGAGACTTGCCCCCCAGTTCTAGTGTCACAGGAGTTAGGTGATCCGCAGCTCTCCGCATTACCACTTTTCCTACCTTGCCAGATCCAGTAAAAATCATGTGATCATATGCCTGGGCTGTAAACTCCGTAGCGCTCACTCCAGGAAGAATAGCTACCAGATCCTCTGAAAAGAACCTATTAAATAGCTGATGTAGTAATGTAGAAAGGGCGCGTGAGTTAGCGGCCATCTTGATCATACAGCGATTCCCTGCGGATATCGCACTCACCAAGGGCCCGACAGACAGAAGTAGTGGGTAATTCCAGGGGGTAACAATAGCAACCACCCCTTTTGGTTGAGGTAATACGCGATTTTTTACTCCTCGAAGTAGCAAAGGCACATGGCGCTTCTGAATTTTCATCCACCTTTTTAAGCGCTTACGAGTGTAACGAATCTCCTCGATACACCCATAGATCTCTGCAATTTTAGTTTCCTGGATGGCACGATTACCAAAATCCTCGCTTATTGCCTTTGCTATGGATTTCTGGTTTTCCAGGATCAATTGCTCTAATTTTTTTAAACTTTCCAGACGCTCCTGAAGACTCGGATAGGGGTTCCTATTAAATGCATCCTTTTGAAGTTTAAAAACACTCTCTACTTTACCTATGCTCACAGATCTGGTGTGCTCGACAACTTTTTCCATGTGTGTGCCCTCGCAAAGTGGCAAGTAGAGAGTGAGTTTGGCCGTATAGTCAGTACTTTATGATTTACAGCTTGGCAAATCGTAAAGTGTGGTAATCAGTACTGCCAAATAGGTACTGAGTTGTTGTTAGACGCTTAAAGTAGTGACTTACATCCAACTCCTCAGTAACCCCTATTCCGCCATGTAACTGTATCGCCTCTTGGCCGATAAACCGCGCAGCTTTACCAATACGGCTTTTTGCAGCGGATATCGCCTTAGGCGCAACTCCGTTATTGCTATCAAGCTGTAGCGCAGCCATCAACAATATTGAGCGCGCTTGCTCATACTCAGTAAACATATCCACCATGCGGTGCTGTAGTGCCTGGAACTTGCCAATAGGAACACCAAACTGCTCCCGCGTCTTAGTGTACTCAACTGTCTTCTTATAGATCCTTTCCATAGCTCCAACAGCTTCTGCACACAATGCCAACGTCGCTCTATCAACAGCCTTTTCTATAGCTCCTAAAGCCGCCCCCTCTTCCCCTATCAGATTAGCTATGGGTACTTTCACGTTATTGAATTTAATTTCAGCGGCACGGTGTGCATCCACAGTGGCATATCCATGCCGCTGAAGCCCTTCTGTATTGGGATCGACAAGTAGTAAGGTGATCCCCTCACGATCTCGCTGTGCTCCGCTCGTTCGCACAGCAACTAAGAATTTATCTGCTACGTCACCATTTAGAACGACAGCTTTATGTCCATTCAGGAGGTAATTGTCTCCATCCTTTACCGCAGTCATGGCTATATCAGTAAGGTTATAGCGACTCTGTGACTCAGTAAAAGCAAATGCCAATTGCAATTGGCCTTCCATTAACATTCCCAGGAGTTCTCGCTTTTGCACCTCACTAGCGCAGTCAGCGATAAGACCACCACTGAGAACAACACTGGCCAGGAAAGGCTCAACCACTAAACCTCGGCCGAACTCCTCCATAACCACCATCAAGTCTACGGCGGAGCCTCCTAGGCCTCCATCATCCTTTCCAAATGGCACCATTAACCAGCCGAGTTCCGCAAATAGCTTCCAATTTTCCTTACTGAAGCCAATATCGTTACTCACTATTTTACAACGACGGTCAAAGTCATAATCCTGCTGGATAAACTTGCTCACACTGCTTTGCAGCATCCGCTGCTCTTCGCTGTAGGAAAAATCCATCGCTCAAGTCCTCTTTAGATGCTGCACTTACAGGCCAAGTACCCATTTACTGATAATATTTTTCTGAATCTCATTACTTCCGCCATAAATTGAGGATTTACGGTTGTTTAAGTAACGAGGCACACTGCTGGCAATAACACCGGGACCCACCCATTCTCCGTCAAACCCGCTCCTAAACTGCTCTCTCACAAACGGCATTCCGTAGTAACCCGCCGTCTCCATATACAGTTCATCGATAAGTTGAGCGACTTCGGTTCCTTTGATTTTAAGGATGGAAGATTCCGCTCCTGGGGCACCACCTGTACTTACCGCCGCAAGCGTACGTAGTTCAGTAAACTCCAGAGCCAAGAGATCAATTTCAACTTCGGCCAGTTTTTGGGCAAAAGCCGGGTTCTCAAGCAGACTACTTTCTCCATCGCAGGTCTCTTTGGCTAAATCCTTTAACGTTTGTAAGCGTTTCTTGGATTTTGCCACCCGCGCAATACCGGTGCGTTCGTGGGTTAGCAAAACCTTGGCGTAAGTCCACCCTTGCCCCTCCTCGCCAATACGGTTTTCTACCGGTACCCTCACATTATTGAAATGGACTTCATTTACTTCATGGTGACCACCCAAGGTCATAATTGGCGAAACCGTAATACCGGGGTGTTTCATATCAATTAGCAAGAAGCTGATAGCAGCCTGGTTCTTTACTTGAGGCCCACCAGTACGAACCAAACAAAATATCCAGTCTGCAAAGTGACCCAAGGTATTCCAGGTCTTAGTGCCGTTGACAATATACTCATCGCCATCACGGACAGCTGTTGTTTTTAAGGAAGCTAAATCTGAGCCAGCATTTGGTTCCGAATACCCCTGACACCACCAGACATTACTTGCCAGGATGTCAGGCAGAAATCGTTGCTTTTGTTCTTCACTACCGTAGGTAAAGATCACTGGAGCAACCATTTTTAAGCCGAAAGGAATCAACTCTGGTACGCCATAGTTAGCACATTCGTCTGCCCAAATGTGTTTCTGAGTAGGTGTCCAACCGGTACCTCCATATTCAACCGGCCAATTCGTTGCTGCCCACCCTTGCTCATAGAGTATTTTTTGCCAGCGAACAAAATCCTCTTTATCCAGGGGGATTTCCTTCAGGGTTTTCTCTCTAATATCTTCAGGAAGTTTCTCTTGGAGAAACTGCTGGACCTCCTGCTGAAAAGCTAACTCTTCGGGAGAAAAATCTATATTCATTCGCCTGCTCCTTTATTAGTCGGCGCATTGAACAGCAGCTCCTACAAACTGCTTCTATCACAATCTTGCGCAGCAAAAATACGCAATCTTTTGAAAGATCCCCGGTACAGGCGGAACTAGTGTTTAACAGATTCACCTCGACAAGTTACTTAATTGCCTTTGAATCGATCCCAACGATTTAAATTATTGGCGTAAAATGCATTTATCGAAATAAAAAACCGAACATTTCTAGCGCCAATCAACTCCAGATAGGCACACAAATCAACCGTTCGAAAAATAAAACAGGAAAAACCTCAACAACATGGCGCCTTTTTATTTTTAATAAGTTTTTTTGCGCCATTTTCCATTAAAAAATGCATTGGGCACTTCTTAATAGGTAAAACACTAACACCTTATTCCGCAGAGTGGAATGCTGTATTCACTTTTGCTATGGTCGTCACCATAATAACCAAAGTGAGAGAAGCCCCCATGTCGATCACGCCCATTCAATCCTCCGATAAAATGTTGCAGTCACTTGCTGAAATTCAGGAATATGAAAAAGTCCCCCTTTCGCAGCGATACCCCTGGGAAAGCACTTTTGATTTAATCCGGCAATCTGCCCGCCTCTACCAACATGACTCGGCCATCGAATTCCTGCCAACGGCCGCACCTGACGAAGACACGGTTAAAGTAAGTTTCTCCGAGTTATCCCAGCGAGTGCACCAGACTGCCAATCTTCTTCACTCCATCGGTGTTGAGCCAACCGATACAGTGACTTTATTACTACCCAATTTGCCAGAAACCCATTTTGCACTTTGGGGAGGCCAGGCAGCAGGTATTACCAGTCCTATTAATCCGTTGCTGGAACCCGAACATATAATCGAAATTATGAATACCACCAGGGCTAAAGTCCTGGTCACTCTTGGCCAAGATCTTAGCGAGGAAATATGGGATAAAGTAACGCAAATTCTCGAGCAAGTTCCCACATTAAAAACTCTGTTACTAATCAGTAAAAAGCCAATTAGCAATACTCCAGTTCCGGCGGGTATTCACGCAGATAATTTTGTCTCGGCTATATCCCAACAGCCGGACGATCATCTAAAGAGTGAACGTTATATCCAGGGGAGTGAAACCGCTAGTTATTTCCACACCGGGGGCACTACTGGAAGACCTAAAATAGCCCGCTTAACTCACAGCAATATTGCCTTCGTTGCTCAATTAAGTGCTGATACGTCATCCAGTAAAGGGCGCTTCGCTACCCTGAGCGGACTTCCGCTGTTTCATATTTTCGGTACGGTTGTTGCGGGTATTGGCACCCTATTGGCCGGACGCACAATTGTTATCATGACACCCTCTGGTTTTCGCTCACCCAATGTCCTACCAAATTGGTGGCATCATGTTGCGCGTTTTCAGGTGAAGGGCTTTGCCGCCGTCCCCACCATCCTCGGTGTATTGCTGCAAATTCCCGTGGGTGACAATGACATCAGCTTTCTAACAGATATTGGCTGTGGAGCCTCCACCCTGCCAACGGGGTTGAAGAATGCCTTTGAGGAGAAGTTCAATGTCCTTGTCAGTAATGGCTACGGCATGACGGAGTCCAGCTGTCTTTTAGCTCGTCCTCCTACCGATATGCAAGCCCCTGAAGGCAGCGTTGGCCGGCGATTGCCTTATATGGAAATGAAAATTGCCGAAGTAGACGGTACCCGACTGGTTAGAACCTGCAATACAGGAGAGGTGGGCATAGTACTCGCGCGCGGGCCACATATTTTTTCTGGCTACTTATCAGAAGAGGATAATGCTAAAGCCTGGGTCGATAAGTCCTGGTTTAATACCGGCGATATGGGATATCTCGATGGAGATGGTAACCTGTTCTTAACTGGGCGGGCCAAGGATTTAATTATTCGCGGCGGCCATAATATAGATCCGGCTCTGATCGAAGAACCATTATCCCGTCACCCTGCCGTTGCTATTGCCGTTGCAGTGGGTCAACCAGATGCTTATGCCGGAGAAGTTCCAGTAGCTTACGTTACCCTGTTTCCATCCACTAACCCGCCCACAGAAGAACAACTCATTGACTATTGCCGCAGCCAAATTTCTGAACGTGCAGCCATTCCTAAGCGCGTGGAAATTATTGATGAGATTCCACTCACTGCTGTAGCCAAAGTATTCAAGCCAGCTCTGCGCAATCGCGCTACCGAATATGTCGTAGGCCAGGCATTAGAGGAAAAAAGTATTACCGCTAAATTTTCCGCCCACTTCGATGCATCCCTTGGCCAGGTAGCAAAAGTTCAACTTGAACAAGCCTCCAGCAAAGCCGATGTAGAGGAAGCCCTGGAAAATTTACCCGTGGCTTTGGAGTTTGAATAAAAGAAATTACCGCATTACTCAATGCACTTAGAACTCCAACATCGGAAATTTCACTATGTCACATGCCTATATTTATGACGGCGGTCGCAGTGTTTTTGGCCGCCATGGGGGTAGCCTTTCCTGTATCCGGCCCGACAACCTGCTTGCCCATGTCATCAGGACCCTGACTGAAAGAAACAATTTTAACCCTCAACATTTTGAGGACGTTATTGCGGGCAATACCAATCAGGCGGGAGAAGACAGTCGCAACGTTGCCAGATTTTCAGGCCTGCTAGCTGGATTGCCCATATCCACAGGCGGCATAACGGTAAATCGCCTTTGTGGTTCCGGCTTATCCGCTATAGCAGATGCCGCTCGCTGCATTCGCGCCTCGGAAGGAGAGCTATTTATCGCGGGAGGTGTCGAATCAATGAGTCGCGCCCCCCTGGTTCTCTCCAAAGCCAACAGTGCTTTTGATCGCAATCAGGTATTGGCAGATACGACCCTAGGCCCCCGCTTCACCAACCCAGACATTGTTGCTGAGTATGGAAGCCACAGCATGCCTCAGACCGCAGACAATATTGCATCAGACCTGAATATTTGCAGGGAAGAGTGCGATACATTTGCATTGGCATCACAAACTAAATACGAGTCGGCACGTACCGATGGCTTCTTTGTCGATGAAATTATTCCCATCGAAGTACCCCAAGGCCGCAAGAAGCCAGCGCGTCTTATCGATACAGATGAACATCCCCGTCCCAATGCAACATTGGAGCGACTTCAAGCCCTACCCGCGCTTTTCGGAGATGGAGTGGTTACTGCCGGCAACGCTTCCGGCATCAACGATGGTGCGGCGGCACTCATTGTTGGTAGCGCCGAAGCAGGCCAAGCAGCAGATCTAAAGCCAAGGGCACGTATTCTCGCCAGCGCCATTGCAGGAGTAGAGCCGCGAGTGATGGGGTTGGGCCCGGTACCGGCTACCCGTAAAGCCCTTGCCCGGGCGGGCTTGGAGCTTGGGGATATGGATGTAATGGAGTTCAACGAAGCTTTTGCAGTACAGGCTATGGCCTGCCTCAAAATGCTCGAAATTGATTATGCGGACCCACGGGTAAATCCCAATGGTGGTGCCATCGCCGTTGGTCACCCCCTGGGGGCCAGTGGTGCCCGTATTTTGCTGACAGCATTGCGCCAGCTGGAACGTACCGGCGGGCGCTATGCACTGGCCACCATGTGTATCGGGATTGGCCAGGGCATCGCCGTAATCATAGAACGCATATGAACCTGATTAGATGTAAATAAAACCGAGACCGAACAGTTATCACTTAAGATCTGGAGATAGCAATGTCTAGTGTAAGTTATGAACTCATTGGCGATATCGGTGTAATTCGATTGAACAATCCCCCTGTGAACGCCCTCTCTCACGGCTTGCGTGAGGGCATTTGGGGAGCGATTAAGAACGCTCAAGGTGATGCATCAAAAGCCCTGGTGCTAGTGTGTGAAGGCCGAACTTTTATCGCTGGTGCCGACATTACGGAATTTGGCAAGCCACCACAGGCGCCCGCCCTATCAGAAGTGATTGAGGAAATAGAAAACTCCTGTAAACCAGTGATCGCCGCCATTCACGGCACGGCACTCGGCGGTGGATTCGAAGTCGCACTAGCCTGCCATTACCGCTGTGCAATAGCATCGGCCAAAGTGGGGCTTCCAGAAGTCAAACTGGGATTACTGCCAGGGGCCGGTGGCACCCAGCGCACCCCACGCTTGGCTGGTGTTGCCGCTGCACTGGAATTAATCACAAAAGGGAGTCCAATACCGGCCTCTAAAGCCAAAAGTATGAAGTTAATAGACCGGGTTATCGATGATGACTTGTTAGAGGGAGCCCTCGCCTTTACCCGTGAATTGATAGCAAATGAAGCTCCTCTCCGCCGAGTCAGAGACATCGCAATAGATCCTGACAGCATTCCTGAGGGGGTATTTGATGATTTCCGCAAGCGCCTTGAAAAGAGATCACGAGGTCAGCTTGCACCGCAACATATTGTTACCTGTATAGAGGCCGCAGTTCACCAGCCTTTTGATCAAGGTCTCGCGAAAGAGCTCGACCTGTTTATCGAATGCCTGCTCTCCAGCCAATCGGCCGCCCTCAGGCATTTATTTTTTGCCGAGCGCACTGCAACCAAAGTCACAGGCTTACCAAAAGACCTACCCACCAGGGAGATAAAGAGCGTAGGCATTATCGGTGGAGGCACTATGGGCGGAGGCATCGCCATGAACTTTGCCAATGTCGGTATTCCAGTCAAGCTGGTAGAAGTCGATCAAACTGCGATAAATCGAGGGCTAGCAGTGATCGACAAGAATTACACCATCAGCATGCAGAAAGGGAAACTCACAGAAGGTCAAAAAACTCATTGTCTCTCGTTGATTTCCGGCACAACTGACTACGCAGACCTAGCTGATGTAGACCTGGTCATTGAGGCCGTATTTGAAAATATGGAGCTCAAACAGGAAATTTTTGCCAAATTGGATCACTCCTGCAAACCCGGTACTATCCTTGCAACCAACACTTCCTACCAAGATATTGATCAAATCGCATCTGCAACCAACAGGCCTCAAGATGTTATAGGGATGCATTTTTTCAGCCCTGCCAATGTAATGAAACTACTCGAAGTGGTTCGCGGCTCGCAAAGTGCTGACGATGTAATTGCCACTGCCATGCAACTCGCTAAAACGATCAAGAAAGTACCCGTACTAGCGGGAAACTGTTACGGCTTTATTGGCAATCGTATGTTGCGCCCCTATGGCAGAGAGTCGCAGCTGTGTTTAATCGAGGGCTCAACCCCGGAGCAGATTGATTCGATTATGCAGTCTTGGGGGATGGCTATGGGCCCTATCGCCGTTGGAGATCTAGCGGGGCTGGATATCGGCTACAAGGCGCGCCAGGGCCTGAGCGAATCAGAAAGAGGAGAGCCAAAAACCTACTGTATTGCAGATGCCCTGGTTGAAATGGGCCGCCTGGGCCAGAAAAGTGGAGCCGGCTACTATCGCTACGATCCCGAAACTCGCGCTCGCAGCAGCGACCCGGAAGTACTGAAAGTCATTGAAGTCCAAGCTAAAAGCCAAGGGGTTGTAAGGCGGGAAATTTCCGACGAGGAGATTCTAAACCGCCTAACTTTCGCGCTGATTAATGAAGGAGCCAAAATCCTGGAGGAAGGCATAGCCCAACGTCCGAGTGATATAGACGTTGTATATGTTTACGGTTATGGCTTTCCGCCCCATCGTGGAGGACCTATGCACTATGCCGACAGTATCGGCTTGAAGGAAATCTACGAAAAAATATGTACTTTCCGCCAGCAGCATGGAGATACCTACTGGACTCCAGCCCCTTTACTGGAACGGCTAGCCCAAGAGGGAAAAACATTTGCGCAATGGGCTGATGGCAAAATCTAAGCTTGTAAACTATAGGGGAAGTCAGTATGACTACTGGCTTCCCACTTTACCCGCTGCAGCCAAATAAAGAAGTTGTGTCACCATGAGTAGGCCTGATGCCTTAGTCGAAGTACAATCCCCACCAAGTCAGCCACTCCGCACGGATATCCAAAACTGGAAGGGCATTGGTTTTGCATTGGCTACCGCGCTGGTAGCAAGTACAGCGGCCGCAGCCAGCAAATGGGTGTCTACCGCTGTCCCCGTGCCATTAATTACGCTCAGCCAATACAGTATCTGCCTGATACTGCTAACTCCATGGCTAGTGCGACAAACACCTCGACACCTTACCACCCAACACTGGAGAACCCACCTAATACGCGGTTTTGCTGGGTGGTTATGCTTTTTCACATATTTTTCTGCCCTAAGCAAAATTTCACTAATGGAAGCGGGACTATTGCGTAATGCAGCTCCCATTTTTGTTCCCCTTATTGCCTGGCTTTGGTCTCGAGCAAAAATCCCCATAGCCCACTGGCTACCAATCTTACTGGGCTTACTGGGGATCACCTTGATTCTTCAACCCAACGTGGACGGTATTAGTAGCGGCCATGCCTTCGGCCTGATTTCAGGGCTTACCCTGGCTGCCTCTATGGTCGGAACACGAATTTTGTCCCGTACCGACCGGCCCAGCCTTATATTGTTTTACTACGTATTAATCTCGTTCGCGTGCAGCCTGCCCCTGGGTATCTATTATTGGGAACCAGTACCTTTATGGACACTCCCCTATCTTATTTTCAACGGTGTGTCTGTACTCTTGGCTATCTGGTTGTACACCAAAGCATATAGCTATGCAAAACCCAGCGTGGTGTCACCAATCAGTTACTTTGGTGTGGTTATTGCCGGACTTCTAGGTTGGCTCATTTGGCAGCACTTACCTAACACTATTGCACTGGTGGGGACGCTGATCGTTATCAGTGCAGGATTGCTCACAGTCTACCTTTCAACTCAGAAAACAAATTGTAGCGCCCCATCATAAACTTACTTTCTAAGGTGAAATTGGATGAATTGGCAGAACAAGAAACAACCCCCGTTCAATGACCATCTAGGTGTAACCATAGATAATTGGCAGGAAGGCCATGTTGCAATCAGCGTAGAAGTACAACCGGAACATCTGAATACCCACGGTGTACCCCACGGTGGTTTTATTACAACATTAATCGATATCGCTGGCTCTTACTGCGGCCTCTACTGCCCCCACCCCAACCGCCGTCGTAGAGCCCTTACACTGTCTTTAACAGCAAATTTCACCGGTCAGGCAAAGACTAATCAACTCACTGCGATAGGTAAGTTAACGAGTACTGGGCGAAAGATATTCTATTCATATACAGAGGTATATGACAGTGAAGGAACTTTAATTGCTACCGGCCAAATGACTATGCGCTATCGTGGTGGTAGTGAAACATTAGATGGTGAACTGATTGATGCAAACACTTTCGAAGTTTCTGAGTAGGTATTGAAAGCATTGTTGCGATCAAATCTAATTTCACACCACTCTCTTCTTGATTTAACTCTATTCTTCAGCGTCACCGATATTTACAGCGGCTTTTACGGCCTGTGCGGCTAAAGCAATGAATGGTGATCTATTTCAGGCTATCGTTCAGTAGGTAGATTTTGCCCCAATCAGGCCTCTGTTCTACAGGGAGCTCCAATTGCTATAGTTGAAGGCGTAACCTATCCCAGCTGCCCAAAAACCTGATGGTGATACACTGCAATTTGTCGAGGATTAAGAAGACCTTGGACACTTTAATTGTCGTTAGCAGTAAAGCCTGAATGGGCATTCATTAACCGCAGCTGTGCATCCCGTGTAGAAACTTCAACAACGTTAATAAGAGCCCTTCCATGTAAGCCAAAATTAGCTAAAGCCATTACACTTTTGTCTAGCTCCTCCGCTGAACAACATCCATACTCATTTTGTACAGCATTAACACTCTGGCTGCATAGGCGGCAGCAGCTCGTGCTTTGTAGTAACGCTCAACATCACCAGCCAAACGAAGCTCTCTCTGTGCTTCTATTTCTCTTAAATTTCCCTTTTTTGCACGTTATTCGAATTAAAGCCCAATCAAGAATCTCCATGCTCTTTAAGATCTCCCAATCGTCCTTTAAAATTTTTTTTTGCTTTGAAGTACTCCTCGCAATCGATTCGGTATTCTAAAGCGATCAACTTCATCGCAGAAATAGCGGATTTATGTGCGTAAGAAACCATTTGTATCGGATATACGCCTTTGGGGGAATTCAATAACTTTGGATACGTCACATCCATCAGCTGAGCCATTTCGCACACTCTGCGAGGTGTTAGCATATCTGATTTAATGTTGTATTTAACAGCAACCGATGAAAAAGTAACCCAACCAACCAGTAAGTTAGTGTATAACTGAGCCTCTCTATTTGGATCTATTCCTTTTTCAAGCAGGTCGTACATAAAAGCGAGATTGTTTTCATGTGAGGTTATCAAATCTCGAAACTCCTTATCTTCTGCATAAACTGGCCCAATCAAAACCAACATTGCCATTAAAAACAAAGAATATTTCATAAGTTAATTGCCTTTATACGTCATAACATAGGGACCACCAGAATTCTCTATTCTCATCCCAGTTTGTGCTGCAATAGTCATCAAATTAGCTCCATCCTTAATTGTTCTGGTCATTTCCATCCCTTAAGATATCGTTGACACTACGAGTCGCTCAGTATTCCTTAGAAACGCCCGGATCAGTGTGCAATTATTAATCTGACCACGAGGCTCTATGAATTGTTAGATATGCAACTTAGGTAGAGGAAGGTTTTCTTCACCGACCAATACATATACAAATTTTTATTTTCCCTAATACTATGAAAATATTGATAGATATCTACACTATCAATTCAAGTTTTTCTTGTGTGCAGAAAGTACCTGTTGTATCTGCCATCCACCTCCGAGCGATAGATATACCTGCACCAGATTCGCTGCCACGGCACCAGTCGCCAAGGGAGATACTTGTGCCTCATCTCGCCCCCTACTCTTATCTATGGATATCCTGAATAATAAAATACTGCGTTAGTAGTGAGATTTACCTCACAACTAATATCCTCTAACTTTTACGATACTTATCCATACGATCTAAACTCCAACCAAGAAGAGAAGATTTTTCTTGCGCCAACAATGGCAGATCAGCCTCAATAAAACGCTTATATAATATTTGCACTCCCAAGATATGATTGAGCATGGCATCCAATTGAACCTTTTTTGATCGATGTAGGGCCGGTAACTTATACTCTTCAATTAAAGTATCTATTTCCGAGTATCGCAGCAATCCAGCTAAATTAACCTCCTTTGGGCTGAGAAATTTCTCAATAACTCGTTGCACCCAAGTCCAAGCTCCGGTAACGGTCTCTACCGGAGGAGCCATGAATGCAAACTTTTGCTTTTTATATAGAACATCCGGAAGAACTCCCTTCATCGCTTCGCGAAGAACATACTTTTCTGTAGTTCCGCTAATCCTGACCGATGGGACAATTCTTGGGACAATTCTGGACACCCACCAAATGGGACAATTCTGGACACCCACCAAAGTAGAGGACGCCGACAATTCTGGACACCCACGAAAGTAGAAGCTTAAAGCGTCAAGTCAATTGACACAATACAGGCAGAATGATCAAAATACTGGATATAAATACAGTCAAAGATAAAAATCCATGACTCTTCCACGCAGCACGCAAATCTCTCTCGATGCGACACCCTATTATCACTGTGTCTCCCGCTGTGTGCGTAGAGCGTTCCTTTGCGGTAGGGATGCTAAATCCGGAAAAGACTATGAGCACCGGCGCCGGTGGATTGAGGCCAGGATGCATAAGCTGGCCTCAATCTTTGCTCTCGATATCGCTGCCTATGCGGTAATGAGTAATCACACTCATATTGTGCTCTATATCGATACCTACACAGCAAACTCATGGTCCACTATCGAGATAATTGAACGCTGGCAACAACTTTTCAAAGGTTCTGCACTGAGCCAACGTTATCTTCGCGGTGAAGCCCTGGATGCCGTCGAGCTGGAAAAACTTCAGGAGGTGACATCCCTTTGGCGCGAGCGCCTGGTCGATATCAGCTGGTTTATGCGCTGCCTGAACGAGTCCATCGCCCGCCAGGCCAATGCCGAGGACAACTGCACCGGTCGTTTCTGGGAAGGGCGTTTCAAGTCTCAGGCCTTGCTGGATGAAAGAGCCCTTGCCGCCTGCCTGGCTTACGTGGACCTCAACCCTATCCGTGCTGGTATCGCTAAAACTCCAGAAGAATCCAATTACACTTCGATCCAGCAACGCATCCACACAGCCATCTCAGGCCAGCAGCCCAAAAGCCTACTGCCGCTGGTGGGCGGAGAGCGCCGGGATATGCCTAAAGGCTTGCCTTTTCAGCTGGATCACTATTTGACAATTCTGGACACCCACCAAAATACCCCAAAGCAGAAGCTTAAAGCGTCAAGTCAATTGACACAACACAGGCAGAATGATCAAAATACTGGATATAAGTACAGTCAAAGATAAAAATCCATGACTCTTCCGCGCAGCACGCAAATCTCTCTCGATGCGACACCCTATTATCACTGTGTCTCCCGCTGTGTGCGTAGAGCGTTCCTTTGCGGTAGGGATGCTAAATCCGGCAAAGACTATGAGCACCGGCGCCGGTGGATTGAGGCCAGGATGCATAAGCTGGCCTCAATCTTTGCTCTCGATATCGCTGCCTATGCGGTAATGAGTAATCACACCCATATTGTGCTCTATATCGATACCTCCACAGCAAACTCATGGTCCACTATCGAGATAATTGAACGCTGGCAACAACTTTTCAAAGGTTCTGCGCTGAGCCAACGTTATCTTCGCGGTGAAGCCCTGGATGCCGTCGAGCTGGAAAAACTTCAGGAGGTGACATCCCTTTGGCGCGAGCGCCTGGTCGATATCAGCTGGTTTATGCGCTGCCTGAACGAGTCCATCGCCCGCCAGGCCAATGCCGAGGACAACTGCACCGGTCGTTTCTGGGAAGGGCGTTTCAAGTCTCAGGCCTTGCTGGATGAAAGAGCCCTTGCCGCCTGCCTGGCTTACGTGGACCTCAACCCTATCCGTGCTGGTATCGCTAAAACCCCAGAAGAATCCGATTACACTTCGATCCAGCAACGCATCCACACAGCCATCTCAGGCCAGCAGCCCAAAAGCCTACTGCCGCTGGTGGGCGGAGAGCGCCGGGATATGCCTAAAGGCTTGCCTTTTCAGCTGGATCACTATTTAGAGCTGGTAGACTGGAGTGGCCGGCAGCTGCACCCTAAAAAGCGCGGCGCTATTCCCGAAAACATCCCACCTATTTTAAATCGGCTGGGTATTTCGCCAAAACACTGGCTCTACCTAAACCGCAATTTTGAAAGCCGCTTTAAACGCTTGGTGGGCTCGGCGGAAGCGGTACGCCAGGTCTGTGCGCAGCAAAATAAACGCTGGGTACACGGGCTGCGCGATTGCCAGCGCTTTCTTAGCCCCACCCCCTGCTAAATTACAGGAATCCGCTTATCAGCTGCCCCTAGATTCCATCGCTCCCGACTCTACACCCCGCCTGATTCCCTATGGACTCCCCAAATGATCTTTTAACGCCAAACTGCCATCTATTTTGAGACAGATATACCGGCTACCAAGTGGTGGCGAAAAAATTCTTGTCTAGCTTCCGACTCTCCATTCTTTGGATATCCTGGATTAAGCTGTCCTGGATTAAGCTGGATTTGAAGAGTTGAAAGAGCGGAAGGTGGATTGGTACATAGCAATGAAGCCAAGCAAGCTGAAAACTCTTCCTGGGCGTGATGCACTCCGTAAGGCGGAAAAGATCAAGGCGCAGATAAGAGCGAAGGTTGAGCACCCCTTTCGCTACATTAAACGGGTATTTGGTTATGACAAGGTCCGCTTATCGGGGACTGTTAAAGAATACTGAGCGGCTGTGCTTGCTAGCAGGCTTTACTAACTTACTAATAGGGAGAAAATACTTGGCCACCTAGGGGTGGTGCGCCTGAAATCCGCCAACTGGGGATTTTAGGTGAAAAATTAGGGGCTATTACGCGAAAATTAAGCGTTTTGCGTAGAAAAGTGAATTTTTCAAACAATTCAGCTTAATTCTAGAAAAACGCTTCATTGATCAGAGGCTCCCTAATTTTCCCTAGTAATTCAATGTTTCCGCACTTACTGCATCAACTTGAGTATCTGAACAGGGTGAGTAATTCGAAATTTTTAGCGACAATTTCCACATATCATTCGCCTCCGGTTTTAGAAGCAGATAATTAGCCGTATATATAGAGACTAATCTATAATCGGACTGGGCGTTTTTACAAATACAGCAAAGCTTATTTTTCTTGGTTTCGAATAGTAAGTGCCATTAATCAGGGAAGATTCTACTAGTAACACTACTGGCTTTCCCGGCCCAGAAAAAGGCAGAGATTATTTGAAGGAATTGTAATGATATGAAGAAAGAACGACTTAATTGAGATCCTGGGAGCCTCGCTTGGCCTAGGCAAGAAGCGATATACCAAAGCAAGGCAACCTGAGAGTATATTGGAGTTAACTTGTAAGCCTTGAAGGCAAAGCCAGAGCGGATAAAACCTTAAGAAAGATGGTTTTATCCACTACTTAAACCCTGTAAATGAGTCCTAAATCAATGCAAGTTATCCATCTCTTCTTTCATTCTCTTACCTATCGCTAAATGTGCCGCTGGATCAAAATGGTAATAACCAGAGAGATCATCTGTTTCATGAGCCTCAACATTGTAGGTAGTATCTGCAACATTCTGCTGGGCGGTCTGGATAGTTCCACTTGAATTACCATAGTGACTTTTAGCAATAACTATAGGTAAATCATAATCATTAAGCGCTTCTCGTAAACCATTCACCAAACAGGTCAAGTTCGCCTCATAATTATTTTCATTTACCGCTTGCCCCCCGTCATTCCAGCCCTGGAACCAGATAAAAGTGTCGATCTCAATCGTTTTATTTTCATATTGCGGGAAGTAGCTGGCTAGCACTTCAGAATCGCGCAAAGCTTCAATTTTCTCCAACATGGCAGTGTAAAGTGAGTCCTGATTGTCCTCATCTTCGGTCCACTCATTAGCTGCGGAGTCATGGCAACCCGGCACCTTCCAATCAACTCGCAAGTCAGTACCACCTTGCACCACTTTCAGAAGTAGCAGATCATTCTCCGTCTCTTCGCCAAGGTAGTGCCCCAAAGTGAGTTCTGGTCCATAGCGGTTGGTGGACACTCCGTAATTGGGGAACAATTCACCATAACGCTCAGAGAATGAGAGAGAACCTGTATCACTCAATGAACCCTGATACTGGAGTACGTTAACATTATCCAGAGCACCTTCAAGATCTGCGTCTAGGTGGCCATCGGCATAAATCTCAGCCACTTCCATAGCAGTACTCATTTGCATCCAGGCATCGTAGTTATACCCATACGAACCATCGCTTGAGGAGAAGTAATAGCTACTAATGGTGGCGAAGAGTCTGTCAGTCAGGTCAAAATCACGGCTATCACAGGTTTCACCTGAATAGGAGTCGAGACTACCCGCACGGCAGAGGAATTGCCCAAGTTTCTGGACCACAGAATCCTCACCATCCTCACTAAGCCTTTGGTTATAGTCAGTCAGTGAATCACTATTGTTGATAAACTGCTCCGTGATCTGCTCATCGCTAATCGCCGTAGAACCACAGTCAACATCGCCATAGGTATAATCCACATTGGCATGACAAATCAGCTCCTGCAAGCGATCTAACCGAGTGTTGTTGCCTTCCATATTGGACTGGCCAGCCATGACTACAACTTTTACAACATCCTCATTTGCCGTCTCACCCACAGGGTCAATATCCACGTCGCCGCCAGACGGGTAGATAGCAAAATCATAGTCATAGAACTCAAAGTCCCTAAAGGTATCAGGGGTTGTGACTACCAGCGCATAGAGCTCGTAATTTGCAGGTACCGGCACTATGGTGCTTGAACCTTCTCCGGAACTGTCAATATCAAAAGGGTAATAACTGCGAGAGCCGGTAGACGGGTTATAAACCACTGCACGACCACGGAAGTCAGCATGCGCTGGGTTATTGTCAGCATCGACCCTGACAGCAATGGTGTAATTGCTATCTTCAGTGATGCCTTCCACTTTAAAGGCGTTAAAAGCCCAAGAGCCTGGTACAAAACCAGTATCCATATCGGTCCAGCTATTACCCGTCCCTTCCTGGTCAAATGTTTGAGTGTACTTATTATCGTGGGTACTGGCATCGGGGTGCTCACTCAACATTCTACTCAAAGAGGCTGCCTCCGAAATCTGATAGGCCTCACTCTCAACCATATCCCAAGTCGTAATTTGTGCAGCAAAATCGGCAAACAGGGCTTTCATGTCGTGCCCTTGGGCTGTTAAGTAAGCATCGGCTGCTTCCAGGTCGTTGAGCCCATCTCTGGAATTGCGAAAAACACCTCCCATCAGGTCCTTGCTAACCGCATAATTTGTAAGCCAAGACCAGAAAATATAAGCGCCGTACTGATGCCCGCCTTTAAAGTCATAACCGTATTGATGATCAACGGGAGAGTCTTGTATGGCCCAAAGGGAAATATGCGGGTGGAGAGTATAGTAACCCAACAGGCTATCCTTAACGCCCGGGATATTATGATCTGCTCCCCAGCTTGCAGAGGATTCCAAAGTATATTTACCGCTCGATTCACCTGTAACCCTATTCAAGCGGCCCTGATAAGAATGGAAGTTCTCATGCATCCAGTGCTGGGCATTAGACTGGGTAAGCGGATTATCTTCAAGGGTATAATCCTTAACAAAAGTATTGCTAATCGCGTCGTTCAACTCCAGATCACGGGTAGATCCTTCATCGCTGAAGTAGGTGCAAAGTTCACCTTTGCCGTACATTCCGGCCTCAAAGATATTCCTTTCCCAAACCCTCTCTTGAGCCACTATATAGTGCTCAAAGTTAGCCATGGTCTTATCAGTATCATCGGACCACCACTGGCACTGATAGGTAGAACAAAGGTAATTGTTGTAGCCATCGTAGGGACTGGCAGCAATCATGGATTCATTACACTTGCTGCCCCCCAAATCCATGACATCATCATATGTCAACACACGCTCATAGAGCCGTACATCCCAAATTTTTCCTGCAAAGGGCCCGAATTGCAGCATATCGCCCAAGCTGGAGTAACTATCACTATCAATAGAAACCGAAGAAGATGCCTCACCATTTAAATAGGTAGTCAATGTGCCATTATCGACTGTAATAGCGACATGATTACAGCTACGAGTTTTTAAAGTGCTCTCGCCGTTAGAAAATCGTTGGCTATCCTGACTCCCTAACTGTCCTACAATATCACCACCGCTGGTACCTACATAAAAACTGCCCGCATTGTTATTGCCTGTAGGATCAGCAATAGACCGAACTATTACTTCATCGCCTTCATTGCTATCCGGAATAAACTTAAATGACAAACTAAAATAAGTCAGATCATCTTTTTCGGGAAGGTCTACAGTCATGTCAGCGCTGTTGAAATCATTGCGACTGACAAACATTGTGCGCCCTTCTAAATCAGGATCTGAAGATGCACTTTCTGTTAATGCCGTACCCTCAACAACCACAGAGTTTCCACCGGCTACATCACGGAATTCCAAGTGAGAAGGAACATGTACCAACAGGCTGTCTGCAGGTCCTTCCAAGAAACCGCTGACACAATCATTTGCCGCGACCTCAATAGTAACCGTTGCAATATTACTTGCACCGCTTCCGTCTGACGCTAAATAAGAGAAACTATCGGTACCAGTAAAATCTGTCGCTGGGAGGTACTCCCAGCGTCGCCCACTGCCCGTTAAACTACCATGAGCCGGTTCAGACTGGATGGAATAGTCTAGTGAATCTAAATCTGCATCATAAGCGGCAAGAAATACGGATTTAGCAAGGCGGCCATGTGCAGCCATCTCTACCAGCTGGTCATTGGCAATGGGTAGAGTGTTACTGGCACTCCCCCCTGAGGGAGTATCTACTACTCCCCCACCAGAACCCTCCTGTGGAGTTGCCTCATCGCTACTACTGCCACCACCGCCGCCGCAGCCAAAAAGCATGGCAGTTAGCAATAGTACAAAAGGACTCTTTAATGTCTTTTGAGGGTGGGAATTTCTATTGGTACGTATAAACATTATTTGTCATTTAAAGATGCTGAATTTACCGGCGCAGCTTATAGGTATGCCCCGAATGGCGCCGTGAACCAGTTCTTTGATTTGGTCAGCCTGATTCACATTTCATATAAATTCTAGCTTTACTCATGCCGCTCTTTAATGGTCAATTATTTTTGATAATTAAATGTTTACAAAAACACAATTTTCGCTGAACAAATAGATGGAACCTTATCGTTAAAACATTCGAAAAATTATTGACATTAGAAGCCCTCTACTCAGCACCCTAGATCTAATTATATTGCGATTTTTAACTTACAAATAACCACTTCACATCTCCAGGCTTTAGACACTAGCGTTTAATCTTTAACCTTCAAAGGACCTCAGAAATTCTCCATTGCCAGAAAATATAAAAACCGAACCCCACAAGTAACAACCCGTAAATGAAAAATCACTCATTTAAACTAACGATCAAACTTTAAAGAAAATACTCACAAAGAATATGATCTGCTTAATTCTTCATCAATATGTCGACAACACCTTTACCGATTAGTCAGTTTAGACAGCACATCACTTACCCTTGGTTTGAAGTCTCCATAACAAAGCTCAGGAGCCCATGAATAGTTCAGCGATGCTTCTAGCTCCCTGAACAGCTCACAATCACGGGGTCGCTTTCAAAGCCCAGCAAGGCGAACCTTTGAGGCCTGCAGCGATAACACAGGATATTCAACAGCTCCCTAAATAGGGCTTTTATGCACACTGGACATGTCTACCAAAGTCTGTAAATTGATTTGATCAAAACTCAACACTTCGCCGCCCTCTACATCAGCGAAAGCTTGGGCATCCTGCTGCCTAGCAAAACTTGCCAATGTTGCCCCCATGGAGCCCTGCTTCGCATGCCCTATCACATACCAGGCCTTGCGGGCATCTATATAGGTTTCCTCATCAGGACGGTCCCAAGGTGTCACCGCCATATCGTGTACAAAGGCCTGCTGAATATTATGGCTATTTTCAGGATCTACAATAAAGGCAAACATATCGAGGGTGGAACAGAATTTGAGATTTCCCTCTTGCCCTTTACTAATTAGCTGGCCTTTAGGGCCAGAGTAGTTGGTAATGATCATACCGCATAAATGACATTCTTCACCATTTTCAATCGCTACTACTTGATGAGCCAAAGAAATTTTCTTGTCCGCTGTACAACCTATTAATGAAGCAGCCAATATCAATAGCAGAAACAATATTCTGATCACAAAAGCATGCGCTAATAGATATTTCATCTCACCCTCCCAATTCATAACTCACGGCGACTAAAAATATACAGTGCCAAACTAGTGGGTAACACTAACCAAACCAACATCCCACCCAGCAACCCGAATAATGAAAATTGGGATTGATTCGCAAGCGCCATAAATCCACTGAGATTTTGATCCGCAAAATAAGTAATGTTAACCAACCGAAAGATGTCCGTTGGATTAACTAATAGCAAATAGGGAAACAGATCGGCATTTACATTGCCCTCAGTTGATACCAACAACCCCAATAAGCCAAGATCAAACACCAGCACAAAAACAAACCATATCAATATAGCTATACCGGCCGCCTTGGATTTCTCTGATACACTAGCACTAACTACATAGGCAATAGCAATAAATATCCAGCCCAGCAGAACTGCAGACGAAATAAATACCATATAAGGTATCAGTAATTCGCTCCAGGAAGTATGAACGGAAAATAGTCCAATCATCACTGCGGAAGAACCAAAACCTACCAGTGTTGAAAATGCCATTATCGCGCCCTGCCCTAACATCTTCCCTAATAGGAGCTGAGTACGGGACAGAGGGTATGTCATTAATAGCAGTAGAGTACCACTTTCATCTTCACCAACAATGCCATCATATGACAGTATCATTGCGATCAGGGGAATAGTAAATACCGCTAAACTTGCAAGACTAACAATTGTTGTTGATAGAGAGCTAAAACCAACCTTTCCCGCTGCTGCAGCTCCAAAGTATGCCAAGCCTGTTGCCAATACCGAGAATATAATACATATTGATAACACCCAACGGTTACGCAGGCCATCTCGAAACTCCTTTGCGGCAACGACAAATATCGGGCCCGTCATAAAACACCCTCCTGGTCAAAGCGCTGCTGATTAAAGTAGGTGTATAGGTCTTCGAGAGAGGGTAATTGAATATCGATCTTATCAATACTTCTTAACTTCGTAAGTATCCGCAGAGCTTGCATTCTTTCATCCATAGGTACAAGCAGCTCTGCGCCCTTGCTATAACTCCGGGTCAAAGGCCTCAATTCTTGAGGCAGCTCTTCTAGCAAGCCGGATTGTCCTTTTAGCTGGAATACCGCAGGTAGACTTGCCTGGTCTTGCAGTTGCTCAATACTACCAGTAGCCAGAACCCTACCCCGCCGCAAAATAAGCGCCCGATCTAAATATTTCTCAACGCCTGGTAGCACATGCGAACAAAGTACAATTGTACATCCCTGATGCTTTAAGTGATCAATAGTATGATAAAACTCCCTAGTGGCAATTGGGTCCAAGCCAACGGTTGGCTCATCCAATAGCAATAAGCGCGGGTTACCCAGTAATGCCTGCGCTAGCCCCAGGCGTTGGCGCATCCCTTTAGAGTAGGTTTTAACACGCCGATCATAGGCATCTTTCAAGCCTACCTGCTCAAGTAGCTCCATACACTGTTTTCGAGTGGCTCCTTTTAACTGAGCAAAATATTCCAAGACTTCCAAACCCGTAAGTTGAGCATAGAAGCTGACATTCTCCTGTAAGAATCCCAATTTACTACGAAATTCACGCCCGCTCTGTTGAGCCGGATCTTTGCCAAAGACACTGATTCGGCCAGAGGAAGCACCTATTAACCCTAAAATCAATTTGATGATTGTTGTTTTGCCGGCTCCATTATGTCCAAATAGGCCAAAAACCTCACCCGCTTTCAAATACAGATCAAGGCACTGTAAAGCCCTAATTTCTCTGTATTTCTTCCCTACTTGTTGTAATTCAACAATATTCCCTGTTTGGCCCATTATTCTGCACCTGCCTGAATACGCTCCTGCAGAAAGTCGCTCTCATCAGAAAGTTTCGTTTCTGCTTCCTTCCATATTGTCTCAGTCATTAATGGTTGACTATCAATCACTCCAGGACCTTTAAACACCGGAAATTGTCTTTGCACCCAACGTAGGGTTTCTATTGCGGGGCTATTGAGCAAAAGCCTTGCTGATGGAAACTTCCACAAAATCTGGTCAACGCTATCATTCGGCTCATATTTAATATCACCGACACCATCTCCGTTCATATCCCAACCCAGGTAATCACTCCAGTAATTTCCTACCCAATCCTGGCTACGACTGGATACATACTTAACTTGAGTTTTATTATTTACAAAAGAATTCCCCTTTAGTGCATTATCTTCAGATGCCGCTGTCAGGTGGATACCAATATCGCTATCGGCAAACCTATTACCAGCAAATTGATTGAATAGTGAGTTGTAAATGAATAGCGCCTTGCCTTCCAGCCCAGTTATTTTCGCCCTCTTAATGCTCGTTTTTTGCATATGAGGATTGTTGCGATTCTGGATGCCTCTAATATCATTATTTCGCAGGACTGAATTCGTGATATAGTTCATCAAGATTCCGTAGTTCACATCATTTACCGAACGATTATTTAGCACTTTCAGATATTTAGACTGCATTAAAGCGTAACCAGTACGGGTATTTTCAGTTAGGTTACCCTGTAGTAAATTGTGGTATGAATACATGTAGTGCACGCCATAGCGCAAGTCGTGTAAGTAATTACCAATCAACTCATTGTTATTGCTACTGTCGATATAGATGCCATCCCGAGTTCCCCAAATTTCGTTTCCCTTAACCAAAACCTGTGACACATTAAATAAGTGAATACCATTACCACGGTCAGCTGCCCGTAATCCTGGATTACCTCGTATTTTGTTATTTAAAATCTTAGCTGCACGGGTCGTATCCACCCAGATACCAAATCCGCCACCATGTAGACTATTTTTTTCAATACGACTTCCGATTGCAGAACTCGACAAAAGGATTGCGGCATCCTGACTTGTCAGGTCTTCTCCCCAGTTTATAATTTGCAAATGATGCACATAGCTATTTTCTGCTTCAATCTGTAATGCATGGCCCTTGCCACCTGCATCAATTACGGCCCCCTCTTCCGAAGTTAGCTCTATTGTATTTCGAAGGATAAAGTTTCCTAGATATATCCCCTTTCCCAATATCAGGGTGTCTCCCACTTGGCTCCGATCCAGTGCTAGTTGCAAATCATCCTGCGGGGTTAGGGAAATGACAGCTGCATTGGCCATGCAGCTACCCAAAAGAGCTATAAGGCCCAAAATTTTTCTGGAAAAATTCAGAATGGACACTCCTCAAATAAACCCGACAGGAATTTAGCCCTGCCGGGTATCTATACTTGTTAAACAGGTTCCACCAGCATGCGACCACGCATTTCCATATGCAGCGCATGACAGAACCAGTTGCAATAGAACCACTGAACTCCTGGTTTATCAGCAGTGAAGGTTACGGAGGCAGTTTGTTGTGGGCTTATTTCCATTTGTACGCCATGGTTTACCATGCAAAATCCGTGGGTAACATCCTCAATCTGGTCAAGATTGGTAACAACCACAGTAACCTCATCTCCCTGCTTTACCCGAAACTCATTCATGCCGTAAACGGGTGCGACTGAGGTCATATAAACACGCACTTTTTTGCCATCGCGTATTACTTTATTTTCGCTATAAACATCGACGCCATCAGCCTTTGCCATCGCAATAGTGGCGGCAAACGTAGGGTCATTACGGTCATACAACTTCCGGGTTTTTACCTTGGAACGATGTACAATCATGCAGTCATGGGGCTCCGCATAAGTTGGGCCATCATGTACCAGCTTCATTTCATCGCCAGATATATCAATTAACTGGTCATTCTCGGCATGTAAGGGCCCGCATTGTAAGAAGCGGTCTTTGGAGAATTTTTGTAGTGATACCAAATATTTGCCATCGGCATCACGGGTTTCTCCCATACTGGTATGATTGTGACCCGGTTGATAATGAACATCCAATTTTTGCAAAATGTAATCAACATTTTCACCATTATATGCATGAATGGCTTTTTCCACATTCCATTTACATACTTGACTATCAATAAACAATGTAGTGAAGGCATTGCCCTTACCATCAAATGCGGTATGCAATGGCCCTAACCCCAGCTCTACTTCAGCAACAACGGTATCGCGCAGTTTTATTTTATCTTCGAACAAGGCATCAAACTTGTCCAATTGGAACATTGTCACCGTAGGCGATAGCTTCCCATTGGCTACTGCATACTTTCCATCCGGAGCTGTATTAATACCATGAGGATTTTTGGGAACCGGTACATAGCGTGTTAGATCAGAACCTTTTCGACCATCTAGCACCGGCACTTTTGAGCCTTCCAGAGTGGTAAACCTGCCCGCTTTTACGGCGGCTTCAATACGCTCAATATTGAAAATAACCAGATGGTCCCGTTCCGCCTTCATAGAGCCGGTGAGATCAATCGCACCCTCTGAGTTATAACAGGTAGAGAATGCATACTTCCCTGTATAGTCCGCATCGGTATTGTCGAGGTTACCGTCCACTATTACCTGCCATGCCACATCCATACTTTCTGCATCTACACCACTAAATAGAGTGTAATAACCCGGTACATCATCCATGTTTAGGCCATTATTTGGATGGGGAATCCGGAATTCAGCGTTGGCAAATACATACTTGGTATAAGGTACTTTTTGTACCCGCAACCCATGAATAGCCTGACAGTTCGGAATGGTGGTGATTTTGTCAGTCTTCATAATGTCGCAGCGAATCCTCGCAACTCGAGTATTTGCTTTATCATTAATAAAAACATACTTACCGTCATAATGACCATCGGTCATCGACATATGTGGGTGGTGGCTATCACCATTTAACGGGGCATTTTCTCCCAGGATGGCTTTGCTCTCATTAGTAATACCCCAACCAGTTGCACTATCTACATTGAATACTGGAATTCGCATCAACTCTCGCATGGATGGCAACCCGAGAACACGCACTTCGCCAGAGTGCCCTCCACTCCAGAAGCCATAGTATTCATCCAGCTCCCCTGGGCGAACTGAACCATCATCACTAGTGGAAGCTTGAGCACTGGAGGATAATAAAGTACTCCCAACTCCTGCCCCAAGCGTACTTGCGATACCCGCCAATGCCGCTGAACCACTGAGAAATAAACGCCTGCTAACTTTCACATGCTCTGTTAGCTGCGAGTTTTCCGTATCAACCGTAGGTAGGTCTTTATCTTTCGGATCTATCATTCTCACATTCCCCATTAAAAGGATTAAGTGTTTGGTACCGACTCAGTCACATCCAGAGCTTTTATTCTTTCCATTGCCGCTTTTTGCCTATTTTGTTTTTTAGCTTTAATCACCAACGGCGGGCATTTGTCATTTCGATAATAAGTTACCTGGCAATCCAAACAGTGATGACACTCATTGGCATTGATTGAACCATCTGGATGAATCGCCTGTATTTCACATTCATTGCTACATACCCTGCACGGCTGACCACACTCTTTACGGCGTTTCAGCCAGTCAAATAAACGTAGGCGAGCAGGAATAGCCAAGGCTGCCCCAAGTGGGCAGATATAACGGCAATACACCTTGCGGGTAAAAATATTGACTATAAGTAGCACAGCGGCATAAACCACGTACCCCCACTCCCTATTAAATTTCAGCAGGAAAGTGGTTTTAAATGGTTCTACTTCAGAGTAATACTCAGCTTCAGACAGAGATTCCAAAGATACTGCAAATAACACAAGAAGAATCACATACTTGATTGCCCAGAGGCGCTCATGTACGGCAAAAGGAATCTCGAACTGCTTAATTTTTAACCGCCGAGCGGCTTCATTAACAAGTTCCTGTAAGGCACCAAATGGACATAACCAACCACAGAAAATTCCCCGCCCCCACAGCAACATAGTCATTGCAACAAAGCTCCAGAGAAGGAAAAGTATGGGATCAAGCAGGAACAAGTCCCATTGAAAATTCCCCTGGAACGCATGTAGAAAAGTAAAAACATTAACTACAGAGAGCTGCCCTAACGTATACCACCCAATAAAGACAAGTGTGAATATCAGGTACCCTTGACGAAGATTCTGTATCAGTCGAGGATAGCGGACGAGAATATCCTGAAAAATGACAATCCCAAGTAGCACAAATAGTGCTACGGACAATATCCCGATCTGGAATGCCTTTTCATGCCAGATGCTGACCCATAGGGCTTCAGATTCTGGCTCTAAATCAGAACTGATTAATTCAGGACGTGACAAGTATTTTTCCGGAGTTAAATAATCACCATAAAAGCTGGTGAATACGCTATCTAGCGCTCCAATCTGACGACGAACTAATAATTCCAGCTGCCAGGCTTCTCCTGGATCAAAATCATAATGGTCCCGAATAACAAAGATCGCCATTTCCTCAAATCCGGGGAAACCATCAATGTAAACATCATCAAGTCTATAGTAATCTGAGTCATGAAAACTGATGACCTTACCGTTTTGTAGCAACTGGGTACGGTCAAAGATCCCACCGCGAACGTAGCCATTACCCTTGAAGGAGTAATCGCCCCTTCCCATCACTGCAATCGCACTATCACCAGGACTAATCTCGCTCATTAGCCAGTCATACTGAGAATCACCTAATAAATTTCTACCAACAGACGGTATATTAACCGGCGCATAATATAGATCTATTAATGCTTTCTCTGCTTCTTCAGGATTTTTAGCCGTTTGGTTTTCAGCCTTGGTGCCTACAAAAGCTAAATCGACATCCTTACGCTTAAGTAAAAGCCTCCGAATTGAACCATCTTCCGTCAAACTGCCCCAATCGGCTTCGGAAAATTTCTCTGATTTTATACTGGCTCGAACTTTTACAGTTCTAAGGGAAAGCCCTGCAAGACCTAAATGACGCGCAACTTTTCGAGCAGCACGCATAATAGTCTCATTTACCACCCTAACTGTAACAGTAGCACCGGACACCATATCTATATGGTGCTTTTCTTCACTACTATCATTACCTACGCGAATATGGTCAGTAACACTCAAGCCTTGATATCTATTTGCAAAATCAAAAAGTCTCTGCTCTGGAATACCCACCAATAGAATAGGCTCATGATGCTCAAGCACCTGAACAGCCAAAAACTCCCCATCCTTTCCCATCACAATCAAAGTATTGATGGGCTTACCCGAATAGGCTGGGATTTTTACAATATCATTGGTGTTGAAGGCATATCCGATTTCAACATTATCTTTATAAATACGCCGAATTAAGAACTGCCCATCAACCAGAGGTTCTTTATTGGTAATTTTGGTAGCTCCAGGAAATACCTGGAGTATAATTTCCCTTTGTTGCTCTTCACTAACTGGCACCATCGACTGCGCACCATTAGGTAAAGCAAAAAATAGCACTACACTAAAGCATAGATACACCCAAGAATCGGCTAATAATTTGTAACATCCTTTCATCATTAGCAACCTTTGTGATACCTATTGCTGGGTAGAAATCCTGTCTATGATTGTATTGGACATAAAGTACTTTTACTTAAGTTAGGCAAGTAACATAAACAAATAAATACGGTGATCTACATCCCAGATCTAAATTACATCTGCATCGTATTTCCTTGAAGATAACGTATCTCGTGCTCTATATTGATAGCCTTGCTTATAAGTAATTTCTGGTATGCCAGAAAATACTATCTCGTCGGCCACTCTTTGTATTTCGATTGCCAGGCTTAGTAATAGCTTTGGTTCTTCGGATTGATTCAAGGAGATCGGTACGCTCAGTAAGACGGCACAGATTGCCAGTATTATATCTTTGGAAGAAACAGACATAATGATATCCCCCTATTTCGCTTGAGATAATTCATCTCAAGTGAAAGTTTAGAAGGTCAAGCTTTGAAGTTTCTTGATGTCTATCAAGTTTTTAGGGATTTTAGCTTGCGAAAGCCAGAATGCTGCATGGATTGGTAGGCAGTAGAAACTTAAATAGATGTAAATCTTCGGGCAGGGACATTTTAGCCCCAACTTGCCTCAACGCTACACCTATTTGACAGCAAACCGAATAATTACTTATTTGACTTATCAGATACTTATCGCATCCTGAAAAAAATTGGTTACACCTAAATTACTGCTTGGCAAAAGAGATATTTTTGGCGGGGGAGTAGTTACGACAAAAGAATAGAATCTACACTTTTACAAACACCAAGATCCTGAGCTTCAAAAAGTGCAACTTTGCTACATCTATTGACAATTAAAAATGATCTTTCTCAAGGGAGTTGCTTATCAAATCCTAGCAAGACATACCGCCGGTTGGTTAACCTACTAGACCAATGTAAAAAATCCCGTAATAACTTGCAGGCCTTTTGGTAATGTAGAACGTGGCTAAACGATTTATTACCCTAGAAGCTGGAGAGATGCTGGACATAAAACACCAAGGGTTAAAAGAGGCAGATTAACTGGTTATGTACTAATGCCTTAATCGCTCAGTAAACCAATAAAGAAGTGCGGGGATCTCACTGGCGATTGGGAGCCGGCATCCAACTGCCTTTAAACTCACTCAGCGCCCGGATCACGATTTTGACCGCTAATATGACCAGCTCCGATAGCTCACCGCATCTCTCATGCTTCATTCATGAGTACTCTTCAATTAACCCTGATTATGAATAAAGCTGTTTTCTATGAAGCGTCGGGATAGCTCAGCTAGTATCTTTGCAGACTTTGGGAACACTAGATGATACGAGCAACGTCTAAGCCCTTTGCGAGATCTACAATACGGTTGCGGTTACCTTCAGCTTGAACCTTTCTGGATTTACTAGGTTATTTCGTGGCATTCCGGTACGAGTATATTTCCGCCAGAAAGAGCAATGTTTCGCCACCTCTTCTATAGTAATGCCGATCTATAGAATATGATGAAGCTTCAGTTAGTCCCAACATGGCGAAGTCGCCTGTAATCCACGCTTAAGGAGCCCCTGAATACCTCTTACTATTTGCCAACCTGTCTTTAAGTGGAAGGATAATGGCCATCCCAAAAAAGGGCCAAATATTTGGTTGCAAATGAAACCCTCGCCCTATTCTGTATGGCAAAGTAGGATAGGTACTCCGCCTGCAGGTGCAGCGCGGCACCAAGGAATAGAGAAACCAGAAGACGCCATGACCACACAGCAGTTCGACGACTTAAATGTTGTCTCCCAGGAAGTACTGATCAGCCCGGAGACGCTGAAAGCAGAACTCCCCATTAGCGATGCCGCTGAGGCGACCGTCGCCAAAGGGCGCGCCGCCGTGCGCAACATCCTTGATCACAGAGACCACCGCCTGATGGTGGTTATCGGGCCTTGCTCCGTACACGATGTGGACGCAGCAATGGATTATGCCAAGCGCTTGAAGGCGATTGCAGATAAGGTCTCCGATACTCTGCTGATTGTAATGCGTGTCTACTTTGAGAAGCCCCGCACTACAGTTGGCTGGAAAGGCCTGATCAACGATCCCCATTTGAACGACTCCTTCAAGATTGAGGAAGGCCTGCATATTGGCCGTAAACTGCTACTGGACGTCGCCGAACTGGGACTGCCCACCGCAACAGAGGCTCTGGACCCGATTTCCCCCCAGTACCTGCAAGACTTGATCTCATGGTCTGCTATTGGCGCTCGTACTACTGAGTCACAAACTCACCGGGAAATGGCCAGCGGCCTCTCCTCTGCCGTAGGCTTTAAGAATGGTACCGATGGTGGCCTGGAAGTCGCTATCAACGCCCTTCAGTCTGTTGCCAACCCCCATCGCTTCCTCGGTATCAACAAGCGCGGTCAAGTCGCAATTATCCATACTGCAGGCAACCCATACGGTCACGTGGTACTACGGGGAGGTAATGACAAACCAAATTACGACTCGGTAAGTGTTGCGATGTGCGAGCAGGAGCTGCGCAAGTCCAATATCGTGCCAAACATTATGGTCGATTGCAGTCATGCCAATTCCAATAAAAACCATGAGTTACAACCCCTCGTGGTCGACAACGTGACCCACCAAATACTCGATGGTAATCAGTCGATTATTGGCATTATGGTGGAAAGCAACCTGAAGGCTGGCAACCAGAAAATCCTACCAAATTTGGACGATATGGAATATGGAGTTTCTGTTACCGATAAATGTATCGATTGGGAAACTACCGAGACTCTGCTATTGAGCATGGCTGAGCAACTACGTGAGCCCCTTAAAGTGCGCATTTCTTAGACAGACTTTCTTAAGAGGCCCCTTACGGGCCTCTTTCCTATCATTTGCTGATAATTGTAATATCTGCCCTTTATTAAATTACACTCCCCACTTGATAAAGCCCCTACAAAAGGGGTACTTTTGCCGTGCCGTGATACACATCTGTCATATATTCCCTCAAGCCAGCAAAGTGTGCATTAGCGGCTTAGTTAGTTGTAGTCGGATTCTGGCGCCTAATCTTGTACCTAGAGGAAAATAGGAAGACGGCAAACATGGAACTGCAGTCCAACAAGGTGGCCACCTATATTATTGGTGGGTTTACTCTGACCTGGCTGATAGTCAGCCTTAGTTTTGCCCTTGATGGTGGCTCTACCATCTCCTGGCTTGCCACCGCTCTGTGTACACTTTTATCTATAGCCACCCTTTCCTTCAAGGCAACACATTACATCGATGGAGAATCGAAAAGCTATATCTCCAAGCGGCAAGCCCTTTGGCACTGCTGGACGGAAACGCAATCTCTAGAAGCTTTTAAGGGAGTTAAAGTTATCCCTTACTCACCTCACAATACTAATCGTAAAAGTAACCTTTCCAGCTGGCAGGTTATATTGGTTTTTCTCCATAGCAATAGGAGAGATTACATTCAGGCTCAGATCTTTCCCTCCAGGGAAGATGCGATGGCTTACGCACATCAACTTGCACTATTTACCGCGCTCCCTCTACTCGACTAGCTCCCCTATTATCCGATAAGTGGTGGGACTACTTGCCATCCCACCTTACTCTATACAGCTGATACAGTTATTTCCGAGCTTTAGCAGTATATCTGAATCTACACTATCCTACCTCTCAGTCAAATCAAACAAAAGCCAGGAGCTTCGAAATGGACTCAATTCAGTGGGAAATGTCGAGCTCTACTATTGCTCGCAAATTAGATGAAGATGCCCACCAAGTCACTTTTTCTCCGCCTCACCTCGATAAAGTGAAGCAGGGCGAACTACTTAAATTTCACGCTCATATTAATGTCGAGCAAATGCCTGAGGGGCATCATCTAAAGAAAGCCACCATATTTTCCAATGTTCCTAATGGTGGAACCTGGGAACTGATCTGTGATGAAGGCACAGCAGTTGGCGGTAGAGGCAGTGCCCCGTCTCCAATTATGTACTTTTCTGCAGGTCTAGCCCTTTGCATGATGTCTCACATCGAAATGCTAGCAAAACTCGCGGCAATTAATCTAAAGAATGTAAGGCTAGAACAGAAAACTGAATTCTCAACGACTTTAAACTTGGGGGGCATCAGACCTGAAAACGTATTCGGTAAAGGTGACAAGGTAGAGATACACTTAATTATTGAAAGCGATGAGCCCGAAGAAAAACTGGTGGAATTTATGCATTGTTGCCGGCAAGCCTGCATGTCCCTTCAAACCGTTGCTAGCGCGACACCGGTCGATACCCAACTATTCATTAACAACAAAGCTATTGAATTTGATTAAACCCAAGTATGGCCTCCCAATCTACGAGGCCATACTCTATTACCGCGCCTAATTGTCATCCATTTCCTCGAGCCTAGCTTTAGATAAGGCGGAAGCAACGAGCCCTGTGGGAATCGCAACCACTCCCAAACCAATCAAAAGAACAAAGAAAGTAAATACTCTTCCTCCGAGAGTAACTGGGTACATATCGCCATATCCTACTGTGGTCAAGGTTGTTACTGCCCACCACAAGCTATGAAAGATAGATTTAAATTGTTCTGACTGGGCAGTATTCTCAAAATAATAGATACCCACCGCAGCCAAATAAAGTAAAATCAGTGCAGTCACACCAAACAGAACTAACTCCTCTTTGACCATACGAAATGCACGGCTAAATCTAGCCACAGCTTTACTATAACGCAATAGCTTAAGAACCCTAAAAACTTGAAATAACCGAACAACCCTAAGCGCCCTTAAGTCCAACCCCGAAGCAATATAAAATGGCAAGAATGCCAGAAGATCAATCAAACCATAAAAACTAAATATAAAGTTCAACTTATTTTTTGCGACATATACTCGACCTAGATATTCCACAGTAAAAACTATCACCGAGAAAACCTCAAAGGCATGCAAAAAACCCTTCTGACTTTGAGTTAAATCCGGGATAGTACTAATTGAAAATGAAACTAACGATGCGACTATCAAACACTGAATAAATATAGAGAAATACTTCCCTGATTTGCTTTCATAATTGTCAATCAACCTTCTCGCACTCAACATCACTCTTGGAGCCCCAGTTTAAATAGCTAAATATTTAAATCGCAGTATAACATGCACCAATTAACAACCCACCACCCCACATTTATAGATACCAAATCAAGCCCCCTTAGTGTGACACATGTCAAAATCACTCATACTGAGCGTATTAACATCTCTATAAACCACACCTACAAAGCCACCCTGGGACATAAACATATAAGCACCAATAAAGACGCTCACCGTCCAATTAGCACCCTACATCCAAACAAAAGCTCCCCCAATACAAAAAACTTCTATTTTAAATACATAACTATATGGAGCATCGCCTAACACACCGCCATTCAAAAATTATTCACTAATCAAGAATTTCATGACCTCGCAATGATGTGTAATTGACTCAATCTCAAACCCTTGAGAAACCGCCAAAAAAATGCGGTATTATGACAAACATAATTGAAAAGGAGTTTGAAGCCATGCCATTACAAGATCAAATAAATTCACGTAACGCACTCAGGGCATTGAAAGCTGACCCTCAAACTGCCCTACAAAACTACCGATTACAGATCGGCCTCCAGCCAGGGCATCAAACGCAGCTGGCTCGAGTGCCATTTTCTCTAAACATGGGGAATATCAGTATCGGCCCCGGCGCAGCGAATAATGACAGCAGGATCTACATTCAGGCCCTCACCACTCCGACCCGCGGGCACAGCTCTGTCAATCGATATACAGCACTATTGCGGCCCAATACAGCAAATGCAGATTTTTGGGTAACTGAGCGCCAAACTGGCTGCAGCTTGATTATTCTTGACTGGGGTGGCGGCCAGCTATCTATGGGGCATTTGCAACCCCATCCATTTAATAGTTATAACCAGGTAAATCAAGGAATCATTAATAATACTCCTCTCAGTGTATTTGCTAGCGCGCAGAGAAGCTATTTACGAACTGATGTCACCCAGCTGATCGATGCCTCTAAAATTGGCGGCTTGGACCCTAATCGTTATATTTTGATTCAATCAAACTTTGCGGCCATTAATCTCCAAAATAAAAACGTAATTGGTGTTAAGGAAGCGGGCCGGTGGAACTTTTATATGCAAACCAATGGCATAAACAGAACCGTCCAACATCTCGCATGGACCGACTGGAGTTCTTACCTGCCCTATTTTGCCTACTAGATATCCATCTTTGAGAAAGGCCAGATTGGTTTCAATCTGGCCAGCAGAAGGTCGCATATAGCATGTACGGGAAAGGGTACCTGATTGGCATTGTTGCTGCACTTGTCTTATGGCTACTGCTTAGATATGTCGATAAGCGCTACTACCAAAAGAAAAGAGAATTAAAAAGAAAGAAGCTTCAGGAAATTCAAAAGAAAAAAAGAGATGATACGTAAAACCCTGCCATATTTGCTTTTAAGGCTGAATTAAATCCCTCTGCAAGCCCTCAACCAATGCCTGCCAAACTACCTCTACCGCTTTACTTCTTATAGACCTTCCCAAGCACACTAGATGGATCGGTTGCAGCTCAGGGCTTCTCCATTGCTGAAAGATAGGCATCAACTTGCCCTCCGCTAATTCCCGGCGCACCAGAAGAGGATCAATCATAACTATACCTTGACCCATTGTAGCTAATTCAACCAATGTACGGCCATCATCGACTACCATCGCCGGATCAATGGCAATGGTCTTTATTTCGTTACCATCGTTAGAAAAGTGCCAGTGGTCAATGGTTGTTGTTTGGTTACTAAACACTAAGCATTGATGCTGACTTAAATCATCCGGAGAATTAGGTTCCCCCCTACTCGCCAAATAATCCGGGCTGGCAAACCACCCCCAACGCTTTTCACCTATTCGGCGTGCTACCAATGAAGAGTCCGGCAAGTGCCCCGTGCGAATGGCAATATCAACGCCTTCATCCAATAAGTTCACAACCCTATCGCTTAAGTTCACTTGAAAAGTAATTTTTGGGTAGCGTTGCTTTAGTATTGGTAGGGATGGCAATAAGTACCTCTGCCCCATTAAGGTAGAGCAACTTATCTTAACTCTACCAACAGCTTCATCCTGATGGGAGAGGATCAGGTGTTCGGTATTGCTCATTAGCTGAGCCATAGTCTCCGTTGCTTCCAACAAAGCAGCACCGGCATCCGTAAGGCGCAATTGCCGTGTACTTCTATGCAATAGACGCTGATCAACAAACCCCTCCAGCTGTGCCAGCTTCTTGCTGACTGATGAGCGAGGTAAGCCCAGCTGATTAGCAGCCCCCTGAAAACTGCCTTGCTCAATGACCAACCGGAAGACGTACAAATGTCCCAAGTATTGATGTAGATGCTGCATTCTGCCTCATTGCTTCCAAATTAGAACCAAAGTGTTGCCCTAACGGTGCCTTATTGATACCAGTCTCACAACATATCCTCCTAAGCCTAATCTTGGCAACTGCCATTCATTGCACCATTACAATCGCAAGAGAGGATCTATGGGACACCAGCAGAGAACAAAAACCATCGCAATCACTGGTGGCACTGCCGGTATTGGACTCGCAACAGCTAAACAATTTTTATCCGAGGGCTGGCAAGTCATCATCACGGGCCGAAATGCTGAAAAACTGGAACAAACAGCCGAGGATATCGCGGGCCTCTTTGGGAGTAGCGGCCAGCTGACATGCCACCTATGTGATAGTGGAAAACTCGACCAAATTGAGCAACTGGGAAAAAAATTACAAAACGATGAGGTTAAACTGGATGCCCTTATCTTGAATGCCGGTATTTTCAGGCCTGGGATATTTGAAGAAACCGATGAGGCCCTCTTCGATCACACTTTTGATATCAATGTGAAGGGACCTTTTTTCACACTGCAAAAATTACTACCGGTGATGAATAACCCCTCCAGCGTGGTTTTGCTTTCAAGTATTGCCGTAGAGAAAACCTTTTCGGGAACTTCCGCTTATAGCGCGAGTAAGTCTGCCATTGAAGGTTATGCCCAGGTCCTGAATGCAGAGTTAGCGGTGAGGGGTATTCGTATAAATAGCGTACGCCCCGGAGTCACACTGACCGAAATCCAGGAAAAAGCCGGCATGAGCCAATCAGACATTCAAAATCTCACAGAGAGTATGATGGTAACGCCACTGGGCCGTGCACTTGAGGTAGATGACATAGTGCCAGCAATCCACTACCTGGCCACAGATCACTCAGTCGGTATGCGAAATGCACACCTGAAGGTTGATGGGGGCTACTGCCTCTAACCGGCCTGAAAGTGCGCAAGTGGGGGCCAAGCCCTCCACTTGTGCGAATGAGTACCTTTTGCCGAAGCTTTCTTGTAGTTCAACCCGGCACACTTAAAAATGGGAAATAAGCTACGCAACGAGCCCCAATGCAGCGCGATTACAATATGTAGCTCGCACGATCTCGCGGACCTCTACAGAAACCATCTCCACATCGGGCACGGCTGCACATAGGGCCTTGGCTAGTAAATGAGCCAAGCTTTGTCGCTGCTCAATACTTCTACCTGAAAGCAGACTGCACTCCAGGTGTACAAACGGTGCTGGTTCAGGTCCAACCAAATAGTGCTCGACAGGTAACAAACGAACTTTAATATCCCCCGGCTCAAAGAGTGCAGACTGATCTGCAGCGGCATGGATAGAAGTCAGTAAGCTATCAACATCTACCGACTCAAGTAGGTTAGAAGGACACTGGATAACACAGTGAGGCATAAATACTCCCAGGTAAATTTTGAAAGAAAAGCTACATGACCGGAGCGGGTAGTGTATCCGCTGGCAGTAAGCGATTGATGCTCCAATTCAAGATATGGGACACCCAAAGTCCGTCGTCATCCACATAGATCCCATGTACGAAGCCAAATTGCTTCTGTCCCCGCCCAGGCTGGCCCTGATAGCGCATCTTGAGATCACCAGACAGGTCGTACTGTCGCACTTCCTCGGCCCGCGCATCTGTCATCCACAAAGCATCACCTTTGAGAAACAGGACATAGGGGTAACCTATTCCTCTCCATTGAGTTAAATATTTACCCTTTGAATCAAAGATCTGTACCCTGCGGTTTTCACGATCGGCAATATATAACTGCCCCTCAGAATCAATCACAATGGAGTGAGGGAAATTAAACTCTCCAGGGGCCTCCCCCTGACCACCCCAGGTGGTTACCAAAAGGCCATTCTTATCCAGCTTTACGATGCGGCTGTTGCCTTTATCCACCACATAAATAAATCCATTTCTATCCACTGCAACATCTTGGGGCTGATCGAACAGCACCAAGTTGTAGTCGCGATCAAACCAGCCTTCACTGGCTGCACCTCGCTTCCCCAATACCATGGCTACTTCGCCATCAGGTGCAAATTTCAATACCAGGTGCGTGGCAGTATCGGTAGTCCAAATATTGCCCTTATGGTCTATACGAAGACCATGCGGATTTTCAAACAGTCCCGCGCCAATTTCGCGAACAAAACGCCGCTGTCCATCGAACTCCAACAGCGAATGAGACCCTCGATGAAACACAACAAAGTGGCCATTCTCCCTGCGGACCACCCCCGCAACCTCCCCAAAGTGCCAACCCACTGGCAACTTAAAATCACCCCCCTTGACGTGAAATGGCTGGCTGTTTGGCGGTGCCTCGGCCAGCGTAAAAGCGCTGGGAACCAAAATCAGGCATAGCAATACAATCACTCTCATCAGAAACCCTTCTTAACTTGTCGATCTGCCAAGATATTGTGACTTTTTCCTATAAATGCGTTAATAGCATAATTTTGATATTCACTTTTTCCTGCCAGGAAATTATTGGAGGTTCCTTTGGACCGGTTCCACTTAATTCAGGTGTTCACTACGGTGGCGCGATTGGGGTCATTTACCCGTGCCGCCCGGGAATTGGGGTCCACGGTGTCCGCTGTGAGCAAGGCCATCCAACAGCTTGAGCAGCGACTGGGTACTCGGCTAATTCACCGTACTACCCGATCCCAAAGCCTTACGGATGCGGGGCGGGACTACCTGGAAACCACAGAGCGTGTCCTTAATGATCTACGGGAAGTGGAAGAGCGACTAACCAGCTCCAAAGGGCAGCCCTCTGGATTGTTGCGGATTACCGCCCCAACGGCTCTGGGGCAGTTCTGGCTGGCACCTAGGCTACCGAAGTTTACAACTGAGCACCCAGATATCCGTTTGGACCTGATTCTGGATGATCAGCTTCGGGATCTTACCGGTGAAGGGTTTGACCTGGCATTGCGATCCCAACCTGCACAGCCCCAATCAACGCTCTACTCTCATCAAATCGGCCGGCACGATCGGCTCCTGGTAGCATCTCCTGAGTACCTGGCAAGGATTAAGTCCTTTTCCTCCCCGGACCAACTCAATAAATTCCAACTACTGTGTTACAAGTACAGCCGCGATCCACTTTCCTGGACTTTTAAGAAGGGGCAGGAATCGATCACGATTGCCCCCAAGCCCTACTTTTCAAGTAATAACTACTATTCCCTCTATCAAGCAGCCCTATCTGGCGCCGGTATAGCTTGCCTTTACGATTATTTGGTAGAGCGGGATATTGCGGCGGGTAACTTGGTTCAGGTTCTGCCGGATTGGCAGCAATCAAGCAGGCCACTTTTTGCGGTGTATCAGCAGAGAAGAGCCGCCTCCGCCAAGCTGGATGCCTTTTGGAGGTTTCTGGAGGAATGTTTTGAGAACAACGCCTGCTGACACTCCTGTAGCATAGGCGTTTGTATATTTAGTTGGCGCTGGGGGGGCGAACCATTTCATTGGCAAGTACAGGGACCCCGCTGTAGGTAGTTTGCAGCTCCCTGGTCACCACAAAACCATATTTCCTATACAGGTTTTTCACCGGGTCATTGGTCTTGGCAACCTGCAGATGTACAGAGCCACTGATTTCCCCTAACAGGTACTCCAGCAATTCCCGCCCTATCCCCTGACCTCTAAACGATGGATGCACAAACAGTGCACGAATCTCATTCTTATACCGTGCACCATAGCCAAGAACATCACCTTTTTCGTACACATAAATATCCGACTCCATCAGCTGGGCCAAACGTTTTTGATCTTTATCCAGCGGCAACAGATTAAAACTCCGGTTTTCAAACCGTAGCTCATCAAGTTTTGAACGGGCATATATATCCAGCACACTTGGATAGTCATTTTTATTGTATTTTCTAATCATTTTGAGAGTGAATCTGTACAAAAGAAGGCAAGTTCAAATTTATCTTCCTGATTATCAATTGAAGTAAAGGGGACAACAAGGACTATTCGCTACTTATTCCGTGACGTACATGAAACATTCGACTACTTAAACCAACTCCGAAACCCTGTATTGGATACTCGTACAAGTGCGCTAATTAAGAATTGATGAATAATTCTTCCCGGAGCTCAAAGTATTACCACTGCTTTCTCTTTATCTTCCTTCTTCTACCACTCATTCCAGCTGCTTTTTCACTTCAACAATTAAGATTATTTAAGTCGTAGAAGCGGCGACATCTTCAGGTAATCGATCTAGCGGCTCCTGAATTCGCTCAGTTAAGCCAAAGTCCTTAAGAATGCCATAAAGGGCTGGCAGGACTAACAGAATCAAAACGGTTGAACTACTTATCCCAAATACAATACTGGTCACCAGTGGAATCAGTATCTGGGCTTGAAGGCTGGTTTCGAACATCAGTGGCAACAATCCGGCCACTGTTGTCAGTGAGGTAAGGAAAATAGCCCTGAACCGGTCGCGACTGGCTTGACTCGCCGCCGAGTGAACGTCCATTCCCTTTCGGACACGAAGCTTCACAAACTCTACTAACAGGATTGAATCATTCACCACAATTCCTGTGAGAGAGACAAATCCCATCATGCTGGGCATCGTCATATTCTGCCCCATAATAATATGTCCCCAGACTACACCTATTAAAGCCAGGGGAATCGCCATCATCACAATTACAGGTTCGGTATAACTACGAAATTGAAGCGAGAGTAGTAAATAGATTCCTATTGCCCCGATCAACAAGGCCTTACCCATCGATAGACCTGTAATGAGACTATTCTCAATCTCTCCTTTCATGGTTACCCTTAGGCCCGGAAATTCCTGCTCCAATGGTGCAAAAAAGTTCTGTTGGGTATCCAGCAGAATTTCACTGGCATTGGCCCTCTCTGTAAAAACATCTGCAAAGACCGTAACAACACGCTCACCATTTATTCTCTGGATACGCGCATAGTCCCGGTGCATTTCAATATTGGCAATTGCCATCAAGGGTACACGCTGCCTTGTTTCAGGGTGGATAATGACAAGCTCGTCAAATCGTGACAGCGCACTGCGAGATGGCTCATCCATTCGAACACGAATTTCGTAAGTCTCTCCCTGATACTGCACTTCATCAATCTCTGTGCCCTGATAGGCAGCTCTCAGTTGAGTGGCCACAACACTGGCATCAATACCAGAAGCATAAACTCCCTCCCGCATTCGGACCGTCAGCTGTGGCTTACCAGGACGCAGGTCATCCAGTACATTCACCACTCCTTCGTAACTGCGCAGCCAGTTTTGTAGACGTATAGATATTCCTTTTAGCTGATCAATATCCAGCCCGGCCAAGCGAAGGTAAATAGCTCGTCCAGCTGGACCAGGCGATGGCTCCTTATACAAAATCGCGATCGCACCAGGGATATCACCAGCAGCCTTACTCCAGGCCTGATGTAACTCACTGATACTTGTATGGCGAACTTCTGCAGCCAGTAGGTCGACATTTATTGTGGCTACATGAGCTCCACTCTCAAAAGCATCGCCATTCACCCCGTAAGTAACACTAATGTGCTCGATAAGAGGCGCTACCTCTTTCCCTGAGAGGTTTTCAGCAGCTAAGTACAGGGCCTTCTTCTGATATGCCACCAGCTTTTCCATTTCTACGAGGGAGGTTCCTTGGGGCATTAGAATTCGGGCCTGTAGTAAATCTCCCTCCAATGTAGGAAACCCTTGGAATTTAACTAACCCCGCAGGAAGTAAACTCACCGTAACAAAAAATAGTCCCACTACGCCGCCGACAAAAGCATATCTGTATTCCACCGCTTTATCAGCGACACGCCCTACATACTCTCTCCACAACTCAAATCGCTGAGCAAAAGCGATTTTCCAGGCTGGTGGGTTTTCCTTGTACGAAAGGGCATGACGCAAATGGGCGGGGAGAATAAGAAAGGCTTCAATCAGGCTAACCACTAGTACAGAGATTAAAACAACTGGTAAAACTTTGAGGACCTGCCCCATGTCCCCTTTGATAAAAGCTAATCCAGAAAAAACGATCACGGTAGTAACAAATGAGGAGATAACCCCCCTTGCAACACGCTTGGTTCCGATAACCACCGCCTGAAGAGGTGTACGGCCATCCCGGTATTCGGTGGCGATACTTTCCGAAAGCACAATGGCATCATCCATCAAGATGCCAATTGCAATCAGCAGCCCCACCAAGCTGATCATATTGATGGATATACCCAAAGCAGTAATCACAGCAAAGGCGCCGAGAAATGAAACGGGCAGGCCCATAACCACCCAAAACACATATCGCCCGCTAAAAAACAAATAAAGGGTCAGCGCAACAAGAATAAGCCCTTGCCAGGCGTTGGTAATAATCATCCTTAAACGATCAGCAACAATTGAGGCACTATCCTGAGTAAGAATCAACCGCATTTCTTCCGGCAAATGGGCATTTTCCGCCTGGACAAATTCGCGAACCGCTTCCAACACCCTCAAACTGTCATCCACGCTGTTTTTCTGAACAACAAGCAATGCGGCTCGCTGCCCATCAAAAGTGATTTTGTCCTCCTCCTTTTCAAAACTGTCTTGGATAGTGGCAATATCGCCCAATCGCACCTCTGCGCCATCCATTCCTTTGACAACAATAAGTTCTTCAAGCTCTGCTGCGGTGCGCCGCTTTTCGGTAAAACGAACCTGGTACTCCCGATCAGGTGCAGTTACCTTACCGGCGGGCATATCAATTGCCTGCTTATCGATAATTGCGGCAAGATCGGCAACACTCAGTCCATACTGTCGCAAATTGTAATCTGAAATTTCCACTTGCAATTGATGGTCTGAAAAACCGGAAATTTTGACAATGGGCACCAACGGATGACGAAGCAACTCTCGGCGATAGTGCTCGGCCAATTGGTTGAGCTGGATCAAAGGCAAATCTGCGCTTAGGGCAACACTCACCACCGGCTGGGTACGTCCCAGCTCTTCTATTACTGGCCTTTCGCTCTCAGCAGGAAGGGAGTCTATCGCATCTACTGCAGATTCAATGTCGGCAAGAAACTGCCCCATATCACCTGCTTCCTGCATTTTCAGTTTCATCACGCCAAGATTGTCTGCAGCTTCACAACGGCGCTCATCAATAAATGGGATGCCATCCGTTGCCTCTTCGAGGGGGAGGCAGATACTGTCTTCGATCTCAGCGGTAGCTGCACCAGGATAAAATACTGAGACTTGTACTTCGAACTTGTCGATTTCCGGCATAGTCTCTCGCTTCATCGACGGCAATACGAAAAAGCCAGCCAGCATTAAACCCACCATAAGCAAATTGGCAGCAGTTGGGTGGATCGCAAAAAAGCGAATCACTCGCCAACTTCCTCTACTGTCACGGTCAGGTCTGAAACTCCCTTTTTGACATCGATGACAGATACTGCCGTCCCGCTGATTGCTGGGATAACATCAGTAGTTATCACCTGATCTCCAGGCATCAAGCCAGAGCGCACAACAGCTAGATCACCCTGGTAGTAGTCCACCGTTATGGTGCGAATCTTCAATTGATTATTTTCAGCCAAGTAGACCCGCCCTTCATGCATGGCACTGCGAGGGATAACCAAAGCTGGCAAAGGAGGTGCAATAAGCTTAATCCGGGCATACATACCACGAAACAGGGGCGGCCGACCCTCGGCTACTATATTTCGATAAGGGTTATCCACTGCAACCACTACGGATAGAGTTCTGCTTGTGGTATCCATGGTACCTCCAACTCTCACTACCCTACCCCGCCATTCCACCGGTTTAATACCACCTACCAATCCAACCCTGGCCTCCAATCCCAATAAGGCATCTGAGAAGTCGTCAGGCGAGAGAGTTTGATCACTGGGAGATTCAATACTCCGAAAAAGAGGCACTATTTGAGCCATTGTCAGTTCGGCCGAAACCTCCACCTGATCCATACCATAAGCGACAAACAGCGGTGTCCCATGGGCAACAGACTGGCCAGCCTCCACATAGACATCACCGATCCGCACGTTATAGGGCAGGCTTATCCGGGTTCGCGATAACTGGTAGCGACTTTCACCAAACAGCGCTTCAGCACGACTTATCTGGGCTTTTATCACCTGCCTACGAGTGGTAAATAGGGAGAGATTACCCTTTTGAAGTTCAACTTCTTGTCGCAACTTCAATACCCGTTGCTCCTCCGCATCAGCCGCTGAGCGAGAAACAATCCCCTTAACCGCCAACTGCTCTTTTCGCTGTAATTCCTGTTCCCCTAATTCCAGTGTCCTCTGAGCTATTTCCAACGAACGCTGGATATTAGCCTTTTCAACCTCCAGTTCTTGCAATTTTGCGCGATAAACAGCCAGGTCACTCTCCGCTTGAGCAACGGCCAATTGATAGCTGGTTTCGTCAATATTTAGGATTGGTGCCCCGGCAGATATTATTGCGCCAGGTTCCAAATCAGCCGACACTGAAACCACTCGACCACCAACTTCAGAGTTTGCCTCAAGGATAAGGCTCGGCATCACCTCTCCAAAAGCAACAGTTTCAGCGCGAATAGGCATTTGCTTCACTTCGATGGCTTCCACCAGCAGCTCCGGAACTTGCCCTTCGTATCTTTGTGGTTTCTGTCGACTGGCCACCAGAGACATAGCCATTAAAATTCCACCAAGTATCAAAACGGGTAGCATTCGACGACGCTTTAGTAAGGCTTTGATTGCGCTACTTGTCATAGTTTTACCCACAAAGAACTGGCCTAACCAGACCTTAAAAAGCCTAGTGCCTCTAAAACCCAGCAGTTGAATACTCTATTAAAGTTCGCAGAACGCACAACACCCTATAAAGCTTAAAGTAGTTACTCAATATATTTATTTATCATGTAATCTGCGCCAACTCATATCAATCGACTATCAATATTGAATCCAATCCCACTTCGATTCGCTCCCCCCTTAAATTCACTGAACTATGCTTGGGCTACCAAATTCCGACCTAACTTACAGTGGGACAAAAATGGCGAACAATCACAAAGAGACATCAAAAGCGATACTGGAATTGTGGGGGGACAACTTCCCCGACAAAGCAACCAATTATTTAGCACCAGATTATAAAAATCATCAAATGCCCTATGCTGGTGGCAATACTTCAGCACTATCAGTAAAAGAGTGGCAGGAACTTGTCACAGATTTTCACAAAGGGTTCTCCACTACCAAGTTGGAAATTCTGCTGCAAATTGCCGAGGGAGATTACGTCTGCACTCGCTGGAGAATAACCGCTACCCATACTGGAAAGTTTCTACAATATGAAGCAACTGGAAAAACCAGTAGTTGGACTGGCGTACATACCGACAAATATAAAGATGGAAAAATGGTGGAAAGCTGGGTGGACTGGGATAAATACACTTTCCTGGAGCAATTAGGTTTAGTTGAATAGCCGACCACGAACCAGTCAAAGGTAGCCTAGACAACGCTACCTTTGACAAATAACAATATATCAATCTTTCTGTATCTATTTACGATAACATCTCTATGACAAAAGTTTTATTGACTGGCTTTGAGCCCTTCGGTAACACACCGATAAATCCAGCGGAATCAGTTATGCGCATGCTGGACGGAACACGGATAGCCAATGGTGATATTCATGGTCTTTTGATACCCAACAACTTCTTTGAAAGCATTGAAGTTGTCACGGATGCTATTGAAAAAATAGAACCGCAATTAGTGGTGATGTTAGGAGAATACAGTGGCCGTGCAATCATTACGGCTGAGAGAATTGCACAAAATTATAATGATTCCACCAGATATAACCTGAAAGATAACCGGGGAGTTGAAATGCAGGGTGAGCCGACTGTACAAAATGGTCCTGTCGCTTATCACAGCACACTCCCTATCCGCGCAATGGTTATGGCAATGCGCAATATTGGTGTTCCTGCCGACATTTCTGATACTGCGGGTACTTTTTGTTGCAACCATATGATGTATGGCGCGCTTCACTATATCGCGACTAATCAGCTGAATATCCCCGCCGGCTGGATACACCTTCCTCAGCTACCCCAGATTGCCGCACTGCCCGAAAATATCGGTAATCCCAGCATGTCAAAAGAAACTGCCGCCCTTGGGATACAGGCCGCCATTGAAGCCGCACTAGCTAACCCGCGGGACACTGACGATCCGATCCCTTCTCACTTACAAATCTAATCAAATTGAACAGTTTAGGGGTATAAAGTAAGGGGGTTCCCCTCACTGGTTCTCTAGGCCCCCCACTTTTATAAGCCCCTAGAAAGTATTGAAGTATCAATTTTGCACTGTCTCACTCGCAACGCTTCTTTGTTCTTCTAAATCCGCCTTAAAGGCCATAGAAAGCTCCCTTAGCTTTGGTATAAAACTTTGCACCATCTGCTGCTGCGAAATAGCCATTGAGTCATTCATCACCGTAGGCATTTTAACCAGCATCGACTGGCCAGTTTCAGTCTGGAAGACAGTATATCTTGAACTTCTTCTTCGGAGTAATGTTTCAGGCATACATCAATCATTAGCTCTTTAATTTTCTCCCAATTCATCTCTTCCTTCACAAAAGTACAAGTTTTTTCATATGCTGCTCAAAAAGCTCGCGCTCTGAAGACCCTACCGCCAATTGACTGACGAAGTTCCAAACATCTGGTCCATTTGCGCATAGATGGTATCGACCATGGCCTCAGCATTTGATACTTCCAGCAGCTCTTTAACGCTTTCACGTTTACTGTCCTTTGCTAGCCCCCGAATGACAAAACGCTTAAAATACCCCCAACAACAACTTCTTTATTGAAATCACCCCAATTTTCTTTTTTAAATAAAAACCTTACTTTCGGTGAAGAAAGTAAGGTCATATTATCCCTACTAGCAATCTTTATGTAATCAACATACAGTTCCAACAAAGAAAGAAATGTCAACGAAATAACTCAAAGCACCGAGTAGATCACTAAATGTTCTTACCACATGAAAAACAGACCCTACCGGCACTACAAAATAAATCCTTCTAGTACTAATTTATTGCAACATCATCACTATATTTATCCCCTCCAGACAGTCCGGACATCACAGCTACTGCTCCTGTCCAAAGAGTATTTCTACAGAAAAGACAATCAATATCATTAAAATGATGCCCTTTTCTCTCCAGAGTATCCAGAACCCATTTCAGGTTTACTGCTGCCATAAACTGTCTATTTCTAATGGTTAGAATACTGGGCGGCTGAAAGGACTGGATACTATTCGCCTTGGCAACCATTCCGATGTTATTAGCATTTTGAATTCTACGTCTTCGACTATCACTATTATTGTGCGACATAATTGCATTAACCGAAGTATAAGTTTCATTATTAGTATTGTGCCTATTTGTAGCGCTACTAGTATATTTTGTAAGAATGTAGTTAAAGCAAGGATCATTAATCCCTAGATCTTCAACTGAATTGGCTCCTCGAGAATAAAACCTGGCGAGACCTGGGTCATTTACACTAAATTTATCGCGCGAGTAAAAATGTAGGTTAACGTTATACTCTATTTTGAAACTGGTGTTGGTTCTGCGAAGCCCGTGAGCGGTTATAATTAACCTGTTTGTTGCCATCCCACGAGGAGTCCATAACCAGGCGCGTCCGTCAAGGTCTACACACTGGTAATATCCAGCTGCCGCCACCTCAGAATCATCAAAAGTGTGCCAAAGTGCGATTGCCTTATTACCAAAATAATCTTTCAAAGCACCTCTTACATTACGAAAAAACTCCTTTGCCGACATAAACCCTCCCCAGCCTTTAAAGCCAAAGTTTACAAATAAAATTATATCGAGGAAAATCGTATCCCACTAAACCAGGGAAGTAAATGAATGTAAATATGCTATTTTCAAATCAAAAAAAACTTTCAATAGCCACATGAAATATAACCTAGAATCTATCAAATAAACGGATGTTTACTCTTCAGGAATAGCAAGCAATGAATCAACAATTAATATAAGCAGTTTTACAGGATCCGTTTTAGAGGGATTAACTGTACAGTGTCCTTGCTGATCAACATCTGTCCCACTGACAAGGATATCCCCTCCAAAATGAACATCTCCTGGCATATAGGTTGCCACAACACCATCTCGAGTTGTCGTACGCCAGCGACCAGATAAAGTAATAACCCACTGAGGGTTCGGAGTAGAGTGAAAATCACTTTCCCACCCCGGAGGCAAAATTGCAAACTCACTACGACTAACTTTTGGTACATCACGGCAATGATATTCAGGTACTGGATTGGAATATTGCATTAAATCAAAGCCTGTCAAATACTCTACCGTGGTCCTTGACCCTCCACTTCTATCACACCAAAGATGATAGAACTCCTGGAAAATCGACTCACCTTTTTCCATTATAGATCCCTTGTTTAATCATCAATGTCCAAAAGCTCTCTCATTGACCAAGTCATGATTAACTACAAATCACTCATTTCCACAGAAAACTCGCGTCACCTACTGAGAAATTGTAATATCAAAGAGTTCGTCTTCCTCAAGTATTGATCTACAGACCACTTTCTGCCCCCCGTCAGTACAAAAGAAAAGCAAATAAACGCCCAAAAAAGTGGATATTCCCAACCACCATAAACTGTTTGTATTTTGCCATTAATATCTATACCACTGACATGGCTTACCCATGAAAAACCCGCAAGGTTATGCCTCCCCTCAAATAAGGCAATTATCAAATAGAATGCTGTTCCAGCAGCGGCAAATCTTGTGAATAAACCAAAGGTAAATCCAACAAATGCGGAAAATTCAAAAATGCCAGAAATAATTACCATTGAAGGTGAGTATCCAATACCTTCAAAATAATGCACAACATTATTGTAAGCGTCTGCGCCCAGCAGGCCAAACTTCTCAGCGAAGTGATGAATAAAAGTGAATCCGATATAAATCCGAATCAAGGCTAGCTGCAAATCAACTGCAGTCTCATAATTTTCACAAGCATCCTGTTTCATATAAACCATCCCTAGCCCGGCCAATGCATGCCCATTTCTTGAGAGAGATCTTGTAAGATTTCAGAACCACTTATATAATAGGACAACCTCATCGTCATGCGTTATAAGATCTACCTCACACCTCAAGCACTCTTAATGAAAGCCAGACTCAGCCAAGTGACAATAGAGGAACGTCAAAATTCACCCCGAAACCAACTTTAGGAAAAGCCCAGAAAGTCTACCAATGCACATACTTTACAAAACCAACGCCACCAACTTTTCTCAGGCAACGCGCCTCTAAAAACCACCCAAAAATATTCACCTAAAAAACCTAATGTTCAAACACACTAGATTTTATCGTAATCAGAGCCGTCCCCATAAATATCAGAGCAACACCACAGATAGCGTAGACATCAAATTTTTACTGCCAAATAAAAACAGAGGCTGCACAAATAAGCGCAATACCCACACCAGACCAAATAGCATAAGTCATCCCAACATTCATATTTTTTAGCACAAAAGCTAGAAATAGACTCGCCAGAGAATAAAAAAATATAGACCCCATTCCCAACCACCATTTTTCCCAGCCGTTGGAAGCCTTAAGCAGCAAGGTAGCTGTAACTTCAGTGATAATCGCAAAAAATAAAAACAAGTAAGACAAAATAAACCCCAAAAAATTATTATAAGCTGGCTTTTTCTAGCCTAAACAATCCAAATTAACTAATAGCAACCCAACTATCAATAACAACTAATTACAGAAGAATTAGGCTCACCATAGGCCCACACAACCTAGCCATAAGCAGCATGGCCTGTAGAACTCAACAAAACAAATGCGATTACACAGGGTTTTTCACCCCTGTTGACCCAGTTGTGAACCGTGCCACGCTGAACAAGCGTGTCTCCAGCGCATAGCTTTACCGATAGCCCCTTCCTCATTTCCATCTCAATTTCACCGGAAAGTACAACTGCATAATCAATACTATCGGTCCGATGTAACCGAGGGGTAACTCCAGGACCAAATTCCACCACCTTAAAGACAGAACCACCGGGAATCGTGGTTCCGACCACATCGCGCGCCCCTTTGTCCTCACCATCGTCTACTAGCGCTACAGGTAGATCCTCTGTTGTCCACAACTGCTGTTGAGACATCTGGGGTCGCCATTGGCTTGTGTATAAGCCTCGATCATCCATTAATACCACAGGCTCACCTTGCGAATTATGCCCGGTTACCACTCTGCGAATATTTAATGTCATAGCGCTGTCCTTAACTATTATGGCGGTGCCTGAGGGCAATATAGCACCAACAAAGTAGCCCCTCCTTTATGCACTTTTAGTCCCAGTATTGCCAGCCCACCGCACATGCTCCTCAAAGCTGAAAAATCTATGCTCGGGCCAGATATCGTTCTTGAATTTGGTATCCCCCACATCGTGAAGTCACTATAATCCCGCCCATGTCAGTATTACCTATTCAAAGCACCCTTCCCGAATTGCTCCAAACATTAGATGAGCACAGTAATGTTGTTCTTCAGGCGCCACCAGGGGCAGGCAAAACAACTGCTGTACCACTCGCTCTTTTAGACGCGCCATGGTTAAACGAAAGGAAAATTATTATGTTAGAACCGCGCCGCCTGGCAGCGCGGACAGCAGCAGCTCGTATGGCAGCTCAGCTAGGAGAAGAGGTTGGCGAGACTATTGGCTTCCAGGTTCGAGGGGAGCGCCGAGCAACCGGTAAAACCAAGATATTGGTTGTCACCGAAGGAATCCTTACTCGGCTTTTGCAAGCAGATCCGGAGCTTCAAGCAACAGCCCTGGTAATTTTCGATGAATTTCACGAGCGCAGCCTGCAGGCAGATCTCTCCCTCGCCTTATGCTTACAATCCCAGGAGTATCTTCGCGAGGACCTGAAGATTCTGGTGATGTCAGCCACACTGGATACCAGCGGTGTCTCTTCGATACTAAATAACGCGCCTATCATTTCCAGTGAGGGGCGCAGCTACCCCGTCAATATTGAGTATTTGAATCCAAAAGAAGAGCTTGAAGACAAGCGTCAGCTCCCCGCGCTGATGACCAGAAAAATTATCGAGTCCTTAGATAAAGAAGAAGGCAGTATTCTCGCCTTTTTGCCTGGTGTCGCGGAAATCAAGCAGGTTGAAGACCTGCTGAAGGAACGCCTGACGGAAAAGACCCCGAAGGGGCCCATCACTATCTCTCCACTCTTCGGGGACCTGAGTCGCGAGCAACAGGACCAGGCAATAGCGCCAACTGCTCCGGGTACACGAAAGATTGTGCTGGCCACTAACGTGGCCGAAACCAGTCTGACTATTGAAGGTATTCGAATAGTTATCGACTCAGGGCTGATGCGCGAATCGCGCTTTAATCCCAACTGCGGCATGAACCGCCTGGTGACCAGTACGATTTCACAAGCTTCAGCTACTCAGCGTACAGGGCGGGCTGGGCGCCTCAATGCGGGATACTGCCTACGACTTTGGAGCGAGGGTCGGCAGCGGTCACTAAGCGCCAAAAATACACCGGAGATAACCCGCAGTGATCTCGCCCTCCTAGCACTTGAATTAGCCAAGTGGGGAGTTACTGATGTCAGCGAGCTCAGCTGGCTCGACACGCCGCCCCCTGGCCCCATGGCTCAGGCTCAGCAGCTCTTGCAGCAACTCGGTGCTCTGGATGACAAACTGCGCATCACTCCGCACGGCAGCACCATGCTGGCCTTTGGCGCCCATCCCCGCCTCGCACATATGTTAGTTGGCAGTGTGGGCTGGGGCCTGCAGGAGCAGGCCTGTCTACTGGCAGCACTGCTATCAGAACGGGATATTTTCCGTGGCGAGGCCCGATGGGATCGGGATATCAATAAGCGAATTCAGGCTCTTCAATCCCAAGGCTCTGATTACCGGGTAGATCGCGGCACGGTGCATAGAGTACGCCAGCAATCCAAAAGCTGGGGCTCTCAATTAAAGAAGATTGTGCCAAGCGCAAACTGCGTTTCACCACCCATCGACCATTCAGATGAAATTGGCGCCTTGCTTGGACTGGCCTATCCAGACCGGATCGCAAAAACTCGCAAGGACTCTGCCCGTCGATTTCTACTCTCCAGTGGCAGAGGTGCACACTTTTCCCATGATGACGCCCTTTCCTTGAACGAATACCTGGTCATTGCTGATCTAGATGGCCAGGGCCGCGACGCACGCATCCAACTGGCAGCTGAAATCTCCTTGCCCGCTTTACGGTCGTGCTTCGCCACACAAATCAAAGAAGAGATTTCAGTTCGCTGGGACGAGACTAGCGGCCGGGCTATCGCCCTCCAGCAAACGCAATTGGGGGCACTGGTTTTACACCAACGGCCGGCTGCAGATATCCCACAGGAAACCCTCAGCCGCGCATTACTGGAAGCCATACGTAAGAAAGGCCTGTCTTCCCTCCCCTGGAATACAGAAACTAACCAATTGCGCTTTCGAATTGAATTTCTGCGCCAAAGTAAAGAGTGTGAGGATTTACTAGGCGACACTTTAGTACCAAATTGGAGTGATGACGCTCTTTTGGAGACCATGGAGAATTGGCTGCTTCCTCATTTGCAGGGGCTCAGCAGGCTTGAGCAGGTGGGGCAGCTGGACTTGCATAACATCTTGCGAGGACAGCTTGAGTGGGGACTACAACAAAAACTTGATGACTTGGTCCCCACCCACTACCTGGTCCCTAGCGGCTCCCGGATTAGTATCGACTATGGAGAAACCCCACCTATTCTGGCAGTGCGCCTGCAGGAACTGTTTGGATTGGCACAAACTCCAACAATTTTAAAGAATCGCTATCCACTGATGATTCATTTGCTCTCTCCGGCACGTCGCCCCGTTCAAATTACCCGTGACTTGGTGAATTTCTGGGCCAATACTTACCAAGAGGTAAAAAAGGAGTTGCGTATTAAATACCAGAAACATTACTGGCCCGATGATCCTCTGACGGCTAAAGCTACTACAAAGACGAAGAAGAGAATGGATATGGGGAAATAACCCTCTTCAATTTCCTGCCGCAGTGGCAGAAAAACAGTTTTTCTGAGCGGCGGTTAAGTTATCATTCAGCATTAATTAGATAGCTTACCCCGCAGCATAAGATAGGAGCTTGTGCCAGTGATTTTGGCCTACAGCAATATCTTAAGGTCAGAAAAACTATCATTTGTAGCAATGGAGATGTATTTTGCGCCGGATACTTTTGTCATTTTTTAGTCCGCTAATGATACTAAGCTGTAGTCTTGATGACCTTCCCGATGACATAAATCAAAAATCTACTGATTACGACAAGGAAATGCGTTATCTGGTAGAAGATATAAGCACCTACGCCAAGGATATCAATCGCCACTTTCTCATTGTTCCCCAAAATGGGGTTGAGTTAATTACGACGACGACAACTACCACGGGGCCTGTGGATGAAACCTACCTGAATGCCACAGACGGCATTGCTCAGGAAGCCCTGTTTTTTGGGGCAAATGGCATTGTCGATGAACCAACCAGCACGTCTGAAACCCGGCGCTTGCAAACTTATCTTGATTTGGCAAAAGATGAAGGAGATCGAATCCTAATAACGGATTTTGCCAGCATTATCCGGAATGTTGACGATTCATATCAGGATAATGAAGATGCAGGGTATATTTCTTTTGCTGCAGACAGTGAAGCCCTGGATAATATCCCTCCATACCCCGATGAGCCATTCAATGTAAATTCACGTGACATTGATAGCCTCGGAGAAGCCAGCAACTTTATAAACATTATCAATCCACGCCTTTACTCAACACCTGAAGAGTTTGTCGACGCATTAAGTGAAACCAATTACGACATCCTGATTATCGATTTCTTCTTTAACGGCGAAACTTACACCCAGGAACAAATTGAGCAGCTCAAAGAAAAAGAAAATGGTGGACGGCGCTTGGTGCTGGCCTATATCAATATCGGCGAAGCACAAGATTATCGCTACTATTGGAAGTCCTATTGGTACAACACCCCACCCGAATGGTTACTGGGAGAAGTACCAGGTGAACCCGGTAATTACTACGTGAAGTATTGGCAACAGGGCTGGCAAAAAATTATTTTCGGCAATGATGACTCTTACATTTATATGATCGTTGATGCTGGATTCGATGGGGCCTATATGGATGGAATCGATGCATTTGAATACTTCGATTCAAGCGATTACTAACCGCCCAAAAGAGACCGGCCCCCAAAACAACCGATTAAGGCTAGCCCTATTCGTACAATGACCGTTCACCCGAACAAATAGACGAATAAGAACAACCAAACACAGGCATTACATAGTAAAGTAGCCAAATGGAACTCCTGTATTAAAATTTACCCCCCCTTATTGAAACCCCTATCGCCCTGATTTCAACAAATCACTTATATAATGCTCACTGCACCTTGCAGAATACAAAGAGAAAACAACTTATAAGTAGACGCTTACAGAGCATATTACTTACAAGCTTTTTGTTAGCAAGAAATGCGGAGACCTATGTTAACTGCAATGAAATTGTCACCAACTTTCAAGCAACCTCAGAAAGGGTTTTACAGACCACTTCCGAAGACATTGAGGGGTGATAAAGGGAAAAAGTCTGCTTTGTAGAAAGAGAAGAGATGATGTTGTTTGCAGCACGATTCCAACGAGGAAAAGCACGACAACGCCTCATATGGTTGATATTCATTAGTTCAACTGAAAATTACATGATACTTGGCTGCTAACTGAATAAGATTCTAGCCAACCCCCAAGAAAATTTATATCATCTCAACCCTGCATACAAATTGATTCAAAAAAATCCTATGTATAAAAATATTCTTAACTCGATAGTACTTACAGTTATTTTTTCATCTACCGCGTTTGCAGGAGAGATAGATGTAATACCATCAGACTGGAAGCTTGAAAATTACACCGATAACGGAGCAATTAAAGTCTTCAATGTTGCAGATGACACCAATAACATCTGTACATCCTTCCATTTGGATTCAGCTACCACTGAAAGTAAAAATCGATTCTGGTCAACAGTCTTAGCTGCTAAAGCAGCTAACTCAAAGATGTTTGTTCGCTATGTAGAGTCAGATTCTGCAAGCTGCGAAATATCAAGCTTTGGACAAAAGTCCACCAGCTGATTTTAAGCATTAATAAACTGACGAAAAACACACAATTACCCATAAATTGAGTAGTTGTGTGCTTTTCTATTGCTTGCTAGAAATCAAGCCTGCTGAGTATCCTTATACTGAGTCACATACTGGGAAAGCCGCCCGGACATTTCCTCTGCCAATTTTTGCAGGGCGTTGAGCGGGCGTATCATCACCTCAAATTCAATAATCTTGCCTTCATCATTAAAGCGGATAATATCCAACCCCTTCAAGCTCTTATCACCGATGGAGGCTGCGAATTCAAGAGCCAGATCGTGTCCCGATTCGGTAGTAAATTCACGGTCGTATTCAAAGCTCTCAAAAACCTGCATCACCGTATTGAGAATCAGGCACACAGCAGCGGAGCTGTGGTAGGGCTTAAAAAATGCCGGTGAACGGAAAACAGCATCTTCTGCAACGATCGCGGGCAAGCGACTCAGATCTCGTGCAGCGACCATCTCATGCCATAGGGCAATAGATTCCGCTATTTTTTTATTGGAATTGTTCATTGGAGACTTCCTCTTCACTCACTTGTTTTTGTAAAAATTCTCTCCCATCAGCACACCCCAACTCGTAAGTTTTTTGGGCCAGCTCTGGACTTGTGTAGTCCCAAACACTGATAAATGGCGGTTTCGAGGGCTGGACATAAGTCCAATCCTGATCGCCTTTACGCTGTGTAAATATGTCTGGGAACTGGTCGTAACGACGGGTCAACAACACCAGCACCCTTCCCTTTCCATCATCCAATCCTGCCACCGGGATATTATCTACCACCCCACCATCGAGTGCTGTTCGCCCCCGCAACTTAAGTCTTGGCGTGAATGGCGGCGTACAGGAGGAGCACAAAATCAGGTCCACCAACTCCTCAATACTGGAACAATCCCGGGCTCGATAAAATTGCTGCTTAAAACCTAAGCGCTGGGCGATCTTGGGGTGAAGGCTGCGTAAAAAATGCTTATCGGCATAGTAGGCCATGGCCCCCACTCCAAAAGCCAAACCTCCAGATAGACCTTTTGGTGGGTGAACAACCGCAATTCGCAACTCTGCGCCCTGCTGAAGGGTCTCCAGTCCATCCCAAAACAGCTCTAACATCGCATTGCGGTAGATTCCATATTGGGGGAACACAGGTTCTTTACCAAAAAGGTTTCCCCAATAAGCATTTTTTTCATTAGTCTCGAACGCGGTCCAGAAATGCTCTCGAGCCTCCTCCGTCTTACCCATCAGCACCAGGCTCGACATTAGGCCCCCTGCCGAAACAGCAGTAACCACCTTCGGAGAAAGACTAATTTCTTTGGCTATGGACTCCCAAAAGCCAATCTGCCAGGTACACCGCCCACCACCACCGGCAAAAACAACTTGGTCAAACATGATCTCGCTTCCCTGCAGCAGCCTTCCGGCTGGAACTTCCTGAGTCCATTCTGTGTTTTACATCCTCTCAAGTGCAGTTTCAGGCCGCTCTCTGCGTTACCGCCGACACTTATGACCAATTAGTTTCAGCCTTCATGATGACATATTGATGACGACAACAATATGCAACTAATTGCATAAGCTAATCGAATCACAAGTATTGTGCAACTGATCGTCTTGACCCTGAACTCACTGAATACTCAAATTTCCACCAGGCGTTCCTTACCGGACACAAGCGCATCGAGAAAGGAATAACCGTCTGCAACCCCAATTTTCAAGGTGTGCCTCATCGCACTAGGGTCAGCAAAATTCCACATCCCGATGGGCAACGGACTGGAAGGCTGCACATAAGTCCACACCTGATCCCCCCTTTGCACGCTGAAACTGTTCGGTAGGTGTGGAAAGCTCCCTGTATCCAAAATCAGAACCCGCCCTTTGCTAGCATCCAAGCCGGCGACCGGAGCATTACCTACCAGAGCTCCATCCAGTACCTCGGCACCACCAAGCGACAGCCTTGGGGATATAGGAGGGGCACAGCAGGAACTCAAAATAAGCTGCTCAAGATCTGTCCCATCTTTGCATTTACTCACGGGGTGAAACATTTGGCGAAACCCCAGATGTAACGCTGTATTTGGATGCAAGTCGTGAAAGATATGTTTGTTAGAGTAGAAAATTGCCAGCCCCAGCGTCAGTGCGAGCGGCACAGGCAACCATTCCGGGGGATAAGTCACTGCAATCCTGAGGTCGGCAGATTGACGCAGAGACTCAAGACTATCGTGAAAAAATTCATGCACTCCTTTGCGGTAGATCTCAAAGTGCGGGAAAATTGGTTCTTTGCGAAATGAATTATTCCAGTAGAAATTCCTTTCATTTTTTTTGCAAGCTGAGTGAAAGTAATTGACACCCTCACGGCAACGATCCGTAAGCATGAGTGCCGCCACCATACTGCCTCCGGATGCAGCGCAAACAACTTTCGGCCGGATCGGTAATTCACGGCTTAGCGATAGCAAAAAACCAAGCTGCCAAGTGCAACGGCTTCCGCCGCCACCAAATACCATTTGATTAAACATGACGACACCCTCTAAGTGAGGCTATCGGAATAAATACGGGAACTTTTGAATTTAACTTAGACCAGGGAACTTTGCCTCTATCGCCACTAGGCGTTAAAGCGAGATCGCAACCAATGACTCTCTCCCAACTGTTACACATCACAATCAGCAAGCTTGCTAACCACCTTGATACAAATAGATATCAAAAAGACTTCACTTTTCAAACCAAGTTGGTATTGAGACAGAAGGCGCTTTTATCTCAACACTCAGTGCAAACCTAATCCTAATCCTAAGATCGTAATCTTCCGGTCAGTAATTCAAGATCTCCCCAGTCACGTCAGGGAGGACTCTCAATTAACCGCCCTTCGCCACTAATTGCCGCTAAAAATGCACGCCCATCTGCAACTCCCATACGGAAAGTATCCTTCACCTCTTCCGGACTGGCAAAATCCCACACATTAAGTGGAACATGCCCAGAGGGCTGAACATATGTCCATTCCTGGTTAAATTTTTGTACCGTAAAACGGTCCGGCAGCTGCGGGAAACGTCGGGTTAGCAAAATGAGCACCCGTCCTTCAGCAGTATCCAGCCCACCAATAGGCACACTATCTACAACCCCTCCATCCAAAACCTCTGCACCGCCCTGTTTCAGGCGCGGTGTCAGAGGTGGCGTACAGGATGAAGTAATAACCAGCTTCTCTAACTGGGAAGGATCCGAACAGTGGCGAACCTTATAAAAAGATTGGCGGAAGCCCAATTTCAGTGCAGTAGTGGGGTGAAGGTTCGGGAAAATATAAGTATCAGAGTAATCAATAGCTGCCCCAATCATTAACGCGATCGGACCAGGCAGCCATTTCGGCGAAGTACTGACTCCAATACGTAAGTCTGCGGCTTCCCTAAGTTGATCAAAGCCCCCAGAAAATAAGTCGCTTAATGCTTGACGATAAATTGTATAGTGCGGAAATACTGGGTCCTTACGAAACATATTGCCCCAATGGACATTTTTCCCATTGGCTTTAAATGCTGAAACGAAGTAATCCACTCCGTCAAGCGATCTCCCCATCAAAACTAAGCTTGCAACTAGGGCACCGGCAGATACCGCACTGACTACCCTCGGTTCTAGATCAATCTCCTTTGCAACCGACTCCCAAAAGCCGATCTGCCAGGTACAGCGCACGCCGCCACCGGCAAACACCACTTGGTCAAACATAGATTGTTCTTCCCTGGAGTTGGCGCACAAGCAATCACGAGCATGACCAATCACTAGATCGCTGCACCGGCACTTTACATTGCCCCAGCGCCTCAAAAGCACCGAGGAATATTTCAAATATATACAGTGTGGGAGTAGTTCGTAGGGAGGCTTACGCGGGATCTAACCTGAGAGGTTCACAGCAATAAAAAAGGCGAACACAAGGTTCGCCTTTTTCTTTTGAGCCACTTGGCCGACTCAGAATGGTCTCAGGAACTCAGTAGTAGGCCTGGGACTTGTCGGTGTGGTCAGTAATATCTTTCACGCCAGCTAATTCGGGGATTTTCTCTTTGAGAGTCTTTTCCACGCCTTCCTTCAAAGTCATATCAACCATGCCACAGCCCTGGCAGCCGCCACCAAACTTCAACACAGCAAACATATCCTCGGTCACTTCTACCAGGCTTACCTGGCCACCGTGAGCTGCCAGGCCCGGATTAACCTCGTTGTACAAAACATAGTTAATACGGTCCTGGATAGGGCTGTCATCGGTAATTTTCGGCATACGGGAGTTGGGCGCGCGAATCGTCAGCTGCCCGCCCATCTTGTCCGAAGAGTAATCGACCCGAGCATCATCCAGATAGGGAACGCTGCGTCCTTCGAAGTAAGCTTTGAGACCGTTCATTTCCAACATCACATCACCTTCTTCCTCCTCTCCCGGGCGGCAGTAGGCGATACAGGTCTCGGCGTTAGGCGTGCCGGGACTGGAAACAAACATGCGAATGGCAATTCCCTCACAGTCCTGTTTGGCCAACAGCTCTTTCAGGTATTCCTGAGCGGGTTCAGTAATAGTGACATTCAAATCAGACATATAGGCTCTCAAATAACCAAGCTTCTTTGTCGGGTATTCTACTCTCAGAAAGACTCAAGGGAAACCGGTCAGTTGGAACCCTTTCGACCGACCGGCCTCCCCCTCCCTCCTAGGTCGGGATAAATCCCATAAGAGTCTGGGCGGTTTCCTCTGAAGAGGCTGGATTTTGACCAGTTACCAGTTTGCCGTCTACCACTACGTAGGGTGCCCAATCACTACTTTTGGAGTAGTTTCCACCATTTCCCTTGAGCATATCCTCAACCAGGAAAGGCACGACATCCACCAGTTCAACTGCAGCCTCTTCCGAGTTGGCAAATCCGGTCACGCCTTTTCCCGACACCAGGTAAGCGCCATCCTGGCGGCGGGTATGACGGAAAATGCCCGGAGCATGGCACACAGCACCGATCGGCTTGTCTGCGGCAAAAAAGTTCTCAATCAATGTAATTGAGACCGGGTCTTCCGCAAGGTCCCACAAGGGACCATGGCCCCCGGGATAAAAGACTGCATCAAAATCAGACTCATTCATATCAGCCAATTTATGGGTATTGGCCAGAACCTGCTGAGCATCGGCGTCAGCCTGAAAGCGATGAGTCGCCTCCGTCTGAAAATCTGGTTCATCGCTCTTGGGATCAAGAGGCGGCTGCCCGCCTTTTGGAGAGGCCAGGGTCACTTCAGCACCGGCGTCCTTGAAGGTGTAGTATGGTGCAGCAAACTCCTCCAGCCAAAACCCCGTTTTCTTACCGGTATTCCCCAGTTCATCGTGGGAAGTCAGAACCATCAGTATTTTCATATTTCTGTCCTTATAAACTTTGTCAGCTTTGCTTCAATCATCATTTCCTATGCGCACAACTAACTTGCCGAAGTTCTTTCCTTCCAGAAGCCCGATAAAGGCATTGGGTGTTTCTTCCAACCCTTCGACCATATCCTCAAGATATTTAATACTGCCTTCCGCAACCCACTGGCTTAATGTACGTACCGCTTCATGAAAACGTTCGTAGTAATCGAAAATAATAAAGCCTTGGATTTTTAAGCGTTTGGTCAGTACATCCCGCATTAACAAACTGGTGCGATCCGGGCCTTGCGGCAATGAGGTTGCGTTGTACTGAGAGATAAGCCCACATACAGGAATCCGCGCAAAATCATTTAATAGCGGTTGCACCGCATCAAAGACCTTGCCACCAACGCTTTCAAAATAGATATCGATACCGGCAGGGCAAGCCGCAGCCAATTGCTCGGTAAAATCTTCAGCTCGGTGATCCAGGCACAGGTCGAAGCCTAACTCCTCTACCGCATAGCGGCACTTTTCCTTACCTCCAGCAACACCGATTACCCGGCACCCTTGCAACTTGCCGATTTGTCCTACCGTTGCACCCACAGGACCGGTAGCAGCTGCAACCACCAGAGTCTCCCCTTCTTTTGGCTCCCCAATTTCCAGCAAGCCAAAGTAGGCGGTGATTCCCGGCATACCCAGCACTCCCAGGGAGAAGGAGGGGTAATCCGGATTTTTACCCAAGTTAATCAACCCGGTACCATCAGAAATGGCGTAATCCTGCCAGCCGCTATAGCCGAGTATCCAATCCCCCTCCTCGAAGCCATCCAACCGGGACTCGACCACACGGCTCACCGTCCCTCCAACCATGGTCTCTCCCAGTGAAACAGGCTCTGCGTAGGACTTCGCATCACTCATTCGCCCCCTCATATAGGGATCGAGCGATAGGAATACTGTGCGCAACAGCACCTCGCTGACCTCCGGCTTGACCACAGGGGCATGCTCCAGGCGGAAGTTATCTGTCGTAGGGGCACCTTCGGGGCGGGATGCCAATACCAGGCGGCGGTTTATATCGCTCGATTGCATTCTCTATTCTCCATAACTTCGTAAAATGGAAGTCAAAGTCGCCAAATTAGACCGGTCGTCTAGAAAGGCGCTATAAAAATACCCGCAACGGTTTTCCCCTCGCGGGCTCAGTAAAAAACTCAGTGTTTTCCCAGTATCTCCTGGGTCGCCAGCATCGCCTCTGCCATTGGCGTATCGTTGCGGTTTAACTTGGCCAACAGGCTGGCTCCCAGCCACAGCTGGTACAGGGAAGCTGCGGTGGCACGGGCATTGAGGGTGCTAGGCAGAGAACCGTCTTCCCCTGCCAGCTCAATACAGTTCTGGAGCTTCTGAATAATATGCTCAGTCCCATCTCTGAGGATAACCCGCATCGATTCAGACAGGTCTGCCACCTCAGCGCTAAGCTTAACCACCAGGCAGCGGTGTGCATCGTAACGCTCCCCACTACTCTTCTGCCAAGCATCAAAATAGGCCAATAAATTATCGGCGGCAGATTGATCCCGGGAGGAAAAGGCAACGTCCATCTGTTCCAGGTAGCTGCGAAAATAATCTTCCAGCAGAGCCTCGCCAAATTGCTCCTTGGACTTAAAGTAGTGATAAAAGGACCCTTTTGGCACACCGGCGGTTTTGAGAATTTCACTCAAACCCACACCGGAGAAACCTTTTACGGCCATCACGGTATAACCGGTATCCAACAAATGTTGGCGAGTATCTTCATAGCTGCTTTTCATGCCTAGCACTCTACGCAAAACTAGACCGGTCGTCTAGGGATTTATAGTGATTAGGCGCTGTGAAGTATCTATAAATTGCTCAACTTTAATCAAAACTGCTCTGTTATTGTGGTGGATCAACCAAAAAGGCGTAAGTCGCAGCCAGTGAGTGGGCGTGACTGTGCTAAGATTGGCGCCATTCCCACCATCGGCAAAAGATCGACAATATAAGGATTGGTAAATGTCCCAGCAGTCCCGCGACCAACGTCTCGAGCAAATTAATGCCGCGCTTGCGCAGCGTATCCTGATCCTGGATGGCGCTATGGGGACGATGATCCAGAGGGAGAAGCTGGAAGAGGCCGATTACCGGGGTGAGCGCTTCGCCGACTTCCCACGCGACTTGAAAGGCAATAACGACCTGCTCAGCCTGACCCGCCCGGAGCTGATCGAAAAGATTCACCGGGAGTACCTTGAGGCGGGCGCGGACATTATCGAAACCAATACTTTTAACGCAACCCAGCTGTCCCAATCTGATTACGATATGGAACACCTGGTGGTAGAGATCAACCGGGCCTCCGCAGAGATCGCGCGCCGTGCAGCAGATGCACTCTCTACCCCAGAGCGCCCGCGCTGGGTAGCCGGGGTCATCGGCCCCACTTCCCGCACCGCCAGTATTTCACCAGACGTCAATGATCCAGGGGCACGCAATGTCACTTTCGATGAACTGGTAGAAAACTATGTAGAAGCGGGCCGTGCTTTGGTCGAAGGCGGCAGCGACCTGATCTTAATCGAAACCATTTTTGACACCCTCAATGCCAAGGCCGCTATCTATGCCATGCAGCAGCTCTTTGAGGAGCTGGGTTTCGAACTGCCAATTATGATTTCCGGCACCATTACCGATGCCTCTGGCCGCACCCTTTCCGGCCAAACGACCGAAGCTTTTTACTATTCCGTTGCCCACGCAAAGCCAATTTCTGTGGGGCTCAACTGTGCCCTGGGCGCCACCGAATTGCGCCCTTATGTGGAAGCCTTATCGAGCGCCTGTACCTCTAATGTCTCCGCCCACCCCAATGCGGGATTGCCCAATGAGTTTGGCGAATACGACGAAACCCCTGAGCAGACCGCCGCAATCGTAGCGGAATTTGCCCGCAGCGGATTTATTAATATCCTCGGCGGCTGTTGTGGCACCACCCCCGGTCATATTCGTGCAATTGCCGATGCAGTGGCCGATATACCCCCACGACAGCAGCCGGAAATAAAACCTGCTCTGCGCCTGTCCGGACTGGAGCCATTTGTCGCCGATGAAAACGCCTTATTCGTCAATGTGGGCGAGCGTTGCAACGTCACTGGCTCCGCCCGATTTAAGCGCCTGATCCTTGAAGAGGACTACGACACCGCCCTGCAAGTGGCTGCCGCCCAGGTGGAAGATGGGGCGCAGGTAATCGACTTCAATATGGATGAGGCGATGCTGGATGCACTCGCCGCTATGCGCCGCTTCCTCAACCTTGCCGCTACCGAACCGGATATCGCCAAGGTGCCATTTATGGTGGACTCCTCCAAGTGGGAGGTGATCGAGGCCGGCCTGCAATGTATCCAGGGCAAGCCCATTGTGAACTCTATCAGCCTCAAGGAAGGCAAAGAGGAGTTTATCGAAAAGGCTCAACTGTGCCTGCGCTACGGTGCAGCTGTGGTGGTGATGGCTTTTGATGAAGATGGCCAGGCGGATACTTTCGAGCGCAAAATTGAGATCTGCAAACGCAGCTACGATGTGCTGGTCGATGAAGTCGGCTTCGATCCCACCGATATTATTTTCGACCCGAATATTTTTGCTGTCGCCACCGGTATTGAGGAACACAATAATTACGCGGTGGACTTTATCGAGGCGTGCCGCTGGATTCGCACAAACCTGCCCGGTGCCCAGATCAGTGGCGGCGTCTCCAATGTTTCCTTCTCTTTCCGGGGCAACAATCCGGTACGTGAAGCCATTCATTCAGTATTCCTGTTTCACGCTATTAAAGCCGGCCTGAATATGGGTATCGTGAACGCCGGACAGCTGGCCGTTTACGACGAACTCCCACAGGAGCTGCGGGAAAAAGTTGAGGATGTGATCCTCAACCGCAGCCCAGATGCCACTGAAGCCCTGTTGGACATTGCCCCCAAATACCAGGGGGATGGCAGTGGAGCCGCGCGCAAAGAGGACCTGAGCTGGCGCCAATTGCCCGTGAAGGAACGCTTGGCACACTCCCTTGTGAAAGGCATTAACAACTATATCGAGGAAGATACCGAAGAGGCCCGTGCAAGTTCCTCACGCCCACTGGATGTGATCGAAGGTCCACTGATGGACGGTATGAATATCGTCGGCGACCTGTTTGGCGAAGGGAAAATGTTCTTGCCCCAGGTAGTGAAATCCGCCCGGGTTATGAAACAGGCGGTAGCCTACCTGCAACCCTATATTGAGGCGGAAAAAACCGAAGACAGCCGCTCCAACGGCCGTATCCTGATGGCCACGGTTAAAGGGGATGTGCACGATATTGGCAAAAATATTGTGGGCGTGGTGCTGGCCTGCAACAACTATGAAGTGATCGACCTCGGCGTGATGGTGCCAGCGGAAACCATTTTGCAAACAGCAAAGGAAAAGGAGTGTGACATTATCGGCCTGTCCGGCCTGATCACCCCATCCCTGGATGAAATGGTTCACGTAGCCGCCGAGATGGAGCGCCAGGGGTTTGATATCCCATTATTGATCGGCGGAGCCACTACCTCCAAAGCCCATACCGCCGTAAAAATTGATCCCCAATTCCATCGCAACCAGGTGGTGTATGTAGCCGATGCATCCCGCGCCGTAGGCGTGGCCAGCAGCCTGATTTCCAATGAGCTGCGCCCAGCCTTTGTGGAAAAAATCCAGGCAGAGTATGACAAGGTGCGCACCCGCACCGCCAACCGCAAGCGCAATGACACCCGCTTAACCTACGAGGAAGCGCGGGATACTGCCCCGGAATTTGATTGGAAAAACTACCAGCCAGCACGACCCAACAAGCTGGGCCTTACCGTGATCGACGATTTCCCTCTGGAGAAACTGCTCGACACTATGGACTGGACGCCTTTCTTTATTTCCTGGGATTTGGCAGGTAAATTCCCGGCAATCCTTGAAGACGAAATTGTGGGAGAAGCCGCTACCGATCTCTACGACAACGCCCAGCGCATGTTAAAAGAGATTATCGATAAAAAGCTATTGCGCGCACGGGCTGTATTCGGCCTATGGCCCGCCAATAGCGTCGGCGACGATATCATCGTCTACAAGGATGAAAGCCGCAGTGAGGAGCTGGCTCGCCTTCACCATATGCGCCAACAGGTACAGAAACGCGGAGGCGATGGCCTGTGCCGCTCCCTGGCAGATTTCGTCGCGCCGCTGGAGTCCGGCCAAATAGACTATGTGGGCGGCTTCGCGGTTACCACTGGCATCGGCGCAGACGAGTTGGCAGACACCTACGAAGCCAAGCACGACGATTACAACGCCATTATGGTAAAGGCCCTGGCAGACCGTATGGCAGAGTCCTTTGCTGAGACACTGCACCGTTTGGTGCGAAAAGAATATTGGGGCTATGCCGAAGACGAAACTCTGAGCAATGAGGAGCTGATCAAGGAAGCCTACCAGGGCATCCGCCCAGCCCCGGGCTATCCCGCCTGCCCCGATCATTCGGAAAAAGCTACCCTGTTCAAATTGCTACAAGCGGAGCAAAATGCAGGCGTCAGCCTTACCGAGCACTTTGCCATGATGCCCGCAGCTGCGGTGAGCGGTTGGTACTTCGCCCACCCCCAGGCAAAGTACTTCAATGTGGGCAAGATCGGCAGGGATCAGCTGCAAAGCCTGGCTAAACGAAAAGGGGTCAGCGAACCGGAATTGGAGCGCTGGCTACGTCCCAACCTCGAGGAGTGAGCCCGTGGAAGATAATAATAAGAAAGCGAAAAAGCCCAATTTTGGCCAGGTGGTAGTCAGTACCCTGGCCGCCGCAATTGGCGTGCAGAGTGATAAAAACCGCGAAAGGGATTTTCAAAGCGGCAGTATTATGACGTACGTTATTGCCGGCGTTGTTTTTACCGCCGTATTTGTAATCGGATTGGCACTTATTGTGAAAATAGTTCTCAGTAATATGGGCTGAGAGCACCCAGATTTTTATTACATAAGCAGCAATAAAATAAACAAAATACTATCTATTTTATTGCTACTAAATACCAATTAAGACCGCCTGGGACTGCACGGCTCCAGGCCAGAAATAACTAGCGTGTGGCCACCCAAAAAACACAGGTGGCTACGAAAATTGCGACCAGTGCTACAGCGGCAATCGCATCTACTACATTATCGTCTTCAGAAACTACAGCTACTTCATCATTCATCGAATCTCTCCGACCATTCTTTTATTGTTATTTAAAGTAGTTGAGTCGCAAGTAGCGACAGCTCAAGTAGAGCAAATCAAGCCACCAGTTGCAAGGTGGAACCTCGCAACAAGTATAACCATCCAATTAACCTATTAAGCCTGACCAGAATACAGGGCAATATGAAACCCTCCAGCAAGGGTCTGCCCCGTTTTAGCGACTTGTGTACGACTGTCAACATTGACATTCAGGTTGCCAAACTTGTTTGGGGACACTGACATGATTCCATTCACACCTTTGCCCTTGTTAATGCTCCTCATATTGCAAAATACCACGGCCCCGCCACCATTTTTATTAGTTGCCAGGGAGTTGGGAGTGGGACTTGAGCCATCAGAGATCAGTATATGGACATCTACAGACTTTCCATCCAATGATTTCTTTAGGATTTTATTATTGTGGTCGAGACAGATATCAATGCCAAACGTTAAGCCCTTGTAAGTGAAGGTACTGTCACTTTGCTTAGTCGCAAAAGCATCAGCAGTTTGATACTGGTCATTGCCAACTTTATATTTTTTCAGTAAGAAATTACCACCAGCCAGAATAGGAGCAATGCTCAAGTAAGAGGCTGAAGAAAAACAGCAACCCCCTCCTTTTGTATAAGCAATTGTCCCTGCAACAATCAAAATATTCGGGTATTGACGAGAAACCCTGCGTAAGCCGGAATAGATGTCGCTCTTGGAGCTTTTGCTCAAAGAGTCAATATGATTGGTTACTGCTTTAGAAGAATATCCTGAAAAATAGTACTCTGGCGCAACCAGCATCTTGATATATTTATCGTCAGGGTAGTCCTGCATCATGGCCTTGGCACGAACTACTGCCCCTTCAAATACACTGAAGTTAGCGTTACTTACGCCCATGAACTTTGATGAATCATCAAATTCAATCATCGCTGCAAGGATATCTTTAGCCATCTTATTGCCCTTTTTAACTGCTAAAAGCACTCAGCCACCGACTCATCTACAAGAATTTCAAAATGTGACTGATCATCCGCACTTTATATCACCGCTTATAATCTGAAAGATGGTACCAATTCACACCTACCCGAATTTGTTTTGTTACATCAGCTCACCGGCAACGTCGCTACACTCAACTGACTGAGTTACAGTAAAAGCGGGCTGAAATCCTTTACCACCAAGCCGCCAGCGCTTCACCAATACTTAGCAGCTAACAAGAATAGAAGGGACCATCCACCTCTTATAACTGTTAGTTACAGATATAGCGGAAAATATTGTTATTTATTGCATAAGAGCGCTGGTATGTTATGCGCCAGCGGAGAATCGTCCGGGGCCTGCCCCTTTCTCCACCATCAGCGCACAAAGGCAATGGAATCAAGCTGTTATGTATCGATACGACGACCGGGACCGCGCCATCATCAACGATCGCGTAGCCCAGTTCCGCGGCCAAACGGAACGTTACCTTGCCGGCGAGTTGAGCGAGGAGCAATTCCTGCCGCTGCGCCTGCAAAATGGCCTCTATATTCAACGACTGGCCCCCATGTTGCGTATTGCCGTTCCCTACGGCCTGCTCAACAGTGCCCAGTTACGCCGTCTCGCTCGCGTAAGCCGCGACTACGATAAAGGCTACGCCCACTTCACTACGCGCCAGAACCTCCAATACAACTGGCCGCAGCTGGAAGATGTACCCGCTATTCTCGATGAGCTGGCGGAAGTGGAAATGCACGCGGTACAAACCAGCGGCAACTGTATCCGAAATACCACCTCGGACCCCTACGCCGGCATTGCGCTCGACGAGATTGCCGACCCGCGCCCCTACTGCGAGCTGATTCGCCAATGGTCTACATTCCACCCGGAATTCGCTTTCTTGCCGCGCAAGTTCAAGATCGCGGTCAGTGGTTCAGAACAGGACCGCGCCGCCATCCGTGTACACGATATCGGTGTACAGATCGTCAAGCGCGGTGAAGAGATTGGCTTCCAGGTATTGGTAGGTGGCGGTCAGGGCCGCACACCGGTTATTGCCGAGACCATCCGCGACTTCCTGCCGGAAGAAGACCTGCTCTCTTACCTTGAAGCGATTGTTCGCGTTTACAACCAGCTGGGTCGTCGCGACAACAAGTACAAAGCGCGCATTAAAATTCTGGTCAAGGCCCTCGGCCCGCAAGAGTTCGGCCGCCGCGTGGAAGAAGAGTGGCAACACATTAAAGACGGCGCTGAAAAGTTAACCCAGGAAGCATTGGATTGGGCTAAATCCTTCTTCACTGCCCCGGAATATCGCGAGTTTGACGGATCAGCTGCTGAAGCTGCACTGCAACTCCAAGCTGACAGCGACAAAGCCTTTGCCCGCTGGCTTGAACGCAACACCTACCCGCACCGGGTACCCGGTTATCGCGCGATTAAGTTGTCCACCAAACCCACTGGTGTACCCCCAGGTGATGTAACCGATGCCCAATTAGAGGCTATTGCCGATCTTGCCGATACTTTTAGCTTTGGTGAAGCTCGGGTAACTCACGACCAGAATGTGGTACTCGCAGACGTCGAACAGGACAAACTGTTTGAACTCTGGCAACAGGCCCGCAAGCACGGTTTCGCCACACCGAATATCGGCACCCTGACCGATATGATTTGCTGCCCCGGCGGTGACTACTGCTCACTTGCCAACGCCAAGTCCATCCCGGTAGCCGAAGCCATCCAGCGTCGCTTTGACGATATGGACTACCTGTACGACCTGGGTGACCTCAACCTCAATATCTCTGGCTGTATGAATGCCTGTGGCCACCACCACGTGGGACATATCGGCATCCTCGGCGTCGACAAAAAAGGCGAAGAGTTCTACCAGATCCAGCTGGGCGGCAGTGCATCCAACGAGGCCAGCCTGGCCAAAGTATTGGGCCCCAGCTTCTCCCGCGCTGAAGTGCCAGACGTGATCAGCAAAATCCTCGACCTCTATGTCGAGCAACGCCAAACGGAAGAGCCCTTTATCGACACCTACAACCGCATCGGCCTTCAGCCCTTCAAGGAGAGAGTTTATGCCAAAGCCAGCTAAACTGGGCCCACAGCCGGGCAACCCCGCAGAACTGATCATCGATGGTGAAGTAAAGACCAACGAATGGCAGCTGGTACCCCAACTGGAAGCAGGGGAAGAGTTGGACCCAAGCACCCTGCCCTCCGGCAAAATTATCCTGCCACTGCGACAGTGGCTGGCGCATCGCGATGCGCTAGCATCCCGCAGTGAAGAAGTCGGTATTTGGCTGGACAGTGAAGAAGGTGCCGAGCAGATTGCGGAAGAAGCCGCCAAATTGCCGGTAATTGCCGTGCACTTCCCGGCATTTGCCGATGGTCGGGGCTTTACCGCAGGCCGTATGCTGCGCGAGCGCTACAGCTTTACCGGAGAGTTACGCGCAGTAGGCGGGTTTATGCGAGACCAGCTGACCTATTTACAACGCTGCGGCTTCAATGCCTACGCATTTGAAGGCGAGCAGCCTCTGGCAAGCCTTAAAGACTCGATGAGCGATTTTGGCGATAGCTACCAAACAGGGGTAGACCAACCGCTGCCCATGTTCCGTCGCCGCTTCTAAAGCTCAATTTAGACCTCTGAATACTCAGGGGTCTAAATTTTCACTTCCATCACGCCTCCAACCCCAATCCATTGAGCGCAAGCTCCAAAGAGGGTTCCACCTCCTTGAGTTCTCGCCCGGATCGCAATACCGATGCTGTGCCATGCAACAAGGTAATCAGGTACATAGCGCACTCCTCAGCACGTCGATCCAGCCCTATAGCCTGGGACTCTTTATCAGAACGAAACAAGTCAACCAGTTGCTTTACCGCTTCTGCGTCAGCAGCTTTTAAAGCGTCAATGGCATCAGAAGGCAAAGCGTCACCGGCAGTTTCCGATAATCCAAACGCCAGATAACAACCCCTCGGGGTTCCCTCCCCGGCCTGACCTTTAACGGTAGCCAGCAAATAACTATGCAATCGCTGCCGCAACGGCACTCCCTCTTCCGTCAGGAACTGCATACGATCTTTGGCATATCTATCCAGGTACTGCCCCAATGAAAGAACAAACAGTTTCTCTTTATTGCCAAAAGAAGAATACAGACTTGGCTTATTAATCCCCATAGCCTTGGTCAGGTCGGCCATTGAGGCGCCCACATAGCCCTTTTTCCAAAAGACTTTCGTTGCTGATTCCAGCGCATACGCCTTATCAAACTCCGGCTTGCGTCCCGCCATTGGCAATCTCCAAAAAATTGTTTTGACAATATTGTACCGATCGGTAAGACTTAGCTCAAACCTTACCGATCGGTACAATATTCATCAACCCTTCACAGGAGAACGGAATTGAGCATTTCAATCGAAGGAAAAACTGCCCTTGTAACTGGAGCAAACCGCGGAATTGGCAAGGCAATTGTCGAGCGCTTTCTCGACGGTGGCGTAAAAAAAGTCTATCTGGCCGTTCGCAACCCGGAGACAACGACAGAACTGACAGAAAAATATGGCGACAAAGTAATCACATTGGAACTCGATGTGGCAAAAGCCCAAAGTGTAGGGGCGGCGGCAAAGGCGATTCAGGAATTGGATATTCTGGTGAACAATGCCGGGATACTTGCGCCCGCAGACCCGCTTAGCGACCATGTAGAGGACTCTCTTAAGCAGGAACTGGAAGTGAATACCTTTGGGCTTGTCCGTGTAGCCAAAGCATTCACCCCCCATTTGGAAAAGAGCAAAGGCGCCCTGGTACAAATGAATTCGGTAGTATCCTTGCGTACCTTCCCACACGTTAGCACCTATTCCGCATCCAAAGCCGCCAGCTACGCAATTACCCAGGCACTTCGAGAAACGCTTCAGGAGCGAGGCGTACAAGTATTGAGTGTTCACCCCGGCCCCATCAAAACAGATATGGCCAAACAGGCTGGGCTGGAGGACGGAGAATCCCCCGGTGCAGTGGCTGAGGAAATTGTTGGCGCGCTAAAAAATGGGGATTTTCACCTCTTCCCGGATGCCATGTCGCAGACTTTTGAAGCCGCTTATCAGAGCTTCTCTGATTCGGTGATCACCGCAGACCTTAGCGAATAAAACGGCCGAAGATTGTCTGAGTAAGAAGTAACACAAGCCTCGAAGGAACCCGATCTAGGGTTCTTTCAAGAGGCTGGAAAATTCCTCTGAAGCCATAACGGGTACAAACTCAGTGATCGTAAAAGTCGACGCCCCATGTTTTGTGAAAGGGTCTTCTTCCAGAACCTTTCGCAGCACTTCCTCAGAGGGATGACGTGAAATAATTATCGCGCCAGTTCTAGGCTCTTTCGCTCCCCCAAAAAGCAGGTCTCCCGATTTATAGTGTCCCTCCAGGTAGCTCACATGCTCCGCCATTAACTCTGGGGTCAGTTTTTTAAGATCTGGGAAGTTCAAATTCACTAAAAACATAACCTCTCCCCCCTCCTTAGGGGCTATATATCAACTCTTAACACCACTTTAAGCTTGCAGAAATAACCTCCACCAATCTAAAAGGTAGCTACTCTTTCCACCTTGGCGGTAGAGGATAGTCCCCAAGCAATAGTTTAAATGGAAACCATCGGAGATTGATGATCGGGCATCATTTAATTTAATGGTGCCATCACGTACCTTTCTTTAGGCAATAGTGCTAAATAGACGATACTTCAGATTAATCAAGTTACATGCGGCCTGAAGAGCTTCATCTGCCTTCCAGGCTATGGTATCCCCCTCAAAACGTATGGGGATTATTGCGATGGCACTCCCTCTTTGTGCTCACTCTTAAAACTGTTAATGCGAACTCATCTTTAGAAGATGTAAAAACTGTTCAGAGGCTCGACTAGCGGTATAGACATTATGGCTGTATTCGATCTGCTCGGGCGAAAATGAAATATGAGAATACTGTGGGAACTGAGGAACACAGCCCGGAGCTTCAGGGAGCTCCAAGCCCAGTGTGATGCCATGTCCCCTTCGGTACTAAATACAAGAATCAAACAGTTGAGCGAAGCTAAATTGATTAATAAGTGTACGAATGGATATCAACTGACAGATCTGGGAGTTTCGTTAATGGAGACCCTTGATCCGCTGAGGGAATGGGCTAATAACTGGGAGGAATCCTTCAAGGCCTAATAGACACTCTGTAAAAGCCAAAACCCAAGAGCCTTGCAGCCTAGATGCCGCTGGGTTCTTGGATGCAGGCCAACTATCGCGACAAAATGGACTGAACCGATGGGGCAGTCTCATTATCACTCGCATCATGCGCTAGCGAAAACGAATAATATTAATCGCCGCGCAAATCAAATCTACGAATAATTCTGTCAAACAATGCACCTGCTAACCATCAAGGGTAAAGGAGGGGTCAATCTCTTTAGAAATCACCAAACCACTGCTCTTAAGGGCACCCTTATGAGTTACCTTTTTGTGCCCGTAAGTAGCGAGTCATGGGGATTGCAGGGAGATAAATTGAGAGAAATGTGATTTTCAGAAGTTTCCTTAACCCAAAAACAGCTATGCGCTGCATCCCCTACTTTTGATTGTTAAGGTCACATTTCTGGCATTTTTTCAAATTTTTGTAATTCCGGGTCCATATAGTCCCAAGATGCACCACTACCAGCATATACCACCATTGTCGGGTTGAATTGCTCCAGGTCATGAAGACTTCCAGCGCGGATAAATTCAAACTGCGGCATACCGCTATTTTCCGCATAAATATGCGAACCGCAGCGAGGGCAAAAACCTCTCCTTACTGTATTGCCGCTATCTGTCTGCTTCTCATGAAATGCAAGATCGCCACTAATGGTTAAGCTTCCGCGAGGAATAGCAATGTTAGCGATGTGTCCAGCCCCACTAATTTTCTGACAATCTGTACATTGGCAATGACCCGCCATTACCGGCTCTTCAGAGCAAGAATAACTAATATAACCGCACAGGCATTCTCCAGATATTTTGGACATAAATTTCCCCTGTTACTTACGAAGTTGAAGTAACCTTAGCCTAAATCAATAACTTCAACTTCGCAAGTAACTAGGCTAGTATTTCATTTTCTGGCAGTAAGAGTGTGAGCATGAGTCCTGACAATCAATTTTTACGTTCGGGATGCCCTATCGTGAACGGACTGGACGTATTCGGCGATAAATGGACATTAGTTATTCTAAGAGACTTACTGTGTGGTAAAGAGACCTATAGCGAGCTAGCTGACTCACCAGAGAAAATACCAACCAATAGACTAGCAGAAAGATTAAAAATGCTAGAAGCAGAGGGAATGTTGGTGAGGGAACAATATCAATCAAAGCCTAAGCGATATAAGTACCTGCTAACACAGAAAGGCAAGGATGTCTTACCGATTCTTCAGGCAATCGCCAAATGGGGAAATACATATTTTGAAGGCTCGTGGGTTCCCCCGAAGTGGTTCATGGAAACCTAACCCCTTGATTCAGGGCCAGAAGCGTAACAATACCGCAAACCCGAGACAGACAATTTGGAGATAACAACAACTTTTATGCATTTATACTTCGTAATTGCATAATTGTATTTTCCATAAATAACCAGAGGTTCATGATGTTGACTCTGATTGTTATGTTTCTCCCCCCAATCTCATTAAGAAATCCTCCTGGATCACTAACGAACCTGGCGGCAATTGTTTTAAGAGTATACTGTTTTAACTGGAACACTTTCGCTTCCCAAAAAGCAAATCCCCCGATTTATAGTGTCCCTCCAGGTGGCTCACATGTTACACCATGAGCTCTGGGGTCAGTTTTCAAAACCTGGGAGGTTTAAATTCACTATAAACATAGTGGACAAGGCCGGATTCTCAAAGCTGCGATATCAACCCCTGAAGCCACTTACCTAGCCCCTTCAGAGCCAATTCCTCAAGGGGGCTGGCGGGCACTCTTTGGCATGCCCGGAGCCAGTTCTTGAAGCCATTTACGTTAAGGTATCGCTCTAATACGTTAGCTGGAGATTAGAAGGGGCCCACTAGAGAGATAATGGAGGCTATACAAATCGAGCTCAAGGGCCCGGCAGCTCAGTGCCACCAGGCTCTGTAGATCAGCTCAACTATAGAGGCAAAATAGACTGAACTGCTGCGACAACCTCATTATCACTCGCATCATGCACTAATGAAAACGAATGATATTCATCGCCGCGCAGTCCGAATCTACGATCAATTTCTGCCAAGCAGTGTACCTGCTCACCTTCAACGATAAAGGAGAGTTCAACCTCTTTAGAAGTCAACAAACCACTGCTCTTAAATTCTATTTCCTGATAACAGCCGGACTGGGAGGCAAAATTTCTTCCGCGCAGATGTCCCTTTTCAACATCTGCTTTTACCATCTTGAAGCCACTTTCCTCAATCATAGAGAGCACTTTTTCCACGACTGGCAAGGGCCTAATTTGCAATGGGTCCCTATCTTTTGGGTCCAGCGCAAAATCAATATCCAGAGAGGTTTCCAGCCACACGAAACTTTTATTTTTACGTGCATTCAAAACTGTTACCGGTGTCTCTTCATGCAGTTCCATCTCGAATGGAACTTCCTGGCTGTCGCCAGCGCCGATAACAAATGGGTCTTGTACATGCATCTCGCTCAATACAAAACGCTCATAACTTACCCCTTCATCGGTCTCCACCTTGATCTCAGTGCAGAGCTTCAAACTTATAGCATCCACCTGCTGGTCGACATCCCCCCCAATGATATGGATAGCCCCTTCAATTACCCCACCCTGAACCTGCTCAGGGTTCTGTAAAACAGTATCTACTTTTGCAGCACCGATACCTATTGATGCTTTCAATTTTTGAAACACAGACATAGTCAAAAACCTAATTCACTCGTTATCGCTAACCTTCATATCATAAACTCCGAGCTACTTCACGGTCTTTGTAGGCATAAACGACCATAACTTTAGCCGTAGATACTAAACTTTTACTGGAACACACCAGTTTGTAGCCCAAGGGGCCCCTTTCCTTCCGATTCACCTGTGGAGCTTTGGCATCTGCTTCTTAGCAGATCATCGAAACATATAATTTTTAGGTATTGCCATACTATACTTGGCCGGCATGAACACTTCATAAGATGTTCGGTTATAGAAGCCTGAACAAAAGGAAATTTTAGAAGCTCATGTTAATATGTAATGTGCAAGACTACTAAAATAGGAATTTTAGATTTGAGGGTTTTACTACTACCAGGACTCGATGGAACTGGAGCACTATTTTCAGATTTAATTAAGGCACTACCAAAACAGTGGACAAGTGAAACCCTCTGCCTTTCTGAACTTCCAGGAGATACTTACCCGACTCAAGCTCAATCAATCGCCAAGAGCTATCTCAATGAGAAGACTTACATTATTGCTGAATCCTATTCAGGAAGCGTTGCATATGAGCTATCCCTTTTAGCTCCCGAAAAAATTTTAGGCATTACCTTTATAGCTAGCTTTATAACCTCTCCTTCGCTGCTATCCAAGGCAGCACAACTAGCTCCAATCTCGCTTATAGACTGCCCATCTTTAACCAAAATCACACTAAATTTCTTTGGTTTCAATGGCAAAGGCAGTGACATACTCATTGACAGCACCTATAACGCCCTACTAAATACCAACAGAGGCAAACTAAAGCAAAGGCTTCATAATATCGCCTCTATCTCCAAACCATCCCAAAAATTGGAAATCCCTGCCATCTATATCCGCCCGGATAGAGATCGACTTATCAGGAAAAAAGCTGTCACCGATATATCTGCGATATACATCAACCTCAATGTCATTGATATTCCTGGTGGACACTTTATTGCTCAAGCACACCCCAATAAAGTCGCGAGAATAGTTATGAATTTTGCAGAAGGATTACTACAACCCTAACTTGCCTTTCAATTAACGATTATATGGCAAGCAAATCCACAAATAATCCTACCTTAGAATCTAAACTGTTATTCGTTCATTAACTACCCCCTACCAATCTCGCTTTCCGCACAAACCCCGGAGTTGACAGTGAGCAATAGAGAGCATATTTCCTTTCTAGAACCCATAAAAAATCCGCCCGCTTACTCAATGGATAAAGAAAATAGAAAATTAGAACTTAAACTTGATGTACAGTACGAAAAGAATAACATTTTCAGTTTTTACAAAACCCATGACACACCAACCTGGACCCGTGTATTTTCATCATCAATCACTCAAGAAGCAGGTTTCACACTGACAGGCCCTACCATTGAAATTCGCGCTGATAGCCACCTTACTATCCAGACAAACAACCTGCTGCCAGAGGAAGACCCCCTCAATACACCCGCTACAATAAACTTCCCCCATGAGTTCAATACCTACAACTTACATACTCACGGGCTCCACGTCTCCCCAGAATCTCCGGCCGACAATGTCTGCATGAAGATCAAACCAGGGGAAAGTTATACCTACGAATACGACATTCCCAAGGACCAACCCCCAGGACTCTACTGGTACCACCCCCATAAGCACGGCTCTGTCGCTATACAAGTCGGCAGCGGGATGGCAGGTGCCCTAATCGTAAGGGATGAATTTGACGATGAACTTGAGGCAATGGGAGTTAAGGAACATATTCTTGTCTTCCAGAATATTGCCGTAGATGAGCACGGAAAAGTAGAGGATCAACACCAGGTCGCTAAGTTCCCAGATAGTGAATACTGTATTACCGTTAACGGACAATACTGCCCTATCATTCATGCAACGGTGGGTGAGCTTCTCAATCTGAGACTTCTCAATGCTACCACTCGCACATCTATAGATATCGATTGCCCTTGGTTCGCGCAAATGTATATCTACGGGTTTGATGGAAACCCTACTGATGACTACCGCCTACAAGACGGAGTAAGCCTGGGCCCCGCTAATCGAGCCTCCCTTTTCTTAAAAATCAGTGAAGCCGCCACTCCGGGAGCTCATTTTTACATTTACAATAATGCGATTGAGTTCCAACAAATGCCGCATTATAAGTACCATAACAACAGTCCACTTTTTGTTATCGCTATTGCCCAGGGGGAGGAAATCGGAACGGCAATCTATGCCCCCAGCAAACCACCCGCCCGATGTGCACCCCCACCCTTCCCCAGCAGTTTTAAAGTGGACTTACTGAAACCTATTACAGATGATGAGATCACCAATACACGTCGACTCACTTTCCAGGCCAACACGCTTGATGACCCCCAAAAATATTATCGCGGGCTGAATGTCAGTATTGACCATTCACCATTCGAAGGATGTGAAGTGGTTAATCATTACGTAGAGCTTGATGCAGTAGAGGAGTGGACCTTGGTTAATGAGAGTGAATTCCCACACCCAATCCATATACATGTTAATCCGTATTATGTTATCGAGGTGGTTGGAGAAGACCCCATGCACCACACACTCAAACTACCGCTTTGGTGCGACACCTTTCAAGTACCGCCCCATGGGCACGTCAAATTCCGTACTCGTTTCAAGGATTTTACCGGAAAGTATCCTCTGCATTGCCACTTACTTTATCATGAGGATGGGGGCATGATGCAGCATGTTAGAGTTGTCAAAGATGCCTCTGAGATTCCAAAATAGCCCTCTTATCTATCCAGTCATTGAATGCAAGGATCGTTAAAGTCCCGTAAGAATTAACACTTACTGGGGGCCACTTTTTGCGGGTCATGTAACTTGGGAGGAGTTGCATTACCACAATTCTTACTCAACCAATCGCAAGCATGGATAATATCCTTTGCAAGACCACTGATTGCATTCTGATTGAGATGAGGGCGAACAACAATTCTCAGAGAGTTTACAGACTGAGCGTTTGGCGGCATCGAATAGGCAGAAAGAACCCATCCCCGCTCACGTACTTTATTGGATATATCATATTCATTAAAATTCTTATATTTTTTATTCAGGGTCATGGCAACAACCGGGATTCTCTGGGTTTTATTCATTATTTCAAAGTACCCACTGGCCACCAGAAGTTGACGAAGAGTCTGCGCATTTTCCAAGGTGTGCTGCATAATCTGCCTGTAACCCTCATAGCCTAGACGTATAAAGTTGTAATACTGGTAGGCAACCGGTGATGCATTTCGGCTGAAGTTCAATGTGGCTGTAGGCATCTCCCCACCCAGGTAATTAACATAAAACATCAAGTCTTCATCAAAAACTGCTCTTTCACGAAAAATTATCCACCCCAATCCCGGCGGCACCAAGCCAAACTTGTGCCCGGAAGCATTGATAGATTTCACTCTTGGCAAGCGAAAATCCCATTTATAGTTCGGGTAGAGAAATGGATTAACAAACCCTCCCGACGCCCCATCAATATGCATAGGGATATCGTGCCCTGTTCTCTCTTCATACTTATCCAACCAGTTTTGAATCGCCCTAAATGCATCATCCTCACCGGTAAAGGTTTGCCCGGCGATAGCAACAACAGCGATGGTATTCTCATCGACCAATTCATCCAGGTGTTTACTGGTAAAGCGGTAATGACCAGGCTTTAACGGTGCTATGCGCGGCTCCACATCGAAGTACCGCATAAATTTTTCCCAAACAATCTGCACATTGGCTCCGGTAACCAGGTTAGGTTTTGAGCCGTCTTTGCCGGTTTGCTGCCTCTTCTTACGCCAATTCCACTTGTGCGCCAAACCAGCCAACATGCAGGCCTCTGACGAGCCTATGGTTGCTGCGCCGTATGGCTCTACTCCCTCAGGTCCATTCCAAAGGTTGTGTAACCAGCCAACCATTCGCGCTTCCATCGCGAACAGCTGTGGATACATGTCGTGATCAATATAGTTCTTCAGATAATGTTTCTTAGCGACCTCAAATGCTTCTGACTCAGTAAAAGTTGTGACAAACGAAGATAAGTTCATCGCAGGCTTTGCGTCAGCCCAGGTTTCACTGGTTACAATAGCCTCGGCAGCCTCTGCTGAAATACTACACCGGGGAAAATGCTTTTCTGGAATATCTTCATTGTATTCGTCAAAGAACCTGTCAAATGGAGATTGCTCTTTCACTACCTACCTCCGGCTCATTCATCAATATCAGAAAATGACTGCTGTTGATGGCCACCCTCCCCCCGCCAGGAGGGATTGTGAAAATAGAAAATTAACAAGGGAACGGTGATCGCTATAGCAATTCCACCCAGGTTGAGAGCAACATAAGTTACAGGATTTTTTATCGTGAGCTGTTCTGGCGGGAAAAATGAAACTACCAAGGCAAAAACAACGGAAATTAAGCCTATTCCGGCAACAATACAAACCCCTGGCAGCCCTCCCGGGATACGAAAACTTCTGGGTAAGTCTGGTTGCGTGATCCGCAATCGAATAACCGCAGCAAACATCATTATGTACATAATGATGTATAAGCTAATAGCCATCACTGAAATTAAAACAAAAGCTGTAGATACATTATCCATTAAGATGTAAATGGACGAGATTGCTGCTACCACTACAAACTGTGCGAGGAGAATATTTTTTTGTACACCCACCCGGTTTTCTCGCTGAAACCAGGGCGGCAACATCCCATCCTGGGCCGTAGCCAGTAGCCCTCGACTGGGGCCAGCCAACCATGCCAAGGCACCACTTAGTGCACCATAGCCAATTAGCCAGGAAAGTGCTTGCACGGGCCATTGAATCCCAAGTAGCTGCCCAAAAGCTCTTTCGTAAGCTGTAAATAAGCCAGTTTCTACAGATATCTCTTTATAGGGCAAAATTGCAGCAATAGAGAGAGCGCCGAGGGTGAACACCAGGATGGAAATAACGGCGGCGATGGCAATTACAGCTGGATATCCTCGACGGGTATCACGTAGTTCCGACACATGCGTGGCCTGTGCTTCCACCCCAGCAAAGGCAAGTAAAATACCCCCGAGAAAAGCAATAGCCCCCAAACCGTTAATATGGGGAAACCAGCGTGGGTGATCATAACCATCCCGACGCACTGCTACTTCCGGGTCGGTCAAGGTCTCCCAGCCAATAGGATTACCACTCACCACCCACCAAACAGCCAGGACAATCAAAATCAAGCAGGGAAATATGATACCCACCAGAAACCCAAACTGTGCCACTTTTACCAGAAAGCGGGTTCCGGTAAGAGCAATCAGGGTCGCTAGCAAATAGGCAAGGATGCAAAACCCACCGATATAGTAGGTATTCTGGGCGATGGTATTATCGCCCACCGCATAAGCCACCGCCGCAGCGGCAAAACCCAACTCCGTGGGATACCAAACAATGCACTCGATCCATTGCAACCATATAGCGACAAAACCCACCTTCGGGGTGAAGGCCTCACCAACCCAGGTATAGACACCCCCAGTGCGCTCTGAAAAGGCGCTGCCAAGTTCTGCCGACACAAGTCCTGCAGGAATCAGGAACAACAATGCCGCAAAGCCGATATAGAAAAACATCGTCAGTTCTTCTTGCGCCATCATCGGCAGGGTGCGCAAGCTGGTAACGACCGTTGCGGCAGTTAGGAGCCCGAGAGCAGCCACAGAAAACATCTTTCTGTTGGCAATATCCGGGGTGCTCGATGCACTGCTCCCTTTTGGTCGCACTGATGGGACCTCCCTGGAGTGCAATATTTTTGCGGCAGTACAAAGAAGCAAAGCCTATCGTGGGAGTCTGCGGGATAGATGGGATAACAGAGGTGCCTCTGCCAAGGCATAAGCCGCCCTTTTAGCAAGGGGCTTATGGAAATATAAAATTCATAGCAAGTCGGTGCCCACACCATCTTTCACCCAGTGAGAAATCGGCTACGACACCGGTATGCGGCAGTTAACCTGGAACCCCATGTTTGGTGTAGATATCGAAGCGGCCGGATTTCCCCTCCAAGGAAAGGTTGGGCTTCATATCAGCCAAATAGGGGGCAAGCTTAGGGCGCTTAACTACTGTGCGGTAGTAGCAGGCCGCCAAGGCAGGGCTCAATAAGCTATCCGCATCCTCATCAGTCCCAACCAAATGATGGAAGGCAGCCATTTCCTTTTTGACCTTGGCAGCTTTCCCCCGCGCAGGGAACATCGGATCCAGATAAATAACAGGGATGGATTCCTCCGATTGCAGCGCGAGCCACTCTGACGCCGCCGTACAGCAATCCACCAAGCTCATTCGCTCAGAAATTGCAGCCAACTCAGCATCCCCGATAGACGCCTGTCGCAGCCGGCGTATTCCATCTTTCAGCAATTGGAAAACAACCGGGTTGCGCTCCAGCATCTGCACCTCACATCCCAGCGCCGCCAGAACAAAAGCATCTCTACCCAAACCAGCGGTGGCATCGAGGACTTTGGGATGGAAGCCAGAACGCAGACCAACAGCTTTTGCTACTGGCTGGGCTTTACCGCCGCCATACTTGCGGCGATGAGCAAGTGTTCCAGCAACAAAATCCACCCATACTGGCCCCGCCGCTTTGCGCCCGGTCGCACATAGCTGCAACTGCTCCCCAAGACACAAGACCTGTGGAAAGTCGACCACATCAACGGGAGAAGTAACTCCAAGGAAGGGATAGTCTAGCTGAGCGGATAGTTCTTCAGCAGCGGAAATATATTCTGGCGCCGCAGCGACAATAGCCAACGATGGACTCACCTGCCCTCCCGGTAACAGTTAAAAAGGGAGGCGATGCTAACCCGGTTTTTGCAACCATTCCAGGGCTTGAGTCAACTCCACTTCGGGAAAGGGGCGCACCTCAGCGCTGATGAAGTGACAGGCAAGCGTAGGCATAAAACGAAGAATGGGGTTATCGGTTACCACAGCGATTCGCCGGATATGTTGTTGGTGCTCTCGATTAAAGCGGAAATGAGAGATCATTGCGACGAAGCTCTCCCAACCAGCGAAGTCTCCCGCATTGACCAGTAACCCCTCTATACGTCCCCGCTTGCTGATGATCGGATCAATTTGCGCGGCTAGCAACTGGAAGTCCTCAACGGTTAACTTCCCAACTGGCCTAACCTCGAGTATTCGATCACCCTGATGCCAGGCATGCTCAATCATATTTTGAGAATGCGACAGGGCCACACTTCTGTGCGGCCCTGCTTTTCGCTTAGCTCGATGCAGCTGAGTCATTACTATTGGTCAGTTATCGTTACTTTCCATCCCCTCATCCTGACCGGTTTCTGCCTCTGTATCTGTTTCAGTGCCGTCGGCGGAGGCATCCATATCGTTGGTCGCGCCCTCTACAGCATCATTGGCTTCCTTTGTAGCATCTTCTACGACCTTATCCGCTTGCTGATTTAGGTCGCTGCCCGAATTATTGCTCGCGTCTGGCATGGAGCTAGAATCATTAGCATCCGGGCTCATGTTGCCATCTGCACCCATATTGTCTGACCCAGACATAGTAGCGTCAGGTGAGCCCCCGTTATCTGAAGACCCCGGAGGAGCGGGATCGGTTGAGTCAGAGTCCTGGGGCATTTGGGAATCGGGATTGCCCATACCATCCGGGGAATCCGAGGTATCTGCTGGGGCCATTGAGCCACCGCTACTTCCTCCACTAGAGGGAGTAGAGGATCCCCTCATCTGTTCACTCTTCTGCTCCTGCTCCATCGAGTTATAGGCTTCTTTAGCCTTATGCTCGCCGCTGCGCGACATAAAATAACCGATGATCAGTAATAAAATGATCAGGGGAATCAGTAACTTCTTCATATCTGGACCTCTCGACCCCAGGCAAACTCAAAAGAAGACATTAATCATTAAAATCGAGCCGGTTACACAGTGCTGGTCGGTGTACTCTCTCGATAACAATCCCAAACCCTGACACTCCAGCCTGTTTACAACGGTGCGCAACTTAATGAGATGCAGCGCCTGTAAAAGAAGGTCGCGCCAATACTGATAAGAATAACCCGCCTTTGGGGTTCTTCAAGGGAGAGATCTACTTCGTAGCAGTTTGGATTGCTGTAAAGAAAGATTCAGTTAAAACCATTAGTTCTAACAGGTCGACAAGAAAACAACTTATTAGCCCTGTTTTATAAACTCATTAAGTTGGGCAAGTATCGCGGTGGCATCTGACTCAGCAATAACCGCTTCACAGCTCTTCAGGTGTAACCTTCCATAGCTATCCAAATTAGCGAAGATCAGATAGTTTTCACCCTGCTCCAACTTTATATCACAGGATTCAAACCCAAGGCGGAAGGTTATCTCTCCACCCATAGGCCCTTTCCATACCTGGCTTGGCACTGCTGAATAGATATAGCCGGATATAGCTGTAACTCCATCTTCAGACAGTGCGCTATCCACATCCCGGTGGACATCAATCACTTCTACTTGTGCAACAATCTCAGCCTGGGCAAATCGCAACTCCAAGTGAGTAGTAGATGCCGCAGCGATATCTTCAGTCGTATGCACCAGGCCACTCATTAGAAAAAAGAATATACCGCCCACAATTCGGGGGAATAATTCGAAAGACATTTTTTCCGCCACCACCCTCTCCTTACTTGTATTCTTATCGCAGTAGAAATAGCACAAGCCATCAAGATCGGCTTACTGTTTTGTCATAACTTCGAAGAGAAAACTATTCGACAGAAAAATTGGCATGGATTGATCTGAGAGGAAGTGGCCAACTGAGCGGGCCACCAAGCTGGCAGCCCAGGCAACCTTTACATTTACTGCTCATATACCCGTATAGGATAAACGATAGATTTTATGCGCAAAATCATCGGAAATCAGGACGCTTCCATCTGGCATTTCCAAAAATGCAACCGGACGACCATATGTGGTTTCCTCCTGCATAAAGCCGGTAATCAGCGGCTCATACTTCGTTATCTCACTATTCTCGACAGTCGCCAACATCACTCGGTAGCCAGATTTTTCGCTCCGATTCCAGGACCCATGCTCAGCAACCAACAGATTGTGCCGATAATCCTTGGGATATTGTTCGCTGCGATAAAAGTGGATTCCCAATGGCGCTACATGGGCACCAAGGTTTAACACGGGTTTAGAGTAGTCAGCAGCGTTCTTACCCAGCCCAAATTCCGGGTCTGCAATATCATCTCCATGAAAATAGGGATAGCCAAAATGCTCTCCCCAAAAACTCACCTTATTGATTTCGCAGGGCGGGATATCGTCCCCCATCATGTCCCGGCCATTATCGGTAAACCACAATTCATTGGTTTGTGGATGAAAGTCAAAACCAACTGAATTCCTCACCCCGTTGGCAATAATTTTTGTTTTTTTAGAGGACAAATCCAGGGAAAATATCTTTGAATAGTTTTCATTGGCATCACAGATATTGCAGGGTGCGCCCACAGGCACAATTAATTGCCCTTCACGATCAAAGCGTAAGAACTTCCAACCATGATGCCTATCCGTCGGAAATTGATCGTAAACAACTTCTGACTTTGGTTGATCCAGATTACGCTCTACCTGGGGAAAGCGAATAATTTTATCGACATCAGCCACATATAAGTCGCCATCCTTGAAGGCTATACCTGTAGGAGCCTTTAGGTTTTCCATCAGGACCCAGCGCTTATCTGCCGCGCCATCATTGTCTGTATCTCTTAAGGCGTAGACTTTCTTTGCTCGAAAAGAGCCGGAAAAAACTGTCCCCGACTCAGAGCGAGCCAGTTGTCGAGCCGTTTCAACATCTTCGGCAAAATAGCTGAGTTCAAACCCCTCAGGTACTTGCAATTGATCCAGGGTTATTTCTGCTTGTACCGCAGAGGCAAACAGCAAAGTGGCGAACAATATCTTTTTCATTCTTATTAGCCGACAGAAAAAAGAACATCTTAACTCTCGACATAGAACTTGACTAATTTAGCGCAAGAAAAGGAGTTGAAATACAGGCTGGATACGATGAGCGGTAAAAAGTTTTCCGAGGAGGCAAAACAGAAGGGATTCTAGAGGTTAGAGTAGACTCGAGACCCAGGACATTATTGTCCAGGGCCTCGCTGTACACAGCCCTCTGGCTGTATCACTAGTACTTACAGTGGCAACAATTCCAGCTCAACTCTGCGATTGGCCTGGCGCCCAGCTTCAGAGTCATTGCTGGCAATAGGATAGCGCTCACCGTAGCCTACAGCTTGAACACGACCTGAAGACACGCCCTGACCGCTGAAGAAGCTGGCTACAGAGTTAGCACGCTGCTCACTCAAGCTCTGATTGTAAACATCTGAACCAGTGCTATCGGTATGGCCGCTGACTCGAATTGCAGTTTTATCGAACTCCTGCAATACAACAGTGACCGATTCCAAGGTGTCATAGAAGTCTGTACGAATATCCGCGCGGTTAGTACCGAAGGTAATGTTACCCGGCATGATCAGGCGAATATTATCACCTTCACGCTCAACGCGTACGCCGGTACCTTCCAGGCGCTGACGCAGCAACATTTCCTGACGATCCATATAGTAACCAATGCCACCACCGATCGCCGCGCCACCCAGGGCACCTGTCAAGGCTCCCTTACCACGGTCTTTCTTACTGGCAGTAGCGACACCAACGATCGCTCCAGTTACAGCTCCAATTCCAGCCCCCTTGGCGGCATTACTGGTCTTACTTTCACCTGTGTAAGGGTCCAATGTGGAACAACCAACCATCGAACCCAGTGCCAGGGCTGCTACCCAATATTTCATTATTGGCTCTCCTAACGCATTTTTAAGTAACGGGTATTGAGCTACACATGTCTTGTGCAATCTCTGTATTGTTCAACACACTATCTGACTGGCGGCTGAACCAACCCAATGAAATTTTCCATAGACTAAAGCGAATTTATTGTCAGTTCTACTGACTAGTCCCCATTACGTACTAACTATTCATAACTACGTACCAATGACGGACAAAGTAGCGAGCAAGAAGTGATCAGCTTCCCGGTCTTCCACAAAATCTGTGGATAAAACTGTGCACTAATAAGCTATCCATGGCGCCAGCCGGCGTAAACTCTCGCCTACAGCGTTTTGCACATTTTTTAAACTCTTCAATTTTCCTTTTAAAAACAACAAGTTAGAAATCTGCTTTGACGTCAAATAGCGGTGGATATCTTCTTATTTGAGAGCAAATTTTACCAACAGCGTATGTGGAAAAGTTTGTCAATAGCCTCACGCTCCACTGAGGCAATTTTTTTAGACGCTTTTGTTTTTAAAGTCGCCACCAAGAGGCAGCGAATACCTCTATGTCTGTCACTTAGTAACAAAAAAGATTTTCATGCCAGCCCCTGTGGACTTCTATAAAAACCTTTTGTAACCACTGAATTAGTAATGCGGAGGTTTTTCATCCAGCGGCTTGCCGGCCCCCTGCATCTCAAAAGCAATCGTCCGATACTTTTCGCCCAACTCGCGCATATGTGCGAGTAGAGTGCGAATATCCGTATCCTGACGAGCAATCACATCATTTAATTGGCTTATAGTGTCTTCCTGGAAAGCCAAACGGCTCTCCAGTTCATCGACCCGCTCTACCAGAGCCTTTATTTCTTCAGTCATCACAACAACCCGTAAAGAACATCTACCAGACCGACCGCTCGACGATCCATAAATAAGCTCTGCCCCAAACGAGTTGTCACGTATCCGAAGCCCAGCCCTCTTTCCGGATCAGCAAAGCCGACACTACCACCCGCTCCCGGATGTCCAAAGCCCTGGCTACCCCCAAAGCGCAAGTCCGCAGCGGAACTGCTGCGAATAAAACCACAACCAAAACTCACCTCAGCCTGCAATACTTTATCGCGGCCATGACTCTGCTCCTTTGCCGCTTCATCTATCAACCGCTTGGGCAAAATAGTCGGCTCGTCACAGGTGAGTTCACCGTAAACCGCTGCCAGGTCTCTCGCACTGAAGTGGCCATTGGCTGCAGGAATTAAAGCACCGCGCCACTCGGAGCTATTGGTACCCATCATCAAGCTCACCGGGTTGCTAAATGCCATCGCAACAGGCCCTTTGCGGTCTTCTTTTATGGCGCGGCCAATGGCATTTTCCCGAAGCTCTGGTAAGGGTTGTTTCAGCGGGCTGACATCGGCAATTCTCTGCGAGAGGTGTCCGTTTGCCCCAAAGCCCCCATCAAGATTGAGGGGTTTGGCTAGAAATTCCCGATAAAGTTCCAACAAGGGTTTTTCGGCAACCCTTTCAATTAATCCACCCACGCTCCAGCCGTATAAAAATGGGGCGTAACCCTGTGCACTTCCGGGCTTCCACCAAGGCTCGCTCCCAGCCACCTGGTCGCAAGCGGCCTGCCAATCGTAAATCAAACTGTCTTTTACCCGCTCACGGAAAGCGACAAGTCCGCTGCGGTGGCACAGCAATTGGCGTGCGGTGACAGCTTCTTTGCCTGGGGCAAATTCAGGCCAGTAATCCGCTACCGGGCGATCCAAATCCAGTTTGCCTGCGGCAACTTGCTGCATCGCCAAAACTGCAAGAACGCCTTTGGAAGATGAGAAGACATTGGCCAATGTGTCTTCAGTAAATGGCCTCTCTGCACCCCGATCCGCACTTCCCGCCCATAAGGAACAGATTAATTCTCCATGCTGGCGCACGGCAAAGGCCGCTCCTGTATCGCCGCACTCGCGAAAATTTCTGGCAAAAGCATCGTAAAGAGCCTCTAAACCAGGGGCACAAAAGCCGTATATTTCCATGTATTTACGTCCAGATAATTCGGGTAACTCTATTGCAAGCCCGCAAGGGTAGTTTCTTCCACTCTGCGGCGCAAATCGGTAGTATGGCGCGCTTATAGTGAGGGATAAATATGAATCAGGAAAGCGCCATTCAAGATCAGATCCAGGGCAACCACTGCTTCGGTTGTGGCCCAGACAATGACCAGGGCCTGCGTATTAAAAGCTACTGGACCGAGAAGGATCAAACCCGCTGCGAGTTCCTTCCCAGCTCCCATCACAACGCTGGGCCTGCACAATATTTAAACGGTGGAATTATCGCTACGGTTATCGACTGCCATACCGTATGCACAGCCATCGCCGATGGTTACCTGCAAGCCGGACGAGCTGTCGGCACTGGTGACAAGATCTGGTATGCCACCGGCAAACTGGATATTAGCTATCTGGCACCGGCTGCCATCGATAAACCGGTCATTCTCGAAGCCACTATTGTTCAGCGCTCCTCCAAGAAAACTGTTCTGCACTGCAATCTCACCAGTAATGGACGCCTCTGCGCCAAGGCAGAAGTCATAGCAGTTCGCGTCCCTGATGAATGGTAAAACCATAAGCTGATAAATGGCTGCCGGCCCTGTTTTGGCCGGCAGTGACAAAGTGCGAATAACTTACAGCGCTTCGCTCTCTTCCATATCCTCCAGGCGATGGCCACAGAATTTGCAGTATTCCGCATCTGGGTCATGGGCACTACGGCTGCAGTTATCACAGCGCTGTTGCACTCGCTCCCGATGCATTTCTCCAGCCAATTCCGCCGTTAGAATGCCGGTAGGCACTGCAATAATTGAGTAACCAATCAGCATGGTCATTGCAGCAATGCCCTGCCCCAAAGGCGTTTGCGGAGAGATATCGCCATAACCAACGGTTGTGATGGTCACAATGGCCCAATAAACACTCGTGGGAATACTGGTAAATCCGTGGCCTGGCCCCTCCACCACAAACATCAGGGAACCAAAAATAATGCACATAACCAAAACACTGGAGTAAAAGACCAGGATTTTGCGCCGGGCCAGCCCGAGGGCTCGCAACAAGACGTTGGCATCACGTAAGTAGCGAACCAGCTTCAGGATTCGGAAGATCCGCAGCACCCGCAACAGGCGAATCACCAAAAGATAGGTGGCGCCAGTATAGAGAAGCGCCAAGTAACTGGGGAGAATTGCGAGCAGGTCCACAATCCCATAGAAACTGAAAATATATTTGCGGCGATTCACCGTGCAATATATCCGGGCGATATATTCAATGGTGAAGAGGCCAGTAAATACCCATTCCAGGCCGATGAGTAAGTGCTCATAGCGGTCGCGCACCGTACCTATGGAGGTCAGGAGCACCAAACCCACGCTGATCAGGATCGCCCAGATCAAAAAAACATCAAAATTCCGCCCTGCCCGGGTCTCGGTTCCGAAAATTACCTCATTGAGCAGTTTGCGACGTCCCGTCAACGCCATCTATCACCTCAACTACGCTGCTGTTTCATATTGCGGCAAAATTCTAACCTCTCAAGCCCCAGGGGTCGCCCCATTTTCAACATCGGTTACAGCGGCTTTAACATCCTGCGCACCTCGGGCACAATTCCCGGCATTTTCAGCAAATACCAACGGAGTATTCCCAGCCATGGCTAAGGAGAATCGTCTCGTCTATTCAACTGACCTCGGTCGAATTAAAGAGGAATCCAAGACAGAGAAGCGCCGTGATGGAGATGGCATAGTTCGAATCCAAAGGGAAACCAAGGGCCGCAAAGGAAAAGGGGTGACTTGCGTGCGCGGGCTGCCAGGCACTGACAGCGAACTCAAGCTGCTCCTGGCAGAGCTCAAGAAGCGCTGTGGCTGCGGTGGCGCTCTCAAAGATGGGGTGATTGAGATTCAGGGTGACAAGCGTACTGAGATCAAAACATTCCTGGAATCTCGCAACCACACGGTAAAACTGGCCGGCGGTTAGCCGGCCTTAAGCAGTCGCAGTGGCTTTAACTGCAACTGCTTTTCCCGCTCCAAACACTGACTCAGCAAGGCGGCTAGCTGGATATGATAGTGCTCCAGAATCGCAGCGCGAATGTGTTTGCAACGCGATTCCATAACCTGCAGAGAATCCAGCACTTCCTGTCGCCCTTGTGGCAGCTGCCTGAAAGGCTCCCCCTGAGCTTTCAAATTTATTGCCGCCGCCACGCCTTGCTCTTTTAATAGAGCCGAACTCTCCACTGCCGCTACTATGGCATCCATCTCTCGCAAAGACAGCGCCGTATATTTTTGCAGCAGTTCCCTTTCATTCAACTCTGGTGATAGGTGCTGGGCAAATATTGCCAGCGAGTGGCTATAACCAGCGAGCCGATCCAGATGTGGTGCCAAGCTATCGTAGGCGGCCAAATGGCGCAGCTGGTTCCTGGCTGTCTGGCGCTGATCCGTAGGCATAGTTACCAGGGATAGACACAGGCGCTGATAGAAAACACCATAAATCTGCTGTAATTGCTTGTGTGACTCCTCCAGTTCAGCGCGCTTAACAGCGATCTGCTCTTGAGCTCCTGCAAGGCTGGCCCCCTTCAAGCAAAAGTCTTCAGCGGTAAAAGGGATTTTGCCGCGTATCAGCGCCGCTCCCAGCTGCATTGTAAAAACCCTGATCTGCAAGTCCTCCCGGCGTCCACGCAAATCACGCAACTCCACCAGTTTACTGCGCAGCCAATCGATAGTGCCCTGCAGATCCAGCGCCTGCATTTCCGCAGAGGATGGCCTGCGCAGAGGCATCAGGGTCAAGGGCGCCAGGCGATTGAAATACTCGTCCAGTACCTCAGCAGACTCCTCTGACTCCTTACTTGAACTCAGTAAAAGTCGGTTTTCGACCATCTCACAGTCTTTGCCTGCAACTTCAGATGTCACAGCGGTTGCCAGCCCGGCAAAGTCCACAAACATGGATTGCAGGGGTATCGCAGATCTAACCTGCCCCACAAATTCCCGCTCAATCAATACCGTTACACATTCACTGTCGATCGCCTGCTGAATATCCCAGGGGTCCCTGGCCTGCGTCATAGCAGCCTCAACCACATCGCAGGTATCAACATCCAGGTTCTCCTGCATCCAACGGACGGCATCGGGAATATTTGCACAACTGCGTCCCAGCGCCTGAGCTTCGCGATTAATTTCTGTCACTAAGAGATCTGCGTGCACTAACCGGTGCCACTTCCAGGCGAAGTCTGCCAACGCATCACTACCTATTATCTGCGCCGCAACACCGTCAGCCCTCTCCTGTAGCATTACGGCACTGCCTGCGGTTAAGCGGCAATGCAGTGCCTCCAGGCGCTGCAAAATAGGGAGCAAAATATATCCACCTGTCACTAGCATACGGTGAAATGGCGCAGCCAATGCTCCCGGAGCATTATCCGGGCTAACAACACTGCGCTCATTTTCAAAAGCCCACTGCATCAGTTCCAATCGCTGCACGGTGCCGTAAGTCAACCAACCAAGTGCGCCGAGCAAACGGCCGCGATAAAAGGCGAGCCCCCGGCCCACGAGTGCCAGGACCTCCTTTCCGTCCAATGAGGCGACGCTGGCAAGCCCTACCGTAAGTGGTAAATTCTGCCTAAAAACCTGGAGAAATCCCGGCTGGGACAGAATATGGGAGTCTGCACTTACAAAGACCTGGCTGATCTTTGGCAGCCCTAACTTATCGACCAACAAATTAATTAACTTCAAGGCCTCCTTACCTTCAGAGGGCAACAGCTGACGGGGCTCCGATGATTCTCGCAAACGGGAGGATAAGCAGAAAAATGGCCAGACAAACAGCAGACCAACAAGCAGGGCGAGAAGTACGGTTAAAATACTCAGCGACACCCCCACCCAAGTAAGTTCTCCCTGCCAAACAGCCATAGGGATTTGCCATAGGACATATCCACTGGAGACAACACAAGCGAACAGTACCAACCAGAATATTGAAGGCACGATTACTGCTTTGACCAACCCCCAAACTGCCTTTCCCTGACTGGTGACACTGTCAGCCTGTAATCGACTAGTATCAGATAAATACCACTCAACCGAACCCTGGGAGCCTTCCGGCTTTATTGCTGGATTGCCTGCGGCAGGAGTGCATGAAGCGACTTTCTGGGGCTTGTCTGCTTCGAGAGTTTTCTGGCAAATAGGAACAAAAGGGTCAGTACCAGCGCGCGGCTTATCCGGCGCATCCACCGATGCAGCATTGACCTGGGCCTTGCGCCGCTGGGCGACTTTTATCTTTGCAATCAGCTCGCGGTTATCAAACCGTCCCGCCGGACAAACCTCCACTCGCAGGCCAATTTTCTGCAGACTGGTGCGAAACTCCAGCGCCTGGTCAGAAACCAACCGATCTTTAATTACCCAGCCTTTTAGTAGCAGCCTGCGTGCCTGGGGCTCCGGGATGGAGAACAACTTCGCCACATCCCGGATAACCGGACCCGGTTCTTTGGCGTGAAGTGTCCTTCCCGTGGAAACCACCTGGTACAAATCCTGGCCCGCCATCTCCCTCTCCTGTCACCAAGTGACGCAAATTGTCACATTTATTACATCTTGCGCGGAGAGTAAAAGATTCAGAGAAAATCAGTTGCGCACCAGTTCTCACCAAGCCAGTTCAAAAACAAAAATGGCAGGAAAGAAGGCAAAGTTCACAGTTTTTCTGGCACGCTTTGCCAATTTAGGAAGAAATCAGGGAGTGAATATCGCTAGAACACGCGCCGCCAGATCTGGAATAGACAACCCCTTATCTCTCGGCTTATACCAACTGTATGTGTGACTCAAGGCACCAACCAGCAAACGCCTTACCAGAGCGGGATCACCACCGGGACACTCGGCGGCCTCAATAGCGTCCAGCCATATCTGCTCATATTCCTCCCTTAGGCGCAAAACCTCCTGCTGACTCTCTTCGGATAGGCTTCTCCATTCCACCACCAGGATAGAAAAACCCGGTACTGCCAACCCATGAATAGCCTCTAATTCACACTGAATACAGGCCTGAAGCCTCTCTTGCGGTGTTCGACTCTGTTCCGCTGCGGTTCGCATTCGCGCACCGGCAAATATCGTCACCTCCCGCATTACTTCACAGAGAATCTGCTCCTTACTGGAAAAATGATGAAAAATACTGCCAGACAAAATACCCACTTCCGCAGCGAGATCCCGCACTGTTGTCCGGGCGAACCCTTTTTGCTCAAACAACCGCGCTGCAGCATTCAGCAAACGTCCACGGGCAGATTCAGGATCTGTTAGCACTCCCTCTGCCACCAAAGCACCTACCAGCTGCTGAGGCGATAACTCTTCGGGAACTTCCACGAAACCCTGCCCACTTTCAATCACGAACCACTCCCCGTATTGATCAATTTGAGTCAAGCATCTTAACGGCCCTGAGAATTTTTAATCAAATAGGCGCCAAGTGTTGAATACCAAGCGCTTGCTTGGTAGCGTTAAGCTATTCTGCGTTTTCCCACACGCAGGCGCAAGCGCCGACAAGAACAAAAAAAACTGAATAAGCCGTAAGGCCGTAAAAAAGGAAACTTTCATGCGCTATCAAAGCCAGCTGCGCTCCGGCAGCTTTAGCGAGCAAACCTATATCGTCACCGGCGGCGGCAGCGGTATTGGACGCTGCATCGCCCACGAACTGGCCAGCCTCGGCGCCCATGTAGTATTGATCGGGCGCAAACTGGACAAGCTGGAAAGGGTTGCCGGCGAGATCAACAACGATGCTGGCGAGTGCAGCTTATTCAGCCTGGACATCCGCGATGAAGAAGGGGTGCAGGAGACAGTGGGGCAAATAGTCCAGGCCCGGGGCCAAATTCACGGATTAGTGAACAATGCCGGTGGCCAGTTCCCCTCACCCCTTGAGCAGATCAACACAAAAGGGTTCGATGCTGTTGTACGCAGCAACCTGCTCGGTGGCTTTTTAATGTCCCGAGAAGTTTTTGTTCAATCTATGAAACAACACGGCGGCAGTATCGTAAATATCACCGCAGATAACGCCGGCGGTATGCCAATGATGGGGCATTCCGGTGCCGCTCGAGCAGGCATGGAAAATATTACCGAAACCTCCGCATTAGAGTGGGCGCCTTTTGGGGTTCGAGTCAACGCCGTGGCGCCAGGCTATATTCTCTCCAGCGGCTTTGATACTTACGACCCCAAATTCCTGCGCGAGCTATTACCGGGCTTCCGAGACAGTATTCCCCTCTATCGATTGGGAGAGGAAGCGGAAATTAGTGGGGCCGTGTGCTTCCTGCTTTCCGATGCCGCCAGCTATATCACCGGACAAACGCTGCGTATCGATGGTGGCTCGAGTCTCAAACATCACTCTCCCCTTTGGCAGCCACAGGCGGCTCGTAACTCTAAACGCTTCAACGGATTCCATCGCAAACGCCGGCCGCAGGTAGTGGAAGAATTGGAAGCGGAGGGCAAGCTCTAATGCAGCCGATTGATTCCCAGCTCGACAACCGCTCGGCAGAGTTCAATGACAACCAAGCTGCCATGCTGGAACAGATCAACCATTTTCGTGAAGCTGAGCAACGTCCGGTACAGGCAGAGAAAAGTAAGGCTGCGCGCTATCGTGACAGGGGCTGGCTGCTGCCAAGGGAGCGCCTTAATTTATTGCTCGACCCCGGCGCGCCTTTTGTAGAGTTGTGCTCCCTTGCTGGCTATAAACTTTTTGACGACCAGGATGGTACCGGTGCGGGTGGCGGAGCCATTTGTGGCATTGGCCAGGTCAGCGGACAACGTTGCATGGTTCGGGTGGATAACTATGCCGTAAAAGGTGGCACCATCTCACCAGCCGGGATGGATAAAGCCCTGCGAATGCAGAGGATCGCTCTGGAGAATCATTTGCCGATTGTCGCCCTGGCACAAAGTGGTGGTGCCAACCTGATGTATGCCAGCGACACTTTCGCTCCCGGCGGGCGGGGGTTTGCTAACCAGGCTCGAATGTCCGCTGCCGGTATTCCGCAAGTAACCGTGGTACATGGCGGCGCTACTGCCGGCGGTGCTTACCAGCCAGGCCTATCAGATTATGTGGTCATGGTACGCGGGCAAACCGGTATGTATCTTGCTGGGCCGCCGCTACTGAAAGCAGCCACCGGTGAAATTGCCGATGCGGAAAGCCTCGGCGGAGCGGAAATGCACTGTACCGAATCCGGCAGTGGCGATTACTTAGCTGAGAACGACGCCGATGGTATCCGCATAGCGAGGGAAATTATTGCCGCCCTCCCCTCACCCATTAAAAGCTCAGTACAAAAAGACTACCGAGACCCATTGCATCCTATCGACGACCTGCTCGGCCTGATTCCAGCAGACAGCAAAAAGCCCTACGACGTGCGCGAAATTCTCGCTCGTGTCGCCGACGGCTCTGCCATGCTGGATTTCAAGCCGGAATTTGATCGACAAACCGTATGTGGCCATATTCGTATTGAAGGCTTTCCTGTAGGAATTATTGGGAATAACGGCCCGATCACCCCCAAGGGGGCTAACAAGGCCGCGCAATTTATTCAGTTGTGCGAACAGAGTGGCACGCCACTGCTGTTTTTACATAACACCACCGGCTTTATGGTGGGTACCGAGGTGGAGCGCAACGGCATCATCAAGCACGGGGCCAAAATGATTCAGGCCGTGGCCAATGCCAGCGTACCAAAACTCAGTATTGTCGTGGGCGGTTCCTACGGGGCCGGCAACTACGCCATGTGCGGTCGCGGATTCGATCCCCGCTTTATTTTTGCCTGGCCCAATTCCCGCACCGCAGTTATGGGTGCAGCCCAGGCCGGCAAGGTAATGCGCATCGTCACCGAGCAAAAAATGCAACGCAGTGGCAATGTGGATGAGACGGTATTGGACAAATTGGAAAATGACACCAGCGCATTTATGCATGGCAATTCCGATGCTCTCGCCTGCAGTGCACGCCTCTGGGATGACGGCATTATCGATCCCCGCGATACACGCAAACTTTTAGGCATGTTGCTAGAAATTTGCAATGAGGCCGAGCAGAGAAAACTCAATAAAAATACCTTTGGCGTAGCTAGGTTCTAATGAAAAACCGGGGCAACAAGGAAGTGCGGTTGCCCATTAACACAATCACCGGGTTCACACTTCAAGGCAGGGAAAACAATAATGATATTTAGCGATCAACACCGGGAACTGCAGCGCACCGTACAAAACTTTGTACAGCAGGAAATCAATCCCAATGTGGCGGAATGGGAAAAGGCCGGCCGCTTTCCTATCCACGAAATTTTCCAACAACTGGCCAACCTGGGCCTGCTGGGCATCAGCAAGTCCACGGACTTCGGTGGTCTGGGCCTCGACTTCAGTTACGAAACCGTTTTCCTGGAAGAGCTGGGCAGCGCTCACTGTGGCGGCGTACCTCTGTCAATTTCAGTGCAAACCTCCATGTGCACCCCGGCTCTGGCTAATTTTGGCAGCCAGGATTTGAAAGAGCAGTTCCTGATTCCCGCTGTGAGTGGCGAGATGATCGGTGCAATTGCCGTTTCCGAACCCGGCGCCGGTTCCGATGTTGCTTCGATTAAGACCACCGCCAAGAGCGATGGCGACGACTATGTGATTAACGGCAGCAAGATGTGGATCACCAACGCCCCCTGCGCCGATTTTTTCTGCACCCTGGTCAATACCAGTGAGGGCAAAGCCCATAGCAACAAGTCCCTGGTCATTATTCCGGCGAAAACGCCTGGTGTACGCATCGGCGAAAAACTCGACAAATTAGGCATGCGCTCATCGGAAACCGCTCCCATCTTTTTTGACAATGTACGGGTGCCCAAACATTTCCGTATCGGCGATGAAGGTGCCGGATTCCTATTGCAGATGCTTCAGTTCCAGGAAGAACGCCTCGCCGGCGCCGCGCTGAACTTAAAAGGCCTGGAGCACTGTGTAACCAGCACCATCGACTATGTGCGCGAACGCCATGCCTTTAAAGCGCCATTGATCGACAATCAAACTATCCACTTTGCCCTCGCAGAAATGCAGACCGAAGTGGAATGCCTGCGCTCTCTAACCTGGCGCGCGGTGGAAGCTTATGTGGCAGGTGAAGATGTCACTACCCTTGCTTCAATGGCCAAGCTCAAGGCTGGTCGCCTGTCCCGCTCTATTCCCGATCAGTGCCTGCAGTTCTGGGGTGGCATGGGCTATATCGAGGAGACTGTAATCAACCGCGCTTACCGGGATAGCCGTCTAACCGCTATCGGCGGCGGTGCAGATGAAGTAATGCTCGGCATTATCTGTAAGCTGATGGGCATACTGCCCAGCAAACGCAAACCCACCGCGTGAGGTCAGGCCATGGAGACAATTATTGATGAAACCATCGGCATCGCCCGCCATCTCACGCTAAATCGCCCGCAACAGCGCAACGCCATCAGCTTGCAAATGGTAGATGAGCTTCTGCAAAAACTCGTAGAAGCGGAAGAAGATCCTCAGGTGCGAGCGTTGGTACTGCGGGGTGCAGAACACAACTTCTGCGCCGGTGGCGATATTGCCGATATGCTCAATGCTCAGCAGGGCGCGAGCGATGGAAATAGTGATGTGTTTTTTCACCTAAACCGTCGTTTCGGTGAATTGATGGAGCGATTTAATCGCACCCCTTTAATAGTCATTGCCGTATTGGAAGGTGCCGTAATGGGCGGTGGTTTCGGGCTCGCTTGCAGTGCCGATATTGCCATTGCCGATCGCAGTTGCCGCTTCGCCCTTCCGGAAACCCGCCTGGGTTTACCGCCTGCACAAATTGCTCCCTTTGTCGTGGCACGGGTCGGCCTCTCCCAGGCCCGGCGCCTGGCCCTGAGCGGAGCAAAAGTCAACGCACAGCAGGCCTTGGAAATTGGGTTAATCCACCAATTGCTCGATAATTCCGAAGCCCTCGAAGGCGCGCTGCAGGAACACTTGGGTGCGATCAATGCCTGCGCTCCCGGCGCCCTGGCAACGACCAAGCAGATCTTGCTGGATGCTGCACGGGTGAGCGATGAGACTGCCCTCGGCCAACTGCTCGACGGCGCTGCGCAGCAGTTTTCCCGTGCAATTCAAGGCCATGAAGGGCGGGAAGGCGCCCGTGCATTTCTGGAAAAACGATCACCGGAGTGGCAGCACTGATGTCGACAACAGAGACCCTGTTAATCGCCAATCGAGGCGAGATCGCACTGCGAATTATGCGAACTGCTCGGGCGGAAGGCTATCGCACAGTCGCCGTCTACAGCGATGCGGACTGCGATGCACTTCACGCACAGACTGCCGATATCGCCGTAGCCATTGGCGGGCAGACTTCGGCGGAGTCCTATCTGGATATCCAAAAAATTCTCGCCGCAGCTAAAAAATCCGGAGCCACTGCCGTCCACCCTGGCTACGGCTTTCTCGCTGAGAATGCGGAATTTGCCAGCGCTTGCGAAGAGAATGGACTGAGTTTTGTTGGCCCGAGTGCTGAAGTCATAGAATTGATGGGCAACAAACGCAAAGCCAAGGAGTTTACTGCCGCTGCCGGCGTACCCTGTATTCCCGGCTTCCAGGGTGCCCAGGACGACGACACCCTGGTCGCCGAGGCGCGACGCATTGGCTTCCCGTTAATGATCAAAGCTGCCGCAGGCGGTGGTGGGCGCGGCATGCGCCTGGCTCACGGAGACAACGAGCTGGCCTCCCAGTTGCGTGCTGCCCGCAGTGAATCCATGAGTGCATTCGGCAGCGACGAGTTGATTCTGGAAAAGGCACTGGTCAACGCTCGCCATATCGAAATCCAGGTATTTGCGGATCGTCATGGCAACTGTATTCACCTGGGGGAGCGAGATTGCTCCGTACAACGACGCCATCAAAAAGTGGTCGAAGAGTGCCCTTCCCCAGCGGTCGACACCCAGCTGCGGGAAAGAATGGGGCAAGCCGCAGTCGATGCCGCGCGAGCCTGCGGTTATCTAGGCGCGGGCACCGTAGAGTTTCTACTCTGCCCCAATGGCGAATTCTATTTCCTGGAAATGAACACCCGGTTGCAAGTAGAGCACCCGGTAACAGAAATGGTAACCGGTTTTGACCTGGTAGCTTGGCAACTGGCAGTAGCACGCGGCGAAGCCCTATGCGTTTCCCAGCAGAGAGTCACCCAGCAGGGGCACGCTATTGAAGTCCGCCTGTATGCCGAAGACCCGGAACAACAATTCCTGCCCCAGGCCGGAAAAGTACTCCACTGGGTAGCGCCAAAGGGAGAAGGAATCCGTATCGACCACGCTTTGAAAAATGGTTGTGAAATTACGCCATTTTACGACCCCATGCTCGGCAAATTAATTGCCTGGGGGCAGGATCGAGAAGAAGCTCGGCGCAAGCTAACCCAAGCCCTAAGCCAGCTGGAATTTATCGGTCCTAAAAACAATATCCATTTCCTGCAGAAGATCCTGGCCGAATCACAGTTTATCGCTGGCGATGCCGATACCAGTTTTCTCGACCAAAACAGCACGCTGACATCCGCAGAATCGGTTCCAGCAGTAGTTTCAGCCCAAGCCGCATTACTGAATCACTTGCACCAAGCCAACCCTCAGGATCGGCGCAGCGGCCGCAGTGACTGGCGCAGTGGCGACAACAGCGTGCCGACCAACTACCGACTGGAAATTTCAGGACAAACTCTAAACTGTGAGCTGCTGGCGTTAGTAGATAATTCTTATCAAATCTCAGTAGGCGACCAGCAGTTCCTGATTCAGTGGGTCCATTTTGAGAAATCACAAAAAGAAAGTGGAGTTTATAGCGCTGAACTCCTGCTGGATGGCGTTAGCCAAAAGAGACTGTTCCTAGCCAACCAAAGCAATCTGCATCTCCTGTTAGACGGCAGGCAATTTCATTTTGTCGATATCACCCACGCCCCCGCCAAATCGAGCCTTAACGAAGGAAGTGGTCGCATCACGGCTCCTATGGACGGTTGCCTGGTGCAGGTATTGGTTGAGCCCAATCAAAGCGTTCAGCGGGGAGACACTATCGCCTTAATGGAAGCCATGAAAATGGAGCACGCCCTGCGCGCAGACCGCGACGGTACCGTAATTAAACTGGGCGCCTGTGAAGGAGACCAGGTACGCGGTGGCCAGCTGTTAGTTCAGATCGAAGCCACTCCCACGGAAACCGCCAAAATCCCCAGCGACGCTACTTCCTAAAGGAGATCAGCATGTACGATATTGATGCCTCCCGCATGGCAAGCCCCTTCTATGACGAAGGCCATCAGGAATGGCGCACCCAGTTGCGCCGCTTTGTCGACCGTGAGATTACTCCCTACATCACTCAATGGGACGAAGACGGCGAGCTACCCGCCGAGCTTTGGAAAAAAGCCGCAGAAGTTGGCCTTCTGCAGATGAGTTATCCGGAAAACTACGGCGGCATCGAAACCGATGTCTTCCATATGATTGTTGCCGCAGAGGAGTTAGCCCGCCCCGGCGCTGGTGGCCTCTACGCCAGCCTGATGGTCCACGGCATTGCCCTGCCCCCATTACTGCACTATGGCAGTGAGGCCCTAAAAGATCAGGTTATTCCCTCGGTATTACGTGGCGAAAAGCATATTTCCCTGGCTGTTACCGAGCCAGGCGCAGGCTCCGATGTAGCCAATCTCCAGTGCCGCGCAGTGCGTGATGGGGATGACTATATCGTTACCGGCGAAAAGACCTATATCACCGGCGGTATGCGCGCTAACTGGTTTACTACTGCCGTGCGCACTGGCGAGGAAGGCTTCGGCGGTATCTCCCTGCTCTTAATCCCTGCGGATGCCGAAGGCGTTAGCCGGCAGCTGCTCGATAAAAAGCAGGGCTGGTGGTGTTCTGATACGGCCAGTATCTTTTTTGATCAGGTACGCATCCCCGCGAGTAATCTAATTGGCGGTGAGAACCAAGGTTTCTTACCCATAGTGCACAACTTCAATCGCGAGCGCCTGGGCATTGCCGCCTCTTGTGTAGAGTTCAGCCGGGTCTGTTTGCAGGACGCCATTGAGTGGGCCCAGGAGCGCCAGACTTTCGGAAAGCGTCTCGCCAATCACCAAGTGATTCGACACAAATTTGCCCAGATGCTTCAACGTATCAATGCCACCCAAGCCTATCTGGACCTCTGTGCCTGGGCAGAGCAACAACATCAGCTCAAAGTAGCGGATATCGCACTACTCAAAGTCCAAGCCACAGAAACCCTTGAGTTCTGCGCTCGGGAGGCTATGCAGGTGTTGGGTGGCGCAGGCTATATGCGTGGCAGCCGTGTTGAGCGTATATATCGTGAAGTGCGGGTGAATGCGATTGGTGGCGGATCTGAAGAAATTATGCGGGATCTGGCGTCCAGGCAAATGGGGATTTAGTGAGTGTAAGGCCCCCCTGAAAACACCATATTAATAGTTACGAAGCTTTATTTGGGGTAGTTACTTTGACTCAGGCAACAGCAAATTCTTAAGAGAACGATTAACTACCCACTTTATAACCATCTCAATAACTACCAAAGGAATGAAAATATAGAGATAGCGAAGAGAATTATGTGATATTTAGAAAATTCATCCCAAAAATTCATTTTTCCATATAGTAATTCTGCATAAGGATCACCAAAGATCCAATCCGGCCTCTCCCTTCGAGCCAACTTGTTACATACAGCCTGAAAGGCATAAAAGGAAGAGCCCCTCGGCTTGAAAAACAAAGCCATCGGACTTCCATCCCTAAGCCATTTCTCATGGTGCCTCTCAAATTGGTACTTAATCAGATCAGATAACTTAAGGTGACTGATTAAAATCGTAACTGAGAAGGAAAAAAACACTATAGTAAAAAAATTAAACATAGCCCAATTCGGGAACCCAACTTATATAGCGCTGACACTTAGTCAAAAATTAATTGGCACCCAACTGTGTAGCTCAGGCTCGCAATAACACGAGCCCGAGATCAGACTTAAACGCAGCTACCCTTACTTCTTGTCCTGAATGAAATCCCTTACCTGCTCACTTAGTACGGCCATAGGAACATTGCCATTTCTCAGAATGATTTCATGGAAGTCCTTAATATCGAAGTCCTCACCAAGTTCATTTTGCATCAGTTCTCGCAAGGCGAAAATCTCGAGGGCACCAGAATCATAAGAGGTAAGCTGCGCAGGCATAACCGCCATTCGGTCCATCAGAGTCCTCGGGCCTTTAGCAAATGAAGCGCCAGAATCCTGCAAAAACTCCGCAACCTTTTCATCACTCCAACCGAGTACATGCATTGCGGTATCCGCTACCATACCTCGCGCAGGCCATGCTCGCCTTAGGATCTTGGTTGACCCATACTGATACATTCCCGCTTCTTCCGCTAGATGTTCAGAGTACCTACCCCAACCTTCAGCAAAAGCAGAGTTAGACAAAGCATCTTCTATTTTGTGAAACTTTTCTTGCTCTTGTACGAGAGCAATTTGCATATGATGGCCCGGGTACCCTTCGTGGATAGTAACCTTCTCTGCAGAAGCGTAAGACTCATCCTTGTAAGTTGTCGGATCATATCCAAATCTCGCCTTGCGCTCCTTGGTGCCCGGAATATAGTGTGCGCTGCGACCTGAGCCCTGTTCATGCTCAGGGATAGCTTTTACTTCCATTTCGATCAAAGGCATTTCATGGAAGAAGTCAACGGTTAAATCTCTAGACTTATCTACCAGGCGCTCATAAAACTGATGCATCTCATCAGCGCTATTAAATTTCTGAGTTTTATCCTCACTGGCCCTTGCCACTGCCTCAGAATAGGAATCTACTTGATAGAACTCCTTGCCTAAGCGAACCACTTCGCTCTTGTTTGAGTTGACAGCACTTAAACCCAACTCAAAAACTTCTTCTGGTGTTCTCTGCAAAGTCGTATAAGAACGATACTGAGCCATATAACATTCACGGCCATTAGGGATCGCATGGATACCAAGCTCGGCTCTGGCTTCAGGTAAATAGGCAGACTCTAGAAAATTCTTGTAATTCTCCATTGAGGGGATAACGTGATCTGAAAGCACCTGTTTAAATGCAGCTTCAAACTCAGGGTCCCCAGCTTTCTTCGCTAACCACAAGAAGGGGTGCTCATCGATAGGTACTTGGGTCAACCCATCAACTTGCTGAATGACTCGCTTAACCACACTCTGAGGTGCGGAGTAACCTTGCTCTAACCCCCGGCGGAGATTGGCTATTTCTTGCTCATAGTAACGAGCCGCGTCAAGCCAACGTTCAATCGCATCTGCCTTTTCTTGGGCTGTTTCAACCGGCTGTACCTCGGTCAAAAAGCCAAGAATGATATGAGGGCCAAACATATGATCAACAGACCAGAGTTCAGTTTTACACACCCTTAGGCCAACATTGGACTCTAATCGCTCTTTCAGTTTGAAGTAGAATACCTTTTCCTGATCATTTTTTAGACCATTAAGATCTATCTCTGCCAATTTATTGAGTATTCTGTCCTCAGATGCCGCTAGAGAGGCAGCGTTACTGGGGGAGTTACTTAAAAAAAGGTTGTGCCTATCCAGCTCCATATCTGAGAAGTAAGCGTACGGCTGGAAGTTTTCTAAATAAGCTTCGGCATATTGATCCGCTAGATCATGGAGTAGCGCCGAGTTGTCAATAGCTTCCCTACCGGCCACATCAGTTTGGTTATCAATAACTGAGCATCCCATTAGGACCGATGAAACTACCAATACACCTAAACCCGCTCTTTTTACATTAATCATTCTTATAAGACCGCAACATAAAACTCATTAAAAAGGTTTCTACAAAGAAAACTTCAACTTCCTGTTTTATAGTAGGCACTGTAACAAAATGAGTTTCAACACCTCAAATGCGGAATATCGGCGAAGCGAGGATATTTATAGATAAATCCCAGAGATAGAGCGCGGAACTCGTTTAATTGGCAGAGTCATAAATAACAAGCGCTAGCAACTTGACATAGAGACCACCTAAACCTCCCTTAACCTATGCACTTGAAGGGTATGGCGATGCATAAGAAGCCCACTTTGATAAAAATGGGCTTCTTAAAGAACAGTAATTCCTTATAACACCGATGAATGTTACTTCATTTATATTACGGCACTAACTGGTAGCTATTACCTAAGTCGTCTTGTACCACCTCAGCAATACCATCGATGGCGGAAACTTCTAATGGCTCACTTAGAATGCGACTTCTAAATGTCCAGCCTTCTGGCAGATTGAGGCGACTTCCCAGGTCTTTTAAATCGTCAAACTGAAAATCAGAGACCTCAATACGACTAAATGATTGCATAATATACACCTGCCCATTGATATCAGTTAGCTCATAAACACGGCGGCCTTCATAAAACAACCAAGTATTATTCCTTAGTACTTGTCCAGGAATATAGGAAACACTCTCTCCGAGATCAGAACTATAATTCATGGTGGTCAATAAGCGCATTTCTAAGTCACCGAAAAAACGATGTTCATCATCCGGACTAGGTGAGACAATATCGCCACCTAAAATTTCATCCACCACAAAAAAACGCGGCCCATTAGGGATTGCTAAAAGCGCACCATACTCAATTTCTATATCGCTGAAGTTGATAGCATCCCACTGATTTTGGGGACAAAAATTAACACCCGGGGTACCCCAAATCTCTGTTGACTCCTCAGCTCCGTCTAGATAAGACAGTAATATCTCACAATAGCGAAAATTAAAGAGTGGACCGCCAACTTGCAATGGTTCCTCAACCGTAGTATTTCGCAAGAAATCTAAAAAGTGTATGGCCAATTCCTCGCCTACATCGTCTTGAATAAAGTGGCCTGCAGCAAAGCGCCTATGATCACCATCATCCGAACCTGGTACATGCTCCACCCACTTCTGTTGCGTTTCAATACTCCCCAAGTTGATATCATACTCACCGGCATTAAACATAAATGGGTTGTGAAAAGCTCCAAGTGTTTTCCAGGCAGAAAAATTCTGCATTTCAATGCCTACCATCATCGCAGGAAATGCTCGTATTGCCGCTTTATACTCAATATTTGGGTAGGGGGCGTTATACGCAAGTACTTCCTCATCACTTAGCAGGTTAATAGTCAATGTTTGTACCACATCTCCAGCAATTAATTCCGGTACACTAGAAGCATAGTTAATCCATTGTTGGAATCCCTCCACCCTGTCAGTCGACTTTGAAGTAAAGAATGTTTCTGCATCACCCAGTGATTCATCAATCTCAAAAGTCGGGTATATATAAGGATTTCCCCCCAATGGAATCACCGGAAGGTCACCATTCGCGACAACTAGCCTTCCGATAACTTGTGGCATATCACCTGCAATACGAAGACCAATAACACTTCCCCAATCTTGTACAAACAGATTAATATCAGTTAAATTTAACTTATCAATAAACGCCTTAGTCCAAGCAACATGTTGTTCATATTGATGAACTGTGACGTCGATCGGCTTGTCTGACCTTCCCATTCCAATATGATCTGGTGCAATCACTCGGTAACCGGCATCAGCAAGGATAGGGATCATTTTTCGGTATAAATAGGACCAGCTGGGTTGACCATGTAGTAACAGTATAACTTCACCATTATCAGGCCCAACATCCACGTAATGCATATTTAAGCCGTCAATTTCTACGTAACTTGGCTCAAACTCATATCCGGAAAGGGAGTCAAAACAGGCATCGGGAGTAACAATGTATTCCAAACCCGTAGCGGTTGCATGTATTTCACTTTCAGACAATTTACAAGCATCGCTATTTGGGCCTGTAACTAAGGGAATCTCTGTCCCTGAGACATCTTCAGAGTTATCCGAGTCACAAGCAACCAATAGGGAACCCAAAAAGCAGATACCGAACAGGCACCGGAATAGAGAGATATACTGGGGAGTTATAGATATAGAGACAAAAGAATAATTCATAATATAAACCTTCCTTTTACATTAAATAAAAATTCCTTTAACTGGAGAGGATATTCATATCACCATCAGAGCATCCACCCATGACAGAATTGTGCGGATGGTGAAAATCTCCGCACGACCAGAACTGTTGGAAGTTTTATCATTAATTAAACAGGGAAAACTCTATAAAAAAGCACATGACTAACTTCCGCCAATTTAAGAACCGGAGATACATAAACTTATGCTTAGATACTGAAAAATTTGCTTGCAATCGGGAATGTTTTGTATGAACGGTGCATATTTCAAGCTCAATGGAGCAAATGGCAAGTTTCTTTCATATGAGATTACCTATATCATTCACTGTTGATATTCTGATATATAAAATCGATATTGAATGCAATATAGGCAAGGAACCTTGTTTGAATTTCGCAAAATAAATAAGATCCAAGCATGGATATTTCTTCTAATTTGGCCATGGGTGAATATCTTTATCGTATCTGCTACACTTTATTCACTTGAGTCACTAACCCCCCACCTCTTCCTGTTGGCTACAGCTAAAATATGGGGAACATTCATTTTATGTCACCTTCTTTTCATTTTTATTGAAAATCTTCCCAACAGCCCTCTACGATTATTAAAAGAAAAACACACCTACTTACTTAGACCATTTGTAATCATTTTTCTATTTATAAGCATTGCACCGATCGTAGAACCCCCATTAACTTTCAAAGTACCTGATATTAAAATATTACCATTGGCGATAATGCTACTTGAATCCACAGTTTATATTTTTGCCATATATATATTTCAACAGCAAAGCTTCTTCTATCGCTCGCGGCTTCATGCACAACAGGCAGAGCTACAAATACTTAAAATGCAATCAAATCCTCACTTTCTATTTAACACTCTAAATTTGATTGCATCAGAGGTCATTCAGCACCCATCAAAAGCTAAAGAGCTCATTTACAGCCTTTCCGATTTATTGCGGGACACAATCAACTTAACCAAAACCCAATGGATAACTATTGAGGAAGAACTAAGATTAATCGAGTTATACCTCTTGCTGCAGCAAAAGCGCTTTGAGGATCGATTTACCTTTGATATTGACTGCCCACAAAATTTGAATGGAATGAATATACCTTCATTACTATTAATGCCAGCTGTGGAAAATGCCATAAAGTACGGTATTGCACCCTACGCTAAAAGTGGTCATGTGAGTGTAAATGTGGAACTAAATAATAGCTACATAGAAGTGGAAGTTCAGGATACAGGAGCATGCTTTGATGACAAGAACATCACTTATGGTGAAGGATTACGTATTCTTACTCAAACATTAAGAGTCAATTTCAGTGACAACCACGCCCTTAAGTTAAATTCAAGCGGTGAAGGAGCAACTTTGAAAATTCGCTTCCCACAAGTAAATTCATCCATAACCCCGCAGGTTGGAAATGGCGAAAATGAATACTAAAAAAGTGATTATTGTCGATGATGAACCTGCAGCAAGATCCAATTTAATAGAAGTAATCAACACTTTCGATGAATTGAAAGTTGTGGCGCAAGTAACTGATGGAAAGTCAGCAATAAAGCAGATCATAACCAAAAGCCCTGATATCGTATTCCTTGACATTGAAATGCCAGAGGTGAATGGCTTTGATGTGGCCAATGCAACTCAACATATAAACTATCAACTTGTCTTCCTAACAGCCTATCAGCACTATGCCCTGCGTGCGTTCGACACAAATGCAATTGACTATTTGACAAAGCCTGCTCATCCAGAATTAATAAAGAAAAGCATTTGCAAGATATTACGGCAAGAGATGTATGCCTTAGGGCAACAGACGTCTTCGTCAAGCGGAAACCGATTGGTTTTGAGTGATTACAATCAAATGAAGATATTTGAATATGACCAAATAAACTATATCGACAGTATCGGTCGTTATCGTCGCATCCACCTTACCGAGACAGGAGTTAAATCTCACAATACAAATACCATTATTTCAGATATGACACTTGACAGTTTCAGTGAGCAGCTACCTAAGGAAACTTTTTACCGATTACATCGAAGCTACATCATTAACAGCCATAGAATCCTTGAATTAAAGTTACAGTCACGACGTCATTTTGTCCGGCTTTCCGGAACAGATACACTTATCCCAGTATCTCGCAGTTTTCTATCCATCTTAAAGGAGAGTATTAAAGTCTCAGCTAGCTCTCTAATTGGGTAATAGATGGCTCTAAGTAATCCCGCAAATACAGCTATGAAATTACTCCGAGCCTCCATAATCCCAGAAACCTACATGTTCTTTTTAAGGAAGCTGATGATCGACCCAAAAATAGCTCTATGGTGCTCACTATCCGTAGGACCATGAGCCATATCTGGATATAGTTTTCACTCATAGTCCTTATCAAACTTACTTAACATCATATTCATGCGGTACATATGTTCACCATCAACAGTTTCATCCTTCTCACCATGAATAATAAATACAGGCCTTTGAAGGTTTTGTGCCAGATATACCGGTGAAATATTCTTCAGAGTGCTACTGTTCTTAACAGTATCTCCAACATTCTCCAGAAACCACTTACTTTAAGCCTCAGTTGCACAGGGTGAGTTCAGGTCGAGATTAATACCTGTGACACCGCCACACTGACTGTACAGCGGAACAACTACTGATGCTTGATAGCCTACATTTGTGTATAATATCCGCCATAACTCATTCCGACTGAACAACTTTTCGAAGAAAAAGTATTGCTTCGGTTACTTACCTCCTTTGCTGCTTGAAATATATTCAAGTATTAAGTTGCCGAAAAGCTGAATAATTGTCAGCCAATAACCAAGCCCATCAAAAACTGAACCAATTTCCTTCCGCATGAAAATACAGCTCATCTTCCGCAGACTCACCCGAGAACGCCCTCTGAAAAAATTTGTGTACCTTGGCATTTTTCTTCACCGACGAATTGGCAAAATAGGAATGTGAGCCCTTAACCCAAGGTGCGTTAGTGAAGTTGATATAGTGAGCGTTTCTAGAATTTAAATTCCTCAGAGAGTGCCCAAGTCGTGCAAGTTGTTCATAGCCAGATTTAATTCTTGACACTCCGAGCGCACGATCATTTTCGTTAATAGTGATAAAACAACGTTTCCGAAACGCAATACGGTCAACCCACAAACTATGATCAAAATTATTAGTATCAGCTGCTGCCAATATTACATTGTCAAATATCAACCCACCGCCCTCTGTGATTGTGCTCTTCAGCATTTGCTTATAAAGATAATTCCCCATACTGTGAAATAAAGCATTCACAGTAAAAGGGCACTCCTTCTTCAGCAACTTACTGAAAAGCATTTCCTTTCTCTCAGGATTATCTGGATATTTTTCAGAAGCCGCTTTATAAAGCTCACTTCTCCGTGATTCTGTAATGAGGCGCAAGTACTCATGAAATGTATGCAGCGTACGTTCCAGTGCGCAAGTTGATGCTTTTGCGTCACGTTTATCTGATTTATAACTTATAGTTCCGATTATACCTCCACCATTTGCGGGCCAAGAAAATACTATTACAATCACACCGTATTGTTTTTCTATTTTTTTAGCTCGATCTACAATATCGCCCATATCATTGTTATACCCATGCACAAAAAAAAGTATATGGGATTTTTTCTCACGTGCTTCTTCTGCAATTTCACAAGCAACTTTCAAACTGACATAGTGATTTTCTTTTGCATCAAGGGGCAATTTATATTTATTGATGAGTAGCTTTGCTTCATCCCGAGTTAAATCATCTGCCAAAAACTCTACGTTCCAACCTCTTTTCTTTTTAGTTATTTTCGCTATCCGCAACTCATTAGGACCTTTTTGATTGACGCTTTTACCAAACTGGTTTAAACCCTTCTTTCTCGCAAGCACTTCACGATTGGTGATAACATACATGCTCTGCTCCTTTGTCAAGGTGAATCAGATAGATCTTTATATAATAGCTTGCCTGTACTCCCTTGAGGCTCTCTTGATTATTAATTGATTCAGTCAAAACGCCTTATACATCAAACTTGCTTTTATCAAACTGCTTTTCCGTTCGCACAATTTAACCTTCCGCTTATTCATGGCAGTTGCAGAATAACTTTATCTCGATATAGATGACAGCGTACACTAAAGCTGATACAACCGACAGCCAAGTATTACTTGTATAATATGAGGCACTAATGCTCTATACTTTGCTTATCTTCAATATAGGAGGATGGGTTAATCAAACTGTCTATCTAAGCTGGAAATATCAAATTTTAAAAGACTTACTGTGTACGCCACTTACAGCAAAGATTAACTATTGATGGGTTTTGAACCTGCCATTACCCACGCCGAAGGAAGGGACTTCGACGTCAACAGAAGCGTAACTATTAATTTTCTAGGAACTAAAGAGTATGCTGGAGAAGGCGCTCAAGCTTAACCGGGGAAGAATTAGTACGATTAATTTTATCTGCCCTACAACGCAGACACGTCTCATCAGCCTTAAAGATCTGTGTCCTACTAGAATACTTAGATATTTAATAGGGAATTGTATGACTTTACGACTCAGAGGTTAGAGCCTCATCTCAGGCAGTTTCATAATAGAGGCTGAATAAGCCTATATTTTATTCAACTTTACCAGGATCCATAAAACGGTCTTTGTGTGGCTTCTCGATACCTCACAATCAAAACTGTTTCGACAAACTACCACTAGAGGGCTTCTGAGCTATCCCGACGGGTGAGTTTGTGGACCACCGCTAATTCATTGGCATCCCAAAAACAGCACAAATGACTATCAGGAACACGGCAATCCACAGCCTGGTAATCTGGACCCCGATCGAGATCCCCAAAATCGATTAGGAGTCCGACAAGGCCGCTTAAAACTAGATTAGTCTAGTTTTATTAGCTTACGACGCTCAACCCAAATGTTTCATATAAAACTGTGCACGTGCGATAACATCATTTCCGTAATCATTACCGGTCGTACCGACATCCATACGTTTAATAGTCTGTACATTACTGACGCCCGAATTATAAGCTACGACAGCTCCCTTCAGAACATCTTTATCTTCCCACTCCGGGCGTTTTTCTTGAACTTGACGACGGAAGCGAACAAATATTTCTGTGGCTTGCTCAATATGGTCAATACTATATGGTCCTCCTCGCGGGTTATGGTGTCGATTATCAACCTGCATAACACCCCACCCGTGTCCCTTATCACCGGTGCCATCTTTGTCCAGGACGTTGCCTGCACGGGACTCGCGACTGGCTAAAGCTGCCAGTAGCGCCGGAGGAACATCAAACTTATCCCCACAGGTACGAAACAGCTCACGAAGGTCAAGCACTCTTTCAAGGTCTGTTCGTGCCATTTTATGAGAAGACGCCACTCCAGAGGGTAGGTTATCTTGACGAGCGGTTCTAGCAGAAGCTCCCTTTGTGCTAGCTGCAGCCAGGGCTAAACTCCATCGATTATTTGTGTGCTTTGCAGCGCCATCATGTGTGACTTCACTGCCTGTACAGAGCTTGCTAAGTACGCCGTCTAAAGCTACTAGGGTAACAGCATCAGTTTCACCAGAGGGAGTTAGGCCCTGGTCAGCCTGAAAGTTCTTGATCGCCTCAGCAGTCTTAGGGCCATAAAATCCACGATATTCTTGATTTTCCCCTAGATCAACCTGATATTTGGGATTGATTGGGGTTAGTTGATTCAAAGCATCATGCAGGGCACCACAACCACCCATGTAATCACCGGTAGGCTCAAGGATCAGCTTTCCTGTGACAACCAGCTTTAAGGTCGTGTCATATGAAAGCAACCTGTGATGGAGGCGCATATTGGACGGAAGCTGGTCAGCTTCACTTTCATCTATATCAGGCTCCGGGAGGTCAAAAAGATCTCGCAATGCCGCGTAGTCAATTTGCATGATACGGGCTTTTGGATGATTTCGGAAAATATCAATACTGGTCTCTCGAATCGCGTCGCCATGTATTTTGTTATTACCAGAAGAACAGTGAATTACGCTTGTGGGCTCACCTCCCTTTACTTCAGTAATAATCCCCATGTGCCCTTGCTTTCTGCCATGATCAGGGTACACATACAGGTCACCGGGTTGCGCCTGGGCTGAAGTGACTAAAGCAAATAAATCATCCCCAACTTCTCCTCCCCCTTCCCAGTAACTACTTGTTTGGAGCCACTTGGCGCTACCTGGCGGAAGCTCTCTAGGGACGCCAATCGACCAAGCCACAAAGCCGGAGCAATCACACTCTGCCACTAACGGATTTAGAGGATTTATGCCCCCTTTTCCCAATTTGTATCGGGTCTTTCTTTCAAGGCAACTCCGAGCTCGCTTGAGTGTAGTTTTCTGGCTGGCTGTTTTTAACAGTTCTTTCCAACCACTCAAATAACTTTCTTTATCCTTCTCCTTATCTGCTCCACCTGCAATCTGTATTGCGCGCGCGATGATTTGAGGTATCTGTGAAATACGTCGATCCCCAGGGCATACCTTACCCCCAGCATTACTCCACTTTTCTCCTCCAGAAATTCGCCCACTGTAATCGTAGCCGGACCAATTACCATCGATACCCTGACGGTGGTAAGCGATCCCCCGTGAGCCGGGTTTGCTGTTAGGGCATTCGACGAGCGGAATATCGTGGGTCTTATGCGCCCATACGCAGATCTTTGCGATGGCTTCGATCTGTTGCTCAGTAAACGCCGGAACAGCATGTCCATCATCAACGTTCCAGTCTCCGAAAGCAGGACCATGATCCTCATTTTCGACTGCAATAACTCGGTAGTTGCCACTTCGATTGGCTGCTGATCGGTAGTCAGTGTCACGGGATTGAATAATTGTGCCATCCGCCTTGGTAGAAAAGTGCGCAGCATGTGCAGGCGCAAATCCCACGATTGTATGCAAACAGACAATATCATGGCGAGTCATCGGGACCTTGCCGTATTCGCGCTCCCGAATAGCACCCGGCATGCGTGCCATAATTTACCTCCAAAATATCGCTAAGTAACGAATAGAGCGGCCGCTAAAGCATTGATGGGAATAGAACCAGGCATTAGCGTAATTCGATGCCATGGTGATTTCAGTATCTGCGTGTATCAAACTTCACACTGTTCGCCTACCGGCAATCCAAGTAATGAGTCCATTCCAGTTTCTTATGGGTAGGAACCACACCATATTTAAAAGATAGCGATATAAATCCTATTGTCCAGGCGACAAAACCTCTTTACCAAGCAATTCCCGCTGAAAATCTTAGGCGGAAAAATCAGATAATATAACCCGATATATTTAACTGTGAGCGGCCCACAATTTACTATTTTACAGACAACTATTACCCCGTATTCTTAGATGCGGCTGTAACTAAACAAATGAAATCGGCTCCATGACAGATTTTTTTATTTATCACCAAATCTCTTTAGACAAACTAACTCACATCCTTTCCTTGGCCAAGTCATTAATACATGCAGGATTTGTACAGTTTCTACTTTCACTAGGAGATATCGTTAACATTTTATCGTAGCCCACCTCCTCTCCACCTTTAAGCAACGCAAGTGTACTGCCATCTAAGATACCCGAGGTATTTTTCATACCAAACTCAGATTGAAAAGCTTTAACAGTCCTTTTACCATTGACACTTAACACATATTCACTCTGCGATGGATCATAAACAATAAAATCCTTTAAATTGCCTTCCCTCCCCATTTTTTCTAACGCCAAAAAAAATAGAATTAGGACATTTTGCCTTAATATTTTCTTTGATGTTTCACCCCCTCTTTCAAGTCTGGCTAAAATTTCATTATATTCAAATGCTGCGGGACCAAATTCTTTGTCTTCATATAATTTATTTGCTCTTCTGACTAGCACACTCCTCCCCTCATTTACCGTATTAGAAAACAAATCACCACTCTTGTACTCTTCTGCAAGATCTAATACACAAGGAGATTGAAAGCAAGACCTATCGCTACTACTTTCCTCTAAATCTTTACGCTCACTTTCACTCCACAGAGTGTGGCTATTGAGCTTTCCGGAGATTTTCTTTAGAACATTTTTACCTATCACCCCAATTTTACCAGATAAGTCATTGTCTGCCTTATACTTCTCCACAATATATTCCCCATACTTTGTTAACACTAACCTTTTCTGCTTAGGGTCAAAAATAACGGCTTCCTCCACCTGATCATGGACTCCATATTTTGAGCCAGATACAGCCTTTAGAAACATTATCAAAACATTTTGCCTAGCCCGCAAAGCATTTTCTTCATCTCGATCACCGACTTTCACCGCAAACTCATTATAGGTAAGAGCAGCCTTCCCATATTCTTTATCATTGAAGTATCTATTTGCCCTTATTTTCAGATTTCCAAGGGCCTCTTTAGAGGCAACGACTATAGTTGTTCCCTTTTCCCCTTCACAACTCGCCTCCTCATCTTTATACCTCCGAGGATGTGGATCAACTTTAATCTTTGTGCGAGGTATACACTTCTCTCCCGACAAAGATCCATCATCTCTAGTTGTAAGTTCCACCTCCTCTTTATCACCATCATTTTTCCTTCTAGTTATAGTCACATCACTTTGAACCCCTTCTCGATCAGCGTCTTCAACTTGAATATCATGCTTACCTTTATCCTTACCCAGGGATAAACTTGAAAAGAGTATTAACACTACAAATATTCCCAACAAAAAATAGAACCTAAACTGCATGCCTACCTCACAATACGATCAAATAGCCACCAATTAAAGCCAGAGGAATTAGTTTTCAACCATTGCCTTTTTCATTACCATTTTTAAAAAGCACAAACAAATAGAAAAATACTACAATGACAATGGCAATTAGAAAAAAAATGATTATGCTCCCCTCATGAGTAATTAATCCTGTCTCCCAGTTTGGGGTCCTTAAATATATTGGCCCTGACGACTCCTTAACGGTCAACAACAACTGATACGATGAGCCTTTCTTGTCTTTTGGAGCACTATTTGTTCTCACCTTAACGATATATTTCGCAGTCGGATTTAATGTTACTGTTGCAGACTCCCAGTAATCAACTGTGCAATACGAGACATTCTTTTCATTGAGATTAGTATGTTGGTCTGGCGCTTCCGTCCAGCTCTTAATGTCATACCCCCCTCTAGACTTAATAACAAACTTAACATCTTTAACCCAATTCACTTTAGAAATATTTGTTATTTGAAACTTATGAATAATGTCATCATCTTTGTTAGAGTGCTTCCTTATACCATCAGATTTTGTTTTGTTATCATCACAGAAATCCCAAATCTTCTCTTTAGCGCCATCAGAATCATCGCGACCCTTTTTTTCTGGCCTGCAATCCTCTGTGTAAGTAATATTAGCGCCATAAGAGTCATCGCGACCTTCTTTTTCTGGCCTGCAATCCTCTGTGTACTCTGTGTATGTAATAATCGGTTGATTTAATGTTCTACTTGCAAGATGATTTGCAGCCCAGCCAAATGAAGCTAAGACTATTAAAAACAAAAATGGGGCTTCTTTCTGTCGAATAATCCTAATCATTAATTAAATCTACCGTCAGAATCGATTTAGCTACATCTCCCTTAAATTCAGTTCAGATATCTCAACTCCGGAAACACTATATTTTGGCCAAACATCCTTCACTCATTTAAGTTAAGAATTTATTTCTTTCAACACCTGCCTTCTCGAAAAAAACAACAAATAAATAGACAACACTGAAATCTAAATAATGAAATTTATTGTAGCTAAAAATAAGAAGACAGCCATACTTAAATATATATGATAAGGTTTTTTTCACATAAAAGAATATTCGAAAAAATTCTTAACGTTAACGAATGAATTTCCGAAAATATATAAATGCGGGCACCCCAACCTTATTCTATCCAGAGCTCAACTGGCTCTTTCAAAGCCCTAGAAAACTCTCACAGTGCGGCTACAACTAAAGATCTTAATTGAAAGATTACTGCATCTAAAATCTCAACAAATAAAAATATAAATTTTAAGTGTTAAGCCCAAGCCCCAGCCCCAGCCCCAAACATTCAAGATGCTCTGCAACCTTTGCCCTAGTAGATCCTTCTATTATAGGAGACTTTTAAAACTCACGCTTTCTCAATTTCATTGCTCTACAACCTCCATGAATCAGCGCTATCTCACACAAAATTTAATTTACAGGGTCGCTCTACAGTACATTTCAATACTAGATGACTCTCCATTCACATTCTGAGTCATACCTTTAGAAATAGCATACAGCTCTTGCTTTTTTAATGTACAGAACTATTTTTTTTATGATATCCAATCAAAGAGGAATCGAAAGTACTCTGGGTATAAACTTCAAGTTCAGTTAAGATCAATATGAGTATGGTACAAACGCTTATTGGCAAGTATTAGAATCGTACTATCTACCTCCTTATTAGACCTTAAATCGCCTACAGTCAACCTAAACTTTCAATACCGGAGGCTAGCAATTACTTTTCTACCGGAAAATTCATATACTATAATTTTTCTGCTACTTACCCTTATGTTAATACGTTTGCCTAGCTGCCAACTGTGTACTCTCTATTACACTAGCCACCCTTCATAGATGACAGAACCTTACGATATATCACTACTTCTAACTAAAGGTTCTTTGGCGATTCCTCCGAAGAATCATTTTTTAATTTCCCCCAAAGTCCCATCTACAGCACATATGCAATGGAATAACAAACTATTTTCACAAGTATATTTATATTCCATAAACCCTCAGCCAATCGAGAGTCTATCCCATTAAGCAGACACTCACTTTTTTGATAGGGAAAGTAAAAGTAAGAATTATAACCTCAACAAACCAGTTGAAGACAGGCTCACTTGTAATCCCAAAACTCAATTTCAACTTGGACACATCCATATTCAAGCTAATAAAGGATAAAACTTATCAATTATTGGCTCACCTACCTTCAACCTCCAAGCAGGCTTATCAACTACATACTAAAATAAACGTATGTGTTTAAGTATTTCCATGTATATAAGCTAATATGGTGGGAGCTATGAAGTCAAAAAAGGGCAAAAACCAAGACAATAAGAAAACCTTATGCGCTTTACCTGAAGTGCCAATTAAAAAATTGAGCAAGAAAATTGGCAAACACAGAGAGTCACTCATACGCCTCAATGAGAAGAAATGGACAAACGGAACAGTACTTCACTACTATTTTTTTGAAAATCCAGCTTCATGGCGTGGTGACTCCACCCAAAAGGATGTTGTTCGCAAAGCTTTTTTAGAATGGAAAAACCTGGGGATAGGATTGGATTTCTCTGAAGTTTTTTCGCCTGAAGAGGCAGAAATTCGCATTTCATTTGATTATAATCAAGGCTCATATTCTTATGTTGGAAGAGACAATATAAATATAGAAGAAGCTAAGGACCCCAAATTTAATACCATGAATTTTGGGTGGGATCTTACTGAAACACATGGATATGATACAGCCCTACATGAAATAGGACATGCCCTAGGGTTTTCACACGAACATCAAAACCCAATGTCTGGGATTGTGTGGAACAAGCAAGCCGTTCTTGAGTATTTTTCGGGGGAGCCTAACTATTGGGATGAAGAAGCAATTCATTATAACATTCTTAACAAGCTGTACACACATGAGGTTAGCGGTTCAAAATGGGATAAAGATTCTATTATGCACTATCCTTTTGATCCTGGACTAATATTAAAACCTAACAAGTACCAGAGAAAACCCCTTATCCCTGCTCCAGGTTTGTCACCTACAGATATTAAAGAAGCACTTCGTTTTTACCCGGCTTTAGACTCTAATTTGATAGAGTTGAAGCCTTGGGAATCTCATCGCATTAAAATACTTCCATGCGAACAATCGAACTTTTTAATTAAACCTGAATATAGCCGAGAATATACTATACAGACATTCGGGAATGCCGATACAGCATTAGTTTTATTTGAAAAAACAGGTGATGATTGCATTTATTACAAAGGCGATGATGATAGCGGCACATCACTTAATGCTAAATTAAACGTACGTTTGGTACGTGGTCGCAGCTATGTATTGCGTGTAAGGTTAAATTATATAGAAACATTAGGTGAAGCTGCATTGATGCTAACCTAGCTCGCCATTTATATTTTATTAGTGAGCCTTTCCCTATTCGGCCTTGCATACATATAAGCTAATCCCAGCGAAAGAAAATTAATTTCAACCCATTTTTTGCAGCAGATCCCTACCCATGCTTCATAAAAGTGATAAATAATATGTTAATTAACGCAAAGCAGACCCACCTGAAGAGGAAAAATATCTTATGAGGTATCTCAAGCCTAAAGTCATAAATAACTCATCACGATCCACACTAATAGTCACATTATCAAACACAAGATCTGATCGCTCAATCTAACAGAAGAGCTCGGTAATATCTCTAGGGATGACAAGATAACGTATATATCGAGTGATACTTTCTAGCAATAAATGGGAGCTGCCTCAGGTGACGACATCGATACCTTTCTGAAAAAAATCTGCAAGCATTCAGCCACAAGTATAACAGATTTACATTATATAAATTGTATCTAAGTTCTGTAATAGTTGCAGGTCAATACTTCATACATTTCGCCATTCGTTTGCCACCAAACTTCTGCGTGCTGGTACTGATATACGCAATATCCAGGAACTACTCGGCCACAACGATATCAGTACAACCATGATTTACACCCATGTTATAGGCGTACATGAGCGCGGTGTTACCAGCCCTCTTGACTAATTTCGGCCCCCGGCAGCTATGCCTTTGGGTGGTAGCTGGCTTTAGGCCAAGCCTTGTTGATTTCATCCACCTAAAATTTCACCTTAAAGAGTTCCCAGGTAATGCCAATAATGTCAGATCTGCGATAATTATATTGTTAATTACTACCACTCGCCCCAGCTTCCAGCTGCTCCTGTACCTTATCCAAATTAAAAGACCCAGGTACCTGGCTGGGTGGATATTCTTTCATAGTTTGCAAAAATTTTGCTGCAAGTTGCTGCATGGGAACCAAGACAAAAGCCCTGTCTATAAACCAATCGTTATAGGTATTCGAATTGTGTTGGGCTTTTTCAAAAGGATCTTGCCTCAAATTGAACAATAGTGGCACTCGCAATTCAGTAAAGGGCTCTCGCCAGACTTCAAAACCCCGCCCGCGATTTTCCAGGAAAATAGCTTTCCAGGGTTCGTAGCGCATAGCTACAATTTGACCGTCATCATTTACGTAGATAAATTCTTTTCTTGGTGAAAGTTTTGCTTTGCCGGTGAAGTAATCCATCATGTTGTAGCCATCAACATAATTTCTGTACTCGCGCCCATTGAGCTCGACCCCGTCCTTGAGCTGTTCCTTGATATTCGGATTCCCCCCGGCCGCAGCGAGGGTCGGCAGCCAGTCTTCATGGGAGACAATACCTGTCAGCGTAGTGCCCGCTGGAAATTTGCCCGGCCAGCGCACGAAAGCTGGTACCCTATAAGCTCCTTCCCAATTGGAATTTTTCTCACTGCGAAATGGCGTAGTTGCAGCATCTGGCCAGGTATTGAAGTGGGGGCCGTTGTCTGTGGAATAAAACACGATGGTATTGTCGGTGATATCCAGGCGATCGAGTACACTTAGCAGCTTTCCTACCAGGATGTCATGCTCAACCATGCCATCCATATACTCATTGCTGTTGGGGCCCGCAAGGTTTGTGTGCTCCTCTCTGACATGGGTGCGAAAGTGCATCCGGGTGGCATTCCACCAGACAAAGAATGGGGTCTTAGCCGCGTGTGCACGTTCGATAAAGTCGATAGCTGCCGCTAGGGTTTCATCATCGATGGTTTCCATCCGTTTCTTGGTAAGGGGGCCGGTATCTTCGATTGGTCCGCCGGCCTTGGCCTTAATCACTCCTCTGGGGCCAAACTTCTTGCGGAATTCAGGGTCTTTGGGATAGTCCCGGTTCTCAGGCTCTTCCTCCGCATTCAAGTGATAGAGATTGCCAAAAAATTCATCAAAACCATGGTTGATGGGCAGGTGTTCGTCCCTATCCCCTTGGTGGTTTTTACCAAACTGGCCGGTGGCATAACCCAGGCTTTTCATTACTGTGGCGATAGTGGCATCACTCTTCTGCCAACCCTCTTTGGCACCTGGAAGCCCCACCTTAGTCATGCCGGTGCGCACTGGGACATTACCCGCTAAAAACGCCGCGCGGCCTGCTGTGCACGATTGCTGGCCGTAGTAGTCGGTAAAAGAGAGCCCTTCTACCGCCAGCCGATCAATGTTGGGCGTGGTGTAGCCCATCATGCCGCGACTGTTGAAGCTGATATTCCAGATGCCAATATCATCTCCCCAGATCACCAAAATATTGGGTTTGGTCTGCGCGAAGAGGCTACCAGGGGAAAGGAATACAGCAGCCAGTACAACCAAAAGGAACTGTCGGAGACGGGATTGGGAGATCAGGAGCATTACACACCTCAATATTGGCAGGCTCAATACACCGCTTTAAGACTAGTCCTGGTAGGCGGGAACTTGAGGAATCACCGGCCCCTGGCTTGATTGATCCTTCTCTTCTGGCGGAAACACCGTCCGCCAATCCTTCGCCATATCTACCACTAACCAGCTATTTGCCTTAGCGGCTTGTAGCGCTTTGTCCAGGCGCCCCTCTGAGGAGTTCTTATCGTATGCCCATTCTCTTTTGGCATCGGTATGGTGAATCAGCATGGCAAAACGCGACCCCTTGGCGGCGGTGGTCCATTCCAGCATTTGTAAATCACCATCGGAATTGCCTGCGGCAAAAACCGGCCTCCGGCCAATCACGTCATTGATTGCGATAGGCTTCCCCTGTTTATCAGTGAGGAAGGCCAGTTCATCTAATTTCACGATATAGGGGTGACCACCCCCATTTTCATAGCGGGACTTTAGGCGACTGCCGATAACCTGCTCTGGGGGGATTCCATATAACTCCTGGGAAAACACTCGAATAAAATCAGTGCCGCCCCCCGAAACAATGTAGGTTTTAAAACCATTTGCTCTTAAGTATTCCAGCAACTCCAGCATGGGCTGGAACACCATCGCACTGTAGTGCTTGCCAGTTTCCGGGTTCTTAGCGCTCCTGAGCCATTGGGCAACAGAGCGCTGGAAGGCATCCGTACTCAATCCCGCATGAGTCGCAGTAAGCATTACTTCCAAACCTTCCCTGCCTTGCCCCAGCAGGTTTGATAAATCGCCCTTTAGGATCGAAGCGAAGGGCTCTTGGGTTTTCCACTCTGGGTGTTGGGGCGCTAGCCTTTTAACTTCATCGGCGGCATAGAGCAGCTGGAAATACACGGGCTTCTCGGACCAGAGGGTGCCATCATTATCAAATACCGCGATACGTTCACCGACAGGTATAAAGTCGGCGCTGTCCTTTCGGGTAACCTTGTCAACAAAGTCCACAATTTGGGCTTTAACGCCATCTTGCCAGGATGGCAAGGGAGAACTGAGTGCCGGTAAGCTGATTGCCAAAACCAGCAATAGACACCCTCGGCTCAGGGCAACCCTAAATTTCCAATCCAGCATTCTGGCCCTCTCACAAAATGACATTTACGGCACATGAACTAATCTTTTGGCCTAGGGGGCCTCTGAATAACTCCCTAAGATAAGAACTCATCACAATAAAAAAACCGTGATAAATATAGCTGGCACTAGCCTCCTCCAAATCAGCCTTATCTGTCTCGTACTGGTGGCCTGTGGTGACGAAGAGCCGGTTGATACCCAACCTCTCAAGCGCCAGGACGAAGCAGTTAGCTCAGAAGCCACTTTCGTGGGCTCCGCGCAATGCGCCCTATGCCACAAAGATGAGGCCAGTGCCTGGCAAGGTTCCCACCACCAGCTGGCAATGCAGGCCGCCAATAGCAACAGCGTTCTCGGTGATTTCTCCGGGGTGGCATTTGAATATCAGGGGCAGAAATCTCACTTCTATCAAAAGGAAGGACGCTATTACGTACGCACTGATGGGCCCAGTGAAGACCTCCAGGACTATCCCCTTGCCTATACATTTGGTGTCCACCCTTTACAGCAATACTTGATTGATTTGGGAGGCGGTCGTCTTCAGGCACTGAGTATCGCTTGGGATAGCCGGGACAAATCTATCGGTGGCCAGCGCTGGTTCCATCTCTATCCCGATCAAGCGATAGACCATCAACATCCCCTGCACTGGACCGGCATAAACCAGAATTGGAACTTTATGTGTTCCGACTGCCATTCCACCAATCTGCAAAAGGCCTATAACCTACAAACCGATAGCTACCAGACATCCTGGTCAGAAATCAGTGTCGGTTGCGAATCCTGTCATGGCCCGGGATCGAGACACCTTCAGTGGGCAAAAACACAGAATGAGGCATTGCCGAATAAAGGGCTTGATCCCCATCTTATTGACCCAACCCAACAGCTCCGGGGAATGGATCTGCAAACGGGGATAGCCAAGCTTGCGCCATCGGCAGCCATCCAGCGTGAAATAACAACTTGCGCCCAGTGCCATTCTCGGCGGAGTACCCATTTACCGGGAGCGCAGGCTAACAGCGAATTACTGGATCATTTCAACCTCACACTTCTGCAAGAGCCTCTCTACCACGCAGATGGCCAGGCCGATGGCGAGGTATTCGTGTACGGATCTTTTCTGCAAAGCAAAATGTACGCTGCAGGTGTTACCTGTAGCCACTGTCATAACCCCCACAGTCTACAACTGAGAGCAGCTGGTGATGCAGTTTGTGCCCAGTGCCATATGCCGGAGCGATTCGCCCGTACTGATCACCATCTGCACCCAACTCAAAGCCCCGGTGCCCGCTGCACAAACTGCCATATGCCGACGAAAAATTTTATGCAGGTGGATGGGCGCCGGGATCACAGTTTCCGCGTTCCCCGACCTGACCTTTCCGAGGCGCTGGACACCCCCAATACTTGCAACAGCTGCCATCAAGATAAATCGAGCCAGTGGGCAGCGAAGATATTGGAAGACAAATACGGCTCACCTCCCCCTCACTACGGGCAGACATTGCACGCAGCTATGCGCGGGGATAGCGAGGCCGATAAGATGTTAATGGACCTTATTCAGGACGACAGTCAACCGGAGATTGTTCGGGCCAGCGCAATCCGTTTGTTACCGCGCTACCTGACGATAAATTCCGCTCAGTTACTCCAACAAATTGCCCAGAGCGAAGAACCATTATTAAACCTGGCCCTTGCGCAGTCTCTGGATGAACTACCGGAGCAATTACGACTGATGATCGGTGTACCGCTGCTTTTCAGTAAAATGGCCGTGACCAGGTCGCTGGCTGCCAATGGCGTTACCGATGCTCAGATCGGGACTATGCCCGCGCAAGTACATCAGCAATACTCAAAGGCCCTTAAAACCTATACCACCTCAGAATTATTCAACAGCGACCGACCGGAATCCCTGGTAAACCTGGGCAACCTCCATTTCCAGAGAGGAAATACGCAACAAGCGGAAGCCTTCTATCGCCGGGCAATAACCAAGGCCTCCTACTACACACCCGCCTATATCAACTTGGCCGACCTTTACCGGGTAAGTGGACGTGAAACCGATGCGGAATTATTACTCAGAGGGGCACTTTCGAAGAGTGAGGATATCGCCGTAATCCAGCATGCCTTAGGACTTTCCCTGGTTCGTCAGAACCGCCACCAGGAGGCAATGGGTTTTCTAAAGGCGGCGGCTGAGCATGAGCAAACCCAGAGCCGGTATCTTTACGTATACGCCATAGCCGTTCACTCAGAAGGCAACAGCGAACTCGCCCTGGATATTCTAGAAGACGGCTATCACCAGTTTCCGCAGGACCTGGATATTTTGCGGGCATTAATTTCTATTAGCAGGGAATCCGGCAAGCGGGAAATCGCACAAAAATATGAAGCACTTTTAGCCAGCAAGCGCTAAAAATCATAATAGAGACTTAACCTAAGAAGCCTTTCAGTAGGCAGCAGACCAAATTCACAGGACTCACAACCCCGGAAAAACTGGGCTTGCAGTCGAGTACTAAAATGCTCAGTCCAGTTCTGAATCAATTCCAGGTTGTGGTACTGACTCTTGTCATCCAGGTTGTATTGCACACTCTGGCGATATTGAAACTTCTTATCCAGCCGGGTGTTACCCCACATCAAGAACAAATACTCCTGCCGTAGTTGTCCGGTAGATAAAAGGTTAAAACTGTCAGACAGAAAAGAAATCGCCTCATAAATCTGCGCGCTGTTCAATCCGTTCTTTGCACTATCTACCTGCGTTTGAACCAAACCCCACTCGTCATCATCGAATCCATGCTGGTTATACAGATACTCCGCAGTAACATCCCATCCCTGGTTGAAGCTGAGCTGAGTACCAAGTACCAGCTTCAAATAACCATCGTCCTCTGCTGGAAAATAGGAGAGTTCGCCCGGCTGCGGTAACTCCCGCTGATGTTCCCAAGCCCCCTCCAACCTGAGTGTGGCACTGTCTCCAGCCAAAGTACTCAACCCGAAAGCGACATTGGTTGCCTCCCCCTCTATCTGATGTAGTACCAAGCGGGTATCCAAGTCACCTTCACGATTCACCACGAGTGCGTACTGAAACTCATGGTCATTTACGCTAGTGTCAAAGTGACCATCCAGATCGTCCTCAACCTGAGCCATATAAATGCCGGTGTTCCAGCGACCATAGCGGAAATCGAGATGGGCCATATCCCAGCCCAGTTGCTGGGTAAGTTCATCGGCATCCAGATTGGGGCGATCAAAAGTGGCTTTTAAAAGATTTGCCGGAGACCAGTTGTAACCGTTGCTCCACTGAGGTTTTATCCGACCGACATTAATACCAAACCTTCGGTTGTCAGTGTAAGAAGAGAAATATCCCTCTAGCAGATGGGATTCTGTCTCTTTTTCAGATGTTCCAGCCTCATTAGACCGATAGTGCTCTATCGCCGCAAACCGCGAGTAAACTGAGAAGTGTGCTCCCAGGGAGAACTGGCCACTGAGATCCAGAGCAAGCAAAGACTCTTGTTCATCAAAGACAAACAGACCCGGATCGAAATAGAGGTCATCCCGAACTTCATTCTGCTGGTGATACCCCAGTAGCGAAGCATCAATATCCCAAACAACTCGAGAAACCCCTTCCTCAGTGCTCACTTCATCGAAAAGTTCCGAGTTGGTCTCGAAAGGGTCCTGATAGTCTTCGGCACTGGCAACTTTTTCAGCAAAAGCGAGAGGAAGGAATATAAATGGGAGAATTGTCCTGATTCTGATAACCATTACCGACTCACCTCAATTCAGCCTGCCAAGGGAGCCCTTTTGGAAAATTGCCGGGTCCAGGCTCTCAAGACGATAGTCATCGAACTTCATCCAGGTATAACTCTCGTCAATGAGTGCATCCACCAAGAGTAATTTATGCAGTTTCAGCTCGCCTTCAAACTGCTTGAACTCTTTATAGTGCGCTGTTTTAAGGAGGCGCCCGGAGCGGGTATAAAACTCCCCCTTTAAAGGCAGGTTTCCCTCAGCCTGTGCTATCCATATTTTTACTTTGTCATAGGCAACACCAGAGGATTTTGCCGATAAATACAGCACCCAGTAATCTTCCCCATCAACAGTTTCTTGCCCTTGCAGCTCTGCGGTGTAATCCCGGGAGAAATTTGCCCCCACTACATCACCGTTACTGGTCTCACCAATTAATCGCTGTGAGGGTGCAATCCGGATAACCCTGCGCGTGCCGGGAATATAGAGCCACATATTGGCGCTCTCTTTTAGCATTGCCCTCCCCTTTTCCCGGGCGGGTGCCAAAAACTGGATCAGTGATTGATCATTAAATACTTTGACACTGAGCTTATTGGTGCGGGGCTCCTTATCCTTTTTGTAGCTGACATTGGTAATATCAAAGCTAAAACCCTGATCCCTGAACCCGCGAAAGTCATCCAGTTTATTAACCAGTGACTCAGCCGAAACCGATGCATAACTTGAGTAGCTAAACAGCAAGCAGGCTATCGCCAACACCCACCCATAAAAAGAATTCAACTTATACATAGAAGACCCAAATCAAGTAAACCTAAGTGCTTTTACTACCGGCAGCCGGGATGCTTTTATCGCTGGATAAAGGCTGGAAACAAGTGAAATACAAAAACCCAACAGGAATGTTTTCAATAAGATATCCGGCACGACAAACACACGAATAGGATAATCCTGGGTACTGCCCGGTGGCCGGGGCATCATCCATTCTGCATAGGTAATGCCCTTGGCTGCCAGTGCACCAATCAGTAACCCCAGCAAACTTCCGATTAAACCGAGAAATACCGACTCTAGTAAAATCAGGTTTACAACCTGCCGGGGAGTACCGCCCATGGCTCGGATAGTACCCAGCTCACGGGTACGCTCCATTACTGCCATCAACATGGTATTGGAAATACTCAACGCGACGATTACCAACACAATGACGGTAATAAAACCAAAAACTCCGTTAAACAGGCCAACAACCTGATGATAGTAACCCGCCAGTTCTTCCCAGCTTTTTATTTCTAGGTTCAAATTGTTCTGCTCAAAGACACTGGCCAGAGTCGCAATTGAGGTAGATGTAAGTTCGGTCTCCTCCAGTAAAACCACTAGCCGTGTAATATCTGACGTATAGAGCAGTTCCTGGGCCAGAGGCAAATTCACCCTGAGCAAGCGATCATCCAGTTCCTTAACACCGGTTGTGATTACCCCCATCACCTGTACATCGACAGCATTGATTGCTCCATCCTGGGTGCTTGCCAACAGGGTCAAGTAGTCCCCAATCTGAACATCCAGAGCATTGAACAAGCCTTCTCCAAGGTGGGCAGCAGAAATATCCTCTGGAAATAGATCGTCCCCTTGAACAATCTGAATTGCAGAGGAAAGCATCACTTCTTTCTCCGCATCGATACCAATTCCAGTGATGGCTATCGATTGCTTGCCATCACTAAGCAGGCCATTGAAATTAAGACGTGGTGCTACCACCAGTGTATCGGTTTCGTTTTCTACCAGCTCGGAAATCTTTTTGAGATCCCCATCAGCAATCAGGTATTTTTCCGGTTCCGCTTTGCCAAACTGGTTGTAACCTTTGGCATAGATTTGTATATGACCAAGCTGCGAGCGGATCATACTCTCCCGCATCCCCTCATACATCGACTGTACAAAACCGCCAAAAATAATCAGGCTGGTACAACCGAAAACGATCGCAGCCAAGGTAATCAGGCTGCGGCGCCCGTTACGCATAATATTCAGCAGTGCAACTTTCCAACCCAAGCCCATGACTAAATACTCCGAAGCGCCAGCTTGGCTTTAGCGGACCAGTCGGTATCCGACTCGGCCACCTTTCCCCAAAGAACCCGGGCATCATCGGGCTGTTTATTGCGCTCGTAAGCCTGGGCAAGGTAGAACTCTACAAAGCCAAGAAATTCTTTACCGAACCGATTGCCCACCTGTTCCCTAACCAGCTCCAAGTCTTCAACAGCGTAGCGCGCTCTTTTTAGAAAGGCCGGCATATTGGCACAGCTGATTCCCCGCTGAAGGCGGGCGCCCAGATTGAATGGAGATTGTTTAACAGCCCGATCCATCATGCGATTGCCTCGTCTGGAGAACAGCGATAGTTTTGCCAATCGATCAAGGTAGAAGCTGGATTTAAAGGAAGTTGTCGATCCCAATGCAGCATTGAGTTCCGGGTCATCCGGGAGACTCTCCAACAGTGACTGCATCAGAGCCTCTAACTTCTCAACATCCTGCAACTCTGCATCTTCCATCGACGTAAGGCGCGCAAGCTGAGCCAGGTAGGCCTGCTTTCTCTGCTCACTGGTCGTTTCTCCATTGACAGCAGCAAACAGCGCTTCCCTTTCGCTATTGGTGAATGGAATCGGAGTTGGATAGACGAAGTCTTCAGCCAAAGCTGGTGCAGAAATTAAGAATACAACTGAAATAGCCAAAGCCGCTCTAGTTAGCGGGCCCCTAGCCAGCAACATTTTCATGATTGCTGTCATGCAATAGCCTCCTGAACAATACCTTGAGACGAAGCTGTATCCTCTACCAAATGCCCATCTCGTACCGCGATAACACGAGATGCCAAGCTGGTTACATAATCATCATGGGTGGCTACGATAAAAGTGACACCCTGCTCCCGGTTGAGCTGCTTCATAAGGCTCATAATGCTCTCCGACGTGCGCGAATCCAGATTGGCTGTAGGTTCGTCCGCAAGCACCAGATCCGGCTTACTGACAATTGCCCTGGCAATCGCCACTCGCTGCATCTGCCCCCCCGAAAGCTGGGTAGGACGCTGATTAACCAACTTGGCAAGCCCCACTGCTTCCAGAGCGTCTAACGCTAGTTGCCTGGCATTGTTAGCCCCCCGCAGTGTCAGCGGGTACATCACATTCTCAAGTGCTGTAAGCACGGGAATCAGGTTAAAAGACTGGAAAACAATCCCAATATGACGACCTCGGAACAGGGAGCGCTGATGCTCTCCCAAACTCCCAAGATTAACGCCATCAAAATGAACTGATCCGGAATCACACTGATCCAGTGCGGATAGAAGGTTCAATAATGTGCTCTTACCACTACCGCTGGGCCCTTTCACAGCCAGAAACTCACCTCGATCGATAGCAAGATCTATATCCCGCAAGGCATCGACCCAGAGATCGCCCAATCGATAGCGCTTTGAAACACGCTTTAGCTCAACCAACATTAACTTTTACCCAGGGTGACTGCCATTTGCCCCAGTTGCTCACAAGAGGTTTGCATCGTGGCAGGACAAGGAGCCATTGCTATTGCTTTTTGGTAGTAATCCATGGCCACTGCCAAATCCTCAGTGCCCTCTCCAGCTTTCACCCAGTAGGCATTGGCCAAAGACAAATACACCACCTGCTGCATAGCAGCCGGCAATAGATCGGGCTCTGAATCCATCAGATTCTTAAACCAGGCTTCATCTTCGAACACCCGCTCAAAGTGGCCGCTTACTTCTCCTACATAAGAAAAAGTAATCAGCCGTATCAGGCGCACATTAAAGTCTGAATCGGCACTGAGACCCGCTTGATCCACCTCATCCATCGCATGCCGCAGACGGTAGAGCTTGTAAAGACCCATTGCAGGATCAAACATTGCACCTGCGCGCTTGCCCTCATTGGAGTAATACGCTGCACGTATCAGCATGTCGTCTGGACGCTGTTGATACGCGGCTTCCAGCAAGTGTGCAGCCTTTTCAAGCTCGTTATGGTGACTAAATAACTGCCCAAGCTCCAACATCAAGTCGGGGTCTGTACTATTTTCACCAATCTCCTGCTGGAGAAACTCCACCTGCTCCATCTCGCCTTCTGAATAGGCAATCTTGCCAAACTCGATGGGAGCAGCACCTGAAAACCAGGCAACAACATTTCCAATAAAAAAACTACTGATAAGAATGGTAAGTACTTTTTTAAACATTGACTGCTCCCGAAGTACGCTAGACTTCTTCCGAGTTTTCAAGTAGTTGGCCATCCATTTCCCTTAGGGTGGTGTGTTCGTCGAAAACAAGATTTTCAGGGCTCATCACCCCCGGGTATAACTGCTCGCAAATTAGAATCACCTCGACAATATTCAGGGAATCCACCCCGAGTTCTGCAATGGGTGTATCTGCATCGACAGCATCAACATTCAGCATAAGAGCTATTTGCTCACAAAGCTCTTGTACCTTGTTCTCTACAACTGCTGTAGACATAATTACTCTCCAGTAACATTTCCTATTTTTAAGTTATTAAATCGCAGCAAGTAGTCCAATGTTAAAGTAAAAACACAAACATGCTGCTCTCGTTCTGAGTATTTTTGCTGCTGTTTTATGGCAGCAGAACTGATCATGGGCGGTATATAGAACCAGACTTTTGCAAGCCAATGGTGTCCATAAAAAAACACCCGCTGAAAAGACTCGTAAATATTACAGATAGGTTTATCACTTATTGAAAGTGCCGGGGGAATTACACCCTCATCTCCCGAACCTTCAACAATCTCCACCATCTTGCTGGCATTCATTGCCAGTATATTGAGTAAAAACTGGGCAAAAGGCAGATAGAAAGTTTGGAAGATATAATGTTCCCTATCGAGACTTGATTCTGAGTCCTGCCAGGCTCGATCCAACTCTTCCTGCACCATGTCGGTGTAACTTTGTAGATCTATCCCTTCTACGACTCTATTTTTATGAGCCTTATTAAAGATCTTTGCCCGCTTCTCCTGATAGCCGACCGTTAAAGGCAGGCTTTGTCTACCCACTTTTAATTTGGTGCCGCTTGACTCCGCCAAACGATTGGCAATATGAGCATAAAAAGTGGTATCAACAGGCGAGAAAAGCTTAGAGGTTACCTCAGGTAAACTGTTGAAGAGTTTATCGGTAGCTTCTTCAGGAGTCACCAGGGCTGCATCAAATGACCCAGATTGATGATGTTCAGCAGAGAGCCAAAAAAGCTCTCTGGCTGATATAACAACATCATCTTCAGGAAAGAGCATTTTAACATTCTGCAAAAGGCTCTTTCTTTCTATGGAGAAACCAAAATACTCTATTTCAATTAAGTAGTGGCAATCTACCGTATCGGCACCAACAGCAGGAAACAGTGATAAATCCTGACCAACAAATAGACGATCGTCCTTCAGGTAATAATAAAGGGGAAATCGAAACGCCTTGCCAACTTGCAAGTGAAAAGTGTTTTTATCACTTCTCTTTATAGTTCCTAAAGATGTCCAATCTTCGTCATGGCCTGCTCCCCAATCGGTATCACTTAAAAATGAACTCAGTGAAACTTCTGCACCGACGGGCAACACCTTTTCTCGCATCAGGGGAGTTTTGCCTTTGCTATGTCTCATGCAACAGCCCCCTCAGGTTGCCGCATCAAAGTTGTCAACCAGTTGGAAATAGGTTTTGCCGAAGCAGAAATAGCTGACATATGAGTAGCTCTGGGCAACTCAGTGAGTCCAGCCTTAATACTGGGCGAGAGATACCAGCTCAATACGGTGTGGAGCACGTGGGTATCAAGCACTTCGTCCTTCTCTCCAACAAAAAAGTGGCAGGGTACATTTAAACTCGCAAAGAGATCTGCGTATCTCTTTACGTTATAGGCGCTGAGTAAGTTAAACGTGCAGTCCAGAACTCGCCCCTGATTCCCCGCTGCTGATCCCACCGGGGGAAAGCTCAGCACTGATAGCTTTCTCAATGGGGGGAATAAAAGTGCCAGCCAATATTTCAGCATTTTTATTTTTGGCAGATTCTGATCACCAGCCGATGCCCTAGGCCGCGTATAGTGACGCTTCCTTCCATAACGAATGTAATACTCAAAGCCAGATGCAGGAATATCGTATTTTCTTGTTTCCTCTGACTGAGTCAGCGGCGGTGCTATCGCAAAAAAACCTGCAATATCTTTACTGCCATATAGGTGCAGATATTTAAGTGCAACCAATGATCCCGCGCTGTGCCCCCCAAGTACAAAGGCTTTAGCCCCTCTTTTTTTGAGGTGTTTTAATAGGTCGGCAAGATCGTCTTGCAGTTGATCGGAATAATCGAGATCCCCCGGAACACCTTCACTCTTACCATGGCCTCGCCAGTCCGGCAGACACACACTAATACCGTTTCGGTGTACCATCCGTCCAAACATTAAATACCACTGGCTACTGAACGTGCTCCCGTGCATGCAGACAAGCACCAAGTCAGATTCATCGCACGGCAACCAGCGAAAGGAGAGTTTTTTTCCATCCCGCGCCTGAAAGAACTCCTGAATCACACAACCTCCGAATCCGCATGAGCAGAGTCTAATTCAGCTGTGGGCATAGCTTCACGCTGGTCAATGACCGAATCCATTATGCTATCCGGCTGACTGCGTGCAAAAGCAAGAAATACAGGAACCATACTGGGGATCGCAATATACTCCTGAGTCTGCACCCAGATAGATTTTGCTTTCTTGTTAACCTCAGCAAGTTCTTTATTGGAATAGCTACCCGCAAGATCCATAACTTCAATCGTATCTGTGTGGAAGGACTCTTCCGATACAATAACACTCACTGGATCTGCCATATCCTCATTGACTAGATCTGTAAGCTTGATAGATAACTTCTCAAGCAGCCAGTTGAGGTCAGCCCCATTCATATTTGGCTTTTGTAAAAGATCAGGCAGGGTAATAGCCTGCTGAACAACCATCCGGTTTGCCAGTTTAGGGAGGTCGAGTCGCGCCTGGACAACACTCAGGAAAACTTCGACCCAAAGTTTGATCCGCAGATCGATTCGCCAACCGTCCCGGCCCTGGGTTCCCATTAAATATACAAAGTACTTATAGTGATCGGCACCGGACTCAAAGAAACCTTCACTATTTCTGCGAAAATATCGATTCTGAGCTTTAAGTTCTTTTGCCGTTTCAACTAACAGGCGTTGCAGGATTAACTCAAGGGCCATATATCCACGGCGCAAGTAACTCTTGCGTAGCCAGTACTCCTGATCCAGATAATTACCTGACATATAATCCCAGGCACTCTCCAGGAAATAAGCAGCGGTATTGTAGGCCAGAAGAGGAGAACACAGTTCAGCAGAGTCAATAACCGGGTATACATTTGCTACATGGGCATAGAGGCCCTGGTAAAATTCTGTGACCACCTGATTCGCGATCGGCAATTCTTTTGCAAGCCGCTGCTGAGCTTCATCACGATTATTGTCTGAGATATCGGCAACAATGTACTTACAAATATGGTCATTAAACAGGGCTATCATGTCGCCCCCACCACTAAACAAAGGATCAAGGAACATCGAGGAAAATCCGGAGGTAGCCCAGCGGTCCTCAAAGATAAACTCATCCGCTCTATAGGCAAGCTGTCCCCAAGCCTCGAAATCAATAAGCTCGGCGCCTTCCAGCAGCTCCGAAATAGCTCTATAAGCCAACAGAAAATCTAGGAAATCTTGCTTCTTTGTGGGCGGTTTGTCGAATTTACTATTCTCGCCAACGATACCTACACTGGTATAGCCACCACTTAAGGGTATAAACCAAACCCAGTAACCATCTCCAGAAAAATGATTCGTTGAAAGAAAGCGTCCAAAGGCCTTCTTTCTCCAATTCATATCTCCCATGGAGTCGATATCCTGTATGTTCTTAAAGCGACCCCAGGCAGAGAAGTGTTTAGGGACATTCTCAACACGGGTAAGCTTCTTATGCTTCTTAGCAACCCGAGTTCGACCACTGCAATCTACTAACCAGCGGGCGTTAACCACTCCGCTAGCGCCATCTTCCATAAGCTCTATAGAATGGAGTTCATCACCTGGCTGTATGTTAAGATTTTTTGCTTTTACGCCCTGAATAACCTCTATGCCATTCGCCCTATTCATATCGACAAGGTCGGATTCCAATCTGGCCCGGTCAATTTGAAAAGCTGGATGAGGCGGAATACTGGTGGTTCCGTGCTCACTCATCTCTGTTAATGACAGTGTATGCTCAGGGTTATCGTAGAAAAAACGCAGACCATTTTTAGGCAAGTGATTCCTATAGAGATAATTCACCAAGCCCAACTGCTTCATAAAGTAGTGGCCGGTCATCTCCACTGTCGCTTCACCAACTTTGGCCTTAAACTCAGTATTTGCCTCAACAACCAATATGGTTAAAGCATCATTATTGAGTTTAAGCTGACGGGCCAGGGTTAAGCCAGCCCATCCACCACCGATAATCACTACATCGTAATTGGATTCCAGCTGATCAAGCTTGTTCATGAGACAGCCTCCACATTTGACAATAATGAATTCCAGGAGGAAGCGTCCATTTCACAAAAAGAGTCCTGATCCTGAAGGATATCCAGCACCAGCTTGGTACGGGGTAACTCATTGCGAATAAAGAATTTAGCACTGACAATTTTCGAGCGATAGAATTCCTCATCAGTATCATTCAGGTCCTGACTCAACTTATCTGATGACGCACATGCAGCCTCCAATAAAAGCCAGGCCAAGGTTATATCACCAAGCATATGTAGAATACGTGTGCTATAGGCAGGGATTTTGAACATTTCTTTTGTTTTTACCCATACTTGCACAGCTTTCAGTGCTGCCTCGAAATGTCCAAACGAGGTCTTTAAGCGCTCAAATTCAATCTCAAACTGAGGGTAGTCCGTGGCCCGATCGAGGAAATTGTCAATTTCTTCCTGGTAGAATTGGAATAGCTTACTGGAATTACCCAATCCTAACTTATCCCGGATCAAGTCCTGGCTCTGGATATAATTCGTTCCCTCCCAGATTGCCAGCACTTTAATATCTCGGGCATATTGCTCTATACCCAGATCCTTGAGATAACCCTGACCACCACAGGTTTGAATCGCCAATTCACAGATACGCCAAGCCTGGTCACTGATATAGGCTTTAACAACTGGAGTTAGCAGGTTCATTAAACCCTGGTAGTGAGCAATGCGATCCTTTTTGTCTTCCTGCCCCTGGTAGATTTTGACTAAGCTCTCTGACAATGTCAGTTTAGCAATCAGTGCTCTACAGCCCTCTACCTTGGATTTCATTTCCAACAACATACGCTGGACATCGGTATGCTCAACGATATTGACCCGGCTTGCGGTAGAGCTAAAGCTCTCGTGAAATCTCTTGCCCTGTAAGCGCTTTGTCGAATAGGAAAGTGCATTGTAGTAGGCTGAGGAAGCCATACCCAAGGCGTAAACACCTGTGCTGATTCGTGCCTGATTCATCAAGGTAAGAAACTGCAACAAGCCTACATTCTCACGGTTCCCCAGCAGGTAAGCTCTACAGGGGCCATTGTCACCAAACCGAAGGTGAGTGTTTGCACACCCTTTAAAGCCCATTTTCTCAGCTAAAGAAATGCATTCGATATTATTAAACTCGCCGAGACTCCCATCCTCTTCAACCCAGTACTTAGGCACAATAAAGCAGGACAAACCGTAGGTACCCGAGCCGCTTTTTTCGCCACGACCCATAACGAAATAAATGGTGTTTTCTGTCAGGTCGTGCATACCGGCACTTATCAGGTATTTTTCGCCCGTTAACAAATAAGTGCCATCTTCCAGTTTCGCAGCGCGAGTCTCTACAAGGGATACATCACTTCCCGCCTGGGGTTCAGTGAGGCAGAGACAAGATGTCCACTCTGAGGTGGCTAATTTGTCCCTAAACAGGTCTTTTTGCAGATCGGTTCCATATTTTTCCACCAAGGTGGAGGACGGCAGGCAAAAACCACCATAAGTCATAAAACTTGGATTTGCCCCCATAAACATTTCCAGGAGCATTTGCATTACAAAGGGCGGAATAGTTGTATTTTGTTCGCCCTCAAGTGAGGAAATATTCCCCCAGTCATCCTTAAACCTCCGCCACATCTCAGGGAATGCGCTCGGGAGCTTCACTTTCCCACTCTCTAACTGGCATCCCTCTCGATCTGAATCCTGATATCCCGGCCCGAGAACCTCATAAGAGAATTTTTTAGCCCGAACTAAAATTTCATGGAGAATCTCTGGTGAGCACCCTTTAAATATCTGGTCGCTGAACAGAGTTTTAGCTTCATGGAACTGTTCTTCAATAAGGAATTGAAATTCTCTTATATCAGTTTTATAAATATTATTATCCATGTCTTGCTCCTTGATATTCCAACAGCGTACGCCAACTACCTGCACCTAATACCCAGTCAAATATCTGGTTGTGTCTTCCCCGGTAAATCCTCTTGGGATACCTTAATGCCTCACGAATATGCGAAAGGTAATCCTGGCCTAGAGTGTCACCCAGGTGCTGGGCGGAACTAAAATCTATATAGGCGTCTTCCAACACCAATTTCTCAACATTTACCAGTCTTGAAAGAAATCCCTGAAAATTGGGCGAAGGAATGTCTATTTTCAGGCAACCTACCCTGCCGCCACCCCCTAGAGTTAACAGCCATAGATCAGTCACCTTTTCCTCAATGTAATAACTGATCAATTCAGACAGAGGTTTAATACTCAAATAGTGCCAGCCGTCCTCTTCGATACTGGGTAACCATGAGGCCTTATCTCTGTGCGAAAACCCTTTCAGGAGCCCCTTGGCCCATTTCGAGCGGATATCAAAGGAAACTACTCGAGTATCATCACTAGCGTTGGTTGAGATTACCTGCTTAATACTCTTTACTAAATCTGGTGCGCCAGATAAAGATGGCGCTTGAGAGAGAATATCGCAGCTGGATATTTGACAGAGATGTGTTTCACAATACTCTCGGCAGATCCAGGTAGCCGCCACACCTACAAGAACATCTAAGCCATCTTGATCAGGTCCAACTCCAATTCCCAATGAATCCAGGCACTCTTGTTGCCGCTCTTTGCCCAGTTCGAGATTTAAGATCAAAGCTTCGGCTTCACTACACTTTGAAAAACTCAATACTGCAGCATGGAAGCTGGTGCAGGCGCTACCCACAAATCGGATATTATGCCCACCGTCTTCTAAGTCTGCTATAAACTCTACAATCCGACTATCCTGTAGAACATTAGCCTCTCCCGCAGAAACCACATAGATAAGCTCTGGTAACAAATCATATTGATCCAGGTGTCCTCTCAAGGCATCAAGTAATCGATCAACCTGCCCGCCACTGTCTACCCATAGGTTTTTAATAAACATCTTTATGCTGTCCCGTCCATGGTGTTTATTGTTATATCACCGAAACCGCACTCGATAAGTAATTTAGAAAGCCCCTCAATTAAGAGATCATGGCAATCAACATCCACTGCCAACCTGATTTTCAGCTGGTTTGTTCCCGCTTCAAATGGGTGGCGAACCAAGCTATCCTCAATAGCTATATATCGTTTTCCTTCTCTAACCAATATTGTTTCTTCACCAGCCAGGTCATGAAGCATTAAAACGGTGTCTTGTAATAGAGCACTTGGCATACGCCCGCCAGCAGGCATCTGCATTTTTATCAAGATTAAGTCTATATCCAGTTCAGAATCTTCAAAGTATCGCAGAATATCCAGCAGTAATTGATAGTGCTCTGAATGATTCAGTAGCACCGGGCTGGAATTAACTGGTAGACTGGATAATGCAAGATAGTCCTGCTCAGTACTCAACGGCAGCATTTGTGCTAAGCAGGATTTCAATGTGTCCGGATAGGGGTTACGTTCGAGACACGTTGATAGCTCAACAGTCTTCATCACGCGGCCTCCATTAGATAGAAGTGACTTTGTTCATCAACGGTAACTTCTACAGTGCAATAATAACCATTCAATGCAATCGAACAGGCTAGAAAATTCTCTTGCTTGTCGAAGCCCTTTTCAGCGCCTTGGCAAATAATATTCAGCCAGGGATCACTACCAAAACAATGCCCCCATCGATCATGCAAGTCTGGTAACTTTTGATTGGCCGACAACAATTTGGAGAAAATCTGGCGAATATTCTCCGGAAAGAATGGTAAAGATAAAGTCAGGTCATCTCGTCCAACAGCCATTTTTCGGATGACAGTGGCAAATTCTGGAGTTGTATTATAAGTAATCGTGCAGGATGCATTAAGGTTTATACTGTCAAGATCCCGCACTTCAAACAACAGTGTACAGAGACCAAAACCACTATCGCCCCAATTTTCATTTTCTCGCCAAAACGTTAGATCTAAAACATTGGCGTCAAGAATACTAACCAGTAAGTAGCGCGATTCCGGATTTTGTGTCAGGTAATGCCGAAGGCTATAACCCCAAGATGCACATTCATAGGTATTAACAAAACTGGTAACTGGCGCTCTTGCATTATCACCGTAATTGAAGTCCTGCTCACTAATCGCCGATGAACTCAAAGGAAGTTCAATCATGGTAGAGCATAAAAAATGGCGATCTATTTGCGAATCTTTTATCTCTGGAGCAGCATCTAATACACTATCTGTCTGTCTTCGGATAATCCTGGCAATATCACCAAAGGCAGTTGATACATCACTACTGGATGAGGCAGTGATACCTTCTATAGGGATAAAAGCTGCAGATCGTAAATACAGGCTCATACCCGCAGCCCCTTAAATTTGCTATATATCTCAAAGAAGCACCGATATGAACTGCCTTCCATTTTTGTGAAAGCCAACAGATCGCGCTGTCGATTCACGGATTTGATCTTTCCTGACAAGACCAGGTTCAGCAAAAGCTCATTGCTGGTAAATTTCGTTGCCAGTACACGGTTTACACTGTGCATAGAGAAAGTGGTTGCAGCTACCTGCTCATTACACAAATAAATTAGATACTCTATATGAGCCTGATCTTCGCTGGTTAAATGAGCTTCTTTACAGTCATGTAGCCAAAGCACAAAGTGCATTAGTGATTTAACAAAGCGCGGGCGAACCAGTGTTAAAAATCGATTGACGCTACCCAACCCACCTTTGCTCAACAACATGTCTTTGGTAATTGATACTTTACCCTTACAATTTCCCAGCTGTAAGGTGCTATTTAAAAACGGCTCTCCTACAGTACTCTGCCGTAGTTGGTTACAGAGTTCTGGCGGCAACATCACTGTCAGGGGAAAAGGCCTTCCCGGTTGCTTGGTAACTACCATGGCAAAGCCAAGTTTATGTGCCTCAATGCCGTGGATCTTGTCGACATTCAGTAGCATGTCGCTATCAGTTTCAACCAGCTCTGTCTTCCAACCCATAAGGCTCGGGCCGCCGGGGTCTGTCATAAGGAAGTGGCCAAAAATCCCCTGTTCCACCCATTTATTGACCTGGGCAAGCTGATCATCTGTAGCAGTCAGGCTCAACATAATCGAGCCAAATAGCCCGATCATATTGTGAAAGTGATTATCCAGTCCTTCATCCCGGACAGTGTCAATAATTTGATCAATAACAAAGGTCTGCTCAAACTGCTCTAATGGCTGCTGAACCGAAGCGTCCCTAAGTGGTGCAAGCTCTGTCAAAGGATCTTCGATAATCATTGATGCATCGAATAGCCGAGCACAAGAATTTTCTAACAGCGATTTCAATGTGCTGGGCACTGGTGAAATACTGGATAATTGATTGAGAACAAAACCACCTACAACCGATTGCATTTCCATGATCTACTCCACCAGATAAGAGTTCGGAGCCGGCAACTTGAGGAAAGGTGCTACGGTATAACTTGCGTTATAGGCACCACATCCATCAAATATGACTAAATCCCCTTCTCGAAGGTCAATATTGTTGACTTCCCCAATCACATCTTCCTTATTACAAGATGTGCCCACTAAAAGGACTTTCTGCTCCTCATCATTCCCTTTTAGAGGAGTCCCATTACGCAAAACATGAGGTTGCTGGAATCGTTTAAAGGTACTTTCCGTTTTCGCCAACAGAAAATTTTGGGCCATTCCCCCATCACATACGGCGTACTTGTCACCGTTAATGGACTTTTTATAGCGAACTTCCGTGACGAAATAACCGGCTGAGCCCATAATTGCTCGACCACTCTCGTGAACTACCTTGATATGATCTGGAAATTCAGCAATCAAATTTCTATATTGGCCAAAATCAAACTCCTGCTCTCGCCAATTGGGGTCAAACCCACCACCTAGATTGGCTAATGACAGAGGGTATCCCAGTATTTCCTCAAACTCATAAGCAACTTGCAAGGCCACTTTGGCAGTGTCGAAAGCACCTTTATTAAAGGAATATGAACCCCTAAACAAATGAAAACCTAAAACTGGAATCCCATGTTTCTTACAAAAATCCAAAGCCTCAAGACAACCATTCCAGTCGAAACCAAAATGATCTTTTCTTAGGCCCTTTTGATTTCTATCAAAGTGGCTCAAGATTGAGGGATTAAGCCTTAAAACGACAGGGTTTACTGGCCGCCTTGCCTTCAACTCCTCAATCAAAGTTAATTGATTGAGGTTGTCGATAATTAAATGGCACTTACTCGCAATGGCAGCGCGTATAAAGGCCTTATCTGCCGATGGGTTATTGACAAATCGGGGGCTATTCCCTTTAGGAAGTAGATTTAGTTCGCCTATAGATGCAATCTCAATACCGTCTTCAAAGATGTGCCCACAACGAAGTATTAAATCAAGGCAACTATTGGCTTTCAGAGAGTATATCAATCCCGTGCCCAGCGCTGCCTTCAGCTGCTTGTAGTTATCGTGAGCAGTTTTAACGGAATAGATATAACAAGGTGTAGATAGCTGTTTCTTATTTTGGCCCAACTGTTGAACCAGCGCATCTGACAGTGCACCCATAACTCCCCCAAGGGTTAAACGTATCGTTTATATTTTTATTAAGTTAGCGTTTTATGTTTTAGGCGGGATCCCGCCTAAATATACTCAGATCATTAGGCATGGACTTGTAAATCCTGTTCTAAGCGCTTCCTATCTACCTTGCTATTAGCGGTTAATTGAATTCCATCAACAAACCTGATATCTCTCGGCATGTAGTCAGTATCTATGTTCGCTTTCAGCCAAGTGCGAAACTGCTTCTGATTGTCAGCGGTATTCTCATGAAGCTCCACAACACAAGTAGCCACTTCATTCTCGAGCTTATCTCTAGTGCCGATGACTGCATTGATATGCACCAATGGGCACATATCAATATGATTTTCCAAGTCCTTTGGAAACAGACAAAATCCACCTTGTTTTATTAAGTCTTTTGAACGCCCTTTAAAATAGAAAAAGCCATCCTGATCACGGGTAAAAAGGTCTCCCGTCGCCAACCAATTGTCGTCCCGATATCTGCCCGAAAAGATTTCTGCACCACCTTGAGCGGCCGGGTTATAGTAGCCTTGCATCACTGCCGTCCCACGAACATAAAGCTCACCTACCTCATCAGCTTTTGCTTCTCTAAATTTACTGACCGCTGAGTGAGGTATAAATACACGTGCATCCAGGCCAGGGATCGGCTTGCCAACTGAACCCATCTTTTCTTCCCAAAGCTCTGGCTCCAAGTACAAGGCTCGCTTGCACTCAGTCAAACCATACATAGAGAAAACATTTAGACTTGGGCAATACTCTTTCCAGGCGCGAATCATGTACTCAGATAAATGGCCCCCAGTATTGGTGATACTGCGCAGGTTGCTGAGGTTAGGTTTAACCAAACCCACCAGTTTCACTAGGGCAGCCCCCATTGCTGGCACAATCGGAAGAACAGATATATCCCGCTCTGAAATCGTTTTAAGGGCTTGTATGGGGTTAAATGGTTTGTCGTAGAGGATGGTTGTACAGTTGCTATATAGCGCAAATAATACCTGATAAAGACCGTAGTCAAACGATAAAGGGGATAAGCACAAAATTCTGTCCTGTGCTGTCAGGCCCAAATATTGGGATATTGAGGCCAAGGAAGTCAGAACATTTTGATGGGTAAGCATAATGCCTTTTGGCTTACCAGTACTTCCTGAGGTATAGATCACCAGAGCCAGATCCACGCCTGTGACCACTGGAGTAGAAGACACTTCAAACTCTGAGCATTCCTGCTGATAATCGGGCAAGGCCTCAATTTTTCCAGCACGCCATATCGCCTTGGCATTGCAGTCTGAAGCGATCATTTTAATTGAAGAATGGCTCAGATCCCCCTTTGCAGGTACAACCACCAACCCCATCTTCCACGCCGCCAACATAATGGCGACCGCCTCTATTTCAGACTGAGTACACACTAAAATGCGATCGCCAGCACTGAAACAAACTTCTTCATTTGTAAGTGAGAGCCACGCATTCTCACAGTGAGCCGCGGTCAAAACCTCGCCATCCAGATTTTCCAGACGACCTTGCCAACATTTTTCCACAACTTTCTCGAACAGGCTGGCAAGAGAAAACATTTTTAGTCCATTTATTATTCTAAGATTTTTGATCTAGTCCGAATAAGCCTAAAAAAAACTATTCAAACCGGCTACATGGGACGATCATTTTATAAATCGGATGACCCAATAATGACAAGCATTTTCTGTAAAGCTTATGACAACCTCTTTATCAATCCATGAAAAGTCTCATCCTGTTAGAAATTATTCGATCTGACTAAACATTACAAACATTCCAAAAGACAAATAAATCAAGAAGTTAATAAACCCTTTTTCCGATCTCGCACCACTACCAAGTAAAAAAATAGGCAATGAAAAACCAATTTATCCAGAATTTAATTCCGCCAAATGACCAAAAAAAAGAAAATAATTTTTTTGGTAGTAAAACCCTATAAAGCCAAAAAAATTTGAACCGAATGGTCACAAAATAGGATGGGCAAATATTAAAAATTACTCAAACTTATTTCTGAAGGTGGTTTTTGAGAACCATGAAACCTTGAGAGATTTCTTTTACAAGTGATCGGCTACCGGCACTGAAAGCCAGATAAATATTTGAATGCAAGTTAATGTAATAATTTCGGTTACAGGAGAGTCAGATCAGTAGCGGTGTGAAATTACTGACTTCAAGTAAACCTTTAAATCCAGGTCTGCCAGACAAGACATGGGCGCCAGCCTAAAAACGACAGACTAATAATTACAATAAAATTGACCTTTTAAATCACCGGCCTCACCAGATCAAAATTAAGCCAAACTTATCGCTAAAGATACCCAAGTTACGCCTGGGGATAGTCATCTTTATAATCCGGCAGTTAACACAAAAAATTGGCACGAAATAACCCCAATAGAGGAAGCAATACCACACACTTACGTATCACGCACGCCTTGCATATAGAGGTAGCTATTTTGATTCGATTACTTCAGTACGCATTTGGGTCTGTCGGAATTTTTCTTCTGTTAACCAGCTCTCTGCCGCTTTGCGCCGATTTACATCCAGAGACTCTGAAATCAATCAGTACTCCAGATAAGGTGGACAGTAGTATTGGCACTCTCGAATTCCGCGATGGCGCTCCCTATCCCCAGACCGCAGAAAAGCTCTACGACTATTTGGATCATATGCGTGCGGTGGATAGTTTCCTCAAGGGAATTCAGGGAGCATCAGTACATGCTCTGATGAAAGGGGGAAGAGAGCTTGGCGCTAAGTCTGCCAATGAAGTCTTAATTTTCGATCGGTTAATGAACTCTGAGTCTCTTTTTCTCACAGGCAATACTTCGACTATCTATACGCTGGCTTTTTTAGATCTAAAACGAGACGGACCAACTGTGTTTCACTCGCCGCCCGACGTTATGGGCGCGTTTAATGATGCCTGGTTCCGCTTTGTTGAAGATATCGGCTCCTCTGGCCCGGATAAGGGGCGCGGGGGAAAGTTTCTGTTACTGCCACCAGACTATAAAGGCAATATTCCCTTCGGCTACATTCCCATCTACCCTCGCTCCTTCCGACTGTGGGTGTTTATGCGCTCTCCAAGTAACCAGCCTTTGCCGGAGGCGGTGCAAAACATCAAAGACAACTTGAGAATCTACCCCCTGGCTCAAAAAGGTAACCCGCCAAGGATGGTCTTTATCAGTGCGTCTGGAAAGGCCTTCAACACCATCCACCCCAATGACTATCAATTCTATAAGCACCTTAATGAAGTCGTTCAATACGAGTGGGTTGGGATGCTTAACCCAGAAACGCGCGGCCTCTTTGCCTCAATAGGCATTGAAAAAGGGAAAGCCTTCAGTCCAGATAAAAGAATGACCAAAATCCTTACGGACGCAGTTGCAATTGGTAATGGTATAGCCCGCTCAATTGTTTGGTACCCACGGACAGACAAGTCCCTCTCCGATATCAAAATCTACCCAGGCACAGATAGCGCCTGGGTAATGGCGTTTCCCGGCAAGAACATCTTCTTCAATGGCCCCGATGGCAAAACCATTAATAGTGACGCTCGAGTCAGCTACTTCTATCCCTATACCGGTGTCAGCCCAGCAATGACTGCTATTGAACCTGGCAAAGGTTCTGATTACGCCATTGCCTTTGTCGATGAAAACAAAGAGCCTTTTGATGGCTCTAGAAAATACAAATTGCACCTGCCCCCCGATGTACCGGTCAATGCCTTTTGGGCAGTAAATATCTACGACAGCCAAACGCGCTCAATGTTAAAAACCAGCCAACCCTTTCCCGCAGTAAGCAGCCAGTCGAAAGGGATAAGACAAAACTCCGATGGTTCTTATGACGTTTATTTTGGACCCGAGGCGCCAAAAGGGTTTGAGAAAAACTGGCTGGAGACCCTACCCAACAAAGGTTTCTTCGTAATCCTGAGACTGTATGGACCCTTGGGGCCATGGCTGGAGAAAACCTGGCGCCCTGGAGAGGTGGAGCCTACTGAATATTAAAAGAACCGCCCCCTACAGGCTATTACGGAGATTCCGGCCGCCCCACAATTGCGCTGCCTGCAAGGCGCAAGCGATGATTCCGGGGAGTCTCCGCAAACCAACGTCGACAAGCTCGCTGAAATGTACTCTGCTCGGAGTACCCCAACAAACCCGTAATCTGCCCCAAGGCCAGATTCGGATCGGATAAGTATCGAGTCGCCAGATCCCGCCGCACGTTATCCAATAGCTCTTCGAACCTAAGCCCTTCCGCAGCCAGGCGGCGCTGTAAAGTTCTGGGGTGGAGCTTCAGCGCCCCTGCCACAGTGCCGAGCTGAGATCTGCCGCTGGGCAATATTTCACTGAGTAATTGTCGAATTTCTACAGTTAGAGGAACGGGCAGCGTCGCGCTCTGCTGCTCCAAGTGGTGAATGACCAATCGCTCAACCACTGGATCGGCAGACTTCAGTGGTGTATCCAGAAATGCAGCTGAGAAGTCCATCGCGCAATAGCCCGAGCTAAACAGAACCTCACACCCAAAGTAATTGCAGTATTCACCCTCAGCCATTTGAGGACCATGAGGCAGCAGTACGTTTTGCGGGCAACACTCAGTCTCTACCAACATCCGTATCATCGTCAGCGTATTTCCCAGCACCTGCTCCCGGATCTGGCGATAGCTACTGAGAGCTGGGTCCTGCCAGTCAAAAACAACACGTAGTACATCACCCTCACTTAATGGCTCCAGTTGCATACTGAGGGATGAACTATGAAGAGAAAGAAAGCGCCTAACGGATAGCAAAGCTTGCCGTGGAGTGGCCGCGTTGCATGCGACTACACCTATCCCACCCAAGCGGTCCACCCCTTGTCGCGATGCGAGGCATAGCCCCAAATCGGGGCGATCTAACCGGCGTGCTGCAGTTTCCAGCAGGCGCGCGACCTCAACAAATGATACCAAGCGGGAATCTGCCGGGCTGATATCACAAGGCATACCGAACTCAGCCAAGAAGGCTTCCCCCCTGCCCCCAAGCTGCTCCAAGAATTCACTGAAACCGGAAAGAATACTGACTCGTACAAGGCTACCCATAACTTGCTCCCCATCTTTGTGGCGCGGAAAGACAATTATTTGTCGCAATCTAACAATAAATCATGGGCACATCTACTCAGTCTATAAGGCATAGAAATTTGCAGGGGTAGGGATTGTGAAATCGACTCATTTCGATGTATTAATTATCGGCGCGGGACTCTCAGGGGTAGGAATGGCTTGTCATTTGAGTCGCGAATGCCCCAGGCGCAGCTTCGCCATTATCGAGCGGCGGGCACAAGTCGGCGGTACCTGGGACCTCTTTAAATACCCGGGCATTCGATCTGATTCCGATATGTACAGCTTCGGCTATGACTTCCAACCCTGGTCCGGCGAGAAAATACTCGCGGATGGCCCATCTATCCAAAAGTATATTGAAACCACGGCAGAGCAATATGACGTTAAAAAGAGAATTCACTTTGGAATAAATTTAACTACGGCAAACTGGTCCAGTACAGACCGAGCTTGGACTCTGGAAGGTCACAACACCAAATCTGGCAGCCCAGTGAGATATACCTGTAGTTTTCTGATTGCCTGTACTGGGTATTACGACCATAAAGAGGGCTACTTGCCGCAATATCCAGGTATAGAAAACTATCAAGGAAAACTGATTCATCCCCAACAGTGGCCAGAAAATCTGGACTACCGCAGCAAGCGTATTATCGTGATCGGCAGCGGTGCTACCGCTGTTACCCTGGTCCCTTCGCTCGCAACCACCGCCCAACATGTCACCATGTTGCAACGCTCCCCAAGCTATATCATTTCAGTTCCATCTATCGATAAAATCTCTCGTGTACTATCAAAATTTCTGCCAGCACCCTGGGTCCACAAGCTAGGACGCTGGCGCAATATCAAATTGCAGCGCTGGATTTTTAAAGCTGCTAAGCGCTGGCCTAACTTTATTAGAAAGTTACTATTAAAAGATGTAAGAAAAAGCCTTCCAGCTAATTACGATCTCAGTCACTTCGACCCCAGTTACAACCCCTGGGATCAACGTCTCTGCGTTGTACCCGATGGAGATCTGTTCTCCTCAATCTGCTCAGGAAAAGCTTCTGTTGCCACCGGTGAAATAGAAACCTTCTCAGATAAAGGTATCCTACTTAAATCAGGGCAACAATTAGACGCAGACATTACTATCAGTGCGACCGGATTAAAGTTACAAGTTCTAGGAGGTATCAAGCTCTGTATTGATGGTGCACCGGTAGTAGTCAATCAAAAGCTGACTTACAAAGCAGTGCTAATGGAGGGGGTTCCTAACATCTCATGGGTATTCGGCTATACCAACGCCCCCTGGACTCTTAAAGCCGACATTACTGCTCGCTATATTTGCCGCCTGTTAAAATACATGGACGCACATAACTTTCAGGTGTGTACAGCGATAGATAGCGAAGGCAGTGCTGAGCAAGGTTCGGTGATGAGCAGCCTGGATTCTGGCTATGTAAAACGGGCAAATGGAGAACTTCCCAGGCAAGGTAAGCGCTATCCATGGCGCCTGTTAAATAACTATGAAGAGGACTGTAAGATACTCCTTGATTCAGCGATTGAGGATGAATTTTTAACTTTTTTGCCCCACCAATCTGACACCAAGAAAACTCAAAAGGCAAAAGATAAAAACAACACATCCTCTATCGAAGTAAGCAGTATTTAAATTTCAGGCAGCATTAAGAATGCGAGCCTCGGCTCGCTTCTATTTTACCTTTCATCAGGTAGACAGATATAGATACTGCACAAGATCCCTAGCTCCAAGCCCAGACTAAAACCCCAAAGTGAACAACCGCAATCAACATTATTTGACCTAACAGTCCCGCCTCACAAAAAAGTAACAAACACTTCTAATTGATCCGCCACCGATGCCTTCTAGGAATTCGTTACGGGCTTCACGAAACCATATAATCATGGGGTAGCACATCCGAATATTAGGTCACCAGACAGGATGGCTTATTGTGAGAGCTGTGAGTATTTTTTTAATTTTGTCCTCGCTATCAATAGCTTCAATGGCGTCTTCTGTAAGTATACAACTAGAAAACTGGGACAGAATTTGTCAAATTCAAGTTACCGGCGGAAAAAACCCGTCGTTCACAAATTCCCAAACTTTTAATAACATAAAAAGAGGCTGGTCAATTTCCAAGCCCTATCAAATATGCTATCGCCGGAATGAAGAACCTTCCCAATGTAATTCAAAAATGACGATGTGGCGGTGCAAACGGTATGTTCAATCTGAAGACCAGAAAGCAAATACTTTTCCTATATTCTAGGTTTTATCGTCTCCACCTTTAACGAAAGCTACCAAATTATAACGCTTGATCCAATATGCTGAACTTAAGCACCCAAGGATTGATATCAGAGGGAGCAACGAAGTCAACTTGCAATACAGTACGATCATCAGAAAACTGATACACCCATTTATTGTCAATAAACTTACCCTGCCCCTTCCTCCACTCGGGATTTTCTTTCATTTGCTCACCAAACCAGGCTTTTACAGTTTCCACATCACCGGAAATCTGAAACGCGGTGTACCATTCTTCCAGGCTACCATAGCTATACTCCTTAGAAACAAACTGAATTGACTCAGGCAAGTCACCAAGGTTTGGCATGATTTTATCCGCCATCATCCCCCGGATATAGCCCCCCTCTGGCACCCACAGGTACTCAATCTTCGCTGCGACACTTTTGGCTTTTTCAATCGTATCAACCTTGCTTACCAGATATAAAGCGCCATCTATACCAGATGAAAGGCCAGCTGTAGTTATAAACTTGCCGTTATCAACAAACTTTTTATTCTTCACCAATTCAACATCAGAGAAGTTCTTCTCGAAAGAATCAAATGCTCCGCGAATGGTGGTTGCTTTCTTACCATCCAGAAGCCCAGTATTTGCCAGGATAAAGGCACCGTTACATACCGATAGAACGTACTGAGCCTGTTTGGACTGCTCTTTAATCCACTGTAATACTTCCGGGCTCTCCATTGCTTCATTAATACTGCCCCCAGGGATAATTACTGCATCAAATTGATTATCCTGATCAAAGCTGGTATCTGGAGCCACTTTAAGCCCCATGGCTGAAGTAATGGTTCCACCATCTTCCGAAACCGTTGTTAAACGATAATTGGCTTGCCCAAAAACCTCATAGGGCCCGGCATAATCAATGGTTTGCGCACCATCGTACAGTAATATTCCAATATGAAAGGCATCTTTGGACGTAGAGTGGGCCCAGACCATATTGCTAAAAAGTAGCGAGCATAGGCCAGCCCAGATTAAAGAACGCATGGCTATTTCCTTTTTATTTTGGTGAGTACAGATACATGCTTAAGCGCTTATCGCGGGTACCTCACGCCAAGCTCAAACATATAAATAAGGTATCTCTAGGGGTAACAGCCAGAATTGTAAGCTAGTAAATTCGGTCGCAAATGACATAAAGTCGACAAATTCAGACATCGATGATTGGGCACGACAAATCTTTATTCGAAAAATAATATTTAGCTGGGCTTACATACTTTCTACTGCACTATATGTCTCAGCAGCAAAGGACATTATCCAAAGCGAGTGTCTAGCCAATGAGATATCCAAATAAATCTACAACCCAAAATAAAATAAATAAAAATATCTGCATCAACCACTACAAGCATTCAGGGTTATATTAATGGTACGAAAAAAACACAGAGGAACAACTAGCAATAAAATGGGTTAATTCAGGCTAAATCGGACATGTTTTCTTGGAAAAAGGGGGTGTTTACCGGTTTTTATGAAGGAGACTAAACCCACAAGCAAAACCCCATGGTCCATACTAATGATCGTATCATCAAGTACAAGACCGGATTACTAAATCTTGCAGAAGAACTCGGCAATATATCCAAAGATTGCAAGAAAATAGGTGTATCGAGAGTCTGCCCATGGAGAGGTTCGAGTTACCAATGAACTGCGTAAATCCGGTATATTTGTGTCCCCTAGTGGCCTTTGGAGCATCTGGTTACGGCATGACCTGGCTAACTTCAAATTGTGATTAATGGCACTTGGGGCCAATTACATGGACGGAGCTTATGAATGACCGTGTACTACCCTTTTATGCCATACATGATCTACCAGTTAGATCTGAGTGTGATCGAAATAGAACAAACCAAGACAAAAGCCAGTCATCCACAAACTAACGAAACCTGTGAGCGCTTTTATAAGACCATTTTAGAAGAGCTCTACCAACCTTCATCACGCCGCAAGATTTATGGATTAATAGAAGAGTTATAAAAGGATCTGAAGGGAAATACTCGTAAACTAAATTTGACCAGAAAGGGCACCTCCTCAAAAACCGGTAACTGTCAGATCAAACATGAACTACTACAAATAAATTACTACAAATGTATAAGTATAATTTAGTTTGGGGCAAGCCTAAGCTTACCCCAAATCAGCACAATTAATTTACGCTATCAGAATGATAGACAATTGCCTGCCAAACATTTTGTTGGCCACCTATATAATTATCCAGGGTAGGATTCTTAATATAGCTCCAGGCAACTTTACCATTACCCAAGTACATAGGCTCATCCAAACCACCCCAACCGTAGTCAGTCAGTTTTACCGGCCCCTCAAGTACATTTAAGTCTGCATCAATCTCCATTACATAGTAGGCTTTTGGCACCAACATACGCATGGCATCACCACTCTTATTGTAACTGCGATTGTACGGGAGGTTATCGGAGATACACTGGAACTGCGCGTAACCAAATAAGTAACGGCCATTTTTCAGATCAACCAACTGGGGATCACTAATTTGGCAGTCAGAATCCGTTGCCAGCCATTCAATGCCATTACCTTCAATACTGCCTTCCCCATCAACTTTTGCAACACCTACACGTGTCAGGGAAGTAGTATCCAGGGCATCCCCAGAGTAGAGACCCTGCCTCGAAATTACGGGATATTCACCACTATCGATATATGAGAAGAAGCAATTGCGAATGCCGTTATCAGCACATTGCTCATCGAAGGGTCCATCGCCACTAATATCGATGCCCAGCTCATCCTGTAAGAACATATCCATGTTCGTATCTTCAATGTACTTCGGAGATACAATAACTGAGAGGTTTGTATCGGCATCAACCGGGACAACCGTATGGCCACCACCGTTGGATATCATTGCACTTGTCGAGGGTACTAAATGATTATAGGTGCCTTCATAAACAGAAGATCCACTGTCCTCCATTTTGATGGCGATCGCATTCAGGCCCGGGGATGGATAATATTTATTTCCGTCACTAGTACAAAGAGCCCCGTACATCTCATTCCCGGGATTATAAAAGGCTCGAATATTCAGAACATGGCCATGGCCACATGCCCAGTACCAACCCCGATGATCATCACCGGAGAAAGACATTGACCAGTCATCTCGATTAATAACCGTTAACCCTGCCGAATAATGCGAACCACTAACAAGAACACGAGCAGTTACGGAAAATGCATAACTTGTACGTCCCTGGCTATCATCCTCTACATACAGTAGCTCTTGAGTCCCCAAATGAGTGCCACCATGCATCTTATTGACAACATAGGCATCAGGGACCTCTGTTATCGATTTATCATCCCACTCTAATAACCAAATTTGATCATTGTATTTCTCTTCATTATCAGTACCTTCAACACTGGAAAGATTGTCTTCAATCTTCATCCAAGTGGTACCGTACTCTTCGACCAGATCCTTCTCAATATCATATTGCTCACTGGCTTTGTATTCAGTGTTACATAAAACGGCTACCCTGGAGCAATCTGCACTGGCCGTTATGCCATGTGACTCATAACACTGATTCAGTATTGTAGCATTACCCGTTTGCTCAAAACTCAAACTATCCGGGTTATATTTAAGCTCGTAAATTGACCCATAGGTTGTATCAGAAGCGCTCTGCCCCTCTGACAGAGTAGTGGAAACAAACATTCTCGGTTCAGTAGTATCCGTGGCACAGGTGGCTGTATAGCTTCGGATGGGGATATCAATGTTTTCCTCATCCTGCTCACTGTCCGTACGACCTATGTAGTGGGCTAATTGATAAACCTCCTGAGCATTTACCATCGCATCAGGTAGAGTGATATCTGTAGCAGTAATAGTCGCAAATCCTAACTCTGATTGTGACACATCACCAACTATAACTGTCGATGGATCATTATCCGGCAGAGAAGAATTACTTCCACTATCTCCTGACCCACTCCCCTGACCTCCCCCATCGCTCACAGGTGCTGATTCGGAGTCAGAATCTGATGATCCCCCTCCACCACAAGCTGCCAGTGCTGCAGTAAGCGCCAGTACTAATAGTTTCTGCCCGAATAAATTGTCCATAATCGCCTTAAGTGCTTTGTTTTTTATTTTGATGTTGAGTACTGCCCAAAACACAAGTTCCGAAGCAGTCATGAAATGAAAATATGAACAGGATTTTAGTCGGAACAAAATTTAATTCTGTGCGTAACTTAATAAAATGTGAACACAATAAGGAAGGCCGAATATGAGACATTCAGCACCGACCACAATCAAAATAAAGTATATGGGCCCCAGGCATCGAAAGATAAAAAGGTATTAAACACCATTCAACATAGGGTATCTAACACTAACCGGCTGAAATAATGGCAAAACAAATAAGGCATCATGAAAATAAAAAACTAAATTATTACGCAAACTCAGTCAAAAATGCCACCAATCGTTTTCCCGCCCCTAATGGGCAAACATATCTTGCGAAGGATCTGATTTTTCAAAAAATTACAACTCGAAAATTCATTCCGCAAAAGTAACAAGTAAGGGCCCTCCCCCTATTGCATACCGCATTGAACGCTATAACCCAATATAAATAGCAGCCTACAGGGGATTCCGTAAGGCAACCCCTTTTAAAACTGCATAAATGTTAATCCTCCAATATCTTGTTGTAGCCAAAAGTATCCCTGCCATACACTTGGAAGCTACCTACCTCTGGAAGTTCATACTCCACCATTCCCTCCGCTGTTGAGTATATATCCTTACCTCCCGGTGCAATCCGTACATGATTTGCCGTACATCTTCCCACAAAGGAAAACCGGGAATTACTACTACATGTATTTGGATATGATGCATGCATATTTAGAGATGAAAACACAATACACTCACCCGGCTTCATCTCCATATCTTTAACTTTAAACTTATCAAAAAAATCCTCCCCTAAAAGCTTCGCAGCTGTAAGAAAGACTAATATACTCTTAGCGAAAATCTGACCAAATAAAACCACCTTAAAAACATCAAAAAAATACCGAAATGAAAAAGGAAGCAGAGAAATATAAAACAATTTATTATCTTGGATAAAGCTATATAGAAAATCCATTCTTGCATCACTAAAAGACCCCGGCAAAAATCTCAAACAGCCGTTTTCAATAGTGGATTCTGATAGAGCTATCCAGGCAGTAAGCTGTATTACCGCAGGATCAGTATCTTTTGTAGGTTGCAATTTCGCATATTTACCAGTTTCCCTAAAAGTCGCGTTTTGATGCCATATGGTACCGCTAGCACCAGGAAATTTATCAAAAAACTGAGATCGCCAACACATCACCTCTTCACCCAATAGACTGGCAAGCTTTCGCGATAACTTTGGATTCCTCAGTAGCTCCCTAAAAGATTTCATTCTCAGGGCCTGGTAAAGACCTGCACTTTCAATTTGCCATTGCCCATGTCGCTTTTCTATCTCTCTTACTTTACTGCCAACATAGCTTACCCCTTGAAAATCTTCCGAAAATGCTTTCTCAGCCTCCTTGCGCAAATTTGCTGCCTGCTCTTTAGAAACTAACTGAAATGGAGGCAGATACCCATTTTTTTCAAAGTAACATATTTGCTCTTCTGTTAGGAACTCATCCTTACCACCATCTCTGGAGACATTTTCCCTCGGAATAGACACTGTCATATTTCTCAGCCTATCCAACTCATCAAACATCTGTTTCTTTTTCGAACCACGCCATGGGAGAATCAATAACTTATAAAGTAAAACGACAGTGATCATCAATAGAACCTGAAAAGCCTGCACTTTGGAGATTTCAAAATCTGCAGCATCTCCCATAGAGCCAAATCCCTTCAGCATTTCCGAAAAAGTACTTTTGCCAGCTTCCATCAATTTTTCACCTCTTTTAAGTAATGGATACTACCACCCACTAGTTTCGCAATATTTTGTTGTACCCATAAGAATCACCACCGTATATTTGAAAAGAACTAACCTCTGGCAATTCAAACTCAACCAACCCCTCAGCACTAGGAAATCTATCTTTACCGGAGGGGGAAACCTTTACATGAGTTGTTGTACATCGCCCCAGAAAGGAAAATCGACAGTCACTTTTAGTTATATTCGGGTAAGACGCATGCATATTTAAGGCAGAAAAGATAAGACATTCCCCCGCTTTCATCTCAACATCAAGAACCTCAAAGTTTTCAAAAAAATCTTCCCCTAAAATCTCTACCGCCGTAAAAAAAACCAACGCACTCTTTGCAAATATTGAGCCATAGAAACCGATTTTTGCTATAGCGTATAAATAAGAAAGTGAAAGCGGAAGCTGCGACAAATAGAAGTATCTATTGTTTTGTATATATTCATATAAAAAACTAATCCGGGCATCGGCACATGATCCAGGAAGCAATCGCAAGCAGCCATTTTCACGCGTGGAATCGGAAAGCGCCACCCATGCGTTCAACTGAATCATCGCTGGATCTGTGTCTAGGGTTGGCTGAAGCTTGGCAAATTTTCCAGATTCTCTAAAGGTCGCGTTTTGATGCCAAACTGTCGGCTCAGTATCTGGCAACTTATGAAAGAACTGTGTCCTCCAGCAAATCACTTCCTCCCCCAACAAACTAGCCAGTCGATGTGCAATTTGCGGTTTCCTTAGAAGCTCTCTGAACTGAGGCAATCGCAAAGCCTGATAAGTTCCAGCATCTTCTATCGGCCAATTTCCATGCTTCAATTCAATATCATGAACTTTATCCCCAAGAAAGCTAATCCCATGGAAATCTTTATCATACTCATCCAAAGCTAGATCTTTTAACTCGGCAGCCTCCTGTTCAGAAACTACGGAAAATGGGGGCAGATAACCGTTCTGTTTGAAAAATTCTAACTCATTCTCATTTAGGAAATACTGAGTTTCAGATTCACTACCCAATATTGGATCAGGTAACCGAAGCGGCAAGTTCTTAAGCGATTTCATTTCTGTATTGAATGCTATCTTTTTCCGACCTTTCCATGGCGCAACCAAAAATCGATATGCAATAAGCACAACAATTGCAGAACAAATATGTACTACTCGAAACCAGGAAACATCAAAATCAGCACTTTCTTCCAGTGTACCGATTCCTTTTAACATCTCAGAAAGCGTTTTTCCTTTCTCCGCCATTCCTGCCACCTTAATTAAGCCTCCCAATACAACTGAAGGTATCCACTTATCACAAAGTTAGCCCAAGTTCAGAAATCTTTTGGCACCATCTTGTCCATCGGTTCAGGCGTAACAAGGTTCCACCAAAAATCAAACCGGTCCATTAAGGAAAGTAATGCCTTCAACTCTCCCGCATCGCCCTCAATTTTGATTTTCCCATCCTCCATCTTCTCCTGGATAGATGCGCTCCCCAAGATGATGTCATTAAGATCTGAGCGGTTTATCTGGACACTACTGCCTGGATTCTTAACAGGAGGCCCGTAGTTCAGTACCGCATTCTCAAGCTCAAGCGCATACCTTTCATTTACGTCCGGCATGGTGATATTGATGGAGAGGTTTTTGCCAGTTGCCTTGGGGCCGTTGAGTCGAATTCCCAAGTAATCAAAAATCAAACCAGCCGGCATACTGCGAATTGTGTCTGGGCTCGCAGTCAGAGGAACCGGGTATCTCTGGATACCATCCCGCAACTCCCTGGCACCACTTAAGAAAAAATTTCTCCAGGTGCCATTCTCCTGCTGATAACCCAATTGCTCTAATGCATCTGCCAATAGGTCTCTTGCAGCACGATTATTAGGCTCTGCGGAAACCAATTTATCGAGCACCTCCGCAACCCAGCGGTACTCTCCGGCCTCATAGTCTTTCTTTGCCTGCTTGATAATATTGGCTGCCCCGCCCATATACTCGACGTACTTTATTCCCGCTGCCGTCGGTGGCATTGGATATAGACGAGCGGGATTGCCATCAAAAAACCCCAAGTAGTAGTTCCAAACCGCACGGGTATCGTGATTTACACTGCCGTAATAACCCCGATTAGCCCAATATTGTGAGAGCTCTGGGGGCAGCTCCATCAGCTCAGCCGTTTGAACCATGTTGTATCCGTGATTGGCCAACCGCAGGGTTTGATCGTTGAGGTACTTGTAGAGGTCGCGCTGCTTTTTCAGGTGATTCACCACATTTTCTGGCCCCCAGGTTGGCCAGTGATGGGGCGCAAACAGGACTTCGGCTTTTCCACCCCAGCGCTGCACTGTTTCATTGAGGTAGCGAGACCAGTCACGAGCATTTCGGACCTTTGCTCCCCGCAGAGTGTAGAGATTATGCAGCGTGTGGGTTGCGTTTTCGGCGGCAGTTACGGCTTTCAATTGAGGAATATAGAAGTGCATTTCTGCCGGCGCTTCAGAGCCCGGAGCCAACAAAAATTCAAAGACAAGCCCATCCAGTTCCAAAGTTTGCCCCGTCTCAACAATGGAGTCTGTCGGTTCTATCAGTGTGATGGTGCCAGTGGAGGTTTCAAGACCGAGGCCAGATCCTAAGGTACCTTTGGGATCTTTAGGAATCAGGTTTCCGTACATAAAACTGGCACGACGCGCCATATGATTTCCTGCAAAGACATTTTCACTAACAGCTTCAATCAGGAAATCTTGCGGGGCTATTACCTTAACCTTGCCTGATTTTACATCTTCCTCATCGATAACACCGCGAACACCCCCATAGTGGTCAACGTGACTGTGGGTGTAGATCACAGCAACGACAGGCTTGTTTCCGCGATGCTGCCGATAGAGGTTCAACGCTGCTTCAGCCGTCTCGGCAGAGATCAGCGGGTCCATAACAATGATCCCGGTATCGCCCTCAATAAAAGTAATATTGGAGAGGTCCGCACTGCGAACCTGGTAGATTCGCGGTATCACCTCGTAAAGACCACCTTCCGAAATTAATTGCAGTTGCCGCCACAGGCTGGGGTTGGCAGTGTCAGGAGCCTCTTTATCACGAGCAAATTGAAATTGCTCCAAGTTCCACACCGTATCGCCTTTGCTGTTTTTGATAACACCACTGTTTGGCAAAGGAGCAATAAAGCCCCGCTTTACATCCTCAAAATCCTTTCGATTTGCAAAGGGGAGCTCTTTCAGTACAGCTTGGTTTGATTTCATTGTGACGACACTGGCAGGATTGGGTTCTTGCGCCATGACACTTACGGTCGTTAGCGAACAGCCAAGGAATACTAGAAATAGCGAAAACAGCGGCAGCTTGTTAACGTTCATCAGTTGTTTCCTTTCCATGATTCGCAAAGTGATGCGGCAGAGCCCCTTGTAGAGGATAGGTAGGAAACTATTAAGCGGACGGGTATTTATGCCGGCATCAGGAGAATAACTGACAAATTTAGGGGGAAAGAAACAAAAAAGCCGGCGAAGAGCGCCGGCTTATGTGTCATTAAATATTATCTGACATCCAGTAAATGCCTGGCAATAATCAGACGCTGGATCTCACTGGTACCTTCGTAGATTGTAGTGATTCTCACATCCCGACTCATACGTTCGAGTGGGTATTCACGGGTATAGCCCACGCCACCGTGCATTTGCAGAGATAGATAACATGCCTCGTTAGCCTTCTCACTAGCGAACAGTTTGCCCATTGAAGCGGCAGGGCCAAACGGCATTCCGGCATCTTTCTGCCAAGCGGCTTGCAACAATAGGAGTCGCGCACCTTCCATCTCAGTATATTTATCGGCAAGCTGCCATTGCAGCCCTTGGAATTCCGCCAGCTTTTTACCAAACTGCTCCCGCTCATGCAGATAAGACCTGGCACAATCCAAAGCTTCAAAGCCAATACCCAGCGCCAGGGAACCAATGCCGATTCGACCTCCTGCAAGTTCACCCGCAGCAATACGGAACCCACGGTTTTCTTCGCCCAGTAAATTCGACGCAGGAATTCGGCAGTTGTCGAAGGAAACCTCATTGGTAACAGAGGCCTTCTGCCCCATTTTCTCTTCGGCCTTGCCGATCACCAAACCAGGCGTGCCGGCTTCAACCAGGAAGCAGGAAATACCTTTGCCTTTTGGCGCGGAAGAATCTGTCACCGCCCAAACAACAAAAATACCGGCAAATTCGGCACTACTAATAAAGAGCTTACTGCCATTGAGAACGTATTCGTCGCCCTGTTTCTCCGCACGGGTGCGCATAGAGGCCGCATCTGAACCAGAACCGGGCTCGGTGAGGCAGAAAGAACCTGCCGGGTATTCACCACTACAAATCTTAGGGAGGTATTTTTGGCGCTGCTCTTCCGAACCTACCGCCTGAATAACCTCAGCCACCATGTTGGTTACCGAGGTGGTAGTTGCTGTGGATGCACAGCCTCTCGCCAGTTCAGCAATCGCCAGGGAAAACGCCACAGTACCAGCACCAGTACCGCCGTAATTGGGATCAATATTGATTCCCATAAAGCCCAGCTCTGCCAATTGCTTGAGCTTCTCCAACAAGAGCTCTCTATTACCGGTCTTGTCGAGTTCGGCAGCAATGGGTTTCAGTTCACTGTCAGCAAATTGCTTTGCCGCATCCTGAATCATCTGCTGTTCTTCGCTCAGTGAAAAATCCATACAGTACCTACTTATAGTTATTACGGACAAATCACACGGCACCCACCTTGGTACCGCATCGCTATGCCGAGCATAATAAAAACCGCGCCGACAATGGTTGCCAATTCCATCTGTTCATCCATGAAATCAGCAATCAATCCCTATGATTGAGGCCTGAGGAGAGAATTCAGATTCCTACCCAGGTTCATAAAAAAGCCAACCAGCAAAATCGCTACAGTTCTTTCACTCCGCACAGGATATTTGACTGCGCTCAATTAGCGCCGCGAACCTTTCACACTGGGTTCTGGGTCCGGTACCGCTACAGCGGTATCAGTCTTCACTTCCTCCATCACCACATAGGTGTGGGTTTCCCGTACTCCCGGTACGGATGCCAGCTTTTCACCGAGGAAGCGGCGATAACCCAGCATATCCTTAATACGAATTTTCACCAGGTAATCAAAACCACCGGCAACCATATGGCACTCCTGGACCTCCTCCAGTCCAGCCACATGCTCATTAAAGGCTTCCAATGCTTCAGTTGCCGTATTGTTCAGGGTCACCTGGATATAGACCACCAGGCCCGCATGAACTTTGAGCGGGTCGAGTAGCGCTACATAGTCGCGAATAAATCCTTCCCTTTCGAGCCGCTTGACTCGCTCCAGGCAAGGGGTGGGACTAAGGTTAACCCGGCGCGCCAATTCCACATTCGGCAAGCGGCCGTGACGTTGCAGAATTCGCAGTATTTGGCGATCAATACGATCAAGATCTTCCAACTGTCGAGACATTACAAAATACCCTACTGGTAATCACGCAATTAGGCGTGATATTTAACCACAACTCGCGACATTATGGCGATTAATTCTAAGGATTTTCGCACATAATCCGGTTTTTTATTCTGACCCTAGATATAGAGCTTGGGAGACGATATGTCGACAAACTTCGCCGGAGACCTCCAGAATGCCCGAGACCGGGCACGCGAGTATTTGCACGCCGACGAAAACCTCTGCGTGAGCGAGCTGCTGGCTGCGCCACGCCCCAGCGACGAGATGCGCAAGAAAATTCTGAACACCTCGCGCGCACTGGTTCATCATTCGCGACAGCAGCGCAGCAAGCGCGGAACGCTGGACGCTTTCCTTCAGCAATTCGGCCTTTCCAATAAGGAAGGGGTTGCATTGATGTGTCTGGCAGAGTCCCTGCTCCGGGTACCAGACGCCGATACTGCCGACAAACTAATCGCCGAGAAAGTGCATTCCGGCAACTGGTCCAGCCATCGTGGCCAGTCCGACTCCCTGTTTGTGAACGCCTCAACCTGGGGCCTGATGCTCACCGGCAGCGTGGTGGAGCTGGACCCAGATATCACCGAGCGTCCCTCCCACTGGATGAAACGCCTGGTTAGCCGTATCGGCGAGCCCATGGTGCGCACCTCCATGATGCAGGCCATGAAAATTATGGGTGGCCAGTACGTACTCGGCCGCACCATCAGGGAAGCCCTGAAACGCGGCCCCAAAGAAAACCTCCCGGGCACCCGCTTTTCCTTCGACATGCTGGGCGAAGGCGCCCGCACCATGGCCGACGCCCACCGCTACTTCGATGCCTATATGATGGCTATCGAAGAGATCGGCAAAGACAACACCCAGCGGGATGTGGTTGAGGCCAATGGTATTTCCATCAAGCTTTCTGCCCTGCACCCCCGCTACAGTGTGCTGCAGCGGGATCGCGTAATGGACGAATTGCTGCCCCAGGTGAAGCGTCTTTGTGTCGCCGCAGCCCAATACGATATGGGCCTGAATATCGATGCAGAAGAGGCAGACCGCCTGGATATCTCGCTGGATATCTTCGAGGCCCTCGCCCGCGACCCCGAAATTAAAGACTGGCAAGGATTGGGCTTTGTACTCCAGGCCTACCAAAAGCGCGCCCCCCATGTCGCCGACTGGCTGATTGCCCTGGGCCGCGATACCGGCCGCAAACTGATGGTGCGCCTGGTTAAAGGCGCTTACTGGGATAGTGAAATCAAACACTCCCAGCAGATGGGCCTGCCGGACTACCCGGTGTACACGCGCAAATGCCACACCGATCTGTCATATCAGGTCTGTGCGAAAAAACTGTTGGAAGCTGGCGATGCAATATATCCGCAATTTGCCACCCACAACGCCTACACCGTCGGGCTGATTCTTGAGTTAGCCAATGGCCGCACCGACTTTGAATTCCAGCGCCTGCACGGCATGGGCCACTTGCTGTACGCACAAATTGAAGCGGTACACGGCAAGCGTGTGCCCGTGCGCGTCTACGCACCCGTGGGGGCACACCGTGACTTACTGCCCTACCTGGTTCGCCGCCTGCTGGAAAACGGAGCTAATAGCTCCTTTGTTAACCGCTTTATGGACGAGGCAACGCCGGTTGAAGCCCTGGTCCAGGACACCCTGGAACAAAGCGAAGCCTGCAACCCCTACCGTCACCCGCAAATTCCTGTCCCGGAGAATATTTATATGGGCGCAGAAGCCCTGCCACGGAAAAACTCACACGGCATCGAACTGACTGATCCACTCTCCGTTGATCCCCTGCTGAAAGAGCTTGAGCAGCAACGCGAAAAGCATTTCCTCGGTGGCCCTATCGTCAACGGCACCATGGGCGAAGCAGAAGAACCGGTTTACAACCCGGCAACCGGCGAAAAAATTGGACACACCGCGAATACTGACAAGCACCTGATTGAGCAGGCCTATGCCTCCGCCACTGAGGCGCAGATCGACTGGGATCGTCAGGGTGGAAAACACCGCGCGGATATTCTCGATAGAATTGCCGATCTTTACGAAGACAAAGCCAATGAACTGGCTGCAATTATTTGTATTGAAGCGGGCCGCACCCTAAATGACGGCATTAGTGAAGTCCGCGAAGCTATCGACTTCTGCCGCTATTATGCCAACGGCGCACGCCAGCATTTCAGTGAACCCACCGAACTGCCCGGCCCTACCGGTGAGCAAAATCAGCTGTATTTGAGTGGCCGTGGCACCTTCGTGTGCATCAGCCCTTGGAACTTCCCCCTGGCAATCTTTACCGGCCAGGTAGTTGCCGCACTCGCCGCCGGTAATGCCGTACTGGCCAAGCCCGCAGAGCAAACCCCCATCATCGCTGCACACGCCGTGCGCTTGATGCTCGATGCCGGCGTGCCGCCAAAAGTACTGCACTTGATCACAGGTACCGGTGCCGCAGTGGGCAAACTGCTGATCGAAGATCCCCGCCTGGGCGGTGTAGCCTTTACCGGCTCCACTGAAACCGCACGCCTGATCAACCAGCAGCTGGCAGCGAAAGAAGGTCCGATTGTACCGCTGATCGCCGAAACCGGCGGCCAAAATGTCATGGTCGTAGACTCCACTGCCCTGCCCGAGCAAGTGGTAGACGATGTAATTCAATCTGCCTTCCTCAGTGCCGGTCAGCGCTGTTCCGCTCTGCGTATCCTGTGTGTACAGGATGTCATCGCTGATAACCTGCTGAATATGCTGAAAGGCGCGTGTGAAGAACTAACCCTCGGCGATCCCGGTAAACTGGATACCGATATCGGTCCGGTTATCGACGAAAAAGCCCTCGGCATGCTGGAATCCCATCGCGAGCGCATGGCTAAAGAAGCCAAGCCGCTATTTGCATTTGAGGAAGCGAAGAAGCCCAGCAATGGCACCTTCTTCGGCCCGCAGGTAGTAGAGATTGAAGATTTCTCCGTGCTCAAGCGCGAGACTTTCGGACCTTTCCTACATGTAGTTCGCTTCAAGGCAGACGAGCTGGAAGACGTAATCCGCCGCATTAATGCCACCGGCTACGGCCTTACCTTCGGACTGCACTCCCGCATCGAAGGCCGCGCCCACGCGGTATTCAAGCGTATCAACGTCGGCAACTGCTATGTAAACCGCGATATGGTTGGTGCAGTAGTAGGTGTTAACCCCTTCGGCGGCCACGGCCTATCCGGCACCGGCCCCAAAGCCGGTGGCCCGCACTACCTATTCCGTTTCGCCAGCGAAAAAACCAAAACTATTAACACTGTTGCCACTGGCGGTAACACCGCACTGTTTACATTGGGACAATAAGCTTCCATAAAACAACAAGAGAGCGGGCTTTTAGCCCGCTTTTTTGTGGAGAAACATTTCGCCAACCCCCCATAGAGTACCAACTCCAAACTCCCCAACTCCGTAAGCTTTTCATAACCCCCTGTAAATTAATCGGATGAACCAAGGCAATTACTTCTATTTCAACCGCAGTCTTTTGCGGCAACAAACCAAGTATTTTCTTTTACAGCTCCACATAAGGTATAGTTGGCCAGCCCTAAAAAAATAGAATGGATTCAATGAAAAACATAATAGCTGGAATAACAATAGGCTTAGTCGCCGGATACTTAGGCCCATTAATTACAGAATATTCTGCAGCCATCGCTATACCCGAAGCTTTCATAGCATTTCTTTCAGACGGAGGGGCTGTCCTTTGGGAAGTTTTTGTTGTCCATTTACTAGGATATGGACTAATTGTTTTCACACTCATTTTCTTGGCATCTAGGCTGATAAAACTGCATCCATGGGCAACTGCAGCAATTGCCATTATCGCCTGCGAAGCCACTCTGTATTTTTTCCACACCAGTGAATACACACTTTACCTGCCTCATATCGTAGCTCTAGTATTTTTCGCATTCTTAAGCGCAACGCTCTCTAAGAAGAGCGCAAACATATCACCTGCCGTTTAATTACTTCTCGAGTTAAGATTAATAGAAGTTAAAGAATTTTTGATCGGCGACCTGCTCAAACTCCAATAGATGGTGTCTTATTTTTAAAATAGAACTTGATAAATAAGACACCCTATTTTGAATGGCCAGCTTGGTACTAGTACCAACAGAAAAAAGCTAAAAATAAATTTACCTTTACGACCATTCACTACCATAGAAGCCTTCCTAAACCTGTTAAATATAAAATCCCTAAGGGCATATAAAAACAGATCAGATTAAACTATCAGCTACGACAATCCAGCGCCTTCGATTCAGGAACCACAAACTCTTCACACATCACAATGCCGACAATCGTGACTGTATTGGTAGAAAATACAAAGCCCAATGACAAAACTGGTTAACCAGTGGGTAACATGAAACTGTTTCCCTTGCAGAAAGACTTTTACGCCGCCAAAGGGACAGTTCTTGTCTTGACGCGCCACCGCAGGTGGGAGAAGCTAAGGCCACTCTGGGCAATAAAAACCCTGTCCCAGTATAAAAATGAAGTTTCATGTACACCGATTTTGGGGAGTCTCAATGCGCTCGCTGATACTGATGTGGTTGCTGTCCTTCTTTTTGATTGCCTGTGGTAGTGAACCGAAAACTCACACAGAAAATTTAAATACCGAGATCAAACCCGCCTCCAAGGCAACTATTTCCCACAATAGATCCCTGGCAAAACAACTCCCCTTCGGCGATGAAACTGATTTTCTGCTGGCTAAACGAGGCTTTATTGAATCTATTCCCGGCGCCCAAGTGAAAAATACCGAAGGCCGGGAAGTCTATGGCCTATCCCAGATGCAATTTTTACAGGGCACCCCTCCTGATACCGTCAACCCCAGCCTTTGGCGTCAGGCCCAGCTCAACGTCCTGAATAACGGCCTGTTCAAAGTGGTAGATGGTATCTATCAGGTGCGCTCGCTGGATCTGGCCAATATGACTCTTGTGCAGGGAGAAAGCGGCTGGATTGTTATCGACCCTCTCACTTCTGCGGAGACTGCAGCTGCAGCACTTGCACTGGCCAACAAGGCACTAGGAGAGCAACCGGTAAGTGCAGTTATCTTTACCCATAGCCACGCAGACCATTTCGCCGGAATAACTGGAGTTCTGACTAAAGAACAGCTCGCGAGCGGTTCTATCGACATTATTGCACCAGAGGGTTTTGCTGAGGAGGCGATTAGCGAGAATGTGCGCACCGGAAACGTAATGCAACGTCGTGCGTTATACCAATTTGGAAATTTGCTGCCCTCCAGCCCGGAGGGTTTTGTCTCCTCCGGCTTAGGCAACCGGGTATCAGATGGTGAGCACGGAATAGCTACGCCAACAATAGAGATTACTGAAACCGGTGCAGAGATGACAGTTGATGGAGTGGACATCGTCTTCATTAACACGCCCGGGGCCGAAGCACCCGCAGAGATTGTGTTTTTCTTCCCTCAATTTAACGCACTCTGCATGAGTGAGATCGCCAACCATACACTGCATAATATTTACACTCTGCGTGGTGCGAAAACCCGCGATGCCAAGGCCTGGAGTCGCTATATTGAGTACGCCATGGAGAAATTTGGCGATAAGACCGAGGTGGTTTTCAGCAGCCACCACTGGCCCACCTGGGGCAAAGATGAAGCTATGGATTACCTGGCTAAGCAGAGGGATCTTTATAAATATATCCACGACCAAACACTGCGCCTAGCTAACCACGGTTACGATATGGTCGAAGTTGCAGAGCGCCTTGAGCTGCCCGAGAACCTTTCTCAGGCTTGGGCCAATCGAGGATATTACGGAACTGTCAATGTTGGAGCCAAGGCAGTTTACAATCGATATTTGGGTTATTTTGATGGCAACCCAGCAAACCTCCACCCTATTCCTCAGGAAGAAGCTGCAGAGCACTACATCGACTACATGGGGGGGGGAGAAGCCATTATGGCTCGAGCCCGACAGGATTTTGCCCAGGGCAATTATCGCTGGGTAGCCATGGTGCTAAAGCACTTGGTTTTCGCTGAACCTGAGAACGAGCAAGCCCGTTATCTATTAGCTGACAGCCTAGAGCAACTCGGCTACCAGGCAGAATCAGGTATCTGGCGTAACTTTTACCTCTCCGGAGCCAAGGAATTACGTCATGGTATCGAATACCGTGAAGAAATACTGCCCGATGAAGAAATAGTAGCGCGAGTCCCTCTCCAGCTGCTTTTCGACGCGATGGCGGTGCGCCTTAACGGTGAGAAAGCGGCAGATGCAGATATCCGCTTAAATATCGATATGACTGACACTGGAGAAAAGTACTTAGTCGTAGTGCAAAATGGGGTACTGCACGGCTACCCCGGCCGACACAGTAACGAGCCCTCTGCCAGCCTCGCTCTGAACAGTACCGACTTACGTATGATGTTTAGCGGGTTAGTAGGCGCCCCTACTCTAATCAAAGATGGTAGACTCAAGGTAAGCGGAAATCCTTTGGCACTAATAAAATTTGGGCGGTTATTTGATAAGTTTGATCGTAATTTTAGCCTTGTTACACCATAAAAAGCTCTGGCGGGCAATCCTTGGTTAACTTTAACTAAAGCTAGTCATCCACTTTGCAGAAATACTCATAGAAGCCCCATGGAGCTACTTCCCTATAGAAACAATTATCCTCGCGGTGAAGTATTTCTGTCACTTCCCGCGCCTCAAGCTCATCATAGTGATTTAATTCAAAATACTGTTCCGACTCAGAAACCAGTGTATACGAGGCGAAGTTTTGACTTTCCTCAGTATTGAGTTCCTCCTTATCGAAGTAAACCCTCACCTCAGTTTCTGTAAACTCAAAAAATAAATGCCCAAAAAAGTCATCCTCCATAAACTTTCGCGCTTTCTCTGGGACTCCCTGAACTTTACTCATACTGGAAATTGTTCTGTCCGCATTAGATTTCCAAACACCTACTAGCGCACTCTTTTTAGCCTCACATGCAAATATAAAGGGGAATATAGAGAAAAAAAGCACTAACTTATTAATCATTTACCACGCCAACAAAAGGATAATAAAACCGAAAATATAGCCCTATAGAGCGACTCACAGGCCCAAACTATGAATTGAGCCTCCTAGAGCTATCACAAAGATATGGACTTGGCGAATATATTTTGAGCCTCCCCTACTCTGAGAAATTTAACCTACTAGCCGTAGTTAACTTTGCAATCACCGAACCCACGGAAATGTGAATCTTCCATCCATACGAATCAACAAACCATTAAGAAATAACTTTTCTATCGTAAAAGAAAGATCAAACCAGGCTGCTACATATATTTTCAACAAACCCACCCTGCGGACACCCCCATTAAAACCCTGACTTAGAAGCCTACATTCAATTTTAAACTTAACAAAAACACCCTCAGCGCAAAAGATTATAACGACAGCCCTTGGTAACTGAAGCGTAAATTATACCTACAAGCCCCACAAGAATTTACCAAGGTAATATGCTATTAGTTAGCGTGAACCTTTGCGCATCCCCATGGTGCTGCCACGTTTCATTTCAACTTCATCTGCAGTAATAGATATGAGCTTATGTGATCCAACATTCGACATCATCAATCTATTTTCTTCCACAGACCAAGTACCATTCTGCCTCCAAAAATTATCAACCCAATGATATGAACCATCTTTATTTAAAGTTATCGTAACTTTTTTCGAGACAACATTTCCTGCCGCATCCTGCTCATAAAAGGACCAGGTGCCATTAAGCTCAGCAGCCTCAAAGGCATTAGCCATACCTAAAACTAAAGAAATAAGACTCGCCAGAATAAGTTTTCTTATTATTACTTCCCTCTAATTTAGAATATCTGATTTTACCGAATTCCACTCATATATATCCAAAAAAACAGCAGGTCAGATGCACTACAAACAGTGCTGCAACAGGCATCCCAAGTCCGTAACTATTTGGCTTCTGGATAAAATTAACGGAAGCTATTTTGAATTTATTCTAACATCATCAGCATATCATGCATAAATTGAGCGGCAATCTATAAACAAATTAAACCTCTCTATATACACTTCTCATGAACGCATCAACAGCCTCCATATTATCAAGAGAAAACGTAAGCTCTACGGGTGTTTCACCATCGCTATTCGGTAACATTTTAACCCCACCTAACTTTCTTAATAAAATAATAGCATCGGGTTAATTTTGCTCTGCAGCGCAATGTAAAGGGGGGCTCCATATCCGTTTCTGCACCTAATAGAATCTACATTATGCCCAATAAAGTCCGCCACTGCCTCTACATTTCTAAAAATTTCCTCAACTCATAGTATGATTCTTACGCCCGTCATATTAGGCCTTAGGGTGCTATCTTTTTCATGACAATCAAACAACTAGCAAGCAAGGAGTAACAACCCCAAGGACTCACCCGACCGCGACATCATACTCGGTATAAAATCATAACCGTTACTTATCGAATCTAACTTTAGGCATTTTATAGTAGTGTAGTACCGACAAAATGGTACCAATTGGTATATTTAACAAAGAAAAGGCCGCAAATATATGAAGGGGAATTTGACACCAGGATTTTCTACGAAAATAACCAATAATGCAGAATGCTTCAGCCCCAAAAAATAAGGTGATAAAGCCAGCAACCATCACATTGGCTACCGTAATATTATCCTCGGTCCCAATCAATCCAACCACAAAGATTAAAATAAAAATAACATCTCCAGCAAGCCGCAATCCCCATACAAAATTCAATGTCTGGATTGCCCTGGATTCTTCTATTTGCCGGCGCGACTCAGCCAACCTCTCCGAAAGAGATAAATCCTTATATGGCTTCGTCGGCTCTAATTCAGAATCAGGAGGGCTATAAATTGACTCTTCCATTTTTACACCTACTTACATAAAATTTCTTGACACATATGCCTTACATCAGGCCAACAAACTCCTAAGGCTGTGATACCCCAAATACTACCAGGCTAAAGCGCCGCAGCCTATTTTTTGTTTACTCTACATTTCTATTATTATATTTACGAATCAGTGCAATTGCCAACTTAGATTTATTAGAGATGATTTTTTTCGTAATCCTTCAAGAACGAGAAATTCGGCAGCCTGAAAAGTTAACAACTTTTCCTTTGCTCCATCGATATTTCCCGCTTCAATACTCTGAAAGATATCATAATACTTTACCGCACTATATAAAGCATAGTTTTCGCGCAATTTTCCGCAATGACGAGCATCTGTCACATTCAGTTACAGTGATTAAGTAGAAAATTGGAACCAACAGCCCACACAACTTCATTTTGTTTCATATGACCAATATGGATCCGAAGATTTTCAGTAGCGTACTCGCCATTACTAAGCTTTTTGGCACCGAAGCCAAAGATTAGATTGCCCTTGATAGTACGGATTTGTTCCTGCAACTTAGCTACAGAGGCTTGGAAGTTACTATACCTTACCTCGGAGTCCTTCACTTGGCCAAAATGAATTGCATTGTCTATATCGATTTTGAGCGTATAGTTGACCAAGTAACTAGAGGCATTAATAACCTTAGGCAAGAAATAATATAGAAATAGTAATACTACCACCCCTCCAGGGACTATCCTCTGACCAAATATACCCCTTTCAGTGAACGAACCACCCTCAATGGAAGATACAAGTGTGACCGATGCCAACCAAGTAGCAATAATGGCAATTCCTATGAAAAATCCTAACAATATACAAAGCCCTAGTGAATCAAGAAGACTCGCTTTGTAGTCGATTTTCGGAATTAGATACTTCCCACAACATTTCTTCATAGTGAGTTTTAACCCCAGCCGCACAAGCAAGCAACCTGCCACAAGCACAAAGCGTGAAACCTGTATTTGTGCCGGTGCTCCCTACGAATAATTTCAGTCATGAAGACCAGTACCCATATTATCATCAAGCACTTCTCCAGTTTGGTGGAGCCCGACGACTGTAAAATTTTCAGCCACCCAATGCAGATTGGTAATTATTTCTCGAATCGCTTTTCTATCCAGACTCAAGCTTAAGTGTGCGTAGAGAGACTGCAACTCACCGGAAAGCTGTATGCAAGAAGTCGCGACTATATCAAGCTTCCATCTCAATTCTTCAGGTTCCATTTTTTATTACTTATAATCGGGATAGGGAGGCACCTCACGATGCCCCTCCTCCCACACCACCAGGCATACGGGTCACGTACCATGGCGGTTCAATTCTATTCCCCTTCCTATCTGCCAATTCCGGCAGCCCCAAGTTCCTAAAGTATCTATTTGGCAATGCTCTGTAAAGGGCAGGACTTTTGCTTAGCCTCCATGGTCCATGCGCTGATTTGGCCGTGTTCCACGCTAAAAAACGATCAACGCCCAGCCTTCTTAATCTGCGGTAACCACTACGTCCCCATTGCTTCCATAAATAACATCGCAACTTCCGCCTTATCCACTTGTCCAGATCTTTCAGAGGGCTCAGTACTTCACTGATGTCAAAGTACGCTTTCCAACCAAGCAGGGACTTCTTTAACTCTTCCATGATCTGAGTAAACTTGCGGCCTCGTGTTCGGCGGGTGATCATTCTGATCTTGGCTTTCAATTTATTCATCGATGATTCTGATACCTTTATCCGGGCATCTTTCTTCAGCAATCTAAATCCTAGAAAGCTCCGCTTCCAGAAATGATCCTCTGCACTCTTCTCAGTATTTACTGTGAGCTTCAGCTTACATTTGATGAAGTGCGTAAGGTTTGCTTTTATCCGTTCTGCAGACCGACGACTTCCCACCAGTATTTGAAAATCATCGGCATATCGCACAAAACTGAGTTGGCGCTTGTGCAGCTCCCAGTCCAGTTCGTTAAGCACAATATTCGCTAGAAGTGGCGATAACGGCCCACCTTGCGGGACGCCTTTTGTTGTAGCTATTACCTTGCCATCGACTACCGTTGGCGCTTTTAGGTATCGATTTATCAACCCCAGCACATCAGCCGGTATTCCGCTTTGCTTCAGTGTTAGCATGAGCCTGTCATGATTCACTTCATCAAAGAAGGATTTCAAGTCCATATCGATCGTCCAGCGCTTTCCTTGCCGGACAAAGTTTTGGACCTGTCTAATCGCCTGGTGTGCCGATCGATTTGGTCTAAAACCAAAACTAAGAGCATGAAACTTCGGCTCCCGTTGCTCACTGAGTATCTGTGCGATAGCTTGCTGGATCAATCTATCTTGCACCGTTGGTATACCCAATGGACGCAGGCCTCCATTGCCTTTTGGTATAAAGATGCGTTTCACCGGTTGAGGACGATAGCTACTACTTAACACCTTTTGTCGGGTAGCAATCCAGGTCTGCTTAAGATGTTCCGGCAACTGTTTTACCGTCATACCATCGAGACCTGGCGCACCCTGGTTACGAGAAACTTGTTGTAATGCTCGAAACAGATTATTCCTATCTAGAATTCGCTGCATTAAAAGAGATGGGAAATTGGACAATGTATGATTAAGTTTCCAGTTTGATGTTCATCCAGAAAAAAATATTTTTTTTCTGGCAACTAAGTTACTTGTCAGATGCAGTCATCAAGCTCTGCATTAATAATACTGTCCAGAATTGTTCAGGCCTTCAGTAGCACGAAATCTACCTACTATGCCCTCTGCTGACTTCTATGGGTCGGTCAAAACCAATCTCTCAGTTTTCAGTTATTCCATTAACAACCCATAGACCTCCCAGGGTAAGACATTTAACTTTCTTCACGTAGATGCTGGATTTATAAAACGTAGGCCAATTGTGGATGGAGAGCTTTATGGTCACGTGCCCACTGGCTCCACCTACGTCACACCTCATATCCAGTTCTTGTTCATCACCCCGTGAATTTGCGTTGAGCTTCCTCCAGCTAATACCTCGCGATATTAACCTTGCCCTTTCGCTAACCTTCGGCTCCACGAATACCTGGTAAGAGGACTTTCACCTCTCTAGTTAAATGCCATGCCTGGCACACACGCTGCTAGCAAGGGCAGCCGAAGCAACGCGTAGGCTGTCCAGCCCAGCCCCGGAGGGGTTGGGCGAGCTTGACTAGCCTGGTTATGGCTGGCGCGCACTGAACCACCTACTTGCTCTCTACCAGCCAACTTTGGCTGGCCACTGCCCGATAAATTTAAAGGGGAAAATACCATACTTTCCCAACCGGTTAACTATCTGATTGGCACTCCATGATGGCGTAGCTGGCTTGCAGGGCTTGCTGACTTAAAACGATGGCACTGGAACGAAACTGTAGTACCAAATTGCAGAAAAACTCTCAGAAAAAAGTGCTCAGATAGAGATTGATGCTTGCAGCAGCTACAGAACATCTGAAAATCGGCCGCCACAATAACGCCTCAATAAAGGGCCGGAACGCAGCGGCGAAGCCGCGGAGTGGAGGTCCAGCCCCGTAGGGGCATCTTTGATTGATTTGTTATGTCTAAGATCTTGCCCATTGCGACCAACCTTCTGATTTAAATAGTACGGAGTTTGGTGGAACATGCCTACCCCGAATAGCCTGAGGCACTTCACCCCACTTAGACTCGAAATATTTTATGGCCTCAAATCGTAATTGGCGCCAGTGACTACGAACTGGTCCTGGGTAGCTACGACGCTCTCTCATTGATATGCGAACAATATATGAGCGGAATTGACGTTTTTGAATATTGCACCAATTCGACTTTTTATAGTGGAATGGTTTGCTCGTGTATTTAAAAGGCTCAATCCTCTTAAGCCAAACGATTTCATCCATACTTAAATTCTTGTGAGAACATAACGCCCGCGCTGTGTTTTATACACATTATTTAAGTCCATTTAGAGTTTCTGCTGCCTCTATATAATGAAGTAGCTTGGTGTATCCCTGCCAAACGGTTTTAACTCCTGGCTCGCCATCCCCTTTACGCCCCAAAAAACCTCCTAAACCTGCCAACATACGGGTTATCTCCCTCATGCTTGGGGGTTCATTTGGTGGAGTAGTTTTATCTCGCATCATCCATATCATACGCCATTCTTTTTCAGAGTAGGCACTTGTACACGGTGCGTCAGGAACTCTTCGTGCATGCGTAGTTATCGAATGTAGCCGCCATCCAATAATCATATAGATCGCAATGCAGTTCAACATGCGCTGCTCTGTTCTAAAACGGTTACTTTCTATCTGGCATCCGCCTTTCACCACCCGAAAATAGGTTTCAATTTCCCACCGGCTTCGATACCACTCAATGATGACCCTTGCCTGCTTAAAGTCTTCAACTGGAAGATCAGTTAACAGCATCCACTCAATGCCTTTTTCACCCTCTGGTGGGTTTAATTCTTTAGCCAATACAGCATAGAGAGAAAGTGGTCGTTTAGATTTTCCTTTCCCAAGTAGCCGTATCTCAGTAGTGGATACACTGACTTTGGCTTTTCTTCCAGATTCACCATTCCGTTTGGGAATATCTACCGTGTATAGACCAACAGATTTCTGCTCATTCATATGATCCCAAAGCAAAACCGTTTCTTCTCCATCGAGCTCTAAAGTGCGATTGGCCTTAGCTCGAACGATATAGCTCGCCCGCCGCTGTTCACTTTGATCTTCAGCCAGTTGAAACCACTCATGAATATCACCCTCTCTATCAGCAATACTCACAATTGTACTTTCAGGGCAGCGCTCCTGTATCTGACAAGCCGTTTCGTAATGGTCTAGCCAGCGTCGACTCTCCTTATTCTTTATCGACTTGGTATAACGGGAATTAGAGCTTGATTCCTTGTCTCTCTGCCACATACTACCCTCAACAACACCCAAGTTAACTCTTGATGGCGTTATAGCGATGGAGGTGTGCAAGAGTTGCCGATTGGTCTCTTTCCGCCTAAGTGTTCCCATCTCTTTACTTTCTAAGTCAGTGGCAAAATTTAGAAAGGTGGTATCTTGAGGGATAAGAACAACGGGCTGCGCCTTGATTCTCTCAAGAGTTGCCGATTTATGGCCGCTCATAATAGAATCAAAATTGACTTTATCATTTTCGATAAAGCGATAAGCTGCAAACGTTTCTGCCCAAGTTTTGTTTGCACAGGGAATGCTATTCTTTGGATCTGAACTTAAACTACTAAGAATATTGGACAAGCGCTTATTCAAACGTGTATCACCCATAACCTGATTTTTTACTTCCTCCATGACCCAGTCCTGCATAATTATCCAATCAAATCTGTAATTCATGCCAGGTCAAACTGTAACTTATTGATTTACATAATAAAACCGGAAAAACTTGTGTATAAAACTTAGCGCCCGCGTAATAGGCGCGAGCCTGCGAGCGTCCTAATTGACGCGTTTGTTAGCTCAGATTGACTCATAGTATGCGACCAAACCCTTGCAAAACTCTTTACCTTGAGACTCGATGCCGAATTGCCCAATTTTTTTCTTGAGTTCCATAGCTCTCATACTCTGGTGCACATTATGATTAAGCGACGGATACAAATTATGGTAAAAAAGAACTGCTTGGTACTCACCTATATGGAAATTCTGTAAGTGTGCATCGATAGATTTGGTAGCCTTCCATACCACTGCTTGATATTTTAATAGACGATCCCTTGAGAGCCTTTCGATAGGAATTGTTTTCACATCACCACTAACTCTGGCAGCTTCTATCTCCCTACCAAAAGCATGTGCTACGTTATTTCTTAGGTTCCTCATCCGATCCAATTCGGAAACATGGTTCTTTAGATACCTAGGAGCTTTTCCAAACGCACGCTCATATGCTGAGATACGACTATCCCAAGTGCCTTTTGTACACGACGTAACAATATCGTCAAAATCAAATGGCCTATCCTTACCGTGCTTTAATATCTCTATTCCATCTATCCGGTGTGAGACACCATATAAGGTTCCTATATCAGACTCCAGTGCCAGTGGAACTATTGTAGCAATATACGTTTCTAAGTTAGACAAAATAGCCACAAGAGCATTTAAGTTCATCCAATTTTCAAGGTCATTGAACGCTGATATCCAGTCTTCTAAATCACCGAAGTTTTTAGGTTCCCAAGGACGATCAAATTTAAAATGCTTGTCGGGCTCATCGTTTTTTTGAGCACCATTTTTTCCCAGATTTTGATATGTGTATTTTCTGCCGGTGTCAAAGGACGTGTACATTCTTTGAAATTCAATATTGTGTTTTTTAAACACCCTCCACGCCCAAGAACTTTTTGCTCTCGGTTTCCATCGATCAAACTGGTACGTACTTTTTCCCATAAGTCCCTTTGCTAGTTATATTAGGAGCTAACAGCTATATAGTAATCATTCTGACCACTATTATATTGACTACTATCTCATAATCAATCTGCCGCCACCACTACAGTTTCCCATTGAAAGTCAGTTAGTTACACCAAAATGGCACGATTAAACAAACTGCAAAAACGATCACTATGACTACTATCTCAATTTTACCCTACTCACGTAACCCCATAATTTATAAGTGTTTTTCACCGTTTTTCAATCGAACCCAGAAATAACACTCATCATGATCATATTTCACCGTGCTGGCACTTACTAACTGGCGCAAATTATAGTCTAACCAATATTCGAATGAACTTAGCCGTGAACCGTGAACCGTGAACAGGCTCCTAAAACTTAATATTTAGAAAGAGGGAGCAACTTTGAGGGCAGGCATGTCTGGATGGCTTAAGTAGATTTTAAAGGCCAAGAAACTACCTCTACACAATAACCTATTAGACCTCAAGCTTTCTTACTACCAAAAATCTATTTTTGAACATTTAAACGTTCTATCACTTCCAACACCGAATTAAAGCCCTTCGTATGAAACGCATTCATACCCACCTTATTCGCCACCTCTACATTTCTAGGGATATCATCCATGTAGACAACACTACTGGCTTCAACTTCCAGCTGCTCAAGCGCGTGCTTGAAAAATGCTTCATCGGGCTTTGCCATACCTATAAGGTGGGAAGCAAATATTCGGCCCAAGTAGTTATGTGCATTAAATTCATGAGTGATGCGTGGCCAGTGAAGTTCATTGGTATTTGTCAATGCGGCCACTCTGTAGTTTGTCTCTAGAGAGCTGAGTAATTCAATTGCTCCTGGATAGAATCCAGCAGGCCAGTTTGTGAAATGATCGATAATAGTCTCTATCGATTCCTCTATTTCCAATTGAGATTTTAAAGCGTTTGCAAATTCTTCCGTGGTGATTTCTCCTCTCTCAAACTGCCTTACCGGACCGGAGATAATGACATCAGTCACAGGCGCTTTACCGGTTGGTAATGGACGGCCTTTTAGCTCTATTAGTACGCCGCCGAGATCAAACAGTAATACATCAATTTTCAAAACCCATAACCCTCATATTTTCAATGGCCAGAAACGCGCTGCTCACTCTTCACCATCAGATACGCCTCGGAGAGATCAAGGCTAGTGCTATCAAATTAGCCAATATCATTCTTATCGTCCTACTTTCTTTCTCACTATGATCTAAGATCCCAAGTACAATCAGAAGCTAGTAAGCAAACTATGACGACTTCCCTTCATGAGCTTGTGGAGATGGTGCTCGCAAGAAAGATTAGCGCAGTATCACTGATTGAAGAAGCTTGTGACAATGCAGTTGCTCATTCCGAACTCAATGCTTTTATCTGCCTCGATCGGCATGGCGCCCTTCAAAAAGCCAAATGCATTGACAGGGAATTGGCCTCCGGTAGCCACCGTAGGCCCCTTGCCGGTATCCCCATCGTTGTTAAAGACAATATCAATGTAAAGGGTATGCATACCACTGCTGGGACCCTTGGCATGAACTTTCTGCCGAAGTCCTCTGCCCCAGTGGTTGAACGGCTAGAGGGATGTGGGGCCATAGTGGTTGGGAAGACCAATCTACATGAACTCGCCTTTGGCGTAACCTCCAATAACGCTGCATTTGGTGCCGTAAGGAATCCGTGGGACATCGCTTACTTCCCCGGCGGTTCATCGGGGGGCACCGCTGTTGCTGTAGCCGCGGGGATTGTGCCCGCTGGCCTCGGCACCGATACCGCCGGCTCCGTCAGATTACCGGCGGCGTTAACTGGTATTGTTGGCTTTCGCCCTTCAACTGGCAGCCTTAGCAGCCAGGGAGTCGTACCCTCTGTGCCAGCATTTGACACTATCGGCCCTATGGCTGTTAGTGTCGAAGATACCATCTATCTGTTTGAAGTGATGACAAGGGGCTCCGTACCCCAATGCAAGCCAATCAATCAGTTGCGCTTGGGGCTTGCCCACCCTCTATTTGACAACCTCTCACCTGGAGTAAACCAGTCTTTCAGGGCTCTAATAAGCACCCTTATTGATGCCGGAGTAGACCTTGTAGAAGTAGACCTTTCGCCAATAGTCAGCGCCGCTCTCGAAATCGGATTTCCCGTCGGATTTCATCAGATGCGGACAGCCATGGGGCATTTTCTGGCGAATTATCAACCGCAAACTCAACTAGAGGGTTTGGTAGCAATGATCAAAAGTGAGGATGTGAAAGAGGTCTATCAGGAATCAGTGCTCGGCCCTAAGGCACCGCCAGACTCAGCTTATCAAGCGGCCTTAAAGAAATTGCCTGCTGTGCACGAGAGCTATTCGAAGATCATCCAGCAGCATCAACTGGACGCGATCGTATTTCCAACTGCACCTATCGAAGCGCAACCCCTGGAAACATCCTCATATCAACTGGAGCTAAATAGACAGACACTCCCCACCCTGGACACACTGATATACAACAATGTCTCCGCACCAGTTACCGGTGCCCCAAGCATCAGCATCCCCATCGGGCCTGGTACCAATGGATTACCGGTGGGCCTGGAGATAGATGGGTTACCTGGAGCGGATTTGGCACTACTTGCCGTAGCTAGACAGATCGAACAGGTAATAACACTCCAAAAGTAAGAGGAACTATCCCCCCTCTTCCCCTCGGGGAATTGTCTTCCATATAGCGGTATTACTTGATGAGTAAATTGCTTTACCGTCAGTTGCTACGCTATATACACCGCCGGGAACAGGGTAAAGATTAACCAGGGAGCCGTTCTCTCGATAGTGTCGCAGCCCGTCACCTGCCGCCACCCACAGATCATTTTTGGGGCCAGTAACAATAAAACCATCAGGAATCCCTACTGGTACCGACAAAACCCATTGCTTCTCTTCCAATTTTTCCGGGGATGGCAAAGCGCTTACATAAATGTCTTTTGTTTTTTTGGGGTTGTAAGGATTCTTTCCATCGATAGCTGCAGTATCACCAATATAAATTTGGTTGCCTATTGGAGAGATTGCCAACCCATGAGGCATCATGTACTCCGCTGACAAGCGAATTAACTTTTTTGTTGAAGGATCAAAAGCATAGACAGCTGGCGTTAACATTGGCTCAGGCTTGAAGCCTTGGTTGTAGCCATAATCAGGATCGGTGAAGTAGATCCAGCCAGAGGGTGACTGTACAACTTTATTGGGTGAATTAAATGGCTTGCCTTTATAGGCATCTACAAGCACTTCTCGTTGACCGTCTGAAAGGCTTATGCGGCTGATAGCGCCCGGGGTTGCTCCTTTCCCCTGCTCTGCAACCAATAAATGTTCACCGTCATTGCTAAGCCACATGCTATTTGCCATATTGCTTCGGTGCTTCCAGGTTACAACTTCTCCAGTAATAAAGTCGTAGTAACGGATCGATATTTGTGGATTCTCAATCTCTAAATCTGGAACACTGGTGAAGTAGAGACGTTTCTGGGAGGGTACATAAACAAGCCCCTCATGTGCATCCGTTTCCACCAAGATCGAATGGGTAGCCTGCATCGGGGAATTCCCCAGTAGATAATTGCTGTAAGTAATAGCCAAGAAAAGGACTGAGCTGAAAAGCAAAGAAAAGAAGACACTGGGGGATTTAGTAGTCATATCGCCCCTAATTAGACTTTATCTGTACGGATACTTCGGCGACTATTCTACTGTGAGCCGCTGAAGGTATCATCAGGGTCATTCTCTGAACCCACACTGGAAACGGCCTTATCCAGCATTCTATTGATCTCCCCACTCTCCTTTAGGCTTTCTAGAGCAGAATTTAATCGTTCGAGCAGTTCCTTATTCCCTTTCTTAACACCGATACCAAAGGGCTTTGGCGGGAAGTCTCCACTAATATTCACCAGACGATATAAAGTCGGATAGGCTGATGCCTTACGCAAAAGTACTAGGTTAATAATGTCATTGGAGGCAGCATCAGCATTTCCGCTTTGAACAGCCTCTAAGGTCGCTGAGCTTGTGGGCGCTACAACCAATCTTGCCCCCTCCAATGACGGCAGGACAGCACGCATTCTTTTTAGGGAAAGTGAGCCTTTAGTAACAGCAATTATCTTACCTTCCAGATCAATAAAGCTCTCAATATCGCTATCTTTATGGACCAGTAAACCCTCCCCAGTGACGTAATAAGGAATCGAAAAGTCCACTTTTTCTTCGCGCTCTGGAGTGATGGTAAACTGGGATACCACCATATCCACTCTTCCGTCTTCAAGTGCCTTTATACGATCCTCATCCAGCACACGGGTTAGCCTTATATAGCCAGGGCCGCCAAATAACTTCTCCCCAATTGCCCTGACCAGGTCAGGCTCAAAGCCTTCTATAGCGCCAGAAGAGGGTTCTCTATACGCCAGCCCTGGAATATCATAAGTAACCCCAGCAACTAGCTCTCGATCCTCAAGATCAGCCCAAACATACCCCACATAAATAACCGATAAAACTAGCAAGCTGCCTATTAGACGGGACACTAGATACATAGCTAAGATCCAGTAATTTCAAATATATTGGCTCAGAGCCCCCTAAGTAATTCTGTAATATCCACTGAGACACCAAAGGCCGAAACCTTAGTCGACTAGCAGAAAGAGGCTATAGGTAAATATAGGCGTATATAAAACCAATACAGGTGATACTGCACTTTAAGCTACTACGGATATTGGCTTGCTGGCGTATCTATAATTGACAAGCGGACTATTCGTGCCACCAATACAATAAGCGCAATGTTTTTTCATTTTCATAATTACTAACATTGCGCTTGTTGACACCCACTTACTGCTTAGCACCTAACCCTTTCTCTTTTTCAACACCATCAGTTTTGCAAAGGTACGCACGGAGACTGTCTCCACCAAGTGGAAAGGGCTATCACTAAAGAGTTGGTTCCATTCGCTGTAAGTTCGCTCCCGCCCACGAGTTCCCATCAACATCTGCATGTCCATGGCAGCCAAATTAAGGTCTGCGCGCTTTTCAGGTAATACTGCGTCAACAATAGCAAGCGTAGCATTTTGCCCTTGCATGGCAGAGTAAATATTATTGAGAAGTCGCTTTGCCTTGCTGTCATTCAGCAAGTGAAAAACAGCCGTACACAAGTAGATATTCTTATCACTGTTAGCTACCGGCAGTCTATCGTTAATAATATCTGCTGGGAAGAAGTCCAATCGCTCTTCAACTGAATCACTCAGTGAGTTTTTCCAGTACTCTCTTGCCGTCCCCTCAACATTATTCCTGTCGACCACCATCGCCGTTATGTGTTTATATGAAGAGAGGACACTCGCACTTTTGCTGCCTTTTGCCCCACCCAAGTCAATAACCCTATCAAACCTGCTCCAATCAAAATCTTGTAAATACTGTAGCCCGGTAAGATTATCAACGGTATCCATAGCGTCCGAAAACAGCGTGCTAACAGATTGATGATCATTCATATAATCAAACATTTCCTGATTATAAACACCTTCAAAAGGCACACTCCCATCTTTAATATGGTCTTCAAACCCATTAAACCAAGGCTTGCTGAATTCTGGGGAGTTATGCATAAGCACCATGCTTCTTACGCTGTTACTGGCATCACTGCGCAACACTTCAGAGTTTCGATTGTGCGAAAAGTGCCTTGCTTTTACCTCCTTAAAAATTCCCATTGCACACAACATCCTCATCAATCGATATAGATGCTCTTTATCTGCATTACAATCATTTGCCAGTTTTTCTACTGGGACGACTTCACCGTTAATATGATCAGCTATATTTAATCGGACAGCTGTATACAGACATCTAGACTGCCAAAATAGCGATCCAATTTGCATTACTCGAAATGGAGGCGGCATCAGAGCATTAGGAATATTACAAATACTATTAATCATATTAGAAGCGCGCTGAAAGACCCAATTTACGGCTCTATTTTTTTGCATTGACTGGGGCATAAGAACTCCTCAGAAATAACATCTGATTAAAAATAGATATAAGAGACCGGCCTCAACTTGCTGAGGCCTTATCGCTATAAGCTTTGCAAACCTGACTTCAGAAGTCGGCCATTAAATTCTGCAAGCTGTTTTAAGAAATCGGGGTCCATAACGTGCCCCATTTGCTCTTCCAGGACGGGTTTGGCCAACATCGGCAACATAGCCAAACTGACAAATGAAATCCTGAGCAAATCATACTTGGGGTCTTCAGATTCGGCTTCTTCACCCTTGATTTCAGCTAACCGCCGAGAACCCCTTTGACGCCCCCGCTCCAGGAGCTGACGGATCACATTTTTCCCCGGCCCTTGATTAAGGGCCATGACTTTCAGGATCAGAGCCGGAAACTTGGGATTCTCTTGCATCGTGGAGTAGTAAAGGGCAAAGAAATCTCCAAAATCCCAATCGCCATCAAGGCTGAGTTGTTCTACGGCCTCGATCAATGGCAGAAGGGTTTGGCGGATCATATCTTCATAGAGGCCATCCTTGCTACCGAAGTAATATCGAATCATCGATACCGCCACTCCAGCCTTAGCAGCAATCTGGCGAGTTGTGACCCGGTGGTACTCATCGTTCAAAAAGCACTCTCGCGCCGCATCGATTAGCCGATTGGCAACATCCGACTCCTGCATAGGCTCGCTCCTTCCTATCTAGCTTGCAAGAGAGGCTAACAGGGTACCCTACTGCCTTCCAGGCTATTTGTTGTTCAATTTGAGGGGTTTGTACGACGGGTTGAGGTGGCCGTATATCCTCAAACTGGATACGACCCCACTCATTCATATGAAATTGTCTCGAAGATATTCGTAGTTTAGAGCAAGTGGATTTGGATCTGGCACTAATTACCCAGCTAACAAAGCACCTGGGTGATCTCTAATATTCAGAACACAAGTATTGCTAATAACACCAAGATATACATTCAAAAATTGATAGTCATCCTCTACATTTTATCGCTTTCGTGAGTTCGCCCTTCGAGAAATGCCACGAATCAAATTTCGCATTCTGAATCAACTTAAAACCACCTATCGACCTCAAATCCAAACATCGGTATTCTCCCGCGCGGCGGCATATTCATCCTGACTTAACTTGTTGCCAGAGTTAATCAGACATGCCTTCTACTCGACTATTTATGGATAAAAGTTTGGCAAAACTTTAAAAACATTTTCAAAGCAGGAACATGAAAATGAAACTATTTACCAGTACAGCACTGGGAATTTCAGCGACCTTGACTCTAACCTTGCAGTCGGCAGTGGCATACAGCCAGGCTGTATATATAACGATACCAAGTTACACCGGCAATGAGTTTGCTCAATTGGAAGAGCAACCCAAATCGAGCCAAGTCATTATTGATGGCAAACTATACCAGCTGACCGGAGATATGCTGGAGCCAGTTCAAGAGGATTCCGGTCAAGTTAGCATTATGTCCGCTATTGAAATATCAGCGAATAAGTGGCCTGATGGAATCATATATTACGACTTTTACGATAGTGTCACTGAAGAAAATCAACAGCGTTTTATCGACGCCACCAAAGTCTGGGAAGAAATTGCAGACTTACAATTTTTAAGACGCACTAATCAATCTGACTACGTTCACGTAAGAAACGGAACTGAAAACCGCTCCATGGTTGGAAAGACTGGCGGCGGGCAATTCTTCAGCATGAACAACTGGGATACCAAGTACATTATTGTACATGAATTGGGCCATGTTATTGGTATGAGGCATGAACATCAGCGATCTGATCGTGATGAATATGTCGAAATCATTGAGGATAATATTAAACCCGAGTATGTCCATAATTTTGATATACGGCAAACCCACAACTACAGTAACTATGACTTCCTGTCTGTAATGCACTACCCATCACGTGCATTTTCGGTTAATGGCCAAGAGACAATTATCCCTAAATCGGGTTATGAGCACTTCAGCCGTATAATGGCCCAGCGTATCGACTTGGGCGGCGGTGACCAGGTTGCAGCAGCATCCCACTATGGCGTGGTCAATATTAATATTCCTGACCCTGCATTCAAGTCATATTTGACTTCCTATTTCGACACAAACAATGATGGTGAGATCGACAGCCTGGAAGCAGCAAACATTGAAGAAATTCGCACTCCAGGCAACGGGGAAATCCAGTCACTGCAAGGGATTCACGTATTCCGATACTTAAAGCACTTAACCGCTGTTAATGAAAACCTCACCGAGTTACCCGAATTACCTAAACGTCTAGAAACGTTAAATATTGCCGGCAACTACTTGGACACTGCGCAATTCGAGTGGGTAATGGACCGACATTTCTTAACCGCTATTGATGTTACGGACAACCTCCTCGATGTCTACTCCTGCGAGGCACTTGAGTTAATTGATTCTTATCTTAATGAAGGGAGCATTAGCTTCAGCCCCGCTAAAGGCGGTAATTCATTAGCTTGTGATGAGGAGGCAGAGCTAACTCTTATTCCATCAAAAACGCGAGAGAACTTAAGTAGCAAAGGCGAAAAAGTATTCCATATCGACGTGCCCGAAAATGCTCAAACCCTGACAATTATTACTGACAATTCAGGCGATGAACTGGGCGGTGAAATGAATATGTACGTGGCCTATAATCGCCAACCGACCACAACCGATTTTGACTTCAGTTCTGAAAATGGCGGTAATATTGAAAGTATTGAGGTCACTTCGCCAGAAACCGGCCGCTGGTACATATTACTGTCTCCTATCGAACGCTCCTTCGAGGGTGTAAATTTAACGGCAACGGTAACTCTGGCTGATCAGTCCGACAATATTCTGGTTAATCAGAAACCTGTCAGCGGTCTTAATGCCAGTGCAGGAGAGTCGTTGTTCTACACCATCACAGTACCGGAAAATGCCAGCGACCTTTCATTTGAGATAACCGGTGGTAGTGGCGATGCGGATCTCTATATTCGTTTTGCTAGCAGACCAACTGAATCGGTCTATGATTATCGGCCCTATTTAGGTGGCAATGAGGAGTCCGTTGCTATAGCAAACCCAACTCCCGGAATCTGGCATGTCATGCTCCACGGCTATACAGACTTCGATCAAGTATCCCTGACCGGCTCTTTTACTGAATCATCTACTGATGAATTTTTAATCCCCGGCGAGGTTATCTCTGACCTGAATGGCCATGCTGGAGATCAATTAGAGTTTAAGATTGAAGTTCCTGAAGGAGCGAGCCAGCTTTCTGTAGCTACGGGGCTGCTCTATTCAACTCCGTTGGTGATGCAGATCTCTACATCAAGCACGGTGAACCCGCCACTGAGTCAAATGCCGACTACGCTTCTGAAAACTGGGGCAACTATGAATCCATAGATTTGAACGCTCCTCAATCGGGCACTTGGTATATTACCATCTATGGTTATATCGACTTTGAAAATGTTTGGATTAGTGCTGATTATTGAAGCATGAATAATTAACTAATAATTTGGTAGTAGAGCTTCGCTAAATCAACGGACTCTACTACTCCTCTTGAGGAGTAAATTTGCATAGAATTTTACTAATAACTTAACCACTTGTAACATTACAGTATGTATTTAGAGGTTAAGAAATGACTATCCCAACGCGCCAGATCCGCGCTAGCTTTAATAATCACACCATTCGCGTCTACCAAGCATACAACACAGCCATTGCAAATTCCGCCCTACAAAACGGAACCTTTGTATCCCCACCATTCAAAATGGAACGTATGACCTGGATTAAACCCTCTTTCCTATGGATGATGTACCGTTCGGGTTGGGGAGAAAAAGACAGCGGACAAAACCGCATTCTGGCGATAGATATCACTAGAGAAGGATTTGAATGGGCCTTACAGAATAGCCTACTTAGCCACCAAACCGATCAATACCCAACGAAAGAAGCATGGTTGGAAGCTAAGAGAACTACACCTGTCCGTATTCAGTGGGACCCTGAACGGAATTTAGATCTGGAACCCCTTCCTCACAGAGCTATTCAGATTGGGCTGTCGAATAAAGCTGTAATGCTTTACGTTAACGAATGGATTCAGAAAATTACTGATGTAACTGATGGCGCCTCCAGAATTCACCAACTAGTCAAAGCTAGAGAATTAGAGCAAGCGGAAAACCTTCTTCCCTCAGAGGTTGAGTACCCCTTAAGTGTTTCATTAAAAGAAAAATTGGAAATGTAAATCTGCACGGCCAATACCAACATTAAGCCCCTGTGACACATCTAAAAATCACAAAGTCCGAAGAAAATTTTGGTCAGCAAATGGGGCTCAATTGAACTGATGGTATTACTTTTAAAAACCAATATAGAGAATGACTAGCAGTGTTATCCTTCTCCCCAGAAATACAACAACCCGCTGTAGACTTCTCAAACAAACACAAAAATATAGGCACTAAAATGATCTTATTGGATTTTATTAAGTTTGTTTTAGTGTCAAAGCTGCGTAAAATTGATGAATATTTATCGGAATTAGAGTCTTACTAAGCAGTTTTTTAAGGATTGTTGATTCAAGCAAATCCAAGACTCATTTCTCAAAGGAGAACAGTAGCGTGACGTAAAAGTAAGTAAAAGGCGCTGACCCAAGGTGCGCCAACACCGGGGGCCAGCTAACCAAATTGATAAATCACCTATCAAGAGTCGAGTAGACCAAAGGAACTTCCCCTTCGACCTCTCACAGAACCGTACGTGAACCTCTCAATTCATACGGCTCTTCGTATTCAGCACATTTTCAATCTTCCCATTCTCCAGTGTGCAAACAAGCCGCGCATTTGTTGACGAACTTTTCCAATAAAGGCCCAACTTTTGAAACAGCTTCGCTTCAGATGCTTAAACTTCTTCCTGGCCCAACGCATCAGCGTTTGGTCAAGATACTTCTGAAGTCGATAAACACCATATCTCCGCCCAAAGTGACCATAGTAGTTCAGCCAACCCTGTATTGCGGGATTAAGTACTTTTGCCATTTCAGATAGTGATCGATCCACCCAGTTTATTACTCGCCATTGCCTGACCTTATCCTTAATCCTCTTGAAGGCCTTAGGGCTCATTGAAGGACTAAATGCGGTGAAGATCTGTCCTTGGCGATTCCTTGCTTTTCTGGGACCAAATCGAAAGCCCAGAAAGTCAAAGTGGATCACTGGGTGGGAGTCTTTACGATTACTGTTCTTGCAATAGACCTTGCGCGTTTTCTCTGGATGAGCCTCAAGCCCGCAGGTAGTCAAGCGTGCTTTTAGAGCCGCCAGTAAGCGATCCGCCTCTCGAGGATTACGACAATGGTAAACAGCATCATCCGCGTAACGCTCAAAAGGAATATCTCTGTGCGTTCTCACCATCCAGGCGTCCAGCGTGTAGTGCAAAAACAAGTTTGCCAGTAGCGGGCTGATTACACCCCCTTGTGGAGTACCTTGTGTTCGCTCTTCAAGCTGTCCGTCCCGATGTTGTACTGGAGCCGTTAACCAGCGCTGTACATAGAGTCTGACCCACCGATGATTATTATGTTTATCTAATGCCCTCAGCAGAAGTTCGTGATTAATATTGTCAAAGAAACCTTTGATATCTAAATCAACTACCCAGATTCTATCCCAGCATCGTTGTCGAGCTCGACGCACTGCGTCTATAGCAGATTTGCCTGGCCGATAGCCGTAGGAGTCAGGGTGAAATACCTTCTCCAATTCTGGCTCCAGCAGTTGCTTAGCCACCATTTGTGCAATGCGATCTTCGATTGTGGGGATACCCAGTGGTCGCAGGCTGCCATCGAGTTTCGGAATATCCACTCGTTTGACGGCTGATGGAAAATAGCTGCCAGATGACATCCGATTCCATAGCTTGTAAAGGTTTTTGACGAGACTCGATTCGTATTGCTCTATCGTTATCTCATCAATCCCCGCTCCGCCGCCATTAGCCTTGATCTGCTTCCACGCTTCCCAAACCGCTCGCTTGGGAATATTGAATGGCTTTGCGCTAATCGTTAATTCCTCCCCATCTGGGTTGATTACACGGTTAGTCGCCGAATACGACAACCCCTTCGCTCCACGTCCATTACAGCCGCTTCTCCACTACTACGGGTTGTTCCGCCCCTGTGACCAGTCTTGGTACTCAACGTCTTGCAGGGCCTCTACTTGACGCTCTTCCTTAACACCTGGACGACAGGTTCTCCTGTTCCACCCAAAAGCCTGTTGTGTGTTCACGCCACCTCTATGCCGGATGCCACTCGGTCGGTAAACAGGTAACCTCCAAGCTTATCCCCGCACTTAGCCAGTGCACGGGTTTTGACATCATCTTGGTAATACGCTTTCGACACCTCATCAGTGGTTCATTTGCATTCGTCTCTACACAACATACCTGACGTATCTCGTACGCCTTTTCCTCAAGCGCTTCTAACCAAAGCTCTTTACTCCGATCACCTTGAGGGGGTTTGTTATCACTTCCTGCAAAGCGATAACGGAGGGCCGACCTCCATCTCCTGGATAGCACGTATTTTTTTTTTTATTTATAAAAAAAAAATACTCAGGACGCACTGGCTGTATGCATAGTACGCTAGAAACTCGCTCGTCTTCAATAAAGTCGAGAAGATCCAGTAGTTTGGAGCGATTTCCCAAGCCCTGGGAGCGTAGTGCCCGCCTTTTCTTCTTTTATGCTTACCGTTCTCGCGCTCCCCCTGCCTTTCCTGCAATCACGACTTTCTAAGCCTTCCGGTTTCGGAGCCAAAAAAATAGCTTGAAATTCAGTAGGAAAAAATATGTTGATCTTGAAGCGTCGGACTGGTGAAAACCTAAGAATTGGAACAGACATCTCACTCAAAGTACTGGAGGTTAAGGGCAACCAAGTGAAGATCGGGATCCATGCCCCCAAATCCCTAGCGGTTCACCGCGAAGAAATTTATATGCGTATTCAAAGGGAGCAGAAACTCAGTAACAGAAAACGCTGAGAATCAACTTCCCCTTAAATGAGGGCCCACAGCGGGCCTCAACCACAATCTATCGGCCAAGGTTTTCCAGCTCTTTCACAAAGAGCAACTCACTAAGCCAGCCCAAAAGAAATCCATAGGCTCCTTGAGTGCCCCCCTAAGTTAGCGCCCATACATCCTGGCCCGCTAAATCCAAAGTCACTAAAACTACCACCTTTGCTCGCTTGCCACGCAAATGCGAATCATTATCATGTTCGACAGTTTACTTGCTGGAAGTTCTCTCATGTTTCGCAAAACCCTGCTAGCTACCGCACTCGCAGCCGCAGTACCCGCCTCCCTCGCCACTGAAACTCCTTCAGATCAGCCCACTGTAATGGAGGAAACCGTAGTAGTCGGTGTGCGCCAGCGCCTCTATGAGCGCGGAGCTTTGCTGGATGCAATCCAGAAAACTGAGGTTGTTGATGAAAGTCTGATCAAATCCCTGCAGGCAGTTAACCTCACTGACGCTATTGAAAAGTCCCCCGGTGTTCGGGTTTCCAATGAGTGCTCCATGTGCGGGGTCAAACGAATAATGCTGAACGGTATGCGCGGTGAGCACTCCACCATCCTCACCGACGGCGTTCCTCTTCACACCATGATGGCTGGCTATTACGCAGTGGATGCACTGGCCACAACGGGTGTCTCTCGTATCGAAGTGGCCCGAGGTGCGGGAGCATCGCTGCTCGCACCCGAAGCAATCGGTGGAACCATCAATGTCATCTCCAAGGAAGTCGAGGAAACCGGCCTCAACATCAATGCCTCTATGGAGGACAACGACAGCTACTTTCTAGGCATGATGGGCGGCTATGTAAGCGATGATGAACGCACCCGTACATCGCTGGTCATTCAGGATGATAAGCACCACCAGATGGACAATGATGACAACGGTGTTAGCGAAGCACCGCTGCAAGAGAACACCAGTTACGTAGTTCGCCTCTCCCATGACCTGGGTGAGCGGGACAACGTGGTACTGCGCACAGCCTATACCGACTCCAGTATTTTTGGCGGCCCTCAGGGATACAGCATTGGTTCCGTCCTACAAGGCTACGATGGTGTGGAATCTGACCACTTGTTTGTCAACGACGATGTGCGGCAGCAATACATTGGTAAACCCTGGGAAACCACCGAATGGATCTCCACCACTCGCAGTGAAATTTCCTCAAGTTGGCTCCACGAATTCAGCGAATCCTATAACACGCTGTTTACTGTCGCCTGGTCTGAGCACAAGCAGGACTCCTTCTACGAAGGATTCGATTACACCGCTACAGACACACTCAACTACTTCGACCTGCGCAATAATTTGATCCTTAACGATCAGCACATGCTCACCTTTGGTGTCGATCTTCGCGATGAATCCATGCGTTCCGACTCTGTCGCAGGAGAGGAAAGCGATAATTACATCGAAGACAGTTTCGACTACCAGACCACCGGCCTCTACATACAGGACACCTGGACCGTTTCACCGGACCTCGAAGTGGCACTGGCCATACGCGTAGACAATGCCAAAGCCGACTTTGTCGCCGAGCAAAAACCCGGCACAGAGATCGATGAAACGGTGGTCGCCCCGCGTATAGACCTCCGCTATCTGCACGACGACCAGTGGACCTCCCGGGTAGCGCTGGGACGAGGATACCGAGCCCCCCTATCCTTTTTCGAAACAGATCACGGCATTCTTGATGCCGGTGATGGCTTTGCCATCGAGATCGAAAACCTTGAAAAATCTCTATCCGCAACTTATGCATTGAGCTTCGAGGGAGAACGCCTCAACAGCACCCTGTCACTGGCATTTACCGAAGTAGATAACCTCGCAGCACTGAGCGAAACCGAGGATGGAGTACCACTGCTTACCCAGATGCAGGAAAGCGCCTCCGTAGGTGCTGCCGATATCACTCTCGGCTATGCGCTCACCGAAAATTTGTCCATCGGTGGCACACTGGAGACCTATGACTACGACGATGTTTTCCGGGAATCTTTTGCCATTGCTCCAGTAGAGCAGCGTGCACTATTCAATCTGGATTACAAAGCCGATTACTGGATGCTATATGCCAGCGCTACCTGGGTAGGCTCCCGGGATCTGGATGAATTTGGCTACGAAGGTTTCAACCAGTTGGGCGACTCCACTTTAAAAAGCACAAGCGCAGACGCCTATTGGACAGTAGATCTTAAATTAACCTTTGACGTCACTGAAAATCTGAGCCTGTATCTGGGCGGAAATAACCTGACAGATTACACCCAGGTTGAGGAAGGTGAGAGCCCTCTATTCTGGGATGCCAGTGGTGCCTACGACGTAGCCTATATCTACGGCCCGCTACGAGGGCGTGAATATTACCTGGGCTTCGACTGGAACCTATAATGCGAACCTGGCTCGCACTAATCACACTTCTGTTTGCGCCTGCTGGCGCAACAGAAGCTGCCATTTCCCTTTACGATTTTGAACTGCGCAGCCTCGCCGGCCCCGAGCGTATCAACTTGCAGCAATTCAAAGGGAAACCCAGCTTGATAGTACTGGTTGAACCTGACTGCCCCTGGTGCTTTCGCCAGGTTCGAGTACTCAACCGGCTGACCAGCGAGTGCCCCCAACAGTTTCAGCCCATCGCCCTGGGTATCAATGGCTCCCGAAAAGCCCTACTGGCCGAATATCGAAAGCTACGCCCGGAATTCCCTATGCTTCAGGCAAGCACACAGCTTCAACAAGTACTGGGCGAAACTCCCGGCACTCCATTTAGCTTCCTTATCGCCTCCAGCGGAGAACCGCTCAGCTGGCTAAGGGGTTATATTCCGGATAAGAAACTACAGCCGATTTTGGAGAGCACCTTTGACTTCAAATGTGAAAGTGCTCCCGGGAAAGCCTCATAAATTAGAGAACTGAATACTACGTTTTTTGTTGAGATAGGAACCTTGCTAGATCTTAAGTACTTATAGATTGAAGATATAGGCAGTGACGCTGTAGATGTCAGCTCACTTAGCTATTCCCCCTAATTTAGATCTGTGGCAAGAAGATCTAAGGATTATTTTTGGCATCCAGGCTATAAACCCATAAAAGTGTTAGCTGACTTTTCTTCTACAAAACCAATAGTTGGATCTTGGCTTTTTAGCGTGCTTAGTAACGCCTCCCAATCGGAGTTTTTCTCATAGAACTGCTTACTTAAGTACGCGGAAATTGCGGCCTGTACAATTGATACATGGGCAGGATTATTTTCTTCTTCACTTATAACGCCATACCCATTAATTCCACCCAGTAAATGCTTTGCCCCCACAAGGGTCAACAAGTACTCTGCACCAGTTCCCAAAGTAAAAGCATCTGTAAACCAATCTGGTCCACGGGTACTTAATGGAGAATCATCCTGATCCGCTGCAACAACTAAGCATGGAGCAGTCATTTCCGTAAAACTTGGATTCATAAATGGGAAGAACTTGGCCGCAAAAGGGGATAGGTTCTCTCCGCCCGTTCCAGTTGCACAAAGTAAAACACCCGCTCTCACCCGCTTATCTGATAAATCAGGACCAGGAATATTGTCTTCATTTAGTACCCGAGCCCCCAGTAACATACCTACAGTTTGTGCTCCATAGGAATGCCCAATAGCAACTACCTTTTCTTTATCTAGACGGCCCCGCAACATGGAAACAGCTTTCTCGATACTGTCCAGCTCATCCAGAACTCTCTTCATGTCAGATACTCGATACTGCCAGATTTCAGGCACTCTAGGGTCATCGTCTGGCACCTCAGAATCCAGGAAAACCGGTTGCAGAACTACAAAACCCAAAGAGGCGAGAAATTCAGTTATTGGAGCGTATCCATAAGGTGGTGATTTGTATCCATGGGCGAAGATAACGATTGGTAAGTTTTCACCATTCACCGGTGCGATTACACGAACCTTTAGCTCTTGCCCCCTGACCGAGTCAGGCAGTAATACAGCATGATGTGTAACAAAAGGGCCTTGCTTTTTTACTGATGTGTGATCTGATATTGTCATAAATTGTTCTCCTTCAACTTTAATTTCCCACTTGATCGATGGGGTTAATAGAACTCAGTAAAGTGGCCACTGGTATTTGCAATCAGTACTGAATTACCATGGCATAGAACCATTAAAGCTAGTAAAAGTACCAGAATCCCCTTCTCGGCCCAGAAGGGCGACACGCACAATTTCCCTCGCCCCCTCTGCTACAGTTTGCTCACCCTCGTAATTATTTAAGCCAGTGCAAGTAAACCCAGGGCATACGGCATTTACCTTTATGTTTGATTTTTCAAGATCAATTGAGAAAGCCATAGTTACAGCATTTAGCGCAGTTTTTGACATGGAGTAGGCACCAAACATTTTTCGTGCCGGATTGTTGGGATTTGAATGGCTCATCAACGAGCCAGTACCGCTAGAAACATTAACTACTTTGGCAGAAGGAGAGAGTTTGAGAAGAGGTAGCATTGCCTGGGTAACCGCTACAACCCCGAAAACATTAGTTTCAAATATTTCTCGTAATTCAGCCAAAGTTACAGCGCTAACCTGAGTCTTTTTGCCGATTTCCGCCAGAGTGACTCCAGCCTCCCCTGCATGGCTAATCGCCGCGTTATTAACCAATATATCGAGACGCCCAAAGTCTTTTCTTATAGTGTTGGCTGCAGCTCGGATACTGCTTTCATCAGTAACATCTAGCTGAATAGGCCAAGCGCTTTCGCCTATGGAATCAGCGGCTTTTTGCCCCAGCTTCAAATCACGAGCCCCAACTAAGACAGAAACGCCTCTAGCACTCAGGTCCCTCGCGACTTGTAATCCTATTCCCCTATTGGCACCAGTTATTAATGCAATTGGTCTACCGTGCATCGTCAGTCTCCACATAGATACAGCTCATGGGCCATTGGCTCCAGCAAATGGCTATGGCAAAATCGGAACAACGTTCCGATTAAATATACGGAACAATGTTCCGTTTAGCAAGGGGTAGATATGCCAAAACCTGATGACACTAATTCGAGCCAACGTAAGCGAGCAGACGGCAAGCGCAACCATGACGCCCTGCTCCAGGCAGCCAAGGAAGTATTCGCCACCTCAGGCGTAGATGCCCCAGTGCGGGAGATTGCGGGTAAGGCCGGTGTCGGTGTCGGCACCCTTTATCGGCACTACCCAAAGCGGGCAGACCTGATCGCGGCAGTTTTCCGCAGGGAGATCGATAGCTGCTCTGAAGAAGTGGAAGAACAAGCAAAACACCTACCTCCCTTTGAAGCCTTGGCCAGCTGTATGCAAACATTTGCGACCTTTTTTGCCACTAAGCGAGGGCTATCCGAAGTATTGCACTCAGGTGATCCAGCCTTTGAAACCCTTCCAAGCTATTTTGACCAGCACTTAAGGCCTACCCTGTCTATGGTGTTAGGTGCAGCAATAGAATCGGGAGATGTTCGTTCAGATATAACTGCAGATGAACTACTTGGAGGAATTGCGAGATTAGGGATGTCCTCATCTGAAGACTCATCTGGGCAAGTTCAACGTATGGTCTCACTATTAGCTGATGGGCTAAGATTTAAAGAGTGATAAATTCTTTTGCACAAAAACTATTTTAGAGGCTCTTAGTTTCAAAGAGTGGCTGTGACAATCACGCTAGAACAATGAGCGTATTCATTGCGTTATGAGGATACATAGATTTTATTTAGAGAAGTCAGCCCATACGTATAATCGTGAATTGAAAGGAAACCTACTTTTATATTTAGTTCAAGTATTTAGAGGTCTCTCGTATATCCCCCCCCTTTCAAGCCCCCCACTTCTGGCTAAGAATCAAGCCTTTGATGGAAAGGAGCTATATCGAAATTGTACTTAATACTTGAAGCCAAACTCCCTTAAAGTAAAGTCAATTCATGATAATCGTTTTCCTACAAGGTACTTCATACGAAAAATAATATTTGAGTATATAGAGGTAGACTATAATGATATCGCCTTCACAGAGCCAATTGCTACCTCTGCCCTGAGGCATTTAAGGTAACCGTTTAGCAGTGTATCCGTTGTTAATGGGTAGGATCAATATATATGACGGTTTGAAGTTGCTGCTACCTGGCATGGCCTCGCACCTCCCAATCAACCAAAGTAAATAAAGATACAAAGATAAAGAATATGAAAAGAGTTAAAGACTTTGTGCCAAGCTAGCTTGAACTCTTCTACTTTTTCTTTTGCATATTTTTTTAAAAAATTTTTCAGGTGCATCTAATTTTTGTGGCCAATATCAATACGGAGAGGTAGAAACAAGGAGACCTATTATACAAATAAAAACTGAAATGAAAACAGACTCTGAAGTTGATGCCAGTTAACTTTTAAACCACCAGCTTGAGTTACACTCAGCAATAAAAACCATATACACATATCAGCCTTTCAGGCATTTTTAATAAATGAAGCGCAGGAAATAAAGCAAATATACGAAGACCCGAATGAAGCAATCGATAAAATGGAGCAGTTAAATAAAACTAAGCACAAATTCGTTTTCGTAGAGGTTCTTATCGGCGCATTGAGTTTGATAATTTTCCCTTTGAGGAGCAAAAGCCTACTGAGTTATAAGCCTACATAATCCTTCTTAAGCAAAAATTAATCTGAGTGAGTTATTTATATCATCGAAGATTCGGCCATGATGCACTAAGGAAGAAGTAATGCAGTCAACATGAATATAATTTGCACCTCAGTACTATTTTTAACACCTAAGTTTGACTAAGCAAGAAAATCAATCGCTACAGAATTAATGCCATGGCCAACAAAGGCCATGGCAGACCGCAGCTACTGTCCAATCCTATTATTGGTACAGTCTTACAGCCCTAATCATACAATGTGTCTTTCCTGATGTAGCACCCCATTCATTACTTCTATAGACCTGAAGTTTCACTTGAGTGCTTGCATGAAAAGCACTCAACAGCAGTGATGTTAATTCTGCACGATTATCGGAGTTACTCTCAACAAACCCACCTTCTGGGCACTCGTCAAACCCCGTGTCAACGGCGACGACTAGATCTCCGACGTGGGTATACGCTCTTATTTCAGTAATTTCCGCACTAGATGACATAAGGCAGCCATAGGTGCAGAGAGGGTCATCGCCATCCCCATAAGCAAAAGTAATGCTTGAGCCTAATAGAAAAGCCAAGGCTGCTATTGTTCTACTTACTTGTTTCATCATATCGATATTTACCGTCCATTTGTAATTAGATATACATGATTCGCTCAGTTTGGCGGCCGAAGTATAACGTAAAAAATCGTGAGAAGACCACCTTATAGTCGAAACCTGCTCTTTATTTTATTTCGATTTTAATAAAGTAGTGTTCATGGCTAATGGAAAGCCCAGGTATATGTCTTTATAAGTAATCTGTATAGTTCACAACGCAGGCAGTTAATTGAGGGTGAGGATGCTTAGGGTTCGGAGGCCAAGGAGATTAGAAGACTACACTTTTTCCACTTAATTAAAGTAGGGGCAATTCCATGGCGATCGCTTTCTCACAAGGTCCTTAACGCGAGAGGCCGTATTTGGGTATATAAAATTGCCGTCGCAGCGCCATTGGCCAGCTCAGTCTTAAGGCATTTGAGGAGCAACTAACTGCTCGGCAGTGCGTCGGTTATTGATGGATAGGATCAATAGAAATTCATCCAGCAATCGATGAAAAGAATAAACGAGTTTAAGCAGGAATCCGTTCAAGGTTGTATACTAGCGAAGGTTCAGCGTTGAGACATTTACAGCACGAAAATAGGCAGTTGCGGATAAAGAAAGAAATCTTAAAAAGCAGGGTTGGTTCAACTGGTGGATGTAAGGCTCACCTCTAGCTTTTAAGTAGTAATGAAATAATTCAAAGTTCTTCTTAGTCATTGGTTGAATTTACATGCAATCTTATAAAAGTATTCCTTTATATATATTAATTGATAGATAATCCCCCCCTACGGAAGCGTTAACATGTGAGCCGATTTGTAAATTCATCACCCCCACGGGCCCCTTAGATCAAATCTATATTTGTCGTAATTACAAATGCTTTATGCCTCACCAGCTCACGACTTCGGCCCCAAGTTAACTTGCTCCAAAGACCTTCTAAGAGCTATTTTACTTGGTACTCCTATGCAAAGATTGATACTTCCTGATTTGTGAGTTGTTGTTACATATCTCTATTTTTGTTAAGAACATGAGCACCCGCCTTGCACCATGACAACTGCCACCCCTAAAAGCACCAATTAGCAAATACTACAACTACAATATAAATACAACCCTACCCTTCCTGCGACAAAACAATCCGGTACTTAGCCTTACCTGATTTTAAATGCTCAAATGCCGCTTCTATCTGGCTCATTGGGAAAATCTCTATCTCAGGTTTAATCTTATGATGCGCTACAAACTCAAGCATGGTTTCGATCGCGCCGGGACTTCCGACAGGAGATGCTGAGATTGAGCGCTGTCCAAACAATAATGGAAATAGAGTAAATTGTATTGGGTTAGTTACAGCTCCAACAAAGTGCAAACGCCCTTTTGGTTTTAGAGCCTGGATATACAGATCCCAATCAAGACTGACATTCACAGTTGACAGAATAAAATCAAAGCTCATTGCCGCCGCTTGAATCTCTGCGGGATCACGGGAATTCAGAGTTTTATGAGCGCCCAGAGCCAAGGCCTCTTTACGTTTTTCCTCGCTGGATGTAAACGCGGTAACTTCACACCCCCAGGCATGGAAAAACTTCAAGGCAAGGTGCCCTAAGCCACCAATACCAATTACAGCCACTTTGTCAGTGGGTTTGATATCGAATTGGACCAATGGATTGAATACGGTAATACCCGCACATAAAAGGGGGCCGGCCGATGCATAATCCACACCATCAGGAATAACAACCAGGCTACTCATATCCGCCCTGGCTTTATCAGCAAAGCCTCCATTAGTGAGTATGGTGAACTTTGCCTCTCTACATAAGTTGAGGTCACCAATTCGGCAAGTATGGCATGTTTCACAGTAGCCAGAATTCCAACCTAACCCAACAACAGTACCCTTTTTAAGATGAGCTACTTGCCCACCCATCGCAGTGACACGGCCGATAACTTCGTGACCGGCAACCATCGGATACTGTCCAATACCCCATTCATTTTCAATCATGCTCAAGTCACTATGGCAGATGCCACAGTACATAATTTCCAATTCAACCTCTGTTGCACCCAGCTCTCCTGCTGCAATTTGGTAGGTCTTAAATGGACCGCCGGACTCTAAGACTGCATAGGCATTAATAGTGGATGCAGTAGACATGGCGAACTCCCAAAAGAAAAGGAAATCGAAAATTATCTTAAAAGTTTAGACGCCATTCAGCTGTGGACTTTATTACATTCTTAAAATTTTATTTTCTAGTAAGCCGGCGGCCTTACTATCTAGCATAAAAATTAAAAGTGATAACCGGTAAAAAATAAAAGATTGGAATTAGGGAGCCTCTGAATAACTCCGTAATGCCTCTGCGGCCTTCAAGGCCCGCCCTTCGGGGCATGCAGAGCGATCCACACTCCGCGTTGCGACCTCTTGAAAGGTCTAGACATTCCTGCGAAGCCGCGCCTTGATTGTGAACCGCTCTGCATGCCAGAGGTATCACGGAGTTGTTCAGAGGCTCCTTAGAGCTGCAAAACAGAAAAAAGGCCGGGGGTACTTCCCCCGGCCAGTGCCAAGTCCTGTGAGGTTGCTGAATAGCAGAGGACTGATGGAAAATTGGACCGCAGTTTTACGCAGAAGATCAATTCAATACTCGATATCCGCGACCAACCAGGCAATTCTTAATGATGTAGGTAGCCTCTGAGCTCGCACTACCTGCTCCTGACAAGCCCCCGACAAGCGCGCCGGCACCGGCTCCAGCTACCGCAGCACGGCCACTATCGCCGACTAATGCACCGAGCGCACCACCGACTACTGCTCCACCTGCAGCTCCGGCAGCTGTTCTACGCCCTTGGTCACTGTATGTGGAGTAAGCGATTCCCTTACACTCTGCAAGGTCCGCTTGATACTGATTCATATTAACGCCCCAGGTATCGATAACAATTCCACCGGCACCGGGAACCTGCTCTGGCTGAGCAGCACAGCCGTAAAGCAGCGACATCATAATTCCAGCAGTTGCAGAAATAGCAGTCTTCATCAAACACCCCATATCGCTTTCACCACAGGATAGTGAGCTTGTCACGCTTTTCTTCTTTAGGTTTAGCTGCTGGTAGAACTTGGCGCCAGTCAGGCGCCTAAAAATGAATGACCCGTTGGGCAATAAATCCAATAGGCGTATAGCTGTCAGTGCAGAGCGCCTTCTATCTATGGATCTGCAGGCAGGGTTCCTGTTGGCAGAATTGAATATTGGTAAAACACTTCTAACTCTTGAGATTTCGCTTGTGGATCGAGGATATTTACTATGCCCTTAAAGCTCTTTAACCGCCGGCTGTCTGTATCGTAAGTAAGATTTAAGTCCTCTACGAAAAGGCGGATAAGAGGCTGGGCAACATCCACTCGTATACAGGTATGATCACTAGCGGATTGACTACAGGAAACTGCTTTAGCGCGCAACTTTATCGATCGACCATGCAATGGCGAAGCAAAATTGAATTTAAGAGTTTTTCCTGAAGACAATAAGTCCCAGTGGTCACGCACATAGGTGTCAAAGCCTGCATCAACTACATCAACACTTCGTGCCTCTCGCAAACTTACTTTCCAAGCTTCATCCTCGTTGGCTCTATAGCGCATCATCCACTGGCCGTCATCCCAAAGGACCTCGCGAACTTCACCATGCCTCCGATCTATTTGAGTGGCACTAGGTAAGGCACTGCGACCAGCTGAGGGGCCATTTCGCTCCCGAAGGGTTTTCTCTGCTATCAAATCACCCTGGGGTGCAAAGTAGAAAACTGTTATTTCACCATTATCTTGCGAAGTATAATATTCGCAGTATTGCAACTGTTGATTATCCGGATCATAGGCCAAACCTTTTACCAGGTAAGGCCCTTCATAGTGACAGTTAGTTCCGGCAATAGCCGACATCGTAATAAATTCAAGCATTGCTCACCTCTTTGTGACAAATCCTTCTTGCCAAATAGGCAAACAACGGCAGGATACAGGCCCAGATTACACTTAGTGTTCCCAGGGATTGCCACAGAGGTCTGTGCAATTCCACAGTGCCATTTAGGAATGCACCGGTAAAGTAGCTAAATGGTCCAAAAAAACCACCCAGGATTACCGCCAACCATAGGTTTTTCTGTAAGAAGACCAAACTGTATCGCAAGGTCATGGCAAAGTTCAACCACAGACAAATCAGCCATAAGGGAGGCCAGGACGAACCGCTGTCATTTCGCATCACCCCTAAATGAAACAAGATAGAGTCTATAGACACACCAAAGATAAACACCCCCGCTAACCAAAGAGGTTCCCTGGGCAAATTGGCGATATAGCGCAGATGTACAAAAAGGTTGAACAGAGTAAAGGGAACCACCAACCACACCTTGGCCACTATGACACACAGTGGCCAGGCGATATCGAAAAGTAAGGCATTCGCGACAAAACGCCACATTTCACTTTCCTCCAAGGGAAAACGACAGCACAGCGATAACTTGCACTGTCTTTTAGTAGTTATACCTCCTACCAACACTTTCCTTTTCAGACTCACCTACAGAGCTTACCGGAAGAAAGTTATGCCTATTATAGACACCAGAATTAATCAGGATATTATTAGAGATCCCTCATAGGTAAACTATAAGGGATCATACATTCATGAAGAATGGAAAGTTCTATTTACAGTCCTAAAGAGTAAAGATGAAGCTCTCTAACCAGAGTAGAACTCCAGGGGCACCAGATATTACCTGGCAGAAAAGCGCCACCGACTTCTTCCCAGTTGTCCTCTATATACTGTGCTGAAGAATCACAAACCTCAATGGATATCTCAGCAAAATCTATAGAGTCAGTATCCACATGAAAACTCCAGTCTGGATTGTAAAAGGTTTCCCCTGGAACCACATAACCAATAAAGTGATAAAAGGACTCCTCTCCATTTGAGAGTATTCTTCGGGCCTCCTTAATTTTATCTGGATCTGTTAACTGCAAAACAAATATTTCTTCAGGATCACTATTAAATGACACTTCAAAATACGCTACCTTTATACGGCTTGACGCTGAAAAAGAAACCACCTCTGAAGCTGCAACAGACACAGAGAGTAAGGTTAGAAATAAAGAAAGAACTATGCTTTTCATCATTAACGGCCTCTATTGAGTAAAGTAATACAGATCGCGGAAATGATGATAATGGAGCAAAAAATATCAGAATGTCAGCCAAGTCACATTTCCCCTCGAAGAATAAATTTTAAGAACTAAAAAATTCCAACACAAAATAACGGCACGCACAATTAAAACAACCTCCCCCACTCAACAAGCCAACATTTATCAACTATTTCTGAACCCTAAAAAAACGCAAGTAGCCACAGCTTCGCCAGCATCAATAAAACAACAATGAAAATAACTTAATCTTATAGAATAATGTGATAGCTAGACTGATTTTAGCTCATAAAATTTCAACACATCCTATATTTTAATTATCAAACGCTTCACCTACCCTGGCAGTTCCACCTCATGCGCAACTAATAAAGCGCAGACCACCTATACAATTCTCATACAAGATTAAAAAGCAAAGCACAGATAGATTTACCAAGACAACAGACTGAAAACCTGACTGACAAACATCAGATAGAAAGACTCTATCTTCCACTCTATTAAACAAATTAAATCCGGATGAAATTCATAAAATTCAACAGAGCATTCTCTCCCCCTCCTTATATAGAATTAGCAATAGAATATTTATCTACATGATAAGCTAACAGAATCCACCTAAGGAGAATCTGGATAACTCCGTACAGCTTGAAGACTGCAGATATTAGGCTCAGCTGGGCGCGAATAGGCTTAGTCCTTGGAAAAGCTACAATGCAATAGCTGTGGCACTTCAGGGATTGCAGAGCGATTCACACTCCGCTCTGCGAGACAGCGGCATCAAGGAGTTGTTCAGAAGCCCCTTAAGTACCGGGGCTTGGCGAACACAAATTGGGCAGTACCAATCACTCGCTGCAAAAATCCCCCTTCGCAATAGCATAAATAGAATTCCCACATTCGGATAAATCGCTCATCAAAACCTAATTCGCGCACTTTGGAAATTCGCTCAAAAAATGCTTTGCGCCAGTCACTTAATGTGCGGGCGTAATGGGCGGTGATATCTTCGAGACCAACAATCTGCATATCTGTTGAATTGGCAATATGGGCCGCGATAACCTGATTAGACGGCAGGCAGCCACCAGGGAAGATATATCGCTGAATAAAATCGACCTCTTTACGATATTCGTGGTAGCGCTGGTCGCGAATGGTAATTGCCTGCATCACCATCAAGCCATCTTCTTTGAGTAATTCGCTACAACCAGCGAAGAAGGTCTTGTGAAATTCGTGCCCTACTGCCTCCACCATTTCAATCGATACAATTTTATCGTACTGACCTTTCAGGTCCCGATAGTCCTGTAATAAAAGGGTTACCTGCTCTTCTAACCCTTCGTGCTTTACCCATTGACGTGCGTAGTCATATTGCTCTTGGGAAATAGTAGTGGTTGTTACTTTACAGCCATAGTACTTGGCAGCATGAATGGCCATACCACCCCACCCAGTACCAATCTCAAGGAGGTGATCAGAGGGTTTTAACTTTAGCTTTCGGCAGATCAGTTCCAGTTTGTGATTAGAGGCTTCAAACAGAGTTGCATTTTCAGACGGGTAGACCGCAGATGAATACAGCATGGTCCTGTCTAAAAATAACCGGAAAAATTCATTGCCCAGGTCATAGTGTGCAGAAATATTCTTGCGTGAGCCATTGCGATTATTCGCATTTAATTGATGTAACCAGCGCAGGCCTAATCGAGGTAAATAGCTCCAACGACTATCGATGCCTTCCACCAATTCCATGTTGTCCACCATCAGGCGAATCAGGTCCACGGTATTGGTTGAGGTCCAGGCGCCCTGCATAAAGGCTTCTCCAGAACCAATGGTTCCGTTTAATAGCACCTGTATATAGCTGGATGGATCATGTACGCAAATATGTGCCGATATCTCTGCTTCTTCTGGCCTCTGGCCAAAGTGGTAACATTGCTCCCCCTCTTCGATTAACAAGTGGCCACGATCAATACCCTTGAGTTTTTCCAACACCAGCTTGCGCGCCAGGCGAACGAGCCAGGACTGTGCCGATACTTCTGATTTTGACGACGAAGCCTGATCAACTTCCTGAACTGCTCTCATAGTTGTTTATCTCCTGCCTGAACCTCGGCGTCGTCGCGAGGGTGCGAAAATACCGGGATACGCTTGACCCATAATTTCAGTGCCTGCCAATAAATGGCGGCTATAACTTTTACGGTCATCAAGGGGTACTGGATCAATATTGAATTAAGTGATCGGCCGCTAATTTCGCAACGCTGTAAACTCAGGGTTGCATCAAACATTGGGCGAGTGCCGTCTTCTGTATCATCGGCACTCGCATCAAAATTTTGCAGGTAAGCTGTCAGCTTTTCTCCAGGTTTTGTCCCCCTCCATCGATACCCTTGGTCCATGGGCATAAAAGGCGAGACATGAAACATTTTTGCAAAGGTCGCTTTTTGCAACTTGGTATTATTACGGCAATCCAAAACATAGCTGTGACGCTCTTTCCAGGGTGTGTTGTGCACATCCAGGAGCAGCCAATCCACATTCTGGCCCTCAGCATCGAAACAATAGTAAACACTGAGCGGATTCATGTTGTAGCCAAAGTAGCGCCAATTGGCCAGCAAGCGAATAGGTCCGGAAGGCTGCTCTCCCACCTCCTCCTCCACCCGCTTTCGAACCGCCTCATCAAGACTGAGGGATTCATCGCCAAAAAAATCACTGCGACAAAATCTCGCAGGTGCTCGCCGCTGGGAGGACCAAAGAGGTGAGAGCTGACAAATGGCTTCCACCTCTGCCAGATCGACGTACATCATAAAAACCTGATAGCGAAACTGGTGAGCTCTGGGCGCAAAGCGCCGGTGCTCCAACCACCCGGTATAAATCGCACTTTCCATGATACCGGCCTCCTTACCAGTCGACACCCAACCCCCGAGCCACTCGCAACGCACTGGTTACACCATCTTCATGAAATCCATTTGCCCAATAAGCACCGCAGAACCAGGTGCGGTTAACACCATTAATACTATCCCACTGCTGTTGCGCTCGTGTTCCGGCTACAGAGAACTGGGGATGGGAGTATTCAAAACGACCGAGCACAGACTTGGGATCGATAAGCTCTTCGGCATTCAGGGTGACACAATAGGTGTTCTCGGTATTCAAGCCCTGAAGTATATTCATGTTGTATGTCAAAACAGGCAGCGCATCCTGTTCACTGCGCAATTGGTAATTCCAACTCGACCAACTGCGACGGTGACGGGGTAGCAAGGTGCTGTCTGTATGCAGGACCACGGCATTTTTCGCATAGGGTATAGCCCCCAGGATTTTTTGCTCACTGCCGCTGGGGTCGGTCAAACATTGAAGGGCCTGATCGGAGTGGCAAGCGAAAACAACGGCATCAAACTCCAAATTTTCCCCTGCTGCGGTGCGAACATTCACACCTTCCCTGCAGCGCTGCACCGCCTCAATGGGCGTAGATAAGCGAATTTTATCGGCGAAAGATTGTATTAACGGATCAATATATTCACGCGACCCGCCCTTGATCACTCGCCACTGCGGGCGACGCACCAGGTTGAGCAAGCCGTGATTAGCAAAGAAGCGGACAAAGAAACTGACAGAAAACTCCAGCATTTGCGCCACACTGGCAGACCAGATAGCAGAGCCCATAGGTACCAAATAGCGATTGGCGAATTCCGCAGAGTAACCGTTCGCAGGTAGATACTCACCCAGGGTCAATGTCTCGCTCAGCCTCCCCTCCTGCCAGTCGCGGAGGGCATTGCGGTTAAAGCGCACAATGTCCCATAGCATACGCCAGTGCCCAGCGTTGACGATATTCGAGCGCTGTGCAAACAGGCTGTTGAGATTGTTACCCGCATATTCAAACCCCTCCTGATCGCAGCGCACACTAAAGCCCATGGAGGCGGGTTGGGATTGAACTCCCAGCTCTTTAAGCAAGCGAATAAAATTCGGATAGGTCCAGTCGTTGTAAACAATAAAGCCGGTATCCACTGCTAACCGGCGTCCCCCCTCGTCAATATCAACCGTAGCGGTATGCCCTCCCAGGAGCGCCTGTGCTTCAAACAGGGTGACATCGTACTTTCGATTCAATAGATAAGCGGCAGTAAGACCGGCAATGCCGCTGCCAACAATAGCGATTCGCATCAATTCTTCCTTAGTGTGCGGATTCTTGTCATTTTGCGTGCGCAAAAACGGAACCAGATTGAGCTGAAAAAACCCAGAAACCGCAGAGGCCAACTGAGCCGTTTGGGAAAATCGACTGTATGCCCGACACCACAGAGCCCCTGTTCAATGCGTTCGGCGGCCTGGTCTGGAGTCATTAAAAAAGGCATGTCAAAGTCATTGCGCTGGGTAAGGCGGGTGTCGACAAACCCCGGGCGAATATGGACCACCCGAAGTGAAGTAAGGCTGGTATCGGCGCGCACCGACTCCAGAAAATAGGCCACCGCCGCTTTGGAACTGCCATACGCTTCGGCGCGGGGAAAAGGTACCACTGACGAGAGACTGCCGAGCGCGGCAAATACCGGAGACCGGCTTGCGGCTAACAGTGGCTGCGCGCACTTCAAGGTATTCACCAAGGCAAAGAAATTGCCATCAAAAACCCGTCGGTACATGGTGACATCCAATTGAAGGTCGTCGTCATATTCACAGGTACCAGCGCAGGCAATCACCATATCCAGGTGATCTGTGAAGTCCGTTAATCGCCGAGCAACACCCGGCATCACCGCATCGTCACTAAGATCACAATCCAAAACCCTGAGGCGGCTGGGGGCTATGTTCTGTAACTCCGTCAGCGCATCCAGCCTGCGACTACTGGCAATCACAAAATTATTCTGCTCCACCAGGCGCAATGTAAGCGCTCGACCAATACCCGAGCTAGCACCTGTGATCCAGATGGTTTTATCGCTAATCCCCTGGGACACTTAGTTGCGCTCCATGCGCGATTTGATAAAACCAATACAGGAGCCCAATACAGGCACCTGCTCATAGACCATGGCGCCCATATCGTAAAAGTCCTCGTGGTAGTGAATCTTATCGGTGTAACGCAACAGGCTACAGCCACGAAGTTGTAATGGGCGTCCACCTTTGAGTGATTGGTGTCGGTAGTGCATGGTCCACGAAAGGCAGGCGCTGCCCTCGCCCACCACCGGCAGATCATCAAATTGGAAGCGGCACTGGGTAAGCCCCCTGCTCATTCCCGCAAAGTAACTCTTTAAAGCAGGCAATCCCTCTATCCGATGCAACGGGTCACAAAAAATGACATCGTCGCTATATAGTGATCCAAGGCTGCCAGTTTCCTGCATCAGGAAGTCTTTGTAGTACTCCTCTAGCTCCTCAATCAACGCGCTCATCATCGGATTCCTTACTGTTCTAGCTGCAGATAAATACGCCACACCCCACCGGGTGGATCACCGCTCAATAAAAGGTAGGCCAGAGTGATCCAGTTATGCCCTCTCTGCGTAAGTAGTTATCAGACAACTTGGAAGTCTCCCCCTGAGAGCCTGTTGCAGAATGTGGTACATGGATGTACCACAACAGCTCCCAACTCTAATTTCCAGACATGCTTGATTGCGTGAGTATCGACAACGACAGAAAGACCGTTAACATGGCGCATAGCCCCCAAGCAAAAAGTGAAATAGGCCCGGTGAAACTGCCACAAAGAGAGGACCAGGACTGGAGTGCCCTGCTGACGCGAGTCGGTGCGGAGCGTGATCGCCAGTCCTTTGAGCAGCTCTTTCACCACTTTGCCCCACTAATTAAGGGTTTCCATCACAGCCGCACCACCCAGGCAATTAGCGCTGAAGCCGCCGATGAGCTAGTTCAGGAAACCCTGTTTAAAGTCTGGCGCAAGGCCCCCAGCTTCGATGCCAGTAAGGCTTCTGCCAGCACCTGGATATTCACTATTATGCGCAACACTCGTATCGACATGTTGCGCCGCAACGGGCGTCATCAAAACGCCGAGATTATTGAAGCCATGGATGTTTGGGATGAAACCCCCGAACACCAACCGTTGATATTTCTACAGAGAAGACGCAACGAAAAGGAAGTTGCGGAAGGCCTGCACAGCCTGCCAGCAGAACAGAGCCACGTCTTGGAAAAGGCGTATATGGAGGGAAAATCCCACAGTGAGATATCCAAGGAGCTGGAATTACCATTGGGCACGGTAAAGTCCCGCGTGCGACTGGCCCTAAAGAAGTTACAAGCGAGGTTGGCCAAGTAGGTTTAGTATGATTCGCCACCACCCCGATAAAAATTTACTCCTTGAATACGCTTCCGGCAGCCTGCCCAAAGGCGCCAGCCTGGTCGTTTCCGCCCATATACAAATGTGTGCCGAGTGTCGCGCTCAGTATCAAACCATGAACACCCTGGGTGGCTCCATTCTGGAGTCCTGTGCACCACAGGCCGTAAACGATGAGGCTTTCCAACGCCTGATGGGACGTATTGATCAGGCCGCTGAACCGGAGCAACAAGTGGCTTCCGAGAGATCCAAATCCACGGAGCCCATGCTGGCGGATGCACCGCCAGTCGTGCACAAGCTGCTGGAGAAAAATCCCCCGATCAAGTGGAAAACTATCGCGCCCGCCCTAAAAATGTGTCGACTGAAAACCGGGCAGGATCAATATGAAGTGAGCTTTCATCGCCTGAGTTGTGGCGGCAAAGTTGCAGAGCACGATCACCGGGGCTACGAACTCACCCTGGTTCTGTACGGCAGCTTCTCTGACAGTGATGGTGTTTATAGTCCAGGGGACTTTCTGTTGCGGGAACCCGGCGACGTACACCGCCCGACGGTCACAGAAGATCAAGAGTGCCTGTGCTTCTCTGCGGTACAGGCACCGGTGGCGATTACCGGTGTCAGCGGCTGGTTGCTAAACCGCCTTATCCCGTTTCGTCCGGGCTGACACCGATTAAAAGAGCTGCGGCGTCTAGGACGCCGCCAGAGAAGTCGGCTCTTGCTCCCCATCCACAAATACTGCAGAAAGCTCATCCCAACGATCGCTGACCGCCGCGAATTTTTCCTCGCGCACATGGCCATAGCCACGCACTTGAAGGGGGATTTCGAGCAGCTCTTGTGCCTCTGACAGGTTTTCGCCGGACAGATGCGCGGCCACGCTATCAACTGCTTTGGCCACCTGTTGGGCCCAGCGCCGTTCAGCACGGCGCTCCTGGGTGTAACCGAAGACATCCAGTGCAGTACCGCGAAGCACTTTACCCTTAGCCAACAGCGGCATCAGCTTGCCCATCCAGGGGCCAAACTGCATTTTGCGTACGCGACCACTGCTATCGGGGCGAGCAAGAAGCGGCGGCGCCATATGGAATTTCAGGGTGTAGTCGCCGCTGAATGTCTCACGTAGCTGTCGCTTGAAATCTTCACCGGTGTAGAGGCGCGCCACTTCGTACTCATCTTTATAAGCCATCGCTTTATAAAGGCTGCGCGCACCCATACGGGTAAGATCGCCCCGAGCAGCTGGCAGTGAAGATTCAGCTTTGCGCAGCGCCTCTATATGGCGAAGGAATTCTGCCGCATAGGCCGGGCTTTGATAGTCGCGAAGCTCTGCCGCCAATCGCTCCAGCAACTGCTCCACCGACTCCTCAGGCTCTACCAATTTCACCGGCTTGGCCGGGACTGCCAATTGCTCGATCGCTTTAGGGTTTTCCGCCAGCAAACGGCCAGCGCGGAAAGCGCGCAGGTTATTCTCTACCGCCACACCATTGAGCTCAATGGCCCGTTCCAGGGCCGCTTCACCGATTGGCAGCAGTCCTTTCTGGCAGGCAAAACCCATAATCATCAAGTTGCTAGCTACGGTATCGCCAAACAGTGCCTGGGCATATTTATTCGCATCAAAGGCAAAATACTCCGCACACAGGGACTCAATACTCTGTTGGGTCGCATCGGCGGGGAATGCCAGCTCGTTGTCGCGAACAAAGGCCGCTACCGGTACTTCAGCAGTATTTACCAGGGCACGCATTTCGCCGGTGGCAAATTTGGTCCGCTGGCCAGCGGCGGTGACCATATCGCAGCCCAGTAACAACTGCGCCGCGCCATCGCGAATACGAGCGGTGGTAATCGCCTCGGGGTTTTCTCCCACTTTCACATGAGCCACTACAGCGCCATTTTTTTGTGAGAGCCCGGTAAAGTACAAAGTTGTACTGCCCTTCTCTTCCAGGTGCGCCGCCATACCCAGCAGTGCCGCCACGGTAAGTACACCACTGCCACCAATGCCGGCCACCAAAATACTGAGTGGCTGGGCCAGAGTCGCGACCGGCGCAGAAGGTAATCCGGCAATAGCCACGTCTAAGGCATCCGCCAGGGACTGCACCGGGGGCTTTTTCAGTTCTCCCCCTTCCACAGTGACAAAGCTCGGGCAGAAACCATCGGCACAGCGCATATCCTTGTTGCAGCTGGACTGGTTGATCTGGCGCTTGCGCCCCAACGGGGTTTCCAGCGGCTCCACGGCAATACAGCTGGACTGCACACTGCAATCGCCACAGCCTTCGCAGACCCGGTGGTTAATCAGCAATCGCTGGGATGGATCGACCATCTGTTTTTTCTTGCGGCGGCGGCGTTTCTCGGCCGCACAGACCTGCTCATAAATAATCGCCGTCACACCGGCAGTTTCCCGCAGGCGACGCTGCACGGCGTCCAGCTCAGAGCGGGGAAGAACTTCTACGGCAGTGGGCAGTTGGCTGCGGTGTTCGCGCCAGTGGTCGGGGTTCTCGGTCAAAAGAATAACCGTACCAACCCCCTCGGCCAGCAACTGTGCAGCCAGGGAGGGAGCATTAACTTCGCCATCGGCGGGTTGGCCACCGGTCATGGCCACCGCATCGTTCAGAAGAATTTTGTAGGTGATATTCACCTGGCTCGCCACGGCCTGGCGAATGGCCAATAGCCCGGAGTGGTTGTAGGTTCCATCGCCCATATTCTGGAAAATATGCTCGGCGCTGGAGAAACGGTGCAGTCCTACCCATTGGGCGCCCTCGCCTCCCATATGGGAATAGGTATCGGTGCGCAGGCCTTTACCCAAAGCCATAATATGACAGCCAATACCGGCACTCCCCAAACTGCCTTCTGGCAATTTGGTGGAAGTGTTATGAGGACAACCTGCACAGAAAATGGGTTCACGAGCCAACAAGCCCTGAGCCTTTGCAGCGACATTGCCCCCCAGTTTTTCTGCCAGGGGAATCAGCTGTGCCGCCAGTTCAGTATCCACCAGCCAGCGGGCAATGGCCTTGGCCACCTGATCCGGGCCAAAGCCCCACACTGCCGGCAACAGGTCCTTGCCATCCAGGTCTTTCTTACCGACTACCTTCGGACGATAACTATCTTCCCAACCGTAGAGCAGGTTTTTCAGCTGATCCTCCACCAGGGGACGCTTCTCCTCGACTACCAGCAAGCGCTCCATGCCCTTGGCGAACTCACTGATGCCCCTAGGCTCCAGCGGCCAGGACATCGCCACTTTATAGATGGAGATGCCGGCTGAGTTCAGATCTGCCTCTGATAAGTTGAGCAGTTTCAAAGCCTCAAGCAAATCACCGTGGGCCTTACCCACCGTTACAATGCCGAAGCGTTTTCGCTCCGCACTGTGAGTGGTTTTATCCAGGCGGTTGGCATAGGCGAATGCCTTGGCTGCAGGCAAACGCTCCTCCAGCATACGGCGCTCATATTCGAGGCGCTCCGCAGGCCAATTCAGGTGGGGATCGTAGTTCAGGCCGTGTGGCGGGATTGGGAAGTCAGCTGGAATTGTAAACTGGGGCAACTCCGGCACAATCAAGGAAGCACCGGCCTCTACAGTTTCAGTAATTGCCTTAAAACCCACCCACAAGCCCGAAAAACGGGATAAAGCAATGCCCGCGAGGCCCAGGGTCAGGTACTCATCAATGGAGGACGGAAATATCAGCGGCATCATTACCGACTCAAAAATCTGGTCGGTATTGTGGGAAAACATGGAGGATTCTGCAGTGTGGTCATCCCCACACAACGCCAAAACACCACCTAGTTTTGAGGTGCCCTGAATATTGGCTTGGCGGAAAACATCTGCGGTGCGATCTACACCGTGGCCCTTGCCATACCAAATAGAAAAGACGCCGTCTTTCGTTGCCTGCTGGCGATAGTGATCCAGCAACTGGGTGCCCCAAATATTGGTCGCCCCCAGGTCTTCATTAATGCCCGGCTCAAAATGGATTTCCCGCTCGGCCAATAGCTTCTTGTGCCGCCACAGGGCCTGGTCGTAACCGCCCAATGGGGAACCGCGATAACCGGAAACAAAGCCAGCTGTATTGAGGCCCGCCAGCTCGTCCATGCGCTTTTGCATTAAGGGCAAACGAACCAGGGCGTCAATTCCGGTCAGGAATACACGGCCAGATTCACGGGTAAAAGCCGCTTTCAGCGAATACTCGCTATCAAAGCCCAATTCCTGATCGCCTTCGACCATTGCCATGGGTACCACCTATTTTATCTTTATTGCTTTCATCACTCCGGTTCTCGACGCCAGTAACATGTCGCAAAAATATTCGCGGCATCTCCCGAGTTACAGCAGAACAGACCAGAGCTGTTTAATAGCGCTAAAATTAACACTGCCCGGCAGAGCAGGTCATACCAAAATTGGCCCAACTCAGGCATAATGCCGCCATAACTCGCTAAAGATGACCAGCTACTGGCAACAAATCACTCAAAATGAAGTATTTTGGGGGATACAACGGAAAGGACATGCCCTCTTATGGTGCTCGCCTCTGGCCTTCACACTCTGTGTGACTAAATAAGCGCCAAAGGTTCTGCTTTTTGAGAGGCATAGCCTGGAACTGATCAGGGGATATCAGTTTCCGTCCGTTTACAGCTAACCAGTATCAACCGGTTCGGCAACGTACCCATAAGCGGGAAATTAATAAAAAACGAGAAGGTCTCACAAAAGATGCGCAGTATAGGAAGCTACTGCCATAACAAACCAAAAAAAACCATGTACGCAATGCACACAATTTACCGGAGAACGCTGGGAAGCAAAGATTCACTGGCAGGTTGATGATTAGCAGCCGGCGATACCGGCGTACGTTCAGAGAGATGAGATACGGAATATAACCATGGCCTATTTACTGGATGCCATCGACAAGAAAATTCTGGAAATCCTTCAACAGGATGCCACCATTCCAAATATTGAGCTTGCAGAAAAAGTCTGCCTCTCACCCTCCCCCTGTTCACGGCGGGTTAAAAATCTAAACGAGCAAGGGTTTATAAAACGCGCAGTTACCCTGCTTGAACCGGAAAAGGTTGGGTTACCGGTAAGTGTATTTATCCAGGTTACTCTTAACCACCAAGTGAAAAAAGAGTTGCAGGACTTCGAATCGGTTATCGGCCAATGGCCGGAAGTGATGGAGTGCTACCTGATGACCGGTGATTTCGACTACCTGCTGCGAGTTGTTGTACCCAATTTGCAGGCTTATCAGGAATTCCTGGATAAAAAACTCACTGAACTCCCAGGCATCGATCATATTAAAAGCAGCTTCTCTTTAAAGCAGGTGCGTTACCGCACTGAGTTGCCGCTGGATCAGTTGCTGGAAAGCCAAAATTAACTTTCTGCTAATCGAATCAACTGCAACTGCCTTTTGTTGATTACGTCACGGTCATAAAGCTACCATCTCAAGCTATTGAGAAAAGATAACAGTTTAAGGAGCGTTATCTTAGCTTTATGCCCCCTCTCGATAGGGCACCACAAGGACTACCAGTACGGCAGTCCTTCTCGAGAGCTTTACTTGAGCTGAAACTCGACGTAAATCTCCGATGATACTTTTACATTGCCTGGCTTGAACTCGTACTGTGTGCTTTTTATATTTGAGGCACGTCTTTTGCTGCCAGTTACTACGACTTCTTCGAGGCTGTACTGGCGACGTATATTCTGCTTGCCTATTTGGTGCACCTTATCTAATTCAGCCCCAAACTGCTTGGCCAAGAACTCAGCGTTAGATTTTGCTGATTGAGCCGCATTAGCCAAAGCCTCTCGCTTTAACTCTTCATAGTTAGATACATCTGGTTTTATGCTATCTATTTCTGATACATGACTATCTACCAGGGCTTGGATTACCTCACCGTAAAGGCTGACATCTCGGATGACGATATCAATATTCCTACGCACCAAATGACCTATGATAAAGGCATTTCCATTATCATTATAATCTTCAGCTGTTTCGATATTCAGTGAAGAGGATGTTATGTCTTTTTCGGCAATACCAAGTTTTAACAGTGATTGCACTGACAAAGATGAAATCTCATCAACTTTTGCCTTGGCTTCAGATGGATCGTTCTTACTCAGACTGAATACGTTGTACCCAATACGAATAAGATCAGGCACAGCCTCGACCACTCCCGAGCCTTCAACAGCAATAATTCTTTCTTCAGCAATAGAGAATGAGCCTAACATAGACAGTATTATTAGTGCGGCTACTTTATTCATTCTTATCCCTTGCTCAATATTGTCTCGTAATTGGGGTAGGCCCGCACTCCACGATGCCCGACTAGGTACACAGGTTACATAAATGGATTAGCTACCTATCCCACTTGCACGGCAATGAGCTTACTTTGCTCATTGAGTTTGATATAGGCAGGATATTTACTCTAATTGTTTTGGTGAGCATTCTTTATACCTTTCGCGCCGCAAAACAAATTGACCAAGAAAACAAAGAGTTTATTCAGCATGGCAATTATTGTCAATTTGGACGTTATGCTGGTTAAACGTAAAGTCAGCTCGAAATCACTGGCGGCTCAGATTGGAATCACCGAAGCCAACTTATCCCTATTGAAGCGCGCCAAAGTGAAAGGAGTAAGGTTTGATACTTTGGCGGCAACCTGTGAAGCACTTGAGTGTCAGCCTGGCGATATTCTTGAGTTTAAACCAGACGAGTAAGATTATTACGAGAGCCCATTGGGCTCTCTAACACCCGGTTTAACCTTTCTCAGTAGTGAAGCAAGCCATTCACTCCAAGGTAAAATTCGCGTACTGAGCCAGAATACCCGCCCAGGCCTTCTCAATTTCTGGCAGTAAGTCCTGAAACGCGGCTTTCTCTGTCGCAACCCGTAAATCATCAACCGCATCCGAGGTACTCCAAACACTAGCACTCGTACTGTCTGTTGCTGTGGCTTCAGAAATACCGAACAGATACTCGGTGCGGACATCAAAAAATGCTGCCGAGACTGTGGTTGTTACCTTTACCTCCTTGTTCTTTAAAAAACCCAGGGAGATAACATTGAGTGGTGCAAATTTCTGCTCACCGGCATGAAAAGAAGTATCAAAAGTATACACCAGCAAAATATCAGCTTTTAGCCGCGCCGAAGCCTCCCGAAGTGACCGTACTGAGTCTAGATTAGTCGGCAGAAGGATTTTATTAAGCGGCGCTACATTGGATACTGCCGGTAGCTGCGATAAACGAAGAAAATCCCCCTCAGTCTCCACCTCCCGAGTCGTAACAACACTATAGCGACCTGTGCCAAAGCTATTGAGCCGGTAAGATTGGTACCCTGATGCCTGAACTCGGGCAACCGAGATATTTGCAGGGAATGGCGTTGCTGGCTCTTTAGACATCAATTCATTGATATCGGCATCCGTCAGCTCACTCAGATGCACCGAGCCTCCAGGAGTAGTATATGAGGCACAGCCACCCAGAGTGAATAAGGCAGCCAGTAGTAGCACTTTCATACATATATTCATCGGGAATCCCTTTCGAAATTAGGTGAGATATAACGTTATCACAAGGTAACAGGTGGCTATATAGTTACCTGTTAATTCGGGCTAATCCCCACAACTGCTCTTCCCGCTACTCGCCAAACCCTATGCGCACCGCCTATGCACAAAATTCCAATCCGCCCGATTTAAAAGGCTATACGCCCAGCACTTTACGAAAAAGCCTGTCAAATTCTGGAAGATCCAACTTTGGCCTTTCCTCTATAGAGTTGGCACCAGATCTATCCAGATTTGCTTGTATCCAGCCATCCAGTTTGCCATCAACGGCTATCAAATCGCCCTCTTCAAGCTCCTTCTTTTTCAAAATCAAACTGGAAAGAATATCCAGAAGCCACTCATTTCCTGTGGAAGGCAACAACTCGGTGTACATATGACTAAAGTCCACAGGAGGAATTTTTTTAAACTCTTTTATATACAGCGCATTAAGCAGTGAGCGCAGCACATAAAGTAACTTCTTGACCTTAATCTCTTTAAAGCCTCGATCATCCTCTCGAACAAACCTGGAGTAATTATTAAACCCCATACTGACATAGTGATGAGCTAATGCTCGCGGCTGCCAGCATTTTAGAGCCAAATCCTGCAGTGCCCCCAAAATATCTTCATTTCTGAAATAGACCTTTGGCGAAAATAGCCACTCGATTAAAGTGGGGTTACTTGCCCTCATTAAAGTTAAAGTCTTCTTAATATCCCAGCCGACCAAGTCCAGTTCATCGCCAAGTTTCTTATCAAATGGAACCTCAACAACATCTCTGGGAGTACCTATCGTGAGATATTGCTGAATATTACGTTTGTAGATAAACCTAACATCCCAGTCACTATCAGGGGATTCAAATCCCCATGCGCGGCTTCCTGACTCACAAGCATAGATAATTTCAATATCTCGCTCTACTTCCAGTGATTTCAAGCGGTCCTTTATCAGCGATTCCATATACATCCACCTGCTACGTCAAAACAAATCAACTATACCCGAAAAACTCGTTGATTACCCTTAGGAGACCTATCGGTTTACTCTCATAAGAGAGCCATTAGGGCAGCTGTCTCTCTCTCCTAACAACTGAACTAGAAAATGTTAAGCATAAAGCTCCTATAGACTATGATAAGCGCTAAAAGTGGCTCCCAGGAAGCTAGCCCCATGGACGGAAATCCAAAAGACTCTATCACTGTAAACAACCACTCTATCTCTTATTTCCAGGAGGGGCAGGGAGAACCCATTGTTTTTGTACATGGTGCACTGGCCGATGCTCGTATGTGGCAAGAACACTGCAAAATTCTATCAAATGAATTTAAAGCGATTTCATTCACCCAAAGGCATTTCGGTAACCCGGGTAACCCTTCAGAAGGCCCCTTTGGAATTGATACCCATGCAGAAGACCTAGTAGGGCTGATTGAGGCCCTAGATATAGGCCCTGCCCACCTAGTAGGATGGTCCTATGGTGCCGATGTAAGCTTAAATGCTGCCATAAAGGCACCTAAATTAATCAAAAGTCTGTACCTTTATGAGCCTGGATATCCGGGATACATTGAAAGCAATAACATGGAAGAGTATCGCCGAGATGCTGAAACTATGTTTGCAGAAATTTTCAAAACAACAGCTGAGGGTGGGCTGGATACTGCCGTTAAGCTACTAATCAACGGCTCTGGGAATCAAGCAGGCTACTTCTCTCAGCAGCCCCTTAAATATCGTGTACAGCAGCTGGATAATGCCTACACCCTGCCTCTACAGCTTAATCAAACTGAACAACCCGCACTGAACTCTAGTAGCCTATCAGGCATATCTATTCCAGTTTCCGTGGCCTACGGCAACAATACTCGCCAGCTATTTAAAACTGTATCGCTTGCGGCGGGAACATTAATCCCAGGCACCCATCCACAAGAGGTAAGCTCAGCAAATCATATGCTACCTCTCGAAAATCCTGCACGCTTCTGCCAACTTGTGAGGGAGCACATTACCAATTGCTGTGACCAGCAAATTGTAACTTAATTATAAAGAGCAGGGAAAGAATACCTATAAGGCATGAAAACCGATTGTAGGCTTAGTCTCTCGAGTATTCTTTCCCGCTCAGCAGTTAAAAGCCTCTTATTATTACTCACTATCAATTAAATATAGGGGGTGGAATTATCCCCCCCTAAGGCGCTCTAATCAGCTTTACAAATCCTTGCGTCTGAATACCAAACTCCCGCTTGGCAGCTGGAACCCTCTTCACAGTGTTCATCTGTTTGACAATAGCACTGACCATCGGGATTGCAGCCAGGGGTTAAATAATTCTCCAACGGATCAGCCCCACTTACCCGATCCCAGAAGGGGTTGGAAAACATATTATTTGGGTCCAACTCTTCTTTCACATCCATAAACTGGGACCATTTAGGGAAGCGCGCGGCCATATCCTCAAAGATAGCGACTGAATTCTTACCCCAATGAGGCCTGGCTCCATACTTCCTGAGAGACATCTGCTCAATTTCCAAATTGACAAAGTAGTTCTTGGGCACAGCTTCACCTCGTTGACGCAAGGTATATTCAATTCCTACAAACGCTGTATCACGGCCTGCTGTCATCCCTAAATAACTATCGGAAGCCTTGCCAAAACGAAAATAAATACCATTCAGTGGGAAACAGGTTTTTTCACTATTTGCAATAATCTGGCGGACATCTCCAATCCAGTTGGGCAGCTCTTCAAAGGGAATCGCGACCTCCTGAAGTGCAATTGGAAGGTTGTCCCAGACACATTTGTCGGGCTCTTTACATGCAAAGTGCTGCATCAGATCCGCATGCCCAGTGGGTTTGATCAACTTCTTCAGGCCTGAATCAACATCCCTGAAATAGGAACTGGAGCGTGCAGTATGGCGAAGGGAGGCTGCAAAACACTGCAGTGTGGCACTGTCGGCTTCATGAAGGCTATCGAATATCAATCCAAATAAATATTCGGAAAAGTCTGACACATCAGCCTGGGCGTTGTAGGCATTACCCTTAGTAGACAAAGGTACCTTGTTGTAAGTTGTTACGGTATAACGCCCTAATCCCGGGAACCAGGCAACATTTGCTGAATGATTATCTCGAGCCAAATCAAGAACAACATCCTCCAGCTCATCATCGCTGTGATACCCCTTTACTTTTGCTTGTACCTTATAGCCAGGTTCAACCTCTATGGTCACTTCAACAACTACGCCTAAAACACCTAGGTTTACCCTGGCGGCATTGAGCATCTCACCATTGATTACTCGTAAGTCCCCATTGCCATCAACCAACTTCAATTCGGTGACATAATCAGAGATCATGCTGCTTTTTTGTGTAAAAGTTGAACCGTGAGTACCGCTTCCCAGCATACCGCCTATCGTGAATATGGCCAGCTCTGTCACCATGGGCACGCTTAGTTCATGCTCTCGAAGATAAGCGGTAAAATCCCGGAATCTCATACCAGCCTGGACAGTAACCAACAGGTTATCTTTGTCCAGGCTAACGACCTGATCCATATTTTCCAGAGTGATTTGCACCTCTCCATTTCCTGCACAGGCCGCATCAATCTGACTATTGAATCGGCGACTCCCGGTCATCACTTTACGGCCTTGATCCGCTGCATCACGTACTATCTGCTGAACTTCATCAATACTGGTCGGATCATGGATAACACCAGGGAAACAATCCTGAGTATCCTGGTAGTTTTTTAATACCTCAGGCACTTCAATTGGTGGCGGTAGCTGCTCTGCAACACTTGTAGCAGCCATGAAAACGCCCACTATACAAAGAGCTTTTTTACACCACCTCAATAAATGTTTGGATTTGGTTATTATTTCTGCACACATACCTAAACTCCCTTTATTGCATTAACGTAGACTGGTGGATAAATCAACCAAAACGGGGAAGCAGCTCCCCATCGATAATGTCCCGAACATTACTGCTGTGATCAGGCGCCTTACTGCGAAGAAAATCAGCATAATTTGACCGGTAGGCTGATAAAGGGCGACGACCAATGGATGGCACCCACAGTGCATGATTCGTGGTTGCAAATTCCAGTGATCGGTTAGCTAGGATACAAATTGGCCCACCGCTGAGACGTGCCGCATCAAAAATCCAAAACTCTTTACCATTGGAATCGGATGTCGTTGGATATTTGCGTACAACTGCTGCAATCACATAACCGTCGTTCTGGGCCGTGGAGCCCGGGCGGGCCATAAATTGCGGGGTACGCATTACGCAATCTTCTGGGAACTGAAAGGCATCCGCAATCTTCATATTGACGCAGTCCATATGAATCAAGGCGGAAGGGCGACTTTCTTCAGGCATATTCCAATAGCCGTAGTGGCGCTCAGGATAATCGCGATATGCCCAGGAAACCCGCATAGATATATGGTCAGGCCTGTAACCCACAGCAGCCCAATAAAGGTGCTCAAAGGTTTCAGGGAACTGGAAGTGCCCACGGTAAGCCGGATCATTCATATCCCAGGAAAGCGCATCATCCCGAATAACCCGGTAATCTTCTTTTATCTCAATAGCTGAATTTGAGTTAACTCGAATCCGGGCACGTACCAAACCTCCAACATCCAGCGGTGCTGCAGGGTATCCGGACAACCACTTGGGTACCAAACCTCCCTTCTGCAGGATTTCAAAGCGGAATAACTGCTCAGATTTATCCATTGCCCCCATATATTGGCCATACAGGGTAATCTCACCCGCATTGTCATCGTAGTTGCAGACAATGTCCGAAGTATCAAAGCCGAGCTCCAGGTAATCTGCGATAATAGTATCAGCACCCGGCACCATATCGGCCTTCCGAATAACCCAACACCGGGTCCGGTGTTCTTGAGGCAGAACTATTCTTGTTCCAATAATTCGGGTAGATTCAACTCTCGCTGCAGTTTCAAAGACAATGATATGATTTCGCGTTACTCCAAGAGAGTGTGAGCTTGCAGCAATATAGGCGTTGTTACCCTGACGATCCCGAATGTTCCAACTTTCAAATGCACCCTCTCGATCCCAGCGAATTAATCGAATAAATCCTGAGCTACCAGAATCACCAATATTTCCACCATAGTTGATGGTGATACAGTTACCTGTTTCCAGATCAAAGAAAGGGTGACCGGTGGTCCGAACCTGGGGAAATAGCCACTTTTCTGGGGTTAGATTTTCAAGCAGCGGAGGTAAGCTCGATTTCCATTCATCCACTTCTCCAATAGGGGTTACCATCTCTAGAGTTGTAGCATCAAACTCATAGGGCATACCCCCTTCATAACTCATTGCAAAACGGTTATCTCCCATGTAGTTGGGGGCCGTATTGCAGTAGTTCATAAATCCCAGATTCGGGCTTGAGTATATTGTCCCACCTAACAAATTGAATTTATCAAAACCTGTTAAATCCTGCTCCTGCATTATCGCAGACGCGGTACGTATCATTTTTCGGGTATAGGGAACTTCACTGTTATTGCTCCGCCCAGTAAAGTCGAGCCGGGTCAAAGCTCCCTTTCCATTAGGTGTAAGATGGTTGGACGCCAGTGGAATACCCTCAGCCATAAGAAGATGGCCAATAACATCATCGGGTAAGATTCCCTGTATTACACTGAGCACTCCGGAGGAATCTGACAAATCACCAACCATTATTGACTCTGGGAAACTATAGCCATCCAAAGTATGGCCTGCCCCAGCCTTAACTGATGCCACTCCCATAAGCGGTGATGCAGACATTACACCTGCGGCCTTCAATAGATCTCGACGCTTCATTTTTTATCCCTAAAAAATACGGTCGGCAGCTTAATCTGACCATAAAATTAAATTTTTAATTAAATAATTGGCGCAATTCACGCCCAAAATAAACCTTTAGGCGAAAACCACTTATTATTCTTATCAAATCAACCCTTTAGAATTTTAACCCCTTAAAATTCACACCATCAACCTTTATACAACAATAAAAACAAACCAAACTAGAAAACAAAACCTATCAAACAGGACAATAAAAAATACCAATCAGTCAAACAAAAAAATATCGATAAGAAATCCGATATCGCCCAAAACAACCACCAGACTAATATCAACAACAGAATTTAAAATAAATATTAACACTCATTGAATCGCACAATATTTAATATATCCATGAGGCACCTCATATATATGCGCCAACAGATCGAAAGCTGCATCAGCCCCCCTAAGAGGTACAGCTAGGAAGCAGTGGATATATGACAATTCTATTAGACATTGAGAAAATGATTATTCATTGATGTTTAATTGTATTGGTATACAATATTTTATGCACAACTACCCTAAAATTAATTTAAGGTGACATTAATGTTTAGTCATATTATGGTCGGGGCCAACGATATCGAGGAATCAAAGGTATTTTACGATTCCACTTTTGGAATATTGGGTTACAAACCCGGCACTATTGATGATCGTGGCCGCTACTTTTATTTTAATGACAACGGTATTTTTGCCATCACCAAACCCATCAATGGGGAGCCCGCAAGCCATGGCAACGGCAGCACTATTGGCTTTACAGTAAACAGTTCTGAAGAGGTTGATGCCTGGCATGCTGCAGGTATTGCCAACGGTGGTACCAGCTGCGAAGAGCCTCCAGGCGTACGGGATAGCGCCGTAGGCCCAATATACCTCGCCTACTTACGAGACCCTGCTGGCAATAAGCTCTGCGCACTGTATAGAGCAAGCTAATTAGGGTTCGCAATCAGGTGCCTCCCTTTACAGGGAGGCGCTGTATAAGTGGACTAATAGAGTAATCAGTCCCAGCGGTTGAAAATAACGTGCATGCCGTGATGATCGTCACTCACGAATACGAAATAGCCGGCGCCAGTATGTGCAGTTGCGCACACCTTCGTCCCCTGGGAGGTCTCAGAACACTGCATTTTGTAGGCTTCAATTCCCGAAGCATCGTATTCACACTGACTGTATTGGCTGTCAAGAGTTTGCACTAAATCGCGGCTGCTCCTTGCCAATACATAGCGGTAATCACCAAAGTAGCGATAGTTATAGGCATCCAGGTAATATGCCTGTGAATCAATACCCCCTTCCAGAAGCTCGCTATAGCAGAGTTCAGGTCTGGCCATCCACAGAGTTTCCTGATCATTCGAAGAATGTATTCCTGGCCAATTCTGTTGATCATGTTGAGAGAGTACTACGTTGGTTGAATCAACATAGTCTTTCACAATGACGTAATCACCTTCATCACTTTCTATTCTACAAACCGGCGCACCGCCAATAAAATTATCACACTGAACCATATCCAGGCTGACTTGAGTTGTCTCCCCGGCACAGTCTTCTGCAAAGCTTTCAGCCCAGTATTGCACAGCCTTAACTGCATACTCTCGAGAGTCTTCTATTTCATAATAGAAGTCTGAAAAGATGCGATAAACCTCGCGATCATTAGTATTACTTGCAGAAGCTGCTACAGAACACTGACTAAACTTAGGCAGTTCAAAAGTCTGTTCTGCTTGAGCGGGAACCGCACCGGCAATAGCAATCGCTGCTGTAAAAGTGGCAAGAGTTTCCATTAGATGTCCTCCGTGAACAATCATCCTAAAAGGGACGCGGATTCTAGCAGAGGAAAAAAAACTATCAAAAGCAGTGTAACGATATGAAAGTTCAGGTACCTTCTTCCAAGGTTGTGAATATCTGAATAATATTAATTATCGGCATGAGTGAGTTAACTCGATAAAACGTTCCAGCTGAAATCCGGCCTCAGTCTTCCCTCCATCTTTACTTTCAAGCGGCCAACCACAATTCACCCGCACACAATCACCGTAGAGATCAAGCGAGCTAAAATCTGCACCGCCCAACAAGGCTATATTTTCTTCGGAAGCCATACGGCAAAGACTCCGGCTGTCCAACCCTGGGATCTGCAACCAAATCACCATTCCTCCATGGGGGTCACTGATACGCGATTCATCGGGCAAGGATGAACTTAAGTAGTTGCGATAGGATGCGACCTGGAAGGCAAGCTTTTGCCTGAGCCCTTGTACATGACGGGAGTATTGATTGGTACCGATGAAATCGGCTACCGCTAATTGGACGGGCAAGTTCACACCGAAACTTTCGGTAAATCGATAGCGTTCATATTGTTTTCGATACCTTCCTGGTAAGCACCACCCCAGGCGATAGCCTGCGCTCAATGTCTTGGAGATAGAGCCACACCAAAGCACATACCCGCTCCGGTCCCAGTAGCGCACGGGCATGGGCAGACTTCTTTGAAATCCGAGCTCCAAATACACATCATCCTCGACAATTGGAACCCGATATTTACCAGCCAGTGCGGCCAGGTTCTCTTTCTGCTCCGAGCTCAGGGACACACCCGTAGGATTCATATGACTGCTACTAAAAAGACCCGCTTGGACCAATCCCTGCTGCATATAGCGCTCTAGCTGTGCGAGGTCTAAACCGTTTTCAACAGTCGGTATCTCAACAACTTTTCGCCCCATCAACGCCAACAGATTAAGAAGACCGTTGTAACAAGGAGAACTGATCGCAACCGCATCACCGGGCTTAGTCGTAATGGCAATCGCTGTGCGGACGGCATCCATACAACCATTCGTCACTACTAATTCATTGGCAGAGAAATGCAAATCATAACTGGCAAAGTGTGCACTAAGCGCACTGCGCAAAAGCGGCTCCCCTGAGGAAACCGGATAGCCATGCATACTGGCGCCAGCCTCTCGGGTTGCCCGCCGCATACTGCGCTCCAGGGAATCTAACGGCAATAGCTCTGGAGATAAAGACGCAACACCCAATGGCCCTGTTCCCAACCCACGGAAATAGCAATCGTGATTTACTGGATCTGTTGTTCGGCAGGTGAATGCGGGCATTATGGGAGGCGGGTTACTGCTGGGAGGAACTGAGGCAAAGAATCCAGATTGCGGTCGAACCTTCGCCCAGCCGAGCTCCTCCAGCAAGTAGTAGGTGCTTTGGGCTGTTGTCAGGCTCACTTCGTTTTGTGCAGCGAACCGCCTGAGGGACGGTAGTTTATGACCGCTTGGTATTCTCCCTGACTGAATATCCTCTATACAGCGTTCGGCAAGCTCTTTATACCGCACCTATCCCCTCTCCGATTCCGTCTCCACCCAAACTGTATACCTATTTTATACAGAAATTGCATCTGTATACCTTTTTTCATTTCTTGGATAGTTAGCCCCGAGACAAATTGGAGGGGCTGATGCGGTACTCGGATTTATTACTTGGTGTGCTACTAATGGCAATGTGGGGCTTCAACTTCATTGTTATTCAGATGGGAACGGAAGATCTGGACCCACTCCTTCTGGTGGCTTTACGCTTTTCTTTGGCCGCCTTTCCGGCAGTGCTTTTCGTTTCCAGGCCGACAGTCAGCTGGAAGTACGTTCTGGCCTACAGCCTGACTTTTGGCTGTGGGGTTTGGGGGATGGCCACCTGGGCAATCTCTAGCGGACTCTCTGCGGGAATGGCCTCACTTCTTTTGCAAGTAAATGTTGCGATTAGCTTACTATTCGGCTGGGTATTCCTGAAAGAAAAGATTATCCCGCAGAAAGCTCTTGGGGCTCTACTTGCCTTAGGAGGGCTGTTACTAAGTTTGATGGTTGAAGATGGCACTGTGCCCCTTATTAGTATTGCACTTATCCTAATAGCGGCTACCAGCTGGAGCATCAGTGGGCTCATTGTAAAGGCCAGTGGCACACAGCAAGTATTTAGCTTTATTGTCTGGGGGCTATTTTTTGCACCGTTGCCACTGTTCGCTGCTACCTATATTCAAAATGGTGCGGCTGTATTTTATGAAATTCAAAACAACCTTAGTGGAAAGTTGATTTTCTCCATATTGTTTCAGGCCTACCCAACCACCCTGCTGGGATACTGGTTCTGGAACCGGTTAATCGTTAAGTACCCGCTGTCTACTGTTGCGCCTTTAGGTTTACTCTGCCCCGTTTTTGGACTTTTTTTCAGTTGGTTATTAACTGGAGAATCGATTGGTTCAGAAAAGTTAATGGCCGCTATTATGATTTTCTCTGGGCTGGCACTTGGTATTGTTCATTTTCGCCAGAGCTTTAAGATGCTAAGAAACTCACGGATTTTTGGCATGTTAAACATATCGCGATGAACAAGTATCCAAGTTGAGACTTGCCAGCTTTCAGGCGTAGGAATCTCAATAATGTCTTCAAATTTTTTAGCCAGGATTCTCGGCATGGCACCAATGCCACAGCCAGAAAGCATTGCCTGGTTAAGAATTTGCTGACTGGAAGCGGTCAGCACAATATTTTGATCGTGAATATGATTATAAATCCATTCATTCCAGCCAAAGTGTAACGGGCGATCACCTAAAGCCAGAAACCTGTGCTCTTGGAGATTACTTTTATCGGGAAGCCCATACTCTTCAATATAGGATTTGTGTGCATAGAAAACGAATTCTGTAGTGAAAAATGGCAGCACGATATTATCGGGTGTCGTTGGTTTCTCGCCGACACGAATCGCAATATCAGCTTCACCGTACTCCAGGTTAAAATTGCGCAGATCCCCGATTAAATTGACAAGCATACCTGGGTGCTGCGTCTGGTACTGTTTAATTATCGGCATCAACAGGTCTACCATTTCGCCGACAGAAGTGATGGTGAGGTTGCCTTGCAAATTCTGCTCTTTGCTTTGCAACCGCGATGACAACTGAGAAAAATGGCTGTCCGTCACCGCTCCCAGGCGCATAACCTCCAGCCCCGCCTCCGTTGGAATATAGCCTTTGTCATTACGCTGAAATAGTACAACCCCAAGGCTTTCCTCCAATACATTAATATGGCGCATCACAGTGGACCTATGAATACCAATCTCTTGGGCCGTTGCACTCAGAGTGCCCAGTTTGGCCAGCTTGTAAGCGGTCCTTAACTCAGTCCATTTATCCATTATTTACCTCAAGCCCCCAATGCTCAGCATGTGCAAATATGCACATCAGAGTCTCACAATCACACATTCACAGCATATTCGCTACACCATAAAATGGATTCAAATGACCTGTACACCCTCTAATGGTTGAAAAATATGGTAATTAAAGCGGAAGTATTGATAGTAGGCGGTGGTTTCGCCGGTGTGTCTGTCGCGCAAGCACTGGAAAGACATGGGCTCCATACCATTCTGGTAGACAAAAAAGATTATTTTGAAGTCACTTTTGCCACCTTGCGCAATGTAACCGATCCATCCAGTACCGGGAATCAAGCGCGCAAGTACTACAGGGACTTTTTCTATGGCCGCTTCATTCAGGGAGATGTAATGGAAATGTCTGCGAAATCAGCGCGTTTGGCAGATGGAACAGAGTTACATTTCAACAGTGCCATACTCGCCTCCGGCACCCGATATCCGAGTATGCCAATGGCCAAATCCCTTTGCGCAATGGATATTCAATCCAGAAACCAAGAACTGTTGAACGAGCATCAGCGACTGAAACAAGCAAGGAAAGTCATGGTGATAGGTGGAGGGGTCGTTGGTGTCGAATTGGCAGGAGAGATCGCGCACGCTATGCCGAGCACTCACGTAATTCTGACACACAATAAAGAGGTCTTATTGGACAACTTCAAGCCTAAAGCACAGATCAAAGCCCAGAGACAATTAGAGAATTTAGGTGTAGAAATTCAGTTTAACAGCCGCTACCAAAATCAAAATGGCCGCTATATAAATCTCAACAATGGCCAAGCCAGCGATGCAGACCTGGTTTTTGAAGCAATTGGTGCGCTGCCCAACAATGATTACCTAAAACCGCACTTAGCGCATATCCTTAATGAGCAGGGATTTGTGAAAGTCGATAACAGACTTCAAGTTATTGACGAACCAAGCTTGTATGCACTCGGAGACATTGCCGATATTGGTGAGGCCAAACTGGGCTACCTCGCCTCTCAGCAAGGTGAATACCTGGCAAAGGCCATCGCCAGAAATAGAAAAGGAAAAAGTACCAAAAGCTATAAACGAAACCCACTAATGGCACTAGTTCCCATTGGCCAGAAGCAAGGATTAGTGCAGCTACCTTTCGCAGTAACAACCTGCAACCACCTCGTGCGATTGAAGCAGAAAGACTTATTCATTAATAAGGTTTATCGTGGGTTTGGCACTCAGCCAAATGCCCGGCTCTCTTAGTTCGGGCTAACTATTGTAAGTAGCTATTAATGCAGTTAACGATATGATTCTATTTTAGCCAACTGTATAAATACAAAAAATAAAATCATAAAGTGAGCATTATCAAGGACAAAAAATCACAAGTACTAACCAGGTTTATTACTTTTCTCCCTCACCAGCCAGTAGGAAACTCCCAGGGCGATAGTCACCAGGGCAATTCCAACTATTTGCTCCGCATTAACAAATTTTAAGTCGAGCACAATAACCTTCCGAGCTACAGCCATTAAGGCTGTAGCCAATACCAATTGCACCGGTATCACATTAGTACCCAGGTAGAGTCGGATATTAGTGAAAATTTCAATGGCAATAAGAACGGCGAGAAAGGCCCCAAAAGTCTCGAGGATATCTTCCATATCCAGCAATAGGAATGGCGTCTCCATTAGCCTTTCATAAAGTACATAGACGACATCCGCAATGGTCCAGAATATGACCAACACCATAAGAATGGCGAGAAATTTAACGGCATATTTTATTGCTCGATGTAATTGGTTGATCAGGGGATCAGCATGATCCTCATGTATCTCGTCATATTTCATGGGCTTCGCTCTGCCGATTGATACCGCACATTGCTTGAGTTCGACTATAGGCGAAATCCCCGTATTCAGCCGAGAGAGCTTCCTTTAGTGAGTGAGTAGTAACAGGAATCCCGGCAGCATATTCACCGCCGGGATATTGTGAGTCGTTAAGGTAGGCAGGCTGCGTTAGTGAAGAAATACTTTACTTCGTAGTCACTACAATCCTCTGTTGCACAAAAGAAGCGGTAATTAGTGCCGATATCGCCTATATGCATGCTTTCGCCGGTTAAGGAATAATCCAACTTCGTATCAACAACCCTTGCCTCAATACCAGCAACATCACTGACAGCACAGCTATTGCTTATATTTCCCGCTGACTTGTGTTCGTTAAAGCTCTCATAATCAATGCCACCTGAGGAGGGATCATCCAGGTCCAGCCACTCGGTTGCGTAGTACCCTGGATTTACCAAGCTGTTGGACAACTTGTGCACGCCCAAAGCATTGATTTCATCACCGTGGCGCCCGTGGAAAGCAAAAATTTGCTGGGATGAAGTGGAAGAATAAGTTGTACAAGTCCCCTGCTGAGTCCCCCCGGAAATAGATGAGCCATTGCTCGAAGTCAATTTAAGGTAGTAAACACTACCTGTTTCATGCTTTTCATCGTCGACACAAATTTTAACGTCATCCAGATACTCGCTGCTGGCGGAGTTAAAACTCAGCACACTCCCCATCGAGCCACCATCTCCATCACCGTATTCAATACAATATTCATGATCACTGGCTGTGGCATGGCTTAGGGATTGCTTAAATTCATAGCAAGCTCTAAAACCGTCAATTCGACCACCGGAACGAATCTGGACAGATTTCAGATTCATAGTACCGCTGCCGAGTAGCTTACGTTTTACCAGGTCGATTGAATCAAACGCATCACCTCCGGTACCACCCACAACATCTTTTTTGATGTAGCCAAAATCCGAGTAGCTGTCTTGGTTGGCGATCCAGAACCCATCAAATGGTTCGTAGTAATTCACCCAAACCGAGGTAGTTACACCTTCTGAATTCCTCTTGGCATAGAGAGCGGCATTTTCCAAAGCGTTATAAGGCATTCCATAGCGATAGCCATCGGCTTCACAGGCGGAATAACCTTCACTCCAGGCTCCCGATGCACTGCTGATGTGCCAGTTTCGCTCATCGTCTACACAGGCAAACACTCGCTCCGTACTACAGCTATAGTCGCGAATTTCACCGTCATTACTTAACCAGGCGCAACTATTGTTACCACTGGGAGAGTCATTCCGCCAAGACCACGTAAAATCTTCAATCTGGGGTGCTTTAGAAGCACCTATAGTGGTCGCATTGGCCTCCACCAGCGCCAACTCAAGCATGTTATACCCAGATACTGCTTTCTCCAGGATCTCACTGCCTGAATACTTGATGTCATCCTTGTTATATTCCGTTGTTGCATCCAGGGCGACACTTAAATTCCCATTGTTGTAGTGGCTGGTTGCGCTAGCATTACCGTCGATATCTGCTGTTAACTGGCTGGAATTTTGTGCAAGTGGCTCATTGGAAGTGAGGTTTCCAGATGCATCCATCTCATCCACACCGATCCAGACATTGCGTCTGAATTTCGATGTGTTTGACTCGTCATGGTAATCACACAGATTGTTATCACCAGTGTGCGGATACTCTCTGGGCACCTGAATAAATAGGATAACGTTGCGTCCCGCATCCAACACATCCTGTTTAGTCAGTGTTTGCGCCGGCAGGGAGGCGCAATCATCTTCTGTATAGCCCCAGTCGGTAGGCTTAAATACCAGATCCCCCAACCTGCTTTCAATTTTCTCACCAATCTTATTGCGGAAGTTCTGGTGGTAATCAGAATCGTAGGCCTCAAACTTTAGGAATATGACCTCATCATTATTATCTTCAAGAAAATCCTTAATCTCATCCAGCCCATCCCCCAAGGTTGCAGCTGTGCCAAACATATAAATACACATAGTGGCCTCTTCCAGGCCCATATGACACAGGTGCGGTGTTGAGCTGACACTCGAAGCAGGATAAGTATCATATTCGACCAGGCGTATTCCGCGACTGAACAATTTCTCCGGCGCGTACCACTGGTTTACATCGGTATAAACACCCTGATCCCACTGATAGGATGCGTAGGCATTATGCGCCCCAGCCCACAAGGTCTTTGATAAAGGAGCCTTTGTATCAATCTGCCCCTGTAAATCCAAGCGCTTCACTTTATCATCGCCGGAATCAATCTCACCCATGACGGACATCGACAGAGATAATCCCAAAATTAAACTTGATACCAAACCAACTATTTTATTCATTATTTTTTTCCTGATAAGTATCTTAATAATTACCTCACAAATAAAAATCCAGTAACTATTTCCCCCCAGTTGAATTGATCAATTAGAACAAGCGTGCACACCTGTCACGAATAGTTAAATTACAACAGTACCAGTCAGTCAATTTCGGTCATTTACCCTACTTTACACTTTCATAATTTACGTATTTCTCAATTCTGACAAATATCTATTTCCAACTTAAACCTGCGAAATAAGACTTACTTACAGAAGATACAAATAGTAAATACAGATTGTGACTAGTCAGTTAAGAACATAAGGCAACTTTGTAATTTTCTATTCTTTTGTGAAAAATGCGCCATTAATAAAGTCCCCAAAAACCAACCATCCCCACATTCAAGCAAAAAGCCTTAACCGCCAACTACGACCGCCAAGTCTAAAAAATTAAGCCAGATGCTTCCCCCGCCAACTCACAAACAACATTCCACTAACCAAGCACTTATTTCATTATTAGAAATCATTAATAAATACCTTCTGCTCCCAGGTCCTTAATAGCGAGGGATATTTACTTTCCGCATTCAACGATAACAAGGGTATAGACGAGCCCCTCAAAAATCCGTGCAATCAAATCAGGGATTTGTCAGAATCAATTCTGGCGTTTAAAAAAATAAGTCGTAATTAGGAATTAATCGCCATAAAACAGAGCTTAACAGTAAGCAGGCAATGAAAAATACGCCTTTCTGTATTGTCATAAGTCAAATACAGTATTGATCCGCACGCTCAGGGAGTGGCCATCTTATTCAGGTATTGCATAAACAGAACTAAACGCCTCAAATCAAATAGTCAGCCTTATCAGGGAGAGAGAATGAAAACCAAAGCACTTTTTGTAATAATTAGCCTCGTTATAGCCTCATGTGGATCGATACGTCCGAACAACGCAAGCAATTACCAACAGGACCTTATTACCCCGGAGGAGACAAAGAGCTTTGTTCTCACTGAAAGTAGTATCTTCGATGAACCCATGCTAGGCATCGCACTAAAATACGACAACAAGCAATACCCTACCGATATTATTAATGTCTATATATACCCAATCGACAGTATTTCATGGGACGATACAGACGAAACAATCTCCATTGAAATGGGCGACATTATAGATGAAATTGACATGGCTATAGAGCAAGGACACTACAAATCCAGATCCGACGAGACCATCGAAAACTTTAGCTTTAATACTGGACAAAAGGTTTTCACAGGAAAGAAATCTTCGTTCACCCTAATTAACAAATACGATATTGAGTACTTCTCAAACAGCTATGTTTTTATTGATAAAGACAAATACATAAAATTTAGAACCAGCTTCGATAGCCAAGCTACCATAGAGTGGAACGGCGACGCTGCCGTTAAAGAAATATTGCCGGAAATAGTAGTCCCAGGAGAGTCTGAATATATGAAAGACTTGAGGACCGAACACCAGGAAGCTATCACGCAGGACCTGATAAAACTGCTATTTCAGGGTTCAAACGTTACGAAATCAAATACAGAATAGGCTTCAAAACCTCAACAAGGTTAACTTCAAACCTTTAAAACAAAATTTTCGACAACATTGAAGATATTGATGTGTCGCCAAGCCTCGCAGGTACTAAACCTTTACGGCTAAAGCGACACTCCCTCAATTAACGTTTCCAGTGCCATATCTGCCTGAACCTTTTCTTCCGTAGCCCCTGAAATGTATAAATTCACATCCAGACGGCAGGTTTCATTCAGATCACACACCACTTATTGACTAAATTTTCTAGGGGTTGAGATACTGCTGGCACTTCCGAGTCTATGATTAAGGAGGCATCCAGTTAAGGAATCTCGACACATGAGAAAAACGCTGCCTCTAATCCTGTCTCTACTGCTCTTCGTATTTACTCACGGCGTGCAGGCCAACAATTATGTTACCAAGGACAGTCAAACCACAGCGCCTCCTCTTGGGTGCATCAGTGCAACATCAGTAAAATCCACTCACACACCGACAGACATTACTGCTGCCGCCAAAACATGCGCAGAAGAGGCCAAATTTGATAATGCTGCTGAGCTCTTAATGATTGCGAGTGCCTTTGCCTACTTCGATACACAGAGAGTAAGTGACAAAACTGGGCATAATGTACTAAGAGTAATTTTTAATAGGGAATTTGGCTCTCTGCCTGACCAGGATCGTACCAAACTATTCTCCAGCATCAACTCTCTTGATAAAGGAGGCGCAAGGAAGCTCGAAGTGTGTACATACTTAACAGATTCAGAGCCCCCATCCTATATACCTATCTATATGATTTCCCATGGGTTAAGAAAATTCACGGGAGCTACTGAAGATCCTCTGATAAAAGAATTCGATGCTACCGAAAGCTGGTCAAAATCCATGGTCTTTATCAAGTGCCGTAGCTAGTCAAAGACAAGGTGCTTATATCAAACTCGTCATTGAGTTTGGTGTGAGCACCTAAGACATTGGACCTTCACTCTAAATCCGCACAATTACTTTAAATTTATAGTCGCACTCAGGTATTGGAAATCCATCCTCCCTCCGAAGCACCGTACTCACCCCCTCAACTGCTCCCATTATTTACCAAATTTTAAATTTCAGGCGTGATTCTTATCAAGAAAAAACTCACCTTACAGATCAAACAGAAAGAGCGATGAAAGAGAACGGAACTCTTATTTTATTTTGTGAAAAGATGGGGGCAGGAAAAAGTACCAAGGCGGTAGAAGTGGCACAAAATACGGGAGCTATCCTTATCTCCGAAAATGAGTGGCTTTCAAATTTATACCCTCGTGAAATTTGCTCACTCTCAAACTACATAGAATATTCTTCAAGGTTAAAATCAATAATCAAGCCTCATATCCAGAATATTTTAAAGCATGGCACCTCTGTAATACTGGACTTTCCAGGTAATACAAGAAGACAACGATCCTGGTTCAAAGAGATACTTCAGGATAATTTCTTTCCCCATCAATTAATTTACTTGAAAGCAGAGGATGAATTATGCTTACAGCGTATCACCCAAAGACAAAAATCACACACTGAAAGAGCCACCTTTGATAATCCAGAGACCTTCAAACAAGTTAATCAGTACTTTGAAGAACCAACCTTATCAGAGAGGTTCAATATTGAGGTGATCGAGCAAAGAGAAATAAGTAAGTAACTATTCTCTGAGTATGAGCACACTTGAGTACACTTAAAAAGAAAGTCTCTATTGAATCCGACTTTAAACAAAGAAAATATGTTATCCTTTTTATGCTGTTTTTACCTTATGATACAAAGAATTTATGTCATCAGAAACACTATCAAAATCATGGTCCCGTATTCATATCTGGTTAAAAAAGAATGCCCCACAAATCTATGATGCTTTAAATCTGCCCGCTACTGGGACCGAAATAGAAAAGCTAGAGTCCGTTATTGGTTATAAACTACCCCGCGATTTATATGAGCTTTATAAAATTCATAATGGCATAAAATCAAGTGCTATTGCTAACTTAGTCTATGGGCTTCAATTTCTTCCTATCTCTGATGTAATTACCAATATTGAACTACAGCTTCACTATGGAAAGCTGCCATTAAAACATGCAGACCCCGGAATTAAGTCAGACTCTTTTGATTTCAGCACTAAACGAATACCGATTGGTGATGATTGCAGTACATGTACGCTCTATGTTGACCTAGAAGCAGATAAGAATGGTAGCAATGGGCAAATTGTTCTGCTTGAGTACGACTCCAAATCAGCTTTCTTACGCAGTCCATCCATCACTAATATGTATTCTCAATTTGCTAGTGACCTTGAGTCAGGTAAATATGCTCTTGAGGAAGGTGCCAAAGAGGATGGGATTGATTTTCTCGAAATGAAAAAAGAGCCTAACTAAGATCGTAGCAGGGGCACCTTATACCCCTGCAACCTACTACTGGATTTACAAAGATGGAAGCCAGTCACCCCCCCTTGGCTTCCAGAACTTCTTACCGCCCCACATTTTTCGACTGCCCAGTTCTTTCTCCTAAGAGGAGGTGAATGACTCTCTTTGCGCTAGGTCAAGCTGCAAGAGCAAAGTGTTGCCAAATCAATTATTTCGACTATTATAGAAATATAGAAATTTTGAGGTAACTCATGATGCTACCGAACCACACCCCCAGCAATATTCTTAATCACCTGGCGGACTCTCCTCCCAGTAGTGAACCCACCAAGATTCTAGTGTTGTACGGATCCTTAAGGCCCAATTCCTATTCCCGCTTACTAGCCAACCAAGCTGTTGAAATATTGCAGCATTTTGGTGCAGATGTACGCTTATTTGACCCCGTTGACCTGCCCCTATATGACGGCGTCAGCCAGGATCACCCAAAGGTTCAACAGCTTCGTGAATGGTCTGCCTGGAGCCAAGGTCAAGTGTGGGTCAGCCCAGAAATACACGGAAATTTTTCTGCCGTTTTCAAAAACCAGATCGACTGGTTGCCGCTAGACCAATCAGCGAGCCGGGCAACCCAGGGGAAAACCCTGGCAGTCATGCAAATTTCCGGCGGCTCCCAATCATTTAATACAGTCAACAGCCTGAGGGTTCTCGGCCGCTGGATGCGTATGTTCACGATTCCCAATCAATCCTCTATTGCCAAGGCATGGCAGGAATTTGATAACCGGGGGCAACTTAAGGACTCTCCATTTAGAGACCGAGTGATCGACGTTCTGGAAGAGCTTGTTAAGACTACTGTGCTGATGCGTAACCAAGGTGACTACCTGACCGAGCGGTATAGCGAGAACAAAGCGCAGCAACCGGCATCCACAATGGCCTCAATTGAGACTTTAATGACGGAAAGCGGTGTCGCCGAACCCTGCTGAGGATGCTGACATTTCCCCTTTAAAGGTCCACATTTAGCAAGGGCCCACGCTTGGCTGAGGGCCCAGATCTGATAGGAACTCTGATAAGGATACTCATCAATGAGCTTCTCCCTGGACCCAGACTTTTCTACCGCCCTCAGCAAATTCGGTGACTTGCTGGATACCCTTGCTGCAGCACCTATTGGGGACGTGGAAACTCGCCGCAGGAATGGCGAAGTAGTCACCCAGGCACTATTTCTGGGACACAGCTTTCCCCCAGGTGTGTCCTTCCGGGACTTCGCAATCAAAAGCGCGGATCAAGATGAGATACAGTTGCGCTGGTATCAAAAGACGAATAGCAATCCAGGGTCAGCTATTTTCTATATTCATGGGGGCGGGCTTATCTGCCACGATATCTCGCGCTACGAGTTGGTTGTTGCTAATTATGTGGCCGCCAGTGGTGTCCCCTTCCTCTCAGTAAACTACCGGAAAGCCCCAGAATTCCCCTACCCTAAACCGATTGATGATTGTTATCGAGCATTTATCTGGCTTGTACAACACGCACAGGAGCTCTCCGTTGATCCAGTGCGAATTGGCATTATGGGAGATAGTGCTGGAGGTGGGCTGGCCGCAGCCCTGACAATTATGGCTCGCGACAAGAAAGGTCCGCCTCTGGCACGACAAATATTGTTATACCCAATGCTGGATGACAGGACGGTTACTCCCGACCCCTTATTATTGCCATTTATTACTTGGACCTACGAAGACAACCTCACAGGCTGGACCGCTTACCTGGGCAACCAGGTAGGTAGTCCCACCGTCAGTCCTCACGCGGCTCCGGCGCGCCTGTTAGATGCCAAAGGGTTGCCCCCCGCATTTATCGACGTTGGCGAACTGGATATTTTTCGCGATGAAGATATTCAATACGCGCGCCTACTTACCGATGCCGGTGTGAGTACAGAGCTACATGTTCGGCCCGGCGTGATTCACTCTTGGGAACTTTTTGCCCCAGATATTCCTGTCTCACAGCGAGCTTTTACAGATCGTATACGGATCATACAGGAAATCTAAACCAGCCTGGCGGGCCAGACCATGAGAGCGCAGAAGCTGCAAATTTTTGATAGCCACTTCCACATCATTAACCCCCAATTCCCCTTGTTCCCAAATCACGGTTACTTGCCGCCAGCATTTACCTTGGACGACTACCGGCGCGAGTTACAAAATTACCAGCTTGTGGGTGGCGCAGTGGTTTCCGGCTCATTCCAAAGGCAAGACCAAGCCTACCTTATTGATGCCCTGGCGAAGCTGGGCGAACACTATGTTGGGGTAACCCAGCTATCCGCAAATACTCCCGACACCGTCATTTTGTCACTTCACAAACACGGGGTTAGAGCTTTGCGCTTTAATCTGGTACGGGGCAGCTCGGAGCAAGTGGATTGCCTCGACAGCTTGGCTCGACGTGTATTTGAACTGGCCGGTTGGCACGTCGAGCTTTACATTGAGTCATCTGCGCTGGACCGTCTCTATAACAAGCTAATCGCGCTGCCGGCACTCTCTATAGATCATATGGGGCTCAGTAAGCGTGGCTTTCCCACCATACTCAAGTTGGCAGAAAAAGGGGTTAAGGTAAAAGCGAGCGGCTTCGGCCGCCTGGACTTCGATCCAGCAGTGGCAGTACTCGAACTCTGCCAAGCCAACCCCAGCTGTCTGATGTTCGGCTCTGATCTTCCCTCCACTCGAGCACCCCGCCCTTTCAAGCCTGAAGACATTTTGTTAATTCACGACAGTCTCGATGAGTCACTAGCAGAAAAAGTCCTGGTGAAAAACGCTTTTCAGTTTTACTTAAAAAAGTAATAGCGTAATGAGGCAATTTCAGGAACTGAGTTCTAATACAGATGTCACTCATTACGCTGTAATTTTTTAGAAGCGTACAATGTGACTTAATCAGTGCACTTCTCCGCGCCCGCTCGATTCCTGTCATAGCGCTGTAATCTCGGGACATCGATTTGCTTTACAAATTACTGGTAATTAATACATGCCGATTGTAGGATGCGCCGAAAATTCGAGGTCGCCAAAAACCTGGGAAATACAGTGCAGGAGGTTGTAGTGAAAGGACTGGTAACGGTTATTTTTTTCCTATTAATGCTATCCGGGTGTACCGGTATTGGCACCAAGCCCCTGGGGGAAAACGATGTAACACTCGGTGTAGATACTGAGCAGACAATTAAAGAAAAGCTCGGCAAACCCTATGAAAAAGGCGTATTTGTAAAAAACAATCAACAAGTTTTAACACTCGCTTATGCCTACCCCACTACTGGTAAAAAGGCGGTTAGCGAAAATATTAGCGGTACCCGCAATCAGGGCTTCTACTTTTACAATGATAAATTAGTCGGACAGGATTTTGTCAGCTCTCTCGCCGAAGATTCTACTGACTTTGATGAGTCAAAAGTACCACTTATCAGTGAAGGCCAAACCAGTATTCTCGAAGCGCTGGATCTACTGGGTAAACCTTCCGGTGAGTACCAGTACCCTTTGATCAGCAATAAGTCCGAGAAAGCCAAAGTTTATATGTATAGCCAGACCAATAAGGCTATTTTCCAACCGGCTTCTTATCAAAAAGTACTAATTCTTAGTTACAACACAAATGGCATCATCACGAATGTGAATTTTGCAGAAATAGGCAATAAAGATTTAAGCGAGCAGTAAACTACTTTTCCGACAGGGGGGGCTTATCCTCAGGCTTCCCTGAAACAAATAACAGACACACTACCAACCCCACCATAGCTAGATAGGCATTTACCGTAAAAGCACGATCGATCCCCGTAGAAATATTGGGAGCCATTGCCACAATTGTTGTATTCATACCCAAGCCTATTGCCCCCCCACCAATCTGGAACATATAGAGAATTGCTCCTGCCAAGCTCGCTCGCTCTGGCGCAACAACCGTAATCGCAGCGGTGGTGATGGCAGAGTAAAAAAGACCAATGCCCGCCCCGAGAACCACCAGCCCCGGTATCATCTGTACAAAAGTTGTTTCTTTATGCAGGTGAGAAAGCATAAACATACCGATGCACATGGCAATAGTACCTGATGAGACGATGGTTTTTGCCCCTACAGTTTCGTATAGCCCACCGGCAATAAAAGACACCAAACCAAATGAGACCATCATAGGAAGCAGACCCATCCCCGAAAACATCGCCGAATGATTGTGAACCTTACTCAAATACTGAGGAACGTATACCAATGCAGCAAAGAACACGACAGACAGTAATAAAGTGGCAATTCCTGCAGCAAAAAAACCATGATTTGTAGCAACATCTACGGGAATTAATGCATCCCTGCCCACATGGCGCTCCACCAGGATAAATGCCCCCATAAAGAGAAAGGTGGCCAAGGCTAAGGCAATAATCATCGGGTTTTTAAAGCCGATATCCACGACTAAATCCAGAGCCAACAGTAAACAAAACAGCGATGAAGTAAGGGTAATTACACCACCGTAGTCAATACGCTCTGTGACATTCTCCGGCGTATCATCCGGGATAACTTTCCAGCAGACAAAAAATGCCAATGCAGCCACCGGTAAGTTAATGAAGAATATCCAACGCCAGCTTAGTAAATCCGTAAGAATGCCCCCCAATACCGGGCCAATCGCATTTGCAGCGGCGCACATACCCATCACCAAACCTCCCGCAAATCCCGAGCGGTCTTCCGGCAACATACCGTAAATCAACCCCAGGATTGCCGGCCACATAAGGGCGCTGCCGATGCCCATTAGCCCCCTCGCTGCCAGCAGCATTGGGATATTGGTGGCTATACCACCGAGAAGGGAAAAAAATGCAAACGCGGCCATGCCAATAAAGAAAATCTTACGCCGGCCAAGCATATCCGCCAGGCGCCCACCTGAGATTAGCAGCACGCCAAAAGCCAAGGTATAACCATTAATAATCCACTGGGTAGTGGTGATGTCGGAGTTGAAGTCTTTTTCAATGGCAGGAATTGCCACAGAAAATGCCGTGAGATCATTCCCGATCAGAAATATTGCCAAACTCAGGGCAAATAACCCCAATACCTGGGTTCTGGTCAGTTTAGTTTTTTCGCCTGCCATGCTTTGAGTCCAGCCACAGAGATCAGTTTTACAATTGTGGCTCAATCTCAGTGAACGGCAGGGACACTAGCTTTGCTCCTCATGGCGAACAAGAACAGAGGTGCGAGGGAGCTACCTAGCCGTCGCCCTGCCCATCCTGAAAGAATTCCTCTACAGGCTGGTAATCCGGATTGGCGCCACAAGAACCTCGCACTACCAACTCTGTGGGCAGCACAGCAGGCTCCGCCGATTGCCCGGAGAGAAGTTGCATCATCTTCTCCACCATCAGTTCCCCCCCCCGGTGGATACTCTGGCGTATGGTGGTCAACGGAGGGGTATAAAATGGAGCAATCGGAATATCATCAAAGCCAACGATGCCAACATCTTCAGGTACCTTGTAGCCACTGGCCTGCAACGCTTTGATCGCCCCCATGGCAATACTGTCGCTGGCAGCAAAGATGCCATCGAAACTACGCCCTTCCCGTTCAACCAACTCGACAATGGATTGATAACCACTTCCGCTGGAAAAGCCTGCTGCCAACTGCCTGATAGAACCCGACAGACCGGCCCCATCGAGGGCCACACAGTACCCCTCATAGCGCCCATTAACCTCAGGGTGCGCGGTATCGCCCAGAAAGAGAATACGCTGCCGCCCCAAATTCAGAAGATGTTCTGTGGCCTGACGTCCACCCATTTGATTGTCACTACTGACGATACAATATTCGGCCCCCTGCCTTGAGGTCCCTCCCCAGACAACAAGAGGGTCCCCCTGCTGCTGCAGATCTCGAAGAGGGGTATCGTCCACCCCCTGGCCAATCACAATAACGCCATCAGCCCGCCTGGAACTCATCAGATAAGAATGCCAATCCGAGCGGCTGGCGATACTGCTGGAAAACAGTAAATCGTATTTATGCACCGCAAGGCGATCAGCAATTGAACCAATCATATCGATCATAAATGGATCAGAAAATGTCTGGCCGCCACTGCGCCCCGTATTAATCACAACCGAAATTGTATGGCTGCGTTGCAGGCGTAAGTTTCGCGCGCTCTCATTGATTTTGTAATTCATGGAGCTCGCGATTTTTTGAATACGTTCGCGAGTCTTTTCGTTAATCAATGGATTATCGTTCAGCGCTCGCGAAACAGTAGATTCAGAAACTCCCGCCAACCGAGCAATATCGGACATGGAAACGGGAGAGGAGGACCCCTTGGGCATGGCGTACTTCACCTTGTTCGCGGGAAAAATGCCATCTTAGGCCCGTCGCCCAAGTTTGTAAAACCACCCTGTTACCCAGCCAGGGGGGCTGAGGCCTCAAGCGTCTCATCCCCCCGCTCTACGGCGCGACGGAAAAAGAACAGGGTAATCAGAATTACTGTGATGGGTACCAGGGATAAGTAGAAAGCCACCTGGCCATCAAAAGCCTCGAAAACCGACCCGGTAATCAGTGAGCCCGTTGTACCGCCCAGCGCAGAAAAAATCACCAGTAAACCTGTCATTGCAGAGTGCTGGTGGGTGGGCAATGAACTGAGCATCACAGAATTGATAGCTGGGTATACAGGTGCCATAAACAAGCCAATCAGTGGTAAAACAAAAGCCGCCACTGGGGCACTAAGCCAGTTTACATCGGGATTCGCCACAATATTACTCGCCAGAGGCAAGCTAACGACCACCAGTAATCCCATCGCAACTAAGCAGACATTCAGCATCGGGTACCAGTGTACTTTGCGCATCATCACACCGGCACCAAGTCGCCCCAACGCCAGCCCTGCGGCAAAGATACTTGCAGCCTGAACACTCATTGCAGCCGGCAGCTTGAGAATTTCATTATTAAAGGTCGGCAACCAACTTCCTATCCCCTGCTCAATCAATACATAGAAAAATACTGAGATCACGTAGATGTATACCAGGGGTTTGGCCATCAACTTTATCATCGCGATAAAGTCCTGTTTCGGGCTAGCCTCTTCGATTCGCGCCCCGGATTCATCCAGCTCTGTGCACCAGAGCAATACAAATGCAATCACACAGACCACCGCCAACACCCAATAGACATTGAGCCAGGCAGTCGACCCTTGGTTCGATGAATCAATAAAAGCGCTAAACAGCCAGTAACCACTGAGAACCCCCACCATAAACACCCCCTCCAGGGTGTTTAGAAGGCTCGCATGTGCGCTGCGGCCCTGCGCTAGTAATCCCACGGTGGAGTATGCGGCAACCTTTACCAATGCGAACGCAACACCCACCGACAAGAACAATAACTTCGCCGTCCAAAACCCGGGTAACAGGGGCATAGCTATACAAGCCAGGGTGACGATTACCAGTCCCGTCAGCATCGCCCGCTTAAACCCCAGTCGGGGAAGCTGGGAGGCAATCAGGAAAGACACAATACCGATGGGGATATCCTTGAATCCCTCCAGCACACTCGCAGCAGACTTACTCACCCCATAGGTATTGATTACCTGCAGGATCACAGTACCCACGCTGTTCAACAAAATGGCAAAGACAAAGTAGATAGCGAATAGAGATAAGAGTATGCGCTGATTCTTCATAGTGGATTCTATCTGGCTCTGTGGTTTAGGCAGTCAGCCGTACCAACCTGTTATTGTACAATTTTTACCCAGACTTTGTGGAGAAAGGCGACTTCGCCCCAATGCCTGAAGAGACCCAGTATGTATCAGTCTGGCAAAAATTTGCAATCGTTTGCATAAAAATCAATGAAAATTTGGGAATGCCTTATGCCGATCAGTCACAAAACAACTGGCAATTGACCCAGAAAAAGAAAATAACCTCTATTTTTCAGCAGGTTACAGACTTTTCGGAGATGAAAATCAGGTCCATCTTCCAGTAACAGCCAGGCTCAATCTCAATCTTGCAATCGATTGCAAAAAGACATCAACTACGGATAGACTGAATGCCAGTAGCCGGAGGCCCAGCAGACCCGGCCCTAGAACCCAATCTCCAATCCAGTGAAAGTGGTATGAAGCAAAAACAACAAATCAAACACAAGATCCACCCCTGGGACTTGGTGGAGGACACCTTCCAGCCCGAAGATTACAGCCTCAATGCCACCCTATTCTCCCTCGGTAATGGCTATATCGGCTTGCGCGGTACCTTTGAGGAGGGTTTCGATCCAGAACCCTTTACGGATGGTTGTTACCTGAATGGAGTCTACGCCAGCGAACCTATCACCTATGGTGAGTCTGCTTATGGCTACGCGCGCAACAACCAGAGGATGTTGACGGTTCCCGACGGCAAGACCATTTATATCAGCTTGGATGGAGAACGTTTTAGTCTCGCCCAAGGCGAGCTACTCAATTACGAGCGCCGGCTGGACATGGCCGCGGGGTTCAGCGAGAGAAAACTCACTTGGTGCTCCCCAAAAGGAAAAACCATTGAACTCAAAGTGCAGCGCCTGGTTTCCCTCAGTGAGAAAAACCTATTAGCTCTGCAACTGGAACTCACTCCCATCGATTTTGACGGAGAGGTACACCTGCAATCCTGCCTTGATGGTGACCTTGCCCAGGCAGAACGCAGTGAGGACCCACGCCTTGCCTCCCCTATTGACCGGGGAGATATCGAATGGCTGGAAAATACAGCTGAAGATGGTTATTTAGCCCTGCCTCTATCCGTTAAGAGCAGTGGCTTCTCTATACGATGCGCAGCCCTGCACCTTTGTGAGAGTGACAGCGATTACACGTCCAATAACCTCCGCAGTGAAGACTGCGTCTCGGTTGACTATCGCTTTGCTGCCCGCCGCAACACCCCTATTCGCCTAACCAAGTACGTCGCTTACTTTGCACAGCAAAATGCTGAGCCGATATCAGCTGGCGAATTGCATCATTACCTGGAGCGCTGTGCGGCTAAAAGTTTTGCGGACCATATCGAAACCCAGCGTGCCCAAATGGACAACTTCTGGCTTGAGTCCGATATTCAGGTCAGTGGAAATGATGCCCTGCAGCAGGGAATACGTTTCAACCAGTACCACTTGTTCCAATCCCTAGGTCGGGATGGCAATACCAATATTGCAGCCAAAGGACTTTCCGGTGACGGCTATGACGGTCACTATTTCTGGGATACAGAAATCTATGTACTACCGTTTTTCCTCTACACCCAACCCGAATTAGCGCGCGGTCTACTGGAATACCGCTACTCAATCCTCGATGCCGCACGAAAAAGGGCGAGGGAAATGTCGATTCAAAAGGGAGCACTGTTTCCCTGGCGCACCATCGGCGGTGAGGAGTGCTCAGCCTATTACCCGGCAGGCACTGCGCAATACCATATCAATGCGGATATTGCCTACGCCGTGCGACATTACTGCCGGGTTACCGGTGATGTCGATTTTCTGCGCAACAAGGGCGCAGAAGTCGTGATAGAGGGCGCGCGTATGTGGTTGGAGATTGGCCACTTCAACGCACTTCGCGACAACCAGTTCTGCATTAATGAGGTTACCGGACCAGACGAGTACACTGCCCTGGTTGACAATAATTTCTACACAAACCTGATGGCCAAGGCCCATCTTGAATATGCTGTTGAAGTATTACAGTGGTTAAAATCATTCGATCCTGCAGCATGCGATGAGTTAACCCAGCGTATTCAACTCGACAAACAGGAAATTGATAACTGGGCCAAGGCCGCAGAAAGCATGTATCTGCCCTACAATGAAAAGCAGGGTATACATTCTCAAGACGATAGTTTTCTAAACAAACCCCGCTGGAATATTGCCGAAACGCCTGCCGATCAATTCCCGCTGTTACTTCACTATCACCCCCTGGTGATCTATCGACACCAAGTTTGTAAGCAGGCGGATGTCGTTCTTGGCCTGTTACTGGAGAGTTCAGAATTTTCAATTGAGCAGAAGCGGCGGGATTTCGACTTCTACGAACCGCTCACCACACACGACTCCACTTTGTCCGCTTGTATTCACAGCATTATTGCCAGTGAAGTTGGGTATCCGGATAAAGCGCTGAATTACTTCCAGCAAGTTGCGCGAATGGATCTGGATAACCACCACAACAATACCCAGCACGGCATACACACTGCCTGCATGGGAGGTACCTGGATGTGTATGGTCCAGGGATTTGCAGGAATGCGCCTGCACGGCAATGAACTCAACTTCAATCCATACCTGCCCAATGGAATGGACGGCTATCGTTTCCGGTTGCAATTCCGTGGCCGCACGATCGCAATCGATGTCGATTCTTACAGCGCCAGGTACACCTTGGTGAAAGGTGAAGCGCTCAGCCTTCATCACGGCAAGAAAATTCTATTCCTGGAGACACCAGGGCAAACAGAAACCATTCAAATAGCACCGATGGAGGAGGTATCCTGATGATCTATCGTGCAGCAATCTTTGATCTCGACGGCGTTATTGCAGACACCGCACGTCTCCACCTGATCGCATGGCAACAGCTGGCTGAAGGGCTCAACCTTTCCTGGACAGCGGATACTGAAGAGCGCTTAAAGGGCCTGGAAAGAATGGCTTCCCTTGAGGTGATTCTCGGGGAAAAAAGCAGCAATTACACTGAAGAAGCAAAAATTGCACTGGCTGCAAGGAAAAACAGCCGCTACCAGGAATTAATCCGCAGCCTATCCCCCGCAGACCTGTTACCGGGCGCCGGTGAACTGCTCGCATGGTTAAATTCTCAGCATATTCCGGTCGGCCTCGCCTCAGCGAGTAAAAACGCACCGGCGGTATTGGAAGCCCTGGGAATATCCCGTTGCTTTTCTGTTATTGCAGACCCAGAAAAATCTGCACCTAAACCTGCACCAGATATATTCCTAGCCGCCGCCAAAGGCCTCGGAATTGATCCAGAGTTTTGCATTGCTTTTGAAGATGCGCCCGCTGGAGTCAGTGCAATTAAGTTCGCAAATGGCATGACGGCTGTAGGCATAGGTAATCCAGATTCGTTAAAGGACGCAGACTATACGCTGGACAGTCTGGAACAATTTGTGCCAAATGATTTCTTTCTATCAGTACTAGCAGAATCGGGTATGCGCCAAAATAAAGGCTTGGCTGTTAACGAATGAAGTGAGATAAGCACAAGAGTGAAAGCCTATTTATAGAGCAAGCATTTAGCTCAGATAGAGTCTTTCTACCAAATTGCTATTCCATTATTAATAGCTAAAGGCTGCTACTCCTCTACAACTTACATATTGCTTTGGAGATGTAAAAAGTAGCAGCCATGCTTATTAGAGACATTCAACCTCTAATTTTCAAAGCAAGCGCCCTCAACAGCATCAGCCGTATTCCCAACCCAAGAGTTCACACATGGGAAGTTATTATCGCCAAGGTCCGCATTATTATTGTTAGTCGCTTCATTACTAACAATGGTATTGCCTTCTTGACCGTCATCGCAAACAAAAGTATCTCCCGGTAAATAAACACCAGTTGCAGTATTAGTAATTTCCACTCCATTGCCTTCTACAACAGTTTGCGAGATAACATTCCTATCACTACAAACAATCACTCCATACTGATCAAAACCAGATACCATATTCGACAAAAGATAAGAGCTGTCCGCACCCACTTGAAGAATCACCCCCCAAGCTCCACTAGCACTGGTAGATGTAGAGACTTCATTTGCAATAAGTGTAGAATTACTGCCGTTTATAGCTACTCCAATTTCCGTAGTTTCAGAGATTACCGAGTTAGACAATGTATTATTGTCTGACACAAAAGCAACTGAAACGGCATTGCCCTCAAAGGCTATACCTGTCACCGTATGCGCCCCGTTTCCGATTGCCTCTACACCGAACCCACAACCTTGCACCTTACCATTTGATAAAGCTCCCCCAGTGACAACAACTCCAGTGCCATCTAGAAATATCCCATCAACATCAAAATCACACTCAATAGTAAATCCATTTAAATCAAGATAACCGCCAGGTCCAACGACCGTCAGTGCAAGGTCAAACGCTGATGAACAAGACAAATCCTCCGTGAGAACTTCAGCTGTAGTAATGATATCACCGCAGGAGACATCAGCCTTTGCGCCGTAGGATGTAATCAATACACATCCTGCAAACAACATACGAATCAAACCTGAAGGCCGTTTGATGTATCTATCTTTCATAAAATCTCCTCAAACGAAATTATAAACGCCCACCTATAAAGTAGACCTAACCCATATTGGTCTAAATTTGAGAATCAACCATGAGAAATTATTCTCAACGAAAAAGTTATCAGCTTAAGGGGCCTTACTTCGCCTGATAAAACGGGGGCGGATATTCTTTAGTTACCAGGGAATCAGCAATACCAACAACTATTAAATACATTGCTATCACGGCAATACTTGGCTCAGTGAAGCAGCACAATTTTCATCATAAGTGCCAGTTATATTTTGAAACCAGTATTTGGACAAGAAGGATGTTTTCATGTCCAAGACATCAGCAGGAAACAACTCCAAGCTAAAATAACATTGCCAATCGACACTATTAGATAATCTAGTGGCAGCTCGATAAAATCCTATTGTTCAATAAATCTTACCAGGGAAGGATCTATCTTGCAGATATAACCTGTTATTGGATCTTCAACATCAATCAATTTAAAGTCACAAAACTCGAACCCAGGCCCCACCGAACAGCCCACAAGCACGGGGCCTGACATTGGCTCAGCAGCCTGCCAAGCGCCAGCAGGAACAACACAGCAAAATGTATTATTCTCTGCAGAAATTTCAATCTTTTGCAAACAGCTATCCCCCTCAGTCCAAATATAAAGAAACAAGCCGTCCCCCTGATATAAGTTCCAAATTTCATCAGATTCGACCCGGTGAAATTTCGACACTTCACCTTTCTGTAGGGAGAAGTAAATATGCGTCAATGCACTTCGCTTCTGCCCATCCTCCCTTGTTACTTTTGAATTTGACTTAAACACCTGAAGAAATTTCCCGCCTTCAGGATGATCAATTAAGTTATCAGGATTCATGGATTAATCAGCACCTTGTAATCAGAGTTATAAATATGTCTGATATTACATTACCACATAATGCATCAGTGAAATTTAATCCTTATAGAACAACAAGCAAAATGGTTGAGCGGATACGAATTGAACACAGGCTCACCCAGATTACTTTAGGATGAGCCTTGCAGGCAGCTCTAATTTAAGCAGCTGGGGTTAGCAGTAGTAAAAGTATTTCCAAGCCAAACATTGGTATTACTACATGCATTTGCATTTAGTTCTTCCAAGTCAAAAACCGTGTTACTCTCAGATGTATTGTTGAGAATATAATTAAAAAACTGATTATCCGCTTCCATATAGATACCCACTGAACCATTCATCTCAGAGGTGTTCTGGCTATAGTTCCCGAAGCTGGAATCAGCAATATAAATTCCATATCGATTATTATCATATATATAATTTTGGGTTAAATTTGGGGCATCACCATCCAACTGAATCCCATCTAGTAAGTTACTTTCGATAATATTTGAGATCAAGGTATTTCTTAGCCCCGTAACTAATATACCAGTATTACCATTACCATTAGCACTTGAATTAGTAATTAGATTGAAGTCGCTCGATACTGCCAACCCTACAAAGTCATTATTGTTAGCAGAAATATTGGTTACATTATGAAATCCATCACCAGCCAATCTAACCCCCGTCTGGCAGAATGATATAGTACCTGCGCCCTCCAAATACCCCACAAGACCGACAACATCTATGCCTATTGCAGAATTATTGTCACAAGTAATGGTATGACCATTCATATCCAGGCCACCAGTTGGGCCAACAATGGTTATCGCGATATTATCTGTACATACCAAATCATCATCCAAAACTTCTCGGGTGTTAATGGTATCACCACAATCAACCGCCGATGCAAGCCCGGATATTAGCAAGCAAAAAGCACCTGCAAATATAGATAAAGAACACTTCATACCTTGTAATTGCCATATAGCCATCTTACTACCCTCTATAAAATCAGTTAATAATGACCTTCTCCTGAACAGAGTGTGATCCAGCTTGTTAAAAGGGCTATAAGAAATTTCTCTTAAAGAAATGGCAACTAAGTACGGAATCTAAACATCTGTGAATGGTAAATAGTGGCTATCTACGCCAATTAGACAAAACGCAAGAAAGCAGTGTTGGATATGAAGCCAATGGGCCTTTACATGGGAAGTTTAAGGGGGCGGCACTCATTACCCTCCTTTTCCCTCCCCCAAAAAAAATCTGCGCAAATCTACCGCCAGCCTGATTACTATTATTGCTCTTTGTCTCAAGTAACTTTGACACCTTTAATAGTATAAATTAGCGGAATCTCATGTCCTTTAAAAGACAGGTAGTATTTCCCCTTCTCACGCTCCTCCATGCCATCAAAACAGTTGTAAGGACTATACGGGTATTCTTTTAGTTGAGCGATTTGAATACCATATTTTAATAATGCACTCACAACATCGCTAATCGGATGTGACCAGGTGGCTAGGGTAGACTTGTCACCCCGATCATTCTCTGTATAGGTACCCTGCTCTTCAATATCTGGATCGGCTCGATGAAAGTATGTGTAACCAGAGAAAATATCATAAAATGGATGAAATTCTGCGATGTAGAAAGTCCCCCCCGGCTTTAAGCATTGAGCAACAACTGATGCCCATCGTTCAATATCCGGCAACCAACAGAGTGCGCCGTAGGAAGTAAAGACGACATCAAATTCTTTATTGTTTGACTCTCCAAAACTGTAGATATCGTTGCAGATAAACTCTCCATGTAAACCTGAACGATCAGAAAGAACCTGTGCTTCAGCAATGGCTATAGAAGAAATATCAACTCCCGTCACCTTCGCCCCCAATCGAGCCCAAGATAAGGTATCCAATCCAAAATGGCACTGTAAGTGGAGTAAACTTTTTCCAGACACACTACCTATATCTGAAAGCTCGACTTCATTTAAGGTAGATTTTCCGCTTAGAAATCCATCAATATTATAAAATTCAGACTTCACATGAATACGGGTGCGGCTATCCCAGGAGTGTCGGTTAATTTCAAAAAAATCCATGACTCACCTTCTAATTACTTATATTTATCGATTTTATTTAATTATCAAGGGTAAGAAATTTAAATTTACTTGTAAGTCCTATTCCGTTATGCCTCAAGTTCAAGAAAACTAAGATTGCCAATCATTCTAACTATATATTTACAGTAATGCTTCAGCTACAAAAGGCTCTATTGAACTAAATTGCAAGTACAAATCATGATTTACTATAAAGCAGGCTAAGAATCTTTGAGAAAAGCCCTAAATGGGGACAATAGAAGATAGAATCCTTAATCTACGATTGATTATCCTCATCATATCTTAGGCGCGCTTTACGAATCTCGGGATGATGTTCATCTGCCCAAGAGACTAACTTCCACACAGCTGCAGATAACCCCCTTCCCAGGTCAGTTAATTCATACTCCACTTTAACTGGAACCTGCGCAAAGACAGTACGGAGTACAAAACCATCGCGCTCTAAGTCACGCAGGGTTTGCGTCAACATTCGCTGTGAAATCCCTTCAATACGCGACTTCAGGGAGTTGAAGCGATCTGGACCATCAACAAGGGCAAACAATATCAGGATGGACCACTTGTCACCAATTTGAGCTACTACATTACGAACGGGACATTCATCATCATTCACAAACACGCGCCTCTCACTATTTTTATTCTGCGTCCCCACCCTTCCACTCCATAGGTTATCAAAAAGTAACTTAACCACTTAATAGTGCCTTATTGGCAACCAACTCTCAAGTGAGTAACCTAGTATAAATAAGTAACTTAACCCGAAATCACCTATAGACCCATATAGATATATACCCTGTTATGACCCAAGCTCTCTTAGACAAGGCCCTCACCCAATACGCCTCCAATAGACCCTCAACCGCTGACGATATATTTACACCGCAGTTTGTCTCTGTAGGGAAATTTAACATTCGCTTTCTACGCAAGGAAAAACCTCAGGCTCCCAGCCTACTACTGCTGAATGGTCTACCCCAAAGTATTCGCATGTGGGAGTCATCCATTGAAGCATTTAGTGAAAAGTTTGATGTGCTAGCCTTTGATATCCCAGGATTTGGCTTATCAAAAGCGGAGGAAGGAGATATGTCTCCAAGCAGCCTGAGCGAAGCCCTTGTTCAAATAATGAACCATTTTGGCATCAAGCAGGCCCACCTGGTAGGGCCGGATGTGGGTGTGCCTATTGCTTTAGCGGCCGTTATTAACCACCCTCAACGATTCTTGAGTCTCAATATCTTTGACGGCCCAGGCACCTTCCCTCCAAAACTCTCTCCTATTCTTATGGCCGTTGTCAGATCCCGAATGGTTCGCTGGATAGCAAAAGGCTTAAACAAGAAGTCAGTAATGAAAACCAACTTCCTGACTGCCGTCAAAGACGGCTATCACAACTACAAACCCAGCAAACGAGCTATCCAAGAGTACTATGACATAGCCTTTAATAGTGATAGTCACAAGTGCGCCATCAGTTTCTTTGGAAGCTATTCGAAAGAGCTTCCATGGATTGAGAGAAAACTAAATGGTATTAAAGTTCCGACATTGATCACTTGGGGCAAGAGAGATCCATTTGTTTTAGTGGATAATGCGACTGCCTTATCCAAGCATATCCCCAATAGCAAGCTAGTTATATTTGACAACGCATCTCACTTCTCATCGGAAGATGCTGGACAAGAGTATGTTGACTTGATAATCAATTGGGTAGATGGCGGCTTCCTTGAGCATCGTGACGCATGAGTTTTAAATATTCTAAGAACAGATACCTAATCACTAACTGAATTCAAGGTGGCGTTAAACAATTTCGCCACCGATATATTAATGGGGCTCAACTACCATCATTAGAGCGCCCTTTATCAAATTGGTTTTTTAACTCATTAACTTTGACTCTGATTCAGCATCATCCTTCCCCTTTTTGGCCTTAATCTGTGAAACACCAATCAATGCGCGGCCTAGGTCTGAAGCATAAAATCCCGCAGCCAATATTACGAAGGCGCCAAATAATGTAATTCCATCAGGCAGATCTCCGAAGATTACAAAGCCAATAACAATAGCCCAAAATAGTAAAGCGTAACTAAAGGGCTGCAAAATAGAAGCTGGAGTAAGTGCCAGTGCCTTAATCAGTAAATAGTGGCCCATTGCACCTAAGAGCCCATTTAAAATCAACAATTGCCACCCTGATACTGTCGGCTCTACCCAATAAAATGGTGCTAAGCTTCCAAAAATAATAAGACCCATAGTCGCGGTATAGAAAACGGTTGTATCGGCACTATCAAAGTGTGAAACACGGCGTGAAAGCACTTGATATGCGGCCCATAGGATAGCTCCCAAGATGGGGATCAAGGTTTGCCAACCCATCATTCCCATTCCAGGCCTAATGATAATAAGGGCACCTATAAATCCAGCCGCAACACTTACCCAGCTCCTTGTATCTATCCTCTCCCCTAAAAACCATCCAGCCATTAATATTGCGAATAATGGGGTTGTCGCAGCTATAGCATGCACATAAGCCAAAGACATCATACTAAAAGCAAAAACAAATACTGACACCTCAAGGGCGAGAACAATAGAGCGGGCTAATTGAGTGCCAAGTATTTTACTTCGCACTAACTCCAAGCTCCCTTTGAGTCTCGCCAAGCTTATAACGATGAAAAAAAATATCGCGAAACGAATCGCCATTATTTGAACGATAGAATAGTTCTGAACGAGAACCTTACCTGTTGCATCCATACCAGCCAAACAGAGCATTGCCAAAATAGTCAGAATAATTCCACGACTGTCTTTAAACTTCACTTTAAACTCTCTAATAAAGACTACAGATTCTATTGAAGTATGAAATTTCCAATGTGTATACCAAGTTTATCGCCCCAAAATCCTACTGTAATCTTATGCTCGTACTACCCTATCCTCTCTCTTATATATCTCCCAAAGAACCTTCTACCTGCGTGGCTCTAAGCTGAGCATTTTGAGTATTTATTTCGCTGAGAAAGATTGAGTTGGTCTCTTCTGCTAACTTAACGGCTCGATCTGAAGCACTCATTGCACCCTTTAGTTTTCCGCCCAACTTATAGGCAGTTGCCAAACTATCCCATAAAATCTCAGAATCGGGAAATTCCTTAGCTCCCTGCTCTAGGATCTCAATCCCCCAATCAGTCTTACCTTCATAGGCCGCTTTAAGCCCATAGACATTATATTGATGTACAGAAAGTGGAAATAAATAGCCATACTCATCAACTTTAGAACTATAAAACTCTTTTAATTCATTTAAAGACATAACATCAATTTCAGGCACAGCATTCCAACCAGAGAAAACTGCTTGCAACCCCTTTGCATTGCCTACTAAGGGTGTACTGTCATGTGTTTCATTGGGGAATCGTGCATAAGAGAAGTACAATCCTGATCTTGGCATATCATTTAATGCTTGAAGCATACCGTTAAAAGCCGACGGCATTTCATTTGGCTCATTTGCCATACTCAGAAACCATCTAAAAGGCTTATTCTCCTTACTTGCATGGCTACCCTTATAATCATCTATAAGAGATGAATCATCCCACCATAAACTGGGACTAATTGAAATTGCTGCATCAAACATAGATTCATTATTAATTGCCAAGTAACTAGTATATAGCCCAGAAAGTGAGTGACCTGAGATAATAGAATATGGAGAAATTCGATATTTCTCACTCAAGATTCCTGAGAATTCGTCTTCCAAGAATTTTGTCAGTTTGTCAGCTTTGCCTGAGCGCCCCGTGTAGGCTTCGGGTTCAGTGGGAGTAAAATATGCGAGCCGATCCTGAGTGCTGATACCGACCACTATCATTTCAGGTATAACAGCATAGGTACTATAAAAATGTACACTAGACGCCATATGATTAAATTGCGTTGAGCCATCCAATATCACTAGTAGAGGATAAGAAAAACTCTCAGAATGGTGATAGGTATCCGGTAAAGATACGCGAGCTGTAACCTCCTCTCCCAGGATCTCTGAATCTATACGAAAATGTGCTACTTCCCCTAGGACATTAACCGAAAAGAACAAAAATAAAACAAATATACTTCTCATTCAAATACCCTTTCATTACAACTCAACTTACCAGCCCACAGTTTCTAACTCTGTCTTATCATTCAGAGTAATCGTGAGTGAATACCGGAAGATTATCGCTAATACTACACCAAGAGGGCATCTCACTAACCCACATGTGACCAGATATATTAACTTCAGGATTATCATCAAGTAATCCCAGACGAATCCGGCAGAGATTAGATTGGGGTTCTACCTCAACAAAAACCGGGGCAAAACAAGTGGGACAATAGTGCCGAGTTTTTCCTGGTCTAGAAATATATTGTAAAAGCTTCTGGGGAGAACTAATAATCTTAAACTGACTCCTATTCACCAATGCCACCACTGAATAATCAGCTCCACTTAGCTTTCTACATGTTTCACAATAACACTTGCGAACATCCAGTGATTTCTCATTAACTACAAATTTGACACTTTTACAGTGGCAGCTACCATTGATCATATTAAACCCCCAACTCAAAATAATGGCTTAAGGTATCTATTCGAGCTGTGCAGAATACCATTTACCTTATAAAAGGTAATAGTTATCGATAAAAGCCCCACTTTGAGCACACTGAAGTTTGATGACAAGACTAAGGTAAACAGAGTCCCAGTGGTAAATTAGCTATGAAAGATGAGAGCAACCTAAACCTCTTAGGCTGCACAGGAATAAAGCGCCAGGATCTAACTTATCCCGGCACTAGTACGCTCTTAATTTTCAGTTACTGTAGAGGAAAGCTTGAAGTGGCTGAGAGCCTTTTCAGCAATTTCTTTACCATATTCCTGCACAAAGTGGCCCGCCTCCGCTATTTTGAGAGGCTCGGGGCAGTTTTTGATGGTTCCCCTCAGCAACTCCATCACTTTCTCACCAAGTACAAAGTCCCTCATTCCAATCGCCATAAAGCTCTCACCACCCCAGCTCCTAGACCAGAATTCTCGAGCCCTTACCCCTAGCTCTGCTCCCTCCATATCAGGATCAACCGGTACAATTGACGGGAATCGACGAACGCCAGCCTTATAGCGGTTGTCTGGAAAAGGGGCATCATAGGCTACTATATCGAATAAATTGACCTCAGATTGAGCATCATTGGCAATGAGCCCTCCCACAGGGATTTCAGGCACATTGACAGAGAAGTTCCGCCAGTGGTAGAACCCCTCTGATGCGCCATCCCCTGCTGCGATAGCCGTATTCATTACCAGTAATCGGGTAAATCTATCCGGCATATCCATTGGAAGTGTCAATCCCAGAAGTCCACCCCAATCCTGACAAACCAGCGTAATATTCTTAAGATCCAAATGCTCAATCAAACGCATCAGGCTGTTACGATGGAAGTTAAAAGTGTACACATCTTCATTGACGGGCTTATCTGAGCGACCAAATCCAAACAAATCTGGAGCAATTACCCGGTGTCCTGCCTCAACAAAAACTGGGATCATTTTCCGATATAAGTAACCCCAACTGGGCTCCCCATGGAGGCAAAGAAAGGTGGTATCCGAATCCTGCTCCCCCTCATCGATATATGCCATACGCATAGAATCATAGCCTTCCAGGCTATCAATATAGTTAGGGGTATACGGAAAACCCGGTAGTAAAGAAAAACGCTCCTCAGGAGTTCTCAATCGTTCAATAGACATCGGCAACCCTCTTTTAGTTGAAAGTTAAGTTAGCGCCTTGCTTCTGAAAAGCTAGATCAGTGGGAATCCAGAGATCATCCATTGTGGCGCTTTTATCGGTGCTTCAAATCTGAAAAGGTAACTGTAGAAAAATACCTATTATCCTACTAGATAATAAGGATAAATATGCTCCTAAAACATGGCACGATCTCTAATTTTTACATTTAGAAACCTTATTAGGCGCCAGATCACTTAAATTACCTCATAATGCCAATCTGGCAAGTCTGAAACCATTGAGCTAAGTACAGCCGATTAATCAAACTTCTTACCATTAAAAACATGTTAGATGTATTGAAATACCCATCTGGATGTAAGCTGTCTACCAGCAATATATCTCAATTATCAGTGAACAGGAATTGAGCCTAGGAGAAATTAGGCTACAAAAGTCACTGGGATGCATATATCACTGTAAGAACAATATCTCTCATGACTATGAATCATGGACAACACCTCAATACACTTTACCAAAGCCCGCCAAGATCCAGCCCCTTTTCACTGGAGAATCCATTTCTACTTCCCTGGCGAACAGGGTTTTGGGTGCTGACTCCATGATTTTATACCCCCTATTATCAACATAAGTAACTAAAGCAACATGGGCAATATATCCTTTTTCAGTCTTTCTATAAAAAACCAAATCCCCCAACTGCGGCTTATAAGATGCTGGTTTCAAAGATTGAATTGACTTGAAATAGGAATATAGATTTCTTGCTCGGCGATGGAAAAATGGATTCTCTGGATTATTACCATTTCGAGCATCATAAAAATTTGGATTTTCTACAAAACTATCTCTCAATAAGACCTGAAATGAATATCCAGCCATTCCGTAAGCGATATTAGGTACATCACTACAGACAATAAATCCAAGTTTCCCTCCTATATTATTATACATCCCCATCAGTGGATCATAAGGCGTAAACCAAAGAGAATATGCATTATCGACAACCAGATTAACATTTGGAAGGCCATGATGATTGGTAAAACTTCTTTCCCCCTTATAGGTAGAAAAATAGACGAGTAGTGGTATTGCCAAAACAACAACAAGAAAGCCAATAAATTTTTTCATATTACCAAAAATGTACCAACCCAAAATCACTAATACATATGAAACATTACTAAACTAATAATAGGTGGGGGAAAAGAGTACAGCTAACAAACCCTTACGCCACCTTAATGCCACTTTTTAGTCCGAACGTCAACATACAGCTAGCAATAGGAATTGGGGTAACTGCTCATAACTTAGTAGAACTATCTTCCACTGCCAAGTTAAATTTGTATACGAACGTTAAGGTTTCACACCTGCAATGACCTTGGGGTTCTCCACCTCGACTCTAATTTCGTTTCATGAAAGCAGTTTGACCACATACTTTATTGGAGAGGCTCCGGAAGGATTTGGGTTAGACCACAAAGATCGAAGCTCCATTATTTGTATGGATTTGAAAATGGATAGTAGTTAAATTTTTCAGGCAATAAAAAAGCCGCACACTGGAGAAGTATGCGGCAAAGCTTGGAAGCCTATGGGAGAGGCATGAGGTTAAAAATCGTACGCGAAGCTAAGCTTGATATTGCGCGGTAAGATGTAGCGGACATTAGACGCTAGCGGATCGCGGGGATCACCTTCGGTGATACCATCTTCATCAGTTAAGTTGTCCACAGCCAACTGGACAGTAATATCATTGATATAAGCCACCGCACCCAGATCAACTTTTGTGTAGGCTGGCAAAGTTACTTCATTGTTGCTTCCATTAAAGCGATCACCCACCCGACTGATATCGGTATACACAGCCATATCAATGTCATTCAGTGTGAAATCATAATTCTGGCTCAGGCGCACCTGGTATTCAGGCTGACGCATAACCTGGTTGCCTTCATATTCACCACTCGTGATTTCTGGCTTTTGCAGGGTAGTATTTAACCCAAAGGTGAAATCTCCCCAGTGAACTTTACCGTCCAATTCTAGACCAAGCGCCTCTGTCTCCAAACGAGTACAGGTACTGCTGCCGATGATACAGTCAGGCATACCCTGGGTTTCGTTGTAGAACAGCGTCGCAAAGAGGGAGTAATCTTGCTCCTGTAATTTATAACCCAGTTCGTATTGCTCAATGTCGATCACAAGATCAGACCCAGCAATGAAGCTGTCACCAAACTCTCGATAGTTGTCAAAGTCTGCGAATTTAAAACCGGAGTTTATACGGAAGAATGTGCCCATATTTTCGGCAAATGCCCAGTCCACTGCCGCAGTGTAGGCAGTACCATTTTCGTCTGCTTTATAGGTGGTAAAATTACCGTCACGTTCATCATCATCCACGGAGTAATTGGTTTTGCGGTTTGCGGAACGCACTCCCAGATCGAAAGTGAAATCTCCTAAGTAAAACTCGCCGGCAAGGTAAAGCGCGTTTTCACGGGCATCACCCACAGCATCCACATCATATTTCCAGTCACAAGTTGAGATATCAGCGGATGTATTACAGGCAAGGTCTCCTGTAAGCTCAGAACCATCTGCAGCTCCTGTGATCAGCTCCCCATCTTGACCCAATACATAGTATTTCTGGTTACCCAGGGACCACCATTCATCAACTTCCCAGCTTGAGGTGTAATAACCGGCAGTTAACTTAAAGTTATCCCACTCTTTTGCCAGGCTAATGTCATTTGTCGTAGCCTCGATATCTTTGCGTACTACCCAGGCACCAAACTGCTGTACCACAGTATCGCCACTAAGTTCGTTTCCAGAGGCGGTTACTACTGCTTGGTCAGTAAGAGAATTTAGCGATACGGGCGCACCATTAGGAACAAAACCCAAAGTATCAGCGTTACCTGCGGTAAGCCCAAAGCGCTCGGTGAGACTCCATCCATCGCCCAGGTCTAGCTCCAGATAAGCACCGGCTACATTTCCATTCCACCCGCGCCCTTCGCCCATATCGAAAGTTTCCCAGGTAGTTTCTGAGCCGCCATTACCGTCAGCCTGAGTGATAGGTACAGAAACCTTGCGATTACTGGGGCCTACCTGGGTGTAATCTGTTTCCAGAAATGCAGCATTGGGCAAATACCAGGTACCAGTATCTTTTGTATCCCGGATGTAAAAACCCGCTTTGCCGTTATCCATCTCTTTGGTGATGTGCAGGGTAAATTGATGCCCTTCTTCCGCATCAAAACCCGCATCGCGAATACCTGGGGAGGAAGATACGTAGCCCCCGACCATGTAATAAACATCATCTGCGAGCTTACCAGTCATTAGGGCATCTGTTCGCTGCAGATCATAGTCAGATAAAGTGTACTTAAAGCGCCCCTCAGTCTCTTCAGTACCTTCTTTTAAGATAAAGTTGGTAGTCAGACCTGGCTGGCCATTGGAGAAAACCGGATTAGGTCCACCGCGTAGAGCTTCCACTCGCTGAATAGTTTCATCGACACGAAATAGAGAAGAGTTTTCTAAAAATGAGAGTGTTGGCGCTGGATACAGAGGCAATCCGTTCATGGATACCGTGACAAAGGGAGCATCACTACCGCCGGGGAAACCGCGAACATCGATATTTGCCCCAGAAACACCGCCAGAGCTCTCAACCCACAGGCCTGGAACGGACTTCAACAGGTCTGCAGTACTTGAAGGAGAGGCTTTGCTAATCTCATCATCACTTAAAGTTGTGATAGAAAAGCTGGCATCCAGCTTACGCATGCCCGCACCGCCTGGGGTGCCAGTTGTGATGACTTCCTCCATCACCATATCGTTTTCAGGGCTAATTTCTTGGGCTGCGGCATAGCCGCAAAGACCAACGGAGAGCGCGGCCATGGATACGGCCTGCGCCAATGGTTTCTTGCTCATCAACTCTTCCCTCTCGTCGTCATTCTTATCTGTTCTGATACTTCGGTGCTATTTTTATAAAGCTTTATGCAATCGATTGCATAAGGAGTTGCTAAACGCTACTAGATGCACCGTGCTTTAACTATAATGTGCAAATGCAATCGATTGCAAATTGAATTAATGGCTAGATTTGAGTGACTAGTCATCCGTTAGACCTTCGTAGATCAAGAATTGAGGGGTAGGGGCAGGTTTTCTGCCATTGGTAGAAGTTCATATTTGGAAACTACACCCGGATGTTCTTAGATTTAGTATGTAGGGCTGTCCAAATGTGGCGCCAAATTATTGATTCTAGAAGCATTCGACGACGAGTGGTTCCATGTAAGTGCCAAGCGGCCAGGAGAGTTATCATGGAAAAAGGCAAGTGCCAACAGGCGGAGCATCATTCACATACCCATAATAGCCACTGTGGCCACACAGCCATTCGCCATGGGGACCATATCTGCTACCTCCATGACGGCCACCTACACCATCCCCACAAAGACCACTACGACGAGCACGTCTTGGAAGTAAGCACCCAAAACCCGGAGGGTTGCCACCCTGTTACAGGGGGCTACGACAGCTCCCATGTCCACGGCAAAAACTGTGGCCATGAGCAGGTTCCCCACGGAGATCATGTTGACTACCTGGTTAACGGGCGACTTCACCATGTTCATGGTGATCACTGTGATGACCATGGGCCGGTCGAACTGGCTAAACATCAGTAAGCCTGCTAGCCAAAACTTGGCGAGGCCAAGATTTATAGCAATCCAAAGTTTTCTGGGCGCCGATCACATAAGCTGAGATTTTATTTCTACTGACGGCGCCCTTTCATGTGCAGATCACGTTTTAGCCGCTATCTATGCCTATGCCATTAAATAAACTTCTTCGAATTTGAGTCTCAGATCAATTCATTAACACTAAAGACTTTTGCATTAAAAACTCCTGAAATAAAAATTTCTGGGCAACCTAAATGAAAGCCCCACCGAAGAGAAAGAAAAGTACATTGGCCAACCTGTTTTCTAGTGCTGAAGACGAAAAGGAGTTGCTAAGCAATTCCTTTTTGGCGAGATCTTTCAAAAAGGGGCCATCCTTTTGTTCAACGCAAGGGGAATTATTGAAGAAGATTTCTTTGATGATCTGGAGGTAATAGACTTGGCAGTGAAAGCCGGCGAAAGCCTTATTTTCTCACCCCTAAATATTCACACATCTTATGCAAACACATCAAAAGATAAATCTCGATTTTCGTTTGCCAGGAGGTATACAGATAATCACGTAAAAGTTGCTCCTTATGGCAAAGACAACGTTTCAACCATGAAGGACTTGCTGGAATTCACATTGCAATTTTCAGGTGTTTGGCAAAGATTCTTACGACTACAGTGAAATCCTGGATGATGATGAGTCTACTTCAGAATAGACATTACCCCTCCTGCTATAGGGCAATTAGCAGTAAAAGCATTATTTCGGTAAGTTTGGTAATATAGTTTAAAGAAATATAAGTAATGTAGCTTCCTCTCAATATCCTAAAAAACTAGTGGCAGCACTAGCTTGAGCAGTCCTCCACACGACACTTTATCTTTAGCACTAAACTGTATATATTTCGACGAATATAGAACTTATGACCAAATCATGATGGAAATCGAAGAAGTAGCCAAATCACTCAAAGAGCTGGGACACCCAACCCGCTTGTTGATCTACAAAAAAGTAGTCAAAGCTGGCCTACCGGGTATTCCTGTAGGCAACATCCAGGAGCAGTTAGATATCCCCGGGTCAACCCTTTCCCACCATATTTCCAGTCTGATTTCGGCGGGATTGATCTTCCAGCGTCGTGAGAGCCGAACCCTGTTCTGCGTAGCCGAATATCAGCACTTAACTGAGGTTATTCAGTTTTTACAAGATGAATGCTGTCACGATGATTTCAATACACCGATAAAGTGTCCTGATATCAAGTGTGCGGTACCGGATCAGCACTGAACAATGTCGCTCCTGCTTTGGGCGACCTCTATCGATGACGTCCGAACTTTCCTCTCTTCACCCCGATAGGTACATGTAGGCCCTAAATTCTGCATTAGGTACCGCTAGAATGACCATTCACAGCAATAGCCAGCTTTAGTTGGCTCCCTCCCCTTGATACCTTTCTTAGATACCTCGGAAATAACTCGAACACACACCTTTACTTAACACCTATATTTCCATTATTCTAGAAATATCATATCATTTGAGTTGTGTACCCCAGCATACAAAGGCCTGAGGAAACCATGAAAAAGAGCCATCCAAACGCCATTCAGGCAGCCAATGAAGCGGTAGAGTGGGGGCTTGCCCATGGCTTGGCTTTCAAATCTAGTCGTGGCTCAGCGAGCCATGTTCCTTTTAGCCTTACCCCAAGTACTATCGCTCTGGAACGGTTTGAGACGTTAAAGAAAGCAGTACCCCTATTGGGAAAGCTGATCCATCAAGTTTCAGAAGATCACCAATTTCTTCACGAAGCTATCAGTCCTGTTGCACATGGAGACCCGTTTTTCGGTGCCTTACTCGCCATGCATGGTCAAATAAAAAATGCGCCCCGCCTCCCCCTCCTGATTATGAGAAGTGACTTTATGGACGATGTGAGCCAAGGACCAAAGCTCATTGAGTTCAATGGAATCGCAGCAGGAATGGGGCCCTTTGGGCAGCGTATTTACGAGTTGCACCAATTCATCCGCTCGCAAAGTCCTGAGACCTATTCCAATTGGTCCAATACTTCGAACGGCCAACCTATAGAGAACCCAGCAATTGAGCGACTCTCCCAAGGCCTTGCCGATGCGACAAGAGCCATCAAAAGCGAATTTGGAGATGGTGGCAGCCCAACATTTCTAATGGTGATACAGGAGTATGAGGACAATGTCTTCGACCAACACCTTCTTGAATATGCCTTAGCTGAAAAAGGCATACGTACGGTACGAAAGACCTTTCGCGAACTCAAAGCGGGCCTGGTAACAGGCCCCAACAATAGGCTCCTGCTGCAAGGAATAGGCCCTGTAGATTGCGTGTATTTACGAGCCGGCTACAACTACTGTGATTATGTCGCCAAAGACCTGGATAGCGAGCGCTGCTGTGAAACACTGATGCAATCGCGAATTTTGCTTGAGAGCCATCGGATCGCAATTAATGCAACCGTAAGCCAACAACTGGCTACCAGCAAGCGTGTACAAATGATCCTTTCGTCCATGTCAGTAGAAACGCTAACCGGATTCAATGTATCCCAAGATGAAGCGGTTCTAATCAAGTCATTACTTGGCGACATGCAACCAATTTCATCAGAGACGATAGGATGGTTCAGTCAGCAGAACGCCTCTAAGTGGGTGCTCAAAAATCAGGGAGAAGGCGGCGGGCACTGTGTCTTTGGCCAGGATATCAAGCTGAAACTCAAACAGCTCTCAGTAGACGAATACCCTGCCTGGGCACTAATGCCACGCTTGAGCCCGCCCCCTAGAAACAATCCCGCCCTGGTAGTCAGAGACTCTGAATTATATTTAGTAGGCGATTTAATCAGTGAAATAGGTATGTTTACTATTCATTTCAATGGTCAACCAGCTACTTCAGAGCAAGGTTTTGCTGGCTACTTAGTTCGGAGTAAATCCTCTCAGGAAATGGAGGGTGGCGTGCATAGTGGCAAGGGCGTTTTAGATTCACTGATATCCAATGTCGCCTGACAACATCACAAGCGATCAGTAAAAGGGATCTCTTGGCACCATAAATCACACTTCAAAGCTAATGAAAACACACTGACAAAATTCATTATTTCTATATTTCTGGTACTAACAAATTAAATTAAGGAGCTAAAACAATGCCCCCAGAGTTCGTATCCATGCTAGAAGAAGCTCTCTCTATGTTTGCTTTTCTTGCAGTTGAGCTGACAGTATTATTTTTAGCTATCAGCTACCTCGTTGGTGTATTGCAGCAGTACATTACACCGGAAAAAATCCAAGCGACCCTAAGCTCACGCAATGGCCGAGGCTACGTAATAGCCGCATTACTTGGCTCCATTACACCTTTCTGTTCATGCTCTACTATTCCATTTTTGAAGGGACTACTTCGCGCCCGCGCTGGTTTCGGACCAATGATGGTGTTCCTATTCTCCAGCCCTCTACTTAATCCGATTGTTATTGGCTTGTTGATCTTTACATTTGGTCTCAACGTAGCGATTTTTTATTTCACTCTAGCGATGACTGTGTCAATTTCTGCGGGATTTGCACTGGAAAAATTTGGATTCGAGCGTTTTGTCCGCGATGGCGTCTACCGAGACACAAATAGTAAAAATCCCCCTTCACCCAATGAGAACAAAGGGATAGCCAATAATCTGGCATTTAATAATGGAGTCTTGACTACAACTGGCGCAACCAATACAGCAACAATATCTTCTCTATCATCAGCTGCAAAAACTGGAGAAACTACAACCTGCTGTATCAATACTCCGGCAAATAGCTGTGATTCTGAGGGGGGAGTAGAAACCCAGAAACTAAATCGCTGGGTCATTATTTGGAATTCCACCTGGAAAGATTTTAAAAAAACACTCCCCTATTTACTGCTCGGTATTTCTCTGGGATCACTCATTTACGGATTTATTCCTACTGATTTGATCGTAACCTACGCAGGAGAAAACAAGTGGTACGCGATTCCAATTGCAGCTGTAATCGGTATTCCACTCTATATACGTGCCTCTGCTGTTATCCCTCTGAGTGCTGGTTTGGTGCAAAAGGGCATGGCTCTCGGATCGGTAATGGCACTAATTATCGGCAGTGCTGGCGCCAGCCTGACAGAAGTTATCCTATTAAGGTCCATCTTTAAAACCCAGATGATCACAGCATTTTTAGTGGTGGTTTTAGGTATGGCTGTCACAGCCGGTTACCTGTACACCCTTCTGTTTTAATTCCAGGTATTTTGGAGGAGACTAATGAACAAGATACACGACGCGATTATCATTGGCGTAGGGCCTATTGGAATTGCTGCCGCTGTACAGCTCTTGTCGAGAAAATTAAAGCCCTTGGTTTTAGAGAAAGGCATATCGGCCGGCAGCGCCATGCTGGATTGGGGCCATATTCGGTTTTTTACACCCTGGCCCTATATCATTGATAAAGCAGTTGCTAACCTCCTTGATATGAATGGCTGGGTATATCCAAATAGGGAATACTTACAGGCCGTGAAATAGTGGACGAGTATTTAGGTCCAGCTGCCAAAACTCCGGAGCTAATTAATAAAAGTACTCTTATTTTATTTAGCTCCATAAAATTAATTGGAGATGATTTCCTTAATCAATTTATGGTGATAGATTTAGAGATGAAAGCTGGGGAGTGTTTGATCTTTTCTTTATTGAACTTACATGCTTCCCATTCCAATACCAGCGATAATAGTAGAAGGTTCTCCTTTGTAGGAAGATGCACTGCCAACCACATAAAGGTAGCCCCCTACGGAAAAGATTTATATTCAACCTATGAGGGACTTGTCGAATATGATACCCCTAAAATCGACACTTTTCAGGTTTTCGGCAATGATACCTACGGTTACAACGAAATCCTTAAAGAATAAACGTTCATTTAAAGCTTGGTCAGATTTTGAGTATATGCATGTCGCACTACAGGGAAAGTTACGATAAGCTTTGCCAGCATCCGTATCAGCATTTTATTAAACCAGTAATTTGAGCTTATCATTCGCCTAACGATTTCTGTCTTTCGAATCGTCGCCGCGCCTATTTTATGTCTTTCAACTGAATAACTATCTACTGTGCCATTTATAATCGCATCAACTGCAGCTATCGCATCGGCAATACCCAGATTCATACCCTTGCCACCTACGGGAGAATGGCAGTGAGCGGCGTCTCCGACTAAAAGTACGCGCTGGGAGCGATAACTCTTCGCCTGCCGAATTGAAATTTGAAAACTACCGGAGCGATGGATATTCTTAATTTTTAGCGGCACATCTAGTGCTCCCAACGCATCTGGCTGGGTAGCAACTACTCTTAAACGCTGTTTACCCATAGGTAAAGTAATTGTAAATTGATTGCCGGGCCGCTGAATATCCACACTAACTAAATCAGGATCACACTCTCCTTCTATATCTACATCAGCGACTCCCCAAGGTTCCGGCAAATCTGTACCAGGAAATGGAATACTCAGCTTCTCACGAATTGTTGAATGAACGCCGTCAGCAGCAATTAACCAGTCAAAGCATTCGACACTGCCGTCAGACAGGGTGACTTCCACTCTGTGCTCACTAGAGTCCACCTCAGTAGCGGCAATACCGTATTCAACTACGACACCCTGTGTGAGCAGAGCGTCCTTCAAAATCTCCTCAGTGCGATTTTGTGGTAACCCAAAGCCCACATACTCTTTATATGCATCGCCCCGGTTATCCAAAAATAACAACGGCCTACCCGCTTGAAGATATTGAACTTTGCAGAGTCGCATCGCCTCAGAGACCAAATTATCTGAAACACCAACCTTAAGAAGGCGCCTGATTGTGCAGGGAAAAATACCGACTGCCCGAGAGAGTTCACTGGGCTTGGTACGGCGTTCAACAATTCGGCATTTGATTCCATAGAAAGACAAAGCACAAGCTGCCGCCAACCCCGTTGGACCCGCACCAACCACTAATACCCGGTCTATATGGCTCATCGGTAGTGTTGCACTCTGTCGTAGAACTCACTTCTATTGTAGGAGCCCGGGAAAAAGCAAGGCACGGCCATCATAGAAGTAAACTCGCCTGCTGTGATAAAATCGCAATTTCAGGGCACCCCTCATATGATCGACCTCAGTATTTTACCCGCCTTCTTGATCGCAGCGATTGTTCTAGCGGCCTCCCCTGGTCCTGACCTACTATTAATATCTGCTTACTCTTCGGCTCGCGGATTTACTGCAGGAGCAATGATTTCATTGGGCATTTTTACTGCCGGGATGGTGCAAACGGCGCTAGTTGCTCTCGGACTCGGGCATATTATGCAGACGATGCCTCTGGTAGCACTGGTAGTAAAACTGGTAGGCGCCGTATACTTAACTTGGCTTGGATTGTCACTCCTTCGCAATTGGCGCAAAAATAAAGTGAGACAAAATAACCAACCAGATACCGTGGTTCTGCCGGCAACACAGCTGATCGCCCGGGGCTTACTCAACAACCTAATGAACCCCAAAGCCCTACTTTTCTTTAGCCTTTTCCTGCCTCAATTTACCGTGTCATCCCAAGCAATCACGACCCAAATCCTTGTATTGGGCGTACTCTTAAGCATTACAGCGCTGGCTTTTAACACCCTGGTATCCCTATCGTTTAGCAAGCTGGGAAAATCTCTTGCTACACAGGCCAATATTCAGCGGCACCTGGATGGTTTTCTTGGAGTTATTTTCCTCGGCTTGGCCTCTCGCCTGGCTTTTGACCGCTGATTTTTTATAGTTTTATGGACGACTGGAAGCTTTCTGTGAAAATATAGCGGCAGTCAAAGTACTTTCAGCAGTCCAGCGGAGAGCTCAATGCGAATAGCGGTCCTGTCTGACATCCATAGCAATGTTTATGCCCTCGATGCCATTATTGCTGATCTAAAAAAGAGAGGCGCCGATCTAACGGTGAACCTGGGTGATATTTTATATGGCCCTATTGCGCCACGACTCACCTATGAACGCTTAATGGAGCAAGGTTACACGACAATTCGCGGTAATCAGGACCGGCAAATATATGAAGCCACATCTACCGAAATAGAAAGCAACCCAACCCTGCAATTTATTCTGAAAGACCTTGGTGTTGAACCACTATTATGGATGAAGCAGTTACCACCCAGCTTACAAATCACCGATGAAGTCTTTCTTTGCCATGGAACACCCAGTAGTGACCTCATATATCTGCTGGAAGATACCAGCAGCGGCCGCCCCCAGATACGTTCCAACCATGAAATCCTCAACCTCCTTGGAAAGATTTCCTCAAAAGTAATTCTATGTGGGCATACACATCAACCACGCTGTATCTCTGTCAGTAGTGGCCAGCTGGTCGTAAATCCAGGCAGCGCTGGGCTACCGGCTTATACTGACAGTGAACCGCAACCCCATATTATGGAAACCTTTAGCCCCCATGCGAGTTACGCCCTGATAGAGAGAAGCAAAAACGGAGCCTGGAGCGCAGAATTTTTTAAGGTAAGTTATGATGCAGATAAAGCTGCCCGAGCTGCTATTGCGCAAGGGAGGGATGACTGGGGTTTCTATCTATCAACCGGACGAGCCAGCTAGGTAAATCTGCTTACACAGGATATTGGATAAAAGGAAATTCGCTAAATGGAAGATTATCGCCCTTGGGATATGGAACTAAATACCTTCATAATGCTGCTTCATCTAAGTCAATTGGCTTGGATCGTAATTCCTGGTGCTGGTTTTGTTTTACCCATTATTATGTGGGCAACAACAAGGGACCGCTCTCAAGAAATCGATAAACACGGCAAGATGATATTTAACTGGATGTTAAGCTTGCTTATCTATTCTATAATTTCTGTCATACTGATATTTTTTGTTATCGGTATTTTTGGGCTGATTGCATTAGCAATAATCAATGTTATATTTATTGTGATTGGTGCAATCCGGGCCAATGAAGGCCAGTTCTGGCGCTACCCGCTCAGTATTCGATTTTTTGGTTAAATAGCTAACCTTACCTTACAGATAGAAAATCGGGAGAGCACCTCCCGATTTCCCCTTGGCTATAAGCCAATAATCTCTACAATTACTTTCAGCAGATTAGTGCCGATTAGTAGTAACCAGAGAGATCATCGGTGATAGGACCGAGAGCACGGTAAGCGTTAGAAACGTCTACGCCGTTTGAGCGCTCACCACAGGCCAAGCCACCACACTCGTACCAGTCAGGATCAGAGAACCAATCATACTGAGTAACGTTTTCCCCATATCTCCAAGGATAGGCCATGATGGTAGAGAACTTGTCATCTACACCGTGACCCATGCCGTAAGAGTATACACCACCAGAGGTATCGCCCTGCTTGGTTGAGTGAACCAGACCCATATTGTGGCCCAGCTCGTGAACGAAAGTGTTATAGCCACAGTCAACGCCAGTTACACTATAAGCACGCTCTTTTGCGCTGGAGTACATGGTGCCATTGCTACCCTGTCCAACCCAGGCAATACCACAAGTGATATAGGTGCTGCCATCAATTACGGTCTCTTCGGCTTTACCCAGGAATACTACCATGTCAGCCTTTTCAGAGGCTCGCCAGCTATTTACAGTGCTGTGAAAGGTAATCAGATCTAGGGTATCTTCGTTTACACGGTAGTCAGAGCTGGAAGCATGCCAGCTATCTACCAAGTTAAGTTGAATATCAATACCATTTCTTGAAAAAGAATTGTTGGCATAACTGATATAGTTGTCGATCTTGGCCGAGATATCACCAGTGTATTCCGCCGCTTGGGTGGTGTACATAATAGCAATATCAACGGTATCCGCGCTTGCAGCGCCGGAAACCGTCATCGCTGCAATAGCAGCGGCCAGGCTTTTCTTCAGGTTCATTATAAGACTCCTTTTATTATAATAAGTAGTGCACACTCCTCCCCCAGCAATTAATTAAAATTGCTGCCCAAAGGAGTTAACAATACATTTTTAATACCCTGACTCGATTAAAAATCTATCCCTAGCATTTTAATCGCCTGAGGAGACGAGCCCCCGGTATTCGCAGGATTTTCTTGGGCCTTCCTTTGCCTGATTATTAATTCAAAGCACAATCGCCATGAATCAATTTCTTCTTATTTGAAGTCATTTAAAGGTACATCTTCATCCGACCAATCTTTGTCACGAGGTGCTTCCGAGGACATATCCTTATCATGTTTCTCTACGTGGTTTTTAATTAATGCACCATTAGGCGCTATCCATGCAAAACCACCTTGAGCTTCCATCGTATATGATCCAGAAGGTAGGTTTAGCTGAGCATAGACGGAATTTGCTCCGAGCGTAAAAGTTGCGCCATGCAGGCGAGTCATTCCCGGGAAGTTTAATTGTAAGCTTTTATTACCACTGGCATGCTCTTCAATACTACCAACTTGTGCATCGTAGTCACCCTCAATGCCAGGCAAGTCAATGTCGACATAATCACCAACTGTGAGATTCCGGAGCATCTCAATATCCAGCTCGAGATAGGTTTCACCATTGAGATCTACTGGTAAGCGGCCATTTTCATGAAGAACTTTCCTGGCCAGCTCTGACTCGACCCAAAGTGCTTTTTCTTCATCACCTCCAAGGAGTTCCTCTTCACCTGTCTGAACCTCTTCAGGTTTGAGTTGCTCTGCTTTTTCAGCAGATTTACTGATTGCAGGTTTGGGCTTCTCCAGCTCAGCGACTGGTTTTTGACCTTCAGATTGGCTTTTGGCCCAAACGAAATACCCTACTGCCACAGCAATGGCGACGAGAGGAATTATTTTTCTCACAAGCTTTTCTCTCAAAATAATGCTACGTGCAACGGCAAAGCACGTCCTATCGACAGCTTAACCAGCCCTACCTCATGTTGGCATCTTTACGATTCTTAACATTCGATATTTAGTTGAGACGATCGATCCTAATTATCACGCAGCTTTTTTTTAGGAAATTTTTCACATAATTTTCATAAAAATTGAACAGAATCAAAATTATTTTTCAAAACTGTGGGGAACTTCGGAATTAAAGTAGACATATTTCACGAAAACCCATTCTGCACCAAATTAGCTCAAGCCAAATACCAGTGGCGAACCCCCCCGAAGACGCGCTGGAACCATTTGTAAAATCCAAAAAAACAAGTTTCACAGGAAACAAATTTGGTAGATTTTTAAGCAGGATCAACAATTTCAGCGTGCGAAAGACAATAGAAGAAAAAAGTGAGAGCTCAAAATTTCTCTTCAATTTTGGAAAGGAATTTTCTGTTAGAAAAAAGTGAATATAAGGACAAACTGGAGAATCGTAACTAGGCAGGCAATTCAGACAATCTGTTAATTCTTGATTGGGTAGAGATAGAGACGTACGCAGTAACTTCAGCGCACAGTAATTAATTGGCCAGTGGTGACACCGTTACTCAACTCGATAGCGCAACAACACCAAATTATCCAGGACTATATTTTTTGACCAGATAAATTTAGCACCACTGCCATAAAACTGTTTCCGAAAATTCATATACGCCGCTTTATTGTCCACACCTATCTGCTGCTCCGTGTACTCTGTCGCATAAGGCCAAGAAAGGTAGCGGTCATCGACTTTCCAATTTTTCGGAATATCCCAGTGGAGAGAATAGACTTGTGCACCTGGTTTTGGGGGCCTCTCAGCACAGTCCAATGAGGTTCGCTCTTCTCCCCGCTCTTTCAAGCACCCCAAATCATAAATAGGTGCTGTATAAAAAGTTTGTGCATGCCACTTTGAATTCGTCTTGGTGCCATCTGAAAAGCTGGCAATAAAGCCACCGTCACCGGCATGGGTGCGGACACCTCTGTTACTCTCTGTGCCTTCTCCTAAGTTCTCCTCCCAGTCAACCGCTTTTATAGCGATATCGTAGGGCCTCTTCACCCTGAACTTAACCACACTGGAGTTAAAGGGCGTAAATGGAACCGGATCAACAGCAACTAACTTGCCATTGATATATAGCTCAAAATAATTGTCGGCAAAGATATAACCAGTAACCACCTCACCTTCTTTGTCGATATCGATCACCGGTACCTTTGTAAGATCAATATCACCCAATGAGGGTGGGGTGACCCCAGAGCACTGGTTATAGAGATCCGCAGCAAAGTACCGCTTGCTGTAATTCACTTCAGCCGGAACGGTAAAGGCTTTGCCCTCGACCTGCTTCTCCCCCATTGGCGACAACCGGGAGCGACCGAAAGCACAGGAAAACAGGTTCTGTGTTTCCACTTTGGTAGAATCCTCAGCCACACTCCCAGCACCAGAGTAGTGATTCTCCAGGGACCACGCATTTGCCGTAATCGAGATAAGGCCCAAGAAGGCCGCCTGATATCGTTTTCCCATCTTTCCAACCTCCTTTCGAGAGACAGCTTTGGTCAGGAGCGCACTAACCTGTAGCCCTATTAATCTGACAAATTGCTAGTTTAGTGATTTAGAAAATAATCAAAATACACTTTTCACCTTCTATATAGAAAGTTAACACAGCAAGAGAGTAATAGTTGCCGGGGTCAACAATTCTTAACCCTGTGGTCATGGCCGCTTAAAGATTATTTACACGGGAGGGGTAAAACAGAGGGAGGCTAACGGCACCCGGTCTTAAGCAGATCGGGTGCCGTTAAGGAAGGGCATTAAGCGGGCTTGGTTCGCACCCACTTGTGATCAAAGAAACTGCTTACAAAGCCTGCCAACACAATAGCCATCAACAGTAGCCATATCAGCTTTTCCGGCTTATCACTGGGAGTCGGTTCTGCAACCTGCTCCAGCTTCTGGCCACTGACCTGTTGCGCAGCATTGGCGCTGCTAACCTGAGGGTTATCCAATGCCTGGGCATTGGCCAGGGCCGCGAGGCCAAACCCTAATGCCTGCTGATTGACGAATTCCTTGAACTTGTCATTGTCGGTAGCCACATCAAACTGATTTGCCAGCTCGGTGTAGGTCTCTACCATTTTCTCCAGGGTTTCAGGCTTAGCATCCCAATATCCCTTGCGCACCGCTTCCAGCATTCGCTCCAACATCTGGGCCAGGGCCTCGGCATTGTGCTCTTCGAAGAATTCGCGCATGTCCATTTCATATTTGTCATCCACGTAGACTTCAAACATTTCCTGCCACTGGTCGTCGCGAATGGTTTCCGGAGTCATTACTTCCCAGCCCCACATATTGTTGACGCGATCCAGGATAGCGGTAGCGCCTGCGTAGCCGGAGTCCTGCATCGCCTCAATCCAGCGGGGGTGGAAGTAACGGCTGCGCATTTCCTGGTTGACGAACTCCGCAAGGGTTTGCGCTTTTACGTTATCTTTGCGACGCAAATTGGAAACATACATTTCCGGCGTTGCGCCATCCAGATTGCGAACCGCCAGACCGATACCGCCAAAGTATTGGAAGGGATCGTCATTGGTCATCATTGCGTAGAGGTTGGTGGAGCGGGAGAAAATCACCCCATCAGTGCCAGACAGCACTTTGCCGTACAGCTCAACACTGCGCTGATCCTCGCTCCAGCGGGATTCATCTTTGCCATAAGCAAAGCCCATGCGGCGCATATAGAGGTCAGCGAGCTTGTCATCCCCCTCCCAGCTGTCAGAGGCCAGGCTGGCGGCGGCAAGGCCCGTTCCATAGTTGCCGCTTTCATTGGAGAAGATACGCACCGATGACAAATAGCGAGCATCCTCTTCACTGTTGCCGTCTTCCAGCAGCTGCTGTTGCAATGCCTGGCTGTGGCGGTAGACAAAGTTATTGTCTTCTTTCATCTGCGCCATTTTATCGATGGCTTCTGCCAACCACAGCATCACGTTGGGGAAAGCATCCCGATAAAGGCCTGTCGCAGAGATTACGACATCAATACGCGGGCGCTTTAATTCCGAGTAGGGAATAACTTCTGTACCGGTAACATTGCCCTGCTGGTTCCACTTGGGTTTTAGGCCCAGGGCGTGCAGGATCTGGGCTTCCAGGGCACCCTGGTGGCGCATGGTTTCAAGGGACCACAAGGAGAAAGCCAACTTGTCCGGGAAGCGGCCATGCTTTGCATGGTAGTCAGCAATGGTCTGGTCCATCAGCTGTACACCAGCTTCATAGGCTTCTTTCGACGGCACCTTAGCCGGGTTAAAGCCAATCAGGTTGCGGCCGGTGGGCACCGCCTGCGGGTTGCGAATCGGGTCACCCCCATGGCTTACAGGAATGTAGTTACCATCGAGTGCCGACATCAGGTTTTCCAGCTCGGCAATTTTGGCAAAGTTATCGGAGTATTCCCGAGCCTGATCCAACTGGGCCTGCAAGGGCTCAGGAACCTGCTCCAGCTCACCGCCCTCCAGGAAGGTATCCAGCAACTGGAACCCCGCCTGCGCTTCCAAAGCCACAACATTGCGCTCATCCCGGGTTTGCTCTTCCGGCAAACGCAACCCGTGCTCCGCCTCATATTCATCCGCTGCGGTGATAAACCCTTCACCCAACATTTGCAACATGGTGCTGGTGAGGTGTTCGGTCTTTGGCAACTGACCAAAACGATGGATGCCCAGCGGCTGGCTCATCTCTGCCAATTGACCCAAATGATCCTGCAAGCGGCTCAGTTGGCCATCAAAATCCGCTCTTAAGGCTTCAGCACTGATTTCCAGATCCTTGAGCATATTGAGCTCTTCGGCCAGACCGATAATACGCTCTTGGGTATTGGCCCGGGTCTGCCCCTCAGACAATACCAGGTAATTGCCAATTAACTCGAACAACTCAGCCACTTCCGCATATAGGCCCGCTTTCGCGAAGCCTGGGGTCAAGTGGCTGATCATGGTGGCACGGCCACGGCGCTTGGCCTGCATGGCCTCTCCCACGTTATCGATAATGTAGGGGTAGAACACCGGGATATTTCCCAGGGCCAAACTGGGTGCATCGTAAACCGACAGGCCCCGCTCTTTGCCACTGAGCCACTCCTGGGAGCCATGGGTTCCAAGGTGGATATAGGCATCAGCACCAAAGGTTTCCCGTGCATAGAGGTAAACTGCCAGGTAGGCGTGGTTCACCGGGGTTTTCATATCGTGGTATAAGGAAGAGTGATCCTTAGCATTATCCGCGCGAACGCCTTGCGGCAACACAATCAAATTGCCGAGGGTCATCCGGGGAATAACAAATGCAGGCTCGCCGTTATGTTCGGCCAACATGGCATTGTCTTCCGGCTTGCCCCAACGCTCTACAATAGGATCCCGTACAGTTGCAGGCAGTTGGTCAAACCAGGCTTGATAGGTGGTCAGTGGCATCCAATCAGCCAACCCTTTATCGATCAAGGCTACGCTGTCTTCGCGACGATAATAGGGGCGCAACAACTGCCCGGCCCAATCGATAAGGGTTTTTGAATCCCTGATATGTACCTCATAGCCTCTTTCGCGCATTGCCTGGGCAATCGACTCAATCGAGCTGGGTACATCCAGGAAAGCCGCACCGATATTTTTTTCCCCAGGCGGGTAGTTCCAAATAAACGTTGCCACCTTTTTATTGGTGTTGCTTTGATAAGCGAGGGAGGCGTGATTCCAGGCGCGCTCTATCAAGGCCTGCATCTGTACATCCATCACTACTTTATTGCCGTCTTTATTAGCAGCGATAATCACCGGATCGATACTGCCAGTATCTTCAGGCATTACCAGGAAGAATGGTGTCAGGGATGGAGATACACCGCTGTTATCAGCAAAATATTCTTCTTCGCTGCCCTCGGTGTAATTGAGTGCATGAATAACCGGAACTCCCAGTTGCTCAAATTCAGCGCGGCGTTTGCTGACATAGTGCAGGGAGCGGTAATTAATCATCAAGTCGACACGGGTATTGCCGCCTTCGGTTTGCAATAAGTCTGGATAGGAAAGCGGCAAGTCTTCGCCTTCAAAGAAGAAGGCGAAAGCCTTGGCACCTTTAGCTTCAAGACCATTCAACAGGGTGTCGACAACCTGCTGCTGCTCGTAATCCACCACGGAGCGATGGATAGCCACGGCAATCACTGGCTGCTTATCAGCGGGCTTTAACCAGTCAAAGAAAAAATCCTCTTTATCGGTAACTAGCTGCTCCAGGCGGGGATGATAAAAACCCACCTTGGGTACAATTATCGGTTCCGGTACTGAGCCACTGGAAAGGTCAAATACCTCTGCCGACAAAAACTGCATCATATGCCGGTAGTTTTTGCGGCCCGCATTATTAAAATAAGCGGCAAGCGCCCGATGCTCGGACTCTGCCAACCCCTGGTTCATGGACTTATTATCTGCATCCCCCAGGGAAATCACCGGAACTTGCGGATGCTTGGCCAGCATTGGCTGGAACTTGCCAAACATAAAAGCAGAAAGCGCCGGATTGATGCCATCCAGCATTATCAGTTCAGCGGAAGACCAGGCCAGGTCAATTTCCTCATCGCTCTTACCTTTGCTGTTAAAGATCTCCAGCTCAAAGGGTTGGTCTGCAGAGAGATCAGCCAGCAATGTACCTTTTGCCTTGGCCGTGTGGCTCGACATCATCAAGAGTACTTTGGGTTTATTGTTAGCCTGGGCAAAGGTTGCAAAAGCCAAGCTCATCAACAGGCACACAAAACGTGCCCATAGTTTATTACGCACCACTAATTCCCCCCCGAAGCTTTTTCACCGACGGGAGATTCTTTACCTTCCCCTTCCGGTACATAAACCAGGCTGCCATCGGCCATCTGGTAAGCCACTCCCGCACGGGTGCCCTCCCCTGAGCCAATTTCCCCGGTGGATTTGTATTGTTTGATTTCCTTACCGTCCTTGACGATCACTTCCATATTGGGTTCGCCGGCATTTTTAATCACCGTGACCTTTTCATTGGAAAAAACGTTCAAGGGGTTTTGCGCAATGGCAATCAGCAGCGCGGCGATAATGACCAGAAACACATCGATCAGGTTCACTGCGCTCAGAATAGGATTCAGTTCTTCATCTTCGTCTAGGAAGCGCATCAGTCGGCCTCCTTCAGCTTGCGGATATTGATCAGCTCAGAGGCAAACCAGCGTTTTTTCACTGAGGCAGGCCAAAAGGTAATCGTGGAAATTACCAAGCCCCAGATCACAGCGGCGAAAGCAATAATCAGGTTTTCACTGATTCCCTGAATATTGCCATCGGCCAGAGCGCGAAGTGCCGGCCCCATGGGAATCATGGTGGCAATCAAACCCAACATAGGCGCAATCCGGGTAGCCATGCGCAACAGTTCCAGTTTTCTCAACGCAAAAACTTCCAATTCGTCGTCACATGCCAAAGGGTTATTCACGTAATAGTTGTGTACTTGGTAGCCCGGCAGGCGCTCAACCCGACCTTGCTTCAATGCCAACCGATAGGCTCCGGCATTTTTGCGGCGAAGCATCCACAGTGAAATAAAGCGCCCTGCGGCATATAGCGAATAGATAAAAAGGACCAGGATTGCCAGTAATACTGGGGCCATAAACAAGTCGGCCACATCCGCCATTAAGGTCTCAACTGATTGAATATTCACCGCAAGCCTCCCAAGCCCGGAAATTGATGCTGTTCACGAATTTGGGCGGAAACTACCCAAAGAAACTCACAAGGTCAAATTTAATCTTATTGATAGTGATTCGCATTTAGCTTTACATTTTAATAAGTATCCATATAATCTCGCTCCGAACTGGTCGACAAGACCAAGCGAAAGGGCAGCACTAAGACCCTTAACGAGCAGACCGAATCAACGACATCAAGGAATTCACCATGAAACGTCGCCCACTAGCAGCAGCCATTTTGGGCTTAGCCTCCGCCTCAAATCTGTACGCAGAGACCCCGACCTCTCCGTCCAGCAATGAACTCGAGCTGATCGTCGTCAGCGGGCGCGCAGAAAAACCCCTGAAAGACGTTGCGGGCAGCGTTTCCGTGGTGACCAATGAAGAAATTGAGCAACTTCAGCTCAATGACATGAACCAACTGTTCCAATACGAGCCCGGTGTTGAAGTAACCGGTGAGGCTGGCGGCGCGCAGAATATTCTGGTGCGCGGCATGGGCGGTGACCGTGTACTGATTATCAAAGACGGTATGCGGGTGAACGAGGGTTATGGCGCCAATGGCCAAAACGACATTATTGGTCGCGGCTTTATTGAAGTGGACACCCTAAAGCAGGTTGAAGTTGCCAAAGGCGCAGCCTCCTCCCTGTACGGTTCAGACGCCCTTGCCGGTATCGTAGTATTCACCACCAAAGATGCTTCCGACTACCTGGAAGATGGCGAGCAGTTTGGCGGCTCTATCAAGACCGGCTACAACGGCATCACCAGCCAGAAAAATGTTTCCCCTACCCTTGCCCTGCGCACCGGCAATTTTGAGCAACTGCTGCACACCACCTTCCGCGATGGTGAAGAACAACAGAACTACGACGAAACCCAGGACCCCTTCGAGATTGAATCGAAGAGCATCCTGTACAAGGGTAAATACAACCTGGGTGGCGAAGACTTTATCAGCTTCAGCATCGACCACTGGAACCAGGAAACTGTCGGTGACAGTGCCGATGGCCTGCTGTATTACTTCCGCGGACTCGCCGACTACGGCTACAACATCGTCGCTGAACAATCTGTTTCCGACAAAGAGACCACTGCATACCAGCTCCGCTACCACAGCGAGACTCCAACTGCGATTTACGATCAGGTAAATATCAGCTTGTACAACAACAAGTCTGAACAGGAAGACGAGCAGTACGGGCAACTGGACATCAACGCCCCCATGTTCGGCGTGATCGAAATCCGCGATATGTGGGAAACCGGCCTCTACCGCCAGGACACTATCGGCCTGCTGTCCAACGCCAGCAAAACCCTGAATGAAACCCATACCCTGGGTTACGGTCTGGACCTGGAGCAAACCGAGAGCGAGCGTACCGTTCACCAATACCGTGAAGTTGCGGGTAGCTCCACCCTGGACTCCACCACCGAGAAATTCCCAGAAAACGAAGTGGCGCGCGCCGGCCTGTTTATCAATGACGAAATGTCATTCGCCAATGGCCAGCTGACCGTTACCCCGGGCCTGCGCTACGACTGGTACGAAATGGACCCGAACGGCGCATTGAAGACTGACGGCACTCCATTTGCCACCATTGAAGAAAGCAATGTTTCCTTCAACCTGGGCACTCTGTATCGAATCAATCCAAAGTTATCTGCCTTTGCCCAATATGGACAGGGCTTTAAAGTACCGGCCTACGATTTAGCTTACATTGAGCACTACCTGCAGCCGACCTCCAGTTACATCTATGAGGTACTTCCCGCCGACGATCTGTCACCGGAAACCAGTGACACCTTCGAGCTCGGCCTGCGCGGGCACCTGGGCCCGGTAGCTTTCAGTACTGCAGCGTTTTATACCGAATACGATGATTTCCTGGAAACCACACTCGTTAATAGCGAAACCGTATTCGATGACGACGGTAGTTTCTCTCATGTATTTGAGCAGTACCAGTACCAGAACATCGAATCTGTCACCATCAAAGGTATAGAGGCGAGCGCCAGCTGGTACCTGTCTCCTTCGATCGAACTGTTTGCTAATGCCAGCTACCAGCGCGGTGAAAACGACACCACCGGTGAATACCTAACCAGCATCAGCCCACTGTCTGGCGTGGTCGGTGCCAGCTACAGCGGAGCCAAACTCTCCAGCCAGGTACTGGTACGCTGGGCAGACCGTATGGAAAAAGTGAACGACGGCGCTACTGAAACTGCCGGTTATGGCACTGTAGACTGGACCCTGGGTTATCAGGTAATGGACTCCATGTCTGTGAACTTGGCGGTTAACAACCTGATGGATAAATACTACGTTCCCTACCTGAATGTTGCAGGCTGGGATGAAGGCAGTGATCTTTCTGTCAATGCTGCGCCGGGACGTACTTTCTCTGCGTCAATCCGATACGATTTTTAATTAACGAGTTTTACACTCTCCTACCTCGCAAATAAGTCCCTTGATGGCCGTACTCCCATGCGGCCTTTTTTTGTTTTTATTGCCCCACAAAACTAAAACTGATCCGTGTAGATTTTCTCCATCATCTCTTTCACTTCCGCCTGATACAGCCGTAACGCCTTCAACAGCTCAAGTCTGAATAGTGGCATGTAGATCAGGTAAACCAACCGATATAATGGATTAGCCGAGTGCATTTTAAAATAACACTGCCTCTCCCAGTGGCTTGATCCCCCCTTCATTTCAGTTATGGAGTAACTAAAATGACCGGTTATATATTTGGTGATCGGTAAAAACAGAAGAACTAGTGCTCCGCCGTAAATTATCTTTCCCTCCCAGGCAATTTTGTTGGGTCGCTCATAATTCATTAATTGATGTTTCATTACGTGGTAGCCGGTGATACCCCAGTACTTTTCGATCGCAACACTACCCACCGTGGTTTTATCTCCCCCTAAATTGTATTCAGCAAACAAAGTATTGGGATATTTGCTTTCCCAGCTACGCAGGTCTACCACAAAATCAAACAGGGCCTCTGGCGGAGCTTGGATAATGACCGAATTCTTATAGAAGTAGGACTTGTCTTTAAAATAGAGAACCAGGCAAAGTAATAAGTACAGAATAATTACTGCATAGATGATGTCTAGTATCATTAACTGCCTCCGCCACTAAATACTTAATATCGGCACTGAGATAAATTGAACTAGAAAGTCATAAACCTAATTATAGAAGAATAAAAAAATGCCACAGCCCCAAAGCAATTAAATGGAATATTCAAAGTAAAAATTGACAGACATAAGCCTGCTAAGCACTTGCCGCAGTAAGCCCAAACTTAATGGCCAATCGGTCTGCAAACACCGTCACCCGGCGCGGCTGGGCCCGGCTTGGTGGGAACAACATTTGAAGCGGTACCGGCGGTGGAGTGTACTCTTCTAACAGGCGAACCAGCCTGCCCGCTTGGATATCCGGCCCTACATCCAGTTCTGATTTTAAAATAATGCCACTTCCCTTCAGGCACCACTGGCGAGCCAGTTCCCCGTCATTGGTCACCCGGTCACCACGCACCACCACAGTTTGCTCACTCCCCGATCCATCGCGGCCGTCGAGAAAGCGCCAGTGGTTATCCAGGTTTTCACCGAAACGCATTACCAGACAGTTGTGACCCTTCAGGTCGTCAGGCTTTTGTGGAGTGCCGCGCTCTTGTAAATATCTGGGAGAAGCGCAGAGGATGCGCTGTTTTTGGCTCAGGGTCCTGACCCGAAGTGAACTGTCGGTGATTGTGCCGAAACGCAAGGCAATATCAATACCCTGACCGACGATGTCCACATAACCATCCGACAACAGCAATTCAATAGAAATAGCCGGGTGATCCAGTAAGAAGCGGTCAATTTCCGGGGCCACAATCGCCCGCCCCAAGTCGCAGGGGGCACTTACGCGAATGCTACCGGACAGGGTCTGTGCCCCTGATCGGATACGGCTTTCAAGGTCATCCACTTCACCCAGAATCTGTTTAGCACCCTCAATCAGGGTGCGACCTTCCTCTGTCAGGCTAATTGCCCGGGTTGTTCGATTCAGTAGCACCACACCAAAGTGTGACTCCAGTGCCGCAAGGCGCTCGGAAACCCTGCTGGAAGACAGGCCCGAGTCCCGCGCTGCGGCGACCAGGCTACCTTTATCAACAATTTGCAGGAACAGTTTGAGATTATCTATTAGCATTGATCGGAAATACCGAATATTGATTTCTATTAAAAGCAGTTTATCCGGTAAATCAAAGCAACCACAATACCCCTATCGCAGTCACTACTGCACAGTCACAAACTTACACTAGGGAGTTTCGCTATGGATAACAGTATTCGCATCGGACACATTGCGCTCTCTTTTCACGAGGCCAGCGCCCGGGAAGTCGCCAAGGTTCTTGAGGCTCACGGGCACCAAACCAGCTTCAAGTCCGCCCCCCATGAGGCGGCCTTCGAGCTGCTAAAAAACGGGGAAATCGACCTTTTAACTTCGGCCTGGCTGCCCTCCAGCCACGAAGTCTACCTGAATCCCCTGCTGGACCAGGTAGAAAAAGTGACCGTGCTGTATGAGCCCTACTGTATCTGGGGCGTGCCGGATTATGTGCCCGAAAATACAATTGCCAGCGTTGATGACCTCCTCAGCGAACCCGCCCTCACCCGTATGGATCGCCTGATCCAGGGAATCAATCCCGGTGCCGGTATTAGCCGCTTTTCCGCTGAAATGATCCAGGCCTATGGCCTCGATACGGCAGGTTACGAATTCCGACCGGGAACAGAAGCGGACTGCTTCAACCGTTTTGAAGACGCCGTAGCGCAGGAGCGCTGGGTAGTAATCCCCTTGTGGCACCCACAATTTCTCCACAACCGCTACACCATCCGCGCACTAAAAGAGCCCAAAGGGCTTCTCGGCACTCAAGATGAAGCAACGCTCATCGTGCGCAAAGATGCCAAACAGAAAATTGGCAGCGCCGCCCTGGCTGCGCTGTCTCAGCTTTATATCGGCAACAAAAAGCTCAGCGCCTTGGAAGATGCGCTGCGCAAACAAGCCAAAAACTAAGACACCGTAAAATTTAAGGAAGTCGCAATGAAGTCCCCGAAAATACTATTTGCCGCACTGGCTCTTGCAGGTGTTGGCAGCTTAGCCACCAGCGTCACTCACGCAGCTGAAGCGAAGTCACTGCAAACAGTCACTGAATTCAGCGAATCCCGCGCTGCCGGTGTCACTGTCACCCCCAATGGCCGGGTACTGGTCAGCATGCACCCACTAGATGCGCCAAAACTAAAAGTACTCGAGGTAATGGCCAACGGCTCCAAGCAACCCTTTCCCAATCGAGATTGGGCGGATGGGCCTGAACAAGGTGAAGTGGGTTTTGGATCAGTAATTGGCATTCACTCTGACAGCAAAGGCATCGTCTGGATCTTGGATATGGGCGGTGAAAATACACCCGTCCAACTTGTCGCTTGGGACAGCGTCAATAATAAACTGCACCAACAGATTGAAATCTCCAAGTCCGCATTAGTGGAAAATTCATTTCCGCAGGATTTTGCCCTAGATGAAAAGCGCCAAAAAGTCTACATCGCCGATATGTCCTTCGGTAATTTTAACGGCGCGACCAAACCGGCAATTATTGTCGTCAACCTGAAAACCGGACGCTCTCGGCGCGTACTGGAAAGCGCTAATGAATTTATGCCGCCAAAGCAGGATCTCATCATCGGCGGAGTTTTGCTAGCGGCTAAAACTGAAGGTGATACGAATAAAAGCCTGCACTTTGGTCTCAACCCCATTGCCCTGGACGACAAGGCTGAATGGCTCTACTTTGGCAGCCTCAGCGGCGACAAAATCTTCCGCCTTCCTGCGGCACAGTTGGCGGACGCCGATATTTCCGAGAGCAAATTAACCGCACAAATTGAAGAATTTGGCCCCAAAAACCCCAGTGATGGCATTGCAATGGCACCGGAAGGTGGCGTTCTGGTTACCGACCTGCAGAATAACGCCATTGGACTGACCACCCAGGGCAATTACCAAACCCTGTTACAGGACAAACAACTCTCTTGGCCTGACAGCCTCGCTATTAGCAATGGCTGGGTATATATCACCCAGGATCAGCTTCACCAGCATCCTGCTTTCAGTTCTGGCCTTGGTAATGCCAAGCCACCCTACAAGCTGATGCGCTTCCGCTACACTCCATAAACTCCCTCTCACCGCCAGGAGATAGTTGCCCTGGCGGTTTTTTATTAACGTCGAAATAAATTCACCAGTAAACTCAATACCAAACTAACGATAATCATCGACACAATTGGAAAGTAAAAACGGGTGCGCCCCGACTCCACGCGAATATCTCCCGGCAAGCGCCCAAACCAGCTGAATAACCCTGGGGAAAAGTGCAATAGCACCCCAACCAGCACTAAAATTATTCCTGCGATAATCAACCAGCGGGACATCTATTCACCTCCCTACAGAGTGATTTAACGCCCTGACAATTACCCTGGCGCACTGCCTGGACATTCCCCAGTGACTACTCTATCTATGCCCAATCCCGAGACAAATCGATAGAGGCCATGTGGTGAAATACCTCCTTAGTGTAGTTGTCACAATCTGCATCTTTTTTAGCACTGCTGCCAATAGCCAGGGTAATCCTTTGATTTCCCGGGGCACTATCCCGCTCGCCGAAGAGGTTACCCTTACTTCAATCGCCGGCCCACTTGAATACCCTTGGGGTATAACCAGCCTGCCCGATGGAAGTTTTCTTATCACCCAGCGCAGCGGACAACTCAGAATTGTAAAAGATGGAAAATTATTGGCGGACCCTATCAAGTTTCCAGCAGAAATCTTGTTTCTTGGCCAAGGAGGCCTACTAGATATCGCTGTGAGCCCCACCTTCCCTCAAGACCAGATGCTCTACTTCAGTTATGCCATTGGCAATATGGACAACAACCGACTTGCCATTGGTCGGGCTAAGTGGAATAACGGCAAGTTGGAAAATTTTGAAGAGATATTCAAGTCCGCGCAGGGTAAAAATAACGGCGCACACTTCGGTTCCCGGCTCGCCTTCCTACCTGATAAAACGTTACTGGCTACCGTTGGCGATGGCGGTAATCCCCCGCAAGAATTCCTCGATATTTTTGCCAGGGAACAGGCCCAAAACCTACAAACCCACTTCGGCTCTATTATTCGTATAAATGGGGACGGTTCCATTCCCGACGACAACCCTTTCAAAAACCAAGCAGATGCCCTGCCGCAAATCTGGAGCTTTGGCCACCGCAACCCTCAAGGATTGGTGATCGATCAACAAAGTGGGGAGATCTGGTCCTCCGAACACGGCCCCGCTGGAGGCGATGAATTGAACCGCCTCAAAGCTGGTAGTAACTATGGCTGGCCAAGGGTCACTTTTGGTCGGGACTACCGGGATGGCTCCAATATAGCCTTCAAAATCGAGGATGCAGAATTTACCTCGCCCGCACTGGCCTGGCTCGATACCCACGCCCCTGGAGGACTGGCATTCTATACCGGCAATACCTTCCCCGAATGGAGAGGAAGACTGATTTCCGCCGGATTAGTTAGTGAAGATTTACGGGTCATTCAGATAAAAGATGATGTCGCTATTGACGAGCTAAGGATACCTATTGGGGACCGTGTACGCGATGTCGAAATAGACCATGATGGCGGTCTTTATATACTCACGGATGGACCCAAGGGCCATTTAATACGTATAGACCCAGTAAAACAATAATCTAAATTTAAATATCCATAGTCACTTGGGACGAAATTAAAAATTCGCCCCTTGAGGCAAGTTCTCTATGCACGTTTTACTCCCTTAACCTCAACCTGCGAATATAAAAGATAATTGAAGGATTAGGCAAAAATCATATTTGAGGACAATTGGTAAAACTTCATTTCTTTTGACTCACCATATCTAATGCATACCTGTATGAATCCTTCACATCATCCCTTAAAGAATTGATCCCGATACTAGTAATTATTTCCTTATAATGAGTATCTGATGGATTCTGCAACCATTTCATCATAATATTATTTTTCAGCATCATATTACTCAGCCGTTCATCTCGCAATGAGTCAAATTTCCCCTGAAGAAAATGAATCCCCTGTAGTTCTACAGTATTCCTTACAATCTGCTTTGAAATATTACTGACATCCGGCTGGGTGGCATCTTCAACTTTCTCACTCATTGCTATCTCCTTGCTGCTTGTCTTTGACTTCCAATTCAAAACCTGTTTTTGATATATCCGAGAACGATTTAGTCAAGGCATCATTAACTTCACGGCATATATCCATAATTGACTGCTGCAACTCTTGCCCCAGATCGGTATCTGTGCCCTGGCTCGTAATGAGCCTATCAAGTTGCTCCTCAAAATCTTCCGGCAAGTAACTGTTAAAATCAGGCTCATTATCAGACATACATAGAATCCTCTATCCCATAAGCTTTGATAACAACAACATCAAAAAACTCTGAACTACTGCCACAATCAATTGAATATGAGCAACAATAATAATCAGCAGAAAGAACAAGTTTAGTGGCTGCATCAACCATTTTTGAAAAGCTTTACCGGCAATAGTGGAGGTTTGCAGAGCGGTATCCCGTAAATGATCAGCCGCTGATTGAACCAAAAAAGAGGAAGACATTTTCTTCCCTTCTTTTGCAGCCCCCCCTTCATCATCCATTGATCTTAAAGATCGACAATTTTATTCAGTTGCTTTGTCATCAATAGCATTCGCTGATTTCGTGCATTCACTTGATCTTGTAAAGTAGTCTCTACCGCACTATTGATAGAACGCTGGAGGTAAGCACTTGACATGACATCAATAAGCCTTCCCTTTTCTCCGGAAAGCTCACGAATAGTTAATGTATCTTCCGACTTCGCCATAGATTAACCCTCATAATCAATTAAATAAGTTGATTTACTGTACGTACACTTACCGCAGACATCTGCAATATAGAATTTGCTGTAGCCTGCATTTGTGTCGCACCAGTATGAGTAAACTCTCGAACTTGCAATTTTGACAACGCCGACAAATCTCTCAAACTATCCAGATGAAGACTCAACGCCGCAGAGGTCGCCATCTGGTCCACTACTTTCCCTGACAGCCGGTCTCGAAATGTATCGCTCATAGCATGCTCCTTGCATAAAAGGGACAGTGATGGATTCACTGCCCCCCCTTTAAGGCTTGCCAGCCTTATTTACCACCATCCATAATATAGTTAACTGCTTTTGCACCAGCCGCCGCCATTTGTGTCATTGCATTGGAGGTGGCTTGCATCTGAGTAGCACCCGTATGGGTAAACTCTCGAACCTGTAGCTTGGAAAGGGCAGATAAATCACGTAAGCCATCCAAGTTCAGACTTTGTGACGAAGAACTAGTCGTCTGGTCAGATACTTTTGGATCTACACGATCACGGTAAGGTGAAGGCTGAATGCCATCCTCTGTTTTAGTTTCATCAGACATAATTTTTTTCCTATCAAAGTTAATTACAAGCCCAGTTATTGGGCTCTAGCACTGTATTTGAATCAGTATTTACTGATAATCAGGAAGCTTTTCCCTGTTAGTAATCAGTTGACAGGGAAGAAGACTTACGCTCTTTACTTTTAACGCTACCGCCTAATACAGAATTTACTGCCGTAGCACCCGCCGCAGCCATTTGTGTCATAGCATTAGATGTGGCTTGCATTTGAGTAGAACTCGTATGAGTAAACTCACGAACTTGCAACTTAGATAGTGCAGATAAATCACGTAAGCCATCAAGATTTAAGCTTTGCGCAGTACTTCCAGTAGTTTGATCAGAAACTTTTGGATCTAGCCGATCACGGTAAGGCGCCGGATCAATCCCTTCCAACTTATTATCACTTTCATCAGCCATGTCATTTCCTTTTTAAAGACTTGTATGTTTGCAGCAATCACAGACTATTCGTCATCGAAGATTCAGTTAATTAGGAAATAGTTCCCGATTTATATAAAGAGTGATATTGACAAATATTCTCAGTCATCAATAACTGAGGAATAAACCATGATCCATACAAATAGATTGTGGATGTTATTACCTACTATGTTAATCTTGATTAGCGTTTCTATATCTATCAGTATTCCATCTAAAAAACGTTTGGATGTCATCCAAGAGTCAGGCATTCTGACCGTAGCTACGCGCATGAATGGCGTGGGGTGTTACCTTCACCAAGACCAACCTGCTGGATTAGAGTGTGACCTATTACAAGCTTACGCAAACGTTTTAGGCCTGAAAATAGATTTTCAAAAGGCGGCCTCAATAAATGAAGTCCTGACTATGGTTAGGAATGGAAAGGTAGATATAGCAGCATCAGATCTGACTCATACTAGCAGTAGAGAAAAAAACCTGGTATTTAGTAGCACACTTTTTGAAACACGGGAAGTAATTGTACAAAGAACAAAACCTGCACTAATTAACTTTGAAGAACTCAGAGGAAAAGTATTAACCATACATACCGACAGCGCTTACCTGGAGGAAATTACGACATTTGCAAAGTCAAAAAATATTCCTTTACGATTCCCTACTAATCCTGACAATAGTTTAGCAATAACCATAACTCCCGCATCCTCAAAGATATCAGTACTTGAATTAATAGACGCTGTAAGCACAGGAGAGATAGATTTTACAATCGCCGATGAACATATCGTCAATGGAAGTAATGGATACAATCAAAATTTGGATACATCATTTGTATTTGGAGTAAATCGGCGTATTGCGTTTGCATTAGATAAGAATAGCGATAGCTCACTACTTAACTCCTTAAACAATTGGCTAGAAGGCGATGAAGCTCAGTCCATAATTAAATCTCACCTCACCCGATTAAGATTTCGAAAAGAAAGCGGACGAGATTTATATGTGCCTCCCAAAGGTTCCTTAAGCCCATGGGACAATCTATTTAAACGTTTCGAAACTGAACCATTTGATTGGGTGTGGCTTGCCGCTCAAAGCTCAGCAGAATCAAACTTCAAATCAGATGCAGTATCTCGCGCTGGAGCACAGGGACTAATGCAATTAATGCCTGAAACAGCTAAAGAGATGGGGGTAATTGATAGTTTTAACCCAGCACAAAATATTAAGGGTGGAGTTAAATACACCGTAAAACAGTACGAGCGATGGAGACATTTACCTGTACAAGACGCAATGGCTTTTACATTTGCATCTTATAATGCAGGCGCTGGACACGTGCTAGATGCCCAGCGACTAGCTAAACAAGCAGGAGAAAACCCTAACCAATGGTTCTCAACCAATAGAAGTAAAGGTGTTGAAGACTATATCGTATTACTCCAAAAAGCGGACTTCTACAATAATCCAATAGTTCGATATGGCTATTGCCGTGGTGCAGAAACCCGTCTATATGTTCGCAAGATATTCACTCAAGAAAAGAAATACAGAACCCGACTTAGAAGTATAAATACAAGCAAAAAATCACCTCAAAACGCCGAACAATCGCTATTAGTCACACACTGACGCTCACAACCCCAAATGGAAAGAAGCCCTATGAAAAGGCCAAGTTTTTTACAGTTTTACTTCAGTTTTGAGGGGAACGTAACCCGGAAGCAGTTTTGGCTATTTTTTATACTCCCAGTAGTCTATATACAATTGACCTTAGGTCTCGTTTTGGAGTTCGGTGGTTTTAACTATAGCAATTACAGTTGGAGGGCTGCTGAAATAGTGTTCGCAGCTATCTTTATTCCGCTTCAAACATCTATAGCCTGGGCCACGTTTACAGTATGCAGTAAACGCCTTCAGCGCTCAGGACTCCCACGCCGCATGCTGCTAGTCGCACTTCCGGGAATTGGGGCAATATGGGTTCTTGCAGAATTGCTTCTCGCTCCTGACGAAATCAACCCACCAAAATACAAATAGATCACTAAACCACAAGGAATTTTCCACTATCAAATCGATACAAATAATCTAAGCTATCGAGCATCTCATGAAAGTAGAAATTCACACGGGAAACTAATTAGCCAATATATATTTCACATTAAGAAATACAAACACACTACAACCAAGCCCGTAAGAAAACTTCCGACTACCCCCTCTCAAAGGAATCACGACAATCTTTCACAGAAAATACGACAAGGAGGACACCAGCAACACAAGAATAAAAGTTAAACACAAAAAATAGAACCATCTTTAAAGTGGAGATATAAAACCCTACAATTACTACAGAACTAAAAAGTGCTATCAACTTGAAAAAATACGCTAATCCATACTCTTACGCCTCACCTTTTTATCTTCCAGTGCAAAGTTTATCGGCGTTTAAACTATATAGATAGCTTTGAGAATAAATACTTCCGCTCTGATCTTATTGTTAATCACTATGGATTTTCCAACTTAAGAACACTTTGGATACAAGATCAGCTTAGGCTGGCAACTTTATGACTAAAGGAGTTTAAATAAAATATCAGGCATTACCATGTATTCCCCCGCTTAAAAAGGTGCCAATCTCACACTCCAGTTTATCATTAATTATGCACCCATCTTAAATTCCGTAGAATATAACCTAATGACTCTAGCTCTACAGCGCAACAAAATCTGTTGCTGCAGCTAATTACCCCTAGGACCATGAGGTAAGCATTCAGTAGCACTACAATGGCGAGAGCCTTTACCTAACAATGCAATCACCAATATTACCATGTATTAATTCAGCGCAACTGGACAAATCACCAACCTTACCAAGAGTTACCCGGAAAACTATTAACTTGCAAACCTCTTTTTTGAAATTTAAAATCCAGCGGCCTTAGAAATACATATCCCCGCCTCCCCCTTTAGAAAAAGGGGCTTGCTAACACATCTTCTTAGAAAAATTAATACATCAATAATGACTTTAACACCGATAAAAACGGCCAGTTTCAGTGCTCATTCGGTACAATCCCGAGAAACTAATACTGCCAAAAGGTGTATAGGGAAAAATTCCTTTTTATTTACAAACTTCACAAGTATGCATCTCAATACACAGGGAAACGTTTCACTCTACGCCACAAGATATAGTTAATCGTACCCTCGTTAATAGCTTTATCTGACAAGGACGACGGTATGAAGCAAGAGAACCATAACCGCTTGCACAATGCGGAGATTGATCACAAGAAGTTACCAGATCTGATGCAAGAACTTATCGAACTGATTGGCTATGCAGATATGTTCATTCTTATTTCCACATTTGGGGGGCAAGATGTCTATATCCCCAAATACCCAACAAGAAGCAAACTTATTGACATATTGCCAATCAAGTCACTACAGATCCTTAGCGTCGCCTATGGTGGTACTTATCTTACCTTACCAACTTCAAGGCAGATCGACATCCAAGAGCGTAATCGTGAGATTTTACATGCACTGCAAGGAGGGGAGTCCAGGTCAACCGTAGCCAAAAGATTTGGCCTGGGAATAAGACAAGTGGCAAACATAAAAGCAAGTGGGAAACCTCCAAGTACTCACTAAAGCATTACTATATAAAAATATTGTCACAAGTATTAATGCATGCTTAACACGAGAGAGGAACGCCACTTTAGTATCTGGCGGCGCTTCCTAAGCAGCTAGCTCATACTATTTGCCTGGAGAAAGCTGTGTCACTTTCCCTCAAAACCAATAATTCATATTTGTTTCGATCAGGAATTTATATTTACACCCGACAAGTACAAACACGAAACTCCAGCTTAATTATGAAAAGAAAATAAAATTACATACATATAGAAATAATTTGGAAGGCAAACTAATCAAAGTTATTCAATTTTTTAACTACCTCAAACCACCACAACTATTTCTTCCCTGCCTCTACCCAGCTTAATCTAGTTATTCTCGCTCGATATTCTTGCAAATACATTCATCCTGAACACCTCTTCCCATTGGTCGCTCAGTCACCATAGAATGGCAGGTAGGAAAATAACAGGACACCCCATTATGCGGATTGCCCAGATTCTGGTTTCACTACTTCTTACCGTCAACTCTAGTAGTTCTACGGCTACAACACTTATCCATAACATTTCCGGCTACCATACTACGGATAGCGATCTTATCCAGTTTAACGCTATAGCCTTCGAGCAAGGTAAGGTATTAGAAACCGGCGAAATAGCTGAGCTATATAATAAGTACCCCAGTGCAAAAAAAATAGATGCCCAAGGCAAGACACTATTACCTGGCTTAATTGATGCCCATGGACATATGTTGGGCCTTGGGCAGCTCACTGGAGAATTAGATTTACGAGATCACTCTCTCGCGGAGTCATTGTCAGCAATTAAACAGTACTCAAAAAACCTGGGACCCAATGAGTGGCTGGCGGGCCGCGGCTGGAATCAGGTTACCTGGCCCGACAAATCTTTTCCAACCCGCAGGCATCTCGATGAATTGCAAATAGACCAGCCAATCTGGTTACGCAGGGTCGATGGACACGCAGGCTGGGCTAATAGCAAAGCTTTAGAGCTAGCAGGGATTGACAAGGATACCCAATCGCCAGAGGGAGGCGAGATTTTGCGGGATAAGGACGGCAAACCGATAGGCATATTGATCGATAACGCCATGAGCCTGATGCATAAGGCGATACCCGCACCCACTTTGGCCCAACAAAAAAGTAGCTTACAAAAAGCTTTTTCCACCGCTCTCTCTCTGGGGTTGACCAGTGTCCATGATGCTGGCATCAATGAGCAGACCCTCCACGCCTATCAGGAATTAGCCGAAAGGAAGGCCATTCCTTTACGTATTTACCCTATGCTTTCAGTAGAGAGCCACAACTATGCTCAATTACTGCGGGCGGGACATATTGGCGAGCCATCAGACCGCCTGTATCTGCGCAGCATCAAACTTTCCGCCGATGGCGCACTTGGCAGCCGAGGCGCAGCCCTGCTGGAGCCCTACCACGACCGCCCTCAGGAAAAGGGGCTGCTGCTCTACCCGGAAGACAAAATGTTGACTTTGCTCAAGCTAGCTACCGACAATAACTTCCAGGTTAACGTACATGCGATCGGCGACAGGGCTAACCATATCGTACTGAACCATTTGGAAACCCTAAACAAGGCAGAGAGCCAGGCTAGCCATCGTCATCGAGTGGAGCACGCCCAGGTTATTGAGGTGGAAGATATTCCGCGCTTCGCCCGGCTCAACCTGATTGCGTCTATGCAACCCACTCACGCTACCAGCGATAAGAATATGGCCAGCGACCGCCTGGGGAATGAACGCCTGATCGGCGCCTACGCCTGGCAGACACTACTGGAACAAGGCACCCCTATAGCCGCAGGCTCCGACTTCCCTGTAGAACCCGCGAACCCCCTTTTTGGATTACACGCCGCCGTTACTCGTCGCGATCGCCAGGGTAACCCCAGTAAAGGATGGCGCGTAGAAGAAACCATGACTCTGGAACAAGCTCTGCGCGCTTTTACACTGGATGCAGCCTATGCCAGCCATCAGGAAACAGTCATCGGCAACCTTGAAGCCGGAAAATTCGCCGATTTTATTTTGCTGGACAAGGATATTTTTACCATAGATCCTCAAGAGATCTGGAAAGTACAGGTTCTAGAGACCTGGATTGAGGGAGAACAAGTTTACCGTAAATCCCTATAGCCAGATACTGAGCATCAATTTCCTCAGAATCTCAAGCCTATGGATACTGCCGAAAGGCAGTATCCCATATAAACGCCAACTACCCTCACTATTTCGTGAATAGACTTGTATTACAGTATTTCTATACTATTTTTTGTGCATACTAGATAAATTTATGAATAAAGCGCACAAGGGCTAATGTCACTAGTAGAAACAGTATCGAGCGCGCTATGAAATACATCCAAATACCCGTAAGTGATGCTCCCTTATATCTTTTGCTTGAAGCAGACCCCTCTAAAAAGAAAATAGACACTTATTTACCCGAGTCATGGTGCTTCGCAGCAATTGATGCAGGTACCGTGGAAGGTATTTGCGTAGTAAAAGAAATCGACACAGCAATCGCTGAGATTTTTAATATTTCAGTGTCCCCTGAAATGCGACAGCAAGGGATTGGCTCAAAACTTTTAAAGTTCTCTCTTTCAGAGCTCAGCTCCAAAGGGATTCACAGGGTAGAGCTGGGAACCGGTACTTTTGGCTATCAGTTAACTTTTTATCAGCGCCATGGATTCAGGGTAGAATCTGTCAACAAAGATTATTTTTTACACAATTATGATCAGCCCATTGTCGAAGACGGGGTTCAACACAAAGATATGTTGCGACTTTCACTAGATATTACAACTAGGCGCCAATAAAACTGTCAACACTCAGTCCCTACCCAGAATGGCAGACTCGCACCTTTTAATCATCGCTCAAGTATCACTCAGCGCGCCAAGCTCAAAGTCATCGAAAAGCTAATCGACTCTAAGTGGCAAAAATCCTTTCGACTAATCTAACTTGACCAACCAAATATCAACAATTAATCATCCACCTTAAATACTGTATATAAAAACAGTAAAATAATATAACAAAACCTAGGGAACTACTATGTCAGTAAAGCATGAATGGCGAAGAAAAATCTCTCTACATCCCTAAAACTCAACCTGAAGTTATTGAGGCCCCAAAACTCAATTACATCACTATTCATGGGGAAGGAAGCCCCGCCGAAGAGGCGTTTACGAGCCGTATCGGCGCCCTATATTCCTTGGCTTATGCCATCAAAATGCTTCCCAAAAAAAATGGATGAGAAGCCGAGTGGATACTTTGATTTCACAGTTTACCCATTAGAGGGAGTTTGGGATATCAATAATAAAGCTAAGGAGAGTTATTCTGGGGAGATCAAGAAGGAGGATTTCGTCTATAAGCTGATGATACGTCAACCTGATTTTGTCAAACTACCTTTATTCAAGGAAATACTTAACTACGTTAAAAACAAAAAAACAAATCCACTGCTGAATCAAGTTAACTTTGAAACTATTTCAGAGGAAAAGTGTGTACAAATGCTCCATTTAGGGAGATTTGAAGATGAGCCAATTAGCTTTGAGAAAATGGAAGCCTTTACTAAAGATCAGGGCTTAAATCGCCTATCCAAGGTACACAAGGAAATTTCTCTTTCTGATACCAGGAAGGTTGTACCGGAAAAATTGAAAACAGTGTTGAGATTTCGGGTTGGCTAAACAATGGCTTATTTTCAGCCCACAGTTAACCTTTGTCATCAGATCCTGCCTGTATCCCAAAGCTTATTTTAGTACCAGCTACGCACTAACTCTTATAAAGAAATCCTTCAAATCTGAAAGCCATTAATAAAGTTAAACATCGGGAATATATTCAAAATAATTATGTTTCCAGCTAAATTAATTAGCGACTGTGGCGAAACAAGCAAAAAAACTTCACAGAGGGTGAAATAAGAAACCAGCTGAAACACTCACAGACAAAGTTAAATCAAAAAAAAACCGCATCGAATGATGCGGCTTTTTCGTCACGGGGACTATTGCTAATTAGTCCTTAACAGCTACCGTGCTCGCTTTCTTTTCAGGGATCGGGAAGCCTCGATCGCGCATTAACGCTTCGATATTGGCATCGCGACCACGGAAAGAGCGATAGGCATCTGCCGGGTCCAGGGCGTTGCGAGGGGCGAATAAGTATTTCACCAGTCTCGCCGCTACGTCCTTATCGTAGAAGCCGCCATTGGACTCGGCGAATGCCTCAGAAGCATCCGAAGTCAGTACGTCAGCCCACATGTAGCCGTAATAGCTAGCTGCGTAGCCTTCACCGGAGAAGATATGGCCAAAGTGAGGGGAGCGGTGACGCATAACCAGTTCATCCGGCATACCCAGCTTTTTCAGGGTTTCACGCTCAAATTTGTCTGGATCAATACCTTCAGGATCAGCGGTGTGGAACTTCATATCCACCAGTGCAGATGCCAGGTACTCCGTAGTGGCAAATCCTGAGTTGAACTTGGCTGCTTTCTTGATCTTTTTCACTAAGTCTGCCGGAATTGGCTCACCGGTCTTATAGTGCACCAAATAGTTATCGATAACTGCATCGGTAGACAACCAACGCTCCAGCAACTGGGACTGGAACTCGGTGTAGTCACGCACACCACTGTTCAGGGTCGGGTAGGTTACATTGGAGGCGAGGAAGTGCAGCGCATGGCCAAACTCATGGAAGAAGGTCTCAGCGTCATCCCAGCTTACTAATACAGGCTCACCCGGAGCCCCCTTGATAAAGTTGGAGTTATTGGAAGAAAGAACATTCTTCTTGCCATCAAAAGTTGAGTGGTCGCGGTACATGGTTGCCCAGGCCCCAGAGCGCTTACCTGAACGGGCAAATGGGTCCAGGTACCAGAGGCCGATATGGTCACCACTGGTCTTGTCGGTAACTTCCCAGACCTTAACGTCTTCATGGAATACCGGCACCGTGCCTTCCTTCACTGGAGTGAACTCAAAGTTGAATAGCTCGCCAGCTACATAGAACATAGCTTCACGCAGGTTATCGAGCTGCAGGTACTGCTTCACTTCATCAGAGTTCAGGTCGTATTTGGCCTTGCGAACTTTTTCCGCGTAGTAGCGATAATCCCATGGCTCAATAGTGATATTGGCTTTCTCGGCATCAGCCACAGCCTGCATATCAGCCACTTCTTCTTTTACGCGAGCCACTGCAGCTGGCCATACCGCTTCCATTAAGTCCATGGCACGCTCTGGCGATTTGGCCATACGGTCACGCAAGCGCCACTGGGCGTAATTGTCGAAGCCTTGCAGGCCAACGCGCTCATCGCGCAGCTTCAGGATTTCAGCGATGATAGCGTTGTTATCGTGCTCATCACCGTTGTCACCCCGGCTGTAGTAGTTGGTCCAAACCTGCTTACGTAGCTCGCGATTGTCTGAGTAAGTCAGGAAGGGGTCCATGGAAGAGCGAGTATTGGTAATAGCATACTTACCTTTTTCTCCCTTCTCTTCCGCCAGCGCAGCCGCTGCGGCAACAAAGGAATCCGGGAGACCGCCCAACTGGTCTTTGGTCAGGAAGATATCGTAGCCTTCCTCATCTGCGAGAACGTTATTGGAGAACTTCGTGTAAAGCTCTGCCAGGCGCTTATTGATCTCTGCATAGCGCTCTTTCTTTTCCCCTTCCAGGGTAGCGCCGTTCGTTGCGAACTGGGTATATACCAGCTCAACAACACGTTTTTGCTCCGCGTCCAAATCCATAGACTCACGCTGGTCATAGATAGATTTGATACGCTTAAAGAGAGCCTTGTTTTGGTAAATCTTGGACTCAAAATCAGCCCAAAGAGGTGCCAATTCGCGTTGGACATTGCGGAATTCAGGGGAAGACATGTTCCCAGCCCAAATTCCGTAGTAAGAAGATGCGCGGCCCAACTCAGCTCCACTGCGCTCCATCGGCACAAAGGTATTGGCAAAGGTCGGTTCAGCAGGGTCTGCCGCAATGGCGTCCAGCTCTGCCAGGTTCATCTCTATTCCCTTTTCAATCGCGGGCTTGAGATCTTCAAGATTCATCTTGTCAAACGCAGGAACACCACCAAAAGGGCCTGTCCACTCCGCCAAAAGCATATTGCTGGCGTGCTCAGGACTAACAGCCATGGACTTCTCCGCATTCACGGTATCTTTGACCACCTCAGCCTTTTGTGCCTTTTCACCACAACCGCCCACTACCGCAAGAGCTGCGGCCACGGATAGTGCGATCATTGTTTGACGCATTGGTATCTCCTCTAAGATAGAGCTTTGTAATAGTTTTAAGAGCGGGAGTTTAACCCCAGTTGGCCTATGCCCGCCAATACTACCGCCATTCTCAGCCATGACTGCGGCAAAGTGAAAGAAATACGCGATAACTTCCTAAAAATTTGACTATAGAGTCTGAGCGAAATAACTCCCCATACAGCTTCCTCTCGATTGCAACCCTGATACGGCCACAATAACAGTTTCGACCTAGAGCTTTTACCGGGTCATAGGTAATTCTTCCTATCATCAAGATGCACCTTAAGTCTCGCCCAAACAACCCCTCAACAGAGAATCGTAACAAGCGCCACATCTTTTCCATTGTGTATTTTTAAAGATTGTTATCTCGCACCTATTAGTACATAAGCATCATGGGCACATGATTGCTCAGATTGAAAACCAGGTTTTGCTCAATGCAGTAGCTGGCATTTAGATCTACCCCGATTTAAAAACCAGCACAAACATGGCCGACAGATTTAAATGAACTTAAGAAATCCTATTTCTATTTATAATTAGCAGAAACTTTTATCTTTCGAAAAATATCATTCCAATGTGAAACCCATAATTATTTAAAATAGTTTCCCTTAGCAAAAGCTATTTAACGACAACCAAATACCGCATTAAAAAATTTTTCATATACATCAGCGAACTTTACAATAACACTTGCAGTCGCAGGAATACTTTTACGCATTTTATGCGATTTTTTATAATTATTCTCATTAAAAAATACTATAGAAACTTCAAAACAATATTTATCTAACCGAGACAAATCGGGCAATATTTAAACGAAACGCAGGTGCTCTTTTTCAAGCACAAATAACAAACCCGGAAATCTGGTTTTTTTACTCTATTAAATCACTCGTTCAACTGATTAAAAGTTAAGGACAGACTCATGCAGAAGAAATCCGGTTTACCTCTAAGCGCAGCTATAGCAGTGTTGGCAATGGGTATTACCACAGGCTCACAGGCTCAGACTGTTAGCTGCGGTGATGTAATAACTACACCTACTACTCTCGACAGTGATTTAACATGCACTATTGCTGATGAATTTTCTGTCGCCATAGCAATAGAAGGGCCATCTGGTAGCTTAACAATGGGCGATTACAGCCTGACTTGCTCTACCAATGAATTTGGCACTGGTATTATTTTACTCGGGAGTGGTGCCCGACTTACCGGGGGGAGTGTAATCAGTTGCGGAGATGCCGTGACTCTTGGAGGAAACGGCAACCATTATGTCACTGGTGTCACTATCACGGACTTTGGTGATGATGCTGTTTATGTCGAAAGTGACTCCAACGTAGTTAGCAATATGCATATTGTTGGCGATGGCACAGACTCCGATGAAGGTATTGATATTCAGGGGAATAACAATCTCGTCAACAGCAATATCATTGAGTTTGCCGGTGACGAAGGTATTGAGGTTGGAGGAGATTACAACACGGTGACATCTAACGAAGTTTACTACTCTGATAATGACGGCATAGAGATTGATGGCATCTTTGCGCATGTGACGAATAACATTACCGCTTACAATGGCAGTAGTGGCATTGAAATTGATAGCGACAACGGTACTATCTCGCTAAATAATGTTTCTGATAATGAGGAAGGGGGAATCAATCTAGATCAAGGCGACAGTAATAGTATCTCCAATAATAATGTCGTTAACAATGGCACTAATGGGATATTCATCTTGGATGATGAGCCCACCAACAATACTATTTCTGGTAACGTATCACAGGGCCAAACCTACGACTTATTTGATCCACTTGACCCTGACTGTACTGACAGTAATACCTGGCAAAACAATACATTTACCACGTCTGACCCATCCTGCTTGGATTGAATTAAGCCCTGGATGAAATAAAAGGCAAAGAATTCAAAAAGTGCTAGATAGTTAACTTCCCTGTCAACCACGCTTTGAACTTGAAAGCGATTCTCTATTAAAAAGGAGAATCGCTTTTTATTGTCATACTGCATCCCCGAATTAAAACCAGCCCCCTCAAATATACACAACCCTACCACTCCAAAAGCGCCTAATTAAAAACCACCATACACCTAGAAAATACATTTTCCATTCATCACGTTAAAAGATACAGACACCTAAATTTACCCTCGCAAGCGCATCCAACTGAAACTATCTACAATTGCTAAATCTGTTAAAAGGAGTTAAACATGTTGCACCCCATTAATTACCCAAAAACTCTATACGCAACCCTAATACTTTTAGGGATCTCATTGTCATCAAATATTAGTGCCATAGAATGTGGCGACATTATTACAGAACCAGCCACACTTACAGAGGATCTAACCTGCTCAATCGACGACCCCAACAGTGCAGCCCTAACCATTCAGGGGCCCGGTGGCAGTCTTTATATGGCAGGATTCACACTGACCTGCTCGGGGCTGGATCAGTCAAATGGCATAGCTCTTACGGGTTCATCCGGTGAACTGTCCACAGGAACAATAAATGGCTGTAACGATGCGATTGTTCTTTCAGATGGAGGATTTCATACCGTATACGGTATCAACATATTTTTCCCACTAGATGACGCCATTGTCGTGAGCAGTAATAGCAATGCTGTAATTGGCAACTATACAGTGGGAGACGGGAGTGATTCAGACGATGGCATCGACATCAATGGAAATTATAATTATATTTCTCAAAATTCTATTGAGTCCTCCGGTGATGAAGGCATGGAGATATTTGGAGTTTCCAACACGATAATAGAAAACACCATAACCGGCTCGGATAGTGATGGAGTCGAGCTATACGGAAACTACAATATTTTTGTATCCAACACTATTTTGAATAATGACAGTACAGGCATTGTCATTGGGGGTAGCTCATGCACTGTTTCAAATAATACAGTAACTGGTAATGGATCATCTGGAATTTTATTGCAGAGCTTAGCGTCTAACAATGGCCTTAGCCAAAATACCAGCAGCAACAATGGTGCCTACGGGATTTATGTTGCCGGAATTGATGTTATCGGTAATAGCATAGTTTTTAACACTACAACTGGCAATGGAATATTCGACCTTTTTGATCTATTCGAAGCCGAAGACTGTAGCATTAACAATAATCTTTGGTCAGGGAACATCGCCGGGAGTACCTACCCAAACTGTCTTGATTGAATTGCTGACAAACACGAAAGGGTTATTGCTTTTAGTATTTAAGAGTAGTAGCCCTATCAGGGCATCATGGAAACTGAAATTACCTAATAAGTAGTGCGGTCAGTCAGATCAAGAAATCTATAAGACAATCGCATCCATCTCGACCTCCACCAGCCAGTCGGGATCAATAAATCCTTTTACCTCCACAAAAGTGCATGCAGGTCGAATATCCGAGAAAAATTCTCCATGCGCTCTCGCGGCTTCCTCCCAGCACCTAATATCAACCAACATTATACGCGTTCGTATCACGTCAGGCAGGTTTCCACCAGCCTCCTTCAGCGCAGTAACGGCAATATCCAGACAAAGCTTCGTCTGACCACGAACATCACCAATATAGGCCGATTTTCCATCCAATAAAGGTGCCGTGCCAGAAACGGCAATTTGATTTCCTATTCTGCAGGCCCTGGAAAAACCTATGGGTTCTTCAAGATATGAGCCAGAACTCACCAACTTTCTCATTTCAATCTACCCTGAAATCTTACGTGTAAATATGGCAATTTTATTCCCATCCAACCCCCTAAAATATGCACCGGAAAAAGAGCCTGAATCTCTATAACCCGGATTATCTTCTGACACTCCCCCGAGCTTAAGGGCTAGGGAGTAAATTTTATCAATGTTTTTCATACTTCCAACATCCAGGGCCAGCATAGTGCCACTACCAAAGCTTGCGGCCTGCCTATCGTACGGCACAGTAATTGCCAGCTTTGTCAGAGAGCCCTTAAACTCCCAAAATATTACTGAATCAGAGCGATAGACCTCTTCAGCAGGAAAAAATCTCGAAAACTTGCGAATAAAACTGGCTTGCCCGGTATAGATCATTAGCACCAAGTGTGATGTGAGAGATCATGCTTTATTTTTCCTCAGTAAAAATCCAAGTGCTGTCTCGAAGACCAAACGAAAGCAAACACCTAAATAGTATTTACATTTAATCAACTCAGGAAACTACAAGACTTTCTGCGCCGGAGATGATGCAACTTTTAAAGCAGCGCAGTTCAACCCCTATTTTTTCCCAGCTCCAAGTGGACACTCCTTATATTGGCATAACTGGTGATCTGGGCCGAACTCAAAACGCTCCTTGATGCTCAATAAATAGTCCAATAAAGCCGAGACTCGCTTTGGCTTGTTGACTCCAGTCCGATAGACCAAATAGATAGGCATATAGATCGCATGCCAGTCTGGAAAGATACGAATCAACTCCTGTCTCTCCAACTCACAGATCATGCTATTGACAGGAATTTGAGCGATACCCACTCCCCCTGCGGCAGCTCTTTTAGCCATTTCCGGGTTATCACAATGAAAATTACTGCGCACCTCGACTGATTCTGTTGAACTTTCGGATACCAAACTCCAAATGGCAGACTCCTGGGCCACGCCAGCAGTAATACAATTGTGCTGACGAAGGTCTTTTGGTGATTCAGGTATCCCGTGCTCCCTTAAATAGTGTGGGCTTGCAACCAATACCTGGGTCGTATACCCAACCTCTTTTGCTACCAAGCGGTCATCTGCAATTTGCCCAACACGAATTGCCAGGTCTATCCCCTGAATAAAAAGGTCATCAAAAGCGTTGGAGAGCTCCAGGGATACCTGGGCTTTAGGCCACTGCTGCAAAAATGGGGGAAGGATATACTGGGCCAAATAACTTCCCATGGCTGGAGGTGCTGAAATACGCAAAAGGCCCTGCACCTGCTGCTCTATTTCCCGCACATCTTCACGTAAGGACTTGAACTCCTCTACCAGTAGAGAAGCGCGACGCAGAGTGACTTTACCTGCATCAGTAATCTCAATTTTCCTGGTAGATCGCTCCAACAGCTTGGCCTGTAACTGTTCTTCCAACTTCGATATGGCCTTACTCACTGTAGATTTGGGTAATCCCAGCTCTTCAGCGCAGTTAGTCAGACTCATCAGTCTGCAAGTGGTCACAAAGATAGATAAAGTTCGGAAGTCTATAGTTTCCAAATCGCGAACAATCAATTTCCAAATGCCTTATTGTTTCAAATCACCCAAGAGAATAGTCTGTGCGCCATCGATAGACAACTGCATTTAGCGACAACATTTTAGGTGAACAAGATGACTGCGACACAAGACTTGTTTTCAAGCATTCAATTAGGTGATGTAAAACTAACTAACCGTGCGGTGATGGCCCCCCTGACCCGCGCAAGAGCTGAAAACCATGTACCTACCCCTTTAATGGCTGAGTACTATGCACAGAGGGCGGGTGCCGGCCTGATTATTGCCGAAGCCACAATGGTTACCGAAGGTACTTCAGCCTTTATCCATGAGCCCGGCATCTATTCCCAGGAGCAAGTTGAAGGCTGGCGAAGGGTCACTGACGCGGTTCACGCAAAAGGCGGCAAGATATTCTTACAACTGTGGCACGGTGGACCGGCTAGTCACCCTGATTTGAACAATGACACAACCGCAGTAGCTGCAAGCCCAATAGCCATTGATGATGTGGTCCACACACCGAATGGAAAAAAACCTTACACCACCCCAAGGTCCCTTGAAACCCAAGAGATCCCAGAAATTGTTGCGGCTTTCAAGCAAGGGGCAGTCAATGCAAGAGACGCCGGCTTCGATGGAGTTGAGGTTCACGGTGCTAACGGCTACCTTTTGGACACTTTCCTGCGGGATGGCTCAAACTTAAGAACAGATGAATACGGTGGGACATTGGAGAATCGTGCACGCCTACTCTTCGAAGTTCTGGATGCCGTCATCGGGGTTTGGGACTCGGGCAAGGTCGGATTAAGAACATCCCCCCTAAACGGATTTAATAGCATGAAAGACAGCGATCCCGTGGGACATACCCGCTGGCTCGCCAACAAACTCAATAAATTTAATCTGGCCTACTGGCACCTGATGCGAGCGGACTTTCTAGGCGAGCAACTTGGAGATGTATTGACCCCCGCCAGGGACCAGTACAAGGGCAACTTAATCGGTAATATGGGTTACGGGCGAGATGAGGCCAATGAGGCCATTGGTCAGCAACAGGTGGATGCAGTGGCCTTTGGTGTTCCATTCCTGGCCAACCCGGATCTACTTGAGCGATTTAAAGCAGGGGCCAGCTTGAATGAAGCAGACCCGAGCACTTTCTACCAAGGCGGTGCAAACGGTTATACCAATTATCCCACGATGTCCTGACCTCTTCGTATTTGCAGATAGGTCGCCTTAAGCAGGCGACCTACCCTCCTCACTCAGATTGGCTACCGCCACAGGTCGGATCTTTATATTACTTATCAATGAGACCAACACAAAACTTAGCAACATTAACAAGTACCATGAGCTGAGCTTCGCCAGGGATACCATTTGCCATTCGTGGGATTGATTAGGGTAAATCCATATATTTGCAAAAGTAGCAATGTTTTCAGCAAACCAAATAAACAGTGCTACCAGCAACCACCCCAAAAGAAGCGGCATAGAGCGATGCTTTTCAACGACCTTAAAGTAAATATTGGTTCGATAAAACATTAACGCTGTTCCCGCTAGTAATGCCCAGCGGAAATCCCAGATATAGTGATGTGTAAAGAAGTTGACATAGATAAACACAACCAGAACAACTGTCAGTAATTTCGATGGATAGTGAGAATATTCAAATTCAAAAATTCGCCACACTCGAGCAATGTAACTGCCCACTGCGCTATACATGAACCCTGTAAACAGTGGCACATTACCAATCCCAAAGAAGTACTCTTCCGGGTAACTCCATGAGCCAATAGCATCGGAGGTCTTAAAGATCTCCATGACGGTCGCAACGACATGAAATACGACAATAACTATTGACTCCCTGAATGTTTCCAGTTTTGTAGCTAGAAGAAAGACCTGAAAGGCTATAGCAGCCAAAAAGATAAAGTCATACCGGTGAATCGATTCCAGTGGATACCAATAGTTGGTGACAATCATGATTCCCAGCAAGAAGCCACCAAAAATACAGGCATAAGCCTGCCTCAAGCCAAACAACCAGAACTCACGAATATATCGTTTCAAATCCACACTTGATAACACTGCAAACAACACCTAGAGGAAAATTTCTGTGGCTTCACAGCCTACCGATTCCATTACCTTTCTATCTTTAGAAAAAACTATCTGACATTTATGTTTTTAAATCCAAACTCTTTACTCCCAGCCTTAAAACCGAGATTCAAGATTTTAGTATAGTTCTCAGGGACTTCAAAAAATACGATTTCCAGCTCAGCCTCAGAACCGCGGGGAAGCTCCAGATGTACCATCCCCCTCACCTCCTGCCCCCCCCTAAATGCCTCATACTCCTTGAAGACAGCGCCATCTTTCATAATCAGGCGCCAGGAGGAAAGCCTTACTTTTTGATGACTTCTCCGATTAGTCACTGTCATACGGCACTGCACTGTACCGCCCTGCCTTACACAATGATTGTGATGGATCTCGACCCCTTGCAGGTAAACAACACCTCCTTCAGAAGTCGTTTTTGGAAGAACTGCAGCAAAATCCGGACTGTGATACTCCTTCCCCAGAATAAAAAATGAAAAACAAGAGATCGAATAAGCCAAAACCACAACCACACCAAATAGGTAGCGATTTTTTAAGTAGCTCCAAATACACAGAGATAGCGAAGTGCACACAATCACAATAGCCATAAAGGCTACAAAATACTCAGGGCGCCATATGCCGTATAGGTAAATCATGGGCTCAGGAAATAGATACTGGGTAAGTGCCCATAGCACTGCTACTAATGCTGACAATACCCCCAATATTTTTGCAGCCAAAAACTTCCTGCGACTGACTGAGTAATGTCCCTCTACCATATCTGTCATTTTGCTCTATCCCTATAAAACCAGTTTCAAACTGGTTAGCTAGCACTGCAGACAACTCACTTAAGCTCCAAGCCAGTGCAAAATGGTACATGATACAGATTTAAAGACCAAAATCGATTACACCCTATTTCTAAGCTTTCTCTAGCAATCTCGATTATAATTTGAACACCACACTCTTCGACAATCTTGAGTTGTGCTCTTTCTGCATGTGAACATGACATAACTATATTGAAAATATAGTCATGCCAGTTATAGAGAGGGGAATGAAATACCAGGGGATTAATCAGAAAGGGAGCTGCCTCTCCCCCTACAAACCAAGGCTCCTGCACATAGAATCGGCGAGTATCAACAGCGCAATAGATCATCCTGACAAATGCAAGTTACCGCACGCACAACGGGCCAATATAGCAATCTTTAACAACAGTTTGCCAGACGAGATAACCTAATCATCGCTACTGTAGGAGCTGCCGTTCGAACTACTATCTGAATCACTATCATACCAACCATCATCCTCCCCCCTACTGGAGGAACCGGACCATCGTGCCATTAAACCTACACCAAGCACGACTAGCATTATCGCGTAAATATCGATCTCAATATTGATTGCCCTGTAAACTCCAAGGCATACAAGACTTAAACCTAGCAAAAATTCCAGAGTACGCACTATTACACCACCTTTCCGTTAATCAGAAACCCCATAATTGTATTTTTTAGGTAAAGCCAGTACCCCACCTAACTCACCCAAATACCGCAGCATCAAACAAAACTCAACATCCACACATTCAAAGAAATACCCACAAGAATCAGGATTAGCTTGACTGTCAAAAAGTGACGTATATTGCCTATCCGAAGAAGGCTTATATTTTCAAGATTAACTTTCTTATGGACGTCCATGCCCGTCTCTTTAATCTGAGCATTGTCGTTGAGAGAAGTTATTCCCTCCAAATTACTTACAGCCTCAACAAGAAAAGAAGATAACTTACCTCCAACCTCATCAATTGGCAGCTTGATTTCACCTGATTTCTTATGCCCCTCAGTTACCACATGCAAATTATCACCCTCTATACTTGCAGAGACTAAAGCCCCCTTAATGTTCGCGGCCTTATATCTGACTGTGGCTTCAATAGCATCCCGTTGTGGGAATCGATTTAATTGGAAAGATAAAGGGCGAATTGTTTTTTCTAGAGGTTTAGTTGCGAAACAAAAACCAGCTACACTTAATAACACCCCCCAATAAGGTATTTCAAAGTAGCCACCAAGAAGAATAATTAAGGCGCAACCTATCATCAGCGCAAAAAATGGCAAGAATAGCTGCTTTACAATACTATCCACCTTTAACAGCATAAATGAATTGATCTTCTTCATATCCATCCCCAAAGATTGTCATTATCAGTTAACCCATGGAATTATCAGCATTAACCTTTGAAATGCAAACAGGGCATCTCTTTACAATGAAGAAGGCAACCAGGGAAGGTAAATTAGCGGTAATTTTACGCTGGGAAAATAAAAAAACCCCTTACCTAAACCAAAGGGTCAAGATAAGGGGATTTAGATTCAAGATCTCTGAACTATGGCGAACTGCAAATCAAGAAATTCGACCTGCTCGCAACCATTCAGAAACACAAAATGCCAACTCCAATACCTGATCGGCATTCAAACGCGGATCGCATTGGGTGCGGTAACAGCTAGCTAAATCTGACTCAGAAATTTTCCAGGCGCCACCGGTACATTCGGTAACATGCTGACCGGTCATCTCCAGATGGATACCGCCGGGATGGCTTCCCTCAGCCCAATGCACTGAAAAGAACTCACGAATTTCCCGCAGGATCTTATCAAAATCCCGCGTTTTATAGCCGTTACCCGCTTTAACGGTATTGCCATGCATCGGGTCCGTACTCCATACCACTGAGCGCCCTTCCGCCTGCACAGCGCGCACTAAAGCCGGTAGCTTTTCACCCAGGGTATCGGCACCCATCCGGGTGATCAAGGTGAGGCGACCCGCATCATTCTCAGGGTTAAGTTTATCGATCAAACGCAACAACTCATCCGGCTGCATATTGGGGCCAACTTTCACCCCAATCGGATTGCAAACGCCAGAAAGAAACTCCACATGAGCACCATCCAGCTGTCGTGTGCGCTCACCAATCCACAACATATGTGCAGAGCAGTCATACCACTTACCAGTGAGGCTATCAGTGCGAGTCAGCGCTTGCTCATATTCGAGTAGAAGTGCTTCGTGAGAGGTATAGAGTACCGTCTCACGAATTGCGGGGGTGTTTTCAGAGGTAACACCACATACCGCCATAAATTCTAAAGCTTCCTGAAGGCGCTCAGCTAACTGGGCGTACTTCTCCCTCTGTGGATTATTTTTCAGGAAGCTGAGATTCCATTTGTGTACCTGGTGCAAATCTGCCAAACCACCTTGGGCAAAGGCCCGCAGTAGGTTCAGTGTCGCAGCAGACTGGTTATAGGCAGTTACCATCCGCTGTGGATCAGGTATGCGTGCTTCAGCGGTAAAATCAATACCGTTGATAATATCGCCACGGTAGCTGGGCAGTTCTACTCCGTTCACCGTCTCGGTATTCGCCGAACGGGGTTTGGCATACTGGCCGGCCATTCTCGCAACTTTCACCACCGGCAGGTTACCGGCAAAGGTGAGCACGACAGCCATCTGCAACAATACCTTGAAAGTATCGCGAATACGGTTTGCATTAAAATCGGCAAAAGATTCAGCACAATCACCACCCTGTAAAAGGAAGGCTTTCCCCTCGGCAACCTGAGCCAGCTGACGGCGAAGTTCGCGAGCCTCTGCCGCAAAGACCAGGGGCGGATGACCAGAGAGCTGTTTAGCTACCTGGGTAACGTCTTCAGCAGAGGTGTATTGGGGCTGTTGATGTGCGGTGAAGTTTCGCCAGCTCTGGGGGGTCCAAATTTGGGTGGGGGATTCGGGCACTGGGACTCCTAGCTCAACTTCCATCTTTCACTCTTACTTCTAAAGGATAAATCTTAAGGGTGAGCATATTGCTCACCCCCAAATGTGCCGAAATTACAGCACGCTGGCAACAGCCTTGCAGAAGTATTCCATATTAATGGAGCCCAGGCCGGCAATGCTGATTCGGCTAGAGTCCACCATATAAATGGAATAGTCTTTTTGTAGCTGTTGTACCTGTTCAGGATTGATACCCAGGAATGAGAACATCCCTTTCTGCTGGCGGATAAAGCCAAACTCACCGGCAGCACCCGCTGCGGCGAGCCCTTCTACCAATCCAGCACGCAAACCGTTAATACGCTCGCGCATTTCGGTCAGCTCAGCTTCCCAGTTCGCTTTCAGTCCCGCATCAGTAAGAATAGATTCTACAATGGCAGCACCGTGGGAAGGTGGCATGGAATAGTTGCCACGAATAGCGCTCAGCATCTGGCTATGGCCTTTATCGGCAGCTTCACCATTCGCATAAATCACCATAGCCAGGCCAACACGTTCGCGATAGAGGCCAAAATTTTTCGAGCAGGAAGCCGCAACCAGCATTTCTGGAACAGATTCAGCCATCAAGCGCAGGCCGTAGGCATCATCTTCCAGGCTCTCGCCAAAGCCCTGATAGGCCATATCGATAAACGGTGTGAAGCCCTGCTTTTGCGCCATTTCCGCCAACACTTTCCACTGCTCACGGGACAGATCCGCACCACAGGGGTTATGACAGCAGGCGTGGAAAAGAACAACGTCGCCCTCACCCACATCCTTCAGAGTCTCGACCATTTTGTCGAACTGCAAACTACTGGTAGCGCGGTCGTAGTAGGGGTAGCTCTTGATTTGCAAGCCCGCATTACCCAGAAGCGGCACATGGTTAGCCCAAGTGGGGTCACTCACCCACACGGTTGCCCCAGCTTTGGCGCGATCAATCAATTCCGCCAGAACTCTTAAAGCACCACATCCACCGGGAGTTTGAGCTGAGCGAACGCGACCGCTCACCAACGCAGGATGCCCGGCACCCAGTACCAGCTCCTGCATGGCGGTGTTGAAACCCGGAGTTCCGGCCGGGCCGATATAGGCCTTGGTTTCCTCACCCTGCAATAGGCGGGTTTCTGCTTCCTTAACGGCTTGCAAGACAGCGGTATGGCCTGCCTCATCTTTGTAGACGCCCACACCGAGATCAATTTTGCTGGGGTTTTCATCCGCGCGGTAGCTGGCCAAAAGGCCCAAAATCGGATCTGGCGGAAGGCTGTTTAAATGCTCAAACATCTGAAAACTCCTCTTAGTTATCTCATTTATTCATCAACGAGGCCGCGCTCAGACCATTCCTTCGCGCGCACCATTAACTTATCAATAATGCAATCCAGTTGTTCCCGCTCCTCAGTGGAGAGGGATGCCATCAAGTCATTCTCGTACTGATGGGCCAGCGGCACTATGCGGGCATAAATATCACGCCCCAGCTCCGACAGGTTCAGCACTTGCCGGCGCCGGTCACCGGGATCTTCACTGCGTGTAATGTAGTCATTCTTTAACAGGGACGAGACGGCCCGACTGATTGCCACCTTGTCCATCGCCGTCTGCTCAACCAGCTCGGCGGCGGATAAATCGGGAAAACGGCCCAGAATTGCCATAACCCGCCAAGCAGGAATGGTGAGGTGGAAGCGCGCACCATAAGCTTGCGCAATAGCATTACTCACTCGGTTGGAAAGTACCGAGAGGCGGTAGGGTAAGAACTTTTCGAGGCGCAGCTCGTCGTTCTCAACAACGGTGGGTCGCGTGTTTTGTTCGATTGTCATAGCTGCCCTCAAACCTGCCTGCTCGGGTGTCCCGGTTGTACCTGATACTCAATTTAACTAACATTGGTTTCAATTGTAACCACTATCGGCACAAATACTTTCTGGGAAAGTTACCGGGCCATACGAAAAAATGGCCGGACAGTATAGGTTTTTTTGCGCCATATTTGCGAACTAATTGGGTCTATGGCGCAAGAAATTTGCGTGTAAGTGGCGCTGAGATGCTCAATTTTTCGCCACCCCTTCGAACCATCCGCACAGAAGCGAGGCCACGCCATGAAACAGTGGATCAGCTTTCCGCGAACGGAAGGAAATACAAGCCGCCAAGCCCATGCAGATTTCCCACCCAACAGCTTTGAAAGGGAAATGGGCAAAGAGGGTTTTTTTGGGCCCTGCACCCACTTCTATCACCGCCATCCCCCCACCGGCTGGAGCCAGTTCGAAGGTCCACTGCGTCCCCACGCTTTTGATGCCACGCAAATGAAGCACAAAGGAACAAGCCCCTGGGATCAAAAGCCGATCCTGCGAAACCAGGATAGCCAGGTCGCCCTCTGGACCTGCCGGGAGCCTATGGATCATCTGGTGCGCAACGCTGACGGCGACCAACTCCTGTTTATACACAATGGGAGTGGCGACTTGTTCTGTGATTTCGGCCATCTCTCTATTCGCGATGGCGACTATATCCTGCTGCCCCGCGGCACCTTATGGCGCCTGACGCCGACAGAGGATGAGCCGCTGGAACTATTGATGGTAGAGGCGATAGGTAGCCATTTTCAGCTCCCCGAAAAAGGCATCCTTGGCCCCAATGCAATTTTTGACCAGGCGATGCTGGATGTGCCTCGTATAGATAAAGCCTTTCTCGATCAACAGGGCGATGATGAGTGGCGGGTTGTAGTTAAAGCCCGGCAACAGCTGTCGACCATTACCTACCCCTTCAACCCACTGGACGCCTGTGGTTGGACTGGGGACAACCTAACCGTTCGTATCAACTGGCGCGATATACGCCCGCTGATGAGCCACCGCTACCATCTACCCCCTTCGGCTCATACCACCTTTGTCGCACAAGGTTTTGTTGTAGCGACTTTTGTACCTCGCCCGATTGAGAGTGACCCGGGCGCACTCAAAGTCCCCTTCTTTCACAACAATGATGACTTTGATGAACTCATCTTCTATCACCGCGGTGACTTCTTTAGCCGCGACAATATTCATCCGGGGATGCTTACCCTCCACCCCATGGGATTCACCCACGGCCCCCACCCCAAGGCATTTGCTACCGGGGCCCGGCATGCGCGCAAGGAAACCGATGAAGTTGCTGTAATGATCGACAGCCGCACCCCCTGGGATATTCTCCCGGATGCCCATGCCGTGGAGCTAACAGATTATGTAAACTCCTGGAAGCCAAAGTGAATACAGCGCATCCAGACAACACCAAAAAGGCTGACATTCAAACAGCCAAACGCCAAAACAAAGAAAAGGAAAGAGAATGGACCTTTACGGATACTTTCGCTCATCCGCCAGCTACCGAGTGCGTATCGGGCTCAATTTGAAAGGCCTGGAATACGAGTATCACCCGGTAAACCTGCTCAAGGGAGATCAGCACGGAGACGACTACCGCACGTTGAATCCACACGGGCTACTGCCAACCCTGAATGATGGCGAAACCAGTCTCACCCAATCCCTCGCCATTTTGGAATGGCTGGATGAAACCCACCCAGAACCAGCGCTACTTCCAAAAGCGCCTGAGGCCCGCGCACATATCCGCGCGCTCGCGCAAAGTATTGCCAGCGATATTCAACCTATACAGAACCTCAGGGTTCTGCAGTACCTCCAGGCTGAACTCAAAGTCAGTGATGAGCAAAAAATTCAATGGATTCAGCACTGGATACACCTGGGCTTCTCCGCGCTGGAGAAGCAATTAAGACCCTCGCCTTTCGCCGCTGGAGACAATCCAGGGTTGTTCGAGTGTTGCTTACTCCCGCAAGTATACAGTGCGGAACGCTTTGGCCTGGATATGCCCCAGTACCCCAAAATCCAGAAAATCACAGACGCTTGCAATGAACTGCCGGCCTTTATTAAGGCCCACCCTTCAGAACAGCCAGACTGTATTGTGTAGTACCCTTTTATGGATGCCCGGTCGCATCGGGCATCCTACATACACTCGAAAATTTCACTACTTGCCACATTTCATTGCCTGTGGTTAATATCTCTATCCAAACTTGAAAATAACTCGAATAATAATATTCCCCACTGCTGTAGCTAATCAGCCGAGGTCATCAATATGAACTCCCAAGACCAGATCTCCCCCAAAGAAAAAGAAGTCATTGAGCATGTCAAAAAGCTGAAGAGCTTTTACCAACACCTAATCACCTACTTATTGGTTATCTCGGGGCTAGTAATTGCCAACTTAATACTCGCTCCCGGATACTTATGGTCACTCTGGGCGGCATTTGGCTGGGGTATAGGGCTCGCCTCCCATGCAATTAGCACCTTCAATTTATTTAATTTCTTTGGTGAAGATTGGGAGAGAAAGCAGGTAGATAAGAGAATGGGGCGTAAATAGCAATAAATCGTGCACGATGGAGCATCGCCAAATACAAGCATATGCTTTAGATGTTAGAGTACTTTCCTTAAAGTACTCTTCTCCAAACCCCTCGCTTTCAACACAAAACTCCAAATACTTCCCTACTTACGAACAATTACCTGCAATCTAAATAAAAATCTACGCATCCCAAGCCGTTTGACAAAAAACAGTTAATTAACAGGCTTAAATTATCGAGTTCTGGTAACAAAGTATTAACACACTTTTTATATAACAATAATAAATATACTATTAAAACGATAACAGGAACCCCAATGTCCTTCCTCAAATTCTCTACAGGCGCTCTATGTCTATCACTTTCGGTATCTATACCCAGCATCAGTAAAGCTGACACTTTTCACTGGCCCGATTACCAAGCAGAAGCAGCCACCAGTGAGCATCGTATTGATGAGCTTTATTACTTACAGCCCCATAACAGCTATGAGCGGCTAGAAAACGGTGAAACACTGACTGACTGGCTCGACAAAGGCTTTCGATCACTGGAAATCGATGTCGTAGATCACGGTGCCTGGCAGGGTAGCAGCCATGGGCCCTATGTTGCTCATGGACAAAACGACATCGGTAATCACATGTGCAATAGCAACGGAGATGATGATCGTCTGGAACACTGTCTGGACGATATCAAATCCTGGCTCTCCGTTAACACTATTGAAGCGCCAATAATGCTGTATATCGATATGAAAACCAATTTAGATTGGTTTAACGCCTGGTATGCAGATGAAATTTATTTGCTTGACCAGTATATCCAACAAGAGCTGGGCGACCTCCAGTACAGCTACCAGGATATGCTTTCATATTTACAACAAATTTCTTCCTCAGAAAATTACCGTACCACGCTTAAAAGTACAGGATGGCCTAGCGTTGGCAACTTATTAAATAACGGCAAAAAAGTAATCGTTATTTTTACCGGAGGACAGTCAGGCAACGTCAATAATCGAATGGAATCCGCATTAGACTCTTACGAGATGAGCGCATTTTTATGTCCTGATATAGATACCGCAGATCCAGAAGAATTTACCGGCTCCATTGATTCAATAGACAGCAGTAGTTCGCAAAGAATATTTTGCGGCAATGTCCAGGCTGGCGATCATTACCAGATAACAGCCAACGCAGCCGCTGAAACCAAACAGCTGATGCACCTATGGGATAGTTCTGGCGATTTTAGCAATACCGACTACGGCTACATATTTACAGCAATCGCACATGGTGCCACTGCAATTGGGATAGATCCTGATACAGTCGCAACCACCCCCAATTATACTGGCACGGCAATTCCTTTTGTAGGAGTAAGGAGAAGTCTTCCCGGCTATTTGAGAATCCGTTCTGCGTCAAATGCTGACTTGTGCATGACCGTCTCCCAGGGCTATAGCAATGGCTCAAACCTAAATATGAACAACTGTGGCTCCGGCAATGAACAGCAGTTTGTTTACACTGCTGAAGGCCAACTCCGCCCTAAGGGTAATAATAAATACTGTGTTGACTTCAACACTGGCTCTGCTGATAACGGCGATAAAATGCACCTGTGGGATTGTGACGGCGGCAATTCGGAAAAATGGCAAATCCAGGAAAGTGGAATCATCCAGAATCGCGATAAGAACTGGACCTACTGTATAGACGCACCGGGTAGTTCAGCCGACGTAGGTGAGCGTCTTCAGGTTTACAAATGTGATGAAAGCGATAAGAGCCAACAGTTTGCTTTAGAAACAATCAATGATTGGGAGCAGAGTAGTTTTTAACTACAGGCTTCAACAAAAAAGGGCATCGTGATAGATGCCCTTTTATTCAACTCAAATACAATGTCCGAGTTCTTGCGAAAGTCACTGGAGATTTAATCCAACTCCCCTGCTTCACACTCCCTCCAATCACCAAAGATACCGTCATCAGCAGCCACCCAGGTTTCATAGGTGAAGCTCAATTCCGGAATTTCTTTAATATTGAAAGAGAAATGGAATCCCTCTGCTTTGTCATCAGTACGAATACAAGGCACAGCCGGCATCCAGGTTTTAAAGTTAAGAGACTCGCCTTTACTTATAACTTGCCCCTCTTCCAGTCCTTCAAACCAGGGAGCGAGGCTTTTCAAGTCACCATTGATATGCTGAACCTGTACATTTTCAATCGTGTAGTCGGAGTCAACGGCAGTCATTGACCACTGCAAGTATTCCTCTTCCGTCGCGGAGGTATCCCATTGCAAGTTAGACGGGGTAGCGTAAGTCGGAATATTCTCATAGGGCATCGGCAGCCAAAGGCTTTCATCCCAGGAGTTAATATTCCGCAGACGAACGCCCTTAGCATTGCTCATGGGCTCGACTTCTACAACAAAATCATATTTCGGCGCATTATCAATTAAGTCAGTAGCATAGTAGCGGAATACGTAAGTGCCCGCCTTGGAAAATACAGTGCCAGTCGTATTTTCACAGTCATCGCTATCAGGATAGCTCGTGTACTCACCATCTTCTGGAGCGCTATGCAGCTCTTCATAGGTGAATACTTCATCACCATCCGGGTCAACTACGACCGGGCGGTGCAACAGGGACATGCACGGTAGAATTTGGTAGAAATCTTCCCCGGTAGACAGACTACCCCAGTTGCGCGCCCAAACTACGGAGCGAATTTCTGGTACTGCATTGGAAATTTTAGCTAGACCGTCATCTTCAGAATACGTCTTTGCATATAAACCACGATCATCACTTACGATTAAACGCGCAGTATAGGAACCCGGCACATCGGTAATTACCTGCGCTCGGCGAAGCTCCTGACTCTCGGGCTCAATGACCGCCTCAATAACCGCATTACTACCATCCGGCTTATCTACCAGCTCCCAATGGAAAGTCATCGGATCATCATTGGGGTCACTACTGGAAGCATCAAAGATCAGCGGTTCTCCCACCAGAACAGACTTGGATTGGGCTTCGACACTTCGAGTGGAAGGGTAACCATTTACGTTACCAATCTTCGCTTCCATAGTCGCTTCCAATGTCACCTTGTTGGCCCCATCAGAAACGGTCATGCTTACACGATAAGTGCCTACAACATCCAACTCTTGGATTTTTTTACCCATTGGCTTCCAGGAGCCAATGTCTTCCAATTCTGCAACGCTGCCGTCAGGTTTTTCGATTAGCTCCGCATCAATAATCTGCAGGGCATCGCCTTCCGGGTCATAGCCAACAAAATTGAACTCCGCACGAAGCCCCAGCTCCTGCTCTCCGATACTGTAGGATGGGTAATAACCTGTTGCTTCAATCTCACCGATTGGAGCCTCATTCACTTCCGCATCGGAATCGGCTTCCACTACGATAGTGACTTCACGCTCTTCACTTTTTCTAGCACCGTCAAAAACAAACAAAATCAAATTGTAAGTATCGGCAGCTACAGGTGTGAACTTAAGGGTAGAGGTTGTCTGACCTTTCAACTCAGGAATTGGTACGCCATCCGTTTCAACTGGACTGGAATCCCATTTCCAACGATATTGCAGCGAATTACCCTCAGGGTCATAACTCTCGCTAGCATCCAATACAACTTGCTCACCGAGAACAATGGTCTGCTCTTCTGTCACTGCAACGGGAGGTGCATCACCCGCCGAAACTGTCACCAGAACTTCTGCGGGCTCACTGGCAACGCCGTTGTATGTTACAACCAACTCAAGCCTGTACTCGCCTTCGATATCCAAATGCAATGTCGGCTTGCTTGAATCGCTATTTATCAGGTATGCGGCACTATCTAGAGGTTTTTCAACGAGGGTCCATAAATATTCCAGGTCCCCAGTTTCACCAGTCGGGGGCGTGCTCAGACTACCGTCAAGACCCAGAGTTTCCGTACCCAGAATAATGCTGTGTACAGGTTCAGTAATCGCTACGGGATATGGGCTGGTTGCAGTCAACGTCATACGAGCCGCTTCACTGGTTTCAGTACCGTCATCGACAATCAGGCTTACCACATAGTCCCCTGGAAGGTCTGCGGTAAATTCAGTGTAAGCATCATCTGCACTGGTAAGCTCAGCCAAACTAAGCTCAGGCCACTCAATCAGCTCCCACCGGTAAGTGAGATTCGCATCTCTTGGGCTGCTGCTATCAGTTCCATTCAGCTGAACAGTAACGTCACCATCTGCCAGAGAGAAAGTAGTATCCACAGGAGACAACAAACTGATACTAGCAGTGGGTTTTTTAACTGAACTACCGCCCGATCCACCACCGCAGGCGGCGAGCGTGAGAGACAGACATAGCATGCCCAATAGGGCTATTGCTCTTTTCATCTGTGGTGCTCCAAATAATTAATATTGATAAGTCAGACTGAGTCTCGCAGTGCGCCCAGGTGCGGGAACAAGACCAAGACTCAAAGCATCTAGGTAATATTTATCGGCCACGTTATCGACGGTGAAATCCATCGAGAAACTATCGTTAAATTGGTAGCTGGTATAAATATCCAGCACTTCATAGCTGTGCCATAAAACAGGCTCATTAAAGCTAGTGGGTGCGTTGTAACGAGGGATAGAATTCCGCTCACCAACAAAAGTACCGCGCACCCCCAACTCCAATTTTTTGCGGAACAAACGCAGACCAAAATGAGCACTGGCATGCCAGTTTGGCGGGATCATGTTATTGATATAACTTTCCGGGATGCCCCAATCTGTGCAGTAGTAGCGAACGTAACTGCCGACGTTACAGACTTCTATATGGCTGTACTTGGTACCGCTTAGCTCCAGCAACCACCAGTGAGCATCATAACCAAGGTTCAATTCCAAACCTTTTAAGTCGAGACTGTCGATATTACGCATGCGGAAGAAGTCGAGACCATCTTGGGACTCTTCCCAGGCATTGGGCTGGGTGCGAGTCAGATAATCATCAACATGGTTTTCGAAGTAAGCTACTTTTGCACGCAGCTGATGATTTGCTTCAAATAACTGACCATTTAGGTAGTTAATCCCAACTTCATTATTTTTAGCGTGCTCAGGGCTCAGTGGAATATCCAGCGCCGGGCTCACCGACCAACCGGAGGTATTTTCAAAAAGACTCGGCATACGCAATGCCTGTGCATGGCGGGCATAAAACTGTAAGCCCTTAATCGGCTCCCAGGTCAGGATCACCATTGGCGCAGTGCCAGAGTGATTATTTTTATAGTGAACCGGTAAACAGCCACCTTCTCCATCAGCAACACATGCAGGGTCGCTGGTACTTAGCGGGAGTGCATTGTTATCTTTTGAGGAGAAACGGGTATAGCGAAGCCCTGATTCAAGAGTCCACTCCGGCCATGGTTGCCACTCAATACTGGTAAATGCACTGTATTCATCGCGCCAACCACTGCGAGAACCGGAATAAAAACTATCGGTTGCCGGAGTGTCGGTATCCATATCTTCCCACTGAGCAGAAATACCGTAATCCCAGCGCAGCTCACCCATGGGGTAGAAGCGCATGCTGTTGGTTATATCCAAACCAAATCGCTGATAGTCATCGGTACGCGCAGTATTGTCTTCCAGCTCAACAGAACCCACATCAGGGGTATTCAAGTCGGTAACCGCATCGGTATGCCAGAAATTAATACGCAAATCTGCCCAGTCATATTCTACGGGTTGCCAGCGGTAACGAGCGGTATAAGTTTGGTTCAGTACCTCACTATCAAGCCACTGGCGCGCCTGCCCAAAAGAAACAATCTGGGAGGGCATCATTTCGCCATAAATGCTGTTATAGCGCAGGTAGCCCAGCTCCAGGCTCTGGTCCTTTGGCAGGTAGAGGCTGCTTTTTAATAGCCAGGAGTCACTAGAAAAATTGGTATTGGGGATTTGCTCGCCCGCGCGGAATGGAGATGCCCCTACAAGAGTGACCGGGGTTTCGGTATACCAGGCCAACTCTTGAGATTCGCCAACAATCACTTCCGGTGCGAGACCATCAGTACCCGCATAGTAATTGCCCTGCTCACGTTGAGCGTGGGCCACCACCAAATCACCCCACTCAAAACGCTGGGCGCCTGCAAAACTCGCCGCGTAACCTTCGAAATCCAACAAGCTGGGACTGTCCATACCGTAATCAGGCGCAAAGCTCTCCGGCATTGCATAGTCGTCTGTGCAATAGCTGGCAAAGCGACAATCGGAGCGATATGCATTTCGCGGCAGGTAATAGCCTGCGTAGGTACCGGGCTTTGGGGCTTCGCTATTGTTTCCAATACCACTGACACGAACACGGAAACCCGACAATTCGCCGGGTTTTACGACATCTTCCGCTCTCAGGGTATTTACACTGACAACGCCACCGGTAGCGCCTGTGCCCTCGGCACCCATTACTGGGCCTTTATCAATACGCAAGGACCCAATCAGATCTGGGTCAATATAACTGCGACTGGAAACCCCGGCATAACCGCGATAAATCGTTGTTTCCTGGCGACTGCCATCGATTAAGACAGGAACCCTACCCTGCCCTTGCATACCGCGAATATTGACATCCAGACCACCGGAATTGCGGTTTTCACTGATAAGTACACCGGGGGTACCCTGAAAAATATCGCCAACACTGGTACCGCGAAAGCGCTCAATATTTTCCTGGGTGAGAATATTTACTGAACCGGACTCGCGAAATTCCTGGTCTTTTTCACCACCATCTCGAGTCTCAACCTGGATGCTGTCCAGTACCATCAGATCCTGCTCTCCAGCAGACTGGATCAACCAGGCTCCGCTACCAACGGGAACCGCTTGCAGATTGGTACCGCGCAACAAGCTCAACAGAGCTTCCTCTGCACGATAGCTTCCAAATAGTGCTGGAACAGAAATAGTTTCCACCAGGTTCTCGTCGAAAGAGAGCGTTACCCCAGCCTGACGCGAGTAGAGGTTAAGCACATCTCCCAGATTGCCCGCAGGCAAGCTGAATTCGATCAACGCTGTATTGCCCTGCTGGGCTTGCGCAAAACTCGATACGGGAACTACGGCCAACAACAGTGCCAACAAGGTGGGCAAAATATGTTTTGGGGCGCGGGACTGCATTTAAGCGGCTTCCTATTCTCAGGTGTATAACTAGGAAGCCGAACGAAAATCAAAAACCCGTAATCTAAATGAGAATTATTTTGTTTTTTTTGCTTCGGAGGGAAAACTAGCAATCAAAAGCGTCATCAAAAATAAAAAATGACACCTTCGGATAACTTTTTTGTGGTCATCTGGCAATAAGAGCAGGAATTAAAGGTTGCCCGTTCCGAAAAAACCGTCGGCCCGGACGAACAGGGGAAGGCTGGGAGCGATGCAACTTACTATCAGCCCGGCAACTGAATCGTTGCCCACCAGCGCGTGGTATAGCTCAGTTCAGCTCCTGCCGAACGCGCCAATATTTTTAGGATGGTATCGATATCGTGAAGCTGGAAAACCCCGGAAACCTGATGATCTCTTAATGCCGGATCACAGCGTAAAAAACCAACACGATAGCGAGATAACTCTTCAAGCAGCGCTCCTAATGGCATACTCCGAGCTGAAAGCACCCCGTCAATCCATCCGCTGTAATCAAACATCTTGCTGTCCAGAGCGAGCGAACCGGCTCCAGTAAGGCGATAAGCCTCACCCGCTTTAACTGCAAAGGGCTCTATATCCGCACTCGGCTGAACCTGCACCCCACCTTCCACAACCTGCAAAATCGTGTGGTCATCGCCATTGCGGACAAAAAAGCGCGAGTCACGGGAAATCAGCTGCCCCTGAGGCACCGATACCTGCATTGGCCTCGGGTCAGCGGCACTGGTCAAGTGCATTTCACCTTTAGTCAGCACAAGGGAACGGATTGCTTTGCCCGACTCCCATTCAATGGCACTACCGGTGTTTAGCCAGACTTGGCTCTTATCATCCAGAGTATATTGGGCCGGCTTAGAACCAGAGGAATAGTCAGCAGACATATACTTCAGCAAACCGGTGTCATATCCCACCAGGCCAACGGCAAAAGCCCCAAGGACACCACCGCCCATGGTTTTAAGAGCAGCCCTGCGATTTAAACGGCGAATTTCTGCATCGGTTTGATTTAGGGTGGAATGGGCCAAACGCGGCGCTCGGCGAGCCACCGTATCTAGAGGCGACTCCATCCGCTCAAAACGCTGCCACGCCAGTTCATGCAGAGGGTCCGCCGAACGCCATTGACTGCAAGCATCGCGCTCTGAGTCAAGCGCCTCGCCGGAACCCAGGCGAACGCGCCAGCTAACGGCTTGCAACAGTACTGCTTCAGGAATTTTTTCTCTATTTTTTTCTGGGGCGTTTGACATCAGCAAGCAAGTTCCAAGTCCATAGAAAATTATTCGTTATCGTACGCAGCGGCATAGCACTTGAGCATGGCTTTTGCGATATATTTCTCTACTGAGGAAAGGCTCAGCCCCTGCTGCTCGGCCACCTGGCGGTATGTTAAGCCGTCTAGTCTCGCCATTAGAAATACCGTTTTCTCTATCGGGCGCAGACCACTGAGCAATTGATCAATTTGCTCCAAAAGCCCCAATAGCTCCCACTTATCTTCTGGGGAAGGACATTCCGGTTCCGGCAAATTTTCCAGCAGCGCTAAATAATTCTTCTCCAGCACTTGGCGACGGGCTTGGTCGATCAGCAGGTTCCCGGCCACTTTGGTTAACCAGGCCCTCGGGCTTCGAATCCCCGCAGGCAGGCTCGGCCTATCCAACAGACGAATAAAAGTGTCCTGAGCTAAATCCTGGGCATTATCAACACCGGAAGTTCGGCGCGCTATCCAACGGACAAGCCATTCATGGTGCTCTTGGTAAAGCTCATCAAATCCTGGGGTTGAAGGGGTTTCCGGGGCCAAAACTCAGACCTTGCGCTGTAATCTTTTGAGGGCGGGGACTGTAAATGATATCTATTCTCATTTAAAGTAGCTGAGCTGAGAATGTTATATCAATTTGGAATAACCCGGCGAATTTTTCAAAAAATATTGATCAACGGGATGGGTTAATTTGAATTTGGTCCGTCACCCATTACAAAGCCACCGGAATAACCGGGCGGTTATTTTTAATTTGTTTTGGAAAAATCCCGTGAGCAACCCAGCAGAATGCCAATCCGTTGAACCAACAGAGCCCACCTTTTCCGCTTGGCTGAAAGAAGGCACTAATACGACCCACGAGAGTTTAGATAAACGCATTATGTCCCTGTCACCATTTTCCAATCGCGAGCGATATGCACTGTTTGTTCGCACGCAGTCGCGACTGCATCAAGCGGTGTCTGATTGGTTTCAAAGTGACGAATTAAATAATTTTTTGCCCGGCCTGAAAGAGAGAGACCGCTCTGAAGCAGTCCTCCAGGACTGTGCTGATTTCGAGATGTCCGAGAGCGATTTAAAAGCTGATCAACAAGCCGCAGCAGAAGTCACAATTACTGATTTCCACTCTGCACTGGGCTGGCTCTACGTAGTTGAAGGCTCCAACTTAGGAGCGGCATTCCTTCTCAAGTACGCGCGCAAACATCTGGATTTATCAGAAGAGTTCGGCGCACGCCACTTGGCAGGACATGAAGACGGTCGCGGGTTACACTGGCGCCAATTCAAAACTGCGTTAGATGCTCTTGAGCTCAACCAAGAGCAAAAAGAAGTAGCCCTCAATGGGGCCAAACAAGCCTTTGCTTTTGCACGACAAAATGTCGAACAATTATTAGCACCCGCTACACCCTAATTTATTTTTCACCTGAAGCCAGGAGTCGGTAATGAAAATCTGGACTGTAATTTTATTGTGCCTGCTAGGCAGCACATTGGGCCCATTGCCGGCTTTAGCGCAGGAAAATAATTCCAACTCAAGCGAACAAAGCAATACAGAAATAGTTCTCGAGGGAGATGTGGAAACCTCCGTGGGGTTGCAAGAAAATCAAGACAACCCTACCTCGACTGCAACCTCCAACATTGGAGATACCGCTTTCAGCGCACACGATTTATCTCCCATGGGAATGTATCACGCCGCGGATATCGTCGTTAAAAGCGTAATGATCGGCCTACTGTTGGCCTCTGTTTTAACCTGGGCTATTTGGCTTTTTAAAACCGTGCAGCTGGTAATAACACCTCGCAAGGCCAAACAATTATTGGCAATCCTGATCCAAAGCAAGACGTTCGCCAATGCCGAATCGAAGCTTTCAGGCCAAACCGGCGGTGCCCTGTTATTGGTAGAAGCGAGTCGCCACGAACTCGACTTATCTTCTGGTGGCCCAGTGTCAGATGACGGCTTGAAAGAGCGTGTTCTGGCTCGCCTGGAAAGAGTCCAGGCTTCTCTCGCTACCGACATGAACCGTGGCACCGGAATTCTGGCAACCATCGGTTCCGTCGCCCCCTTTGTCGGTCTATTCGGAACTGTTTGGGGCATCATGAACAGTTTCATCGGTATCGCAAAAACCCAAACCACAAACCTGGCCGTAGTGGCTCCAGGTATTGCCGAAGCCCTGCTGGCAACTGCGATCGGCCTGGTTGCTGCAATTCCAGCGGTAGTAATTTACAACTACTTCTCCCGCGCTATCGGCAACTATCGTGCGGTATTGGCCGATAATGTCACCGCCTTAATGGTACTGATTAGTCGGGACCTGGATCGCCATCATCCAAATGCGCGCCCGCTCGCCGAACTGGTTAGCGCGAACAAAAAGCGCGCGATACCGCAGGTTCAGGGCGTCAACTAATGGCATTCAATCTCAACAGCAGCAATAGCGAAGAACTGCCAGAACAGCACGATATCAATGTCACACCTTTTATCGATGTGATGTTGGTATTGCTAATTATTTTTATGGTTGCGGCTCCGTTGGCCACTGTAAGCGTGCCCGTCAATCTACCCTCGGCGACAGCTCCACAACAACCCCAGGCAGAAGATCCGAAATATCTCACCCTGCAAAAGGACCTCACCCTGACTCTCGGTGAGGACAAAGTTATTGTGCGGGAGAACTTAGCTGCTGAACTCCTGGCAAATGAAATTGGCACAGAACAGCAAATCCTGCTGCGTGCCGACAGCAAAGTGGAATATGGGGATTTGATGGACCTGATGAACCGCCTTGCCAGTGCCGGATACCAGAAAATCGCTCTGGTAGGTCTGGATAAACCGGCGACCGTAAACCAATGAGCCTCTTGGCCGGCCCGAAGGTAAAATCTGCGAAGCGTCCGCGATTTTTTCTATCTCTCAGCGCCTTTTGCTGCGCCCTAGCCCTTCACGGACTTATTGCCGCCTATTTTTTATGGCAGCCCAAATCCGAACTGGCGCTGCCCCCTGCTGCAGCACCACAGGTATTTGAAGTCAGTATGGTAGCCGCTCCAGTGGCACCACCCACGTCGCTACCGGTAGGTCCTCAACAACAGGAATCTTCTCCCGCAAACCAGCGAAGCAGCGAGCCACAAAAAACCTCTGCGCAGCCAGAGCCTGTTATTTTGCCAGAAGCCCCCTCGGAAATTGCCATTGAAAAGCCCGAAGAGGAGCTCCCTACGGAGGAAAAGGAAGAGACTCCCGAGCCAGTGGAAGAGAAGGAAATCGCACAGCAACAAGACTCCAGTGGAGAGGCTACTGGAGAAACTGTTATTGAAGAAACATCAGCCCCCCTCGCGGCAGATGTAGCAGAAGCAGAGCAAGCTGCGGCACCGGAAGTGGGCGCCTTGAACCAGAGGGAATCACAAGCCAGATTAACCTGGCAGAACCAATTACAGGCTCACCTTGAGCGAAGAAAACGCTACCCCCGTAGCGCCCAAATACGGCGTCAACAAGGTATTCCCTGGGTACAATTCACGATGGACAGAAAAGGCAAAGTACTAAAGGTTGAGCTGCACCGAGCCAGTGGCATATCGTCTCTCGACCGAGAAGTCGTGGCCTTGGTGCGCAGGGCAGAACCACTGCCTAGGCCACCAGAAGAGGTACCCGGTGATCCTCTGACAATGGCCGTTCCGGTCGAATTTTTTATTCGTTAACCAAAATAAATTGCTTTCTCAGAACTGGGAGGCCTGGCTTCACAAAAACCAGAAAGTCACCTCCCTGGACAGAGGAAATCATCCACATAATCCGTTACCCTGCACTAGCGACCTATCGGCCTGCTGACTCTATTGACTAGGTGCTGGGTAAACTGCTTATGATCAAGCAGACCAAGCGGACAAATATTGTTACTTTTGATGCACGACTACTGCAATAAGCTAGAAGGTAGAGGTACCGAATGAAAGAATCCACTGAAGACAGCGTAATGTCCTACACCCCGCCGTTGGCAAAGGGCTGGATGCGCTGGTTGTGGGGCGCCGCTGCTTGCTTTTTTATCGCCCTTGGCATTATCGGAGCCATTCTTCCCGGCCTGCCGTCGGCTGTATTTATTGTCCTCGGTGCCTGGGCCGCATCACGCAGCTCCCAGCGCCTGCACCAATGGATCGAAGAACACCATCTCTTTGGGCATCTATTGCGGACTTGGCGCAGTGGTTATGTAAGCCGCAGAACCAAGTTACTGGCCAGCCTGACAATGGCTATATCCCTAGCTTTTGCCATTCTTCATATCAGTAATATTTACCTTCTTTGCTTTACCATTGGCGGCATCAGCTGCGGCGCCTACTGGATTTGGTCCCGGCCGGAACCCAGGGAGTAGACAACGCTACTTTCTACCCCTATTTGGCAGCAGACACCCGTAGATTTTAGCGCTATAGTCCCCCAACAAGGATTTATCTGGGGGACAGGATGTACAACGTAGTACTTTTTTTTCACCTTCTAGGTGCAACAATTTGGACCGGTGGGCATCTGATACTTGCCTGCACAATACTACCCAAAGTTTTACGGGATAAGGATGTAGCTTTTCTTTCCCGGTTTGAAAGCAGCTACGAAAAGATTGGCATCCCCGCCCTGCTCATCCAAATACTCTCCGGGCTATATCTCTCATATACCCTAATGCCTGACTTATCTCAGTGGCTCAACTTCTCCAATCCAATTTCTCGCCTGATATCCTTCAAACTGATTCTTTTGGCATGCACTTTCTTACTGGCAATTGACGCAAGGCTGCGAATCATTCCAAATCTTTCTGCAAAAAATCTCACTGCGCTGGCATACCATATTATCCCAGTTACAGTGCTGTCCGTTCTCTTTGCTTTTGTTGGAATTTCATTTCGAACGGGATGGTTGTTTTAGATTGCGCCCCAGCGCACATACTGCTGAGTCAGAAGAAAAAGCCAAAAACGTCCCCTCTGGCTTGCTTGATCGATATACTAAGCAAAAATGGGACATGACAGGAGTTCGGGGTTTGTCTATAGCTGAATACTATGAAGTGATTTTCGACACGCTGGAAAAAAATGAATCCATCCAAGACGGCCTTGACAACCTTTCTTTTTGGGCTGATGGCCGAATCCCCAATTTGGCATGGCTAAAGCTGCCCACTATGCTAGGAACGGATGAACTTGACCTAGCCCAAACATGGTTCGATACAGAGCTGGTAGCTGCTGGGGACTCGCTTCCTCCTTCAATCCTATATTTCGAGCTGCGTGAATTCAGAGATCGTATTGGCCGGGAATTCCCAGATATCAGCTTAACTCTACTTCCTCAACTATTTAAAAGCAGACAGGATTGGATATATTCAAAATCTGATTTGGGCTCGAGATATTTGAGAAACATTGCAGCCTTGTGTAAAGGAGCTAACAAGCCGAAACACCTAAATAGAGATGGATACATTGGTTTCAGCTTATGCTATACATCCCTCTTAGCGCGAGAACTCTGCAAAAACGAACAACTTTTCCAATACAGTGAAGAAGCACCGATTAAGATTGTTGTTGGATTTTCTTCTGGAGACCTTCTTGAGATTATACGCATATCCAACGGCTTGATTTATTACGAACGTCGCTTTGCGCAACTAGAGAGCCTGTAAATAATTCGCTATATTTCTGTGGACTTTGAAGGCCCGCCCTACAGGACACCCAGGTATGAGCATCCTAGCTTCCCTTAGCCGTTAGATAGTTTGTATACCACAAACAAAACTGACATAAACAAGCCAACTATCACAATAATTTTATACTGACCGAAAATAGCATCTATTTCTCAAGGAAAAAACTAATGGAACTAGCAATTTATCAAGTAGATGCCTTTGCCACCGAGGTATTTGAAGGTAATCCTGCTGCTGTGTGCCCTCTTGATAACTGGCTTGCGGATGAGACACTGCAAAAGATAGCTGAGGAAAACAACCTTTCTGAAACCGCATTCTTTGTTAAAAATGAAGATACCTTTTCTCTGAGATGGTTTACTCCTGAAGCAGAAGTAGATTTATGTGGCCACGCCACACTCGCAGCTGCCCACGTTCTATTTACTCATTTAAGATACTCAGGCCAAACCATCCAGTTTGATACAAAAAGTGGCCCACTGTTAGTCCAGAGATCGGGAGCTGTCTATAGCATGGACTTTCCGGCTAGCATTCCGGTACCCACAGAAGCACCAGATGCTCTTATTGATGGCCTCGGCATCACTCCGCGAGAAGTTCTGTGTGCATATGATTATATAGCTGTCTTGGGTAGCGAAACCGATCTAAAATCTGTAAATCCAAATTTTATAAAACTTTCCCAGCTGGATAAACGAGGAGTTGTCATTACCGCTCCTGGGGCAAGTAACGATATTGATTTCGTTAGCCGATGCTTCTATCCAAAATTAAAGGTAAACGAAGATCCTGTGACCGGGTCAGCGCACTGTCAACTGGCACCATATTGGAGCCAACAATTTAAAAAGGATGTGCTTTTAGCTAAGCAACTCTCCAAGCGGACTGGACTAATCCACTGCGAACTGCATAGTAACAGAGTCTCTCTCAAGGGAGGCGCTGTAGATTATCTTCACGGCAGTATTAAGATTTAATGGCTTGGAAAGTAAAATTTATATAAGGAGCCTCTAAATAATTCTGTGATATCACTGGCTCACAGAGATATTACGGAATTGCTCAGGAGCTCCACAAGTCATCTTGCTACATATTCTCATTAAAAGCTCTTCGGCTCTGCTTAGTGGTAACCTCCCCCCCCCAAAAAAAAACAGAAGAGCCACTATCCGAACCTCCAGTTACAACCTGACTCAACACCCTAGCCTTTTACTTATCTCAAAGTGAGAACTTAGAGCCTATAGATGTCTTCCTGACCCAGAATGTAGATCCAGGGCAATAGTTAAAGATTGCGCGCCCCTTGTAGTACATCAGTGAATCACCTAACCTTCAAACACGCCACCATTGACCGTAAATTGCACAGACAGTCTATTATTTGGACAAGGTCATATAGCTGTCAGGTAAGCGTCGCAGGAACATCGTAACCAATAAGGACTGCCCCCCTGAAAATGGAGCTCAATTTTCAGGGGACAGAAGTATGGAAATGAAAGTTAACTCAAAGAAAATTATTAAACTGAGAACAACTAGAGCTTGGAGTCAACAACAACTAGCCGATGTTGCATCATTAAGCCTTAGAGCCATTCAACGGATAGAAAAAAGTGGACCTAATTACCACCTATGCTAAGCTAATTTTCAGCAACCTTTCTGGCATCGGTGGTGTCCGAAGTGAGACAAAGACAAGTCGGGGAATAAGTGCTGACAAATTAAATCTCCGATTAAATCGGTATTGGAACTCAGCCAAATAACGCTGTGCATACTTCGGTCTAATTGCATGGTAGGTGCTACGTAGAGCACTCTTTAAATTACCGAGAACCGTATTCACCCAATAAAATTCAGGCTCCTCAACGGAACTCCGACCGCCACCACAAACGATCTTGTCATGTGCACATCCCGCAGCTGTAACGGCATTGAAACACGCAAGGCCATCAGAGATCACTGTACTGCCGTTACAGAGGTGTTTTTTGCTCCAGGCAGAAATTTCACTGCTCCTGAATCCCTTGACAATAGAGAGCTTGATGCGTGTTGGCCGTCCTTCTTTAGTAGTTTCAACCGCAGCCACAAAGGGCGTTTTACCCTTAGCCCCACGCCCGGGTTTGCATCCTGTACGCTCTCCCCCGAGATAGGCATCATCCAGCTCAATGAAGCCAGATAGCTTGTATTGGTGGTCTCGCTCCATCATCACCTGCATGAGTTTGTGCTTCATACGCCAAGTTGCGTTGTATGAGATACCCAAATGACGTGACAACTCCATACAAGAGATACCTTTCTTATCCTGAGTGATGAGAAAAATCCCAAGGAACCAAGTAGTTAGGGGCAACTTGGTGGAATCGAAGATTGTGCGGGAAGTAATCGATGTCTGGCGCCGACATCGATTACATTGTTTGAGCTTTCGGTGAGATAGATCACAATGCTTGTCATGACCACAGTGAGGACAAGAAAACCCGTTTGGCCAACGCCACTGGCAGAGAGCCTCGAAACACTGCTCTTCAGTACCATATTCTTTAAGGAATTGGGTCAAACTAATGCCTTTTTGGAACTGTACCTTGTTGCGAGCCATGATCTATTCCCTACGTCTAACTGTATTTATATACAGTTAGATATGGCTTTGCAAGGGTGGTAATTAGGAAAGTGGAAATGCCTCTCAAGATTCAATTAAAGCAATATCTTCAGCATTTTCACTGGAGCCCATAGATATAATCCTTGAAGAAAACCCGAAAATATCGATGGCCAAGCAGGGCAGAAAATATCTCACCGCAATATTGGCCCTGGGTACGACTTTGCTCTTGTATACCTCCTTATCGTCAGCTTCTCCAATAATGCTTAAGGTAGATGCCAGCACCAGAAACGAGAACCTGGCCTCCGTCCGCCTCCTCAATAACAAAGGAGATGAAAGCGAAATCCAAATCGAAAACACACTTAGGTTCGAGGTATCTGCCGAGCAAGTTTCTGAAAACCAAATTCGATTACAGACGAAAATATATGAATTTGGGGCTTCTAGTGGTTATAAGCAGATAGCAAGCCCCATTCTGGTGACAGGGTTCAACCAAGCTGCAGAGGTAGAGTTTAAAACTTCAAACGGAACCCCGTTTAAAATCCAAATTACCCCTGAAATTTAGCCTGCCCAGCAAGGCTGGCACCTCATCAACGCTATCAGGAATATCTCCTAGGCCTACCTTGTTGTGGGTGGGCCTGAGAGGTATGCGGCGAGTGATATATATCCTAGCGAAAACTGCCTTCCTGAGCACACCTAGTAGTTATTGCAAATAAGTACACACTTACATTTAGGGTAAGATTTTGGAAGCGGAAGAATGCAAGGCTCAGACATTAATCCAGATGCCAACATAAACAATTCTTTACATATGAATGCGTCGCATATTGCAGCAATATTTTATACCGAAAATCGCGAGTAGATTAAAAAACAAGAAACGACGATCATCACGACCAAAAAGTGCTACAAGTCACACTTTTAGCATGCAATCCGTGCTAAATTCAGCGCATTCAAGTCGAGGTCAGCTTGATTGATTGCCGGACCGAAAACGCTGGTAAGCTCGCTGTAGGTAGTATTCCAATCATATATTGTTTTGTGCCAGTAGGCTCGATACCCATCAGCAGACAATTAGAAGTATGCCCTCCACAAAAGGAAGTAAATATTTACTTACAGGTCAAGTCTGAAGTAAATAGCGAGAATATAGCGATATCAAGAGCAATCGCAAAAATCGATCGTAGCTTAAGGTCGGAAGAACCTCTTCTTCACCTTGATGCAAGCACGAGAAAATGTGCATTGCAACTCTACGAGAGAGACGAAAAGTGTAAAAGGACAAAGGAAGTCGTTCTTAAGGTATGTGCACAATAGGGAAAAGGCAGAGACAGGGATATTTTAGGTGACCAAAAGCACTCATAGTCTAATTTTCTTTTTTAGCAAAACACTCATGGCAAAGAAAAAAAATTGACATAAATGTAGGGTCGTTTGCTTTGATAGATTTATTCAGTATCAAAATAATCTGTACCCGCCATTAAAAGTGCCTTATCACTTTTGAAAATTTTGATTTTCCGATTTAACAAAAACCCAACGTATCGACAACCCTGTAACCACGGTTATCGATGCAATCGACGCAACAGCTGACTTTTCTAAACAGAGAGACTTATTTCTATGAGCACTGACAAAAGCAATGACTCCACACCATTTTTAGCAGGCATGAGCGCTGTTGAGCAGCAATCATCTCTTTCGGGCTCCGGCTCCAAGTCAGTGCTGGGTGAAGGTATTAACTTTCGTGGCGAGCTGATCGGTACCGAAGATCTGCACGTGGAAGGTACTGTTGATGGTACTGTGATCATGGTTGGCCACAATCTTTCTGTTGGCACTGGTGGTGCAGTTACTGCCAATATCCACGCAAAAAATATTGTTGTAGAAGGCACCTTGGACGGCGATGCCCTTGCCGATGAGTTGATCGAAATTCGCAACACCGCACAAGTTAATGGCAATCTGATTGCACCGAGAATCAAGCTGGACGACGGCGGTAAATTCCGTGGCTCCATGGACATGGTTGATACCGATTCCGAAATGAAAGAGCGCCACAAGGAGTTCTCTGATCGTCTGGTACACCCAGACCTGCCCGCAGCAGAAGAAAAGCCGGCAGCCCGTACTCGCGGTAGCTCTACCTACTCCTCCAGCACCACGAGCACAAGCGATTCCTCTCGCCTGTCCGACACTAGCGACTACCTCTTCGGCGCTAAAGAAACCGAAGAAGAAGCTGAGGAAAGCTAAGAAACCTTCTTAGCTAGTCCTCAATATGGGCCCCGGCTAATGCCGGGGCTTTAGTTTTGGTGTGGGAAATATGTTGCAGCATCATTCATTTGGTATTGCTGCTTTGGTGGATGAAGTCATTCAACCGGGTAGTAAAGTTTTAGATTTGGGATGCCTTTCGTTTGGCACCACACAGCCTTTATTGGAGCGCTCCTGCCAGACATTTATCGAAGATTTACGCAGCCTGCTACTGGACACCTCTGCCCTCGATAAAGAAGTCAGGGCCGATAAGCTTTCTGAATATCTCACCAAAAAGCCCCAACGAATCAAGCTTGATGTGGTGCTCTGTTGGGATCTATTCAACTTTATGGAGCCTGAGCTTATTACTAAGCTCATTGAGGAAATCCGACCCCACTTAAAGCCTCGTACCATTTTCCATACAATGCTGTACACCGGCACTATGCCCAAGGGGCCCGCTGACTTTAAGCGCCTTTCTGGCTTTACCTTCAATACAGAGCCGCTCCACATGGAAGAACCACTGCCCACTTATAGGTACTCATCCTTGAATTTAATGAAGACTATGGGCAACTTCTCCCTGCGCTCCTCCCTGCTACAAAGAGAGGGGATGCGTAAAGACCTTATCGAATTAATGTTTGAATATGGCAATGTAAAATCGCCAACTTCCGTAATGGCCAGTGGATCATCAGCAGCGGTATCCGCCTTCCAGAAAAACCGCCTTACTAATATTTCGCTAACCGCTCTAGGCACCGCCCTGACTCACGTTAAGCGCTCACCGGTCAGCAAAGTTCTGGATATTGGGCAAAAGGCTGGGAGAAATATGGAGCACCTCCAAAGGGAGGTCGGTGAACTGTTTATTTCTGATTTTTACTCATCGCTCGCTTGGCAAACCAGCAGAAAAGTGCCATTTGAAGAAGCAGTGCAGGCCGCATTGCGACAGGCAACTCTGCCAAAGGATCTCAATTGCATCCTCCTCTGGGATCTTCTCAACTTCTTTTCCACCGAGCAAATACAATCGATCACTAAGGCCCTGTATCAATATCTCAGTGAGGGTGGCGTGATGCACTTTTTGCTATTTAAACAAAACAAGCTTCCCGTTAACTGTGGTGTATTTGAAATTCAAAAGTCGGGCCAGGTTGGAACCTATATTCACGCTTCAGGTAGTAAGCAAACCCAACTCCGCACCATCACCGATGTTGTGAAATCTCTACCAGAGATGAAAGTACTCAGCCAGGGAACCGGGCGAATACCCAACGGACCTTTTTATCACGAAATAACAATGCAAAAAGTTGTAAAGGATAAATAATGACCCAGTTTTTCTACCACTGGTTAACCAAGTTGTCTGCGGAACAGGTTACCGACACCTTTCTTATGGTCATGCTTGCCATTGGTGCTATAGCCATAATCCTCTACCCTTTAGGCAAGTTTCCCCGCTTTGTAAAGGAAACACCATCACTACTGACGGCCCTCGGTATTTTAGGTACTTTTATCGGTATCATTATCGGTATCTACGGGTTTGATCTAAACGATATTGACACCTCAATTTCAGAACTGATGCAAGGTCTGGAAACCGCCTTTATGACCAGTATTTTGGGACTCTTCCTTTCCCTGATATTGCGAACAATTTTTCAAATATTCACTAAAGAACAAGCCCCTAAAGCGACAGCAGATGACATACTGCAAGCTATTAATGGCCAGCGCGAAGATCTGGCAAAATTCCAGCGACAGATTAGTGATGAAGTCCTACAGTCACTCACTGCGGTTGTAGAAAAGTTTAATAGCGGCCTGAATGCCCAGATGGGTGAGAACCTACAGCAGTTTACCCAGCAATTGGAGGCCGTATCCCCTGCCCTGCAAGCCCTAATAGATCAGCATCAGCAGCACGCAGAACTCGCAACTATTTACCGCGACCAAACTGCAACTCTTCTCAATGAAATTAATGGTGCTCAGGAAAACCTTCTACTGTTACACCAACGTATTACTGAGCTGCCAGAAATTTTCAACGTGATTCCCACCCTGGTAGAGCAGCAGCGCAATCACGCAGAGCAGATATCAATCATGCTGAATGAGCAGCAAGCTTCTATTGAAGTTCTACAGCAATCGATCCCCGATATTGCGCCCAAGTTTGAAGCGCTCACCCGAGGAATTGACCAAGCTCAACAGCAACTGGGGGCCCAGGTTTCCAACCTGATCTCCCTGAGTAGGACCCAGGCGGAAGTATTCGACCAAAGAACCAGTAGGGTCGTAGCCCTGGCCGATGTGGTTACCAGTATGGACCCCAACCACTTCTCTAAAGCAATTCACGAGCAGGCTACCAGTCACCGGGAATCCGTGGCCGAGCTAGCTCAGCTGATCGCCAAAACTCACAACCAGATGATTACCGAATTGTCACAAGTGATTACTCGCGATCTGAGTAATGCCGATGTCAGCATCAAGCGCCAATATGAGCTTCTGGATGAACGTCTACGCGATGAAGTAGATAGTGTTATGGCAGCGATGGGCGATGCCCTAGGCACTTTAAGCGGAGAATTCTCCAGAGACTTCCGCCAGCTCATCCAGCAAATGAAGAGAATCGATGCGCAGGCTCAGAGAATCACTGGAGAGGCGCATGTTTGAAAGCACGCAAGCCAGTAGTGAGTCCAGCGATAGTCAATGGATTAGTCTATCGGACATGATGGCTGGCCTGATGATGGTATTTCTCTGTATTGCCGTCTTTGTAATGCGCTCCCTTATCGACGAACGTGCCAAGATTCGTGAACTCGCTGAGTCTTACCGGGACACCCAGTTGGCCATCTATCAAACTCTGCAACAGGAATTTGCCCACGACTTAACTCGATGGGGAGCGTCCCTGGATAAGCAAACCTTGGCCATCTCATTTAATAACAGTGATGCCTTATTTAAAACCGGTGACTTTACCCTAAGCGACAATGCCCGCGAGATTATGTCCTCCTTTGTACCTCGCTACATCGAAGTGCTGACGCCCTATATGGATTCCATTGCCGCAATACAGATCGAAGGGCACACAAGCTCTGAATGGGGAGACCAATCCGCACCGGAAGCAGGTTATTTCCACAACCTGCGACTTTCCCAACAGCGCTCACGAGCCGTAATGCAATATGCCCATTCATTACTGCCTTCGCAGCAAGCCGTCCTGGTACGGGCCAAGGTAGCAGCTGTCGGTTACTCCTCGGCTCGCCCAGTCTTGGATAAGAATGGGGTAGAAGATCCGGATCGCTCCCGCCGGGTAGCATTCAGGGTAGTTAGAGACTCAGAAAGCCATATCCTGCAAATCCTTGAGGAAGCTCTGTGAACCTCACAAAATTTCAGCCTATTCAAAACCGTCAGGCTATCACAGCGCTGCCAAGCGCCACACGAGCATTGTCAGTATCCTATGAGATTAGCGGTGGAGATTCATTCCCAGCCGGCAAACGCCCCTTAGCACAGCGCTTATCTGAAATGTCTGATCGAAACAGCTTAGCCAAAGCCATCCGTACTGGAATGCAACTCGATTCAAGCGATCTGGATAGCGTACCTGTGGCTTGGCGCTACCGGGGTATTCCGGTTTTTTTATTTGGCCTGGAACAAAACCCGGACTCTTTTGGTCAAGTTCATATTTACCCCAAATGCCCAATAGTGAATAGCTATAAGGGGCCGGTTTGGATCAGTAGTGACTATAGCGAAGCGTGCAAGTCATTTCCCCAGGATCAATTAAAGCCATGCCCTCACTGCTTACGTCACCTTTACAGCCACAATATTCCCGACGTTGTACACAAAGACCGTTTCGGCAATGTAACCAATATCGACTGGCTGACCTATACCCGATACTTTGCCAGCAATATTTTTCGAAGACACTCTCTCATCTGGAAAAATGGCGAACGCCCCCAAAAAGTTAGCTCTGTATTTACCCCTGAAAACCCGAAATATAACTGCTCTATCTGCCAATGCGATATCAAAGCCAGTGGATGGGCACTCAACCAAAAGCTTGCAGAAAGTAGCGGTCTCCCCAAAGAGATTTGCTTGCTCTGTGCAGAGAGAAGGGCCCGCGCTGTCATACTCGCACCACCCCAAGCCTCACTGAGAGCCGCTACATTGCGCTATGAATCCTTGGCAAAGCAACTGGGCAGTGATCCCCAGGCCTCATGGATGATCGCAGAACAGGTAGTCCCCGCATCCTGGCTACCATTAATACAGAGGCTTAAATCCTTAATGGGGCCACCCAAAGTCTTCCAAGTAATCGCGCCTAGGGTATTGGCCGTACTATGCTGGCCAAACCTCGGCCGCGCCATTATTGCCGATGGCACCAAAGAGGCAAAGATACCAGCCAGTTACTCAGTTTGGAAAAAGGCTCAGATTGAGCGGGAATTAGGGCTAAGCAACTAGCCACTTCAAAGTGCTGCCTATCGGCAGCTTGCTTTTGATACCATTCCCTCTTAACCCACTTTAATCAAAGAGCTAGCCTATTTAATTGCTTCAAAACTCGCCCTGAAGATTCCGATATTTTTACTTGCTATAGCAGAAATATAGAAGCCCTCCCAAAATCTTTTATAGCTTTTAAGCTCAAAATAATAGAGACGCATCCTGCATTGCAAGCAATGCACAATAATAATTACTTCGCTGTGTGTACTCGAAACACCCTATCAATTCGTTACTGTTTTTCACAAGAAAGTTATTCCCCATATGCCAGGATGACTCGGAACCGTAATTCAGTAAAACGCCAGAAAGAACAATCATCATAAAAATCTAAATAATTTAATCACCCCCTCCATAACACCAACCATATCCGGCACAGAAATTTACGACCAGCAGAAAAAATAGAACCCATGCTACAAACCAAAAAAGTAGCTACAGCATTACTAGGCAGCCACCATCTACCATAACGACGAGCCGATAAATAAATAATTCGTGAATTTAAGTAAACATTAAAAGAATGCTGAAATTATCGCTTGAACCCAACTTTAATGAAGAGTAGCTTGATAATTAAATGAGCATGACACAAACCGAATTATGATAGCTCCTGCATTTGTAGTTGAGTCCGAGCCAAATAAAAGGTGCTCCTCAACGAGAGGGATACCGATTACATTTGACTCTGAATCAGTCATTCTATAGTAAGATGGAGATAGAAAAATGCCAGTAAATAATATAACCCTGCAAGATGCAAAAGCCCGTGTTCGAGCTACTTTACAGGCCGGCGGCCTAGTAATTATACAAGAGCCACATAACGATGTTCCCCACGGTTTCTCCTTTGCTGCTGAAGCTATAGCGGACAATAGCGATCAACCTCACTCGCTGTTCGTTGAAGCACCACATGAAATTAAAGCTGCGGGGAGCCTAGCCACTTACCCTCAAAGGATAAAAGACTACTTCGCAGGGGGTGTAACTGACACTGAAACATCAGAGCTATTAATCAAATTGGCTACTCGAAAAAATTGGGATATAGCATGCGTAGACTCATGGAGAGGAAATGGAGCTTGGAAATCTTCAGAAAAACGTCAAAAAGGAATAGCGAGACGTGTTATTCACCATTTTAATATAGGTGGGCGCCCAGGAGGAATAATCCCTATTGGGTCTGCACACGTAACAGGATTAAGAATGGGAAGGAACATGATTGGAAATCGACGTGTTGATCGCAGAATAAGCACTCTTGCAAATCAAATCCCTGATGATCAGGCCATTAATTACCAAGGCTATTGGGGATTAGGAAGGTATATCGCTGGACGAAATTTACAAATGTATAAATTCACAGCGACCGGAGATTATTCGCATATCAGCGAACCAAATATTTCTCGGGACCTTCACATTCAATTTGTTCCTCGCGACAGAATTTTTCGAGCTCCAAATCTTGCCATCTAGGAACCCTAAAAGCTCTTGCTTATTCTTTTACTTTCTCAGCATATAACCTTCATCTCACTTGAGATGAACTCTTAGAAATGACACAAACTTTCTTTTTCCGTCAGCAAGCTCCACCGACTCAAATTGCTGGCGGGCTTCTCTCACACTGATACCATCTCGAACAGATGCCAAATATAGCCTCCATAACTGGAAACGGCTAAATGACTATATTTCCGAACATTTCATCGAACAAAACCTATAAAATTAGCAGTAACCAAATCCATCTAACATAAAAACCCAACCTACATCCTACAGCCGCTCAAGAAAAAATACTTCATAACACATACTTATATAGCACCTCCTGAAAATAATGATCCGCGAAACAAGTGACATTTAAAACAATAATTTGACAGGAGTGTACCAAAACCCTTTATGACATCAAAATCCGAGAACATACCAACCGACACAACATACGCCCACAAACACAGATCCAGCATTTGCCTTAAAAAATTTATTCAGACTTATTAAGATGCAGACAAGGCATAATAAAACTCTATCAAAAGCCCTTCTTACAATCACTTTTTACCGACAACCGTTATCGTACATGCCGACGATTTGTTACAGGAGTTTCCCGAACAAATACTTACTAAAGCCCTAGATAGCAACCACCAAAATTCAACTCAAGAAGGATTTAACACCAAAGCATAGAGATATATCTTTGTAAACGATGGTGTGATTGGCCATTATTGAGGTACCAATGAATAATGAGGTACAAGTAAGTAGCGGCTTGTGAATTGGCTCTTCATATTCTGACTAGAATAGAAAAACCATCGAAACCAGACAGAAATACTAACATTACTGACGAAAACAGCTATTAAAAAGCTCCGCCCTAGGCAATCAATGTTGTGCCTGGTATAACCTACAAAAATAGATAATACTCATGAAAAAGTTGATTTTCTTTCTACTATTTTCTAGCTGTGCAAATGGAACATCTATAGAGCCTGCAACACTGGGACAGTTTCTAGAAAGCACCGATCACGTTCCACATGCTCTGGTTCAAAAGGTAGATATGATCACCTCAAGCGGAGAAATCACCTTTAATCCAGATGGGAGAACCAGTCCCTTATCAGGGAATAAGATTAGGCTCCATGTTAAATTGATGCCAAATGGTGTAATTAAAAACAATCTTGATCATGTCCCCCCGGAATTTTACGTAGAATTTTGGGAAATGTGGCACTATCAACTCGGCAATATCCAAGGGTCATCATTAGGCGGAGAATTTATTTTTCTGCTGAGAGGTCCAAACTTAAACAAGGTATACCCCCGGTATTTTATGAGAAAAACAGATGAAAAACCTAACATTATTGAACTACTGAAGAAGCTATCTGACTAATTAATGCTACCTCTAAATTCACCCTTAAATTTTCAGTCAGCATGAAAGTCTCAGTATAATGTTTAAACACTAGATTCTGTATACTCTATTCTAAATATCGCGAAGGGAGGCAACATACAGCTTCTCGGATACTCTTGAATACCCTGCCACTTTCTCCAGCAACACCAAAAAGGAGTACATGTTTTGAAATTAATCACAGGCACTGATTCCACCTGGTCCTTAAGAGTCTGGATATGCGCCCAAATCGCAGGCCTTGACATTGAGATCAAAGCCATAGACCTCTCCAGCCCTAACTACAAAAACGAAGTACTTAAATATTCCCAAGCTGGACTTGTACCTGTATTGTTGCTTGAAGATACTTACATTCATGATTCACTAGCAATCGCTGAGTATTTTAATGAGCTCTCCAAAGGCATCTTGTACCCTTCTTCAAATATTGAGCGAGCACAATCAAGAAGCCTATGTGCTGAACTTCACTCCGGTTTTATCGCTTTAAGAAGCAACTGCCCTTTCACTTTAGATAAAAGCAACTCCTCTCCGGATATTAACTCTGGAATTCAGGCTGAGTTAAAAAGGATTGAAGATATTTTCTCGAAAGCAAAACTGCCCTTCATGTTCGGCTCTGCTGGGGCTGTAGACGCATTTTACGCAATACTCGCTTATAGACTATATGTTTATAATATCTCATTAAGCGAGAAAGCTACCAAATACCAGCAAAGTCTTTTGGAGTGGCCAATCTTGCAGCAAGCAATTGACCTGGCTGCAGAGTGGAGAAACTCATAATTAAAGCTGTCACCAAATGTCGCTTTGGAAATTTCTTATCAACTCATCGATTACAAGGTTGGCTGTAGCCAGCCTTGTAGTTACAACAGTATCAACACGGCGAAAATTTGTAAGTTATTTACCTAATTTGCCATAATCACTAATAAGGCAATCAATCTTAAAGGGCCTCGGATAAGATACATGCTTATATCCAGCCTACACTTAAGTACTGAGCAAGCAAGAAGCGCCACATCTCAAACTACTTGGCTAGCCATTATCAGCCTCCTCTTAGGCGCAGCCTGTATTCAGTTAGTTATCATGCGCTTTTTTAATGGGCAAATGGCACCGGATGTCTTCGCAAGTTTATTACATCAGTTTGTACAGACTAAGGGCACACCTGCACTTGTCAAATCACTGGTCAGCTACCTTATCCCCTACTCAGCTTTTGTGACCTATACACTCCACCTGGCACTATTGCTTGCTGGAACCCTCTTGATATTGCGTGTTTTTATTGTTTTGGGCGCGACACTCATGTTTTTCGGCTTTATCTTGCTGTGGGGATTGACTTACATGGGAGAAAACAGCTGGTACTTCGAGTTTTTGTCACCTGCGTTATTTGCCTTAATCTTGGCAGTTAGCATTTACAAGCTCCATAAAGACTCTCAATACAATTTTCGTTCTCGGTTTTTAGGCGCGGTGATAGCACCGAGAGTAAGCCTATTAACCTGGGGTTGTGCGATTGTTGTAGCATCTGCTCTCTTATTTGGGGTCTTTACAATGTCACGCAATGGTGGCGATTACGTATTCACTGTAAGCGCCCTATCCAGCATTACCGTTGCCATTTTATCAATAGCTTCAAAGTATTTAGACAAGTATCGAAATACTCCCCCCAAACAGGATTCAACTCCGATATTAGGGCGCTGGATTGATCTTTTTACCTTCACCATCGGGGTAATGTTAGTCTTTCAGGTTTTTGAGGATGGGCTATTAAATTGGTTTACTGTAGAAGGGTACCGAGGTCTCATTAACTCCTATGTCGAATACGGGAATACACCGTATTGGTATCGGGGAGCCTTGGCCTGGGTAGCGGATCACGCCGAGATCTTTATGCCAACCCAGAGAGTATTCGAGACCTTTGCTGCAATCTGTATGGTAATTTTAGTCTTTCGATTTCCAGTTGTACTGCTGGCGACCGGTCTCTTTGCCATTCTCTCTTTTACGGAATTTGGAGTTACGAATGCTTGGCCTCCCGCACCAGGCAAGCCTCCCGCCTGGGTATTTGAACTACTGCTTACAACATCGGTTAGCTTTACCTGCGGTCTCTATTACTTACTAGATGCTATTGCGCACAAATCCTGGAAGCATTGGATATTGGGTCCCAAAATATTTGACTCAATATCAGATTTCAATAAGTGTTTTTTATTTATTTTCTTACTTATTATCGAAGTAATTATATTTTCCTCCACTCCCATACAAGAGGAGACCAAATTCATTGCACTACACTTCTCAGCACTGTCACTTATTCCTTTATTCTTCATTATGATCATCCTGGATAAATACCGAGCAATCACACCCAATATAGATTTTTATACCAACCCAAATGGGAAAAATCATAACCAACTACCGTAAGCTCCCACCTACTTTGGCTTTAAGTAATAAACCCTATAAAACGGACGTTTGTGCAATTTATATGGCCGGCAATATTGCAGCAACAACTAACAGGAGTAATTCCACGGTACAATGTGGACATAAGCGAATATTGGTAGCCGAGGCCCCTTCGCCTACGAACTTCCTCTGATAACGTTATAGAAATTTTATTGGGTTAATTTGCGTCATGAAGACTCTTCATCTGGTAATTTTATTTAGCATCCTGTCTATTTTTTCTACTTATGTGGCAGCAGAGAGAATTAAGATCGACAACTCTCTCACTATCCACTACGAACAAGCGGGTAATGGCGATACGACAATCATCTTTATTCCCGGCTGGATGATGTCTACAAAGGTTTTCGAGCATCAACTTGCCCATTTCAAGGACTCCACCAAGTATCGCGCGCTAGCTTATGATCCCCGCGGCCAGGGCATGTCATCCAAGCCTGTTGAGGGCCATACTTATCAGCAACACGCTCGAGACTTAGCTGCACTGATTGACAAGCTGGGGCTTGATAGCGTGATTCTCGCGGGTTGGTCCTATGGAGTGACCGAGCAACTGGCCTATCTCAACCAGTTCGGCACTGACAAGATAAAAGCCATGATTATGATCGACACTGGCCCGGATATTTCTGGGGCCAGCCGGGACGAGTGGGTCTGGTATCTGAATGATGATTCAGACGGATACTCGCGCTCATTCACTGAGGGGATTATTGAGGATCGCGAAAATGTGATTGTAGAGTTCGTCAAATGGATGCTTGAAAATCCCACTGCAGAAAATATTGCCTGGGTGTCTAATATCGCCAATCAAACCTCTAGCAGCGTCGCCGCAATTACCAGCGCTACTGGTTTTTACCTCGACTACAGCAAAGACCTTATCGGCCTTGAAGGGAAGATTCCCATGCTATATGTGGTACGAAATGAAGCTAAGGAAGTGGCTGACAAATGGATCAAAGCTAATACCCCTTCCGCCACTACCGCTTATATGGGAAAGCATATGATGTTTTGGGAGAGGCCCGATGAATTCAATGCAGTGGTCGATCAATTTCTGGAGAATATAGAAACTAAGTAGCATTCACTATTTTGTTAAACTTAGGGAAGACTGACTTCAGCCTGCCCTAAGCTTTAAGTCTGCAGGCCCTACTTCTTCGACTTACCCCCCGCTCAACAAGGCATATCTCCCAGTCAAGGCACTTGACATCTAAAGGGTCAATAAATAGATTTAAGTCATATAACAATAAATTGTTTACTTCTTCCGGCACAAACATCGGCGCACGTCGACACGAGTACCCTCTACTGAAAATACCTGACAAGTAGGCAAAAGCAGCTTTCTTCAGCCAGTTTTAGCTGGTTAATTTAACCCGAACTTTAGTATTACACCCTAAAATAATACCTACATGGAGAGTGGAAAATGAGAGTTCTATTTTTAGCCTTGATAAGTGTTTGTTCGCTGATAGCAAATGCTTCAGATTTTATTCTCGCACAAAAGACGGAAATCAAATCAGATTTCCTTGGTGAAAACCGAACCATCTTGGTGAAACTTCCCGAACAATATAAGGATAATGACAAAGAATATCCCGTGCTCTACGTATTACATGCTCAGTGGGACATGCTTTCTACTTTGTCTACTATCGATTTACTTGAAGGCCAAGTGCCCAATTTTATCGTGATTGGTGTAGAGGGAATGGGTAAGGAGTTGCGCCCGGATCAAGGTAAATTGACAGTATTTTCTCAGTTCCTAGCGGACGAAGTTGTGCCCTATGTCAATACAAACTATCGAACCGCAGATTTTAGTATTTTGTCTGGGCACTCCAACTCTGGCCGCTTCGTACTGGACTACTGGCTAAACGACAAAGCACCATTTTCACAGTACTTTGCGTTTAGCCCATCATTAGAGGATAAATATATAACCGGGCGAGTTTCCAATTTAGCACCTAAACAACTCAAAGAGCTTTCCCCGCTGACCGTGACCATCGCTAACGAGGGGAGTCATATGCAAGTCCCATTTGACGAATTGAGCCAAGCTCTCGCAAATGTACCGGGTGCAACCTTTACCTTCCAGAAATTCCCAGAGCAATCCCACAGAACGACTAAACATCACTCTATGCAATTTGCCCTTCAACACACCTTTACAGGGTGGGAACCTACTTACGAAATTAAGGTAAGTGGGTTTGATGGACTGACAAACCACTACCATAATTTATCAGATAAATTTGGCTTCAAAGTAGTTATTCCCACCAATACCCTGCAGCGCTTGATGGCCCACCATGCCATTTCCAACTCTGAAAACGCAGCTAGCGAATTAAAACTCCATATCGCATACACCATTAAAGAAATTTCGGGCGGGGTCGATGCCACAGTCGAAACAGCAGACTACCTGCTGAACAATGGCTATGAAGAGGCAGGGGAAACCATATTGAAAGAGATGTGCAACCAGGCTGAAGAGCACGCTCGCTGCAAAGGCTGACAAAAATCAGCTCGAAGGCCAGACACACTCTCAATGTGAAGCGAGCCCACTAAAACTTATCGGAAAGTTTACAGAGTAAAAAAGGAAGCTACCCGCCCTATCATGATTTAGGTGCGGGCTTCTATAAAGGCAGGCTCTCGTTAGCGGCGTGCGGCGAAAATGCCACCGGTCATTACCGCTAAAGAAGATAAAAGTCCAACACCTACCAAGCTATACAAGCTAATGGATTGCTTGGCCATCTCGGCAACTACCTCACTGAAAGGGAACTGCCAGGCAATGATCCCTAAGGCAGCTGCTACCGCGATATACTGAGAGTAACTGGAACGACGCTTTGAGCGTTTAGGCTGTGCAGGGAGCGCGGCCATCACGCGGTCACAAAAACCATCGTTATCCAAATGGGGCTCATTGAACTGGAGCTGTTCACTTAGCCAGGCGTCAAACTCCCGGTCGTTGCCCTCTAATGCCATTTCACTCAAGGCGTTACCTTTCGTGTTGCGCTGTTCAAAGTTAACCATTTACCACCTCCTCACGCCAGGGCTGTAGCAAGCTACGCAGCTTAGCCCGAGCACGGTTGACATGGGATTTTACCGTACCAAGCGGCAATTTCATAATACTTGCCGCCTCCTCGTGAGAAAAGCCCCTGTGCATACACAGATGGATTGCTTGCCGTTGCGGGCCACTCAGGGTATCCATCGCGGCAGTGAGGTCCCTAGCCATCCCTAACTGCCGGGATTCTTCAATAGCCTCATCGGCCTGAGCCCTATCCACTGCCTCTTGATCCACATCGGGCATATTCTTACGCTTGTGGCTCATGACGAGATTATAGGCGATACGGTACAGCCAGGTGCTGAAGCGGGCATCCCCCCTGAACGCCGGCAACGCCTTATAGGCCTTAATAAAGGCCTCCTGCGCCATATCGTCTGCCAGACCCTGGTCACCATCACACAGCTGTCGGAGCGAGTATCGCAGCTGAGATTGATAGCGACGAACCAGCTGGGCGTATGCCCGCTGGTCCCCGTCTTTGACGGCCCGCCTGATTAATTCCTCGTCATTGAGGTCCATACTCGCCTTTCCTACACCTGCTTGTTATCAAGCTTCCAGTTCACATAGCGAGCCACACCGATAAACAGAGGGATCAAGCCGAGACTGCCTACTCCAATACCCGCAAGGGCTGAGAGTGAGATGAATACTGCAGCGCCTATTGCGATCAGAGTGATACCGCGATCACTGGAGCTATTTGGCTCTCTCTCATCCAAAAGATCAATTAGCTCCGGGGGCACATCCCGACCATCAGCAACCATCTGGTTGATATTACTCATAACCAGTTGTTTCTTGCGATAGCTGCTGCGCGTTACCAACCAGACAATAAACACTGGCATGCCAAATACACAGAGCAGCGCTACTATTGGGATTACAGATGAGTCGTCACTTCCAGAGTGGTGTGAGTCATGGTGATCCCAGTGCCTACCCCGGTAGTCACGACTTTCCGATAACCTGATTCTGACATTGTCCGGTACGCTATTCAGGGTATCTTCAGTAACCTTGCCGTCTACATCCAGAATGCCCTTGCTTTTCAGCCGTTCAATAATTTCCTGGCTTAGGGGGCCGCCAAATTCCTGCCCCAAGTCAACCCGAACCTCACTTTTCTCACCATTCTCGCCTTCGGATTTGATCGTGAGAACACCATCCTCACGCAATATACGGACGCGGGTTTCAGATTCGGAGGCCTCCACACCTGGCGGCGGCGGGGGCTCTGGGACAAATGAGTCCTCCTCCTGGGCCCAGCTGCCCATGCTTATGCTGGATGCCGCAATGGCCACCCAACAGCAGATGACTGCCTGGAATGATTGTTTATTTCTCGCTCTCATTACTTACTCTCTAATCATTTTCGTTATCAGTGGTGTAAACCGTCGTTGGGGGGAGGTGACCTACATCACCATCATTCGAGCCTTGGAGTAGGGGTAAGCCATTCCTCCTCGGGGCTCCTTTTCCTCAGCAATACGCACAGGAGTTAGCCGGCTAACCTTCTCACTCTTATCAGTGCACTCACCAAGCTTCCTAAGTATTTGCTGATCAATTTTCTGTGTGAGCTCTCGGTGAATCCCATCCTGGGAAAGCGTCAGCTCGGAGGCATTAACCTGACCCACTTGCAGAGCCGCAACTATTAGAGATAGCGCGACGCAAAATTGTACCTTTTTAGTTGATCTCGCAGTAAACATTGTGATCTCCCGTTTTTCCCTTGCACGCCACTATGACGATTCGTGGAGCCCAGTTGGATGCAGCTGTATATTTTTTTTTACGCCAACACTTGGAACCACCTTCTAATGGTCATCACTGGGCTGGAACGATCGGATAAACTCGGAACACAATACGGAATGAGAACTTCGATATGACAACCCCTGATGATGTCCTGGTTTTTTGGTTTGGCAGCACTGATATTCGTGGCAACTCTATTGCTGCGGAGAAGCAGGGTTTATGGTTTGCCGCTACTCCGGAAGTGGACGCCGACATCAAGACAAGGTTTGGAGCTATTGCCGAGTCAGCGCAGCGTGGAGAGCTGGACCATTGGCAGCAAACTTTGAAAGGCGAACTCGCCTTGCTACTGGTATGTGACCAACTATCCAGAAACATTTACCGGGGCACCCGCCAGGCGTTCGCTGCAGACTCCCAAGCTCTGGCAATTACAATGTCGCTGATTCAGCGCGGAGAGGCCCCGAATCTTGGGCTCTACCAGCAGGTATTCCTGGGCATGCCGCTAGAGCACAGCGAAGACCTCGTGACCCAGCAACACTCGGTAGACTACTTTCGACAGTTGCAGCAAACCTTCGCAGAAGACAAAATTGCCTCGCCCTATCTCGACACTCATTATCGATACGCCCTTGCCCATCAAGAGGTCATCGAGCGATTTGGGCGCTTCCCTCACCGCAATGCGGCTTTGGGTCGCACTTCCACTCAAGCAGAAAAAGAATGGCTGGCTCAAGGGGGCGGCTTTAAATAATGGATTTACTCAGTTGGTTATCTCTCGCAGGGATCTGTGCCCTCGGTGCCATGTCACCGGGACCAAGTCTTCTTATCGTCTTACGCAGCGCCTCCTCAGGCCTACAACAAGGCCTGGCCAGTGCTATTGCTCACGGAGCCGGGGTCGCTATATACGCAATTCTTACCGCATTTGGCCTGGCGGTGCTGATTACTAGCTCTCCTCTTCTATTTAACATTCTGCAGTGGGCCGGTGCAGCAATGCTGGTCTACCTGGGCTGGAAAGCCCTCAGTGCCCCCGCACCGGGTACCAGTACTGCAACCGTACAACCTCCACACCAGAGCCTGAAGCGCTCTATCGCTCAAGGTTTTGGTGTTGCCTTCTTCAACCCCAAGATCGCCGTATTTTTCACCGCCCTATTCAGCCAGTTTGTGTCAGAACAGCAAGCCCTGAGCACCAAGCTGGGCATGGCAGCGCTGGTTTCAGGAGTGGATGCAATTTGGTACTGCATCGTTGCCCTGGCGGTTCACGCCAGCCGTAAACGCCAGCTGGTCAGCAAGCATATTGGCCATCGCATCCAACAGGTTTTCGGGATCTTACTGATAGGACTGGCTGCCCGGCTGATCCTTAGCATCTAAAGCCACAGGCCTGCAGAAAGCTTCACTACCTCAGTTCACCACACCCAAATAAAAAACAGGCCCGCAAGCGGGCCTGTTAAATGATGTGAAGACAGCCAGTCGCCCCGGGGGGAATGCGTCTGGCTGTATGCACATTATGACAGTGTTCACGCTTAATGGCGGACCAATCATCGCACCTGCTGGTCTTTTGACCGCATAGGGCCCTTTCTTCACCGCATCGTTGACACTGAATATTTATACAGTTAGGGTAGCGGCATACAAACTAAGTGGACAGTCTAATAGACGATTGGGAGGCACACGATGGCCGTAGTAGCTGTTTGGAAATGCGATAGAGACGGAGCAATGTTCGACAACAAAAAAGACGCTGAAGAACACGATAAGATGCTGGAGCTCGCAGCTAATATCACGTCGCTGATTGAGCGCCACATCGACAGCATTGATGAGCAAGTGGGCGAAGAGATCGGCCTGCTGTTGGCCAAACGCCGCGATGCCCTGGCTAAAGCCTGTAAAGGGAAGCCTGAAGTACTACTCGAAGAAGACGAAAACATGGTGCAGGAGAGCGAAGATGATCGCGTAACCCCGCTCGCCGCCAATCAGTAAACGCTTATAGATTCATCCCTGTACTCTGCCCGGTTCTACCGGGCTTTTTTGCGTGGGGCTCATACTGAGCCTCACCAATAAACTTCAAAGATTAATTACGGCATTAACAATGTTAATGACCGCCAACACAACGATAACGACCCAGCTGATTAAAGTTCCCCAGAAGCGTCCAAAGTGCAGCCCGCCTTTGCCCTTGGTCAGTCCATAGGCATGAAATACCCGTGAGATAAAAAAGAGCGCCCCAAAGAGGTGTAACCACAGTGCGGGCAAACCACCCAATTCTGCAGCCAGCAACAGAAGCAGCGCTATCGGAGTGTACTCAATCGCATTAGCGTGAACTCGCACCCTAATCTCATTGAAACGATCATCTCCGGTTCCAATTCCCACTTTCTTTGTGCGACGAAACTCGACTACCCTGAATGCCAAGTAAATAATCAGAAGCGCACAAAGGCCGGTGTAGAGTGCTGTGATATTCGCCATGTTTTTTCCTTGTTCTTATCAATCAGGCCAGGGAATATATCCCCGAAAGCGAGTATTCCGCCACACAAATCCTGCACAATCCAATGGACCATTCAGACCAATAGGTAGACGGGAAAAGAAAAGCGGGCTAGAAGCCCGCTCTTTGCATCTTAGTGCTTGTAACCAAATTCATGGCCCTTTGCGGGCTTGAGGTGTCGATCTCTGAGGCGCGTTGAGCGATTCACCAGAGATTGATTCTCACCCTCAATCAGGACCTGCTCAGCGTAGCTGGTAACTTCCAGGGGATCACCGCTCCAGATCACAATATCCGCAACCGCGCCCTGCTCCAACGTACCGCCCTCAAGATTAAAAATCTCAGCAACATTACTACTGATCGCTTTTAGGGCCTCCTCGTAGGGCAAGCCATTGGCTACAGCATTTCCGGCGGACTGACGGGAAAGGTAGACATTGTGAGTCGCCACATAATCGGGCCCACTGATTGCTACCTTTACCCCAGCTTTGGTCAGAATCGCAGCATTGTCCAGCCGCGCCCCCAAACTGGAAAATGAAGCCGGAATATTGTTGATCGCATCTATGACTACAGGCACCTGGGCCTGTGCCAGTTTGTCTGCAACCATCCAACCTTCTGCTGCACCGACAATGATGAGCTTCACCTTGTAGGCTTTAGCCAGCTCCAGTACAGCAAGAATATCGCTGGCACGGTTGGCAGTTACCATTAAAGGCTCCTTACCATCGATCACCGGCTGCAGAGCTTGCAGATCTGCCAGATCGTAATCCAGCTCTCGCCACTCTCCACGGTGAATTGCTGCACGATTATCACGATACTCCTGAGCTTCACGCAGAGCGTTCTCCACCTTGGCATAAGCATTGGCACGGCTGCCGCCGGCCAATTCACCACCGGACTCTCCCAGATAAGCTTTTTGCGCAACATTCTTTACTTTGACGCTATCAAATTCACCATTCAACTTGATAGCAAAACTGCGCCCTGCAAATATCTGCTGAGCATCGATAGCACCGCTGTCCCAAGTGCTGATTCCCGGTGAAACAACGGCACTGGTGACTCCACCCGCCCGGTTGAATGGGATCAGGGTGGACTTAGGGTTGTAAGCAGGTACCGGATTGAAGGCGCTACCGATACTGTCACCGGTCACTTGGTGATCGTTGGTGGCACTGGCCGCACTAATCTCGACCAACCCCAGTTCAGAAATGGGCGCTATCACACCGGGCGTCACCACCTTGTTGCGCGCATCAATTACCTGATCTGCAGTCACCTCCAGAGAGGGGGCCACCCGTTGGACCTTGCCATCCACAACCAGAATATCTGCGGACTCCAGGCTGCCCTGCCCCGCCAGGGTGTGTACCTTGCCACCCTTGATCAGGATGGTCTCTGCCTGGCCAGTGGCTGACATCAACCCCAGGGCCAGCACACAATAAACAGCTACTTTTCTCACAGTCGCTCTCCCTCTGCATCGAGAATACCCAACTCGAAATCGGTGCGTGGCTGACGTTTCTTGTCCGCGCGATCGAACATCAATTCCCCATCGATGAAAACTTGATCTACATGGGTGTAAACACTGAAGGGGCTGCCGGACCAAACAACGATATCCGCCATCTTGCCGCTCTCAAGGCTGCCAGTTTGATCGGCAATACCCAGAGCCTTGGCGGGGTTCAAGGTCATCCAAACCACTGCATCCTTGGGCTGAATATCGAAGCCCGCACGCTGGCCTGCAGTCATTGCCTTCGCGGTCTCCTCGTGCAAATGCTGTACGCCAACACCGGAGTCCGAGTGAATCATTGCGCAGGCTTTGGCTTGATCCACAATGGCGATATTGGCCTCGGTCATATCGTAGGCCTCATGCTTAAAGCCCCACCAATCAGCCCACATTGCCGCACAGACATTGTTTTCAGCCAGCAGGTCAGCAACCTTGTAAGCTTCCACTGCGTGGTGGAAAGTGGAAATTTTGAAATCAAACTCCTTGGCAACGTCCATCATCACCGCCATTTCCTCACCGCGGTAGCAATGGTTGTGAACGAGAATATCGCCATTGAGTACGCCCGCCAGAGTTTCCATCTGCAGGTCGCGCTTGGGCTCATCCCCTCCGTTCTCAACGTAATCCTCCCACTCCTGCTTGTAGGCACTCGCTTTAATCCAGGCATCGCGATAGCCGGCTACGTTACCCATTCGAGTTGAGGGGGAGCTACCTTTGCCACCGTAAACCCGCTTGGGGTTTTCACCACAGGCCATTTTCAAACCGTAGGGAGCGCCGGGGAATTTCATATCCTGGACACTGCGGCCGGGTACATTTTTCAGGGTGACACTGCGGCCACCAAACAAGTTGGCCGAGCCCGGCAAGATTTGCAGGGTTGTTACACCTCCGGCAAGAGCCAAGGGAAACTGGGGGTCTTGGGTCCAGACAGAGTGCTCCGACCAAACCTGGGCAGTGTTTGGCGAGGTCATCTCATTGCCATCCTGGGCAGATTCGATCCCTGGAGCTGGATAATCACCCAGGTGAGAATGCACATCGATAATGCCGGGAGTGACCCACTTACCGTTGCCATCGACAATCAAGGCGCCTTCGGGGGCCTGCAACCCCTTACCGATCTCCTTGATCTTGCCATTTTCAAACAACAGGTCCGCATTTTCTTGCTGCTCCCCAGTGCCGGTAAGCAGGGTAGCTCCCTGAATCAACACAGGGCGGGACTGAGTTACAGAATAAGTGGAGGGGAAGGCGTCCACACGAGCGAAATCGAGGGATCTCGGTTCGCTGTCAACACGCTTCTCTCCGCATGCGGACAGCAGTAGCGAGGCACCTAATAGAGCCGCGATACTGCGCCCGAGAATTCGGGATTGCAGCTGCATAGTCATTCATCCAATTGTTTTGAATATTGGCGGTGAATGCTACCAGTTTGTACCGACAGAGCCACTACCCAATTTGTCACAAATGACCGGCAATAAACAAATACCCCCTCACAAAAGTATTCATAGCAGCCTGCAAGCATCGCTACTGCAACGCGAAAATACACGGGATGACATAACGAACTAAAAAGAACAGCCAGTCAACAAAGAATGTCTATACGGTCAAAATACACCGCCCTGCCTATATACTTTTGAACATCTTCATGGTGGAATTTCTGGCGGGAAAACAGGCCGCCGCATTCAGGAGGAAAAATAGGTGATCAAGGAAAACAACATGCCCATTTTTCCGCTCTCCCCATCGATTGCTACCAATTCGGATAAAGACTCAACTCAAGTCTATGAAGCCTTGCGTAAAAGTGAGGAACGTTATCGGGAGCTGGTTGAACATGCCAATTCGATCATTATGCGCTGCGATCAACACGGTCGTATCACATCCTTTAACGAGTACGCTCAACAGTTATTTGGCTATACAGAAGCCGAGATAATTGGCAGACATTTAATTGGCACAATTGTCCCTGCTAGCGAGACAAGCGGCCGAGATCTACGACAATTGATAGAGCGTATTTGCCAATCCCCAGAGGAACACCGTTACAATATTAATGAAAACGTTACCAAAAGCGGTAAGCGTATATGGATCGCCTGGACCAATAAAATCATTTCAGATGAAAAAGGCAATCCTGCGGGAATTCTCAGCATTGGCTCGGACATCACTAAACAACGATTACTGGAAGAAGAGCTTCGACAAGCTCAAAAAATGCAAGCCATCGGTGAGCTTGCTGGTGGAATTGCCCACGATTTCAATAATATGATTCATGGTATCAATGGTTATGCTGAAGTTATTCGACAAATATCCACTGATGCCCGTATCAATGAGTATACCAATCATATATTAACGACAGCCCGGCATGCGGCAGAGCTTACCAAGCAGCTGCTTACCTTCGCTCGAAAAGGAAATTACCAACTTAAGGACTGTAATACTCACGAAATTATTCGTGATGTTTGCGCCATGCTGACCCGCACAATTGATCGTAGAATCGAAATTGAGCAGCAGTTAAATGCAAGTCGCCCACATATCGTAGGTGATCCCGCTCAACTTAAGAGCGCCCTACTGAATATTGGGATCAATGCCAAGGATGCCATGCCCTGCGGTGGTTCACTGAGTTTTGTAACAAGTAATATCACCATTGAAAGATCAGCTTCTATCGCTGATTTTGAAGTTCAACCGGGTCAATATCTTTTAATAACAATTACCGATAGCGGCACTGGCATGTCTGACGAAGTGCGGCGTCGTATTTTTGAACCATTTTTCACCACCAAGGAAAGTGGACGTGGTGCTGGACTGGGCCTTGCCGCAGTGCACGGCACCATTCATTTACATAAGGGCGCTATACAGTGTCAGAGCCGTGAGGGAATTGGCAGCTGCTTTAAGCTATACCTGCCAATTTCCAAGCCCCCAGTCAAAAAGAGAACTTACCAGGCCAAGAAACTGGCTCGCGAGCGCAAGTTGCGCATTATGGTTGTCGACGATGAGGCAATTGTCCGCACCTACTCTAAAGCCCTGTTCGAAATGAACGGCCACAACGTCGTTACCTTTGCGACGGCGGAGCAGGCAATAACTTACTACCGAAAATATAGTGATGAAGTAGATTTGGTCCTACTGGATATGATTATGCCAGGCATGGATGGGCAAGAATTGTTCGCTTTTTTAAAACGGATTAACCCCGAAGTGAAAGCTATTCTTTCCACCGGTTACAGCGTGGATAGTAAAGTTCAGGAAGTAATTTCTGACGGGGTTCTGGATTGCATTCAGAAACCATTTACGTTCGAGCGTCTCAGTAAAAAGATTGAAGAGATGATTACCAGCGGAAAAATAACTTTACCCAGGTAACAAAAAAATTCTATCTGAATCGCCGCGACCAGCCTAGCTAACAACTACGCCACAGAGTTCAGATACCAGTTAGTTGGCTTATGGAATGACCTCTATGATAATTCGCTGTAAAAAGTGAAGTGATAAAGTAATCAGGATAAGGCTACCCAAAAGCAGCTCAAGCGGAACTTCCTATAACTTTAGCGCTTGCAGCTCCCCAACCAAAATCAATCGATATGTCATCATCTTCCCGCTCAGTACAATCTCGATAATTTTCAAGCCGATGCTTTCTTAGTGGTATGTCACAATTTTGCCGCTACGGTCCCCTTCCCTACCAATCTTGTCAGCTTGGTATGCTCGTCTCCTATTTCAGTGGACACAGCCTCCACGAAGCGTACCATGCCCGCTAAAATTGCTGCGTTATAGTGCTCTCCACTTGCCTCAAGCTCCTCAACGGCTGCGTTCATATCCTTGAGAGCCCTGGATGCTTCCAAATCCCACTCCTGCAGCTTGGCGAGACTCGCCTTCGCAGATGCCACTTGCTGCCCATCAACCCGGTCTTGAGTCGCCGCAAGACTCTCCGCTCGGACGGCCTTTATCTCAGCATCATACTTACGAATAGTAGTCAGGGAACGACGAACAATACTGTTCAACTTGATAACAGTATCCCGCTCGAATGCAGCCTTAATGTCATTGCTAGCCAGTGCCACTGAAGCGGGTGTTTTTGCGGGGTGGATAACGCTTTCAACATCCGGTGCCGACTCCTGTTCACCTACCCAGACCTTCTCGTTTTCGACTGGCTCTATGAGTGTGTGCGTAGCTAAAAACCCAAAAGCGATTATTCCGAACACTGCCACTGCAATATATCGTTTGCTATTCATACGGTGAGTTACCTTTGGTGTGGCCGCCCCTTACGGAGCGGCACCTGATGGAGAGCGAGAATTTAGCTCATAGCGTAAAAATCGTTTACCTGCGAGCCCTTGATCTACTAATCAGGCTAAATGCTTCGACGTTGTTCATTAAATTCTGCGCGATCTGCTCGCCCATGACTTGGCCTGCAATATTGTCAAAGTCCCAGTGCACTCCGTTATAAATGCGGCTGAGGCCATTTTCCTGTTGAGCGGCGGTATAGGATTCAAAACGGACAGGTACCAAAGGCCTCGGTGTATCCGGCGTGAAAGGGTCGAAGCCTTCCCCATTGTATTCTTCCGATACAAAAGTAAAGGGCTGGTCTCCAAACATACTGCGCATAATCTCGAAGGTGGAAGCACCGAAGGTAGCATGACCCGATGGGTAGGAGGGGAACGGCGGTGTTGGCCTAATCGCAATGGTGGTATTGATGACTGACACCCCTACCGGCAACCATTGCTCATCCTGCAAGGTCGATGGGTTGTCGTCATCGATGCGAATACCGGTAACCGGTCTCCAGTAATTATAATAGTATTTACTGTCCCACGCAGCGATACCAGAATCCGCCAGCCCCACATTGATCAAAGCAAAATACCGGGCCAGATCCAGCTCATTCTCGACTTTGTTATCCAGTGCTGCCTGCAGGGCGATAAGGTTATATAGTCTCGGGGGAATGCCCAATAACGGTACGCCGTCATATCCCCAGTAATTCCCGATAAATCGTGTCTCTGCTGTGGATGTCGATGGGGTAATAGTATTGGCTGGGGACCCGCCGAGGGCCGCCACTTCCTCATAGGCTTCGGCATATTCCTCTGACGTAATTGTAGGCGGAATCGGACTGCGGAATTGATCACCTGAACTCAGTGAAAAAGGTGTCACACTGCCCCAATAGGCTCCGAGGGCCACGGAGTCGTGCCCAACTGGGTCCACAGGATCTGGCTGCCATTCTCCCGGTACCGTAGCACCCGTGTTGACCGAAGTAGAGTGATAGGTGTCATCCCCATCCGCGACAGCACCGCCCTCACCATAAGCGGGCTCCAAGTGGTCGGCCTTATCGTTGCTTCGCACCGCGAGCATGGCCGCAGCGGCGGCTTCGCCGATCACTTGGCCCTTGGCAATTCTTTCGGCACTATCTCTTGACTGGTCGAGGTCGGATTGCAGTAATTCCTGCAATCGCTCTGCCTGATCGGGGTAGAGTGCGCGCAAGGTTTCGTAAGCGGCGTAAGCGATAGCTGCATCTTTGGATGCATCTCTGGTGTCGAGCACACCGAGATCATTATAAGGTTGGTATTTACCGTCAAAGGCGTTCAGAGCGTCAAACACAGCAGTTTGTACGATGGCGAATGCGCGACTGGACCGGGTAGGCCCCCCCTGGTAGAAATCCACTTCACCGGTATCAGGGTCGGGAGTATGATCGATAGCCGATGAGTCGAGCATCGTGTTAAACCAAAATACAACACGATCTCTAGGTCTATTAAGCTCACCAGACTTCCCCGATGTCCGCTCAAGCCGATCAAGTACACCTTTGGAAAGAGTTGATCGGCTGGTTTCTCCTAGATAAGCACTGGTTTGTCCCTTGGGCTGCTTACCCTTCGTCTTCTGAGCCTGTACAACATCCGTTGCCAGTAATAAGCCGGCTGCTAAAAAGCAGGCTGATGTTTTTAAAAAGATATGGTTCATTGTATTACGTCCTTAGATATTAAAGGGCGCGCTGAATCAGTACATCTATCAGTGGCCGTAAGTATGCTTTCGTAAATCGCATCAGGCTGTAGAAATCATGCCGAGTAATATTTCTCGCAAGTCTCTGCTTGCAAACTACAAACCTGCCCCCTATGTTGATCCCTACCGCTTCATATCGATTAATTTCATACATCCCTATAGACATGGCGCCGATAATGAAGAGAAGGCCAAACATCAAAATGATTCTCTTATCAGGTAGTTATTTCTTAGATGCTGAGCCAAGCTGAATACGGCTCGCCCTCCCATTTCCTGCTACTAAGGGAGACCATTTTCTCAACAAATTGCGGACAATGGACCTGTATAAAAGTGCTAGATAAAGGTTTTTCAATCAGAGCGAATATGATTTTAAAATTAGCGATCAGACGCTGTTTCCCGCACCGACAATTTACCCATCGGCAGCCTCTTCATCACTACGACTAAAAGTCTTTGATCTAACCTCGAAAAATACTCCAGCCTTAAGCAAGCACATAAAAACGGATTGATTGACTACCGATGCTAGTTTGGATTTTTGTAAATTCATCTCTTTACCTGTTATTCAACCTTGTCTAATTTCCCCATTTGAAACAAGTTAGTATTACCTGGCGAGGCAAACCTCGAATATAATAATTATTACAAATCTATAGACCACGGTTTATCAACACGGTTCCTGACAATTATTTTCATAAATTTACACACCCGTTAAATTCAAACCAGTGGAATTTCCCACCACAAGAAAAACTTCCACAACCAATTCCCAACCAAAAACCCAATACTAAAAAATATTAATAAATACGTAACTACAATTAACATCTAAACGCGAAAATCATAGTCAGCACAACAAAAACAAAGTCGTCATACGCAAGGCCCTGAGCATTCGAAACAATTAAATTGCCAGTAGATGACAATTCACAGACAGTGCTATGAGAAATATACTCTTGAGATCACACACATACAGAACCTATAGAAGCACCCTCCACTATCACGCTATTAAGGCAGTAAAATAATAAAATACATTGCACATTCACTATGACCCAATGTAAACACCGCTTAAGGGATTAACAACTTTCCATGCAGACAGTTAGACTTTTAGATCAACACTTAGACTAGGCAAATAGTTTATTTTCCAGTTTCAGCAACTATTGCCCCTGAAACACTCTATCTACTCAACTAAATTTTACTTGGAATGACAGACGATATAATCCAGAACTTCAATAACCAAGCCTAAAAAAGCAATTGCTATTACTTATTTATAGCTCCATAGCTAGACGGTATTATTCGATCGAAAATACCGATATGGAGATAAAACATCAGGCGTGCAAGCTAACTATTGAGCCATTTTTGACCCAATAAAGCGGACATAGTGCAGAAATGGAGATTGATCATTGTTCATGGAGCCATCCACTAACAACACTTGATTATCTCAACCCAGGAGCAGAGAGCTGATTAGGAGTGGGGAAATAAGCCTGTTCATCTAACAGGAGAGAGCGAGATTGGTGTATCACAAGAAGTAATACACCAGATAGGTTAATAAATCTTTCCAACTTCAGGAAACCATGCTCTTAGATTGAACCCAGTTCAATCACCTACCAAAAGGTAGGTGATTGAATTTGCTAGTTACTGACAGGAGCTCTCTTCCCAAAACTGCGGAGCAGCAGATGGAGACCACCAGTTTGGTCCATAGGTTGAGATATAGACCTGGCCACCGAAGGTCACTCTATCGCCAACCTGGTAAGCGCTATCTCCCGCGTAGGGTTGATTGAACTCAGGGCAGGAAACTGCGGAGCTATCGTCTCCACTATTACTATCAGAGCTGTCATCGGAGCCGTTATCAGAGCTATCGTCTGAACCACCATCGGAGCCATCGCAGGTAGTTTCATTCCAGAATTGCGGTGCAGCACTCGGCGACCACCAGTTTGGCTCATGTGTAGATTCATAAGCAACATTGTCATAGATAACTACGTCGCCAATCGAGTAGCCTGGATCACCACCATACTGCTGGACAAACGCTTCACAACTAGAGTTTCCGGAATTTCCAGAGTCGCCATTGTCTCCACTATTATCCGAATTATCGTCACTGGAATTATTGTCGTCATCGGTAGAGTCATCATCCTGGTCTTGGATAAGCTCATATCCAATTTCAACACTCTCTAAACTGCTACCTTCTAACAAGTAGATACTGTTGATGCCATATAGAGGCTCAAAACTACTGCTTCCATCGTAATCACCGGCGCGGATGCTACTCTGTTCCTGGTTAATCAGCTCAGCCAAGTCGTGAGACCAGTTTTCAGCGATACCCTGCTCATCTGAAGCAATTTCCAGGACAGTAGAATATGAGGAGTTTTCACCGGAGCTATCAAATACACGAGTATAAACTTTATCGCCCACATTTAAATCTTGAGTTGGATTAATAGTGCCTGCAACACTCCAGTCAGTATTGACAACATTATCACCATCAAACTCGACATCGATAACGTTATAGAAGGCATTAACCGTATCACCTACATCCCAAACTGCAAGAATTACGTGGTAGCCTTCACGTTCTGGCACCTGACACTCGTGTGTCGTATTGACCGCAGGCTGCTCATAGTTGCCATCAACCTCACAGAATGGATCCAAATCAAATTGATCGCGGGTTAAAACCGCATTTGGATTCCAACCTTCTTTGGTAATGTAATATTTCCAGTCCCGGGTTACATGATTGGCGGTAAAGCGCCATTTAAAAGTTTGCCAACCGGAGCTAATATAATTCTTAACCCAGCGATCAGAGGACTGCTCATTTAATTCTGACCAAGAGCTATCTCCTGCACTGGCTATCTGCCCATCAGCAGGACCACTTTCAGGGAAACCTTCATCCCCTTCTATACTTTGCGGTTCCCATTGAACAGCACCGCAGTCAACATTCATCTCTCCCGTATCGAGAGCATATTTGCACAAGGTTCCACGAGCGGATGCAACGCCACCATCAGCGGCCTCTACATAGCCATGGCTAAGTGCATTTGAACTCATACCGGCCAGTGCTATTGCCATCAGGGCACTATTTAATACAGGTAGTTTAATTGCAGATGCTAGTTTGGTTTTTCGTAAAATCATATCTATGCCTGTTATTCAATTTCGTCCAACCTCCTTCCCCAGCTGAACCAGGTCCTTATCCTCAATACACATATTCGATGTGTAATGTTGGCGACAGAATTATGGACCGCTACTTAACAGCACGGTTCCTGACAATTATTGATATAAATTTACAAACTTCAGAAGATCACCAGTGCACCATTTTCCCTTGAAAATAATATTAAGGGGTATTTTTTTTCAAGAAAAAATAATCGATTAAAAAATAGGACGAAAAAACTACAGAGACTCCTAAAATAGAGAACAGGCAAACCTTTAACAGGATGAGAAATTTCACAGACGATTTTTAACTTAATACAAGCCCCCACACTCATTAATTATCAATAGGTGACACCCCTCTCTCACGAACAACCCCCTATTACAATTCAAAACAGATAAGCCTGACTGCCTTAAAACCATAAATCTCTCGATATTACCTACCCGCAAAAGTTGCCAGCAGGGCGGAAATTGGCAGCTACCCCAACCTACGAACACGTATTTCATCCTGAGAAAAAGACCTCTTTACAAATCAGAGAACTATCACTGTCACCGCTTTTTTTAAACTGTCACTGCAAGTGTTTTCCTGGCAACAAATACAACTGCAGACCAGTAAATTATTCCTATTAGTAAATTACCACTGGGATAAAAGACCTATATTCGCTCACCTCTGTCTACACTGGAAAAGAACCCGGATGATTTTGAGTTTCCCTAACCAATCATTTTCTTGTAGTCACCATTCGTAGTAGGAAAGGTAGGATCAGGGATGATGTTGTACTTGATTATCCGCAGGCTCGGCCTGTGTCTGTTATGCTCTTCTCTTTTGCTTCCAGCCTGGTCTTTGGCTGAAACGGCAAAAAACCCGGATAAACGGTGGGCTGCAATTGTTGGAGCCGGCCCGGGATTTTCCAATCGTCGCAACGAGCTCACCCAATATCGCCTTGCCATATCCAAGGACCTGCCCTGGCAGTGGTCCCTTGCTGAAAAATGGACGCTCAAAACACGACTGGAGACCAGTTACTTTGAATGGCACTCCAGCCTGGACGATAGCGATCCAGACGTCTCCAAACGGGGAGAGGATTTAGTTCACGGTATGTCAGTGAGTCCGGTATGGAGGCTTGAGTACCTGCCCCAGTGGGACAAGCCTATCTTTCCCTACTTCGAGTTTTCCGTGGGGGCCAGTTACATTACTGAGTCCAATATTGTGAGTAAAAACACAAATCACACAACTCTGGGATGTCATTTCCAGTTTGAGGATCGAATTGGATTGGGCTCTGACTTTGGGAGTGAGCGCCGCTGGGGAGTCACAACTTACGCACTGCACTACTCAAATGCAGGAACCTGTTCTGAAAATTCCGGAGTGAATTTTTTTGAGCTGCGGTTGCACTATAACTTTTAAAGAAGAGGATTGAGCGGGCGCCGGCTAGATGTCAGCGCCTGTAGTCGTTAGCGGGCCCTAGAGGATGATATGCGGCAGATAACGGCTCATGTCCTGGGTAATCAGGTTTGAATCTTCCCGGATGGACATTCCCGCTGCCAAGTCATCAACGAGCCAGCTTCCCACCAGGGTATGGTTCTTTCCAAACTTGGGCAGAGGATGCAGAGCCTGATAGATAAATCCTTCTTGCCCATAGGGGCCATCGGATAGCAAAGTGGTATCCGCTCCTTTTACTACCGAAATATTCGCCCCTTCTCGTGAAAAGATTGGCTTCTTAACTAATTCCGGGAAATCCGCAGCCTTGTCCAGCTCATCCTCAAAAAAAGAGGGAAGCAGATTCGGGTGCTCTGGAAAAAGCTTCCACAACATTGGCAGAAGCGCCTTATTGGAAATAATCGCCTTCCAGGGCGGTTCCAACCAACGGACATTACTTCCTGCCAACAGGGTCCCGAACTCCTCGCGGAGCATAAATTCCCATGGGTACAGCTTAAACATCCAGGTAATTACCTGATCATTCAAATCGGTAAACTGACCCACTTCATCCCGACCAATATCTTCGATAAAGACAAAATGATTATTGATCCCCGCTTCGGAGGCACAATCCTGTAAATATTGAACCGTGCCCCGGTCCTCTTCCGTATCTTTACAGCAGGCGAAATGCAACTCCCGCCCCGGGGTCAGGAACTGTAAATCATGGAAGCGGTTAACCAGCTTTTCCTGCAGGCTATTGAACTGATCAGACTGTAGCGGCAGAGACCTGCGATCGACATTGTCCTGCAGCCACAACCACTGCCAGAAGCCGGTTTCATACAGAGAAGTGGGAGTATCAGCATTGTTCTCATAGAGCTTTGCCGGCCCCTGTCCGGAATAGGCAAAGTCCAGGCGAGAATAGAGACTGGGGTCGCCGTTACGCCAGGATGTTCGCACAAAGTCCCAGTGCTGCTCGGGTATACAGAACCGCCTCAGCAACTCCTCATCCTCTAGCACACGGGCAACGACATCCAGGCACATCTGGTGAATTTCTTCAGTGGGATCTTCTATGTGCTTTTCTATCTGCTCCAAAGAGAATTGATAGTAGGCGCTTTCATCCCAGTAGGGTTCGCCATACATGGTATGGAAGTGAAACCCAAACTCCTGCGCTCGCTCTTGCCAACGCGGGCGCTCACCAATCGGCAACCTCAGCACAAATCAACCTCCCCAGCCGCGCGAACCACCACTGCTGGAGCGACCCCCTCCCCAGTTGGATTTGGCCGATGCCACTGCACCAAAGCCTCCACGGGAAACAGTTTTGGTAACTTTAGGCTTAGGCGCCGTAGCGCTTTTATCCACCTTATAAGATGAACGGCCATAATCGCCAATGATGCCGCCGTCAGCTGTCATCAGCTTGTCGCGGTAACGGGAACCTGAATAGCGGTAGACCGGGTTGTAGTAGCCATAGTTATAGTGGCGATCCCTGTCATTGAGCATGGAGCCAACCATAAAGCCCGCCATCAGAGGCATCCAGACGCCGCTACTGGTCTCTTGGCAGCTACCGAACTCAGCCTCACACTGAGAGAGACGGGAATACTTGGGCCCGGTGCGCTCCGCTTCCTCAACCGCGCGCTGATAAGCTGCTTCACATTGAGCTTCGTCCAGCTGGGTATTGGCCACACAGTCATCTACTGAAGAGACAACTTTAACTTCCTCATCTGAGGAGCAACCGACCAGGGCAGCCGCTACACCTAAGGCAAGTGGGCGCAGTAAAAAATTGGAGCCACCGCCCTTGCGCATCCTTGCCAGGTTAATATTCTTGGTACGCTTCATTACCACCCCCAATTAGTAGCTCATGCAAGCCGCATTCAATACGCCAACAGCGATTGTAGTTGCAGCCAACATAACACCGGCACTCACCTCTCCATCTTCGATGCGCTCAACAATACGCGGCATAAACCCAAAGCGGATAATGGCAAAAGCAATTAACTGGGCGATCAATGCAACCAAGGCCCAGATGGCGAAATCGACAATAGAAATAGAGTTACTTGCAGCACCACCAACGGCAATTGCAAAACCCAAAACAGCACCACCAAAACCAATAGCGGCAGCCGTATTCTTATCTTCGCGGATCAACTTCCACTCATCGTGAGGCGTCACCAGTGCGTATAAAAATTTAAACGCGATCAAAAGTACCAGCGACAGGCCAAAGTAGGCCGCAAAATGCAAGATACCAGTCAGTAAATCATAAGGCTGGTCCATTAAATATCTCCTTATTATCCGTGTATTGTTATTTGTGAGGGGGTCAGAGTAATGCCGGTGCTAATCACCAGGCTGCGGCTTAAGTAGCCTGCATCCTCTTCTTTCTCTTCAGCTGAGAGAAAAAGGGATTCGGTTTGCTGATCAGACAATTCGCGTTCGAAAAGCATGGTGAATTGATCCGTTACTGAATAATCACCATCTTCATCGTAAGTCTTCTCGGCCATATGCACTGGGTTGTGGTAATCCCCTGCTGCGGTCCATACACGGCTATAAGAGCGATCCTGCAGGTGATAACTGGGTGCGCCAATATCACTCTTTAACAATTTATTCCAAGCCTGCTCCGAACCGACATCCAGAGTGTCGTAAAAATGGAACAACTTTACATCGACAACATGCTCATCCCGCTGACCGCCCTCAGCAATCACTTGCAGCCAGGCATCATCATCAGTGTAAAAGCGATAAATCCAGGTACCATCTAATTCGACAACACCGGCCGCTTTAATGATCTGGGTCGGTGAACAGGATTCAATGGTCAGTTCATCGAGTATCAGACGAATAGCCAAAGGGTCCAGCTCAAAACTCGCCCCCATTCGCAAGCCCATAATTTCTGGAGTCTTGACCTTTGGAGCGTCCTTTCCCTTTATTTTATTTATCAGTTTGGTAAACATGTACCAACACCTTCTTCATTACTTTTTATATCGAAACAGCTTTTTTCATCGAGCCGCTTTGCAGAGATATAATACAGCATGTCGCCTTCGGTGACCTGATCGGTAAGCCCCGGGTTCACGTCAATTTTAACCACTCCCTTTCTACGTACCGCAATTAAGGTCGCGGAGAGATCCCGCTTAAAATGGTCAAATAATTCACCGACAGGAAGAGGCTTCTCTCCCCGATATTCAACGCTGTATTGGGTCATGCCGTAAGTGCTATCGAGCAACTGTCGGTGCAACCTTGCGGAACCGGGGTCAAGCGAGGATTTTGCCAACATCTCTACAGCGACAGAGGGAATACATTCAATATTGGGACAGTGGGCACGGAGCAATTCACCCACATTTTCATCTTGGAAATAAGCCGTTTTATGGCTGTTCGGGCTGAGCTTGTCGCAGAATAAGGCGGTTGTAAGGGTTACATCATCCAGAGGGTTGTCGATAATAATTCGAGCGGCATCGGCCAACCCTGCCCTCTGCATACCTTCCCCGTGGGAAAACGATTCCACCCGGACAAAATCAATCTTACCCGGCATCGGATTTTCGATATCGGCTTCAACACAGAGGACAATCTCTGCTGCGCTACCGTTTGTTTTGGAGAGTAGCAACTCAATCAAGCGGAGCGTTCTGGTACCGTTCCAGCCGATAATTACTGTGTGATCAATATGGTTTGTCATACGCAAGCCCTTCTTGCCGCGATGCACAAATTCTGAAACCGCAAAGCCAATTCTTGTGACCACCATGGCAAACAGGCTGAGGCCCACTGGGATCACCCAAGCGGCAACTACGACTTTACCCTCAGGGGTTACCGGGGAGAAATCGCCGTAACCTACTGTCGATGCGGTAACGACCAACCAGTAAAAGAAATTCTCGCCCGCGACAATATCAGCTTCACCGGCAATTTTGAGCAGCCAATAGGAGATGAAAACATAGCTGCCTACAGCTATGAGAATGGTGGTTACATTGGCCCGAATGAAAAGCGACGCCAGAAGGCGTCGCACTCGATAAAGCAGCACTGTGTTAAGCCTTTTCGCGGCCCGCTAACAGTTGAGCCAACTTATCGCTGCCACTTTTCTGGCCGCCGGGCTTGATGCCCGCCGCTTTCAGCTTGGCATCCAGGCTGGAGCCGGTTTCCTCTGAAGCCAGCTCTTCCGCAGCTTCAAGCTCAGCAGCACGCTGCTCCTGCTTGTTTTTGATGCGATCCAGGCTGTCCAGCGCTGTTTTGATCTTGCTGTTCGCACCCATGTGGCGGGAAGAAACCGCTACCTGTGCTTTTTGAACAGACTCAGTCGCTTTGATCTGGTCAATCTGCTGCTCCATACGGCGCACATTGGTTTTTGCCTGGGTAATATTACCTTTCAGGGTGCTCTCTGAACTCAGGAATCCATCCAGGATGCTGCGCTCAGTTTCCAGCTGGCTTTCCAGCTCGGTAACACGCTCTGCACACTCAAGAGCGAGTTCGTTATCGCCCTTTTCACTCGCGTTGATTGCGTGAGTGCTATAGGTTTCAACGTCGGCTTGCAGCGCTTGGACCTTACTCTCAGTAAGTTTGCGCTTCGCCATGATTTTGGTCAGGTTTTCATCGCAAGCTTTCAATTCTTCCTTCGCCTCGCGTAATTCTTGGTCAAGAATACGAATCGATTGGCTATCCGCTACTGCTTCTGTTCCTTCGTTAACTGCGCCTTTCAAAGCAGTCCAAATTCTCTTAAGGCTCATGCTACACCCTCCGTTTCAAAATGATCGGCAAATAAATCCAGGAAGTCACCCACATTGGAAAACAGGGTCTCAACCTCCTCGATAACAACTTCGTCCTTGCTGGACACCGACAGAGCACCGAAAGCGACGTAGTAGTTCTCACCACCAATATTCTTAATCGCAATGGCTGTCAGGGGCACCAGCTGATGTGTTTGCAGAACCATTTCATTGAGCGCTGCCACATCATCTACCTGGCTCACGGGAAACAGAATGCTCTCTACAACTATCTGCTTCTCGCCAACATAGACAAACGCATCGACGCCTTCATCGTTGGAAATACTGAGGCAATCCCCCTCAGATTCGACCACCCATCCGGAGTGGTTTTCCGCCAATTGGCGCAGGTTCTCATTGTTCCAGGTCATCTCAACTCCCTCGCTGTGGAATATTGGTCACAAATATAGCACCAAAAAATCTGCGGTCAATAACTTATTACAAACTAATGTTGCAAATAATACACACAAAGATAATATTTACCACATTGGTGATAGTGAATAGGACGGAGTAGAGCCCATGGACCACAAGCAAAGCCTGAGCAACCAGCAAGCGCTGACCCCTTACAAGCAGGCAATTGCTCGCTATGTGCGCGCATCAATGGCACTAAAGGGCATGCGTTACGGGGATCTCGCCCAAGCACTGGCCGAGAGAGGAATTTCAATGACACCGGAAAACCTGCGCAGCAAAGTCAGCAAGTGCATGTTTTCAGCAGATCTGCTGGCAGCCATCATCGATGCCATGTCGGTGGAGGACAGCGCCATGCTTGAAATCCTCAAACAGGCCCGTGAGCTGCAAGATCGAGGACTCTATGCCGAGCAGGAGAAAAGCTAACACGCCACCTCCTTGGACACCAGTACACGCGATCACACTTTGACTCCGTCGTCAGTAATCAAGCTTACCCGCTGAAGAACCGGGGTATCCACGACTCACCTGCACAGCTCCTTTACAGGTGAGTTAGTAGTGATGCAATTTGACGACTGGCTCACCATTACCACACTTTCCGACAACCTCAGGCTCTGAAAGCTTGGCCCCCGCAGGAATAATCTTATTCGTTGGCCACCAAACAAAGCAGGCATACCTGAAATTGACTGCCCAGTTACAGTAGAGGCGTCCGTCCTCTTCCTCATAGAACCGCGCCTGGCAGAAACTTAAAGTGGGACTTCGCACCCCTTGAACCTGCTGGGGATCAGCCAAAGAAACTTGCACTCCGGCAATTGCAACCACCGAGAGGGAGAGAATCAGCAACCAGGATTTCATAGATCTACTCTGGAATTTTGCTCAAACCTCCTTGAAGACTAGCAGCTGCGGCGTAACTTTCATCCCTGAACCCTAAACAGCAGCACTAACCTTCAGGAATAGCAGCTTCAGATACAGGCACTTTTTCCTGCTTAAGAATCGTCAATAATTGCTCGATGCAGCCCTGCCGGTCTTTTAGCCAGTTAATATACGGCAGGGGAAAAACCGGAATGCCCGCCCGATACAATGCCTTGTAGACCTTTACACTAAAGTAAGACTCGTAGTCGCCAGGATACCCAATCAGGTCAATACCGATAAAACGCCCGCTCACAGCACAAACCACATCTACAATCTGCCCAGCCACAGGAAAGCCTACCCAATGGGGAATTTCGTGCTGGGTTAATAAATGGCTAACTTCACTCGCAAAACGACATACGATTTCATCACCCTGCAAATGACAGCCAACGGAGTATGGAAACTCAACATATTGACGCAAGAGATGATCCGAAGGGAGAGTTTGGGGCTCAATCGACAACGCAACCAACTGCTTTTCTTTTGCCCTGGTAATTGCGACATTAAACACATCCGCTCGGTTTAAGTAGCTGGCTGCCCGCAACGATTGACTATCAATAGCCATGGAGATAAGCATTAAATCTCGCTCCTCTCCTTGAAAACCATAGGGCGTGGCAACGCGCACAGAAAAACTCTGTAACTTCTGCGAGGAGAAGACCTTAATCAACTCCCCTTCCAAATAATCAGCCTGATCCCGATAGGGAGACAAAACACCGACCGACGGCCGAATTGCAGCATCGGCATAGCGCTCGAAATGTGCTTTCAATTGCGCAATAACCCAGTCGCGCTCTACGGTGTTTCTCCCATTTTTCCTCCGGCGCCCTGGCAGTTGATAAAATTCTAACGCCGAGCCCAGTAATGGTTTGGGCCTGGCCCGCATAACTTTCAAGCGGCCGGAGTAAAAAGCATGGTTACTGAATGCGATCAGCTCTGGATGGCTGCGAAAGTGCTCATCCAGCATCACAACAGCTTGTTGAGTGGGAATCACGTCTGAAGCCAAATCCAAAAGTGATTGATCCCTATAGCTCAGTTTTGGCGGCACCCCGGCATCTTTTACCACTCCCTGCCAGATACTTTGCTGCCGGTTGCGGGAAAGAAATGAAACATGCCGCAGTTGTTTACTGTCACCGACAATCACTGCCCGCTCAGCTCGAAACAGAGCCGGCAGTGAACTCGCAATATCACACTGGGTTGCCTCATCAAAGACTACCAAATCGAACATGGCGGGCGATAACGGCAGCACTTCATTGAGTTCATCTGCCTCCACCAGCCATATGGGGAACGCCTGCATTACCACCCGCATATCAGTTTGGGCAAAGCGCTCCGCCTGTACTTTTGAAGTTCGAGATCGCAAGGCTTGATTGAATTGGCTCAGGGTACTTCGATTCTTTTCCAGCAGTCTGTGCAATGTATCGCGGCGATAAGTATTCAAATACTGACTTGCCAGGCTTTCAAAGTTGCGCCGACAATCATCAATCGCACCTTGTGATTGCCACAGACTTTTAACACTCAATCGATTTGCAAAGAAGCTCCAGGCATGTCGTGCTACCCACTGAGCAAACCGACCTACACTAACAGCGCGCGCCAATCCCAGCTCTTTGGAGAAGCGCTTCTCCAAGCCCCTCAAGGCTCGATAAGCCCTCTTCAGTTCCCTCTTCACCTGGGCAGGCTTTCTCTCTGGAAGTTCCACCCCCTCTTTCAGCAGCCTATCCAGATGAGCTTTCAAGCTGGGGATAAAACCCCGCTCCTCTCGATGTACATACCCCTGAGTCAGCCCGTACTCATCTCGCAACTTATCCCGCACCACATCCAGTGCTTGCTGGTTTTTCGATACCACCAAAACACTTTCACCATGCAGCACTCGATCAAGAAGCATAGCGGCGATCGTAAAACTCTTTCCCGTACCGGGCGGACCTGAAACAAGGCTAAGAGGAAAGCGAGCCGCATTTTCCAGTGCCCTCTCCTGAGCCCCACTCAACAGACCCGGCAGCATATCCGGCTCACACGCTTTCTGTGCAGTTTCCCAGTGGCACTCTCCCAGTAATGCCTGTAACGGAGGAGATAATTTTTTTTCCCTGCCTAAAAGTTGTAATTCGTGCAGTACTCCACGAGAGCCCCTCGATCTATCCGCAAGAATTACCGCACCCGCCGAGACCAAGGACAACTGAGCACCCTTCAGTGCACTTTCAATAGCTGCCTTACCACTCAAGTTAGGCCAGCGCCCCAATTCCTCTACATTTTCCAAAATAGTGTAATGGGTTAGCCAGCGACCGACGTCAGCCAGCTGTGTCGAAGAAAGCGGCGAAGCAAGCACTGGGAAACTATCTGTTATTGAGGAATCAACATCAGGTTTAAGCAGTTGACGCAAAACAGGGAGATTAACGTGAATGTTTGCAGAGTTGATCTCTACAAAACAATCCTCATCAAAATGTAGCTTGGCGGGAAAATAAAGTAGTGGTGCACAGAACTTGCGTTTTGCACTTAGTCCAGATTGGAGAGCGTAGTTACCACAAATAAACAGGCAACCATAAATCAGCCGCCGCTCCTTTCGGTAAGCATCCACTTGTTCCAGCAGTTTTGCTCCCGCAGTAGTGGAGATAGGAACACGTGGTAACTCATCAGCCCCCAAGTAGTCCCGCTCATCCAAGAACAGACGACGATTCGATTTGAGATTTAGAATATTGTTGAGGGAGAGGTCGTAACTGTCAGCTTGATAGCAGCGCCGAAAGTATTCGATTAACTTCTTGGGGGGATGCTGCATTTCAAATAACTCCTGGGGGACAACAAAATTCTAACGGATGCCGGAATCTTGTTATACCCCCCAGAGATTACTTGTCCTCAGCCATCCGCCATTAGCGATTGATATTTGCGGCGCTCGCCCGCACTCAGCTGAAGATCATACTTATCTACGATTGCCATAAACCGCTTGAGGTAAACTTGCTTGACTGGTCCATAGGGCGGCATCCACTTGTCCGGCCCTTTGTGGCCTTTACTTTGGTTACGACCGTCATCAACCAGCCATAAATTCTCGATGTCCTCAGCAAACCGCTGCTTTCGCTTGCGCGTCCAATCGGCTCCCCCGTGATCGTGCGCCCACTTTAGCGGCACAATATGTTCTACATCAAGATCTGAGGCTTTTACAAAGAAGCCGCCTGTGTAGGGATCCAGCCACAAACCGGTGTCTACTTTGCAGTGATTGGAGCGGGTATAGGTTACCGGGGATAGTGAATAGCGAATTAACAACTCATGGCGGGTATCCTGACAATCCCGATCGGAATCAGACCACTTGGGCAGCCACTCCGCCCGATCATAGGACGCTGCAAAAGCGGAAAAACTGAAGGAGAAAACTACAGCAATGGAAAAAAGCTTAGAAACTGACCGAACGCTCATACATCAACTACCAATCAAACCAGAGCGCTAGGTTACAAGAAAGTGTGTACCAATTGTATGCGGCGGTTCAAATCAATAAGAAATGGTTCAAACGTTATACAAAACACCCCAAATGAAAAAATAGGGCTATAGCAAGAGTAATCAAGAGCAGGATATTTCGATCAATTTTTTTACACCTAATAAAAATGCCCTGCCTGATTAACGCTTGACAGGGCATAATTTATCAATGATAGATTTTGCTACTTGTCCAGCCCTACCGCTTGAGGGATATAGATTGCGTGCAACTGTCCTCCGGCCATCATTTCCTGAATCAATTGTGTAGAGGGACCATTTTTTTGGTCACGCACATTAAAGGAATTCAGGTAACTATCCACTCGACCTTCAAAATCATAGTGAAACTGGGTTGAACTCAAGAACCAACCATCACCCAGAATATCGCCCACATAAATAACCCCGGATGCTTCAGCATCGGTAGAGAGCGCAGCCTCTATCCCGGTATCATCCAGCCCACTGCGAACCTTGGAAGATTGTGAGTAGTATTGACGGTAGGGCTTACTCTCCACATGCTCTTCCAGCAGTGCTTGGTATTCCTCATCGGTAGGCTCAGCTTCCAATTCTCCACTTGCCAGCTGTTTCTCGATCTTCAGATCGAGCTCGTCTTCACTATCGCCAATAATTTCCGGGTTAAATTCGGCAACACGAATCATCTCTCCGGTTTCAGGGTCGAGAACGTAGATTGGTGAGTAATAATTAGATTTATCAAATTGCAACACCAGGCGAGTCTTATTATCGACACCAGCAACCGCTGCCATATTGTCGAAATTCTCATAGTTGTCAGTTATATCGCCATCGGATTTGCTACTCACTACTCTCTTGATGATTCCACCATCTGTTGGATTGGTGATATCCGCAAACTCAAGCTGGTATACACCGTACTTGGCTCCAAAATAAAAGCTATTGGGATCCAATGGGTCCCAATCACCATCTTCCGGAGAACGCCACTGGGAGACCTCCATTCCAGTGGTATGAATACGGAAGGCCTCCTGGCTCATATCGCGAATATCTTCTGGCTTCCCATCTCCGTCGGTATCCTGGCTGGAGAGTTGTACCAACTCAAACATCAATTCGTTATCGTCGAACAGCGCTCGATTGTTACTATCACTAAAATCAACCATCGGCGCGCCATCGCTATCCAGAACCCGAACCGCATACAGCTCACCATTGGTCAAGCCAGCCTTATCAACTTCACTGCCTTCATTGGTTTTTTCACCAACATAGACTGTGAGAAAACCTCCATTGCGATAAGCATCATCTTCATCACCCCGAGGCCGTTCATCATCGACAGACAGCAGTATGGTTTTATCCTGTGCTTTATAGTTGGGTACGATATTCTCAAAGCGAGATTTACCGAGTAGTGGCAATTCATAAGCATCACCAGCATTGTCTCCGGTTGTCAAAACAGCGATACCGCGACCGATATAAATTTCCGATTTGTCGTACTCGTAGACAGACTCGATCTCACTCTTGGCTTTCGCCTCACCACTGATGCTACCAAAAGCATCAAATCGAAGGCCTTCATAACCACGCTTCTCAACCAAACCATCGTAATAAGTTTTGAGGCTCTCGCCACCGTCACTCTCTTCGCCGGTCAAGAACATCCGCACCTGGGTACCTTTGCCGCTTTCCGCATTATAGAAAGCAGTTTCAGCTGGCAGAGTTGCGGAGCAGAAACGTTCGAATGCTCCCGTATTCACAAGGTCCCCATCCGCATCAAAATAGGGTTTCATTTGTGTTACGTAGGTATATCCTGGAGATTCAGCAACCTCACCATCCGTGTCATACAGGGTACGCCGCCAGGCATAAACACCTTTAATCAGATCCTCACCACCCTCAATTTCCCCGGTGGTTTTATTGATTACCCACTTTGAAATGAAGGTGCCTGTCGATCGGAGACTGCGATTTGAGTTCTCCAGCACCACCCCATCACCGCCAACAAAGTTGTAGTGTTCCTGATTCATAAACAGGGTAAATGTACCGTCGTCATTATCCAGATACCCCAAACCATCGGGTTCTCCAGACAAGACATAAAGGCCATCCGTATCCGCAGCATCGAGACTTGGGTGTTCCTCGAATATAGGAAGCATATCCTGTTGGGGAACGTTTTCACTGGAGTAATCGGTGGGGAGATAACCATTGCTGAGCAGATTAATTACCTTGACGTTTTCAGCCGTGGCGACAACATGTGGTACCTGTATTGTTGAAGGACCAATATGCGCAGCAGCCTCAGAACCAGCAACTGATTCAAATAGACTGACTTCCTCTGGCACTTCCGGATCTGGAGTTACCACTACCGGATCATCATTATCGTCACTACAACCAGCCAAAATTGCCGGCATAGCGATAGCTAACGCTGCTCTTTTGAAAAATTTATGATTTTTCATTGCCACTCCAATGCGTTGTTTCCCCACCCGAAGGCAGTTCCAGTTATAAAGGCGGCATAGAGTAGTTGTGCTAAATGACAGACTTAATAAGGTTTGATTACAGGCGAAGAATAATTTAGTTCAATAAATTTAATTTTCTGCACAAAGCTCTTCATATATTTCAATGAAAATCTCCCTCTCAGAAAACAACCTGGCAATTAATGGATAAAAAACGAAGACAAAAAAAATCCCGTACCAAGTGAATAGTAACTTGGCACGGGACTCTTAAATCAGCCCCCAATTAGGGCAAGCATGTTTTAAACGGATACAGGTTCGCTAATAGCCGCCTCTTTGCGCTTCTCTTTGGTTTCAGTTTCCCCGCCGATTACTTCGTTGGGTCTCACTTTGTGGAATACCGCGTAGAACACAGGGATTGCAATCAGTGTCAACACCGTAGCAAATCCAAGCCCACCCATAATTGTCACCGCCATATCCGCAAAGAAAGCGTCGAACAGTAGCGGGGACATTCCTAAAATAGTAGTGACAGCGGCAAGGAATACCGGACGCAAACGGCTAACGCTGGCCCGCTGGATAGCTGTCAATCTCGGTAGGCCCGCATGAGTCTGAACCTCAATCTCATCCACCAAAACCACGGCATTTTTAATCAACATACCAGACAAGCTGAGAACACCGAGAAGAGACATAAATCCAAATGGTAATCCCGTCGCCAACAACCCGACAACAACACCGACGAGACACATAGGAACAACCAGCCAGATAATCACTGGCTCCCGAACAGTACCGAACAGCAATATCGACACCAGGATCATAATCAAGAAGCCCAAAGGTAAACCTTTACCTAACGACTTCTGCGCATCGGTAGAACTCTCGTACTCACCACCGAATTCAACCTTGAAGCCTGGTGGCAACTTCATCTCTTCAACCCAGGGACGTATGCGACCAAAGGCTGCCATTGCCGTAACACCTTCAGGCGCATCCGCACTGATGGTAATAGTCGGCACCCTGTTGCGTCTTTGGATCAATCCTTCATCAGCGGTTAACTCGAAATCAGTAATCAACTGTCCTGCCGGAATATATCCCTGCTCATTAGGGCTCCACACCAAGCGGTCTTCCAGTGAACCCACCTGATTGCGATCTCCCTCTGGCATACGGGCAACAATAGGGATAATACGGTCACCGCTTTCAAAGTCGCCAACGGTGTAACCCGCAGTGGCAAACTGAATCATACGGCTGACATCAGCATTGGTAACCCCGGCAACTCGCGCTCGCTCATCATCCAGATGTGCGTGCAGAGTAGGCTCTCTGCTGCGCCAGTTGTGACGAATATCTTCCAGTCCTTTTTCACGGAACTGCTGTTCTACACTGACCGCCAAGGTACGCAGTGTCTGGTAATCCGGACCTGAAATACGCACTTCAACATCCGATCCGCCACCGGGACCAAACACCAGGCGCTTGAAAGTAATCAATGCCTCCGGCTGCGCTACACGCAACTTCGCCTTGGCACTCTCAATCAACTGGGGGATTTGCTCCCGGTTTTCAGTGCGGACAATCAACTGGCCATAAGACGCATTGGGTGGCTCGGGAGCATAGGTCAGCATAAAGCGATCAGCCCCGCGACCAGCTACCGCCGTTACGGAGACAACTTCATCCTGCTCCTGGAAGAATGCAGTCGCTTCCTGAAGCGCCTTGTCTGTACGGTTAATATCACTGCCCTGAGGCATGAAGTAGTTAACATAAAACAGAGGAGCATTTGAATTGGGGAAGAACCCCTGCTTCACAAACCCGAAAGCAAAGTAGCTGGCCAGGGTCACCACAATAAGTACTGCAATGGTCAGGCCCCTGCGCTTCAAAGCTCCTGATAGAGCACCGGAGTACATATTGTAGAAGCGGCCATCGTAAGGATCTTCCGAGTCGGCTTGCTTACCCGGCTTAAACAGGTGATAGCCCAAGTAAGGGGTAATAGTAATCGCCAGTATCCAGCTGAGTAACAGGGAGATACCAATTACCGCAAACAGGGAGAAAAGGAATTCGCCAGTAGCATCATCGGACAGACCGATACCGGAGAACGCCATAATACCGATAATGGTCGCGCCCAGCAGTGGCCAGAAAGTCTGGCGGACTACACGCCTGGCAGCACTCTTAGGCTCTTCTTTTCTCTGAACCCCCATCAGCATCCCTTCGGCAACCACAATGGCATTATCAACCAACATACCCATGGCGATAATCAGGGCACCGAGAGAGATCCGCTGCAAATTCAAGCCAAACAGGTTCATGATTAACACGGTGCCCAAAACGGTCAAACCGAGGACAGTGCCAACCACAACACCGGAACGCCAGCCCATAAATACACAAAGTACTAGAGTAACGATCACGACAGAAGAAACCAGGTTAAAGAGGAAACCGTCAACACTCTCCTCTACTACCTGATGCTGCTCGTAGATAGGATGGATTTCTACACCCAGGGGCAATGCCTGTTTAATCTGCTCCAGCCTGGCCTCTACCGCCTTGCCAACGTTCACGATATTGGTATTTTCCGCACCGGCCACACCCAGCAGAATGGCCTGCTTACCATCAAATCGGGCAATAAAGCTTGGGCTCTCATCGTAACCGAGAGAAATATCGGCGATATCACGGACGGCCAGCATCGCGGTTGAACCGGGTACGCCGACGAGAATATTACGAATGGATTCCAGGTCACTCGCAGGATTATCAACCAGTATGCGGGTACGTAAATCCTGACCTCCAATCTCGCCGACTTTCTGGGTCGAACTTTCAGATTGCAGTACCTGCGCTAAGTCATCCAGGGAAAAACCAAACTGGGCCAGGCGGGATTCATCAATATCCAAGTAAGCCACTTCGTCGATAATGCCTGAGCGGGAAACCTTGGCAACCCCCTCAACTCCCAGTAACTCCCTGCGAATCGCTTTGGTAATTTCACGCATTTCAGTCAGCGAAAACCCTTCTCCGGTAATCGCATAATAAATACCGTAAACCTCACCAAAATCATCATTCACAATAGAAGGTAAAGCACCGCTGGGCAGGTCACTTTGAGCATCATTAACCTTGCGCCGCAATTCATCCCAAACCTGGGCAAGTTCCTGCGAGGCATACTGATCTTTGATTTCCACCCGAATTTCAGACATTCCCGGACTTGAGGTGGAAGAGACCTTGTCCAGCTGCCCCATTTGTTGGATGGCCACCTCAAGCTTTTCGGTGACCTCCTCTTCTACACGCTGGGCGCTGGCGCCTGGGTAGAAAGTGTAAACACGGGCTTCCTTGATCGTAAACGCAGGATCTTCGAGGCGACCAATATCTGAAAGCCCCCAAAGACCACCGATTAAGCAAATCAGCATCAACAGCCAGCTATAAACTGGCTTTTCTATAAATATGTCAGAAATCTTCACAACATTTTCCCTACTGTTAACAGGGCCAGAGCTAACACACTAATTAGTGCTGTGCGTAATTGCGTACTTTTGCACCGTCATAAAGGTGCTGGCCGCCGGTAGCAACCAGTTTCATAGAAGGGCTAATGCCATCTTTAATCTGAACCGACTCACCATCAGTACGCCCGAGGGTCACGGAAGCTTTGGAAACAGATTGGTCTGCATTAATTTGCCAAACATAGGGCTTACCTTCCGGGCCAGTCTGCACTGCTGAAAGGGGAACCCACAGATCACCACTCGCTTTATTCAACTTCACACTAACGCGAGCGGTCATGCCTGGAAGGATCTGTACATTTTCGGGGCGGGGCATTCCAAACTCGACAACGTAAGTCTGGGTAACGCTGTCTGCCTCAGCCTGGTGCTCACGGTAAGTAAGTGGGAACTCCTTGCCCGGCAAAAATTCAAATTCGGCGGTCATGGAGTTGACTTGCTCTTCATTAACCGTGGCCAACAGCTTTTCAGGCACGGAGATTTGAATTCGAACTTCAGAAATATTCTGCAAACGGACAATTGCCTGGCCGGCCTGGACGTTGGTGTAATTCTCTACCAGCTGGCGAGTCGCCAAAGCATCGAATGGAACCCTTAGCTGGGTATATGCCAGGTCCTGCTCAGCACGTTCCAGGGTAACTTTAGCCAAGTCAAAGTTACTTTTCGTTTCATCCAGCTGCTGCTGTGAAATAACTTTTGACCCTGCCAGAGAGCGCTGACGATTGAGGGTTTTTTCCAGTAACTCTACATTTAATCGTGCTTCTTTTACCCTGCGCAGGTAATCCCGCTGATCAAGCTCTGCTATCAGGGTTCCCTTTGGAATAATTTCACCTTCGCGAATTGTGAGCTTGTCCAGCTTCCCACCGACCTGGAAAGATAGGTCGACACTCTGCACTGCCTTAACACGACCGGCAAACTGTCGATCTTTGACCTGGTTATTACTGGCAACGGTAGCTACTTTCACGGGCCAGACGTGCTCTGCTTGCGCCTGCTCCGTCTTCGATTCGGAGCATCCTGCCAGAACTGCAACTGCTGCGATCAAAACGGCCAATGAGAAACGCGATCTTGGCGATATATTCATATTCATCATCCACAAACTGTATTAACTGGGGCTGACCTTTAGTTCAGGTCGGCAGAGAGCGCCAGCAGACGTCCCTGTAAACGTTCAATAATCGGGTCTTCAGACTCAACCACACCGAGTACGCGCCCCAGGAACATGCCCTGGGCCGCCAGGATTAGCAGTTCCGCCATTTCCGGGTCACGATACGCATCGCAGATATCGCGACGCTGCTGCTCCTCTTTGTCTTTTACCGGTCCCAGCAACATGGGGTCTTCGGCCACGGCGGCGATCAGTGAGCGAGGCAGCCCCTTGTCGTCCTCCATCAATTCAAAAATGCTCTTCAAGCGCGACACCAACAAGCTGTCCCCGGAGGACACAAAAGTGGCAACACTGTCATCTTCACGAGCTATTGCCGCCTCCAGCATCGCTTTCAGGAGTGACTGCTTAGTTCGAAAATGATGAATCAAACCGCCCTTGCTGAGCCCGCACTGTGCAGCCACCGCATCCAGGGTCAACTTGCGCGCCCCGCGATCCCGGACTACTTCTTCTGCTGCTCGAACAATGGCAGCTTTGTCGACTCTCGACACATGACCTCCTGGGCATCACCAATCAAAACCAACCGGTTGGTCGGTATCTTAGCGGCAACATTTCAAAGGTCAAGCTATGCTACGCTCCCTCCCCAGAAAACATGGTTAAAAAGTGTTACGAGAGCGTTAAGTTCACGCTGGAGAGATGATTTATGACGGATCGGTACTGCCCCTGTGGATCGGGCAAGCCCCTTGATACCTGCTGCGGACTCTATTTGTCGGGAAAGGCTTACCCTAATAATGCAGAAGCGGTTATGCGCAGTCGCTATACGGCCTTTGCAACCGGAAATTTTCGGTACCTGAAAAAAACCTGGCATCCCGACACCTGCCCAGAACTGCAAGCTGAGGATATTGAAACCCAGTGGACACAATTGGAAGTTATTAAGAGTAAGGCGGGACTAAAAAAGTCGATTGTGGAATTTAAGGCTTGGTATACAGAAAATGACCAAGAACACCTGATTCACGAAATTTCACTATTTAAGTTATTTAAGAAGCGCTGGGTATATTTGGAAGCTCTACCCAACTGGCCTAATGGGAAATAGGCTAGCAGAGAACGCGGCTAACTAAAGAGGCGATATCAACGAAAAAATAGCAGCAAAAGCCTGGGGGCGGGAGTCGCACTCCCGCACCTCTTTACGCAGCTTCTGCTTGCTAGCGAAACGACCCGAAGATTTTGCCTTTACGTGGGCACCGCCCTTTCTCATTAGCGGATTACGCGCAACGTAACTACGAATTTTTTCTTTCTTTTTCATAAAACTTCACCTTTTACTTTTAGTAGATCCACTCTTCCAAATATCTTCTCACTCAAAACTTGTATTGATACCTCCATATTTACCCCTTGATACAAATTACCTGGCGTAGCGTGTGCACCACTTCCACAAGATCCGACTGGTTCTCCATCACCTGATCAATATCCTTATAAGCGGCAGGAATCTCATCCAGAACGCCCTTATCTTTACGGCATTGCACACCTCGGGTCTGATCTTCCAAGTCCTTTCTGGTAAAACGCTGGCGAGCCGCTGTACGACTCATTTTTCGGCCAGCTCCGTGTGCGCAAGAACAAAAAGATTCCTTATTGCCAAGCCCACGCACGATAAATGACTTAGCCCCCATAGAGCCGGGAATAATTCCCAGTTGATCTCTCTGAGCACTAATAGCCCCTTTGCGAGTCACGAATACATCTCTATCAAAATGGCGCTCGCGAACAACATAATTATGGTGACAGTTAATTGCCTCTGTGGTCAAAGTAAACTTTGGTAAGCTGACCTTCAGGCATCCAAGCACAAGCTTCATCATTTCCTGCCTGTTCCAGCGAGCATATTCCTGCGCCCAATTAACCGCTTCAATATAATCGTCAAAATTCTGACAGCCTTCTGAGAAATAGGCCAGATCCTTATCAGGAAGATTGTGCATATGCCCAGCCATATCCCGACGGGCCAGCTGGATAAAATGCTGACCAATAGCATTGCCAATCCCTCGACTCCCTGAATGCAACATCACCCAGACAGCACCACTCTCATCAATACAAATTTCGATAAAGTGATTGCCACCCCCCAATGTACCCATTTGGGTCACCCAGGTTTTTTGTGGCTGATGCAGCTTCTTCAGTAGCCCTGGATGCTTTGAAAACAATCTATCCACACCGGGAGCTAAAAGTTTGCAGGCAGATTCCCTGGCGCTGATCAGTTTATGTCGTCCCTGACCAACCGGCACTTTCACCTCAATGGCGTCCCGCAGTGCTTTCAGATTGTCTGGCAGCTGATGGGCTTGTAGCGAAGTTCGCACCGCATTCATTCCACAACCAATATCCACCCCAACGGCAGCAGGAATTATCGCACTTACCGTTGGGATCACCGATCCTACCGTTGCCCCCTTTCCCAAATGCACATCCGGCATAGCAGCAACATGGGAGTGCACAATAGGAAGCTGGGCAATATTCTTTAACTGTTGCATTGCCTTGGGCTCAATATCATCGGTATAGATTTTTACCGGTACCGTGCCAGGCGGTGCATTTCGATTTAACACTGTTTTTACAGGCATATTTTATCCCTGGATTAATCCACTTAACTGAAACGGCAATCCAAGCTAAAACAAAAAAGCCCCGGCATTTGCCAGGGCTTTTGGAAGGCTTGGCTTGGAAAGCAATATCACTTTCCAAGCTCAAGTGCGTGAAAAGCGATTAAACAAATAAACTCTTGATATCTACATTTCGCATTTCACGGCTCCTTAGTGGTGCGATCCACTTCAAAAATACTGCCAATTAGAATGCCAACCTTGAAACTAGATCAGCAATGGAATTTAGGTGCAGTTTATTCTCATTTGGTACCATGTCAAGCCTGTTTTTTGTCTATCGATAAAAATTCTACCCTGAATTCACTAACCAACTTTTACTTTTCAACATAGCATGAGGGCTCGCTATGCCATAAAATCGTGTTACCGAAATTACAGTCCAGTCGCCACGCCCCCAAAATGACCACTCAAGAACCTACCATTCTCTTTGAAGACGACTACTTACTTGCCGCTTACAAACCAGAGGGATGGCTTGTTCACAGATCAGAAATAGACCGCCATGAAAAGCGTGTACTTTTGCAATATTTGAGGGACCTATGTGGTAACTTTCTTTATCCAGTACATCGACTGGATAAGCCTACCTCCGGTGTTATTATTTTTGCCAAAAGCAGCGAGATTGCTGCGCAGGTACAGCAGCAGTTGGAAAGTGATTTATCATCAAAAAAATATATTGCTGTATGTAGAGGATATAGCCCGGAAGAAGGTGTCATTGACTATGCCCTCCCCCCCGTTGCCGACTTCAAACACCAGAGGAAGCAACCTAAAACGGATCTGCCACGTCAGCAGGCTGTTACGCTGTACCGACGCTTGGAGACTATTGAGTTACCTTATGAGGTTGACCGCTACCCGACCAGCCGGTATTCCCTAGTAGAAATCCAATTGAAAACAGGGCGGCGCCATCAAATAAGAAGGCATTTCAAGCATATCCACCACCCTCTAATTGGCTGCCCGAAATATGGAAAGTCAACCCATAATCGTTTCTTTGCCAACAGGCTCGAGTGCTCTCGACTGCTTTTGCATGCATCTGAGCTCAAGCTTGAACATCCGGTGAGCGGTTCTCAGCTGAAAATACAATGCGAAATACAGGGAAGTTTCTTGCAATTAATTCAGCGATTCAAATGGAAGCTCTAATTTATAAAGCCTCCAAGTTACTCAGAAACCCTCAAGCCTTACATAGTGCATGGGGCGACCTGCCCAGGATAGGAGCACAATGGCGCTGAATCAATAATTTCCGATGTACAGCAGGCTGAGCTTCCGCCATTTAATTGGCCGCACCCAGGGCCGCCACAGGCCCCACACAAGCTGGAACAGCAAGCTCCCGACCCATTGTATATTCCAGCTTTCTCATTTTCGCATACAGCCCCCTTAAGGCCATATATCTTTCTCCCTTGCTTCACTGAAATATTATCAAAGTAGGCATAGACTTTTTTGGAGGGTGACCACAAAGCTGAACTACCGCCGTGAAAAGTACTGAACTGAAATTTATCAATAGCTACCCTATCACTACCAGTCAGCCGTAACCCTTGTTCCTCTACAATTTTTTTGCCATTTATAAATAGCTCGATATATCCGTCAGCATTACTTGCACTGCTATTTAATTGCACAAACAACTCAATCCGATACCAGGTATCCCGTTCAAATCTAAAACTGTCATTCCCTTGATACCCATCTCCACACCGAGCGACTCTATCCTGATGATAGGTATAGAGCCCAACCCTACCCTCCGCACCAAACTTAACCCGCACACTCCAACTCTTCGGATCAATAGGTACGCATCCTGAAGCCTGTCCCCCACCAGCAAGGCCGTGTAGCTTACCGCCCTTAACAAATTCGAAGTTCCGATGAAACTTCACATCGTAAGCGAGAGTTGCCGATGAAACAGATTTGGCTAATTGGGTTGATGTGCTAATTCTCTCCGAACCCTTTTCATAAGGAATATACTGAGCTTCTAGTGCATACCCATAACCGGGCATTGGAATTAAATTTAAATGCTGATCATCAAATGTTACCAGTGGTTGCAAATCAAAAGTTCTTCGCAACAAGGTAATATCGGTATATTTCATGTAGGGGATCCCAACCCGATATCTACCAGAATTTGAAATTGCACTGAATCTGCCTTGATTTGATGAAAACCCGTATACATAGATCTTCTTTCTTACAAATTTTTTCATTTCCTCATAATTCAAATAGAACTTGAATCCATGGGGAACGCCCTGAGTATCACATATATTGGCAATTCCTTTTGACGACACCTGATCAGCTCTGGAAATTTTTATCGGAAACCCGCTTCTACTATCCCCACCTAGATAAAGACCAACAGAAACTGACTTGAATACTCCTTTCTGACAAGCCCACCCAGAAACAACCAAACCTCCCCCCAAATATTCAACCCGATCAACCCTACCGATCATCTGGGCGAAATCCTGATTACCTGTACTAAATGAAAAAAGAGTCACGAGTAAAAACACAGAAAACATCTTGAATAATACCCGACAGCATTGACATCACTATTAAATATAGAAGCTACTTGTTCGGATGAGCGAGAGCACACACAGTCCAAGACAACTATAAGAAAGCGCGAAAATAAATGTGAAAGCTTGCAAAGACTCCCGCCGCCTTGGCGGAATAATAATGGATTCAAGGGCGTTTAACGCCCTTTAGAAACTTGAAGAAAAAATATTCACTAAGATGAAAGACGCTAGTCACGCCAATGAGGGGAGAGAAACTAAGATCAGTGTTCAGAATTACCGTGAGAAGCCTCTTCTTGAGATTTACTGCGAATCCCAAAGAGCCCCTTGCGCTCAGTTTTACCTTCCGGCTCCGGCTGTAGAAAACTGCGCAATTTATCTTTTTCCCACATGGCATCCTGATAGCCGAGATCGATAAGTTCTTCGATATATGGCCTTTCAAATAATAAATAACTGGCTGCAGAAACACCGCCACCGGGATTGGTCGCACCCGTTGAGCGGAATAACCAGCGTAGCGCCGAGGGAAGGTGACCAAGTTTTCTGCCACTAAGACGCCCTAAACTCTGCGAGGGTTCAATAACAACCGACTCTACCGAACGCAACAATTTCAAATCCGTGTGATCTGTTGGATCCACATAGTCAAGTAACATATTTACTCGATCCAGATGCTCCAAGTCTGCCTCCAAGCTATCGATAAATGCGGCATTGAATAACTGAGCAGCTATTTGTGCCATCGAAGGGGACTCCATCTGCGCAGGACTGTTGCGACTCCCCCAATGGGCTGGAGAACGGTTGTCCGACACACCCACCACAAAGACACGCTTGGCACCGAGATGCAGAGCCGGGCTAATCGGGGCCATCAGACGAATGGCGCCATCGCAAAAATAGACTCCATCCAATTTGACCGCCGGGAAAATGGCAGGAATTGCTGCTGACGCCAATAGGTGGTCCGAAGTTAATTGAGTAGGCACTCCAAAGCGACGAAACCGCTGCCACCCTTTAACATTCTCCGCTCCCTGAAAAAAGCTGACGGACTGCCCTTCACTATAAGAAAGCGCATTAACACTTGTGGCATGCAAATGCCCAGCCGAAATATTTTTTTGAATATTGTCAAAGTTAATCTCGCGCTCAACCAAGCTGCGCAGCGGGCTGTTATCCAGGAGTGCCAAAGGTTTTTGTCTACCCACACCTTGGTTCAAGAGCGAACGACTGATAGAAAACAGGTTTCCAAGTAAACTACGCCAACTGGTGCGATAAACCTGCTCAACACTAAGCTGCAACCAAACTGAGCACATTCTGTCGACGGCTTCTTTAAAGGTGCCTGTATGAGAGGCGAGAAGCATCGCGTTCATAGCTCCTGCAGAGGTGCCGCAGATTATTTGAAAGGGCCGAGGATTATCTTCTGGAACCAGTTCTGCAAGCGCCCTTAAAACGCCCGCTTGATAGGCAGCACGCGCACCTCCCCCAGAGAGAACCAGAGCGTTACGCTGGCCAGGTTTGTTACTTTCACTGTTACTTGTCGACAAAGTTTTCTTCCAATACAACAAGCCCGCAAACAACAGAGTCCGCTTAAAGGCTATTGAGAAAAAAGCCCATATACAACTCAGATTCAGAGTTGTCGGGGATATTTGGTAAGATAAATAGAATCTTTTAAGTGTACTTATTATTCTAAATCAATAGATCTATTAGAGAGCCATATCTACAACGTAACGACCTATTCCATGCCCTCTATTTAAGCGCGCAAGAAACTCTGGAGCCTGATCAAGGCTAATATTCTCCGCAATACTGTCGAGCTTATCGCCGATATACCACTCACTGGCCAACCGCTTCCATACTTCTGCCTTCTTTTCTATCGGCAAAACAGCGCTATCCACACCCAACAAACTAATACCGCGCAAGATAAATGGAAATACATTGGCGTGAAATTGAGCACCTGAAGCCATACCACAAGCAGCCACTCCGCCTCCGTAGCGCAGGGATTTAATGACATTAAAAAGCGTTTCCCCGCCCACAGTATCTACAGCCCAAGCCCACAATGGCTTGGCCATCGCTTTATTGGCAAAAGGGGCCAGTGTATCCCGGTCGAGAACCTTCCATGCGCCCAATCTCGCCAAATAATCAGCGGACTCCAACTTTCCCGTCACTGCTGCGACACGAAAGCCTAGCTTTGCGAGCAAGGCGACGGCAACAGAGCCGACGCCCCCCGTTGAACCTGTTACCAGAATCTCTCCATCCTCAGGAGATGCGCCGGACTCCAGGAGCTTTTCAACACACAGCGCGGCGGTAAAACCCGCCGTACCCAGTGCCATAGACTCCCAAGCTGTTAGGCCCTCGGGGACTGGCAAGGCCCATTGCGGAGGAACGGCAATACGCTCTGCAAGTCCACCAGAAGTATTCATGCCCAAATCGTAGCCATTGACCAATAATTCGGCACCCGGTTGAAACGTCTTGCTCCGATCGAATAGCACTTTGCCCACCGCATCAATACCCGGGGTATGGGGGTAGGTATTAGTAATCCCACGATTGCCAAACGCAGATAAAGAATCTTTGAAATTCAAGGATGAATAACTTACGGCCAACAGCAAGGGGTTATCGGGAAGCTCAGAAAGTTGACGCTCAACAACAGACTGGTCAAACTTTCCCGAAGCTACTTCGGCAACCTGAATTGCCCGAAATTTCTCATCCCTATCTATTTCCATGGGGTATATCCCGCAGCACTATCAACCTGTAACGTTACAACTATTGAGCCTGATGACGCAGAGCTGCCAGCCGTGAAAAGAGACGAGTGACCGCCGATTCCACACCTGCTTCTGCCGCCAGCCCTATTTTCTTAGCAATATTTTTCCGTTCTTTGAATTCCACCTGATACAAGTCGCAGTCCTTAGCACAACTGGTCAAGTATTCATCTGATGTTTTCAGCTCATCGACCAGTCCCAAGGATAGGGCTTTTTGCCCGAACCAAACCTCGCCCGTGGCAACTTTGTCAACGTCGAGTTTTTGACGGTACTCCCCGACAAAGTGCTGAAACAGAATATGGATCTCATCTAAATCTTCTTGGAACTTCTGTTTACCTTCCTCAGTATTTTCACCAAACATGGTTACAGTGCGCTTGTACTGGCCCGCAGTAAACAGTTCGTAATCGATATCATTGCGCTTCAGCAGGCGGTTAAAATTCGGCATCTGAGCTAAAACACCAATAGAGCCCAACATCGCAAAGGGTGCTGCCAGGATACGGTCTGCAACACAGGCCATCATGTAGCCCCCGCTGGCAGCCACTTTATCGACAGCAATAGTCAAATGGATACCTGCACTGCGAATCCTGGTTAACTGGCTGGCGGCTAAGCCATAGTTCGCCACCATGCCCCCAGGGCTTTCAAGACAAAGGAGAACTTCATCTCCGGGCTCTGCCACTTGAAGAATGGCCGTCACCTCTTCACGCAAGTGGGAAAGCGCACTCGCTTTGATATCCCCATTAAATTGCATAACAAAGACACGCTTGCGCTCGGAGACCAACTCCCCTTTTATACTCTTGGACTCATGCTCTCCTTCCTCTTTAGCAACGTCGGAAGAAGTAGCAGCACTTTTCTCCGGCTGCTTTTTGCTCTCAGCTTTATGTTTTTTAGCCAGGGCTTTTTCTTGAGTTTTCTTCTCTTTCGCCATTTGCTTTTTACGACGGGCGAATTCGTGCTTATCCATCACAGCTTCAAGCAGTGTTTCTTTAAACTGCTCATAGCGATCATTCAAATGTGTAACTGTGATATGTCCCTGAACACGCTCTTTCAGCTGCTCTCGATTTGCAAAAATAAAACCTATCAACACCATTAAGGCCACGACAACCGTAACAATTTTGGCTAGAAAAAGGCCGTATTCAATTAAAAATTCCACTTAGACTCCATTTTCCGTCATAACTAATTTTTATTTAGCTTCAGTATTTTACTGCCAACCTTCCAGGGCGGAAGTTGCTCGCTGATTAAGGGGGCGAGCCAACAAACCGCTGTGGCTAATACGTACCTCGTAAACCGCACCGTCCTCCATAGGTAGAAATGTGGCACTGCCATATACCGCATCAACAAAGGGCAACTTGCGATCAACACCGCGTACAAACTGCCAAACATCCACGCCATAGTTCGCCCCCTCTATTTCATGGACAGAACGCTCGCGAGCTCGCTCATCCTGCAGCGTGAGATAGCGACCACTCAACCTATCTAGACGATAAGCGGGCTTAATTCCCCAGCGGGCTAATGGACCCTGCCACTTGAGCATTCGGGCATCCAACTGCCACTGATCCCCAAGCAATTCAAACTTTTGCGCTATACCATCCGCATCGGAAAACTTGACTTCAAATTGCTGCTCGGCAATTTTTCGAAACGAAACAATGCCAACACTGTGCTCTTCAGCCAGGTTTCTATAGCTGTAAACATCTGCTGCAATCAGAACAATCCAAAGGGCAGTTGCAAAAAGAAAAAGACCGGCGAAACCACGTATAAACCCCAGGAACCAATTTCCCGATAGCAGGACTCGCGCGCCCCAAAACACTAACAACAACGCCAGGATGGCAATAATAAAGGTAATCGCTATATACATTATGATTTCTACTCCCTGATACTGCGCAACATCTTTAAACCAACCTTACGGGCGGTTCTTCGTTGCAGCCTTTTCAACAAAAGTGTGGATCAAGCGGCCGGACAGGGTTTGTATGGGCGGTATAGCTGGCAATGAACTGTAGTGGAACCAGTCTGCCTCTTCTATCTCATTGGGGTCCAAGCACAATCCCCCACCTTGCCACTCCGCCAAATACCCGATCATCAACTGCCCGGGAAAAGGCCAGGACTGGCTCCCCACATACTCCAGGGCACCCACTTTGAGCCCCACTTCCTCATAGACTTCACGCACCAGCGCTTGCTCAGCACTCTCACCGGGCTCTATAAACCCAGCGAGGGCTGTATAAGTTGCATTTCGACGCGAGGCATGACGAGCCAAGAGACACTCATCTCCCCGGGTAACAAGCATAATTACACAGGGGGAGATTCTGGGGTAGACAGTGAGATCACAAGCCGGGCAGGTGCGAGCGCGATCATTAGAGTGATAGATGGTGGGAGTGCCACAACGACCGCAAAATCGATGTTGGCTATCCCAATGGGAAATCTGTAGCGCCCGCCCAGCCAATGCAAACATCGGCTCCTCAACCAAAGTCAGCAGGCTGCGCAGGTTTCGCCATTCATAGCCGGCAATTTCAACCTGCCGAGACAAAACGTGGACACCACACGCCCGCCCACTTAACTCTCCCAAGTAGTGGCTGGATTGAACAGCCTCCGCTACCAACACCTGGGCGTCGTGGAGGAAAAAATCTCCTCGGCAGAGAATCAGTCCATCAGCAATCAGGATATGCTGGGAAAATTCCGGAACTGCCCACACATTACCCGCTGGGACAAACTTATCTACCAAGGAGACCTCCTTAATTATGCGGCCTCAACGGGATAACCCAGAGCAGTCAAGCTTTCGATAGCGAGACTGAGGGATTGAATATCTGCTTGCCTATGCAGCTTTACCTCTCCCAGATAGTACTCAAGGCTGATAATCGCATCGGCAAAAATATGCAAAGATTGCTCTACTTCAGGACCGGCATCATGGCGGTCGATAACAGTCTCAACAAAGTTCAGCAAACCTTCAACTACGGCCGCCGCTCTACTTAAGTTGAGAACAATCAAGCCTCCGCGCACTGAGTTCAAAGTAGTGGAAACATTGCGAATATGGCCATGATCAAAGTCGGACTCTGCATAGGCCGCTAGCGCTCTCTTAATCAACGCCAAACCGGCTTCGGCCTCTTTAAGTACAGCCACTTCCGCTTCTGCCAACTGGCTGTGCTCAAAGGCAATATCCGCATGACCGTATTCATCCAGATCAATAGAAGTGCTCTGCTTGAGAGCCCTTACCGTGCTATCGACCATCAACACCTGGCCTGTCAGTTTCTGCAGTGCGCTGTCAGCTATGGAACCGCCCGCGCCAGAGGCACTCTGGTATTCCGCAACCGCGCTGCGCAAACTCTCTCCAACCCGCTTAAAATTGAGCATCTGCAAGGTACCGGCCACTCTCTGTAGAGAAGAAGCGAGGCCATCTTCTGCATCCAAGGTAGTAGTACCAATTAACTCAGCGTCATCCAACATTCGGCGCACACCGGACAACTCTTCCTCCAAGGCGTTAGCAACTGCGGTAATTGCCGTGGCGCCAGGGCCCCCAAGGGTGGCTCGCTCCCTCTCTAACTCCTCTTCACTGTAATCAAGAGCCTCTGCGGAGAAGGCTTCCAGCAACTTGCCACCAAAGCCCTCGGGCTTGGAAAGAGTCAGCCAATAGAGGCACTCTTTCAGCAAAATCGGTGGCGCAGGCTGATCTAAAGCTGTATCACACTCTTTTTGTAATGCTCGCAGCCAGCGATCAAACATACTGAAAACCATCACCCGGGATCGACTGATGCGCATTTCCTGGGAGGCCATTCCTGCAAGTGCCGCCCCTGCTACCACCCATAAACGCCCGTTTGGGCGCCCCATGGTGATGCTTGCGATTCTCTCAAGGGCGCGAGACATCATCGTGTACGCTGGGCCCCGAGGTTTACCACGCAACAGAGCCAACAAACCAACCTGGTACATATGACGGAATCGGCGAACAAAGCTATTCAAGTCTTCCGACATTACCGCAGAAGCCCCTGCACCAGGCACAGCCCCCTCCAAGTTACAACGGAAAAAATGACTTTCCGGCACAGGGGGCTGGGACCGGGCCGCGCGCAAATTATTGATATAGGGAATCAGCAATTCTGGACGGGCAATGGCACGACTTTGGACAAAATCCAAGTAGCGTCCCATTACGTAAAAACCTGTGCCCAGCGCCTCCATCAGTTCTTCTGAGGCGCTCTGTCTCTCCTCTAACACCTCTGTAAGCGCTTTGATTTTCTCTTGGGCGAGGAGCTCAGCTGCCTGGAGCTGCACCATCTGCAATACTCCACTAACCTGCCTGAGTGCAGCCAAGCTCTGTTCGAGAGCCTGCTTTTGGGAAGTATCCGCGGCAAATTTATCCAAGTGTGAGGCGGCATTATCGATGGTAGCTACCAGCTCATCCTTCACTACATTGACAGAAGTGATATTGATCTTGCGCAATTCAGTCTTTGGCTGCACCGCTGCATTCTTCCTATAATCGAACAAAAAACAACCAGATCAGGATGATTCTGGCCTCATTAAGGGCAATTTACCCCAATAAATAAAAGAGTCCACCTTTCGCCAAACAATTTCCACCGAATAATCGACAAATAACCTAGCGACGGGGCTGAAGCCCCTAAATTACTTGAATTTTCCAGAAAACCCAGTAGCGTTTGCTACTTTCAAGTTTAAAGCTGTACGTTTTTTTGTGTTAAAGAACAAAAACCAATCAATCTGTGCACAATAAACCCGGGGAAGCACGCAGCGATAATTGAGCTCAGGTATCTATTTCGCATACACCGCCGATTCCCAAAGATTCCATTTTGACCCACACCAATGGGTTAACCAAGGAAGTAAATGATGAACACTTACAACAACACCATTGCGGCATCCGGCGGCGGATTTGGTCGCGCCTTTGCCGAAAATTTTCTCGGCGAAGCGCCTGATTGGTACAAATTGACCATAGCCGCCTTTTTGCTTCTCAACCCATTAATACTGTATGTATCGGGGCCTTTTGTAACAGGCTGGGTCCTTATTGCAGAATTCATTTTTACCCTGGCGATGGCCCTGAAGTGTTACCCACTTCAACCCGGCGGACTGATCGCAATTGAAGCCGTATTGATGGGTATGACAAGTACCGATGCCGTCTACCACGAGGTAGTTGAGAATATCGAAGTTATTCTGCTGCTTATGTTTATGGTGGCCGGCATTTACTTTATGAAGAGCCTGCTTCTGTATGTATTCACTAAAATTTTGATTAATGTGAAATCAAAATCACTGCTGTCATTACTTTTCTGTGCTGTCTCCGCAGTGCTGTCAGCATTCTTAGATGCCTTGACCGTAACCGCTGTCCTGATTGCGGTTGCCGTAGGCTTTTACTCGGTCTATCACCGGGTCGCCTCCCAGCAGCCACACCACCACCATGACCACGACCACTCCAACGATGAGCATGTCGTAGAGTATCACCGCGAGGACCTGGACCAGTTTCGAGCCTACCTTCGCAGCCTGATTATGCATGGCGCTGTAGGTACTGCTCTCGGTGGTGTTTGCACCTTGGTTGGAGAACCGCAAAACCTACTGATCGCTGAGAAAGCCGGATGGGAATTTGTACAGTTTTTCCTGCAGATGGCTCCAGTAACTATTCCAACATTCTTTGCCGGCCTAGCTACTTGTTTCTTTTTGGAGAAAATCAAAAGGTTTGGCTACGGAGCCCAGCTCCCTAGTGCCGTACGTGAAGTGCTGGTTAATTTTTCCAAAGAGGAAGAGAAAAAGCGTACCTCTGCACAGGTTGCCGAGCTGTGGATTCAGGGTATTGTCGCTGTGGTTCTGGTATTTGCCCTGGCATTTCATGTTGCCGAAGTCGGTATCATTGGCCTGATGATTATTGTACTTCTGACCTCGTTTAACGGCGTTGTTCAAGAAGCTAGAATCGGTCACGCATTTGAAGAGGCGCTGCCATTTACTGCACTGCTCGTGGTTTTCTTCGCAATTGTTGCAGTGATCCACCAGCAGCACCTATTCGAGCCAGTAACCAACTTCGTCCTCGCACAAAAGCCCGAACAGCAGCCAGGATTGCTATTCCTAGCAAACGGTATTTTGTCGATGATTAGCGACAATGTTTTTGTGGCAACGGTTTACATTAACGAAGTTAAAGCTGCCCTCACCGCAGGTGACATTACCCGAGAACATTTTGACAAGCTGGCCATTGCCATCAATACCGGAACCAACCTACCCAGCGTTGCCACTCCCAATGGACAAGCTGCATTTTTGTTCCTGCTAACATCGGCCCTGGCACCTCTCATACGCCTATCTTATGGCCGCATGGTGATCATGGCTCTGCCCTACACCATCGTACTGAGTATTGTTGCTTTGATTTGCGTGGTCTACGCGATCTAAAGAGAGCTTGTATAAGAGACTATCTGGATGGGTGGGGATTGATAATTCCCACCCATCCAGAAAAAGAAAAGCGCAATAAACATCAAGATTAAAGAAAACACCTCTTCATTGATGTGCTACCAGAAGTGTTTGCCCGCTGATTTCTCCAGCAATCCTAGCATCGATTGATGCGCTTCAGCTTCCTGTGGCGTAGCACGCGCTACTAGCAGGGGCGCGCGATCTGCCGATAGGCGACGAATGGCTTCACCCGCCGCATCATTTTCCGCCTTCTTACCTTCCTCCCCTTCCGAGGAATCACCCTGTGCCAACACCAAATCGGTTTGGCCACCGGTCATCATCAGGTAGACGTCGGCAAGAATCTCCGCATCCAGCAATGCGCCGTGCAAATCCCGCTGGGAGTTATCGACAAAGTAGCGCTTACAAAGGGCGTCCAGATTGTTTTTCTGCCCGGGGTGCTTTTCCCGGGCCATTGTCAGGGTATCCAAAACCCCACAATGCGCATTGACATTGCGCCAGCGCGGATTACCCAGCAGCCTCAGCTCAGCATCAATAAAACCGACATCGAAGGGCGCGTTGTGAATAACCAGCTCTGCACCTTCACAGAAGGTCATAAATTCATCGGCGATCTGAGCGAATACGGGTTTGTCCGCCAGGAATTCATTAGTAATTCCATGGACCTCAATAGCCCCATCTTCCACTTGTCGCTGAGGATTGATGTACTGGTGGTAATGGCGGCCAGTCAACTTTCGGTTAACCAACTCCACACAACCAATTTCAATGATCCGATGACCGCTTTTGGGGTCGAGACCTGTTGTCTCTGTATCGAGAACTACTTGACGCATGTGTAATTTCCCCTTCAGGACTCCAGCTCATCGACACCGCGATTTGCCAACTGGTCAGCCCGCTCATTACCCGGGTGACCCGCATGGCCTTTTACCCAGTGCCACTGCACTTCATGCTGAGCGACGCTCTCATCCAGCTGACGCCACAAGTCTGCATTCTTTACAGGTTTTTTACTCGCTGTCTTCCAGCCATTCTTTTTCCAATTATTAATCCACCCAGTAATCCCCTGGCGTAGATACTGGGAGTCAGTATGCAAATCAATTTTGCACGGCTGTTTAAGAGCCTCCAGGGCTTTTATCGCAGCCAGCAGCTCCATGCGATTGTTGGTAGTATGTGCCTCACCACCAAACAGCTCTTTCTCCCGCTCACCATAAACCAACAAGGCACCCCAGCCGCCAGGACCAGGATTGCCGCGACAAGCGCCATCTGTATAGATAGTAATTTGTTTCAAAACTTACGCCAAAAGTAGATATGAGGCCGATTTTAAATGAAATCAGCGCTTATGATGCTTCCCGCGTGCTGCAACGCGAGGGCTCGACGGGGTGGCAACCAGAGCGGGTTTTCTCTCGGCCCGCCAATTAATTTTAATGGTGCGAACACGTGCCACTTCTTTGCGGGCGACTATGATGTAAAAGCCCCCCCAAGGCAAGTGCAAGCGGGAGCCGAAGCGCTCCATCCAGGCAGTTTTGGATAACAACTCCTTCTGCTGTAATGGCAAGCGGAAAAACCCGCGATCTATCCTGTCGGCTTGCAGGTCCAACAGATTCATCCAGTCGGCAATTCGGGCGGCCCGCAGTTGATTTCCGCGCTGGTAGGCCCCCCTGGAAAACAGCAGACGAGACAAGCCCAGCAAGGAAAACGGGTTAAAACCGATTAACAGCATGTGACCGCCGGGTATCAAAACCCTGGCCGCTTCCCGCAGAATCTGGTGAGGGTGACTGGAGAAATCCAGCAGGTGATGCAGCAGTACTACATCAATAGAATCGGAAGGAAGTGGTAATTGCTCAAACTCGACTATTGCAGCCCCATCCTGCTCCGCTGTCGCCCCCAATCGAAAACGATGATTGATACGACTAGAGGCTGCAAAATCGACAGAATGGGTCACACTGGCCTGGAGAAGGTGGTAACCGAAAAAGCCCTCTACCAGGGGCTGGGCCAATGCCAGTTGTTGCGAGAGAATTTCCTCACCCAATGAACTTGAAAACCAATGGGACAGCGCCGGACAAACCTTGCCAAGAGGGGATAAGTCCTCATCATTACCAGGTCTGAACTTTCCGGTCATCATATCTCCATAGATTGAGTCGAGTGCGCTTTTTTTAATTTTACACTCGGGTGATCCCGCCAAAACCTTACTCTAAGCAAATCGGCCCATATGTAACAGATCACACGAGTATTCACCTTCCGTGATATTGTTCTTCCATTCAGTGAAAAGACGATCCGATTATGCTATCCATTACGCCAATCCCCGCCTTTAATGACAACTATATCTGGCACCTGCAACAGGATGGTCAGCACTGGGTGGTCGATCCTGGTGATTCAGCGCCTGTTGAAAAGGCTCTTCAGGGGAATAAACTTAATGGCATTCTTATCACTCACCACCACTATGATCACACTGGTGGCATCAAGCAGCTTTCCAATCAATATCATTGCCCCATTTACGGCCCAGAAGACATACCTGGCGTCACGCACCCAATTGCCGGTGGCGATTCCCTGCAAATCCTCGGCATGCCCCTCCAAATATACGCCGTACCGGGGCACACTCTAGACCACTTGGCTTTGGTTTTGTATGAAACCACAGGGGCAGCCAAGGAACAATTACACCTTTTTTGCGGTGACACTCTCTTTTCTGCAGGTTGTGGCAGGTTATTCGAAGGTAGCCCTGAGCAGATGTATCATTCGCTGCACAAGCTCAGCCAGTTACGCCCTGCAACCTTAGTATATCCGGCACATGAGTACACGCTCGCTAACCTAAAGTTTGCTCAAGCGGTAGAACCCAAAAACCAAGCTATTGAAAAAAGGATTTCCCAGTGTGCGGTATTGCGGTCGGATAACAAGCCAACCCTACCTTCAACTATCGCTCTGGAATTGGACACCAACCCATTTCTTCGCTGCGCATATCCGGATGTCAGACAGGCTGTGGCCCACCTTCAAACCGATCCATTTCCCGAAAATGATGATGTAGCCGTTTTTACAAGCTTACGCGACTGGAAGGATAACTTCTAAGCCCCAACTTCGCCTAAACTCCTCTCAAACTGGATAACAAACTAACAATTTGTATGCTTTTTAACCAACGATATTGACCGAAACTAATTTGCTTAATTAGAATCAAAAGTAATTGACCAAATGCCTGATGCTTTACCAATAATTGTTCTGAAATGCGTCGGGATGAATTAAAAGAAGACTCGCGGATATCACACATGGTTCACAAGAATTTTGCCGTAGCATTATTAGCTGCTACGGTAGGAGCCTGCTCGCAATTGCCGGAACAGGGGCCTACGCCTGAAACTGAAAATATCCCTGCAGAGGAAACCTCTGTCGCGAGTGATCCCGTTGTAAAAAAACACGAGCCTACAAAGGCCGCCCAACCTCCGGTGGATATTTGGGCCCGACTGCGCCAGGGGTTCGCCATGGACCATCGCACCGGTGACCCTAAGGTAAAGGAATATATTGCTTACTTTGCCCGTAATGAGGGCTATATGGCTCGTGTAAGCGAGCGCTCCCGCCGTTATATTTTCCATGTTGCCGAACAGCTGGAACAGGCAAACCTTCCCTTGGAGCTGGCACTGCTCCCCATTGTCGAGAGCGCCTACGACCCCTTTGCTTACTCCCATGCCCGAGCCTCCGGAATGTGGCAGTTTATCCCGGCCACCGGGCGCTCATTTGGACTTGAACAAAACTGGTGGTACGACGGCCGCCGCGATGTCCACGAATCCACCCAGGCCGCAGCAAAGTATTTCAATTACCTCCACGATCGCTTTGACGGGGACTGGGAGCTGGCACTGGCCGCGTACAACGCCGGCGAAGGCACAGTTCGCAGAGCCGTAGAAAGAAATCGCCGCAGTGGGCTCGGCACCAGTTATTGGGACCTTAAACTGCCTCGGGAAACCAGAAGCTACGTGCCCCAGCTATTAGCACTGGCAGAGGTAATATCCCGCCCCGACCACTACAAGATTCCGCTACATGACGTCGCCAACAAACCCTACTACGCCCGTGTCGATGTAGGCAGTCAGATCGATCTGGCCCAAGCTGCAGAACTTGCAGAAATTGAGATTGAAGAGCTGTACCTACTGAACCCAGGCTATAACCGCTGGGCAACCGACCCCAACGGAAACCACCAACTACTGATTCCAATAGAGACCCAGGAAAAGTTTGAGAACGCCCTGGCACAACTTCCCAAGGAAGAGAGGGTGAGCTGGCAGCGCTACACCATTGCCCGAGGCGACACCCTTTCCACTATCGCTCGCCGCTACCAGACCACCGTGGGAGCTATACGCGAGATAAACAAACTGCGGAACAATAATATTCGCGCCGGTAAAACACTGTTAATCCCCAGCGCATCGGGCCCTGCAGGACAGTATGCCTACGCACTCGATCAGCGAGTTAAACGCAAGCAGTCTTCCGGCAAGGGCCAGAAAGTTAATTACACTGTACGCCCTGGCGACAGCCTTTGGGGGATTTCACGCAAGCTGGATGTGACCGTAAAGCAACTGGCCAGCTGGAACAGCATGGCACCGGGAGACACCCTGCGCCCTGGACGCACCCTGGTAGCTTACAACGGCTCCCCCGCAGCATCAGAGAACAACCGCACTACCCGCAAAGTTTCTTATCGGGTACGCAGCGGTGACTCTCTATATCGGATAGCCAATAAATTCAGTATCGAAATCGATGATATTCTCCGCTGGAATAAAATAAACAAGTCCAAGTATTTACAACCCGGACAGCGCTTAACCTTATTTGTGGATAGTGCCAGCAACACTTAAAGCGCGCACTTCCCTACAGGAGTTAGCCATAAAAAAACCCGGCAATTGCCGGGTTTTTTTATGGCTCGATAACAACCGTTACTCGGCAGAAGAGGTCAGGTCGATTTTTGCCTGATCGGACAAGTAGCGCTGGATTGCTGCTAACTCAGCCCCACCATTTACAGAGGCCAATTGCTGCATCAGTGCCTGACGCTGCTCTTTGCTCTGCTTGGACAGTTCGCCCGGGCGCACGCTGCGCAGATCGAGAACTACCAGATCACCATTATTTGTAGCGAAGCTGGTCACTTCATCTTTGCCAGCAGATGGTGCAGGCAATGCAAATGCCTTGGCATTAATCTCGCCGCGCTGAGCAAAACCACCGCGACGAGTTTTATCACTGGTCTCCAGGGTTAAACCTTGCGCTTCCACCAGTTCCGCAAAACTAGTACCAGTAGCGAGTTTCTCTTTCAGCTCTTCCGCTTGCTTAGCCAACTGCTCACTGGCCTTATCACGCTTCAAACGGTCAACAATTTGCTGGCGAACCTCTTCCAGAGGGTAGGTACCTGCGGGCTTAGAGTCGGTGACCCGCAAAACGACAGAGTGCTCATTGTTCAGGTTGATCACATCTGAAGTATTGCCATCCTCCTTCACTTCCACAGAGAAGGCAGCCTCGATAACCTGCCCGTTAGAAAGCACGCCAGATGCGCTCTCGCGCGAAAACAGATCGGCAGTCTTCAGGGGAACACCCAACTCTTCAGCGGGCTCAGCCAGGCTATCCGCGTTGTATGCCAGATCGGCAAGACGGGACAAGGCATCAACAAACTCTCGCTCGGCAACAGATGACCGCAGTCGCTTTTCGATCGCCACTTTTTGCTCTTCAAAGCTCGGCGGTTCACTCTGCTCTACTTCCAACAGCTTGATAAAGTGAGTTCCACTATCGGTGGTCACTGGAGCAGAAACCTGACCCACTTCAAGCGCGGCCAAGGCCTGCTCGAATGCCTCTGGGAATACATCACCCGTGGTGTAACCCAACTCACCACCTTCCTCCGCAGAGCCTACGTCTTGGGAGTAAGTCTTTGCCAACTCGGCAAAATCTTCGCCGGCATCCAGTTTGCTCTGAATCTCAGCAATCTTTTCTGCGTCAGCTTCTTCAAGCAAAATATGTGCAGCGCGACGGCGAAGTTTCGATTCGAATCCTGTCAGCTCTTGCTCGTACTGAGCGCGAACATCACTTTCAGAAATATCAATGTTACCGGCAAATACTCCAGGAGTTAGCTCGATATACTCAACCGCCACCTGCTCTGGACGCTGGTATTGCCCTTGATTCTCTTGGTAGTACTGTTCTACCTCAGCATCTGAAACCTGAGTCTCTGCTAGCAGGCCTTCAACAGGCATCACCACGTAATCAAAATCACGCTCTTCCATAGAGGCCGCAACAATTTGTTCTGCATCCGCCTGGGTAGTAAAAGCACTTTCAACCACACTGTTTGCATACTGCTCCAACGCCATATCATTTTCCATAATCTGGCGGAAGCCTGCGGGGCTATACCCCATACGACGCAAAGCATCGCGATACATCTGCGGATCAAAACTGCCGTTCACCTGAAAAGCCGGGATTCCCACGATCGCTCTGTCGACCGCCGCAGAGCTCATCACCATACCGCTGTCCTGGGCGGCTTGGCGCATCACAGCACTGGAAACCAACTGGCGTAAAACTGGCTCACGCAACTGCTCATCGCTGATTAAATCAGCGGGCACATCTTCGCCGTACTGACTAATGATCATATTGCGGCGATTTTGAATTGCGCGTTGCAAATCCAAGTTTGTAATTTTTTCGCCATTAACCTCGGCTACCGCATCGGCAGCACCTCCACTGGCACCGGTGAAGAAATCAATTCCCCCAATGACCATAATAAAACCGAAAAAGGCTGCGACAATAATCGCGGCTGTCCCTTTCAGGTTGTCACGCATGGACTGAAGCATGCTCAGCTCCGAAAATTAATTGTTTTAACTGCTATCAGATACAAAAAAGGCGTATCCCAACTGACACGCCTCTTTGACAATCAGACTCTTTTACAAAGTCTCAAAGCCTGCTGAAAACTTAGTTTACAGCGTCTTTCAGGGCTTTACCGGCCTTGAAGTTAGGAATTTTTGCCGCAGCGATTTCAATGGGATCGCCAGTGCGAGGATTGCGACCAGTACGAGCTGCACGCTCTTTCACAGCAAAGGTACCGAAGCCAACGAGGGCAACTTGATCACCTTTTTTCAGGGCATCAGTGATGCTATCAACCATTGCGTCCAAAGCACGGCCAGCTGCTGCTTTTGGAATATCTGCAGATGCGGCAATTGCTTCAATCAGTTCGGACTTATTCACGCTTAATCCCTCTGTTCTTTTTAAATATGCTTCGGGTGATCTACAAGAGACACCCATACTTTAAATTTTTTAGCCTTCGGCAATTTACGCGCCGGGCAATAAGCCCCGTTTTATACCAACTGCCCAGAAGCGGGTCAAGGAACCATGCGGGTTTCCGGGCAGATGCACACTTTTCAAGCAGCGCAGACAGCCTGATTGGCGAAGTTTTGGCCTTGTAAGTTGTAAAGGGGCGACAAAAGTCACCCCATTACAAGAGTCAGTGAGTTTGGATTCCGCGCTGCGAGCGCTCCTCTGCCTTTTTTTGTAAGGCGGAATACTCTTCATCAGACAGGGATTCAGGCTTGTGCTCGAGCGCCAGCTCAAGTACCTGATCGATCCACTTGACGGGCCTAACTACCAAATCCTGAAGAATATTATCGGGAATATCCTTCAGATCTCGCTCATTATCAGCAGGAATCAGTACAGTTTTTATACCGCCCCGATGCGCTGCCAATAACTTTTCTTTAAGACCACCAATTCTTAAAACTTCTCCACGCAGAGTAATTTCTCCTGTCATCGCCACATCTGAGCGAACGGGAATATCCGTTAACACAGACACCAAAGCGGTGCACATGGCAATACCCGCCGAAGGGCCATCTTTGGGGGTGGCACCTTCAGGCACGTGGATATGAATATCCCGGGTCTCGTGGAAGTCCGGACCTATTCCCAGTGCCTGGGAGCGAGAACGCACAACCGTCAAGGCCGCCTGAATAGACTCCTGCATAACATCGCCGAGGGAGCCGGTTTTGATCATGCGTCCTTTACCCGGCACAGCTGAAGCCTCAATGTTAAGAAGCTCACCACCCACCTCGGTCCAGGCGAGACCGGTAACAATTCCGATTTTGTCCTCTTCCTCTGCACGGCCAAAATCAAACTTGCGAACACCGAGAAGCTCTTCAAGTTGCTCTGGCTGTATTACAGCCTTCCTCTCTGAAGGATTGCGAACGTGCTCGGTTACTACCTTGCGACAGATCTTGGCAATCTCCCGATCCAGGCCACGCACACCCGCTTCACGGGTGTAGTAGCGGACAATATCTCGAATACTGTCATCGGAGAGATCCAGCTCATCATCTTTAAGACCGTTGGCTTTACGCTGCTTCGGCACAAGATAGCGCTGTGCAATATTCAGTTTTTCGTCCTCGGTATAACCGGGGATTCGAATAACTTCCATACGGTCCAGCAATGGACCTGGAATATTCATCGAGTTAGAGGTGCAGACAAACATCACATCGGAAAGGTCATAGTCCACTTCCAAATAGTGGTCATTAAAGGTTTTATTCTGCTCTGGATCCAAAACCTCAAGAAGCGCTGAGGCGGGATCGCCGCGCTGATCCATCCCCATTTTGTCGACTTCGTCGAGCAGGAACAGGGGATTCTTCACTCCAACTTTCGAAATTTTCTGAATCAGCTTGCCCGGCAGTGAGCCAATATAAGTGCGTCGATGCCCGCGAATCTCAGCTTCATCGCGAACGCCCCCCAGGGCCATACGCACATACTGACGATTTGTTGCTCTAGCAATAGATTGACCGAGGGAGGTTTTACCCACCCCGGGAGGACCAACCAAACATAAGATCGGCCCTTTCACTTTCTTCACTCGCTTCTGCACTGCGAGGTATTCAAGAATCCGCTCTTTAACCTCTTCCAAGCCGTAGTGTTCTTTCTCGAGAATTTCCTCGGCCTTAACCAAATCGTGTCTCACCCGGCTGGCTTTTTTCCAGGGCAGGCTCAACATCCAGTCGATATAACTGCGTAAAACCGAAGCTTCCGCAGACATAGGCGACATCATTTTCAATTTAGCCAGCTCAGCGCGGGTTTTCTTCTCTGCCTCCGCACTCATGCCGGATTCGGCAATTTTGTTTTCCAGCTCTTCAATTTCATTGGGCTCTTCGGTGATCTCGCCCAATTCTTTTTGAATCGCCTTCATCTGCTCATTGAGATAATACTCGCGTTGGCTTTTCTCCATCTGCTTTTTCACACGCCCACGAATGCGTTTTTCCACCTGAATCAGGTCGATTTCAGCATCCATAAGGCCCAGCAAATGCTCCAAACGCTCTTTAACACTGAGAGTCTCCAGAAGCTCTTGCTTCTGAGCCAGCTCAAGGGACATATGTGCAGAAATGGTATCTGCCAAACGGCCAGGCTCATCAATTCCCGACAGAGAGGTAATAACCTCATTGGGGACTTTCTTACTTACAGAAACGTACTGTTCAAACTGAGACATCACAGAGCGCACAAGGGCATCTGCTTCGCCTTCCGGCAACTCCTGCGTTTCCATCGGCGAAACGGTTGCCTCGAAATGGTTCTCCCTCTCCATCACTTCGTGGATATTTACGCGCTCCCCCCCTTCTACTAGCACCTTCACAGTGCCATCGGGGAGTTTGAGTAACTGCAAGACACTGGCAATAGTGCCCACGCGATAGATATCGTCTGCACCTGGGTCATCCTCAGATGCCTTTCGCTGCGCCACAAGCAATACCTGCTTATCCCTGCGCATGGCCTCTTCCAGGGCCTCTATGGACTTTTCCCTGCCGACAAAAAGCGGGATCACCATATGGGGGTAAACAACAACATCGCGCAATGGCAACAACGGATATTCAAGTGTGGTGTCGGATGACTGATCCATAGAACTCCTCTCGGCCCTATCACTGGGTATTTGGCGCGGCATCATGCTGCTGTTGGAATTGACAGCTTAACCTGGGCCACCGCCCTTCAGATGCTAGTAATGGGGGGGAAGGGCCCGAAATACAAGTCTAATCTCGCGACCAATTTGTGCCGAGCTAAGAGTGCTATTCGAGCCAGGAATACCCAGACAGGTGGTTAGATACCCGGGTAATCAGAAAAAACTATAAAAAAAGCCCCAATATTGGGGCTTTTTGAGGTGGGATTTGAGCTACTCTTCCGGCGCCGCCTTCTGCGGCTGGGACTCACTCTCATAAACCAGCAGCGGGGCTGATTCGCCTTTAATGACCGCCTCGTCAATAACAACTTTCACCACATTATCTGTGGATGGGATGTCATACATGGTCTCCAACAATACGGACTCCATGATAGAGCGCAGGCCACGGGCGCCTGTTTTCCGCTCCATTGCCTTGGTGGCAACTGCATCCAACGCATCGGGGCGGAAATCCAGCTCAACATCTTCCATCTCAAACAGTTTTGCGTACTGTTTGGTCAAGGCATTGCGTGGCTCGGTGAGAATCTGTACCAGAGCCTCACGGTCCAACTCTTCTAAAGTTGCGGTCACCGGTAGGCGTCCTACAAACTCCGGGATCAGCCCGTAACGAACCAGGTCTTCAGGCTCCAGATCACGCAGGATCTCACCAAAATTACTGGTGCCATCCTTTGATTTAACCTCGGCACTGAAACCAATTCCACCCTTCTCCGAGCGATCGCGGATAACCTTATCCAGCCCCGCAAAAGCGCCGCCACAAATAAACAGGATATTGGAGGTGTCGACCTGCAAGAATTCCTGCTGCGGATGCTTGCGTCCACCCTGCGGCGGCACAGACGCCACAGTGCCTTCAATCAACTTCAGTAGCGCTTGCTGCACACCTTCACCGGACACATCACGGGTAATTGAAGGGTTGTCTGACTTGCGCGAAATTTTGTCGATCTCATCGATATAGACGATACCCTGCTGGGCTTTTTCTACATCGTAATCACACTTCTGCAAAAGCTTCTGGATGATATTCTCAACATCCTCACCCACGTAACCAGCTTCGGTCAGGGTGGTTGCATCGGCAATAGTGAAAGGAACATTGAGCAGGCGAGCCAGGGTCTCGGCAAGAAGGGTTTTACCACTACCGGTTGGGCCTACCAGCAAAATATTAGACTTGCTGAGCTCTACTTCATCCTTACTTTTAACACCAGACTTGGTGCGCAGACGCTTGTAGTGATTGTATACGGCGACAGCCAGCACACGCTTGGCTCTCTCCTGCCCAATCACATACTGATCGAGGATTTCAGTAATCTCACGGGGTGTCGGCAGGCGCCCTTCAGGCCCCTCCGCAGTCTCTTGTACTTCTTCACGAATAATGTCGGTACACAGCTCGACACATTCATCGCAGATAAAGACTGACGGCCCAGCGATTAACTTCCGCACTTCCTGTTGGCTTTTGCCACAGAAAGAGCAGTACAGCAATTTTCCGCTGTCTTCTCCGCTGCTTTTGTCGGTCATCAAAATACTCCGTCGTCACTGGCCGGCCAGGGCCCTAAATTCAGCTTACCCAGCAAGATGCTGCCTTTTGGCGTGATTTTCAAGTCCCAACGAAAGCCAGCCTGTCAAAAAAACTAACTTTCGCTGAAATCCGCCTCCGGCAAACTTTTAATGTAGAAAAATCTACTTATCGAATGCCTGTCGGCGAGACAATACATCATCGACCAAGCCATATTCCTTGGCCTCATCGGCGCTCATAAAGTTGTCGCGCTCTGTATCCCTCTCAATATCACTGACTGGACGTCCAGAGTGATGTGCCATGAGCTCATTCAAACGATGACGAATCTTGAGAATTTCCTGGGCGTGAATGTGGATATCACTCGCCTGCCCCTGGGCCCCACCGCTGGGCTGGTGAATCATCACACGGGAGTTTGGTGTTACGAAGCGTTTGCCTTCAGCACCTGCAGTCAACAAGAAGGCGCCCATACTACAGGCCTGCCCAATGCACATAGTGCTGACATCAGGCTTAATGAACTGCATGGTGTCATAGATAGACATGCCGGCAGTTACCGAACCGCCCGGTGAATTAATGTAGAGGTGAATATCCTTATCCGGATTTTCTGCCTCGAGGAAAAGCAGCTGCGCAACAACCAGGTTGGCCATGTGGTCTTCTACAGGCCCGACCAGGAATATCACACGCTCTTTTAACAGGCGAGAATAAATATCAAATGAGCGCTCCCCTCTGGCGGTTTGTTCTACCACCATAGGAACTAAACCTGATGCTGAGGGCTCTATCGAAGCTTTTGGAAAATCAATTCGTGCCATAGGTACCATTGCTTCCTTTTGTGGCGTATTCGGCAGGCCAGCGAATAGGCATCGTATGCCCATGCTGAAAAATTTGGTTTTCAGAGCTTAACCGGTCAGGCGAGAGAAAGCCAGCCGGTAAAAAGGAAGGAGATGTAGGGGCGTCACGCTTGAGCGGACGCCACCTTACACCTGAATGAAGTGAGAGATTAGCCTTGTTTTTGCGGCTTAATCACTTCGTCGTAGCTGCTGTCAACTTCAGATACTTTAGCTGAAGCCAGTACGTGATCAACAACCTGGTCTTCCAGTACAACAGACTCAACACCAGACAGCAGCTCACGGTTGCTGTAGTAGTAGTCAACCACTTCTTGCGGCTGCTGGTAGGTAGAAGCCAGCTCTTCAACTTTCGCCTTTACGCGATCGGCATCAACAGAAAGTTCATTCTGCTTAACAATCTCACCGACTACCAGACCGAGAACTACACGGCGTTTTGCCTGCTCTTCGAACATAGTGTCAGGCAGCATGCGCTCGGCATCTTCAGCCTTGATCTGACCACCAAACTGCTGAACCATTTGACCACGCAGGGTAGTTACTTCACTGGCAACCAGAGCGGACGGCAGCTCAACTGGATGCTTCTCGAACAGCTGATCCATGATCTGGGTCTTAACTTTGTTCAGAGCGGCATTTTTCAGCTCACGCTGCATGTTGTTGCGAACTTCCTCACGGAACTTCTCTTCGCCACCTTCCTGAACACCGTAAGCTTTGAAGAACTCTTCGTTCAGCTCGGGAAGTTCAGGCTTCTCGGAAGAAGTCACCTTGATATTAAAGGTAACAGCAGCACCGCGAAGCTCTTCTGCCTGGTAATCTTCCGGGAAGGTCAGATCAATGTCTTTCTCTTCACCGGGCTTCATGCCCAGAATGCCTTCCTCGAAGCCAGGAATCATCTGGCCGGAACCCAGTACCAACTGGTGGCCTTCGGCCTTACCGCCTTCAAACTCTTCGCCGTCTTTGCGACCAACAAAGTTGATAACAACACGATCGCCCTTCTGAGCTTTGCGCTTGGTATCTTTCCAGGAAGACTGTTGCTTGCGCAGAACATCGATCATGCTCTTCACGTCAGCATCAGTAACTTCTGCAACAGGGCGTTCTACAGCGATCTCAGCCAGGTCAGCGAGTTCAACTTCAGGGTAAACTTCGAAAGTAGCAACGTACTCCAGGTTTTCACCAGCAGCAGTCTGCTTGGCTTCGATGCTAGGCTGGCCGGCAGGTTTAACCTCTTCCTTCTGAACCGCTTCGTAGAAAGAACGGCTCATTACTTCACCCAGAACTTCCTGACGAACGCCGGCACCAAAGCGCTGGCGAACAACCTTCATCGGCACCTTGCCTTTGCGGAAGCCATTGATGCGAACAGTCTTAGCAGCCTGCTGGAGACGCTTGTCCACTTCTTTGTCGACAATTTCTGCCGGCAAGTTGACCGTTAAACGACGCTCCAGACCGGAAGTAGTTTCGATGGAAACCTGCATGTTTATCCTCGTGAGACTATCTCTGTAATCGCGCCGCAGCGCCAACGAATACCGGGTCACCGAGACTTAGTCAGCAACCTCGTGGGCGCAGCACGAAATAATACTTTTGCGCTGCCGCCAAATACACAAGAAGCCCGCACCCACCCCTCCAGGGCAAGTCACACGGACTTCAAGGCTTTTAATTTGGTGGGGACGGGGAGACTCGAACTCCCACACCTTTCGGCACCAGAACCTAAATCTGGCGTGTCTACCAATTTCACCACGTCCCCAAATCGAACCTGCCGCTAACTCTTTGATATTTAAGCGCTTTCGCTACTTTTTTAGAGCCCATCGCGACAAGGGGTGCAGATTGTGCCACAGCATTTTGGGGTCTTCAACACTTTACTGAACACTTTTCTCATAAAATAAAAAAAGGCGCCTCAAAGGCGCCTTTTTTCGGGGTCTAATTTCCTTAGACTCGCTCTACAACAGTGGTAATACCCTGCCCCAGACCGATACACATGGTAGACACACCCAGGTTGCCGCCCTCATTCTGCATAACGCTCAGCAGAGTGCCAGTAATGCGCACGCCAGAGCAGCCGAAGGGATGGCCCAGGGCAATAGCGCCACCGTACAGGTTGACCTTCTCATCCATCTGCTCGAGCAGATCCAGGTCTTTCAGCACCGGCAGCGCCTGCGCCGCAAATGCCTCATTCAGCTCAAACTTGTCGATATCACCAACAGTTAGACCCGCTCTCTTGAGCGCCTTCTTGGTAGAGGGCACCGGGCCATAACCCATAATGGACGGATCAACACCAGCCAGCGCCATTTCTTTCACGCGGGCAATAGGAGTCATACCCAAAGCCTGAGCGCGCTCAGCGGACATTACCAGCATCACAGAGGCACCGTCGGTGATCTGAGAGGAGGTGCCGGCTGTTACCTGACCGTGCTTCGGATCGAATGCTGGCTTCAGCTGAGCCAGACCTTCCACGGTGGTGTCCGGACGGATGGTTTGATCCGTCTCAACCAGGAAAGGTACGCCGTCATCGTCATGACCTTCAATAGCGATAATTTCGCGATTGAACTTGCCAGCCTTGGTAGCTTCAGCAGCGCGATGGTGAGAGCGTGCACCGAACTCATCCATCTGCTGACGCTGGATACCGTGCATCATCGCCAGGTATTCAGCAGTCATACCCATGGAGCCGGCAGCTTTAGCCATATAGCGACCCAGCATTGGGTTGGGGCTAACATGCTCCATCATGTTCAGGTGACCCATGTGCTCAACACCACCCACAACGTACACATCGCCAACGCCAGCCTGGATGTTGGCAGCTGCAGTATGCAGGGAGGACATAGAGGAGCCGCACAGGCGGTTGACGGTTTGCGCCGGGATAGTGTGTGGCAGACCAGCGCGCAGCAGGATAAAGCGAGCTACGTTAAAGCCCTGCTCATCGCGCTGCATAACACAGCCCCAGATCAGGTCATCGATCTCGGCGGGATCGAGCTTATCATTGCGCTGCATGAACTTTTTCAGCAGCTCAGCGGACATATCATCGGCGCGAACATGGCGATATACACCATTCTTCGAGCGACCCATGGCCGTACGCGCGTAGTCGACGATTACGGCATCTCTAGGATTTAAACTCATCGCTATTCTCCTTACTTGTCGCCGTAGTAGGTTTTGCCACTTGCGGCCATTTCACGCATGCGATCGGTCGGCTTGTACAGCTCACCCAGATCGGCGTACTTATCGGCAATCTTCACGAATTCATCCAGACCAATGCTGTCCAGCCACGCGAAGATTCCACCGCGGAACGGAGGGAAGCCAATGCCGTAGATCAGCGCCATATCAGCTTCAGCTGGGGAATCGACGATACCCTCTTCCAGGCAGCGAGCCAGCTCGGTTGCCATAGGCACCATCATGCGCTCGATAATTTCGTCTTTTTCAAACTCGCGACGTTCAGCAACGTGCGGCTTAAGCAGCTCGTAGGACTCTTCGGTAGCCACTTTCTTCGGGCGACCTTTTTTGTCCTGCTCGTAGTTGTAGAAGCCTTTGTTGTTCTTCTGGCCGTAACGACCCGCTTCATACATAACGTCGGAAGCAGCGGTAAAGGTTTTACCCATACGGTCGGGGAAGCCTTCAGCCATTACGCTCTCTGCGTGAACACCGGTATCGATACCGACAACGTCCATCAGGTAAGCGGGGCCCATCGGCCAACCCCAACGCTCCATCACCTTGTCAACGGCCTGGAAGTCAGCGCCATCGCGCACCAGCATGGAAAAACCGGCAAAGTAAGGGAAGAGAACGCGGTTAACCAAGAATCCAGGACAGTCGCGTACAACAATAGCTTTCTTGCCCATCTTGTTTGCGTAGGCAACAACGCGAGCTACAGCTGTGTCGGAAGTTTTCTCTCCACGAATCACCTCAACCAGCGGCATTTTGTGCACTGGGTTGAAGAAGTGCATACCGAGGAAGTTTTCCGGGCGGGAAAGCGGCTCAGCCAGCTGGTTAATAGAAATAGTGGAGGTATTAGAAGCGATTACAGTGTCTTCGCTTACTTTGGTTTCCACTTCCTTCAATACTGCATGCTTCACCTTGGGATTTTCAACCACGGCTTCCACAACAACATCGATATCGTTGAAGCCGTCGTAGCTCAAGGTAGGCTCGATACGGTTGAGCACTTCACCCATTTTAACGGGGGTCAGGCGCTTGCGATCAACCAACTTGGACAGCAGCTTGTTCGCCTCATTCAGACCAAGATCGATACCCTTCTGGTCGATATCCTTCATCTTGATCGGAGTGCCTTTGTAGGCAGACTGGTAAGCGATACCGCCACCCATAATGCCAGCACCCAATACTGCCGCACGCTCAATCGGCTTATCGGCTTTCTTCTCCCAACCTTTGGCAACTTTACCAATTGCCTGGTCAGCCAGGAACAGCCCTACCAGAGACTTCGCAGTGCCGGTCTGCGCGCAGAAAATGAACTTCTCCTGTTCGATTTTCAGCGCTTCATCACGGGTCAACTTGTAACCCTGCTCGATTGACTCAACCGCAGCTACGGGAGAGGGGTAGTTTTTACCCGCCTGCTGACCCACAAATGCCTTGGTGGTAAAGAAGGCCATTAGCGCTTCAGTATCATTCAAGGGGATTGGAGATTTCTTCAGCTCGCGAATGGCTTTGTAGTCCAGCTCGCCATTAATAGCGCGCTCAAGCAGCTTGACCGCTGCATCTTTGAGCTTGGCAGTGGGGATAACCGCATCGACAGCGTGAGCTTCCAGAGCGGCGGCAGGCTTCTGCTCTTTACCCGCTGCAATCCACTCAGCAGCAACATCAACACCCACTACACGCGGCAGGCGAACAGTGCCACCCCAGCCCGGAATCAGACCCAGCTTAACTTCCGGAAGGCCAACTTTGGCCTCTTCGCCCATCAGGCGGAAGTCACAGCCAAGACACACCTCAAAACCACCGCCAAGCGCGTAGCCATTAATTGCTACCGCAGTCGGTACCGGAAGGTCTTCCAGGCGGTTGATATTTTCGTTGTTCTGATTCATCAGATCAGCAACGCCCTCTGCACCTGCAGAGAAGGCACCACCAAACTCAGTGATATCAGCACCAACAATGAAGACGCCTTTACCGCTGGTCAGCAGTACACCTTTTACACCATCCGCTGCTTCGATAGCATCCAGCGCTTGGGAGAATTCAGAAACCGTCTGACGGTTAAATTTATTGACGGATTCGCCTTGCAGGTCGAATTTGAGCTCGGCGATGCCGTTGTCCAGCATCTGTACCGTGAGCGCTTTGCCACTAAATAACATTGATTGACCTCTTTTATTCTGGGCCGCGATCCTGGGCCCGGGGTCGGAATTTTTGTGCAACCAAGGGCCGCCCCGCACAGCGCGGTGACACTTAGGCCCAATTTGGTCAGCCGTAGTATAGCCAGATTCAAACGATTGTTTGAATACTATTTCTTACAAATGGAGTGGCACCAGGAGTGCCAAAGTACAGAAATTCGCCAGTTTGCGAACGGAAAGAAATTAAAGCTGGGCTAGTCTATCTCGGATCGTGCCGCCTTATCAGCCACTTGGCACGAACTCCCTCTTTTCTAATCCACCTTTCAGGGATTGGGCTCTTGAAGGTCGGGATGCCCATAAGCCGGCATCATTGCGCTGACAACTACACAGTCACAACTACCTGTATTTCGAAAACGGTGCGGACGCTGAGCGTCAAAATAATACCCATCGCCGGGACTCAGCAAAGCAAAATCGGAGCCAACTGTAACCTCCAGGTCACCACTGACAACCACCCCGCCAATCTCCCCCTCAGCAGATTCAAGAGAAAAACCGGAGTCATCCCCTGCGGGAAACACTTTCCACAATAGTGACATGCCGCAGTTTGCCTTTGCCCCCCCAAACAAACGGCAGGACACAGAGCCGTGACCGATCTCTGGCACTTCACTTCCGCGAAAAAAAATCTGTTTTGCGCCCGACATCTCCAGGGAAAAGAAATCGGTTAGCGACATAGGTATTGCACCCAATATCTTCTGTAGCGAACCGACAGAAGGGCTAACCTTTCCAAGCTCTATAAAAGAAATTGTTGCGTTAGTCATCCCAGCCCGCCTCGCCAATTCCCTCTGCGAAATACCGTAAATGTGGCGCACCATTTTTAAACGGGCGCCAACATCCTCTTCAGGATCATCCATGCTCCCCAAAAGCTCCTTTTGCGTTATCTTCCCTCAGGTAAAAATCAACACATTTGAGGTATTACTTGAAAACCAATCACACCATATCTTCAAATGGATTTCCATTTGGCAGCTTCACTGGCGGCATCCCGGGCAAACATATTTCCTCTTCTGAGATAGCTATCTCATTTTCGTCGATCATGCCCTCACCAAACCGATAAATAACATCCAGCTCACCGCGAGAAGCCTTGGCATTGTATTTGTCACTCTGCTCTACAACTTTCTCATTTAGCACTTGAGAAGCTGTAATCGCAGACTTGCCATGACGCTTTTCCATCATTGCTTTTGTAATCTGGGGCGACAAAATTGTCGCTGTCGCATTATTACCACCAAAACCTTTTGAGTTTAGGAACGCAAGATCCAGCGTTCCCCGCCCTCTATCCGTATGCTCCAGGGAGATATCAAGATGCTTACAATGAACATCGTCAGCGATGCGATCAACGGTGGTCACTCCCGGGAGTATGCCGCGATCAAATACACCTAACGCTGTAACTAACTGATCCCCACTGGCTGAAGCGACGGTATGCCCCAAAAAGGCCTTAACCGCACAAATCGGCCATTCAGCAATGCCAAATGCGCCGGCCAAACGATCAAAAATGGCGGACTCAGTAACTCGATTTTGGGGCGTACTGGAGCCATGGGCCTGCACAAAGCTGCGACGCCGCAAACTATCCTCACCCACAATTGCCCGCGCCTCCGCCATTGCTCTGGCCATCGTCAGGTAATTCCCGGGACCCGGCGCAGAAATCGATTTCTTTGTGCCGTCGGCATTGGTAAACACACCGGCAACCGAACCATATACAGAAGCACCCAACTCGAGCGCCAGAGCATCATCCATTAAGATGACCCACTGGGTACCCTCACCCAAGGTAAAGCCACAGTTCTCACCGAACGGGCGACTGGTGCGTCGATAATCAATTTCTCCGGGGAAAAGCTTGCGTAAATTCTCGGTAGTGGCCAGGGCACCCATCGTTGAATAGCCATCGACAACTTCAGGCACAAGGGGCGCCTCAGCCGCACCAATTACAGCGACCCGCGCCCTACCCGAGCGAATATCTTCAACGCCAGCGCGAAGGTTGTACAGGAAGGTCGCGCAAGCACCGGCAACAGCGCCGGTAGAACCGACATTTCCGAGCACATAAGCATTAACAAAATCCGCTGGCATACTATTTAAACCAAGCGCTAGTTGTTTAGAACTTACGCGACTACCTCGCAGGCGAGACTGCAATAGACCGCCGTTACCAAATGGGTCCAGCTGACTCATTGCCGAGGCGGCATAGAGGGCAATATTCCCCGGCCCAGCCGCAGACACAACAGTATCCCAGTCAACCCCCAAAGACTGCACCGTATCTGACGCACCCAAGAGGGCCAGCTGCAACCCCCTGGGATGAAATCGAGAGTTATATTTAGTGCCCGGTTCAAATCCAGTTGGGAGCTGGCCGGCGGCGGCCACACTTATCTCGCGGTGGCTATCCAACAAAACTGACAGCTCAGTTGTGGTGACTCGAACCCTACCACCCTGGATATGCTCCAAGTGCCAATGAGCTGGCACAGGCTGCGGAAGTTGCCGGGTGGAAATTTCGAATGTCAGGCCCTGGGGGTTTGCAAGCTGGGCAGACTGATGGAAATGGCACTTGCGGTAGTCGTAATAGCGACTCTCTAGTTCGCGCACCAATGTACCATCCAACACCTGCTGCTCAAGGGCAGGATCCAAAATGCCTTCGGCGTTGTCTCCGGTTCGCAAGCCCATCAGGGCAGCCAGGTCGGAAAGAGTGCTATCCCGCTCTTTCTTACTCAGTTTGTCTAGCACGAGGCGAGAGTACCCCTTATGGAAAGAACTACGTCCAGCAGGGTTGAATCCACCGAATGCGGTGATTACGGGAAGGCGCTGCATCCTGACCTCCAGCCAAGTACTTAACACTATAAAAATAAGAGATGCGAGTGTAGGGGGTGGCGATTCTGTCCAGTTATGGGCATACTGGCCAGCAAAATTGAGTGTTTTGGCCAATAGCGCAAGTGCGCACAGATATGTAATGCGAACAGTAACTTTTCTACTTATCGACCAGATGCTGGCAACCGGCACCGTTCTTCCCCTCGAGATGCTCCGTGGCGCAGAGAGTCGCGCAAGAGTGGAGGGTATCAAGGGCAACCTAAAATTGGTGACCGCCAGTCTGGATGGGACACCAGTAAATACCCGCTGCGGATTTACCCTTCAGCCGGATGCCGCTCTCAGCGATGCACCAGACAGCGATCTAATCTACATCCCGACCATGTGGCGCAACCCCCGCCCCGCCCTAAAACGAGGCGGAAAAATATTAGAGTGGCTGCGCCAGCAGGAAAAACAAGGGGCCGCTATCAGCGCTGTGGGTACCGGGGTGTGCTTTCTGGCCGAAGCAGGTCTTCTAAATGGTAAGCCCGCAACTACCCACTGGCATTATTTTGATCAATTCAGCTCAGACTATCCAGAGGTAAAGTTAAAGCGTCAATATTTTATCACCCAAGCAGACAAGCTTTTCTGTGCAGCAAGCGTCAATGCCTTGGCAGACGTTACCGTTCACATGATTCGCCAACTGTATGGACCAGCCATTGCCAGCCATGTGGAGCGAAATTTCTCTCACGAAATTCGCCGCCCCTTTGAAGAGATCGCCTATTCTGAGGGATCTGTTCAGCTACATCCAGACGAAGATATCGTTCAAGCCCAAGCCTGGCTCAAAGAACACTGCAATACTGAAGTACGCCTTAGCGAAGTGGCACAACTCTTTGACATGAGCGTGCGATCATTCAATCGCCGGTTCAAACTAGCAACAGGACAGACACCCTTGCAATACTTACAAAATGTCAGGGTTGATATGGCGCGCGAACTTTTGCAATCAAGTAATTTATCGGTCAATGAAATTGCTGAAAAAGTTGGCTATCAGGATATGGGGCATTTCACTGCACTTTTTAAAAAGTTTTTGGCAACCACCCCCAGCGAATACCGCACTACGGTGCGCGCTAAACTATTCAGGGTCAATACTTAATTTTCTCAGGAAAATAACATCACTATGGACAAACTGGAGCTCGGCACCTAGTGACCGAGCCAACCACTCAAATGTCTTCACACTAAAAAAACAAATGTGTGTAGGATCTCTAATGTAGTGCCAATTGGCGAAACGCTCCGCAGAAATAACCAATTTGGTCATCAGGGCCATAACACCTCCGGTGCGCAACCTACCCCAGAGGTTCTCGATCTCCGCTCCAGGCTGCCCCAAATGCTCGATCACCTCTGTTGCGACGATAAAGTCATAATTCCCATGCAGCGCCTTTTGAGCTGGCGCATAAAAATGATCATACAGATCGACTCTATGCCCATTGCCTTCTAAAATTCTGGCCAACAAGGGGGCCGGCCCACAACCAAAATCCAGGCCATAACAACATGAGCCCTTCAGCTCTTTTAGCAAGGGCTGCGCGCAACGACTGAGAAATTGACGGTAACCTTCATCCTCTATCGAATTCTCATGAAGGTCGTAGTAAGCTTTTTCTTCATCGGGACTTAAGTGGAATTTCGGGGGAACAAATACGAGCACGCAGTTATCACACTGATGATAGCTGCGGAATTTATCTCGATGGTAAGGCTGCACCGCACGATGGCGGCACAGCGGACACTGCAGTGACAACTTACGCTACTGCCGCACTGGACTCGGTGTCACTCTTTGCATGCTGGAGAATATTGCCTTCTGTAATCGAGATTTTTCTCGGCTTCATTGCTTCAGGTATTTCACGCACTAACTCTACATGCAACAACCCATTCGCCAACTTTGCATCAGTTACTTTTACATGATCAGCGAGCTGAAAGCGCCGCTCAAAATTTCTTGCGGCAATACCCCGGTGTAAATACTTCCCCTGACCATTATTTTCCGGCTTAGTACCGCTAACCACTAAACGATTTTGCTCTACTTGAATATCAAGTTCAGACTGCTCAAAGCCGGCAACAGCCATAGTAATTCGGTAACTATCATCACCGGTTAACTCTATATCGTATGGGGGGTAGGAAGGCTGCTTTTGCTCGCTAGTGGTCATTGCATCAAGCAGGCTGGCCATACGGTCAAAGCCAATAGCAGATCGATAAAGTGGGGAGAAATCAAAATTACGCATTATCATATCCTCAGTTCAGAGCAATATTTGAAACTACGTCCGTCAAATGACCAGACTCTTTTCAGGGGCACTTTCTATTGAAGCTACCGCCTGCATAAAAGAAATATGGGCAGAGATTTCTTATTCAAGGGTGAAAGATAAATTTTATGTCAAAAACTCACAAAAAGCTTCTCGAGCCCACCTGCAGAATTTTTATTGGCATCCAGCTAGATGAAACGACACAGGAGTTTTTAAATAAGTTAACGGTCGCCATCAAGCGCAAACAAGATGCTGCATCAATTACCAGCACTCGCTGGATAACCCGCCAAAACCGTCATATCACCCTTTGTTTTCTAGGCCAGTTACCTATTGAAGTAATCCCTCTACTTAAAACCGGGCTCACATCCATTGCAGAGGCCACAACTGAATTGAAAACCAATTTTTTTAAACTCGGCACCTTTCCGGGCAATGACGCTCACTTAATTGCAGCAGAAGTTGTGGCTACCCAGCAATTGGAGGCTCTACATGAATCCATCAAGCAGCTAGCCAAAAGGCTATCCTTACCGACAGAGAGCCGGCGCTATCGTCCGCATATCACCCTATGCAGGAGCGGTAAGCAATTTCAAAGGTTTTTTCCATTGAAGCTTGAGCACCCACTAACACTAAACAACATCACGCTCTACCAAAGCCAACCCAGCCAATATGGCAGCCGCTACTCTCCCCTGCAGACAACAACCCTACGCCCACTAAAAAATTCAAACGCACAATTATAATCCTGCGGAATTACAGAACTTTACCTGGTACCCAAAAGTAAAAAAGCGAACCAATGGCTCGCTTTTTTACTTAACGGTATAACTGGGGTGGTCAGTTTAACTCTGCCAATACATACTCTGGGTACATGACCAACCGCGGCCTAGATAGGCGGCGCGCATCAAAAATAAAGACATAGCGAGCACCATCGTCCTCAGCCGGGATAGTGCGGCGGAATTTCCAGGTATTAATCTTGTAAGTTTGTCGGCCTGATTCAACAGTAGTCACCAGGCGATACTGATTTTCACCCAGAAATTCAAAAGGAACCCTCTCTCCACCAATTGGGCGCATTTCAAGGTTATTAAATGTTTTCCTGTCGTTACCCTCTTCATCAGCCAAGAGGTCATTTAGGCGCGCCGTCTCACGCTTCACATATTCCAGCAGCTCGCCGTCAATCTCGCGCTTGATAGTAACCTCTTCCTTCGCCGGTTCTTCACGCTTTGGCGGTTCAACTTGAGCCCGAATTTTAGGGGGCTTGGGCTTTTCAGTTACTGCGGCGGCTTTCGCCATTGCAGCTCTTCTTTCAGACGCCTCCGCCTTTGCAAGCATATCCTCGACCATCGCACTGATTTTATCCTGCTGAGCAGAAATCTTCGCTTTAGCATCAACAACTGCCCGCTTCTCCTCAACAAGTTTTTGTTGCAATTGCTGATGATTTTCTTTGATGAAGTCAAGGCGACGTGAACGGCTATCCACCCCCCTCTCCGCCATAGCAAATGCATGCTTGGCCTTCTTTAAACGGCGCTCAGTGTCGGAGTTGGAGCTTGACTCGTGAGCTCGATTCGCTTGGTTGAGTTCCTGGCGACTCGCCTCATATTCCAGACGCAACTCATCAAGGGACTTTTGGGCTTGCTCAAGCTTATATTCATACGAGAGCAGCTCATTCTCAATATCTTCAAGCACAACACTCCTGTTTTCAAGAGACTGCTCTAGCCGCGCAAGGCGGTTTTTCTCCGCCGTGAGGGGCGTTTGCGCTTGTGCCACTGCCCCACCTATAACCACTAAGCCCGCCAAAAGAAGCGAGCAACACCGCTTTACCGCCATCGTCCTGAACCCATTTCTCGAATTGATGTGTTTCGTATGTTGGAAGCGCAGTTTTTCTATGCCTTCTAGCAAGGTGAAGATACTGCACAATGCGGTCAATTTTACGCACGGAGCAAGCTATCGGCAATGACCTTGCGTCCATCTGAGCCTACCGGCTGATCAATTAACCTTCAAATACACAATGTTGAGTCACTAAAGTGACACAGCGCCCAAATTTATGTGAAATTTTTCCGCAATAGCGCTTGATTTTTTTTTCAGCGGAAGCATTATGGATACCAGGGAGAAGATCGCTGGACTCAGTGGAAACCCGACCCGGACGTAAAACACCCATAGCTGCTTTGTCAGCAAACAATCGTTGCGATTCCGGCAGCTCGGCGCTTCAACTGCAGCCTCGAACCCTCCCACTAGGGCGCCCTACCTTCTTTACAGCAAACCGCAACAGCGGCCTGCATGGTTTCTTTTAACCGGAGGTATGTGCCCATGAAATCAGCGCCTAACGATAACATTGTGTTCCGCGACATCGACAAGTCAGCCGCCCTGGCGACTACCGTGTCCAAGAAATTAAACAAGCTGGAACGTTATTGTGGCGACATCATACATAGTCGCGTTGTCCTCGAAGCCCCCCATCAACACAAAACTAAAGGCAGACACTTCAAGGCATCATTAGAGCTTGCCATTAGCGGCAATCCCGTGACTATTAGTAGTGAGAACGAATCGATCCACCGAGCCGTAAACGACACATTTGCCTCTGCCGAACGCTGCCTAAAAGAGCGCAGCGAACGCAAGAAAACTCGGCGACACCAAGCCATACAGGAGGTGGTGGTGGTGGAAGAGCCTAGCTAAAAATCGCTATATAATTAAAAGGCGGCCCATCCGCCGCCTTTTATCACCCTCCTCAAGCGCAACTCTTATACAAAGATAACAGCTCACATTTAAGCGCTAGGCGTCCTCATTGTCACAAACTCCTCAGCTGCTGTAGGGTGAATACCAATTGTTGAGTCAAAGGTACTTTTAGTCGCCCCAGCCTTCAAAGCAATAGCAATTCCCTGAATAATCTCTCCCGCGTCATCCCCTACCATATGCACGCCAATCACCTTATCGCTGGCAGCATCCACAACCAACTTCATAAGTGTCCGCTCTGAATTGCCACTAACAGTGTGACGCATTGGTCTAAATTCAGACTTATAAATGGTGACACTAAGACCAGAGTCTCGCGCCTCCTCCTCCGACAACCCCACAGTACCTATATTCGGCTGACAGAAAACCGCTGTCGGAATATTGTTATAGTCAATCTCTGCAGTTTCACCTGTGCGCCAATGCTTCACCAAAGCCATAGCCTCTGCCAAAGCAACAGGAGTAAGCTGAGGCTCGCCAGTTACATCCCCCAGCGCATAGATCGACTGTACACTTGTCCTAAAATTATCATCGACAGAGATTGTTCCATCTTTGTGCAAGACAACCCCCTGCTCCTGAAGCCCCAACCCTGCAGTGTTGGCGACACGCCCAGTGGCATACAGCACCATATCCACATTAATACTGGAGCCATCATCAGCATGGGCAAGTAAACTACCATCCTGGAGCTTTTCGATAGACACAACGTTATGATTGAATTTCAGCTCGATTTTTTTCTTCTGCATTTCATCGCGAACAAAAGAGCGAATATCGCGATCAAACCCCCGCAAGAACAAGTCCCGACGATACGACAAGTGCACATTTGCTCCCAGGCCAGCAAAGATACCTGCAAATTCAACAGCTATATAACCGCCTCCAACAACCAATACACGCTTGGGAAAAGCCTCCATTGAAAACACTTCATTAGAAGTCAGCGCAAACTCACGGCCAGGAATGTCCGGGATAAATGGCCACCCGCCAGTCGCCACCAAAATACGCTCTGCAGTGACTTCTTTACCATTGACAACTACGCTATGGGGCCCATTAATGCTGGCTCTACCATTCAGAGTTTCCACCCCAGAATTTTCCAGCAGGTTGCGATAAATCCCATTGAGCCGGGCTACTTCTTTTGCGTTGTTATCCCGGAGTGTCGACCAATCAAACGCAACATCCGCACAGTTCCAACCATATGCCCGGGCATCAGAAAAATCTGCAGAGTAACCACTCGCATACACAAATAATTTCTTGGGAACACAGCCTACATTTACACAAGTTCCTCCCATGTAACGGTCTTCAGCCACAGCGACCTTCATACCTTGAGCCGCAGCCATCCTGCTCGCACGAACGCCTCCAGAACCTGCACCAATAACGAACAGATCAAAGTCATACTCAGCCAAAATACACTCCCACTTAGCGATACTTTCGAATACTTTTTACACAGCAAAATATTAAGCTTGTCGTGCACAACCATTTCAAGCTGACAATTCTTACTTAATAACCATTGACACTTGACTTTGCATTAGATATTCATGTGACTGCTGTCACAGATATCAGCCCGCCAAGGACATTGCACAACAAAAAAGACCTTAGGCGGATAAAATAACAGCCATTAATAAGAGCAAAACCTATGGGCAATAAAATGAGATACTCAAATGCATTGATGCAGCGCGCCCTATTGCTTACCTCTCTACTGCTCATCAGCAATTTAAGCAGCGCAAAGTCTCACCCTTCCTATCTATCAGAAAAATACTGCGGCGATGTGGTTGAGCAGTTTGTCGGCTCAGGCATGCGCAGCCTCGACAAGTATATCAATCACAATTTCAACCCCGAATACACGGGGGGAATTCGCAATACAATACAGTTTCTGGAACAGCGGTTAGACTGGCTGAGCGAATGCGATGACTACTTAACGGACACCACAAAAAGCTCAGTATTTCACAGCAAAGACGACACACAGAAGATCTTCACCGCCATCAGAGAGTTAGCCAAGGAACTCCAACACGTCCGGTCTGGTGTTGAATATCGGGATGAATCGGGAAATAACAACCCCGCCCCCTTCATACAGCGCCGCTATGAAGCCCTGGCCCAGCTGGTTGATCGACATCACACCCGCATGTTGATGAAAAAACAGTTTCAATAAGTTGCTAACTAAGGGGGCAGATTTTCGCCCCCTTACATCAAATAGTCAGCCCAAGAGATTTGCTTACGATCCCAGTAGCTACTCGGTACCCGCCTTCCGAACCCTTGCTTCCTTTCGCGAGCTAAGCCCAACCATAGAAAACAACTCGGGCATCCTCTCTTTAAGGCCACCCCCAATACGGGCCATAACTGATCTCAGGCGAGGGCGCTGCTTTTCAGTAAAAGGGATTGGCCGACAGCTTTGCATTGTCGCCAAGCCGATACGCGCAACAAACAGACTGGCTCCGACCCCCTGCCCCAAACGCACAGAGACTGTACTGAGCATGCTATCGCCAACAAGTTCCGGCCACATTTCACTGATCGCATACTCACTCGCGCCAGTGTAGGCGACCAAAGACAAAACCCTCTTGAACAAGCGCCATCGCACCACTAGAGACGGCTGCACGCCATAAATTTGCGCCACATCATCAATCATTCGCAGTGACTGCCTCAGGGCAACCAGAATATCGATACTGGCAAAAGGGCTCAGCCCAACCAGTGCACCAGTGCTCGTTGAGTGGCGTACGACTCTCCTTAGAGCCTCTTGGTCAAGGGCATTTAAGAAGGTAACCTCTAAATGCTCTAACAGCTCACTGCTATCGTAATAGTCAGCTGCCTCATCTAGGACTCGATTGAGCAGCACCCCCTGGGGCTTACCGGCAAAGTGCTCCTGCAAATTGCGTCTGAATACTTGCGCCTCTTGGTGACTGCGACAGTCTCGGACTTCAGTAGCAATGGCTTGAGTTTTCTCAAGCTTATTCAGTGGGCGCCCCGCTCGGAAAAACTCCCACACGGAACTGCCAATGATTACACCGAAGCCCGCCATCAAAACGGCCACAAAAAGTCCCAGACTCCAATGCTTGTCTACAGCCCATTGATAAAGTCCATAAAACTCCCATCCGACCACGGCCACCACTACTGCAAGCGCAGAGAGCACTGCTGGCTTTAGCCACTTAAACCGGAAAGTGGGTAGGCGCAACTCGGAGAAAGCAATCCGATCTGGAAGAGACTCTCCAGTGGTTATTGACCTAGGAATCTCCGCTGACTCATCCGCAAGCGGTTCCACCCGCGTCGCATCTCTGTGCGGGACCTCCTGTCCAGGCTCATCTAGCGACTCGATACGTGTTTCGCGACGGTACTCAGTATTTTTATCACTATTAATCAAACCTTATCTCCCAACAGAAGGTTCAAAAGAGCATCCACCCGTATATGTGGAATATGTCCTGCCTGCATTCCCACTGGAGGCCGCAGCTGTGGTGGTGCAGCTCCCGCATAGTGGCTCCACCCCTGCTCTTCATAGGGCGCCTGGGCAAAAATTTCCGCATTCTCAAAACCTAAATACTGGCCCTCGAGGTCATAACCCATCAGCATTCTCCGTCCATTCTTCTGCCCCTCTCTAGAGCAGCGAACCGCGGCAACCGCCTCACTAAATACCGGCAAACCCCGGTGGCGGGCATCGGAGAAAGTCTGTTGTAACTGCTGGCCTAGAAGCTGCCTCAAAGCATCGTGGTCGGCAGCAAGTACCTGATCGACTTTAGTCGCAGCAAAAAGGAGTCGATTAACCTTTGGGCGCCATAGTTTGCTTAAAAACCCCGATTCGCCATAGCGGAATGTATCGGCGATATGAGCAAATGCCAGACGCATATCTTCCAGGGACTGTTCACCAGCAAATAGAGTGCCAATCATATCTACCAGTACTAGTTGTCGATCGATATGTCGAAAATGGCTGTCTACAAAGGGTTTTACCTGCGCCTGCACATAGCGTTCGTAACGCGCCTGCAAAACCTTAAAAACACTACTCTCAGACAAAACAGCTAACTGCCCAGCATCTAAACCACGCAAATCCAGGAGTGGAACTACCCCGTACGCCTCCTCGTCTAGCAGCGCTCTACTAGGCTGTAAATAACTGAGATTCAACTTGGTTCGGCAACTCAGGAGATAAGCTCTGTATTCCCCCCATAATTCGTCCAAATTTACTTCACTGGCATTCGCCTGGGGGGACAGTGCTGCCAGCTGAGCTATCAACCGGGGGGCCAGCATTGATCGCGCATCTGTAGAAAATAGGTGTGCTTGATGACGACACCACTCTGCATAGTCCATACGCAATAGCGGCAAGTCCATCAACCATTCCCCTGGGTAGTCACGCAACTCCACTACCAACGTCTTTCTACCATTACCCCGAAAACGGCGCCGGCTGCGTAAATGGATGTGTAACTCCATAGCCGAAGCATCTCTAGTGCTCTGTGGCCAACTAGGTGGCTCAGCCATCAGTGCCGACAGGCAGGTCTGGTAGTCAAACGGCGCCAAACCACAGTCCAGCGCTGGCTTCAACTCTGCCCCCAACAGATCGCCATTGAGTGCAGGGGCAAAACCAGGTAATTGGGACTTCTCCGGATTGCAGAGTTGGTATATCAGACTGGTGAGAAACGTGGACTTCCCAGCACCACTGAGCCCAGTGATACCGATACAGATGCGTCGGTCCAACAAGCGCTCGGCGGCCCAGTGGGATTTATCCTGGGCCTCTCGGCTCCAGCGCCGTAGCTTTTCTTTTAAATGTGGGCGAGATTGACTCTCGCGAGACATAGAATCTTCGCGGTCCAGCGACACACACTCTGTCACTTTGGGTTCCATATAAAGCTGACTTCCAGAAATGGGGATAGAGAGGATGATGGAGGCTCAAGAATACCCCCAAAAAGAAATAGGCGCACAGCCCTACTGGCCGAACGCCTTAGATGCAAGGGGGCTCAGGAGCCGCGCTTAGTCAACCAGCGCTATGTCTCCCGACCCCATTACTGAGAAGGAGTCACTTCCCGGCCGTTTCAAGACAATATCTCCCGATCCCATTATTGAACCGCTGGCATTATCGGCGCGCAGACTGCGGCCAATAAAATCACCTGAACCCATGAGGCGAACGTTCACATCGGCAACTCGCCCGCCAACCAATATATCGCCGGAACCTTGTATCTCCGCAAGTAAACTCTCACCGGTAATAGTACTTATCTTCATGTCGCCAGAGCCAGTCACCGCTACTTCCCCTTTGACAGTCAATGCCTTATTGAGGAACAAATCACCGGAACCAGTAACATACGCTTTCAAGGATTCCGCAGCGACCTTGTCGATATTGATCATTCCTGAGCCCGTCACCCCCAAAGTTAGGCCTTCACTCTCAACACTTGAAGATCTAGCCTCACCAGAGCCAGTCACCTTAAGCGCCTCAACTTTAGGCATAGTCACGGTGAAGTTAACTTCATCTCCTTGCCCTCGGGATATGGTGACAAATCCAAAAAGGTTCTGGGTGTTTTCCTCCACAGATAACTCCAACCTTTCCCCTTTTACCTCAACTTTGACGTAGGGCATTGTGCTGACAGGGCCGACAGCGACAACTTCAAAACTGTCCCCCTGAATCAACTTCAAGTGAGAACTTCCCTTGAGCGACACCTGAGTGAACCCTTCCATATCGAAACGCTTAGTTTCCATTTCTTCTGCCTGAGCATTAGTGCAAAACGCAGCGACTGTGGCGAGGACTACTAGCAGCGGGGCAAAGAGCGTCTTCTTCAAAATCATCATTAGAGGAATCTCATCGTTATTACCAGTTCATACCTATGTGACTCAGTAAGCGGGGCACCTGGATGCAGTGTCCCACAAATATTTTGGGGACACCATATGACCAGTCAGTCTAAAAAATCAATCTTAACGTCCTAGCCGCACTCCGCCTCGCTAAAGCCCAACCCCTTTAAGGATTGTCGAATCTTTTCCGCCTCATGTGCCAACTGCTCTGAAGAAGCAGGCTTTTGCTTAGAGAAGTCAAAGTCTGACAATTCATCTACGGGTATCAGGTGGATATGAGTATGTGGCACTTCAATCCCAGCGATCATCACACCCACTCGCTTCGGTGAGTAAGTTGCTTTCAGCCCTTTCGCCACCTTTTGCGCAACCAGCATTAGATGAGTCGCCAGCTCCTCCGGAACATCATCCCAATGATTAATTTCCTCAACAGGGATGACCAAACAATGACCAGCCTTTATGGGTGAAATGGTCAAAATAGCTACGACCTTTTCATCTCTCCAAATAAAATTGCCAGGTAAATCGCCATTAATTATCTGAGTAAAAATACTTGCCATAAACTTTCCCAAAAGGTTGAATTTTTTATTTGGTTCAAACGTGCAGTCTAACACCAAGCGGAAAAAATAAAGTGTAAAGACACGGAAAATACTTGCACAAACACTATTTTTCCTCTTTGGCGAAATAAGCCTCTAATATATGACAACCTGTCGAACAGAATGACAATTTTCTTAAACCAAGTTGGCATACAGAAAGAATATGTCTTAGGCTCGTCACCAATTAATGCTGTACCGCCATTGAGCCAATGCACATTGTGCTTCTTGTAACCAAAATACTTTTTCGGCTCTGCGGGTAAACTTTAAATCAGTGCCAACTGCTCACCGGGGGGAGAGATATGGAAAGCCTGTTGGATCAGGTCGGTGGTGCTAAATTTGTTAACCGTACAGTCAGTGAATTTTACGGTGCTCTCAGCCACCACCTTTCAGCCTACGAAACTTGCGATTTCCGCAAACAGTTAAGTCGCCAAGCCCAATTTCTAAGTCACGCATTATCGCCAACACCGGAACCAGACCGGAGTAGTCGCGCACGCTTTTTAGCCAGGGGACTAAACCCTGAGCTCTTTGATTCAATGTTGGAATATTTTGAGGGGCGCTTGTTAGAGTTGGGATACCAGCCGGACTTCAGCACAGAGCTGGTTACAGTCGTAACCAACCTCTATGGCGGTTGTGAGCAAGACCTATCAATCGCTTGCTAATCTTTACCAGCAGCGCGAACGCACAAGTTGCGGCGCGCCGCCCCTGTCAATACAATTGCGCTTCACAGCCTTTACCCCCCCGTTTTATTGCGCAGCGGTAAGCGCTCATTCACATACTCTTTTATATCAGAGATTATTCATGAAGATTGCCAACCACACAGTTGTGGAGATCCACTACACCCTGAAAGATGCTGACGGAACAGTCATTGACTCCTCAGCCAATGGAGAGCCACTCAAATATCTGCAGGGGGTCGGCAATATCATTGCAGGGCTTGAGCGCGAAATGCTGGAAAAGGCACCTGGTGACAAATTTACCGCAGTAATTGCTCCAGAAGACGGCTACGGGGAGCAAAACCCAGAGCTGATCCAGACTATGCCCCGCAGTGCCTTTGGCGGTGTTGAAGAGTTATCTGTAGGCATGGCATTCCGTGCAGAGAGCACCGAAGGTCACCCGATTGAAGTGGAAATTATCGACATCGACGGCGACGAAGTCACTATCAATGGCAACCACCCCCTCGCCGGCGTTGAGCTGCACTTCGAAATCGAAGTTGTTTCTGTGCGCGAAGCGACTGCTGAAGAGGTTGACCACGGTCACGTGCACTGATCCCATGATATGAAACGCCGCCAGTCGCGCGGCGTTTCCCCCTTCCTCAATGTCATTGCCAAACAACATCATCCTGTTTGATAGCATCTGCAACCTGTGCAATAGCTGGAGTCAACTAATACTCAAGCGCGACAGAGAGCAGCGCTTTACCCTGTGCCGAGTGCAGTCCAATGCAGGCCAACACTTCCTTAAACAGCTGAACCTGCCGCTGGACACTTACCAGACCATGATTTTGCTGGAACGACATGGTGGCACTTACCAATCCTTTTACAAAAGTGAAGCGGCACTGAGAATTGCCAGCCGCCTACCACAACCCTGGCGTTTATTGGCCATTTTGCGCTACATTCCCCGCCCGGCAAGGGATTGGCTCTACGACTTGGTTGCTCGAAACCGCTATCGCTGGTTTGGTCAACGGGAAAGTTGCCTATTGCCGTGTGACGCTGACAAACAGCGGTTTTTGGAAGATGTACCTGAAGAGACCCCAGATGAGCTTGTCTGACCAGTATTTACAGCGATTTGGCGGCATTGCTCGCCTGTATGGCGATAAGGCCCTCGAAATTTTATCCTCTGCTCACATATTGGTGATCGGTATTGGTGGCGTAGGGAGCTGGACCGCAGAGGCCTTGGCGCGAAGCGGCATTGGTCAGTTGACGTTAATAGACTTGGATGACGTCTGCATCACCAATACCAATCGTCAGAGCCACGCACTCGCCGATACTGTAGGCCATATCAAGGTCGAGGTGATGGCAGAGCGCCTACGGCAGATTAACCCGGAGATTACAGTTCATACGGAAGAGGACTTTATCGCTAATGACAATTTCTCAGAGCTGATCAATCCCGATATACACCCTATCGATGTGGTGATTGATGCAATAGATTCTGCACGGGTAAAAGCCGCCCTGATCGCTTACTGTAAAGCCCGAAAAATACGCTTGATAACGGTTGGTTCCGCAGGAGGTAAGCGCTCCCCCGATCGCATTGAGTGCGCCGATCTCGGCCGTACAATTAATGATCCGATGCTGGCAAAAGTCCGCCAACATCTATACCGCTTTCACAACTTCCAGAAGAGTCGCAAGCGCCAGTTTGGCATCGATGCGATCTTTTCCACTGAAGCAATGGTATACCCGCAGCCAGATGGGCAAGTATGCCAGCAGAAGAGCGCTATGCAGGACGGTGTTAAATTAGACTGCAGTGGCGGCTTTGGTGCGGCAACTATGATTACCGGCACCTTTGGGTTTTTGGCCGCCAACCGGGCCATTGAGAGACTTCTCCAGGCAAAAAGCTAAACCGGGGTGAATTGAGCCCTCAGCTGATCGCGGTAGCGCCTGCTCACCGGGATCAGCTGGCCGCCAACCAAGTGGATACGCGCATCACCGCTTTCCAGGGGTTCAATCTCCGCAATAGAGTCCAAGCGCACAATATAGGAGCGGTGGATGCGAGCGAATGATCCTGGATCCAAACGCTCCAGTAACTTGGTCATAGTCTCCCGCAGGGGGTAAATTCTATCGCCCAGGTGCAGATTGACATAGTTGCCAGCAGCTTCCACCCATTCGATATCCTGCACATTAACCAGAAATTCTTTTCCCAGCTTTTTCACCAGAAGACGCTCCGGCCTTTCTACTGGCTCAGCAGCATCTCCCTCATCTGGCTCTTCTAGTAAGCGCGCCTCACCCTGTAAACGTACCAACAAAAAGCGGTACAAATAAACAGAGCTTAAAAGAGCGGCATAGGTTTGAATATCTTTGAGATATTCATAGAAAAATTCTACAGGCCAGTTACCAAAGTTATAGGAACCATCATTGAGGTGATAAATGACCGTCCTCATAAACACCATGCCGGAAACGTGGATCAAGGACCAAGGCAAAGTGAAAAATAAATGTATGGCCAAGTTCTGCCGAACTCTCCCCTTGCGCAGGGGAAAATAATGATCAAGAAGCAATATCAACGGAAATAAGATTGCGATCATTAGGATACTGGTTCCCTCCCACACCAGAAATTCCCATGGCTGAAAAATAGAACCCCAGCGGCGGTGATCAAAGTATGCCAAAGCGAACTGAACAAGCCACTGGCCGACAAAAAACAACACCCAGAACCCCACCTCAAACTGTCGCCGGTGCGTCAAATACTGCTGAACCGTCATTGCTCCTGAACCAGTATAAAAATTCATCGGCAGTCTACCCCCGATTCACCCCCAAAAACCACCACTGGCCCCTAATACCGCACAAACCGGCACTTTAGGATAGCTAATGGCAATTACTAACGGGAGCATAGCGAGCGACTAAAACAGCCTTGAACGACTAAACCTATGCATTCAATAACACAGAGACGCCACGATATTGACGCCCTTCGTGTACTAGCCTTTGGCCTACTTATTCTCTACCACCTGGGAATGGCCTATGTCGCGGAATGGGGGTGGCATGTAAAAAGCAGCTACCAAAGCGAGCCACTACAACTGGTAATGCTAGCGGTTAACCAGTGGCGAATGCCGTTGTTGTTCCTGATTTCAGGTGCAGCCAGCTATTTTCTCTTCCACAAGCTGGGCACTGGGGATTACTTACTGAGAAGAATGAAGCAGCTATTGATTCCGCTGGCATTTGGAATGCTGGTGGTGGTTCCACCCCAGGCCTACTATGAAGCGCTAAGCAACGGCATTATTGAACCTGGATACTTATCATTCCTGCTGAAGTACTTCTCGTTCAGCCCCTGGCCAGAGAATGCCTTTGCTGGGAGTGAGTTTGGCCTGACCTGGAACCATCTGTGGTATCTCCCCTATCTGGCATGCTACACCCTGGCCCTTATTCCTCTAGCCCTGTGGTTTAAACACCAACGGTGGCTGGGCCGATTCATGGAGAACATTAAATCTTGGCAACTGCTAATTCTGCCGCTTGTACCCATGATGGTGTACGGCCTGGTCCTATTTCCGCGCTTTGGTGGGATAAACTATGCCGTCGTCGACGACTGGTACACCCATGCCAGATTTTTTACTTATTTCTTCTGCGGCTACTTGCTGGTCAGCAGTAACGCTCCCTGGGAAGTACTGGCAAGACTGCGCAATCGCCTGGTTATTGCAGCGCCCCTCACTTTCGCCCTATATCTATTATTTGATCGAGTACTACCTGATAGCAGTATTCCCGCCCAAAAAATGCTGCTTTTTATTGTTATCTATACAAATCGATGGGTATGGCTCCTGGCTGTTTTAGCCTGCGCTTATCGATTTCTCAATAAGCAATTCCGTTGGTTACCCTATGCCACTGAAGCGGTTTATCCCTGGTATATCCTCCATCAAACCATTACCGTAATCGCTGTGTATCAATTGGGGCAACTCGCTCTGGGGTCCATCCTGGAGCCCTTGCTAGTATTATTAATCACTATTTTCGGCTGCTGGGCTTCATATGAATTTATCATCCGAAGAAATCCAGTTTTACGGCCGCTGTTTGGTTTAAAGCCTATTTCCAATATAAGGCCTATTGCGGTGGAGGCCACCATACCCCGCTCCAATTAAGTTAATGAGAGGTCTGCTCCACCAGATTCAAAGCACGTTGCAGCAATGCGTAAAAACCATTGCTGCGCGATTCACTTAAGTGCTTACCGAGCCCCAGCTCAGCAAATAACAGGGAAAGATCTCTCTCTCGAATCTCAATAGCCGTGCGGCCATCGATTTGTGAAAGTAATAACGCACCCAGGCCTTTTACAACCCGGCTGTCGCTTTCCAATCCAAAATAGTGCCTACCACCCTCTGTCCGGTGCGCTAACCAAGCTGCGGACTCACAACCCCGCACCAGGTTTTCCTCGGTACGTATCTCGGGCTTTCGGGCAATAGTTTTACTCCACAGCATTAATTCTCTATAACGTCCCTGCCAGTTGCGCTGGGAAACTAAACTCTCCAGCAATAACGAGGAGAAATCATCCCTGGCCCATTCATCACGCTGAATACTAGCCCCCAGCTCAATTGACTTCTGGATCTCACAATACTCTTCCAGGGCCTGCAAAAAAGCCTGAATATCGCTATCGGTATTGTAGGCTGCGACTGAGGCTCGGACCGTCACTAAATCACCGCTCTCTTTACCTAACAATTGTGCACAGTGATGGCCTACTCTCACTGCAATATCGCGCTCGTCCAGCCAGTGCATTAAATCGGCAGCGCTACCATGAATAGGCACAAAAGAGACAATACCCAGATTGTGGCGCACTTGGCTGATAACCCTAAAATTGGGGGACGCTATCAGTTCGCGATGTATCCATCGCACCAATTTCTGCTCATGCGCCGCTATTGCGACCCGATCTTGCTGCTCAAGAAATTCCAGTGCCGCTCCAAGACCCGCTATTGCCGCCAGCGGAGAAGTGCCTGCCTCAAATTTGTGCGGCAAGCCTGCATAATGACTCGTTTCAAGCTCAACATCGGAGATCATTTCTCCACCACCCAGCCATGGCGGCATAGACTCCAAAAGTGTTTCCCTACCGTATAAGAAACCAATTCCTGATGGGCCATAAAACTTATGTGCGGAGGAAACAAAAAAATCACAGCCAATTTTCTGTACATCAATCACTTCATGAGCTGCCAACTGGGCGCCATCAACAATCCACATCAAGTGCTTTCTGCGCAGCAATTGCCTCACTGCAGCCAGGTCCGGACGCAATCCGAGTGCGTTGGAACCGCCGGTCAGGGATACAATTCTTGTGCGCTCATTCAGCACTTCTCCCAGGCGATCAAATTCCGGGACACCCGCTACATGGGGTACATAGCGCAAACTCAAATTGAATCGCTTGGCCGCCATCTGCCAAGGGATAATATTTGCATGGTGCTCCGCTGTTGAGATGACAATTTCGTCCCCAGCCTGCAACTCACTACACAGGCTGTGCGCCAACAAATTCAATGCCTCAGTAGCACCGCGACAAAATACAATTTCCCTTGTGCTGGCAGCATTAACAAACTGTGCCGCTTGGCGACGCACTCGCTCCACCATTTCTGTAGCCTTACGCGCCAAACGGTGACTGGAGCGATGCGTATTGGCATTGCTGTGCACATAGTAATCGCGTACAGCATTAATCACTGCCTCTGGCTTCTGCGTCGTTGCAGCATTATCCAGGTATACCAACTCCTTATTCTCCTCTTGAGCAAAGAGGGGAAATGACTGCCTGAATGATTCAGCGGAAAAACTCATAGGGAAAATAACTTCTCAGTATTTCGACAGGTAGCATTGGCGATTTCCCGCACGGAAACTCCCCGCAAATCAGCCAGTGCTTGTGCAATTTTAGAAAGGTTTTCAGGGCTATTACGCATACCCTGCTGACCTGAAAGGGGCATATCTGGGGCGTCCGACTCAAGCAGTAAACTCTCCAGCGGCGCACGTGACACAGCCCGTCGGGTTTTCGCTGCCCGTGGGTAAGTAATTGTTCCACCGATACCCAGATAGAAGCCGCGCTTCCAGTACTCTTGCGCCATTTGCTCACTGCCACTGAAAGCGTGGATCACACCTCCCCGCGAGAGCTTGAATTGCTTTAACAGCCTCAGGAGTTCATTGTGGGCCCGGTGAACATGCAGAATAATTGGCAGTTCATGGTTACTAGCAATCTCCAAATGAAGCTTGAGAATATCTTCCTGCTTATTAAAGTCAGTGCCGATAGAGGCATCCAAGCCACACTCTCCAACAGCGACACATGAGTATTTCTCAAGGCTCTCACTAAGCCGTACTCCCAACTCCATCAGGTTTTCCCGCCAGCTGGAATCTTGCGGGATTTTCTTCACCCACCAAGGGTGAACACCAGCAGCCATCATCCAACCGGGCTGTTCCGATACCAGAGCGCCCAACGACTGCCACTGAGCCTCGCAAACGCCGGGGATAATGACCCTATCTATTCCGGCATTGAGACATCTTTGCCACACCTGATCCCGGTCCAGTGAAAAAGCCTCAAAATCAAAGTGGCAATGGCTGTCTATAAATTTCACTTGTGATACCCATTATTCGCGCGCATATTAGCATGAAGTCGCCTTTTCCTCTGGTACACCTGTGATTGAATCTCTTTTGCCAATCGCCCTTTTTGCTTTCTCAGCCAGTATTACACCGGGCCCTAATAACCTGATGATTATGTCCTCAGGACTCAATCACGGCATCTACAGTTCAACACCTCACCTACTGGGAATTTGGCTGGGATTTCCCGCCATGGTGGTTGCCATTGGCTTGGGACTGGGAACCGCCTTCAATCACTTCCCTTTTTTGCATGAGGTAATTCGCTGGGCAGGCATTGCCTATTTACTCTACCTGGCATGGATAATTGGTTCGACCCGGGAAATGGGTTCTGGAAATTCAAGCCAACCCCTGAGCTTTACTCAGGCGATGGCTTTTCAGTGGATCAATCCTAAAGGCTGGATTATGGCCACTGGAACACTGGCTGCTTTCACCAGTCCCGGCACAGAAATATGGTCGGGAGTTGTTAAGGTTGCACTGGCATTTATCACCATTGGCGGGCCTTGCGTTGCCATTTGGCTATTCTTTGGCGTTGGGCTAAAACGGTTCCTGACTGAACCACGCTACTTACGAAGCTTTAACATTGCTATGGGATTGTTGCTTGCTGCAAGCGTTATCCCCTTGGCCCTCGAGGGGCTTACCCCCTTTGGCGCAGCCACCTGAAAGGTCTCTTCAACAGCTTAAGCTCGGGAGCCTAGCTCCCGAGGCGCTCAGAGCTAGGAAAAACTAGCGAGACGCAGCCTGGAAACGGCTTACTGCACGAAGCTCGGCTGAGTCCTGTAACCAAACAATATCTTCAGCCTCTACTTGCTGCCCTGTTATCCCTGATAACTGATCACTGAGTACTTCTAGTCGGGTATTCTCATCGACGCCCTCCACCGGAAGTCGGATCCAGACCTGCCCCTCTTCGTCTGTAACCTCCGCAGGTGCCCCCTGGTCAGTACTGCTTAAATGGCGATCAAACACAGAGCTGTGACCTGGCGGCAAATAAATAGTGCCATTGGTAATATCGACAGCGAAGGCCACTATGCCCGGCAGCAGGCCAAATAGCAGGCCTGCGCCGTCCAAGATTACGACCGCAGGATCAACTCGCCCACCCGCCTGCCCTTTGCGCTCCGGGTACAGGAAATAGCCGCAGGCGCTCAGATTCATCACTGTTACAAGCGCAGCGGATGCCACGACACTTCGTTTAATCACTCTATTCATGGTGTCACCTCTCACGAAAGCCCCCTATGCGGAGCTATTACTTGTTCTTTCTATTCCCACTAATGCCATGGGATCTATTCTCTATCTGTACAAATTCACGTCAGATAGCCCTGAGACAAAAAGATCATCAAATTTACGCCGATCGAAACGTTCGTACAACATCAAACAGGCTCGATTGCCTAAACTTTAACCAGCACTTGCTGCGGGATGTTAAGGAGATTTACTAATTTCTGACAGTGTGGAGTGACGCACTTGTGATCTGACCGGGCAGTAAGCAGTCGCCTGGGGTCCGACACCGGAAATTTCAGGGAGCAGTAGTCGTAGCAGGTGCCGCCAGGGATTGGCTAAAGCACGGTATCCTTATCGATGCCGTGCTTTTCTATTTCACTAAATAAAGGAGATTTCGTCCTATCGCACCCAAAATTGGCGAGATCCCCTACCTTTCTTCCTGGAAAATTCCCCCTACCGCTGTATCCTGCGCCCAAGAACAAGAGTGGAGCTCTCTACATGTATATCAGCAGCGCCTTTGACAGCGGCAATATCGAAGTTATCAATACCGACAGCAATCCAATAGAGCTAGCAATCCGTCAGGACAACAATTCTGACTTCTACCAATGGTTTCACTTTCGTCTGGAAGGCGATATTGGCACCAGCTATCCCTTGCGCATCGTTAATGCCGGCAAATCCGCCTACCCGGAAGGCTGGGAAAACTACCGCATCTGTGCCTCTTACGATCGTCAAAATTGGTTCAGAATTGGCGCCAACTACGACGGCAATACTCTGGACTTCACTGTAACCCTGGATGAACCCAGTATCTATCTCGCCTATTTTGCCCCCTACTCCTGGGAACGCCACCTGGACCTGCTCGCTTGGGCGCAGAGCCACGACCTGGTCAAACTGCAAACTCTCGGTAAAACCCTTGATGAGCGCGATATGACCATGCTCACGGTTGGCAACGCCGACACCGCAAAACATCGTGTTTGGATGATTGCCCGCCAACACCCAGGAGAGACCATGGCAGAATGGTTTGTCGAGGGCTTCCTGGAAACCTTGCTCGACCATGCCAATCCTACTGCGCAAAGCTTGCTGGCAGATACCGTATTTTATGTAGTACCCAATATGAACCCCGACGGCAGCGTTCGCGGGCATCTGCGCACTAACGCTGCGGGCGCCAACCTGAACCGTGAGTGGCTCAACCCCACAATGGAGCGAAGCCCGGAGGTCTTTTTGGTCAGGGAGAAGATGCTGGAGCTGGGCGGAGATATCTTCCTGGATATTCATGGTGATGAAGCCCTGCCCTATAACTTTGTTGCGGCTTGTGAAGGTATTCCCGGCTATGACGAGCGCCACGCCAAGTTGGAAGAGACATTTAAGCAAGCTTATGAGGCCATCAGCCCCGACTTCCAAACGGAGCATGGATATGAGCTGGATAAACCCGGCGAAGCAAATCTGACAATTGGTACCGCCTGGGCTGGACATCAATTCCGCACCCTGGCTCTAACATTGGAGATGCCGTTTAAAGACAATGATGACCTGCCCGACTTGATCGAAGGTTGGTCCCCGGCGCGAAGCCAACAACTCGCTCGCGATATTCTTTTCCCAATTCGCGAAGTGTTAAAAACACTCAAATAACCTCTATCCGGTGAACTAAATCACCGTTACCGGTAAGAGAAATTAATTTGAGCTGGGCTGTCTCAAACGGCAGCCCAGTTTTAGAGAGACTTTTCTTATTGCAATTATTGATTTATAAAAACCGAGTAGGCGTTTATTTTTGAGCCAAAAGTCACAGGATAGCCTCTATATTTCAAAGATTGCAGCGATCATCAAAACAACATCTCTAACTTTTCTTATTACGCTGTGATTTTTTTAATAATACAGCTACAGCAACCAACAAAAGGAAAGTAAATACCACCAACCCCCACATCACCGACTGAAAAGCCTGGGCAAAAGCCTCATTAAACATGTTAGCGATGCGACTGTGCAGAGCAGCAGACACCCCCATTGCGCCACGCTCTATCCTTTCAGGATTAATCAGCAATGCATCGATATATTTTTCCAGTGCACTGGTAATCTGCACCCCACTTTCCTGCAATTGATTTAGCAAACTCTGTTTTTCCATTATCCGGAATACAGTACCCACTACAGCCAAACCAAGTGCTGCGCCTATGTTTTGTATGCCCCACAACATTCCGGTTGCTATACCTGCACTATTAGGCGGCAAAGCGCCAATAGCGATTGGCGCTGTCGCACTAAATACAAACCCCCAAGCCACACCAAAAGGTATAAAAGCCAGCAAAAGCGTTGAAAAATTGGTATCCACTGAGAATTGCGTCATTACGATTGCCGCAATCAAAATACATATGACACCAATTAAGATTGGAGCCGCAGGTGCGGAATTAGCTGCCATTCTGCCCGCCACAGGAGATACCAAAGCCATCACCAAGGTAATAGGGAGCAAAATCAGGCCGGACATTACCGTTGTATCCTGACGCACAATATGCAAATAAAATGGCAATAAAAAGAAAGCAGAAATGAGAAATATCAACAAGCTGAAATTGGTTAAAACACAAGCAGAGAATAGCGAATTCTTAAAATAGGCAAAATGGATCAACGGTTGCTCCAGTTTTCGCTCAACACGAAAAAGGGCAATAAAACTCAATATAGAAATAACCAATAACAACAGTATCGGCCGGCTCAACCAACCCACTTGCGCCCCTTCAACTACTAACACCACTAGCGAACCCACACTAAGCGCAAGGAGTATCATTCCACGCCAGTCAATATAACTTTTTTCTTTATCTAAATTTTGCGGGCTCCGCATCACAAAAAGACCAAGCACCATACTAACCAACACAAAGGGGATATTAATAAAAAAGATCGACCTCCAAGACAAATACTCACATAGGACCCCACCCAATACCGGACCAAGAGCAAAGCCGACAGCCAATACCGACATCCACCATCCCATTGCAAATCCGGCTTCTTTTTCTACAAAAGTGTGGGACAGCAAAGCAATATTATTCGGCACGATTATGGCAATGGAGACACCTTGAAAGGCCCGCCAGACAATTAACCAAAGTGGATCCTCAGCCAACCCCGCGAAAAGGGAGCTAACTGCAAGTAATACCCATCCAATATTGAGCATCTTCAGGGAGCCCACAATATCCCCCAATCTCCCCATACTGGCCATCAGGATACATAGCATCAACATAAATATATTCATAACCCACTGGGTTTGAATAAAGGATGCACCTAAACTCTGCTGGATTGTCGGCAGCGCAATACTGACAATGGTGTAGTCCAACCCCAAAATAAAGGTGGCTGGAAAGGAGCCAAGCAAAACAACCCACTTATTCATTAGTCGCATAATTCCCCTTATGCAGCTTGTTAATTAAAGCAAGGAAAGACCCTGAATAATTTATCGGCATTTATTGCTGAGAGAGCTACACAACCCATCCATTATCAATAGAATTATGATGCCACCAGAAAACAACAAGAAACCAACCCTCTTCACATAGACAAAAAAGTCCAATTCGTAGTAAAAAGCAAAAATAATAAAAACGGTACCTTAAGGCACCACACACCAATAAAAATTAAAAAATATTCACTAGCGTCTACTGCAAAGGTAGCGTATCTACTCAGTCCGGAGAAAAATAATGAAACACACTATCAGACAGATGATCCTATCGATTCTATTTGTACTTTCCTTCGCCTCTCCCCCCCTTTGGGCCGATAGCATTTCTGATTTCCAAAACAGCTGGACAGGCACAGCCTTGGATCTACAGCGTCAAATAGACAACCACACTCCCATGAGTGAAAACAATATTTTGGGGACACACAATTCTTACAACTCAGAAGTGTATCGCGCCTGTAACTTCTCAGTGGGATGTCGCTACCTGGACCCTCAACAGGAGCATTCCATAAAAGATCAATTGCGCATGGGAGCTCGCTTTATAGAACTGGATGTCCATTGGACAACGAAAATGGAGAGCCTTTTTTCCTATCCCAAAAGATTACTTCTGTGCCATGGGCTCTGCAGTATCAATGACAAGTACGCGACTGAAGGATTTAACGAAATAAAGGACTGGCTAAATGACAGTGCCAACCAGGACGAAGTCATCATTTTATATATTGAGGACCATTCTGATGGGCGCCATCAAGATCTCTACAACCAAATAACCGATCGATTCGGGGATAAGATTTTCTACAGTGGCGGCTGCCAGAGCATTCCCAGCAGCCTTACAAAAAATGATGTGCTTGCTGCAGGGAAACAAGTCGCCGTGTGGAAAGATAGCGGCTGCTCTGGAAATGGTGACATGAAGAACATGGCCTTCACCGGATTAGGGGAAATCGGTCGAGTGTGGGAAGACAGCACCACTATTGGCACCATAGGGGAAATTTTTAGCGGTGGTATTGAACGAATCACAGCCGATGATGTTCGCAATGGCTTTGCTATAGGTCACAACATAATCAACCTCGATAATATGAATACGACTGATGGCCGCATCGCTGCAGCTATTTGGTCATGGGATCAGAATGAGCCAAATAACTTGAACAATGAGGACTGCGCCATGCAGTGGGGCAACGGGCGCTGGAATGATGCCAACTGCAGCAACCAATATAGCTTCGCATGTAAGAACACGGCTGACGGTAGCTGGCTGGTCAGCGCCTCCACAGGCCCATTCTCTTATGGTGCCGGGGTGTGCCAGGCACTGGGCAATGACTATGTGTTTTCCGCCCCCACCAATAGCCAGGACAACCAAGCCCTTAAAAATGCCAAGGAAACCACTGGCTATGACAAGGTGTGGATTAACTATCAGGACCAGATAACTGAGGGCCAGTGGCAGCACAATTAACCTCAAAAATCTCGACTTGAGGGTTTAGGCTGGATAGGAGGCTAAGCCCGAGCCTCCTATCCAAGGCGAGTTTTATTGAAACCTCTCAAGCACAAACCCTGTCACCATATTCAACTAAATTACCAAAACGGGAATATAGCTCTGGGCCCAGCCACACTCTACTCTCCACTGATCGCTGATATGTCGTTAGTTAAGACAAGATCAGGCATAATCTGCCTCCTAACAAGACTGTCAGGACAAAATTATGCGAATTCCTACCACCTGGCGCCGCCTTGGCTTGGCTATAGCCATCAGCGGTGTTATCAGCGGTTGTAGCAAGGGCAACGAAGAAGTCAGCTCACAAGCGCACTCCCATAAAGAACATATCGAGCACAGCACTGAAAAGCTCAATCTAGAAGCCGCTGAGAAGGCTCAAATTGATACTGTCGCTGCCGACCTGCACAAGCATGTCGCCGTATTGGCCTCCGATGAATTCGAAGGCCGCGCTCCCGCCAGTAAAGGTGAGGAGCTGACGGTAAACTATCTGGCAGAGCAATTTAAGGCGCTCGGACTTACCCCTGGTGCCGTAGATTCCGACGGTAACCCCAGCTGGTTCCAGGAAGTCCCCATTGTAGAGATGGATATTCAATCCACTCCCCTTACTATTCAGGGCGAGGGTGTAGGCCAGGTTCTAAAACCTATTGACGACATGGTCGCGTTTACCCAGCGCCAAACCAGCGCATCCAGCCTCAATGAAAGCGAATTGGTTTTTGTCGGTTACGGCATCGTAGCTCCAGAAAACAACTGGAATGACTACGCAGGTCTGGATATGGAAGGCAAAACCGCAGTCATTCTGGTGAATGACCCCGGCTATGCCACCCAAGATGAGGCTCTATTTAATGGCAATGCCATGACCTACTACGGTCGCTGGAGCTACAAGTTTGAAGAAGCTGCCCGTCAGGGCGCCGCAGGGGCCATTATTGTCCATGAGAATGGCGCTGCCGGTTACCCCTGGGAAGTAGTGAGCGGCTCCTGGTCTGGCGCCCAGGTAAGCCTTGAAGCAGAAAACAAGAATATCGATCGCGTGGCGATTGAGGCCTGGATCACCAACCAGGCAGCGAAGGATCTGTTCCAGGCAGCAGGTCTCGACTTGACCGAAGAAATGGCAGCTGCAAAAGCACCGGGATTCAAGCCTAAGTCACTGGAACTCAAAGCCAGCATCGAACTCAGCAACAGCCTTGAGAAGTCCAACTCTCGCAATGTTATTGCTAAGTTACCCGGCAAAAAGTATGCAGATGAAACCATTGTTTACACTGCCCATTGGGACCACTTAGGGGTCAACAAAAACGCTTCTGGCGAAGACCATATCTTCAATGGCGCAGTGGACAATGCCACCGGTACCGCTGGACTACTTGCTCTTGCAGCCCAAGCAGTAAAAGAGGTTCAAGCTGATCGCTCCCTGGTATTCGTCGCAGTAACTGCTGAAGAGTCCGGTTTACTCGGCTCCAAATACTATGCCGCTAACCCTGTTGATCCTCTGGAAAAGACGGTTGCCGGCTTTAACTTCGACGCTATGAATGTCTTGGGCCCCACCAAAGACATCACCGTCGTAGGCTTCGGCAGCAGCGAGCTGGAAAATCTCTTAGAAGCAGCCGCCAAAAAGCAGGGCCGCTATCTGGCTGCTGAAGAGCACCCGGAACGCGGCTACTTCTATCGCTCAGATCATTTCAGCCTGGCAAAAGAAGGCGTGCCAATGCTGTATTTTGATTCCGGTAGCGAAAACCATGAGCACGGCCGGGAGTGGGCACAATCCAAGGACAAGGAATATCTCAGCCAGCACTACCACAAGCCGGGAGATGAGTACGACCCCAACTGGAACCTGAAAGGCGCCGCTATGAATCTGCAACTGGGCCTGCAATTGGGCCTGAAGCTGGCGAACAGCCGCGACTGGCCCAACTGGTATGAAGGCAATGAGTTCCGCGCTATTCGCGACGCCAGTGCCGAAAGCCGCAAATAACCAAGCAGGATAAATATCCCGCTTTTCCTTGGTGGCATCTCCTCGGTGCCACCAAACTTCCCACCCCAAACATCAACCCTGCATTAGCTGCAGGTGCCTCTCCCTGAATCAAAACCAATAAAAAAGCCCCACTGTCTCCAGCAGGGCCTTTTATGCGAATGAGCTCTTTAGCTAAATAGCGACTTAAGCAGCGCTAGTAGCCTCAAGCTTTTTCAACTCTTCATCGCGAAGTTCGCGGCGTAAGATTTTACCCACATTAGTTTTGGGTAAGTCCTCACGGAACTCCACATGCTTCGGCACTTTGTAAGCCGTCATATGCTCACGGCAGTAGGCGACAACTTCATCTTCAGTCAAAGATGGATCAGCCTTCACCAGGAAGAGCTTCACCTGCTCACCACTTTTCTCATCCGGGATACCGATAGCGGCAGCTTCAGTGACCTTCGGATGCGCGCTGATCACGTCTTCAATTTCATTGGGATATACATTGAAACCGGACACAATAATCATGTCCTTCTTGCGATCTACGATTTTGATGTAACCATCATCCTGAATAACAGCCATATCGCCGGTATTCAACCAACCCTCACTGTCGATGGTATCCGCTGTCGCTTCCGGACGCTGCCAGTAGCCTTTCATCACCTGAGGTCCGCGCACGCACAGCTCGCCAGGAGAGTTGTTTGGCAGGTCATTGCCATTCTCATCGACAACCTTGACCTCAGTACCGGGAACAGGAACACCCACTGTGCCCAGCTGAACACCATCAGTAGGGTTAAATGAAACAACCGGGGAGGTTTCAGTCATACCGTAACCTTCCATGATCATACAGCCGGTCATTTCCTCCCAGCGCTTAGCCGTATCGCGAGTTAATGCCATGCCACCAGAAGCTGTTGAGTGCAATTTGCTGAAGTCCAGTTCAGCAAAATCCTTGTTGCGCATCAGGCCATTGAACAGGGTATTGAGCCCAACAAATCCGGTGAAACGCAGGCCTTTCAGCATCTTCACAAAACCCGGAATATCCCTCGGGTTGGGCACTAACAACGAGTGGTTGCCCGTGGAGAATAGGCACATGCAGTGGATGGTAAATGCGTAGATATGGTAAAGAGGCAAAGGTGCAATATAGAACTCCTCACCTTCTTTCATACCACTGGCAAATGCGATACGAACCTGCTCCATATTCGCAACCAGATTGCCATTTGTTAGCATTGCCCCTTTGGCAACCCCGGTAGTACCGCCGGTATACTGCAGAACCGCAATATCTTCTTTGGTGCGCTCAACATCCTTATGAGGACGCTCAGCGCCTTTTGCCATGGCATCGCGGAAGCTAACTTCATTGGCAAACGAAAATTCGGGCACCATTTTCTTAACGTACTTTGCCACACTGTTGATCAAGGTACGCTTCAGCGGACTGTGCAGATCCGCAATCTCAGTAACAATAACTTGTTTTACATCGGTTTCAGCAACCACCGCAGCAGCGGTATCGGCAATATTCGCCAGTACGACCAGAGCCTTGGCCCCTGAATCATTCAGCTGATGCTTAAGCTCGCGCTGCGTGTACAGCGGATTGGTATTTACTACAACCAGACCTGCGCGCAGTGCACCAAAAACAACTACTGGGTACTGCAGCACGTTGGGCAGCTGGACAGCGATGCGATCACCGGGCTTCAAGTCGGTATGATTTTGTAAATAAGAGGCGAATTTTCCACTTAGCGTGTCAATATCATTGATTGAAAGTGTACGCCCCAGGCATGTGAAAGCCGGCCGGTCACCGAATTTGGCGCAAGCGCCTTTAAAGACATCAAGTATGCTGCGATCAATGTCCAACTCTCTTCTCCCATTCCTGATTGTTGTCGTCGCTTGCCCACACCTTCCGTCTCCATAGGCGAAAGCTGCCATATCTCTGGGCGAGCGAGAATTTATTTATTGTTTGTAGTATCTTTGAGATGGTGAAAAAGAAGGTTTAAAACCTCTCTTTACCGATCTCCCTCTTCACTATTCGCAGGAAATAAACCTGCCAATGCTGCGGCCAACTCGCGATTTCCAGAATATTGAACATCCCCCAAAAGGAAGGCGTGACGCCCATTTAATTGACCGTCCAATATAGCACTGAGAGTGCTGTTTTCCATTTCCAATGTTAGTTCTGGATTATCAGTCTGACCAAATTCGGAAATCACTTTGTAATTTTTAGATACTTCGGTGACATAAACATAGAAGTCACAGGCATCTGGCAGCCGGAACTGTACCCGAGCCAGCGGGTACGAACAAGCTAAGTGACACAGGCGCTCTTGAACCGAATCCGGCAATTGCATCGGAAATTCTCCGTTTAAGCCGCTTTATTACTCACAAAAAAACCGCCGGCATTTGCCGGCGGTTTTAATTTCAGAGCGGGATCAGAATGCAAAATGCTCGGCATCCAATTCCATCAAGTTGCCTGCTCCACTCAACATGGACGTTGCGTGGCTGGAAGTGCGAGGAAGGATACGCTCGAAGAAGAAACGCGCGGTAGTAATTTTCGCCTTGTAGAAATCTTCTTCTCCAGTGCCCGCTGCCAGTTTTTCATTGGCAACTTTAGCCGCCTGTGCCCACAGGAAGGCCAGTACGGTGTAGCCGGAGAACATCAGGTAATCTACGGAAGCAGCACCTACTTCGTCTGGGTTTTCCATAGCTTTGCCGCCAACGTGCAAGGTCAGGTCGCCCCACTGTTTGTTCAGCTCTTGCAACTTAGCAACGAATGGCGCCAGTGCTTCGTTATCAATTTCCGCCTGGCAGAATTTGTGAACCTGCTTGGTGAAACCGCGCAGCAATTCGCCCTGGGTCATCAGAACCTTACGGCCCAACAGATCCAGAGCCTGAATACCAGTGGTGCCTTCATAGATAGTGGAGATACGCGCATCACGTACGTTTTGCTCCACGCCCCACTCGGCAATATAACCGTGGCCACCAAAGCACTGCATACCCAGGTTGGCAGATTCAAAACCGGCTTCAGTCAAAAACGCTTTCGCGATCGGCGTCAGGAACGCCAGCATATCGTCAGCGGCTTTCTTCGCGTCAGCATCGCCTTTGTGAGTGATATCAACCAGCTGTGCACACTTAACAACCAGCATACGACCACCTTCGGAGAAGGCTTTCTGGGTCATCAGCATGCGGCGCACGTCAGGGTGAACAATAATCGGGTCAGCCGGGCCTTCCGGGTTTTTCACGCCCGACAGAGAACGCATTTGCAGGCGATCTTTTGCGTAAGCCAGGGACTTCTGGAAACCGATCTCGGAGTGAGCCAGGCCTTGCAGAGCGGTGCCCAGGCGCGCAGTGTTCATAAAGGTGAACATGTAGCTCAGGCCTTTATTCTGCTCGCCGATCAGGAAGCCTTTAGCACCGTCAAAGTTCAGCACTGCAGTGGCGTTGCCGTGAATACCCATTTTGTGCTCGAGGGAACCACATACCACACCGTTGCGCTCACCGGCAGAGCCATCAGCGTTCGGCAGGAACTTGGGTACGATAAACAGGGAGATACCCTTGGTGCCAGCAGGTGCGTCTGGCAGGCGGGCGAGTACGATATGAACAATGTTGTCAGTCATATCGTGCTCACCGGCGGAGATAAAGATCTTAGTGCCGGTAATCGCGTAGGAGCCATCTTCATTCGGCTCGGCCTTGGTGCGCAGAATACCCAGATCGGTACCGCAGTGAGGCTCGGTCAGACACATAGTGCCGGTCCAGCTACCTTCAACCAGCTTGGTCAGGTAAACCTGCTTCTGCTCTTCAGTACCGTGCTCTTCCAGGGTGTTCATGGCACCGTGGGACAAGCCGGGGTACATGCCCCAGGACCAGTTGGCGGTGCCAACCATCTCGCTCATGATAGTACCGAGCGAGGGCGGCAGGCCCTGGCCACCGTACTCAGGATCGTGAGGCAGCGCAGCCCAGCCACCCTCTACAAACTGCTGGTAGGCTTCTTTAAAGCCTTCCGGGGTAGTAACTTCACCGTCTTTCCAGGTGCAACCTTGCTGGTCGCCAATTTGGTTCAGTGGTGCAATAACGTTTTCACAAAACTTTGCACCCTCTTCCAGGATGGCATCCACGACATCAGGAGTAGCCTCCTCATATCCAAGTGACTCATAATGCTTTTCTGAGTCCAGCATCTCGCGCATTACGAAACGCAAATCACGCAGTGGCATTTTGATATCGGTCATCCTGATAACCTCAATTCGCTTATGTTTGGGACCGGAGGTAAAACCATCCAGTCATATTTATGACTAATTTCTAAGATTGGTTCATCATAGTAGTAAGCGAGCAGCCCCCTCTATGGCCAAACCCGTCCAAAGCGGTGACAAATCGAGGCGAGAGGATGAAAAAAGGTGACTGGCCCAGTCAAATATCCAGGCCAGCTGCGGCGCGACCACCCCGGCGATACTCGCCTGGCGTAATTCCCGTCCACTTTTTGAAGGCGCGGAAGAAAGCACTGGATTCATCGAACCCAAGCATCTCTGCGATCTGCCCATTGGAAAGATCCGGGCAGCTCAGGTAGTGGAAAGCCGCTTCCATCCGACATTCGTCTTTCAGCTTCTGGTAGGAGGTGCCCTCCTGTTGCAGGCGACGACGCAACGTGGTGACCGACATATTGAGCCTCTCCGCCACCGCCTCTGCGGCAGGCATGGACTCACTCACGTCCCGGTTCAAAATGGTTTTCACTTTGGTCTTGATACTATTGGCACTGCCGTCGCTAATTACCAGGTGGTAAGGAGCGGTGCGAATAAAGTCCTCGACCATCTGCGGGCTTTGCACCACAGGGTATTCCAGGTAGCGGGTATCGTATTCGAGCGCATTAAACGGCTGCTCAAATAACAACTCATTGGCCTCACTCTGTGCGAGACTGCGAAACTCTTCCGGGCAAGCAAATGAAAAGTGCAGCCTGGCCAGCGGAATCTCCCGCCCTGCCAGCCAGCAATAAAACCTGTGCCAAACCGCTAGAGTTGTACGCACCACACTGGGGCTTGTGTTATTCAGCAGCTGCTCAAATTCGCCTTTGCCCAGCGAACTGATCCCGCAAATTTCAACCCGCTCGCGCCCATGGCCACCTTCTCCGAGTACCGGCTTCACCTTAAAACCTCGGCAGATTTCCATAAATTCGGCACAGAGCGTAATCGCCTGGCGGAGGGTTGCACAGTTCACAACCGCCAGACACAACAAGCGAAAAGACCCGGAACGGACCCTTCCACCACTCAGCATGCCAAACCACTCATTTTGCGCCAGCCACATCACGCGCTGGTATAAGCGGCCGTACTTCACTGCTGAAAATGCGGATACGCCCTGCAATTCAGACTCATCGATATCGACAGAAGCCAAAAGCTCCTTGCGATCACACCCGTGTTTGGTCGCCTCTTCGAGCAGTCGCTCGAGGTACGCGATAGGGATGCGAATATCCTCTTCCGTTGACGCCATCTATTATTTACGCCTGCGCAACCAATTCAATAAAGCCCCGCACCCAAACGCCAGAGCAATGATGACAAGCAGTATCACCAACAGAAGAATGAAATAGGTGACAACATCCTTAACGGGCAGGTCCCAACTGTAGACTGCCGCCACTACAAAGGCGACACAGGCGAGGACACTGGTAATAAAGGAGCGGCGACTTCTTTTAGCCATGACGATCTGGATACATTGATTTTCAAAACAGGTGAGACTGCCACATTTTGTGACGCTACCATTGTATTGTCGGCACCCAGTACCGACGCGGCGTCGAATCGTGAGGGATTGGCCGGTTCCTGTCAACGCCGCAGGAGGCACCAATGAGCAGAAGAATGCTGGAACCAGAGGATCGAGCCACGCTGTTAAGGCTTTTGCACTGGCTTATGTGCCTGACCGCCATTATATCGTTAATACTGTTGGGAATCGCCTTTTTTGCCCCTAGCTAATCAGCCCACCCTTGGCCAAATGGGCGGGATCTAACAATTCCTCAAGCGTTTCTCTATCCAGGTCCGTCATTTCAACAGCAACATCCAGCACTGGCCTACAGCTGGCATAGGCGGCCTTGGCAATCTCCGCCGCTTTCAAGTAACCAATCACTGGGTTAAGGGAGGTCACTAAAATGGGGTTGCGGCCCAGGGTTCCCTCAATATGCGCCCTATTCACCGCGAAACTGGCAACGGCTCGATCAGCCAGTAGGGTCGATGCATTGGCGAGTAGGTTAATACTTTCCAGCAACGTACTGCCTACTAAAGGCAACATAACATTCAATTGAAAATTGCCGCTCTGTCCCGCCACGGTCACTGTGGTGTCATTACCCATCACCCGGGCACAAACCATAGTAACTGATTCAGCAATAACCGGGTTCACTTTGCCCGGCATAATGCTGCTCCCTGGCTGCAAGGCCTCCAGGGCGATTTCGGAGAGACCAGCAAGGGGACCACTGTTCATCCAGCGCAAGTCGTTGGCAATTTTCATCAGGGAAACTGCCAACACCTTGAGCTGCCCGGACAACTCCACCGACGTATCCTGACTGGAAATTGCGGTAAAAAAGTTCTCTGCCGGGCGAAACTGATGAGATGTGTGGGCGCTGATTTTTTGCGCGAACAGCTCGGCAAAATCCGGGTGAGCATTGAGCCCGGTGCCAATCGCCGTACCGCCTTGAGCCAGCTGGGCAAGCCGAGGCATTACCGCGCGAATTCTCTCCCGGCACGCCTCTATTTGTGCAGCCCAACCTCCAACTTCCTGCGCCATTGTCATAGGCACTGCATCCATCAGATGGGTGCGGCCAGTTTTTACAATACTTTCAAGTTCCGTGGACTTGTCGCACAAGCCAGTGTGCAAATGGCGCAACGCAGGCAGCAGGGTATCGCGCACTGCGAGCAGGGCGGACACATGTATTGCGGTAGGAACCACGTCATTACTGCTCTGACTCATATTCACGTGATCATTGGGGCTGATGGTTTGATCACTGTGCTTTTCTGCAAGGTGGGCGAGCACCTCATTAACATTCATATTTGAGCTGGTACCAGAACCTGTCTGGTAAATATCGACGGGGAAATGAGTGGCATACTCCTCATCACCGAGACTGTCGCAAGCATTGATAATGGCCTCAGCCTGGGCTTTATCCAGCAACCCCAAGTCCCGGTTGGCCTCCGCAGCAGATTTCTTTATCAGCACAATGGCGCGGATAAACTCTGCCGGCAAGCCGTGACCACTGACAGGAAAATTCTCCACTGCGCGCTGGGTTTGCGCACCATACATCGCCTCAGTCGGCACCTGAACTTCGCCCAGGCTGTCCTTTTCAGTGCGGAATTCGCCACCCATTTCACTCTCCCCAGATGCGTTTAATGCATCGACAGAAGGTTATTTAGCCGCTGCAGCCCTACTCGACCACGACGGTAATTTTCTTGGACATCACAGGCTCTTTATGTGGCACATGCATATAGTTGCCCAGAACCAGTTGTAGCGTATGTTTGCCGGGTGGCAAGGTAACTTGAGTCTCGGTTTGCCCGCCACCAAAGTGAATGATGTTCTTACTCGCCGGCAAAGGCTTGCTCATATCCGGCATATCATCCACATCAATCAGCAGATGATGGTGGCCGGTATTCTCTTGATTGGTACCCGCCGGTGCCACCCCCATACCAGACAAACCAAACTTCACCGTAAATGTCTGGGGCACCTTCTCTCCATCTTTCGGCGAGATAATATAGACCTTGGCATCTGCTGGGGCCTTACTGCTCATATCCATTTTGCTTTCGTGCTCAGACGCATGTAACAGCGGCGACAACATCAGTGCGCTGGCAAACAGCAGAGAACTGGATTTAATCATGTGTATTCCTTCCTGATAGGGCGCCCAGATCGCGCCAATTCTTATAATCTGGCTTTACAGCTTCTCGGCCGCGGCACCTTGGTACCGTTCGGCATTGACACTTTAACAGACCAAAGTTTCAGTTCCAGAGACTATCAGGGAATATAGTTGCGGAAAGAAAAAGAGAGATAGGATTTGTGACAGCGCTACTTATTTAAATCTGCTTTGCGGCAATTACGCAAGAGAGAGCCCGGACCAACCGGGCCAGAAAAATCAGATACTCACCCGCCCCTCTTGGGTCCACTCGCAGCGAACCTGCATATCGCCGCTGCCCGGCTCGTGATAAAGGCCAGCGGATTCCCAGCTGAAAGAGTGAACGCCGGAAAGCTCAGTTTCCAAATGCACAGTTGCCGAAACCCAATACATACTCTTCAACAACTCTTCAAACTTCTGTATCCACAAATCCCACTCGTATTCTACCGCCCGATAGGAAGCGCCAAAGTGGATTACATCGGTTTGGTACTGGGATTGCTTCACCTTAATGGTGGGAATAGCAAACATATCCCGGCACAGGAATGGCCATTCATCAGCACTGGGCAGAGCGAGCACAGCATTGCGGTTCACCCTGCGCCGATCGCTGCCGCCAGCGAGGCTATTGCTGTCTTTGATACAACCGTAAACGATGGATTCCTGATCGCCCTGAAGCATTAATTCCATTCCTTACCACAGTGCCACTGGACATCAGGTACCCAGGGCAAAACAGATCTAAGGCATCAACTTTAACGGCGAAGCGACCAGAAAGCCACAAAACAAAACACGAACCTGCAAAGTGCTCAAAAGTTCGGCTATTCAGTTACTAATGGTGCCCCGCCTAAAATACCAGGACTAAATCTCATAGCCCCTTTCGCGCAGCATATCCAGAAGAGCCTCTTCATCCATAACCGTGATACCCAGTTCCTGTGCTTTGGTCAATTTTGAGCCGGCGCCTGGCCCGGCAACCAGAGTGCCGGTCTTGGCGGAAACACTTCCTGCAACTTTCGCACCCAGCCTCTGTAAGTAGTCTTTTGCTTCACTGCGGGACAGGGTTTCCAGTTTGCCGGTAAGCACCCAGGTTTCCCCTGCCAGGGGCTGATCCTGCTCGTCACTCTCTTCCGCTTGCCAATGCACACCCGCCTGCTGCAGTGCCTCCACCTCTTCTTGGGCATGAGGCTGCTGAAAAAACTCAGCAACAAAATGAGCGACCACTGGGCCCACATCTTCAACTTCCTGCAAAGCCTCGACATCTGCCGACATTAGCGGATTCAATTCACCAAAGTGCCGCGCCAAATTACGCGCTGTAGCCTCACCCACTTCCCGGATACCCAGGGCATAGAGGAATTTAGGCAGCGTGGTCTCTTTACTGCGCTCCAGTGCATCAAGGAGGTTCTGGGCAGACTTTTGCCCCATTCGCTCAAGTCCCGCCACCTGCTCCAAAGTGAGGTGGTAGAGCCCGGACACCGAGTGTAACAAGTCCTCATCTACCAGCTGCTCTACCAACTTGTCTCCCAGACCATCAATGTCCATCGCTTTACGCGAAGCGAAATGCTTGATGGCCTGCTTGCGCTGGGCACTACAAATCAAGCCACCGCTACAGCGGACCACCGCCTCACCGGGCGTGGATTCCACCGGCGAACCGCATACCGGGCAATGCGTGGGGAATTCAATAGCGTGACCACCCGGCTTGCGCTTGCTCTCCACTACAGAAACCACCTGCGGGATAACATCTCCGGCACGGCGAATAATGACGGTATCACCCACCTGTACGCCGAGGCGCTCGATCTCATCTCGATTGTGCAGAGTTGCATTGGAAACGGTAACCCCGCCGACAAACACCGGTTGTAGGCGAGCAACCGGGGTGACCGCACCGGTGCGCCCTACCTGGAACTCAACATCCAACAATTCAGTCATTTCCTCCTGAGCGGGAAACTTATAGGCCATGGCCCAACGGGGTGCGCGGGCAACAAAACCGAGACGGCGCTGCAGGGGAATACTGTTGACCTTAAAAACAATACCGTCGATATCATAAGCGAGGTCCTCGCGCTTCTCGCCGATTTCCCGGTAGTAATCGATGCAGCCCTGAATATCTTTAGCGACGCGCATCTCCCGATTTGTACGGAAGCCCCAATGCCCCAGCAACTGCAAAGTCTCAACGTGCTTTTCCGGCAGCTCACCGTCCTCTACAAGGCCAGTGCCATAAACACACAATTCCAGCGGTCTCTGCGCTGTTATGCGGGAGTCCAATTGACGCAAACTACCGGCAGCGGCATTTCGAGGATTTACGAAAAGCTTCTCACCCGCCGCAGCCGCTTTGCAATTCAATTCGGCAAAGCCCGCTTTCGGCATATAGATTTCACCGCGCACCTCCAATACACCCGGATACTTTTCAATACCATCTGCTTGACGCAAACGCAGAGGTACAGATCCCACGGTGCGTACATTCTGGGTGATATCCTCACCCGTCGTGCCATCCCCTCGCGTTGCCGCTCGCTCAAGTACGCCGTCGCGATATAAAAGGCTGATAGCGATACCGTCTAACTTGGGTTCACAGGCGTATTCCACCGGCCCTTTACTGTTGAGGCGCTCACACACCCGGCGGTCAAACTCCAGCAACTCTTCATCATTAAAGGCGTTATCCAAAGACAACATCGCCACCTCATGGCGAACTTCCTGAAAAGAGGAAAGCGGCTCTGCGCCGACCCGCTGGGTGGGAGAATCCGGAGTTAGCAGCTGAGGATATTCACTTTCCAAGTCCTGCAACTCGCGCAGGCGCCGGTCGTACTCAATATCCGGCAACTCGGGATCATCAAGCACATAGTATTGGTGATTCGCACGCTGGAGGATTTCATGTAATTCCTGAACACGTTCGCGCACTTGAGGGGAAATAGTTTGATGAGTCATCGGCAATTCGAGTGAATAAAAATAATAGTTAGAAAATTATTTCGATTTTACATGCAAATACGGCCCGAGCTTACGGCTAATTTCCAAAATGAAAATCAGCCGGCATCCCGGGCCGCATTAAAAATGGCAACAATTATGTAGAGATTGCGCGCTAGCTTTGCGCCATCGCTAAAGTCCTTCGGCGCTGGTACTCCACAACCCGCTGACGATAATGCTCCGCCGTTTGCGCGGTAAATACACTGCGATTCTCATCCTTCAATTCGCCACCGAGCAGCTCAGCAATTTTGTATGAGGTGGAAAGCAGTTGATCGAAAGCTTTAATCGCCTCGCCTTCCACAGGTAGTGTCAGGAACAGGCTAACACCCGGCGTGGCAAATTCTTCCATCTGGGCCAGGTCGAAAACGCCGGGCACAACAATATTGGCGAGACTAAAGATAATGGCCCCATCAGCACCGCCGTGCTCATGGTAGTGAAAAATATTCATTTCACCAAAGCGCATGCCACAGGCAACCATTACCCGAAGTAAGTCATTACCCTCGAAGTAATCCCCTTCTGGCGCCATTACATTAATCACCAGCACCTCACGGGTGGGAGCACCTTCACCAACACTGCCAGAGCTTGGAGACTGAGAAGATCGCTCGGCTTGAGAATCCTCATGCACCGCTTCATGCTCAGGACTGTGAGCGCTATCCATCGCATTTAGGCTTTCAGTCTCATCTAATGCAGGCTCATAGCGTTGCTCTTCACCGACCGACTCCATCAGGGTGGGGACTTGCTCTTCCAAATCGAGGATACCCTGCTCTTCCGGGCTCCTCTGGGGATTGCTGCCAGCGAGCGGTTTGCGCGAGGAAATAAAGCTCTCCTGTACCTGGCGATTCACATGTAGCGCATCCTCTAGCGGACGGCGCTGAACAACGCGAGCCTGCCCGGGCAATTCGCTGTTTGCGGGCTTGGGCTCTCGCGTCTCCAGGGGTTTGCGGACCGGGGGCTCTTCTTCAGCCTTCTCTGAGACCGGGTCAGCTTCATTTTTTACTTCAGATTGCATGGCCCGCGACAGATTGCGGGAGACCTTAACTGCCGCGCGCTGTCGCAAGATCGCCCGGCGTATGCCATCGACCACAACGACCAGCAGAACGACAACCAGGATTGTAACCAGCCAGTTATCCATTTTTTAGCGCCTCTCCCTTTACGCCCTTATGCAGAAGCCAGCTCGGCTGCTTCTTCCACATTCACCGACACCAGTCGGGATACACCCGGCTCGTGCATGGTAACCCCCAGCAACTGATCCGCCATCTCCATTGCGATCTTGTTGTGGGTAATATAGATGAACTGAACGTGTTCTGACATTTCTTTAACCATTCGTGCGTAACGACCAACGTTAGCATCGTCAAGGGGAGCATCCACCTCATCCAACATACAGAAAGGTGCTGGATTCAGACGGAAAATCGAGAATACCAATGCGATCGCCGTCAGCGCTTTTTCTCCACCCGAGAGCAGATGGATTGTGCTGTTGCGCTTGCCCGGCGGGCGGGCCATGATCGCGATACCAGTATCGAGCAGATCTTCACCGGTAAGTTCCAGATAGGCATTACCACCACCGAAAACTTTCGGGAAGAGTTCCTGCAGGCCCGCATTTACCTGATCAAAAGTTTCCTTGAAGCGGGTTCTCGTTTCCTTGTCGATTTTCTTAATTGCATTTTCCAGGGTCTCAAGCGCTTCCATCAGATCCCCATGCTGGCGATCCAGGTAGTTCTTGCGTTCAGACTCCTGCTTGTACTCATCGATAGCGGCGAGGTTAATCGGCCCGAGACGCGAGATACGCGCAGCTACCAATTCCAAATCTTCCTGTACCTGTTTAATCGTCAGATCGCCAGGTAACTGCTCGAGCAGCTGATCGATATCGTGCTCGCTCTCGCGCAGCTGCTCTACCAATCCGTTTCGCTGCACTTCCAGTGTCTGCGCAGCGAGACGCTCCTGCTCAAGCTGGGCGCGCACCCCCTGAAGAGCCGCCTCCACTTTGTGGCGCTCCTGTTCCTGCTCACGCAGGCCGGTCTCAACCTCTTCCAGCTTTTTGCGCGCATCGGCGAGTTCCGTTTCCACCTCAATACGCTCGCCGAGTTTTTCTTCCAACTCAGCCTGAAAATCCTGGGAGGGGTCCTGGGTCTCCTCCATTTGCTCCTGCAATTGCTGACGACGACTGCGCAACCTTTCCAGCTGCTCGCTCATCACCTGCAAAGTGCGCTCGAGAGACACCATCTGGGTGCGCACTGACTGCTCGCGCATAGCCAGTTCATGGGCGCGATCCTTGTCCTCCCGCGCACGCTGGCGCACGGCATCCAAAGCTTCGCGCAATTCCTCCCGGCGTGCCATTAGCGTTTCGCGACGATCGGTATCATCACTCATCGCCTCGACAGCTTCCTGCAGCATTAGACGAGCTTCCGACAGGGACTCCCCTTCCAACTCCTGCTGCTCACGCACCTCATCGATTTCCTGCTCAATTCGGATACGGCGCTCATTCATCTGCTCCGCACGCGCCCGTCGGGCGGACAACTGGCTGCGCAGCTCTGCCTCGCGACGCCCGAGCTGGTCGGACTCATTGCGAGCTTGTTCGATGGAGCGCTCGAGATCGACCGTTTGCGTGCGCAGGGACTCGCGTCGCTCGGCAATGCTCTCTATCTGCTCCTCACATAGGGCCAACTCCTGCCCCAGGGTTTCAAGATCCTGCTTGCGCGCCAGGACCCCGGCCTCTGCATCACTGGCGCGATTCACTCGCAACCAGTTGGGACCGAGCCAGAGCCCATCGCGAGTCACAATAGACTCATGAGCTTGCAAACTCGCGCGTCTGGACAGCGCCTCAGTCAAATCCTCTGCGGTATAAATTCCCGCCAAGATGCCGGAGAGAGAGGACGGCCCCTGAACCATATCCTGCAGCGAAGGAAGCGCTCCCTTCGCACTGCTATTTACAGCACTGTTATCGATCAGAACCGCTTGACCGCTTTCCAGTGCCGCCAACCCTTCAGCCACGGACTCGAGCTGTTCGACACATACCGCCTGCAATTGGGGGCCGAGGATAGTTTCAACTGCGGTTTCCCAGCCGGGCTGGGCTTTAATCTGGTCGGCGAGCCGGGGCTTGTCAGCCAGGGCTTGCTGCTGCAGCCAATTCTCAACTGCCTTGCCTTGCCCTAAAGCAGCTTGCTGCAAGGCTTCCAGAGACGCCTGACGGCCTCGCCCGGTTTGCAGCTGCAAGCGTAACTGATCGAGTTCGGTAGCCAGCTCCCGCTCCTGCACACGGAGACTGTCCAGAGACTCGCGACGCTCTGCCGCTTCCTCGCGGCGCTCTTCAGCCTGCATTTCCAGCTCGGCCATCTGCTCGTTCAGCTGCAGTGTCTCTTCATCGTCGTCAGAGACCTGGAGGCCGGACTGCTCCGCCAATAGCTTATTGATCCGCTCCAGCAGCCGCTGGCCAGAAGTTTCCAGGTGCTGGATGCGGGATTGTTGCACTTCAGCTTTCTGACGGGAGCCAGAGGCACCCTGGTTAAACTGGTCCCACTCGTTCTGCCAATTGCGCATCTGCTCTTCAGATTCGAGCAGCGCCGCAGCAGATTCCTCTTCTGCTGCCAAGACCATCTCCAGGTCCGGCAGGATAATCTCAAGTTCCTCCTCAAACTGGGCCGCTTTTTCGCGATCCACTTCGAGGTTGGTCTCCGCCTCGCGATATTCCTGTTCGGTTTGCGCCAAATCGGAATGCAGGCGAGTAGAGCGCTCACGAGCGTGGGCAATGCTCTGCTCCAAGCGGGCGATATCTCCACCGACGGCGTAGAAGCGCCCCTGGACTTCGTTAAAGCTGTCAGATAGCTCGTGGTACCCCACGCGCTTTTGCTCAATGCCTGTGTCACAGGTGACCTGGCGGGTAACCAGCTCTTCAACGGTAAGTTCAAGCTCACCTATCTGCTGCTGCTTGGCCTTGGATTGGTCATCCAGTTCGCGGTATTTAAGCGCTTGCAAGTTAGCCTTGTGGCTGCGCTCTTCCTCTTTAAATCGGCTGTATTTTTCCGCTGCTGCGGACTGTCGCTCCAGTCGGGACAACTGGCGATCCAGTTCATCGCGAATATCCGTGAGGCGCTCAAGGTTTTCAGAGGTCCGCCGCATCCGGTTTTCAGTATCCCGGCGGCGCTCCTTGTATTTGGAGATACCGGCGGCCTCTTCGATATAGACACGCAGCTCTTCGGGCTTGGCTTCGATCAGCTTGGAGATCATGCCCTGCTCAATAATGGCGTAGCTGCGCGGACCCAGGCCGGTGCCCAAGAAGAGATCGGTAACATCGCGGCGGCGACACTTCTCGCCATTCAGGTAATAGGTGTTCTGTGCTTCCCGGGTTACCTTGCGCTTGACGGAAATCTCCGAGAAAGAGGCATAGGCTCCAGAAAGCTTGCCCTCAGAGTTATCAAATACCAACTCAATCGAGGCCTGCCCCACGGGCTTGCGGCCACTGGAGCCGTTGAAGATAACGTCCGTCATCGAATCGCCGCGCAGGTTCTTTGCGGAAGATTCCCCCATTACCCAGCGCACCGCATCGATTGTGTTGGATTTACCACAGCCATTGGGACCCACCACCGAGTTGAGGTTTGTCGGAAAATAGACAGTGGTAGGGTCAACAAAAGATTTGAAGCCCGCTAGCTTGATGCACTTCAGACGCATGTATTTATAAACTCGATATTTTTCTCTGCCGGGCGGGACACCAAACCTTCAATCTTACTTGGTGTCGCCAGAGCATTCAGCGCTATTCTTCACAGTAATGTTCAGTCGGGATTATCAATCCGACCAAGCAGCGGTCAAGTCAAACATGACGATCGCTACCAAATGCCAACTTGCCCCAATAGAACTCATCAATATCGGGGCAATGTGAGCTTGAGGCCAATTAGACGCAAGAATGCCATCCGGCCGCAAATAAAAATGAGGCCACAGCTTACACTGTGACCTCATTTTCGACAGTCACAGCCAGTTACAGCTGACTATCGATGGCTATTGACTGAGTTTCACTCCAGCGGGATTTAGGTAATTCACTAATCATTCCTTGCCAATCCCCTGGAGCCGGACGCGCATCCCCCTTAATGGCCAGTCGCGCCACCAACTGTACAGAGTCGACAGTGGCGATGGAGCTTCCAGGCATCATTGCTCGGGACTCATCCAGCACAACCTCTGCCGGTAACTGCCCAGCCGTGAGGCGCACAATAGCCAGAGGCATCGGGCTCGCAGCACTGCGTGCATAGATAAATACCGGGGTAGATTCTGGAGCTTCAACCCCCTCCCCCAAACTGACCTGAACTCGAATCTGCGGGCCTTTCTCTTTCGTTTCTACCTTTGCCTGCACCGCTACAGCCTCACCGCTGCCTGCCAAAGCGCTCTCGGCCCTGGCAACGCCAGCCTGAAGCGCCTCTGCTGCTGCAGATCCTGGGGGAAGCTGGCTAAGTGCTAGCTGCCAATGCTGGCGAGCCTTGCGGTAGTCCCCATCTTCAAAAGCGGCAATACCCGCCAAGCCCAGCACAGTACCATTGGATGGCTGCACCTGTAACACCTGCTCAATCAAGGAGCGGATTTCATCGGTAATCTTGGAACCGCCTTCAAAAAACAGCGCTTGCGCCAGCTCAGCTTTAACATTGGCCGCCTGGGGCTCGCGAGCCACAACATAGCGATAGGAATCTACCGCCCCAGCCAAATCGCCACTCACCAGTAGCCGCTGCGCCAATATATAGCGACTGCTAAGATCATCTGGATGAGTTTTAGCCCGCTCCTGCAACTGACGGGTGATTTTTGCCTCTTCCTCCGAAGAGGTGTGCCCACCTTGGCTCGCCACCATATCGCGATACAAAGCTACTTCGGACGGTCGGTCGGAAAACCCGTAGGCAGCTGCTGCAATTGCAGGCACCAAAACCGCCAGCCCGATTAGCAATCGGCCGCCACCCTGCCTGGCTTCACCAGATTGACTTTCCTGCTGAGCCGCCAGCAGTTCCCGCGCGAGATCTGCCTCCAGCTGGGCAAACTGCTTTTCATCCATCGCACCGCTCTGCACCGCAGCGCGAAGTTCTTTACTGCGCTCCCGGTAGAGCGCTGCCATAGCCTCTCGCTTGCTACTACCGCTGCGACGTCTGCCTGCAGCTCTCAAAGCAGGAATCAGAAATACAAAAGCTACCAACAGTAGCAGTAGGGCTACACCAAACCAGATATCAATCATTTACCTTCCTTCCCGCTATCACCTTCATCTACAGCTCCTTCTCCCAACAACTGCTTTAATCGACGCCGCTCATCATCAGTGAGTTCCCCACTGCCGTCATCTTGGCGAGCCCCGGTACCACTTTTTGAGCGCATCACGATCACAATCAAGGCCAGAAGCCCGAAAACGGCAAAGACTCCCGGAGCCAACCACAGGATCAAAGTATTTTTCTGAACAGGTGGGCGGTAGAGCACAAAATCCCCATAGCGGGCCACCATGTAGTCAACGATTTCCTGGTCCGTAAATCCCTCCTCCAGCAAACGGCGAATTTCACGGCGCAAGTCCGAGGAAATAGACGCATCGGAGTCTGCCAGGTTCTGGTTTTGACATTTGGGGCAGCGCATCTCTTCAATAAGCACGCGATACCTTGCATCCAGCTCGGGAGAGGACAATTTTTGTGTCTCAACTACCGCATGTGCAGCGATGGACAGGCAAAAAATACCGAATACCAGTACAAGTTGGGCCAGCCAGGTCTTCTGTGTCACAGCTTTTCTCACGCTCTAACTAACGGGAATTGGGGCGATTATAACAGTGTCACCCCCCGGCGGACACGCCCACGAATTCACACAAAAGCGCGTTAACTCATTGAAAGACAAAAAAAAATTCAAAAAAGGCGTTGACGCCACGAAGAATATCATTAAGATACGCAGCTCCTGACACGGGGTGGTTAGCTCAGTTGGGAGAGCGACGGCCTTACAAGCCGTAGGTCACAGGTTCGACCCCTGTACCACCCACCACCTCTCTTACTCTTGCCCGGCAAGAGCAACCAAGAGAAGCAGGAATGCGGACCGGTAGTTCAGTTGGTTAGAATGCCGGCCTGTCACGCCGGAGGTCGCGGGTTCGAGTCCCGTCCGGTCCGCCATATACAAAAAAGCCCTGCTCGCAAGAGCGGGGCTTTTTTGTTTGTGCCTCATATCTTTTCATTTTTCTCATATTTTATTTTCAGTTGCTTACGCTGGAAATTTGAAAGAGCCACAAAAAAATAACCAAATCTCAGCGTAAAAAAATAGTGCGAGCCCCGTGCTGGCAAAATTTTTCTGCAACAATTTTCTCTAGCCTGAATTTTTATTTTCTGAATTTCTACGCAGCTGATTTTGATCGATAAAAACAGCTTAAAGAACCCTCAAAAAATCCTCTAATTAATTAATTTTTAAACAATTTTTGGATGTTTTTTATTCTTAAAAAAATTTTTAAAAATCTCCCAACAAAATTGTTGACCGCAAAAAAAATATCATTAAGATACGCAGCTCCTGACACGGGGTGGTTAGCTCAGTTGGGAGAGCGACGGCCTTACAAGCCGTAGGTCACAGGTTCGACCCCTGTACCACCCACCACTTCTCTTACTCTTGCCCGGCAAGAGCAACCAAAGAGAAGCAGGAATGCGGACCGGTAGTTCAGTTGGTTAGAATGCCGGCCTGTCACGCCGGAGGTCGCGGGTTCGAGTCCCGTCCGGTCCGCCATATACAAAAAAGCCCTGCTCGCAAGAGCGGGGCTTTTTTGTATATGAAAAATTCAAAACCACTTTTCAATACACAACCACCTCCCCACTCCCCACCACAAACTGTGCAGACCGACTAACAAAACTAATAGAAAACCGGGGCAATGAAAGTAGCACCCTGTTTTATTACCAAATATTGCCAATAGACGAGCAGCAATTTCTTCAAATACACACCCACTTCTCACACTTAAAGCCAGACGCAAACTTTTTTAGAAAAACTTCCCTAAGTTGTTGACCTAAGTAAAAAAATCATTATGATACGCAGCTCCTGACACGGGGTGGTTAGCTCAGTTGGGAGAGCGACGGCCTTACAAGCCGTAGGTCACAGGTTCGACCCCTGTACCACCCACCACTTCTCTTACTCTTGCCCGGCAAGAGCAACCAAAGAGAAGCAGGAATGCGGACCGGTAGTTCAGTTGGTTAGAATGCCGGCCTGTCACGCCGGAGGTCGCGGGTTCGAGTCCCGTCCGGTCCGCCATATACAAAAAAGCCCTGCTCGCAAGAGCGGGGCTTTTTTGTATGCGCTAATTAGAAAAGAGTTTGGTTTTTTAAACTTCAGCTGAAGCCGCCTGGCTCTCCTCCCATTCCCCATCCACTGCTTCTTCGCCGCCATGCAATAGATGCATCAATCGCTCCAGCTCCGGCATTTCGTTAAAGCACTCCGCTTCACCAGAAATTTCATCCCAGGATGCTTTGGATTCAGTGCAAAGATGGGCCACGACCTTCCCATCGATATCCCCCTCCAGCAATCCAGCAGGCACCCAGAAGTGCGTTGTATTACTCATTAAGTGAGGAACTGTACTTCCGCATCCACCGCAAAAGTCAGATCGATAGCCCGTAGGAGTCCGGAATGAAGAGATTCTGTCTAAGCCCCGCACCCAGCGAAACTGATCCCGGCTAATAAACATGGCAGTATCCGAGGCGGAACCACTCAATTTGCGGCAGAGCGAGCAATGGCATTGGTAAAGGTTTGGAATTGGCTCTTCCAGCTGGAACTCAACCCCACCGCATAGGCACTTACCATTCATCCCTTTCTCCTTCCGCAAAACTGTTATTCGAAGTCGTCCATGAAATCGCAATAGGTTAGCAACAATATCTCAGTCCTACCCAAGACTCCTATAGACACACAGTGAAGTAAATGCCATTTGGCGCCTCATTCAACGAATATCATTAAATATCCAAGGATCTGGGGTTTAGCTTCGCCGTGAGGATATGATCCTCCCAACATCCATTGATCTTCAGGTATTTTGCCGCCCTACCCTCGACAACGAAGCCCAACGCCTCCAGTAGGGCTGCCGACCTATCGTTACCAGGCATGTAGTTGGCCATCACTCTATTCAAATTTAAGGTGTCAAAAGCATAATCAACGACATGACGACACAAGCTCCCCATTAAGCCCCGCCCCTCGTGGGACTGGTCAACTGCATATCCCATATTACAGGCCTGAAATGGGCCTCGGATGATATTCGTCAAGGAGCAAACGCCCAGTAACTGATCACACCCGGACTCTAATGCAGCAAACTTTAAAATTCCTCCAGAGCTGATGCGTCGAATCCAGGACCCGGAACTGTGAAAACCAGGCTCACGTATGGGCTCCCAGCGCTTCAGGTGCTCTTCATTAGATAGATAAAATGCAGATATGGCGGGCGCATCTGTCACTCCGAGCAAACGTATTTCCACCAGTCGATTACCTCACCATTCACATTCTGATTAAGCTCAATCAACCCATTCATACCGGCACTACTATTCAATTGACGGTAAAGAGTCCCGCTGACCGGGAAGCTCACGAAGAAATTCCCAACCCCGGGTCCTGCCGCTCTCATAACCTTCCTCGAGCAACTCTGCTTCCTGGGTAAAACGCTTAACCGGGAAATTGTCTGGAGGCGCAATAACCGAAACCTGGCACCCCTCTGGAGGCACCTCGATAAACTCCAGAGCCCGATTATATTTCTCCCCCCTCTCCAGCACGGCCTCAAATAGCCGGGCATGATCACGGAAAAACTGTTTGATAAACTTTGGAGCAGGCCCCTTAATTTTCCGATACCCCAGAGGGCGCGAAAGAATAACGGTTATATTTCTGGCCCCCTGCTGATAGGCCTGAATAATCGGTATCGAATCAGCCAGGCCACCATCGGTCATAGGCTCCCCATCCACTTCAGGAAACCCCCGGTAAGCAACCGGAATGGCACAAGAAGCCGGGAAAACCTGGTGCATGTTTTCCGGAGTTACTTTCAGGTATCTAGCCTCCCCCGTGTTGATACTGGTAGTCACGGCATAAAGCGGTATTCCATTCTCAACATAACTATCGACACTGAGCGGAATATCCTGATATGACGCATGCCACAACCAGCCAATATCACAAAAATGACCGCCTCGGAGATAGCGGCGCCAGTCAATGAAGTCCGCCCGCCGGGCATGGTCCATTAGTATTTGCCGACTTCGCCCATGGTTTCCCGCCAGATAACCAATCAAGTTGGTGGAGCCTGCGGATACACCGATCGCAAAATCAAATGGCCGATAGCCCGCCTCCAAAAATGCATCCAATACGCCTGCAGCGAAAATCCCCCGCATAGCACCCCCTTCGACCACAAGGGCTGACTGGGAATTCTCGTTAATCAAAATACAGTCTTCCATAGCGAGCAACCGTTAAAACCAAACCATCTCTACCTTTGCCAAGCAGATTCCAATAGCACTATGATTGAGGCATTCAGGTAATCCGTTGAGTTAAACCAAGTATGCCAACAATTGCGTTTAAAGCGCCGTGGAGCCGCCAGCTCCAAATTATCAGTGCCATATGCACATTACTCCTACTGGGACTGCCGCTCTTTCTGGCATCGAGAGCACCAGCTGCTCCATCTACCCTCTATAGCATTGCCATAGCACTTCCGCCTGCAATACTGGCTCTCAGCGCCTTCTTTGCCATCCGTGGTTACGCCATCAAAAATGGCAACCTCTTGATATTGCGCCCGGGCTGGAAAACCACCATCTCCTTGGAGGGGCTATCTGAAGCATTCCCCGACTCAACCGCCATGCAAGGATCAGTCCGCATCTTTGGCAACTCCGGCTTATTTGGCTATATAGGCCTGTTTCAAAACCAAAAATTGGGGCGCTATCGTGCATTTGCTACCGATCAGCAAAAATCTGTCGTACTGCGTCTGGCTACACAAACTATCGTGATCACCCCCGATAAACCGGAGCGGGCAGCGGACATTCTCCGCCAACACTGCCAACTTCAACCCAATCCAAATTAATTGCTCCGACAACAACGCCACACGAATAGGCACGAGAAGTCGACAGGAAGTTCAAACCGATGAAAAAGTTCACTTTTATAATTGCCGCCGCATTTACGCTGCTATCAGCAAGTGCTCACTCCGCTTGTGTGATTTTATTGCATGGACTAGCCAAATCAGATAGCTCAATGGAGAAACTGGCAAAGGCCATAGATGCCGAAGGTTTCCAAACGGTCAATATTGATTACCCTTCGACCAAGCACTCCATTGAAACCTTGGCCAGCATGACCATAGCGCCTGCTGTCGAGGAGTGCGGTAACGCGGAAGAAATCAATTTTGTCACTCACTCCATGGGCGGCATTCTGGTAAGGCAATATCTACATTCAGCTGAAATCAAAAACCTGAATCGCGTTGTCATGTTGGGCCCACCCAATAAAGGCAGCGAAGTAGTTGATAAACTGGGAACATTCCCCGGTTTCAAGTTTATGTTTGGCGATGCTGGGCTGCAGTTGGGTACCGGCGAGATGAGCGTCCCCAACAAGCTCGGTAGTGCAGATTTTGATGTAGGTATTATTGCCGGTACTCGCAGCATCAACCTGATTCTATCCCGCCTTATCCCAGAAACCGATGATGGTAAAGTCTCCGTATCCAGCACAAAACTGGATGGCATGAATGATCATCTGCAAATGCCAGTGACCCATGTGTTTATGATGAAAGATAAAAAAGTCATCTCGCAAGTTATCCATTACCTTAAGCATGGATTCTTTCATAGAGCCGGCAATCAGGCATCCAATTAAAATTAATCGATCTTATAAATAATCTATACCTTTTAACTCCAATCACAATACAAAATTAGTGACAATAATTTGGAATTCACCTTTATGCAGTGGCAATGGTGCAGCTTTAAAGAGCTTACGCTCAGTCAACTTTACGAAGTTTTGCGAGTAAGGCAGGAAGTTTTTACGGTAGAACAAGATTGCCCCTATCAGGATGCCGATGGCAAAGACCAACACTCCTGGCACCTGATCTGCTGGGAGGGAGACGAAAATAACCCGCAGGTTATGGCCTACCTGAGAGTTGTTTTCCCAGGCCTTAAATACCGGGAACCTTCGATAGGAAGAGTGTTAACCGCAGAAGCCAGTCGCGGAACAGGCCTGGGCAAGGAGCTGATTCGCCGAGCCGTAATGCACACATGCGAAGAATACCCCAACACTGGTATTCGCATTTCAGCTCAACAACATTTGGATAGATTTTATGGAGAGTTTGGCTTTGAGCAGGTGTCTGAGCCATATCAGGAGGATGGTATCCCGCATATCGAGATGCTTCGCCCCGCACATAACTGAGGGGGCGCCAGGGGGCTGCAGGGTTACTGCAGCCCAGGAAATTAATTGCTACCCAGAGGACTGGCACTGGCAGGCACAGGCTCACTCCCTCTCTGGCGAGCCTTGCTGTAAAAGCATGAAGCTGCAATGCCTGCAGCAATTAGCAGCCAAACAGCATTAGCTACCAGGGACGCCCGCACAAAGGAGTCCCCACCAAATTGCGCAACATGCACCGCTACAGCTCCAACACAAGCGAGAATGGTTGCAATCCGCAGAAACATGGACCACTTAGCCACAGTCCCTACAAACGCCGCCACAACACTTAGCAGCAAAGTCACCAACCAGAATACCTGTGCCGCATTGAGCTTAAAGGCAAGGTAGGTAACCGCACTCAGCGCTATAGCAAATGGTATACCCCATACCTGGGCAGTCCAGACTCGCTCAAGGCGCACAGCAGGATTACCACGTTGGCGCTTGCGTACGAACCAGATATTAATACCGGATACCACCAGCAGGCACATTCCCACCCCTAACAGAAAGTAGGCGATTTTCACCGGAAAGCCTGAAAAGTGGCCAAAGTGTAAGCGGTAAGTAGAAAGATAAACCTGCTTGGCCCCATCGCCCTCAGACCAGCCCTCTTTTTGAATCAGGCTGCCGTCGGGATTAAAGTGATATCGCTCACCCCAGACTAACCGCTCAGGAACCCGAGTCCACACCTCAACAACCTGACCCTCACGCCCTGGGAATGCTACCTCAATACGGGTGCGCTCCTCCTCCGGTGCGATGCGATCCATCGTTGCCAAGATCGCAGCGTAGTCTGGATAATCGACTTCAGGAGCATTTTCCTCCATCACTGGATGGTCCGCATAGAGCATATGCTCGACCTTTTCCGTATCTCCATCAAAGAATACGCCGGCAATTGCAAAAGCAGCTACCTGGGACAACCCAATAAAAGCACCCGTAATAGCGATAGCAAGATGGAAAGGTGAAGCCCAAACACCCAACCGATTATGTAAATCCACTTGCTGCAAGCGCTTAGAGCCCGCAAGGCGAAAAGAAAAAGCATCTTTAATGATTTTTGGATGGGCCAACAAACCGGAGACAATCAATGCTGACATCACCACACCGATTAGGCCAACCAGTATAACTCCATAGCCAACCGGGAGGTTGAGCGCAAAATGCAAATAGGCTAGGAAGTGGGTCCATTCGTGTTCAACTTTACCAAGCAGGGAGCCATCTTCAGCGACATACCGCTCCATATCACCAACTTCAACCACCAATCTAGGCATATCCTGATTGGGGATGGTGAATTTGATTGACTCGAGATCTTCCTTTTCTTGCTTGGCCAGCGCGATAGCATTCTCTGTCGCAGTCCGGTACACAGAGGCTTCAACATTAAGGTTTTCCAACTCTGAGGCCTGCTCCCAGCGTTCGAACTCATTGTAGAAAACCGCCAGTGTTCCGCTGACACAAACAATATATAAAAGGGTGGATATCGCCAGACCGAGAACTGAATGCCCATCAGTCATATTACGGACAAAGCCAGGGGTCGGTTTAAAGGAAAGTTTCACGTTAAATTCCTGCTCAAGTCCGTTGATTTATGCTGCCGAAGCCGGAAGCGAAAATGCCAATAACAAACCGCTAACCGCTGAGAACGCCAACAGGGCAGCCGAAGGGCGTAATAGTTTTTTATCAGCGCAGCACCAAATCATCGCCAGGGTCCAAATGGTCACTGACATGAAGGCACCACCAACTAATCGGGCAGCTTCAGAAAACCCGGTAAAACCGAAGAAAAGCAGACCGGCGATTAGGCCACTAGCAGTGGGCAACAGAAAGGCTGCCATAAAACGCATGAAGCCCCGCAACCACAATAGAAGCAGGGCTTGAGATTCGGGTGTCCCCGAGCGCTGTTTTTCAATCGGCCTGGAACCCTTGGGCCAGTCTGCCTTTAGAGCCAGCAGAGCAAAGGCCCCCAGCATCACAATCAGAGTGGCAATACTAATTCCGAATTCCACTCCAACAATTGAGCTCCAGCCAATGGCCGATAACACCATGGCAGCCCAACCACCCCACCTGCGTACTGGCTCTGCCCCACTACGGCTCCAGGCGGAATAAAGGAGCAAAATACCAGCTAAAGCAAAAGCACTGGAGGCACCGGCAATCATATAAAAAGACATTGGTATTACCATCACAGCGGGATTCAATTCCCGTCTGATTGCTAAAACGTAAAAAAGGGAGCCTGCCCACAGACTCCCCCTGCGGACAAACTCCCTGCCTACACTAACTTAGAAGGTGTAGCGTGCTTCCGCAGTTACGTAGCGACGCTCACCGTAGAAGCAGTCACCTCGGCTCAGACACACAGTTGTATGCTCTTCATCAGTCAGGTTTTTCGCATTGAGTTGGAATTTCCAGCTTTCAAGGGTGTACCCGATACTTGCATCATACAAAGTATACGAAGGGTTCTCTGTCGGGAAATATGCAAACTCAGACGCGTAATAAGCAGCATATTCCGGATATAGCGCAGTATATTGAGCCTGTACTTTATCTATACCTGTGTAGCTATCTCCGACGTAACGCGCCCCAACACCGAAAGTAAGCCCCGGAATCCAGTTGCCCAGGTCATAGTCTCCCCAAATAGAAAACTGCTCTCCAGGCACGCCTTCGAGTTCAGTACCGAGCTCAAATGAACTGCTGCTCTCAGTAATCTCAGTATCTATTTGGCTATAGTTTGCAATGAGGGTGAGATCGCCCAACTTACCACTGGCCTCGAGCTCGAAACCATCAATTTCAACCTCACCAACTTGCTCGAACAGCCCATAATCGCCATAAGTCAGACGATTCTTTTGCTTGATCTCATAAAGAGACGCCGTCACCAGGATATTGGTTCCTTCAGGCTGGAATTTAATACCAGCTTCAACCTGATCACCCTCTACAGCTTTAAACTCACGTCCCAAGCCATCTGGGTCAGACACTACCGGCTCAAATGACTCAGAGTAACTAACATAAGGTGAAAGGCCATTATCAAATGCGTACATCAGACCAAAGCGCTTGGTAAATGCATCCTCGTTGTGAGGTCTTTCATCCGCATCAGGGTCATTGCTGTCCGCTTGACTACGGGTGTTATCTTTGCGAATTCCTGTATTGACAATAAAGTTACCGAATGAAATTTGATCTTGGAAATAAAATCCAACCTGCTCAGAATCGGTAATAGTTTCAGTTCTGGCCAGATCCTCTAGGCCCGTAGGTACATACCCATAGACAGGATCAAAAATATTGATAGTGCCGCCGTAACTTCTCTCTCTCAGAGTACTCTCATCAATTTGAGCATCCTGACTGTCCAAACCGAAAGAAATCTGATGTTCCAGCGGGCCAGTAGAAATCTCCCCGGAAAGTCTCAAGTCAAAAATAAGGAAATCACTGGTGGCGTCCTTCATATAAACGGTACGCGATACTTCGCTTATATCTCTTTGCAAACGAAGCGCAGCTGTGAAATCAGCGTACATGGTGTTGTAGTCCACTGTGCCTTCTGAGTATCGAAGACCTGCGTTAACTCCCCAGTTATCGCTAAATCTGTGATCTAACCATAAACTGTAACCAGTCTGCTCTGTATCGTACTTATCCCAACCTGGCTCGCTCAGGAAAGTGTCAGTAGGAATTTGACCATTAACGTTTTCAACAATGGTGCCACCCCAAGGCAAAAATGCTGCGGTAGTGCCAGATTCATCGTCCTGATAGCTCGCCATAAAGGTGATTTCAGTATCAGCACTAGGGCGCCAAGAAATGGAAGGCATCAATAAAGTGCTGTTATCTTCAACGTGGTCAACCTGAGCGTCAGCCTCTCGATTGTAACCAACCACGCGGTAGAGCCACTCTCCAGACCCGTCGATAGAGCCAGTAACATCTCCCGCGACTACCATGCGGTCGTAATCACCAGCCTGAACCATTACTTCACCCCCAAATTCCTCTTTGGGGCGCTTGGAAACTAAGTTGACAATACCGCCTGTAGAACTCTGCCCGTAAAGTACAGATGAAGGGCCCTTCAGGATTTCGACACGTTCAAATGAGTACAGGTTCGCCCTGGAGCTCGTATAGCTGCCAAAAATAGACTGGAGGCCATCAACAAACAGCACTGGTTCAACAGCGCGAATAGTGGACCAATCTCCGCGAGCGTCTACGCCAAACAAGCCACCGTTAACGCCAGCAGAGTATTGCAAAACATCTTGTATGGACTTGGAACCAGTCGTATCAAAGAAGTCCTTATCACGCAAAGTGATCGAATACGGAGTCTCATCAACCGGAATATCCAGCTTACCGATAGAGGTTTGGCGAGACAGGTTCAACTCACCGGTTACATTTACCTCTTCAATACGATCATCTGTGTTATCCGCAGCAAACGCTACAGAAGAACCGCCCGCAGCAATAGCCAGTGCCAACAAGGAACGGCTGATTCCAGAAATTACAGGAGAAGCTTTTTGCATACTTTTCGTTCGAGCGGTACTCATAGAGATCTCTCAATGCCAACTGAATTTAGATAGATCACGTTTTAGGTGTGACCTTAATAACTGGTCGCGAATCCTAATAGGAATCGTTATCATCTACAACATTATTGGAACATTTTTTTACTAAAAATGTCCTCGCGGCAGTTAATGACAAAAATACCAGCAGAGAAAGACAATCTCACAGCAGCTAAATTGCACGTTTTTACCAGTTAATTCAGGCCTAGAATGGGGCTCAGGAGGTTTAGATTCGGCTTGAACACAAGAAGATAGCTGGATGACCGCTCAGCAGCCGCCATCCAGTTTAGTATTTTATTTTATTCGACCAATTCGCCTAGGGGTGCTCCAGCCACTCAAGGGTAGGTATAACTAGCCTGCACTCCCAAAGGCATCCCCAGTGTCCAGTAAGCCACCAGGAACAGCGACCAGCAAATCAGGAACACAATGGAATACGGCAACATAATGGATACAAGTGTTCCAATACCCGTTCCCTTCACGTAGCGCTGGCAGTACACAACCACCAAGGGGAAGTAAGGCATCAGCGGGGTAATAATATTAGTGGAGGAATCACCTACCCGGTAAGCGGCCTGGGTGAGATCAGGGGAGAAACCGATCTGCATCAACATAGGCACAAAGATGGGGGACAGCAGCGCCCACTTGGCAGAGGCAGATCCCACAAATAAGTTGATAAAGGCTACCAGTACAATAATGCCCATCAGGGTAATCGGGCCCGGCAGCTCCATCGCCGCGAGCAAGCTCCCTCCCTCTACCGAAAGCAGCGTACCCAAACCGGAGCGGGCAAACTCAGAGATAAACAACGCACAGAAAAAAGCCATCACGATGTAATAAGCCATGGAGCCCATGGTTTTGGACATCGCATCAATAACATCCTTACTCTGGCGGAAGGTACCGGCCGCATAGCCAAACACCACACCGGGAATCACAAACAGCAGGAAGATCAGCGGCACAATCGACTTCATAATCGGCGCTGTGAAGGAGGCTAATTGCCCTTCTGCATCGCGCAAGACTGAGGTTTCCGGCAGCATCCAGGCCACAAGCCCCACGATACCCGCCACCATCACAGTTACCGCCAGGTACATGGCTTTTTTCTCGCGGGCGCCCAGCTCCTGCATTACTGGCATATCCGCTTCATCGCCATCCACCTCTACATTCTTGAGGCGGGGCTCGATGACCTTATCCGTCAACCACCATCCCAACAGAGTCACCAGCAGGCAGGATGCCGAAGTGAAGAACCAGTTGTTAAGGGGGTTTACCTGCATTTCCGGGTTGGCGATTTGTGCCGCTGTCTGGGTAAAGCCTTGCAGTAAGGGATCAATCGCTGAGGGAACAAAGTTGGCAGAGAAGCCGCCTGAAACTCCGGCAAATGCCGCAGCGATACCCGCTAAAGGATGGCGCCCTGCCGCATAGAAGATCACCCCTCCGAGAGGAATTACCAATACATAACCTGCATCTACGGCTGTATGGCTGACGATGGCCACCAAAATCAACATAGGTGTCAGCAGCATCTGCGGCGTTACCGCCAGCAGCTTTTTCAATACCGCATTGATAAAGCCACTCTGCTCAGCCACACCGACCCCCAGCATGGCTACCAACACCACCCCCAGGGGCGCAAAACTGGTAAAGGTAGTTACCATACCAGATAGGAAGCGAGCCATTTCACTACTGGAAAGCAGGTTGGTTACCTGTATCGCCTCGCCGGTAGCGGGGTGTAAGGCTTCGAAGTTAACACCGGAGAGAAGCCAGGAGAGCACCCAGATTCCCACCATCAAGATCAAAAACAGAACAGCGGGATCGGGTAATTTATTACCGACAACCTCAATAAAATTGAGCGCTCGATTAATCCAGCCATTTTTATTATCGGCACTATTGCCGGCATCAGGATTTGCCTGAACGTTTTCCATGTTTGCACCCTGTACATTTATTATTTTTTATTAAAAAGGAGGCCGATACTCCATGGCCTCCTGCTTTTTCAGGAAAAGCTCTAACCTATCTTGCGAATACCAACCGCGTGACGCAACTTCTCGATAAAGGGCGCAGAGTAAGCGCGAGCTTTAATAGCCCCCTTCTCCAGCTCCGTTTCAATTTGGTCCGGGTTAGCCAGCAGCTCATTGTAGCGCTCGCGAGCTTCACCGATCTGGCCGTTCACCAGCTCAAACAACTGCTTCTTGGCCTCACCCCAGGCAATGCCCTCTTCAAAAGCTTTGCGCATTTCTGCTGTCTGTTCTTCGCTGGCAAATGCCTGCCAAACCTGGAATACAGTGGAAGTATCCGGATCTTTTGGCTCACCCGGCTCCAGCAGGTTAGTTTTGATCTTATTAATGTGCTTTTTCAGCTTCTTCTCAGGAAGGAACAGCGGAATAGTGTTGCCGTAACTCTTACTCATTTTGCGGCCATCCAGGCCTTGCAACACAGCTACGTGGTCGTCAACTACCGCTTCTGGTAGAGCGAAGTGCTCACCGTAGTGGTGGTTGAAGCGCTGGGCAATATCCCGGGCCATTTCGATATGCTGTACCTGGTCTTTACCCACCGGCACCTTATTGGCGTTGAACATCAGGATGTCGGCAGCCATCAGGATCGGGTAGCTATACAGCCCCATGGTGACGCCAAAATCGGAATCTTCGCCATCGGCGCGGTTGGCATCTACCGCTGCTTTATAAGCGTGGGCACGGTTCATCAGGCCCTTGCCTGTCATGCAGGTGAGCAGCCAGGTTAATTCAGGAATCTCATGGACGTCGGATTGACGGTAGAACACCACATTGTCGGTATTCAGGCCCAAGGCCAGCCAGGTTGCAGCGATCTCCAGGGTGGACTGATGGACCTGTGCCGGGTCCTGGCACTTAATCAGTGCGTGGTAATCGGCCAGAAAGTAGAACGATTGGTTGTTTTCATCCTGACTCGCGGCGATCGCCGGACGGATTGCACCCACATAGTTCCCCAGGTGTGGAGTACCGGTTGTTGTAATACCGGTTAATACGCGCTGTTTCGTCATAATTCCTTCGTAGTCTGTACTGTCATCAGGCAATAGAGACCGAATCATACCCCTTTAGTGCCCGGGGGTGTATCAACCAAAGGTACCGACTCCCCATAGCCGTACCAACACGCGGCCAACGTTAAGCCTCAAGCGCCACTTTGGCGGAAACCTGGAATTGGCGCTGATATTCACTGGGTGAAATCCCAAACGCCCGACGGAAATGGTGGCGCAAGGTCGCACTACTCTCAAAGCCAGCCAGTTGGGCTGCTCTGTCTACAGACTCCTTACCGGACTCCAGCGCCTTCTGCGCCGCCCGCAAGCGCTGCTGAATCAGCCACTCCTTGGGAGCAATTCCCATCGACTGGCGAAACTTTCGGTCAAAACTGCGGCGGGATAAATGAGCGCGCTGCGCCATATCATCAATTTTGATAGCGCCATCCAAATTGCCAATCGCCCAATCCAGCGCAGCGGAGAAGTGATCCGGCCGTTTGGCAACGGGCATCTCCACATATTGGGCCTGGCCGCCCTGCCTATGGGGTGCCATCACCAACCGACGAGCCACCGAATTGGCTAATTCATAACCGTGATTGCGCCGTAAAAACTCAATGCCCAGATCGATGGCCGCACTACTGCCCGCAGCACACGCCAGTGCGTCCTCCCACACGTAGAGAACATCTCCCACATACTCCACCGCAGAGAAGCGCTCACGAAAACGCTCTGCAAACAACCAATGAGTGGTCGCCTGCCGACCATCAAATAGTCCCAACTCCGCAGGCAGAAAAGCACCGGAGCAAAAAGTAAGAATCTGGCGGCCGGCAGCGGCAAACTCAGCCACCGCCCTATGTACACGCTCCAAATAAACATCTTGTGGTTGTGCATTAGTCGACCAACAGGGAATCACCAGCAGATCATAATCCATCAAACTCTCTACCCGCCGACAAGCCAGAGCCAGACCGCCGGTCGCAAGAGGATTTTCCTCAGCGAAAGTCACAATTTCACCCGTATAGAGCTCGCTAAGTTCAGGGCGGGGTAGGCAAAAGAGTTCGGTAGCGCAACCGAGCTCGAAGAGTGAGACCTGCCGGTGAGCGAGAACAGCCACTTTCTGGCTCTTATTAGGCTTTTGTGCCAACGTCGACATAGGTACTCCTAACCCCCATAAATTAGGTTAACGAATAAATCCAACCCAGCATACCCAGTTGAGCAGTTATTGAAAGCAATGCTGGGAAAAAAACCTTCAACCTTTGAAGCATTATTTAATCGGTAAATCACCATCATCCTCAAATAAGTAAAGCCGAATCCCACTAGCCAAAACCGACCCACAAGTTTGCACGCTGAATTGGCGCAAAATTAATGCTATCTGGCTCAGAGGTAGATCGCCCGGGAGCAACCAAAAAGGGACACTATCGCCACTTGGAAACCTGACGAACCACCGAGAAATCACCGGGAGTAATTTATGAGTTCAGCCGTAAGTAGAGTGCCCGCTGCCAGCAGCCAAGATGCGCTAAACCACTTCCAAAACCTCCTATCTTTTGAAACAGACTGCTGGGATGTACACCACGCAATCAGCCAAAATCGTAAGGATTTCGTATTTTTAGATGTGCGAGGTGAAGAGGCTTATAAAAATGGACATATACAAACAGCCGAATCCTTACCATACAGCCGTATCAATAAAGACAGGCTGAGCGAATACCCTTCAGATACATTATTTGTTGTCTATTGTGCAGGCCCTCACTGTAATGCGACAGAAAAAGCAGCTATCAGGCTGGCCACACTTAACAGGCCGGTCAAGAAAATGATCGGCGGCATCACCGGATGGTTAGATGAAGGGTTTACCCTCATCCAAGAAACAGCCAAATCAATTTAATTCCTATTGTTAGCCTCTTCCAGGATGGCATAGCTTGGCATAAGGGTGTGTCAAGCTATCAAACACCGACTCAAAGAAATATTGATTAAATGGTACCAATATGTTTGTTCGCCATGCCCACCCCACTGACTGTTTCTATCTTTACAATATGATGCGCTGCTTAGCCAGGCATAATAATTCAACTGACTCTTTCCATATTACCCAAATTGAATTGCAAAATAAGTTGTTTCAGAGGAAAGAGCATCAAGTGCTGGTTGTGGAACAAGACCACATTCTTGAGGGGTATATCAGCTTTAATATTATTCCAGAAAATGAAAGCTCGGCGGCCTGGGCTATTATCAGTGAGCTATATATCGGGGATTGCGATACAAACCGAAAAGAAGAGATTACCCAAGCCCTATTAAGTGCAATTGCAAAAGAAGCTCGGAAATATCACTGTACGGATATAAGGTGGAAGATATCTTCAAAGGGGCATGAATAAAAACCGGCTTTTTAGCAAGGATTGCAAGCTCAACTTATAATACAAAAGAGATGGAGAATTCTAAAGCTCACCTGACAGAAAACAATTAGCCCTTTCGCCACCTAACTAGCTTTGATATTCAAAAGAGCCTTTTGGCAGCAAAGAGACACTCGAACCAGAGTGCGTATATCGCCTGCCTGCCAAAGGCTAAAACTTTATGTTTGGAGTCTAGCTTCTTAATCGCCTGCCCCCCGGAATTGTCTCCTTACGACATATTCAAGCCTCCAATTTCTGTTTCTTTTTGATCCTCACATAGACTTCTTCACGGTGGATAGGCAGTGACTTGGGTGCGCTTATACCTATCTTAACTTGATTACCTTTTACCTCCAGCACTGTGACTGAGACATTTGATCCAATTCTTAGATACTCACCTGTCCGTCGCTTTAAAATCAACATTCTCATTTCCTTCAATAATCAAAGTTTGGGCACTTCCGGGATGGGGGAACTTGTGATTCAACGTTTGGAGGAAATGTGGGGTGGTGCGCGAGGGCGGTAGGCACAGAAGAGGAAAAGGCGGGCGCTAGACTTCCAGAGCCTGGGAATCGGTCCCAAACTACTGAATGTACTCCACTTTATTGAAGACGAGTGGGTTTCTAGCGTATTATCCATATAGCCAGTGCGTCCTGAGTATTTTTTTTTTTATAAATAAAAAAAAAAATACGTGCTATCCAGGAGATGGAGGTCGGCCCTCCGTTATCGCTTTGCAGGAAGTGATAACAAACCCCCTCAAGGTGATCGGAGTAAAGAGCTTTGGTTAGAAGCGCTTGAGGAAAAGGCGTACGAGATACGTCAGGTATGTTGTGTAGAGACGAATGCAAATGAACCACTGATGAGGTGTCGAAAGCGTATTACCAAGATGATGTCAAAACCCGTGCACTGGCTAAGTGCGGGGATAAGCTTGGAGGTTACCTGTTTACCGACCGAGTGGCATCCGGCATAGAGGTGGCGTGAACACACAACAGGCTTTTGGGTGGAACAGGAGAACCTGTCGTCCAGGTGTTAAGGAAGAGCGTCAAGTAGAGGCCCTGCAAGACGTTGAGTACCAAGACTGGTCACAGGGGCGGAACAACCCGTAGTAGTGGAGAAGCGGCTGTAATGGACGTGGAGCGAAGGGGTTGTCGTATTCGGCGACTAACCGTGTAATCAACCCAGATGGGGAGGAATTAACGATTAGCGCAAAGCCATTCAATATTCCCAAGCGAGCGGTTTGGGAAGCGTGGAAGCAGATCAAGGCCAATGGCGGCGGAGCGGGGATTGATGAGATAACGATAGAGCAATATGAATCGAATCTCGCCAAAAACCTGTACAAGCTATGGAATCGGATGTCATCTGGCAGCTATTTTCCATCAGCCGTCAAACGAGTGGATATTCCGAAACTCGATGGCAGCCTGCGACCACTGGGTATCCCCACAATCGAAGATCGCATTGCGCAAATGGTGGCTAAGCAACTGCTGGAGCCAGAATTGGAGAAGGTATTTCACCCTGACTCCTACGGCTATCGGCCAGGCAAATCTGCTATAGACGCAGTGCGCCGAGCTCGACAACGATGCTGGGATAGAATCTGGGTAGTTGATTTAGATATCAAGGGTTTCTTTGACAATATTAATCACGAACTCCTGCTGAAGGCATTAGATAAACATAATAATCATCAGTGGGTCAGACTCTATGTACAGCGCTGGTTAACGGCTCCAGTACAACATCGGGACGGACAGCTTGAAGAGCGAACACAAGGTACTCCACAAGGGGGTGTAATCAGCCCTCTACTGGCAAACTTGTTTTTGCACTACGCGCTGGACGCCTGGATGGTGAGAACGCACAGAGATATTCCTTTTGAGCGTTACGCGGATGATGCTGTTTACCATTGTCGTAATCCTCGAGAGGCGGATCGCTTACTGGCGGCTCTAAAAGCACGCTTGACTACCTGCGGGCTTGAGGCTCATCCAGAGAAAACGCGCAAGGTCTATTGCAAGAACAGTAATCGTAAAGACTCCCACCCAGTGATCCACTTTGACTTTCTGGGCTTTCGATTTGGTCCCAGAAAAGCAAGGAATCGCCAAGGACAGATCTTCACCGCATTTAGTCCTTCAATGAGCCCTAAGGCCTTCAAGAGGATTAAGGATAAGGTCAGGCAATGGCGAGTAATAAACTGGGTGGATCGATCACTATCTGAAATGGCAAAAGTACTTAATCCCGCAATACAGGGTTGGCTGAACTACTATGGTCACTTTGGGCGGAGATATGGTGTTTATCGACTTCAGAAGTATCTTGACCAAACGCTGATGCGTTGGGCCAGGAAGAAGTTTAAGCATCTGAAGCGAAGCTGTTTCAAAAGTTGGGCCTTTATTGGAAAAGTTCGTCAACAAATGCGCGGCTTGTTTGCACACTGGAGAATGGGAAGATTGAAAATGTGCTGAATACGAAGAGCCGTATGAATTGAGAGGTTCACGTACGGTTCTGTGAGAGGTCGAAGGGGAAGTTCCTTTGGTCTACTCGACTTTTGATAGTCAGATTATCAACTTGGTTAGCTGGCCCCGGGTGTTGGTAGCACCTTGGGTCAGCGCCTTTTACTTACTCTTATGTCACGCTACCGTTCTCCTTTAAGGGAATGGGGCTTTTAGAAAATTCTCAACTCTCTCTAGGCTTTCAAGCCTGTAAAGCCGCTTTAATCAGTTCACTCAATTACGGTCAAAATACTAGAAATATCTATCGATTTTACGCAGCTTTGACATTAAAACAAACTTAATAAATTCCAATAAGATCATTTTCGTGCCTATATTTTTTATATTTCTGGCTTAGAGAATCTCAGACAACAACCAACTGCTGCTGTTTAGATTGTAATTCCCTCTGTGTTTTTCCGAAAAGATTGAAGAATAAAGTCCTTTATCATGTTGCTGACTGGAGGAGAAACAGAGGAAAGAAGAAAATTACCGATGGTTTAAATAGCTCATCATATTTTATGCAGGTAGCCGCGTCCCTTTTTTAAAGACAGGAAGAACGCGAATCAATTGTAAGGACAAATAGGAAGTGAGGTGTAAAGTTACCGTGCAGCAAGTCATCACACCATATTAGTGTTCCTACCTAGTTATTTTTAAGTTGACACCAATCGCAAAGGCAATACCTGTGATGACTGATTACAATTCGATTAAACAGCACATTCACGCGGTAGTCTCAGGTGAGCAGGCTAAAGATCCACTCCCATTTGTCATCGGCGGCGAGCGTTTGAAAATGCCGAAAGGGCTATCACTTCTGCTGGATAACTATTTGAAGCTAGTGGACTGGAGTAATCGACACTTGGAAAGGAGGAAACGAGGTTGTACTGCCAAAAATACGCCCCTTAACCTAGAGCGGATAAGCATCTCACTCCGGCACTGGCTATATCTCAACCGCAATTTTGAAAGTCGGTTTAAAAGAATGGTGGGATCAGTAGAAGCAACACGACGAGCTTGTGGAAAACTCTAAAACGCTGGGTACAAGGCATAGGCTACTGCCGGCGCTTCCTCTCAGCTACCCCCTGCTAATCTAGCCCTACTTCAAACACATAATACTACTATTTCCGATTTTTTTGCCCAGAAACAAAGATATCCAAAGCCTGAACAAAAATCTCCAGTATTTCACGCCCCTTATCTCTAAATCAGAGATGAAGCCCCCCAGAATCAATGCTCGTCACATAACTAACACCTCCCTTCAATCTATGAGTATCCAGAATTAATCAATCAAAACTTTGTTGAATTCCTGGTTTACCTGGAGCTTTTACGGCAGTTTGGTATTTTGCATCTTTAGAGAGCTGCATTAGCTCTCTATAGGCCATTGAAATTATCAATTACATTCCGAAAAGTATCCCTCACCCTATCCCATATACCTACAAACTCACAAGCAACCTAGGTATAAGTATTCCAGGAATGACAATTCAAAACCCCAGCCCGCAGCTGGGGTTTCAGTAAACATTAAAGGGCTTCACACTTCTCAACATCTTCGAAGATATCTAGGTAGCACTCTTTATCGAACTTCCCATCCAAATTTTCATCCAGCTTAAACGATGCTGCCTTGTCTATGACGTAACTTATTTCCTTATAAATTTTTCCATCTTTGAGAAAGCGTACCTTTTCACGAACACCATACTGGTAATAGCCGCGCTCCTCAAAAACCCCATCACCATCAGCGTCCACTTTATGCGACAAGTATTGATTGTTTTTATATCTGCCTTCAGTTTCGAACCGTCCATCAAAATCAAGATCGTCCCACGATCGATCAAACCTTCCTCGCCGATCAAAATATTGGAGGACATCTACCTCTCCATCAAAATTTCGGTCAAGTTCAGCACGGACAATATTCTCACCCTTAAAAAAATAAGCTTCGTCGTAAACGCCATCCTTATTGTAATCGACACCACCTTTTTCTTCTGGCTGAGCCAAGTAAACGACTTCATGTATAGCGAAACCGACTAAGAGTCCAGTCATGAAGAGCAACGAGCCTTTAAGCCCCATGCCGCCTTTTTTAGCCTTTACACTTGTTGGCTCACCAATATCTTTAGCTTCCCACTCTTTTACAATCTTTACCGCTTCAGCACATTCTGATTCTGGAACAACAACACGCACCAAACCAGACACAGGAAACTCGCCAACTCCACCTTGCAAAAATTCGCCTTCAACTCGAGCTCCAAAGCCTTTGTTTTCTAAATAGTTAGAGAGTACTTTTGCCTCTAAAAAATCTCTAGATTCAAATACTGTTACCACGAGACCTCCCTCATATATTTGAGCATTACCAATATTTCACAGGGAAAATTTCATTTTTAAAGTCCACGAATCAGCCTTTTTTCTTTCCGGCAAATACAGTTTGGATCTTGGCTTGCCATAGGCTGTAAACTAGGTGACTGCATCTTGCAGTAATTTTCACTGCCTCCATCAGAATCAAAACAATCACATACCGTAATTTCGACTGTGCAGGGGCCAGCGGCACAATCAGCAACCACCCGCATAGCGGGTGGTATGGTGAAAGCCCCCAGAGGGGGCTATTTACAACCCCGCCAGTTGCATCTGCTCTTGCCGGCGTTCTTCAACCTCTTGATTCTTGATGTACTCTCGAACTATCTGCTCATCAAGACCTACTGTACTCACGCAGTAACCCCGAGCCCAAAAATGTCTTCCTATGAAATTTCTCTGAACATGCTTGTACTTCCGAAATATCTGGATCGCAGATTTCCCTTTCAGAAACCCAACCGTATTGGAAACACTTAACCTTGGAGGATTCATTAACAACATATGAATGTGATCCCTCATTGCGTACCCCTCGACCAACTCAATGCCTTTCTGACGACATAAGTCTCGGAATATTGCTCCAATCTCACGTCTCAATGCCCCAAATAACGCTTTCTTTCGATACTTGGGCACAAATACCACATGGTAGCTGCAATAATGTTTCACATGAGCCTGGCACTGCTAGTCTCGCATATGGCCTCCTTAAAGAACTTGCCGGTTCATGGAGGCCATATTTTTACTCTGCACGCCGGAACGGCAGAGCCTTGTCTAGTCTCACCGCCTGAGGCGGTGGTTTACCTATTGGTTAATTAAAATAGAAAAATACGATAACTACGAAACTATTCCTTAAGATCCAATCCCCACTTAATCCCTCATCAAATAACAACCTGAAATCCTAAAAGGGCGATACAAGGCCAAAGTCTCAAATGGGCAAGCATTCAGACCAAATCGCCGCACTATAGCTCTATCATACTAACAAGGCCACCCCCGCAAACTTAATCACTTCAACCAACATCTATAAATTTGGTAACTTGATCACAGTTAGCAATATTCAAATGAAAGATCTGTTAGCCACATTGAGTGCAGGAGAGTTAACATCGAATCCAAGTAAAAGAGCAACCTTCTAACAGAACAAATTTGCTGCTTCTTTCTGGGTTTCTTGCCAGACACCCAGCAAAGAAAAAGAATTAAACGTAACATACGTTGACACAACAAAGGAATCACGACAATATACTGTATATAAAAACAGTTTCATTTTGATTCAATAACCATACCCGGGTGCTCACAAGCCTCTCTTAATACAACGCCTTACTATCACTGTGTCTCTCGCTGTGTACGCAGAGTATTTCTTTGTAGGAAAGATACTCAATCAGGGGAGACTATGAGCAGCAGCACCACTGGATTGAGGCAGAATGTAAAACGGGCTGGCATATTTTCCCTTGATATCACAGCCTTTGCAGTAATGAGTAATAACTACCACATTGTGCTCTATATTGACTCAAATACAGGCAAAACTTGGTTCGACACTGAAGTCATTCATCTTGTGAGAGCTTTTTAATACTCCCAACCTGGCGCAATGCTATACTCAGGAGTACACCCTTAATCATGATGAGATGAAAAAGCTCAAGGAACTTATCGCTCCCTGGAGAGAGCGATTGATCGATATCAGCTGGTTTATGCGCTGCTTAAATGAATCTGTCGTCCGCCAGGCCAATGCGGAAGATAACTGCACAGGCCGCTTTTGGATAGGACGCTTAAATCCCAGGCCTTGCTGGATGAGAGAGCTCTCGCTGCCTGCATGGCCTATGTCGACCTTAATCCCACCCGAGCCAAGATAGCAAAAATATCAGAAAGTTCTGATCACACCTCGATTCAGCGGCGTATTCATACAGTAATCTTAGGTGAGCAACCCAAAGACCTACTGCTTCTTGTAGGCAATGAGCGACTAAATATGCCGAAAAGGCTACCCTTTAGGCTGGCTCACTATTTAGAGCCAGTAAACTAGAGTGGTCGACATTTAGATCCCAGAAAGCCCAGCTCCATTTCTGGGAACACCCCCATACGCAAACGACTGAGTATACATACCACCAAAACATTGGCTTTATCTCAGTCACAACTTTGAAAACCACTTTAAAAGGCTTAGTTGGATCAGCAGAGACCGTACTAAAAGCCTGCAAACAGCTCAGTAACACCGGGGGTACGGCACCCGCGATTGCCGGCGCTACCTTTCTATAGCACCCTACTGATTATTCCCTCCTTAGCTACCTTAACTCCTCTTGGTTTTTACCTTAATAAATGCAAAGGATAATTGTTAATTTTCTCATTACGCCCTTGTATCAATTAAAGAAAAAGCAGACATTATGGGGGCCTTTATGGATGTCCGCGATGTTAAGGGTTCGAGGTAATTTCTGGATGTTTAGTATTTAGTGTACTCTGTTGGCACCATATTACCAAAACCACCGTACGCTGGGCTCTCAGTAAAGATTAACAAGCTCAAATAACCCTGCGTAAACTCCGAAAGAGAGATAGAAAGTCGAACACTGCTGCCTTTCTTTGCAGCACTGGGAGTAAAAAAGCTAGAAAATCACTTCCGCAAACCGCTTACAGGAACTCCAACCCAAATTATAGCCTTTTCGGATTGAAGCCCCTTCAGGTAAAAAAAAATAAAAGAGAGATTTAATTAATAAATATAGACAGCACCCGCAGCATCTGCATCATTTATGTCCTGATCAGCTCCTGAACCCTGCTCCTCAGAAGCACCAACTACCAATGTGTTTCCATCACCACTTATAGCAATTGAAGTCCCAAAGTAATCTCCCGCATCAGTATTTTTCGCTTTCAGGTAAGCGCTCTCAACCCATTGTCCATCCATTTTCTTGTAGAGATAAGCAGCACCTGCATTCGCTGCCGAATTATCACTGGCATCAGCATCGAAGCCTTTGCCAGCGCTGCTCTCCTGAGACCCTACCGCAAGTAGTGAGCCATCAGTATTAAGACTAATAGCCGAACCAAAGACATCACCTTCATCAGTGTTACTCGCTTTCAGATATTCATCCTGAAACCAAGCATCTCCATCGTGGGAAAACAAATAGACAGCACCATTGTTATAGCCGCTAAGGTCATCGGGATCTTGTGAGGCTCCTGCCTGGAGCGTTGCGCTCACCGCAAGTAGGGTACCATCGCCACTAAAGCTTACATCCCAACCAAAGCGATCCCCTATATTTGCATTACCTGCAGTAAGTAACTGCTCCTGAACCCAACCGTCACTATTGGAAAATATATAAGCAGCTCCTTTGGCTCCGTTTCCACCAATAGCGCCAACTGCCAAAATGGAACCATCATCACTCAAGCTCACGGATGAGCCAAAGTCCATACCTGCATTGCTATCACTTGCCTTCAAGAAGGCTTCCTGATTCCACTCAACCCCGGAGTACTGGAATATATACACCGCACCGGAATCGAGAGCATAATCATTATCAAAGCCGGCACTGATACCAGTAACACTGCTATCTTCAGATGGGGCTGCTACTGCCAAGGTTGTTCCATTACCACTTAGACTCAACGCCCGCCCAAAAAAATCATAGTAGCCATGATTATCTGCTCTTAGTTTAGCGCTGTGAGTCCACTCCAAATTCTCACGAGTAAATATATGAACTGCTCCAGCTGAAAAATTGTCATCCTCACCATTTTCTTTATAAGCACCTACAGCCAAAGTATTCCCGTCACCACTGATACTAACTGCAGATCCAAATGCAGCTCCACTTTCCACTACTGAAGCTTTTAAAACATCTCGGTAAACCCACCCATCCTCACCATAGTCAAAAATATATACAGCTCCCGATCCGCTAGCTGCATTATTGAATTCACTTAGCTCATTACTATCTTCACCTGTAGCACCAACAGCTATGACAGAGCCATCATCACTAACCGCAACAGACCAACCAAACTGATCGCCGGCATCAGTATTACCAGACTTAAAATAACCAATACTTTCGAACACTTCTTCATCAATCGATATTTCTCTTGAATCCAGGCAGGCTATATCATCACAGGTTTGCAATATATAACGAGCGTTCAGTCGCTCAAATACAGGCACCTTGATTTCCACAACTTCAGAGCCTACAGAAATTGGGTCACTAACCACCTCATAGCCAGACTGGCCATCCTTGTTCTCAAGAAGCTGATAATAAGTAGCACCATCAATATCTGACCATTCAAAAGTGAAAACTTTTGCGGAATCAAAATATAGATAGGGGATCGCCGCTTCTGAAAATGCTGGTGTGGCAACAGTATCATCTGCCCCCCCATCGGATGAACCACCCCCACATGCACTTAGAAATAAACTGCATGCAACAATGACCGGTATATTAATAAATCTCACAACATCCCTCCCCAAGGATACAATTTTTTCGCGCGCACCCTATCAAACTTCAACAAAAAGCAAAACCATAAAAGGTTAAAGCGAAAGACGGAGGAGACAACACTAGAAGACAGTCGCAACAGCTAATGTCTAAGCTTCATATAAAACATCACTTTTGAATTGGCATACTTGTACCGACTACACTTCTTACACCTATTGGTTACTGGCAACTGTCGGGTATCAGGTAAAATGACTCACTCAAGGGGTAGATTTGGCAGGATACAGTATTGCTTTCAATCAAATAAAGACAGAAAAGGAGTAAAAAAAGACGCCTTTCTGATAAAAATATACCAGAGCAAAGGAAATAGAAGTGGGGTGAACCTGATTAGATAAAGCTGCTTTTTGGCGTTGAATGTCAAACTTGTTCCCCCCAAGCCCCAAATATCAGAACCTGGAGGAAAAAACAATAAAAGGCTATTTAGCTTCCTAAAGTTGCCCCACCATCAACAACAATATCTTGCATGGTGATATGCGCAGCCATATCCGAGGCTAGAAACATAACAGTATTTGCTATATCAGAAGTACTCGCGATCTTTTTTAAGGGGATACCCAGCTTATATCCTTCTGGATTACCGGCAACAGTAGCAGCCTCACTGCCTTCACTTCCCCACAGTTCACGCAGCATCTCAGTATCTGTAGATCCTGGCGAAACTAAATTACAACGGACGCCATATTCTGCTAGCTCAAGAGCTACGCAATGGCTCAGTCCAACCAGGGCAGATTTTGATGCGCAGTATGCCGTCATTCCCAGTCTTGGAACATGGGCTGCATTAGAGGCTACATTTACAATAGCCCCTTTACCCTGATTTTTGAAATGGAGCGCCAGCTCTTTTATCAAACTAAAGGGGCCTGTCACATTTACTGATAAGCAATCATGCCAATCGGAAAGTGTCAGTTCGGATATACCTCCAATCCGTAGAATACCCGCTGCATTAACTAGAATATCCGGGCCCAGGTTATCAGTAAGTAACCCCTTACAAACCTGAGTAATCTGATCTGAATTTGAAAGATCCAAAGGGACAGTCTCATATCCATACTCAGCCTCTGGAAATTTAATATCGAAACCAAATACAGCAGCACCATTTTTACAAAATAAATCCGCTATGGTCGCTCCAATTCCCCTACCGGCACCGGTAACCCAAACCCTCTTCCCTGAAAAATTCATATGTCCACTACTCTTTTAATTCAGGGTATTTACCCTGAATCAGCTTCCACCACCCATTGAGTGAGGGGGCAACAGCCAGCTCTTCGAATATCATTTGGACTCCGAGCTTTTGCCAATCAGTAATCAAGCCCATTAGCTGGGCCGAGTCCAGCCCATAATCAATGAGATTTTCATCTGCATCAAATTGGTCAGGCTCTTCATCAATCAGCTCCAGCAATTGCTCCTTGAGAAAAGACCAGGTTAACTTATCCTTTGATGAAACCCCGAGAGATACGACATCATCTGTTGCAATGACACTTCCGCAACGATTAGCTACATATTTAAGTGCCATAAGATGCTCTTCTTCAGAGAAATCACCAACAGCATCAGCCACCATGAATGGCTGAACATCTCGCATAAAAGCATCCAATGCTGTGGTTAAACAGCCGATATGCGCATATATACCGCATATCAAGAGTTGATCCCTTCCTTTCTCCGCAAGAATTTCCTGAAGCTCAGATCGGTAAAAAGCACTATATCGCCACTTAACCAATACAATATCATCTTCATCTGGCGTCAAAGCAGGCACTACTTTTTGCAAGCTGGGGTCAGCTTTGGTAAGTCCTGGCCCCCACATATCGTTTAGCAATGCGCGATCTTTATCGCTTTGCTCAGTGGGTTGAGCCGTATAAATTACCGGTACCTGATGCTTTTTAGCCCAAGCCCGCACCGCAACAATATTGTTTTCTATATTGCGGACCAACTCGCTTCCTTCACCAAAAAAGCGGACGAAATACTCCTGCATATCATGAATAAGCAAAGCACTTCTGGAGGGGTCAATCTTCCAGCCCACCTTATTTTGGGGGAGAGAATCAATCGTGGGTAGACTATAGTTATCCAGTAATGGAATTGACATAAATATTAAGACCTTAAATCTTTGGAGCGGCTATACTTTCAAGCAGTTCTTTGCGCAAAATTTTCTTGTCTATTTTTCCTACCGGAGTAAGCGGCAAAGTCTGCACAAATTTAAATTTATCTGGCAGCTTGAATTGAGCTACCCCGAGCTCTCGCAAGTACTTTCTCAGAGTTACAGGGCGCAAGCTATCATCACTTGACACTAAAAAAGCACAACTTTTCTCGCCCAGTAAATCATCCGGCATTGCTACCAAGACCGCTTGAGTAATGGATGCATGACGTAACAAAAGACTTTCTATCTCTTCAGCCGCTATCTTTTCTCCACCGCGATTGATTTGATCCTTTTGCCGACCCACTACTTTCAAGTATCCACGGTCATCACGCTGCACCAGGTCCCCGGTGCGGTAAAAACCCTCACTGTCAAAAGCTTTTTTGTTATGCTCCGGGCTGTTGTAGTAACCGCGTATTGTGTATGGGCCTCGAGTAACCAGCATACCGGTCTCTCCGGCAGGAACCGCATCTCCGTTCTCGTCAATGACCCGGACTTCATCATCAGGGCACATGGGGCATCCCTGGGTGCAAAAAGCCAAAGCAGTATCATCATCCAAGCGGGTATAGTTAACCAAACCCTCAGCCATACCAAATACTTGTTGCAGTTGGCATCCTAGCTCTTCCGGCACTCTGCGAGCGACACTTTCAGCAAAATTTGCTCCACCCACCTGTATTAGAGAAAGCGTGGTCAACTTTTCACTGTGCTGCGGGGCAGCTTTAAGCCAAAGTGAAACCGCCGGAGGTACCAGTGCCACCATATTAACTTCGTGCTTTGCTATCAGCGCAAAACAATTTAATGGCTCTGGATCAGAAGCTGTTATTACGGTGCCGCCGCTATCAAACACCCCAAGAGAACCTGGTGAGCTTAATGAAAAGTTATGTCCAGCGGGAAGTGCGCATAAATACCGGGTCTGAGGACTCAGATCGCATATCTCTGCACTTCTACGAACGCTGTATAAATAGTCATTATGGGTGCGGGGAATGAGCTTTGGTGTACCGGTACTGCCACCCGAAAGCTGAAAAAAAGCCACTTCGCCAGGAGGAGTGGGCTCTAACTCCCCATTAGGTTTAGTTATATTTATGTTGTCATCAAGTGAGTCGGTATAGCTATCCTTCCCCCACAGCAATACATGATTTACAGAGGGAATTTTCTGCTTTAGCTCATCTAAAAAAGCAACATTAGAAAATAACGTGTGGGAGGCCGAGGCGATAATAAGAGTAGGGTGAAGCTGCTCAGCATAAGCCAATAGCTCCAAGCGCTGATGACTATACAGCGCATTGACAGGAACGACACCTGCTTTTAACAACCCAAAGAATACAATATAGAATTCGGCAATATTCGGTAGCTGGACCAAGGCCGTATCGTAAGGTTTAACCCCCTTTGATTTCAGGGAGCGAGCCAGGTTATCAGAAAGCTGATCTAATTGGGCATATGAGAAATGTCGACCACCACAAATAATTGCTGTGGCATTAGCATCCCTTTCGCAAGACACTCTCAAGATATCCGTTAGCGGCTTATCCTCCCAATAGCCAAGATCCCGATAACGGCGAGCCTCCGACTCTGGCCAGGGCGTAAATTCAATACTCATTAAAGTGCTTCCTGCTGTGTAATTCCCAGAGCATTGAGCATTGTGCCCAACTTCGCACCAGTTTCCAGCCACTCCGATTCAGGGCAGGAGTCCTCAACAATACCCGCCCCAGCAAATAATTGAACATGATTGCCGTTAACCGTGCCACAGCGAATAGTAACTACCCACTCACCATTACCTTCAGCATCACACCACCCCACCATTCCAGTGAAAACACCTCTTTCAAAAGACTCCACTAAGCGGATTAAATTACGAGCATCTTTTGTGGGAAAGCCACAAACAGCAGGCGTTGGATGCAGTTGACAAGCAAGTTCCAAAGCAGAAATTTCAGGGTCTTTCAGCTGACCGTGGATGAGAGTCGATAAATGCCACATAGCCGGGGTGCTTATAAGTGCAGGAGCAGCAGGGATATCGAGCGAGCTACAAAACGGTGTGAGTACTTGGCGAATTTCATCAATGACCAATTTATGCTCGTAGCTGTCCTTTGCAGAAGTAAGTAGCGATTCACTTACAGCTTTATCTTTCTCCAGATCGTTCTGCCGTTTAGCTGAACCGGCTAAGGGATTGGAAGTCAGTTCGCTTCCTACTTTTCGTACTAACAACTCAGGACTTGAACCGATAAGCTCCTGATCTCCCTCAATGGGGACCCGAAAATGATAACCGGAGGGATTCTGCACAATTAATCTTGAAAAAATTTCATCAACAGAAACTTTATCAGCCAACTCTACGTTTAGTACCCTGGACAGTACGGCTTTACGTAATTCGCTGTGTTGGAAATTAGCAATCGCCTGCTCCACCGATTGCTTAAAGCGCCACTCGCTGGGAACGCTTTGCATCTTTTCTACCCGGGGGACAGACGTGCACTTTCCTTCAAGGGCTGAAACCATTTCTCTGCGATCAAAAAACTCACAGTCGGCAGGAATAAACAAGCGAGACTGCTGGCTGAGGTCGAAAGGAACTGCACCAATTACAATAGGGTTGCAGATTCCCGCCTCTCTCGCCTTGGCAAGAGCCCCCTGCACCGACTCGTGAAATAGCTGGCTACCTCCACTCGCTCCCGGTATCACCGGCTGGTTGATCTCTGCAAAAACTCCCTTGCCCCGCAAGCTTCTGTAAGAGGAGGAAAACAAAAAATCAGCGGAATTGGAAATAGGCGATCGTCCAGATTCCATGTCCTGAGTCGGGAAGAGCATAAACGGACACTCCATTGAATATGCAAATGAGAATGACTATCATTATAATTCACACCCAAAAGCATTTGTCAATTGGTGTACTCAATATTTGAGAAGTATCTGCAAGAAAGGCAGCGAGGGAGGCGTCACACGAGCTAAGAAGCTAGGCAAACGTTTAAATGTGCGAGACAAAAAAACAAGAGTGATCTAAAAAATAAATTTTTATTTATTTCAGTTGTAACCACCCAGGCAGATTTTCTCTGTTTTTCAGTAACCTCTTGCAATTTCCGTCACATTTAATTGCCGTCAAACCATGCAACTAAATAAAATTTTCCTTGCTGAGTTTTTGAATTGCCCCACACAAGACGCGAATGATAATAATTTCTATTTACACCAAGCATCCTCTTGCGGTAGCCTGTTGGCAAGTTATTACTACTTCTTGAAAAGTAGAACTAAGCACATGACTTTTCATAAAACTCATGGAAAGTTTAACCATTAAAAACGGGAATGCCATGACCGCTGTCATGCACTCAAATTTGTTGCGTATTACTCAATCCAGTGTTTCTGAGATTGGCAGCGCGCTTTGGTGGTCGGAGATGGAAAGGCAGGGGCTACCGCTTGTTAATAAAAATCCCTCGAATAAAGAAAATTTAATTCTGACATTTTTGTGGAGAGATCCAGATGGTAGCGAATCTCACTCACCGATCAAACAAGTTTATATCGATATAAATTGTGTAACGAACCACCATACATTTTCACCGCCCTCCCTAGAACGGTTGCCAAATACAGATGTGTGGTATTGGCAAGTAGAGATCGAAAAATCCTGGCGGGGTAGCTATCGCTTAATTCCAACTACAGAAAAATGGATCGGCTCCAACTGGGAAAAAGCACTTCAACCCAACGACGATTCCCGGAAAATGCAAAGACATTGGTGGCGCAACCTGCTTAAAGCAGCCATACCCGACCCGCTGAATCGACAAGCGCCGAGTGTCGGTTCGTGGAACAAAAAGTTTTCTGCAATTCATTTGCCAGGACTTATGGAGCAAAGTCTATGGCAAAAATTCGATCTAAAACCTGAGTCTTCAGAGTCGGAAAATAAAAATTCTTCCGGCGTGGGAGAAGTGTGCTGGCAAAGTTCCATCCTGGGAATTAGCCGCAGGGTCTGGACCTACGCATGTGGCAAAGCATCTGATCCTGAGAAGCGCCCACTTGTAATTCTATTGGATGGTGATCGATGGGCAAAAGAAATGCCTATTTTCTCAGTTTTGAAGGAACAGACACAATCCGGACATTTACCTGCGGCACTCTATTTATTAATTGATTCAGTCAACGAGAAACAGCGAGAGAAAGATCTTACTTGTAGTGAGGACTTTTGGCTGGCAATTCAGAAAGAACTGATCCCCCAGATTAAAGAAGAGCTACCTCATACTGAAAATCCAGCGCATACAATTGTTACTGGACAAAGCTATGGTGGACTAGCTGCGATGTTTGCAGGATTAAAGTGGCCCGCAAGATTTGGCTGTGTATTAAGCCAATCAGGCTCCTTCTGGTGGCCAAACAATAAACTCATGGGTAAAGATAATAACAGCGCTGACAAAGGCTGGCTCACAGAGCAGATCTTATCGGAAACCTACCAGCCAGCCAGACTGAAGATTTTTCAGCAGGTGGGCACTCGGGAATATTCCTTAATCAGAGTAAATGACCAGCTGAATAAACTCCTAAATAGTAAAAGCTTTGATGTTAAGTACCAGAAATTTGTCGGCGGACACGACACGCTGTGTTGGCGTGAGGGACTAATCACGGGTCTTTCATATTTATTACAAAATTTCAGTTATCAGGATTAAAGTTGCTATGCAATCAGAATACCAAAATCCATTTGATGATGAGAGCCACCAATTTTTTGTGTTAACTAACGATCTTGGCCAACACAGTCTGTGGCCAGAATTTGCAGGAATCCCAAGGGGCTGGAAGACAGTATATGGACCTCAGGATCGTCGACTATGTGTTGAATATGTAGAAGAGAACTGGAAAAGCCTCAATCATTGATAGCCGTCAGTTTCTGCGGTTGTGCTACTTCTCGTAAAGAGTAAATACAACCAATGAGACTTGAGAGGTTTAAGACTCTATTTATTGGCGGTTAAGGGACTAACTGCAGCTGGAAAGTGCCAGCAACACCCGCTTGAAAATACGGCTAAGGTCTGTGCCACACTATTTTCATATTTCAGGGGCGTGGCCAAGTAGATCAGGACGAAATATTTGGCCACTTTTTTCCCACCTAGACATTGTGCCAACTCAATATGTTGAAAAAGGATTGTTACTGTGCAAGAAGAAAGCGCAACCATTTCTGCAAGTAAGCTTAGCGATAACACGTACCCTTTGGTGGGACCTCAAGTAGGAATCTGGTTGGCTGATCAACTTTCGGAAAGCAGCAATACCTTCGCCGTGGCCCAGTATGTAGAGATCCACGGCGCAATTAATGTGGAGCTGCTGACAAAAGCTATTCATATTGGATTAAGTGAAGCTGACACGATTCATGCAAAATATCACCAGGAAGATAACGTTCCGGTCCAACAGCTCCAGTCAGCGCCCGAACCTGAATCCTTAAACGCTGTAGACCTCATAAAAATTGAAGATCCGCTTGATCCGGTAGCTTCTGCAAAATCCTTGATGCTCAATGATATTCAAGGGGAATTAAGAGCAGATAGCGAAACTTGCCTCTATCATCATATTATTTTTCAGTTACCCGATAGTTCAAATGGGCAACACTTTTTCTGGTACCAGCGCTATCACCATTTAATGGTGGATGGCTTCAGCTTTACCGCCCTCACTAAAAGAATCGAGAAAATTTATAATGCACTTACTAACGGTGCACCAATAGCCAGCTCTCCATTTACGGGGTTTTCCGCAGTCGTTGATGAGTACTTAGAGTATGCCGAATCGGAAAAATTCAAACAGGATCGAGCCTTTTGGGCAGAATACGCCAAGAGCTTGGCAGCACCACTGACATTGTCGAATAAGACTACCAGCTCGCTCGACAACGCCAACAGCCTTGTGCATCGTCAAAGTATTTCGATGGCCCGAAGTTTAATTGAAGATCTAACCCAGCTGAGGGACGCAAAGAAACTGTCGGTGGTCGACCTTGCCACAGCAATGATCTTTATTTATTTATCCCGAATATGTGATAGCAATAAAGTTACCGTAGGCTACCCATTTATGCGGCGTATGGGCTCCTCCGCGCTTAACTCTACAGGCCCCGTTGCTAATGTACTGCCATTACAACTTGAAATCAGTGCCGAGCAAAATATTTTTGATATTGCCCGCTCTCTATCCAGGGAGTTACGCAAAATCCGTAAACATCAGCGTTACGAATCCGAGCAGCTACAAAGAGATCTTGGGCTGGTCGGCTCACACAGACGTCTGTATGGCCCCACTATCAATTGCAAGATCTTTGACTACACACTCAATTTTGATGGGGTCCCCGGTAAAACCTATCAAATAGCAACAGGCCCCATTGAAGATATAGAGTTTTCAATTTACTTCGGCAAAGAAACAATAACTATTGAACTCGCAGCCAACGCTCATCGATACAGTGAAAAGGAGCTAGAACTCCACAGACATAGAATCAGCGATCTCTTTATTCAGGCTCACCATAATAGCCACTGTTTATCCAGTGAATTCTCTCTAATACCTATCGGTGAAAAAGGCCTTATCGACAGCTGGGCTAAAGGCATAGAAGTCACCAACACTGAAAATCATATCAGTGCCTTGGATATTTTTTTACAGCAAGTGCACACTCGCAGCAATGAAACTGCCCTGGTTTTCGAGGGGCAGGAAATTTCATTCAGTGAACTTTCGCTGCGCGCGCTACAGATTTGTGCTTCCTTACAGAACAAGGGAATAACACCACAGGACATTGTTGCCGTGGCTCTGCCAAGAACCGTTGACTCTATTGCCGCCATCCTGGCAGTGTTCTACTCTGGTGCCACATACCTACCGCTCGACCTTACGCACCCGGATGAGCGTATTGCCATTATGTGTGACGATGCGCAGCCGGCACAGGTTATTACATTATCCAATTATGCCCACAGGCTACCATCCTTTGTTGACCAACTGCATCTGGATACAGCAGCGCTTGCCACCCCCAAAATGTATAGCGACCAGGCATTGATTAATTCTGGGGAGCAGAGGGCCTATATATTTTATACCTCAGGTTCTACCGGAAAGCCTAAAGGTGTAATGGTACCTCACGGGGCGCTCCTTAACCTGGCGCTGGCCCTACAAAAGGAAATTTTTGAAAATGCCATTGAACACTGTGCCAACACCCGCCTAAAGGTAGCACTGACTGGCTCATTTTCATTTGATACATCCTGGGACCCAATTCTTCTTATGATGCTCGGCCATGAGCTGCACTTGTTTGGTGACGATGCCAAACGAGATGTTTATGGGTTAATCGATTCTATCCGCACATTAAAAATAGATACTCTTGCCGTCGCTCCATCATTGGCTACTCAGCTAATGGAAGCCGGACTGATGGATGAAGGCCACCATCACCCGGTCTTGATGGATATTTGCGGGGAGGCCGTATCTCCAGCCTTATGGTCTCATTTACAACAATTCCCCAAACTGCAAGCGCATAATATTTATGGCCCCACAGAATTCACCGTCTATGCGACCAGTGCACAGGTATCCACAGATCTGGCGGAGCCGGTTATTGGTAGTCCGCTGGCCAACACCGAAGTTTATGTATTGGATAAACGACTGCGTCCAGTTCCCATTGGTGTCCCCGGCGAGCTCTATCTCGCAGGGGACAATATGACCATTGGATATCTGCGCCGCCCAGAAACCACTGCCAGCCGCTTTGTGGCAAACCCCTACCGCCCCGGTAAAGTTATGTACTTAACTGGGGACTTGGTTCGCTGGGGCACCCATGGAGAATTGGAGTTTATCGGGCGCTGTGACAACCAGGTAAAAGTACGCGGATTTAGGGTTGAGCTCGGCGATGTAGAAGCTGCATTTTCATCTCTCGACGAAACCAAAGAAGTGGCTGTAATTGCTAAACCAATTGCTACAGGAAATCAATTGCTTGCTTACTGTACGCTGAAGACACCGTCTAACGGCAATAAGCAGGAGATTGAGAGCCGACTTATACAACAACTGAACGAGCAGCTGCCAGATTATATGGTGCCTGCTAGCTTAATTATTCTCGAAGAGTTTCCTCTAACTGTGAGTGGCAAGCTCGATAAGAAAGCCTTGCCAATGCCTTCTGCCACCCCTCAAAAAAGTTCAAGAGCGGCAATAGGAACCGCTGAGAGACTTGTGTGTAGCGCTATTGCGAGCACTTTGGAGATCGACAATATTGGAGCAGAAGATGATTTCTTCCAATTGGGAGGAGACAGCATTTCAGCAATGCGCCTTTGCACGGCAATGCGCAAAGCTGGCTACGATCTGCGCCCAAAAGAAATTTTCAAGTTGCGCTCTGCTGAGCAGATTGCCCTCAATCTCACACCTTTAGAGAAGCAATCCAAAGAAATTTTACCGGCGACATTGGGATTACCCCTGGTTGAAGCAGAGACCAAATATGGCCCTCTGACCGCTATACTCCCTGTGCTTCCCCTGCAGGAAGGTCTACTGTTCCAGACCCAATTGGGTAGCGAGGAAAACTCCTATAGCTTTACGACAAAATTAACTCTCGAAGGCGAACTGGATATCTCCCGGTTGGGCCGAGCCCTAAACTCCACTTTAGCTAAGCACCCTCAACTAGGAGCCCTATTCGACTGCGAATCCTGGGATGCCCCTCTGCAGCTTATTCCCCAAATCAGTAGCGATGCCGATACTGCTGGAAAATGGCCTTTGACAGAAATTGACTTGAGCCAGCTACCAGAACCACAGCAACAGGAGATGCTACTTAATCTGGAGCTGCAGCAGGCCGGGCTGCATTTTGATATTCGTATGCATGCCGAAACCCGTACACCTCTGCTACATGCTCATGTTGTAAAAACATCAGTAGAAAATTACGCTCTGCTAATCACTGCACACCATCTGGTTATCGATGGCTGGTCGACTCCAATTCTATTGCAGGACCTGCTTGAAGCTTATCGAGAGGATACCGGGAAAGTCACATCAGAACCTAACCGTTATAGTCCGGTAGTAATGGAACTGTCTAATAAGGAAAAACAAAATACCATCAAGCATTGGGGAGATCTTCTCAAAGGTGTCATCCCTACTATCGCGTTCGCAGAGAGTCGCGATAAAGAAACAGTTCATGAAATAGAAGTCCCACTTTGTGAGCACTTACACAAACAGCTGAAAAAGCTCTGCCAACAGGAAGGGCTCACGTTCAATACAGTGATCCAGGGTGTTTGGGGCGCAATGTTGGGATCATTAACCGGGCGCAATGACGTAGTATTCGGCAGCCCAGTTTCTGGACGATCCAGTGCAGTAGATGGGATTGATGAGGTGATTGGTTTATTCAGTAACACCCTACCCGTTCGTGTCCAGTTGCAACCTCAACAACCCCTGATCAAGCAGCTGCAATCATTGCAGAAGCAACAAATCGCACTGTTTGATCATGACGGGATTGGCCTGGGTGAAATCCAACGTATTGCCGGCACAGATACCCTGTTCGATACACTTCTGGTTGTGGAAAATTACCCGGCCGACGAAGCTCTGACACAGCAGAATCACGCCGGGATTCATTTAAATGCAGTTCAAAATCGCGGGTTTACTCACTATCCACTGACACTATTAGTATTACCTGGAGAAAAACCGAGAATACTTTTTGAATATCGGGATGCGGTTGTCAATGCTGTAAACCTTGTTCATCGATTTATCGACCTGCTTACACAGGTTGCCGAAAATCCAGAACAACCGTTGGTTGCCATGTCCCTGCAGACGGACACTGAGCACAAGCTTCTTGAAAGTATAAATGACACCAAACAGACATTTGATCGTGTCACTTTACGCGATTTATTAATTAGGCAAGCTCAAGTTAGCCCAGATGGTAGAGCGCTCACAGACGAAATCAGCTCCTTTGACTATCAAAGTATGCGTCAAAGTGTTCGCAGTATTGCTGCACAACTCAACGCTCAGCGCGTGGGTCGCGGCGATATTGTCGCCGTGGCTGTTGAGCGCAGTGTTGAGCTCAGCATCTCCCTACAAGCTGTAATAGAAGCCGGAGCCGCTTACTTACCATTGGACATTAGCTACCCGGATGAACGCTTGGCGCTCATGCTGGAGGATGCTAACCCCAAACTGATAATTGCTGGAGAAAATCAGTTTCACCGATTTGGTGAAAATTCTGCGGTGCCCTGCACCGCACCTGTACTAGCTATTGAAAATCTTCTCCAGCAGTCGTCACCCACTGAATTAATTGCTGTGGAAATTCGACCGGAAGATCCCGCTTACCTGATTTACACGTCAGGGTCGACAGGTCGCCCCAAAGGTGTTCTGGTTTCCCATGAAGCCATAGTGAACCGGCTGCTTTGGATGCAAGCGGAATACAATCTCACAGAAAATGATGTAGTGCTGCAGAAAACACCATCAAGCTTCGATGTCTCAGTATGGGAGTTCTTCTGGCCACTGATCCGGGGGGCAGAGCTGGTCATGGCCCCACCGGAAGCACACAGAGATCCCGAGCATCTACTGCAGATTATCTCCAAATACCAGGTAACAACCATGCACTTTGTACCCTCAATGCTTGCAGCCATGGTGGACTACCTGGATAGCCAGCCATCTTCAGTACCTCTTACCAAGTCGCTGCGCCGGGTATTTTGTAGTGGCGAAGCACTTTCGAAAGAACTTGCCTCTGCCTATGCAAGTTACTTTAAAGCGCCTTTGCACAATTTATACGGCCCCACTGAGGCTGCTGTTGACGTTACATACTGCCCCGCTGATTTAGGGTTAAATCTTGGAGAAGGTACAGGCATACCTATTGGCAAACCGGTTTGGAATACCCAACTGAGGATTCTCGATCAATTTTTACGCCCGGTAGGCATCGGTGTTCCCGGAGAACTCTACCTAAGCGGTATGCAGCTCGCACTCGGTTATCTCAACAGGCACGGCCTGACTGCCGAGCGGTTTGTAGCCGACCCCTATGCAGTAGGCGAGAGAATGTATCGCACCGGTGATGTCGTTCGCTGGATGCCTGATGGTAACGTTGAATATCTGGCGCGCAGTGATGATCAGGTTAAAATTCGTGGACTGCGAATTGAGATTGGTGAGATTGAAAAAGCGCTATCTTCCTTGGAGGGAGTGAGGCAGGCTGCCGTTCACGCGCGCGTATTGAGCCAAAGCAAAGCAACAGGTGACAACCGTCAATTGGTCGGTTACGTAATACTCGATAACCCAGAAAAGTTCCCGGAGACTCTTAGCCCACTTTTGGACCAGCTGGCTCAATCCTTACCCGCACATATGGTGCCGTCAGCATTGGTTGCTGTGGAAACGTTCCCACTCAGTGCCAATGGCAAGCTCGATAGAAAATCACTGCCAGACCCAGAAAGCAATAAAACTGATTCCGGCCGTCCCCCCAGTGAAGGGGCTGAGCAAATTATTGCCAATGCCTTCTGCAAGATGCTGGACTTGGAATCTGTAACAGCAGAAGTGAGCTTTTTTGAGCTTGGTGGTCATTCACTACTGGCTATGCGGCTAGCTGCAGAACTACGCCAATGCTTGTCCCTTCCAGTAACAGTAGGACAAATTATGGTATCTCCTACTGTTGAGGGACTTGCGGCGGTTTTGACCGATGAGAATTTGCGCAAAGATCCTGAAAAAGCGGGCTTCGGCAATATTCTTCCGATTAGGGGTGGAACAGGTACGCCGCTGTTCTGTATTAACCCCGGTTCAGGTTTTTCATGGCAGTACACCGGATTCCCCAAATACCTTAAAGGAAACTGGCCGATTATTGGCCTTCAATCACCGCGACCTAACGGCCCTGTAGCTATCAGTGAATCGATGGACGAAGCCGTTGAGCGCTACTTACAAACCCTCTTAAGTGCACAGCCCAAAGGCCCCTATCACTTAATGGGTTACTCGTTTGGCGGTACTGTTGCCGTAGCCCTGGCAACCAAGCTGACGGCACTCGGCCACAAAGTAGCATTTGTCGGATTATTCGATACTTACCCACCTGAAGGCCAGGAATGGAAACGACCCACCGAAGATGAAGCCAGGGAAGAAGTAGAGCGCGAGAAACGGCAATTCCTCAGCTCAGCTGAAGGCGAATTTGCCGATGAAGCAACACTGGCAGAGCAGACCAAAATGTTTAACGATATCGTAGCGAATTACGATGATACTGTACGCCTGCTATCGGATGCAGACACCCAACCCTATTCTGGTAATGTGCAATTATTTGTTGCGGAAAAGACACTGCCTGAAGGTTGGGACGTAGATAAGTGCTGGACTCCATTCCTGAATGACATGCAACAACACCGATTGCCTTTTGCCCATGACGATATTCTATCGCCGACATCTCTTGAAGTGCTCGGGCCCCTACTCAACGGTATATTGGCAAAGGTTCCAACTTTAACTAAACAGACAGAAAAAGCAGATCCCCAAGAGGCTGTAACATCCCTATGAACCGTTCACTATTTATGAGATTTGACTTGCTCAAGAGCAATGCAAACTTCCGCATGATCTTTATTGCCAGGATGATTTCGATTATCTCCCTGGGGATGTTAACAGTCGCGGTGCCGGTACAAGTCCATGCAATGACAGGCTCTACTATCCAGGTAGGAGTCATTATGGCTCTGGAAGGTATAGCCATGTTTATTGGCTTGCTGTGGGGAGGTGTGCTCGCCGACCGCCATAACCGCCGGACACTGATTTTGATCGGACGCTTCGGTTGCGGCTTGGGTTTTGCTGCATTAGCTATAAATTGCTTCTTTACATCACCCTCACTAATAGCCCTGTATGCTCTTTCAATTTGGAGTGGTTTGTTTGGTGCAATTGGTATCACTGCATTAATGGCCTCAATTCCCTCAATTGTAGGCAAAGAGAATCTTGCCTCTGCCAATGCTTTGGGCATGCTCACCGTACGTATCGGTACCGTTATCTCGCCGGCAATTGGCGGATTGATTATTGCCGCCACTGATATCAGCTGGAACTATACCGCAGCCTCCTTAGGTACTTTTGCCACGCTGATCCCGCTGACCCGATTGCCCTCCATGGCGCCAGGAAAGCAGCCGAAAAAGCAACCTCTAAAAGCACTAGCTGAGGGTTTTTCATTTTTATTCAGTCATAGAATTGTTGGCAGTGCGATTGCAGTAGGGACATTGGATTCCCTGGGCAAAGGCATCCGCGTTCTATTCCCCGCAATGGTTACCGTTATTTTTGGTGGAGGTGCATTCGAAATCGGTCTGATGTATTCTGCTGTGCCCTTAGGGGCTATGTTGGGTGCCCTAACCAGCGGCTGGGCGCCCCAATTAAAACGTCCCGGTGCTGTTTTACTATTCACTTGCACCCTCTCTTTTGTTGCCTTGTGCGGCCTCACTCTCGCCAACCATCTCTATATCGCTTTAGTTGCACTAGTCGCTTATGGCTATTTAGGGGCTATTAGTTCACTAATTCAGATTACTTTGGTTCAGAGTCATACTCCTAACCAATTACAAGGAAGAGTTAACAGTCTCTGGGCTTCCCAAAATGTAACCGGCGATACTTTTGGCGCAATGGGATTCGGCATCTTAGGCAAGCTGTTTGCCCCAATGGCCGGTACTCTCTACTTTGCTGCTACAGCAATTGGCATTACTGTTGCTATGTCCTTGGGATTCAGAAGTTTGAAGGACGCTGTATTTATTAAAAATAAATCGCAAACGCCTCCTAAAAGCCCCGCCCCGAAAAAAGAAAAAATGGATACTGAAGCCACAGCATCATGAATTGGGAATCCTCTTATAAAATTGACAACCCGATACCCAGCTTTTTAGGTGGATACAAGGTGGTGAAGTCCAAGTACTTTACGGGCCATATGGTAGAGACTACTTTTTGCCCGGAAAGGTATGATGATCAGTTCTTCTCCCAGTTGAATATTCCTTTTCCAAGTTCATTAGTAAAAGCCGTCCCATCACGACGAGCTGAATTTCTTGCTGGACGAAGCTGTGCTCACCTTGCACTCAACGAGCTGGGTGTGCCAGTGAGAGAAATCCCTATAGGTATAAACCGCAGTCCAGTATGGCCAGAGGGAGTACGAGCCTCGATTACCCATGCAGGCAACCGAGCAATCTGTGCAGCCAGCACTACTTCTCAAGGACTTGGGATTGATTATGAAACAACTATTGCAGGTAAAACTGCTGAAGAAATCAAGCGTAATATAGTCAGTGATTCAGAAGAATCCCTACTTTCAGAGAGCGGTTTCCTCCAGGAACAGTGGCTGACTATGGCTTTCTCCATTAAAGAAAGCCTTTTCAAGGCACTATATCCTCTAGTTGGAAAATACTTTGACTTTCTGGATGCTGAAATTACAACATTGTTGCCCCTGCAACAAAAATTAGAACTGAAAATTTTGCGGGATCTCTCATCCAGAGTTCTCAGTGGAAATACCTACACTGGTACATATCAACCACATCAAGACGGCATATTGAGCATCGTTGAGTATTAGTCAATCTCGACAATAACAGCGCTATCTCAGTTAAAAGAAAAGGACCATTTTATGTCTGACGTTCCTGCTATTTTGAGCGCACGGACTCATATGCAACTTCCGGGTAATGATGAGCTAATCCGAAAAATGCCATGCCCATCTACTACCGCTTTAACTATTGAACGAACCCGTAATGAGATTTCCCGAATATTACGAGGGGAGGATGATCGACTTTTGGTTGTGGTAGGCCCGTGTTCAATTCATGACCCCATCGCCGCACTAGATTATGCGCAAAAGCTATCTGAGATTAAGTCCCAGTTTGAAAGTAATCTCTGCCTGGTAATGCGTACCTATTTTGAAAAGCCACGTACCACCATCGGCTGGAAAGGTTTTATTTACGACCCCAATTTAGATGGTAGTGCCGATATGCATACTGGGCTCACTCTGGCTCGGGAACTATTGCTTAATATCAATGCTCTGGGCCTGGGAGCAGCCACCGAATTTCTTTGTCCCTTGAACGCACTATACATCGCAGACCTGATTTCCTGGGGAGCCATTGGTGCCCGCACCACAGAATCACAAACACACCGGGAATTAGCTTCAGCACTTCCTTGCCCTATCGGATTTAAAAATAGTACCGACGGAAATATCAAAGTTGCAATGAATGCGATCCAAGCTGCCCAATCTCAACAGATATTCTGCACCACGATTCGCAATGGAAAATTTGAAGCAGTTCAGTCTACAGGCAACTCTAATTGCCACTTAATTCTTCGCGGAGGAACAATACCCAATTACTACCCCGAAGACATCAAACTGGCGATATCCCAACTTGACTCTGTATCGCTACCGACCGGCATTATGGTTGATTGCAGTCATGGTAATAGCCAAAAGAAACATGGTAACCAAATGGTTGTTGTGGATTCATTGTGCGATCAAATGGGTTCAGGACAACAAAACATTTCAGCCGTAATGATTGAGAGTTTCCTCGAAGAGGGCAATCAAAAGATCAGCAAACCAGCCAATATGCGCTATGGGCAATCCGTTACCGATGCTTGTATCGGATGGAAGGATACCTACCATATTTTAGAGCTGCTATCTGAAGCAGTTGTCAGGCGCCGCCATCTATTCACCGCATCGCACAACATGGAAGTGGAGCTGAGTCAAAGTGCTATATAACTATTCTACGTTAGATTTAAGCTGCTATCCCCGAAGGCGGGGTAGGCAGCAATGAACAAATTCTGCAATCCCTAAAGCAACTTTATTTGAAATAACTTAATCCAATAGATATAGATTAAATCCAAAATATACCCAGAAAGTAATTGAGGAAATATGGGCATACTAGTATTGCTTACCCTATAGCAAAAGAGATATTTCATGGCAGTTCAACCCACCATGACTAGAATCGGATTTACCAAGATGAATAAGCCCATATTTAGTATATAAATCAATAAGATCATCCTGACATATCAGATAAGTTCTCTTTTTTCCTAGATCTCTCATAGAACTAATATAATTAGAGCACCCAAAACAATTTAGCCTTTTATCTAATCAATAGCACCATCAATAACATCAAGATTTTCCTGATAGGCCAAGCCTGCCCCATCCACCTTTAGAGTTACCAATCATTTTTAGCCGGACATACAAATTTCGAAATTTGCGAAACGCTTTAATTTTCACCAGAAAAATATTCAAAGTACGCCTAGAAAACCAAAGTGAAATGGATACCTTCTCAAATACTCCCAATGTACACACTTGGCTACCAACAAACTACATACCTATCCCTCCCCAACATCTTCCATATTTTCACCTAAACACGCATCTATAAATTGTTGACCAAGGCTTGTTACAAACATATATTCTCGGCTTTCTTGCTCAACTTTCAAGTTACCGCCTGAATTTGAAATCTCAATTTCGCCGACTTCTTGCTTAAAATCAATAAGCTGTAACCTCCGAAGATTATCAAGATAGCTTAAATACAGCTCAGGACATTTCACCTCAGCCCTTTCGCATATGGCTTTGAATCGATTTTTCATATCACCATAAACTTCATACTTCCACCAACTACGGGCAAACCAGTTAGCATCTATTTCTGGATAACCTGGAAGAGCGCCAATAAATGCCAATAACTTAGCTTCATCTGGCGATAATTGCCGAATAATTTCAACAAATGTTGGGTGAGCTCTAATAGCAGCATCCTTATCCATCGAAGTAGCCAGTAAGTGTAAATACATCTCCCTTAATATATCTTGATAACCTGTAAACTTTAAAGACTCAAGTAACGGTCCTGCCAAATGGAGTTCTGGAGTAACAATTTTTTTAGGGTCTTTAGATCTTATCTTTTTGGGGAGTTCTGAGGCAATATAGTCTTCAATTTTCTCATACCCCCAAACAAGCCCAGCCACTGGCCGCAGTGCAAGGTTCGCGGCTTTAGCAATAGTCTGAAGACCTTTTCCAATTTCTTTTGCGGCAGGACTAATAGCATCCTTATAAAGCTCTGGAACTACTGCCCCAACATTTAATGTCTTAGCCGTATCAATAATGTCATGTTCTTCTGTGTCTAACATAATACTCCCTAGCAGGGAAAATAAATCTGCAGAAAATTTTACTATACTTCTTGTTCAACCAGAATTCATCCAGCCAAACATTAGATCAACCTCCCACCAGTCAAACTAAAATAACTTGACTATCGATTCACCCACCCAAAATCCTTGCAACATAGTTAATCAACAAATATTGCCATATCTCATCAAATTTTCAATACTATTTATCAGACACAGCATCAATCATAGACCCCAAATCTAATTTCTCCTCAGACACCATCAATTTACCTTCTCTCAAATCGATTGTAAGCCACCTATCACTTTATGTTATCGAAAAATATTCGATCACATTTCCTATTAAGCGCCTTGAGCTTGAACTTTAAATACATTGACATTTAAGATAACCATCTAAACCCACCAAGATCAGGCCTTTTTATATTTTCTATAACCCCCACCTTTTTACAGGGACACCCTCTCAATTAACGAAAATTGATATTAAAGTAAAACGCACTTTAAACTAATATTACTCATAACTTAGGGCAACTATTAAATGACCAATTAAAGTTTTTATACTTTTCCAGACCCCCAGGTATATCTCCATATATTTCCACCCTCTGATTGAGTATTCTACCTTACTCACCCCCTCCCTTCGGTATTTATTAGCTTGCTCAATATATAATTAAAATCGACGCTTACGTATTCTCCCACCTTCATTTGCAAAGCTTTTCTCTGCCATCCAGAAACCGAGAAAAGTAAACGGAATATAAAACCATAGAAGCACGAATTTTTCTTTAGTAGCGATGCCACAAATGCAGACGTAAAGCCGCCAACAACCTATACGAATACATCTAGATAGCAGATACCGCCGCTACTTAATGGATGCCTATAACTGTATCTTTTGTACCACACATCTTAGCTATCCTAATATTTTTTTAAGCAATAAACGAAATTAAGCGCAGGCAGCCTGACGGGAAATCGCTTTTATAGCTGGAACTGGTTCAATCAGTCAACTAAAGTCCATCAGTCTATTTAATTCCACAGCATTTAAAAACTTATTACTCAAAGAGATACCACCAGCAGTGCTTTCCCTGCTTGTAAAAGACAGGATCTTCCACAAACACATCCCATATCTACGACTCCTAAAGAACAAGAAGATATATATACGGAAATTTCCAGTAAAAAATAAAAATCCTTTCACCAATCATTCAGATTGGATACAATACGTATAAGCACCCTAAAAGGAACAAAATTAAAATCGATAGGTTGCCTTCAAATTCAACTCTTTTAAGTCTAATGAAAATTCCCTATAAAATAATTCAGATCAGAGTATCCGAACGGTCGTTAACTTTTGTTTGCTAAAGGTTATGCCCATTGTACCTGGCTTCATTGATCGTCCAGATTATGCCAGCCAAAAGATAACCAGAAGCAAGGCAGCCTAATAATACCGGCAATGTCTCCATGCTGAAAACAGGCTAATTATTAGCCAACTGCCTTGATAAAAACCCCGGGAAAATAAACAAACAACCTGCCGCCAGCACCCCTCTCGTCAATACAAAATAAAGCGACCCTTTAGTACGAATCTTTTCCCATCTTTCTTTCGACTTCATTGCAGATCTCTACCCTTGAAAATTAAGACCTTCAGCAGTGGGAAATTACAGATCCAAAAGACTCGTAATTTCCCCGATCACCTAGATTTGTTAGGAATGTATTACCACAGTTTTGGATAGATAATCGTGAAACCCCCGCTTCTTGCTATCCCACCCCACCCAGAAATAGCCCAGGCATAAAGGAATCATTGAGATAAAGTAGCCAACGTACCTTAAAGAGTACTTAAGAAGCCCTGGAGGCTCGTGCGATTCCGCATCTACAACCTTAATACCACAAACCATTTTACCTGGAGTAGCCTGCCATTTTTGCCAAAACCAGAGCACAAGTATGGCAGGCAGAATAAATTGGGAAAAAAGATATAGAGCTATGTAGGCAGCGCTGTCCGCCTCAAGATATTCACCCCATATCACAATTATAATTGGAGTAAACATGACCACTGTCAGCCACATAGAATCAACCATGTTTGCAGCGAACCGCAACCAAAACCCTGCATATTTTTTATCATCCACCACTTACCATTCCTTCATTAATTTTTACATTCATATCATTATATTAAAACCGAATCATTATTGTATCACTTGTTACAACACTCAAAGAAGGATAAACGAGCAATCAGTTAAAAGCCCAACAACTAATAATTGGTACAAAATATACAAGTAAATACGCCAAGCTGAGCTTGACCCCAGCTATTGACAATTTACAGGATCAACAAACTGAACTCGAAAGAGATGTATTTGGAAGAATAAATGAAAGCCCCAAAATACTTCCAACTTAAGGCTATCTATATCAGCCAACTCTATAATCTAGGCATTTAACAAACAACTTCTCTACTTTAGATATCAAGAATCAGCCTGATCAACACCGATGAGAATATAGATTCTCCAAAAAACACAGCAAAAAAACGACACCTTTCCCCATATGGAATTCATCATTCAATATCCAGCCGCCTCATAAGGGCCGAAATTTTTGCGGTACACTAACAGTGTTCGCTTATAAGAGCACACCTTTTCACCGTGCTGGTTTTTTGCTCGCGAGTATATACTGAGCAGCCCTTGGTCTGGACGTGACTTTGACTCCCGCTTAGATAGTATCTCTGATTCAAAGTAGAGCGTATCTCCCACAAAAACAGGCTGTAATTCACAATCAACCATCTCTAAATTTGCAACAACTTTACCGAATGTCTTTGTTGTGTGTGCCATAGCACTGAGCACGAAAATTTCCAAAACACGCGTTCTACTACCGTACACTCGGTGTGCATAAACCTGATCTGTAATAAATGGAGTAAGATCAAATGAATGAAGCGCATAGTTAGTGCAACTGGCCTCAGTAAATGTTCTTCCTGGGCGATGCTCAAATACCTGCCCCACTTCAAAATCCTCGAAATCGATGCCTACAGTTTCTACGTAGACATCCTTTTCGATTTCTCGTAAAAAATTAAATGATTCTTTCATCGAGGCTACCTAAGCGTAGAGGCTATGGGTTCACATCAATATCCATTAGCTGAGAAAGGTAGGCGATTGCGCTTGTAGATCAGCATATCGCAATGCATTTCACAAATAGTCTTTTTATCCTGGTTCCTACCATAAATCCCAATTCGCACTAAACCAGCTTCTGAATGTTCGCTTCCTGCCTTCACTTCCAGAATTTCACTTTCAGAGTATAAAGTATCACCGCCAAAAGCTGGTGCTACCATAGAAATTTTTCTCCACCCTATTATTTTCTTTCTACGATTGTAAGTTTTCCAGATTAGCCCCATTAGTTGCTGAACAGCCAGAGTAGTATCTATCAACGGTCGACCAAACTCAGTTTGAGCAGTGTAACATTCGTCAAAATGTAGCATTGCTTGGTTCAATGTATTGATACATTCTTCTTTATTGTCATGCTGGCTTATGGTGACTCCAGGCCGATGCCGGAAAACCTGCCCGACTTTAAAGTCTTCGAAATCGAGACCATAGCGTTCTCTGTAGTGATTTTCGCCGGTTTTAATATACGCAGGAAAGTAATAGCGGGGCATAGAAACCTCTTACATAACCGAAAGGCTCCAGTGAGTTTGACTCTACAACAGCTTTGTCACAATCCCTTCGAGGCCGCCACAGTTTTCAGTGCCCGCTCAACCACAGGCATATCCACCATCTGTCCATCAACTACAAGGACCCCACCATGGTTCTCTTTATAAGCTTTCAGTACTCGCTGAGCATGCGACAGCGCTTCACTGGATGGTGCTAATCCTCGGTGAATTGGCTTAATTTGCTTTGGATGAATAGCTACTTTTCCGGAAAAACCCAGGGCAGAGACTCTCTGTGTTTCCTCCAATAGACTTCTTTCATCCTCCAATTCCAAAAAGGGGCCATCGACAGCATCAATACCGGCAAATGCAGCAGCTTGAACTAGTCGCCCTCGGCCGTATAGAAGAGCATCCCAACTCATATCTGACCCAACGGCCGCACTGTAATCAGCTGCACCAAAGGCCAAGCAGACTACCTCCTCTACCTGGGCAATACTCAACGCATTCTCCAAACCTTTAGGGGATTCAATCAGGGCTATTATTCGGATCGACTTGTGGGAGGGGGCCATAACCTGGCAAAAACCAATCACTTCTTCTGCAGATTGAACCTTGGGAAGAATCACAACATCTGGCAGCTGCGGTAGATCTAGCAGCATCAACATATCCTTGATGCCGCAATCGCTGTCAAGCTGGTTGATTCTCAATGCTCGCTGAGTGGGGGTAACCTCTTTTCCTGTAAATAATTTGACCACCTGCTCCCTTGCGGTATCTTTATCTGCCAGGGAAACAGCATTTTCCAGATCCACACAGGCAATATCTGCTCCGCTGGCCACCGCTTTTTCAAAGCGATCCGGCCGGGTCGCAGGAACAAACAGGACACTGCGAAAGTACTTGCTTCTGTTAATGACACTGCCCATCTAGCGGCACCCTTTCAACAAATTGACAGATAGCCGGATATCCATTCCCGGTGCCCTTCTCAACGACCGGATTCAGAACCAATCCAGTAGCTCACCCAAAAGACTAGCAACTCTGTATTAAATCGCGACATCCACCTTCCGTGAGCTCTACCTAGCGGCCAGATCACCAAAATACGAGTGACCAGTTATTCTCAATATCTACCAATCAACCCCATCGAATTTACAGCTCCTGCTCTATGCTGAGGGGTACGGCGTATCTGTATTTAGTGGAATATTCCGACATGTTACCTCTTTCAGGATTGCGGATTGTGGCAGTGGAACAATATGGTGCCGGCCCTTTTGGCACTTTGTATCTGGCAAATCTGGGAGCAGAAATCATTAAGATCGAAGATATCTCTCGTGGCGGAGATGTCGGTCGTACCGTAGGCCCTTACTTCCTGGAAAGTGAGCCTGGGGATAATAGCAGCCTTTTTTTCCAGGCTTTCAATCACAACAAACGCAGCTTATCCCTGAATCTTTCTTCACCCCAAGGGCAAGAAATCTTGCACAAATTAATTCTTAGCGCAGATGCCCTGACCGATAACTTACGGGGAGACGTACCGGGCAAGCTGGGTATTACTTACAAACAACTGGGAAAGCTGAACCCCAAAATTGTTTGCGCCCACTTGACGGCCTACGGCCGGAATGGCGAAAGGGCCAAATGGCCAGGGTATGATTACCCCGTGCAGGCGGAAGCAGGATATTTCAAATTAACAGGTGACCCTGACGGTCCGCCCACCCGGTGTGGCTTGTCCTTGGTGGATTTATCCACTGGAGTAGCTCTCGCGCTGGCCGTTGTTTCCGGAGTGCTTAGTGCTAGGGAAACTGGCAAGGGTCGAGATATTGATGTCAGTCTTTTTGACAACGCTTTATATAATTTAAGTTATGTGGCCATGTGGCAATTAAATGCAGGGCACAACCAAAAGCGGGTGCCGCGATCAGCACACTTTTCCCTGAGCCCTTGTCAACTTTATAAAACAAAGGACGACTGGATTTACCTGATGTGCAATAAGGAAAAGTTCTGGAAAGCCCTGTGTCAATGTATTGAATATCCGGAATTAGCTGACGCACCCAAGTTTGTAAATTTTAGGGAGCGTAGGAAAAACCAATCGGAGTTAACTGAAATACTCGATGAGATATTGTCAAAAAAAGATACCGCAGAGTGGCTAAAAATTTTAGCTGGTCAGGTGCCAGCAGCCCCGGTATATGACGTTGAGCAAGCGCTAACAAACCCCTTTGTTTCCGATACTGACCGCATCCAAACAATGCCCAGTGATCACGGCAAGGATATTAAAATACTGGCGCCGTCAATTCGCTGCGATGGAGAGATGGTTAATTTCAAGCGGGCTCCTACCCTGGGAGAGGACACCAAGGATATCCTGGCTGAGCTTGGCTATTCCGGGGCTGAGATAGCCAAGCTCGCCAAATACGGCATCATTTGAAAGAACTATTGATCATCGAGAACCTGAAAATTCTCTGCCAATAATTGTGCCTGCAATTGTGACCACTGATCCTCGGGAAGTGAAACTGGCACAGTGACGTTACTGGCATATTCCACCTGCCCGCAATTCCCCAGGTGACGCCCCACTAAAAAGCGCAGGCGGGCTTCATGGGCAAAATCACAGCGAACCAAAACATGCATCAGGGGAACAAAGGGCTGCAATGGAATATCTTGCAGCGCGGCACCTACCGCACCGCGATAGGCACGCATCAAGCCACCCACACCAAGCTTGGTGCCACCAAAATAGCGGGTCACTATAGCGCCCACATTGCCGACACCCTGCTTCAGCAGCAATTCCAGCATTGGCCGCCCCGCGCTACCACCGGGCTCGCCGTCGTCATCTGCCTGCATTACTTCCGGGTTGGAAGGATTGCCGATCACCAACGCGGTACAGTGGTGGCTTGCATCGGGATATTGAGCGCGGACAGTTTCCAGCTGCTGCTGAAAAGCCGCTTTATTCTCTACTGGCCCCAGCCAACAAATAAAACGGCTCTTCTTTTCTTCTGTCTCACTGACAACGGGAGATGAGGGAATCTGATAACTCACCGACAATATCGTCCCAGCGCTGGTTTTTTAATTTTTCGTACAAGGGCTGGAGCTTGGTCTGCCAGACTTTATTGTCGACAACGCCAACGTGTTTGCACCGAATAGTCCCTTCGGAATCCACCAGGAAAGTTTCCGGCGCACCGAAAACACCGAGGTCCAGAGCCAAACGGCCATCTCTATCGGCGAGGCTATACAAGTAGGGATTGTGGAATTTCTCCAACCACTTGATTGCTGCCTGATCCTCATCTTTGAGGTTAACGCCAACGATCGGCACACCCTGCTCAGCCAGAGTATTCAAATAGGGGTGCTCTACCCGGCAAGCTACACACCAAGTGGCCCACACATTCATCAAATGCGGGCCATTGGGAAGATCTTTCTTCTCTACAATTTGGCTGTTATCCGCCACTTTTTGCAAAGAGAATTCCGGCACCGGTTTATTCAGCAGGGCCGATGGCATTTCCTGTGGATTCAGGTAGAGGCCCCGCCAAAATAACAGGGCCAACACGACAAATATTACCAGGGGCAAAAAGAGTTTGAGTCTAGACATTATCCTTTCCAACTATTACGCCGTAGCAACATTGCCTGTAACTTCTACATCTACAGGTTTAGCGGCTTTCGCTTTGCGATAGCGCTTATCCGCTACAGCAATAGCTCCACCGATCGCCATCAGAAGCGAGCCCAGCCAAATCCATACCACAAAGGCTTTGTACTGAAGTCGCACAGCCCAATCACCGCTTGGGTTAGACCTGTCCATCGGCTCACCGAGGGCCACATAAATATCGCGGAAGAGTCCGGTATCGATCGCCGCCTCTGTCATGGTGTTGCCACCAGACAGGTAATTGCGTTTCTGGGGATGCAGCTCTGCAACCGGCTTCCCGTCCTTGCTGACATGCAATACACCTTCAAAGGCTCGGTAATTAGGCCCCTGAACCATACGAACTCCGTCAAATTTGAAGTCGTAACCGGAAACCTGGAAACTGTCCCCAGCCCCCATACGCACATCTTCCTCAATGCTGTAAACGGTAGTTAGTACTACCCCCAACACCGAAACTGCCAGGCCAATATGTGCGATATGCATACCGTAGTAACTGGCTCTCTGACGCTTAAGGCCGGCAAAGAATGAGCTGGAGTTGCGGGTTTTAGCCACGATATCAGCGAGGCTGGAAGCAAAGACCCAGATACCAATAAAGATTCCGAGCGCCGCTCCCCAGTGGAAATCTCCCAGGGCCAGGGTCCACAGCAACGCAACTACCAACGAGGCGACAAATGGCAAACGCCATGCGCTCAGCAGTTTGTCCCAGCGGCTGTCTTTCCAGTTAGCTCGTACCCCCATCCCTACCAGCAGACACAGAACCACCATCAGGGGAACAAAAAACAGGTTATAGAATGGCGGGCCTACACTTACCTTGCCCCAGTTCATGGCATCGGCCAGCAGCGGGTAAAGAGTACCGGTCAAAACCATACCCATTATCAGCATCAACAGGATGTTATTGCCTAGCAGGAAGGTTTCTAGTGAACGGAAAGAGAAAACACTGCGGGCGCTGACTGTCGGTGCGCGCAGGGCAAACAGCAACAGGGATGCACCGACAACTACGGCCAGGAAGCCCAGAATAAAGCTGCCTCGCAGTGGGTCAGTAGCAAATGCATGAACCGAGGTAATCACTCCGGAGCGTACCAGGAAGGTTCCAAGCAAGCTGAGACTGAAGGCAAAAATCGCCAACAGAATTGTCCAGCTCTTAAACAGCCCACGTTTCTCAGTTACCGCCAGGGAGTGCATCAAGGCAGTCCCTACCAACCAAGGCATCAGGGATGCATTCTCAACCGGGTCCCAGAACCACCAGCCACCCCAGCCCAGCTCGTAATAAGCCCACCAGCTACCCAGGGCAATACCCAAAGTCAGGAAGCCCCAAGCCACAGCCGTCCAGGGTCTTGCCCAACGGGCCCACACCGCATCCAACTGGCCACCGAGCAGTGCCGCAATGGCAAAAGCAAAGGCTACCGAGAAACCCACATACCCCATATAAAGCAAGGGCGGATGGAAAATCATACCCGGGTCCTGCAACAGCGGGTTCAGGTCAGAACCTTCCATCGGCGGGAATGGCAGGGTGCGATCAAATGGGTTGGAGGTAAACAGAATAAACAGGAAAAACCCGATCAGTACAAAACCGAGTACGGATAAAACCCGCGCGGAAAGCTCTGGGGGCAGCTGCTTACCAAACAGCGCTACTGCCGCAGCCCAACCAGCCTGAATCAAAAGCCACAACAGAATGGAGCCCTCATGCCCACCCCATACAGCGGTAACTTTGTAATAAACCGGCAGGATACTGTTGGAGTTCTGTGCTACGTAATTAACCGTGAAATCACTCTGCACAAAAGAAGTGGTCAGGCAGGCAAAAGCGATCAGAACGAACGCAAAAATACCCAGAGCCAGCGGACGCCCCGCATCCATCCACACAGGGCGCGATGAATAGCTACCGGCCATCGGCACTGTTGCGAGAGCAACCGAAAGCAACAAGCCGACAATTAACGCAAAATGGCCCAGCTCAGGGATCATATTTTCGCTCCATCGGAACAACCTTCATGGGAAACCATGGTGTCGGCTACCTCAGGTGGCGTATAAGTTTCATCGTGCTTGGCCAGCACCTGGTCCGCACGCAGAACACCGCTTGGCATCAACTGGCCGGTAATCACTGCCGCTTCGCCTTCGGCAAATAGATCCGGCAGGATTTTGTCGAAGACTACGGAGAGTTGAGCCTCGCCATCGGTAATCACAAACTGGACTTCCAGGCTATCAGTAGCTCGCTGCACACTGCCCGGGACAACACAGCCTCCCGCGCGAATCCGCTTTTCCATCGGGACTTCACCCGCTGCAAAGGCCTTGGGGGCATAGAAATAATCGATATTGCCGCGCATCGCATAGGCTACAAAACCTACTGCTGCACTGGACAATACCACCAGGACAAGTACGAGTATCAGGCGTTGCTTGCGTACAGGGTGCATTGTCTAAGTCCTACTCCATAACTATTTAATTCTGTTGCGCTGATAGGTTCTCCATCGCCCTATCCGCTGGAACCCGGCAAATTGAAATTAAACCGGTTCCTCTGCTGTTTCTTTCTTTGTGGTTACTGTGCGCTCACTCACTGCCTGACGGCGGCGCTGGGCAATTTTCTGCTGTCGCACCAGCTCTGCCTTCAGGCCACGGCGGGCAATGTAAGGGTAGAGAGCCATCCCCGCGAGACTCAGGAAAGTCACCGCGTAAGACACCCACACAAATACACCGTGGCCGTCCATCGTTAGGAAATCAGCCAGGTTGGCAAATTGAAACTCCACTTTATCGACCTCCCGCCAGTTCTTCCTGTACCCACTTGGTGCGCATCTCGCGCTTGAGCAGCAGAGTGCGGGTGTGAGTCAGCAGGGTCCAGGCATACATACAGTAGAAACCGATAATCATGGTCAACAGCGGGTAGAACATACTCGGATCAATACTGCTGGATTCGGTCAGGCGAATGGTCGCGGGCTGGTGCAAGGTAAACCACCAGTCTACGGACTTGTAAATAATGGGAATATTCACGGTGCCCACCAGGGCCAGCAACGCAGAGGCTTTGTCGGCGACCTGCTCCCGGTTCACTGCGTGGGTAAGTGCCATAACGCCGACATAGAGAAACAGGAGTATCAGCATTGAAGTAATGCGGGCATCCCATACCCAGTAAGCACCCCAGGTAGGTTTACCCCACACAGCACCGGTAAATAACGAGACAAAGGTCAATACCGCACCGATCGGCGCGGCAGCGCGCATCACGGCAAAGGAGAGCTTCATCTTCCAGATCAAGCCGATAGCACCGCTGATCGCCATAATGTAGTAACCGGCCAGTGCCAGGAAGGCGGCGGGTACATGGATAAAGATAATGCGGTAACTATTGCCCTGCTTGGCATCTTCTGGGGCAAAACCCAGGCCCCAAACACTGCCTACAGCGAGCAATACAACACTAGCCAGCGCCAGCCATGGCAGCCAGGCTTCAGTTTTTTGATAGAACCAGCGGGGCGAACCCAGGCGGTGAAACCATTGCCAAGCCAAGAAAGACCTCCAAATCAATTATCCAGGCTAATACGTATTGCACCCGCAGCAGCGAGTGGCGCCAGTGCCGCAGCAGCCGCTAGGAGTGCTGCCAATATCGCCAGTTGGGCGCTGTAGGCATAGCCATCAATTGCCGCCTGTACTGCGCCGGTGCCGAAGATTAGCACGGGCACATACAGCGGCATAACAATTAGTGCCAAGAGCAAACCGGGGCGGCGCAAGGCAACAGTGAGTGCTGCGCCAATAGCTCCGATCAAACTCAAACTCGCGGTTCCCAGCAATAAGGAAACCAGCAAACAAACATAACCATCCACCGGCAGATTCAGCATTAAGGCGAGCAGCGGCGACAGCAATGCCAGCGGCAAGCCTGTGGCAATCCAGTGCACCAGGGATTTTGCAAGAACCGCAAAGTAAAGCGGTTGTGGTAACAGGGTGAGCTGCTCCAGGGTGCCATCTTCAAAATCACCTTTAAAAAGGCTTTCCTGGGATAGCATTGTGGACAGTAGGGCCATTACCCAGATCATGCCCGGAGCCATCTTTGCCAGAAGTTCGGGCTCAGGTCCTACCCCTAACGGCAAAAGTGCTAAAACCGTCACGAAAAATAATAAGGGGTTGGCAATATCTGCTCTTTTTCTCAACGCCAAGAGCATTTCAATCCGGAACAGCGCCATAAAACCGGGGCCACTGCGCACTTCGCTCACCGGCGTTTGGACATCAACTGTCGACATGCTCTCCCCCAAAATCCTCAAAAGGCTCAGAGACTGAATAGTCAGACAAATTAACCTCACTGAGTCCGGCTAATGACAGAGGTTGGTGTGAGGTCAGCAGAATTGAACCACCGCTATAAAGATGAACCGCCATTTGCTCTTCCAAAGCAGCAACACCCACAACATCGAGGGCAGTCAAAGGCTCATCGAGTATCCATAATCGAGGGGAATCAGGTAGAAATAATCGCGCCAGGGCAACACGGCGATTCTGGCCGGCGGAAAGGGAGTGGCACAAGCTATCCTCAAAGCCGGTCAGGTCGACTTTGTCGAGCGCATTGAGCGCGTCCTCATGGTCAGCACCATACCAGGTGAGGTTTTCCAGCGGAGTCAGGCCACTGCGCACTCCGCCCCTATGCCCGATATATAGTAAGGACTCACGCATCGCCGAGAGCGATTGCGGATAGGCGCTATCACACCAAAGGATCTCTCCAGTGAAATCACTGCTACTGCCAATCAAAGTGCGCAGCAAGGTCGTTTTACCCGCGCCATTACTGCCTTTGATTTGAATTGCAGCGCCGGCTTGAAGGGAAAACTGAAGGCCCTCAAACAAGCGCCGACCATCCCTTTCGCAGGCGAGATCTCTCACTTGCAGCACAACTTGGGACTTAGGGGTCACAGACATTCCAGGATAAAACCGCTCTGACAAATCTGAACGGCATTATACCGGCACCAGCGCTAATTGCATTGTCTCAGCGAGCAACATTTTAGCAACCCTTGATCTTTCGCAAGAATGCCCACTGATTCACACTGAAAAGCGCTATTTAAATTGGCACTGAATTGTAGTTTTGGTATTTTCACACCGTCGTGAGACGGTGTACCTGTTTCTCGCTGTACCCTCAAGGAAGTGGGTAATCTCAGAGGTCGACATAAAGCTGGCCCCCAAGAAGGGCCTATCCCTCTGCTCGTAAGGATGCGTGTCTATGAATAATCTCGCCACCCATATCGGTCCGTGGCTCGACGCTACTACTTTAATTGGCCAAGAAAGCCAGATTCACCAACAGCCATTTCCTTTCTTCGTTGCCAAGAACTTGCTGGCCGAGAACCTGATGGCATCCTTTGTCAAAGACTTCCCAAAGCTTAAAGGGGCAGGCTACCTTCCCTACGATAAAAGCAGTTGTGGCACCACAATAAATGAACTGATTGAACAGTTTAGGGCTCCGGAATTTGCCGATGCTATTGGCAACAACCTGGGTATTGAGAATCTTTCTCAATACCCAACCTATGTTTCCATTAGCCGTACACTCAAGAAACGCCACGGCCGCATCCATACCGACGGACAGTCAAAAATTGCTACCGCCCTGCTCTACCTAAACCCGGAGTGGTCCTTGGACGGCACAGGCTGCCTGCGCTTCTTAAAAAGCGGCGATAACTTTGAAGATACCGCAGCCCCGGAAGTAAAACCTTCGTACGGTACCCTGGCCGCATTTAAGCGAGCCGATAACTCGTTCCATGGGCACTTGCCTTTTGAGGGTAAAAGATTGGTTATCCAGGTAGCCTGGTTAGTCAGCGATGCTGACAAGAACAGAAAGGCCAAGCGCGGCAAATTAACTTCAAAACTCAAGCGTCTGCTGGGCTGCTTTGGAGGCAACTCTGCGGCCACACAAAATATGTAGCTACAGTCAACTCAATACCTACGATAGAGCCCGCATCCCTTACGGGCTCTGTACATACACATCTTCCTCCCTCTTTTCAAAGCAACCATTGTAAAAGCAATAAACCTAACAACTTTAATTAATGGGAAATACAATACGGGGAAACAGAGCCCAACGATTTAAAAACACAGAGAAGAGCTAGGGAAAAACAGCAGTGACTTGGGCAGGAAAGGCAAATTTTCAATAAAATCTATTAACTACGCAGAGTACAGTTTAAGCAACCCTATTTTTAGATTACTTTTATTTATTATCTGCACCCTGCATAGCTGGCTGTAGCCGTTAAAGTTTCAGCATATTTCGTTAGTCGAAATCATAGTCCATTAATTCACGCCTTAAACGCTTTTCCTCCAATTTGTCTTCTACCATTCGACGTGCGTCGCGTGGTGGCTGAGAGGTAGCTTCCTTCAGCACTTCAGTTGCAATTTGTGGAATACCCACATTATCAAAATCTAGGCGTCTTTCGTTAACGTGGCCGCTCATACGAAACTCCATAATCTTGATTAGAGAAAGCAGAAATATCCTTATCGCACCAAGGGTGCAATTGCAGGTTATCCAGCTCAATCAATCGTGGTCAAGCAATAATTTATCAAGTGGAAATGCCGCTTTCACTTCAAAACTTTCCAACTGATCCCTGAACAAAGCTATCCGCAAAAACCGCCATTTCGAAGTCAAAGTAGCGAAGAAAAAAGACAGATTTATGAAAGTTTTTCGAAAATTTTAAGAAAAGGGAACGACGGGAATAGCAGTAACCGGGTGGCGCCAATGTTACCCTCAGTGACACAACAAATTGGTACGATTTGATGGAAGGTGAGTTAATAGTGAAAAGCATGACATGACACAGGGCTTTCCACAGGCTAGAATAGCGCCGCTCTTCAGCAGTGCTGATACCCGCCCCCGTCGGTTAACAGGATAAACCACGGACCTCCTAAGTCCGGACTGGTGGTTCGAGTCCACCCGGGGGCGCCATACATATCAAGGCAAATTAGCAAACGACTGCCTTTGCCGAATGCATAAACAGCGCCAGGAACAACCCAGCCAACAGCACCCCACCCCAGAAGAGCCTGGTAGAACGGCTAATTGTTCTCCCGCGCCTGGCTTCGTTTCTTACAGTCTTTCCCATATCACAAATCCATTTGCCTACTTTTCGTCCATTCACCATAAATACTAACCGAAACCATTTCGCTGGTGAATCTCCATCTCAGGATAGACAAAGCCCGGCACAAGCCGGGCCCAGAACAATAGCAATGCAAGTATTGACGAACAGCGCCTACTGGTTAGTCCCGTTTGTGCCACTGCCACCATTACTATTGTTCATCTGAGTGCCATCCTGCATTTTTTTCTGCATCTTCATCATCTGCTTTTCAGCTTTGTCCTTCTTGTGGTGCATCCCCACCTTGTGCCACTCATCTTTGAACTTAGCCCAGAAAGATTCTTTTGGCGCTTTGGTGCAGGCGGTAATCACCATCGGCGTCACTTTTTCTGTGCCTTCAATATCCAGCATATCCCCCTCTTCCGTGCCTTTCTTGGCGTAGGCGGCAGCCCAATAAACTGCTTTAGGTTTAAACTCATCGTCGATAGCCAGGAAATCCGCACAGGTCCAGTCTTTCGCCGGCTTCTTGGGATGGTTATCCGCGAAGGCAGCAGAAGCAGCAAGACTGGCAATTACCAAAGGAAGAATGAACTGCTTACTTTTCACAATTAGATCTCCAAAATATCCAGGGTTATCACCCCGTAAATCAATTGCAGGTAATGTGCAATCCGCTCGCTACCCACGGGCCGGGGAGGACTGGCCGGCAAGTCACTAAAATGACTGCGACAAACAGCGAGGCAAGGAATAGCCCCGGATTCACCAGCCTTACGACAGCGGAAACGCAAGCCAAGACACTGAATCAACGAATGCTTGGCCCATTGAAAGGATAGACGCATTTTTCATTTTTTGGGGAAAATCAAAAACACTTCCTTACCCACTTGCATACAAACTTTATTGTCCAGACGCATTCCATGTGAAGAAGCAGGCTTTACCTATGTACACCTTTAGCTATTAGCGCTCGGAATAGAGTTTGCTGCCTCCCATTTTTGACTGTGCCTACCCAGCCTTAGCAAAGAGAAACCTAACCAAATAAACCAGACTATTTGGGAAATTCCGAATATTTCTGTAAAGATATCGTCCGGATAGATAGTCGCAATTCCCGCCACTCCCACTAACACTCCGATAAAGTTTAATGGCCGGGAAAAAAGTCCAATTTGCAATGCAGCAATGCTAATTAGCAGAACCCAAAGTCCACCCACCAACTCATTGCCACCACCAAGACTCTCAACCATCAAGTATATTATTCCCCAGGTATCGAAAGCTTTCTGAACACTGACCTCCATAAGCCCCAAAGCATAGGCGAGCCCTATATTTGCGATCATACCGCTCGCTATTACAAGGCCCACCCAGACTGCTCCAAACAAGGATGCCAATGCAGCAATCTCTCTCCTCTTGCTTTTTAGCTTTTCATATAAGTTAACTACCACACAGCCCAGTAAGATCGCAAAGACCAAGTACATTAGGGTATAGGCAATATTAAAAATCAGTTGATTTTCTGCCAAGAACGTCATTTTTTCTATGGGGCTCCCATCCGATGGAAAAGGCCAAAAAGCACCAAAGAATACAAACGCACTAATATAAATTAACCCCATGCCAAACGCCGAGATACCAGCAACTCTATCCATAGCTCTCCCCTATCATCTTTGAACTCAATTCAATGCCTGTAAATATCACTTTAATTATGTAACCCAAGGAAGCCAAATTCGTAACACCCCACCCTATCTAAGCAGCAAGTAATCGCAGAAATGAATATTCAGCAAGAGAAGAAAGTCACAGTGCTTTAACCGAAGTGTACATTAATGCCATTTCTGACTAGCGTTCATGCCAGGACCTGTAGGTTAGGTGGATAGCTAAATATCACTATTGCCAATTAACCCGAAGGAGATAATAGGATGGGGAGCAAGGAGTGAAGGATCTAAATAATCCGGAGATCAGTGATTTCCATCAGGAGCCGATTTACTTAAAAATCAGCTCAATGTCAGCTCTAACGGTAGAGTGTCGTATTCAGTCTCCAAGCCGATACTTACGGGCCACAACCTCAAACTGACGAATATAAATGGCTTGAGCTGGCTTATAGGGCGGCAGCCACTGATCGGGCCCTTTATCTCCCTTACTGCGATTGTGGCCATCATCAACCAGCCACAAATTTGCAGGATCTTCTGCAAAAGCTCTACGCTGCTCCCGGCTCCAGCTAGCACCACCGTACTTATGAGCCCAAGATAGCGGTACTATATGCTCCACATCCAGATCCGAAGCTTTTTCAAAAAACCGTCCCGTATAGGGATCCATCCACAGGCCTGAAACCACTGTACAGCTCTTTTCATTGCTGAAGGCAACAGGAGCCAAAGAGAGACGGATCAATAGCTCGTGGCGAGTATTCTGGCAATCACCATCGACATCAGACCACCGTGGCAACCACTCACTGCGATCATAAGATTGAGGGGTTACTTCATAACACCCGCTGAGGGTCAGCATGGACACTATTAATAAAGACTTAAGTCGCATAAAGCTAAACTGCGGCTAATTACTGCTGGGGGAGCATTTTGATTATAGCTTTGAGCTCCGTCAAGAAGCCAATCCACTTTGACATGAGCACAAATCGGTACAAGTGTGCTGTATCCACCCACTCCAACGAATGAATATCATTAAGCTAATATACGACTGAAAAAATTTAGATGGTTAAGAAATCGGTATGTAGTAACAATAGCTATCCCCTATACTACTTATAGGTCGAGAACCATTACAGCAAGGATATAAGAGGCAGAATAATGAAGTTATCTTTAGCACTAATTTTCATCACACTTCTTTCTGCCAACGCTTCATCTCAAGTCAACATCCCTGGCACCACACTCCAAGAACGGATATTTGAACTAAATCCCCCAGTAATAGATTCACCCACGATGTCCTTTTCGGAGATTAGACAGAGTATATTAAAACTCAATCAGTTTATTGGTGGATACCCACCCAGTTTTACAAATGAGAAAGAAAGAGAGTTGATCTATCGAAAATGGCTTGTATTAGTTTCCGAAGCAGAAGCATTTTACACAGTACATAATGGCTCAGAAGAGTCGCTTTACCTGCTATCAGAACTTTACCGACAGGGCCATAACATGGATGTAGAGGGTAGCGCGGAAAAAGCATTCAATAACCTAAGTGCGTGTCTTCACACTTTTAAAAAGTCCGTGATGTGCAACTTTTCAGCATCCTATTTCTACCTGTCAATTGGCCCCGCATACTTAGACAAAGCAGAGCTAAGCTTATCCATACTAAAAGAACATTTTAGCCCCAATCTTAACAGTGAGGTCGAATCTGGTTATGTATTCTTGCATATCTATCACCAAGACATCCCCAAAGCAAAACAGCAAATCGACTTCTTTATCCAAAAATTCCCCAACTCTAGCAGAGTCGCAATGTTTGAAAACATAAAACAAAATTTAGGCGATACCATAGAGTGGAAACAACATTAACCAATGCCCTTTTATAACTCAGGAGCAGCACAGCGCTTCACATTAAACGGCTCAATAACTAAATCGCCGGACACTACCTATACGTCACTTTCCGAGCGATGTCTTACCCTCTAGGTTACTTAACAGCATTAAGCTATAGAAAGGAGGACGTAGCCCCTTCATTGTACAAGTGTACAGGCATTCAACCACATATAGCACCTCAACTACTTCGGTTAGCAGTTATTAACCTAGCGGCTACAGTCATGGCCTAACTTCTATCAAATACAAAATACTTACCTGAGGCTAATACACTTGTTTTAACAACTCTAAACATCCCATACAGAATGTCATTGAACGAATCTACAAGAAAATACAATGACCCGTCTGGTAAGATCAAAACCGCTTAGGTAAAAGTAAGGAAAAACTGATCGAATTCACTATAATCGAATAGCTCAGTAAAAAATCCAAGGAACATTAATTCGAGAGACAGTTGATAGGCAATTCCTCCCGCATTTAGAAAATATGATTCAGAAAATGTAAATTTAACCTTACCTCAATAACAGTACTCTGCAGGTCAACCTTCAACACTTTACGCCTCTTGTAATCCCCACTCATTAACAGTACAAGAGATATCCTATTTCGCACATAGACATACTGTAGATTAGCCATTTTCAAGATAACACGGAGTTAACGATCTAGATGAAAGAATCGCTGAGTTCGCTCAAAATTATCGCTGTTTTTTTAATTCTCACAGCGAGCCTCTACCCTATCGGATACTGGCTAATTTTTCACATGGAAAGCGCAGTACCCTTAATGCTTTCTGTTGGGCTTGCCACGGTCACAACATGCTTGATATTCAAGAAGAGCCTGGGCTCCTTAGGATGGTCTTGGGGAAGCTGGAGATATCAGTGGTTAAGCTACTTGGTACCCTTGGGTTATGTAGCAGCTGCCTACCTCATTATGTGGATCTTAGGTTTCGGGGAGTGGTATAACTCAGAATACGTTACGGCACTAAGAGAAGGGTATAAAGTAGATGGCTGGAGTGATACCAGTGTAATCCTCTTTAGATTCTTAATTACTGCAAGTATCAGCTTTTTATTGATACTGCCTGGAGTTTTAGGAGAGGAGATTGGATGGCGTGGATTGCTTGTACCTGAACTCTCAAAGCTTATGTCCTTCTCAGGGATCGCACTAACCTCTGGGTTTATATGGGCCGCCTGGCATTGGCCCATGATGGTAGCAGGTGTCTACGGGAATGAAACAGCCCCTCTCAGCTATCAGTTGTTTTTCTTTACGCTAGGCTTAATGTCAATGTCAGTCATCATGACTTACGTAAGATTAAAGACTAACAGTGTTTGGCCTGCCGTTATTTTCCACATGAGCCACAATGCATTTATTCAAAAATTCTTTAATCCATTGACCCTACAAAGCACAGATTCAGGTTGGTATCTCAATGAATTTGGTATGGTTTTACCTGTAGTTATTTTTTGTATCAGCATTTATTTCTGGAGAAAGGGCCAACAAGAGTTCGGCTCCGCTCAACCTGCAAGCGAACTATTATCTCCACAAAACTCTTGACGTAGCACCATGGACGTGTGACAGAGGCTTTGATTAAGAACAATCATTAGTTTTTGGCAATTTTACCGCAGGCATATAGAAATACATTATGGATAATGAAGTAGATATTTTTGCTCCAGTTACTGATCCAGGAAAAAGAGATGCCCTTGAATGCTGGAGATGGCTAGTTGGCAAAAAGGCCTCCATGTGCCTTCTGACCTCCATGGGGGATTTATTCTTCAAAAGGAAGGAAGGCCTACTGAACAAGGAACGTGTCTATTTCCTAGATACTGGCACAGGAGAAATGGAACTTGCCGCTAAATCCCGGAATGCATTCCGAGAGATAATGGCAGCAATGAAAGATATTCCGGGCCACTGGTTTAAATATAGATTATTACTTGAGTTAGTGGAGCAACCATTAACTCAATGGTTGTTGCTATTCACCAATCCAACCACCGATAATGGGCGGGGAGTACATTACAGAAAATTATCAATCTATATCTTGGGAAGTCCATCTAGATCTGTTAGGACAGATACATGAGCAACTCAGCGGCCTTCCCCCAGGAACACCAATAGCTAGTGTAAGCTTAAAAATTGAAGAAGATTGAGAGGCCACCATTCAAAAGGGTTATCCCTGAATCCAGCATTTAAATCTATAATTTATGTCAGGACTTGTCCTTATGATAAGCATTGAGTTTTTGATTACCTCTTTTATCGTTGTGTTGATACCGGGAACGGGAGTTCTATATACAGTTGCTGCGGGGCTATTCAAGGGTAAAAGGGCAAGTATTTCTGCAGCGTTAGGTTGTACGCTAGGCATCATCCCCTCTATCCTTGCTTGCATCATGGGGCTGTCCGTAATCATTCATACCAGTGCATTATCATTCCAGTTTGTAAAATATGCAGGGGTCGCGTACTTACTGTACTTAGCTTGGTCAATGCTTAAATCCAGCAACTCTCTGACTCTAGAAGAAAATCAAAAGAAACAGAGTTTAACTTCAATTGCTTTCAAGGGATTTATGATTAATATCTTAAACCCAAAGCTAACCATCTTCTTCCTGGCATTCTTACCCCAGTTTATTCCCTCTCAAATACAGAACCCCGTAGATAGTATGCTGATACTTGGGCTTGCCTTCATGGTTATGACCTTTCTGGTTTTCATTGTTTATGGCTTACTAGCAACAGTCATTCGAAATTATGTTATTCACTCAGAAAAAATTAGCGTTATCATTCAACGAGCCTTTGCTGGTAGCTTCGCAGCTTTAGGACTCAAACTCGCCTTTACGAGCAGGGAATGAGCCCCCCATTAACAAAAACAGTAAAGCGATTACTAACATTAAGTTTAATGTTGCTTCAGGCATACCCGATTCAAGCTTACCCCTAAGAATCTCAATCGTAAAAGAATAAGCACAAACAAGCATGAAAATTTTTTTGACCTTTTCGGTACTCGGATTTTTCTTAACTCCATCACCTGAAGTAGTCGCTTCAAAGGCAGACCTTATGACCAACAGCGCTATTGGTCAAATGCCCTCCCAGTCCTTTCCCTCTAGCGGCTCCGAATATTGGATAGAGCGAGAACAAGCAGTAAGTTTCGCAAAAACCGATGACTGGGAAAAAGCTATTCCCTTGCTCGAAAAACTAACCGCCCAATATAAAGATGATGGAGACATTTGGTTTTTACTCGGGCATGGATACATTGAGACGAACCAATGTAACAAAGCAATTCCCTCACTCAAACGAACCCTAGAACTAGGGACAATCATGTCGGGGATAAGATCAGCTTCATCCCCCTCTAACGATATAATGATTAAAATTGCACAATGTCATTCCAAAATGGAAGAGAAGGACCAAGCGCTGGGCTGGATTCAAAAAGCACTCGATTCCAGATGGGATGACCGGAAGAGTCTCATTGGCAGCAGCGATTTTCAATACATATCTCAAGACGATATGTATAAGAAGCTTTCGGGGGAAAGCCAGCTGGAAAATTTATCGAGAGATGAACGCTGGATGACAGATTTAAACTTCCTAGCTGATGAAATATTACGCCTACATGTTAACCCCTACCATCACTCATCAAAGGAAGATCTAGCATTACACATAAACAAAATTAAAACAGAAATCCCTCACTTAACCGACCAACAAATCGTATTTAGAATGATGGCGCTACTTGCCAGCTTAGGGAATGGACACAACTTTATTGTCCCAACCTACTCTAGGAATGGCTCATTCAGCAAGTTACCCATCCAGCTCTATTGGTTTAATGATGGGATATTCATTGTAGGTGCCGATACTGAATATAAGCATCTTGTAGGAAAAAAACTCCTTTCTGTAGCCAACCAGCCGATAGATGCAGCAATGAAAAAGATTGCCACTGTAAATGCCCGCGATAACGAAATGCAACAATACTGGCTGGGGCCTTACTATCTGGCCTTACCGGAGGTTCTCGAGGGTTTAGGCATAGTAGAAAGTGCATCGAAGATCCCACTAACTTTGGAAGAAAAATCAGGAGCCAAAGAGCAAGTAGTTCTATCAGGAAAACCTTTCAAGTTTACAGGTTTTCCAACCTTACCCGCACCTAATAATAGGGACAACTTACTTTACCTAAAGAACAAGAAAGAAAACTATTGGCTTGAATACAATTCTGACTATGATCTCCTATATTTACAATTTAATAGGGTCGCACAAGATAAGTCACACCCACTGGACGTATTCAGCAAAAAGATCACAGCATTCACCAAGGGTAGAAAAGTCAAAAATCTTGTTCTAGATTTGCGTCACAACAGCGGCGGCAATGGTTCTATTATCCCTCCCTTAACAAGATCGTTAATTCATTTTTCAGAAAATAGCGAAGAGAATAATCTATTTGTGATTATTGGACGGAATACCTTCTCCGCTGCACATTTGTTACTTGCAGACCTCGATCGCTTGACTGACATCATCATTGTCGGTGAACCAAGTGGGAGCAGACCCAACCATTTAGGTGAAGCGGGATGGTTTAAACTTCCTTACAGCGGTGTCTGGGGGATTATTTCATCTCAATATCATCAGGCCTCAAAGGCCGAAGATCATCGTATCTGGATTGCACCACATGTTCCCGTAACACTCTCATCTGAAGAGTATTTCACAGGAGAAGACCCCGCAATAAATCATATAATTAGAATAATAAGCCACAAAAAAGAAAAAGCAGAAATACTCTCACCAGGGTCAGTTAGCACGGCAGGATTTTAGAGTTAATTGTACAAAGGAGACGGATCAACATGTCTTTAACTTGGGTTATTGTAGGCTCATTTCTTCAATTGTCTTTTTGCGGATTCCTTTTTATGATGGCCGCATTCGCTGGAGGTGGCGTAGCTAATAGAGGAAATTTATCAAAACTTTCATCAGTGATACTTGCTGCTTCCATATACTTACTACCCTCAATTAGCATACTTGCCGCCGGTATTGTTATATACCAATACAACCTCGGAGGGGGTGCCTCCTCTTATTGGTGGCACTTCATGCCTATTGCGGCGGCGGCTTTATATATCATTTATATAAACTCACTATGGGAAAAATAGCGTAACATAATAGAAATCAATAGGAGCTTCGTCCGTGAGCAAATGCCTACTTTTTGATAACGATGGCACCTTAGTTGATAGCGAACATCTCTCCAGTATTGGCTTAGCTATGATGTTCGAAAATTACAGAATAAAACTAGATGCTGATGAACTGGTCATAAGATTTGGGGCTGGAAACTGGCAAGCATTCTACCCCTATTAGAAGAAGAGAATAATATCAAACTGAAAAGAAATTTTGTTGCAGCTTATCGCGATATAGTCACAAAACTCTTTACCAGAGAGTTAAAACCTATTGAAGGTGTAGCAGACGCTCTTGAGGCACTTGATGGTGAGAAAGCGGTAGTATCTAGCGGCCCCCTGCAAAAAATCAAGCATGCATTAGATATATGTGGACTATCTAAGTATTTCGGAAATAATTTATTCAGTTCATATGAAGTAGGCATATGGAAGCCTGATCCAGGCATATACCTGCATGCCGCAAAAAGTATGGGCTACCATCCTGAGAACTGCTCCGTTATAGATGATGGGCCAGTGGGAGTTCAGGCTGGTATAGAAGCAGGCATGAAAACTTACTTTTTTAATCGTTTTAATGAAGAATCTAATACCGTTGGCGTAGTGTCCTTTCTAGCGATGAGAGAGTTACCAAAACTAATAGGTAACTAATCCCCCAAGAACACTATACCTTTAGTTTATTAACATCATTCATTCAAGCTCATGCTACAACCGGTCATCATGGGCGGCAGAGAAAAGATGGTTCCCGACAAGCAATATCTATTTGGCTCTTTGCCCATGGGAGGTACAATTTAGCCATTAACAATAGTACAAAATATAGACAGAAAACCTATCATTCCATGTCTAATAGGATGTCGGTTTCACTCGATACCTCTAGCACTAACCCTTGTACCCATCCTCACAAAACCTACATCTGGCTACAGTAAGAATGTTCTCAAAGTTATTTAAAAAGAGTAAACCACGAGTCTATCTGGATAAAATGATTGTCGTCTCACAGAATGAATTTAGCAAGATTGGTGCTTGGGGGGCTTTTAAGGGCGAAGATTTAGAGGCAGGTATTCGGCATAGACTGGTAGAAATTTTCTCCCTACCACATATATCGAGTCGAATAGAACCTAAATCCAATGATTTAGCACTAGAGGTTGTAGTCTTAAAAGTAAGAGGGGGTGAGTTTGACACCGCATGCTTTGGAGAATTTGGTGCAATGCCTGTATTCTGGCGTCCAAAGATTGAAGTCGCAGCTCGACTCTATTACGCCGACTCCAAAAAAACACACTCCTCTTATAGGGCTCGAGAGAAAATGCCATGGAGAGAATATTTTTCAGGAGTATTCAGCCTAAGAGGGATGCTCAGATATAGGCCTGTTTTTGGAGCAAAAGAGCTAGAACCTATTCTCTATAGAGCATGTGAAAAGCTGCTTGCCAGTATGGTGAAGTCAGTATGAAATGCTGTAAATTTAGGCAATCCGCTACTACTTACGGACTTATTTTTTCCTGCGATAGAGATATCACAGCCTAAGTCAGGATATTAAAGTAACCAGGACTTTTGAGAGTTATCGAGAGGGTGATTTTTAAGTATAGCCAGATTTGCAGATAAGCTACTAGACTGAAGGGGCTTATCAACCCCATACCCTTTCGAACTTAATAATAATATTAAAGGACCCACTTGAACTGGCCTTGAAGTAACAATTAGGCACGGCTTGTGATGGGTGCTGCATTAAATCGTATACTCAAGGAGCCTCTAAATAACTCCGTAATGCCTCTGCGGGTCTTGAAGGCTGCAGGTGTTAGGCGCAGCTCGCCGCGAATGGCCCTATGCAACGCAGCAGATGTGGCCTTCAAGACCCGCCCTTTGGGGCAAGCAGAGCGATTCACACTCCGCGTTGCGACTTCTTGAAAGGTCTAGACATTCCTGCGAAGCTGCGCCTTGATTGTGAACCGCTCTGCATGCCAGAGGTATCACGGAGTTATTCAGAGGCTCCTTAACAATAACCTTAACTTTCTGGTGATTGTAATGCTCAAAATCAAAGAAGCCGCCGCTTTTATTCTAGTCGCCTCCCTAATGGGGTGCTCCTCAGATACTCCAGAGGATCCCAAACCCTCTTCACCGGTCGGTTCAGACAAGGATGCCCACGGGTGTATAAACTCAGCCGGCTACCTTTGGTGTAGTAAAACTAAAGAATGCGAACGACCATGGGAACTTGCAGAGAAGGCTGGCTTTACTAACACTCCCAGTAATTTTGATGAGTATTGCGGTAATAAATAGGGTCTCTGCCTAGCAGCCTCCTCCGACTATAGGAGAAAACGGTGGCAACTAAGGTCTTTGATACTCAAGACTAAAGAACAAAAGCTTCAGAAATAAAAAAGCCCGGCATAAGCCAGGCTTTTAGAAGATGGCGGTGAGGGAGGGATTCGAACCCTCGATGCCTTGCGACATACACACTTTCCAGGCGTGCTCCTTCGACCACTCGGACACCTCACCAAGTTCTCTTGTCACCCCCTGTTGGGGCGGTCCGTCTTTCAACGTTCTCTCGCCTTAATGAAATCTTCAAATAAATCAATAAGATAGCTACTTTAGCCTTGAGAGAGAGTGCACTTTACCCAAATGTTAGAGAAAGTTCCAGTGAAATCTGAGATGAATGAGCTCCGTACATTCTCTTTGGTGCACATCCAATGCTCCTGGTTAGATTTCATACAAATTGTGTGCGCTCATACGACCAATACCGTTTAGAATTTGAACACCGCACGCCGACCAAGTAATAAGGGGCTGGTATGGCGGAGGATCTGGGAAAGAAAGGGGGAACGCCCAGTGGAACCAGTCAAGACTGCATGGCAAATCTATATCCAACCCGATACAGCCTGAGTACAGGGTGTAAATTGACTGCTAGTACCTTTTCATAACCTATCGGTGTCTAAAACTTACCTCAAGAAAGTGTCCTGCCCATCCTGTTAAAGGCAACAAAAGAAAACTATAACGTGGCCACCAGGGCAAGTTTCTTCCAGAACGCTCCAAGGTTCGTCGGTGATACTTCTCAGTGCTCGCTACTTCAGTTCAATAGAAAGCTGGGGCGCACAAGTGCCCCAGCCCACTGACAATTTAAAACTTAGTCAGCACTTTTTGTGAAATACAGGCTGTCTTTTACTCGAGCCCCAGTGCTTGGATTAGTTACATACCAAGTTAACTCGTAATCTCCGGCCTCAAACCACTCTGGTATAGTTAGATAATTCCGAGTGTAGTCCTTTGTCTCAGAGTAATTCAGCACAACATCTCGTGAATTATGAATGGGATAACTATCCCCATTGGGAAAAGTGAGTAGGCTCCATTGCTCAAGTGTAACCAACGATTGTGAAGAGTCTAAATTACGTATACTCGCATCATAATTGACTCTTCCCCCGTAGGAAGGAACTAAAAACTCAGCAGGCTCATCAAGCACAATCGCTAACTGAGTGTCAGAGACGTCACCCTCAACAACCAGTTCAAGATCCCATAGCTCTACATAACCACCTTGCACTCTGAGCTTTATCTCACCCTCCCCATCCAGTAGGTTTTTCGACAATAAGCTATTTTCATCAACACAGTAGTTGAAATTTTGTAACTGTGAAGAAGGATTGGAGTTGTCCGGAGTTGGCAGAGCATGGTTATATAACAGGTCCACCAGAGTATATTGGGCAGAAATCCAAGGGATATCTGGATCTATAAATTCTTTTTCTACTATAAAAACTGCCGAATTCGCATCTCCATCTTTAACTTCAGTATTGACACAAACTCTTTCGATATTATCGAATTGATAGCCAATATCTAAATCTACCTCATGATCAACCCCATCCTCCAACCTGAAAGGAAATGCCTCACCGAGGTCTATTTTTGAACTTAATGTATCCGCCTGAATCAATGACGGTGCGCAGATTAAAGCAATACCAGCGATAGAATTTTTCAGCACACCACTGTGCATAGGGTAGCTTGCATCCAGGTTTTTCAAAATCACATTCCATTTAATACATTATGAGATACAACAAAACTTCGAACAGATTTTAGAGCCACTTCCTGAGAAAATATGGTTCACATCATAGTAATCCATATTTATCGCCGATCTTGTATAGATTCACCTTATGGTAAATACCATTCATCCACTAAAGACCAACTAAATTAAATCTGTCCAATATATTGTATTTCAACTCTCCCTGCCTCCACAAAAATTTTCACTCCACAATCGTCCCAATTGAAAAACTCAAGGATAGTATCTACACAACCAACCCTGATAAATCGCTGATCAACCGCTCAATAAAATCCATTAAAGTAATCGGACTCTTGACATAGAGTCAGCCTGATAAGTAGCTCTAACAATCAAGCACCGGGAATCCCCAGTGCTGATATTGATCGATACATACACTGGAAGGCTTTCATCATTGGCTAATATCTTTGTTATCACATAAAACATATGCGTAGATCTTCCAGCCATATTAATTCACACACCATTTTGACCTCAGTCGCAATAGCAGCTCACAGCCTTAGCAATTTTTTGATTCATAGTATCTCGCTCGATAATACCGAAGCAGTGGCCGTCATTGACAGCATAAGTAAATTTTACATGCCAAACCCTGCATACTGTGAAAATATATAAGGATTGTAAGTAAGAATTCACCACCAAGCAGGCAATAATCACGAAGATAATTTAGCCAGGAAATTTAATATATAACCGTGAATTAGCTGCGAATTAGAGAATGTAGCTACAATTTAAAAATAGCGGCAGAGAATTACATTCGCAGTGAACACTCTCACGAAACTAACTTAAATAAAATAACCTGGGCAGACGAAAAAATTGCCCCAAAATGAGAGGAAATATAAAACGATCAATTAAACATCTTGAGTGAAAATAGCCTTTTACAGCTCCCTCAAATCAAATAACTCATCGATTTTAAGCCCATTCGAATTTGGGCCAATCTTTGGGGCATCCCGTCCTGAAGAACCAAAAAAAGTGTCACAAATAACGGCTGGAACTACCAAAAGACAGAATGGAATTAAGCGAGAAAAGAAACAAAAAAGCCCGGTATAAACCGGGCTTTTAGAAGATGGCGGTGAGGGAGGGATTCGAACCCTCGATGCCTTGCGACATACACACTTTCCAGGCGTGCTCCTTCGACCACTCGGACACCTCACCAAATTGTCACCCTCCATGAGGGCTCTCCGCCTTGTAGCGGTCTCTCTCTTCAGAGAAATCTTCAAGGAAATCAGGAAGATAGCTGCTGTGTCGTCGAGAGAGCGCGCACTTTACCCAAATGTACCCGGTTGTGCAAGCACTAATGCGAAAAAAGTATCTCGGACAGTAAAAACGGGGGTTCATCAAGGTGTTTTGGGCCAGCCGCCTCAAGTACCATTGCTATATACTCTTTCAAATGGGCTCAGGAGATGTCGCAGGTTTAGATGGAAGGCTCGATTAGTCACCTAAACCCAGGCTCTACACTAGTACCGACTAACATAGCTTTCGGGGCCTTCTCTTTCCTTGGGCCCTTAAAGTAAGTAGTTATAGCGCAACTTATCTTTTGCCGACACACCTCCCTTCATCACGGCGCAAAACACCCGGACTCCAGAATTCGGTTTGATCTAGGTTAATAATGTCAGAAAGGCACTCTGTCATAATTCTCCATCCGCTGTAGAGTCAGTGATCGCTATCTATATACCCCCTGTTACGCAAAGCCTTGACGGTGCCCCGCCTGCCTAAATGCAAATCTGCCATGAAAATTGGGAGGTTCTGAGGCTAGAGGTGCGGTAATATCTCTGGCAACAACAATGAGAAAAATATCACTTGCATGCACAGTTTTTTCGCATTCTGTTCCTCGGAGGAGTAAACTGGGCTGCTGGGGTCACGGCGTGGCTATACGGTGGATAGGTAATTCGGAGCCAACCTGTCGCCAACGCGCAAGGTGTTCACTTTCTGCTCAAACGGACAAAGAACAACACAAATGCAGGACCAGCTTGAGGAGAGCACGGGGCGGAATGTTAACCCTCGCTACTCCACCTATTTTCGCACCCTGATTTTATTTGCCGCTGCCGGTACCCTGGCAAACGCGGTGAATTGGGATGCGCCATGGCAATCAGACAAGCTGGTTATTACCGGATCTGCTCTTTTTATCATTGCTTATACCGCTCTCGCTCAATTTATCCTCTACAAAACTGGCGATAAGAAAGCACTGAAAACCCGCCGCTGCCTTTCTTTCCTGGATACAGTACTGATCGGCATCACCATATCCCTGGCAGACTTCAGCATGCTGCCCTCGCTGCTGCTGGTTACCATGGTCCAGCTGAATGCCCTCACTGGGGGAGGCGGTGGTCGCGCTTGGTTTGAGCACAATACCGGCTTATTGGTTGGGGTCGTTATCGGGTACCTGATGCACGAACCATCCCTACTGGTGAGCGCTGACCTCACTATCAGCACCGTAAGCCTGATCTGTATTCTGGCCTATTTATGCGCCTATGCATTCTTTACCCACCGCCAGATTGGCCAGCTCAAGGAAGCCAATCACTCCCTGATGGTTGAGCAACGCGTTAGCAAGGTTCGCTCCTACAAGCTTTCCAAATATCTGCCACAAAAGCTGTGGCGCTCTGTCACTACCGGGGATGAAGAAGCTCTGGTGACCCAGCGAAAGCTCCTCACCGTTTTCTTTTCTGACATCAAAGACTTCAGCCAGCTCACCGAGGAGTTAGAGGCAGAGACCTTTACCCAGCTGCTCAATAATTACCTCTCTGAAATGGCACGCATCGCTGGGCAATACGGCGGCACTATCGATAAGTTTATCGGCGATGCGGTAATGGTTGTTTTTGGGGACGATGAGAGTAAAGGACCAAAGTCAGACGCTCTGCGCTGCGTAGCTATGGCCCTGGCGATGCGTAAACGCGTACGTGAAATGAAGCAGGAATGGTATAACAAAGGTATCTCGCGCCCCCTGCAGGTTCGTATGGGTATTAATACCGGCTACTGTACTGTCGGCATTTTTGGTACCGCTAACTACCAGTCTTACACGGTGATGGGTACCCACGTTAACCTCGCTTCGCGATTGGAAGGCGCCGCCCAGCCGGGAGAAATCCTGATTAGCCACGAGACCTGGGCCATGATCAAACACACGGTAATGTGCCGGGACAAAGGGCATATCACCGTAAAAGGTATTAGTACCCCGGTGAAGGTTTACCAGGTTACTGATCTGCGTAAGAACCTGGGCGGCCAGCAGAGTTACCTGGAGGAGCATGCCCCCGGATTCTCAATGCATTTAGACCTGGATAAAATCCGAAATTACGATAAGGAAAAGGTCTTACAGTCCCTACAAAAAGCAGCATCCAACCTGAAGAGCAAAGTCATTATCTAATTTTATAAAAGGTGCGTAAGCGTAAAATTCTACATAGTAGTATGCATACGCACCGCCAGATTCCCCATAATCCAGACTGTACCCATCACAATAATCAAAAGAATTAAGCTAGAGAAAAGAATTAACGCCAGGTTATCCCTACGGTCCCGTTGGGTTGTTACGTTCAAGAAATATTTTAATTGCACTACCAGTTGCGCAACCCCTAGTAATGCAACGAGAATCAAGACACTTTTATTCTCCTTACCGATCGTCAGCACTGCGGCAAAAGCCGCCAGAGTGAGCACAATAGACAGGATATAACCTGTGATATACAGACGCAGGTGTTGTGCAAAAGTCGGTTCTTTAGCCATAGACCCAGCCACCGAAATAAACCACGGAAAAAATTCCGATCCAAATCAAATCGAGGAAATGCCAGAATAATGCCAGGCGCAGAAAGCGCAGCTTTACGACATCCCCCAATCCCATAGTGAAAACCTGAACGATCAAAACTATCATCCACAGACAGCCGAAAGTGACATGGAGACCGTGCAAGGGCACTAAGCCAAAAAAGGCTGACAGGTATCCACTGCGCTGTGGCACCCCTCCCTTCTCGGCCATCCCGGCAAAGTCGTAAAGTTCCAACGCCAGGAAGCCCATACCCAATAACAGGGTTATCACCACCCAAAATAGAAAGGCAGCGCGACTGCGTTCATGCTTAACAATAACTGTCGCAATACCTGCAGTGAGGCTGCTGGTTAGAAGAAGCATCGTTTGGGCGAACAAGCTGCCGAAATCAAAAAGCTCTTTCGGGCCCGGCCCTCCGGCGGTAGCGCCCACCATGGTGATATAAATCGCAAATACCACCCCAAAGAAAATCAGGTCGCTCATCATGAAGACCCAGAAGCCAAAGATCACCATATCGGGATCTCTGTGGATGGCTTCGTGGGGATTGATGCTGCCCGGGCTTTTCGGTGAAGAGACGGGATTCATTTAGATCTCCAGCTTCGCAAGGCCGACATTTCGCGGGGAATCTTCCAGGTCCCGGCTCACTGCCTCGCTCTTCTCGACCAAGGCCAACCAAGCTTCCGTATCCTTCTCTAACTGACTGGCAGGAATAATATATTCCGTTTCTTTGCGGAAGGTGGCCGCGATAACTGCAACCAAAATGGTTAATGCGGAGATCAGTGCAAGCCACCAGATGTACCAAACCAGGGCAAACATCAAAATCCCACTGACAACGCACAAAATAAATCCGAGAGGATTATTTTTAGGGAGCTCTATGTCTCGATAAGCTTTAGGCCGCTTATAGGCTTCACCGTGCTCCTTAGCCTCAGTAAATGCATCCCGATCAGTAACCTTGGGTATTTCAACAAAGTTATAAGCCGGTACCGGAGCGGGAGAGTTCCATTCCAGGGAGCGTCCATCCCAAGGATCACCCACAGGAACCTGGGTTTTCTTTCGGTCTCTGATGCTTACGATAAATTGAATAACCAGCGAGATTAAGGCCGCCAGAACAATCATTGCGCCGATAAAAGCAACGATCATATAAGGCTTGAATGTGAGATCGGCATAGCTGAATGATCGTCTTGGCATTCCCAATAAGCCGGCGCCATAGAGCGGGAAAAATGTCACCATAAATCCTGCAAACCAGAGATAGGCTGAGCGTTTACCCCATTTATCATTAAGGCGGAAACCAAATGCTTTGGGGAACCAGTAGTTGTACCCTGCCAAAATTCCAAACAGCACGCCGGGAATCAGAACATTGTGGAAATGCGCCACCAAGAACAGTGTATTGTGCACTTGGAAATCGACAGTGGGGTTAGCCAGGATAACGCCGGAGAGGCCACCAATCACAAACAGGATTAAAAAGCCGATGGCATAAACCATTGGAGTGGTAAAGCGTATTCGCCCCCGATACATGGTCGCCATCCAATCGTAAACTTTCACCCCGGTCGGCACCGCGATCAGCATAGTCGCTATACCAAAGGCAATATTGATCGTCGGACTCTGCCCCATGGTAAAAAAGTGATGTAACCACACCGTAAAGGACAGGATTGCAATACACATGGTGGCAATCACCAGGGATTTATAGCCGTACAGGGTTTTGGCCGAATAGGTGGAAAAGACCTCGGAAAAAATCCCATAGGCTGGCAGCACCAACAGATAGACCTCAGGGTGTCCAAAGAGCCAAAACAAATTGGCATAGTTCATCATATTTCCACCGAGGTCATTGGTGAAGAAATGGAAATCCAGGTAGCGATCCAAGCCCAACATTAAGGCGGCAACGCTGAGAGGTGGCATTGCGAAAATCATTAGAATGGAGGCGCAGAGTACGGTCCAACAAAACAGTGGCATACGGAATAGGTGCATTCCTGGACCACGGCATTTATACACGGTGACGGTGAAATTAATCCCCGTTAATGTCGTGCCCGCCCCAGAAAATACGATCGCCCATATCCAGTAGTCAGGCCCAACCCCAGGACTAAAATCCGCCCCCGTATAAGGCGGATAAGCCGACCAACCCCCAGTAGAAAACTGCCCTACCACCAGAGAGACCATCAACAAAATACCGGAGGAAACTGTCACCGCCAGGCTGATTTGATTAAGTACCGGGAAGGCCACATCACGGGCACCAATTTGCAGCGGCATAGCGAAATTAATAAGGCCCACCAAAAACGGAACTGCCACAAAAAACACCATTATGGTGCCGTGCGTACTGAACAACTGGGCAAAGTGATCTGCATAGAGGAAGCCTTCCGGTGCGGCGGCTTGCTGGGCACGCATTACCATTCCCTCCAGCAACCCTCGAACCAACATCACGATCGCAAAAGCGATATACATAATGCCGATTCTTTTGTGATCAGTGCTGGTCAACCAATCCCGCCAGAGTGTTCCCCAGACTTTAAACCAGGTCAATAAAAACAGGATTCCCACTGTTGCCAGTATTACTATCGAGCCCGCCACACTGGCGACTGCCTCACTGACAGAGGGCCGCTCAAGAAACCCGCTAAATACCAGAGAATCCCAATTGAGCTTACCCAGCCAACCGTAATCCAAATTGTTCATGGCTGCGCTCCCTCGGCATCATCCTCGCCCCGGCCGAATTTTCGGGTACCGGGCTGCTCTTCAATGCTCAGCGGTTTACCGGAGTGATAACGCATTACTATTTCGTGAAAAAGGTCTGTGCCCGGCAAGTTAAAATACAGTGTATTTTCTGGCATTTTGCTATTTCCCAAGACTTTGTATGCTTGTTTTTTGGTGTTTCGCTGTGCCAGGCGGTTATAATTTTCTGGACTCAGGACAATCCCATCCGTCCGTACTTGCTTTACCCAGGTTTCAAAGTCCTCATCAGTCACAACCTTGACTGCAAAATTCTGATCGACAAAACCATTGCCGGTATATTGGGTATTCTCCCCTCTGGTGTCGCCGGTTTTTGTACCGATAAAATTGAGCTTTGTCGTCATACCCGGCATTACATAAATCTGCCCAGCCAGTGCAGAAATAAAGAACGACTGCATTACCGTATCACTGGTCAATATCATTGAGACTGGAGTGTGTACTGGTACGACCAATTCACCGACTGTTGCAATATCCAGCTCCGGATAGATAAATAACCACTTCCAGTCGAGCCCTACCACCTGCACTTTTACCGGGGGGACAACGCCCTGTATTTCCTTGTAGGGATCTAGCCGCGCCGTTGCACGCCAGAGCATCACTGACAGCACAATTATGACCAGGAATGGCACACCCCACATAATTACTTCGAGCGGGCCATAGGTTTCCCATTTTGGCGCATAGAATCCATGACCTTTTTTTCTTCGGTATTTAAAGAGGATTACTGGCACCAAGATAAATACCGGGAGAACAGCGACCATGGTGAGTGCCATAGCCCAAAAGAAGTGTACTTTCTGCTCCTCTGCCACTGGTCCCAACGGCATCAAAAAGGTTTCAGAAGCACTGGCTGAATAGGGGATTAATAAAATTGAGAGAAAAACTGGCAGAATAAATAATAATCGTGGAGCATGCACATCAACACATCTCCAGTACCTTAGATACGCACGCCAAAAAACCACAGGGGCTTTTAGATTCCAATCCATGGTAAAGCCTACCGCCAAAAGTAGTTAGCCGGCATCTATTCCAGCTAACGCTTTGAATTCCCTTTCGAACCATTGAACGCGCACTCTTTGATAGGCCCATCAACGGTTTGTCTCACCAGAATAGCTGAATACAACAGTTTTATTGGCCTGGAGAAAGGTTCGATAAAAATCACGATAAATTAGCGGCTATAAAACGCCATTGCCAGACATAGTGCGAATCATCACCTCTACAAACTCGCGTAAATCTCTCTCATTGGGATGGCGCAGCTCCTCCCCTGAATACTTGTATAAAAAAGTATCCGACTGAACCGACCAATAAACTTCGTCACTAGGCGCCGAATATAAACGTGTCTCCACAACAGCAACCTGGGAGTTGCGAATATTCGGGTTGATCCGTTTTAATGCCAACAATTGGGTAACCAATAAAGTGTCAAATCCCCTCTCCCGGAGTAAGGGTGCAATCTCCCCCATTGAGGGAACACCCGTTATTGCCCCGAGAGCACTCCAGGAATGCGCATCAATACCCGTATCCTGCAGTTGCATGACCCACTCCCTTTCTACCTGCCCACCGACTATCGGCCTCGGTACCAGGGTATATGCGAGTACCAGGGTTTTTCCTAAGCTTTGAATACCAATATATGGGGACTGCCATACCCGCGTAACCACGGTACTGGCTGAAGTCCATCCGAGCAAAAGAGAAATCACTGAAAGGCTGCATAACAACCGAATAACTCGTGCTTGAAATAGCTTCTCTCGTTTGACTCGCATATACCTGAACACCTCGTTTAAACACTTTACTTTCTTAAAATGTCATTCGGGTCGTAAATTGTGTCCGCACCAAAGACCCCCTATCTCCATCTTTGTCTTTGCGAGCGCCGTAGAGCACCTCGATTCCAGTCAACCAACGGGGAAAGGGTAACCAGACAATATTGATACTGCGGTATTGGGTTGCTTTGTAGGCCTCACCGGGTTGGAAGTCCAGATTATCCTGCCTTACCCTGCCGTAGGTCGCTACGGTATACAGGCAAGGAGTCCACCAGTGCTGGTACCCCAGATACCAGGCTGTAGTGTTTAGTGCCTCTACGGAGTTATCAAAAAAATCATAAGCTGCATCTGGTGGCGCGTCATTAAGTAGACCGCTATATCCCGCACCGACGGACAAAGAGTAATAAAGGACATCCTTGGAAAGTACGCCGGGCATATTGAAAGTGCCGCTTAAATTTAATCCCCAGCCGGTAGTCGATACGGCTGAATCCGGATCGCCACTCGCGCGCAAATCCCTTAATACCAAACCCGCTTGTACCTGGGACCTAGGCAAGTCCGACTCCAGCGCAAATACCGCATCGGGCCAGCGGGCAACCTCGGTTGCATCCTCGAATATTTGTGAATCCGGCGCTTCAATAGCCACCTTAAAGTAATACTGTGGCCCGTACCTCTTAATCCATCGGACCATTGAATGGCGCAAGCCAAATGCCGAATTAGGCCCCTGGAAATCCAGGGTATTGGGGACCGCTTCCAAGTTCGCGAATGTTGACCACTGCTGCCCCACAAGAATACTGCCCCCCCAAAGCGCATTACTCACTTCTCCATAAGCTTTGCGCATACGGGGGTTTGGAGTGGTAACACTGGAGTCCTGCAGGAAGTCCATCGAAATCAGAGTTTTAAATTCACGTCCCTCCCAGTGCTGCAGGGTCTCAAATACCAACCTGGAGGTCTGCACGGTAAATTCTGTCTGCCCATCTGCTCCCTCTGCAGCCGTTTTGTCGAAAGTCACAATATCGGCAGGTACAAATTGTGCGGGGCTGATGATCGCGTCGGTATCATAATTAACGTCTAAGTCCGCAAAGCCACTGATCTTCGCCTTCATAGTGTTTCCCAACAAGGGAATGGAGCCAGGCCACTCCGTTGTCGCATTGGCAATCACATCTTCGATGTCACTGGGGTCAGGTACCGCCTGATCAGACTGGGCCCGCGGCGGAGGCAGCGAACCGGGCGGGACCACTTGGCGTATCTCCTCAATCTGTCGCTGCAAATCATTTAGCTCTCCCTTACTCGCTGGCGCTTCAGCGGGTTGCACAGGAATTACTTCCATTGAGGGGCGGGGTGGTGATGCCCGCTGCATTTGCTCAATTTGCCGGCGCAGGGCTTCGAGGTCTGCCTGTTGTTGCTGGATCTGGGCCTGCTGCTCTTCCAGCTGCTGTTGCTGGGCCTCAATCACCCGTATCAGTTCATCAGCTTTAACATAAACTTCTGCAGTGGAAGGTTGGGAAAAAAGAAGTGGGGCAAAACCGATTACTACGGCAGGGATTACTGGGGACTTCGTATTAATCTCCATCTGTCAGCCTCAACTCCACCTCCTGTGGGGCGGCCAACACAACTACACTGTCGGTTTCCCCGGCCTATCTGGAAAGCGTAGCTTAAGAGACCGCAGCGCCAACCCAGGTCGGCCTTAGGAAAAGAGTGATATTGAAGGGCCGTACCACCGGAGACTCCGGTGGTACTTAAGAAAGGAAATTACTGACGGGCAAAACGCGAAGGCATACGTTTCTCAATGCGAGTCGATCTCAGCGGATTAATATCCAAGCCGCCACGACGGGTATAGCGAGCACATACAGTTAACTCGGTAAATTCCGCCAACTGTTGCAAGTCGCAAAAGATACGCTCGACACAGTGCTCGTGAAAATCCTGGTGTTCGCGGAAGGAAACAATATAAGCCAACAGTGCCTCTCGCTTCAGTGCCGGCCCTTTATAGTCCACAACCACTGTCGCCCAATCCGGTTGTCCCGTTACCGGACAATTACTGCGCAGCAAGTGGCTATAAAGAACCTCACTCACATCTTCCTCACCGCCTTCGAAGGCGAGAAGTGCAGGATCCGGCTCGTAATTATTCACTTCTATATCGAGATGATCCAGACAATAACCCTCTGGCTTCTCAACTGCCAGCGCTGCATCTTCCACATCCATCAGGGTAACGCCGACATTTGCCCCCGCCGCTGCAGAGAGGTCCCGCACCAGTGCATCCTGTACCAATCTCCAGGATTCAAACTTGCTCTGGTTAAAAGAGTTTAAATACAACTTGAAGGATTTTGACTCCACCATGCAGGGGCTTTCCGCAGGAAAACTAAAACGAGCCACCGCCACCTGTGGTTTGCCCCTGGGGTTCAGCCAGGAAAGCTCAAAACCCCACCATTCATCCTCTCCAAAGAAAGGCATTGCGCCGGCAGAGAGCCCCAACTGGGCTCGGGATACAGAGCGCTGAATTGGATGGAGCAACTCGGGGTTGTAAGTGGATTCGTAGGTGGTCTCCTGCCCCAGGGGGAGGTTTTGCCAGTCTTCTCTTGTCATAAATTTGCTCAATGTCTCAGTCGCTTACCGTGGCTCATCAGATAAATGGCCCAGGATGCCAAAAGCGCAATAAATACCAGGACGCCCAAAAATGCCCCGACAACATTAATATCGGAAACACCCAAAATGCCGTAACGGAAGGAGTTCACCATATAAAGAATTGGGTTCAATTTCGACAACCCCTGCCAAAAAGGCGACAGCAGGTCGATAGAGTAAAACACGCCTCCCAAGTATGTGAGGGGAGTTAATACAAAGGTCGGAATAATAGAGATAGCATCAAAACTATTGGCAAAAATAGCATTGATAAACCCGGCCAGGGAAAACAGCACCGCCGTCAAAAATACAATCGCTACCGTGACAAAGACGTGCTCTACCGTCAGCGAGGTAAAAAACATCGCTACGAGAGTCACTATCAACCCCACCATTAATCCCCGTGACACACCACCGAGAACATAGCCCGCCATAATCACCCAATTCGGCGTTGGCGAGACCAAAAGCTCCTCCACACTGCGCTGAAATTTAGCGCTGTAAAAAGACGAAACTACGTTGGCATAGGAGTTGGTAATCACCGACATCATGATCAAACCCGGTACAACAAACTCGATATACGGATACCCCCCCATATCACCGATTCGCCGACCAATCAGGGAGCCAAAGATCACAAAGTACAGTGACATAGTGATTACCGGCGGTACCAGGGTCTGTGGCCATATACGCATAAAGCGCCGGACTTCCCGACGGTAAATAGTGCTGAATGATATCCAGATTAATCTGCCCTTCACTCTTCTAGCCCCGACATTTTTTCTTCCGACAACATGGACAGGAACAATTCCTCCAAGCGATTAGCGCGATTTCGCATACTGGTAACTGTGATGCCCTGCCGCTGCAATGACGCAAATACCTCGGTCAGAGATTGCCCCTTTTCAATAGTGACTTCCAGTGAGTGATTGTCCCTCAAACGCCCTTCATAACCGGACAAGTCCGGGCACTCAGTGAAAAATTCCGCGCAATCCAGGATAAAGGTTTCCCGGTTCAGGGTTTTCAGCAGTGACTTTATCGAAGTGTTCTCGACAATAGTGCCCTTGTCGATTATCGCTATATTGCGACAGAGGCTCTCGGCTTCCTCCAGATAGTGGGTGGTGAGGATAATTGTGGTGCCCTGCTGGTTTATTTTTTCCAGGAAACTCCACATAGAACGCCGCAGCTCTATATCCACTCCGGCTGTGGGTTCATCCAGAATCAGTAATTTCGGCTCGTGAATCAGCGCGCGGGCAATCATCAATCTACGTTTCATACCACCGGAGAGCATGCGCGCCTGGGTAGCGCGCTTATCCCACAGCCCCAACTGCTTCAGGTACTTCTCAGTGCGTTCTTCAGCCAGTTTGCGCGGCATACCGTAAAAACCGCCCTGCGTAACGACAATATCGAACACTTTCTCAAACTGGCTGAAGTTAAATTCTTGTGGCACAACACCTAACAGGCGCTTAGCCGCAGCAAAATCGACGTCGATATCCTCACCAAAAATCGACACTGAACCACCGCTTTTGCGCACCAGGGAACAGATGATACCGATGGTGGTGGACTTCCCCGCCCCATTGGGACCCAGCAGCGCAAAGAAGTCTCCCGGCTGCACGTCAAAACTGATGCCTTTCAGGGCCTGGAAACCATTGTCGTAGGTTTTCTGTAAGTTATGGATCGATAGCGCAGCGCTCATCTTGCACTCCTATAGTGGGGAGCGTTATTCAACGCGCTTGCCCGAATAATTTCAACCTGAGGGGAGCTAGGGTTTTTCATACACGTCACTTGGTGGGATGAACCGGAACTTGCAGGAGTCCCGGGCAAAAGTAACCGTGCAGAAGATAAGAATTACTATATCGGAAAAACAAAAAGCCGCTCGATTGAGCGGCTTTTTATTTTTGGAGCGGGAAACCGGGTTCGAACCGGCGACCTCAACCTTGGCAAGGTTGCGCTCTACCAACTGAGCTATTCCCGCAATTGACCCGGTAGCACTGCTACCGGGTCGTATTGGCATCCCCAAGGGGAGTCGAACCCCTGTTACCGCCGTGAAAGGGCGGTGTCCTAGGCCTCTAGACGATGGGGACAGAACTTGCACTTCGACCTTTCGATCCGGTGCTGCCATGCTGTCCATGGCAATGCCACTGATTTCTCGGTGGCGTGCTTTCCGAGTTGACTAGAGATCATCTCGCAAAGCGGAAATTTGGAGCGGGAAACCGGGTTCGAACCGGCGACCTCAACCTTGGCAAGGTTGCGCTCTACCAACTGAGCTATTCCCGCAATTGACCCGGTAGCATTGCTACCGGGTCGTATTGGCATCCCCAAGGGGAGTCGAACCCCTGTTACCGCCGTGAAAGGGCGGTGTCCTAGGCCTCTAGACGATGGGGACAGAAACTTGCACTTCGACCTTGCGATCCGGTGCTGCCATGCTGTCCATGGCAATGCCACTGATTTCTCGGTGGCGTGCTCTCCGAGTTAACTAGAGATCATCTCGCAAAGCAGAAAATTGGAGCGGGAAACCGGGTTCGAACCGGCGACCTCAACCTTGGCAAGGTTGCGCTCTACCAACTGAGCTATTCCCGCAATTGACCCGGTAGCATTGCTACCGGGTCGTATTGGCATCCCCAAGGGGAGTCGAACCCCTGTTACCGCCGTGAAAGGGCGGTGTCCTAGGCCTCTAGACGATGGGGACAGAACTTGCACTTCGACCTTTCGATCCGGTGCTGCCATGCTGTCCATGGCAATGCCACTGATTTCTCGGTGGCGTGCTTTCCGAGTTGACTAGAGATCATCTCGCAAAGCGGAAATTTGGAGCGGGAAACCGGGTTCGAACCGGCGACCTCAACCTTGGCAAGGTTGCGCTCTACCAACTGAGCTATTCCCGCGTGGCATCCCCAAGGGGAGTCGAACCCCTGTTACCGCCGTGAAAGGGCGGTGTCCTAGGCCTCTAGACGATGGGGACCCAGAAACCTTCTGTCGTTTCGCTCCACCTTTGAGTGTAGCCCTGCGTCAGAAGTGGGGCGCATTCTATGGATCACCGCTAAACCTGTCAACACTCTTTTTGATTTTTTTTCTTTTGTTGTCAGACACTTACAAAACCCAGCCATTTCTGGAGTGCATTCTAGTACCGCTCTGTGCCAGTTCCCTCGAGCACCAGCGCGTGCAGGTGCAACTCTTCCAGAAATTGGCGGATACGCTTCGCATTGGTACCCAAGTCACTGACCCCGACTCGGGAGCTGGAACGCACATCGACTTTGGAGCCACCACCCACGTCAGCGCTGACCCGTACAACGATATCGTCCGTAAAACCGAGGATCGGTGTTTTCGCTACAGCCTCCAGGTGGCCCCGCTGAGGCTCATAGGAAACCACTTTCCAGCCCAGGTCTTCGGCCACTTCAGCAGCGATCTCAGTGGTACGAGCTATCGGGAAGTCCACGTGCAATGGCATTATATCGGCATATATATCCGCCTCCCGCTGCAATTCGGCCACCTTCTCTCCACCGTATTCGGCACTGTTGTCGCCTTTCTTGCGCAACTTCAGTACCTCTTGATACTGGGGGGGATTGCGGGTATCGGTACTGATGTCGTGAATTCTTGGCACATCGAAGTTGCCCTTGCCTACGGTTACCAGAGGTATTGCCACCGGCAGCAGTCCGAGCAACGCCGCCCACAGAGCATTGCTGCGCACCAACGGCTTGCTCTTGCTCACTCCCCAGACAAAAACAAACAGGCTCAGTAGCGCAATTGCCAAGGCTGCACCGCCAGAAAACACAAATATTTTGAAAACCACAGAGAAGTGCAGCAACCCATAACGCAAAGCGGCAGCCGCAAAGACGATCAGCAGTAACAGAATCCACTGCACCCGCAATAACCAATTACTCCAGTGTGATTCCGTCACTCAGTGTCATCCTCCGTTTCATCGCTGCCCTGGTCCAGCTTCACCGATAGAGAGTTCACACAGTAGCGAAGTCCCGTATCGGTGGGGCCATCGTCGAATACATGACCGAGATGGGCATCGCACTTACTGCAGCGAATCTCTACACGCTGCATACCGTAGCTGCTGTCAGGCAGCTCCTTCACCGCACCTTCAAAATGCTCTGCATCAAAGCTGGGCCAACCACACCCGCTCTCAAATTTTGACTGCGAGCCGAATAAAACCTCGCCACAGCAACGACAACGATAGACGCCATCGTCAAAAACATCCCAATATTCGCCGCTAAACGGCGCCTCTGTCCCACCTTCCCGGCAGACCTCAAACTCCTCATCTGTAAGCTTATCCCGCCAGTAGTTCTCATCCATCTGTTTTGACATACTCTAGTGTTTCCGTAATCAATTGGGGTTTCCGGTCAGGCGTCACTTTGTGGCAATGCCTATATGTATCGGTTCCCGGTTTCCCGCAGGAGTGGTACCTACCGCCAGTGGACATTACCCGGTTTTCGCGCACTGAACTCGCGGCCCTGGGCCGCTCCTGCTCTGCAATAGAGCTTCCAGGTCACCATGAAGGACATCAATAAATCAGAAAAACTGCACGGCGTCTGCTACGAAATTCGCGGCCCCGTGATGGAGCAGGCCCAGCGCATGGAAGAGGAAGGTCACCGCATCCTCAAGCTGAATATTGGCAACCCTGCCCCCTTCGGTTTTAACGCCCCCGACGAGATTATCCAAGACGTCATTCACAATCTCTCTGAGGCGCAGGGCTACGTCGAGTCCAAAGGGCTCTTCGCTGCGCGTAAGGCCATTATGCAAGAGTGCCAGACCCTGGGTATCCCGAGTGTCGAAATTAACGATATTTACCTGGGCAATGGCGTCTCCGAGTTAATCTCCATGAGCACCCAGGCCCTTCTCAACAATGGCGACGAAATGCTGTTGCCAATGCCCAACTACCCCCTGTGGATGGCCGCCACCAACCTCACCGGTGCCAAGCCGGTTCTCTATCGCTGCGATGAGGAGTCCGGATGGCTGCCTGATATTGAGGATATCAAAGCAAAAATCACTTCAAAAACCCGCGGCATAGTGGTTATCAATCCCAATAACCCCACTGGCGCCGTTTATCCCCGGGAACTACTGGAGGATATTGTCGAGGTTGCCCGCAGTCACAACCTGGTGATCTTCGCCGATGAGATTTATAGCAAGATTCTCTACGACGATGCGGAATTTACCCCGATGGCCAAACTGGCCCCGGACGTGCTCTGCCTGAGTTTTAACGGCCTGTCCAAGTCCTACCGCCTGGCCGGCTTCCGCTCTGGCTGGATGGTTATCAGCGGCACCAAACACCGCGCCAAGGGTTTTATCCAGGGGATGGAAATACTCTCTTCTATGCGCCTGTGTGGCAATGTACCCGCCATGTTCGCCGTGCAAACTGCGCTCGGTGGCTACCAGAGTATTAACGATTTAGTCCTGCCCGGCGGGCGCCTGCGCCAACAGCGAGATATGGCCCACCGCATGCTCAATGACATTCCCGGTGTGAGCTGTGTCAAACCTAGCGGTGCTATCTACTTGTTTCCCAAGCTGCATCTGGATCATCATAAGATCGAAAATGACGAGCAGCTGGTGCTGGATTTCCTGCGCCAGGAAAAAATACTACTGGCTCAAGGCAGTGCCTTCCATTGGGATGCACCGGACCACCTGCGCATTGTCTTCCTGCCCCGTGCCGACGACTTATCGCATGCGATGGAACGCTTGGGCGACTTTTTGGAGCGATATTCCTGCTGATGCTGGACGATTTACATATTCACGATTTTTACCGGGATGCCGGCAGGGTACTGCTGGCAATGTTTAATCAATTCCCGGTACCGGCAACCGTTTACGTGGAAGATATTTCCGGCCCCGACTCACCGGATGAGTACGGGCTGCACTCCCCCCGCCATTTAGCCTGCCTGGGTTCCATGACCTGGCTAAAGCAGAGCGGCTATATCAACTTTTCCCAGCTGGTGCGCCAGGAGGCGATGGAGGATGCGGTATTAACCCACAAGGGTTTCCTGCTAATGATTAATGCCGAAGCTGAGTCCGGACAGAGCAACGCCCAGTTGCTCAACAGCGCTGTGCGCGAGGGATCATCAGGCCAGTTGCAGGCGCTGATGGAGCGCTTGATGCGGGAGTTTACCGCGCTGTAAGGGGCTCCTTAAGGCGCGGCATTGGCAATCGCCATTACTGGGATTGGCGACGATATTTAACGTGCAGCATTTTTAAGGCAGCATCCGGGTCCCGATCAGGGAAATCCGGGTTCTGCTCCAAGCGCGCTACAACTTCATAACCGCTGTCAGATCCGAGGATTAACTCCCTAAACTGGGCTTCGCTGTGCCGGGGCGAGTTGATCACCATCAGCAGATCCGCCTCAGCGGCGAGACAAGCGGGCAGCTGCCTCAGCAACTTTTCATAATTCTGGCTGACATCGAAGCGACCTTTTTGTCGTGTCGGCGGATCGACAATGCCCAGGTCAAAGGGACCGCGACGGTCGAAGCGCTTGAATTGACGCAGTGCATCGAATTGCAGGAACTGAACCCCTTTGAGGGACAGCCCATTAACTTCGTGATTTTCCCGTCCGCGATTTAAAACACCACGATTGACATCCACATTTACAATATCGATATCACCTGCCGCTCGCGCGACCGCAGAAAAAGCACAGGTGAAAGCGAAAAGATTGAGCATTTTTGCTGACGCCTGCCCAGCCCTTGCACGTACCTGCTCTTCAAGCCAGGCCCTGCCCGGCTCAATATCCAGGAAGAAACCCACATTTTGTCGATCAAACGTGAGGGGGAATTTAAGGTCTCCACGCTGCGCGACCGGGTCTGTTACCGGCTCCCCAAAGTGCCACTGCAAAGGTGCCCCAGGGAGATAGCGTCGCTGCGCAGCGACCCCCTGATAACCTCGCGCCTCAGCCATTTGCCAGAGTTTTTCACACAGCTCTACTTCACCTTCATATTCTTCAAAAAAAGTTACTAACAAAGCGGGGAAAAAGCTGTCGACGCAGACCTGCTCCAAGCCCTCATAACTGCGACCCCGGCCGTGAAAAAAACGGCGGCTGTCGCCAACATTCTGTCCTAGTTTATTTTCTACCTGCTCCAGCAGTAACTGCCAATCTGCACTCATCGCTTATTGAATATCCCCGTTACTCAGTGGATAAAGAATGGCATCCCGGTAGCCGGTAACCACTCGAATAAAACCACTCCACCGTTTATCAAGCTTGGGGTTACCGCTATCGATTAATAGCGGGCGCCCATGCAATTCCGTAATTTTTGTCTTAGTCGCAACCACGATTAAATTATCGCGCCCAACGCGCCGCAGTACATTGGCTGACAATTGTTGGTTACCCCGGCCAATTAAATGACCCTGGCCACCAATGGCGGTGAGAATGATTTTTACCGGCCCGCTGTGATCAGCGATGGCCTGTTCAATTTGCGGCGCACTGACATCCAACTGCAACAACTGGCCATCCAGTAATAAATCCACCCCCAACAGGGTTCCCTCACAGCCCAACTCGCTGAGGATTGCCAATGTAGTAGAGCCTGGGCCAACGACATACAGGGTTTGCGGGTCCAGGTCTTCGGTAATCTCTGCGGCGATATCCGCAACTGCCAGCTCTTCCACTTCGCGGCCGGCATTTTTTACCGCCTGTAAAAACTGACCTTCCTGGGGCACCAGCAATTCGCCGTAGTAACGCGTGGTTACCCGCCCACTGCGGAATGACTGCTCATCAATATCCCGCACTTCACGCTCAGCGAGGTCCACCAGCTGACCAGCCATCAGACGGCGCAAAACCTCGCCACCCGCTTTAGGGGAAATCGCAAAACAGGCGGAATGCATTTTCACTCCGGCGGGAATACCCAGTACCGGAAAATTATCTCCCAGGGCATTGACGATATTTCTCGCAGTGCCGTCACCGCCAATAAAAACAATGAGGTCTGCACCATTGTTGCGGATAGTAGCTGCTGCACGCTCTGTATCTTCCGGGGAGGATGGCGAGCACTCGGCCACGCCCACTTCACAGACAGAAAAACCGAGTTTACGCGCTGTACTGGCCCCCATATCGCCGGCAAAGCACAGGATTTCCAGCTCATCCTTATAGGGTTTTAACTCTTCAAGAGCCAGCGCCGCACGCTGATTTGCCTGGGGTTCAATACCTGCGTCCAGCGCGCGTTGCACCGTTTCGGCACCATCGCTCCCCTTGAGACCCGCCGGGCCACCAATGCCAGCCCAGGGGTTAATAATTAAACCAAGCTTTTTTACTTGTTTACTTAACTGCACGCCAACCCCAACACTTCCAGTTGCCGCTTCTCTTCGTCACCCAAAGTCTGGGCTGAAGTTTTGTAGTGACTGAACTCCAGGCGCTCGGGGTACTCTTTACGCAGCAAATCAAAAACCTTCTCCATCGGCACATCACCTGCTGCCGCCGCGCGCAGGCGGCGATCATCCGCACGGGGGTTGTACATCTGCAACAGTAATTCTTCTGCTGAGTCTCCCGCGATCTCTTTAGATGTGACAGCCGGCTGACATTCCGCAGACATAGGTGCAATACCCAATTCCCGGCACAGGGCCTCGCGAATCATACGGGTGCCAGCCAGCTTCCCATCCAGGCTGTAACCGGCAATATGCGGTGTCCCCAGGTCAACATGCTGCAATAATTCAGTATCGATATCCGGTTCGTTCTCCCATACGTCCAGTACGGAAGTAAAACGCTTGCCCCGCTGGATTTCCGCCAGCAGTGCCCGGTTGTCAACAACCCCACCCCGGCCAGCGCTAATCAGTACGCTGCCATCGCGAAGCTGGCGCAACTGCTCTGCTCCAATCATATGGAAACTGGGGTAGGTACCGCCCTTAACCAGCGGTGCGTGAAGGCAAACAATATCCTGACTCAGCACCTTTGCCAGCTCACTCGCATCCGGGTTTTCCGGTAGCCAGGGATCGTAAACTGCGCAGGAAACCCCGAGGGCATGCAAGCGCTGTTGCAATAATCCACCCACATTGCCGCAGCCCACTATGCCGAAGCTGCGCCCATGCCAGTCAATTTCCAGTGCGGCCAGGGTGCAGAAAACATACTGCACCACGGAGTTGGCATTGCAGCCAGGCGCGGCGCTCCAGAAGATCTCATTGCGCTCCAACCACTGGGTGTCCAGGTGATCAGTGCCTATGGTGCAGCTGCCAACAAAGCGCACCCGGGTCCCCTCCAGCAGGCTTTGATCAACCTGGGTGACCGAGCGCACCAACAAAATATCCGCATCAATTAATTGTTCTCGGCTCAAGGTGCGGCCGTGGTAGCGCTCCAGCGTTCCCAGATCACCGAAATACGCCTCCAACGCAGGAATATTCTCATCGGCGACAATTTTTAATCCCGCACTCTGTGCAGCGCTATCCGTCATGTAAGTTCTCCATCAACACCCGCTAAGGTGCGTTCAATCTTCTTGCTGAGGCCGCCGATACCAAATTCCTCCGCCAGGGCGCGGGCCAGATAGACATCTACCGGCTGTGGGCGCAAATCTGCCAGCTTTATATCCAGGGGAACCCGCTCCTCAAGACTGGTCAGGCGCTTGGCGAGGTGCAGCTGCTCTTCGTATTCCTCTATCCGGGCCACCAAACCCTTGGCTCCGCGAATGGGCATTGTGGCAAGGGTATCGAGCTGCTCCAGCAACATTTCTATAGTGTCGAATGTCTCTAACAGGCGTGCCGCTGTCTTTGGGCCAACGCCGGGTATCCCGGGAATATCATCGCTAGTGTCTCCCACCAGGGCCAGATAGTCGGGAATCTGCTCCGGGCGCACACCGAACTTTTCCCGTACGCCTTCGCCATCCAGGTGCCGGTCGTTGGCAAAATCCCACAGGGATACAGCGCCCCGAGCCAGCAGCTGCCCCAGATCCTTATCCCGGCTCACGACCACTGGGTTATGCCGGTGCAGCTTCCGGGTTAATGTGGCCAGTATGTCATCGGCCTCGAAGCGCTCACTGGAAAAGCTGGCAATACCCAGTACCTCAGCCATTTCCCGGCACGCCGCCAGCTGGAAAGCCAGGGCTTCATCGGGCAATGCACGACTGCACTTATAGTCCGGGTAAATCTCATTACGAAAACAGCTTCCCAATGATTCGTCGAAGGCGCAGGCAATATAGCCCGGTTGTCGCGCCAACATATCCAACAGGAAGTTAGTAAAGCCGTAAACGGCTTCAGTGGAGTAGCCACTGCGACTCTCCCAGTTGGGCGGCAGCGCAAAGTAGTAGCGAAAAATATATACCGATGCGTCTATGAGATAACTATTCAAGAGAGATCCGCCAATTGGTAGCTGCCCCGATCAAAAGGATTGGGGCAACCGAATTCCTTCATCAGGGCTTCGGCGAATGCACAGGCCCGAGGGTTGGGCCGGGTATCACAATAGTCCAGAACTTGCTGCCAGATGGCCTTTTTAAACGGGTCGCTGGCGCCCAATCCATTCTCCAGATTGTCGGCGCTCACGCGGAACTTGAGTCCGCAAGCCCGTGCAAAGATCCATTCAAGGGCCTGTGGCTTGACCTCTACCTGCTCGAACTCAGCCTGCTGGTCGGCACTGCGACCATCCGGCGCATACCAGTAACCGTAATCTGGCAACTGCCGCCGGGCCTCTCCGGCGACACACCAGTGCGCCACTTCATGCAAAGCGCTGGCGGCATAGTCCAGGGTGAACTCTACCTGGTGGTAGGTTTGACCTTCCCCCCTGGGCCGGTAATAGGGCTCGCAGAAGCCCCCGCGAAGTCGGGTATTGAGCCCATTTGGGTCTGAAAAACAGTGATCGAAGACTCTGATGATACGATCAGCCATTGGCAGTTTCGTAGGAACAGAAGCCATTTCTGCGGTTGCAACAGGCAAGGCGTTCTCCGGGATACCTCAAAGGCGGGGACTATATCAACGCCTGCGCCCCGATCAAAGTGCAGGCGCTTGCGGGGCGCAAAAGGCGCTGGTTGTATTTCGGCAAATCAACATATACCTTTAGGAACAGGGATGCCGCAGAGGGCGTGTCCTTCTAGCGTCTCCCCGAGGAGGGAATTAAAGCAATCAAACACCCTCCTGCCCCAGTCTTCCTTCAGAGGTAGGGCATTTCGCTGTCGCACCTTCATCTGACGTGGAGACGGTATACAACCGGCCCTGCAAGGAGGTGTTCCATGACAGACCACAGCATCAACAATGTGGTTGACCTCTTCACCGGCGAGCCCATCGAAACTTCTGCGGACAGGCGCTTTATTCGTCTTTCGCCGGAGCTAGACGGCTTGGAAATGCTCTACTCCAACAACTCCAGCGGCACAGATCTATATAGCCTGAAAGTTTTATGCTGGGGTCTCAAAGCAAATGGCGAGGTCGTAGGCCTCGTTCCCTGGTTAAACACCATAGTGGCCTGTCCCGACATCAAGGACCCTCTCGACGGACGCTTTGAGGGCTACTATGACCCCGGCATCGAGGAAATCTTCCATCAGCCCCCCATTCACAAGATCGTCGAGCTGGAGACTGCGGCGGAATACTTTGAATACGAGAGCAATAAAGCTGAGGAAGTACTCCAGGAGATCCCCGACACCATCGGCACCCACGCTGTGTTTATGGATGAACAGCGCGAGAACCTGACACTGATTGAGGTCGTCAGCTGGAGGTTGCACGCCGACGGGGAGATTCACGGCATGCTGATAGACCACGATATTGTTGAAACCACTCCGGTTTTACCGGGGGATCACTGCCTGTACCCCGCGCAGGAGAGCGAGGGATTCCGGTACTTTTTCCAACACCATATCGCTAACAAAATTAAATCCGAGGACCCCGAAGCCCTGGCCGCTATCGCAGCCCTGGTGACAGCCCCCTAGGGACTGTTGGGTCTTAATATTCAGGAGTGTGCCAGCCCCCGCCAATGGCATGGGGGCTGGAGCAACCGCGACCCGCTATTCCGCTTTTTTAATCCAGTAGACAAATTCGTCATTTTCCTCTGCGTGCTGTACCAGCTCATATCCAAGAAATTGGCAGAACTTGGGCACATCCCGCTGAGTGGAGGGGTCGGTAGCAACCATTTTCAACACTTCACCATCGGCGACATTACGCACCGCTGAATGCAGCATCATGACGGGTTCCGGGCACAGGAGGCCACGGGCATCTAAGGTGTGATCTGACTTCATAGGTATCATTGTGCGCAATTTTACCGCCGTCGTCATCTCCAGAGGCATGAGGGCCGCGCGGTAATTCCCCTGCGCCCGCACTAAAATCCTCATAGGACTTACGCAATTCGGGCTGACAATGATCTATGTGTTGATAGAACGGGAAATTGCGGCAGAAATGCAGGGCAGCTATGAAGAGGCCGCCCGCAAAATCCTCACTTGCGCCTACCGCACCGTAGGCTTTATTGAGGGGCAGACCTATATCGAGAAGGGCGATCCCTTGCGGCGCTTTACACTCTCCAAATGGCAATCTGAGCTCCATTGGCAACACTGGTATACCAGCCAGGAGCGCCGCGCACAGATGAATCTACTCAACCCACTGATGGTGCGGGAAGAGCGCATTACTGTCCTGGAGATCGCAGCATAAACTGGGCAGCCAACTCTACTGCGGATTGCCAATGCTGAAGCTGGTTAAAACCGCTGGCGCGACGGGGTTTAAAGTCGTGATCGCCATCTTCCAGCCACTCGACCTCAATGGTGTTCGCCAAACCGTAACCTTCTACCTCAGCCCGGCTGCCTAATGGGTCCCGATCTCCCTGTATCACCAAGGTCTGGCAGTGAATATCCACCAAGTGCTCGGTACGCAGCTTTTCCGGCTTGCCCTGGGGGTGAAACGGATATCCCAGGCATACAGCACCGGCAATCGCCTTCTGCCCCCAGTATTCATCCGCCAATAGACTCGCCACGCGCCCGCCCATGGACTTACCACCGATAAACAGGGGCAACTCGGGGCCTAGCTGGACGATTTGCTCGCGGAAAGACTCTTGTAGCTGGGGCATGGTATTGGGTGGCCGCTTACTTCCCCCGGTGCGCCGCTGCGCCATATAGGGAAACTCAAAACGGACAACTTCCACACCCTGCTCACACAACCCCTGCGCCAAGAACTGCATAAACTCACTGTCCATCGGTGCCCCGGCGCCATGGGAAAATAGAAAGCGCGCACGGGGCTCACTCGGGCTATCGATTAACCATTCAGACATCGGGGGGCAGGTCCTCGGCCAGGACCAGGTTTACAGTTTCTTCACCGGGCTCAAACCAGATCACCACTTGGCCGGATTGCAGCTGGCGGCGCAGGCTGGCAACTTTGTCCACCAGTTCCACTTCACGCTCACCGTATTCGGTGCCCTCGCGAGTGGCGTACTCTTCCAGTAGACTTTGCAGGGTATCGGCATCTAGTTGTTCGAAGGGAATAATCATACAGCGACTAATTCAGGTAGGCTGGGAGCAGCCATAGCCACCCCCAGAATATTGTAAAACGATCAGGACTTGGGTTTGCGGAAGCGCAGGGTCATACGATCGCTCTCGCCGATAGCGAGATACTTTTCACGGTCCTCTTCACCCAAGCGCATTACCGGTGGTAAGGTCCATACGCCTTTGGGGTGGTCAGCAGTGTCTTTGGGGTTCGCATTTACCTCGCTGGCCTCTTCGAACTCAAAGCCCGCTTTTTTAGCCAGGTCGATAACATACTCCTGGGTGACATAACCACTTTTCACCATATCTTCCAGGCTGGTACCTGGCTTGGCACGGTGCTCAACGATCCCCAGAACACCACCGGGCTTCAGCGCGGCAAAAAAGCTGGCAAAAGCTTCATCGGCATAATCACGATACATCCAGTTGTGCACGTTGCGGAAAGTTACTACGGCATCGGCACTGCCTGCCGGAGCAATCTCGCGACCGGTTTGCGGGGCAAACTCAGTCACAATTACTTTCTTGTAAGCCTTATCGTTAGCAGCCAGCTTTGCTTTGAAGTTCTTCAGCGAGCGCTTGAAGTAGTCGGACTCACTATTCTCAGGGAAGTGCGCCGCGTATAGGGTCCCCTTCTTGCTCAGGTAGGGCCCGAGAATTTCGGTATACCAACCGCCGCCCGGGGTAATTTCCACTACCGTCATATCCGGCTCGATCCCCATAAACTCCAGGGTCTCCGCTGGGTTGCGGTACTGATCGCGGGCGACATAATCCTTGTTACGATGATCCCCCTTAATGGCAGCAGAGAAATCTGCGGCCTGGGCTGTGCCCGCCAAAGCCAGGGCACCGGCCAGGGCCACCAGGGATTTCTTAAAATTGCTCGTCATAGTTTTTCCTGTGTTGTTATCGTTGGTCCAACTTCGTTTGCACACTGTCGATCTTGGGAGCCGCTGAATAGCTCCGTAATACCTCTGCGGGTCTTGAAGGCTGCAGGTGTTAGGCGCAGCTCGCCGCGAATGGCTCAGTCCTTTGCAAGAGCTGCAACGCAGCAGGTGTGGCCTTCAAGGCCCGCCCTTCGGGGCTTGCAGAGCGATTCACACTCCGCGTTGCGACTTCTTGAAAGGTCTAGACATTCCTGCGAAGCCGCGCCTTGACTGTGAACCGCTCTGCATGCCAGAGGTATCACGGAGCTGTTCAGAGGCTCCCTTATCCTGCATAGATTGCTCGCGGTCAATACGAGTTCCCAATTTCAGGCTGGAGCTGATTCGGTCGGCGCCCATTTGATGCACTCGCTCGTGGCACTCTTTAACTGCCGCCATCACCTTATCCCAGTCCCCCTCGATATTGGTACCGTATGCGTGCAGGCGATAGGAAAGCCCCGCCTCTTCCAGCACCCGTTCACACTCAGCAACGTATTTACTGACGGAAACACCAACGCCGATAGGGATCACACATAAGTCCGCAATCACGTTCATCAACAGTCCCTCATTAAAGTACTTGGATATTGGTTTCAAAATAACGCTTTTGAGATTGGCCGATAGAGTTATTCGACAAGATCCTATTACAATGTCAGCTCAACGTCTCTCGTGAAGCAAAGGAACCCTATATGCAACAGCATCTCGTTATCTCCATGATCTCTGATGACAAGCCCGGTGTCGTGGAAAAGCTTTCAGCAGTTATCGCAGATAACGGCGGCAACTGGGAAGACAGCCATATGGCCCACTTCGCTGGGAAGTTTGCCGGAATCCTGCGGGTGGCGGTGCCCGCAGATAAAAGTGAGACACTTAAAGAGGCGTTATCAGCCCTGGCAAACGCAGGCTACAACCTGGTTATTGAAGATGCCATTGCAGTGTCCGCCAAACCCCAGCAAACGCTGACGCTGAAACTGGTTGGCAACGACCGTCCCGGCATAGTCCGCGAGATCTCGCGCGCCCTTACCGCCCACCATATCAATATGGAGCACCTGGAAACCACTTACGGCAGCACTCCCTGGAGCGGTGAGCCCCTGTTTAATGCCGAGTGCACTATCAGTGTGGCCGAAGACATAGATCTCGACGGCTTGCGTGACGATCTGGACCAGATTGCCAATGAACTTGGGGTCGAGATCGATTGCGAGGAGATCGCCACCCCCATCTAATTGTGGAATAATCCGCAGCCGTACAGGGCCGGGCACTGCTGTCCGGTCTAGCTAGAAGTCTCTCCAGCGCAAACGCCACCTCATGTTCAAGATTGTTCTATACCAACCTGAAATAGCGCCAAATACCGGCAATATTATTCGACTTTGTGCCAATACCGGGGCAGAGCTGCACCTTATCGAGCCCTTGGGTTTCGATATGGATGACAAACGCCTGCGTCGCGCCGGCCTCGACTACAGCGAGTACAGTCGCGTGGTGCGCCACAAGGACTGGCAGACCTTTATCGATAGCGAACAACCCGCCAGGGTGCTGGCGCTCTCCACCAAGGGAAGCAAAAGCCATACCGCGATCGAATTCCAGGCGGATGACGCCATTGTGTTTGGCCCGGAGACCCGGGGGCTACCCGCAGAGTTCCTGCAAGCAGTAGGGGCCGAAAACACTTTGCGTATCCCCATGCGTGCCGAGAGCCGCAGTATCAACCTGTCCAATGCCGCCGCCATTGTTATCTACGAGGCTTGGCGACAATTGGATTTTAGTGGCGCCGTGTCCCAGCAGTAAGAAGTTCACCTGTTATGCAAAGTTCCCAAGCCCCAATCGGACTCTTTTACGGTTCCAGCACTTGCTATACCGAAATGGCTGCGGAGAAGATCCGCCAGTGTATCGGTCCTCAATGGATTGATATCCACAATATCGCAGAGGCGGATATTGGCCTCGCCGAAGACTACGACTTCCTTTTGTTCGGCATTCCCACCTGGGACTACGGCGAACTGCAAGAGGACTGGGAAAATATCTGGGACGACTTGGCCGCGCTGGACCTGCACGAGAAAAAGGTCGCGCTGTTTGGTCTGGGTGATCAGGAAGGCTACCCCCAGTGGTTCCAGGACGCCTTGGGCTATTTGCATTCACAGCTCCTCGCCTGCGGTGCCCGTGCAGTGGGCTATTGGTCCGCAGAAGGTTACGAGTTTGAAGAGTCCAAGGGGCTAACCGCCGATGGCAGCCAGTTTGTCGGGCTGGCCCTGGATGAGGAGAACGAATTCGATCTGAGCGATGAGCGTATCCAGCGCTGGTGCGACCAGGTAATGCGTGAGTTTGGCTTGCAGGATGGGGGCTGACGGAAGTCTTATTGTGAGCGAACCGGACAAGAAGCACGCAGAAATTGAATGGCGTGAAGACGGCCAACCGCTGTCTCGCGCCTACGACGACATCTATTTTTCCAGCGCCTCCGGCCTGGAGGAAACTCGCTACGTTTTCCTGCAGCAAAATGCCCTGGCTGAACGCTGGCAACAGCTCGCGGAGAACGGCACCTTTACCATCGCCGAGACGGGTTTCGGCACCGGCCTGAACTTTCTCGCCGCTGCGGAGCTTTGGCAGAAAACGGCCCCGGAAAGTGCTCGCTTGCACTTTATTTCGGTCGAGAAGTTCCCGCTGCGTCCCAACGACCTGCGCCGGGCACTGGATCTCTGGCCACAACTGGCCCCGTTCGCCCAGCCTTTGATTGATAGCTACCCTCCCCTGCTGGCCGCCGGTATTCACCGACTGCACTTTGGTCCAATCAGCCTGACCCTGATTATCGGGGAGGCAAGTGAGGCCCTGAACAGCTTGCGCCTGCAAAGGGACAGCGATCACCAGGTAGATGCTTGGTTCCTGGACGGTTTTGCCCCAGCCAAGAACCCGGATATGTGGACACCAGAGCTGTTTAACAACATGGCCGCTCTGAGCAGTCCCAGCGCCACTTTCGCCACCTTTACCTGTGCCGGGCTGGTTAAACGCGGACTCCGCGATGCCGGTTTTTCCCTGCGCAAGGTTCCCGGCTTCGGGCGCAAAAGAGAGATGCTGTGTGGCACTCTGGAGAGCCCACAAGTGAGCGAAACCAGAGAAACTCCGTGGCACCTGCCTCACCAGGAAAGCAAGCCTCCTAAAACCGTCGCTATTGTCGGCGCGGGAATAGCCAGTGCCACTATTGCCCGGGCACTGGCAGAGCGCGGCATCGATGTTCAGGTATTTGAACAGGGTGAGGAACCCGGCTCTGGCGGCTCTGGGAATGACCAGGGAATTCTATACGCCAAGTTATCTCCCAAGCCCGGCCCCAACGGAGACTTCAATCTCCACGCTTTGATGTTTGCCCAGCGCTACTATCGCAGCCGCTGCTCTAAAGTGAGCCACTTCAGCGGTCTGCTTCAATTGGCGCAAACTGAGCGGGAACAGCAATTACAGAGTCAGGTTGCCGCCACACTGGCGGAGAGCGATGGGCAGCTATTGGCTGAACCTGTCGATGCTCGAGCGGCCAGCTCCCTGGCCGGCGTCGACCTACCCGTGGGTGGACTGCACTTTCCTCACGCCGGGTGGATTGAACCGCGCAAAGTCTGCGCCACTTTATTGCAGCATCCAAATATCACCCTGCACAGCAACAGCTTGGTAAAAGAATTAGAGCGAGAAGAGAGCGGTTGGTCAGTAAAAACAGACCGCAGTGACTTTCAATTTGATGCGGTAGTTCTGTGCGGTGCCAATGACATTCGCCAATTTGCCCCTGCGGCGGCCCTCCCCCTGAAGCCAATTCGCGGGCAGGTATCCAGGGCTATCGCCACTGAAAATTCTTCGCAGTTACAAATGGCTCTGTGCGGTGAGGGTTATATCACTCCTGCCTACCAAGGGCGTCAGAGCTTTGGGGCCACTTTTAAGCTTAAGGAGACCGCTACTGACCTCCGGGTTAGCGAGCACAGCGAGAATCTACAAACCCTGGCAGAGCTACTGCCGCAAATAGCAGATGAGTTCTCACAACAGTCTCTCTCTGGCCGAGCGGCTTTGCGCGCAGCGACCCCCGACTACCTACCCTTAGCCGGCCCCCTACCCATCTGGGACTCTATCAACGCTACCTTTGTCGCACTGCGCAAGAACCGCAAGCAGTACGTCCCCGAGCGGGCTGACTACCAGCAAGGTCTCTATGTAATGGGTGGCCTGGGTTCCCGTGGCTTTACCTACGCACCACTAACAGCCGAGGTACTGACTGCCTGGATGCTCAACGAGCCCCTTCCGGTCAGCGCAACCCTGGCCAAAGCACTGCACCCGGCTCGCTTTGCCATTCGCGATCTGGGGAGAAACCGGGATATCAAGTAGAGGGGACTCCAGTCTCCTTCTTCTCTGAAGACAGCAAGTTGGCACTACCGGAACCACAGGAGACGATCGTCTTCATCGCCGCCTCAACACTCACGCCGGGCAGTATTTCTACGCACTCTGCCGGTACGTGAAACACAAACCCGGAGGTGGGTACCGGCGCTGTGGGCACATAGACGGTCATATCTCCATTGGGGTGTTGAGAAGTGACAATTGCGGTGACAGTGAGCGGATTATCAATGCCATGAATGCGGACCTTGGCTACCGGCCCCGCCAACACACCTTCACCACCGCCACCAATAAACTGGATCACCACATCTTTGATGGTGCTGTAACCCGGCGCCAGGCGCCCCAACCAGTGATCCACATGGCGGTGCAACCAGCTGCCAATACTGGTTTTCACCAACAAACCAATCGCGAAACAACCACCAAGGATCAGGGCTATCACCACAAGCCTGGCAAGGGTATCCTTAAACTCTGTATGCGCCTCAAGCCACACCACAGCGGGGGCTACAAGATCACTAACTTGACCGAACAGCCACTGAAACAGCAGGGCAAAGATAGCTATAGGCAGCACTACTGCAAGTCCACCCAGCAGCGTCAAAGTGATAAAAGTTTTAATTCTGGTCATAGGCTATTAATGAACCGACTTCTCGTGAACAGCTGGATACTGTTATTGCTTTACGCCCTGTGGCCGCAAAGTGCAGCTGCAGAGACACAACTCCAGACAATCCCTTTTTCCATCCTGGAAGAGCGCCAGCGTGGAGGGGACCATTTCACCCAGGGGCTTTTCTACGATGGTCAACGCTGGTGGGAGAGCAGTGGTCGCTACCGCCGCTCCTGGCTCGCCGAGTATACCGACCCTGGAGCCAATCCCGTAAGACGCAAATGGCTGGCTAGGAACCGTTTCGCCGAAGGGCTCACAGTTCTCAACAATAAACTCTACCTGCTGACCTATAAGGCAGGAGAAGTCCATATTTACCACGCAGACAAGCTCCAACATCTGAAGGTCATGCACTATCAAGGTGAAGGCTGGGGCCTCACCAGTAACGGCCAGCAGCTAATCATGAGTAATGGCAGTGGCGAACTGGTTTTCCGCGATCCCGATACTTTTGAGGTGATCCGGCATCTCAAAGTTCAAGGCGGAGGTGAAAATTGGTCCAGGCTTAATGAATTAGAATTTGCCCAGGGCCTGATTTGGGCAAATATCTGGCAAGAGAAACGGATTATTGCCATAGATCCGGAAAGTGGCCAAGTGCGCGGCATTATCGATCTAAGTGACCTCAATCCCGCCGGCAAGAACCATCCAGATACTGTAGCCAATGGGATCGCCTGGGACAAAGCCAAAAATGGGCTCTGGGTAACTGGAAAGTACTGGAAACAGCTCTATTTGATTCGCCCTGCGGGACTGGGCTTTGAGAGCACCACTAGAGTTTCTAACGCTGATCTGTAACGGTCAGCACACCCCCATCCCTGATATAGTCCATCGCAGACAACTGCAGCTGCAAGCGATAGCCATGCCCCCTGCTCTGTAGGCTGACGCCCTCCAAACTCGCCTCGCCGTCATACAGCGTAGTGAATTTCCCTTCTTCATTTTCCCACTGAACATTTTCAACTTTTTGCATACCGGGCAATTCAAGAGTGACCACCGTAAACTCTTCCGGTAAAGGCTGCAGCTCAACCTGGGCAACACCCGATGCAGTCGCCAGGGAAAATGCCAATTGGTTTTCCGGTGCTGACTGCCACCCCAGGTGGGTGTCAGCAACAACAGATTGAACCAAATTATGAGGGGAAGTGGAGGTGCACCCCAGAAGTCCGGCAGGAACCGTCAACGACAACACAGTTGACAAAATCAATGTGCGCATAGCCCTATCCTTAGCTTGCCGCTGTGATGGCGTAGGATTATAACCCGCGAATTATGTCACAGGCGTAAAGCCGTCAATTTCATTCAATTTCAGCGGCATACTCATCAATAAACATACCGCGCACGGTCGAGCCACAAGGTATACTCCCCGCCCATGAATTCCCCACAGCATATTCTCGAACACGTTTTTGGCTATACCGATTTCCGCGATCCTCAAAAAGCGGTTATCGACACACTGGTAGCCGGCAATGATGCCCTGGTATTAATGCCCACCGGCGGTGGTAAATCCCTGTGCTACCAGATTCCCGCCCTGGCGCGCCCCGGGTGTGGAGTTGTTATCTCTCCCCTGATTGCCCTGATGCAGGACCAGGTAGAAGCTCTTCAGGAAGCCGGCATCCGCGCCGCTTACTTGAATTCATCAGTGGCCTACGACGAAATCCAGGCAATCGAAAGCCAGCTATTACACGGTGAGCTGGATCTCCTCTATCTAGCCCCGGAGCGGTTGCTACAGCCACGAACCCTGTCATTACTGCAACGGGTTGAACTGTCGCTGTTTGCCATTGATGAAGCCCACTGTGTTTCCCAGTGGGGGCACGACTTTCGCGCCGACTATCTGCAACTCAACTGCCTGCACGAGCAATTCCCCCGGGTGCCCCGTATTGCCCTGACAGCGACAGCAGACAAGCGCACCCGTGCAGAAATTGCTCACCGCTTGGACTTGGAAGAGGCCCGCCACTTCGTCAGCAGCTTCGACCGCCCCAATATCCAGTACCGCATTGAGCCCAAGGACAACCAGCGCCGCCAGCTGCTGCAATTCTTACAGAACGGACATCAGGGCAACGCCGGGGTTATTTACTGCCTGTCCCGAGCCAAAGTGGAGAACACTGCGGAGTGGTTGAGCCAGCAGGGCTTCACTGCCCTACCCTATCACGCCGGGCTACCCGCCGAGACCCGCGCCGAGCACCAGCGCCGCTTCCTTCGTGAAGAGGGCGTCATTGTTGTCGCCACCATTGCATTTGGTATGGGGATCGATAAACCGGATGTGCGTTTCGTTGTTCACATGGACCTGCCCAAGAGTATCGAAGCCTACTACCAGGAAACGGGCCGTGCAGGCCGCGATGGTGGGGCCTCAGTTGCTTTACTCCTCTACGGTCTCGAGGATGTGGTAAAGATCGGCCAGATGGTGGAGTCCTCAGAGGGCAGCGAAGAGCACAAGCGACAGGAACGCAGCCGCTTGAATGCCATGCTCGGGCTGTGTGAAATCACCAGCTGCCGCCGCCAGGCCCTGCTGGACTATTTTGCGGAACCACTGGACAACCCCTGCGGCAACTGTGATACCTGCCTGGAGCCACCGGCCACCTGGGATGCCAGTGAGGCAGCGGTAAAACTACTCTCCTGTGTCTATCGCACCGGACAGCGCTTTGGCGCCAGCCACGTGATCGATGTACTGCGCGGCTCCGAGAACGAGAAAGTCCGCAAATTTGAGCACGACCAGCTCTCCACTCATGGCATCGGCAAAGACCTGAGCACAGCCGAATGGCGGGCGATGGTGCGGCAGTTGATTGTTCGCGGTTACTTAGAGGTAGAAGGTGAGTTCCAAGGGCTGAGGCTCACTGAAATTTGTCGCCCGCTGCTGCGCCGAGAGGAGACTCTCAACCTGCGCAAGCTTCCCCCGAAAGCAGCGCGCTCGCAGAGCCGTGACAGTCGCAGCCTGGATGATCTCAGCCCAGAAAACCAGGTCCTTTGGGAAGCCCTGCGCAACTGTCGCAAACAGTTGGCAGAAGAGCGCGGCGTGCCGCCTTATGTCGTCTTCCACGATGCGACCCTGCGCGGCATGGTACAAGCCCACCCACAAACACGCAGCGAGCTATTAGCGGTCTCCGGCGTTGGAGACAGTAAGCTCGAACGGTTCGGCGATGCATTTTTGGCGGTTCTCAGGGATTTTCCCAAACACGAATAACTCCGAACAGTCGGGAGTTTTTCCCCAAAACACAGAGCTGTGTTACAAAGGGGCAAAGCAGTAGAACAATAATTGATAAACCCGACTGAGAGAGAACTATGAAAGTAATCGGCCACCTGATTAATGGCAACATGGTTAATGACACCGGTGCCGCAGGTAACTCCGAACTCCAAGAGGTCACCAACCCCTCCACCAACGAAGTGATCGCCCAGGTTTCGCTAGCCTCTAAAGCGACTGTTGAAGAGGCCATTAGCGCAGCTGAAGCAGCCTTCCCCGCTTGGCGAAACCTTCCGACGGCCAAGCGAGTACGAATTATGTACCGCCTGCGAGACCTGCTGCAGGAGAACGCCGCAAAGATCTGTGAACTGATTACCCTGGAGCACGGCAAGGTCCTCGACGATGCGATGGGGGAATTACAGCGGGGCATCGAGAATATCGAGTACGTTTGCTCTACTCCGGAAATGCTAAAGGGCGAGCACAGTAAAAATGTCGGGCCGGCAATAGACTCCTGGAGCGAATTCCAACCGCTGGGTGTTTGTGCCGGCATAACCCCCTTTAACTTCCCCGCTATGGTCCCCCTGTGGATGTGGCCCATGGCAATTGCCTGCGGCAATACCTTTGTACTAAAACCCTCCGAACGCACCCCCTCCTCCGCACTGTTTATCGCGGAGCTGGGTATAGAAGCCGGCATCCCTACAGGGGTACTGAATGTGGTTAACGGCGGTAAAGAGGCTGTCGATACACTCCTCACTGATAAACGTATCCAAGCGGTGAGCTTTGTGGGATCGACTCCGATCGCAGAGTATGTCTACACCACAGGTACCGCTCATGGAAAAAGAGTGCAGGCGTTTGGCGGTGCCAAGAACCATGCGATCATCATGCCCGATGCCGACCTGGACAACGCTGCCGCTGCTCTAATGGGCGCAGCCTATGGTTCCTGTGGTGAACGCTGTATGGCCATCTCTGTCGCTGTAGCGGTAGGTAATGAAACCGCCGACGCCCTTATTGAGAAGCTCAAAGTACAAATTGCTGATCTGAAAATCGGCGATGGTATGGACAGCCAAAGCGATATGGGGCCATTGGTAACCCGGCAACACTTACAAAAAGTGGAGAGTTATATTGCCGCTGGTATCGAAGAGGGTGCCGAGTTGGCTGTAGATGGGCGCAACCAAACCGTTTCCGGTTTTGAAAATGGTAATTACCTGGGCGCCTGTCTGTTCGATCGAGTCACTCCGGAAATGTCGATTCATAGTGGGGAGATATTTGGCCCGGTACTCTGTGTGATGCGTGTCGAAACCATGCAGGAGGCCATGGATATTATCGATGCTCATGAATACGGTAACGGCACCTGTCTATTTACTCGCGACGGTGAGGCCGCACGCTATTTCAGCGACAATATTAAAGTTGGAATGGTCGGTATCAACGTACCTCTGCCGGTACCGGTAGCACATCACAGTTTCGGTGGCTGGAAGCGTTCACTGTTTGGCGACCTCCACGCCTACGGCCCCGATTCAGTGCGTTTTTACACTAAGCGCAAAACCATTACCCAGCGCTGGCCTGCCAGTGGCGTAAGGGAAGGCATTCAGTTCAGTTTTCCTTCAAATCAGTAATCACCGAAGTAAGTCATTATAAGAAGTGCCCGTAACTTGACGGGCCTTTTTATCATTAAATTGCAGCCGCTAACTGCCACAGACCACTGGAGCTAGCCCCTAAACACTCCCCAAGGAGCCCTTACCCTCTCCCACTCCAAATATCACTTCCGTGCTTAAAACGTCTTAAACAGCTCACAAGAAATCAAATAAGTTAGTTTTTTAAGATCAGTTAGATTTACTTTGTGCAAACAGAGTGAGATCATTTATCCAGCAATGCCTGGAATAATTATTATGAAAACCACTAGTCTGACTATCATTCTTATTGCCGCACTCACAGCTGCCATCCCGGCAGCAGCACAGCAAGATGCATCTTTTAAGAAATGTAAAAAATGGCAACAAAAAATTGAGCACTTTCGGGAAGAAAGAAAAGATGGTGGATCAGGGGAGCAAATGGAAAAGTGGAAAGACAAAATCCGTAAGCTAAGAGAAAAATTCAAAGATTACAACTGCGATCAATATAAACGTCACTTGTAATCGACAATTCAGCTCCACCCCAAAAAAGTATTTAGTAGACTCCATTGCGGTCACTCCAGTATTAAATAAAAAGGGCGCCGAAGCGCCCTTTTTTGGCTGCGCGCCTGATTACCAATGGAAATCAAACTTGTAGCCTACACCAATATTGAATGACCAGGGGTCAAAGAGATAATCACCACCAAATCTGTGACGATAGAACTCATTATCATCATTGGTATCGAACCAGAAGGCATCCACCTCAATATCGGTATCTACATCATAGTAAATAGCGGCAAGGTTAATCAGCCAGCTACTATCATGACCGAAATTAAAGTCGACACCAATTTGCCAAGTGTATCCCCAGTTGTCACCCAGATTTACACGACCATCCCAAGGACGGAATACTTCATTATCATCATCGTAATCCCACCAACCCCAATGTCTCAGACGCTCATCGGTAAAGTCGGTATAGTTGATACCTACTCCCATATAAGGCTGAACCATGCAGCTGGGGTCTAACGGATAATAATTCAGATAGGCGGCCGTGATCTGAGGCTTCCACCTAGCGAAATCGCGGCGGCGATGGAACTCGTCAAAGTCCGGGTTAAAGCGACGTAGCCAGGGCCTATTATCTCCTCCTGTATGGCGGTCACCCTCGGTGTAACTCAGGGATACACTCATATGGTCGGTAGCCCGCCACTCTACATTGATAAACCAGCCCCACTCATCACTGGGATCAACGTTGGAGCGGAATGCACCCCAATCGTCAATAAAATCATCTGGCCCTTCGAGCCATCTGTCAGCAAATGTGACATTGTCCGAATTGGGCGAGATATAGGCCCCACCAATTCGAACCTTAAACTCCTGGGTCTTTGGTGGGGGAGGGGCATAGCCAGCCGGTCCTGCCGAAGCGACACTAGAGATTGCTAAGGCGAGGGGCGTCATAACGGGGATCAGAATACGCGTCATCTTCATTTGTGGTAACTCCATTGATATTCAGCAGATCAAACAGCAATCAGCCCAATCAATGGTCAGTCTAGTCGCACGAAGTAACAGGTGTAGAAAAAACAAACAAATGTTGGCGTGTAAAAAAGTATTTATTGTTTTCTGGCACTTAAACCGTTTTTTGGCGTTTAGTTTTCCCGAACAAAGTATGATTTTTAAAATGGATAGGCGCCTCTTGGAATTCTAGCTGCCACCAGAGCAAGAGCGGTATGAAGAGATCTAAATTTATAAACAAAAAATAGACGCCAATTCACTACTGATTCTTATCAACCAGTAAGAATTTATGAGGGCTTTCGTGACGCAAAAAGAAACTGAAAATCTTTGGATGGCTATTTACATGAAAAACGCGACAGGCCCCAGAACTGGAACCTGTCTGAATTGTTTTAAATAAAGCTCTAAATTACGACTTTTTTCCACCACCCTGGCACTCAGGACTCTGGGGGGCCTGTCCCTCCCACTCTTCCGGGCTGTAAGTGTGCAGAGCCAGAGCATGTATTGGGCCAGCCATTTCTTCAGACAAAGCCGCATAGACTTTTTGATGGCGCTGTACCTTCCTTGCAGAATTGAACGCCTCACTTACCAAAACGACCCGAAAGTGCATTTCAGAGCCAACAGGTACATTGTGCATATGACTTTCACATTGCACTTCAATATGCTGAGGTGAAAATTCCGCAGTCAGTTTATCTTTAATTGTCTCAGCAAGACTCATCTATCAACTCCTTTATTTGCAATACAGCAAGGCTGCTCTCCAGAACCTAACTGACAACCTTAGCCTGTTGCTTTCTCGCCTCAACAATCGCTTCATAGGCAACAGTAATACTTTTCATCTGGTCATCAGCGTGACGCATAAACTCTTCAGGCAACCCTTTGGAAGCAATTTTATCTGGATGATACTCTGCTGCTTTTCGGCGATAAGCTAATTTAAGTTCTTTATCGCTAGTCTCCGGGGTGCAACCCAACACTGCGTAATGCTGCTCCAGGTTTGCAACTGTATTCCTCCCCCCGTTCACAAACTCATTTTGCATTGCCGCAAATAAAGATTCATGCAACCCTAGATCAACAGTGATGCGTTTTAAAATCTCTTCTTCTGCGCTATGTAATTCACCATCGGCATAAGCAACTGCAAATAATAGGCGATACACCATTTCCCGCATTGCTTGATCGCGAACCAGTTGGCGATACTGTTTTGCGTAATCGTAAATGCTGTACTTATCAGTCTTGGCATTTTCAAAAATACGGATTGCATGCTTGCGCTCTTCAGTGCCCAGACGGAGGTTGTTTCTAATAAACCCCTCTATAAACTCCACTTCAGCTTTAGAAACCAGGCCATCTGCCTTGGCCATTTTCGCCAACATCGAAAATAGAGTCACGATGAAGATTGTCTGGGCTCCATCCCTGCTCAGGGCCGAAGCAGCCTTCCCGAGGCGCTGCTGCAAACTGGAACCAAATGAACTGCCGATCCAGGCTCCCAATGCCGCACCAATTGGGCCGCCAAACATAAAACCAAAGCCTGCACCTAATCCCGCCCCTAACCAGGACATACACTCTCCTAGACGCTAAAAGTCGCGCCCGCTATATAAGAATCAAACAAGTAAAACGCGCCTATCATACCACGTACTACGGCGCCTTAACCCCCAAGCATGAATTGCTGGTCACAGCTCAATAGAGCTGAACCCGCCAGGTCTATCTTTTGACGCGGCAATCAATCTCGAAACTATCACTAGTCCTCAGGCCCAATTATGTTTGAGAGTGAAAATCGAACTTAAAGGCAAGCCGAATGAAAATGCGGCCAGACACAGCTCTCTTTCGCCCCCTATTGGCTTTGTGTGCCATAGCACTCCTCACGTTAACCGGTTGCGATCAACATCGAGGTTCATCCCAGCAAGAGGAGGCCACTAGTACTCCAGGGCACCAGGACTGGGAAACTATCGTAGAGGTCCTTCTGCACCCACGCTGCCTCAATTGCCACCAGCTGGAGATGCCGCTTATAAATGAAGGGTCTCCCCATGTTCCCAGGGTGGAGCGTGGTCCAGATAATATGGGGGCAGGTACCATGCGTTGCAATAACTGCCATTCAAATAAAAACAACCCTGTTACCGGTGCACCTGGAGCTCCGGGGTGGGTCATGGCACCTATTGAGTTGAACTGGTCACAAAAATCCTCAGCTCAAATCTGCAAACTTCTAACCACTCCCCAGGACAACGGCGGGCGAGCACCAACCAGTCAACTGGAGTTTGTTAGTACCAGCCCACTGGTATTGTGGGGCTGGCACCCCGGTGACAGCCGTCAGCCGGTAAATATCCCCCACGACAAGTTCATTGAAGCAATGAAAGGCTGGATTGCAGCAGGGACACCCTGTCCACCAGAGAGGGCATCAAACTAATTATGTATTTGCTAAATCTAAAGTTATGCGGTTTACAGTGAGATGATAATTCTTGAAAAAATATAATCTTAGTAATACAAACATCGAAATAAATAACAGTCCGGTATCTAGGAAGCCTCTGAATAACTCCGTAATGCCTCTGCGGGTCTTGAAGGCTGCAGATGTTAGGCGCAGCTCGCCGCGAATGGCCGTAGCCCTTTGCAAGAGCTGCAACGCAGCAGCTGTGGCCTTCAAGGCCCGCCCTTCGGGGCGTGCAGAGCGATTCACACTCCGCGTTGCGACTTCTTGAAAGGTCTAGACATTCCTGCGAAGCCGCGCCTTGATTGTGAACCGCTCTGCATGCCAGAGGTATCACGGAGTTATTCAGAGGCTCCCTAGTTGAAGTTATTCTCGGAACCCTTTTATGGCCCACGATTTAACGCTAGACCATCTAAGAAACACCTACTCGAAAGGTATTACAACACCGCGTGAACTCATTACGAGCCTATTAAAACAAGCACAGCAGCAAGCCAACTATAACGCTTGGATCACCTTATTAACCAGAGAAGAGCTAGAGCCCTATCTAGAAACATTGGACCGAGTAAGGCCCATCGATCTACCTTTATACGGAGTGCCCTTTGCTATCAAGGATAATATTGATCTTGCTGGAGTGCCCACAACAGCAGCCTGCCCAGACTTTAGCTATACCCCTCGCGAAAGCGCATTTGTTGTAAAGCTATTGATTAAATCAGGAGCCGTGCCGCTCGGCAAAACCAATCTCGATCAATTCGCCACCGGCCTAGTAGGTGTTCGCTCCCCTTACGGAGAAGGTAAAAACTCTTTTAACCAGGAGTATATTTCTGGCGGGAGTAGTGCGGGATCAGCTATTGCCACAGCACTTGGGCAAGTCAGTTTTGCTTTGGGAACTGATACTGCTGGCTCCGGGCGGGTACCTGCAGCACTCAATAATTTAATAGGCCACAAACCCACTCGGGGACTGCTGAGCACTACAGGGGTTGTCCCGGCCTGTAAGAGTCTCGACTGTGTATCAATATTCGCTCTAAGCTGTCGAGATGCCGCCAAGCTACTTGATATTACTGCGAAATTTGATTCGGCTGATATCTATAGTCGTACCACCCCATTTTTCAATAGGCTGCGGTATTTCCAGGAAAATTTCTCTAATAAGAAAGTAAGCTTTTCTTTTGGTATACCTGAGCAACTCGATTTTCAAGGGAACAAGGAAACCCAGGCACTCTTTAATCAATCTATCAAACAATTAAAAGCGCTGGGCGGACAGGCTGTAACTGTAGACTTTAACCCTTTTATAGAAGCCGCAAAGCTATTGTACGAAGGTCCTTGGGTAGCCGAGCGCTGGATTGCAACTCAAGGCGTAAAACCGGCATCTATGCTAGAGGTAATCCGGAAGATTATTAACTCCGCCGAAACAAAAACTGCCGCTGATGCTTTCTTGGGACAATATCGCTTAAAAGCACTAAAGAGAATTTGTGATAAAACACTGGAAAATATCGATTTTATCATTATTCCAACTATACCGACTGTCTACACCCGCCACGAAATAGCCGAACAACCCATTCAAAGAAACTCCATTCTCGGAACTTACACAAATTTTATGAACTTATTGGACTATTCTGCGACCGCAGTGCCCGTTGGCTTTCTTAGTTCCGGAATTAGCTGGGGAGTTACTTTGTTTAGCCAGAAATATTGCGATATGTCCCTACTGAGTTTTGCTAATGGTTTACACCAGACCTGCAATCTCCCATTGGCTGCTACAGGAAAACGTCCAGGAGAGATATCCAACCAAGACAGCAGCTCTTGCCAATTGGCTACAGCGGACAAGCTGATCAAAATTGTAGTATGTGGTGCACATCTCGAAGGGCAACCTCTCAACTGGCAGCTCACTGAGCGGGGAGGACAGTTATTTCAGGAAACAACAACCAGTCACCAATACCGACTCTATGTTCTCCCCGAGGGGGAGCGCCCCGCTCTGGTTCGCGATGAATCCGGAGGAGGACAAGCCATCCGGGTAGAAATATGGCAGTTACCAGCTGAATATTTCGGCAGTTTTGTTGCTGCAATACCCGCTCCAGTTGGAATAGGAAAAGTTGAGCTGGCCAATGGAAGCTGGGAGACAGGATTTATTTGTGAAAGCTGGGGCATCCAGGGGGCAAACGATATCACCCACTATGGAAGCTGGCCTAACTGGCTCAACTCCAAGCACTAAACCCAAGCTGGGAATTTACTTAACCAAGTGGTGTCCGCTTTCCTTCCCGCAACAAAGAGTTCTTCTCTAGATTTTACAGGGCCATCCTCCACCCTAACGATCACCCCACCCATTTCAGTTATGAGAGATTCAGGTAAAAAAGCGAGTAGCCCACTATTTAGTACAAGTTGGCAAAGAACTCCATAGTCATTTACAACGACCTGCACCTTACGAGGATAATTTATTTCTGGCCAACCATCGCTACCTATCCCCCGCTCTTCACCACAGAAAGGAGAAATTCTCGGAGCGGCAAATGGGTATTGCAGGACATCTGACAATGCAGCCTTCACTTGCGTGCCTGGTTCCGCTATCAATGGGTGATCAGGTCCTGCGGCAATATACATAGAGAGTGAACCCAAAGGTAGAACCTCCATCGTGGAGGAAACCTGCCCCAACACCGCCCCAGTTATCAGGGCCAGGTCCACCTCCCCCCTGGATAACATTTTCAATGCCAAGGCTTCATAGGCCGAGGTAAATGACAACCGTACTGCGGTTTCTTCGGCGAGGAATTTTCGCTGAATGAACGCACCCCAGGCCAGTTGCAACATGGTTGGAGCAGCAATCCGGCACTCCTGGTTTCCCCCTAGTTCACCAACCTCTGAGCGAACCCTTCTGGCAATCGCCACCATTTCAACCGCCCGACTTTGCAGTCTGCGGCCTGCGTCATTGATTTTCAGTTGCTTGCCGACTCGATCAAACAGTCGAGTACCCAGCTCAGTCTCCAGGCGCTTCAGGGTTTTACTCAATGCACCCGGGCTGGTATCCAGCCTGTCTGCAGAGCGTTGCAGGTTCTCCGTCGCCGCAATAATGAGAAACTTCTCAAGTGCCTCTATTTCCATAATGGAATCAATTGTCTCTATTTCAGAATCGATTGATCACTAATGTACGCTTAGAATCCTCTGTATCCAAGGTTATAGCGACACAAAATCGATGAAACATATTCTTCTCTTTTTAGCATTGATAATCAGTACAAGCTTGTGCGCTGCCCAGCCATCGTTAGCACAGGAAGACAATTCGATCGGAACTCATGGAATGGCCATGTTTACCGTCGATGGGCAAGTCATTGCCACTCACATGCCGCTACATGGCGGAAGACACAACCATCAAGTTATTTTGGTGTTGGAGACCAAAGACCAGGAAGAAGTACAAAATCTTCTCAAGCGAAACGAGTTGGTCACACTACTTCCGGAGAAGCTTTCTTTGCGCAAATTACGCGAGGGAGAAATCAATACTTTTAACGCCCAAATATTTACAGGGCACTTTGAACGAGGTGGAAAACTTGCTTTGCGGGCTGTTACTTTCCGAGTGACTTCTCGACTAATGGATACCCCCCTTTCCCGAACAGAAAATGGGCATTATCAACTAATACCCCATAGAAACTTCACTTTGCTTGTACATAAAATTGGATCCACCCCCAGCTTCGACCAAGTACTGTTAGTTAATACTAACGAAGCTAAACCCAATGAAATTTACAGCGGCAGCACCAATCCACTCTCAGAGAGCAATTGGCCGGAGAATCTAACTGCAGCGGGAATTCACTTTAAAGAAGAGCTGTATTTTGAAAGCCAGGATTTCCAATAAATGAGCAAGCCAATTCTGGTTATTCAACATGAAGAAAAAGAGGGCCCTGGGTATATTTATGACTGGGCTGTAGAGAATCAAATACCGCTTACTATCATTAAACCACAGGAGTCACCACTTCCTCAAAACGGCTTTCGCGGCATTATTCTATTAGGCGGATTAATGGATGTTTGCGAGCATAAAAACCTGCCCTGGCTTGCCGAGGAAATTGCCTGGGTAAAAAGCCGCATTGAACAACCTATTCCAATATTAGGCATCTGCCTAGGGGCACAGATTCTTGCTTATGCATTAGGTGCAGAGATACAACAACTCCCCCACGAAGAGATGGGCTGGCTACCTATAAGATCTTCTACTCAGCTGGATTTAAATTTACACACGGTATTCCAGGCACATAGCTATTACTTTGCTATCCCAGAGGGCGCAAGATGCCTGGCTGAGTCCAACTTATGCCCTCATCAAGCTTTTTTGTTCGACAAAAAAGTGCTGGGCTTACAGTTTCACCTAGAGTGGTCAAGTGAAGATATCGCCCAATTATTCCCTGAATACTATAAAGTCCATGGTTCCCCTGAAGAGCTGCACCAAAAAGGGCGCAACTCATTATTTAAGATGCTTGACGCTCACTTCTTAAAGTCAAGCAGCCTTAACTTTGACGGTATTGGGTGAGGAAAAGAAGTTTAAAATAAATGGAAAGTGGCAATCTCTTTTAACCGCCACTCTCCTATGACTCAGAATCAAATGGCTTCCTCACTCAGAGCATTTGATTCCGCTCTCAAAGCAAATACCACCGCGCTGGGTACAGGTTTCAAGCAGTTTTCCTTTCGCCTCTACACGGCTAAAACCATTTGCATGCATTCCGCCAGCTCTGGCATCCTTCATATAGCAAACCCACTTAGGGCGCTCCGCTACCGGAGCCGACTGCACTATGTGAGGTTGAGCTTCGATAGTCGCCTGTAATTCAAGAATCAAATCCTGTAGTTGGTGGACATTTTTCCGCAACCTAACTACCTCCTTCTCTAGATCACGGACACTTTCAGCTCCAACACTCTGCTTATGATCAGCATGCACCTCTTTACGGAGCTTAATCACCTCTTTCTTTAGCTGGCGGACCTCTTCTGCAGTTTGATGATTATCGTGAGCAAAAACGGTGGAGGAGAGAAGTGTAAAAAAAATAATAAATGGCAGGCTGCGCATAAACTTACTTCCGAGTAAATTTCTATTTCAACTAAAACTTGATGATGAATATAGCGCAATCAACCTTAACTCAAAATGAACCCCGTCGATTGACAATAGCCAACCATCGAACCCCTACATTTAAAGCGCACAAAAGGCCAGCAAAGCCTCAATTAAAGACAACACTATTTCAGCCTTTTCCTGCAGCCATAAAAAAGGGCGAACAAAGTTCGCCCTTTTTTGAAAATCAACGGCCCCCAACTAACCCCCAGTAAGGCTCCGCACCATACTGATCATCACACCCGCAGCCACCGCAGAACCGATAACACCAGCTACGTTGGGGCCCATTGCGTGCATCAACAGGAAGTTGTGAGGATTGGATTCGAGCCCCACTTTGTTGGACACCCGCGCGGCCATAGGTACGGCAGAAACACCGGCAGAACCAATCAATGGATTAATCTTGTGCTTGCTGAATACATTGATCAACTTAGCCATCAACACGCCAGCCGCAGTGCCGATCGCAAACGCCACAATACCTAAAGCCAAAATACCCAGGGTTTTAGGGTCGAGGAATTTGTCTGCCGCCAATTTTGAACCAACGGAAAGTCCCAGGAAAATAGTGGTGATATTGATCAGCGCATTCTGAGCAGTGTCTGACAATCGGGAAACGACTCCGCACTCACGCATCAAATTACCAAAGCAGAACATACCCAACAGCGGTGCAGCAGCTGGCAGGAACAGGGCCACCAAAATCAACAGCAACATCGGGAAGGCAATTTTTTCCCGCTTGCTCACATGGCGCAATTGCACCATTTCAATTTTGCGCTCCTGTTCAGTAGTCAGAGCACGCATAATCGGCGGCTGAATCATAGGTACCAGCGCCATATACGAATAAGCCGCTACAGCAATAGCCCCCAACAGATCTGGGGCCAATAGGCTGGAAACATAGATAGCTGTGGGACCATCTGCTCCACCGATAATACCGATCGCAGCGGCATCGGCGATTGAGAAGTCCATGATTCCCGCTACTGAGAGACCCACAGCACCGAGCACCGTGGCAAAGATCCCAAACTGGGCCGCTGCACCGAGGAACAAGGTGCGCGGATTGGCGAGTAGCGGACCAAAGTCGGTCATAGCCCCTACGCCCATAAAAATTACCAACGGCGCAATGCCGGAAGCAATAGCTACGGAATAGAAGTTATACAACATACCGTTGTTGAAACCGGCATCCCGGGCAAACTCAGCTGCTTGTACCTGCACGGCTGCCGGCGCACTGCCCAGAGCTTCCTTTAGCGCGGGTAAAGCTGAAGTACTATCAAGGCCCAGGATCTGGGCCATTTGCGCCAAAACAGCTCCATCTCCCTGGGTAAGGGCTGTCTCTGCGGCTGAGAGTGCCAAATCGGCACCAGGAATATTGGCCAGGATTCCGCCGAAACCGATAGGCACCAAAAGCAGGGGCTCAAAGTTTTTGCGAATGGCCAAAAACAGCAGGCCCAGGCCCACCAAAATCATAATGAACTGGCCCGATGCCATCTGCGCGACGCCGGAGGAATGCCAAAGAGTAATCAGATTATCCACGTGTGACTCCTACCTTTGGCTATGCAATGGACAGCAGGGCATCACCCACCGCCACTGAATCGCCTTCTTTTACTGCCACACTGGCGACGTTACCGGCACGAGGGGCACTCACCACAGTTTCCATCTTCATCGCTTCCAGTACTAACACCGCCTGACCTTCGCTCACCTGATCCCCGGGCTTCACCATTACTTTGAAGATATTCCCAGCGAGGGGCGCATTAACCGGCTCACCTCCGGTAGCAGGCACGGAAGGTGCACTAGCTGCAGATGCGGGAGCACCACCAGACACTGGGGCAATATTGGTTAAGTCGCCACCATCGGCCACAGTGACGGTGTAGCTCTGTCCCTCTACAGTTACCGTATAAACTTCTTCACCTTTGTCGTTCTTGACTGCAGCACCTTCATTACCGGTAGGTACTGGCTCGAAAGCTTCTGGATTGCCACGGTTCTTCAGGAACTTCAGGCCAATCTGCGGGAAGAGTGCATAGGTAAGTACATCGTCGATCTCCCCCTCACCATCGGTCAGGGCCACATCTTGTTCACCCGCTTTCTCTTGAAGCTCCAAGGTTAACTTGTCCAACTCTGGTGCCAACAGGTCTGCCGGACGACAGGTAACCGGATTCGCCCCATCCAGTACCCGGACCTGCAGCTCCTGGTTAACTTCGGCAGGTGTCGCACCGTATTCGCCTTTCAAGACGGCGGCAGTCTCTTTAGAGATCGATTTGTAACGCTCTCCAGTCAGGACATTGAGTACCGCCTGGGTACCCACAATCTGGGACGTGGGAGTAACCAGCGGGATACAGCCCAGGTCTTCACGCACCCGGGGGATTTCCTCGAGTACATCATCCAGGCGATCCCCGGCACCCTGTTCGCGCAGCTGGTTTTCCATATTGGTGAGCATGCCACCGGGTACCTGGGCCACCAGGATGCGGGAATCCACGCCTTTCAAGGAACCCTCAAACTTCGCGTACTTCTTGCGGACGTTACGGAAGTAAGCCGCAATTTCTTCCAGCAGGTTAATATCCAGCCCGGTGTCCCGCTCAGTGCCTTCCAAAATCGCCACCAACGCTTCGGTTGGGCTGTGACCATAGGTCATGGACATAGAGCTGATCGCGGTGTCCACGTTGTCGATACCCGCCTCGATACACTTGAGAGCGGTAGCCGTAGATAAACCGGTAGTAGCGTGGCACTGCATATGGATGGGGATGTCCACGGCGGCCTTCAAACGTTTCACCAGCTCGTAGCCCTCATAGGGGCGCAGCAGACCGGCCATGTCCTTGATCGCGATGGAATCCGCTCCCATATCCTCGATCTGGCGCCCCAGATCCACCCATAAGTCCATGGTGTGTACTGGGCTCACGGTATAAGAGATGGTGCCCTGAGCGTGCTTCTCTTGTTTCTTCACCGCAGCCAGTGCGGTTTTCAGGTTGCGCATATCGTTCATCGCGTCGAACACGCGGAACACGTCTACCCCATTGACTGCAGCGCGCTCTACAAACTTCTCAACCACGTCATCCGCATAGTGGCGGTAGCCGAGAATATTCTGTCCCCTGAACAGCATCTGTTGGGGCGTGTTCGGCATAGCTTTCTTCAGTTCGCGAATACGCTCCCAGGGATCTTCGCCGAGATAGCGAATGCAGGAGTCGAAAGTGGCACCCCCCCAGGACTCCAGAGACCAGAAGCCAACTTTATCGAGCTTCTCAGCAATCGGCAGCATATCGTCCAGTCGCAGTCGGGTAGCGAACAGTGACTGGTGGGCATCGCGCAGGACTACATCGGTAATCCCCAATGGCTTTTTAACCTCAGTCATGGGTTATCTCTCTCGGCAGAAATTATTGGAAATTGTTTGGAAGCGATTGGCGGTTAGCGTCTTTTGCGATGCTGTTCGATCGCAGCTTTAATCACCGCATGTAAATGGGCCTTATCATTCCCAGCGGTTGGGGAAGGCGCGTGGGATACGGGCTCCGCTTCGGGGAAATAGCGGGAGATGACTCTCGACATAATACCGGTACCGATCACCAGTAATAGCAGAAAAGTAAAAACAATTCCCATACCAAACAGGGTGATATCTAGCCCCTGTTGCAAAAGTGTTTCTTGCACTGTTTATTCCCCCTGGCACCAGGCAATAAAACCAGCCATCCTGGACGGTTTCATCCGTGCCCGTAACACTATGAATTTACGTATCTATTTATTCAGGACAGCTGAAACACCCCAATTAATATTTTGTGCGTATGTAAAATCTTCGCTCACAATTAAACAAATTTATGTTGTACAACCAATAAACTTGCCCGGGAAAATCTCACTTAGCCCAGCCGTCCCAAATTTCTGCACATCGGAATCTTATTGCCTAGACCGGTAATTTCAACCGCCGCTGCACCTGATCCTCCCCCAAAAACAGCGGGCACACAGGAAAAAATTCGTTAGTTCCAAAATGCTGATATTTTTCTATTATCAATACAAGTTGCTTTTAAAATCAAACACTTATTGGTTTCAGGGGCAACGGAGGGGTCTAAATTACCACGCCCAATTTTGGTGCAAAACATCAATAGGCCGAGTTTATTTCTCCTACTTTTATATACTGAAGAATGATCGTTTTTGCGCCATTACAATAACTTGCTGATAGAATATGCGCCTTTAGATTTATGATTTACCTCTCAACTGACTTATGACCGACAAGACACCTACCCCAGAACCTACGATTTACCAGGCACCAATGGAGGGGGTAATCGACCATCACGTACGTGCCCTGCTCTCCGCCATTGGAGGGGTCGATATCTGTGTTACTGAGTTTGTTCGTGTCACTAATACTCGCTTGCCTCGCAGAGTATTCACCCGCTTGTGCCCAGAGGTCGACAAAGGTGCGAAGACCCCAAGCGGGATTCCAGTACGGTTACAGCTGTTAGGCGGCAACCCCAATGCAATGGCAATTAATGCAGTAAAAGCAGTTGAGTTCGGTGCTACAGCAATTGATCTCAATTTCGGCTGCCCTGCAAAATCAGTGAATAACAGCGACGGTGGCGCCTGCCTATTGCAAAGCCCTCACAGAGTGGAAGCTATTGTAGGAGCGGTTCGCCGCGCTGTCCCGGAAAACATCCCTGTCACCGCAAAAATCCGACTGGGCTTTAATGATCGCTCTAGCTATATGGATAACGCCCAGGCCGCAGCAGCTGGCGGCGCAAATGAACTGGCAGTACACGCTCGCTCCAAAGTCGATGGCTATAAACCCCCAGCCTACTGGGAATACATCGGTGAAATTCGCCAAAAACTCGAAATCCCAGTCATTGCCAACGGGGATATCTGGACACTTGAGGAATTTCAACGCTGCCGTGAAGTAACCGGATGCCAAGCATTTATGTTTGGTCGCAGCCTGCTAGCCAGGCCAGATTTGGGCAAGCAGATAAAAGCCTACTGCTCAGGTGAGAGCTATACAGCACTGGGCTGGCAAGAGATTATTGAAATTCTTTGGGGTTACTATCAAACCACCCGAGAAGTTTACCCTTCCAAGTATCTGGGCAATCGTATTAAGCAATGGCTCGCTTACTTGAAATTGGCTTTTCCTGAAGCCCAATTGTTCTTTGATAAAATAAAACGTCTCAGGGAGGCAGAAGAGCTTGATAGAGCTTTTTCCGAAGAGCGGAAAATTCAAATAGCATCAATTGAGGCAGCCTAATTTTCCGCACCTCTGCCAGTATCGGAATTGATACTGGCAGAGGAAGTTACCCGCTCAGATCCACTCTCACAGATCCATTTTTGACTGTCGACTCAAGTATGCCGGATTGAAGAATTTTTCCGCTAACTGATGCGCAGTACTACTTTCGTAGTGAACTCTGGTTTCAGTGGTAGCCTTGATGCTATCAACTAAAACCATCTCCTCCACAAATAGTTCTTCATCCTTTATCCCTGATACAAAATGCGCAACCTTAGCCAATTTTCCAGATTTCAAGTAAAGCTCCGCTTGGATTGGGAAGAGACTCTCACTATCAAGCCACAATGTTATCTTTTGATAGCTGGCTCCTTTGGTTTTTGCCTCCAGCTGAAGTTTGTGGGTCAATTTATCCTTTAGAATTTCACTTGCCTCGAATTGCCCCCGATAGTCCTGGCTCCAAGTCAAAGTGGCGATATCACCAATTGAAGCCTCCCCCAGCAATCTTTGCATCGGTGTAATGCGGATAGGGCGGCGGCTGCGGGGCATCAATAGCCAGTAGTTATCCTGCAGCATCAGCATTTTTTGCCCCTCTTCACCAACACCTTTAAATACCACCAATGATTTTCTCTCAGGGCGAGTATAAACATGGTAGCGATCTTCGCTTTCTAACTCTCCCTGTTTAAAAACCTGGATGTTGGTGACAACTTTTGAAGATGACTCTCCAAGACGATAGGAATCCGCTTTGGCCAACATGCTTTCTACCTGTACAGCGGAAAAATGACTTTCCTTCTCCTCAGTCCCAGCTGAAACAAAGGGAGAGAACATCAGCAACAAACCAATCGCCAAGCTAACTCTGCCTAATCTTAATTTATACATGGACCAATGCCTCAGTAATCGGTTTATTGACACCTTTCCGCGCCGCAAGGAAGGATGAAAAAACACATATCGCAGCTATTGCAACCGAAATCATCCAAGCCAAGTTAATAGAGAAATAAACAGTCAAAGGATATCCCGTTGTTTTTCCCGGAGGTGGCGGCATAGTAATATCAAACATCATCAACCCGGCGCTTATCAGACCAGCCAAAATAACACCTACTAAAGAACCCACTACAGCAAGTACTAAAGCCTCCAATATAAACCCTGTTATCAATTCCACTTTGGATGCACCCAATGCGGACAGGGTACCTATTTCCCGTGTTCTCTCTGTTACCGACATTGCCAGCGTATTGAAAAGCGAGACAAAGATAACCAACGCCATAATGATCCCCATCAACCCAAAAATTCGGTCATAAAGATTCTTTACTCCCTGATAGAAAAAGGCACGATCCTCCCAAGTGGTAATTTCCAGCTCTGGAACTAACTCACGCAGTTTTTCTTGCAAACTCGCTGCCTTATCAAGATTGTAGCCATAGATTGCCATGGTTGAGACCCGCTCACTATCTAACAGGAACTGCGCAGCCTGAACCGAAATATATACTTGACGCTTATCCATATCCGGAACACCCGTCCCGAAAATTCCCCTAACCTTAAAATCCATTGCATTGAGAGCCCCATGAACGGTAGAGGACATTAAAGTAATATAATCCCCAGGGCTTACATTAAGATTTCTTGCGAGATCCTTACCCAGCATAATCTCAGGATCACTGACATCTTCACGGTTTGATAAAATACTGCCCTCAGTGACATTTAGAAAAGGCCCCTTCACCCGAAATTCACTTGGCAATATCCCCTGACCTAAAAAAATAGTAGATTTATCACCATTGGAAATTAACCCTTGCAGATAAACTCTAGGCTGCACAGCCTTCACATTTTCCCCAACCAACAAGTCCCTACGTAATTTATTGGCATTATCTAAACCCAGCTGAAGAGGAAAATCCTCATCAGAAGAGAAATATCCCGGCTGTGTTAGCACCAAATGCCCCTCACTACGCGCCGCGTTCTCTTTAAGGGATTGATACGTAAATAGGCCAAAACCTCCGGAGGTCATCAAGGCCGTCACCACAATGGAAATTATTGCAACGGCAAGAAAGCTTCTGCGGCGATTGCGCAATAAATTTAAAACCGCGACTTTTAAGCGACGCATAAAGCACTCTCCTGCAGAATTACACCATCTTTCAGATCAACAACTCTATCGCAATGACGAGTCATTCGATCATCATGACTGGCAACAATAAAAGCTGTTTTTTGCTCCATTCCTAAATTTTTCATTAACTCAATAATTTGTTGTGCGGTAACACTATCCAAGCTGGCCGTAGGTTCGTCGGCAATTACTAGTTTGGGCTGGTGCACCAGTGCTCGAGCGATTGCTACTCTCTGCTGTTGTCCACCTGAAAGTCGATCTGGCCTGTAGTTGGAAAACTGGGACAGCCCGACATGATCCAACATGCCCATTACATGCCGTCTTACTTCACCTTCTTTCATTCCATTTAAAAGAAGTGGAAAGGCTACATTCTCAAAGGCTGTCATTACCGGAACCAAATTAAACTTTTGGAATACAAAACCCAACTGAGTACGACGGATCTTCATTGACTGCCGATGGCTTTTTCTCAGCACCTCGCCGGCAAAGCAGACTTCTCCGCTGTAATCATGATCCAGTAGCCCGCAAATATTTAACAAGGTACTTTTACCAGACCCCGATGGTCCGCACAGAGCTACCATAGTGCCTGCTCGAATATCCAGATTCACATCTTTTAGCGCCCGAAGTTGAACCTCACCGGAAATGTAAGTCTTTTCAATATGAGTGAGCTGTAACATAGATTCACTACCTGTTCGCACTATTAGTCAGAGTTTTTAACATCACCACATGGATTTGATATGCCATGACTCTCAGCCTTTGCTCCCCATAAATTCACTAACTCCTTGTCACCCTCAAGCTCTGCAGCCTGCAATGCGCCACAGTAAATCCAGTGAGTAGCGTCTGGCGGCATATATCCCATGCGTGGATCACCCATCAACTCATGATAAAGTTCAAACCCACGGTCAAAAGAATTAAAGAACTTTGGCACCTTAGTAAAAGTTGTTGCAGCAATTCCTTTGAGCAGCAAGTCTTGAGGCATCCCCTGAGAGGAACAACCAGGGTTATCCATTTCTTCAATTATGGTGAGCGCCTTATCCATACGGGCAATTCCATTCTCTGCATAACTGACCTTTCTCCAGGGCAACCAGCTTTCTTTTGCCATTAGTGTTTCACTGGCCCCCAAATAAAAGAGTGCAATAGGATCAGACGGATCTTCTTTTTGCGCCAGTTTGAAAGCCTTATAAGACGCCATCACTGCCGTACCGCCCGCCTTTGTGGCTTTTTGGTATAAGTCTTCCATTTGCGCATCAACTGCGGCAAAGGAGGAGGTACTTGCTCCCAAATTAACAATCAGTGCTGCTATCAAATTTTTCATTACGTCTCTCCCTGTATTCAAGTTGGGAGCAGGCTAACCGAAGCATGACTAATGATCTTTATGATGCGATAAACAGTCACCAGGTGCGATAGGCGGGAATAAGCAATACTGAATGGCTAAATAGAAGTGGATCTACAACTTTAATTGAGGGTACTGCTGGAAATTAAGAGCGAATACACCATCCCGAAATACACAGTAACTAGATTCCTTCGTGTACCTAGTCAGCATCCACACTCCACATGACTCTATGTGAAACGTATCTTCTCCTTTCAAAAAGTAGTACGGATTAGGGAAGATAGTGAAAGGACATACAGTTTTACAGCTTCATAGCGAAAAATATTGACTTATCACTATTCTTAGGCAGGATTTTGGCTGATATATAGATTCTGTGGAAAGCATTGTCAGTATAAGGTGGATACATCTCATACTGACATATTGAAGTATGTGGAATAGAAGATTAAATAGCTTTCTTAATGTAGCTAACCGCTTCGCCTACCGCCTCTCCAAGCTTGTTTGTAGCAATACTACGGACAATATAGGTGTCACCTTCAATACCATCAAGGGAAACATGAATATCCACCTCCTGGCCAGCTAAAGCCAGATTAGCTGCTCGCAATTCTGTTGACGTCAGGACAAATCTAGCCTCATCCTCACCTAGCAGATTCCTTAAAAACAGGCAGCATGACTTCAACAGGCACTGAGAAGCAATTGCTACGGGTAACGCTTTCACCTTATCAAAATGTCCTAGACACATTTCAGGTGTCACCCGACCGATTGTTGCATTTAAAGTTTGGTCATTAACCTTAAGGACTTTTACATCAATACTTTTCTCGTAAGGGTTAACACCCTCAATAGAAGGGGATATATCCTGAATACTTCCGCTGTAGATTCTGTGGAAGGATTTCTCCTTCATTACGTGGTATGTAACTTCAAGTCTAGCCGCAACCTCACCTACAGTATCAAACAACTCAGCCTCAGCAACCAGCTCTCTTTTGTTAGTGAATACTGCTTTAGTTCTCGCATAGAGAAACTCAGGACGCTCTTCTGACACAAAATTATCAAAGGTTGTAAGGTCAGCTTTACAAGCCAAGTAGTAATGCCTGGACTTCACAGGGTTCGCCAATGCTCCAAAACATGACCCTAAAATGGCTAAGTGCCTACCTATTTCAGATACATCCATCAAAGTCTTTTCAAAAGTACTTTTACATTGAATCGGTACCTTTGAAATCAGCCAACCATCAACATCAAAGTGTAAAGACTCTAGTGCAAAGTAAGGCGCTTTAACTTCAATTAAGTCCTCAATACCATCAACAGAGATAGCGTAAGAAGCCAAATTGAGACTGTTTAGCATAATAGATCCATTATTAGCAGATATAAAAATTAATGCACAAGCATCTGCACTGTGGTAAACACTATTGAATTGTCACTAGAACTTTAACACCAAAGCTAAGTAGGCTTCGGTAGCACAACCACAAATGGGTAAGGTAAAGCCTCACAAATTATAAATAATTGGCACAGCAGCCCCAAAATCAAACTTATTATTGAGAAGCACCAATATTTCTTAATAAAAATGTAAGAGTACAGGTCTGATTTTTAAGTAAAAACCCCCGTCGGATCCGGAGGCCTGAAGTGTTATCTACACCGAAAACCTATATCATTCATTCAAGCGGACTATTGCTATATGCAAGTGCGTATTGCAGGCAATTATCCTGGTCATTCCTAAAAAAGTAAATTACTGCGAATTACAGAGAGAGAATGCCAACAAATGACCGGCCCCTCATATTTACCATTGCATGACAGGCTATGGGCGCACTATTCAGAGCCTTGATAAGCTCGAAGTATTTTCCCTGCATTATAGCCTTGTATCAACTCACCATTAACTAGCAACAAAGGTACCCCGTTACCACCTAAGCGATCATATTGTGCTCTCGCTTCCTTTGATGATTCAATATCAAACTCAACAAAGTCTATATTATTTTTACGCATTAGCTTTCTAACTTTCTTGCAGTATCCGCACCACTTAGTGGCATATAGAATAACCTGCCCTTCCGACGCCTCTACTTCGGAGGTGACATCCATCATAGAAGGTGATGACGAAAAAACACGACTGATGTCATCCCACCTTTGAATTACAACAACAACGACGATAAAAATTATCAAATTTCTCATACTGAAGGACTACAACTAAATTCTTTAACTTTTATGGAAAATACGACAAGTAGAATTTCCACACAGATCCCTTTTTAGACTATCAGCAAGACCAATACCACAATTTATTTTTATTCTGCCTTAAAACTTAGAATCACCATTCTCACAACCTCATCAACGCGACATCAAAATCAATACTGAGCAAACACTGAATTACCTAAGGCAGCCGAGCCACAGCCTAACTGGGGCTAGTGTTCAGTAATCGTAAAGACTTCTAACTTGAAAAGACCAGAAGGGGCTAAACGTTAGCTTTACGAGCAAGCAGTGCCTCAAAGCACACTTTATTCCAAATTGCTATGGAGCACAGAAGTTGATTACAAGCTTCTAATAATGTATTCAAAGCCTTCCTGGTGCGCAGTGAATTCATTCATTTTTATCCATCAAAAAACAAACACTTTTGGAGAGTAAAAAGTACAAACTACCTTCTCTTACATAGACTTAAACATAGAGGCAGCCCGCCGGCTAACTGTATAGTGACGACCATCATTCATCACTACAGTGACGCCACCAGTCAATCCTCGGCTAATCTTTTGAATACGCTTCACGTTAACAATGGTTGAACGATGTACTTGCCAAAATAAATCCGGGTTCAATTGGGACAAAAGTTCCTTTAATGGCGTTCGAATTATATGCTGACCTTGCTCCGAGTAAACTGTAGTGTATTTATCTTCGGCAACGAACGCTGAAACCTCATCGGAGGCGATCAGGTAAATATCCTCTCCCTTGCTCGCCCGAATCCAGTGTAAGTACTCCGGTAGACTTGTCGAGAGTTGCTTGAGTATGATTTCTATATCAGGGCCTGCTGTAACGCCGCTCTCCTCCCGCTCTTTTAAACGCTGACGAATACGCTCACAGGCTTGCGCCAAGCGTTTCTCATCTATCGGTTTAAGCAAGTAATCCGCAGCTTCGTGCTCGAAAGCCTTTACAGCATACTCATCATATGCTGTAACAAACACAACGATTGGCTGCTTATCAGATTTCTTAAGTGCGTCTGCAACTGCTAGCCCATCCAGCCCTGGCATACGAATATCCAGGAAAACCACGTCCGGTTTTTTATTTAGGCATAAATTTAATGCCTCTTCTCCATCGACCGCCTTCCCAATTATTTCAAGCTCAGGATAAAAATCTGCAAGCATTTGATCAAGATGATAGCGCAATAGGGGTTCATCATCTGCAATTATGGCACGCATGGAAACTCCAAACGGGCAGTAACTCCACCCTGTTTATTACTTTGGATCAATAGCTTACCACGCTCTTGGTAAAGAGCAGAAAGTCGCTCCCGAATATTGCTCAATGCAATTCCATTGTGCTTACCTGAACTAAGCTTATTGATACCGGCAGCGAGTCCCACACCATTATCTTCTACTTCGACAATCCACTGTTCTTCTTGTTGCTTAACCTTCAATCTAACCAATCCACCATTGGCTGCAGGTTCAATTCCATGAAAAATCGCATTTTCCACTAAAGGCTGCATTAATAAAGGAGGAACAACTGTTTCCAAGCTAATATCCTCAGACAAATCAACCTCATACTCTAACCTTGACCCCAAACGTATCTTTTGTATTTCCAAGTAACACTCCAAGCTACTTAGTTCATCTTTTAAAGATACCTGATCACAGCGGGATTTTTTCAGACTAAAGCGTAAAAGCTCACTAAAGTTATCTAAAAGATTCTCAGCTTTTGGGGGATCATGACGAATAAGCATTTTGAGGTTAGCCAGTGTATTGAATAAAAAGTGAGGTTCAATTTGACTTTGTAGTATTTTTAATTGGCTCTGGGCCAAACTCTTTTGCTGCTCAGCCTGATGTAATTTGGCCTCTTGAAGCTCTCTCTCCAGCTGGCGAGACTGCTCTCGATTAAGCTCGATTTGATATACGAAAAGAAAAATAGGGATAGCAATGATTAAAGAGTCAAGTCCTCGAACAGTTGCAAAGCCCGATATCCACCACCAAGCATGTAGAGAACCTACAGTGAAGGCCACAAAAGCTGTAACTGTTAGCTTCACTTTAGAAGACCAAGCAGGTTTAAAAAACCAGGCTAGTTGCCGTGTAGATAGAGCTACAAATCCATACCCAAAAGAAATCACACCATTCAGAAAATAGCCTCCCCCCCACACGGCCTGGGTAATTACCGCTACCACCACACAAATTATCAAAGTGCGCAAATACTCTTTGAACAAGTTCACCATTAACTCCACTCAAAAAACTATCGTCGTACTAAAAGTAAATGCGGCCTGGCTTTGAAGCTGTGCAAAAGCAGATTCGTTACGACCACCAAAAAATCTTGCAGACGCACCAAGTACCCAATCTTCAGTTAACTTCCTTTCACCACCGATAGTTAAAATAAGACCGCTATCTTCAGGTGTATAGATTAAATCGACTTTAGGGTGATATTCATTATTGGAAAGCATCCAATGTAAAAGCAGATTGTGCCTCAAGGCATTTTCACCAGAAAACGCCATCGCAGAGGACCGACGAAAGCTATCCCATTGCACCCCCTGATTTTGGTACCACTGGCTGTAGTCAAACACCTGATCCCACTCATTTTTGCCCCAGGAGCGACTATCAAACCAGTACTCCAAAATTACGGAATGCCCAGCGCTATTTGCCCAAGTCATTCCTATAAGAGCCTGCCAACCATTATGTTCTTTTTCTTGTTTCGGTATGGCCTTCAGTTCCGGGGGCTGCCAGCGCCAATGGTCTTGCTGATAACGCCATTCTGCATGGGCTTCCCATTGCTCTCCATAAGTATTAACCCAGCTACCACCTAAGTTAACACCTCGCTTGTCATCGATATAGCCCAACAACTGCCACTCGGCACTTGCCCCAAGCTGATACCAGCGAGCTGCAATACCCTTTGGCAACCTGCCACCAGAATGCTGGCTAATACCTGCATCCACCAACATTACACTGAACTCGCCACTGCCAGTAAAATGACTCGCTGACATCACCCCAACACCTTCGTTCACTTGAAGTGAAACGGGGTTTCGCTCCATGGGCAAAAACCAATCTAGCGGACGATGCCCATAACCAACCCCAAAATCCAATCGGCGCTTACCTATCAGCCAATCCCAGTCCTGCCAGCTCCCTTGCCGGAAAAGCTCCGCAACCACTAGCAGTGAGTCTTCACTACCACCTCTCTCAGCCTGATGGAAAGCAGAGACCTGCCCCTCCCAGGCTTCATATTGGAAGGCTCCCTGCAGCAAGGCTTGTCGAGACACATTTGACTCTCCTTCGAAGAGTGCACTATCGGAAGCTCGGTCATAAGCAGCCGCCATCGCCAGCTCCCACTGCGACTCAAGAGCACCCGCCTGGCTGATGGCACTGCCAAACATTAGAGATAGAGCCCAGATATAGAAAGACTTCATAGTTACCTCCCTTCAATGGAGGCAGACTAGCAATCTCCCAGAGCCAAGCCAGTCGGTAAGACAAGTGGTATATCGCTCGGATAAATGGCTACTAATGGAGATTGGCGGAAGCAGTTACTTACAGATCACTAACCCGAGTTGTTGTTGGCTGTTTTGCAATCAACCAAGAATACGATCATTACCTAATCGCTAGCACCCTGGCGACTAAAAATAAGAGGGGACCGCCATCGCGATGAAGAAAATGAGCGGGTATTCCGGTGAATGCCCCCTAGGACCCCATTCAGCTCATTTGCAATTAAGACAATAGAAATGGATTAAATAGAGAACCGCTATAGACAACGATATCACCGACATCTGGACGCATAGTGTCTTGATTGAAAAACTGCAGAAGTCCTCTTTAGGTATAGAAACTTTCATGATCAACGGTCAGGTCAGAGCAATCTTTAGCGTGGCCGAACATATAAACATTCAGTTTTCAACACGCTCAAAATAATAGCGCTTTACAAACTCAAAACACCGATAGTTTAATCCAAGATTATAACCATCTACGGGTGTATTGCGCTCATCAACGTTATTAACTCCTCCATTGCAATAACCCCCTACGCCATGAAGAGAACCGATAATATCCCCGGTAGAATAAGTAGAATTAAGATTTAAGAAGGTAGCTACTTGGCATTAGCTACCAGCAGAAAAAGACCTGTACAGGAAAGAACCTCCATGAACGTAACTTTGTTGCCTCGTTCCTTGGATTTTTCAGCAGCTGATAACATCCTTATTTCTCTTTGCCCAACCGCAGGCCTAAACCATAAGCTCCGATCCCTAAAGAAAACCCATAAATATATTGCACGACTCATTTAACTTTTGGGCTATCTCTTTTATCCTACCTATTAACCCTTAAGAGCCTTGTCATCAATTGCCGAAACCAGGTTCACACTACTTAAAGATAATCACAATCAATGGTCCAACACCGTCACAACCTGCCAAAAAACAGATAGCAATTTAGCCTTCGGTGACCCAGAATCCAATTTCGGTTATTTAACTACTACCCAATAGGAACCGGACCTTTAAGCAGCTGTCCATCAAATACAGATCGCCCCGCTCACTTGCATTAAGAAATACGTCGAGTTTGTCATGCCTGATACCCTAAAATTCCTTACAGCATTCAGCTTATCCGTTCTCCTCACAGCTTGCGGCGGAGGCGGCTCCAGTAGTAGCAGTTCCAGCGATGAGGCTACTGAAACGGAAACAAGCACTGATAGCAGTGACAGTAACGACTCCGATAACGAGGGGGAAGATACGGGCGGGTACACCTTTAACCCCAGTAGCCCCCTGGCAACACTTGTCGTAGGGTCACAAGAATACGCCAGTGGAACCCTCACCCTTGAAGATACTGATAGTAATAGCCCCACCTTTCAGGCCAGTAGTGTTGCCGGAGACTACGGTGATTTTACCCTCTATGAAAGTGGCAACTGGGAATACCAATTAAACACCAATTCTCAGAACTTAAACGATGGCGAGTCGGTGGAAGACACTATATCTTTTGAACTCACAGATGGCAGCACTCTTTATGTTGTATTCTCAGTTCAAACCATCGAAGCTACAGAGAGCAGCATCGTCTTTATCTTTATGAACTTCTCAGACGTCTCTGTAGAAGATGATCTCAGTGTTTCCCAAATCGCCGATATGGCTTTCAATGACACAGATTCTCTCGACAATGCCTACCAGGAGAATTCTCTGGGACAACTGAAGTTTAGCCGCCACCTTAGTAGTGACACAGCACTGGACCAGTACTGCTACGGAGAAGACAACGATGAAAGCACCTCTATCGACTGCTTCAACTACAGCATTCCTGACAGCCAAAATGGTGGGGTGTTGAGTATCGAAGATGCACAATCCCGCTCTGGCAGCGAGTATAACGATGACGGCTATACCTGGAGAGATAACGCAACCAGCTGGATTGAAAGTAACTATGTAGACTCCAATAGCCAACCTGTAGATCTCAGTGATTGGCGTCACCGGGTCTACATTTTCCCTGAAGCTGCAGCTAGCGCGGGATTAGTTGGCACAGGGGTGGCCTCTGTTGGTGGCCGCTGGAGTATGATAATTGCCGATAGCGATCAACTGATTATGGGCCATGAAATTGGCCACAATATTGGCCTGAGCCACGCCGGCAATGACGATAATAATGATGGAGACACCAACGATAGTGGTGAGAGCGAGTATGGCAGTGACGGCTCCCTAATGGGCAATGCCTGGCAGTCGCGCTTATTCGGAAGCGGTCACCGTGACTATATGGGGTGGTATGACTCATTCCCCGGATACACTGAAACCATTGAGGCAGTTTCAGGCAGTACTACTAGTATTGAGTTTCAAGCTATAGAGCTTACTGCAGGTGAGCTTAGTGGCACTCTTCCCCAGCTCTTAAAAGTAGAGAGTATTGGTAGCAGAAATGGGGAAAACTACTATTACATCGAATACCATGTTGAGCACGACACCCTCAATCCCCGCCCACATCACGAAAATGCGGTAACGGTTCACTACCTTAGCGGCACTAGCAATAACAATGTTACCGCCAATCAGGTCGCCACACTGTCCACTATTGGGGAGAGCTTTACTGACTCATCCGCTGGGATCACTATTGAATTCCTATCCACTGACAGCAGCAATAACTCTGCAACTGTTTCCGTAACTTACGATGAATAACTTAATGGGGAGTATGACCGCAATGAAAAATCTACCCTTAGCCCTGCTTCTCGCTCTTTCCTCTTCGGTAATGGCCGAGGAGACCGTAACTGGCGTTTTAGAGGAAGAGATCTCCGAGAACTTTCAAACTGGAGAAGTGGATCACCGCTTCTCAGTAAAAGACGAAACTACCGGTGAATACTATTTCATCGATGCGCGGGAGGCGAAAGAAAAAGGAATGCAATCTGGTGAACGAGTACGTATTCGTGGTGAGCGGGAAAATAAGCGGCGTTTTCGTATCCGCGAATCTCAGCGTTTAGAGTTGAGACGAGAAGAGTAAGCTAAAGATATGTAATAGCCGACCTGATAGTGAAAGAATAAATATCATTCACTATCAGGCCAATCATATAATCGCAGGCAGCTTGTTATATTTCACTATTTTACGGATATCGCTATACATATTCTCAATATATAACAAACAACCTACTTATATAACAGTAGCTCGTGCTATCATCAAAATTAACTCGAACTTGTTTTCCTGCTGCAGCTCCTGCTAAAGCTGCACCAAACATCAGATTTAACCCTTCCTCTGTAACACCTTTCTCCCCGACCTTTACCCAATGGTACTTTGGATCAACACCGTTTGTGCAGCTGGTAGAATCGTCAGCAAACGTTATAACGAATCGGCCATCTCCATGGGGATATACTCTTGTGATCGTTGAAGTAAACCAAATTTCATCCGCAACCGCTGGAAACGAAAGAACAATTAAAAGAATAAAAGCCTTAAATTTTATCATGTCTCCACCCTAAATTTATAAAATAAAAACCAATAACTTACTGAAAGATCTCGATAAAGGCCGCACGATTACAAACCGAGGAGTCCTCATAGCTATATATAGAAACCTTCTTTCCAGTTGTCAGCGCGGTAAGAGCAGCAGCGTAGGCTCGGCTATGAATCTCCTCATTATTTCCTGCATTACCTGCCACCGACAAAGGGAAGGTTATGGACTCACCATTACATAAGCCGTTACCATTAGCTGTCTTCACCGTAAAAGACATACCATTTGCTGCGGTATTTGCCACTGCCGTAATCTCGACACTTTGAGCTATGTATCCACCAGAAGCCCACCCATTTACCGAAAACAAAGCACAAAACAATAGTAATGCTTTCTTCATTTCAGAACATCCTCTCTGAGACTTTAACTTAAAGGAAAACTCCGCGCATACTACCACCAACCCCCTACTCAATTACATTAATTAAGGAAAATAAAGTCTTACAACACCACCAAATTAGTAACAACTAGAGAGATCCACCGCTAACCTTGACGAAAGTACCAAGTCAAAAAATCAACCAACCGAAGTGAATTAGCATTCATGGCATTGCAATATTAGAGACCTCTATCCAACTCAACAAAAAGCTGGACAAAAGCTATAAACGGCCACTAAAGATCAGCGCCTATAATACTACTGGTGCCTTTCTCCAATCTATGGGGCCATGCTTCCAAAGCTTCTGTATCCAGTCTTTTACGGATCAACATGGCGCATTGGACTTCTTCCGGCTAATATCTCTTCATCTATCAGGAAAACCTGGGCTCTTAGTTTTCCTTTAACCGAAGATGATAAACGCCCTGAGACCAAACCTCCCCCCATGATTGAGTACAAGAAGAAAACTGCTCCTCTCGAAACCACAAGGTCACTTCCTTTCCTGTCGCATGTGCCGTGGTTAGAAGAGTTAAGGCTGCCTTACAGGACTCTTCAGCAAACTCACCCACGGTTTCTGTAACCCTGCAAATTCCAACACTATAAAAATTAGTATCTCCACCACTATCCTGTATGCTAGCGTGAATATTTCCATTTGCAGCAACTTCTACTGTAGCAACATTGCCAGTACATGTCTGACTATCAGAATAAGCGTTAACGGAGGCCAGAAAAAAGCCAAACAATAAAAATTTTTTGTTATTCAAAATTCATCCCCTAAAATATATATTTTCATCAGCAATCATCCATACAGCCTTAGCCATTACTTTTTTACGGCCACCTAAAAACTATTACCTCCCATACCTTTGCTGTACTATATCTCACATTAAAAAGAAAAGTACTTCTGCACAGCTATAAGCCGCCCAGGAACCCAGGCCAGCATCCTCAGGGAAAGGCTATTCAAAATTTCCGATATGGCTGAGCGTCCAACTCAGAAAGCCTTACCGAATTACAATAAAGAAATCCCGAAAAATTAATTACCATAAATCAAGAAGACTTGTTGATATCCGCTGGTTTAAGCACTGGTTGGATATATATCCCATCACTAAGAATCTAGAGCTTAAATTTTACGTACCCGCCTAAGCACACCGGGTGCACCTAGGCAGTTAAGTTTATTTAAGCAACTTAATATGTGCAGCAGCATGGCAAATTGAGTTATCCGAATAGCTATATATGCTAACTCTTTTCCCTGCAGTTAAGGCCGTAATAGCTAAGCTAAATGCCCTATTATGAATACCTTCATCACCCCCTTCTTCTCCCGCAGCCCCCAGGGGGAAAGATATGGTTGTATCTTCACATGGATAATTTCCATCACCATCAGTCACAACCACTGAAAAGCTTTGGCCATTAGAATTGGTATTTGTAACAGCTGTTACTTCAACGTCTGTAGCAATCCAGCCTTTATCTGCAAATGCCTGCATAGAAAGCGCCATCAAACTAATAGCTATAATTTTTTTCATTATCACCTCCATTGTAGATTCTTAAGTAGAAGTGAAAACCTTATAACTCCTGCCGGACAAGGTCAACCTGACTGCCCCGCGAGATGGCTTATCTGCCCCTAATCACCAGCAAGAAAACTGATGCCCTAGTTGGTACAAACCCGTCACTCAATAATGACTACCCAAAAGAAGTGAACACCGTTTACTTCTAGCTATTCAAAATATAGAAAGTCACGGCAAGGTCACTACTTGGGGTTGATAGACTGGAGTGCTCTACATTTAGATTCCAGAAAAGTGCGACGCCATTTCTGAAATCCTTACCATTTTTAAACGGCTGGGCATCTCACCAAAACACTGACCCTATCTCAGTCAAACTTTAAAAGTTGCTCTAAAGGTCTGGCAGGATCAGCAGAAACTCCAGCTTGATAAATACTCGGTACAGGATATAAGCGAGCGGAACTTCCTTGCTACAACGCCCCGCTCATTCCCAACATTATCCCTTCTACTTTTATCCAAATTCATCATTCCGAGCCTGAACTGAAACTCTACGACGTCATAACGTTTAGCTCTGAATCAAGTTGAAATGGCCTCTAAGGATCAGTAGTAACAAAACTACTAGCATCTCTCCAATCCATGGGTATCTAGAGTTCAATTAATCCTTGAATATCCCGAATTTAAAATACTAAGTAAACATTTCGAATAAGGGTAGAAGTGCCCTCACATATAGCATTCGAACTACCTTCAATCTTCACTTCTTTTCCAGCCACTGCAGAAGAAAGAAGAATTGAATATTGAGCATTACCAGCATCTGAAGTCAAGTACCCAGTCCACTGCCCGCCACCACAGACATCCTCTGACATCCCCCCATCTAACTTGACAATAAATCTATTACCCGAGTCTGAGTTTGAATCAGGTGTTTTATGGACCTGTAAAAAAGTAATATCACCCTGCTCATAAGGAAAGTCAGCATAAACATTAGCGGAGAAGAAAATCACCAACAATAAAAACATTCTCATATAAACACCTCCATCAAAAAAACATATTTTAACGACAACTCAGAAAAACACAATTTTACCGGCCAAACATCGCGTGCTACTCTACGAACGCCTAGAGTTTTTGTTCTACTGAATGAAAGAGCCCTCGCCGCCTGAATGCCTCATGTAAATCTCAACACTACACGAGCCAATAAGGCAAACTCTCCTGAAGACTATGATCACGCTTCTACTCAACAGCGTATTCGTGCGGTAATCTCGGGACGGCAGGCCAAAGAACTTCTACTACTTGCTGACAGTAAGCGCCTAGATATACAAAAGGATTACCCTTTCAGCTGGATCACTACTCAGAGCTGATAGAGCGAAGCGGCCAAAACTTAGACCCTAGTACCATTCTTACACCCTGTTTTTAAACGGTTGGGTATATCATCAAAACAAAGGCTCTAGCCCAGTCGAAACTTTGAAAGCCACTTCAAATCGGCAGGGGATGCGCAACAACTCGGATACAGAACATAAGCGACTGCCAGTGCTTCATTTATACAACACCCTGCCAAGTCCCACTCAGTTCCACAACACTACCCCTTCTCCTTTTATCCAAATTCATCATTCCAAGCCTTAAGTGAAACTCCACGACTTTACAACGTTTATCTCTGAATCAAGTTGAAATGCCCCCTAAAGATCAACGCCAGCAATACCGTTATCGCCTTTCTCTAATCTATGGACGTCTAAATTTTTTCCTGTTCATTGCTGCTTTTAATTTCGTTTATCAATCCAGCTTCACCAAGTCAGATATATTTACACTTGAATCAACCATCACACCAGACAGCAACCAGCGCCCCCCCTCCCCTGAAAATATAAAATGAAGACAATTGTTACATTCAGGAGTCGAAGCATATACTACCGATTTCAGCTCGACAGGTCTTCCTTCAGCTTTAAGGTAAGCCTTTTTAAAATCTCCGTACCTATGAAGAAACCGCTTCCATAGGCTTAAACCAGAAAAAACAGATTCAAATTCCCTCGCTGAAAACTTAGCTCTGGAAACGATTTCATAAACACTAAAAAACTGCTCAACACTTTCTTCAGCAGAGCTATTGTTAAGCCTTACATGAATAGCATCCCGTCCCTTAATCTCACCCGCTCTTTTCGGAGAGTATCCCTTCGGAAAAACGTAGAATGATGCCCTACCTTCCGAGCTATTGCTCCACTTATATACCGCACTTTCGGAATCTATTTTCGATAACCATACTATCTCATGCCCTCGATAATTCCTGGCTTCTACGGAAAAATATCGACTCCCTGTCTCGCCACGCCTAACACAGACATTCTCGCCTGTAAATGTACATTTGCCAAAGGCTACATCACCGTGCGAATTAATACCAAGTAAGACAAATAGGAACAGTAGATAATGTTTTCGAAAACGCATCACTAACCTCCGTATCGGGACAACAGCCAATCAAATTCCTTATCATACAGGACCCCAGATCTAGGCTGACCATAAGATATTAAGCTATTGGTAAAATTTCTCTGATGCCCAAGCCCAAGCCCAAGCCCAAGCCCAAGCCCAAGAGCGTGCACAAAATCGTGGGCAGCAGTATTTTTATTTCTGTCCGCCTCGGACTTAAAATAGATGGTGGGCGTACGGCTGATGAACCTCCCTAACGAGCATAGCCGTGGGTATCCTCAACTCAATCATGGGGTCCTAGTTACGACCATTCATATAGATAATGCCAAGGGTATCCACCAGCTAATAGCCAGTAAAGCCATGAATGGTGATCTCATTTAGGCTATCCATCTACTGGTAGCTGCTACCGATCAGGCCACTGATCTCCAGGGAACCCCAATTGCTATCGCGGCGTTTACCCCAAGGATCAATCGAAAGTGGTACAAGTGATCGCCCTGCCAGTACGCCGGAAGCCAGGTTACCACTGTTGTAGATGCAACCTACCCCAGTAGCTTTGGCAACAGCGTGGGGCTTGGCGCTTTCACAGGCTGTTATAACGGCTGCGGAAGATTTCACCATCGGCGGCGCGGGTAGCGATAGGCCGGTGATAAGGCGCACCCCTGGCAGTTTTTCCTGAAGGACTTTTTCTTCATTGATCACCGTATAGGTAGCCATTCGATGATAGGTGCCCGGCTGGTATTCAAACAGACGAATATGGGCTTCGGTGGTTAAAAGCCCGAAGTGGCCGTCCTGGTCGTACAGCCAGGCTATGGTATCGTTATTATTGACCGTGCCGGGAACCCGGCCGAGCTTATCGTAGAAGGTGCCTGCCACCTGGATCTTGGCATCGGAGCTGACAGTGCGCTCATCGAAGGCATTGTACTCGAAGCTACTGCGGCCGCTGTTGAGGAATTATTAATTTTCAATTCGGCTTGTTAAATCAGGACAATCTCAATTTAAGTGCGAACTATTGATGGGAGGTTGATATTTTTATAGATAATGCCCATAAAAATATAGGCACGAAAATAATCTTATTAGATTTTATTCAGTTTGCTTTAGTGTCAAAGCTGCGTAAAATTGGCAGATATTTATCGATATTTTGGCCGTACTTGAGTATGCCTGAATAGGCTCGCAACCAAAAGATCAAGAAACCCAAGAGTTTTCCAACCCCATCTCTCAAAGGAGAACCGTAGCGTGACGTAAGAGTAAGTAAAAGGCGCTGACCCAAGGTGCTACCAACACCAGGGGCCAGCTAACCAAATTGATAACCCTAGTATCAAAGTGGCTCCACCCCGAGACAATTCAGGACACCCACCAAAGTAGAAGCTTAAAGCGTCAAGTCAATTGACACAATACAGGCAGAATGATCAAAATACTGGATATAAATACAGTCAAAGATAAAAATCCATGACTCTTCCACGCAGCACGCAAATCTCTCTCGATGCGACACCCTATTATCACTGTGTCTCCCGCTGTGTGCGTAGAGCGTTCCTTTGCGGTAGGGATGCTAAATCCGGAAAAGACTATGAGCACCGGCGCCGGTGGATTGAGGCCAGGATGCATAAGCTGGCCTCAATCTTTGCTCTCGATATCGCTGCCTATGCGGTAATGAGTAATCACACCCATATTGTGCTCTATATCGATACCTACACAGCAAACTCATGGTCCACTATCGAGATAATTGAACGCTGGCAACAACTTTTCAAAGGTTCTGCGCTGAGCCAACGTTATCTTCGCGGTGAAGCCCTAGATGCCGTCGAGCTGGAAAAACTTCAGGAGGTGACATCCCTTTGGCGCGAGCGCCTGGTCGATATCAGCTGGTTTATGCGCTGCCTGAACGAGTCCATCGCCCGCCAGGCCAATGCCGAGGACAACTGCACCGGTCGTTTCTGGGAAGGGCGTTTCAAGTCTCAGGCCTTGCTGGATGAAAGAGCCCTTGCCGCCTGCCTGGCTTACGTGGACCTCAACCCTATCCGTGCTGGTATCGCTAAAACCCCAGAAGAATCCGATTACACTTCGATCCAGCAACGCATCCACACAGCCATCTCAGGCCAGCAGCCCAAAAGCCTACTGCCGCTGGTGGGCGGAGAGCGCCGGGATATGCCTAAAGGCTTGCCTTTTCAGCTGGATCACTATTTAGAGCTGGTAGACTGGAGTGGCCGGCAGCTGCACCCTAAAAAGCGCGGCGCTATTCCCGAAAACATCCCACCTATTTTAAATCGGCTGGGTATTTCGCCAAAACACTGGCTCTACCTAAACCGCAATTTTGAAAGCCGCTTTAAACGCTTGGTGGGCTCGGCGGAAGCGGTACGCCAGGTCTGTGCGCAGCAAAATAAACGCTGGGTACACGGGCTGCGCGATTGCCAGCGCTTTCTTAGCCCCGCCTCCTACTAGATTACAGGAACCCGCTTATCAGCTGCCCCTAGATTCCATCGCTCCCGACTCTACACCCCGCCTGATTCCCTATGGACTCCCCAAATGATCTTTTAACGCCAAATTGCCATCTATTTTGAGACAGATATACCGGCTACCACGTGATGGCAAAAAAATTCTTTTCTAGCTTCCGATTCTCCATTCTTTGGATGCCCTGGATTGTTCCACCCTGGATTGTTCCATTTTTCGATGTCCTGGATTAATTTTTCACAAACTCGGGAAACGCTGGGTACACGGCATCAACGATTGCCGACGCTACCCTTCTACAGCACCCTGCTGATTATTCCCCCCTTCCCTAACCTATATTCCACTTTGTTTTTATCTAAAGCCGCAATTTTTGAACCCAAAACCTGATTCTTAATACTTTCATTACGCCTTAGCATCAATCAAAGAAGTAAAAGCCGTAAGAAGTGCCTTCGGATCAGCTAGTACCTTTCACTCACTCAATTTATGGCGATCCTGGACCTGGCTCAATAGCGCCTAGCTGTGAACCACTGCCGAAATAGCCTCCAAAGATCGACGCCAGTAATACTACAAGCGCCTTTTTCCAATCTTTGGGGCTCTGGGTGTCTAGATTTGATTTCTATGGATACCCAAGACGACTATCAGGCGAGAATTTAATCACGCAAATTTAGACCTTGTTTAAAATACAAATATAGACAATCACTTGCCCCCATAAAACCTCCACGACCTATATTAATATTTTTCTCAGGCCAGATAAATTTCATGGGCAAACCTCCAAATTTGACAAGCTCACGATCATGAACCAGTCCAAGTTGTGCATAGAATATCCCCTTCGACTTTAGGTAGATACGAAGTTCCGCAACCTCACCCCCTACACGGATATTTCCAACCTCTACTTCAGAGAAGCAACCAGCAAACTCATCAAAGTACTTCGGCAACAATTCAAACTCTTTCCCTCTCACCTTGAAGACAACGCTTTCTATGTTTCTTGTATCAATGAGTTTTATGTTGTTAAAAAAATCCTGACGTGATTGCTTTACTGACCAAAATAAATAAAAAATCACAACAGAGAAGCATATGAAAAGAGCAAACTTAAGGGCTCTATTGTCCATTACTATCTCCAGTGGAAGATGTTCGTAAATCGTAATAATGACCAACTGCATCTCCCCAAAGACCTGCCAGAGGGTAATATACAGCTCTATATGCATCCACAAATACTGACAAATCGGTATTGAGTGCCTCACTGGGGTCACCGATAACTCCAACACCTGTCGCGGTCCTTACAGATGTCGCAGCTCCAGGAGCCGAGAATGAGAAGGTTACTTGAGTGCCAGTATAGCTAGGCAAGCTTAATTCACCTGGCTTTGTAAACGGCATTGAATGGGTCATTTCATATGATGCGTTAAAATAGGCATAATCTGCACTTACCCCGTTAATAGAATAAGCTCCTTCTAGAACATTAACAGGAGAATTAGGAATCCAACCAAACTCACCTCCTCCATCAGCATCATAAAAGTTTAAGCCTGATGAAATTAGATTCGCAACCTCGCCAGAAGCATACCAATTCCACGTTATTTGCCCAGAGGGTTGAACCCATGCAAATATTCCAGCAGCTCCAGCCCCCTCTGCTGGTCCAATACTTCCCCCCAGTGTAATACCCATATATGCAGTTGTACCAAGCCCACTGATTGTATTTTCTTCCTTTGGGGCCTCTACAGATCTGTTTGGTATTAGGTGTTTTTCAACCTCAGGTGAAAATACTCCTGCAAACGCGCCTTCATCAAACGGCTCCAACGTAATAGTTATATTGTCCTCATCATCACCAAAGGCTCCCCCTACCGCTCCCTCAGGGGCAGCAGCACCGGCAGTACCCAGCTGCGACCAGAAGTTGCCACCGGAAATATCTACTCCCGTGCCGGTGGCACCATAGGTAACGCCAACCTGGAATGAAATGCCGAGCCCTCCCAGCGCATCATCCAGAATTTCATTAGCATCATCGAAGAAATCATTGATGCCGTAGTAACCTGTGGGATCAACGACAGTTAGCGGGTTGCCTTTTACATAGCTATAGCGGTTATAGCCCTGGGTATCCTCAACTCCATCAATCATCGGGTCCGCTTGCAGGAAGCGGCCCAGGTTGGGATCGTAGATGCGGCCATTCATATGAATAATGCCGAGGGCATCCACCATCTCGTGGCCGGTAAAGCCGTGAGTGGTGATCTCGTTCAGGCTATCCATCAACTGGTAGTTGCTACCGATCAGGTCACTGATCTCCAGGGAATTCCAACCGCTATCGCGGCGCTTACCCCACGGATCGAAGGCCATACTCTGGCTTTCGAGCACATTGCCATTCTCATCCAGCACCACATCGGTAGAGCCAATATGGTCTGTGAGCAGGTAGCGTTCCGTTAGCGATTGCTGCTCATGGGCGCCGTTGGTTTCGTAGGTAAATACGGCACCGCCGGGCAGGTAACGCTTCCAGTGGTAGCTTCCTTCAGATTGATAATGTATCCGCTCTACGCCCCCCAGATAGAGAGTCGTAACCACCTCACCATCGGAGCGGGTATCAACACGCTGATAGCGGGCGCGATCCGGGCCATAGGTAAAGGCGGTGCTGTCACCACTCTGGGTATTGGTAATCAGGGACGGCTTATCGAAAGTGGTGTAGGTGAACGCCCTGCCGGTGCTGTCGGAAGTCAGGTTGCCATTGCTATCGTTGTAGGCGTAATCCACCCCGGCCGCTTTGGTAACTGCGTGGGGCTTGGCACTTTCATACAGATAAGCGGCACCATCTTTGCTGAGGATATTGCCGATACTGTCGTATTGATACTGGGTGTCAGTAGCGTCGGAGTTACAGCTACTGGTGCTGGTGGTATTGGCATTAACCTGCAACAGGCGGTTGAGGTTGTCGTAGCAGAAGGATTCCTTCTTGCCGGTGCGCTGGTTGTTGCGGCTTACCAGATTACCCACGGCATCCCAACCGTAAGCCATTTGCTGAACGGTAGTCGCAGATGCGGAGTTATCGGCCTTTTGCGACAACAGGCGTCCAGTGGCGCTATCGTAGCCATTACTAATACGAACACCGCCGCTATTGATATCAAAGTCCGTTACCTGGCCACGGCTATTGGAGCTGAGCACCCGGTAAACTTCACGCCCGGTATTCAGGTCGGTGACATATTCCAAAGCGCCGGTATTGGTGTAGTGCTCCTGGATACCACTGGTGATACCGTTTGCACCATTGGACACTTCGCCATCCAAAACATCGTACTGATATTGGGGCCGGCCGAAGTTATCGTACCCCACACTTGAGGCAAAAAACTCTTCATTCCCCACAGTGCCGAGGCCCGTTGCTACTGCGGTCTGCTGCCCCAGGGAGTTATATGAATAGATCGCACAATAGTGGGAGGTGCCAGTGTAGCACTGCTCATCATTGGCACTTGCTGACATGACGACAGCGGTCACTTTGCCGAGCGCATTGGCAACCGAAACACCAGCAGCATCTTTATCGTCGTAGTACCAGCGAGTATGACCCTCTTCACTGCCGGCAGCCGTGTAGTCGGTGCGACGCAGTGGGCGGCCGTAGTGATCGTACTCCGTTACTGTGCGCTGTTGTTTGCCATCTTCCTGTTCAACCAGCTCACCAAACGCATTGTAGGTGTAAGTCCAGTCACCCTTATCCGGGTCGGACATGGCCACTTTGCGGCCACGGGCATCATATTTGGCGCTAATGGTAATGCCCAGGTTTTCACCGGAGCGGCCGTGACTGATAACCTCAGTCACATTACCTACCGGGTCATACTGATATTCCACCGTGCCTTGGTAGTGATCCAGGATATAAACCGCTTCACCCAAGACGTTGGTTTTTTCCGTGCGATTCTGGCTACCTGGGTTAGTGCTGGTAGCCACCACCAGATTATTTTCCAGCGTCAGCTCGGAATTACTCACTGTATTGCTATCTGGCAGCTCTACAGAGGTGATTCTGGAGTTCAGATCGTAGTAATTGGTTGTCCAGTATTCGGCAACGGTGCCCTTGGTATAAGGTTCACTTTGTCGCTCAACCCGGCCCAGTTCGTCGTATTCCGTATCGGTAACAATAATCTGGCTTTGGGTGAGGCCGGTGGATTCCTGGCGCAACTGACGGCCCAGCATATCGAAATAGGTCGTGGAATAAGCCCCTGTTTCACTGGTGGTCAACACATAGGTGGCGGCATCGCTATGACTACACTCCGAACCACTACAGATTCCATATTCAGTAGTTACAGAGGGGGCGCCGTCGGTCGCTCTATAAATTTCACGCCCAAAGGCATCATATTTATAAGTCGTGGTTACATAACTAGAAGCCGAGGCATCCAGGTAAGTTCGGGTCTTGGTGGGCAGTCCCATATCATCGCGGCTCACCACTTCAGAGAGTAAGCGGCCATCAGCATCCCGGACTTTATCAACGTAGCGCTTTTCAGAGTCATACTCTGAGTAGGCTATGCGATTGGATTCACCCGTTGCGGACTTGGTAGTGCTTATACGATTTGCGTAATCGTCGTAATCATGAGTTGTCGTCAGCTTGATACTGTCGGCATCACCACCCGTGTAATCGGGCTCAATATACTCCGCTTTCAACAGGCCATACCTACTATCCCCTTCCGGATAGTAGTCAAAAGCCACTTTGCGGGTTTCCGAATCACTGCCTCGGGTTGTCGTAATTTCTGTACTGGTAACCCGGCCTTTCTCCCTGAGCCAATCATCCCCTTCGAACTTATTATCCTGATAAACCTTTTGTACCACACTGCCGGCAGCATTCTTAATAATGACAGTAGAGTCTTCAAGGTTACCGTAGTCATCGTAGCTGCTCTCGGTAACAACCGTTTTATATTTACTTCCCGCTTCAGCACCATCACTTTTCAGCAGATAAAACAATTCTGTAGAAGCTTCTACATAAGGCCAGTAAGGCGCGCTACTTTCCCCTTTCTTGGCTAGGGTATTTGACTGGCTGTAGAGCAGCTTACCCTGCGGGCTGTATTTTTTTACCGTTAGCGGCATTCCCGTAAAAGGGAATTCCTGGGCAAAAGTGGTGGTGGTGTAACCGATGCGACTATCTGTAACAGTGACTTCCTCAAAGCCCAAGTTACCACGGCCACCAGCCTGGAAGCGTAAACCTTCATATTTGTAGGTGGCTGTTTCCGTGTTGTTCGCATTGGATGCCATTGGCACGGAAAATTCGTGTTCGGACACAACATACACCGAGCCCGTAATATCAAATACCGGGAGATCCCAATCTAGAGAGCTAGCATCCTTACCCTTGGTATAGACACTGGTATCAGTTAATGGCTTATAGGTAAACTCGCTTTCTTCACCGTAACCGTGGGTGATCTTCTTGATGGTGTTATTGCCGGCGATGCTGGCTCCAGATTTATAGTACTTAATATTGTGGTTATTCTCACCATCATAGATTTGAATATATTCAAGATATCCATCACCATCGAGATCGCCAAACTCCCTATAGTGTTTATCACTGGTATCCGCCTCTATAGTCGTAGTGATGACACTGTCAAAACCACTGCCATTCCATAATTTAACTTTAAGGGTACCATCAGCCCAAACAATATCTAAATAACCATCAGAGTTGACATCTGTTAACTCTATAGTGTCTTTATTAATTTCTGAAAGAGAGGTGTTATTAGCAAATGAGCCCACATCTTCAATATAATAAAACCAATCCCCCTCATGATCTTGGAAGATCATATCAGTGAGGCCATCTTGGTTTAGATCAGCAGGTAAGAAATTATACTTTAGGGCATCGCCTGCAGAATCACCTACAGCAAGCATCCGGCTTGAATAGAGTTCTCCCGTCGTTGACTTTCTATGTGCCCTAAACCAATCATAAGAAGTTACATTGTTCTGCGTAACTTTGCCGGCATAAATAATTTCAGCAACACCATCCCCATCGCTATCCGTTAGTCGATGCGAGCTAACTGAATAAATTTCATACCCAGGGTCAAAATCTACACCGTCGGCATTAATGTCAAAGACTTTGGCAACCTCATCTGGCTCAGAGGAGTACGAAATCCCTCCTGAAGCTTTCGGCTTCGCATAAAAAATATCAAAGCCATCTTTGGAACTGGACACAGCGATAAGGTCTGCCAAACCGTCGCCAGTAATATCAGCATGCACTGACTGAACAGCATTATCTACATTTGCATCGAGAGTAATTTCTTCGCCGGTGAACCCTGTACCATCAAAAAGATTAACCTCCCATCCATTCTCAGTGGCATGGATCAAATCTAGCTGGCCATCTCCATCATAATCAATAAGGCTCCACATTTTCCGCTCAGTTTCACTGGACTTAAGCTTTGAGTCTAAAGTGGCCCATTGAGAACCATTAGACAAAGAGACCCTAAAGTACCTGTTATCACCCTCTCTATAAATCCAAACGTAGTCGGACCTACCATCGCCATCAACATCGGCAATCCTACCAGGATTAAATCTGTTGCCATTGCCAACAAAACTGCTATCTGTTATCAGCCCGCCATTATAAGAAAATACTTCTTCGCTATTCCATTCAAACTTTGCAGGCTGAAGGCAATAAGAGCCAACACATTCCTGAATACTACTTATACGGCTTATTGGCGCTCTATAAGTATATTTTGACTCGCTCAAGTATTTAATATTGTAAGTACGATACTCTTCATCACTGCTATAGACCTGAATACCAGTCAAGCGACGCTTTAATTCTGTCTCGCCCAACGCAAGTCTAGCGGGTATGGAATCAGGGCGATTTTCATAGGAGAACTGAATATATGAGTTAGCTTCACTTCCAGCCCCAAATGCATAACTGATTTCATCCAGCCTGTACCCATAAGAATCACTATCTATATAAGAATAAATAATCTTATTGTTTCCAGAGCTATCAACTACTTCCGTGAGAAAATAAGATTCATCTGTTTTCTGGGTATATGTATAAGTCTTACCATCTTTTGACTCCACCAAAAAAGAAGACGGATCTTCTCCATCATTTCCTTGGGCAGTAACCTTTCGAAAGCTATCTATTTCTGTTTTATAAACTGCACCTGCATCACCATAATCATAGCCATCAACCGCCATTAAGCGACGACCGTCCAGGCAAAACCTGTTCTTATCACGGCTTGCAAGAGAAATATCATCTTGAGCGATAGTGCTGACGCATTTCTGGATACTGGATAACCCAGATAAACTCCAACCATACCCCAACAATCCATTTCCAGCTTGACTGGAATAATTCAAGCCTAATTGTGGAGTAAGGCCACCAGAACCCTGCGGCACTTTAATAGGTATCATGTAGGAAGCGGCACCTGATGGAGTAACACCCGCTTTGCCATCCATGCGCCCTGCAAGATTCACCGTCTTTGTCTCAGGTTCGATTAGCTCCAACTCTGTTTCAGGCATACCGTCTTTAGAGATATAAGCAGAGTCAGCCAAGTATGAACTACCAGACTCAACAACAAGGTCATCTTCCCCATCGCCATCGATATCATCAATGTAAATATCGTTATTGCGATCATTGATCAACCCCGCCAGGGTTTCATTTTGGATATCATCAGCTGCAGTGGGGTAGCTAAACTGATCAACACCATAAACGATAAATGGCAATTCTCCATCTGATTCACCACGGAAAAGGAAATCAACCTGTCCATCGTTATCAAAATCACCTACCAGGTAATCAGTTCCGAAGGTAAGTTGGGCCGCATCAGCCAATAGGACTTCAGAAATATTTTCATATTCCAAAGAGTGGGAGTCCACACCTAGCCAAGTATTAACCTCAGAACCGTAAATGGTAAATATCGGATTTGGAGGCAACATGATAGGTGTATCAATGTCACCATGTAAAACAAGAAGCCTTTCATTACTGTAAAAGTGGTAGTCCAGTAAACCATCATTATTGTAGTCATCAACAAAGACGGCATAACCATACTTATCCAAGGAAAAGTCCGGGATAGATTCAGGCAAAGAAACCTCGATTTCTTCAGTCGTCCCCCCATCACTGCAAACATAGTTTCCAGTTCCGTAGGTACTGAATTTACAAGCCTGAACCTGGAATTCAATCCCGCCTGAGTGTTGCAGCTCAACACTCAGATGCTCCGACTGATCAGCATCTACCTCATCTAAATCCTGCCACGCACCAGAATCCACTCGAAACTCAACATCATAGTAATCTGAACCGGAAACTGGGCTCCAGGTGAGATCAATTGTATCGCCAAGCGTACCCTTTGAATCACTGGCAGAAACACTGGAGGGTGACGACAAGGCTTTAAGCACTTCAACAGTCTCAAAGTCAGTTATCTTGGGATCATCATCTGGATCTCCGATACCGGGCATGTAGTAAGCTGTTGCGCTATAGGTATAAACACCCTCACTATAGCCACTCACTTCAAGCTCATCGCCATAGTTAAGTGTCACTTCCCGGATTTGGCTGCCGCCTTGTCTCGATTCAACAATAGTCGTACTGCGTATATATTCCCAGTAAATACTAATGGTGTAGTCTCCATTTGATGAAGACTGTGATGGCGCGATAATAAAACCAGCATTTACTACAGACGCGGACATCAGGAGTGATACCGCCAAAATAAAGCAAATGAGCCATCGAGATATAATATTATTTACCGATGGGACAATATGACCCTGCACAACTAACCCCCAAATTCAACCAAACTTAACTCTTGGCGGCATCTTTATGCCACCTAACTGCCTTTTTAATATACGCCACTTTCTCTTACACAGCCCTCAGGCTATATAATTTGACAGCTACCAAACATGTACAATCTTACCAAAAATAAGAAATAAATTCTATTAATAATATTACCCCAATGATGCAGACACGACAAAAAAACAATATCTGTACGCACTCAATTAACTTAAGGCCGCTACTTACAACAGGACTACATATCGGGCCCACCCTTACCTGTATTTAATAATGATATTTCAAAACTAAAAGACCACCTTGCTTACAAGGTGCGCCCAGCCTTTAGCAATATCAGATACGCAAAGTTAAGCGCCTTACCCCGATCACATTAAAAAGGTTGCGATTTTATCAATGTCGCATTTTCGGGCCCGCATCAAAGAAGTATATTTAAACATCAAATCCAGTGACACAATGTAGGGATCACTTCAAAGTCCTGAATATAAAAATAGATATACTTTAACTCCCTGCCCCTACCTCGATGCTCGCAGATATTTCTTGATACAGCACTTTACCATCACTACATCTCCTGTAGTGTACGTAGGGTATTCCTTGTGGGAAAGATACTCAATCTGGGAAAAGCTATGAGCAGTAGTGTCACTGAACTGAAGCCAGAACACAAAAGTGAACAATCCAAAGACCTACTGCCATTTGTAGGAGGCGAACGCCTTAATATGCCTAACGGGGCACCCTTTCAATTGGAGCTCTACCAAGAGCTGGTGGACCGGAGCAGTCGGCATTTAGATCCCCGAAAGCGCGGCTCCATTTCTGAGAACGCAACCATCCTCTAACGCCTGGGCATACCACCAAAACATGGTTGTATCTCAATCGTAATTTTGAATACTGCTTTAATGGCTTGATTGGATCAGCAGAGACTGTGCGATAAGCTTGCACAAGCTCGGGAAGCGCTGGGTACACGGTATCAGAATTGCCAACGCTACCTTTCTGGTGCACCCTGCTAATTCCGACTCCCTGCCACTGCCTTTATTCCTTTCAGATTTTACCCAAAATCCTAATTTTCGAATCCGAAGTATAATACTTGCCCCTTGCATTACACTTCAGCATCAACTTAAGGAAAGCCATTTATCAAGGGGTATGCCTGCATCTCAGATACTCCCTACCCTATCTATGGGTGCCCCGAATTCACATATAGTGTCAATTTATGGGCCTTAAATAAATAATTAGAAATTCATAGTGCTTAGGTTTAAAGCAAGCTGAAATTATCGCTAAAGATCGGCGCCAGCAATACTGCTAGCACTTCTCTTAAATTAATGTATGTCTAGATTTCCATAAACGACAACTGCTAAAACTATTTGTTCATTCTCCCCATAACGAATGGGAAGTAAAAAAATACAAAACCCGCAATTAAAATATTTACACCACTTTCTTCCAATACGCCCATTTTAAACAAAGCCAATGGTAATGCAGAGGCAATAATTGTCAAAAGCACAACAATAAGTAAGAAGCTTCCTCGTTGAAGGTGGCTTTTTACTAAAAACAAAAACAGCCTGAACAGCACAATAGCAAAAATTAGTACCCCAGTATCCATCTTACTTCCCATCTAGCGCATCGATAATAGTTCTAGTGTTTGCCCCGCCTTCGACCCGAAAAGTAGTCGCAATTGCCTGCCTATAAGACGACTCATAGCATCCTGGAACACCTTTATACCAGCTCGAATTATATGGTGTTCCATATGAGCCTACCTGAGCCACACTACGAATCAGCCCAAAACCAGACATGCGCAAGTCTAGGCCAGTATTTATTAATATCCTCGCTGTACACCCTGCCACCAATTAAAGAAAAACCCAGTCGTCAAGGGAGGCACCTACACCTCAGCTAGCCCCCTACCCTTATCTATGGATGTCCCGAATTCACTTATCTGAGCTTGACTTATCTCTGCGTTATTTAGAGTTATAACCTTCCAACATATTGACCACTTTATTTACATGAATTGTACCCGCAAATGCACCTCCATGCCCCCGATCAGCAGCATCAAATACCCCACGGATTAAAACATATTTTCCATCATAGCTCTCCAGCTCATGAATAGAATCTGCACCCTGACCTATGGAGCCTCCATATATTGTATTCTCAGATTCCTGAGCCCAAATTGAATTTTCTGTCAACCTCCCTTCAGCCAAACTTTTACTTAGAAATAGCGCTCTACTTTCATTACGAATACGCAAATAACCTCTAACTATAATTTCTTCACCATCGAAACTTGACGGGCTATTTATGATCTCAATCATGGAAACACTCTTTAAATATTTCGAACCACAGCCAGTCAAGATAACTAACCCAACACATATAATTATGAATCTAAAAAAAAACATTGTGAAACTCTCCTTCTAAACCTAATCTTTAACCCTAGCATTTCTTTTTACTATAGAAAAAATAAAACAACCCAGCCTCATTCGAATATATAAAATACTTTCTCGTAAGGCTATCATAGTTCAAGCCTCCTTGATCACAGTGAGATGGGAAAGCTCAACGAGCTTGTCGCCCCCTGGAGGGAAGGATCTATGAATATCAGCTGGTTTATGCGCGGTTATCGCTCACCAGCTTAATGCGGGAGGTAACTACGCAGACTGCTTTTTGGAGGGGTGTTTTAAGCCCCAAGCTTTACTGGACGAGAGAGCCCTAACCACCTGCATGACTTATATCGATCTCAATCCTATCCTAGCCAAAAATGGCGAAAACCCCAGAAGACTCCAGTCACACTTCCATTCAATAGCGAATTCATGATGCAACCTCAGGTGAACAACCCAAAGACCTACTGCCATTTGTAGGAGGCGAACGCCTTAATATGCCTAACGGACTACCCTTTCAATTGGAACACTACCTGGAGCTAGTGGGCTGGATTGGTCGACATTTAGATCCCAGAAAGCGCGGCTCCATTTCTGAGAAGGCTCCCCTATACTCGAACGCCTGGGTACACCACCAAAATACTGGTTGTATCTCAGTCGTAATTTTGAATACCGCTTTAATGGCCTGGCTGGATCAGCAGAGACTGTACGACCAAGCTCGGGAAATGCTGGGTACACGACATCAGCAACTGCCAACGCTACCTTTCTGCGACACCCTGCAAATTCCGACTTCCTTCCACTGCCTTCATTCCTTTCAGATTTTACCTAAAACCCTAATTTTCGAATCCGAAGCATAATGCTTGACTCTTTCATTACGCCTTAGCATCAATTTAGAAAAAACCAGTCACCAAGGGGAATAGCCGTGCCTCAGCTCACCCCCTACCCTTATCTAGGGTGTCCTGAATTCAATATCGTTTCCAAATTCGTCATTTTGCGCCTTGAGTGAAACTCTCCACTACTTCATAACGCTTAGCTCTGAACCAAGTTGAAATGGCCGCTAAAGATCAGCGCCAGCAATACCGCCAGCGCCTTTCTCCAATCTATGGGTGTCTAGATTTGACTTTCCTTATCGCTTATTTCTAAACCTTGTTTGAAGTATAGATATAAACAATCACTTGAGCCCATAAACTCACCGCGCCCAATGTCAATTTTTTTCGCAGGCCAAATAAATTCCATAGGTAAGCCACCAAACTTTATAAGTTCACGATCATGAACCAAGCCCAGTTGAGCATGGAAGAATCCGCTCGGTTTTAGATTGATACGCAGCTCCGCAACCTCTCCTCCTGAACGAATACGCTTGACACTTGCCCTTAAAAAACAACTAGCAAATTCATCATAATACTCTGGCAAAAGCTCATATTTTTGCCCTCTCGCCATAAACACAACAGCTTCTATGCTTTCCGCATCAATGAGCTTAGTACTATCAAAAAACTCCTACCGAGACTGCTTTGACGACAAAGACAAGTAAGAAATCACAGCAAAAAAACCTATAAGAAGTGAAAACTTCAAAGGTTTACTATTCATTATCTCCCCCTGAAAAAGAGGTTCGAATATCGTAGTAATGACCAACTGCATCTTGCCCTACCCGCATGCACTACAACCGGCGCCCCAATACTTGAAGAAACTCCACTCCATCATGCAGCCTCTCCCATTATTCATTTGCGTGAAAATCAGGGCGAGATACAGCTTTTACCGCAACACCCTCGATTAGCTTTGGTCTGTAGAAAAAGTTAGTCCCAAGTCAGCCATAGCCTTATACATCCTAAGTTGTGTAGGTGCCATATCTGGAATCACGCCCCTTACACTTAAACGGCTGTGTATAGCACCGAGACATTAGCTCCACGCTGATTAAGACTTTGAAAGCTGATTTAAAGACCTAGTGGGATTTACAACAAGCCTGCATTCACCTCGATAAACACTGGGCACTGGGTATAAGCGATTGCTGGCGTCTCCTTTCTACTGCCCCCAGCTAACTCCCACTCGATTTCCCAACACTCTCCCTACTGCTTGTATCCTAATTCAGCATTTCAAGCTCTAAGTGAAACTCTTCAGGGATTCATAGTGCTTAGATCTAAAGTAAAAGAAATTACCGCTAAAGATCGGCGCCAGTAATACTGCCAGCGCCTTTCTCTTATCTATAAATATCTAGATTTGTTCATTCAAAGAATAGGCCCTATATCTCTTCCATTATTGAAATAAAGTAAATTTCCCTTTTCATCTACTACAGGTTCACCTGTAATCCGCACATATTGCCCCTCCTCAATGTCTTCCCGAGACTCCTCGCTCACAATAACCCGGATAGCATTAGGTATGACAAGATTTTCATACTGCTCTATTGACATAAAAATATACCCACGGCCGCTCTCACCAATACTTAAAACACCGGCTATTTCTATAGTTCTGCCTTTATACTTTTCAGGAGAGGCGGCAAGTTGTATGAAACTAACCTCATCCGTCATTATATCCAGGCCAAAAGCACTGACAGATATAAGAAAAAAGAGTAAAACGCTAGTTAATCTTGTAAACATACGGCTCCCCTCTTGATTTCATCACTTTATATTTAAATTGTTTAATTTGCTTGCTGGTCATCAGAACGCCTAGTTGACTTTGCATTGAGTCACTCATCTTTTTATAGTCAAACTTCTCTAGCCCAGCCTGACTGGACAAGTAACCATTTGTTGCATTTGTCAAATTCGGATAAACATCCCACTCCCAAAAAGTGTTACTTGACTCTGGGTGTGTATGCCACCTACCTCTATACCCCGCTCGCCATGGAGTCTTTGTGCCAATGTCAACTTTATTTGCATAATAGTCGGTTGTTATTTCCTTAAAACCAAATTCTTTATTGTCATAAACTCTGATGGCCGCGCCTAGCTCAACACCATAATCTACAGATAGCTGATAAGCATTGGCATGCAGCCATTTTGCCACAGCATCAGGAGTACCCTGAAAGCCCTTTCCTGCGTATTTGTTGAGATCTGAAATTTTCGCATCTAGCGCAGCTCTTTCTTCACCACTTAACCCAGCTGAACGCCCGACTGGCGCATCTCCCTCACCTATACGACCGTCTAGACCATAAGACTTGATTAGGTAAAGTAGAGCTTCTTCACTAACAGTTGAGTCAAAACCTCCACGCCCCTGTGCCGAATACTCATAAAATTCAACACTATCGTTGTTATCCCTGGCAAAGGTCGCAGAAGAAGCCCCCTCTGGTGCCTGGGCACCACCTGCGCCCTGTGGAGCCCAGAAACCCGCATGGTCCGGATTCTGGCCGATGCTAAAACTATAATTGCCATTCGAATCGGTACCCACCTGAACACCCCTACGAGTAATACTATCCCAGACCTCTTTAGTATCCTTTTTAAAGTCTCCCCAGCTATAGTAACCAGTAGGGTCAGTCAAGGTCAGCGGGTTGCCTTTTACATAGCTATAGCGGTTATAGCCCTGGGTATCCTCAACTCCATCAATCATCGGGTCCGCTTGCAGGAAGCGGCCCAGGTTGGGATCGTAGATACGGCCATTCATATGAATAATACCGAGGGCGTCCACCATCTCGTGGCCGGTAAAGCCGTGAGTGGTGACCTCATTCAGGCTATCCATCAGCTGGTAACTGCTGCCAATCAGGTCACTGATCTCCAGGGAGTCCCAATCACTATCGCGGCGCTTACCCCAAGGATCGAAGGCCATACTCTGGCTTTCGAGCACATTGCCGTTTTCATCCAGCACCACATCGGTAGAGCCAATATGGTCTGTGAGCAGGTAGCGTTCCGTTAGGGATTGCTGCTCATAGGCGCCGTTGGTTTCGTAGGTAAATACAGCACCGCCGGGCAGATAGCGCTTCCAGTGGTAGCTTCCTTCAGATTGATAATGAATCCGCTCTACGCCACCCAGATAGAGGGTGGTGACCACCTCACCATCGGAGCGGGTGTCGACACGCTGATAGCGGGCGCGATCCGGACCATAGGTAAAGGTGGTGCTGTCACCACTCTGGGTATTGGTAATCAGGGACGGCTTGTCGAAAGTGGTGTAAGTGAACGCCCTGCCGGTGCTATCGGAAGTCAGGTTGCCATTGCTATCGTTGTAGGCGTAATCCACCCCGGCTGCCTTGGTAACGGCGTGAGGCTTGGCACTTTCATACAGATAGGCTGCACCATCTTTGCTGAGGATATTGCCGATACTGTCGTATTGATACTGGGTACCTGTGGCATTGGGATTACAGCTACTGGTGCTGGTGGTATTGGCATTAACCTGCAACAGACGGTTAAGGTTGTCGTAACAGAAGGACTCCTTCTTGCCGGTGCGCTGGTTATTGCGGCTTACCAGATTGCCCACGGCATCCCAACCGTAAGCCATTTGCTGAACGGTAGTCGCAGATGCGGAGTTATCAGCCTTTTGCGACAACAGGCGTCCGGTGGCGCTATCGTAGCCATTACTAATACGAACACCGCCGCTATTGATATCAAAGTCCGTTACCTGGCCACGGCTATTGGAGCTGAGCACCCGGTATACTTCACGTCCGGTATTCAGGTCGGTGACATATTCCAAAGCGCCGGTATTGGTGTAGTGCTCCTGGATACCGCTAGTGATACCGTTTGCACCATTGGACACTTCGCCATCCAAAACATCGTACTGATACTGGGGGCGGCCGAAGCTGTCGTACCCCACACTTGAGGCAAAAAACTCTTCATTCCCCACAGTGCCGAGGCCCGTTGCTACTGCGGTCTGCTGCCCCAGGGAGTTATATGAATAGATCGCACAATAGTGGGAGGTGCCAGTGTAGCACTGCTCATCATTGGCACTTGCTGACATGACGACAGCGGTCACTTTGCCGAGCGCATTGGCAACCGAAACACCAGCAGCATCTTTATCGTCGTAGTACCAGCGGGTATGACCCTCTTCACTGCCGGCAGCCGTGTAGTCGGTGCGACGCAGTGGGCGGCCGTAGTGATCGTACTCCGTTACTGTGCGCTGTTGTTTGCCATCTTCCTGTTCAACCAGCTCACCAAACGCATTGTAGGTGTAAGTCCAGTCGCCCTTATCCGGGTCAGACATGGCCACTTTGCGGCCACGGGCATCGTATTTGGCGCTAATGGTAATGCCCAGGTTTTCACCGGAGCGGCCGTGACTGATAACCTCTGTCACATTACCTACCGGGTCATACTGATATTCCACCGTGCCTTGGTAGTGATCTTGGATATAAACCGCTTCACCCAGGACATTGGTTTTTTCCGTGCGATTCTGGCTACCTGGGTTAGTGCTGGTAGCCACCACCAGATTATTTTCCAGCGTCAGCTCGGAATTACTCACTGTATTGCTATCTGGCAGCTCTACAGAGGTGATTCTGGAGTTCAGGTCGTAGTAATTGGTTGTCCAGTATTCGGCCACGGTGCCCTTGGTATAAGGTTCACTTTGTCGCTCAACCCGGCCCAGTTCGTCGTATTCCGTATCGGTAACAATAATCTGGCTTTGGGTGAGGCCGGTGGATTCCTGGCGCAACTGGCGGCCCAGCATATCGAAATAGGTCGTGGAATAAGCCCCTGTTTCACTGGTGGCCACCACATAGGTGGCAGCATCGCTGTGACTACACTCTGAACCACTACAGATTCCATATTCGGTAGTTACCGAGGGTGCACCGTCAGTCGCCCTGTAAGTTTCACGGCCAAAGGCATCATATTCGTAAGTCGTGGTTACATAGCTAGAAGCCGAGGCATCCAGGTAAGTTCGGGTCTTGGTGGGCAGCCCCATATCATCGCGACTCACCACTTCAGAGAGCAAGCGATTATCAGAATCCCTTACCTTATCGACGTAGCGCTTATCCGCATCATATTCTGAGTAGCTTGTACGACTCGGCTCTGAAGCTTGCTCAGTTGCTTTTTTAGTTGTGCTTAACCGATTTGCATAATCGTCGTAGGTGTAGGTCGTCGACAGCTTAATTTCAGCGGCGTCCTCACCACTGTATTCGGGCTCAATATGCTCTGCTTTTAGTAAGCCATACTGACTTCCGCCCTCCGGGTAATACTCAAAAGATACTTCTCGAGTCTCTACATCACTGCCGCGAGTAGTGGTAATTTTAGTACTGGTAACCCGTCCTTTTTCTCGGTACCAGGTCTCCCCATCGAACCCATTCTCTTGAACAACTTTTTGTACTACACCACCTGCAGCATTTTTGGTACTTACCGTGGACTCTTCGAGATTGCCATAATCATCATAAGTGTTTTCAGTAACCACGGTTTTGTACTTACTACCTGCGGCAGCGCCATCACTCTTGAGCAAGTAGAAAACTTCTGTAGATTCTTCGGTATACGGCCAATAGGGCGCTGTAGAGCTTCCACGCTTGGCGAGCGTATTGGCTTGACTATAGAGCAGCTTACCTTGAGGTGTGTACCTCTTAACACTCAAAGGCATCCCGATATAGGGAAATTCTTGAGCGAAAGTTGTTGTGGTATACCCTGTGCGGCTATCTGTCGTGGTTATTTTCTCAAAACCCAAACTACCGCGACCGCCACCCTGGAAGCGCAGGCCTTCATAGTTATAGGTAAGTTGCTCAGTATTATTGGCGCTGGAAGCCGTGGGCATGGAAAACTCAAGCTGAGAGACTATGTAGCTGGTTCCACCAATATCAAATACGGGAGACTCGTAATCGAGCAGCGCAGCTCCCTGCCCTTTTACATAAACACTCGTATCCGTTAACGGCTTATATGTGAAAGTGGATTCTTCGCCCAAGCCACCATTTACCGCTTTAATAACATTGTTAGCCGAATATGAAGCATTTGGCGCATAAAAGTTCACGTAGTGATTGCTTTCACCATCGTAAATCCGTGCATATTCCTGGAATCCATCTCCATTTATATCGGCGTAAGTTGCGTGAATACTATCACCAGAGCCAGCCGATATACTTGTTTCAATAACGCCATCAAAGCCGCTGCCATTCCACAACTTAACTTTTAACTGGTCTCCAGGCCAAACGATATCTAGAAACCCATCATGATTGAAATCAACCAGCTGAACCTTTTTCCCTGTCACTTCTGACAAGGCAATGTAGTTATCTAAATCACCGTCATCCGACAAGGTATAAGACCAATCATCATTTTCATCCTTCAGGATCATATCCGTCAGGCCATCATGATTAAGGTCTGCTGGAAGCCAGATATAATTATGGGTGTTCGCCTGCTCCCAGTTGAAACCTGAAAATGAACTCGATGAGAGAGTAACTGTTCTCCAACCCCTATAGGTTTTATCACACTTATAAATAACAGGTACTAGGAATTCTGTGCGACCATCCCCATCGGAATCAATAACTTCCATAGAGTGTAAATCGCCAACCTCTACAGAAGAATTACAATCCTGATTTGAGCTATCCGTTATGGCAATAGATTTACTAGGGCTGGTCGGATAAGAAACCACCCCGTTTTGCCCTCTTTGAGCGTAATAGAAACTGATACCCTTTTTATCGGTATCCCTGATAATAAGATCACCTAAGCCGTCACCGGTAATATCAGATAAGACACTTTGAGTACCCGCTCCAGAAGGAATGATCTCTGTTGCCGTCGAAGAAAATTTAGTGCCGTCAAACAGCCTCACAGCCCAACTGTTATCACTCTGTCGATGAATGAAATCTAATTGACCATCACCATCGTAATCCAACAGATTCCAGTCATAACGCAGGTAGTAATAGGCTCTTATTGAGTGGTTGGTGTCCTGAACATTCCACTTCTCGCCATCTGACAAAGCAACCTGTAGGTATCGCTCTTCATCACTGTTCTTATAGAACCAAATATAATCGTCCATTCCATCGCCATTCAAGTCAGCAACACGCCCAGGCTGGAACCTGTTGGCATTGGAATGGAACTTCATGGTTGTATATTCTGTGGAACTAAATCCAAGGGCGTCTACTACCTGCCAGTCAAAAGTCGTTGCCTCTGAACAACTATTCCCAACACACTGTTGAATACTGTATAGGCGACTTAGGGGAGGGTTTTCAGTGCTTGGCGATTCATATAAGTAGCCAAGGTTATACTCCCTGAAACTAGCGTCATTATTAGTAATAGAGATCGCCTTAAGGCGGCGTTTCAATGGGTAATCACCCACCATGAGGTTCTCGGGAACAAAGTCCAAGCGACTCTCGTACTCAAACTGAATAACTGCATTTGCTTCAGAGCCAGTGCCAAAAGCATACTCTATGCGGTCAATCCTGAAGCCATTACTATCTTCTATGTAATAGTATTCTATGGCGTTATTGCCCGAACTATCGTAAAGCTTATCGAGGACAAATGAGTCGCCCCCACTGTTAACTGTGTAGTAAGCGGTCTCACCACCTTTGGTCGTTACCTCAAATCCTGTAATACTGCCGCTGCCAGTAGCCTTAAAGGTGCGGAAGCTATTTAGTTCAGTCGCATAAGTAGAATTAACAGATCCGTAGCTACCACTAGTAATAACCAAACGCTGTCCATCCACACAGAAGCGGTCTTTTTCACCAAGCAGCACCTCTGAGTCATCATGCACTAAGGTCCGATGGCAATAACGGATAACAGAAAGGCCTGAGATTCCCCAACCTAACCCCATTAAGCCATTTCTACCTTGGCTAGAATAGCCAAGGGACAGTTCGGGAGTATGGCCACCTGAACCTTGAGGAAGTTCTAACTGCAAATTATAGGTTGCAGCCCCAGAAGGGGAGACGGCTGCAGTACCTGAGAGACTACCAGCAATATTTGCATTTTCCAGCTCAGGCTCAATAAGTTCAGTTTCTGTGGTAGGCATGCCAGAAACTGATAAGTAGGCGGTATCTGCTATTAGACTACTTCCAGAATCAATAATAAGGTCATCTGATCCATTACCACCTACATCATCAATGTAAATACTATTACTACGATCATTAACCAACCCTGCCAAGGTTTCATTTTCAATATCGTCAGCTGCAGAGGGGTAGCTGAACTGATTAATACCATAAACAATGAATGGCAATTCCCCATCTGATTCACCACGGAACAGGAAATCAACCTGTCCATCGTTATCAAAATCACCTACCAGGTAATCAGTTCCGAAGGTTAGTTGGACCGCGTCAGCCAATAGGACTTCAGAAATATTTTCGTATTCCAGATAATGGGTATCCCCATCAAACCAAGTTCTAGGCTCGGAACCATAAATAGTAAAGATTGGGTTGGGGGGCAACGTAATAGGAGTGGCAATGTCACCATGTAAAATGAGAAGCCTTTCACTACTGTAAAAGTGATAATCCAAGAAACCGTCACTGTTGTAGTCATCAACAAAGACGGCATAGCCGTAGTTATCCAATGAGAAATCTAGAGCAGATATAGGCAAAGAGACATCAATTGCCTCAGACTCCTCACCGCTACTACAGATATAATTCCCAGTGCCGTAATTACTGAATTTACACGCCTGTACCTGAAATTCTACCGACCCTGCGTGTAGCAGCTCAACACTCAGAGATTTAGGCTGATCGGAATCCACCTCATCTAGATCCTGCCATACGCCAGAATCCACTCGAAACTCTATATCGTAGTAATCTGCGCCAGAAACCGCACTCCAAGTGAGATCAATTGTATCGCCGAGCGTACCTGCGGAATCGCTAATAGAAGCACTAGAGGGGGATGACAAGGCTTTGAGTACTTCAGTGCTATCCGTGTAAGTGACATCCCTACCGGTATTTGTTTCATCTATCAGCTTAACTGTAGCCAGATAGGTATAAACACCCTCACTATAGCCACTCACGTCAAGATCTTCGCCATAAGCAAGGGTTACTTCCCGGATTTGCCCCTCACCCTGCTTTGACTCCTTGATCGTTATATGTTCTATATATCCCCAGTTTACTTTAACCGTATAGCTGCCACTTGAGGATTGTGATGGGGCATAAATATAGTATTGTGCGTTTGCAATCGCTGAGATTGCCATCAAGCACATTATTAACACCAACTGAACTAACCGGCCAGCCGATACCCGACCGAACTCTACCATTGAAGCAAAATCTCTCACTACTCCCCCAACCCCGATCAAATTTAGCGCCTAGTGATGATTCGATGCTTTAATACAGCCTTATTTATGTAAGCCCAATATTTAGCGGTATCAGCATCACAAAATTAAGCGTTCTTGCCCGACATACAGAAAACGCCGCGATCCTACCAAACTATCAGGTAGAGTTCTATTAATTAAGTACAAAAAATGACCGCCCTGCTATGCATAAGAATCTTGTCACAAAAGCACAAATCTCTAGCCAAAAGGTACGGCTCGCTCTATTATAATTGCATGAATTAGATATGCTGAGATGATAGACCCTACACCGGCTAACGCTCTCTACACGAGCCTAAGAAATCCGAAATGATAGGCAATATTGCAAAACCCTTACTTCAAGCGCGATATAAGTACGGAAACACAGCAACCCACAACATACGCTAGGCTTTATAGGTGTTTTTTTATATCCTTAAAAGCTCAGTAGATCCAAAACTCACACGATATAACCACCCCGAGATACCTACCGGAGAAACCATGAAGTTAAAAAAAATTGTGCCTAGCCTTTTATTGTTACTTGTACCTGCAACAACAATCGCCGACTCTGGGTTTATCGTCCAGGGTGCTACTGTAACCAAAGTTTCATCAGGTGGGGCAAGCAGCTTTGGATTCAATGTCTCTGGTGGGACAGGCACTTGTGCGGACTCACGAATCAAGTTCGATTCAGCCCTTATTAATGGTGATGGCAATATTGATGCAATGAACAGAGCTTACTCAGCATTAACCGCTGCATTGGTCTCTAATAGCAAAATAGATGTTTGGGCAGATGACACCAGCGATTGCGAATCAGCCACATCTATTGATATCCTTGACTAGTAACCCCAGAGCCCAATTTAAGAAATTTGAGCCCTAATTAATTATTAGGGCTCAAATTAGAGGGGCTTGCCTACAACCCCCCGCTCAAATACTACCTACTTATTTGTAAGAACGAATATATTCTGGCGTCGCAACGGTATCTGACCAGGTACCCAGATCATCGGCACTGCAACTATTTACATCTAAATATTTAACCTTTACTGTTTTCTGTGCAACGGTAGCAGCCATTATCGCAGAAACCCAAACGTTGCAAACCTCAACGCTAACCCCGTCATACTCCGCTGTGACATTACACATTCGCTGTGATTCATCAGAGCTATTCCAATCGCCATCCACGTAAAAATAGCCTGCCTTAGTAACATCCCAATCTTCAACTTTACCCACACAATAAATACTACTTGATGCAGAGTTCGCAGAAGAAAACAGCAATACTGGAAGTAGACCACCCACCATCCAAATATTCTTAAAACCCATAATCAAATCTCCTCAATGTAAAGCCAGCAATTGTAACAATATCCGAAGTGGACACCACCCCCCCAATTGGAACCAATGTGCAATTAAGCTATCAAAACCTCAAATCATACCTTCAATATAACCCCAGCAAACCTAAATCAATATTAAAAATATACATCTCCTAAATTGAAACTAATCGTTCTGATTCAACCACTTAATTTAAAGAAAACCATTCATCCCTTCTGATTCTCATATTATCGAACACGAATTGTGTATAAAGCATCTCAAATATATCTTAATGGCAGACATAGGCTTTCAGGCAGCAACGGATCGCATATATTCTAACCGGAAAATTGCGCAACACCTTGAGATATGAAAATAATTTTATTCAGGGCCTTAGGATGAAAAATATCATTTCTAAATATATGGTTACTATTAAACTCTCCCTAACAATACTTTTGTCTAGCTCAAAACTATTTGCCATGGATAGAATTCCTGTTCTAGTTGAACCGGTAGACTCCTGGAATCAATTTATTAGTACAAATATCTATTGTTCAGTGGCTATGCCCCCTTTACACCAAATATCAAGCCACGCTGAGGCAGAGCTTACACACGTAAAACCAACAGGTTCCATTATCAGAGCAGGCGAACTGGCGGCAAAGCAAGATGACTTTTACCTGAATCAAGAAATTGAAATAATCCGCACAGATATAGAGACTACAAAAATCCACCTTAATTACGCCGAAGAAGAGCTGGGCCGACTAGTAAAGCTTCGAGTATCCGATATGGTATCCCCATCGCACCTAAACAATCTTAAACTAGATGTAGATACCCACAGATTAACCAAGCAAAGACTTGAGGAACAGCTAAAAATAGCTGAGTACCGATTAAAAAAACTGAAGCATTTTGCACAAGCCGATAGCCAGGTATTAAGTATAGAAGCCAACCCTGGGGAACGACTTAATCCGGGACAAAAAATCATGCAGCTGCTTCCCATTACGACGGCCCAAGTTGAATGCAGCATCCCTGAAGAGCATTTAGATAAAAATGACATAGAGCGAAATAGCAGTTTTAAGCTGGAAGGACAAGATATTGCGCTTAGAAATATCAGCTATACAGTTCACCCGGAAACACAGAACCTAAACCTCTATTTTGAAGCGAGTAGAGAGAAATTTCAGTCCTTATTGGTTGGACAGCGTTTTGAGATGACAGTATTGACTTCTCTCTCGAGCATGAGCCAACAAGAGCTTATCACCAAGATTCCAAGTGATGCAGTACTACTCGAAGGCCACCAATATAAAGTTTGGGCTGTGAATAGCGATAAAAGAATTGTTAGTAAAGACATACAAATAATAGATACTCTTCAAAATCACTTTATTGTACGTTCAACGATCAAACCAGGAGATCTATTGGTGGTGAAAGGCCACGAAGGGTTGGAGCCCAATCAAGCTGTCTCTCCAACCAGGAGGACAGCCACGTGAACTCCATTGAAAAATATAGCTCAATAGTTTTAAGCTGCAGTTTCGCACTAGTTATTGCAGGTATTATAGCTGGACTAAATTTGCCAAATGCCCTACTTCCATCTATTAACCGCCCACAAATTGCACTCGCAACCTCCTGGCCTGGAAAGACCGCAGAAGAAATAGAACAAATACTAATTGCTCCGCTAGAACAGGAGCTCTCCAGCCTAAGCCACCTAAAAGAATTGCAAACCAATGTTAATAGTAGCTGGGCCTGGACCGTAATTGACTTCCATTCGGAAGCAAATATGGAGCAAATGTATATTGAGGTCCTCTCCAAAATCAACCAAGTACCCAATTGGCCAACACAAGTTCGCACACCGGATGTATTCAATTTTGCAAATGGCGCAGGGGCTACGCTTGGATCCTTTTTCCTATATTCTGAGAAACCGGCTAGCGAACTTCAATTAATCGACGCGTTTATAAATCATGTTAAGCCAGCCTTTAGTAAAGTTCCTGGTGTACAGTCCATTGAAGAAGCCGGCACACCCACTGCCCAACGGGTCGATATTGAGTTCGACCCGGAAAAGATGACTCGGTACTCTTTAACCATTGGTGAGATAACCGAAAATCTAAACAACTTAACGGATCGCTCGGGAGGAAATCTAAAAATTGGGTCAAAAGATTATGCCCTTCATTTCAAGGGTCAGATCCCACTAGAGGAACTCTCAACGTTACCTATCGCAACACGAGAAAGCCAAATCATTCAACTCTCGGATATTGCTTCGGTAAAAGAGCGTGTAGCTTCAGATTGGTTATACTTTGCCCTTGAAGGCAATAGATCTCTATACTTCTATCTACGCCCTACCGAAAATGTCAATGTTCTAGAAACCATCGCCCAGCTCAAATCAACAATAGAAGAATTAAATGACGGAGAGTTAAATCGATTGGGGATGAAGCTCGCCATAAGCCGGGATGACTCCACGGGTATTCGGAATTCCCTCAGTCTGGTATACGGAAGCCTCTTGCTGGGATCACTACTCGCCTGCCTGGTTATTTATTGGTTTTTACGTAACCCCAGAACTCTAACCCTGATATTTCTAAGCATTCCCATTTGTATCTCTCTGGTAGTTCTGGGAATGTATCTTGGAAATAGAAGTATGAACGTTGTTTCACTTGCAGGGATTGCACTTTCTATCGGGCTAATGGTCGATGCAGCAATTATTGTCGTAGAAAACATTCAAAGACTGCGCAAGCAGGGTATAAATATTCAGGAAAGTATCACGCGGGGAACCAAAGAAGTTTCGGGCTCATTATTTTCATCTACAATATCCAGTGTTATCGTATTCCTGCCCATTATTGCTATGCAATCAGCAACAGGGCAGCTTTTTCAAGACCTGGCATTCACAATTTCAAGCGCATTATTAGCATCACTATTGTTTGCTCTACTAATACTACCCTCATTGGCCAGACACTTACTTGGAAAAGCAGCAATTTCTGAGGAGGGATCCAGTAGTATCAAAATCAATAAGGTGCTTGAATGGTGGGTGAAGCTTTCTATCCGTTCTGCAAGCAATCCTAAGCTCGCTTCCACTATGATTTTGTTAGGATTACCCGTCGCACTCATTGCCACTTTCATTTCTAGCCCTGACATTGATGTCCTCCCAGACCCTAAACAAAATATGCTCTCTGTTTATATCAACTTTGAAAGTCCTTTATCCACAGAGACCATAAGAAATGAAATTGGGGAACGGGTCGTAAATAGAGTCACAGCCAATAGAGAAGAAATAGAGAACCAAGTTTCAACCTATGGAATAATTTGCAACCCAAATAATTGCAATCTCTATCTATACACAAAAGGGGACTGGGATTTTGAAGAGCTAAAGAGTTGGCTAAATGAAAAAGCTCTCTTTGGACTAATTGGGACTCGAATACATTTCAGACAAGGTGGTTTACTAAGGTTTGCCCTACCCGATAACCGTATTAGCCAGTTAGATATCAAAGGGGCAGAGCTATCTCGACTACAGATGGCAGGGAGTGAGCTGATGGGCCATTTACGCTTAGAGTTTCCAGACGCGCAAATTCAAGAAGGAAGCGCACTTCAAAATAGAGCGGTTCGTATTGAATTTCAACCCAAGCTAGTACAATTAGCTCGTTTAGGTATTACGATATCGGAATTAAATCATCACCTGATGGCTTTAACCGATGGAATATATATTGGCCACTTCTATACGGGGACCAATACTCTTCCTTTTTACTTTAAAGCAAGAGAACCGCAAAATCTTGAGATACTCCTAAATACAGAAATACTGATTAACAATCACGGTTTTATTCCTCTACGTGAATTGACCGACGCCAAAATCACTCAAGCGCCAGCCAGTATACTTCGTGTCGGCCAGGAAGTGAGTGCATCAATAAACTTAACTCCTCCCGAAGGCGTTGCTATGAAGTCTTTTGTCGAGGATGTTGATCAATCTGTGAAAGAGTTTTTATCAGAAAGTTCCTACAATGATCTTCATACACAGTTTAGAGGTAGCGCCAATGAACTCAACCTGTTCCTCAGTGAGTTTCTAAAGATTTTTGCAGCAGCTATCGCAGTATTGGCCTTATTAATGTATTTCGCCCAAAGGTCCGCAAAGTTAGCAGCAGCAGTACTCTGTGCTGTACCCTTATCATTCGCAGGCGGAATGCTTAGCTTACAAGTTTTAAATCTATTTACTCCGCAAAGTTTGGATGTAATAACCATGATAGGATTTGTGATCTTAATGGGATTGGTAGTTAATAATGCAATACTACTAGCCAACCAATTTCATAAATCATTGCAAAACGGTGCCAATCAATTAGAGGCGATATATATGGCTGCCAACTTGCGTGTCCGCCCCATTATGCTTACGACAATTACCTGTATCTTTGGCAATATCCCTTTAGTGCTTAACCCCGGAAGTAGCGCAGCGATCTATCGCGGTCTAGCTACGGTTATTACCGGCGGAATGGTGTTTAGCGCCTTATTTGTCTTGGCATTTATGTCTGCCTTGCTATCACGGAAGCTATTTAGCACTCAAATATCTGCCACTGCTCAAAAGAGTGACCTGAAATTGCCAGAAGCTACTACTGCGTGATATCCCTCATTTGACCTCAATTTATTCACGCCCAAACTGGAAGCATAATTTTTATGCCAGAATGGGCGTTTATACTTACTTCGAAAAGCACTTTACGACGCAGAGCGCCACCTATTCAAGCGACTTTATTTGCTATAGTTTTACAAGATGTAGTTAACCAACACGGAGAGCAAGGGTTTAATTACCATTTATGAATGGGCAAGGAATCAAGGATGAAGTCTCTAAAATATTTACTTTTGAGTATCCCATTTACACTGCCACTTATCAGTGAAGCCGCTTGGACAGAGAAGGCGCAAATATATTACTTGAAAGTACACTCAAATGGTGTAGATGTCAGACTTAGAGGATTTGTCAATCCAGAGACAGAGGTGAGCTGCTTGAGTAAAAGCACCTTTTTTCTTATTAATGACGACTCTGCCATATACAACACCAAGGTGTCTTTTCTACTTTCCGCTTATATGTCCCAAAAAACTGTTAGGTTCAGTTATTATGGATGCGAAGATGACAGGATTCGTTTAGGCTCAATCAGGTTTCAGGATGAATAGCCAAATCTCATATGATTGACTGACTCTTTATAATTTGAGCCAGTCAATTCTTACCAATGTCAATCTAGAAAATATCCGGATCATCTATCAAACTTGCATTTTCCAACCCATAGTACTCGACCACCCAAGCATAACTCTGGTATATCTCATAACGAGTCGGATAGGCCCGCCCTACTTCATCCCAGCGCTTCCGCGCATTGGAATAGCTGGAACCTTTGATAACTCCTGACAACTCGAACTCATCACCATTATGGGGATTCATGACCCTTGTGGTATAGGGAACTTCAACCTCGCTATTTTCCACCATCATCCGCGCCATCATCAATCCATAGGCGGGTACATTAGATGGCATGGCATCTTTAACAGTTTCCTGGTTGCTTTTGGTCGATGTTTCCCCAACGGTCGTTGAAACACTAAAAGTCTCAGAAAAACTGAATGTAATGGAGCCACTATTTTCAACAGTGCCGGGAACACCGACCTTGTAACCCTCGGTCAAGCTAACTCCAGCAGTAACCGAAATACCCATAGTATTAGTCCAGGTATCTGTTTCACTCTTCCCGTCGGTATACCAGACTTCTGTACTGTCGTTTTGGGCAATACTGCCAGAGTTCTCAAGTAATCTCTCACCAAAGAATGTCCTGGTATTGTTGGGGGTTTCCACAATCTGATCCCAGTGAATCTCTACGCCAGATTCCACCAATTCCAAACGATCCGCAATGCAAGGGTAAATACTCCAAACTTTACTATCACTCGCAGTACCAGCAAATCCAACTACTGACCGGGTTCCAATACTTAGATGGTATTCCTCCCACTTATACCAGCCATTATTACCTCCAAAGGTAATATCACGGGTTGAGTTATCAGCATGTCCTTCAAGTAGACTCGAATCCTGGAAATATTGCCATCGCGCTTTTTATAGAAGCGCCAACCCTGAATATATTCGGTAGCACCAAGCAACTTTCGATACCCGGAGATAGTAGTTTTACCAACCTCCTCATCTCCTGCATATAAGTATTCGAGCTTTAAACCTTTAATTCTCTCATCACCACTAAAACTGGTTATAGCGGTGATCTTGTCTCCAGGGATTCGAGTGGTGACATAGCTATCGCACATATCGAAATCGCTACCATTCCCACTCTTACCATACTGAAATATTGTATCGTACCTTAGGGTCCCACCATTATCTGATGTATTGAAGTACTGATCCAAAATATTTTCTGTTGCACTAATCTGCACAGAAGCCAATAAACCTAACATCGCTGTGACGAAATACTTCATAGTCAACACCTTCTTTATAAGATTATTCTTTTAAACGGATACAACTATCTGAGTACAACCTTTTGTCAACTTCGTCCGTGTCCAGCCCTCCTGTATTGCCTTTATTGTTTAAGTTTTCCATCCTGTGGGGTGAAAAATAGAAGTAATCTGACTTCGCGCTACCAGAACGAGCCCACCACCAACGCAGTAGCGACAAGCAGTAGCACAGATAGAACTCGATAGTTCTGCCATAATGGCTGTGCTTTTAGGGATACGGTCTCAGTGTCAAAATCGCTTTTAGACCAAGTGAAAGACTTGGCTTCTTCGCTAATCTCAGTTGGATAAAGCAGGCTGGCAATCACCAATACCAGTGAACAGAAGACAAATAAAATTGGAGCAATATAGAGGAAATGTAAGTTTGTCCAGTCGAAGACTTCATTGACAAAAAAGAGGCCAACACCGCCCAAGGCGCCTAACAGCAAAGTAGCTATGGCTCCCTTGGAGTTAGCACCACGCCAAAAGAATCCGATCAGGAAAAGTGCCAGTACAGGGGGAACTGCATAGGAAAGCACCTTCTGCAGATACTGGAATAAGGAACCAAAACTTTCGATTTGTGGTGCCCAAAGTACGGCAAGTATCATAAAGATAAAGGTGACCAGCTGACCTACACGCATTAACTGGTGCTGGTTTAGGCCCGGAAAAAACTTCCGCACAAAGTCCATGGTCACCAGCGTGGAAGCTGAATTAAGCGTGGAATCAATTTGCGACATTAGTGCAGCAACAAAACCTGCCAACACTAGCCCCAGGATACCAACAGGCAACAGCTCAAATAACAGAGTGGGATAAACCATATCTGCGCGCTCTAGCTCGGGGAAAATAACAATCGCCATAGTGCCAGGCAGAACCATGATAAACAGCACGGGAAGTTTGAGCAGACCGGCAAATAAGGCTCCCCAGCGGCCGTGATTAACATCTTTTGCACTGAGTACCCTTTGCACCATAAATTGGTTAGTACACCAGAAATAAAAGCCCAGCAAAGTGACTCCCGTAATTAGCCCCAACCAGGGTACGCTCGAATCACCAATGGGCCGTATCAGACTCAATTGTTCCGCCGAGACCTGGGATACAACATTTTCCCAACCTCCTGCGCGATCCAGGGCAAAAATACTGATCAGGATTGAACCAAATATCAGCAGCAGCGCCTGAATGGTGTCGGTATAAATAACGGCCGCCAAACCTCCACAGATGGTGTAGATACCCGCGATCACCGCCAAAATTGAAATCGTGGTCCAGATTGGTAATTCAGGAAATATCAATTTCATTACCAGGGCCCCTGCATAGAGGCTACCTGCAGTATCAACCACAATATTCAGGAAAATAGTCAATCCCGAAAAATAAGTGCGCGCGGTACTGTTAAAGCGACGCTCAAGCATTTCCGGCATCGTGTAAATGCGCGAGCGAAGAATTGTCGGCAGATAGAAAACGGCAAAGAAAACCAGGATAACCGCCGCCATCCACTCATAGTTGAAGACCGCTATGCCAGTGCTGTAAGCATCTCCGGCCAAGCCGATCAAAGTGGTACTCGATATATTGGAAGCGAACAGGGATAAGCCAATCAAGGGCCATACCATTTTTCTCCCAGCGAGGAAGTAGTCCTCTGCAGTATCGTGGCGGCGACTTAGGAAGAGCCCAAGGGCGATGGTGAAAACGAAATAGACGACCAAAATGGTCGCATCGACTGGGTGGAGACCAAAATCGACCGGCATAACTTCCTCGTTCACTGCTAGCAGCGTATTTTTAGAATGATTTGCTTGAACTTGGTTAAAAATTAAATCACAGTGGTTTAATTAAGTAAAGACAAGTCCCAAAAAACAAAAAAACTCATATTAATCAGTAAGTTAGCTAAACTCAGATCTTAGTACCAACGAAGCCAATAGACTAAGCAAAGGCTTTAAAGTTACACTTTTAACAATAGAACCGGACAATCGGTGGCCGGATCAGATTACGTTTCATCTCAGGGGGCACGGATGGGTAAAGGTAGCAATTCCAGTGGTTTACGCCGTTATAACGAGCGAGTGGTGCTTACGACCCTGCGGAAAACTGGCGCAGCCTCCAAGTCCGACCTAGCGCGCCAAACTGACCTCACCGCTCAGGCGGTTACCCGGATTGTCGATGATTTGGAAAGCGCAGGGCTGGTAATGCGAGAGGGGCGCCGACTGGGCGGCAAAGGCCAACCCTCGATTATGTACGTTATTAACCCTACTGGTGCTTACTCTGTCGGTATCAAGGTGGGACGGCGCAATATCGAGCTGCTACTAATGGATTTTGGTGGCACAGTACTAAAGAAGATTTGCCACGAGTTTGAATTCCCGGAGCCCGAATTTTTATTGGCAAAAATTGAATCGGGCCTCCAGGCACTTACTGATACCCTACCCGCTAAAGACAGAGGGAAACTAGTGGGCGTTGGTATCGCTATGCCCTGGTTTATCGGCGCCTGGACTGAAGAGCTCAATATGAGCGAGGAACTAGCGGCCCAGTGGAAAGAAATTAATTTTGCTGAAGAAGTTGCTCAGCGCACACATCTGCCGGTCTTCTTCGAGAACGACTGTTCCGCTGCTGCTGTTGCCGAATTGCAGTTTGGCAATGGCCAGGACATATCCAATTTTCTCTACGTTTATATCGGGACCTTTATCGGTGGAGGCCTGGTATTAAATGGCAGCCTGGAAACCGGCGTCCATGGCAATGCGGGCAATCTGGCTTCCCTGCCAGTGCCCCCCTCAAAACTTAGCAGTACCCCTGAAAATCAAGGGGCATTTGAGCTACTCCTCAATCGCGCTTCACTATTTGGGCTGCGCAGACATTTACGAGAGTGCGGCATCGAAATTACCAGCACTTCCGAACTTGAAACGGTAATGGACCAGGCCCGCCCTCAGATCCAGGAGTGGCTGGACGACTGTGCAGATGCGCTGGTTTATGCATTTCTATCGGCAAACAGCGTACTGGACCTGGAGGCTATTATTGTCGATGCGCATTTACCCCGCTTTTTATTAGACGAACTGGTCGAAATGATTTCTCGCAGGATAAAGCAGGTGGCGCCTTCAGGCGTATTTGCGCCCAAAATTGTCAGTGGAAAAATTGGAGTCGATGCCATCGCCACAGGCGGTGCGATTTTGCCTTTTTACTCAATTTTTGCACCGGATAAAACAGTTCTATTAAAGGGCGGCATACCAGGAAGAATATCTACCTGATTGCGCCTTAATTGGAACCCCAGAAAAGCATAAAAATAACTCTGGGCTCCTTAAGAATAATCAAAGCAATAACTCACCGGCAAATTTCCAATCAGCACTAATGAGGTAAATATCATGGCATTTAATCTCGATAATAAATGGGTATGGGATTTTTGGTTCGCGCAGGACGGCGACCAGTACCATGTATTTTACCTTCAAGCCGATAAATCACTGGGCGATCCTGAGCTGCGCCATTGGAATGTATCTGTCGGTCATGCCGTTTCTACGGACCTTATTCATTGGACAACACTCCAGGATGCATTAAAACCCTCACCTCGAACTGCAACCGCCAACGAGGAAGCTGCAGACTCTTACACTACCTGGACCGGCTGTGTACACAGAGAAGGCGATACCTGGTATATGTTTTATACCGGTACTAAATATTCGGAGAAAGGCCTGATTCAGCGGGTCTGCCTGGCAACCTCCAAGGACTTATTACACTGGGAAAAACACCCCAACAACCCCCTGGTGGAATTAGATCCCAATTTCTACGATGGCCTGAACCTTGAATATTGGCACGATGCATCCTGGCGTGACCCATGGATCGTTAAAGACCCCTCGCAGAATCTCTACCATATGTATCTCACTGCGCGCTGTAACCAGGGCAGCCCTGATGGGCGTGGCGCAGTTGGCTATGCCTGTTCAACAGACTTAATTCACTGGAAAGTGGGGCAACCTGTACTGGCTCCCGGCTGGTATGGTGAAATGGAAGTACCGCAAATTGAATATATCCATGGCCGCTACTACTTATTCTGCTCAGTATCGACAAAGTTCCACAGCGCTGCCCATCGACAATCCATGCAGGGTACACCACTGACTGGCACAAAATATTTTGTCGCCGATGATTTGAATGGCCCATACGAAGTACTTGGAGATGGCTTTATCGGCGCAGACCAGCAGGGATCACTCTATTCTGGCCGGATCATTCAGGGGCCGGACCAACATTGGTATCTGCTGGCTTTTAATCGGGACGATGCCGAGGGCAACTTTATCGGCGGTATCTGCGACCCCAAACGCATCGAGTTTATGGACGATGGACAACTGGAATTGGCCAAAGACTAGTAGGCAGGAATCGCAAAAAAATCCTTAGGTAGATGCTCACCGGAAGCATCTACTGCCCCGTATCCCCTTCTCCCGCAACCAGTGTTACTTAGAAAGACAAGCAGCGCTGTCACCAAAAGCAAAGATAGATACCGCAAAAATCACTACTTCTCTTTGGTCTACTTATTTATTTGCTAATTCCAATGCATAAATTCCGCAAATTTTCGTATTGCCTTTATTAAATCACAGTGATTTAATAAATGTGTTCGCGGGGAGAGGTCCCACCCATGCGGTAACAGGAAGAGAGTCTCGAGCCCGCAGAGAACGGGCCGTGAAAAATCTAATAACCATAAGAGATGATTGAGGAGAGCGCCGTGATTGCAGAGGGCTTCCAAGCAGGTTCAGAGACACAGAAACACTTTAAACCACACTCCATAGCCCTGGCAGTTGCCATGGCCTCCAGCGTTGCGGTACCGGCAACAGCTGTGGAAATGCCGGAAATTGAAGAGGTGATGGTTACCGCAACCGCCCGACCGGTTACCAAGATGGAATCCAGCGTATCCGTTAGCGCACTGGACACTGAGGAAATGGCGAAGTACGCCCCGCGCTCTACCGCAGAGCTGTTCCGCAGCTTACCCGGTATTCGGGCGGAATCCTCCGGTGGCGGCGGCAATGCAAATATCACCGTTAGAGGTATTCCCCTGGCAACTGGCGGCTCCAAATATATGCAAATCCAGGAAGACGGATTGCCTGTATTAGAATACGGCGATATTAATTTCGGTAACACTGACAACTTTGTTCGCACCGACTCCTCTCTCGCACGTATAGAAAGCGTACGCGGCGGCTCTGCCTCCACCTTTGCCAGCAATTCCCCTGGCGGTGTGATCAATATGATCAGCAATACCGGCGAAGAAGAAGGTGGTAATGTAGGACTTTCGTTTGGTGCGGACTACGATGAATCCCGCCTGGACTTTGGCTATGGCCACCACTTGAATGATTCTTTGCGATTCTATGTCGGCGGATTTTTAAGAGAGGGGGAAGGCATCCGCGAGACCGGCTTTGATGGGGATTCCGGCGGCCAACTCAAGGCCAACCTCACCAAAGAATTTGATAACGGTTATGTCCGCCTCTATTACAAACATCTCGATGACCGGGTAACAACTTATCTTCCTGGCCCTGTAACCTATAAAGGCGATGGTGAATTCGGCACGGTTGCCAACTTCGATGCCAGCAGCCAAACCCTGCATTCCGATAATTATCGATACATTTCCACTTTTGATGCCTACGGCAATCCGGTAACCCGCGACTTATCCGACGGTATCGAATCACTGGTGGAAGCCTATGGCTTTGAAACCAAATTCGAATTTAATGATGGCTGGACTGTTACCGACAAATTTAGAATTTCTGATGTTAGCGGCAGCTTTATTTCCCCCTTTACCGATACTTTCGGCGATTACGGACCACAATCCACACAGGATATGGCTGATACCATTTGTGCAAATGCCGTAGGCAGTAACGGAGAGGCCATAGACTGTAGCGCCGGCACAACGGTGACTTATGCCAATGGTGAAGAAGCCGAAGGCCTCGCCTATGTCGACCTGCTCTTTGATACAGAAATACACGATTTGGGTCTGATAGTTAACGACTTTAAAGTCGATAAATTAATTGGCGATAATATTGTTGTTTCCGGTGGATTCTATTACTCCAACCAAAATATCAAAACCAGCTGGAACAGTTGGAATGCCCTAATTCAAACTGTTGACGGCAGCAATTCTGAAAACCTCACCATAACTGCCAATGCAAACGGAGATGTACTGGTAGATGATGGGGTCTGGTCTGCAAGCTTTCTTTCCTGGGCCTGGGACCTGGAATATGAAACTTATGCACCCTATATGAATGTGGCGATCGACATCGGCAACTTTACCTTTGATGTCAGTGCCCGCCACGATATGGTCAATGCCAAAGGCTCCCTGGTTTCCAGCTGCTGCGGTGGTGATACAGACTACGATCTGAATGGTGATGGTATTATCAGCGACGTGGAAAGTGCTAGCGCTTCCGATGCCTTTGGATTCACCGGCGGCGTCATCACAATGGCCAATGGATCCACCCAGCTCGTTGACTACGATGCAGACAACACCTCTTTCTCTCTCGGTGGGAATTATATTCTCAACGACAGCATGGCTATTTTTGCCCGCTACAGCGAGGGCGGTCGAGCAATTGCCGATCGGCTTCTACAAATTAGTGGCGCCCTCAACAGTGACGGAAGCCTAACTGACACCACCGATGGTTTCGACTCTGTGGACCAGCTGGAAATTGGATACAAACTCTCAACCGGCGATCTGGATTTCTTTGCAACTTACTTCAATACGGTCACTGAAGAGACCAATGCAGAAATCACTAGCGGCTTAACGTTTGTACGCGAGTATGAAGCCCAAGGAATCGAGCTGGAAGCAGCCTACAGTTATGGAGACTTTTCCGTAAATGGAAACCTCACCTGGACCGACGCCGAAATTTCAAAAGATGCCAACGACAGTTCTGTCGTAGGAAATACGCCGCGCCGTCAAGCTGATTTCATTTACACGATTACACCGCAATATAACTTTGGTGATGACTTTACATTTGGTGCAAGCCTCCAAGGGTCTACAGAATATTTTGTTTCTGACTCCAACCAGTTGAAACAGGAAGGTTATGTCCTGGTCAATCTGTTTGGTTCTTATTACCTGACAGAAGACCTTACCGTTTCCTTTAATATAAACAACCTCACCGATGAATTTGTTGTTACCGAAGTTGAAGAGTCTTACGCAGAAGTTGGAGACATAGTACGCGGACGGGCTATCAGTGGCCGCTCCACCAGCGTCAGTTTCAATTACGCTTTTTGATCGTTGTTCTTCCCTACTCTAGTAAGTGGTTTGCAGTTCTGCCCATAGCTTTGCAAACCCCGAGCGTCTGGCCCCCACCGGCGCTCGGTTTTTTTCTTTCAGAAACAATATAACCAGCTATAAACTATCAGTGGTGTAAGTTCAGCAACCATCAACTGATAATACGAATAACTTATGTAACCCGGGGAGCGGATTAGGATGGAAATGCAAGGCAATGCGGTAGATACCTTGCTCGGCGGAATTGAAGCCGGTGGTACCAAATTTAACTGTGTGGTAGCCGCTGGGATTAATGACATCCGTGAGCGAGCCAGCTTCCCAACCACCGACCCAGAACATACGCTATCCAAGGTCGCTCAGTTTTTTCACGAAAGCAGTCAGCGCCACGGCACTGTTTCTGCGCTGGGCATAGCCAGCTTTGGCCCGGTAAACCTGGACCCAGAATCCGCCTACTATGGCTATATCACCCAAACACCTAAAGCTGGCTGGTCCAATACCAATATGGCTGGCTACTTCAGCCAAGCCCTGTCGGTACCAGTTGCTTTCGATACAGATGTTAATGGCGCCGCCCTTGGAGAGCACCTCTGCGGCGCCGCTACAGATGTAAAGAACTTTGTCTACGTCACCATCGGTACCGGCATCGGCGCCGGCATTATGATCGACGGGCAGCTGATCAATGGATCTATGCACCCGGAAATTGGGCATATGTTGATGCCTAGAGACAGCCAAAAGGATTCTTTTAAAGGCAACTGCCCATTTCATAACAACTGCCTTGAAGGACTGGCCTCAGGTCCTGCGATAGAGGAGCGTTGGGGACTGCGTGGCCAACACCTCGAACAACATCATCCGGCCTGGGACCTGGAGGCGGAGTATCTGGCCACCATGTGTGTCAACCTTACCAGCTGCTACTCACCACAGCGGATCATACTGGGGGGTGGAGTGATGATACAGTCGCACCTATTCAACCGTGTAAGACAAAAATTCCTAGCCTTAGCCGGTGGTTACTTTCCCCAAGTCTCAGAAAGTAATATTGAACGGTATATCGTTGCACCAAAACTAGTGGGAAGATCCGGTGAAGTCGGCTCCCTACGGATGGCCCAGCACCTATACAACACTAAAAACGTCATTGCCTGAACCAGGGAGGGGACATCCCCTTCCTGCCATCCTCTTTTCAGTGGACGTGGTTCCCACGCGCAATATCCCTATTTCTGTGATCACGACCAATTCTTGAGCAAAAACTTGCTATGCAGAGTGATTCCTGCGGCAGTAACCCCCTCCCCAGCTAGCGATTCCCTTTATCTATCTGTTAGGCTTCCATATAGATACCTCTAGTAAGCAGGGCGATAACAGGTAAGTTTCAGCGCCCCTCAGGGATAGCAATGAAAATAATTAGATTATTAGTGATAGGTATTCTTAGTGCCTGTTGCCAGCTGGCAGTGGCCGGCAGTGCCGAACCCACAACTTTCACCCGCCCAGGGATACTGTCATACAACTTTTACTCTGATTTACTAGAGCGTGAGTACGTTATTGACATAATGCTGCCTCTCTCGTACACCCCGGAAAACACCGAACGCTATCCTGTCATTTATATGACCGATGGCTTTCTGCATTTCCCTATGACAGCCCCTAACCTTCTTCAGGAACAGGTTCCCGATGAGTTTGGCAATGTCAAAATGCCCCCTGTAATTCTGGTAGGTATCTCCCACGCTTTTGACAGCCCGAATTTCGCCCAGCGAGTAATGGATTTCACCCCCGTACCTGGTGTGATCAAAGGTGCTGAACTAGGTGGCGGCGCAGATCACTTTCTTGAGTTTATCGAAGAGGAACTCAAACCCTTTATCAATAATAATTTTAAAGGTAACGAAGAAGACGAAACCCTAGTGGGCCATTCCCTGGGTGGGCTTCTGGCTCTCCATGCACTTTTTAACCACACCAATAGCTTTGACCGATATGTCATTGGAAGCCCCAGTATTTGGTGGGCCGATAAGCAAATTTTAGATAGTGAATTGGCCTATGCAGAACGCAATGCCGATTTAGGAAAAAGTGTGTATTTATTTATTGGTGGTGAGGAGACTTGTAGTGAAATCGACTCAGTTTGTGCAGTAAAAGACTTCTCTCAACTAGTAAAAAGACTGAAATCCCGTAACTACAATAGCCTTACCTTAAGACAACGTGTATTTGATAACGAGAATCACGGTAGTGTTGTTAATCCAGGCTATGATCGAGGGATAGAAAAGATCTTTAAGGCTAAGGTATTACCTAGAAAATATTCTTTCTAGAACTTTTTATTAAATTCAGAAATAGCAACCACTTTAAAAGTAAAGTTATCTGGCATGCCCCTCTCCCTTCGCAGTTCTCGATCGCGTTCAAGATAAAAGATGAAAAAACTATAAATAGTATTCACCTGCATATTACCCACCTTAACATACGCAGAGGCCACATCCGATAATGATAATAAACTTAACATTAATTTGACGGAACTGACCGGACTGGCAATTGGATTCAGTTGGGTTATTACCCATAGCTGTATAGCCCCCCACTGTGAATGGACAACAAGTATAGCTATTCGACTTAATAAAAATAACTTAAATAATGAAACATTGTCATTAGCATAGGTGCCCAAATGGCTAAAAACCCGTAAATTTAGATATTGAGGACGAGCACTTTAATTCAAGGCCTGAACTTATCTCCATACGAGTTTCGAATGAATAGCGCGTAATGCTAAAGCAACAGATTGATTCAAATGGGTGACTTTCCGCCCTTTTTAAAGAGTCCCTGAACAGGTAATTGTTTTTTAGTGCTTTCTTTCAACCCAGACAGACTGACCAAATTCCACATAAATTAACCTTTCATCGTTGAACCCATCACGTTTAAGCTCAAGCGCACTCAGTACAGGGTTTGGGTATACTGCCCTTAGGAATACATCTCGAACTAAGGCTTCACTCTTAAAACCTATAAAAACTAAGAGCTTAAAGTATATTGAATAAATTAACACCAAAATCAAGCAAGAAATTTTACATATGAGAGCATATGATAACTTTGTTTGTATGCCTTTTGCCCGCCTTTACATAGGTAGGGGCCCAGTCAAAATTAGAAAACAAACTCAAGATTAATTGGGTTGAGACAGGATTGGAGGATAAGATCCCAAAGGGTTTTGCCCGATACACCAACCATCTTACAAGCTTTGAATATAGATATACTAGAGTTCCTATGCCAGATTTAGTAATCCGGCCTTGTGTTTAATAATACAATCATTAGTTTGAATCATGGGATTTATCTTTGGCTTTACTTTTAGGGTTAGACACCTTCATCAAAATTAGCAAACCCCTCCCCTTCAGGAGAATGTGGCAAATTTAGCCTGAATTAAAGGAAGTGTTGTAGTTAACATGGAATTACTCACCAGGCTCAACCAACACTTCCCCAGGAAAACCTTTAAACTCAACTCATAAGAACATTTGCACCTTCAAATTCACTTTCAAAAAACCACTCCCCATTATTTTTACTGGATAAATCTTTTAATTCCCGCAAGAACCCCTTTAATCTTGGAGCATTATATCTCGCCAGTTCTCTGTTATTACACATATCATTTATAGACATACCATGATCATCACCATGAATCTCATGTGGAGATACCTTCTCAAGCCATATATCTGAGCGTACCGCGCCAATCAGACTCCACGGAGCATTTCTTGTTTTACCCTTTGAGAATTTTGACATACTCAATGTGATAGGTGGAACCATTTCTGGGCAGGCTGAAAAATAATTATGATACTCAAACATCCCGCGGCCTAACTCCTTTTTACACGTTATGTAACTGGCATCACCACCACTATTACACATTTCCGAAACGTATCTATGTACTATCTCCCCTTGCTCATACATCGATACTTTTGTAAACGGATACTTAAAATCACCAGAATAAACTCTATAGCCAGGCAAGTAGAAAGGGAAAACAAAGTCAAAGCTATCCCAAGTAAACTTCAAATAATCCATGTAATCATTGGGTTTGCCATCAACATCTATAATACAAATCTGATACTTTTCTGTCAGCATCAAAATAGATTCTACAATATCAAAAATTTCACCTATAGAAATTCCAGCACTGAAGTTAATAGAAAAATCAGCAAGAACGTCATTATCAAATGTTGTCCAAGAATTTCTTTGATTCATTGCCACAAGTCTCGCTCAATAGTGTGAATACCAGTTCCATTCTCGATAACTACCTTGGTCATATTATCCATGTGCGGCTTAACAGTTGGAAAATCACTTCTAATCCACTTTAAATTAGAGATTAGCGTATCTTTACTAGCAGAGTACCACTCACTATTTGCTACTGGTTCAATCCTAATCTGCCCAACATGATCAGAAAATTGACTCTTTATACTGTTGTCAATGTTGCCAATTTGCATACCGGGCTCCTCAGCAATCTTTTTCCCAAGAGTAATTTTGTTCCCACTTATATAAGCCTTCATCTCAACAAGTTCACTTCGAGTATAATCCAGAAGGTCAACCTCTTTATTATTACCTTCATTCATAGGCACATTTCTAGAAAACTCAACTTGACTTCCCTCATTTAGCCTTCTTTTCAATATATCTAACTCAAACTTCCATCCGGCCTTAGTCAACTCCTTTGATGCTGCAGAGAGGAAACTATGCAATCCATCTGGGTTTAAGACATTAGCATCCCTACTTATTTCATATATCTCATCCATAACGGTCGGCCGAACAGAAATCAATTTATTTGTATTTATCACAATCAAGTCAATTTGATTAGGTGCTACACTTGGCTGAGTTCTTAAAATTAAGTTCTCTGCAATTCCTATCGCTCTAATATCATCCAGTTTAGCAATATTATTTAATTGAATCTCTGTTAATTTTGTAGACCTTAGGAAATCAATCTTTTCAAGTGCCTCAAGGTTAGTCCGCAAACCTGAATTAGAATCAGCTAATATCTTCCAGCTTTTTACAAGTTCAGGATTACCCTGGAGCGCCTCAAGAAACTCTTCATTGCCAAGCAAATCATTTCGCAAAGAATTTTTAGCAAGCTCATCAAATCCATCAAGATCATCCAACAACTTCTTAACATTTCGAGACTTAACAAAATTAAAGAAGCCGTCAAGCATCCTATTTAATACTACACTGGTTTCTTCGACGGCACGCACCGAAGATCGAAGGCCTGCACCTATAAAACCAAAGCTTAAATATTCAAGCTTATCTGATATCTCTTTAATTTCTTCAAATTGAGTCTGATAATACTCTAAGTACCAAAGAATTTCTTCATGATTGACGATATTATAATTAAGAACCGCATAATTTAAATCATCTTCAAAAATCTCTAAGGCTTCTTCCACCCCGTCTTCGAAAGCAACTCTCCTTAAATTGTGAAAATCAATTACGCCTTCAAACTGACCTTCCACATACCCTAGCTCTTCACCATAAAGGCTCTTAAATTCTTCGGTAGCGATTAGGAATAAAAGCTGCTCGCCTGAAATTGTGTCGCTAGCTAGATTGTTAACAATAGATTCGTCTAACAAGCCAAGACTTGCAGCTGTTGAGGCTGCATATCTATTTTTCAATAAAGTATTTAATGCTTGCTCCTGCATTAAGACTTCATATAAAACCAATGCATTTTTTATTTCTGATGAGCCATGATTAAAATCCGACCATCCCTGAATGGAAACATTTCGGTCAGAAATCTGTATTTCACTACCTCCAGCTCCAGCAATAAAGGCACCAAGAGCCGCTGTCAATCGAGAAACATCAGTAGATAGCTGCGTTAAGTTTCTTAACTCGTTTCGAACATTAGTAAATTCAGAAAGGTAGAATATTGTTGCGGGGCTAATCTCCCCTGAACTTAAATACTGCTGCAGCTCAATTCCATCAAGTAATAAAATTTCTCCACCAATATTTCTCTCTAACCAGTCAGCCAACTCCTGCTGTTTGGCCTCCAAAGGATCAACTTGAGGATCAAATGTTTCGCTAACTAGCCGCTCAATAATACTGCCACCAGCTGATGTAAGGCAGGCTGATTCTGCATCTGCATCATTTAAACTCGAGGATAAGGCACCTGTCAGACATCCTGTAGAAGCATGTGCAATATATTTGACCGCTGTGCTCAAATCGCTACTGATAATACTTTCAGTTAAGCTTTCTCCGATACTATTAATTGCATCAGTAGCTAACGAACTAATAAATAGTTCCTCAAAGCTTCCGCCCTTGATTGCGGTCTCTACCCCTGCAGAAACAGTAGCATGCGTAACAGCTTGAATGGCCTGACCAGTTAGTGACAGCACACCAACAGTATCCGGTACCCCATTAACTATTACTGTTGTCTCTTCCAAAAAGACGGAATCTTCTAAATTGAAGAACTCTGTATCTATCGAAGCTAACACGCCAGCGGTGACAACAGATGTTGCTATCGACTTTACTCCCTCCTCACTGAGTACAGCTTCAAAGCCGGCTTTATAGACATCTTCAAAACTACCACCGTTTACCGTGGCATTTGCAGAAGCGATAGTTGCAGTATTTACCATTGTGGTAAATGCAGCATTCGCCATTGCCGCCTCTGTCGCGGTAGCACCTGCACCTAACATGCCTGCGCCTGCACCATAAGTACAAACAGCAACAATAATAGTAATAACAGCCATAGCGGCTGCATTTAGGGATGTATTTGACTCATCCCACTCCTCATGAGCTAATTCTATAGCCTGCCATTCAGCATCCGTGAGTTCCTGGCGAACTTGCGCCATCCACTCCAAACCGTGAAATTCGCTGAGAACCTGAACCTGCTCATCCAAAGACAGGTTGGGGTCGCCTTCGTACTCTACGGTTACTCCATTGAGTGCTTCTACCGCAAATCCACCAACAATGGTATTGGGGATGCCAGTCTCAATATAGTGACCTTTATTTTTTGTAGTTGTAGTGAATAAGCCCTCTTTAACGGAACTATAACTATAGTGATCCGTCTCAGTGGTCATTAAGAGATTAACTTTACCACCGGTAGCTGTAACTTCAGTTCCCAGGGTACTTTGAATATCCGTCGCCTTTAGGGTGATATCTCCAAATTCGCTATGCAACTTGATACTTTTACCTGCATCTAGAAGAGAGCGAATTGCTACCGTTTGGTAAACTTCTTCCTCAATTTCACGCTTACCAAACTTACCCTTTTTGTAAGATTGGGTTGATTCAAGTTCATCTTCGATCGTAATACCAAGTGCAGCGAGCAGCTCAATATGCCCTCGATCGCTCACAATCTCTGCAGCATCCAGATAAATCTGACCACCAGCGATTAACCGAATAGTCTCGCCGGCAGTAAGCTTGGACTGTAAATAGCTTACACCTGATCTTTGTACATACCAGCCACCTTGCTTACCCTCAAAGCTAGAGGTAATGTTCTCCGTACCTATATAGATATTGCCATTTGCAGCAAATGTCAGTTCGTCACCCGCTGATACAGTGACTCCCTGTAGAACGATGTCACTGCCACTACGCACCACTAAATGACCATCAGCTGAAATAGTGGTTACTTCTCCAAAGAAGCCACCCGTTTCATTACCAAAATCATAGCGATGAACTAATGTCCTAGCCTCAAGACTTCCTGCATCGATTGTTAAATTGCCACACGCATCAACTTGACTTGATAGTAAACGAAGTGATCCACCTACTACTATATCCAGCTCGCAGCCACTAACACTGCTATTTTGGGCGACAAAATCACCGGCTACATTTAGGAATGCTTCACGGCCCAGCTTGATATCAACATCCTGAATATTGATACGACTAAAGCTAACATTACTATTAAAACCGACACTGTGATCAGTCACTCGTCGTTCAGCAATTGTTTGCTCCGTCAAATAAACAACAGGGACAATTACTGTTTCTCCGTGGATAACCCGGCGCTCTGGCCAAACCATATCGTAAGGGCTATTTTCGCGATCAAATTTACTTTCCGAAATTGGATCACCGTAAATCTCTGTCGTGCTCGCCAACTTCGCGTAGAGAAACGCATTGTCATACAAGGTCTTTAACTGGCTGGTTTCATCTTTAAAGTAGGCGCTATCAGAGTCGATTAAATGCCTACCCAGAAGCTCTTGTATTTGATCTCTAACATATCGTGACTGTACAAAGCTGTCCCCTACCAACTTGGGGTTATCATAAATTGGGAGGATTGTAGTGATACCCCCTACCCCAATAGGTACATAGGTAGGCGACCCTAAGGATTCAATATATTCATCCCGTAATCTTCCATAAAAGTCCTGGATGTTGGAATATCCATCTTGAACGGATGTATCAATATAAGGCGCCGCCGTATATTGATAGCTACCACTAGTGGTAGAAAACTCAATTTCCGCAATGGAATCCAGAACTTGCTGAATTTGCCCTGATGACAAAGCTGCCGCATAAGCTGGTAACATCGTCTGAAACAGGAAACAGAAAGCGACCAAGTGGGTAAAGAAGCGCATCCCTATTCTCTTTTTACAACTGGTGACAGTGGAATTATCTTGACTCATTATCTTCACCTACTCCTTAACTCCACCAATCAAATTCAGAAACAAAGTCAGAAATAGTACTCTTAATTGAATTGTACATATCTTTCATTATTTCAAACAAAGAGAAGGTTTCACTTTCAGTTTTATTTCTATCACCACTCGGGATAGTAATTGGCATACAAGTACTGGTGCTGCAACTTGATTCCGTTGACTCGTAATACCAGTCATGTATCCAGAATAATTCAAGTGTATCTTCAAACATTTGAATATCAGTTGTAAATGATTGGTCAGTTATGTAGCCACCGCCAAGAACTGGAATCTTTCCATCAACAGGCCCAAAAGCCAAAGGTGACATATAGTAGTATTCGTCTTCCCACCATTCAGGCGCATGGCTTTCAAATAGATCGGCGATTGCCACCTCTTGAAACCCATCAAAAGTATTGTGAGTTATACTTTCAAACTCGCCACTACCTTTAACATTCCCATGCACAAAAAATAGTGAGTCAGCATCTTTAGGTTCAGCAACAACAATTTCATTGCCAGACATTACCGGTACATAATCATCACTACCGGAGCACGGAACAAAGACTGTTCCCGGACCTCTTAAATCTTCGCATAAAAAAACCTTTGTTGTGGTAGTTTCTTTGCTAATTGCTTTATGCGAGATACCATAATCATGAACGACAGGTGTATCAAATAGTGCTTGCCCATAAACCTCTAAATAAGCAGCGTTATTCACCAACCCTGCTGTAGCATAGGTTTCTAAATCACCAAGTGATACTATGATCCCTGGTGGGGAATATGTATACGCCCTGGTTTCGTAGGTTTCAATATTTTCTGTAGTATTACCATCCAAGATAGTGTAATAAGTCTGATCTAAAAGGGTTAAGTTTCTATATCGCTCATTAACAATATATTTACCTTCTAATTTAAGAGTTCCACTACCCTTATTTAGTCGCAATACCGCTGATGAGTTTAACAGGTAATTCTGGGCTTGAATTTCTATACCATTTTCACCTGAAATAGTGGTCTGATTTACCAGACTTCTCAGGAGAACAGTGGTCTTATCGTCAGAAACTTTCTCCCAGTAGGGATTAATATTTTCAACCCCTTTCGCTTTAATCCGGACATATTCACCAATAATATGAGCGGATGTATCTGAAGGCTGTGAAAAATTACTCGTCGTGCTTACATTTATCCCAGATCGATAATAGGTACCAAATTCAGAAGTTTCCGGCTTCTCCAAAGTTAAATCGCCAGCATAAAATGTCAGCAAGTCATCTACGGAAGATTCATTTGGCAGATAAGGAGTGCGAGAGCCATTTCTTACAAAACCGTTTTGAGATTGTACGTCTACAACTCCTCCGGTAATTTTACCTCCAAACTGATTGTAGACATTATTGTCTGCCCATGCCGATAAAGTACTTCCCCCTTCCAGCAGGCCGAAATTCACAATTTCATCAGAGGCAACCTTAAGCGTATGTGCAAAAATTTCAGATTTGTTTTCAAGTCGCCCATTTGCAATTGCCGTTACGCCCTTACCCTCAATATTCACATTTGAGGAAGGAAACAATAAGGAACCATTGGACTTGATAGTAATATCACCATTACTGGTCATATCTTCCGTAACAGTCGTGTCACATACCCCAAAAGTTTGTACCTCTACAGACTCTCCAGAGAGCACAACCTGATTCTGGTAACGTACTGATGATAAGAAATCAGAGGTGGTATCAATCTCAGTATCAAGTGTTAAACAATTTGCGGTAGTGAGCTTGACAGCCGCAGCCCTAATTGATCCTTCCAGCGTCTGGGATACCGCCCCAGATTTCGGAATAATATTTTCTATCTTTTGTAAATCATAATTCCAGCTTATGTCGCCAGCCATGGCATTTACCAGACCTGTTCCCAGTAGGTAATTACCATTTTCATCAGGAATAAGGCCATTACTATCCTTACTGGCCGGCTGGTGAATATCTAGGGCTCCACTAATGAATAGCTCATCGGATAGGGTTTCTACCAACAATGCTCCCGGAGCGCTCATCCCTGAAAGACTGATGGAGCCACTGGTGGCTGTTAGCTCGCCAATATCTGCAACATCATCACTAATTGTCTTTGACGGCTGAGCAGCGGCCATAGTGATTCGAGGAATATTACTAAAACTACAGTTCAGACAGCTAATACTACCGTTTTCATCCTTGGATAAAAACAATACATCTGCTGGTGCCCCCATTACTTCTACGAGGCCGCTTAGGCTTATACGATCAGCGATAATTACAATTAAGGAAGCCGCCTCAACAGGCGTAGAATCCTCTAGCAACCCGGGAATATTTAATAATTGCAGTGGCTGCCCGGATACAGAGAAGGTGTTGAATTGATTCCAAGAAATTCCATTAGAATTAGCAGGTCTGACACGCAGTGTATCAACACTTTCATTATCAACTAATGAAATTTCACTAGAGTGAATACTGCTAGGTGTAATAGTGGACGCACTTGAATATGCACTACCACCAAATAGGGCGAGCCCCATTAGCATAGTTTGAACTAAATAGTTTGAATTGAGCTTCATGTAATCCCCAATAATGAATGCTAAATCTTTCTTTAGTAGCTGCTACTTTTCAACCCCAAATAACCTTTGATACCGTACGGTTTAACTCTCTATATCGTTTAGCTTTTAACAAGCAACATTTTTCAATCGCCCCGACAGTATTGGATAATTACTCAGCAATTATTAAGCCCAGCATAATAATTAATCAGCAGCCTAAAAATTGACGCGGCATCCTAACAAAACTTAACCTTTAAAACCACAGGAAACGCAAAAAATATAGTAGCAGAAACAGCACATATTCATTATGGTGTTACTATCTGGCTACACCACAGGAGTCGCTATTCACCAGCCGCCACAACCCCCTGAACAGCTCTTTTTTAGGTGGAAAAGGTAGACTACCACCTCGTAAAACACAAAAAGCACTCTTAGTGCCTACCGTAAATTAACAATGATGAAATAACGTAACACTTACTCTCTCATACCCCAAAAAATACTGATCGCCACCCTGTCACTTTATGACCGATGACCTCTAGCCCCCCCTGTAAGTAGTCCCAACCTTATTCAAGAGCAGGTTCCCGATGAGCTTTGATATATCCTGTAAATCTGCTGGATATCCTCCACGCTGCTGACAACCAATATTTCGCCGTGCGAGCAATGAACTTCACCCCTATGCTAACGTAATCAGAGAAGCCTAACTCGGTGGGCGCGCCGATCACTTTCTTGAGTTTATCGAAGAGGAACTGCAACTCTTTATCGATAGAAATTTTAAAGGTGACGGAGGAGACGAAACCCTAGCGGGGTATTCCCTGGATTCGGTTCTCCCTCTCCATACGCCTTTAAACCAGGCCAAGAGCCTTAACCGATACGTTATTGGAAGCCGCGGTATTTGTCGGCCGATAAGAAAATCTTAGATAATGAATTGACCTATGCAGCACGCAATGCCGACTCGGGAAAAAGCGTGTATTTATTGGTCGCGAGGGGAATTGTAGTAAAGTCGCCTCCGCTTATGCAGTAAAAGACTTCTCTCAACTAGCGAAAAGACTGAAATCCCGTAACTACAATAGCCTTACACTATGAAAGCGCGTATTTGAAAATGAGAACTACGATAGTGCTGCCAATCCTGGCTATGATAAAGGGACAGAAAAGATATTTAGAACCAAGGTACCATCTGGAAATATTCTTCCTGGCGCACCTTGCCCAACCACCAACAAGCTGACATTGATTACAAACACAATAAGAATCAATAAAACCTACCAACAAATATACAAAAAGAGTATTCCCCCCCGAGTAAGGCCTTGAAAAAACCATAAAGTAAAGTATATTACGAAAACTTTAAAAACAAGCGCGACAAGGACTTAAAAATATGAGAGTGATTATAACTCTATTTATTTGCCTGCTACCGGTATTTGCACAAGCTGGAGTAAAATCCGATTCAGACAACAAACTCTACGTTAAATGGATCGAAACTGCATGGGGTAAGAATGGTATCGTGATACAATTCGACAGGCAGGTCACATACGATGGTACAGACCCAGGCTGCGAATGGAGTTCAAGTGTCTTTGTCAGTAAAAACGATAATGAGATGATGGACCATATATTATCTATAGCACTGTCTGCGCAAATGGCACAAAAGCCCGTCATGGCTTACGTAGAGGATACCTGCAACGGTTATCGTGCTGAATTAATTTCCCTTCAGATATGGACTGAAGAATAATTTATTTTCCGGCCTCCAGGATGGGGGCCGGACCTCAAATAGGGGCTATTTTTAAGCCAGCCGCCTGGAAAAAATAAATTTACTTCACTACCACTTAAGCACCATTTCTTTAACTGCTGAAAAAAACTCAAAAAACGCCCCCCCCATGACCGAAGAAGATAGATGCTCACTTTGTATTACAGACTGCGCATCCTGCAAAAATGAAGCTTAATTAAGATCAAAATAAAGCATATATAATAATAGAGCCCCAAGCAGAGAATGACCCCAAAATACTTTTTCCAATCTCGATTAGTACGACAATAAATCAGATATTTCTATTGCCCGAGAGATACAAATGACTTAAAAGCCCGTGAAGAGAAAAACTGCTCCAATTCTCGCACTACACTAACCTCCATACAAATATAGATGTAAAAGTAGCCAAATCTCTAGCTACCTAATTTCACTAATTATATTCAAGGTTGGATTATTAAGTTCAGACAACCATATAAGAGAACAAAATTTATTCAGACTCAAGTTCGCTCAATTAGAAACTCAAAAACAATCAAGTCCTAAATAAACCTTCAATAAGGTGTTATTGCTAACACTGAGAAAAGAAATATAGCAAAGCCAAATTCACTAAAACAACACCCTATGCAAGACTTAAAACAGAAAGACTTGCATAGGGAATCTATTAATTAATCCCTGAACAGCTTAATCGCTTTACCAATTTTTCGGTACTCTTCTTCTACTTCAGGGACATAGCGCGGCCCGTAAAGAGTCCCTTTACTTGCATACACTTCAGGCCAAGCAAAAGGATAAATGGCGATCACATCTTCATTCCTCACAGCATGATCATAAGCTTGTTGAGCTCTTGTTATCAATTGCTCTTCCGTAAGATAGCCATAAGTTGTGTTTTCGGTCATAAATGCACGAGGGATTATGTAAAACTTAGCATCATGCAAAGCGCCCGTATGCTCCCATACTGCCCATACGTTTTCTCTCAAAAGATCGGTCATTCCACCCTGAAAATTAACACCCTTATATTTATCTACACCAAACAAATTGTAATTGATTGGCATATATTCACTATACCCACTATAATCTCCTTCCGGAGAGATCCAATCTACATACGTCCCCCAATACAACACTCCTTCAACACTATCCTCTGTGAAAGTTATAGCTCTATATGCATCAGGAAAGTCCTGCATCAAAATAAGGCCTATTTCATCCAAATACTCTTTTACTTCACCATCGCTCATACTTGACCGATAAAAAGGCTCATCCAAAGGGTCTAGCGCATAGATAATATCTTCATAAGGCTTTAATTTTTCTTTAGCAGCTTCCCACTGTTCAAGATAATCTTCTCTTTTGGTGTAGCCCGACTGTGAATCAAAAAATATAGGCGCCAGCTCTACCCAAACTTTTACCCCATGCCTTTTAGCCTCTGCCAACTTCTCATCCACATTACTCCAATGCAGATTAATAAAAGTCGAAAAAGGAGCGACTTCCGAAATATAATCAACGTACTTACCCGAGTGATAAAAACCAAATGCCTCTATATGATCAGGCACAACGTTTCCCGGGGGAAAAATTATTGGAGCAGCAACCTCTCCATGTAATATAAGTATCTCAGGCTCTTTCAAGTCGGCTGCAGCCGTCACCTCCTCCTGAGCCAACACACCACCTGGCAAAGTAAACAACAGGCACCCAACAAGAGGTAGCTTCTTAATATTCTTCCACATAAACTTCCCTATCCCAAACCGTACAAAATTTATTCTCGTATCGGCAAAGTGAAATTCACCCATGAGAACGACAAAAATCTCTAGTCAACTCTAACAGGTCAATACCACCCTGAAAGAGACCATCCCAAAATAGTACGACAAAATAAAAAGCTACTGCAAATCATTACAAAGTAAATCTGTCGTCACACCACCAAAAACCCAACCCATGCATCTATTTGGTAGACATTAAAAGATGTGCTGACTTAGAAATTTCAAATCTCTCCTCCTCAAAAGATAAAACATGAACAAATGTTCCATCTATCAATTATAAGAAGCATCTCACACAACATAAAATTCTACTTTTAGCCTAAGATATTTTAAAAAATACACCTGCTAGAAATTAACTCGGGCTGGCACACACTAACTCAAGCACCCCCAGATACTAAAAAGAATCTCATCATTATGATCCGTACATACTTATTCTATCGACCCCAAATTAGACACCTACCCAAGACCACCTTTACTTCAGCGCCTCACAACACCCGTAAATGGTGCTTGCATACCAAGTGGAGCTTGATATTTTGCTCAAAACTATGACATAAATAACAACCCGGCATAAAATAGAAAACATATAGATTAGTAAGTTACCATTTGATAAGCTATCAAAATTCTTTAGAATTAATGAAACAACACTATAAGCTGGAGATCCCTATGAAATTCAAATTTCTGACTGCATTAATTGTGATGACCCTATCAAAAAGCGCCTTCGCCGCAGGCTCATCTGGTGATGTCACTATTAACAAGGTAGGCTGCCACATGAATAATGCAACCTGCTACGTCTATCTGGATCAAACAGTTGGTCCAGATAGCTGCAGCAGCAATTCGATACGTTGGAGCAAAGATGCCGAAAACGGCCAAGAAACTCTAAGCTTATTAACCGCGGCATTTTTTGCCGGAAAAAAAGCTAGTTTTTATGTTCTAGATTCATGTTATGAAGATGGCATTTACCCGACCTTTGGATATTTCAACGTAAACAACAATTAAACACCCAAAAAAAACCCTCAGATTCTAACTCATCTTGGCTAGCCAGTTATTCGATATTTTTCAGTTAGATGGCTAGCCCCCCTTAGTACCACCATAAACATTCAAGAAAACTTTACAGCTTTTACTCACTGCAAAGCTATTAAAAGAGAAGAAGTAACAAATATGCCCAAATTGACGATTGGTCTTAGCCCATCAAGCATTTCCCCGGAGTAGCCGGAAATCGAGAGCCACCTAATAGCCAGACAAAGAATAAATATTCCAAAACGCAAATTCCAGCAGCCTCCAAGGTTGCAATACCGTCTGGTTTCTCGGAGGCCTTCATTAGAATAATCGATGTCGAAAAACTAATAACTGTATAAAGTAGGAACAAATCCCGCAAAACAGCCCCCCCTTAGCCAACAAATAGCCAAAATAATGCTGTTCGCAGTCATCAATTATAGCTTCGTTATTAACCTTTACTACTTCACCCCCGCCACGATGCCTCTGCAAGGTGGCTGCTTTAGCCTAATATTTTATCTGTATGGCTAGTTAATAAATATAATAAGGGAAGAGCGGGAACGTATCCCCGCCCTAAAGCTAAGCTTTCCTCAAACGGCGCAAATGCTCTTCATGGGTCTTACGCATATTAATGACATAAGTGCGACTTAACCGATCATGCAATAATTTTCCAACCAGGAAGAAATTGATAATCCATGCAATAAGCCCAAATGCACTAGTGAAGGCAAAGCTTACAGTTCTCCAAAGGCCTCGCAAGTATCCAATCCGCTCGAATTTTTGACTGGTTACCCGATAGCCCATTATATACTTGCCGGGTGTTGCCTGAAGTTTGGAACACTCAAATAGCCAAGCAAACACCAGGTAGGCTCCAAAACAAAAAGGCATGACTTTTGCGGCTGCTACAGCTTCCGGAAAATCAAACAGCTTCATCATTGCCGCAGTAGCAAGAGAGCCAACGACCATATAAGTCATAACCAAGTCTAAAAAGAGTGCAACACTTCTGGGTACAAAATCACCAAAAAAGTACCTTTCATAATGCTCTTCAAATTCCCCTTCACTTTGAGCCTCCACCTTGCCCCCGCCACGAAGCCCTTGCAAGGGATCAATACTGGACTCATGGATTTCCAAGCTATTAAATATGCTATTGCACAACTTTTCATCGAGCGCTTGGTAGAGGTAAGACGCATTACCTCGCCAATTGAACAGCTGATCACAGTACTGCAAAATATTCGGCGTTACTTGTGGGCGAAATCTCGTAGATCCCCTTCCCTCTACAGCACTTTGATTAAATTGGGCAAAGCGTTCAAATACCGAAAGACCTAAGTTCCAATTGTACTCCTCATCCAGCATATAGGGGCTCTTAGTGAGAAAGTCCCAATTTTTTTCCAAGCTCATTTCCAAGTGATTATTGAGCATCTCATCAACTTGCTTAAGTACCCGCCGAAATTCTTCGATACGCAAATCTCTATCCGGGTCTCGCGTTTCCTGAGATTCACTTGACTGCTTATCAGGGGAAACTCTTTCACTCTGCTCCAAGGGTTCAGAATCGCTCTCTTGTTTCACTGAGAGTTCTTCAGCTACTGGCGGAGTTGATATTCCATCAGCGGAAGGCCTCACTTCAACTTCCTGCGCTCCCCCTAATACTGCTACCCTTTCACTATTAACCCTCTCATGGTTTGTATTTTCTGCCAGCCCTGTTGAAGAAGCTCCCAAGGAGGCTTCCGTAAGCCCAGTAGCCTCCTCTTGCAATTGCTCAGCCAGTTTCAGTGCTTGCTTATAAGCCGCATGAAGGGCCTGGAATTCTTCCGGTTTTTCATCTGGGCGAGTTTGCTTAAGTTTTTTTGCATAAGCACGCTTAATCGCCCGAGCATCAGTGACGGGGTTAATTTCAAGAATGGCCCAGGGATTCATCAAATCCAGTCCTCACCATCCAAACGATCCAGAATTTCACTAACCTCAGTTCGCACTTTAATAATTTCTGTAGGATTTTGTCTTTCTAGGACACTATCAAAGGATGATAGCAACTGAGCTATATACTCACGCTGCTCGCCCAAACTGGATTCATACAGGCGCTCACCACGAGCAATGATTGCCTGGTTTTTTTCATCTTCTCGAGGGTGGAATTTTAGTTTTGCCAGTTTTTGCAGGGCTTCAGCCTTTTGTATATCGGAGAGAGCTCCCGGCGTAAACTCGATTAACTTGTTGAAGGTTTTACCCGTGGAGACCACGGTCACATCCACTTCCAAAAGCCCATTCATATCGTAGGTATAGCGAATATCTGCCGATTCTTCCCCTTTAGGCTTTTTCGGCACAGGAACTGTCATCTCACCCAGGTACACATTTTTAGATACCAGGCGATTCTCTCCTTGGTATACGTCTACACAAAGTTGGGTTTGATCATCCCGAGCAGTCCAAACCCGCCTTACAACACTGACTGGTACAACGGTATTGCGCTCAATAATAGGCATAAAGTAAGCACCGAGCTGAGGATTATCTTCATTGATAACCCCAGTTCCCAAGGTGTAAGGGCATACATCGGTCAGGACAATATCATCCAGTGCTGAGTTCTTTTCTTTTAAGCCAGCCTGAATAGCCGCCCCCATCGCAACGACAGTGTCCGGATCCAGATGACAGGCTGGCAGACGACCAAACATTCGGCCCACCATTGAACGAAACTGGGCCATGCGCGTCGAACCGCCAACCAATACCACTTCATCAATTTTCTGTGGGGGCAAATCTGCATCGCGCATTGCCCGCTCAATTGGTCGTTTCGCTCTTAACAACAGAGGTGTGCTGAGTTTCTCAAACCACTCTGGGGTCACCTGGAATTGCAGGGAGCGTCCATCAAGTTGTAATTCAAGTTTTTGCTCAGGCTGCTGGCTGACTCGACGTTTGGCGCTTTCCATTTGCATATATAAGTTTTGCAAATCGCGAGGGCTTAAGGCTTCTTTCTTAATTTCAAACTCAGCCAGGACATCATCGATCATTGCCTCAACGAAATCCTCTCCACCGAGGAAGTTATCTCCGGCACTGGCATGGACTTCCATAATGCCATCGAAAAATTCCAGGATGGAAACATCGAAGGTGCCACCCCCAAGATCTAAAATAAGGAAGTTTCCTTCACGCTTGTCGTGTAAACCGTAAGCAATGGCCGCCGAAGTTGGCTCGTTAATTAGCCGCTCTACTTTTAATCCCGCAAGCTCTCCTGCCAACTTGGTAGCATGGCGCTGATTATCATTAAAATAAGCTGGGACACTGATTACAGCCTCGGTTACTTCTTCACCAAGAAAAGTTTCTGCATCTTCTTTGAGCGCACGTAAAATTAACGAGGAGAGTTCTGTTGCACTAAATTTCTGTTTCCCCAGGGAAACTTTGTGATCTGTGCCCATCAAGCGCTTAAACGCAGCCACAGTGGTACTACTGTGGTTAATAAGACGTTCTTTAGCCGTTTTGCCGACTAGCAGTCGGCCAGAATCATCAAGCCCCACAACTGACGGGGTCAAAATTTCACCCAAACGGTTGGGGATTAGTTTTACCCCCTCGTCGGTCAGTACCCCGCAAGCACTATTAGTGGTTCCCAAGTCGATACCAATAATGGCCATATTTCCCCTACCTACCCTTGGATTCGAATTGCAAAAACGATCGAATCTATAGAATTTTTAAGATAATAGTTTTAGCTATATTTATGGCGCATTATTCTAAGCGGCCTTGACCACAAATTGCCAGATAAGACATCGCTATAAAACAGTATCAGGGGATAGGTACTCACAAAGTGAAGCGTGATTCAGCGGTTAGTTGTGGCCCAAAGGGCTGGGCCACGAAAAGATAAATATGAAAATTAGGGGGCGCGACGTTCTATATTCCAGCTATCATTTTCTTCACGGCGATAAATAAAACGATCGTGCAATCTATTTTCGCCCCCCTGCCAAAACTCAACCGCATTAGGCACCACACAGTAACCGCCCCAAAATTCTGGCAATGGAATTGTTTTACCGGCAAAGCGAGCCTTCTCTTTATCAAACTGCTGCTCCAGTTCCTCCCTGGACGAAAGCGGCCGGCTCTGATGCGAAGCCCACGCGGCCAATTGGCTGTCCAGGGGGCGCGACTGGAAATAGGCCTCTGCCTGCTCGCGGGAAACAGGTTCCACCTTCCCATAAACAATCACCTGCCGCTCGAGACGGCACCAGGGAAACAACAGCGACACCTGAGGGTTAACGGCCATATCCCGGGCCTTGTCACTCTGTAAATTGGTATAGAAAACGAAACCCTTCTCATCGAAGCCTTTCAGCAAAACAATCCGCTGCGAGGGGTGCCCGTCCGCGTTAGTGGTGGCAAGACACATGGCGCTGGCATCAACTAACTCTGCTTCAACAGCTTCTGCAAGCCACTTGCGAAACTGCTCCACGGGGGTCGGCTTCAATTCAGAGCGCCTTAAACCACCCATTTGGTATTCCCGACGCCATTGATCGATTTCCATGGTGATACTTCCTCGGTTGTTCTAGCTCAAAGTTTATTCAGCGAAGTGCCGGAAGGCTATTGTGCGGCAGCCACCTCGTCAAATTCCTCAAAATCTACTGACAGGTAAAGCAACCCAAGCGTACAAAGTTTCCTGCCGCAGTGCCGGGTGAATCTCAATTTTCCTGCGATATTGCCTGTGAAGGTGCAGACTCTGCGGTTGCTTGCACGGCTTTTGGTGGGCCGCTAGGCTCACTGCATTTTTACACGAATAAGGAAAATGGTGCTTATGTCCTCTGCGCCCACATGCGCCCAGGTGCTGATGCGCCTGCTGCGCGAATACCAGGTAGAAAAAGTTTTCGGGATTCCCGGCGTACATACCATTGAACTGTATCGCGGCCTGCCCGGTAGCGACTTGATGCATATCACGCCAAGGCATGAGCAGGGCGCCGCCTTTATGGCAGACGGTTATGCCCGCGCCAGCGGCAAGCCCGGTGTCTGTTTCCTGATCACTGGGCCGGGGCTGACCAACGCAGCCACTGCGATGGCGCAAGCTTACTCAGACTCAATTCCCATGCTGGTTATTTCCGCCGTCAATCGCCGGGAAGACCTTGGCATGGGCCGTGGGCGCCTACATGAGCTACCCCGCCAAAGCGATGCCAGTCGAGGCTTCTGTATCTGGCAGCACACCCTGACCCAGGCAGAACAATTACCGGAAGTGATGGCACGGGCATTCCAGCTATTGCAGTCCGGCCGCCCCGGCCCTGTCCATATCGAAATCCCTATCGATTTATTCCCGGCTCCTATGTCCGGCAAGCTGGACGATTACCGCGCGGCACCCAATGCCATGGTACCGGCAGCCAACGCGACAGCTATCGCAACTGCTACCCAGTGGCTGCAAGCTGCCGAGCGCCCGGTGATTCTCCTGGGCGGTGGCGCGCAATCTTCTGGAGAGGCTGCAACACAGGTATTAGAAAAAATTGCAGCTCCAGTTTTCCTGTCTCTGGCGGCCAAAGGCGTTGTCGATGAAAGACATCCTCTGTGTGGCGGAGCCAATCTCAGTTTTGATTGCGTGCGTGAGCGAGTGGAAGCTGCCGATGTGGTCTTGGCCGTTGGCACAGAGCTTTCGGAAACCGATCGCAATCTGGTGAGAGAGGATTACGCTTTCTCCGGCAAATTAATCCGTATCGACATTGATCCGGCTCAGCTGGTATGCAATGCCCAGCCGGACCTGGCCATCTGCGCGGATGCAGCAGAAAGCCTTCAGCAATTAAGCGAAGCCCTGGTTCAGTGCGAAGAGAGCTCAAAACAGCGCGCAGAAGAGGAAGTTTCACAATTAATCGGTAACTGCCGCAAAGAGTGGTGGGAAGGTTCTGAGGAGCGCTTCCCTTGGGTTGAAGCTCTGCGCGAAGCGCTGCCAGATGAGGGAATTCTGGTCACCGACTCCACACAACTGGCCTATAACACTAACCACGCCTTGCCGCTGTACCACCCTCGCAGCCATATTACCTGTACCACCGGTTACGGCACGCTGGGCTTTGCCCTGCCCGCCTCGATCGGAGCCAAGTTATCCAGCGAGCGGGATGTAGTTGCCTTGATCGGCGATGGCGGCCTGATGTTTACTCTCGGTGAGCTGGCCGTTGCAGTAGAACAGCAACTGCCCCTGCCAATACTGGTTTGGAATAACAGCGGGTATGGAGAGATTCGCGACTTTATGGATGCCGCAGAAGTACCTCAAGAAGGTGTTAATCTTCGCACTCCGGATTTTGTCGCACTGGCAAAATCTTTTGGCGCTGAAGGTTGCCGCATCGACAAACCACAGCAATTAGCTACGGCAGTCGCAGAAGCCCTGCAACGCAAAACACCAACAATTATCGAAATCACCGCCCCTTGAACTGGCGCGAAGCAAACGGAAGCGTGACATGACAGATTTCAGCAAGCTGCATACCGACAAACTGTTTATCAATGGTGAGTGGCGCGAGCCCCTCGGCACCAGTTCCCACCCTGTGATCAACCCCGCCACTGAAGAAATGATTTGCCAGGTGGTGGAAGGCTCTGCTGAGGATGTGGATATTGCCGTTGCCGCTGCCCGCAGCGCTTTTCGCAAGTGGCGCCATACCAGCGCAGATCAGCGCTCAGCACTGCTAAATGCCATTGCTGACGGTATGGAAGAGCGCAAGGAAGACTTGATTCAGGCGATCTCACAAACCCTGGGTTGCCCCGCCCATATCACCCGTTGGTTGCATGTGGATGGCCCTATCTACGCCATGCGTTACTACGCCGGTCGCACCTCCATAATGGAAGAGACCGAAAAGGCGGCCCACTCGGTATTAATCCGGGAGCCGATTGGCGTTTGTGGCTTTATTACCCCTTGGAATTACCCTCTGCACCAATTTGTCGGCAAAGTGGCCCCGGCTCTCGCAGCGGGCTGCACCATGATTACCAAGCCTTCGGAAACCACTCCGCTGCAGGATTTCGTCATGGCGGAGATTATCGAAGCAGCCGGTGTTCCTGCGGGCGTATTTAACCTGATCCCCGGTGCTGGCTCGGTCGTCGGCGCAGAGCTGTCATCCCACCCGGGAATCGATATGGTGTCCTTTACCGGCTCCACCCGTGCAGGCGTTGAAGTTGCCAAGGCTGCAGCGCCCACAGTTAAAAGGGTAACCCAGGAGCTGGGTGGCAAATCGCCTCTGATTATCACCCCGGATGCGGATCTTAAAGCAGCAGTTCGCTGGGGCTGCGAAGATGTATTCATTAACAGTGGCCAAACCTGCACCGCACTCACCCGTATGCTGGTTCCCGCTGAGCACTATGAAGAGGCGGTGGAAGTTGCCAAGCAGGTGGCTGAAGAAGTGGCCATGGGCACTGATGCCAATGCCTTTATGGGCCCTCTATCCTCCGCTCGCCAACTGGAAATCGTGCGCGGCTACATCAAGAAAGGGGTCGAAGAAGGTGCCCGCCTTGTGACTGGCGGCCTCGATTTACCCACCGAGCTGGATAAAGGCTTCTATGTGAAACCCACGGTATTTGCCGACGTTCACAACGATATGGCCATTGCCCGGGAAGAAATCTTTGGCCCGGTGACCTGCCTGATCCCCTACAAGGATATGGATGAAGCCGTCGCCATTGCCAATGACACCGAATACGGTCTGTCCAGCGGCGTATGGGCTAAAGACGCCGAAAGCGCCATGCCTATCGTTCGTCGCATTGAAGCGGGCCTTTGCTTTGTCAACGGCGGTGAGTTTAACTACGACGCCCCCTTCGGCGGTTACAAGCGCTCCGGCAACGGACGCGAGTTTGGTGAGGCCGGTCTCGGTGAGTTTATCGAACTGAAATCCGTGCAGCTTCCCGCATAAACTTCTGCACCGCCCTCTAACGGGGGCGGTACTGTTGACTGCTAATCCCCTCCCCGTTATCTTTGCTCGCACATCACGAGAGTGGCTGACGCCAACGCCAACCTGCCGACCGGGGCAAGGTGGTTCTCTCTCTGCGGCACACAAGGCCTGCGGGGAGGATGGGGCTCTACCAGAGCAAACCAACCGGATTAGCGAACATCACTTCGCCGCTTCCACGTCAGTCCTCCATAGTTTTACCATTGGAGGGACCATGTCCGAATCACCGTTTTCCAGTAAAGACATTATCGAAATTCAAATTGCCAGCCAAAGAAGCCACACGGCAGTACGCGCGGTGAGAAGAGGTGATCGTCAGTTGTTGTGGCAACTACTGTTCGACACTGCCGAAGAGGCATTAAAATTTGCCACCAGTTGCCGCGCCAGTGAGCACCCTATTTCGGCCCATGAGGCCTGCGAACTGGCGGGATAAAGTAGAACCAACAGGCGCCGCGAGCTCGCGCCCGTTACCCTGTGCCAAGAGCACCCGACAGGAGCTAAAAACAATACCATGTCAAAGCCAGAACAATTCTTTGAGCACCTGCGCAGCGAACTCAAACAGATCGATGCAGACGGCCTGTACAAACGCGAGCGGATTATTACCTCCCAGCAGGCCGCTGAGATCCAGGTGAACAACGACACCCAGGTACTGAATTTTTGTGCGAACAATTACCTGGGCCTGGCCAACCACCCGGACTTGATTGAAGCGGCTAAAGAGGGGCTCGAACAGTACGGCTTCGGCATGGCATCGGTGCGTTTTATCTGCGGCACCCAGGACATTCACAAAGCGCTGGAATCGCGCCTGTCTGAATTCCTGGAAACCGAAGACACCATTCTTTACACCTCTTGCTTCGACGCCAATGGCGGCCTGTTTGAAACGCTGCTGGGCCCGGAAGATGCCATCATCTCCGACTCCCTCAACCACGCTTCCATCATCGACGGCGTGCGCCTGTGTAAAGCCAAGCGCTACCGCTACGCCAACAACGATATGGCGGAACTGGAGAAGCAGCTACAAGCCGCAGACGCCGCTGGCGCCAAGACCAAACTGATCGCCACCGATGGCGTTTTCTCTATGGACGGAGTTATCGCCAACCTCAAAGCCGTGTGCGACTTGGCCGACCAATACAATGCCCTGGTAATGGTGGACGACTCCCACGCAGTGGGCTTCCTCGGTGACCACGGCCGTGGCACTCATGAATACTGCGATGTGATTGACCGCGTCGATATTATTACCGGCACCCTGGGCAAGGCCCTGGGCGGCGCTTCCGGCGGCTTTACTTCTGGCCGCAAGGAAATTATCGACATACTGCGCCAGCGTTCGCGCCCCTATCTGTTCTCCAACTCTGTAGCCCCGGCGATCGTCACCGCCTCCCTGAAAGTGTTGGATATGCTGACTGAAGGCGGCGAGCTACGTGAACAGCTGCGCGACAACTCCGCATACTTCAGCAAGCGTATGTCCGAAGCCGGCTTTACCCTGGCTGGTGCCGACCACCCGATCATCCCGGTGATGATTGGCGATGCTGCCCTGGCGCAGAAAATGGCTGACAAGATGCTGGAGCGCGGTATCTACGTAGTGGGCTTCTTCTATCCGGTAGTGCCCAAGGGCCAGGCCCGCATCCGCACCCAGATGTCCGCCGCCCACACCCGCGAGCAGCTCGACCAGTGTATCGATGCCTTCATTGAAGTTGGCCGCGAACTGAATATTATCTAAACCAAACAGCGGTGCTGATACGGTAATTCTCACAAGGAATTCACCGGAGCGGCACCGCGCCCTGCCATTTGTAGTTTTAAAAACAATGAAAGCACTATCCAAGCTGAAATCTGAAGTGGGAATCTGGCTTACCGATGTGGAAACCCCCACACCAGGCCACAACGACCTGCTGATCAAGATTCACAAAACCGCGATTTGCGGTACCGACATGCATATCTACAACTGGGATGAATGGTCTCAAAAGACTATTCCTGTCCCTATGGTGGTTGGCCACGAATATGTGGGTGAAGTTGTCGGTATGGGACAGGAAGTTGCAGGTTTCCAGGTGGGCGACCGTGTTTCCGGTGAAGGCCATATTACCTGCGGCCACTGCCGCAACTGTCGCGCCGGCCGCCGCCACTTGTGCCGCAACACTTACGGTGTCGGTGTCGACCGCCCCGGAGCTTTTGCAGAGTATCTGGTAATCCCCGCGCTCAATGCCTTCAAGATCCCGGATAATATTTCTGACGATCTCGCCTCTATTTTCGATCCCCTCGGTAATGCGGTACACACGGCCCTGTCTTTCGACCTGGTAGGCGAAGATGTACTGATTACCGGCGCCGGCCCTATCGGTATTATGGCTGCAGCAGTCGCCAAACATGTTGGCGCACGCCATGTAGTTATCACCGATATCAATGAATACCGCCTGGACCTGGCACGCAAGATGGGCGCTACCCGCGCCGTAAACGTTGCCAAGGAAAACCTCAGCGATGTGATGAACGAGCTGGGAATGAGCGAAGGCTTTGATGTTGGCCTGGAGATGTCCGGCGTACCCGTCGCCTTCCGCGATATGATCGCCGCAATGAACCACGGGGGCAAAATTGCTATGCTCGGTATCCCTGCCGGTGAAATGGCGATCGACTGGGGGCAGGTTATTTTTAAAGGCCTGATGATCAAAGGCATTTACGGCCGTGAGATGTTTGAGACCTGGTATAAAATGGCCAGCCTGATTCAATCCGGCCTGGATTTAACCCCAATTATCACTCACCAGTTTTCGATCGATGACTTCCAACAAGGCTTCGATACCATGGGATCTGGTGAATCCGGTAAGGTTATCCTGAACTGGAAATAAGTCCCAATGGCTGCAGGTTTCCTGCAGCCATTCCTACCTACTTTTCAGCAATAACTTCGTACCCCTCCCATTTCTAGCACCCAGTATCCGCATACACTTCAAGCTAGACCGGTAATAAAAAGACTTCCAAAACTTCAATTATCTCAGGAAATTATATCTTTTGATTTAAAATAGAGACTCGTAAAATCACCTTAAGCTAATTTTTTCCATTATGAAATTTTCAAAAATAAGTTATATTATCTTCCCAATACGATAGAAAAATTTACATATGGATCTCATTCAATCAGCATCTGGAATAATCAGCCTAAGAATCCCCACCCTTATTTAAGGTAATCGAAGCACTCAATATTTCAGCTCTTTTCTACCAAACCATAAGCACTGCCCCGAACAGCCTGAGGCTAAATCATAGCCACAGCAACCGTTACCTCCCACCTCAACAATTCTCTCTAAATTAGCATACGGAAAATATATTTACCTACTCCTGAAAAGCATGAGATAGTAGCCACAGTGCTCACCTTGATATTTGCACAATCGTTCCAAGATATTGGAGTGTTATAGCTTTCTAATTGTGTTGATTTCGGGCAGCAACCATAATACTAACCAGGTAAATATTAAGTATGTTAAGAATTGAAGCTTTTAAACTGATAAGCTTAGCGGCAGTACTGTTAGTATTTTCTATGCCTCTACAAGCATATGAATATGTTGAGAAAATGAATATAACAAATGTGGGGGTCAGCAATACTTCAAATACATTTGTCGTGTATGTTGACCGAGAAGTTCCGGGTTCTGTTTGCTCTGAGACAAAGAGATTCAAGTTTTCCCTTGATGATGAAGATGCCACAGACATTGTAGTAACACTGGCTACTAGTGCATTCATCGCCAATAAACCAGTACAATTTCAGTATGATGTTGGGGAATCAAACTGCCTATCAAAGGGGCAATCAGCGGGTTTTGTTAAGCTGTTTCACGACTAAAGCAACCGTACAAAATATTACAGCCAACCACTAAAGCTGAGCTTCTAAGCACAACCTTACACCAACTAACATCAAAGGGAATAAAAGTAACAATGAAAAAAATATTCAACAAAAAAATTCTAGCCATTAGTGCACTAGTAGCATCCAACGCAGCTCAAGCCGCACTACCAAATACCGAGCAGACAATCACCATGATTGATATCCATAGCGATTATGCAATTATTTGGCTATCTACAGATCTATCAAGCCCGCCACCATCTTCATGCGCAGAGTACAAAGCTGTATCCTGTAATATTGGTGAGGAATTCTGTAGTCTCATGACCAGTGTGGCCCTATCTGCCAAGGCTATGAATAAGCAGGTTGAATTTGCATTTGATAATTCATGCAATGATGTGTTTGGTAACGCTTCCAGATTCAGGATGATGGATTAAAATATTTGATGTCTTTTTAGCGAAACAAAGGCACTTTCAGCAAAATCTTCATTTTAGATTTTCTGCAGGTGCCTTTGATATCATCTTTTGAGTAAAGACATACGTAACCTCCCATAAAATAAAGATTTAACGAATTTTATTCGACATATTAAAAAGCAAAAATCAACCTAACTTTACCCACTATTGCTATATTAACAAACCCTAAAAAATGAAAGATTGGACACTCATTAACAGCGACAAATTTGGACCCATATCAAAAATTGTGGCAGTTTTTCAAGTTGGGCCACCACTTAAGGATTTAGCCATCCCTTGCATAAAAATAAAAATCCTTGAAAATAAGAGCGGAAAATTTATTGGCACCCCAAACATTGCGGTAATGGGTCAAGATGACCATCCCCAATGGATCAGCGGCTTCGGAGAAACGCCGGAGGCAGCATTAATAGATACTCTCGAAGAATTTTATAACACAGCCAAAAAAGTTAGCGAAGAGGATTTTGTCTATAGTAAAAGTGATGATTTTCTTTAATCCGGCCAAATAATGAACCGTCAAAATCACCTTTTGATTGAACTTCCCTGCCTCAACGTTATGTGTAATTAGATACCAATGGATAAACAAGAAAAGCTATTAATTGAAATCAGAGATGAACTTAAAAATTTGAATGTACAAATAAAATGGGTTATAGAAAAAGCAAAAAATGCTGAAGAAAACGACAGAGGAAACGAGGCACACATCCAAACTATCGTCAACCCTACAAGAAAGGGAAGACAGTGGGACATTTTGGGGGGGAGCCCTTATAATTTTAGGCTTGACTGCTTATGCTTTACTTTCCAAATGAAATATAACCACCTAATTAAGTCCATATTCAAAGGCCTTAAAGCCGACTAACCCTCCGACCCTGATTATTGAAGGGCTTATACAATTACGAAAAACCAGTAAATAAAGACATAGCAGTCACCCAGTATTATGAAATATGAAAACTGCAATATATTGAGAAACTTTTGGCTATAAAATATGTGCCACCGACACCTCACAATATAGCTCAACAGGAAGCTTCGAACGATGTTCCCACTTAAGAAATTCTGTTTATCGATTTATAGCTTATAATTTGAGCAAACATGGTAAATTACTCCGCATCTAATTTTTTACAGATAGCCTCTATCACCCTATCGATTCTAGGTATTGCATTACTTTGGGCGCAAAACCGTTTTACAGCAATGCGATACTTGTTAGGCGCCACTGCATTATTGATGACATTTAATTTTGTAGAAGAAACGAAAGTGGTTAATCTTGGCTATTTAATCACGCCTTCGTTCTCATTATTGATGGGCCCATTATTTTTTGCTGTGGTTGCACAATTAATATCCACCAATTATCAACAACAGCGTAAACACTGGGTGCACTTAGTACCAGCAGCAATCAGTTTATTATTTAATCACTGGCCCCAGTGGGTTTTAGCGGCCGGTACTTTAAGTCAGATTATTTATTTCTCATTAAGTATAAAAGCGCTTATTCGATATCAACATATCTTGCCCCAAAACCGCTCCGATGCTAACAAATTGAGAGCTGATTGGGTTAAGCGTATCCTATGGGTTCTGGTTGGCGTTGCACTGGTGGATGCAGTGCGGCATAACTTGCAACCTTACTTACCCATTCCTCTTTTGCTCAGATGGTACCTTGTTATGCAACTGAGCTATTTTTTGATTGTTGCTTTGCTTGTAATTCGCGCGGTTAGGGAACCGCAGCTATTTGCGGGTTTAACCGATGGTGAACAAGCGCTGGGCTTATCCGTAATAGAGGGTTGTGACAAGGGAAAGTGCAAAGCTGACGAAACGACTCAGGCGGATACGCTTTTCGAGGAGCTTAACAAACAGGTTCATAGTCAACAGCTCTATCGCCTACCAAGGCTATCCCTCCGGGACTTGGCACAACATACAGGGCTTGGAGAGAAAGATATTTCCTGGGCCATCAATCAGGGCTATGGCGGTAACTTTAATGACTATGTTAATGCCCAACGTTTGGCAGATGTAGTTTCGCAACTTGATTCAGTAAAAGAGAGTGATTCGGACAAAAAAGTTCGTCTCCTCGATATTGCACTTGAAGCGGGCTTTAACTCTAAATCCAGCTTCAACAGCCTGTTTAAGCGCCACCTTGGGATGACTCCTAGTCAGTATTTAGCAGCAAAACCTCAATAATGGTTACTTTGGACGTGCAAAATCTGGATTTCGGACGCTAGAAGCTGATAATTTTGGCATTTTGGCCTCTTTGATTCACAAGAGGTCATTATGAAGTTATCTTCCTATTTTGCTCGTTCATGGAAAGCAGCGGTAGCTATTTCAGTGTTCATTAGCGTTGCTGCGCTCGGATCTTGGGGATGTGCATGGTACATCCCTCCCTCTTCTTACGGGTTAGCTGAACAGAATGCTCGCATTGTAGTTACCGATATCACAATCATCGACACCCAGCACAATACAGCCGCAAGTAACCAAAACCTCGTCATTCAAGGTGGAAGAATTGTCCAAATAACTAGCGATGTAATACCTGAGATTGAAGGCGAGCTGAGGATTAATGGCCTGGGTAAATATGTGATGCCAGGCTTAATCGATATGCACAGCCATGTATGGGGGCGGTCCGATCTATTAGCTATGTTAGCGCACGGAGTCACTCGCACAAGAGTTATGGCTGGCAATTCCCCTCAGCGTATCCTTAAAAAATGGATCGATACTGGGAATATAGCCGGCCCTCATATTGTGTTATCCGGTGCACCTGTTAATCAACACTCCCACTATGCCAGTGGCCGACACCACAAGTTTATTGGTAGTAAAGAAGAGGCTCGCCAGCTGGTTCGCCAGCAATATCAGCAGGGGTACCAACAAGTTAAAGTTTATGACGGCTTATCCCGTGAGGTTTTCTTCGCTATAGCTGATGAGGCGCAAAAGCTCGGCATGCCTTTAGCTGGCCACCCGCCTTTTGGTATTACTCTCAATGAATACTTATCGGCTAAACCGCAATCATTAGAGCATGTAGAAATGATCTTTCAGGCACATTTGAACTACGATTATCAGCAGGAGAGCTTCGATGAAATTGTGCAGCAACTATTAGATAGCAACGTACCAGTTAGCCCTACATTAATCGTATATGACAACGTAGCACAGGTCGCGCAGCATGGGCCAGACTACTGGCACAGCGTAGCTGATGATCTCGAGCTCAATCACCCCGCGATAAAAGCAATGGGTGAGCAGAAGGTTAATGGGATACATAGCGCTAAAGCGCAACAGGATTGGCAGGGTAAATCCAACATTTTCGGAGATATGGCCAAGCAGCTAAACCAAGCCGGTGTTGAGATACTGATAGCATCAGACGGAGGAACCTTCTATACGCCCAACGGCTTGGGCACTATTCAAGAAATGCAACGACTAGTGGAGGTGGGGATTCCTGTTAAAGATGTATTGCGAGCAGCAACCCATCATCCAGCAAAAGCATTGGGCATTAACGATAAGGTGGGCTCAGTTTCCACAGGCTTTAATGCCGAACTATTATTGCTCGAAGACGATCCACGAGAAAACTTGAACACACTCACCAAGCCCCTAGGGGTAATTTTGGATCAGAGCTACTACGATAGACATAGCCTTAGTGAAATGAAAGAGCTAGCCAAAAGCACAGGATCGAAAAGTAAATTCTATTTTTGGTGGATTGTGGATAATTATATTTATTAGCAACGATACCAATTAAATAAACTAAGAATGTAACCCACAAAAGAGAAAGACCAGCCGAATTAGAAGGGAATTCCATATTAAAAGGTAGTGCCAATCCATGGCTGTCCTTTTCTTTGGCTTGTCCTTTTCTTTGGTTCCTCGGACTCTCTATCCACTTCTGAATAACATTCCGTGTTAATTTTTTACGCCAAATAGATATCTATTTTGGAATAGATACCTTAATTACTAGAAAATGGCGTAAAAGTTTCTACCAAGATTTCGAATCTTCAATCTTTGGGTGTCCAGGGTAATTTCTATTTAATTAGAAATCTTCCGGTGAGGACCACTCAAAATACTGACCATCAGAGTAAACAAAACTTGGTATTGACCGCACAAGGCTATCAATTGATTCTTGGACCGCTGTCAAGATTGTTGGCCCCATGCCACACACCCAATCAACATTATCATTTGAATCCTTGAAGGCCACATTAGGAAAAGCGTAATAGTGGTTATTAGCATCCATTAAAACTTTTATTTTGTACTTTCCATATGGAATCCTATGATGGTCTTGAATTTCAAACAGGGCAACTTGCTTCCTAATGCAAGTCCCCCCTCTCAAATCTATATCTTTAAAATCAGTCATAACTCGTCTTCTCTGAACTACTTCAGACCAAAAGAAACTATCCTACCATCTGGTGCAAGATTAATATATTTCCCATTTTTTGAAAACCTAACCACTCCAGAAGTGAATCCATTTACGTTACTTTTTGATGCCCCTCTCAGGTTTTGCTTAAATCCCTCTGCTTTTCGTAAATATTGCTCAGGGCTATTTGCACCAACTTCAGCGCCATGGTCTTTGTAACAATTCTGGAAACAATTCTGGACACCCACTAAAGAAAGATCGTAAGGCGCCACACCCATTGACACTATACGAACAGCAGTATAGAAATACTGTATATTAAAACAGTTAGGCTCCAGTCCCATGACCCAGCCTCGCCGCTCGCAAATCTCCCTCCATGCAACCCCATACTACCATTGTGTCTCCCGATGTGTGCGCAGAGTATTCCTTTGCGGGAAAGATGCTGACTCTGGGAGAGATTATGAGCATCGACGCCAGTGGATTGAGGCCAGAATACAACAACTGGCTAGTGTCTTTTCACTTGATATTGCAGCCTATGCCGTGATGAGCAACCATTATCATATCGTGCTCTATATCGATGCTAAGACCGCTAGGGCTTGGTCTGACACTGAGGTTATTCTTCGCTGGCAGGAGCTATTTAAAACTTCTAATTTGGCTCGGCGCTTTATTCAGGGCGCCTCACTAGACTTCAATGAAAAGCACAAACTTAAAGAGCTGATTGAGCTATGGCGGGAGCGATTAATGGATATCAGCTGGTTTATGCGCTGCTTAAATGAATTTATCGCCCGCCAAGCAAATGCAGAAGACCGCTGCACTGGTCACTTTTGGGAGGGCCGCTTCAAGTCTCAAGCACTAGTGGATGAAAGCGCCTTGGCTGCCTGCATGGCCTATGTTGATCTCAATCCTATCCGTGCCAAGATGGCAATCACTCCAGAAGACTCTAATCACACCTCCGTTCAGCAGCGCATTCGTGCTGCGGTCTTAGGTAAACAGCCCAAGGAACTACTGCCGTTTGTAGGCGGCGAGCGCCTTAATATGCCGAAAGGACTGCCCTTTCAGCTGGATCACTATTTGGCATTAGTGGACTGGAGTGGTCGGCATTTAGACCCGAGGAAGCGCGGCGCTATTTCTCAAAATACACCCCCGATCCTGGATCGGCTGGGTATCTCAGTAAAACACTGGCTCTACCTCAACCGGAACTTTGAAAGCCGATTTAAAAGCTTGGTGGGATCAGCAGAGGCTGTACGAAAAGCCTGTGTTCAGCTCGATAAACGCTGGATACATGGGCTGCGAGACTGCCAACAATTTCTTAGCCCCGCGCCCAGCTGAACAGATAATTTCAAACCCTAGTTATCCCCAGAGTACTGGTATCCCTACCTGCCCCCGCATCTTTTTACCTACGATCTAAAAACGTTATTGGCACCAATTCGCCACCCACTTTGCTGTAGGCACTCCATCTACCTGTTCAATGGCACAGAAGTTCTCGCTCAGTTTTTACCCTCCAATCCATGACTGTCCTTTTTGCTTTTTTTATTCTCCACATCAAAAATCTTAAATTCAGCCATCATCAGCAGAATAATTAAAAACTCCAACAGCAATATAAGTTGTCAATACAGCCTCAATAAAAAAGTAATACCCCAAAATATTATCAAGATATTCTTCAACTCGAAAATAATCGGGCATTGCGAAAATTAAAGCTGCGGAAATTGTTAGCGCCACACTAACAATGGAAAAGATTTTCACAAAAACCTTCTCCTTTAAAGCAATAAAACCCTTCCTTTTATACATTTATCATCCTGACCAATCTATTCACTACATTCACAGTCTTCACGAACTTTTTCTTTAAGTATCTCACACTTCTGACCAAAGTCCTTCTGTATGTCACTACAAAATGTAGCAAAACCTCCACCACCACCACCAGCAAGACCTATACCAGCCCCACCTGCCGGACCTAAGACATCTTTAGCAAAACGTGTTGAAGCAGCGCCCTTTGATAAAAGTCCCAATGCTGTTCCACATAAAAGCCTAGTAGTACTTGCATTATCTAAACACTGTCTATAAGCACTGCTAGCCTTTTGCTCACAAGAAAGGCCTTCATATTCACGAGGCTCAGTACAAACCATTTTATTTCCAACTATTTTACATTCAGCTCCACCTGGCACGGTAAGTAAGCCAAATGGATCAATATTAGATACGGGATTACCTTCTACATATCCGTAAATATTTAACCCACCTTGAAGCCCAATCGGATCACTCTGCAAGTAACGTCCAGTGCTCGGATCGTAGTCCCTAAAGTAGTTGTAATGCAATCCACTTTCCTCATCGTAGTACTGTCCAGGGAATCGCATATTAAATACAACAACTTGACCGTCCCCATCTACATCATTATTGGTAACGGTTTCGCCAAATGCTGTACGTGAACTACGCCAGATGGACTCTCCGTCTCTATTTATTATTAGTCTGGGCGTACTTAAGTGATCGCTGTAAACCGAATATGATGCATAGGCATCAGTAACCTGAAGCGGAGTGTAGTTATCAGGTAAGAAGTCATAACGCTTGGTAAGGCTTACAGTGTTACCGTCTTCTTTAAACTCAGCGATTAGTTGAGCACCATTCCATAAAAACCAAGTAGTAGTGCCATCCACAGTTTTAAAGAGGCGCCGGCCACTAACTCCATAACCATAACTGGCAATAGTAGAGCCATCGGTATAACTCGTAAGGCGATTTTCCAAGTCATAAGCAAAGGTTTTATTTTCCGCCCCAGTAATAGACGTTAAACTACCATCATCATAGCTTCGGATCAACGCTTCGTTATTTTGACTGACCAACTGATTATTATTATTGTATTCATAAGCGGAACCATCACTTGGATCTTCCCGGTTACCTACTCCATCGTAAGTAAAAGCCTCATCGTTAAGAGACGTGCTATCAGGATAGTCGGCACCTGTAAGCCTGCCTAACCCATCATAAGAAAATGATTGAGTACCATCGTTATCGCTATAGCTAGTGATATTTTTTGCCGTATTAAAACTATAAGTTAAGGCTTCCAATGTCGTACTGGAAGAATCGGTAACAGAGGAGCTACTTAAAGTACCATCAGTATTGTAGTTATCAGTTCGAGTTATGCCGGAGGCGTAACTAAGGCTAATCAAGCGATCAGCATTATCGTAACCGAAGGTATGACTACTGCCAGCCAAAGTAGCATTAGTTAAACGTGCATAATCATCATAGCTGAAGCTGTTACTGGCGAGTACGCCGCCCATTTCAACAGTATTATCAAAGCTAAGCCCACTAAGTTTGCCTAGAGAGTTATAGGAATAGTTAAGAATACGGTCTCCACCAGGAATATAGTGGTTAGCCGTTTGGGATAGTCGATTTAATACGTCATAACTATTTGTGTAAAGCGCGGTGTCTTGTATAGCCGAGTCAACTGCCTGAGTCAGCTGTCCATTATCATTGTAGGTAAAACTCTGGGTACGCTCTGCATTATGGAAAACTCAACAGTTCTGGACACCCACGAAATAGAAAGTATAAACCGCCAGCCCTATTGACAAAAGATTAAAACCTCACAAAATGCTGTATGTTCATACAGCATTTTGTGCGTACAGCCAATGACTCTACCGCGAAGTGCCCAGATATCTCTGGATACAACACCCTATTATCACTGCGTTTCCCGCTGTGTGCGGCGTGCATTTCTGTGTGGTAGAGATACTGAATCCGGAAAAGATTATGAGCATCGGCGCGAATGGATTGAAAGCCGTATGTATAAGTTGGCCGAGGTGTTTGCTCTAGATATTGCCGCCTATGCGGTAATGAGTAATCACTACCATATAGTGCTATATATTGACACAGAATCGGCTAACAAGTGGTCTATTCCAGAGGTAATTACTCGCTGGCAAAAGCTATTTAAGGCTTCCAGCTTAGCTCAGCGCTATCTTCAGGGCGATGCCCTCGATCACTGTGAGGTAACCAAACTAAAAGAAGTTGTTTCCCTATGGCGGGAGCGCCTAATGGATATTAGCTGGTTTATGCGCTGCTTAAATGAATCTATCGCTCGCCAGGCCAATGCTGAGGACAACTGTACAGGCCGCTTTTGGGAAGGCCGTTTTAAGTCCCAGGCCTTACTGGATGAAAGGGCCCTCGCCGCCTGTATGGCTTATGTAGACCTCAACCCGATCCGTGCCAATATTGCCAAGACACCTGAAGAATCTGATTACACTTCGATTCAACAGCGTATTCGTACGACAGTCTCAGGCAAGCAGCCAAAAAATTTACTTCCATTTGTCGGCGGTGATCGTTTGAATATGCCAAAAGGGCTACCCTTTCAATTGGATCACTATTTGGAGTTGGTAGACTGGAGTGGTCGGCATTTAGACCCCAGAAAACGAGGCTGTATTACCGAAAACACGCCCCCTATCCTTGAACGGCTCAGTATTTCACCCAAACACTGGCGATATCTCAATCGAAATTTTGAAAGTCGCTTTAAAGGCTTAGTGGGATCGGTGGAGGCGGTAAAGCAAGCTTGCATCCAACTCGATAAACGCTGGGTACATGGTATAGCTGATTGCCGGCGCTTCCTCTCAGCTACGCCCTTCTAATTTATCCCTACTCCAAGTGCTCGATAGCTGCTCTTTTATCCAAAAATAGCGATTCCCAAAACCTAACTACCAATTCCCAGCATTTCGCCTTCTTTACCTCTTAATCAAAGAGAAAGAGCCGCCAGAGAGGGAGTCAGTTCAATTACTGATACCCTCCTCCCTTCTTTGGCTGTCCTAGAGTCCTAGAGTCCTAGAATCTTCAATCTTTGGGTGTCCAGGAATTTACTACTTTTATTCAATCTTTGGGTGTCCAGGAATTTACTACTTTTATAACCTGCCCCATCGATGATCAATTCTCTAATGCGTCGACGAAATCACTATCAAATATTTTATTTAGAAAACTATCTGTATCTACTTCAAAGTCATGAAACTGAGTGTCTTGGCTAGGTTGCCATGGATCACCCGTTTGCCCTCTGCAGCGCGCAGACCCATTAGAACCAGCAGAAACCTTTATAGTTTTTTTGTATTCTTTTCCGCAATCATCTTTACATAAACAGTTATAAGTGCATATCTTTTCACCGTCAATTCGAGTCCCTGTTTGAGGTGCCCGACAATTACATTTATCGAGTCCTAGTAAATCTATATACATCAATGGATTGCTACCCACGTACTCATAGGTGTTCAACCCACCACTCAGGCCGATAGGATCAGACTGTATATACCGTCCAATAATAGGGTCATAATCCCGATAATAGTTATAATGCAAGCCACTCTCACCATCGTAATACTGTCCCGGGAAGCGATTATTGAATTCAACAGTTTGACTATCTCCATCCACATCATTTTCGACAGTGGTTTCCCCAAAGACAGTACGAGAACTACGCCAGATAATTTTTTCGTCGTCATTAATCAACAGTCTCGGTGTATCCAGATGATCACTGTAAACTGCGTAAGTACCATTGGTATCTGCAACCTGAAGCGGAGAGTAAGCACCGGGAAAGAAATCATAGCGCTGAATAAGCTTTGTAGTTCCACCATCTTCCTCAAACTCTGCTATTAATTGGGAACCATCCCATAAAAACCAAGTGGTAGTACCATCCACAGTCTTAAAAAGGCGGCGGCCACTAACTCCATAACCATAACTGGCGATAGTAGTGCCATCAGTGTAACTCGTAAGTCGATTACCCAAATCATAAGTAAAAGATTTACTTTCCGCTCCTTTAACGGAGATTAAATTACCATCATCATCATAGCTACGAATCAACGCCTCGTTATTTTGGCTAATCAACTGGTTATTACTGTTGTATTCGTAGGCCTCACTATCAACTGGGTCTTCGCGGTTACCTACCCCATCGTAGGCAAAGGTTTCGTCAGTGAAGACTGTATTATCTGGATAGTCAGCGCTAGTAAGCCGATCTACCCCATCATAAGTAAATAACTGAGTACCATCATTGTCACTGTAAGTTGTGATATTTTTTGCTGCATCAAAACTGTAACCTAAGGCTTCCAATGTAGTATTGGATGAGTCAACGACACTAGAGCTATTTAAAGTGCCATCACTATTGTAATTATTGGTGCGGCTGGCGCCAGAGGCATATGTAATACTGATCAAACGATCGGCGGTATTATAGCCTATAGTGTGACCATTACCTGCCAATGTAGCATTAGTTAAGCGAGCGTAATCGTCATAGTCAAAGCTATGGCTAGTGATTACACCACTCGTTTCGGCAGTATTATCAAGACTAAGTCCACTAAGTTTACCTAGAGAATTATAGGAATAGTTAAGAATACGATCTCCACCAGGAATATAGTGGTTAGCGGTTTGGGATATACGATTTAATGCGTCATAAATATTTGTATAAAGCGCAGTACTCTGTATGGCTGAGTCAAAAGCCTGAGTAAGTTGTCCATTATCATTGTAGGAAAAACTCTGAGTACGCTCAGTCTTATTGCTGGTATGATCTGTAGCACTGGCAAAATGCTCAATACTAGTCAGCGCACCCCAATCTGCATAACTGTAAGCCAATATCTGCCCACGAGCTCCAATTTTGATGGCAAGGCGATCACGATCATCGTAGCTATAAGTAATAGTTTCTCCGCCAGGGCGAGCTTCTCTAGTTTTACGCCCTAAGCGATCATAGGTGTAAGTTGTAGTGTTATTTTCTGGGTCGGTTACAGTCAGTAGATTTCCGATAGCATCGTAACTATAAGATGTGACAAGACCCGGGCTAATCCCTTGCTGTTCCGTTGTAGTCAAACGATCCAGTGCATCGTAAGCATATAGAGTAGCGCGATTTAAGGGGTCAGTAGTGCTAACGGCATTACCAAAGGCATCATAACTATAATTGACCACACTACCCTCAGGGTCAGTGGTGCTAGCCAGATTGCCACGTACATCATAACTAGAGGCAGTAGTATTTCCTAATGCATCACTGATGCTTAAACTCCGCCCCAAGCTATCGTAGGTGTAGTTCTGGTAGGTAGTCTTAGCTCCAGTACTATCCTGACGTTCAATGCTAATAAGTCGGTCTTTACCATCGTAGTTGAACAAAGTGATCTGCCCAACAGTAATCTCTTCGGTAGCGCTATCGGTATTGCGCCCTATTTCCACCTGAACCAAATTATTATCTGTGTAGGTGTAATGAGTTTCCTCGTTCAAGGCGTTAGTAATCTGCACCAGGCGGTTTTTATCGTCGTAGGTGTAGGTAGTAGTGTTACCCATAGCATCAGTAGCGGTCAGCCGATTACCCGCTTGGTCATAGGTATAGAATTGCTCACCGGTGGTCAAAGCATTGCCGTTTTGGTCTTTCCAATACACACGAGTGGGATAAAGGCTATCACCCTCATATTCCAGCACATTCTGACTACCATCAGCGTAGGTGGTAGCAATGAGCTGGTTACGAGTATTGTAGCTATAGCTAGTAGTTTGATAACTGCCGTCGGCCTTTAATTGCTTGGTGCTGGCTAAGGTCTCGGGACTTCCATCGCTATCGTAGTTAAAAGTGTACTCGGTGCGGAATACAGTGGTTTCATCAGCAGAGGAGACCACCTCTTTACTGGCTATCCAGCCACCTTCGTAAGTCCAGCTAGTGGTGATGATTTCACCACTAGCCAAGTTAACCGCTTTACTCAGACGACGGTTATCAGTGTTGTAGGTGTAATCAATAGCTCGGGCCAAGGTGCGATCGCCATTATCATCAGCCAGGCCATAACGTTCTTCACGGGTAACATTGTTGTTAGCATCGCGGGTTTTTACCGTGAGGTAGCCCGCTTGGTCCTCGTACTCCACTGTGCGGCCATCCTCGTTAAACACATAGCGCTCAGTGGTGGTATAGGGGTTATTACCATCAGCATCGGTAATGGTGGTAGTGACTTTGGTTTCATAACCCTCAGTAACATAGTCAAACTCGAAGGTTAGATTGCCGTAGACCTCTTTGATCACCCGATCTTCAGAATCGTAGGTTTCCTCATAGGGCGTAGCGTTTTCACCCACTTGGAAATAGGTCAGGTTGTGGCTATCGTTACTGTCTTCGTATTTATAGGTAGATACCAGCCCTTCCAGGCCGGTGACTTTAATCAGGTTGCCTGAAGTTAGGGTATTGCCTTCACTATCATCCAGCGTGTCGTGGCTATAAACAACAGTACGGCCGGTGTGATCCACCGCCTGGGTAACACGACCGGTGTCACTGTCGTGACTAAAGCTAACGTAATTACCACTCAGGCTGCCATCTGCCAGGCGCTCTTCAATTTTTTGCAACTGATAGCTATAGGCCACCGTCATCGGCTTAGAGGGATCAACGGAATAGAGGGAAGTACCAACGATAGGGAAACGTTCACTGCTGTAAGTAAACTCTAAGCGCTGACCGCTTTTATTTTCCCGCGCAGTTAGTCGGCCCTCTGCATCGTAGTAATCCTTGCGCCCATTATTATGGGCAAAGGTATAGGTGCCGTCACTATCTTCGCTAAGGGTACCGCGCAAACCTGCAACATCGCTTACATAGGCACCGCCACTGTAAACAAACTCAGCGCGGTGCCCGGCACAATAGCGGATTATTACTTTATCATCGGGATACTCATACAAGCGGTAGTCGTGATCGAAAGCCCAGCCATACCCCAGGGCACTATCGTAATCTGACTGGTTATTGTATTTACGTATAATTTGAATCGGGTAGCTGCCTTTCACCACCATATCAGTTTCTTTATGGCGTTCCTGACCGCTGAAAAGTACGACCGTCCCCCCCTCAACGGACTCTTTGGGGCAGCCTCCCCCAACACCACTATCACCGCCACCGCTATCATCACTGTTAGAGCCGGTACCACCACCAAAGGTGTGCGCCTGGGTAGGGCTGGCAGCAATAGCCAGGGTTAAAGCCAGCATCGCTGAAGCTAGGGGCGGACGAATCGAGTTCGCGCTTGCGCAGACGCGCCGGGCGCCTTCCAAGGTTTTGCTAAATCCAGCAAGGGCTTTTAGCGGTGTTTTTAGTATTTTGTTGGCAAAACTGCTCATGGGTATTCCCTATCCCCCAACTACTGGCCAGGAGTGTGATTCTTATTCAGTACAAATCGGACGATATTATTGTGCGGCACGCCACAGGCGATAATCTTTCAAAGCGGTTTGTTCCTGCTCATCCTTGCCCTGTGCCTGGTAAGCCTGGGCCAAGCCAAGATAGGCGTGGCCGTGCTCCGGGTGGTTTTTTATTAGGCGGCTGAAATAGGTTTCCGCTTCTGCCCACTGCTGCTGTTGAATGGCGATTTGGGCCAATAATTGCAGGGCTTGGCGATGGGTTCTATTTTGTTTCAATACCACTGAAGCGTGCTTCTTGGCTTTTTCGTACTTGCCTAACTTCTTTTCCAGCTGGGCCAATTCAATCATGGCCGGGTAGTTTTGCGGTTGCTGTCGCAGCAGGCGGTTGTACAAGGCTCGCGCCCGCTTGTAATCCTTTTGTTCAACCGCCGCTTGGGCTTCAGCTTGGGAGACCTGCTGGATATGGGCGCTCGGCTTGGCTGCGTAAGCTCCAGTACTGGCAAAAAGCGCAATGATTGCCAGGGATAGAATCTGGATTAATTCCGTCGTTCGCTTCATGGTTCACATCCTTCTGAATATCTAATTCGCATTAGAGTTAATCTTTATGAGCGAGAGTGTTCGCTGAGCCTTCAGTTTGGGGTTTTTCAATAACCACTTTTAGGGTGGCCATACCAAAGTTGCCCAGGTAGCCGCGTAAATTTACCGTGAGATAGTGCTCGCCAGGGTTGTGGTTGCGGCTGTCCCAGCGATAAGTGGTGGGGAAGTAACCCACCTCGTTCTCATAAATGTACTGTCCGTCGACAAAGTACACCGGCTCAAACCTTTTTGAGGCCAGCTGCGCGATATGCTCCGGCTGTACATTAATGCGTACCGGTACAGTGCCGCTAACTATCGGGGTGCCTTCGCTATTTTTGCGGTAGTCCCCCACCAGTGAAATTTCTAGCGGGAAATCTCCCCGGCTCAATGCGTCCCGTTGCGCGGGGGCGTGAATACGCGGGCGATGGGATTTCTTTTTTTGTCGTGGGCTTTGTCCCCACGGCATATCCTGCACAAAACGGGCGTCAGAAGATAATTTATCCCCGCTCACCAGAATGGTATTGCGGGGCAAGGCGAAGGCATTGAGAATTAATTCCAGTGCTGGGTGGCCCTTTAAATTCAGGGCACCGGAGGCATCCTCCCCATCCCAGGCTTCTGTTTGTTGGCCAGACCCACGCGGCACCCAGTCAATAATATTATTCAGCAGTGGGCCGTTATTTTTTAATCCCACCCGAATTGCGACGCGGGCCATTTGCGGCAGGGTGTAATCCACACTGCCCTGCTCCGCATTCCAACTCAGATCGTTGACCGCAACACTTTCACCACCGGTAATATCAGTCAGGTCGTACTCGGCAGTTTGCTCGCCGGCTTTTGCACTGATGGTGTAGTGATAAGCCTCTGCGGGTACCGGGCGCCCCTGCTGGTCGGTGCCGTCCCACTGCCACTGGTGATCGCCCACCGCCAGCTGTTCGCGGTATTCCGTTTTGATCAGCAGGTCGCGAGCGTCGTAGATATTAATCGTGACGTTGGCCTGTGTATCAATATGGTAATTCAGAGCGAACTGTTCCCCCTGGGCGGGGGCAAACGAGCGGGATTCAATATTGACCCCGGAAATAGACAGCCCGTAGCCAGCCAAGGGTGTAACCAGAGCGGCCAATACTGCGGTGAGGCCGATTTTTTTTAACATCTTATTCATAGTACTGATTTGCCTTGCGCGGGCTGTGGCCGCCATAGGGGTTTACGGGCACCGCTGGTAAATTGGGTCAGCTGGGTTAACTCACCATCATCGAGCGTTAACCTCCACAGGTTATAGGCACCGTCGCGGGTAGACTGAAATACAACGGCATCACCTTTTGGAGACCAGCTGGGGGCGGCATCCAGTGCGGCATCGGTGGTGAGCTGTTTGAGTTTTCCGTTGCTCTCGCGCAACCACAGGTCGTAGTTACCGGCACGGTTACTGGAAAATACCAATCGGCCTTTTGTATCGGCGACAACATCAAAGTTGTAAAGACTGTTAAAAGTCAGCTGCCGCTTGCTTCCGGAAACTAAATCCAGCGCCCAGATATCGTGGGCTTCGCCACCATCCCCGGATAAGAAATACACGGTCTTGCCATCTGGATGCCAGCGGGGTTCGTGCTGCATATGACGCATATTGGTGAGTTTTTGCTGGTCGCTGCCATCCAATGGCAATCGCCACAAGTTGTTATCGTCAACACTGTCGGAGGTGCTGAGAGAAAAGACTACAGATTTTCCATCCGGCGCTAGGCTCGCATCAATAAAACCTTTAAGCGGCATTGTTATTGGCAATTCTTTGGAGCTGGCCAGCCCCACTTCATGCAGTTCACCCTGGCTGCCATTTACCAGCAAACGCTTGCCATCGGGAAACCAGCTAAGGCTATTTTTATCGAAGGCTGAGTGGGTGAGTTGCCGGTGTTGTTGGCCCTCGGTATCCATTACCCATACCTGCCAGTACCCCTGTTTGCCCGGGGCCAGGTAAGCAATATCCTCTTCTGCGTAAACGCAGGCACACCATAGCAATGCACAAGTCACAATGACCACGTTGGACTTTAGTAAGGCTTTCACGTTGTTCTCTTGGTTGTTTTTTGATTTAACGCCGACTTGTCAGTTAGGCGCTAACGGTGAACTAAAACACCGCTAGCGCCCTAATCATTATTGATACAGCTGCAATGCGCCGTAGTAAGTGGTACTGGCTCCGGTAGTTGCCGAAGTCGCTTCTATCCAGAAACTGTACACACCTTCATCCGAGACCATAATCGCGTTGCCATCGCTCTCTTCATAACCGGTCCACTCCACCTCGTGAGTGGCTACTGCACCATCGCTGTCATTAGCGGCTTGCAGCTGGTTATCGATCAAGGTGATCGCTCCGGCATCTGTCGGGTCACCGATATCCGGCGGTAACAGTTTGAAGGTTACGTAGGAGTCCTGATCCAACAAGTAAGCTACTTTCGAGATTTGATCGTAGCTGTGGTACATCAAATAAGGATCGGATTTAACTTCGATATTGGGTGCGTCCAGTGTGCCGCTGATACTTGGGTTTATGCCGTCAATAATTACCACGTTGGTGGGCAGAACTTCAGGTGCTGGCACATAGGTGTAAAAAGACCCAGTAGTAAGTACGCCATCAGCGGTGCGACCATCCCAAGTCATATAGTGGGTACCGGCCTCCATGGGGACATTATCATAGACAATATGAGTATCTCCCCCATCTGGCGTGACCTCCATATAGACACGCACATTCGCCGTGGGCGTAACTTCAGTTTTCATAAAGTCGTTTTGTACCGCATTCATGGTGGTATCCATGCTTCCCATTAAGATATCGCTGGTACTTCCACCATCTTCAATAACATACACCCCTTCCACACTGCCACTCACTGCAGTCAGGAAGTAGGTATATGCTTCTTCCGGAACATAATTACCCTCGTCATCCTTGCCATCCCAACTCAGGGAATAGCTACCCGCACTATCAAAGGTTTCCACCACACTGCGAACCAGCTCTTCAGTTTGCTCGTCTTTAATATCCAACGTAACGGTAGCGCCGGCAGACAAGTCAAAGCTGATTATCAGGCTTTCATCGGCAATCGGATTCACTGTGGTTTGATTGCGGCTGACATTGGTAATACTGAGTAGATCAAGGGTGATTGTGCGAATAATAGTTGTGATATTGCCAGCCCGATCAGTGGCAATCAAACGTATTTGATAGTCACCACTGGCCGGCGCCTCAACTGTACCATCAACGGAGTTAAGTACCCACTCAGCCAAGGTGCTTTCACTGATCTCTGATGTTGAATACTTAAGACTTACCCAGTTATCGATATCACCGCTCAATTGGTAATCCACGGAGTAGTCAACGAAGAAATTGTCGATAGCACTACCTTCAATCTCCAGTGTCGTGGTCCCAGTTGATAAAGTATCGCCATCATTAACATTGTTCATTAATGCTATAGGGGCGGTATTATCCAGCTCTACCCAAATAGCACCCGCGCGATAACTGGTATTCTCCGCATCAGTTACCTTCAAGAATAAATAGTAACGACCATCATTCAATACGGTACTGCCACTGTCAGTACCATCCCAATCGATATTAATAGCTGTACCAGTTCCAGAGAAAGTATTCACAACAGTTCCGGATTTATTACTGATTTCCAGACTCCAAGTGCTACTTGAACTCAAGGTGGCAGTAATGGCTAATGTATCCTGGTTGCCATCACTATTCGGGGAGAAATATTCGTAATTCCCATTTAAGTTAGATGTTATTACGCGGCTCTCTGCAGCAAGGGCATTACTGTGATCTACGACAGTCTCTGGCGAATCAACCCCGATAATATCTACACCCCACTCTGGTAAAGCACTGCCCCACCAGTTGCCAGTAACATTCAACACCAGCGCCGAGCTACTACCATAGTTATTAAGGTACAAGCTGCCGTTGGTATTACCATAGAGATCATTGCCGGTAATCGTGGGGGTGGGATTGGTTGCATCACTGCCCGAACCATTCAGGTAAATACCATAATTATTATCGATAAAACTATTACCCGTTAAGCTCGGTGAAGAGGCCCCGGTAATATATGCACCGTAATTCAAGCCAGTAACAATATTGTCAGTTACTGCTGACGATGCAGTATCCAGGGCTATCCCTATACCTGTGTAATCCGTATTTTGGATTAAGTTATTGGCAATAGTGCCACCAGCAAGATTGTTAACACTGATTCCGCTTTCGCTAAAGTCAGTAATAATGCTGTTGGTAACACTGAACGCAGAGGGTGAAGTCGCAGAAACTGCAGTTTCTGCATATTGGATGTAAGCATTATCAATACTGACACTGCCACCACTTGCTACGACGATACCCTGCCAATCACCTGCCGCAGGATATTGGGCCTCACTGGTGAATAGTACCGGCTGGGAGCTGGAACCACTAACTACCAGATCTCCCTCTACTGTTAGTGAGTGACCAGCAGGGAATACCAATACTGCTCCTGCTTCTAGGGTTAAACTCACACCACTATTTACGTTTATATTGTCAACAACAATATAGGAACCTGCGACCAAACTCGTATCGGTGTCGATATCGAAGCGGAGGTAGTGATCATATACTGAACTTCCATTAGCTCTATTTAAATAGCCACTGTAATCCACGATCGGCTTATAGTTGGCGCTGGAGGAACTGGTAGCGTAATCTATGATTTCTGCTTCAATCGATTCCGTATCCGTAGTATTCCACCAATTACCCGTGGCATTGACAGTGAGCGCCCCACTTTCGTAATAATCAGTGAATATATCGTAACCACTATTACTATGAATGCTGTTACCAGTGATCACGGGTTGCGGATCGTAGTCTGCGTCCCTCCTTCCATACAAATAAAAGCCGTAGCTGCTATTACCAGCAATGGTATTGCCAGTAATAACTGGAGTGGTAACCCCACTGCTGAACCCTGAAATACGAATGCCGACACGATTATTCATGATCATATTGCCACTGACGGTGACATCCGCAGTACCGATCAGATTCACCCCATATTCATTCGCATATTGAATGGTACTGTTACTAATTGAGCCACTAGCGTTATAGGCATAAACACCGCTCTCATCAAAACGCTGCAAGGTACTATTATCGAGACTAAAGATGCTGCCTGAGGCAGCATAAAGACCGTAATCCCCGTACTCTATTGTTACATAATCCAAATTCACCGTGCCGCCACTTTGCGCCACGATGCCATACCAATCTCCGGCAGCGGGTGCGCTCTCATCACTGGTGAATACAATCGGGCTATCACTCGTGCCCTGTGCATCTAAGGTACCGTAAACCTTGAGGCTAAATCGTCCACCCACTTCTATGCGTGCACCCGGCTCGATCGTCAAGGTCACACCACTTTTTACGTGCAGCGAACTCACTAAGGTATAAGTCGTGTCTGCTAACAGAGTGGTATCTTCGGTTAGGTAGCCAATCAGGCCATTGTCGATCACTGCACTACCGTCTTCGGCATCCAGAAAACCGCTGAAATCTACTATCGGACGATAAGAGGTACTGTCGTTATAATCGTAGACCTCTGGACCAATATCTCCTGGATCCGTGGTGTTCCACCAGTTGCCCGTGGCATTGACAGTGAGCGCCCCACTTTCGTAATAATCAGTGAATATATCGTAACCACTATTACTATGAATGCTGTTACCAGTGATCACGGGTTGCGGATCGTAGTCTGCGTCCCTCCTTCCATACAAATAAAAGCCGTAGCTGCTATTACCAGCAATGGTATTGCCAGTAATAACTGGAGTGGTAACCCCACTGCTGAACCCTGAAATACGAATGCCGACACGATTATTCATGATCATATTGCCACTGACGGTGACATCCGCAGTACCGATCAGATTCACCCCATATTCATTCGCATATTGAATGGTACTGTTACTAATTGAGCCACTAGCGTTATAGGCATAAACACCGCTCTCATCAAAACGCTGCAAGGTACTATTATCGAGACTAAAGATGCTGCCTGAGGCAGCATAAAGACCGTAATCCCCGTACTCTATTGTTACATAATCCAAATTCACCGTGCCGCCACTTTGCGCCACGATGCCATACCAATCTCCGGCAGCGGGTGCGCTCTCATCACTGGTAAATACAATCGGGCTATCACTCGTGCCCTGTGCATCTAAGGTACCGTAAACCTTGAGGCTAAATCGTCCACCCACTTCTATGCGTGCACCCGGCTCGATCGTCAAGGTCACACCACTTTTTACGTGCAGCGAACTCACTAAGGTATAAGTCGTGTCTGCTAACAGAGTGGTATCTTCGGTTAGGTAGCCAATCAGGCCATTGTCGATCACTGCACTACCGTCTTCGGCATCCAGAAAACCGCTGAAATCTACTATCGGACGATAAGAGGTACTGTCGTTATAATCGTAGACCTCTGGACCAATATCTCCTGGATCCGTGGTGTTCCACCAGTTGCCCGTGGCATTAACGGTAAGCACACCGCTTTCGTAATAGTTGGTATATAAATCGTAACTACTGTTACTGTAAATGCTGTTGCCCGTAATCGTAGGCTGTGGATCGTAGCCTGCGTCCTTTACCCCATACAAATAGAAGCCGTAGCTACTACTACCAGTAACGGTATTACCCGTGATCGTTGGGGTGGTAGCAGTACCGCTATAGCCCTTAATATAAAATCCATATTTGTTATCGATAACTGCGTTGTCACTGACGGTGACATCCGCTACACCGTATAGGTATACCCCTGCATTTTCAGCATACTGAATGGTGCTATTACTTACTGAGCCACTAGCGTTATAGGCATAAACACCACTTTCATCAAAGTGCTGCAAGGTACTATTATTGAGACTAAAGGTGCTGCCTGAGGCAGCATAAAGACCGTAATCCCCGTACTCTATTGTTACATAATCCAAATTTACCGTGCCGCCACTTTGCGCCACGATGCCAAACCAGTCTCCGACACTAGGTGTACTTTCATCACTGGTGAATACAATCGGATTATCACTGGTGCCCTGTGCATCTAAGGTACCGTAAACCTTGAGGCTAAATCGTCCACCCACTTCTATACGCGCACCCGGCTCGATCGTCAAGGTCACACCACTTTTTACGTGCAGCGAACTCACTAAGGTGTAAGTCGTGTCTGCTAACAGAGTGGTATCTTCGGTTAGGTAGCCAATCAGGCCATTGTCGATCACTGCACTACCATCTTCGGCATCCAGAAAACCGCTGAAATCTACTATCGGACGATAAGAGGTACTGTCGTTATAATCGTAAACCTCTGGACCAATATCTCCTGGATCCGTGGTGTTCCACCAGTTGCCCGTGGCATTAACGGTAAGCACACCACTTTCGTAATAGTTGGTATATAAATCGTAACTGTTGTTACTGTAAATGCTGTTGCCCGTAATCGTAGGCTGTGGATCGTAGCCTGCGTCCTTTACCCCATACAAATAGAAGCCGTAGCTACTACTACCAGTAACGGTATTACCCGTGATCGTTGGGGTGGTAACAGTACCGCTATAGCCCTTAATATAAAATCCATATTTGTTATCGATTACTGAGTTATCACTGACCGTGACATCCGCTACACCATATAGGTATACCCCAGCATTACCTGCATATTGAATAGTCGTGTTATTAATTGAGCCACTAGCGTTATAGGCATAAACACCGTTCCCATCAAAGTGCTGCAAGGTACTATTGCTGAGACTAAAGGTACTGCCCGAGGCAGCATAAAGACCGTAATCCCCGTACTCTATTGTTACATAATCCAAATCCACCGTGCCGCCACTTTGTGCCACGATGCCATACCAATCTCCGGCAGCGGGTGCGCTCTCATCACTGGTGAATACAATCGGGCTATCGCTGGTGCCCTGTGCATCCAAAGTGCCATAAACCTTGAGACGAAACCTTCCCCCCACTTCAATACGAGCGCCGGGTTCTATCGTCAAAGTTACTCCACTCTGCACATGTACGTGGCTCTCGAAGGTGTAAGTTGTACCCGCCACCAAGGTGGTATCTTCTGTTAAATAACCACTTAAGCCATTCGTGATTACTGCACTACCGTCTTCCGCATCCAGAAAACCGCTGAAATCTACTATCGGACGATAAGAGGTACTGTCGTTATAATCGTAAACCTCTGGACCAATATCTCCTGGATCCGTGGTGTTCCACCAGTTGCCCGTGGCATTAACGGTAAGCACACCACTTTCGTAATAGTTGGTATATAAATCGTAACTGTTGTTACTGTAAATGCTGTTGCCCGTAATCGTAGGCTGTGGATCGTAGCCTGCGTCCTTTACCCCATACAAATAGAAGCCGTAGCTACTGCTACCGGTAACGGTGTTACCCGTGATCGTTGGGGTGGTAGCAGCACCGCTATAGCCCTTAATGTAAAACCCGTATTTGTTATCAATAACTACGTTATCACTGACGGTGACATCTGCTACACCGTATAGGTATACCCCAGAATTTTCAGCATACTGAATAGTATTGTTAATTATTGAGCCGCTGGCGTTATAGGCATAAACACCATCTTCCTCAATATATTGCACAACACTGTTGCTCAAACTAAAGCTACTACCTGACTGCGCATAAAGACCATACTCTCCATACTCCAACGTCACATAGTCCAGTTCTACCGAGCCGCCTTCGTCAACGCGAATACCTTTCCACTGACCACTGGATGCAGACTCTTCATCACTGGTAAATACAATTGGCGATTCACTGGTGCCTATGGCTTTTAGAGTTCCATCAACAACAATTCGATAGCCTCCACCCGACTCAATACGCGCACCTGGCTCTATAGTTAGTACCGTACCTGAACCAACGTAGAGGTGTCCTAACATGGTGTAGGTATTGCCCGAAAGCAAAGTAGTATCTTCTGTTAGGGTACCTATCAATGAATGACTGACTACTGCCACTCCATCTTCAGCATCCAAGAACCCACCATTATCGATAAATGGATTGGAGTCACTACCAGTATCGGTATGGTCATAAATTGTTGGAGAAATAGAACCAGGATCGGTGGCGTCCCACCAGTTACCTGTTGCATCAACGTTTGTCGTTGATCCACTTCCATAGTTTTTTGTATATACGTTGTAGGTACCGTTACTGTAAATACTGTTTCCATTAATTACTGGAAGGGGGTCGTAGCTGGCATTTCCTGCACCATATAAATAAAAGCCGTAACTACTATTATCGATAATTTGATTGTCGGTAATGGTTGGGGTGGTAACTCCACCACTAGCACCATGAATGTAAATACCGTATTTATTATCACTGACAATATTATTACTGACGGTTACATCTGCAACGAGATGCAAATACAGTCCAGCATTATCTGCATACTGAATGGTGTTATTACTAATTACGCCAGTAGAATTGTAGGCATAAATACCGCTCTTTGAAAAATTCTGTAATGTACTATTGCTGAGACTAAAGGTGCTACCAGGGGCTGCGTAAAGAGCACGATCTCCGTATTCCAAAGTCACATAGTCCAAGCTCACTACGCTACCGCTTTTTGCTTCAATGCCAGACCAATCACCTTTAGCTGGCGAGGCCTGTGCACTAGTAAATATTACCGGCGCGTCTGCTTCACCAGTAGCTGTGAGATTGCCGTTCACCTCAAAGGTGAAATAATCCTCAAATAGGACTGTCACGCCTTCATTAATAGTTAGAGTCACCCCACTATTAACATCCACATCCCCTGTCACTACATAGGTTTGATGTGCAGCAAGCTCTATATCTGAAGTAATATCGCCAGATAGTTCATTTAAAACACTCAGGTTATCGTATTCCAGCGTTTGCGCTTCACTGCCGGTAACTGCCACTGCAATTCCAGCCTTAACAATATCGTCGAAGCTGATCGAAACACTATCTACCTGAGTCCAACTTGCACCATCAGTAGAGATATAAGCTGTAATCGTGTCGCCATCACGCACTAATCTTAACCACTGGGGCAAGGCGCCAGTCTGTCCGGTGGTAATTAGCGTGTTGACTGTATCATCCGTATCTCGGGTGAAAAGTCCAATACTGTTATCAGACGGGTCCACTACCAATGCAATGGCTTTATCAGTTGCTTCCGTGCCATTTCGTAGGGCGATACCAGCAATGCCAGATCCACTATTGGTATGGCTGGATAAACGTGCAATCAATTCTCCCTGCTGCAACAGCTCTTGATATACAAAGTGCAGAGAGTAGGCATCATCCCACTCACCTGTATCAGCCAAGGCTGGACAAGTAGCAGTAGAAGAGAAAGTCAGCGTTAGGTCATCTAGGTAATTATTGTCGCTAACGCCAAGTGAGGTAGAACGTATGCCGTAGCGAGAAAGATCACCAATGCCCTCACCTACAGTATAGGTAAGACCAATATCACTTCCTCCTACAGTAACCGTCAACGTATCGCCAGAACGATTTAAAGTAACCGTTTGTCCAGTTGTTGGATGATTATCAGTTGCAGCCACCTGAGCTAAATTGGATTGACTCTCGGCATCTGTAAATTGAACCAGAGCCCATACGCCGGTTGAACCATCGCCTTGATACTGGACTCCATAACCAACATATTCAGAATCAGTCAGATAGATAGTGAGTGAATCAGTACCGGCTCCAGCGTCCGTTGATGAATTAATGAGGGCGCTGAGAGTAATTTCATCTGAATCGCTGAGCACCGTTGGGGCCAGCAGGACTTGATCAGTTTGGGCAGTTACAGTGGCGCGCTCATTGCGTAACGATAGAGCTTCACTACCAAAGCTATGAAACCCAAGCGAGGAGAGATCTTCACTAGAACTGGAGGAAAACTCTTCGGAAACCTGGTTTTCAGCTACACAAATTTCTGAAATTCCTAGGCTTAATGCCGCATCATCACCACTTAGAATCACATCACCGGTGCTGGCACCAACGATAGAAAGCTGCCAGGGAGAAACATCCTCATCCACTGCCACTTCAGCGTACGTAAATGCCGAAACACATACCAATGAGACAAACAAGTATTGCAACAGCTGCCTGGCATTATTTTGAAACACCAAAAGCCGTGAATGATTATAAGCTGAGCTGCGCATGAACATGCCTTCCCAATTTGCACCTTGAACTAATCGACGCACAACGGGCAGCTAGAAAGCCAAGCAACTCGGCCATCCACACAGTCAACTGAAAGAAAGCTCTGCAGAAATTAAAAGAACTAAATAGGTACTGATACCACTTGCTCAAAACTGCACTTCCAACAGTAATCCATACACCCTATATGCATCACACACTAAACCAAGGTTTGTGTGTCTTTTTCCGTAAAACCACAACCAACACATTACTGAATGCGCTGGATGACGCAATTTTCTGCAGTATACAAAAAGAAACGCCAAGCAATGTGCAAGAAATAAGGAAGTTAGGAAATTCTACTCACCTGTCAATAGTGACAAAAATAGCAAGACGGGATAAATATAATTTCAGTGAAACTACTTCTCACTATTACTGAGCACCAGTAAAAAACCACTTCCACCACAAAATAAATTCTTGCTAAGCTTTCAAGACAAATAAACTTTACCGCATACAAATTAGCAATTTTTGTGCCTTAGTAGTGGAATGCTCTGTGTTCAAGTTAAGATTTTTACCCTTCTTCCTGCTAACAACTGCAATATCTCTTTCATCCCGTGCTGAAATTTCCCCATCCCCCAGGGAGCCTGAACCCACCTACCACACCACGCATGGACTTGGGCCAGACAAGTGGGCATCTGCATGGTTACTTTCACAGCACTTGGATCCCGGCAGCCGAATAATTATCCACCCCCTACATGGCGATACTTTTGAGCCAAAAAAATCAGCAAGTTTTGACTCCGAAGGTGCAACCTTCCATCGCACCCAGCACCAATCAACATTTGAAGTACTAGTAGAGTCCTTCGAAGTTTCAGATCCAAAGCTGGTAAAGCTAGCAAGCGTTATCAATGATATTGAAGTAAATCTATGGCGCCCCAATAGAAATCCGGAATCCATCGTCGTAGAAACTGCATTTAGGAAGCTGCAACGAGATTATGGTGAAGAAAATATTACACTTGACTGCTACAGCCAGCTTTTTAGCAACATTTACGAGTGGATAGACAGTGATAGCCAAGAACAGGTTATAGCCAGCCAAACCAATCTAATACCAGATCAGCAATGCACAAAAAATACTAAAGTAGCTTTTAACAGTTCTACAAGGCTTGTACCTGAGATTAAAGCCTCGGAGCTATTCGATCACATAAGAAGCGGCAAGAACGTTGTCTTTGTTGACACTAGAGAAAGCAATGAATTTGCCGAGGCCCATATTCCAGGAGCTGTAAACATTCCCATACGCAGCTTAGGCAAGCAGCTCCCCAAATCACTGGAGAGCGCCGACATCATTATAAGTTATTGCGTTAAAGACTTTAGGGGCTTTGAGATGGCTAAAATACTTCGCCGGCGGGGATTGCAGCAAACTGCCATACTCAATCCCTACGGCATAAGAGGTTGGATTGAAGCTGAGCTTCCCGTTGCTGGCACTAAAGCGCTGACCGAACAGCAAGCTAAGGCCAACTTAGAGCAATGCATTAACGACAAAGAATGCATTAAGAATATTTAATATTTGCACTCACTTATAAAAGCGACATCATGCAGCAAGCCAATACATCCACGGAAGCAACTTTTATTGCACCGATCACTCTTACAGCTTTTAAAGCTCTAGCACTATGCTTTACCCTAATAACACCAGTTGTACTCTGGAGTGATACGACTGGCAGTATTGCCGACTACTTTACTTATGAAATACCTAAGGGACAATTAGCCTACATACTCTCAAAACTATTCGGGCTTCACAGTATTTTCTTACTGTGGCTACAAGTATGCTTGGCACTGGCCAATCCACTAGCCTCCCGGAAAATAGTTACCAGAAAGGTGCATATCATTCTTGGAAGTATGGTTTGTGTTACCTTTCTTCTGCATGCAGGCTTATTTATTGCTGCCACATCTATTAGAACTGGACACTCTACACTCGGCAACCTAATACCTACTTTTTCTCATGGATTCTATAAAACCAGCGTTTCAATAGGAGCTATTGCATTTTGGGCGTTAATTGGGTCAGCCTTGGCTGGAACAATGCGCGCGAACCGAAAGCTCATTGCAATCTGGCTACACCGCCTCAGCTTACCGGGCCTAATTTTGGGTCTGTTACACAGCATTCTAATTGGCACTGAAGCTGGATCAGTCATGATCATCGCCACTTATTGCTTGATGATCTCCAGTGTCATAACTTTAGCTCTAGCTAACTACCTCAAGTATATGAGGGGCACCAAACCCAGCTAAAGATAATCCCTAGCTAATAATAAGCACAAATAGCTGCGGATATAACCGCAGCTATTTTCCTCCCGCTCTTTCATTTCTCCACTCTCACCTGTAACTTTGCGTTACCACCCTTCCTTTCTGTATGGTAATAGTCACTTCTCATATGGGAAATATCAATGAAAAAGGAATTCTCTAAAGCCTGGCGGAGCCCAAGCCATAGTGGCGTAGAGCTTTTTCACGCCTACTTTCACAAGTTTTCCTTTGCCAAGCATTGGCACGATGAGCTTGCTATCGGGATCTTCCTCTCCGGTGTAGAGAAGCTCGATTATCGCGGGGAGACTGTAACCCTCCCCCAAGGAACCCTCGCTGCACTCAACCCAGGGGAAATTCACACCGGCTTTTCCGGCAGTGACTCCGGTTGGCACTACCGTATGTTTTACTTTGACACAGCTCTTATTGAGGAGACCCTTAGGGAGCACAGTCAAGTCAACCAAACACCCGTACCATTTCTAAAAGGGCCGCTACTGGATGACCCTGAGCTGTTTCAGCTACTTTACAAGCTGCATAGTAGCCTTGAAGTGAGCACTCTATCCCTATCAACAGACACTTTACTTACCTTAGCAATCAGTCAACTTTTTGCTCGACATGGCGACCAAAAAATCTACCCAAAGTCATCGCCAAATAAGCAGGGCGCCTTGAGAGCCCGCGCTTACTTACAAGAAAACTGGCAGAGAAATGTGACTCTGGATGAGCTATGTCAAGTAACTGGCATGAATCGATATCAGCTTATCCGTAGTTTCAATACCCAATTTGGTGTTCCCCCCCACCAATTCCTAATACTCCTGAAAGCCCAAAAGGCCCGCACATTATTTCGCACAGGGGCTCAGATTGCAGATGTAGCTATCGATTGTGGGTTCTTTGACCAGAGCCATTTGAGCCGTAACTTCAAACGTGCATTCGGCATTACACCCGCTCGCTACCTAAAATCTGTGTAGCGCAATTTTGTACAAGAAACTCGCCCCCACTCCCCTTAACCTCATCTACCACCAAGAAAATAAAGTTCACCTTCAGGGAGTGTGCCTATATCTCTTGGTTACCTCACTGAATCAATACGAGTAATACATATGAGCTTAGAGTTTGTGTTGGCCTGGTTAGCAGTAATGTTCCCCCTAATTTTTAGCCCAGGCCCAGCCAATATCACTTTTGCTGCAGCTGGGGCTAGCTTGGGCATTCGCGGCTCCTTACCTTTGCTGGCGGGCATCGACATTGTGTTTCTAGTTAAGGCCTTATTAGTCGGCTTCGGATTTATGGGCTGGCTCATTCACTACCCTTTGGTAATGACCATCCTACAATGGACTGGCTCCATCTATTTAATTTACCTTGCTTACGTTTTCATACAACCCAGTAAAGCGCCTGGTGATACCACAATAAAATCAGTCAGTATTTGGCAGGGAATGCTTATTCAAAGCATGAACATTAAAGCTTGGATGATAGTAATTACCATGTTTTCCGTATTTGCACCAAAACAGGGGGAAGGTGCCGAGAGTAGTGTTATCACCTTAATTATTATGATTACTATACTTAACCTTATAACACACTTTTCATGGATCACTTTTGGCCGGACTTTATCAAAAGCACTTGCGAGTGATAAAAATAGAAGTTTACAAAATAAGTTTTTCGCGCTCAGCCTGCTTCTTGTTGCCGTGTGGTTGGCAGCTGATAATCCCGCCGCTATTAGCCTAACTGCAGGATAATTAAGGCGACTAACTCAAAGGTTTAATTTGTGAATTAGGCGACCACTGGTGGTACCCTGTACCAACAAGGAGAAAAGAACTACACCAAATACCATAGATTGAATTGTCCACCAATAGGGCAATTCAACCGGAAGAGAAAGCACCAAGGCGACCGCAATAACTCCTCGCAGCCCCCCCCAACTCATCAACAACCGCCAGGATTTAGGTATTGGAGGGCCAACAAAGCGAGTTAAAGGTGACACTAAGAATACGGATAATGCTCTGGCTCCTAGAGCGGCCGCTGTAGCAATAATCATTGCCAGCCACTGATGGCTAAACATTTCAAAGGTAATTACCAACCCCATGATTACAAAAATAATGCCGGTAAAAAATAATCCCATCCACTCCCAAGTTGGGCCTGCATGAACCAAATAGGTATCATTTTGCTTACTTAAACACCCTCGAGCAACAATTGCACATACCATTACCGAAATAATACCTGATACATGAAAAATACTCTCTGCCAGATAAAAACTCCCAAACGCAGCGATCACTAAAGTCATAAGTGCCGCACTAGAGGAGCGTAAAAATAATATGATTAGAGTGGTTATCAGGCCACATATAAGCCCAATAGCAACCCCCCCAAAAAATACCATACAAAAATATAACGTTACGGAAGTTACACCCAACGATGGAGCTTCGACCGCCATCGAAGAATTTTCAACGAGACCATAAGTCGCCAAGCCCAACACTAAGGAATAGAAAACTACCGCTGCGGCGTCATTGAAGAGGCTCTCTCCATCCACCAAAGTTAAGAGATCCTCTCCCGCTTTTTCCTGGCGCAACTTATTAACTACAGAAACTGGATCTGTAGCCGCTAAAATAGCTCCCGTTAACATAGCCGCCACCCAGGGAAAACCCTCTGGATGGCCGATACCGTAATAAGTAATTGTTGCGATAAGAACGGCACAAATCACCAAACCTACCGTAGAAAATAACAGTACAGGACCAATCCAGCGCTTTAAAATTTTTGGCTCCAATTGCCATGCAGACTCAAAAATTAACACCGGCAAGATAACAAAAAAAACCAACTCCCTGATACTGGTTGCGCGCAAACCTGTATCATAGTCAATTATGGGTAGCAATAAAGCTGCCAGCACTCCGGCAACAAGACAACCAAGCGTATTATCAATCCGCAATATTCTCGCGATACCCAAACCTATAACTGCAGCGACAGCAAGGTATAATCCTTGCCCTACAACAGTGACTACATCACTCACCGAGCCACTCCCTTTGCCAATATATCCAAGACTCAAATACAGCAACGCTCACGCTAAAATCCGACAACAAGCTCATCTGGAACTACCATCTACAATTAAATCATTTAAAGTGTTCCTGTAGCTCTCTAAGAAGCACTAAACAATCTATTGACTGGTTAATGAGACACAGCATTCAAAGACACATTTACTATTCGATAAGTCATACATGTCACTGCCAACATACAATGATCACCGTGCCAACATATAAACACACCATGCTAAATTTCAAAATATATTTTATACAGAACTTGTTTTGTACTAGTAGGGATCCACTATTCATACAAACTCCAAGCCTATCCAGTAAGGTTCAGTCGTTGCACTTTGGGGCCTAGCAACAAGCCGACTGCTTCAGTATAGGCATCCAAGATCATTCTCCTACGCTATGACTCATAAGTTTCTCATTCGCTCTTTAATAAAATCATTCCTAGCGTTTTTTCTGTCTATCAATCATTAAAGTCGCATAAGTAGCTACCATTGTCACCTATTCTTTCTAAGCAGCCATCGTCTACTCATAAGCCGATGACTGGAAAAATGTCCTGATATAACCATTTGCGATTAAATCTCTACTTCGTAATTCTATCCTTTATTACACCCAAAAACCTCCTAAGCCATTTATTATGGCATCCAAGTGTAATTATCCGACCTCTCCCCTTCTCGCAGAAAATATCGAGACCTGTCTACTGAATCAATGTTCATCGCCAAGCTGGTCACAATTATTACCAAACCACCAACTAGAGACCTCGCATAATCAGCCACTAAGCTAAAAAAATAAAATCTGCTTATCAAAAACAAATACTCTAGCCCTTAGAAAAGAGATCATGTAACACCTCCATATATCGACCTATGAACGCAACATTGTTTTTTAAAGTAGTTCCTGCAGCCATTTTTCTATATCGAAGATTGTGTAAACAGACTCTACCTTTTAGCTAATGGGATCTTTTTAGCCAGGGCAGAAAGCACCTGGTACTGCAGATCTTCTGCATGGTCTAGAAAATTAGCTAGGCTTACATCCTTTCACAGCGAGGACAGTCATTCAGTATAGACAATATTATGAATTAGCATATTAACATCCCATACCCTCACAACTAAACCCGCCCCGAAAGAAACCTCATTGATAAAATTTCAACTTGAAACCCTTTGCAACTTTACGCCCATCTGAGTTTTGCAATTTATATCACCTCTTTAAGCTCAAGATTTAGCTTTTTATATAAAAGTTATTCGCACACAAAACAACAAAAGAATTAAATTTAAAATTACAGACACAAAAACCACAACAAGACAATAGCTGCCATCCCCTGACAAATTAGAGGGCTAGAAAAATCAACTTTTCCATCTTGCTCAATCTTGCACTTCAGAAACGGTACTATTTATTATTTTTTTATATTCATCGACATAAAGGCTCACATTTTTCTTACTCATTAAGGGCTCACAATACCCCAACACAAAAACTCCATGGCGATATGTTGTATAAGTAACAATCATTAATGGACTTATACCATTATGCTGGGTAACCATTCCCCTCTCCAGCTCAAAGTAACGCATATTTTCAGCCACAAACCTCATACTCCCCAAGTTTGACAGGCAAATTCCTGACAAAAAAGTATCATGCTTTGCTGTAATTTCATGAGCCACCTGAATAATTTCTTCTATATTATACCCAGCACTCAGATTTTTGGTCAGAGGCAACTTTCCAATCATCACTGAGTCAATTTGAGATTGTAAATATTTAGCGATCTTGATAACTCCCATCGAGGTACTCTCTAGCGGTACATTTAAACTAACCGTTTGGGAGAATGAGCCAACAGACTCAAATGGAATCGGCGGAGTACAAAGCTGCCTCGCATCCAAGGCAATAATTATTTCTGACAAGTTTTTTTCAGTTTCTAAAACTCGCGCTGCCAGTACTGCTACGGCACTATATAGTGCTGTTGGCTTTATAAGGTTATTCTTTGCAACCTTTATAATCCGGCCGACACTTTCCATTGGTACAGAGTAGGAGGTAGCACATGCTCTCCGCTCATGAACGCTTGCACTCTTTTCTGTTGCCCAAAAAAATCCGGCTTTATTCTTGTGTTGAAATTCTTCCTCACTAGAAAACCCTGCACTTCCAAGCCTATCAGCAATACTCTCCAATAATGGGAGTGATGGAACTCCAATAGGTTTTTTATGGGAGCATAGATAATTATCAAGGTCCAAAAAAAGCGTCACTATGGCTCTTCCATCAAGTGCGGCATGGATACTAGCAATAACAATCCATTCTACATCTCCCATTTGATTGGTGTACAAGGTAAGACTGTAAACGCATTTTTCACTATCTAAACAACTCATCCCATGAAACATAAATGCTTCTTCAAACTTTATCGCCTCTTCTAGCGGAATGATTTGATTCGGAATGTCACAAAAATCAACATCGCACACCCATCGTAGTCGCTGCCCCCTAGCTACTCGGGCACGCAAAAACGGGTGGCGCGAATGCAAGTAGCTAAAGCCTTGGCGTACATCCTCTACACTTAATGGCTCACAAACCCTAATAAATGAAATAAGCTGCAATCCACCTCGTGACTGCCTGGTCAATTCAATATATAGCGCTTCTTGCGGCCCCAACTCTCTGGAGTAATGCTCTCGACTCATACTTCACATAAAAGCAAATGGCCTATTTACTCATCTTAGACAAAAACAGGGACCAAAAAACATTATCTAAGTGATGCTCCTATAAAAACTCGCCGAAAAGGGTTCACATATCAAATTAGTGGCTATTGCTAGCCCGCCAGAAAAAGGAGATTAGAAATAGAAAAAGCAATGTTGCTATATATCAACCAGTTATTCAGCCGATTACCAATAGGTACAAATGCCTCACAGATCCTAAAGGCAAACAATATCGAACCCGCATAGAGCTGATGACACAAACAACAAAAAACACTAAGCTCAACTTAAACTAATAAAATACTATTGGCACTCCGAAAATTCACCCCATCAACAATCTACTTTTAACGCCAATTGGTACTGATATAGCTACATTCCGACAGTTGGATTTCATACTGAAGCATAACAAGGAGAAGACCATGAAGGACAAGCTAAAAATACAAAAGGTTATAGATGAACTTTACAGCGGAATTTCTGGTCCTGCGGGATTTAAACGGGACTGGAAGAGGCAGGAATCATTATTTACTTCTGACGCAAAAATGATTCGTACATTTGTTGATAGCAATGGTATGCCTCAATCAACAATCCTAACCGTACAGGAATATCCCGAAAATTTTGAAAATCTGATTGCCGGCCGTCCGTTTTACGAGATAGAGATCCACAACATCATTGAGCGATTTGGGAATATTGCCCATGCCTTCAGCATCTATGAAGCCTGGTCCGATAAAGAAAGAACTCAGTTCATTAAAAGAGGAGTAAATAGTATTCAGCTCCTTAATGATGGCGAGTCATGGAAAGTAGTACACATGATTTGGGATGACGAAAGATCAGGTCTAACAATGGATTCAAAATACAATCCTGCAGCACTGCCTGAGTCCAGCTTATAAAAACAGGTAAACCCTGAGGGGCTCAGCCTCTCAGGGAACCGTATTCACACTATCCAGTTAAATCCACAAGGCCTTGCAATTCGTCAAAAGTACAGCGTAAACTGTACATTAATACAGTTATTGTTATCGCAATGTCAGATCACTCTCACAACAAATCAGCGCCATTGTATAGAGGCCGAGGAACTGCCAACAACCTCCCAGGGCGCTTTGCTAAGCAGTACAGCTCCAGTGAAAATGACGGCTGGCAAACGGAACCAGATGAGCCGGTGAGGTTAAAAACCTCCTCCATTGAAGAAAAATCGAAAACTATCATTTCAACCAATCAATCACCTGATATTCCGTTCTCTCAATCGATAAATCCCTACAGAGGCTGTGAACATGGCTGTATCTATTGCTACGCCCGTCCTGCCCACGCTTATATGGATTTGTCACCCGGCCTAGACTTTGAAACCAAGATTTTCTATAAGCCGAACGCAGCTGAACTGCTAGAGCGGGCTTTACGAAAGAAACACTACCAGTGCAGCCCCATCGCACTGGGAGCCAATACCGACCCCTATCAACCCTTGGAGCGGGAAAAGCAGATAACTCAAGGCCTCCTAAAAATCATGCTGGAATTTCGCCATCCGGTCACCATTATCACCAAAAGCCAACTAATCTTGCGGGACCTCCCTATTCTGGCTGAAATGGCACAAGACAACCTAGTACAAGTCGCTATCAGCGTAACCACACTAGATAACGGCCTTAAGCGCAAGCTTGAACCAAGGACCGCTGGCCCTGCAGCTCGTCTGCGAACAATTGAACAGCTGAGTTCAGCGGGTATTCCTACTGCGGTGCTCGCTGCACCTATGATCCCCGCTCTCAATGACTGCGAACTGGAATCGATTCTTTCAGCTGCGCGGAAATCAGGGGCTGTAAGAGCCGCATATATCCTATTGCGTCTCCCCCATGAAGTTGCCCCTCTATTTCGGGAATGGTTAGAGGTACACTACCCAGAAAGGGCAAAGCATGTCATGAGCTTGGTACAGCAAAGCCGTGCAGGTAAGGACTATCAAAGTGAGTTTTCCCAAAGGCGCATTGGCACAGGAATATTTGCTCAACTACTCCAAGGACGCTTTCAGGTAGCAGTTAAGAAGCTGGGCTTGGATCATCGGCGCCTAACCTTGGATTGCTCCCAGTTCAAGCCGCCACCTCGCACTAATGAGCAGCAGGATTTATTCTCTTGAATCTATGGGCTATGTAAAAAAGAAGGAAGAGCTGGGCGTGAATTGGTTTCTCTATCTTGTTCGAACGGCCAGAGGAACACTCTATACCGGTATAACCAATGATTTGGAGAGGCGCTTTGCTGAGCACTGTAGTGATGGCCCAAAAGCGGCAAAAGCACTACGAGGCAAGGGGCCCCTTACGCTCGTGTTCTCTGTAGAGCTACCCGATAAATCAACCGCCTTGAAAATGGAGATAGCCATTAAGAAGTGGCCAAAATCAAAAAAGGAAAAACTAATACTTGGCTCTCATTCTCTGCCAGAAACTTAGCTTGCAGAGAAACCTTTATCACTTTGGTATTAACAGCCACGCCTCTTCTCTAGCAGGAACCTTTCCTTTTAGCCCCCCGACAACGTCTCTTACCGTCAAAACCTGCAAGTCATAATCTGCATCATAATATTCATAAATCAAATGACTGCCGACAGAAAATGGAGGGCCTGGCATCCGGGCTTGTTCATATTGAAAGGATATTAAAAGTTGCGGTGCGACCTGGGTAATATCCAGTAAATGCCTGACATATCGCTCGCGAATATCTGTAGGTAAGGCTACCAGAGCAGCTCGGTCATAAATGGCTGCAACCGGCCCCAACTCTTCCCTACTCAGTTCAAAAATATTACCAACGAAAATATCAATATTTAAACTGGAGTAACACTTCAGGCTGCCAACTTCTCTTATTTTGGGTGCCACTGACATTTCAATAAATAGTTGCCTGACTGCGTCTTCACTAAGTTCACAGCCTACAACTGAGATATTCTGCTGCAGTAACCAAGCGATATCTTTGGTCTTTCCGCATAGCGGCAAGAAAATACGACCACTTGAAGACAAATCGAGCCTGGGAAAGAACTCTATCAGCAATGAATTTCCGGAAGTCTCATGAAAACCAATATCATTTCTTTCCCACTTATCATGCCAAAAATCTTCTTTCACACCTACCTCCCCATAATTCAAGCTGAAAAAATCGAAAAAACGAGTTACATCAAAGAAGAATTATTCTGTAGTATTTCTGTTCAATACTAAATTCGGGCTCATAGGGCTCAGTAAAGGCCAAAGCTATAACGAACACCATTGCCGTTGACACCACTATACGCTTTAACACCGGATAATATCTCTACACAAACTTATTTAGCACCTGATCATCTTTTTCGCGCAATACTCACTGCAGAAAATTTAGTAATCAACAAGTCCCCACTGTACTTTCCTGACGAGGCCAAAAAATATCGATCAGCCCGGCAAATACTGCCCCAATAGATACGGTAGCGATTAATTGAAAGTAGGTATCCAGTGTGACATCCAACTGAGCGAGAAACGCAATAAGGATGCCAATGGTATAGCTGGGAATATTCCGAACACCTGTCACCAACCCCATAGCCCAAACGCTGATAATGGAAAAAATCAATGCAATTGGTCCAATCAATATACTTGGATCAATCTGCCATTTATAAGCTGCCGCTTGTGCCCCTAGACCCAATCCAAGTCCGGTCACTACACAAGCGAGGTTATAGGCACCGGCCCGCAAATCACGACCTCTGGAGTAATAAGCAACAACTCCCAGTACCGCTACCCAAATTGGCATCCCTCCCAGGTAACCCACCAATGCCGCGACTATAAGAACCGCTAGAATTGGCGACTTCAGTAACCTGGGGGAAAAGTTCTCACTGCGGGTTAAACTACCGAGCCATTTCATGATTTTCACTCCTTCGTAGGCATCCTTGCCTAAAACGTAAAACCCGCCAATTCAGTAAAAGGGTTTTCTTGTGTCACTCCGTGGTATGGGAGTCATTTTCAAGGAGTTTTCACCCGAGGCGATAGAAGGCTTCTTCCACATTCTTGCCTAATCTTGCAATCAATAGAAAACCTCGTTGCAGGACAAGCAGGTGTGCGCTCAGAAGTAAATACAATGAGTTCGGCACTTAAATCGAGCAGATTCTCAAGACCTTGTATCAGACCTGTATACTGTGTGCGGGAGCCGCATTCTAGAGGATTCTTGGCGAAGTTTTGTCACACGCCATTACAAGCATTACCAAGGAATTTCTGCTCCGTCATAGTTAAAAAATCGACCTGTTTTTGCCAAATTTGCAGCTAAAAGCAGCCTTTTTATTCCAGCAACACTTTCCTCAGCAGAAATAAGGGCTCCCGGGCCTCCCATAGCCGTTTTCACCCATCCCGGGTGTAAAGTGAGAACCGTGATTCCTCTAGGCTCTAAATCAATAGATAGACTCTTAACTACCTGATTAACGGCAGCTTTAGATGTTCGATAAATATACCCGCCACCAGAGCGATTATCGGCGATACTACCCACCTTACTACTCATGACCGCGATCAATTTGTGCTCACTAGCCGCAACGTTTTCGCAGAATGTTTCAGCCATCATATAGGGGGCAATAGTGTTGGACTCTAAGACTCGCCGCCACTCTCCACGATCAACAGACCCAAACCCTACTCCTTTGGGTCCGTAGTAGCCCGCATTGTTAAGCAATATGTCAATTGGCTCCCCCTGGAATGCCTTGCCCAGCGAGATCATCTGCTCATAGTCGGTTACATCTAATCGTATCAACTGTATTGAGGAGGGGTAGCGCTGCTGAAGTACCTCAAGTTCCACTGCCTTTTCAGGCTCCCGGCAACAAGCCAGAACCTTCCAGCCGATCTCGGCAAACTGAGCACACATTTCGAGCCCAATTCCACGGTTACAACCGGTTATTAAAATCGTGCCGGACATTGGCGCTCCTTAGGTGTTATTCTTGCAAGAAAGCGATCATAGCAACTGTATAGCAATGTATTACACTCTTAGCGACATACTGTGGCTCTCCCTGTTCTTTTTGGTTCTCTGGTATATCTGGGCCAGTATGGCAGCTAAGGAACATGTCCGGCGAGCAGCCTCTGAACATTGCCGACAGCTCGGTGTTCAACTGCTAGATGACACCGTGCTTTTGGTGCGTACTCGAATCAGAAAAGATAAGAGAGGGTTTTTCAGTCTTCACCGCAGCTATAAGTTTGAGTTTACTTCTACAGGCGAACATCGTTACTCAGGCACTGCAGTGCTACATGCAAATCGCATCGAACAATTACAGCTTGCCCCCCATCACGTGAGTTAGAGGTATCTATGCAACGCGGCCTATATCGCCACTACAAAGGAAATCTTTACGAGGTTTTACATACAGCAAAACACAGTGAAACTGAAGAGGTAATGGTTGTCTATCGCGCCCTTTATGGGAGCTATGGTGTCTGGGTGTGGCCACAAAGTATGTTTAAAGAATCGGTTTCTAAAAATGGTACTTGCGTGCCACGCTTTGAATTGATTCAGGCATTTGATATTGCCGCCTAGGTGGGACTGACATATCAACTATTTTTTGGAGGTGCTATCGCCCCTCCAACCCCCTCCTCTTCTTGACTCTTACTTAAACTAAGTTAAAACGCGCAATTATCACAACCTTTATCCAATATTAATTTTTCAATATTTTTCAAATAAGTAAGTGTATTAAATGCTACAAAATAGACCTGTAGATTACTGACATTAATTAACCAAATTACTTTCCATTTCAGATTTAAAGGAATTGCACGTCAGATATTTCTTTGCTTTCCCACTTCAAAATATGCCCTTTCGCACATTCCCTCCAGCCTAATCTAGATTTCATTATTGCGACATAAATCGGTCAAGTCCGTGCAATAATCGATTTGTAACTTGTCGGCATGCGAGGCTTACCGATGAATTTGAAGAGTTTTGATGTGTCCGCCGTACTGTATATGGTTGAGCGGGCATCCCGCCCCAGCTCACGCCGGCGCTATTTATGGCTATCCAAATCTGGGGATGGATGGGCGGCCGGGGCACTTTTTTTCACTTATGTATGGCTTAATTCAGCCATTCAACTACTGTACCTGGCATGTACAGCCGTCGCTCTAGAACGCAGCCTGTACTGGGGAATAAAAAATACAACTCGTCGCCTTAGGCCGCCTCAGGCAATTCCCGGTATGCGTCCGGTAATTGTGGCGCATGATCGATTCAGTTTGCCATCAGGCCATACCTCATGCGCCTTTTTATTCATAACCGCAATGTCTATACAGGTAAGTCCCATGTGGAGTTTTGGTTATATCTGGGCCACAGGGGTGGGAGCTGCCAGGGTTGGCTTAGGGGTTCATTTTCCATCCGATATTTGTGCTGGTGCCATTTTGGGGACCAGCGTTAGCTTAATTGTGAGTGCCGCCTTTTTATGAAGATACTTTATGGCGTTCAATCCACGGGTAACGGACATATAAGTCGCTCCCGCGCGCTGGCCAAGCAATTCGAAAAGTATCCAAATCTCGAGGTCCAGTGGTTATTTTCAGGCCGTCCAAGAGAAAGCTTATTTGAGATGTCTTCTTTTGGAGACTATTGGTGGCGGGAGGGAATGACTTTTATCCACAGTCACGGCCGCTTGAATAGTTTCGCAACACTACGAAACATCAATGCAGTAAGATTCATCAAGGATACAAGAACACTGCCGGTTAATAATTTTGATTTAATTATCAGTGACTATGAACCTGTTACGGCCTGGGCAGCAAAATTTAAGAAAAAACGCAGCATCGGTATCGGCCATCAATACGCCTTTGAATTCCCGATCCCTGCACCTCGCAATAAGTGGGCATCCCGCACAGTACTAAAATCATTTGCCCCAACACAAGAGAGTATCGGTTTGCATTGGCACCACTTCGGCAACCCAATACTACCGCCAATCGTCCCTCAGAAACCTGAACTCTCCCAAGAATTGGGTGAACATATTCTAGTTTACTTGCCTTTCGAACAGCCTATTCCGATGCTGGACGAACTTTCCAGGCTGCCCTATCGGTTTATCGTCTACGGTATACCCCACAATTTACCTACCTCTAGTAATATTCAAGTTAAGGCCCCCTCAATTAATGGTTTTCAAAAGGATCTGGCAACCTCTAAAGCAGTAATCTGCAATAGCGGATTTGAATTATTGGCTGAAACCCTGGCTCTGGGAAAACCCATTCTCAGTAGGCCTCTCGCCAATCAATTTGAGCAGGAAGCCAATGCCAAAGCGCTCGATCAGCTCAAACTGGCCACAATCGTAAAACAGATAAATGCCTATACGATCGACAAGTGGCTAACCAACTGCCCCCCTCCACTTCGGATAGTATGGCCTGATGTAGCTCAAGCACTGGGCAACTGGATTGCTTCCGGGTGCCGACAAAGCTCAACTGAACTATCCTCCCAACTGTGGCGCAAGGTGGTTCCAAAGCCCGTTGCAGAAGCAGCACCAGTATTTCAAAGAATATCCGAGTAAAAGCACTCTAATAATCGCCAAGTCTATTCATAGAATCAGTCATTGCCCAGTGCACCCTCTCCACGTTTACATATACACTTGAATCGTAGTGTTCCAGCATAAAAATATTCAATGGAAAACTACCTGGAAATTAAACGGATTACCCAAAAAGAATAATGTAAGAGGTAAACATGGCCCATCAGCTGCTCAACGAGCGTGAAATCGATTTTTTGCTTTACGAATTTTTAGATACCGAGGCCCTAATCAATCGCCCTCGGTACAGTGAGCATTCCCGTGAAATTTTTGATGCAACACTGAATACTGCACATACCATTGCAGAAAAGTTTTTCGCTAATCACAACGCCAAAGGCGATGAGATTGAACCGAGCTTTGATGGTGAAAACGTCAGCGTTATCGAAGAAACCAAACAGTCCTGGGATGCTTTTGCCTCTGCAGGATTTCTTGCCGCTCACTGTGATGCTGAGGAAGGCGGGCTGCAATTGCCAGAAGTTATTCTGCGCACAGCACTCGCTTATATGGCTGCAGCAAACGTTGCCAGTGCTAGCTACCCATTCTTGACCATTGGCGCGGCCAATTTGGTGCGCACTTTCGCCAGCGAGTCGCTTAAAAAACAATTCCTTCCACAAATGTTGGACGGGCGTTTTGCCGGGACTATGGCACTAACTGAACCGGATCAGGGCTCCGCGCTGTCAGACATTCGCACTAGCGCCCTACCAGAAGAAGACGGCAGCTACCGCATTCACGGGCAGAAAATGTATATTTCTGGTGGCGATCAAAACCTCACTGAGAATATCGTTCACCTGGTTCTGGCAAAAATTAAAGGCGCACCCGCAGGTGTGAAGGGAATATCACTTTTTTTGGTTCCCAAATTCCTTCTGGACGAGCAGGAGAAACCGGTAAAACGCAATGATGTAAAACTCGCAGGCCTGCTACATAAAATGGGCTACCGTAATACCACATCAACGGTTTTGAGCTTTGGTGAGGATGGTGGCGCTGTAGGCTACCTGATCGGTGAACCCCATCAGGGCCTGAAGTATATGTTCCAGATGATGAATGAGGCTCGTATCAGTGTGGGAGCTGGCGCTTCTGTACTTGGATACCAGGGTTACACTTACTCCCTTGAGTACGCCAAGGGCCGCCCACAAGGGCGCATGCCCTCCAATCGAGATCCTGAATCCAAACAGGTCCCTATCGTCCAGCATACCGATGTTCGCCGTATGCTACTAATGCAAAAGGCCTATGCTGAAGGTGGCTTAAGCTTGAGTGTTTATGCCACTTCACTTTACGAGGATGAGCATACAGCCCCTACAGAAGAGCAGCGCAACAATGCTGCAACACTGCTCGATCTACTAACTCCCGTAGTAAAATCCTGGCCCTCCAAGTACTGCCTAAAAGCTAATGAATTGGCGATTCAGGTTTTGGGGGGAGCGGGTTATATTCGTGAATACCCGGTAGAGCAGTTGTATCGAGACAATCGCCTTAACGCAATTCACGAAGGTACAGAAGGCATCCATGCCCTGGATTTACTGGCCCGGAAAGTACCGTCAAAAAATCTTGCTGGCTACCAACTGTTACAGGCAGAGATCCGCAATACGATTATGCAGGCCAGGGATAAACCTAAGCTCGAATCTATGGCCAAAATGATGGAAGAAGCCCTGGAAAAGTTGGATGAGACAAGTTTTGCATTATTCTCCCAGCTTCAGGAAGATGTGGATCGCGGCCTGGGTAATGCCACCCTATACCTGGATTTATTTGGCTGTACCGTAGTCGCCTGGTTGTGGCTACAGCAGGCAGTTATCGCAGAAAAAGCACTGGAAAAGAATCCTAACAGTGAAGCTCAGGATTTTTACCTGGGCAAATTACACACTGCAAAATACTATTTTGAATGGGAGCTGCCAAAAACAGAGACAGCTATCGCACTGCTGAAATCAGGCAATAGCGTTCCTTTCGACATGCAGGAAAATTGGTTCTAGTTAAACGACTTGTCGAGCAAAACGGAAATTACAGTTGTACCGTAATTTCCGTACCTCCCTGAGGAAGGGGGGCTGCATTTATTTGCCCTTCATAGCTCTCAACAATATCCACTACCACGGCAAGTCCAATACCCTGCCCAGGTTGCTGTTCATCAGCGCGAACGCCCCGCTGGGTAACCGCTTGCCATTTCTCACTGTCCAGCCCTGGGCCATTGTCTTTAACCCGAATAGACAGTTTGCGAGTATCCTCCATATTCTCAACAGCAATCGATAATTTCCCGTCACCATATTTATAAGCGTTATCCAGCAAGTTACCCAGGACTTCCATCAGGTCACCTTCGTCACCATAAAACAAGGCGTTTTCAGCACAGGAACTTTCGACATCACACGGCTTACTGCGATACACCTTTTCAAGCGCATCCAGTATTTTATGAAGCAGTGGCGCGACCGGTGTCCCCCTTATAATGGATTTCGGCGAACTGGTTACTGCCCGCTGCAGTTGATAGCTGATAATACTGTCCATCCGCTGCACCTGATCCGTTAGCGTCTTGCCGGCAGTTGTTGAATCTCCAGAAAATTTGAGACCTTTCAATACCGCTAATGGCGTCTTCAGGCTGTGGGCCAGGTCAGCTAATGTATGCCGGGTTTTCTCTCTCTGGCGGCGCTCATTTTCAATCAACAGATTTAAGTTATCTGTCAGTGGGCGCAGCTCCCGAGGAAAATTACCCTCCAATCGATCAGCACCCCCACGCTGTATTTCCTGAAGCGCATTAGCCAGGGCTGTCAGCGGGGCAAACCCCCAGCGCAGAACCAACCACTGTGCAAGGATTAATAACAATGCCCCCAACCCCAACCAGTGCCACATGGTTGAGCGAAACTGCCCCACTTGAGCCTGTAGCGGGGCCGCATCCTCGAGCACTGCAAAGGTAAACAAATTTTCATCTTCCAGCCCCCAGGCAACCCCTTGGCGGAAACTGCTATAACTTCCCTCTTCTCCCGGAACCGATACCTGCGAATAGGACTCCTGCCCCTGGGAAAGCGGATAGAACTCCAGCTGCGGCATTGCCAGGGCTGACTCCGAACGCCAGATAATCTCACCCTCCCGATCAATAACAGCGCCCACCAAGCCGGAATCAGGCTGGTTGAAGCGTTGTTCGGGCAAACTCGGGGGCAGAATCAGGGTTTTACCTTCCGGCTCAGCAACCGCCAGCAGGGTGTAAATGTAAACCTGCAGCTCCCGCTGCTTGGCTTCATTCAGGGACGTGCGATAGGCGTGCTCGAGGACTCCAGAGATAAGAAGAATAAAGCCGACCAGCACAAGACTGGTAACCAGGGCCAGACGCCCCTTTAAGGAACCCAGAATATAGGAGAGCAGGGGGAAATTGATGGATCTCACTGCGGAATCACAAAGCGATAGCCGCGCCCGCGCAGAGTCTCGATAGGCTTAAGCTTGGCTGCCGCATCAATTTTTTTCCGCAGGCGTCCAATAAAAACCTCTATCACATTACTGTCCCGGTCACAGTCCTGTTCATAGATATGTTCTGTCAGGGTGGTTTTTGACACCACCTCATCCGGATGTAGCATCAGGTATTCAAGTACCTTGTACTCAAACGAAGTCAGGTCCAATTCAACTTCATCCACACTAACCCGTTGAGCACTGGTATCCAGAACGATAGGTCCGGCTTTAATCGTCGGCGATGAGAAACCTGCGGAACGGCGCACCAGGGCATTCAACCGTGCGAGCAGTTCTTCAGTATGGAAGGGTTTGACCAGGTAATCGTCCCCGCCAGCTTCCAGGCCGGAGACCCTTTCCTGCCAGTGTCCCCGAGCCGTTAAAATCAGGATAGGAAAATGCTTCTCTTCACGGCGCAGTGTTTCAATAACCTGGATACCATCAATTTTGGGTAAACCCAGGTCCATTACTGCAACGTCGTAGGGATATTCCCTTCCCAGATAAAGTGCCTCTTCTCCATCGGGGGCTTCGTCAACGGTGTACCCGGCCGTGCGCAGGGACTCTGCCAGCTGCTGCCGCAGTAATGCTTCATCTTCAACTAATAGTGCGCGCATAGTAATTACCTTATTGCGGCTCGCAATTATTCTGCTAGCGGGATATACGGCCGCTCTGTTTATCGACAAACACCACATAAACCTGGCTTTTGGCCGACAGTCCTTTCACCCGATACACGGCTCGCCCCTGTTTCTTGGTCTCAGAAATGGCGAGAATTTTTCCACCGAAGCGTTGTTTTACGATTGAAGCAGCCCGATCCCTTGAGATTTCTCCCCCTTGCACACGAAGAAAGTGGGGCTGGAAACTCTCCCGCTCATAAGCGGGGTAGCTGTGTACCGTGGCACTGCAGAGCGCCGGCAAAAACACAGCGGTAAAAGCAATAAAGCCAAGTAAGGTACGATTCAGTTTCACGGTGCGGCTCCTGTGGATATCCAATTTTCCACCCTTTATAAACTCCCTGCCGCCCTCAACCGGGCTCAAAGAGCCGGTGAGACGTCGACATGGACCCGGATTCTATCGCCCGGATGATGGTCAGTGCGGGTCAAGTAAACTTGCCCATTATACCGATAGCGGACATCGTATCCGACTAATTCCCTTCTTGTAGAGTATTCATCTACAACATGGCAACGGGACTCTGTTGCATAGTGGATTGGAGCATTGGCACGGCTGATCTGGTTACCTACCAGGGCGCCCACCAAAGCCCCTGCGATTGTGGCGCCGCCACGATTGTGACTGCGATGATAACCGTAGCGTCCACGGTGGCCGTGATCGCCTAAGTTATTGCCGATTGCAGCACCTATAAGTCCCCCCACTACAGTACCTGCCGGGGAAGTCGGCTCGCGATAGGCAACCTGTTCATCGCGACACTGAGTCGTCGGTGTAACAACCTGAACATCGGTGTAGACGGGAGTAACCTCGGTAACTCGCGCATAATCATAGCCACCCGCAGCATAGCCTCGGGGGCCCGCGCTGGCAGTAGAACTTAGACCCACCAGTGCCGCAACTGCCGCACCCGCGATTAGCTGTTTGTATAGTTGCACGATATCTCTCCCGCTAGTCATCAACGGGAGCCAGATTACTTAAGATGATCTGAATAGACGCTGAATTACACTGTCGTAGCAGCGAGGTAAAACGATAAGCCAGCCTCTCAGGATTGGAATTTGAATGGCAGGGCACTATTCAGGAGCCCCAGATGAACTATCAGTCTCCTCATCACCCTCTCGTCGGTCACTGGCCTCTCGATCACGCCTTGGCCGAGAATCCTGGTGCCTTCTCCCCCTTTCGTGCTCCCTTCTGGGCCTATCTCCTCTCGCCCGGTCGCCCCTTGGTCGGTCTTCTCTGTGCCGGTTTCCTCTAGGTCTATTCTCATCGGACCTATCCCTCCTCGGCCCATCTTCCCTGAGTCTATCCCCTTGCGCTCGCTCTCCCCGAGCCCTATCACCTCTGGGCCTCGGCAATTCACCCCTATCGCCCCTAGCTTCACGCCAGCGCTCACGCATTTGCTCTCTCTGTTCGGGGGACATCTGTCGATATCTCTCACGGGCCTCACGGATACTCTCACGCCTACCTTCCGGCAGGTCGCGGTACTGTCGATAAGATTCCCGCAGCTGATTACGACGTTCCTGGGGCAGAGACTGCCATTTTTCATAGCGCTGCCGAGCATTGTCACGCTGCTCAGGGCTCATTGAGTTCCATCGGCGGGCACCCCGCAACAACCTCTCCTGCTGGCTCTCAGACATATTGGGCCAGCGTTTTTCCATGCCCTGTAACAGCTTCCGATCACTTTCACTTAGGCTGCTCCACTCCACCGACCATGCCATACCAGCCCAAAGTAGCGAGGCTGCCATCAAACAAGTTGCGACCAGGGTTTTAGTCATGACTGTCCCCCAGCCATATATCTCTGCTTTTGGTATCTTCCTGGGTTTGCCTGCGGCCCTGAACCAACTCGGGCTCTTCTGGGATAACAACATCACCTTGTTGATCGACCCACTCTTCCAGGAATAGCAGGAATTCCTCCGGCAGAGGCTCAGCGTCCTCCGCCTCGGTAATACCTGGAAATATGAGCGCACACATAGATATGATGAATAAAACACTACGAAGAGTGTCCATCCAACTCCTCCGCCAACCACTGATAAAACTCCATATCCTCAATCATCTCGATATCCATATCTTCGTCCAGGAGCCAATCACCGCTCACTAATAGCTCTGTACGATTCTCATTGTTAGTCACAGAACTGGGCCACCATAGAGCAAGAAATAGCACTGCGGCAGAAGCCGCGGTAACTGGAAGGTAGGGATACAAAGTGCTGGGTAAAAAGTACCGTTTTTTATTATTTTGATCTTGCGCTGCGGAGCGGATTCTTCGTAACTCGGCCAGGGTTTCCGTATCGAGTGACTTCTCTCTACGTATAACAGCGGCACTGGCGGCTCCGAGTATACGCTTCTGGTTAGTCGATGAATTATTACCCAAATTACTCATTCCATCGCCTCCAAATAAACCCGCAGGCTGCGCAATGCTCGAGATAGGTGAGTTTTCACACTTCCCTCGCTACAAGTCATAGCCCCTGCTGTCTCACTGACATTAAAGCCTTCAACGCAGCGCAATAAAAAAGCCTGCTGTTGACGCAGAGGTAACTTTTCAATGGCGCGGTCAATGGCATCAATCGTACGTTCACCGATCAAGGCACTATCTGGGCTGCGGCCGTTGGGGTCGGGAAATTCACTCAAATCCCATTCATCGCCTTCGCTATTAATAGGAAGTTTATCTTTCAACAGCTGCCAACGGGACAGGTTTTTCTTGCGACGATGCCAATCGGTTATGCGGTTATTAAGAATGGTAAAAAATAATGGGCGCCACTCAGCACGGTCTCGGCAGCTATAGCTTTTGACGAGTGCAAGCATAGAGTCCTGAACTATATCCAGCGCATCATCACGGTCCCCTACAGCATATTTCGCCATAGTGAATGCCCGCTTTTCTACTGAAGCGAGAAACTGATCCATAAAAGCCGATTGAGGTCCCTTGACGAGGATGAAACCCTTCTACAGCGATTGAGGAGCTGCTAAATAATTCCGTGATACATCAGAATCTCAGGGCAACTAACAGCCAAGGCGCGGCTTTATAGGAATGTCTAGACCTTTTAAGCAGTCGCAGCATAGAGTATGAGTTGCTCTGAAAACCCCATGGGGCGGGCCTCAAAAACCGCAGCTACTGCGTTATTCTTGCAAAGGGCAAAGGCCATGCACAGTAAGCCGCGTCTAACATCTGCAGTCTTCAAGGCCCACAGAAATATTACGGAATTAGTCAGAAGCTCCTCAGTTCGCCACAACCCAATAGATAATGCCAGCTAAAACCGGTAATGATTAATCGTTATCGTTGTCACGGGATCTGCGGTGGTGCTTTTTTTTCCGCTCGCCGCGCTCATTCTTACGATCATATCTATTATCTATTCGCTCACCCTTTTCATCGAGGCGCTCGTTAATTTTCTCACCTTTATTGTCCAGACGACTATCGATAAGATCACCTTTTTTATCCAAATGTGCAGCTAATTTATCTCTCCCATTAGCTGCCGCCCGCTCAGACCGCTGATCCAAGCGCTCGTTAATACGGTCACCCTTCTCATCCAGGCGATCTTCAATACGATCCCCCTTGCGGTCAAGTCGATTTTCAATATGGTCACCGTGATCGTGTCCATCGCCCCCACTGCTGCTTTCCGCCTGCAGTGCGAGTGGAAAACCAAGACTTAACGCCAGTACTGACAGCCCTATCAGTTTATTCATAAGTTGCTCCAGTTCCGTGAACAAAAAACTCAACAAGTTAACAGCACTGACTATAACGTCGATCACTGAAACCGGTTGACAGGGAACTGGTAAACGTCAGCAAATTCAAAAAGCACACATAACTGAAAGCCGGATACTCTCCCTTTAACTTACCCCTCTACAACTTCCGGGCCGGGCACTTCATCGCCAAGCCAGCGTTGTGTCAGGGTGCCAGCGGTCATAGCGCCGTTAACATTCAGCGCGGTTCGCGCCATATCAATCAGAGGTTCAACAGAAATTAGCAGTGCCGCGATAGTAACTGGCAACCCCATTGCCGGCAGTACCACCAAGGCTGCAAAGGTCGCCCCTCCACCAACGCCCGCTATTCCGAAAGAACTGATCATTACAACCGCCACTAAAGTAGCAATCCATACCGGGTCCCATACATTGATCCCCATCGGCACTGCCACCATCACTGCCAGCATAGCCGGATAAATACCGGCGCAGCCGTTTTGCCCAATAGTCGCACCGAAAGATGCAGAGAAATTGGCAATTGCTGGAGACGTACGCAGCTGGTCCACCTGAGTCTCGACATTCAGGGGAATAGTTGCAGCACTGGAGCGGGAGCTAAAGGCAAAAACCAGCACCGGCCATACCTTGGTGAAATAGTGCAGCGGATTGATACCATTAAACAGTAGCAGCAGACCGTGCACCAGGAACATCAAACCAATAGCGGTAAAGGAAGCCAGCACAAAACTCAATAAGTTAAGAATATCCCCCATACTGGATTTAGCGATCAGGCCTGTAACCAAAGCCATCACGCCGTAAGGGGTAAAAGCCATCACTAGTCGCACCAGCTTCATAACCCAGACTTGAGCCACATGAACGAAGCGTTCAATCGCTGCGCCCTCTTCGGGAAATTCACGGCGCACCGCCAAGGCTGCCAGCCCTAAAAGCACCGCGAATATAACCACCGCTATAACAGAAGTAGAGCGAGCTCCGGTCAGGTCCAGAAAAATATTGCGCGGCACAAAAGAGGTAATAATCTCAGGAATGGAAAGGTCTGTGACCTTGCCAATGCGCTCATTCAGTACTTCCACTCGCGCAGCTTCCCTGGAACCCTCAACCAATCCCGCAGCCGACAAACCAAATAGCTCGGCCATAGCCACGCCAATTAGAGCGGCCACCGCCGTTGTTCCCAATAGCACCCCCAGGACTGAAATACTGATTTTGCCCAGCGCCTGGGTATGGCTGACTTTAACTACCGCCACTAATATGGAAGTCAGCACCAGGGGCATCACGAGTAAATACAATAGGTTTACGTAACTGTCCCCTATCATCTCTACCCAAGGTATCACCTCTGCGGGTGCAGCCCCCCATCCGCGAGACAGTTGCAGGGTGCCTCCAAAGATAACCCCAAGAATCAGGCCAGCCAGCACTGCTGGTGCGAGGGAGTCACGGCCTCGCTGCCAGCGAAAAAGTCCGTATATAAAAACAATAAATAGAAGCAGGAAAGCAAATGAACTGATATGCATAAGGTCTGGGTCCCACCCGGAACAAAAGGGGAAAGTGGCGGCATGCTATCAGCGAACCGCCACAAGCCTATAGATGTGTTAGTTATAGTTTTATAAAGTTTGGGAGCTTCTAATAATCCACTGTTACCCCGCCGGCTTTTACCAACACTCCATTAGTACTCGCTATAGATTGAGAGCCGAAATGAAGTCGTCTCTATCCTGCGGCCCAACCAATGTTTTATGCCAGCGACCATCGGTACCAATAATGAACGTAGAAGGCAGCACCTCCGGCTTCTCCTGCCCCCAGCGCCCTTGCGGTTCGGCCACTAGAACGGGAAAAGTAATACCCAACTTATCCGCCTGTTTTTGTATTTCCGCAATCGGTAAATTGTCGAAGTTCACCCCAACAACAACGACATTGTTGTTACCGTCGGCCAGTTGGTTAAGGACCGGGATCTCCTCTCGACAGGGCTTACACCACTCTGCCCAATAGTTAACCAGCAAAACCTTACCCGATACATCCAACTCTTCCCCATCAATGGCTAGAAGCGATTTATCGTCTTTAGCGCAGGCGCTTATTCCGCATACCAACAAAAGAAAGGTGACCGCTGCTGCTCTTGCCATCTTTACTTTGACTATTTTCATCAGGCCCACTTTCTCCCCCGGTTTCAGAGTTTGTTTGCTTATCATCAGTCCCGCCGTCGTGGCCCAGCTCAAGGGGCTTATCTTCAGCTTCCTTTTGCTCGGCCTCCAGGAACAACTCTCCAACAGTGATACCTAATTGCTCCCGGGTTGACTCTCTGGCATTGGCAAAGCGTTGCTCTACCTCTCCATACCAGGGCAATCCATCCAGACTCGCAGGAATTCCACTGGGCATCCAATCCGAACTCAGCCAACCTGCCAATTCAACCAGGGACACCGTATTCAGGTCCCTCAGCAAAACATAATCATTGCGATCAGTCTGGGTCACCATACGATTAGCCTGAAGGATATTCCGCAACCTTCGCCACTGAACAAACTTGATTCCCATACGGGAAATATCGCGCTCCTTCAGAGGCCTCCCCTGCGCGCATTTCTTATACATCTGCCAGAGAACAATAAGGAGGGCAACCAGGTCAGAATGCTCCCGCTCCTGGGTCGCAGCTTGATATACCGATAGTGTGCGCACCAACACACAGCCGGCCAGTACCAGTATCCACATCAGATAAATCCAAAGCAGGAACAGGGGAACAACAGCGAATGCCCCATAAATTGCCTGGACTGAACTCCGCGCTACCAACAAGCCGAATAAGTACTTCATAACCTCGAAAGCAATCGAGATTATGATCCCCCCCTCTATTCCGTGGCGCAACGGGACATTGCAATTGGGCACAGCTATGAACAGTAGGGTAAAAACTATGGAGCTGAAAATAAACGGCAGAACCCTGAATAACAACGAAGTTACCTCAAAGGAATCGGCCCCACCCACGAAAAATTTTTGTGAAAAGACAAAAGTACTTGTCGCCAGGCCCGCCCCCAATAGGATTGGACCCAGACTTAATATCGCCCAATACAAAAGAAAACTCGAAACGCCGCTGCGGCCTTTTTGGACGTCCCAGATAGAGTTAAAGGTCCCCTCGATACCGCGAAGGGTCAAACCGGCAGTAATAATCAGCATCGCGATACCAACGCCAGTCAAACGCTGTGCCTGTTCGGAAAAACTGCTGATATATTTTTGGATCTCGCGCCCACTCTGAGGCAAAAAGTGGGTGAACAGTTGATCCTGTAACCTACTCTGCAAGCCGGCAAAGTCGGGAAACAGTGACAACATGGCGTAGCTGACCGTCACTAGGGGAACTATGCCAAACAGTGTCAGGTAAGTAAGAGCAGCCGCGCGTTGCCGACAATCCTTTTCATCAAACAGTTTCCACAGTGACGTCGCAAAGCGCAGCCAGTGGTTTCCCCAATCCTTAACGGTGCTTCTCATCGTGATCTCTCTATGCCTGGACATCTCGCCCAGGCCGCAGTATTACTGCCCCAAATAGCCAAGGAGCTCCCGAAAATCCCGCAGGACGTTGGGGGGATTATTCAGAAGCGCCTTAGAACTCCGCAACATTCTTCGGTTAGAATACGCCAAACAGTAACAGGATGCCGCCACAATGTGGACGATTTACCACAACCCCCGCTGCTCAAAATCCCGCCAAACCCTACAGCTATTGCAGGATAACGGTATTGAACCGGAGGTGGTTCTCTATCTACAAACCCCACCTTCTGCCGAGGATATTCAGCAGTTGCTGCACAAACTGGATATTGATGCACGACAGTTGTTGCGCACTGGTGAAGAACCCTACAAGCAGTTAAACCTGAAAGACAAAGATCTGGCCGAATCCCAGTTAATTGACGCAATGGCTCAAAACCCTATTTTGATCCAACGCCCGATCGTTATAAAAGGCGACAAAGCAGTGATAGGACGACCCCCTGAAAATGTACTGGGGCTGATCTGATGGATCGGGACAACGAAGGCTATGTCCTCATCCTCTACTACAGCCGCACCGGCGCCACAGCGCGCATGGCCACCGAACTGGCTCGCGGCGTAGAGGCCAGCGGGATTACCGCTCGCCTGCGCACCGTGCCCGGCGTATCCCCAGACACCGAAGCCAGCGAGCCGCCGGTCCCCTCCGAAGGTGCCCCCTACTGTACAATCGAGGACCTGCGCAATTGCTCCGGTTTACTGATGGGCAGCCCCACCCGCTTTGGCAACATGGCCTCTCCGCTGCGCTATTTCCTTGACCAAACCAGTGATATTTGGCTCGATGGCAGCCTTACCGGTAAGCCGGCTGCGGTATTTACCGCCACTGGCAGTCTTCACGGTGGTCAGGAAACTACGCTGGTATCCATGATGCTGCCGCTGCTGCACCACGGCATGTTGATCGCCGGCATCCCGTACTCCGAAGCCGCCTTAATGCGCACCCGCACTGGCGGCACACCCTATGGTGCCTCACACTGGTCCGGTGAACACGCCACATCGCTTTCCGATGACGAAGTAACCCTGTGCCGGGCACTGGGCAAGCGAGTCGGCAGCCTGGCACAGACGCTGGATAATTCGCATAACGGCGACAACTAGAGGATAAAGTGTGAACGATTCTGTACAGCGCAAGCTCAAGATAGCGCTGCGAATTAACTGGATTTGTTATATCGGCATGCTCGTACTGTTTGTCGTCTGGAATCTATTCCTCGAAGGCGGCTCATTATTCCTGTGGTGCTTGCAGACCATACCACTGCTGTTGGTACTACCTGGGTTACTAAAGCAGCACTATCGTAGCTATCTGTGGCTCTGTTTTATTCTTTTGCTGTATATCACTGCCAGTATTGTCGACGTAATGATGCCTACACGCGGCTGGCAGGATGGCGTACTGGTAGTCCTTAGCCTTATCCTATTCTTTTCATCAATGATGAGCAGCCGCTGGCATCGCATGCAATAAGCCTTGGCGAGATTCACATTGCTTGTGATTTTGTAACCGATAATTTGACAACGCTTGCCCCTCAGCGCACTAAGGAGTTTTGAGGTTTGACTGATTCATCCAATGAGAAAGGACTGTTCCGCAGCTTTTTTGGTGCCATTGGCGGCTCAATTACCTGGCTGAGGCGAGTGTTTACCAACCTGGTATTCCTGTTAATACTGGTATTCCTGGGTATCGCAATTTTTGGCAAGGACGAACAGCTGGTAGTCCCACAAGGCGCGGCCCTTCGAGTGGCTCCGAGTGGATTTCTGGTAGATGAGCTCAGCCAGCCCAGCGGATTACCGATTTTCTTCGGTGGCTCCCAGGGGCCAGCGGAAATCAGGGTTAAGGATCTTGTCGACTCTATCGACAAAGCCGCACAGGACAAACGCATTTCCGCACTGGTGCTGGAACTCGACAATATGGTCGGCGGCAGTCTCAGTAAGCTCGACGAGATTGGCGCAGCCCTGCAGCGCTTCAAGGCTGCCGACAAGCCCATTTATGCGGTGGGTGATAACTACACCCAGGCGCAATATTTCCTCGCCAGCCACGCCGACAAGGTGTACCTGAATCCAATGGGTTCCGTGATGCTCACCGGCTTTGGCGTCTATCGAAATTACTATAAAAGCGCCCTTGAAAAGCTCAAAGTTAATTTCCACGTGTTCCGCGTTGGCGACTACAAGGATTTTATCGAACCCTATACTCGCGACGACATGTCTCCGGCTTCCCGTGAGAATAACCAGCGCTGGCTGCATGAACTCTGGAGTGAGTACACCGAACAGGTGACCGGCCTTCGCAACCTGCCAACTGAAAGCATCGATCTATTTATCGACGAGTTACCCCAGAAACTGCAGCAGCATGAGGGCGACTGGGCACGTACTGCTCTGGCCAATAAACTGGTCGACCAACTCGCCAACCGCAACTTGGCTGTTCAAGAGCTACGCAAAACCATCGGTGAAGATGAGAACGATGAACGCAGTTATAAGGCCATCGATGCCCTCACCTATTTACGCAGCCAAAAGCTCAGCGAAGTCGCCGCCAAGAAAGAACCCAATAAGATTGCCTTAATCACGGCAAGCGGTTCTATTGTCGATGGCCGCGCTCCCGCCGGCAGGATCGGCAGCGAAAGCCTGGGAGAACTAATCGCACAGGCACGCAAAAAAGAAGTTGATGCACTGGTTCTGCGCATTGACAGTGGCGGCGGCTCCGCCTTCGCGTCAGAAGCAATTCGACAGGAGTTACTCGCCACCCGCGAAGCCGATATCCCTGTCGTTATCTCCATGGGCAGTCTGGCCGCATCTGGTGGCTACTGGATTGCTACCGGCGGCGATCGAATCTGGGCCTCTCCCGCAACCCTGACAGGCTCCATTGGCGTATTTGGCGCCTTCCCGACCTTTGAGGATTCCCTTGAGGCACTGGGTATTTATACCGATGGTGTGGGCACTTCAGACCTGGCCGGCAGCATGCGGTTGGATCGTGCCCTACCCGAGGCCGCCGCCAGTATCCTGCAACAGGGAGTGGATAATACCTACGCCAGGTTCCTGAGAATTGTGGCCGAGTCCCGTGGCAGCACTCCCAAGGAAGTGCACAAAATTGCCCAGGGCCAGGTCTGGACCGGGCGCGCGGCCAAAAACCTGGGGCTGGTAGACGATCTGGGCAATCTCAACGACGCCATTGCCGACGCCGCACAGCTTGCTGAGATCGAAGAATACGATGTAATAGAGATCCAGCGCGAGCTGACTCCCGGCGAAAGATTCCTGCGCGCCCTGAGCGATAATGTGGATGCACGTATCGCCGCCAGCCTTGAGGCAAACCTGCCACTCGGCGCCTGGTTAAACAGCTTACAACCGGTTTTGGCACCAATCGGCGAACTGCAGAGCTTCCGCGACCCGCGCGGACTCTACGTGCGCTGCCTGCCCTGCCTAGCCCCCTAAAAGACTTCATCGCCTCTACCCTGCGCCGGCTCAATGCCGGCGCGGACGCCCATAAAGCTCACGCAATTCATTTTTCGCGGCCTCCAGGATCCTGCGCCTGCGCGCAGGTAAATGATGACCCGCACGATTGATATAAAAAGTGAGCATAGACATGGCTGAACGGAAAGACTCTGATTTGCGCTGCTGACTGGCCTCAGCTGCGCTCTTCAGGGATTTGGCTATCGCTTTTGGATCATCCAGGCTAAATACACCGGCTTCAAGGTCCAGCGCATGGCTGTTTGTCGTGACTCTCTGTGACCATTTGGCACTTTTTACTGATACCAAACCCCACCTCCATAACCGCAGTTCCCTGTTAAATATATGGTGGCTCAACCGGATTTGGTCGTTACGGGATTCCTAAACCTCGCTATCGGAAATTTTAACCTGCCGTAGAGCCCCACTCAGGGCAACCAGTGCGAATGCCAATAAACTGAGGATTCCCGCCCACAATAGTGTCGTCAGGGGCGCTGCGACCTCGCTCAAAACACCCGCAGCCAGGGCTCCCAGCGCCGCAGAGCCAAATAGGGCAAATTGATAAATGGAGATAATGCGACTGCGATAATCCGCCGGCGCCAGCAATTGCACAATGCCTCGCCCCAACCCTGCGGAGGCTGCCGCAACGGCCCCCCAACACAGACACAACAGGATCAAGCCAAACTTTGTTGGCCCCAGGCTGATAGCAATCAAGAGTGCTGCGCTGTAAAGCAAGCACATCAAAATTCCTCGCCCTGGCTCTTGTCCCTGCCCCCGTCTCAACATAGTCACCGTCGCGATCACCGTGCCCGCTATAAATGCCAGTTGCAGGGTCGCGTAGTAACCGGCACCGCGACCGTAATCCTCCGCCAGCAGCGGTAAGACCACCAGGAAAACCCCGATATGCACAAAGCCATTGAATGCCATCAATGCGGTCAGCTCCCGCAAAACCGGGTGTTTCCATGCCTGACTGAGACCATCCAGAATCAGGGTATGGGGTCGCTTCTCTGGTGCCTTTTGACGCTCTTGAGGCTGGCGCAAGGAGAAAAGTAATAATGAAGCCACTAGCACAACGGCAATCTGTACACCCAGCAAGTGCTGCAAGCCCCACTGGTCAAATCGACTCGCTAGCAGCATACCCACCGCCTGGCCGCCGTACTGCGCCAACATCATCCAGGTTACGGTTTTTTGCACGCCTCGCTCAGTGGCCTGCCCCTTGCGGTTGCGGGCACTGCGCTGCACCAAGTTATCCCGTGCCGGCTGTAAAAAAGCGCTGCACACCCCCAGGCAAATTCCGTAAATCATCAAGGTGGATAAATTCAGGACATGGAAGGTGAAATACAACAACAATGCGGTATGACAAAGCGCCAGGCCCAAACAGGCCAGAGCCGACACCAGAGCCGGGTCTCGCCTATCCGCCAAAGCGCCGCCAAACAACAGGAATACCAGGTTTGGCAGCAATACTGATGCCTGAATCCACCCCAATTGCAGGGCCGGAAGATCCACGATCGTCAGCGCGATCCAGGGCAGTAATATCACCTGCAACCCGGTTGCCAGGGAGGTGCCGCTATAGCCCAGCAGAAATCTTTGCAATCGGGTTGGCATTCTAGATACAAAATAACTCAATGATTAATAACCCGCCAACTCGCTCTTTTGTGGCACCATATTTTCCGAGTGCCGCAACCAGAAATACCAACTTGATAGCTGCCGCAGTTTTTTCAATGCGCGGGCATCACCACCGTAGCTCACTGCTTCAAACGCGTCTGTCACGGCCCCAGCATAATTCGCCAACTCCACTCTCTCCTCGGCAATTCGGCGAGCGAAATTACCTGCCGTCTCACCAGAACACCGCCTGATCCCGTTGCGGGCCATACGCTGGCAAAAGCGCTGGTACAGTTTTTCCGCAGGCGTCAACTTGGGCCTGCCTGCGGTGCGAGCGGCCCAAAAACTGATACCCAATAGGAGCACAAAAATCGGAACCCCCAGCAACAAGGCCATACGCATCGGGGAGAGGTCACCAAATATTCGCTGCAACAAATTCTGTTGCCGGTCGGCATTGAAGCTCACTACGGTTTGATACCAACGGTAGTTGATCATATCCCACTGCAAACGCAACTGGCTGAGAATACCGAAACGGTGCAAGGGAAATAGGGAGTCCTGCATAAACTCCTCACCGGCTGCACTCTCCAGACCGTCGCGTACACGCTCCGGTGCCACTGCCGCAGTGGGGTCTACACGCTGCCAGCCGCGATCATCAAGCCAGATTTCAGCCCAGGCGTGGGCATCGTATTCCCGCACCAGCAGGTACTCTTCTCCACTTACCCACTCACCGCCCTGGTAACCAGCCACCACCCGCGCCGGCACTCCCGCTGCACGCATGGCAAACACATAACTACCGGCAAAGTGCTCACAGAACCCCTGTTGGCTATCGAAAAGGAATTCATCGATGGTATCGCCTCCCAGTGCCGGGGGATTCAAGGTATAAGTGAAAGCGTTGTTGAAGTGCGTCAGCAGCTGGGAGGAAACCGCCTCAGCACTAAGCCCCTGATCCCGCAGGGAAGCCATCCACTGGCGGGTACGGTTATTACCATAACTGGGAAGCTGCAGATTCCTGCGCCGCTCCACATTACTGAGAGAAGTCGGAGTCGGCAGGGTTTCCCTCGGCCAGGAACTAACCTGATAGGAAAAGCGGTTAAAAACCGGGGTCCGTTTTACCAGGCGATCATCCCCAGTCTCTCCAACCCCCGAGCTCTCCGAAGCCGGCTGCGCCATAGCGAACAACCAGGGGCTCCGACTCGCCTCCTGAATTACCTGATAGCGATAACGGGGCCCCACTTGTGGCAGTACCTGTTCACCACTCTTCCAATACACCCGCCCGCCATTGCGAGGATCTACTCCATAACCTTGACGCCAGGTTCGACCATTAAATTCCGAGTACACCAACCCTCTCCAATAGCGTTGTTCAGGAGGGGGAACCGGCCCATCAAAGGAGATGCGCAGGGTTGGCTTGCTGGATTTGGAAAGCTCAGTAAAGTCTCCCGGGGCCATCGAATCACTGACTCCAGTGCGCCCAGCGGAAGTATTTTGCGGTACTGACCAGAGCGGCCCCAGCCGAGGCATCACCAAAAACAACAACACCATCAACGGCGTGGCCTGTGCCACCAACCGCAGGGATAACCCCAGAGCCCGGCGCGGGCGCGCACTAAAGTGTCCCAGCTGCGCCGCCAGGGCTGCAGTAATTACCAACACACTCAGTAAACCGTAAAGTGCATAGGGAATGGTCTGCTCTTGTACAAACAGGGTGGCGGCTACGAAGTAGGCCAACAGTAGACTGACAAAGGCATCCCTGCGGCTGACCAGTTCGAGATTTTTTAGGGTGAATGACAGCGCCAAGAGTGCAATCATCGGCTCCAAAGCAAACAAGCGCCGATAGGACAGAGCCAGCCCCGCTACCGTCAACAGGATCACTGTCAGTTTAAGAGCCCGGCCGGGTAAATCCCTGCGCCCGCGAAAAACTTCCAGGCGCCAATAAACCGCAAAGGCCCAGGCAAAAGCCACCCACAGTGGCAACATTGTGAATTGCGGCAATAGGGCGACAAACTGGGCAGCAAAAATCCACAGCAAACTTTCCCTGGGCAATAAATCCTTATTCGCAATCATCACTGGCCTCGCCCTGGGTACAGAGCCAATACCTGCAAGACCTGCTGCTGATGCTCGGGACCGAGCGAAGGCTCTATTGAAATGCCAGGCAGGCACAAACCGTATGCAATGCCTTGCTTTTCCGCTTGTAGGGTCCAGTCACAGAGATTACTCAGGCGCATCTCTATATCCCTGCCATCGAGTAAACCCCAGTCGAGCCACAAGCGCGTGTCAGTTTTGCGCTCATAGTCCTTGCTGTAAAGATCGCGTCCGGCCGCGTATTGCTTCCAGGCTACATGGCGTAACGAGTCACCCGCTTGATAGGGTTTTAGCGCTGCAAAATCATCCCCCCCCCGCTTCACCTCACCAAACTCCCCCTCGGCAACAGTCTCTCCTAGCGGTAAAGGGCCCGCAGAAATTGGACGGGGGTAAACCAAAAATTCAACATCCAGGTCAATGCGGCTCCAGCAGCGAAATAACCCGAGAGGGAAACGACTTTCAATCCTCAACCGAGGTGCCTGCACTCGCCCACGTTTTACTACCGGCATAGAGATACAAATATCCGCACTTTTCTGCTCGCACAAATCCACGCGACTGCCCTGCTCCGGTGGCCAACTCAGCTCGAGCCATTCCCGCTCCCGCTTGCCCTCACAACTGACATTAATTTCCGCCTCGGCAAAATCACCAGCAAAAGCTGCCCGGGTATCCAGAAGGCGCAAGTGCACGCCACTTAAATTGGCAAAAGTGTGTAGTGGCAGCACCGCCAAAATGCTGACCAACAAAAATGTCAGAGCGAAAACCAGGTTGTTTTCATAATTGGTGCCCAGTAGCCATAAAAGTGCAATCACCAACAAGAAACCCAGGCCTGCGCGAGTGGGCAGAATAAATAAACGACTGTGATTCAAGGTGATAGCACGGGCCCTCGGTGCCCGGCGACTAAGCCAGCGCTGCGTCAGGCCACGCCAAGACTGCACCAGCATGTGCAGGGGGTTCCGGGAAGTACTTCGACTGGAGGAACTCACACTCATCGACTCAAGCTGCGATCACATCCACTTGGCGCAACAATCGCTCCACCAACTGTTCGCCGTTGCTGCCATCGCTCTGTAGCCGATGACCTGCCACCGCCGGCAACACAGCCTGGATATCCTCAGGCAATACATGGCCGCGATTGTGAATCAACGCCCAAGCTTTGGCTGCGCGCAAAAGGGCCAAAGCGCCTCGGGGTGATAAACCCACTGCGCAATCCGGGCTCTGGCGGGTTTGCAAAACCAGTCGCTCCAGGTAATCCAGCAGACTGTCAGAAGTTTTCACCTGTCCAACCAGGCTTTGCATTTTTCCGAGTGTGGCAATATCAATTCTGGGTTTTAATTTCGCCAGCTGCTGCCTCGGATCGGCCCCCATAAACAAAGCCCGCTCCGCCTCCCGGGTGGGATAGCCGAGACTAATACGCATTAGAAAGCGATCCAACTGGGATTCCGGCAATGCAAAGGTGCCCGATTGTTGCATCGGGTTTTGCGTGGCAATCACAAAAAATGGCTGGGGCAGTGTGCGGGTCTCGCCATCGACACTCACCTGGCGCTCTTCCATGGCCTCTAACAGCGCACTCTGGGTTTTTGGCGATGAGCGATTAATCTCATCCGCCAATAACACCTGGCTAAACACAGGTCCTTCGTGAAAGTGAAATTGGCTGGACTCCCGATCAAATATTGAAACACCAAGAATATCCGCCGGCAGCATATCGCTGGTGAACTGCACCCGCTTATAAGTTAGCCCCAGCACCTGTGCGAGTGCATGGGCCAAGGTGGTCTTACCCATACCCGGTAGGTCTTCGATCAACAGGTGGCCTTTTGATAACAAACAGGCCAACGCCAACTTCACCTGGCGCTCTTTACCCAATAAAACGCTGCCGATATCAGACACTATGGCGGAAACTATTTTTTGCACGGCAAATCCATTACTGCTCAATTTTTCTAAAGGGGGCTATTTCTGCACACCGGCAGGGGCATTAAACAACGCAAACGCTACCGGAAGCGGCGGGCAGTATTCCACTGTCCGCCAGGGAGCCTATGGATAACTCCGTGATACCTCTGGCATGCAGCGCGGTTCACAATCAAGGCGCGGCTTCGCAGGAATGTCTAGACCTTTCAAGAAGCTGCAACACAGAGTGTGAATCGCTCTGCAAGCCCCGAAGGGCGGGTCTTGAAGGCCGCATCTGCTGTGTTGCAGCTCTTGCAAAGGACTGTGGCCATTCGCGGCACACTACGCCTAACATCTGTAGCCTTCAAGGCCCGCAGAGGTATTGCGGAATTATTCAGAGGCTCCCTAATAATCATAGGTAGCTGGGCGCTTACGCCAGCGCTTATAACTGGGATAATCCACGCATCAGGTCGCGCTTGAGGTCCTCAACATTTTCCAGCCCTACCGAAACTCGAATCAAATTTTCAGTAATTCCGGCGCGAGCCTTATCTTCATCACTAAGGCGGCCATGGGTTGTCGTGGCAGGGTGCACAATAGTGGTTTTTGCATCCCCCAAGTTGGCGGTGCAGGAGAGGATTTTACAATTGTCGATCACTTTCCAGGCAGCTTCGCGACCACCGCGCACAGTAAAACTCAGCACTGCGCCAAAAGCGTCTTGCTGTTCCCGCGCTAGGCGGTGTTGGGGGTGTTTAGGCAAGCCGGTGTAATTTACCTTCTCCACCATCTCCTGCTCATCGAGCCACCAAGCCAAGTCGAGTGCATTGGTACAGTGCGCCTGCATACGCAGCTTTAAAGTTTCCAGGCCTTTGAGGAATACCCAGGCATTAAAGGGGCTCATGCTCGGCCCGGCAGTGCGCAGGAAAACCACCAACTCATCCATTACTTCCTTGCGACCAACGGCAACACCGCCCAGGGCCCGGCCCTGGCCGTCGAGGAATTTGGTTGCGGAGTGCACCACAATATCAGCGCCCATGGAAAGAGGTCGCTGCAGTGCCGGGGTACAAAAACAGTTGTCGACAACCAGCATGGCACCAGCGCTGTGGGCGACCTGTGCCAACGCGCGGATATCGGCTACTTCACACAGAGGGTTGGAAGGCGTCTCCATAAACAGCAGTTTGGTGGAACCATCTACGGCCTGCTTCCAGGCGTCCATATCGGTCAAATCGACATAGCTCACCCGCACGCCAAACTTTTCCATATAGCGGCCAAATAAAGCCGTAGTTGTGCCGAAAACACTGCGGGAACAGATAACGTGGTCGCCACTTTTCAGTAACGCCATACAAATACTGAGAATGGCAGCCATGCCGCTAGCAGTGGCTACTGCAGCTTCACCGCCTTCTAGAGCAGCGATGCGCTCTTCAAAAGTGCGCACTGTGGGGTTGGTATAGCGGGAGTAGACGTTGCCGGAGCTTTCGCCAGAGAAGCGCGCAGCAGCCTCTGCAGCGGAGGGGAAAACATAACTGGAGGTGAGGTAAAGTGCCTCGGAGTGCTCTCCTTCCGGTGAGCGAACCTGGCCGGCGCGCACCGCCAGGGTTTCCAGAGCGTAACCGTCGTCTTCAAACATATACCGCTTCCTGGTCAGTATTTTTGGAAGCAGTCATCTTAACCGAAACGATCTTAACTGGCGCCCTCTTCTGCCGCGAGAAAAGGACGCTTACGCTTTTTTACTATTGGCAGGCTACAAAAACGGTTCTTTTGCCGCCCGCCAATCAAGAGAGGGATATTTAGATATTCCCCCAAAGGGCGAATTACAAAGCGTTGGCGTCGGCCTTTTTACGCTTGGCCGTATCATTGCGCTGAGCGTGCAGGTCGTTCAGGTATTCCTCGTCCACATCACCGGTGATGTAATTGCCGTCGAATACAGAGCAATCAAATCGATCAATTTTTTGCTTGCCGCCGCTGGAGCTGACTACCAGATCTTCCAACTCTTGGTAGATCAACCAGTCTGCGCCAATCTCCTCACAGATTTCCTCGGTGGTGCGACCGTGAGCCACAAGCTCAGTGGCGGAGGGCATATCGATACCGTAGACATTCGGGTATTTTACCGCAGGGGCAGCACTGGCGAAGTACACTTTGGCAGCACCGGCATCGCGGGCCATCTGGATAATCTGCTTACAGGTAGTACCGCGCACAATGGAGTCATCTACCAGCAACACATTTTTGCCACGGAATTCCAGCTCGATGGCATTGAGCTTCTGGCGAACCGACTTCTTGCGCTGCTTTTGACCGGGCATGATGAAGGTCCGGCCGATATAGCGGTTCTTCACCATACCTTCACGGAATTTCACCCCCAAGCGGTGGGCTACCGTCTGACCTGCCGTGCGGGCAGAATCCGGGATCGGGATAACCACGTCGATATCGTGATCCGGGCGCATGCTGAGAATTTTGTCCGCCAGATGCTCCCCCTGACGCAAACGCGCCTTGTGTACCGATACGCCATCCATAATGGAGTCAGGACGGGCAAAGTACACATGCTCAAAAATACAGGGAGTCAAAGACGGGTTATCTGAACACTGCTCGGAGTGCACAGTGCCATCCAGCTCGATATAGAGCGCTTCGCCAGGAGCGACATCGCGCACCAGGGTGTAACCCAGTACGTCCAGAGCCACGGACTCGGAAGCCACCATATATTCGGTGCCCTTCTCGGTTTCACGCTTGCCGTAAACCAGTGGGCGAATTCCGTTGGGATCGCGGAAAGCAACAATACCGTAACCGACAATCAGGGCAACGCAAGCGTAGGCGCCGCGCACGCGCTTGTGTACAGAGCGCATCGCACTGAAGATATCTTCGGCTTTCGGCTGCAGCTTGTGCAACTTGTGCAGCTCGTGAGCGAACACATTTAGCAACACTTCCGAGTCAGAATCTGTATTGATATGGCGCAGATCCTGCTGGAAGATCTCATCGACCACCTCGTGCACATTGGTGAGGTTGCCGTTGTGAGCCATGGCTATGCCGTAGGGAGAGTTCACGTAGAACGGCTGAGCCAGCGCCGGGCCGGAGCTACCGGCAGTGGGGTAGCGGACGTGACCAATACCAAAATTGCCTTTCAGACGCTCCATGTGGCGCGCGCGGAATACGTCGCGAACCAGACCATTGGCTTTCTGCTGGTTCAGGCGATCATCGTCACAGGTAACGATACCGGCGGCATCCTGTCCCCTGTGCTGTAGCAGAGTGAGCCCATCATAGAGCTGCAGATTGACGTCACTCTTACCGACGATACCGACGATACCACACATATATTTGACCCTATTGACTCGAGAAGAGCGCTTTTGGCGCTCTATTTAAAACAACTTTACGAAGAATTCCTTAACGGAGCCCGCCAGCTCCCGCGCACTATCCTCAAACTCGAGGAAATGGGGAATCAGAACAGACTGACTCCACCAGCTGTCCTGTTCCACCGGCACCAATGCCGGGGCCAGGATCAACAGCGCCATCACGACAATGGCTCCCCGCACCAAGCCAAACGCCATTCCCAGCACTCTATCTGTACCGGATAGCCCAGTTGCCTCAACAAAGGCAGAAAGCACCATGTTGAGACCGGCGCCAGCGAGTAAGGTGCCGATAAACAGGATGCCAAAAGCTGCAATCATTTGGAGGGAGGGGGTGTCGACGAGGTTGGATAGCATTGGCGCCAGCTGGTCGCGAAACATCATGGCGACGATAAAAGCGGCAATCCAGGTAAGCAGAGACAAGGTTTCCTTGATGAAACCTCGACTAAGGCCGATAAGCGTGGAGATACCCACAATAGCCAGAATGATCCAGTCAGCCCAATTCATTCAATCCTACCTGCGTGGCGGCTGCTGCCGCGAAGAGCGCGCATTCTAACTGAAGGGACTAAGCGCGTGAAGCCGTAGGCCAACCGATTGGAATTTATTACTTGTAGTACCGCTTTCCCTGGACGTTTGGCACAGTGGCAATCGGTTAATTGCGAATAAAAATGCAAAGTGGAAATCTGCCAGCGAGTTACCACCATCCGCCTCGGGCTGAAATAGTGGCAACCTGAAGTCAAAGGCCCGATCAGGCCTTGAACTGAAGCACGAGGGTCTGGGCTTTCAGAAGGGTATCCAATTCTTTTTTCAGTTGATGGGCATCGGCCTTGTTGACCTTTGGCCCAACAAAGACCCGCACCAGGCGACCCTTGTCTGTATCCACTGCCCGAGTATAGGCACTGTAGCCCTCGTTCATCAGGCGCAAACGCAGCTTATCCGCATTGGACTCATCCCGGTAGGAAGCCACTTGAACCACCCAGGCCACAGGCAGGCCATAGGCATCTACAAGGGGCGAGGCTCCCTTCTTCGGCGCGGCCAGTTTTTCCTCCGGCTCATCACTCTTGGCGATCTCTGACCCTTCCTCTCCCTCATCTGCTACTGGAGCCTTCGGGTTGGAGAAGTTCTCCGGCAGATCCGGCTGGAAAGCCTCACCGGGCGCCGGTGCAGGCACAGCATCCGCTACCGGTTGCGGCTCGGCAATTTCAATAGGGCGTATATCCGGCTCCGCCGGAATCTGGCTGGTTTCACTGATATTGCCTGCGGCCTCCCGGTCCAACAGGCTGGGCAAGAAAATAACGGCAAGCGCAGCCAAAACCAACGCACCGACAATGCGCTGCTTAAATCCGTCGTTCAATCGCCCTCGGCGGGAGGGTTTACCCTCGCAATTCTCCATTACCTTCGTCTCGCATCTGCTGCAGAACCTCAGCCACAGTAAAGAAGGAACCAAATACAAGCAACCTATCTTGTGGACCAATGGTCGGCAGCAGCTGTTGTAAACCATCGGCGACGTTTGGACAGCGGCTATCGGCGTTCGTTGCCTCAACACCTGCTGCGGCCAGACCTTCCAGCAAGGTCTCTCCGCTCGCAGCGCGGCTATTGCCCGGTAACTCTGCGGGGTGCCAGGCATCCACCACATCCCGCAAAGGCGCGAAGAGTCCCACCAAATCCTTATCGGCCATGGCCGCTACCAGCGCATGGGTCTCACCATCTACAGGGTGATCTGCAAGCCATTTAGCCAAGTGTTCGGCCGCTGCCGGATTGTGCCCCACATCCAACAGCAAGTTACACCCCTGCCATTGAACCTGCTGACAGCGCCCAGGCAGGGCAATTTCAGCCAGTGCAGATTCGATCCCACTCTGGGGCAAGACATTGAGCAGAGCCAGCGCGGTAATCCCAGCAGCGATACTCGGGCGCGGCAAGTTGATCGGGGGGATCGCATGTTCCAACTCACCAAAACGGTAAAGTTCTTTTTTACCCTCTCCCAAATTGAGAGAGAAATCCTGACCTATAAAGTAACTGGAACTGGACAATTTTTCTGCCGCAGACAGCACAGATTGGGTGGGATTGCTATCAGCACAGACAAAAGGCGCCCCAGCACGCAGGACACCGGCTTTCTCTCGGCCGATTATTTCCCGGTCACTGCCAAGCCAGTCCTCGTGATCAATGGCAACACTGGTGATAATAGCGAGATCCGCATCTACCAGGTTAACTGCATCCAGGCGCCCACCCAGGCCAACTTCCAGAAGTGCAAACTCAACGCCTGCCCTTTGAAATAACCAGAGCGCCGCCAGGGTGGTGTATTCAAAATAGGTCAGGCTGGTCTCACCGCGAGCAACCTCGATAGCCTCAAACGCCAGCACGAGATCTTTATCGGCAACCTCTTCACCCCCGATACGCACCCTCTCGTTAAAGCGCAGAAGGTGTGGGGAACTGTAAGCGCCTACGGAGCGCCCTCCCTTACACAGCAGCGCCTCCATAGTGGCCACGCAGGAACCCTTACCATTGGTGCCCGCCACAGTAATCACTGTCGGTGCCGGTTTCTGGATGCCCAGTGCATCGGCGACAGACGCGACGCGCTCAAGACCTAATTCAATTTCGGAAGGGTGCAGCTGCTCCAGACGGGAGAGCCAATCTTGCAGTGAAGGCATAGTTGAAAACATCGATGATGGGGGCTGCAATCAGCGGAAATTAAGCTGATCACAGCATTACCCAAGGGAATGGAAATCAGTTGCCGGTCAGTTTACCCAATATGCGGGACACTGTAGAGCGCATTTCCTTGCGAGGAATAATCATATCAATTGCGCCGTGCTCCAGCAGGAACTCACTGCGCTGGAAACCTTTCGGCAATTTCTGGCGAATGGTCTGCTCGATAATATTCGGGCCGGCAAAACCAGCGCGCGCTCCGGGCTCCGCCGCATTGATATCACCCAGCAGGGCCAGGGATGCGGAAACACCACCGTAAACCGGGTCGGTCATAATGGAGATATAAGGCACACCGGCCATCTTCATTTTTTCCAGCACCGCCGAGGTTTTGGCCATCTGCATCAGGGAGATCAGGGCCTCCTGCATCCGGGCACCACCGGTAGCAGAGAAACAAACCAACGGGATACGCTGCTCCAAGGCACGCTGAGCGGCACGGGTAAAGCGCTCGCCGACCACATAGCCCATGGAGCCACCGTGGAAAGCGAACTCAAATGCTACCGCTACCAGGGGGGCACCATTCAGGCTGCCCTGCATGGCGATCAGGGCATCCTTCTCACCAGTGGACTTTTGTGCCTGTACCAAGCGGTCTTTATATTTTTTAACGTCTTTAAACTTCAGGCGATCAACCGGCTGCACATCGGTGGCCAGCTCTTCACGACCCTCCTCGTCGAGGAAGATATCCAGGCGGCGACGGGCGCCGATTCTAAAGTGGTGATCGCACTTGGGGCACACATCCAGATTGCGTTCCAGCTCCGGGCGATAAAGCATCGCATCGCATTTGACGCACTTCTTCCAAACCCCCTCGGGGACCTTGCTGCTGCCGGTGCGACGCTCTGTGCGAATTACCGCAGGGACAATTTTTTCTAACCAGCTCATCTCGTTTCCAAATCCGGAGGCTTTCTTTGGGCCGGCACATTTTACCGACCAGTGGGTTTCAGGCTAGGAATTAAAACACTAAGCTGAACAACAAACCCGGCCAGATCAGCCGCTATTTTTGGCTTTCTGGCCAGTTTTGTGCTTAGACCTATAGCTGCTTTTAGCGATCCAGGGCTTCGCGCATCTCGCTGACAATAGCTCCAACCGCCGTTTTAGCGGCTTCCAGGTCTGCCGCCGCATCTACCGCCGACACCAGCACGCTACCGACTACAGCACCGTCGCCATGGGCACTGACCTGGCGGGCTGAGGTACCATCTTTGATACCGAAGCCAACACACAGGGGCAGATCGGTAAACTGACGAATATGGTCCAGATTGTCACGCACTGAATCTAAATCCAGGTGGCCTGCTCCGGTAACCCCTTTCAGGGATACATAGTAAACAAAGCCACTGGCAACATCGGTAATTTCACGAATACGCTCTTCAGTAGTAGTAGGCGTCAGCAGGAAGATATTGCGCAGGTTGCGCTCCGCCAAAAAGGCATTCAGGGAACCGGACTCTTCAGCTGGCAGATCTACGGTCAGGGCACCATCGACACCCGCAGTGGACGCCGCTTCAGCAAACTCCAATTCACCCATACGCTGAATAGGGTTGGCATAGCCCATCAGGATTACCGGGGTGTCACTATCCGACTGACGAAATTCTTTCACCAATGCCAAACATTTGCGCAGCGAAGCCCCATTGGCCAGTGCGCGCTCATGCCCTTTCTGAATTACCGGGCCCTCTGCCATGGGGTCGGAAAACGGCACCCCCAGTTCAATAACATCGGCCCCGCTGGCCACCAACTGATGCATCAACGGCACAGTATTTTCCAAGCCGCCATCGCCAGCGACAATATAAGTTACCAGTGCCTTGCGGCCCTCATCGCGCAACTTGGCAAAGCGGCGATCAATTCTATTTTGTTCTGTCACAGTTTATTCCCTGAGCTACTCCTGGCAAAAAGCCAGCTCAATTATTTGATCTTCACCCATTTTGCCCGCCTCAGAGGCGGGCGGTGATATTGCTACACCTCGATACCGTCGATAGCGGCAACGGTGAAAATATCCTTATCGCCTCGGCCGGAGAGATTCACGAGGACATTCTGTTCAGGACTCATGGAAGCCGCCAACTTGAGCGCGTACGCGACTGCATGGCTGGATTCCAATGCCGGCAAAATGCCCTCAGTGCGAGTGAGTCGACGGAAGGCATCCAGGGCTTCATCATCATCGGCGGTGACATATTCCACCCGGCCGATATCTTTCAGCCAAGAGTGCTCAGGGCCAACACCCGGGTAGTCGAGCCCCGCAGAAACCGAGTGAGTCTCGATAATCTGGCCGTCGTCATCTTCCATCAGGTAGGTGCGGTTACCGTGCAGAACACCGGGAATACCATCATTCAGTGGTGCAGCATGCTTACCGGAAGCCAGACCTTCACCGCCGGCTTCGACACCAAACATTTTCACTTCAGCGTCATTCAGGAACGGGTGGAACAGGCCGATCGCATTGGAACCACCACCGACGCAGGCCACCAGCGCATCGGGCAACTGGCCAAAGCGCTCCAAACTCTGGCGACGGGCTTCACGGCCGATAATAGAGTTGAAGTCGCGCACCAATTGCGGATAAGGGTGAGGACCAGCCACAGTGCCGATAATGTAGAAAGTATTATCGACATTGGTTACCCAATCGCGCATGGCTTCATTCATGGCGTCCTTTAGGGTCTTGGAGCCGGATTCCACCGGCACCACTTCTGCCCCCAGCAGCTTCATACGGTATACGTTGGGGGACTGGCGCTTAACGTCTTCCGCACCCATATAAACCGTACACTGCAAACCGAGACGCGCTGCCACGGTTGCCGTAGCCACACCGTGTTGACCAGCGCCGGTTTCGGCAATAACGCGGGTTTTACCGCTGTGTTTGGCCAGCAGTGCCTGGCCCACCGTGTTATTTACCTTGTGCGCACCGGTATGGTTCAGGTCTTCCCTCTTAAGCCAGATTCGCGCACCGCCCGCCTGCTCAGTCAGTCGCTCAGCAAGATACAGCGGCGATGGCCGGCCTACGTAGTGCGCCAGATCGTGATCAAAGGCAGCGACAAAATCCGGATCATCTTTCAGGCGGCTATACATTGCCTGAAGCTCATCCAATGCGCTGATCAGCGTCTCCGATACAAAGCGACCGCCGTAGGGACCAAAATGTCCGCTCGCATCCGGGAAGGTGGAAAAATCGATAGCACCTGGCTTACTCACACTCATACTCCGTGGTCACGTGGGGTTAAAACTTTCTTTCTGTTTACCTACTGTTTGAATAGTTCTTCCTGAACTATTCAAACGTCGCCAGAAAATACTGGCGCAGATGCGTCGATCTGCTGGTATTTGCTGACTCGCGCCGGCCAAGCCGGCGAGCGGCACTTCCCTGTGCCGCTTCAATACTATTAGCCGTAGTTCTCCCTGAACTATTCAAACGTCGCCAGAAAATACTGGCGCAGATACGTCGATCTGCTGGTATTTACTGGCTCGCGCCGACCAAGCCGGCGAGCGGCACTTCCCTGTGCCGCTTCAATACTATTAGCCGTAGTTCTTCCTGAACTATTCAAACGTCGCCAGAAAATACTGGCGCAGATGCATCGATCTGCTGGTATTTGCTGGCTCGCGCCGGCCAAGCCGGCGGGCGGCACTTCCCTGTGCCGCTTCAATACTATTAGCCGTAGTTCTTCCTGAACTATTCAAACGTCGCCAGAAAATACTGACGCAGATGCGTCGATCTGGTGGTATTTACTGGCTCGCGCTGGCCAAGCCGGCGGGCGGCACTTCCGGTACCGCCTCTCAATCTATCTCTTCGCCGCACTGACAAACGCAAAAACTTTTTCTCGATCCTTGCGTCCCGGCTGACGCTCTACACCTCCGCTCACATCCACCCCCTGTGGGCGCGCAGCTTCTACTGCTGCAGTTACATTCGCGGGATTCAAGCCACCGGCAAGAACGATCGGGCGATTGCTATCTTGGGGAACCCTGCCCCAATCAAAGGTCTCTCCAGTACCACCGGGGACACCAGGCCTGTAGGCATCCAATAGAAAACCCCGGGCTTTGGGGTGCTCAGTCATTGCGGCTTTGACATCGAGGTCATCTTTCATCCGCAACGCTTTGATATAGGGACGCCGGAATTGTTCGCAGAAACGGGCACTTTCATCGCCGTGGAATTGCAACAGGTTAAGCGGCACCGATTCCAGTACAGCGTCCACCTCACTCTGTGCCGCATCGACAAATAACCCCGTCAGGGTGACAAATGGGGGAACTGCCGCTGCAACTTTAGCTGCCATATCAAGATCGATATAGCGCGGGCTCGGCTTATAAAATACCAGGCCCAACGCGTCGGCACCTGCATCTACAGCCATCAGGGCATCTTCTATACAAGTGATGCCGCATATTTTTACTTGCATCGTGTAACCTGGACTCAGCCGGCTGGCCGATCAAAAGAGGGAACGACGGATACTAGCAGATAGTCAGAAGGCGCGAAATGCACGCCCTCTCCCAGATTTGCTTTAGCCTCGAAAAATTCAGCAGTCTAACTGGAAAGCAAAGCACCCAAAGGTTGTGGCACCAGCAGTGGCCCAGGCTCACATTGGGGAAGCTGGAAATGATCCGGATAGCGCACATCAACGAGATACAGGCCAAACGGCGGCGCAGTCACGCCTCCGGCGGAGCGGTCCCGCTGATCCAGCACCTCTCTTACCCAAATTGGTGGACGCTCACCTCGCCCCACAGCCATCAAAACCCCGGTGATATTGCGCACCATATGGTGAAGGAATGCGTTAGCACTAATCTCCAAGGCAATCAGCTGACCCACTGGAGCAATATCCAGGCGGGTAATTTCACGCACCGGGCTCTTGGCCTGACACTGAGAGGCGCGGTAGCTGGTGAAGTCGTGGCGGCCGATCAAGTAGCTGGCTCCCTCACGCATCGCCTCCAGGTCCAGCGAATGCTGGGTCCAGGTTACCTCAGCGGCGCTGTGGGCCGAGCGGGTCGGTGCGCTGTGGATCAGGTAGCGATAACTGCGGGCGTGAGCGGAAAAACGTGCATGGAACTGCGCCGGCATTTCCCGCGCCCAGCGCACCCGCACTGAATCCGGCAACTTGGTATTAACTCCCTGCACCCAGGCGCGGTCCGGGCGCTGCGCTCGGGTATCAAAGTGGATGACCTGATTGGTAGCATGAACGCCCGCATCAGTACGCCCGGCACAAACCAAGGTCACATCCTCCGCTGCAATAGTGGATAAAGCCCGCTCCAGATAAGCCTGGACAGTCTCCGATGCAGACTTCTGCTTCTGGAAACCGTGCAGTTTGGCTCCGCAGTATTCAACGCCCAGGGCTATGCGGCGCAGCCCTTCGGGCAGCCCCTCACCTTCAGGGACCTCCCCATTGGGCTTGTAAATATATTCCCTCTGCGTCACCTGACTCATATCACCAAAACCACTTGCTCTCCCCGCTGCGACTGCGCCGGGTAAAAATCACTGCCGGGAACTTCCCGGTAAACATAAAAAAACCTCGCAACCAGTGCGAGGTTTTTTCAAAAACGGAATATGCTGCTAGCTTACACCATCCGCTCCAGCATTTCCTCGGCGCGGTCTTTGTGTTCACCGCCACCATCCTGGGCTACCTCTTTGAGGATATCCTTAGCGCCCTCTTCGTCACCCATATCCATATAAGCTTGAGCCAGCTCCAACTTGGTTGCCATCTCATCGCCACCTTCCAGCAAACTCAACTCTGAATTGAGGTCGCTTTCCAGGTTGAAGTCGAGGTCACCAAAGTCAGAATCTGACGGCTTTTCGACAATCGCCTCAACCTGCTCTGTCGCTTCAGGCTTAGCTTCAACCAGGGGTTCTGGCTCAAGAGTCAAATCACCCTCAGTGGATTCATCGATGAGAGCCAGCTCATCCTCCAGGGAGAACTCCTCTTCGATTGCATCCGCATTGAAGTCCAGGTCGCTAGCCCCGGCCAGCTCCATACCTGCAGCATCGAGAGTATCCAGATCAGCATCGAGGGATAAATCTGCTGCCGGCTCATTGCTGGCCGCGACTACCTCTGCCGAGGGCTGCTCAGTTGCGTTGAGATCCGCAGCAATATCATCCAGGTCGATACCGTCGAGATCCAGGTCGGAATCCAAGTCGCCGCCGATCATCTCCAGATCACCATCAGAGAAGTCATCCATGGATAACTCTTCTGCAGACTCCTGGGCAGAGGAGACTCCTTCTGTCAGGGAGATCTCCTCGCTCAAACCGCTGTCAACGGAATCCAGCTCCAGAGCATCATCCAATTCAAAGGCCGTATCCAGCTCAAGCGAAACCTCTTCTTCCGCTTGCGGCTGGGTCTTTTCCTCCATCATGGAGAGATCCAGCTCAAAATCCAGGCCCGGAACCGAACCACCGCTAGTAGTTGCCTTTTCTTCCAGTTGGGTCTCAACTGAGGCTGTAGTGTTTTCCTCTACCGCCGGTTCCAGATCGAGAGAATCCAGATCCAAGTCAGAGGTATCGAATTCTATTGGAGCTTCGACACTTTCATCTGTGTTATCAGAAGGTTCTAGCCCCAAATCGTCTTCGACCAAAGCGGACCCTTGATTGCTTGAGCCCAAATCACCCAGATCCAGTTCACCCAAATCAAGCTCGTCAAGATTTAAGTCGTTTTCAGTTTCTGGCTCAGATGCCGCGAGGGTGGTTTCCTGACTATCACCATCGAGAGCACCGTCCAGATCCAAATCATCCAGGCTGAACTCCGTATCGAAGGATTCGCCCCGCTCCGCAGCCACCTGTAACGGCTCTTCAAAACTACTATCCAAATCCAGATCCAAGGACAATTCCTGGTCAGAATCAGACTTGTCTTCATCCAATGACAGATCCATGGTCAGATCGTCGAGGAGTGACGTGTCAGGCTCCAGGCTATCGCTGCTGTCGAGATCCGGTTCCGCACTTGTGAAGTCATCGTCCAGGGCCGCGCCAATATCGTCGAGCTGCGCTGCCTCGAAGGATTCATTGGATAGACCCATAGCCGGGGCTTCAAAATCCGGTGCACCAACAATGGATTCACGCAGGCGCGCGGCGCGATCAGCAGCAGGGCCGTCGCTGATACTGAGCAGCTGGCGATAGTGGTCGTCAAACCTCTCAACATCCTGGTTGTGGGCGTAGACCTCCATCAACATCAGGCGTGCATCGACCACCTGCGGGTCTTTTTCCAGCCCCAGCAAAAGCTTGCTTTCAGCTTCCTCGTACTGCCCCAGGGACAGGTGAATCTCCGCTTCAGAAATAGGGTCATCAGTGCCTACATCGCCGAGATCGCCCAGATCGAAAGTGTCGTCGGCCTCCATACTTTCTACTGCAGCGAGAGTTTCATCGGGTTCGGCAATTTGCTCAGGAATATCCAGCGGCTCATGTTCCATAGCCATCTGCTGTTCAAGTTCTTGCTGCGCCTCTTGCTCGGCCTTGCGGCGACGCCAGGTAAACAGACCAAATATAGCGGCCAACAAGCCCCCACCGCCCAAGCCAATCAGCAATCCATTATCGGCGAGCTGCTCCATAAAGGTGGGCTTGGGTTTGGTTTGCACAGCCACTACCCGGTTGCGCTCTTCCGATGGAGCCGGCTCAGTTTCAGCAGCTTCCTCTTCTGCGTCGATTGCACCCTCTGGCTCTTCACTATCGTCGACAGCAAGGCTGTCATCTGCGAGCTCCGCTTCAGCATCACCCACCACAGTGGGATTGAGCAGCGCATCGGACTGCTCAGCAGCCTCGACCGCAGCTACCAGCTCTTCACTGGAAACCTCGACCAGCGCCTCCATGGTGTCAATCTGCTCATCGAGCTCGGAAATCCGCTCACGCAATTCTGAGTTTTCAAGCTTGGACTTATCCAGCTCTTCCTCAGCCATAGTGAGATTGCCTTCAAGCGCTGCACTGTCTTCAGAGCCAGCTCCAGAGCCCGAAGATACAGACTCATTATCCCCAGGTGTAACAAGACTCACACGCCCTTCAACCGTTTCACTGGTGAAAGACTCTTCCTCAACTGCGCGGGCATCCAGTGGTGCACCTGTGGTCACTTCCACTTCGGAGCGCTGACGCCAAGAATCATTTTGCTGGGCCACTTCAGAGATGGCCTCAGTCATAGTCAGTGTGCGCAGATCTTCTGTATTAGGCAGACGCAGAACGGCGCCTTTCTTCAACAGATTAATATTGTCATTAATAAAGGCTTCCGGATTCAGCCTTTGGATCGCCAGCATAGTCTGCTGCACAGAAAACTCGCGGCTGGCACGATTTTGCAGTGCAATTTCCCAGAGGGTATCTGAAGAACTTACCGGGCCGTAAACTTGGCTACTGTCACCACTTTCTGTGGACACATAGCGAGGTTGTGAACGCGCCGCCTCCCGACTTTCAGGAGTAACGCTTTCAGTGGGAGTCGGCTGTGCCGGAGCTTGATTACTGCTCGGCGCAGGTGTTGTCCGTCGCTGAGGCTGCTGTACCGGGGTATTGCGACGCACTTGTTGGCGTTCGCGCTCAGCCGCACGCACGGGCTGTTGTGCTGCGGTAGGAGAAAACGCCGGCAGGTCCATCAACAGCGTATATTCGCGCAATAAACGGCCACTGGGCCAACGAGTCTCAACAAGGAAATTCAAGAAGGGCTCGCGAATTGCTTCACGGCTGGAAATACGGATAACCGGCTTGCCACCTGAATAATCTACTTCAAAATCTAAAGAAGTGAGAAGGTAAGAACGCTCGACACCAGCTCGCTCAAATTCTTCAGGGCCTGCGAGGCGAACCCTAATTTCGGTATCTTCCAAACCGCGAGTTTGCAGCAATCCGATTTCCGCATCGAGAGGCTGGTTAAGGGTCGAGTTGAGCTTGATCTCACCTAGTCCAAGCGCCAGAGCCGTGTTGCTTCCCAGTGCACCGACTAGACCAACTGCAAGTGCCAACTTACGCACACGCATATCCGATTCCCTTTATTGTTAGAACCTTCCCAGGGCTTCCGAAAAGCGCGCCTTCAGAACATCCCCATTACTGAACGGTAATCGTTCGACGATTTGGCCGCCGTTTAGGCAGCCGCCAAATATGGCGAATATCTCGCCAATTTCAGCCAGGCAAAAGTTAAGATTACACCTTCACTATGGCCGCTAAGTATTAATTATCAGTAGTTTTTTAGCAACAAGTGAGCAATTTGTGCACAGTTTATTGCTACATCTTTGCGCAGGTTGTCAGACACCGCACAAAGATTTAACTGTCGCTTGTTAAGTAGGCTTTGGCGCAAGCGGCCGATGATTGTCACGTCGCTGCCCACCGCACTTTCTGCCGAGGGCTGCTCCGCCATGTTGAGGCCAGCGCCATTTGCCAGCAGCGCACGCACTTTTTCCAGGTCGACATCTTCCGTTAAAGCGACGCCCAAATTAGCTAGCTGACCGTGGAAAACAGAGACCGTATTGATGCTGGCATCGACGGCTACCGCGTCTCCAAATAAGCGGCGCAGGTCGTGAACCAAAGTCAGCTCACTGAGGGTGTGGCCACTCGCGAGTAGGGCCTCGCAGGCACTGAGCTGGTTAAACGCCAATCGGTGGCCAATCTCTGGATCAATTTCTGCGTCCTGGCCACTAAACATCCGCGCGGTTTGTGCCGCCATCGCATCAATTGCGGCCTTGCCCAGGGCAGACACCGGCTGGTTGAGCTGTACCTCTACCGCTTGCAGTTTATCTTTCAGGGGCGCCAGGGCTTCCGCCACCATGGAGGCGCCGGCACTTGGCAGCGCAACAACACGGCGCTCGGCAGAAGCGAGTTCCCCGCTGTTAAACATTGGGTGTACCAGGGCAACACTTTCATCGCCACGGGTATTGTTGGCCACGTCGACAATCCAGGCGCCATTTTGCTCTGCGGCAGCCATGGCGGCTTCAACGGCATCGCCGGCGCTCAGCAGAATCACGACCTGCTTATCGTTAAATGTAAATTTCTCCAGGGACTCTACCGGAATATTGCGATTGGCAAATACCTGGGGGTCTACTTCCCGTTCGTCAGTCTCCAGCAAACTCAGCTGCTCGGCGGAAATTACTTCACGCTCTTCGAGTACTTCCAGCAGGGGACCAAAGGCGGCGTTATCAACACCGACAATGACCAGTTCGCGGGTGGCTTCGGACATGGCAAATCACTTCATTGAATTGGAAAGGGAAAATGAGGGGCGATTATACCCGTGGGGAAAATTCGAAAAAGGCGCTATGACAAACAGTAGCCGTTTTTTACGCGAAGAAGTTCACAGCTTGGCAAAAAGTCCTCCACTAAAGTGGCCTATTTCCACACTTAGTAGAGGACTTACTCAGGTCCGTACCAGTTACAGTTTGCCGAGTAAAATCAGCAGGATTCTGCGCAGGGGTTCTGCGGCGCCCCATAGCAGCTGATCCCCTACAGTAAAGGCGTTTAAGTACTTTGGACCAACGCTCAATTTACGCAGTCGACCGACAGGAATATCCAACTTTCCGGTAACTGCTGTTGGCGTCAGGTTCTGCACCGTAGCCTCACGCTCATTGGGCACTACATTTACCCAGTCGTTGGCACCATTTAACAATTGTTCAATGTCGGCAAGTGGCAAATCTTTTTTCAATTTTATGGTGAAAGCCTGGCTGTGACAGCGCATGGCACCGATACGTACGCAAGTGCCGTCTACAGGAATCGGGGTTTCGGTCTGTAAAATCTTGTTTGCTTCAACTTGCGCCTTCCACTCTTCGCGGCTCTGGCCATTCTCCAATTGAGTATCGATCCAGGGCAACAAACTGCCTGCCAGTGGCGCGCCAAATTCTGCGGTGGGGAATTCCGCTGAGCGCATATCTGCTGCTACTTTGCGATCAATCTCCAGAATGGCACTGGCCGGGTCGGCCAGCTCTGTTGCCACACCATCGCGCAGCGCACCCATCTGCGCAATCAATTCGCGCATATTGCGCGCACCGGCACCGCTGGCCGCTTGGTAAGTCATGGCGGTAACCCACTCGACCATGCCCGCCTTAAACAGCCCACCCAGAGCCATCAACATCAGGCTCACGGTGCAGTTACCACCGATAAAGTTTTTCTGCCCGGCATCAATCGCGCGATTAATCACATCGCGATTAACCGGGTCCAGCACAATCACAGCATCGTCCTGCATTCGCAGGCTGGAAGCCGCATCAATCCAGTAACCCTGCCAACCGGCCTCGCGCAAGCGGGTAAAAACTTCCTTGGTGTAATCACCACCCTGACAGCTGACAATCGCATCCAGCTGGCTCAGTGCATCAATATCGTAAGCATCGCCCAGTGGCGGCAGCGGCCTGCCGATGTCCGGCGCCGTGCCTCCGGCATTGGAAGTTGAGAAAAAAACCGGTTCGGCGATATGGGCAAAGTCATCCTCTGCTCGCATGCGCTCCAGTAATACCGAGCCGACCATGCCGCGCCAGCCGATAAAACCTATTTTTTGCATTGCGGTGTCCTGTATGTGAGGTGGTCAAAGTGCGCCGCCGGGAAAGCGGCGCGATAGTGGAATCGAAACTTAAAGTGCGGCTACAACGGCAGCGCCCATCTCTGCGGTAGAGACTTTCTGGCAGCCGCCGGTATAAATATCGGCAGTGCGCAAACCCTGCTCCAACACCTTGCTCACTGCTGCTTCAATCGCATCTGCGGCCTCATTCATATCGAGGGAATAGCGCAACATCATGGCAGCAGACAAAATAGTCGCCAGTGGGTTGGCGATACCCTGGCCAGCAATATCCGGAGCGGAGCCATGGCACGGCTCGTAAAGACCAAAACCGCTTTCGTTCAAGGAGGCGGAGGGCAACATACCAATGGAACCGGTAAGCATGGCGGCGGCATCGGAGAGGATATCGCCAAACATATTGCCGGTTACCATCACATCAAACTGCTTTGGCGCCCGCACCAATTGCATCGCCGCGTTGTCCACGTACATATGGGACAGCTCTACATCGGGATATTCCGGAGCCAGACGATCCAACACCTCGCGCCAGAGCACTGTCACTTCCAGTACATTGGCTTTGTCTACAGAACAGAGTTTGCCATTGCGCTTTTGTGCTGCCTCAAAGGCAGAGCGGGCAATGCGTTCAATTTCTGATTCGCTGTACACGTAGGTGTTAAAGCCCTGACGCTCACCATTTTCCAGGGTCTTGATACCGCGCGGCTCGCCAAAGTAAATACCCCCGGTCAATTCGCGCACAATCAGAATATCCAAGCCGGCGACCACTTCGGGCTTAAGCGAAGAGGCATCGGCCAGTTGCGGGTAGAGAATCGCCGGGCGCAGATTCGCGTAGAGGCCCAGGCCGCTGCGAATTTTTAACAAGCCCTTTTCCGGGCGAATTTCCCGCTCCAGGGTATCCCATTGAGGACCACCTACAGCACCGAGCAGCACCGCATCGCAGTCACCCGCCGCCTTCAGCGTTGCGTCAGTCAGAGGCTCACCGTGGGCATCGATAGACGAGCCACCAATCAGGCCCTGCTCAAAACTGAGCCCCAGATTGAATTTTCCCGATGCAACTTCCAGCACCGCCATGGCCTGTTCAACAATTTCCGGACCAATGCCGTCACCCGGCAGAATCATTACTTTTTTCGTCACAGGAATTTCCTTTAATTACTGAACCGCATCAAAAAGCCAAGGGGCTTTCTCTCGGCGCGCCTGCTCATAAGCGCGAATATCGTCGGCGTGCTCCAGGGTCAGACCGATATGATCGAGACCATTTAACAAACAGTGCTTGGAGAAGGCATCCACTTCAAATGGAATCAGCTCGCCACAGGGTTTGCGCACATGCTGCTGTTCCAGGTCGATGGTGAGCGCATAACCCTCCTGCCCGTGTGTTTCCTCAAACAACTGGTGCACGACATCTTCCGCCAGGACAATTGGCAAAAGACCATTTTTAAAACAGTTATTGAAAAAGATATCAGCAAAGCTGGGCGCGATAATTGCGCGAAAGCCGTGATCTTCCAGTGCCCAGGGCGCGTGCTCACGGCTGGAACCGCAGCCAAAATTCTCCCGTGCAATCAGCACTGAACCCCCCTGGTAGCGGGGGAAATTAAGGGGAAAGTCCGGATTGAGCGGACGGCCAGAACAGTCCTGCCCGGGAACCCCCTCATCCAGATAGCGCAACTCATCAAACAGGTTAGGGCCAAAGCCAGAGCGCTTAATGGATTTCAAAAACTGCTTGGGGATGATCAGGTCGGTATCCACATTGGCCCGATCCATCGGTACCACGAGACCTTCGTGCTGGGTAAACGCTTTCATCAGACCATCTCCTCTTCCAGCTGTACCGGTGCCATCTCTCGCACATCGACAAAGTGGCCGGCAACTGCAGCAGCTGCCGCCATACTGGGACTCACCAGATGCGTGCGGCCACCGTAGCCCTGGCGCCCTTCAAAGTTGCGGTTGGAGGTGGAAGCACAGTGCTCTCCCGCCCCCAGCTTGTCCGCATTCATCGCCAGACACATGGAACAGGACGGTTCGCGCCACTCAAAACCGGCTTCAACAAAAATCTCGTGCAACCCCTCGCGCTCAGCCTGGGCTTTTACGGCCTGGGAGCCCGGAACAATCAGCACCTGCTTGACGCTATCCGCCTTGTAACGACCCTTGGCAACTTCTGCTGCTGCGCGAAGATCTTCAATTCGGGAGTTGGTACAGGAGCCGATAAATACGCGATCCAGTTTGATATCGCTGATATTCTGCCCGGCGTTCAACCCCATATATTCCAGCGCTCGCTCCATGCCCGTACGCTTAGTGGCATCGCTCTCGTCACTGGGGGTAGGCACCTGGGCGCTGATCGGCGCCACCATCTCAGGGGAAGTGCCCCAGCTGACCTGCGGCTCAATATCCTCACCGACCAATACCACGACTTCGTCGAATACCGCATCGTCATCGGATTGCAAGTGGCTCCAGGCCTCAACTGCCCGATCCCACATTTCGTCTTTCGGCGCGTAGGGCTTGCCTTTCACGTAATCGAGAGTGATCTGGTCTACCGCCACCATCCCCGCGCGAGCACCGCCTTCAATGGCCATATTGCACACGGTCATACGGCCTTCCATGGACATGTTACGCATCACTTCGCCGCCAAACTCGATCGCGTAACCGGTACCGCCAGCAGTACCGATTTTGCCAATGATCGCCAGCACCACATCTTTTGCCGTGACACCTGGGCGCAGCTGGCCGTCGACGCGAACCAGCATATTCTTCATTTTCTTCTGCGTAAGGCACTGGGTAGCCATCACGTGCTCCACCTCAGAAGTGCCAATACCGTGGGCCAAGGCGCCGAGCGCCCCGTGGGTGGAGGTATGTGAGTCGCCACAAACCACCGTCATACCCGGCAGTGTCGCACCTGTCTCAGGCCCGATCACATGCACAATACCCTGCCCCGGCTCATTGATACCGAACTGGACTACATCAAAGTCACGGCAGTTCTCATCCAGGGTCTGCACCTGGATTCGGGAGATATCATCGCGAATACCACTGACGCCAGCGGCGCGCTCGGCCGCCTCGGAAGGCACATTGTGGTCGGGAGTGGCGACTAGCGAATCCTTGCGCCAAGGTTTGCGACCGGCCAGACGCAGGCCTTCAAACGCCTGGGGGGAGGTCACCTCGTGAATCAGGTGGCGATCGATATAGATAAGTGAGGAGCCATCATCACAGTTCTTGATCAGGTGGTCCTGCCAGAGTTTGTCGTAGAGTGTTTGCCCTGCCACAGCCATTCCTCTCAGTAGTTAAGAGCCTGAGTCTACCCAGACCCACCAAATAACACCAATTTATATTTATTATCTAAAGTATTCCTAAATGGAATTCGAAAGCCAAACTGGGGTAATATCCATCTTCTGGCGTCTCTGCCATTTATACAGGGGCTCAACCGGAGCCTTTATCGACAAACCGCTTCAGGGGAAACAGCTTGGAACTACAGTGGCTGCGGGCATTTCTGGCAATCGCCGAACAGGGTTCGGTATCTGAAGGCGCCGAGCTGCTGCACCTGACCCAGCCCGCCATGAGTAAGCGCCTGGCTGCCCTGGAACAGCAACTGGGCTCCCCGCTGTTCGATCGTATTGGACGGCGATTGCAGCTCACCGATGCCGGTCGCGCCCTACTGCCCCGTGCCCGCCATATACTTAATGAAATCAGCGACACCGAGCGGGAATTGCGCGCTTTGAGCAACTCGGTCAGCGGCAGCTTGCGTATCGCCACCAGCCACCACGTGGGTCTACATCATCTACCCCCAGTGCTGAAAGAGTTCAGCTTTCGCTATCCACAAGTTGCCTTAGACATCGATTTTGTCGACTCGGAACAAGCTTACGAAGCCCTGATGGCCGCCAAATATGAATTGGCCGTGGTCACCCTGGCACTTAAGGAGTATCCGCACCTGAATGCCGAAGTGATCTGGCCCGACCCCTGTGTTGTGGTGGCGGCCCCGGATCACCCCCTGGCAAAGCTGCCGGAACTGGAACTCACCGACCTCGCCAACTATCCCGCCATACTGCCGGATATGAATACCTATACCGGGCGCCTGATCAAAAGGGAGTTTGATGCCCAGGGGTTAAAACTCACCGCGAAGCTGGCAACCAACTATCTGGAAACCATTAAGATGATGGCCTGTGTCGGTCTCGGCTGGAGTGTTCTGCCCCACACATTGGTGGACAGCAGCTTGGCAGTGCTGCCAGTCAAAAAGCTGCAAGTACTGCGAAATCTTGGCGTGATCAGTCACCGGGGCCGAACTCTGAGTAATCCCGCCAGCGCGCTACAACAGATGTTGTTCGAAGCAGCTATTTAGTGAGGCAGGAAAAAAGCGACCAATTTACTAACAGGCAATATCCAAACGCACCATTTTTACCAGTGCAAAACGTTAAAGATTTGTAAAAATGTGCAACTTAGCCACGGCACAGGAAAAATTTATCTGTAAACTCCGCGACAAATTCATCACGGAGTGAAGTCAATGAAGAAATCCGCACTTGCCTTGAGTACCCTCCTCGCCTGCGGCACCGCAAGCGCAGATACTATCCTCGGCCTTGATGCTACTGCCGGCGCATGGCTGCCAGGCTATAGCGGTAAAATCGGTACCGACGAATACAAGCTGGATAACCTGTCCCTCTCGGAAGATAACATTACCTTCCTGCAGGTTGCCCTGGAACACCCCATTCCCCTGGTGCCCAATGTGCTTTTGGCCCACAGCAATATCGATACCGACGGTGACGATATCCTGGCCACCTCCGTTACTTTTGATGATGAAACCTTCACTGCCAATTCAGAAATCCGCACAGATCTGAGCCTCACCCATACCGACGCCACCCTTTACTACGAAATTTTGGACAACTGGGTAAACCTGGATGTCGGTTTGACCGCGCGTATGTATGACGGTGAATTTACCGCAGTGAGCGATACCCAGGCAGAGACTGTCGACCTCACTGGCTACCTGCCAATGGCCTACGGCATGGCGCGCTTTGATCTTCCATTTACCGGCTGGTCTGTAATTGCCCAAGGCAATGCAACGGCCTACCGTGGCGATACCCATACCGACCTGACAGCTAAAGTGCGCTGGGATTTTGTACCAGCTGTCGACTTTGCTATCGAAGCTGGTTACCGCGTAATGACTCTCGACCTGGAAGAGCTCGACGACTTGCAGAGCGATATTGAAATCAAAGGCCCATACATCGGTTTCAACCTGCACCTGTAAGCAATCCACCTAGGATTGCTGTTCGCGCTCCCCAAAAACTTTTGCAGCACTAACGCCTGCGAGGTATAGCTACCTCGCACAATCTGCACTAAGGTGGCCCAGAAGGGGAGCGCAACTCACAGGCAGGGCCATGAATCCATTACTCGAAAAACTCGGGATTTCCCATCCCATCTTTGCAGCCCCCATGGCCGGGGTATCCACACCCGCTCTCGCCGCCGCTGTATCCAATGCAGGAGGACTCGGCTCACTTGGACTCGGCGCCTGCTCAGTAGAAAAAGCCGCAGATGAAATTCGTTGTACTCACGACCAGACCGAGCACCCCTTTAATGTAAATCTCTTTTGCCACCGGCCCCCAACAAAAGATCCCCAACGGGAGCAAGCCTGGCTTTCCTATCTCGCCCCACATTTTGCCGCCTTCGATGCACCGGCTCCCAAGCTGATCAATGAACCCTACTCAACATTTATCGGCAATAAGGCCATGCTGGAAGTTTTGCTCGAGCAAAAGCCACCGGTTGTCAGCTTCCACTTTGGCCTACCGTCAGAAGAGTTTATCGCCGCACTAAAAGGTGTAGGGATTATCTTGATGGCCACGGCAACCTCTCCTCAAGAAGCCAAACTGGCTGAGGATGCTGGTATCGATGTTTTAATTGCCCAAGGTATTGAAGCTGGTGGGCATAGGGGGGTCTTCCACCCAGAGGGCGACCAGGAAATTGGAACTCTGGCCTTGGTGCGATTGCTGTGTTGCCACAGCAGCTTACCAATCGTTGCTGCGGGTGGCATTATGGATGGCGCTGGCATTCGCGCTGCACTATCTCTCGGGGCTAGTGCCGTGCAAATGGGAACCGCATTTGTCCTCTGTCCGGAATCTGCGGCCTCCGACAGCTACCGCAGCGCCTTGCAAAGTGAGCGCGCACAGCACACAGAGATTACCGCCAATATTTCCGGGCGCCCCGCTCGCGGTATCAGCAACCAATTCTATAAAGCACTAAGTAAGGGCGCTCCCCCTCTGCCGGATTACCCGATCGCTTACTCCGCAGGCAAAGCCCTGGCTCAAGCAGCTACAAAAGCGGGCAATGACGACTATGCCGTTCAATGGGCCGGACAAGGAGCCCCTCTCGCACGAGCCCTGCCCGCAGCCGGATTGGTGACAGCTTTAGTAGCAGAGCTGGAAGCGAGTCGATGAAGGGAGCTATTGGCAACTACTATTTATAGAGCTGCACAATTAAAGAGACACAATCTCCGAACACCACCCTTCATCGTCACGCTCAACGCAAACTAGTTGGCTGGCTGTATCACTCGCGCTGACAATCTCACCTTCGGGGCCCCAAACTGCACTACAGCCGGCTGTGGAATAACCACCTGTCGGCTGATTAAAGTTCGCAATAGCCACCAATAAATTGTGCTCCAAAGCATAATTTGCCAACTGTTGACTATCCTCCGGGTATCCCATCGGAGTAATCAATACCCCTGCCACATAAACTGAAGCCCCCTGCTTTTCATAGGTGGCAACATGACCTGGGTTACACACATCTGCACAAATAGCCAGAGCTACGGTCTCACCTTCGATGTTCAGTGATAGATATTCAGATCCGGGAACGAACCACTTTTCCTCTCCAGGGTGCAAATGTATTTTCAAATAAACAGAAATCTCACCCTGAGGAGAAAATACGAGCGAACCGATCGCAATACCATTCTTCTGACGAATAGGCGCGCCCACAACTAGCCAAACACCACAGTCAGCTGCCAAGTCAGCTAGAGGGCTTAACTGTCGATCGTCGATCTTAAGCGCTAATTGTTCAGCCAGATCCGGCTCATAACCAGTTAATGAAAGCTCGGGAAACACCACAATAGAGGCCTTTTTCCTTACTGCGACTTTTACAGCATGGATATGTGACTCAATATTGCGTTCAATATTTCCTTTCTCTGACGGCAACTGTGCCAATGCCAATTTAAACCTGCCCATCACCCCACCCTTCAGATCACCACTTAAATACAACATGAATCGACTAAATCACTGTATATGTTACACCACAAGTAATAAGCATCGATTCTTGATTGTGTTAACTTTTAAGTTTCTTCCAGCTATAGAATCCCTATCTTTAAATAAATAACCTAAATTTTCTTCAGGTATCTATTTAAAAAAAATAGTTGACTGAAAAAAATAAAAACCAGCCAAGATAAAGATTTAGACTCTAATCTTAGAGAGTTTGCATTAAGAGCAGCGGACACAGGAATCAAACCACAGCAGCTAGCAGTGACAATTGGGCAACAGCAGGTTACTGAGTCAGCGCTCTTTTCCAGCAAGCGTTGCATCAACCATCTCCCCGCATGATCCAAGATAGTTATGAGGGTCAAGAAGTTGATCTAACTCCGCATCAGAGAGAGCCCCCGACACCTGTCTATCTTCCTTTAACAAGTCAGAAAAAGGACGACCCGTCTCCATTGCCTGGCAGCAAATCTGGTAAACCAAATCGTGGGCATTCTCACGCCCCAGTTTCGGTCCCAGTCCCATCATTACAGCCTCAGAGAGCACTAAACCTCCAGTCATTTCCAAGTTTCGCATCATTTTTTCTGGAAATACCTGAAGTCCTTCTAGCGCAAAACGTGCCTGGGATAATATCGATGCGGTAAGACAGAATATTTCCGGCAGAACAATCCACTCTATCTCCCACGGGCCCGTAGCCCGCTCATGGTCTTCAACCATCGCTTCCAGTAAAGAGGCAACCTGCTGTCTAACCACTGGGACAGTACCGCTGATAAGAACTGCTGATAGAGGGTTGTGCTTTTGGGGCATTGTACTAGACGCTCCCCGGCCAGATATAAGAGGCTCCGCCACCTCCCCGACTTCTGTCTGTGCCATTAGTTTTATATCGAGGGCTATTTTTCCCAAGGTGCCAGTAATCAGCCCCAATAGACAAGCCACTTCGGTAACGCGATCTCTCATCGTATGCCAGGCGATACAAGGGACTCCGAGATCGAGTTCCTGCATAATTCCTCTTTGAACTTCTAGCCCCTGATGCCCCAGGGAAGAAAGATTACCCGCCGCACCACCAAATTCCCCTACAAACGCCCGAGACTTTATCTCTTTTAAGCGCGTTTGATGGCGATGAATACCAGCCAACCAAACAGCCGCCTTGTAGCCGAACGTTATAGGTACCGCCTGTTGAAGATTACTGCGCCCAACCATAGGCGTATCCCTGAAACGCTTGGCCAGGCTCGCTAAAGCATCTGCAATCCTATTTACCTCCGTCTCAACAATTTCAAGCGCCGCCCTAATCTGTAAGACGGTTGCCGTATCCGTAATATCTTGAGTAGTTGCCCCCCAATGACACCACTGACCTAAATCTCGACTACACAGTGCCACTAGCTGCTCTACAACACCCAGCACCGGATAACCAATCAGCTCCGTTTGCTCCTTAAGCTTTACAAAATCTATCTGCTTGGCATCACAGTGTTGAGTAATGTCCTCTGCAGCCTCTGCAGGGATTATATTTAACCGCGCCTGTACTTTGGCCAGCGCCGCTTCAACATCGAGATAGTACTGCACGCGTTGTTCATCCGAGAAAATCTTACGCATTGCTGAAGTACTAAAAATATCGCGAAAAACGACTGAATCAATCGCGGTTGCTCTCATATCAAATCACGCTCAACAAGATGCCTAGACGCCAGCAGAATCAAAACCACAATAACATCAGATTAGCCAAGGAAGAGATATTCTAAAAAATTAACCTAAGCATCGAGACGCCAAGAATATGGGGAGCTAGAAGCGCCTCCAATCAAACACAGCAATCCAACCGAAGAGAATCGAATACAACAAGCTCAAACTTAACTTGTAATTATATTAACCTTTTATCCAAACGGCATTTTAAGGCAAATTTAATCCATTAAATCCAACCCCAAAAAACAAACTCTATTTGATATATATCAATTTAAAAAACAAAAGTATTGCTAACCTATGCCGACGTAAAAAATATAAATAAAATGTGGATTATGAGCATTTCATTTCAACCAAAAGATCTTGACGCTCTTCATCTAGCTTTGCACACTCATCCAAGCAAAAAAACTGCTAGCACGCCCACCAAAATAAGCTGCAGTACACAAGAAAACTACCAAATGAATTTCCTGGTAGCGACTAACTTTAAATACTTAAAACACCAGCCTTATCAAAGTAGAAATTAAACCTAAATAATTAAAACCCCAAATAACTAAACTCTCACCAGCCATGTAGTAAACACCAATAAACACACCACTGCATAGCATACTTTATCCCTAAAATTGAAGGAGCAGTTCGGGATGAACTTACCACTATCAACTGAAACCATCTATAACAAACAAGCTCACAGCTGGAGTCGCTCGGAGAAAATTCTACTCAGTGACTTCACCGCTCGCCCCAAAGTTTTGGAGGAAATCGGAAATATCTATGGGAAAAACATATTGGATATGGGCTGTGGTGAAGGCTATGTATCCAGGATGCTGCTCAACAAGGGAGCAGGTTCAATCTTTGGTGTTGACTCTTCCTCAGAGATGATCTCCCAGGCAAAGGAATCTGCTTCGGCCGAAAACTTGACAAAAGCAGAATATGCAGTTGGAAATGCCGTTACATTTACAGAATTTCCTAGAGATAAATTTGATCATGCTATTGCTGTATTTCTTTTCAACTATCTGACCATAGAAGAAATGACAAAGGTCATAAGTAAGGTCAAAAGTCTATTAAATAAAGGGGGCACCTTTATTTTTACAGTGCCTCACCCTTGCCTTCCATTCATGAGGGAAGAAGTTCCTCCATTCTACTTTCAACACGGCAACATGACTTATTTAGATGGCATAGATCAAACATTTGAAGGAAAAATATGGCGCAGAGATGGTAAGCCAGTTTCAGTGCGATGCGTGCATAAAAATTTTTCACACTATTTTGAAGCTCTGGCAAACGCTGGTTTTAACTCCCTACTAACTGTTAAAGAACTCTCAGTAACTCAAGAGCACCTCGACCTGGATCCAGATTTTTTCTCACCACTAGCCGGCTATCCACTACACGTATTATTTAAGGTGCAAGTAAATGACTAACTTAGCCCCAAGTGAAGTAGTTCAAGCTCAAGCCTGGACTGCTAATGATATGACCGCAACTTCCAACTGGAAGTTTCTGTGGCCTTCAAACTGGAAATCCGAAGTCGAGGCTTTAGAGAGCTGGGCCAAACAACAAAACAACCCGATTGATAACCTGACCCAAGAATCAGTTGCCACACCTGAGTTCGACCAGCTTGCCAACCAGATAAAATATGAAATAGAGCATGGTAGTGGTGTGGCATGGATACAGGGCGAGGAATCATTAAGTAAGCCAACGCTTAACCTACTATTCCTAAAGCTTAGCCTGGCAATGGGCAATACTATAGATACTTATGGTCGGCTTTATGGGATTCTCGACACAGGAAAAGACTACACTAGCGAAGCTATTCCTGTATCTCAAACAAATGCACCCACTGGCGTTCATACTGATAGCTCACAACGTACCGTGCAACCCAAAATACTTGGATTATGCTGTCTTACTCCAGCGGTTGAGGGTGGAAAATCAAAAATCGTATCTGCGGCTCAAGTTCATGAAAACTTGCGAAAATCTGCTCCACAAAAACTGGAGATCCTGTACAACAACTATATTAGAGATTTAGTTACTCCAGGCAGCGACAAAAACATAAAAAGCATACTTGAGAACTGTTTCCCTATTTTCGAATATTCAAACGAAAAGCTCAGCATTCGTTATATGCGGTACTGGATTGAGAAAGGCCATCAACGCGTGAACAAGCCTTTATCACAAGAAGTAGTCGAAGCTCTAGATATATTGGACAACGAACTGAACAGCGCCGAAAATACATTAAGCTTCTATATGGACACTGGAGACATGGTGTTTATTAACAATACCAAAGTCCTACATGATCGGGACGGATTTATTGATACTCCAGAACAGAAACGGGTCTATACTAGAGTATGGATTGAATAAGCCCTATGCTATAAATCAACAAACTAAACAATCTTGAATATCAGAATATTATTGCGTGAAAATTTTTTGAACAAAACCAATAATATTTTATTAAAACGGAGAAGCACTTAAATGCTTCTCCATTTCTAGCGTATAAAAGAACCTCTCTTCTAAGAAATACCTATCCACTTCCCAATTAGACCTAAACTGGCACTCGGGATTAGTGGGTCACTATAAACGCACAAAATCTAATAAAGTAAAAAACACACAGAGTCAAATTTTAGCGAATCCCCCGAAAACTTAATCAATAACTGGACGGTATATATGACCACCAAATGAGCCATTTATTGAGTTATAAATTGACCTGCCAGCAACATTAAGAGATTGTATTTATTACGTAAAAATAAGACCTTCTAATTTATGAAATAGAAGCAGAAAAATCTGCACATAAAATATATGTATATGTATTTATTATAGTGCCACAATGAAACTGCAGCACCATACACGCCACCCTTACAATCTCCTGCAAGATTTAAAGCAACAAAGTGTTTATAGAAACGAGCACTGCCGCCAATGGAAAACATCCATCAGATCGTATCACATTACTTGCTCCAAGTTTTTCTTCAAGAAGAGTTAGCTGTGAACAAATTGCATTATCATTTCCGGAAACTACAGCAGTTTGAAGATTGGGCAATTCAAGCAATGGCTGCAAGCTGTAGATATTGTTATCTTGTATGTTTACATAGGTCAAGCCTGTAAGACCCTCTAAACCAGCCAGAGATTCAATGTTAAAGTTTGCACAATTCAGATATGTAAAGACCGGGATAAGAGTAAATTGTGAAAAGGTCAAACAAGATAATAGATTAGAATCATTAAATGATATTGATGCTACGGTAGGGGCAAGACGATAATTCCTATATATAGATTTTCTAGCATTGAGGACTTTCGAGCTATTAGCCCCATCATCGGGATCTGTCTCAATAATTCCGCATGGGCTAACACTAGTACCAGAATCACAGTTTATAGAAGGATTTGACATAAGTGCCAACCTTGGTGCGCCATTAAAAGCAGACCCGTATGCCATCACCGTCACAAAACCAAACTCCGACGGATAATTTCTATCCAGACCATGGCCTGCGGCGTATGTTTCTATTCCAGGAACACCACCGTCTGCCACCTGGCGGCGAGAATGAGCCAGCCCCATATTGTGACCAATTTCATGAGTAAATGTTTCCATTGGATTCTTGATGCGAACGATACTGTATGCGAGATCACTCCTGCCGCCATCATTATCAACCCATCCGTACCCCCCCCAATCATTGTCCGTATCGCGCAACAAAACAACAAAATCAGCACCATAAGTATTACGCAAATTTGGGACATTATGAAAGGGGCTCAAACCACCTGTCAGGTCATCTAGCGCATCTTCATAACTATAGTTTTGCGTATTATTCGTACTCGTATCGTCAACATTGGTAATAAGCTGTGCACTTGCCAAGGAAAGAGTAATGTCAATACCGCTAGCACGATAAGTATCATTACTTGCTTCTATATAGCTATCTATCTTATCTTCAATAGCCCCTCCTGCAACCGAGCTTTGTGCTGCCTCTGTATATAAAACTAATACTGTGACCTCGTCAGCACTACACTCCTCCCAAAAGAAACCTAAAACAAGAAGACAAATTAACCATACTTTATTATTCATATACTTTACTCCATTATAATTTTTTAATTTCTTGGTGCCACGTAATCGATACCATCTTCTGGCATTTTGTCATCAATATAACTTGTATTAACAATCCACCCCTTACCATCAACAACCTCTAACTCATACCCTCCCTCCGGAGTAATGATACGGCCAAAGGTAGCTTTATTGCCAACAGTAATAAAGCCTCGATAAATATTGTCTTCATTCGCAACTGAAAATCGGACATTGACGGCGCCACTGTTTTTCTTATCGACACTTTCGACCAAAAGAGTACGGTTTTTATCGAGAGGAAAATTTAGTAGTTCATTTTTTCTAAGGCTTCGAATGCTTTCTTCATTGATAGAAATGGGGGTTCCGTGACGACTGAAATCTGGGTTTGTAGGCGTATACTCACCATTAATATCATTATTAATGGTCAGCAAATACTTTATACCACTATCATGGCCATTATCATGAGAGTGCTCCTCTTCCTGCCGATCGACAAAAGTTGGGGGCATTACTTCGCCCTCATCAACGGATTTTCCAATCCCAGCCTCTTCCATTACTATTAATTGACCCGCTTCTTCATTTGTTATCTTACGATTATCCCCTTTAGACAAGGTATTCTTCTGTTCACTGAAGTCGCGAGGTTTGCGTACCTCTCTATCAAAATCTGAATTTCTACTCTCTTGATTTGATTCAAGTATAAAGTAGCCCGATATAGTAACAACCCCGACCAGGGCTATCAGCATTCCATATTTCATCTTTTATCCTTAACAAGGGTACCTACCTATTCTAGCAAAATACTGCAAATGCTTAACACCAAAAAATTATTAGCCTTGATTTATTTTTTTCTTACGCTATTCAGTAGACAAGCATCTACTCAATGAGAGAAGGTTTCAGCGAGACAGGAGCGAAAACTGGGTCCGACTGCCACTGCTTGTTATTTGTTTAGATACTACAGCCAGTAGTCACCTGAATAATGATTCGGGAAAGGATTTATATTGCTTTCCCTAAGATATGCAACAACACTCCTTAATGTTTTTCCACATAGATCACTTAAAAACTCTGATGAATATACTAACTCAAAATGTAAAGGAATTAGCTTATGATTTCCATCAATAGTTTTGAACAACTGGAAAAAATGCTAATCTGGCAATATGGGACCTAATTCCCGGCCGGGAGACTGGAACTGATAAACCAATACATTTCTCAACCGATACAGCAGATTTACTAATTTAAAATCGGAAAGCTGATAAGGCAGCCCGCTTTCGCTAACCCTTTTTGGCCATATTTTCTTAAAATCGCTATAAGTTGGGTTTTTCTCGCCTCTAACTATTCCTGTGTTGTCTAAGTCATTTAGCCACTCTTTTAACATTATGAGTGACTCATGCCTGAGCCTTCCTGGCTCAGGCTCGAAGTTTAGTGAACAAAACCTTGCGATGTGTACGATACAAAGCCTATCCCGATCAGGCTAATGAGAAAATCGATCGATAAGCCCAGCAAACCTAACCTTGCTTCCTGAATTTGGATAGACGCACGCCGCCAGTGGATCTAAAAATGAAACATAAAGAATTTTTCGGTAAAGGAGTGAATCTCCACCTTGTATATTGTCGACTTCTGAGAGCTTCAGGCTTAAGCATTCATCAAAGCTCTCAATCCTTTCGGAGAAATCTTCAGAAATCATGGATAGCTCCTAAAGTGACAAATAACGCACACAGCAACGCGCACAATATGTGCACAGCGCTGGGCATCCCGCGCAGGCCCGAAAACATACTACCTACGTTTGTTAAAGGGACTTGGCACACCATTGTGTTACTGCCACTTTAGTATCAAGCTCAGACTCATTTACCTTTTCTCCAGCGCTAGCCACGCACTCATTGCTACCACATGTATAGCCAACAGCACGATCTATTTCTCCGTACTCTTGAATTAAGCCAACAGCTGCATTGTTACGAAGATAAAAGCGATTCTTATACGTTCCAGTTGGTACCGCGAGCGGAACTGGCACTACGCCAACAAATGCTCCTGCACCAGCCCATGATGTTCCGTCTTTATAAATAAGCACTTTACAATACTCAAACAGATCTACAGAATCAGGATCTCCCCAACGTTCAATAATTTCAAGGTCTGAGTAAGGCGAATCTCTCTTTTCGAAAGAGAATTGATTTCTCTCATTCCCTAGACTGAATTCTGTTCTGGCCCACTCTTTTTTCCCGTAAGTACCAATAGCCAAACCAACACAACCCGATATTATGATTAGGGAAACTATTACGAGAATCGCTCTAATCATTGACGTACCTTTTACGCCCCGCACAAGGGCAGACAAATAAGCGTAGCGTTTTGGCTGTCCCAGCGACCAAAGGGAGCGATTTCTGCGGCTTGTATGGTTGTTCTTGCCTGATTCTGATGTTGAAAATCCTTTTCGCTAACGGGTAAATTGAGACCCACCTTCGGCGGCCACCGAAGGCCTTGTTTGTCACAGTTCGTTGCTGCGCCGGTTTATAAAGACCGTTAACAAGTAGGAACGTGACAGACACTCACTAGGCATAACTCGAATAGTCATGTGGGCCTCGAGCCCGAATAGCAAGGCGGAGATAGCTTATCTTGTGGAACCTCAAGAGATCAATGTCGGTATCGATACCAGCAGTAAACAACTCGATATTTATGTGAGACCTACTGGCCAGTTCTTTAGTGTTGCCAATGATAAAAATGGCATTAAGGATGCCATTAAACAATTACAACCTCTTAAACCTCAAAGAGTATTAATAGAGTCTACAGGAAGACTCGAATTAGAGTTTGTTTGCGCCGCTGACAAAGCAGGATTACCTGTTGTTGTTTGCAACCCTTCACAGATAAGAAGCTTCGCCAAATCCGCAGGGCGCCTCGCCAAAACTGACAAGCTAGATGCAATGGATATTGCACATTTTGGTGAGGCCATGAAGCCAAGACTATCGGAACTAAAGCCAGAAAAACTTAGGGAGATCAGTGACTTACTGGCGGTAAGAAGTCAGTGTTTAGAGATGAGCACAATGCAAAAGAATCGGCTTCAGAGGATGCCTAAATCAGTGCACAAACCTATACAGGCCATTCTAAACACCATCAAGAAAGAGTTACAAGGTATCGACAAGCAACTGGATAAACTGGTTAACAGTGTGTCTGAGTGGCGGCAAAGGCGGGACCTATTGTTGAGCGCTAAAGGGGTTGGAAATGTATTGGCTTATACATTGATGAGTGAACTTCCCGAGCTAGGAAAATTGAACCGTAAAGAAATCGCTGCACTTGTCGGTATCGCCCCGATGAACCGTGATAGCGGCAGCTTCCAGGGAAAGAGATATATTCGGGGTGGAAGGCATCGTGTACGAACGGTTTTGTTTGTTTCCATCATGTCGGCCATACAGCATCATCCCAAACTAAAGCCGATGTACAAGCGATTAGTCGACGCTGGCAAACCTAAAAAGGTCGCTCTGATTGCCTACATGAGAAAGCAGATTACGATCCTGAATACGATGGTGAAAAACAACACCTACTGGGATGAAAGCATGGCTTAAAAACTTGACGAGCAACCATAGTCACTTGTTAAATTTCTCATGAATAGTGCCCCCAGCGGTGTGTTACCGGAAGACATTCTTCACATAAATTTTTTCCTTCGTGTGTGCCACCATCATAAACCACCCAGTGGAGATCAGAGTACAAGTCTCCTTCATCAAATTTTGTTGGATTCATGTCTCTATTTATCATTAGATGATTACACTTTTCACAGTTGAATACTGACAATTTTTGGTATGGTAGAAAACGTGTCTCGCTCTCAAGCATCTTGAGACCATATTTTTCGAAAACAGCCCTTAATTCCTCATCTAGCTTTTCAAGATGCTCGCCAAAAGAATCATCATGAATTTCATCACTAGTTGTTTCAAAACAACTGAAATACTTCCTAATTGCAATTTGCTTCATGATCTCTCCTGAAATTTAATCGGGATAGGGAGGCACCTCACGATGCCCCTCCTCCCACACCACCAGGCATACGGGTCACGTACCATGGCGGTTCAATTCTATTCCCCTTCCTATCTGCCAATTCCGGCAGCCCCAAGTTCCTAAAGTATCTATTTGGCAATGCTCTGTAAAGGGCAGGACTTTTGCTTAGCCTCCATGGTCCATGCGCTGATTTGGCCGTGTTCCACGCTAAAAAGCGATCAACACCCAGCCTTCTTAATCTGCGGTAACCACTACGTCCCCATTGCTTCCATAAATAACATCGCAACTTCCGCCTTATCCACTTGTCCAGGTCTTTCAGAGGGCTCAGTACTTCACTGATGTCAAAGTACGCTTTCCAACCAAGCAGGGACTTCTTTAACTCTTCCATGATCTGAGTAAACTTGCGGCCTCGTGTTCGGCGGGTGATCATTCTGATCTTGGCTTTCAATTTATTCATCGATGATTCTGATACCTTTATCCGGGCATCCTTCTTCAGCAATCTAAATCCTAGAAAGCTCCGCTTCCAGAAGTGATCCTCTGCACTCTTCTCAGTATTTACTGTGAGCTTCAGCTTACATTTGATGAAGTGCGTAAGGCTTACTTTTATCCGCTCTGCAGACCGACGACTTCCCACCAGTATTTGAAAATCATCGGCATATCGTACAAAACTGAGTTGCCGCTTGTGCAGCTCCCAGTCCAGTTCATTAAGCACAATATTCGCTAGAAGCGGAGATAACGGCCCACCTTGCGGTACGCCTTTTGTTGTAGCTATTACCTTGCCATCGACTACCGTTGGCGCTTTTAGGTATCGGTTTATCAACCCCAGCACATCAGCCGGTATTCCGCTTTGCTTCAGTGTTAGCATGAGCTTGTCATGATTCACTTCATCAAAGAAGGATTTCAAGTCCATATCGATCGTCCAGCGCTTTCCTTGCCGGACAAAGTTTTGGACCTGTCTAATCGCCTGGTGTGCCGATCGATTTGGTCTAAAACCAAAACTAAGAGCATGAAACTTCGGCTCCCATTGCTCACTGAGTATCTGTGCGATAGCTTGTTGGATCAACCTATCTTGCACAGTGGGTATACCCAATGGACGCAGGCCTCCATTGCCTTTTGGTATAAAGACGCGTTTCACCGGTTGAGGACGATAGCTACTACTTAGCACCTTTTGTCGGGTAGCAATCCAGGTCTGCTTAAGATGTTCCGGCAACTGTTTTACCGTCATACCATCGAGGCCTGGTGCACCCTGGTTACGAGAAACTTGTTGTAATGCTCGAAACAGATTATTCCTATCTAGAATTCGCTGCATTAAAAGAGATGAGAAATTGGACAATGTATGATTAAGTTTCCAGTTTGATGTTCACCCAGAAAAAAAAATTTTTTTCTCTGGTAACTAAGTTACTTGTCAGATGCAGTCATCAAGCTCTGCATTAATAATACTGTCCAGAATTGTTCAGGCCTTCAGTAGCACGAAATCTACCTACTATGCCTTCTGCTGACTTCTATGGATCGGTCAAAACCAATCTCTCAGTTTTCAGTTACTCCATTAACAACCCATAGACCTCCCAGGGTAAGACATTTCCAGTTCTTGTTCATCACCCCGTGAATTTGCGTTGGGCTTCCTCCAGCCAATACCTCGCGATATTAACCTTGCCCTTTCGCTAACCTTCGGCTCCACGAATACCTGGTAAGAGGACTTTCACCTCTCTAGTTAAATGCCATGCCTGGCACACACGCCCGCAACACCGGGCCGTTTGGAGCGCAGCGGAAAACGGGTCCGCGTGCTTGCGTTTGTTATACGAAAACTGGTTGCTGGTTTGCATATCCCCATACCCTGTAACACCCATTTTCAAAGGAGTATGGGATATTGTACTTTTTCAGAACAGTTGCTATAAAGCCACTGAAGTCAGTAATTCTATCACTTAAAAGATTGCCCCTTCGCTCTCTTTTGAATGGGTCAATATCCATCCACTCGATACAGTTAGATTGACCATAGCGAACCCATTCCCAATCAAGCAGCGAAAACCCAGGCATTGCCTCTAAGTCTCGTAGATATTTAAGCCTTACTTGAGGCTCGAAATCACTGTTACTTGTAATGGCATTAGCGAGTTCTCGCCACTTTGTTTTGTTCATATACGAAACAAGGCGCCGCTCTTCAATAAATTTTAGTGTTTCTTCGTTCATTGCCTACGTATAACGCCGCGAGCAGAGGCAGCTTACTTTGTGTGCTTAATGCGCAAATAGTGAGCGTGGCGAACTGCGCATAAAGTACACAAAGTAAGATGTCCGGTGGAGGCCCCCAGGGCCGGAACGAACTGCCTTGCTTTGTTAAAACTCTACGCCCAGGAGCCTTGCCATTTCCCGGTTGTATAGAGTTACAAAATAGGGGTTTCTGATATACGCCCCGACTATCAAACCAAATTCAGATGGTTCGTCGCCAGTAATGATATCATCCGGATACTTGTATTCTCCTAAAACACTACAGCACCGTAAACTCCAGTATCTATCTTGAACGAATACTTTGGCAATCTTTGAAACTTGTTTTTCATCTAAACCATAGACAGTTAACACACCGTCAATTTCAAAGACCCAGATAAAGCCAACTCTATTTTTCTGAAAGTCATCCCTCGCCGATTTCAGCGCATATCTTTGCGCAATATCCGGGCGGCTCACGTAGCTGACAATTTCGTGACTTTTTTCAAGCTCAGAGTATGCCAAGAAAATTACCATAAAAAGCAACGCCACACCTAGGATAGATAGATTGAGGTAAGACTTACTCATAGTTTTAACGCCTGCATCACCAGCCGGAGGTAATTGGAGGCTTTTTTGCAGCTCTACCGCAAAAAAGGTGCAAATTGCCGGAGGTCGGGTGCATGCCCTGGTTATGTTTATTTCTCGTTCCATGCTAACCCCAATTGAGTTACCACTACAAAATCACTAAATTCTACAAAGAATAAAATGTACTCATCACCGTCATCATCAAGAAATCTTAAAATCGTATGTTCTTGACTAATAAATCTATTCCAAGGGCCATCTTCTTGGTCTGATGTTGAGATAAGACCATAATACTCAATTAGATTCCAATCTAAATTATCCAAAGCCCTAGTTTTGGTATCCGATATTTTCTTATAAATATGATCGATGAATAATTGATAAGTAGTTTTGTAATCAGATTGTCTTTGTTCTATGAGTTTTCCAAACTCACCAATACTTTTTATTGTGTCTTCGACAATAGAGTTTAAACCAGTATTCTTTTCGGCAAGTGTTGCACTAAATATCCTTTTCGGACAGCCGATCACACACCTTAATGCATTGAGGAAGCCATTCAACTCAATTACTGCAGGCTCTGCTCTATGAATTTCAAGATTATTTGTTTTAATGGAACGACCTCTCAAAAAACTTAACGCCAAGCTAAACGGCACAAAAAGTTGTGGCAAAGTGAAATGTGCCATGGCTTTTTGTGTCCGGTGGAGCACCAACGATGCAGAACGAATTTGAACGCCTTGTTATGTATATTAAGCTGAATAATTTTGATAAACCAAAAATACTAACGCACCTGTTAGAAAAACCCATGAAATATACTTACTAAAAATACCTTCTGCAGTTTGAATACTAACTTCTAAGAGTTTTTTAGAAGTATTACTTGGGCTAAGCATAGGGATAGAAACAAATACACTTTCATTTGGCTTAACTAATGAAAGACTTCCATCTGAATCACACCCTATAAACTCGCCCTGAGCATCATAGTAAGAAAGATTGCAGTCAACAAAGGATAGAGCTTTTCCTCCTATGTTTTTTAGCTCAATCTGCACATCTTTTTCATATATAGTTTTTCCCTCTTCGGTTACTCCGCGAACAGGTTTAATTGCCATACCACACACTTTTATCTCAGGTGGTAATTTTTTAATCTCGATATCTTTAATCATGGTGATGCATAACGCCCCGCCTGTGTTTTATACACATTATTTAAGTCCATTTAGAGTTTCTGCTGCCTCTATATAATGAAGCAGCTTGGTGTATCCCTGCCAAACGGTTTTAACTCCTGGCTCGCCATCCCCTTTACGCCCCAAAAAACCTCCTAAACCTGCCAACATACGGGTTATCTCCCTCATGCTTGGGGGTTCATTTGGTGGAGTAGTTTTATCTCGCATCATCCATATCATACGCCATTCTTTTTCAGAGTAGGCACTTGTACACGGTGCGTCAGGAACTCTTCGTGCATGCGTAGTTATCGAATGTAGCCGCCATCCAATAATCATATAGATCGCAATGCAGTTCAACATGCGCTGCTCTGTTCTAAAACGGTTACTTTCTATCTGGCATCCGCCTTTCACCACCCGAAAATAGGTTTCAATTTCCCACCGGCTTCGATACCACTCAATGATGACCCTTGCCTGCTTAAAGTCTTCAACTGGAAGATCAGTTAACAGCATCCACTCAATGCCTTTTTCACCCTCTGGTGGGTTTAATTCTTTAGCCAATACAGCATAGAGAGAAAGTGGTCGTTTAGATTTTCCTTTCCCAAGTAGCCGTATCTCAGTAGTGGATACACTGACTTTGGCTTTTCTTCCAGATTCACCATTCCGTTTGGGAATATCTACCGTGTATAGACCAACAGATTTCTGCTCATTCATATGATCCCAAAGCAAAACCGTTTCTTCTCCATCGAGCTCTAAAGTGCGATTGGCCTTAGCTCGAACGATATAGCTCGCCCGCCGCTGTTCACTTTGATCTTCAGCCAGTTGAAACCACTCATGAATATCACCCTCTCTATCAGCAATACTCACAATTGTACTTTCAGGGCAGCGCTCCTGTATCTGACAAGCCGTTTCGTAATGGTCTAGCCAGCGTCGACTCTCCTTATTCTTTATCGACTTGGTATAACGGGAATTAGAGCTTGATTCCTTGTCTCTCTGCCACATACTACCCTCAACAACACCCAAGTTAACTCTTGATGGCGTTATAGCGATGGAGGTGTGCAAGAGTTGCTGATTGGTCTCTTTCCGCCTAAGTGTTCCCATCTCTTTACTTTCTAAGTCAGTGGCAAAATTTAGAAAGGTGGTATCTTGACGGATAAGAACAACGGGCTGCGCCTTGATTCTCTCAAGAGTTGCCGATTTATGGCCGCTCATAATAGAATCAAAATTGACTTTATCATTTTCGATAAAGCGATAAGCTGCAAACGTTTCTGCCCAAGTTTTGTTTGCACAGGGAATGCTATTCTTTGGATCTGAACTTAAACTACTAAGAATATTGGACAAGCGCTTATTCAAACGTGTATCACCCATAACCTGATTTTTTACTTCCTCCATGACCCAGTCCTGCATAATTATCCAATCAAATCTGTAATTCATGCCAGGTCAAACTGTAACTTATTGATTTACATAATAAAACCGGAAAAACTTGTGTATAAAACTTAGCGCCCCGCACAAGGGCAGACAAATAAGCGCAGCGTTTTGGCTGTCCCAGCGACCGAAGGGAGCGATTGCTGCGGTTTGTTATAAATCATTTGTAGAAACTGTAGCACCACAATGTATGCAACCTACCCTACCTGTAAACCAGTGAAACACAACGGACGACCAGCTTTTGTGTATAGAGGCAGGATGAACCCCATGCATACCCTGAATGGTTAAACACTTGTTGCAATTCGGGCAACGCACCCAAAACGCCAATACAAAATGAATAATTGCAAACAAGAAAAAACCGCCAAAGATCAAATAGTAGATGGGCATCTCATAAGTAACATCGAAGTAACCAAGAACAAAGGATGCAATCATACCCCCAAGAAACAACCAAGCAATATATGTGGCTATTGCATTCAGCTTTCCGAGCACAAAACTCTCCAAGATTTATAACGCCGTGATATGCGGCGGACTGCGCGAAGCGTAGGCCGTCTGGTGGAGCCCCATAGGGGCGGAATGAACATCATCACCTTGTTATGTTTTTACTACACATTTTAGCTTTACGATTTTTGAGAATTCTAAAACTTCGTATCCTGTACCGACTAAACTTAAAAGCATAAGAGTAACAAAAAAAACTAGCGAAAGAGCGGGAAATAATTTACCGAGAGCAAAGACCAATCCCAGCATTATTAGTGCAATCCAGCCAAAGTAGCGACGAAATTCACTTTTCTTTATATCAGGCAATAGAACGCTATTACATACTGGACATTTGTAGATAGCTGGATCGTCACCACGCTCACTTTCCTTTATTGCTACGCCACCACAATTGGGGCAACCTGTATCAATTTTCATAGAGCGATCCCTAGACATAACGCCGGCCGCAGCGGCTGGCAAAGCTGGCGATTTTTGTGCAGCGAAGGGCACAAAAAGTGACAGGTTTGAAAGTCCGTTGCCGGCCTTTGTTAGGCACTGCGAAACACTGGAAATTTAATGCTATTGTCCAATGCTTGGCACGCCTTAATAATTTCATTTTTACGTTGGTCTCTAGTCCAACCGTTAATGTGCTCACAATACCACTCATCTTCTAGTTCGGTAAAATGATTCAAGTATTCTGGATAATCTAAATCAACGTTCGCACTATATAGTTTAGATGCTGCTATCTCAGGCTTTATCTTACCTTCGACACATTCCTGAGCGATTACTTTGGCATACCCCATTAACGAATCATCGTCAGGTGGTCGAGCAATAGCTAGCTCTTTTAATACACGACCAAAATAGTCGTCGATTTCAAATTCATTAAATGGTGGCTGGAAAGTAGCGAGCTCTGCCAAAGATTCAGTGTCAGCTCCACTCTCTAGTAATGTCATTGCCCAAGCCACTTTATATTCCGCTCCAGCTGGATGCATCGCTGCCAGCCCAAGGACTCTATATGTTTCGAATAATTGTGACTTAGAGAGCATAGCTTCCAATGTGCCTAACGCCGCAATCAGCCGCAGCTTACTTTGTGTGCTTTTTGCACGAAAATGGGAGCGCAGCGACCGTGCAAAAAGTGCACAAAGTAAGACGTCGGCTGCATTGCTTGGTTAAGCGCATCGAACTGCGCCGCTCTCCATAAGCCACTTAAATTTCCTGAGATTGAACGATTTCGCATATGTATGTGTGGACTTTGGTGATTCTGTTAGCTCTTTAATGAGTTCAATCTCGCTCTTTTTCCATGCGACATCGCCTGAACGCAAGTAAATTCTTAGAGGAACGAATTTGCTGAGGCACTTGCTATATTGTTCAAAACCTATGCCAGGAACTTTTCTACCGCCATCACCGAAGCCATAAGCTTCAGCCAGAATATCAAATTGGCCTTTAGCAAGCTCACTTTCAGCGTCCGCTTTGGCAGAGTCCGAAACCTCATTTTTGAGCTGGGCGTAACTTTTGCCACCTTGCTGAATATTGACAACGCTAAATGCCAATATCAGAAATATCGTTACAGCTCCTAGTATTACTATAGACTTGCTCATATCCCTCTGGACGCTTAACGCCGCAATCAGCCGCAGCTTACTTTGTGTGCTTTTTGCACGAAAATGGGAGCGCAGCGACCGTGCAAAAAGTGCACAAAGTAAGACGTCGGCTGCATTGCTTGGTTAAGCGCATCGAACTGCGCCGCTCTCCATAAGCCACTTAAATTTCCTGAGATTGAACGATTTCGCATATGTATGTGTGGACTTTGGTGATTCTGTTAGCTCTTTAATGAGTTCAATCTCGCTCTTTTTCCATGCGACATCGCCTGAACGCAAGTAAATTCTTAGAGGAACGAATTTGCTGAGGCACTTGCTATATTGTTCAAAACCTATGCCAGGAACTTTTCTACCGCCATCACCGAAGCCATAAGCTTCAGCCAGAATATCAAATTGGCCTTTAGCAAGCTCACTTTCAGCGTCCGCTTTGGCAGAGTCCGAAACCTCATTTTTGAGCTGGGCGTAACTTTTGCCACCTTGCTGAATATTGACAACGCTAAATGCCAATATCAGAAATATCGTTACAGCTCCTAGTATTACTATAGACTTGCTCATATCCCTCTGGACGCTTAACGCCGTGCTCAATTGCTGGCAAAAGTAGCGCGACTTTTGAATCAAAAGGCGTGACGCTTTTGACTGTCAACTGCAGCACTTGGTTATAACCTTTCCAGCACAACATCTGATTCAAAATCAGTATTGTCACTGAGCCTTAGCAATAAATTGATCCCCTCAAATCTAAACTCTATTGAGGAGAACTCTTCGAAAGACCCTTTGCAAGTAATTGATAAAACTTTCTTATGCTTCAGGTCGAACTCTTTAGCAAGATCTACATGCTCCAAATCATCCACGTCACAAAATGCATCTTCTTCACTCCACTCTTCCCAAAATCCGAGCGCAGCATCGAGAAAAAAACGCTGGTAGAGTTCAACTTCTTTTAACTTTAAAATGAGCATTAAAACATTGTTTTCACTCTCTTCCGTATAAATGATAATGAAATTCTCAACTGTCTTACTCGTTAGAGAGACGCATTCAAAGCCATGATCGTTCGTAATTCTCTGACCGATTTCGATATCCTCTGAAAGTTATAACGCCACAAACAGCGGCAGATTTGGAGCAGCGAAGCTGCGGAAAAACTGTCCAGCCCACGTAGTGGGCGGTGCTGCTTTGTTTTGTTAAATACTACGGCCACTACGAAGCCACCTAATTGATCTAAGTATTAGTTGTGGTAAGTAATACCACCAAACAGTGCCGACAACACCTATATAGATAGCTGGATACCAAAAATTGGGGATATCTCGATAGATACTGTACTCCCCATTACTCCCAATACTATCTACGAAGTTAAGTGCTTCGACTACGTACGCTAGTGGCACCATTCCCCAACCTACGGGAAAATCTATTGTGAGGTAAAGGAGCCAAGCCATCACCGCACTGCCATCGGAGCTACTTGCAATCAGATACCCCATAATAAATACGGATACGAGATGTATTACAGCTAGTGTTACAGAGACTTTATGTATCATCGGTATTTAACGCCGCAATCAGCCGCAGCTTACTTTGTGTGCTTTTTGCACGAAAATGGGAGCGCAGCGACCGTGCAAAAAGTGCACAAAGTAAGACGTCGGCTGCATTGCTTGGTTAAGCGCATCGAACTGCGCCGCTCTCCATAAGCCACTTAAATTTCCTGAGATTGAACGATTTCGCATATGTATGTGTGGACTTTGGTGATTCTGTTAGCTCTTTAATGAGTTCAATCTCGCTCTTTTTCCATGCGACATCGCCTGAACGCAAGTAAATTCTTAGAGGAACGAATTTGCTGAGGCACTTGCTATATTGTTCAAAACCTATGCCAGGAACTTTTCTACCGCCATCACCGAAGCCATAAGCTTCAGCCAGAATATCAAATTGGCCTTTAGCAAGCTCACTTTCAGCGTCCGCTTTGGCAGAGTCCGAAACCTCATTTTTGAGCTGGGCGTAACTTTTGCCACCTTGCTGAATATTGACAACGCTAAATGCCAATATCAGAAATATCGTTACAGCTCCTAGTATTACTATAGACTTGCTCATATCCCTCTGGACGCTTAACAGTTAATTCAAAAGCAGCGTCTATATATCACCCTTCTATATAATTCCATCGCCCTCAATCAAAGCCAGCTTAAAAACCCAACAAAATCAAAACTCTACATTGAGCGGCATGCAATTCAGCAGGTAGATATAAAGCAGCGTCTTTATAATTCCGCGCTCTCCCTGCTTTATATCATTTTTCACATCCTTTAAAAATCAACAAGTTATAGAATTTTCCCCAGAAATAGGAGCAGCGTCTTTTGAATTCTGATATGTGAAGCAGGACTTAGTTAGCAGTACTGTATTTCATCAGCCTACTATGCACACATGTCCCATCTGGAGGGGTGCGCTACCGCGTAAAGAGTTGGCTTGCTTAGTACTCGACCTTACTGAGTCAGGAATCTTTTTTATTGAGATCAGCAGCAGACTCTTTAGAGCAAAGAAAAGTGACGGTCCTTACCTCAAAGACGAAAACGTCCCGCTTCCCTACAACGCTCTCATAAAATCACCGGGTCGCTGCTGGCCATTCCACTTGCAGTTGATAAGCTATCCATAGTGGTTTGCCCCCCACTCTGCTATTCTGCGCCTCCTATAAAGAAGCCCTTCGAACTTTGGCCTGGACCTTTCTGTTCAGATCTATCCCGATTGCATGCTTCAAGAACATCAGGTTTGGGCTTGCCGTTCATTATTTGATCGAACGCTTCTGCTTATTAAGCCCCCGAGGAAACCTGCCCCCTACCCCAATCTGAGCCGGCCGCCACTCCTGCGGGGCTCTTGGGGTTTGCAAACACTTTTGTAACTTACTGATTTTCTTAGAAAAAATGCCAAAAACCGCAAACAAGACCAAGGCCGCGAAACCCGAACACACCCCCATGATGCAGCAATACATGCGCATCAAGGCCCAGCACCCCCAAGAGCTGGTGTTCTACCGCATGGGGGACTTTTACGAGCTGTTCTTTGATGATGCCAAGAAGGCGGCTGAGCTGTTGGATGTCACCCTTACTGCCCGTGGCAAGTCCGGGGGGGAACCTATCCCCATGGCCGGTATTCCCTACCATGCAGCTGAGGGCTACTTGGCGCGGCTGATTAAAGCTGGTGTGTCCGTTGCCATCTGTGAACAAATCGGTGATCCCGCCACCAGTAAGGGGCCGGTTGAGCGCCAGGTAGTACGTATTGTTACTCCGGGCACGGTCACCGACGAGGCACTTCTCAACGATCGCCGCGATAACCTCCTGGCTGCTATTTCACACTTGGGCGATGTATTTGGCCTGGCACTGCTGGACCTGGCAACCGGTCGTTTTGTGGTTCAGGAAACAGATACTCTGGAAGCTCTCGCCGAGCAGGTGCAGCGCCACAATCCCGCTGAACTGCTTGCGCCGGAAGACCTTAGCCTGCCGGTTGAAATCGAGCGCCGCGCGGGCGTGCGCCGCCGCGCACCTTGGGAGTTCGAGCTTGAGAGCGCTTTGCGTCTGCTCAACCAGCAATTCGGCACCATGAACTTGGAGGCCTTTGGTTGTAGCCATATGCACGGTGCTGTGATCGCTGCCGGCTGCCTGCTGCAATACGCACGGGACACCCAGCGTACCGAGCTGCCCCATATCCGCGGCCTGCTGACGGAAAGTGGTGATGAGACAGTCGCCTTGGATGGTGCCAGCCGCCGCAATCTGGAGATTGATCTGAACCTGAACGGTGGCGATGACAATACCTTATTGTCGGTCTTCGACAGCTGTAAAACCGCTATGGGTAGCCGCTTATTGCGCCGCTGGTTCAACAACCCCCTGCGCCAGCTGACCACCTTGCGCAACCGCCAGGATGCCATCGCAGCGTTAATTGCCGATTATGGCTTTGAGCCTCTGCGTGATGCCCTCAAACCTGTAGGCGATATGGAGCGAATCCTGGGCCGTTTGGCACTGCGCTCTGCACGCCCTCGGGATTTGGCTCGCCTGGGCCAGTCCCTGGCTCAATTCCCAGAAATTCAGCAACAGTTGGCAGAATCTGACGCAACTTTATTGAATGAATTGTGCAGCCAGATCGGCGAGTGGCCTGAAACCGTAGAGCTGCTGCAAGATGCCATTATTGAAAACCCTCCGGTAGTAATTCGCGACGGTGGCGTTATTGCTACCGGCTACGACGAAGAACTGGACGAGCTGCGCGCTATCAGTGAAAACGCCGGCGATTACCTGGTGCAACTGGAGCAGCGGGAAAAAGAGCGCACCGGTATTCCCACCCTTAAGGTGGGTTACAACCGGGTGCATGGCTACTTTATTGAAATCAGTCGCGGGCAAAGCGATAAGGCGCCAGCTGAATACATTCGCCGCCAGACCCTGAAAAATGCAGAGCGCTTTATCACGCCCGAACTGAAGGAGTTTGAAGACAAGGCACTCTCCGCCAAGAGCCGCGCGCTAGCTCGTGAAAAGGCGCTGTACGAAGAGCTGATCAATCAGTTGAATGAGTCCCTGGCAGAGCTCCAAGCCGCCGCAGCAGGTATCTCCGAATTAGACGTGCTGGCCTGCTTGGCCGAGCGCGCTGACGATTTGCGCCTGTGCCGTCCCGAACTGGGCACTGAGCCGGGCCTGCATATTACCGGCGGGCGCCATCCGGTGGTGGAGCAGGTATTGGACGAGCCCTTTGTGGCCAACGATATTGAGTTGCACGAAGACCGCCGCATGCTGGTAATTACCGGCCCGAACATGGGCGGTAAATCTACCTATATGCGCCAGACGGCATTGATTGCCCTGTTGGCCCACTGCGGCAGTTACGTGCCCGCCGACAGTGCCCAGATCGGCTTGGTGGATCGTATCTTCACTCGCATCGGCAGTGCCGATGACCTGGCCGGTGGCCGCTCCACCTTTATGGTGGAGATGACCGAGACCGCCAATATCCTGCGCAATGCCACTGAGCACAGCTTGGTACTGATGGATGAGATTGGCCGCGGTACCAGCACTTACGACGGCCTGTCCCTGGCCTGGGCCTGTGCCCACTACCTGGCAGGGGAAGTGCGTGCCTTTACGCTGTTCGCCACCCATTACTTTGAACTGACTGACCTGCCCAACCAGTGCTCTGAAGCCGCCAACATCCACTTGGATGCCACCGAGCACGGCGAGGGAATTGTCTTCCTGCACCGCATCCAGGAAGGGCCCGCCTCTAAGAGTTACGGGTTGCAGGTGGCCAAACTGGCCGGTATCCCCAGTGATGTATTGACCGAGGCCCGCACGCGCTTGGCAGCATTGGAAGCCGGCGCCCAGTCGGTAGATGTGCCAGCTCCTATTGCTACGCCTGCACCGGCCCCCAAACAGGAGCCGGAAGAAGCCGCTGTGCCAATGGCCGCGGGCCCTGGTTCCCCCCAGCAGGTAGATCTGTTTGGCAGCCCAAGCCACCCGGCCGTGGATGCCCTTGAGGAGCTTGATCCGGACGATTTGACGCCACGCCAGGCACTGGAAGCGCTCTATTCTTTACGCAAGTTACTGAAGTAAAAGACCGGGCGACCCTGGTCGCCCAATTCATCCTGTTATAAACAGTGAACTAAATCGACTGAAAAGCCACTACAATTCGCGCCAGTAATTGATAAAATCCGCTGCACGAAGAATTCAGTGGCACTATCGAGGGACAAACATGACATTCGTAATTGGGGAAAACTGCATTAAGTGTAAATACACCGACTGTGTAGAGGTTTGCCCGGTAGACTGTTTTTACGAAGGCCCCAACTTCCTGGTAATTCACCCAGACGAGTGTATCGACTGCGCCCTGTGTGAGCCGGAGTGCCCCGCCAACGCGATTTTCTCTGAGGATGAGGTTCCGGACGATCAGCAGGAATTTATCGAGTTGAACGCAGAACTCGCCGAGGTATGGCCCAATATTACTGAGAAGAAAGACCCATTACCGGATGCCGAGGAGTGGGACGGCAAGAAGGGCAAGCTGGACCAGCTGGAGCGCTAAACAAGTTCAAAGAAAAAAGCCGTCATTGACGGCTTTTTTTCTATCTGTGGAAACCCTAAAAAATGAAAATAATAATTAATGCTATTTGCATTTGGCTTTTTGTATTTTCAATCTGTGCCCAGGCAATTACCGGCAAGGATAAATGGGTAGCGCTTATTTTTGATGAGGGGCCCTCCCCCGACAAAACCGAGCCACTGTTAAAGCGGCTCGAGTCTTTGGAAGTGACCGCCACTTTTTTCCCTACAGGGCAGGAAATGGAAAGGTACCCGGAACAGACCCAGGCAATCATTCAGGCTGGGCATCAGTTAGGCAACCATGGTTACTCACACACAAACCTTTCCCAGATGCCTTTGAGCAGTGCCAAGGAAGAGATTAAAAAAACCTGTCGGCTACTACAAAGTAATGGCTATACCAGCAAGCCCATGTTTCTCCCTCCTCACGGAAAGATGTCTGACGAGCTGGGCACGCTTTTAAGTGATCACCAGTTCAAGATTGCTCACTGGGATATCGATCCTACTGAGCAACTGCAAGCAGGCGGCGCTCAAGTCGCAGCTGACTATATATCCCAAAAGGCAAAAGACGGAAGTGTGGTTCTGCTTCACCCCATGTATGGTCAGCACCATCAGGTAATGGAGGCCCTGCCCCTCATTACTGCGCAACTCAGGCAAAAGGGCTTCCAGTTTGCCACACTGGAGCAACTAACCCTGATGAAAGCAGGCGACCATTTGGAACCTGTGGAGCGGGACTCTATCAATTAGCGGAACGGGAGCCCAAGGCTCCCTCCACTCTATTGGGAGCCTCTTATGTTGCGCTGGGCTGTCACCTTCCTGGTTATTGCGCTGATCGCCGCCTTCTTTGGCTTTAGTGGCATCGCTTCGACCGCAACTGAAATAGCCAAGATTCTCTTCTTTATTTTCCTTGTGATGTTTGTGCTGGCACTGATTTTCGGCAGACCCAAGTAGAACAGCCGCCCAAGGGCGCCTGTTATTACTTCTTGTGAGGCACTCGGGTCGGCGCCAGGCTGAGCACTTCAGCAATGTGATTGGCCCCCAGTACCATCTCCATTACGCCCAACGCCTCAAGAATCTCATCATCACCGGCACCGAGCTTTCGCGCAGCGGCGATCAGGTGCTCGCGATGGTCATCAGGGGCGCTGTTGGCATTGCGCGCCAAGTCAAACAGGGCGTGCTCTTTTTCAGAAAAGTGCACATGCTTGGGGTCAGTGCGAATTCGCATCACTTCATCCGTTTCCACCCCAAGCATTTGCAGGGACATACTGTGATGGTAAATGCCATAGTCACAGTGGTTATCGGCTGAGACTGCCAGGCCAATGGCTTCTTTCAGCTGCGCCGACAAACAGCCGTGAATCATCACCGTCTTAAACTTGTACCAGTTTGCCTCAAGTAATCCCGGGTGTTGGGCGTAGACACGGAACAGACTGGGGATCCCCCCCAGCTCGTCATCAATCTCAGCAAAAACCCTGGCTACATCATCGGAAGCTGGGTGCTCGACCAACGGAATACTGCTCATTATTCACCTACCTGTCATCGCCGGGTGTCCAAGTGGCATAAATTACTTTCTGGCACGACATAACACTGTATATAATCACAGCATGAGAAAGATTATCCACTGTGATTGTGACTGCTTCTACGCTTCGGTCGAAATGCGTGACGATCCCAATCTCCGTGGACGCCCTTTGGCCGTTGGAGGCAGTAGCGACCGGCGCGGGGTGATCTCTACCTGCAACTATGAAGCCCGCAGCTATGGGGTTCGCTCCGCAATGCCTACCGCCCAGGCCAAGAAACTGTGCCCTGATTTGATTGTAGTACCCGGCAACATGGCTAAGTACCGGGAGGTCAGCGGGCAGATACGGGAGATATTTCTCGACTACTGCGATGATATTGAGCCCCTATCCCTGGACGAAGCCTTCCTGGATGTCACCGACAGTGGCCGCTGCCACGGCAGTGCCACCCTGATCGCTGAGGAAATCCGGCAACGGGTGCACGATACCCTGGGTATCACTATTTCTGCCGGGGTGGCCCCGAATAAATTCCTCGCCAAAATTGCCAGTGATTGGCAGAAGCCTGACGGATTGACAGTCATTACGCCGAGCGAGGTCGATCAATTTGTTTTGCGCCTGCCTATCAACAAAATTCACGGCGTGGGACGGGTAACCGCAGAGAAAATGCATCGACAAGGCATTCGCACTTGCGCGGATTTACGCAATTTTTCACAAGTTGAACTGAGTAAGAAGTTTGGCAAATTTGGCCGCCGTCTTTACGACCTTTGCCGTGGTGTTGACGATCGCCCGGTAAGCGGCGATGGCTCCCGCAAGAGTGTTAGTGTCGAGCGCACCTTTCGCGAAGACTTATTCAGTTTTGACGAATGGCTGGAACAGCTGACAGAGCTGTATATGCGTCTGCTGGAGCGCCTGGAAAAACTCGGCGATCGTTACGAAGTAAATGGCGCCACCGTTAAAGTAAAGTACGCAGATTTTACTACCAGCACCCACGAGCGCAGCAGCCGTGCCGGGCGTATTTCTGAATTCCGCCAGCTACTGCAGGAGTGTCGAGAAAAACGCCCTGCTCCCATCCGCCTTCTTGGGGTAGGCCTGCGACTCACAGACCTCCGGGCGGGGCAAGGCCCTGTTCAATTGCCACTACCCTTGCCGGAGCAAGCCTCTTTTTGACGCTTGATGGCTTAATTAGGCGCATCATCACTTATTGATAAATCTGGCGTTGGCCCTTACCCGAGCAACCACCTCTCAAACCAGGGGCAACTATACTTCGCAAGCCCGAAGATTCGTATCTGTCGTACCGTGACATCGGCTGAAATTATAAGTACTGGCCAGAGAATAATTGCGACGCAGAACCATACTACAATCTTCTTTATTGACGCCGCATAAACCAATACTCGGCCAGTGGTTCGAGGCGGGATAATTTGCGTACGGAGGCTCAAGACATTGTCTCTCAAAGAGTTACGCCAGCTATCTGACGAGGCGCTATTCCAATACTACAAGGAGTCGCGCAAACCTGCTGTGTTCCGTCAACTCTACGGCCGCCATAAAGATTCCCTGTATCGCTACTGTATGCAAATGGCGCCATCTTCAACCACTTTACTCTTGCAAAAACTCTGGCGTGGTCTTTTGGAAAATCCACCAGAACTGCACGGGCGCCTGCTTAAAAGTTGGCTTTACATCCAAGTCAATAAATTGCTCAAGCTTGAGGAATTTTCCAGTTCGAAGAAATCCGCGCATGAGTCTCCCCAGCAGAATAGAATTCTCGCAGCGATTCAAAATTTACCTTCTCAATTGCGCAATGTTTTATTACTGCATATGGAATGCAAGCTGCCACTGGCAACAGTGGCTGACATCGAGCAGCTCTCTCTCAATAAATGCCGCACCCTATATCATCGCGCCCGAACCGCACTGGACGAAGCGATATACGGTTCGGAGAGAAGACCTTGGCAAGTAGAAGTTATCGAAGAGTAATCGAGTTAATGCTATGAGCAATTGGGAAAATCAATATTTTAAAGAAGCCGAGACGTTGACTTCCCCGCAGCAGCTGGATGACGATCTATATAAAACAGCCCAAACCTATAAGCCGAAAGTAAACGTCAATCATCTACTCTCTCGTGCAACAGTAAGTTGTAGCTTGGTAACCGCCTTGCTATTGCTTCTTCATCCAGCCCAACACCTAGGTGCCTTCACTCACAAGGCAAATTCCACCGAGCAGCATTTGTACGAGCCGGCGTTAAGGGATTGGAAAGAAACTGTGATGGCAGTTACCCCAGCGCCAGATCCCTGGCTCGCACTACGCAATCAGGTAAATAGTGGCGAGTATATTGCCTTGTGCCACTATTGGCGGGCAGAACAGCAGGATGGAAGTGAAGAATCCCTACCCGATGAACTACGTAAAAGTGCTAAGCGTCACTGCCGGATTTTATCGAGCACGGCTTCAAGGAGCTAGAAACAACTGATATCAAGTTCAGGCGGCCAGTTCGAATTCTCACTCCCTATACAGTCTCAACTTAGCCACTACACTGTGGTGGGCATCTACGGTGCCGGCGGTCCTTCTGCCGGAGAAAATCCGGTACTAAAGTCGGTAATCAACCAACTTCAAGGGCGGATATTTTCCCACACACGAAAGCTAACTATTTACCGTCACCTTAAAAATGGGATTTCGCGCAAAAAAGCAGCGATATTGTTTGGCTACAGCAGAGGGGGAAATGCTGCAATAAAAATCGCCAATGCACTTGGCCGGCAAGGCATCTCTATACAATGCCTGGTGATATTTGATGCCCACAGCATCAATGACAAAAGAAAATTCAAACTCAAATATGACAATATCAAAAGGGCTTACAACTTCTTTCAAAGAAACCCCAGAACCGCTGGAAAATATGGCTGGTGGGGTATAAACCCCTATTGGGGATGCACCCTATTCTCACCATTTATCGAAGTCCAACAGTTTGACTTTACTGGTGAGTACTACAAAAAAGGTATTCCCGCTTCTCACTTGAACATTGTTCGCATGGGTCTCAACACCCTTAAACAACAAGAAACATTTTTGTAAACTCGCCTTAAACAACTCTCAAACAGATCGAAACCACCACTTTCCTCTGCGACTTAGAAACATGGTGGTCCGGCCTGATACTGATCCCACTAGGTAATCTGTAGGAAAATCCACTCTGCAACTAAAGCTGGCTTCGCCTCGCCCTCTATTTCCATTGTTACCATCAGCTTAATTTGATAGTGGGACTCTTTTTTCTCCATAATATCCAGTATTTTCCCAAATACGCGCACCCGGCTACCGGTCTTTACCGGGTTGATAAAGCGGACTTTATCCAAACCATAATTCACCCCCATATAAGCACCTGTAACCGTTATCTGTAGAGCCCCTACAAAATAAGGCAGCAGTGACAGTGATAGAAAACCATGGGCAACCGTTCCCCCAAAAGGCGTTTTCGCCGCGGCCTCTGGGTCTACATGAATAAACTGTCGATCCAAGGTGCACTCAGCAAAGCTATCAACTCTCTGCTGGTCAATTTCAAACCAATCTGTGGGCTCTGTTTCAAAACCAATGTAATAGCCGAGGCTATCAGGTGAAATTTCTACAGGCATCGAAGGCTCCTTTTCGATTCTCTATTCGCTTTCTCAGCGACTCCCAACCTCAATAGGCCGAGAGGCCGCCATCTACTGCCAGTGCCTGCCCGGTAATGTAAGTCATTTTTGGGGAAACCAGCATCAACATGGCCGCTACGACTTCTTCCGGCTTGCCCAGGCGTTTCATCGGGCATCCCTCAGCGAGAAACGCTTGAACTTGTTCAGGGCTGGCATCTTCAGTTGCAATATCGGTAACCATCGGGGTGAGGCAATAGAAGGGGCAAATTGCGTTTACACGGATACCGTACTTGGCGTTTTCCATCGCTGCCGTTTTGGTCAGGCCGATCACACCATGTTTTGCCGCTGCGTAAGAGGCAATCTTGGGAGCGCCGCCCAGCCCCGCCATAGAGGAAACATTCAGTACAGCTCCGCTGGTCATCTTCAATAGGGGCAACTGGTGTTTAAGCCCCAGGAAAACACCCTTTAGGTTAACGTTGTACTGAAGGTCCATCATGGCCTCTTCTGTCTGCTTGAGAGACATCATTGGAGGCGCGATTCCAGCATTGTTAACAGCGATATCCAGCTGTCCAAATTCTGACTGAGCCAATTGCGCCAAAGCAGCGCAATCAGACTCTTGGGAAACATCACAGTGCTGGGCGCGCACAGCAATATTTTGGCTTCCCAGTTTGTCCGCCAACTGCATCAAAGCCTCTTCATTGATATCTCCCAATACCAAACGAGCACCCCGAGAACCAAGTTCCTCGGCCAGTAATTTTCCAAATCCACTGGCAGCGCCGGTAATCAATGCGACTTTATCGCTAAAATCGAGAATTGGATCATGCATGGTTAAATCCCCCCACAAGAAGTCAAACCACCATCCACAACGACACATTCTCCAGTCGTATAACTGGAAGCGTCGGAGACCAAGTACAAAACTGTACCCGCCATCTCTTCCGGCTCCGCATGGCGGTGCATGGGAATATGGCCAACTGCAGTTTTATAAATATCCTCGTGGGAAAACAATGCCCCGGCGAATTTGGTTTTTGTAAGCCCTGGTAGTAAAGCATTCACCCGGATATTAAATTGCGCACACTCCTTGGCAAACGCTTTGGTCATATTGACTACCGCCGCCTTGGTGATTGAATAAATACCCTGCCCTACACCCGGTTGCAAGGCATTCACTGAGGCGGTATTTACAATAACGCCACCACCCTGCTCTCGCATCAATTTGCCAGCTTCTACCGACATAAAGAAATAACCGCGTATATTGACCTCTACCGTCTTTTCGAAGGCCGCTAGATCAGTATCAAGAATATGCCCAAAATAAGGGTTGGTTGCCGCATTGTTGACTAAAATATCCAAGCGACCAAATCGCTCGCGAATATCGCCAATAACCTGCTGGATATTATCCATATTGCCAATATGACAGGGGATCGCATCGGCACAGCCACCGGCATCCACAATGGCATCAGCTACGGCCTGACACCCTTCAATCTTTCTGCTGGAAACCAAAACATGGGCACCCTGCTCAGCCAAAAGTTTTGCGATGGCCTCACCAATACCCCGACTGGCACCTGTCACTAAGGCAATTTTTCCCGAGAGATCAAAAATATTCTTTGCCATTTCTTATCCTTATAATTTCAGAAGTTAACCGTTAGCAGCGATATCCAATGCAGCTTGTGCGAGGGGTTCCACCAGGGCTCCCAGTTTTGCCGCATTTTTATTGGAGGCATTGCCGTCTTTTGCACGCTTTACCACCCCCTGAACAATCGCTGCCAGGCGAAAGAAGCTAAAAGCCAGATAAAACGGCCAATTATCAATCCCATCAATACCCATTCGCTGGCAGTATTTGGCCACATACTCTTTTTCGGAGGGGATGCCCAAGGCCTTTATATCCAAGCCTAATAGGCCGGACATTTTATCTTTGCCAGCGGGCATTCGCATTTGCATACACTGGTAAGCGAGGTCGGCATAGGGATGTCCCAGTGTGGAAAGTTCCCAATCCAAAAGCGCTATGACCTTGGGCTCCTGAGGATGGAAAATCATATTATCGAGCCGGTAATCACCGTGCACCAACGCGATACGCCCATCATCATCCGGTAAAACGTCACCCAACCAGGCCATCAACTCATCCATTGCGGCAATGGGCTCCAGCTCAGAGGCTCGATATTGAGTGCTCCAGCGGTCCAGTTGCCGCTGGAAATAATTACCAAGTCGGCCGTAATCCGAAAGGCCTACGGCATTAATATCCAAACTGTGCATAGCCGCCAGTACACGATTCATTTCATCGTACATAGCGCTGCGCTGCTCGGCGTCAACTTCCGGCAGTGCTGCATTCCAGAATATCCGGCCCTCACAATATTCCATTAAATAAAACATAGAACCGATCAGGTCCCGGTCCTCACAGAGGTGCAATACCTTGGGCACCGGCACCTTAGTATCGGCGAGTGCCGACATTACCCGGTACTCCCGATCTACGGCATGGGCAGATTTCAATAACTTGCCCGGAGGTTGGCGCCGCAAAACATAAGATCGCGCCGGGGTCTGCAACTTGAACGTGGGGTTAGACTGGCCACCGGGAAATTTGGTGACCGTTACAGGCCCATTGCAACCGTCGACTTTGCCGGACAAATATTCTTGCAGTCGCTCAACAGGCAGCTCTTCCACAGAGCTGCGCAAATTGTTTACCGTCTCAGTCACTGAGTCCTCCATGATTTTCCGCGGCGGCATAGTGAGCAGCCAGGTTTCTGCCCAACTGCATCATATGGACTTGATCGGGACCATCCGCCAGACGGATAGTCCGAGCATAGGCATAGTGATGGGCGAGGCTGTAATCCTGCCCCAATCCCGCGGCGCCGTGAATCTGCATGGCGCGATCTATCACCTTACAAGCCATCTGTGGCGCGACAATTTTTATCATTGCGATTAAATCTTTGGCCGCCTTATTACCCAACCGATCCATTTGCGCAGCGGCCTTCAGAGTCAGCAGGCGTGCCTGCTCAATTTCGCAGGCAGATTTGGCAATATCTTCCCGCACCGATCCCTGCTTGCTCATCGGGCGGCCAAAGACAATGCGCTGCTCCGCGCGTGCCGACATCATTTCCAGCGCTCTTTGAGCCTGGCCAATTAACCGCATACAGTGGTGTATCCTGCCCGGCCCCAAACGTCCCTGGGCAATTTCAAAACCGCGCCCCTCTCCAAGAATTAAATGGCTTGCGGGCACCCGGACATTTTCAAAAATCACCTCTGCATGCCCTTCCGGTGCATCGTCATAACCGAATACCGTCATCGGGCGAACTATTTTGACTCCAGGCGTATCGGTGGGTACCAGGATTTGCGATTGCTGCTGGTGACGATTGGGATTTTCCGGGTCGGTCTTACCCATCACGATCATCACTTTACAGCGTTTATTCATCAGGCCACTGATATAAAACTTGTGACCGTTAATAACGTAACTGTCGCCATCGCGGATAATCGACGTTTCGATATTAGTGGCATCGGAGGAGGCAACCCGGGGTTCGGTCATAGCAAAGGCAGAGCGAATTTTTCCATCCAAAAGCGGGGTTAACCATTGTTCCCGCTGGGCCTCAGAACCGTATTGAGCCAAAACTTCCATATTGCCGGTATCCGGGGCATTACAGTTAAATACCTCCGATGCAAAAAGTACTTTCCCCATTTCCTCAGCCAGGGGTGCATACTCCAGGTTATTGAGCCCGGCACCGTAACGGGAATCCGGTAAAAACAGATTCCAGAGTTCCGCTTCCCGGGCTTTAATCTTTAATTCTGCCAAAATCGCCGGCTCTCCCCAGCGATCCTCCTGCAACTGCTGCATAAATATCGCTTCGGCGGGATAGATATACTCCTGCATAAAATTTTGCAGGCGTTCCAGCAGTCCTTTTACCTTGTCTGAGTATTCAAATTCCATCGTTACCTGCCCAATCAACTGTAAGTGATATATTCGTGACGCCCATCCCGATCCAGGTGCGGCACATGATTGAAACTGTGCAGACTGATATTTTCTGCACTGAAAAATAAACGGCTAACGGCTGTGTTTTGGATTTGCATATTGAGATTGGCGACGGTGGAAATTGAGCCGCCCAATATTTGCGTCAACATCATGGCAATGGCACCGCCCGAACTAACAACCAGGGTTCGGCTGCCTTTGGGGCTATCGCAAATGTTTTTAAGTGCATCTGCGATTCTGGCTTCAAAATGCGACCAGGTTTCCGGTGGACTGATCTCACCGGCGGCCCAAGCCAGCATCCCCTTCTTCAGGAATCGATAAAAATCGGCGCGACTGGCACCTGCTCCCGGTGCCCGATCCGGGTATAGCTCGCTGTAATGCTTGGCAACCGCTAGAAAATCAAATTCATTAAGCTGGGGGAGTACACTGCGGGTATTTTCACCGGGGAGTTCCAGCCCCTCGCAAATGCCGTCCAAAGTTTGCCGGTGCCGGGTTAGGTTGCCACACAGCAACCGGTCGAAACGAATACCCTTATCCCGCCAGTATTCACCCAGCCAGCGCGACTGTTGCCAGCCGGTATCGGAGAGATTGTCATAGTCATCGGCCCCAAATGAAGCCTGTCCGTGACGTACCAGAATAAATTCAGCCACCTATTTCCCTCCCCTTTTGATCTCCCCAACCCTATCTCCAGCATTTGAATCATCAAAGTTTATTATGCGAATATTGAATCATTCATGAGAGTGATGACGGTGGCAGCAATGCAATTACAGCGAATCGACATGAACCTCTTTCCCGTGCTGGAGGCGATATACACAACCCGAAACCTGACTCGTGCCGCTGAGCAACTGCATATCACCCAGCCGGCTGTCAGTAATGCTCTCGCGCGACTTCGCCGTACGTTAGACGACCCACTATTCACTCGCAGCCCCACCGGTATGGCACCGACGCCACTGACTGAGGGCATTATGCCGAAGGTCCAGGAAGCTCTTTCTCTACTGGGGGCAAGCCTTAGCGAGCAGCGTCATTTTGTGCCACAGGAAGCCAGAAAAACCTTGCGGCTCTCCATGAACGATATGGCGGAGACTTTCCTTTTACCCAGGCTGCTGGAAGTGCTGGAGCAGGAGGCCCCAGGTATCACTGTCGAGTCTTTCCAGGTCCCAAGGGAGCAGCTGGTCAAGGAACTGGCCGCCAACACCCTGGACTTTGCCCTGGATGTTCCCGTACCCACTTCCCCACAGATAAAACAACAGCGACTGATGAACGATCGCTACCTGTGTATGTTGCGCCAGGATCACCCCTTGGCGGATTCCGCCAGCCTTACCCTGGAACAGTACCTGAAGCTGGAACATATCCATGTCTCCAGCCGTCGGAGTGGTCCTGGCCTGGAAGATATTGCCCTGAACAAGTTAGGGCGCCGTCGCAATGTGAAATTGAGGGTCCAGCACTACCGGGTCGCACCGTTAGTGGTATTGAGAACCGACCTGGCACTGACAGTCCCCGCCAGCCTGGCGCGACAGTACTCAGCCCGATTGTTTGAGCTTCCGTTTCAAATACCGCAAATGGACTGGCACCTGCTGTGGCATAAAAATCAACACGACGATCCCGCCAATCAATGGCTGCGAAACAAGTTGGTAAGCTTGGTAGAGGAGTAAATGAGCCTCTGTATACGTCGAGACAGGGAACCCTTAAAAAACACTTTATTTATAGATGAGAATGGGACGCATCAAGGTTAGACGGGGCCCGTAATTGATCACTGAATTCGACCGGTTAAGTCACTGTTTCACAGTGGGCCGTCTTGTTATCCTGCTGGGCAACGATATGCACTTTTTTGCATATACATAAATGAACCCTAAAGGTTACAAGAAGAGAAATTTGCCATGTCCCAAGCCTACCCTAATATGCTTGCCCCCCTGGACCTGGGCTTCACCACCCTGAAAAACCGGGTGCTGATGGGCTCCATGCACACCAACCTGGAAGAACACCCCAATGGCTTCACCCGTTTGGCGGCCTTTTTTGCCGAACGTGCCCGCGGTGGCGTTGGCCTGATTGTAACCGGTGGTATTGCCCCGAACGAAGAGAGTGGCGTATTCCAGGGCGCTTCGAAGATGACCACTTCGGAAGAAGCCCAGCAGCACCGCGAAGTCACCGATGCTGTTCACGCTGAGGGCGGCAAGATCTGTATGCAGATCCTGCACACCGGCCGCTACGCCTACAACGAAAAGCTGATTGCACCCTCTCCCATCCAGGCACCGATCAACCCCTTCACCCCGCGTGAATTGACCAGCGAGGAAATCGAAGGCCAGATCGATGACTATGTACGCTGCGCCACCCTGGCTCGCGAAGCCGGCTATGACGGTGTGGAGATCATGGGCTCCGAGGGTTACTTTATTAACCAGTTCATCGTGAAACGCACCAACAAGCGTACCGATGAATGGGGCGGCTCCTTCGAAAACCGTATCCGCCTGCCGATCGAAGTTGTGCGCCGCGTACGGGAAGCCGTCGGTGAGAACTTTATTATTATTTACCGCCTGTCCATGTTGGACCTGGTAGAAGATGGCAGTGACTTCGATGAAGTAGTGGCTCTGGGCCAGGCTATCGAAAAAGCTGGCGCCACAATTATCAATACCGGCATCGGCTGGCACGAAGCGCGCGTTCCCACTATTGCCACCAGTGTTCCCCGCGCGGCATTTACCGATATCACCGCCAAGGTGAAAAAGCACCTGTCTATCCCGGTAGTCGCCAGTAACCGTATCAATGTGCCGGAAGTCGCCGAAGAAGTTCTGTCCTCCGGCCAGGCTGACATGATTTCCATGGCACGCCCCTTCCTGGCAGACTCTGAGTTCGTCAACAAAGCCGCCGAAGGCCGCGCCGACGAGATCAACACTTGCATTGGCTGTAACCAAGCGTGTCTGGACCACACTTTCCAGCTGAAACTGACCTCCTGCCTGGTAAACCCCCGCGCTTGTCACGAAACCGAATTGAACTACCTGCCTACCGACAACGTGAAAAAGGTAGCTGTAATCGGCGCCGGCCCTGCGGGCATGGCCGCATCTACCGTTGCCGCAGAGCGTGGACACGAAGTAACCCTGTTCGAAGGCAGCGATAAGATTGGTGGCCAGTTCAATATCGCCAAGCAGATCCCCGGCAAGGCAGAATTCCAGGAAACCCTGCGCTACTTTAAGCGCCGCCTGGAAGTCACCGGTGTTGAAGTAAAACTTAATACCATCGCCACAGCGGAAGATCTGCAATCTTTTGATGAAGTGATTATTGCTACCGGTATCGAGCCGCGCACTCCACCGATCCCCGGCATTGAGAGCGATAAAGTCCTGGGTTACCTGGATGTACTGAAGCACAAGAAGCCGGTTGGCGAGAAGGTTGCCATTATCGGAGCCGGCGGTATCGGCTTTGATGTAGCGGAGTACCTAACCCACGATGGGCCCCACTCCACAGAAGATGAAGTGGTCGCCAGCGATAAGGAAGAGTTCTTCAATGAATGGGGTGTCGATATTGCCCTGGAGAATCGCTCCGGCCTGAAGCCACGCGAAGCAGTAAGCTCTCCGCGCCAGGTGTATTTGTTGCAACGCAAAACCACCAAAGTGGGTGCAGGCCTGGGTAAAACCACCGGCTGGATTCATCGCGGAAGCTTGCAGCATCGCAAGGTAGAGATGATTGCCGGTGCCCTTTACGACAAAATTGACGATAAAGGCCTGCATATCCGCGTTGGTGAAGAGGAAAAGGTACTGGAAGTCGACAATATTATTGTCTGCGCCGGTCAGGAGCCTGCACGCAAGCTATACGAAGCTCTGCAAGAACGCGGCGTAACCACCCATCTGATTGGTGGCGCTGATGAAGCCGCAGAACTCGATGCCAAGCGCGCTATCGACCAGGGCTCACGTCTCGCTGCCGAGATCTAATTTCCCGGCGATCACAAAATAAAATACCCCCGTTGACCAGAGTTGGCGGGGGTATTTTTTTGCCCTTAAATTCTGTATCCCGTGCTAGGAGACATTGGCGACTCGATCCGCGACTACCGTTCCCTCAGGCTCAGGCCACTCAGGGCGAGACAGATACTCGGTAAGGCGATAGAGCACGAACACAACTCCACATAACGCCACTAACAAGCCGTATAAGGCCGGGCCACTCCACCATTGAATAATCACTCCACCAATTAATGGCGCCATCGACCAGCCAATGGCATAAAAGGAAGAGGCCCCAAAATAGGTACCGCGTAAATGGGATGGTGCCAGCCGGTCAATTTGAATGCTCATGGTTGGAAACAAAATTGCCTCAGCCAGACTCAAAATAAAAGTCGCTCCGAGCCAACCCCAAAACCAATCTACCGGATTTAGGGCATACCAAATCTGGGAGATCGACAAAATACCCAACCCAATCACAATACGGGTGTTAATGGCCAGCGGCCCCATTAACTTCATAATGGGAAACTGCAGTAATACTATCGTCGACGCATTAACAAAGATCATGCTGGATATCAGCTCTACCAATCCCGGCGCTTCAGCGCGGGTGAGGTATTGCACCAAGCTTGAATCCATATGCGCGTAGATAAACAGCGTTAAAATATTCGCAATAATCACCACCAGAAATACCTGATCACGGCGCAATACCGAGAGCGTATTTCCCAGAGATACGCCCGCATCCCTTTGCTTACTCGCTAAACGCCCGCTCTCGGTTCTGGCAAAACCCCAAACAAAGGCCAGGGCTAAGAGTAAGTAGCTGATAGAGGTGAGCCCAAAAGTGGATTGCTGCGCACTCAAACCAGCCCAGACACCCACAATCGGCCCCAGCGCGGCCCCCACATTAATCAGGAAGTAGCGGAATTGCAGCGCCAATTCACGGCTGGCTTGATCGTCAATTAAATCGCCTATCAGCGCACTCGCCGGCGGTTCCCACACCGCGCGACCGATAGCACACAGGGTCATCGCACAGATAAATCCTGCCAAGGTTTGCGTCACAGCCAACAAAGCAAAGGAAAAAATACTCACAATACAGCCAAGCAATAGCATATTGCGACGCCCATAGCGATCCGATAGTGCACCGGTAAAGAAGCCCAATACAGCAGCACCAACGGCAGATGCACTCAAGATCAAACCAATTTCAGCCGCACCGAGGTGAAACTTTTCAAATAGAAGGATGGCCAGGAAAGGCCAGACCATAAAATAAGTTCCACGGCTAAAAAAACTGCCAATTAAAATAATCCAAACTAACGGAGGGAAGCTCCTCAAGCTTCTCCACCACTTCCCATTCATGGTTACTACTCCAATAGATTCACTGCCAACAATTCGATAGAGGCACCTGTCCTGTATGGTTTAAGTTGACTGGTTCCAGATAAAAGAATGGCGCTAAGGCCACTCGGCGAGTCCCCGCAAGATATTGGTACAAATACAAACCCGGAAGGTTCTTTCACTATTCGGCCAAGGTACCCATCTTTCGGGGGAGGGCAAGCAGCCTACCTCAGCAAATTAAGAGGCAGACAAAGAAGAGTTTCAGTAAGTAAGATGAATTTGAGACAAACAACCTATATTTACCGACAAAAAAACCCGAGATGATAAGATCCCGGGTTTCCTTCTTGGCAGAAAATGCTCCTGCCCTACGGCTAAACCTTGGTATTAACCCACACTGTTAATTACAGGTTAATAGAGAATAATCTGAGTGAGTTACACAACAATCATTCTGAATACGGTTACCCAATACTATCCGACAAGATTTGTTTTGAAAACCCAAATTGACAGATAAAACAAAAAATATTTGCCACACCGTCCCCCCAGTACAAACCACTAAAAGCAGAATCTTCCCCCCCGTCTATACTCGTTCAGGAAAAGCACCCGAGCCGACCAGCAGAAAAAATACTGCCACGCTTTTTTAATAGAGAGATAAGTCGCGACATGTCCCTATCCAACATGCTCGTTCAAGTGCGTGCTCAAGTTGAGCAGGCTTTGACTAGGCTACGCCCCCCATACACCATCTTCTTCTCAGTTAGCGATGCTAAACAACGTGCAATTGTCCGGCACGCGACTGCAAATAGTTTTAAGGATGTGTGGCAGAAACTTGCAACATCCATACAAAAAGCCACCAAATCCAACAAGATGAAGCCCTGTTGGTTGAGGGTCGACTGGGTAACTAGAAAAAGCATAATGACCATCGCAGGCCTGGAAGAAGTGCTTGCAGAAACCAAGCGATCCTATTTCCGTTTTGGCTTAGCCCTTGATGAAAATTGTCAAATCGCATTTCTTGAGCAAGAACTTAATGCCAATGCCATGCTCTATGGCGGCAATCAGGTCAAACACGTCATTATCAATGAGAATAATTTTCTTGCTTATGCCAAAAAACGTTTTGGACCTCAAACAGAGATCGATTTTTCAGAAAATAACACGGCTGTTATTCTGTCAACGCTGGGTATTTTTTGCGAGTTGAATCAAGAACCGGTATATCTGTATGGACCAGGTCTAAATGCTGGCCGCCGGATTACCAATGAATTAGACGTTGAAAATGTCACCGATTTAATTGAAAGCGGTAGCCGCTATCTGAGCACACAAGTAAAACCTAATGGAAGGTTCCACTACGGCTGGCATGCCTGCTTTGATAAAAAGATCCAGGCCTACAACAACCTCCGTCATGCAAGTAGTACCTACGCCATGATTGAGGCATGGGAGGTGACGCGGGAAGAAGAACTAGAAAAAGCCATATTGCGATCATTAACCCATCTAACCACAGAACTCATAAAAACAGCTGTCCTCCCCTCTGGTGATGAAGCTGCTTTTCTTGTGGAGGAAAACTCGGAAATCAAGCTTGGCGGCAATGCTGTTTCCCTATTGGCACTTGTAAAATTCTCCGAAGTAGAGGATACCCAGAAATATGCGGAACTAATGAAGCAACTGGCAACGGGTATCGAGTTCATGCAGGACTCCGAAACCGGTCAGTTCTTTCATGTACTTGAATATCCCTGCTTGGATGTGAAAGACAAGCACCGCATCATCTATTACGACGGCGAAGCCGCATTTGGCCTAATGCGCCTTTACGGGTTTAGTAAAGATTCTCGATGGTTAACCATAGTAGAAAAAGCGTTTGAATACTTTATTCAGGCAAACCATTGGAGAGCCCATGATCATTGGCTGAGTTATTGCGTAAATGAGCTGACTCTATACCGCCCTGAGGAAAAGTACTATCAATTCGGTATTCGAAACTTTTCCAGCCACTTAGACTTTGTAGAACACAGGATTACTACATTTCCAACTCTACTTGAGCTAATGATGGCTGCTGAAAAAATGGTCTGTCGGCTACAGGAGTCCCCAGAATACCAGTATCTACTCGAACAAGTCGATCTAGAACACTTCTATCGTGCACTACATAAGCGTGCCATGTATCTCCTGAATGGCTACTTTTGGCCAGAATTTGCAATGTTCTTTCAAAATCCAGCCAAAATTGTAGGCAGCTATTTTATTAGGCATCACGCATTCAGAGTGCGTATCGATGACGTTGAACACTACTTATCGGGCTTTGTGGCTTACCGTAAACTCCTACTAAAACCCCAAAAAATGACTAAAAAAAACGAGAAATATTCTCTTGAAAGTGAAAATCAGCCGCCATTACAACCCCAAGATATACTCCCGGTGTTAGCTTGGGGCGGCGATGTCAATCTATCCCGGAGACAGCATTATCGGACAGCACAATTTGGTGTTGAAAAGGTACTTGGAACCATCTCAGCACTAAAGAATGCAGATATCAGTGTTATAAACCTGGAATGTGTCGTAGGTACTGAAGGTGAACAAGGTGCTGAAAAAGGGGAAGCTTCACCTTACTATTACCGGGCCCGCCCAGAGATGCTGTCAGTACTGATAGAAGCGGGTATAGATGTAGTAACGACTGCAAATAATCACAGCGGTGATTACGGACCTGAAGCTCTACTCGAGCAAAGGCATTGGATTGATTCAACTGGTATAGGCCATTGTGGGTCTGGCGCCAATATAGAAGAGGCCCTCACACCAGTTTATAGGCCCGCAGGTTCACTAAACGTGGCAATTTTCTCTATCGATGCAACCCAACCCCATTTTGCCGCCGGCCCTACTATAGCCGGCTGTGCCCACCTACCACTCACAATGCCAAGTCTGTGGTATGACACATTATTACCAAGAATTACAGCAGCGAGAAAAAAAGCAAATGTAGTGCTGGTAGCCGTGCACTGGGGGAAAAACAGGGAACCAGCCCCCAGCGAAGATGAAATAGCCATAGGCCATGCCATTGTTGATGCTGGAGCTGACGGCATCCTAGGCACAAGTGCGCACAACCTTCAGGGTATTGAAGTCTATCAAAACAGGCCAATAATTCACGATGCCGGAGACCTCTTATTTGATGCCGTTCGCCGAAACCTTGCAGACAGTGGAATATTTCGATTGCACCTTAGTGAAAGGGGTGTCGAGAAAATAACTTTCGCTCCGGTAGGAGTAGGCTTTGGATTTAGTAAACAACTGAGCGGTGAAAAGGCTAAAGAACTTACAGAACGATTCGCCAAAATGTGTGCAGATTTAGATACCAAGCTAGCTATTAACGAGGATTTCAGTGGGTCTGTTTTACTATCACCTCCCCCACGAAAAAGTCGCAAGCTACCTCATTTATACAAGACTCAATATAACCGTACGACAATCAATGAACCTCGCCCGCTAAAATCTAATTGGCACGTTGAAGCTGTACCTATCGACGCCCGCATTCCACCTATTCAATGTGGCCCTCTACAACTACTAGGTGTCAGATTCTATCCAAGAGAGATCAAATCAAGACAAATTTTATGGGTCGAATCATTTTGGACTACAGATCAAAAAGTTGAGGAAGACTATCGGCTCGATTTCCGCGCTATGCCAATAAAGAAAACAACGATGCCTTATTGGGGAAAATCCATGGATCATGACCCATGTGATTGGCAAGTACCCACCACAAAATGGCAACCAGGAATTATCTATCGTGACCTCTATGGATTACGCGCACCGGCAAAAAGTGAAATTGAGCCTATTCATCTACAGCTTCTAGTTGGGCTGATTTCAAATGAGTCACAGATTAAGCCAGTTTTAGTTGGGGGGATGATTACGCAATTCAACGTAGCAAATAAAACACTGCCAACAAGGCCAAAAATTCCCGTATACAACACCAAATTTCCTCCAATTGTATTTCAGCATCACCCTGGACAAACTTGGGATGCAGAGCAGCTTGAGGCCTTATCTGGGGGAAAGTGGATTACTCCACCTCCAAAAGGATGGTTCGTACGCAGTGTAATTTCAGGAAGCAGCTTTATCGAAGAATCACTTGATCCAATACTATTCGTTGCTCATACCAAATTAGATAGAACATATCACGAGCGCAGCTCTAAACAGCCTACAAAGTTATGGGATTATCACAAAAAATTACCCTCATTCGCCCACAAAATTGCCGGAGCAATTGTAGCAAAACCAGTTTCAGGCCTTCCGGATGGTTTCCCTTTACTCTTAGTGGATGATCCTCTCAAGGTAATCATTGAGCTTGGACTTGCGGCAAGAGATCGATTTCACGGTGAAGTAATAGCTATCACCGGAACCGCAGGTAAATCCACAACTTTGAAAATGATTACCCAAATGTTAGGCCCAAGAGAAAAAATTCTTTCCAGCATTGGAAACTATAATTCTCGCGTAGGGGCTCCCTCCATGATGGCCAGCCTTAATCAAGATCATGAAGTTGCAGTTATTGAAGTTGCACAAAGTGCACTTTGGGTAAAACGAGGACCGATAACTAGACAAGTAAAACCTACTATCTCTTTAATTACAGAAATTGGTATGTCTCAAACTAGTCACTTGGTAAAAAGTGTCGAAGATACTGCAAAATGGAAATCGCGTATTTTTGATGGTTTAACAGGGGCATCTATTGCAATTATTGGGGAACACCTCAAGTGCTTTGAGTACATTCTGGAAAAAGCTAAAAAACATGCGAAAAGAGTCATTATCTTTGGCGAAAGTTCAAATGCAGAGGTACAAGTTCTTCGAGTACGAAATGAAGAAAGTGGTAGCTGGGTACAATTGAAGTTTCCAAAACGAGAACTTGAGCTCCGGGTACCAGCCCCAAGTATAGGGATGTTACACAATGCTATCGTTTCAATCTGTGCAATTTATGCATTGGACAGGGACCTTGATGAAGCAGCGATGCGACTTCAGGAAATTAGCCTAGACGAGGGGCGCCTGCAACGCGCTGATATCAAAATACACGATAAATCTATCAGCTTGATAGATGATAGCTGGAATGCAACCGTCAGCTCAATGCTCAACGCATTCTCAGTATTTGCTGAGGCGGCCCCCCATAAAGGTGGACGTAAAATAGCCGTTTTAGGTCGCATCGTCCACCTGGGTGAAAAAGCAAAGGAACTACATGAAAGCTTGGCTGGTCCACTTCTGGACAGTAAAGTTAACTGGGTAGTCACCCATGGGGATGAAATGAATTATCTCCGGGCAGTTCTGCCAGCTGAAATACTCGGCCCTCACTTCTCTGAAGCTCCACCTCTGGTTACTTACCTGGCTGAGTTTTTACAAAATTCTGACCTTGTTCTCTTAAAAGGGTCCAGAAGAGATTCTGATTTTGGCAATATTCCCTCCTTGCTGGATAAGCTACAGAAAATGGGGGAAGCAATTGAAATAGAGTGAGAACAGAACTTATACCAAGGCTGCCAGCCCCCTTTAAAGCTTTAAGGAGACTCTAAATAATTTTGAAATGTCTCGACATCATGCTTAAAAAACATTCAGGACTATAAAGAGGCACCCTCGCAAGAAACTACCTTATGCTCCATTCTATAGATACCTTGGTTTTGTCTATATTGCCTTTAAAGCTCTTTGGCCATAAATTTGACCAGACCCAGGTAAAATCTCTAGTTAGGGTAATTTTACTGATTTTTCCCTTACCAAAACCATAGCCAAAACGGCCTTCCTGCGCCAAATTAGGATCAACTGGGATCCAGCGACCGTTAGTATAAACTTCAGCTGCATGATGGTTAGGCTGTTTAAAAATTTTTCTTTTTGTAAATAGAAATTCAGAAGTTGTCCGTGCCGGATACCCCATTGATCGTGCAAGCGCAACAAAAAGTGAAGCATACTCAGTACAATCCCCCTCGCGCGATTCAAGCCCAGCCAAAGCTCCCTTTGTTGGTTGAATTTTATATTCAATCATTGCTTGCGGCATCAAGAAAGCTGCTCGCAAACGGCCCTCTTCATCCATAAAAGTATTCTGTATCTCTAAAGATAACTTCTTAATTGGCAAAGAGTCAGATTCAATATACTTCGACGACTGTAGATACCTTTTATCGGGAAAGGGCTCACGTCCCCGAGGTATCTGAGCATAATTATAAGACGATAGTATTAAATCAAAATCAATTCTTCTGGTAACTGTTGCACCAGCAGGGATATCCAGCGTAAATTCCAAGTATTTGGAGTCACCCTTCTTATGCTTTCTATAAGTAAGCCCCTCAGAGTAATCATACCTGACCTCCTTTAAGGACTGCTGCAAACCATGCTCCACAGGGATAGATAATCTTTGAATATATCCTATAGCATCCTGTCCTGAAGTATTCTGTATTGTTATTTGAGCAGAGAGGGTAACCGGACGTGAATTAGCCTGCACTAAGGAAGAACAGCCGAACAATCCAATAAAAAAAGAAAGCACAGAAGCAAATATTCTTGTTTTAAGCATTAGAAATATACCACTATCTCTCCCGAAGAGCTTCATTTGCCTTATTAATTGGTTTCATCAAATAGTCAAAAATAGTTTTTGATCCAGTTTTAATATCCACTGTTGCAATCATACCTGGAACGATTGGAAATTTAGTGCCGATTTTATTAACCAGAGAGTCAGATTTGGTAAGAATAAAGACCTTGTAGTAATACTCCCCCGGTACAAGTTCATCCTGAATTGTATCAGGAGATATAGTTGTCACTTCACCATCCAAACCTCCATAGATGGCATAATCATAAGCAGTTATTTTTACTTTTGCTGCCTGACCCGGTCGAATAAATGCGACATCCCTTGGAGAAATTTTAGCTTCAATTAGAAGCTGGTCATCAAGTGGTACTATCTCCATAATCTTACCGTTCGGAGGTATAACACCACCAATTGTGGTCACTTCAATTGCTTTAACGATTCCCCTTACTGGAGATTTATGGGTAAGCCTAGTTAGTGAATCGGATCGGCCCTCCATTACGGAAGAGAGCGCCTCAACTTCAGCACTAAAGTTAGCTAACTCCTCGCGAGCTTTCACCATATACATAGACTGAATTTCATGGATCTTTGTTTCCAGTTCTGATTTTTGTCTCTGCAAACGTAAAAGATCAACGCTGCTGGCGGCACCAGAATCAACTAATGAGCTCGTTATTGACAACTCTTTATTGACCAGTTTTAAGGTTTCTTTTGACCCCTTCAAAGATTCAGCCAGTCCACTTTGCCGCGTGTCGAATAATTTTTTCTCTTTTGCAATTAACTCACCATGCTGGGCAAGCTCTTCTGGAAATTTTAAATGTGTCTTATTCACCTCTGCACTCAGGCGTGCAACACTAGCCAATGCAGCCCTATAACGAGCCGATATTTCTTCTACATTTGAACGTAACTTTGTAGGATCTAGCTGGGCCAATACTTCGCCTTGCTCTACGATATCGCCCTCAGAAACTTTTAGCTCTGCAAGTATTCCGCCTTCCAGAGACTGAATAACCTGAGAACGTGAGGTGGGAACTACCTTACCACTACCAGAGGAGACTTCATCAACCTTGGCAAGATATGACCAGGTACCTAATGCGGCAAGTAAAAGAAAAAACATCCAAACTATTCTTCCAGAACGTACTAAAGACGCATCATCAACATCATCCCCATACTGTTTTTCATCATTCTGAGAATCAATATCAAGGAGAGCAACACGTTTTGGCTCTCGCCGCTGATTTGATATCAAATCAGAATCACCAGGAAATGACATCGTACCTACTCCAATCTATTATCTAGGAAACTTTTTCACCCTTTTTTGCACCTTTTGGTCTGGACAAAATAGACAGTGCTTTTTCTTTTGGCTCATCAAGTGCAACTCGCCCACTATCCAATACAATTATTCGCTCTGCAAAGCTGAGAATGCTGGTTCTATGAGTTGCAATTACGACTGTCCTCTCGGCACTCCACTCTGATAATGCTTGGATAAATTGCTTCTCAGTAGCTTCATCCAATGCAGAGGTAGGTTCATCTAGTAAAAGTACATTCGGTTGGCGCAGTAGAATCCTAGCAAGCAACAGGGATTGTTTTTGCCCTCCAGACAATCCATAACCACCCTCTTGAATCATACAGCCTAAACCTTTCGAAAGCTTACTGACAAAGGACTTAGCACCGCTCATCTCTAATGCAAAAATAATTTCTTCATCACTGGCATAAGGAGCACCTAAGACCAGGTTCTCATAGATAGTACCGTGAAATAAGCCTGTCTTTTGGCTGAGAAGGGAAACATCTCGCCTAACGTCTGCAGGATCAATATGTGTCAGACTTACATCATCCAACCGCAATTGACCACGGGTTGGCTCAATATACCCTGACAAGGCATGTAATAAAGTTGACTTGCCTGAGCCATTTCGGCCTAAAATGGCAACTCTTTCCCCTTGTTGAATCTTCAACTCGGGAATAACTAAAGCAGGCTCAGATGATTCATCACCATAGTAATAGACCGCCTGCTTAAAATGGTAGTTTCCCTGAATAGCAGACTTCTGTACTTTCTTTTCATCTTCCGGGTTATCTACCGGTAGCTGCATAATTTGATCAATTCCCTTCATTGCAAACCGAGCTTGCTGCCAACGGCTTAATACCTGAGTGATATTTGCCATTGGCGACATCATCCGTGACCCAAGAATAGAAGCTGCAACCAGTGCTCCTGTTGTCATATCACCGGCCATTACCATTGGCGCCCCGAACAATACAACTACAGCAAAAACTGACGACTGCACATTGTGAGTCCAGCTCAGCAATACTCCAACAATATAACGAAGTTTTAGACTCGACTCTGCGGTAATAGCATTGAAATGGTTCCACTGTCCCTGAAAGCGCTGTTCTGCCTGCATGGCTTTTATATCTTCCAGCCCTTGAACTGTCTCAATCAACATCGCATTACGCAACGCCCCTTCTTTAATTGATTCCTTTGATAGCTTCGCGAGTTTAGGCTGAAGAAGTAGTCCCGGAATAATCAACATAAATACCGCAACCAGTGGTATCAGTGCCAAACTCCCAGCAACCCACCACATAACAAATAGAAAAAGAATAAAGAAGGGTAAATCTGCGAGAGCTAAAACTGTGGAAGACGTAAATAGCTCTCTTATTCGTTCAAGATCACGAATTTGCGATATAAATGTACCGGTTGACTTTGGTCTTGCTTGATCTTTAACTCGAATAGCATGGCCAAAGACCAAGTCCGACATGCGAATATCAGCCCGCTTTCCCAGTAAGTCTGTTACCCTAACCCGCATAGTTCGCATAATGAAATCAAAAATTATCGCAACAACAACACCGCTAAAAAGCACATAAAGAGTTGGAAAAGACTCGGCAGGTATCACCCTGTCATAAACTTGTTTCGAGAAAACAATTCCAGCCAAAGCTAAAGAATTAGCAATTGTTGTAGCGATCATTACATGGAAATAAGGCTTTAAATCCCGAAGGACAATTCTACGAAACCAGTGCTGATCTCCAGCCTTGACATAGTCATCTACACGAGAGTCAGTTGCCGTCCGTCTGGGGCGAAATACTGCCAAGCTTAGAATACTATTTCTTAACTCATCCAGAGGGACCGTGCTCTTTAATCCTTGATCTCCACAGTAGATAACACTTAACTGATTTTCTTTAGCGACGGAGTCTATAACAACTAACTGACCGTCCACCATCTGAGCGACCAGCGGCATGCGCCAGGAATTGATTACAGATTCACTGAAGGGGCAAAATTTTACGCTAAGCCCAGCCTGCCGAGCCATCTGCCGAACAACACTTTCAGTAGAAGTACAGCCTCCCCAGTTTCCAGCTATTCGCACTCTCTCAGAAGAACAATCAATTCGATAATGCCTTGCAATGGAAATGATTGCTTCACACCAGGGAGCGAAGTCAGCAGAAGTGTTTTCTGAATTAACAGATGAACTTTTGCCACCATCAGAATTTTCTATCTGACTCTCACTCAAGGCAACACCTCCACACCCTGAATTTCAGTTCCATCAAGCTTGAAAGCTTCCCGCAAACCGCCACGGCTGTGAAGACAATCTATTTTAAGAAGATGCAAATCAAAGATTGTATTATTTTTTTCCTGGCGAGCAAGGTGAAGCTCTTGTTCGGAATTTAACAAGTCAATTAGGGTCCGCGTTCCGAGAGTGGCATATTGCTGTTTGTATAAGTCCCTCGTTTCAGCTATTGCGCTTTCCCTGGCACTGAGGGCACTCAAGCTGCGCATTAAACCCTCTGCTTCTTCCTGTGCTTCACGATACTTTTGGGTTACTGATAACTGTGCCGAGTCTCTGGCAGCATCGGCCGATGAAAGGGCATAACTGGCTCCCTCTCTTCCTGCAGATATCTTTCCTCCCTGGTATAAAGGCATCGAAACATTAAAGAAAATAGCTTTTTCATTATCATCAAGCGCATTGGCATCGACATAGTTTTGATCTAAATACTGATTTACATTGCCATCGAGTGTAAGTGTGGGCCATGTATTGGCCTTTGCTGACTTTAACTGTGCCTCAGCCTCAGCCCGAGATGCCTCAGCAATAAGTACATCAGGCACTGACGACAAATCAAACGACACAACATCACAAGCTTGAGCCACATCCTCAGGAACATACATAGCAACCCGAAATGGAGATTCGAAGCCGGTTAGATTTTGCAATGTGCTACGCCATCGACGCAGCAAAGCCTCTACTTGTTGTTTTGATGCTTGTGCAGCATCGACTCTAGACTGGGCCTGTAAAACATCGGAACGGGAACTAACCCCGCGTTCTTTTCGAATTTGTACAAGCTGGGCAATAGCAGATACGCCTTGCACTTGCGCATCAGATGTTATTAGCAATGACTGATAACGCTGCACTTCAATGGCTGCTCGTGCAGTCCTCCTTGCAACCTCATCAATGGACTGAAGAACTTCTGCTTGAGATCGTTGTACTCCAGCCTTGGCAAAATCAACATTACTAGACACTTTGCCAAAATCGTAAACCATTTGAGAGATATTCACTTGGAACGCATGCCCATCCCCCTCATTTTTATATTCGGAATCCTGCCCCGCTACAATGCCAGCACTCAGTTGGGGAAAGTAGCCAGACCGTGCAGCTCGAACACCCTGCCTCTGTTGGTAGAGATTACCAATGGCTTCTGCGATCAATGGGTGCCACCCAACCGCTTGATGTACCACCTCAAGCATGTTGAGTTCCATTCGCTTAATTCCTTCCTCATACTCCCGAAAAGACATTTTCTTTAATGAGCTATTAGCCTCTATGTCCATATTACTTGGGCTAATTACTTCAGCAGAGGGAGATGAACTAAAAATATCGGCGTCCACAACGAGCGCCCAAAATACCAAAAAAACTGCAAATGGTATTTTCCATAGTTGTTTAAACACTTCCACTATATTCACTTATCAGTAATTACTGGGAGGTAAAACACTCTTTTAACGACTCGGTTTGAAGAGTGGCTACAAAAGTCTAGCCAAAAAAAACCGGGCCTTACGGCCCGGTAATTAAGTTAATGTTTAGCTTTCAGATCTAAGTGTCACTCAAGCCATTTTGTTGCCACATATCTCCGACAGGATCATCAAACGCTACTGCATTATCAGTTGCCGCCAGCGCCTCAATATCACCTATTGCCTCACTAGGAATTTGGCTGGCATCTATGCCGACCTCATCTCCAACAGGATCGAATATTTGAGCATCACTGCTCGCAGATTCTAATAGGTCATCAAGACTCAAGTCGGAACCGCTATCCAGCATATCGATATCCGTCTCTGCAGCGGCACCAATATCCAGGATACCTTCGTATCCGACGCCACCATCTGTTCCAATATTGATGATGATAGTGTCAATATCGATATCAATTGAGATGTCAATGTCGATATTGATATCTATGTCAATGCTGGAGTCAGCATCGGCATCAGAGTCCGAATCAGCGTCAGCGTCAGCGTCCGAATCAGCATCAGCATCAGCATCAGCATCAGCATCAGCGTCCGAATCATCGCCCAACATATCTGCTCCAGTCTCAGGCGCAGAGGTCGGCCCATAATCCAGAGCATCAGATTCATTAGAATCCGCTCCAATGTTGATGATGATGGTGTCAATGTTGATATCGATGTCGATATCAATATCGATATTTATATCAATATCAACATCTGCATCGGAGTCCGAATCACTGTCGGAGTCGGAATCCGAGTCACTGTCAGAATCCGAATCACTGTCAGAGTCGGAGTCGGAATCAGAGTCGGAGTCGGAGTCGGAATCCGAGTCACTGTCAGAGTCCGAATCACTGTCAGAGTCGGAGTCGGAATCCGAGTCACTGTCAGAATCCGAATCGCTGTCAGAGTCCGAATCACTATCAGAGTCGGAGTCGGAATCCGAGTCACTGTCAGAATCGGAATCACTGTCAGAATCCGAGTCACTGTCAGAATCCGAATCACTGTCAGAATCCGAATCACTGTCAGAGTCAGAATCTGGGATAGATAGCGAATCCATCTCCGTACCAGAATCATCATCCACCATTTCTACTCCAGTCTCTGGCGTAGAAGAGAGCCCGTAATCCAGAGCATCAGCGTCATTGGAACCAGTTCCAATATTGATGATGATGGTACCGATGTCGATATCAATATCGATGTCAATATCGATATTTATGTCAATATCAACATCTGCATCGGAGTCGCTGTCAGAGTCAGAATCCGAATCGCTGTCAGAGTCGGAGTCAGAATCCGAGTCACTGTCAGAGTCAGAATCTGAATCACTGTCAGAGTCGGAGTCAGAATCCGAGTCACTGTCAGAGTCAGAATCCGAGTCACTGTCAGAGTCAGAATCCGAATCACTGTCAGAGTCGGAGTCAGAATCCGAATCACTGTCGGAGTCGGAGTCAGAATCCGAGTCACTGTCAGAGTCAGAATCCGAATCGCTGTCAGAGTCGGAGTCAGAATCCGAATCACTGTCAGAGTCGGAGTCAGAATCCGAGTCACTGTCAGAGTCGGAGTCAGAATCCGAGTCACTGTCAGAGTCGGAGTCAGAATCCGAGTCACTGTCAGAGTCAGAATCCGAATCGCTGTCAGAGTCGGAGTCAGAATCCGAATCACTGTCAGAGTCGGAGTCAGAATCCGAGTCACTGTCAGAGTCGGAGTCAGAATCCGAGTCACTGTCAGAGTCGGAGTCAGAATCCGAATCACTGTCAGAGTCGGAGTCAGAATCCGAGTCACTGTCAGAGTCAGAGTCAGAGTCGGAGTCGGAGTCGGAGTCAGAATCCGAATCACTGTCAGAGTCGGAATCCGAGTCGCTGTCAGAGTCGGAGTCAGAATCCGAGTCACTGTCAGAGTCAGAGTCAGAATCCGAATCACTGTCAGAGTCGGAGTCAGAATCTGAGTCACTGTCAGAGTCAGAATCCGAATCGCTGTCAGAGTCGGAGTCAGAATCCGAGTCACTGTCAGAGTCGGAGTCGGAGTCGGAGTCGGAGTCGGAGTCAGAATCCGAATCACTGTCAGAGTCGGAATCCGAGTCGCTGTCAGAGTCGGAGTCAGAATCCGAGTCACTGTCAGAGTCAGAGTCAGAATCCGAATCACTGTCAGAGTCGGAGTCAGAATCTGAGTCACTGTCAGAGTCAGAATCCGAATCGCTGTCAGAGTCGGAGTCAGAATCCGAGTCACTGTCAGAGTCGGAGTCAGAATCCGAATCACTGTCAGAGTCGGAATCCGAGTCGCTGTCAGAGTCGGAGTCGGAATCCGAGTCACTGTCAGAGTCGGAGTCGGAGTCGGAGTCGGAGTCAGAATCCGAATCACTGTCAGAGTCGGAGTCGGAATCCGAATCACTGTCAGAGTCGGAGTCGGAATCCGAGTCACTGTCAGAGTCGGAGTCGGAGTCAGAATCCGAATCACTGTCAGAGTCGGAGTCAGAATCCGAATCACTGTCAGAGTCGGAGTCAGAGTCCGAATCACTGTCAGAGTCGGAGTCGGAGTCGGAGTCGGAGTCGGAGTCGGAGTCGGAGTCGGAGTCGGAGTCAGAATCCGAGTCACTGTCAGAGTCAGAATCCGAATCGCTGTCAGAGTCGGAGTCAGAATCCGAATCACTGTCAGAGTCGGAATCCGAGTCACTGTCAGAGTCAGAATCCGAGTCACTGTCAGAGTCAGAATCCGAGTCACTGTCAGAGTCAGAATCCGAATCGCTGTCAGAGTCGGAGTCAGAATCCGAATCACTGTCAGAGTCGGAATCCGAGTCACTGTCAGAGTCAGAATCCGAGTCACTGTCAGAGTCGGAATCCGAGTCACTGTCAGAGTCAGAATCCGAATCACTGTCAGAGTCGGAGTCAGAATCCGAGTCACTGTCAGAGTCAGAATCCGAATCGCTGTCAGAGTCGGAGTCAGAATCCGAATCACTGTCAGAGTCGGAATCCGAGTCACTGTCAGAGTCAGAATCCGAGTCACTGTCAGAGTCGGAATCCGAGTCACTGTCAGAGTCGGAGTCAGAATCTGAATCACTGTCAGAGTCGGAATCCGAGTCACTGTCAGAGTCAGAATCCGAGTCACTGTCAGAGTCAGAATCCGAGTCACTGTCAGAGTCAGAATCCGAATCGCTGTCAGAGTCGGAGTCAGAATCCGAGTCACTGTCAGAGTCAGAATCCGAGTCGCTGTCAGAGTCCGAGTCGGCATCTGCATCAGAATCGGGGATAAAGAAGCGATCGCCATCATTGTCATCGTCATCATTAGCCGCAATAGCAATAACAACAACTCCAAGGGCAATTAATGCAGGAATCCACCAAGAGAAACCAGGGCTAGCTGGAGCTGGTGCAGGATACGATGCACCACCAGCCGCCGCAAAGGCAGAAATTAAATCTCCATTAGAAGCTAACATAAGGGGCTCTTCTGCCCCGGTTAGCACCAGCTCACTATGGTCGCCATCTTCATCCAACAGGTAGAACCCTGAAATGATAATGACCTGACCAGACTTTAAAACAATTACAAGGTCTACTCCGTCTTTTTCAAAAGACGCAATATCCTCTGGATCTGCGGGCATTTCGACTAGACCAGGAGAGGACAATGATAGCCCCTCCAGTGATCGCTCATCGATAGAGCCCGTGGATTTGTCAAAGATTTTCGCAATCATGCTCTCACCAACTTCAAACGGTGCAACTTCCTAAATACACAGTTCATGGCCTGAGCTTAAAGACGGAAAATACCCCACTTTGAGCCCATCCGTGACTAGATTCACTAATACATCGCCTTGCTAATTTCCCTCCATAAAAACAATTACGCCAGTACGTTTTTACGCGCACTACTTTTGTATGGACGTAATTCAAAACCTTTTCAAGGAGGAGTTAGGCAGCGGCAGGAGAAAAACGGTTTTCGTGCTAACTTCAGCAAGATTAGGAAGTTACAAATGACTACAGACCCGGAAATTGGCAGGCACTTAAACAAAAAACCTACACCTGTTGTTGATACGCCTGCCGGGCCAATCATCGGAACTACAGATGAGGAAACTGGCGTATATAAATTCTTGGGTATCCCCTACGCCCTCCCTCCTGTGGGAAATTTACGTTGGTTACCGCCGCAAGAGTTGGACCGCTGGAAAAACCCTTTCCAAGCACATAGTTTTGGATCACCAGCTGCGCAAAACTCATCCACCTTAATGGAAGTTCGAGATCAAAATGGGAATCTTCCTGAAAGAGAGGAATGCCTCTATTTGAATGTATTCTCTCCCGCAATGTCGCAAGGAAAAAAGCTGCCAGTGATGTTTTGGGTTCATGGCGGCTCTTTTTACATGGGATCAGGATGCCAAGAAATTTACAATGGTAAATACTTGGCAGCTAGCGGTCGGACAATTGTTGTCACTATAAACTACCGATTAGGCGCACTGGGATTTCTGCGTCTAAAGGATATTAGTGATATACCATCAACCGGCAATGAAGGGCTTTTAGATCAAATAGCCGCCCTACAATGGGTTCGGAAAAATATCTCAGCATTTGGCGGAGATCCAAACAATATCACTCTTTTTGGCGAATCAGCCGGGGCAATGAGTATTGCCTCCTTACTTGAAACTCCACAATGTAAAGGCCTTATACGGCGTGCAATTGTCCAAAGTGGGCACCCAAGAGCCTCTCACTCCCAGCAAAGCGCTAACCATGTTGGTAAGACTTTCATTCAACAATTTGAGAAAATCTCTGGTGGCATCTCACTAAAAAATTGTCCGACCAAACTTCTTCTGAAAACCCAAAAAGCAATACTCTCTGACACGTCTATGACAGCAAAATGGGGGCAACTGCCATTTAAACCTGTCGCAGACAGGGAACTTTTTTCCCCTGAAAAAAAGCTCTCCCCGACACACCAAACATCCCTTTTGTTAGGGAACAATTTGGAGGAATGGAATCTCTTCAGCGCGATAAACCCTGAAAGCTTTAACATGGACTACCGGCAAATATGTACTCATCTCGAATGGCTTATCCCAGAGTCCGAGTTAAAGCCCCTACTCAGACATTACTATCAACTAGCAAAAAAAATGACAGACAATCCCTGGCCAGAGTGGAGTCGAGCCTGGAACCTTTTGCTCACTGATATGGTATTCACCTTGCCTGGGCTGAGACACCTACAAAGTCATCAGGGGGAAAACTATCACTATCACTTTGCACAACCTCTCGCTGCACAGCCTTTACTAGGGGCCTGTCACGCCGTTGAGCTTGGCTATGTATTTGGAACCCATAGCGATCAGTCCTTGAAAACACTATATGGTGCTGAAGAAAACCCCCATTTATTAAGTGCCTCAATGCAACAAGCTTGGCTGAATTTTGCTGAAACAGGGAAACCCGGCAATGATTGGCCAGAGTTTTCAGGAAAACACAGTAAGCGATTTGGCAATCATCCCTCAGCCAGGGCGTTTAACTCACCAGAGCTTCTCAGTTTATGGCAACATATACCCGACGATAGGTTGAATGGTTATCTTTAGGTTGGCATAGATGGCAAGAATTTTTTTAATCAGGCATGGAGAAGCAGCGAAAGGGGAGCACATCCCCGATCCAATACTCACAAACGAAGGTTACAAGCAGGCAGAAGAGCTAGCCCTAAAACTTTCCTCTCTCGAGAAAGTTCAATTAATAAGCAGCCCCAAACTCCGTGCACAGCAAACAGCAAAGCCCTTGGCCGAAGTTTGGGATATAGAGGTTGTAATTGAAAATGCAGTGACGGAAATACCTACACCAGAGGAAATACCCAAAGCTCAACGCCTAACCTGGTTACGAACATTACTTACTGGAGAGTGGGACCCCTGTGACAGAGAACAAAAAGATTGGCGTGATGGAATAATCAGGTATTTGGAAAATCTTTCAGAGGACACCTTTATCTTCTGCCATTTTATGGTCATCAATTCAGTTGTTGCACATATCCGGAACCACCAAAAAGTACAACAGTTTAGGCCCGATTACACCTCAATCACTGAGCTAAAAAATGATGGAAACAAGCTACATTTAGTCCAGCTAGGCGAAGAAAAAGAAAACAAAATTCTATAAGAAAATGGGGTATGTGCAGCATACCCCAAGCGGGCATTTATTTTAAATCAAGCTTTTGCTGACTACCTCAAACAAATCCTTAGATAGGTCTCCCGAATCAGCAACCCTTTGCAGGGCAACTTTCATCTTCTCACCCAGGCTACCAGAGTATTTTTTCCAACGTGTGATCGGTATAACCAGCCTTGCTGAAATTTGTGGATTTAGCTTGTCCAAGGCCAGAACCTGATCGGCAACAAACTCAAACCCGCTACCATCGCTCTTATGGAATTGCTTAAAATTACGATTAGCAAAACCACCTATTACAGACCTTACTTTATTGGGGTTTTTCATTTCAAAAGCAGGGTGATCCATAAGTGCACGAATATTTTCCAATGTACCGCGCTTGGGACTACAACTCTGCTGACCCAGCCATAGTTCTACTACTTGAGTATCGGTTTTCCAGCGCTCATAAAATTGTTCAATCAACCCCCCGGCTCGGTCTTCCGGTGCATGATTAATAATAACAGCGAGAGCCGCCGCACTATCTGTCATATTACTAGCGCTCTCAAACTGAACCTGGGCTATATCTAACGCCTCCTCAGTTTCTGTTATGCAGATATAGGATAAACAGGTATTTTTAAGTCGTCTTTGCGCAATATCTAACGCATTCGGGCTATAGGGCTTTGTGGTATTCAATTCTAGATAGCGCTTGCGAAATTCATCAAATAATTCACCTGCAATTACCTTCTTTACAAATTCCCTCGCAACAATTATTGCTTCCGCATCAATAGATGATGACTCTTCAGCGATAAACTGCTCGCTGGGCAATTGCAAGATCTCTGCGACCAGCGCTAGATCGAGATCAACATCCTGTAAAACCTCTTTATAAGCACTGATTAAACTTGGTTGTACCTGTAGTTCCTCACCTTTACGAAAAGCCACCTGAAGCTCACACAAAGCATTTAATGCTAGGCGCTGACTTGCATCCCAGCGGTTAAACGTGTCCTTATCCTTGCTCATTAAAAATTGAAGCTGCTCATTACTATAGTTGTACCTTATTTTTACTGGAGCGGAGAAGCCTCGCAGCAATGAGGGTAAAGGCTTCTCCGCAAGTCCGGAAAACTCAAAAGATTGCTCATCTTCTGTTAACTGTAAAACAGTTTCAGTATCACCCTGCTCATTGAGTACAAGCTCTGCGCCATCAGCCCCCAGCAATCCAATTCTTATTGGTAAGTGGAAAGGTAACTTCTCTTCCTGACCTGGCGATGAAGGGCAAGACTGGCGAATAGTTAGACTATAAGTGCCATCAGTTTCATTAAAGCTATCTGTCACATCAAGTATCGGCGTGCCTGCTTGGCTGTACCAGTTGCGGAATTGCTTCAGTTCAACCTTGTTAGCATCTTCCATCGCCTTGACGAAATCTTCACAGGTTACCGCGCAACCATCGTGCTGCTGAAAGTACAAGTCACTTCCTTTGCGGAACCCTTCTGCACCTAAGAGTGTATGAATCATCCGTACAACTTCCGCACCCTTTTCATAAATTGTCAGAGTGTAAAAGTTTGAAATTTCTATATAAGAATCTGGCCTGATAGGATGGGCCATAGGGCCGGCATCTTCAGCAAACTGGGTAGTACGCAAAAGGGATACATCTTCAATACGCTTAACCGCTCGGGAATTAAGATCAGCGGAGAACTCCGCATCACGAAATACGGTAAAACCTTCCTTCAGACTCAACTGAAACCAATCCCGGCAAGTAACCCGATTGCCGGACCAGTTGTGAAAATACTCATGTCCTACAATAGACTCAATCCGCTGAAAAGCTGAATCCGTTGCTGTTTCTGGGCTAGCGAGCACACAGGCCGAATTGAAAATATTCAATCCTTTGTTTTCCATAGCCCCCATATTGAAATGATCAACAGCAACAATCATAAAGATGTCTAGGTCATATTCCTTTCCGTAAGTTTCCTCATCCCAACGCATCGCATTTTTAAGTGAGCGCATAGCATGATCACACTTCCCAATATTTTTCGCTTCCGTAAAGATCTGTAACTTAACCTTTCTACCAGAGGCTGTTGTGAAGCTATCTTCCACATGCTCCAAGTCCCCGCCTACCAACGCAAATAAGTAAGCCGGCTTGGCGAATGGATCTTCCCAAGTTACAAACTGACGACCATCTTCATATCTACCCCTTTCAACTTCATTGCCATTTGAAAGTAGTACTGGGTGGTCCATCGGCGCGACGATGGTGGTGGTAAATTTGGACATAACATCCGGCCGGTCAGGATAGAAAGTAATTTTTCTAAATCCTTCAGCTTCACATTGAGAGCAATACATACCATTAGAGAGATATAATCCCTCTAGAGATGTGTTTTCCTCCGGATTTATCCGATTGCGGATTTCCAGCAGAAATTCTGGTTTCTCTACAGGGATAGACAGGCCCTCAGGTAGAACCTGATAATCAGATGTAGACAACAAAACTCCATCCAAAGAAACCGAAAGCAATTCCAGCTCGACACCATCCAGCACTAAAGGCGGCAGCCCTGCACCCGCTTGCGGATTTCTGCGAATATTCAAACGAGATTTGACCAAAGTTGCCTTGGGTTCCAGCTCAAAATGTAAATCAGTAGCATCCACCAGGTAATCTGGTACTTGATAGTCTTTCAGGTAAATGGTCTTTGGCTGGCTATCTTTCATTATTGAAACACCTTCAGTCATTCTATGCCCTTCCGGGGCAGTATGAATTCGATTAATTGGACCAACAATATCGTTACCCGGGCCAATACTATTTATCACCCAAGTTAAAAACCGGACTATAGCTTCCCAGCGCGATTGGTGCCACGCATAGATAAGTTTGATTAATACTTGCCCTTGCAGCCTTGCCCACAGCCACTCTTGGCACGTCTGCCTCCACAGACATGGCGGCAATAGCGGTGGAGAAACCAAAAACTATCAGCAAGATCACCTAAATAGGTGAAAACTATTAATTGGTAGTCGATTATCTACCCATATAAAGCACTTACTGTCTGCCCCGCCCCACAGCACAGTAGATACTGACCAACATGGTGAGAAATTGCAGCCAGTATAATTATCCAATCTGGTAAACTCGTCATAAGGTAGCAGTAAGGGATTATAGTATTCCTACTTCGCCCTTTCGTAACGAATAATAGATTTAAGTTTGAGCTAATCTCTTGCGGGAATTCCGAGGTTCAGTGTGCGTAAACTCCGTATCTCCATCATAACTCTATCTTGTTTTTTAGCTGCCCTCATAGCAGCTAGCTGGTGGAAAAAGGATATCGTTGCCTCTCAGCTAATCAATATTTTCTCAGGAGAGGTAGTTATTCAGGAGCTGACAGGACTACGACTGGGTTTTAAAGAAGTTTCCATCCAGGAAGTTCGCCTAAAGTCCAGCGTAAATAGTATTATCCTCCTCGAGGGAGTAAAAATTGTCTATCCTTTCCATATTATTTATGACCGAGATAACACCCAAAAAATTGAACTATCAATAGAAAAGCTAACCAGGAGCATGGAAGCTGAAGATATCGTTACCAAAGCCCATATCAACGAGCAGCTCCAGGAAAATAATGTCAAGACAAGTAATACATTATCGTTAAGTGCCCTAAGCCAAAGTCTAACCCGCTTTTTGCCAGGCAAGATATCCGTTAAGCAAATAGTACTCGATGGCCAATTGATTGGCGGCCCACTAAATATAGCTCGCGACAGCACAAAAATTCATGCTGAAACTCCCCTTAAACACCCCCAGTTTGGCGAGCTTAATTTATATTTTGAGGCTTTTTTAGGTTTGTCAGAAATCAAACTAAAACCCAGAATACTAACTAACAACTCAAAGATTCTGTCTGAAGCTGATATAACTATTGCTAAACTAGAAACTGACACATGGATTTTAAACAGTGAACTTGTATCAGAGCTGGAATCTATAGCCCCACTGATAGAGATATTTGAACCTAAAGCTAGCTCCACAACTAAGCCGACAGTATCAGGCAAAATTATAGCTACCACCGCAATTAGCTTGCCAGACAATCTGCTATCCATTTCAAGCTACCGAGAAATTGACATTCAACTTAATGGCAATGATCTAAAGGCCACAATCCCATACGGTCAACTAAACTCCAATATAGAAGCCCAATTATCTATAAGTAATCCAATAAAAATAACACTTGAATCACTATTTCCATTTAAACCTCGACATATCAAGGGGAGTGGCGAGCTTGATATAGCTTTAGGTACTGATAAAAACACCAATACCCCGCTATTAAGTGCGGACTTTAGCTCGAGCACATCGGCGACATCTCCCGAATTAGATATCGAAGGTACTTTTCATCTAACAAGTGCAAATACTATAGTTAATTCCCCCCTATATCTCAGACACTTGCCAACACTACCTATAGATAGTGTTAATGGAGATGTGGCATTTAAGGGTAAACTTCAACTAAGTTCGCTTAACAATATTAACTCTCCAGAAGTAAATAGCTTTCAATTAGAATTGATACCAAACCAAACTATTCAATTGGATATTTCAGCTCCCACATCAGGAAAAAACTCGCCTTTAATTACTACCGGATTACATCAGAGCAAGATTCAGGCAAGCATTAAAGATCTTATCTCCATTACAGGTGACCTGACCAATCCCAACAAAAGAGATATTAAGGTCGAACAAGGATCTCTAACTGCAACAATCCAAGGCTCCAATGGGGACTCGACAGTACAGTTAACCGCTAGCGACATACAATGTCACTTCTCTGACACCAGTGCCTGTAACTTTGACCTAAAGACAAAAGTACCCCAACTTCATGAGCGATCCAGAGAATTAGCAGTTACTAATTTGAGTTCAACTGCCAAGGCAAAGGTTGAAAGCAATCTTAAAGGTCAAAAATTCACGCTAGAGAGCATTAAAGTGTCTGGAGAAAAAATAGCAACCAAAACATTGGCAGCTGACAGGGTAAACTTAGATATACCAACAGTGCACTGCGAAATAACAGAGCCTACAATCTGTACTCTCCCAGAAATAAGCAGTCAGTTTGGAATTATCAACACCGAGCACTTTTCCCTTTCTGGAGACCTCAATTTTCTTGATAGTATTGTTACCATCAAAAATGGTGCTACAGCGCTGGACAGTGAATTTAATAGTAACAATTTAGAGATTGAGACACCGGAAAAGTACAAGGTTAACTCTTCAGCCAAAGGCAAGCTATCCCTGCAACACAATAAGCTAACAAGTCATAGTCAAATTAAAGCAGGTGCAATTAAAATTGATTTAAGCGGCTCTTACGACTTATCAAAATCCTCAGGTGGAGTTGAATTTTCCGTTCCTGAAGTTACCTTTAGTACGGATCGCTCTCTAAACGATACGATCCAGGGCCTTCCCCTTAATATCGTCTCGGGCAGACTTTCTGCCGGTGGTTCTGTGTCTTTGCCCTCCCAGTCCAAAGATAGTATCCATGTTTCATTGGACGATATTGCAGCAACCTATAAAGATAGTTTTGCCACCGGAATCAGTGGAGATCTAAAAGTAGAAAACGAAGATGGGCACTGGATCACACCTACACCATACCCACTATCGATAGAATCTATTAACGCGGGCTTACCAGTGAAAAATGTCCAGTTATCACTGCAACTGGACAAACAGAAAGATATTACATTGCATAATTTTTCTGCTGATTTTTTGCAAGGCAAGGTTACTTCATCAGCCCTTATTTGGAATCTCGCTGAAGAGACTCGAAAAAGCATCGTACATGCGCAAGGTATTTCTCTAAAGGCTTTAGCTCAGGAGACGGACTCAGAAAACTTTGAGGCCAGCGGGCTAATTAATTTAGAAATCCCCATTGTAACGGGGCCTGAGGGTATCACTGTGGAAGCCGGCCACCTTCAGGGTGAAGCTCCAGGCGGACGCTTGCGCTACTACGGAGCCTTCTCTCCGCAGATGCTGGCAAGCAACCCCCAACTCAAGTTGATAGCCAATGCATTGGAAGATTATGAGTTTCAAACACTGGAAGGCAGCATAGACTATCCAGCCAGCGGAGATCTCCAACTACAGCTAAAGCTGGTTGGGCGAAGCGAGGCTATCGATTCTGATCGAGACCTGGTGATCAACCTGAACCTTGAAAACAATATCCCAGACATGCTGCGCTCATTGCAAGCCAGTCGTGATTTGACTGAAACCCTGGAAAAGCAGCTGGACCAATAGGTCAGGAGTGAAGTAGCCTTTATTGGTATGTACAAGTCTGCTTGGTTCATCACCGGTTAAGGTTGACTCAATAAAATACTTGGGTCTGCCGGCATCCAACTCACCTGCTGAACCAGGCAGGTAACACGGGCTAGGTACAAAAAGTAAAAGGGTACCAAAGAGGTACTGTGAGGAGTGTCAGATGAAAGCCAGCCGACTGATTCCTATGGGGCTGCTATACGCTATGGTTGCTACAGGGTGTACACCCACTGTAGCGGTAAAGGCTCCCAGTGAGCCAATTACAGTAAACCTGAATGTGAAAATTGAGCATGAAATTCGGGTCAAGGTCGACAAGGACCTGGACAACCTGTTTGAAGACAAGGAAGGGATTTTCTAAAGAGGCAAATATGAAGACATTAATGAAAGCCTTTTTGGCACTGAGCTTATTAATCGCCCTGCCTGCAATGGCAATTTCCCTAAATGAAGCCAAAAGTAAGGGCCTGGTTGGTGAAGCCAATAGCGGATACATCGCTATCGTAGATGCCAGCTCACCAGAACTGGAAAAACTGGTCAAAGATGTGAATGCCAAACGAAAGGCTGCTTACGCTCGAATCGCTGAACGCAATAAAATTGATATAGCCCAGGTGGCAACACGCGCCGCTGAAAAGTTGGAAGCCCGCTTGTCACCCGGAGAATACTACCAGGACAACCTGGGACGCTGGGTAAGGAAGTAACTCATAGCCCGAAGACTTCAGCTCAGCAAGAAGAGATGATAAAAAACCCCACAGCCAGAAACTGGCAGTGGGGTATTATCAAGGAGTAGAGGCTACAAATTGCCAAATAGTGAATGCCCGTCGAGCCCCTGCTTCTCCATCACCTCTCTTAAACGTTTCAGTGCATCCACCTGTATCTGCCTGACGCGCTCCCTGGTGAGACCGATTTCACGCCCTACTTCTTCCAGGGTGCTCGCTTCAAAACCGCGCAAACCAAACCGCCTAGAGACCACTTCACACTGTTTGTCGGGTAACTCTCCCAACCAACGGTTGATGCTGTCAAAAAGGTCCCTGTCCTGTAAAAGCTCTGCTGGGTCGGACTCCTGCTGATCGGGGATGGTATCTACCAAGGTCTTCTCAGAAGAGGGGCCAATGGGAGTATCTACAGAAGTAACCCGCTCATTGAGCCCAAGCATACGCTCGACATCTTCGACTGGCTTCTCAAGGAGGGTGGCAATTTCTTCCGCAGATGGCTCGTGATCCAGCTTCTGCGCCAACTCTCGAGATGCGCGGAGGTATACATTTAACTCTTTCACGACATGGATGGGCAGGCGGATGGTTCGGGTCTGATTCATTATGGCCCGTTCTATCGTCTGACGTATCCACCAGGTAGCGTAAGTGGAAAAGCGAAAGCCTCTCTCTGGATCAAACTTCTCAACTGCTCGAATCAGGCCCAGATTACCTTCCTCAATAAGGTCCAGCAGTGCCAAGCCTCGGCTAACGTAGCGGCGAGCAATCTTTACAACAAGGCGAAGATTGCTCTCGATCATTCGTTTTCTTGCCGCAGCATCTCCACGCAAAGCCTTGCGCGCGTAATACACCTCTTCTTCTGCGGTCAATAGGGGGGAGAATCCAATTTCATTGAGATAGAGTTGAGTAGCGTCGAGATTTTTCTGCAAATGGCCATCGCCATCCAATCTACAAACTCTACTTTTCTCTGCCTGGGAGGGTGCGGAACTCTTTTTAGCCGCAGATTTCCGCGTGCGACTAACACCTGCTTCAGTTGAACCTAATTTCTGCTCATCATTTTCAACGTCTAACTCAGGAGGAAAGTCTTCTGCCTGGCCAGTCACAGACTGGTCTTGCCGTTGTGCTTCCATTTCCCCTGCTCCTTGTACTTTGCCAATTTCAGCCGCACAACACACTCGGACATTGATAACACAACTATCAATGCCGCAGGTATGTGGCGACAGCCACTGAATCGGCTGACCCTGGGATGGCCACGATTACAGTGACTACCTCAAGTGGTACTAGTTAAAAGTCCATTTTTATTTGCAGAGCTTTACTGCGGCCGTGAACTTACGGTAAGTAGGCAAGAGGGTCTACTGGCTGACCGTTTTTGCGAATCTCAAAGTGGAGCTTGTTGCGGTCGGTACCACTCGAACCCAGTTCCGCTATCCTTTGCCCCGCCTTTACCCTGCTGCCCTCCTTTACGAGCAACCGGTGATTGTGTGCATAGGCACTGAGGTAAACCTCGTTGTGCTTGACGATCAGCAGCTTTCCATAACCTCTCAAGGCGCTTCCTGCGTAGATCACGGTGCCATCAGCCGCTGCCAGTACAGACTCACCCTTTTCACCCGCGATATCAACTCCCTTACGCAATGGGTCCCCAGAGCGGAAGTGACTAATCACTTTCCCCTTGGCGGGCCAGCGCCAGTTGACCGATCCGCTCCGGCGAGATGCTGTTGATTGGCGCTTTGGGCTTGGTGTTAAAGATTTTTTAGCAGTGGTCGTTTGTGTTGTTTTCGGTTTAGCTTTTGCAACTGGCGCTTTTTGCTTCTTTTGCGTGCTGGCAGTGCTCTTGGTTGGCACTGAACCCGTCAGCCTGATTCTCTGCCCAGGATATATTTGATAAGGGGAGCGGATACCATTTATCGCCGCCAATTGGCGAAAATCCTTGCCGTAACGCCAGGCTATCGAATAAAGGGTATCCCCTTTACCAACCGTGTGGTGGGTAATTTTGATACTCGGAGGCTGGCGTAGGGAGCTTGAGGGAGCCTTATGGCTGGAACAGGAGGAAACGGCCTGCAGTAGAACCAGCAAGCCTAATATTTTAAACACCCCCCACAAACAATGACCGATTTTAGGGAGTTTGTTCCGCCAACATCGGCGCTCAAGAGGTTGCAAAAGATGACATTCCATTATTCTCTTTTTACATCAGACCACGGCATTTATGGAAAAAGTGTCTAAAGAAAAGCTCCAAAAATCTCTGGAAAAGTTTGATAAAACGCTGCCATACCGAGATTTTCCAGATCTTATTGCGGAGTGGCGCAAGACTTCTCTCTGTGCACCTTGCCAAAGAAGTCTACAGCGAGAACTAAGAGCGCTGCCACTAGAGCCGCAACAATTGCGCCCCCCAAATGAGCACTGTCGCCGGTTTGCTCGACATAAGTTAGCGGAGAAGTGTTGGATAGCAAAGGGGCCAATTTGCTTGATGCTTCGATTTCCCCGGACATTGGCAGTTTCCAGGGCCAAATAATCTTCAAACTACCCAACAAAACCCCGGCAAGAAATGCCAATGTCCTGGCTACATATTTGTGCATCAGCCAAGACAACAAGCGGCTGAAGAGCATCAGCCCTATTGCCGCCCCTGCCGCAAAGCACAATAGGTTTAAAATTTGGAGTTCATGAACTGCAGCTAAAACCTTGGGGTATATCCCAATTAATAACAGCAGGAAAGCGCCGGAAATTCCCGGCAGTGCCATCGCACATATCGCCAAAGCACCTGATAAAAACAGTGTAAGTGGAGTTGCCGGTATCTCCGAAGGCCGCATCTCGCTCACTGTTACTGCAAGCGCAATACCCAGTGCGAGAAAAACCAAAACAGATGGCGACCACCGGGGGATATTTCTCACGATGGGAACAATTGAGGCGAGAACCAAACCGAAAAAGAAAGACCACACAACAATTGGATAATTTTGCAGTAAGCCACTAATCAGGTGGGCCAAGCTAAAAACGCTCAACAATACCCCAAGGAAAAGAGAGAGAAGAAAGCTCCCATTAATATAGCGCCAAGTGGATAGAAACCCCTCCTTCCGCCACACTGTAATACAATGCGGGCCTATTCGACTGAGGGAGTCCAAAAGCTCCTGGTAGATGCCGGTAATAAAGGCAATAGTTCCCCCGGAAACACCGGGCACCACATCGGCAGCCCCCATTGCCATTCCCCGCAGAAGTACTCCGGGGTAGCGACTTTTTAGAACCTCAGTAAATCTCATCGAACCACGCCACCGAGTAAAGGCACGAAACGTACCGCTTCCAACTTTTCCACATCAAACTTATTACTATCCTCACGACGAGTCACCATCGTCAGGTATTGCTGCTCAGCCCCCACCGGAATTACCAAAACTCCATTGGGAGCCAGCTGTTCTCGCAGCTCATCAGGAATCATTGCAGGTGCTGCTGCAGCCAGGATAGCATCGTAAGGACCCTCTTCTTTCCAACCAAAGCCCCCACTGCTGAGCTTATACTCTACATTGCTATAACCCAGCTCCCCCAACCGATGGCGAGCGGTTTCCAATAGAGGTTCGACACGCTCGACGGAATAAAGTTGTTCGACCAAACGAGCAAGAATGGCCGTTTGGTAACCAGAGCCCGTACCCACTTCCAGAACCCGGTGTAGAGACTTGGCTCTACTCAGTAAGAGTTCAGTCATACGGGCGACAATGTATGGCTGGGAAATAGTTTGGCCATACCCTATGGGCAAAGCAGTATCTTCATAAGCCCGAATAGCCAGGGCCTCATCCAAAAAGAGGTGTCGAGGTGTAGATGCCATTACATCCAGTACCTCCTCGTTGGATATCCCCTCTTCCCGCAATCGCTGGATCAAGCGATTACGGGTTCGCTGGGAAGTCATCCCCAGACCTTCTTGTCTCAAGCGATCCATATTCTTTTCTTGTCCATGATTTGTGCAACAGTGCCAGTCACCTAAAATTTTATGTGCACTGTTTAACATTGACCAGCTGAGCTATCTCCCGTAGCAAAGCCGTAGCAAAAGTACCCGGTGGCAAGGCAAATTCGACGATTAAATGATCACCTTCCCACTCATAGCGAAATGCCTCCGGGGATAAAATCATGGCCCGGCGCTCCTGGCTAAGACCGCAGTGCTCCAGCCAGTTGCACCAAGGCTGCCACGGGGACAACACTTGCTCTTCCAACTGCCCCAGGGCATCCGTTGACAGGTTTCTGCCACGCCCCCAAAGAGGCCCGGTTGGGTAATCTTCAGGCTCTCCAACGAGAGGGCTCTGCCAGGTTCCGGTGTTAACTCGTTCAGCCAAAACCTGATTGAACAGCCAGCTACGGGCAGCAGACATGGCAAAAGCCTTTTCGCTTTTGCGGCAGCGACCGTCTTCTTCAGCTAAGTTTTTTGCCAAGCTAAGGTTATTGCCATCAATCCCAAAGCGCTGTTCACCGAAGTAATTGGGCACCCCTTTGGGAATCAGCTGAAGTACTTCTTCTGCTTTGTCCCGGTCACCTTCTACATTGCGCAGCCGAATCTTGAAGCGATTCCCCATATGCTCGCCACGACGCAACTTGCGTGGTCCCCGGAAGGCCTGGAGCAATGAAATCTCATCGCTGTTTATTTGCGACCAGTCTGCTTCTGGCTTTTGTCCGAGCCATACACTGAACCATTGAGTGGTAACAGCATGTCGGTCTTTCAAGCCATAAAAGCTGACATCTCTGCTTTGCACCCCGGCTAACTTCGCCAACTCTTTGGCAACCCAGGCAGTATTTGCCCCGCGCTTTTTAACCTGTAAGTAAACATGCTCACCATCTTTATCAGCCGGCGGCATAGCCAATTCATCGACAATAAAATCTTCTGGTTCTGTGCGAAAATCACCAGAAATTACCGCACCCCCAAGCGCTCGGGGCCAATCCAGGTTCCAAACTTCAGACATCTTTGCGCTCTAATAAAACAGTAGCTTGCGCGGCGATACCCTCACCGCGACCAGTAAATCCAAGCTTTTCTGTAGTGGTTGCTTTGACACTGATCGCATCGCAATCAACACCACAGTCAGCGGCAATATTGACTCGCATTCCATCGATATGCGGAGCCATTTTGGGGGCCTGGGCAATCAACGTCATATCCGCATTAACCAGGCGATACCCTTTATCATCGATTAACCCAACAACATGTCGAAGCAGGTTTCTGCTATCCGCTCCGGCAAATTGTTCATCGTTATCGGGAAAGTGTTTACCAATATCTCCCAGGGCCAGAGAACCCAGTAAGGCATCCGAGAGGGCGTGCAGTAAAACATCCCCGTCAGAATGAGCTACCAAACCATACCCATAGGGGATTTGTACTCCTCCGAGCACTACATGATCACCGGGGCCAAATGCGTGCACATCAAAGCCCTGGCCTATTCGAAAACTCACTATCGCTTATCCTCAGTCGGGGAGTAGCGCAGACGTAAAATAGTTTCTGCAATTATGATATCGGCGGGGTGCGTCACTTTAATATTGTCACTATCACCCGCAACCAATTGCGGTGAATGGCCAAAAAACTCCAGTGCACTGGCTTCATCGGTTACAGCAACCCCCTGTTCCAGGGCTTTACCAAGGCATGAGTGCAGAGTACTGAGAGGGGCCCGTTGCGGGGTTTGCGCCAGCCAAATACTTTCGCGGTCAACCGTTTCTTCCACACAGGCTACACCGCCAGTCACATGACTGCGCTTTAATGTGTCGCTTGCGGGGCGCGCCAAAAGTGCCATCGGTGAGACTTCGTCACTGAGTAAAGCGCAGATATCGCGCTCAGATACACAGGGTCGTGCAGCATCGTGGACTAAAACCGGAGTATCGCCGCTTTCTCGCTCCGCCAGGAAATCCAGAGCGGACTGAACAGAGTCTGCTCTCTCAGCTCCACCAATGACGGTGTGTACCAAGGGGTGGTTTGCTTCTTTCAGGTGAGGGAAGTAGGTATCCTGCTCCGATAGCGATACTACAACGCCGGCCAAGCCTGGCCACCCAAGAATATTTTTTAAAGTCAGGGATAGCAGTGGTCGCCCGAGCAATGGCAGGTACTGTTTCGGGCGATCAGCCCCCATACGTTTGCCAACGCCGGCAGCGGGTACAATGACCCAATAATCCTTAATCAATTTTCAGCCTCTTCCTTATCCAGGAAGATAAACAGTGTTTCCCCTTCCTTGATCAGTCCCAGGTCATAACGGGCTTTCGCTTCCACACCATCAGTGCCAACTTTCAAACTGCGGACTTCCCTAAACAGTTGACGGTTTTCCCGCACCAGCGCGATATTTTTTTCTTGCTGTTGGGCTAATTGACGCTTGAGACGGGTAACTTCGGCGAGACTACCTTCACCAACCCAAAGTCGGTACTGGGTGGCGAGGAGCATAATGGTGAGTATTGCCAGCAGCCATTTCATACGAGATTACGATATTTCGCTTGTTCGTATTTATAGTACTACAAAGAGGGGCTGGCCCCTCTTTGTAGTACTTGCACGCTAATTCAAATAATAGATTACTTGAATTCAGCGCGGCCGCGATAAGGAGCGGAGCCATTCAGCTCAGCTTCGATGCGCAGCAGACGGTTGTACTTGGCTACGCGGTCTGAACGGCAAAGGGAACCGGTCTTGATTTGACCAGCAGCAGTCGCAACCGCCAGATCCGCAATAGTGGTATCTTCGGTCTCACCGGAGCGGTGGGAGATCACAGCGGTATAGCCCGCATCTTTAGCCATTTTGATCGCATCCAGAGTCTCGGACAGGGAGCCGATCTGGTTGAACTTGATCAAGATAGAGTTACCGACACCTTTCTCGATACCTTCTTTCAGGATCTTGGTGTTGGTTACGAACAAGTCGTCGCCTACCAGCTGTACTTTTTCACCAATTTTGTCGGTGAGAACTTTCCAACCGTCCCAATCACTCTCGTCCATACCGTCTTCGATAGACAGGATCGGATAGTTGGCGGACAGATCGGCCAGGTAGCTGGCAAAACCTTCGCTATCGAACTGCTTGCCTTCGCCAGCCAGGTCGTACTTGCCATCTTTGTAGAACTCGGAAGAAGCGCAGTCCAGAGCCAGGGTAATATCATCGCCCAGGGTGTAACCGGCCTTTTCTACCGCTTCAGCGATGACTTTCAGTGCCGCTTCGTTGGAAGGCAGGTTCGGAGCAAAGCCACCTTCATCGCCAACCGCAGTGTTCAGGCTGTTGCTGGACAGTACTTTTTTCAGGGAGTGGAAGATCTCAGCACCTTGGCGCAGAGCTTCGGCAAAAGATTCAGCCTTAACCGGCTGAACCATAAATTCCTGAATATCTACATTGTTGTCAGCGTGTTCGCCGCCATTGAGGATATTCATCATCGGTACCGGCATGGAGTACTCGCCCGGAGTGCCGTTTACCTCAGCAATGTGCTGGTACAAGGGGATTTTTTTGGAAGCGGCAGCTGCTTTAGCGGCAGCCAGGGAAACCGCCAAAATAGCGTTAGCGCCGAAGTTCGCCTTATTTTCAGTGCCGTCGGCATCGATCATCGCCTTGTCCAGGGCGCGCTGATCGGCAGCATCCATACCCTTGAGCAGGTCAGCGATAGTAGTGTTGATATTTTCAACCGCTTTCAGGACACCCTTACCCAAGTAACGGCTTTTATCGCCATCGCGAAGTTCCAGCGCTTCACGGGAGCCAGTGGAGGCACCGGAGGGGGCGCAGGCGGAGCCAATAGAACCATCCTCCAGGATTACATCGGCTTCAACGGTAGGGTTACCGCGAGAATCCATTACTTCAAAGGCTTTAACAGCGACAATCTTGCTCATTTACAATGGGCTCCGTATTGGTACTTACTGAAAATAGGTTTTCGTAAATCAGACTTTACGCACTTTTTGCTACAGCGCTCAGGCCAAATAGCAGAGGGGAAAGTGCCGCGCGCCCAATCAGGGCGCGCAAAAGTATCTCTTTTTTATTTCGTATCCAGCGGCTCAAAACCTTTGATCAGGTCATCTACCGCTTTCATCTGCGCCAGGAATGGCTCCAGCTTTTCCAGTGGCAATGCACTGGGGCCATCACACAATGCTTTGTCTGGATTCGGGTGTGCTTCCAGGAACAGGCCGGCAATCCCGATAGCCAAACCTGCGCGGCCCAGCTCAGTGACCTGTGCACGGCGACCACCAGAAGCTGCACCGGAAGGATCGCGCATTTGCAGTGAGTGGGTGACGTCAAAAATCAGCGGCGCACCGCCGGAGGCATTGATCATGGTGCTAAAGCCCAGCATATCGACAACCAGGTTGTCGTAGCCAAAGCAGGCACCGCGCTCACACAAAAGAATATTTTCGTTGCCACACTCAGCAAATTTCTCCACCACATTTTTAACTTGTGGCGGGCTCATAAACTGGGGCTTTTTGACGTTGATCACTGCACCAGTCGCTGCCATAGCCGCGACCAGGTCAGTTTGGCGGGCCAGGAAGGCCGGCAGCTGGATAATATCCACGACTTCGGCAACCGGAGCAGCCTGGTGTACTTCGTGGACATCGGTAATCAAGGGAACCTTAAAGGTATCTTTGATTTCCTGAAAAATCTTCAGGCCTTCTTCCATTCCCGGTCCGCGATAGGAATTGATGGAAGAGCGATTGGCCTTGTCAAAAGACGCTTTAAAAACATAGGGAATACCCAGTTTTTCAGTGACTTTTACATAGTGCTCAGCCACCTGCATCGCCAGGTCGCGGGATTCCAGTACATTCATACCGCCAAACAGCGCGAAGGGCTTGTCGTTGGCGACCTGAATATTTCCGACTTCAATTGTTTTCACTGTCAGCTCCCTGTCATCTCACCCCCAGTCACAGAGACCGGGGGCGGATTACTGATTAACCCTGGTTTTCACGCTGCTTCATTGCGGCGGCAACAAAGCTTTCGAACAGCGGATGGCCGTCGCGCGGGGTTGAAGTAAATTCCGGGTGGAACTGGCAAGCAACGAACCAGGGATGGTTCGGCAATTCAACCATTTCTACCAGGGTATCGTCTGCAGACCAGCCGCCAATTTTCAAACCAGCTTGCTGCAGGCGATCAACGTAGTTGTTGTTCACTTCGTAGCGGTGGCGGTGGCGCTCTACAATGACGTCGGCGCCGTAGATATCGCGAGCCTTGGTGTCTTTAGCCAAGCGACACTCCTGGCCACCCAAGCGCATGGTGCCACCCAGGTCGGACTGCTCGTCGCGCTTCTCGATATTGCCTTCGCTATCGATCCACTCTGTGATCAGGCCAATAACCGGGTGCGGGGTTTTAGTATTGAATTCAGTACTGTTGGCACCCTCGAGGCCGAGCACATTGCGCGCGAACTCGATAACCACAGACTGCAAACCGAGGCAGATGCCCAGGTAAGGAATATTGTTTTCACGAGCGTAGCGAACAGATTCAAGCTTGCCCTCTAAACCGCGCTCACCAAATCCACCGGGAACCAGGATTGCATCGGCATCCTTGATCAGGTCAATGCCATTCTCGCCCTCAACGTCTTCAGCGTTGATAAAGTCGATATCCACTTTGCAGCGATGCTTGATACCCGCATGGGTCAGGGACTCGATCAGGGACTTATAGGCATCCAGCAACTCCATGTATTTGCCAACCATGGCAATTTTTACTTCGTGCTGCGGGTTCAGCTTGCCATCGACCACTTCATCCCACTCGGAAAGGTCTGGTGCCTGGCATTCCAGCTGCAGTTTTTCCACAACGATATCGTCGAGGCCGTAACTGTGCAGAAGACGCGGTACGCCGTAGATGGTCTTGGCATCGGGCAGCGGTACAACAGCGCGCTCTTCCACATTGGTGAACAGTGCGATCTTGCGGCGGGAGTCCTCATCGATCTCGCGCTCGGAACGGCACAGCAGAATATCCGGCTGCAAGCCGATAGAACGCAACTCTTTAACAGAGTGCTGAGTCGGCTTGGTCTTGGTTTCACCAGCAGTTGCAAGGAAAGGCACATAGCTCAGGTGGATCAACAGGGCGCGATTGGTGCCCATTTCCACACGCAGCTGACGCACAGATTCCAGGAACGGTTGGGATTCGATATCACCTACGGTGCCACCGATTTCAACAATAGCAACATCGACATCGCGGCCACCTTCTACAACGCGGCGCTTGATCTCGTCGGTAATATGGGGGATCACCTGTACGGTGCCACCCAAGTAGTCACCACGGCGCTCTTTGCGCAGTACGGTTTCGTACACGCGGCCGGTGGTGAAGTTGTTACGCTTGGACATCCGGGTACGGATAAAGCGTTCGTAGTGACCCAGGTCCAGGTCAGTCTCGGCACCATCCTCGGTGACATACACCTCGCCGTGCTGGAAGGGACTCATGGTACCCGGGTCTACGTTGATGTAGGGGTCCAGTTTGAGGATGGTAACCTTGAGGCCGCGGGCCTCGAGAATGGCGGCCAAAGAGGCGGAGGCGATACCTTTCCCCAACGAGGAAACCACGCCACCAGTTACAAAAATATAGCGCGTCATGCAAAACCTTGGTCAGTTGAGCGCTCGATGAATGTCGAGCTTACAGGGCTGGCCCGGGCGGATAATCCAGCTTCTCCCGGTGCCTTTTAGACGGGGCGCCAGGGTAGCAGAAACCCCCTTAACACTCAATCGAAAAACCGCCAGCCGGGTGGTTCATCCGGGATGGCGCAGCCTGCTTTGCATGAAAAGAGCCCCGCGACAGCCACCAGATCATCCCCCAAAAATACCAATGGGACACGATCCCTGAGCCAGGGCTCAAGGGCCCACTCCTGCAAGAGCTTCTTAAGCGTTTGTGACCTGGAGCGATTTACCGGGTGCGCACGCTCCCCTCCTCTGCGATAACACACTCTATAATCGCCCACTGGCCAATCCGACGAGGGCCGAAGAATGCCACCCGCTGGCAGAGCCAGATTAGAGCGGCCATCCCAGTACCAATTTTTATCGGGTTTATTGGCAATTGGCGCCAGCTCAGGGGTCAGGTAAAGACGACTCCGAAAACGTCGTACCACTCGCCCACCCATATTAACTTCAAGCTGTGCATCCCCTGCCGCATGAGTCACCTGGAAAAGCGCCTGATTTAATAGGGTTGACTCTGGCGGCTGCCCCCCTTGGCCCAATACCCAATGCCGCATAAGGTTTTTACGGCGCCCCTCGCTAAGGCTGAAGAAGCGAGGCAGGGCCAGACTTTCGCCAAATCGCCCCACCTTTAAATCAGCCTCCTCCAGGTCAGCAAGTGCCAACTCAGACAGCAAGTCCGCAGACTCCCTCAGGTTCTCCGCTGCCCGAGCGATCTGGCGACTCACTCCCCAACGCTGGTTGAGCAGTGGCACAACTCGATGCCGCAAAAAATTACGCTCCAGGGCCTCATCCGCATTGCTGTCATCTTCAATCCAGCTCAATCCGTGAGCCTCAGCCCACTGCTCTAGCTCTTTTCGCCCCGCTCCGAGTAGAGGGCGTAGTAAGTACTTATTATCTCCGATCGTTCGACTCTCGGACATGCTGGCCAATCCCAACACGCCCGCGCCCCGCATTAAGCGCAGCAGGAAAGTCTCAGCTTGGTCGTCCGCGTGGTGACCGAGCAGAATTTGATCACCTTCGGACATCACCTGATTGAAGGCCGCATATCTCGCCCGGCGAGCCCCCTGCTCCAATCCGCCATCTTTGTAATCAACAGTAACCTGGATGGCTGTAAAGGGTACCGCCAGATTTTCAGCAAACTCTTTACAGTGAGCCAGCCAAATGTCCGCATTTGCATTCAGGCCATGGTGAATATGAAGCGCACGCACGGGAACCTGGCAAGTTACCAGAAGGTGCAGGAGAACAGTGGAGTCCAGACCACCAGAAAACCCCACCCACAGCTGGCCGCTGGCAGGGTGGGACTTTAGCAACCCCTTTATCAGAGTTGGGAGTTTTTCAGGGCGGTCTACGGGTTTCACAAGGGGTCGAGCCAGAATCAAATTTTCAAAAGTATACTGCCAAACCCAGCAAAGGCGGCTAGAGCCCTTTAGTTGGGCTCTATAGCACCCTTCTCACTGCCAGCCCTGGCTTCGCAATTAAGCCGGCGGTACTCGGTCGGCGTCATACCCACCATTTTCTTAAAAAAGGAGTTAAATGTAGCCTTGGTATTAAAGCCCGAGGACAACATTACCTCCATCACGGTGAGCCCCGCATTTTGCGGCTCCCGCAACATCCGTTTTGCCTCATCTATACGGTAACGGTTTACAAATTCGAAGAAGTTGCACTGAAAATGACGATTAATCGTCTGTGAAAGCAACCTGCGTGATACCTGTAACTGCCCTGACAACTGCTCTAGGGTAAGGGCTGGAACCAAGTAAGGCTTTTCTTCCCGCATATAATTTTCAATTTGGGCTGCCAACTCCAGATCAATCTCAGGCTCCCCATTAGCATCCTGTTCCTGGTCAGAACTTACATCTTCCCCGGACTTCTCCACTTTATGCCCATCGCCCTCAAACATTGAGGAGTAACTGAGACTAAAGAAGATCATGGCACTAACCAAAACAAATACGGCGTAGTTACTAAACAGCCCCATCGCTCCAATATCCAACTGGAGCTGCCACTCCTGCGCCAACCCTACCGCCAGGTTAATCATCAGAGCCCAAATACGAACCAGCAAGAAGCCCCAGATCAACACCAACAGCCAAGTCAGGTCAATTTTCTCAATACTGGAATGATTATCTCGAATCTGCCTGCGGCATCGACGCACCTCAAAAAGACACAAAACACCGAAAAGTACCCGAAGCGATTCACGAGCCAATCCCAACAAGTGATCGAACATTGAGCCAGTAGTTAAATTCTCCCCACGCAGCATGGCTGTCTTGGTTTCGCTATCAAATTGCCAGTAGGAGAAATATTCAAACACGACTGCCAGTAAAAAAGGCAGCAGGTACCAAAGGTCTCGCCTGGAAATCCTAAACCCCTCGCGAGTTAAGGAGCGGGTATACCAAAGTAACAGGGGACCTTCTAACCAGTAGGCTGCGCCAAATACAAAGAACAAGTTCGGGGAAGTCTCAATGGACCAACTGCGGAAACCTTCACCAAAATTAATCAGGATATCCAGGGGAATAGCGGCTTGTGAGAACAGAAATAGCGCCAACAAGGTGTTGCTGAAACGCCGCTCGCGACGAATCACTAACAACAACAGTGCAAAAAGAGCGCACTGATAACTGGTCATTATCAGAACAATATCGTGGAAATTGAATAGTAAAGCGTCCATTGATACTCAAATAGCCCTTCTACCTTCTTGAAAGGTCTAGACATTCCTGCGAAGCCGCGCCTTGATTGTGAACCGCTCTGCATGCCAGAAGTATCACGGAGTTATTCAGAGGCTCCCTAGAAAGATATTACCACTAAACCACCATCAGCCCGCCCAAATAAGGGGTAAAGCTTTAGGTAATACCTGAATTTGTACGTCCAGATTTGGGTATCACCACAAATCAAGACGACGAGCTGAAGCCCCCAAGACAAAATCTCCCTACCAGTATCGATTCACTAGAAAAGAACTAACTCTTCAAGCAACAAGAGGAGACCGGGATGATAAACCGTCGGAAATTTATTCAAGGACTGGCCACTGTGGGCGGGACCTCTCTGGCCCTAACCTGCACAGAGCAGCAAGCTCTTGCGGCAGCAGATAATTTTTTCAAATCGCGAAGAACTGACGCCTACCGGGCACGGCTTTTCTCTATTGAACAACTCACCACCCTGCACAAAATCTGCTCCTACCTGATACCCGCAACGGATACTCCCGGCGCAGCTGAAACAGAGTGCCATTTATTTGTCGATCACTATTTAACTGACTGCATAGAAGAGCAGACCCAGCTAAAAACCAAAAAGCTCTTACATGAGTTGGATGAGCGTGCCACCACCCGGTATGGACACCCCTTTATTCATCTTGCCCCAGAACAATCGGTTGCTCTACTCGAATCACTCGACACCGGAATAGCCCCCTTTAACCCAGACTTACAGCAAGATTTCAGGAATCTTAAATTCCTGGTGTGCCTTGGCTACTACACCAGCTTTACCGGAGCCACTCGTGAGCTTGCTTACCAAGCAATTCCCGGTGGATTCAAAGGTTCAGTTCCATTGGATCAAACCGGGAAGGCCTGGGGTTCACTGCCACGTATTTAAAGGAAAGCACTATGCAAAATGATGAATTATTGATCCAAAAAGAAAGCCAGATATTTGACGCAATCGTTATAGGATCAGGTATTAGCGGCGGCTGGGCAGCAAAAGAACTAACCGAACGGGGATTAAATACCCTGATGATAGATCGGGGCCGGATGGTAAAACACGGTCAGGACTACCCCACAGAAAACAAGGGACCTTGGGAATTCCCACTCCGTACTAAAATGAATCTGAAAGAGAAAAAAGAAATCTACCCAATACAAAGTCGTAGCATTTTTCTCAATGAAAGCACCAAGCATTTTTTCTGTAATGACAACGAACAACCCTACTCCACAGAGCCCGGCTCAGACTTTACCTGGATTCGCGGCAATCAAGTAGGGGGCAAAAGCCTTCTCTGGTTCCGGCAGTCATATCGATTGAGTAACCACGACTTTCTCGCAAACAAACGTGATGGCGTAGGAGTTGATTGGCCCATTCGCTACAAGGATATTGCACCCTGGTACAGCAAAGTCGAACGCTTTGCCGGAATCAGTGGCAATACGGACAATATTGAGCAGCTGCCAGACTCCGAATACCAACCACCATTTGAGATGTACCAGTGTGAACAAGACATCAAGTCCAAGTTTGAAAAGCAGTACAGTGATAAACATTTCATTATTGGAAGAGCTGCTCACCTGACCAAGCCAAACCGGGAACAGGTAGCCCTAGGCCGATACAACTGCCAGGCTCGTAACCAGTGCCAACGAGGCTGCTCATTCGGCGGCTACTTTTCGACACAAAGCGCCACCATGCCAGCCGCAATGAGAACCGGCAAACTACAAATTGCCAGTAATAGCGTGGTACACAGCCTTATTTACAACTCGCAAAAGAACCGAGTAGCTGGCGTAAGGGTAATCGACAGCGAAACCCTGCAACAACGAGAGTATTTTGGCCGAATCGTTTTCCTCTGCGCATCCACATTGGGCTCAACCCAAATACTCCTCAACTCAGCCAACAAGCATTTCCCCAAGGGGCTCGCCAACAGCTCTGGTGTACTGGGCCACTACCTTATGGATCACAATTACAATGCCTCAGCCCACGGCTTTATTGATGGTTATGAAGATGAGTACTTCTCCGGGTGGAGACCAACCGGCATCCTGATTCCCAATTTCCAATATCGCCCCGAACTTTACCGAAAGCACTACAAGCGCGGCTACCAGATTTCAGGAAGCGCCTATCGGCAGGACTGGCGGACAATGGCTGCTTCCGAGGGGATTGGAAAATCTTTCAAAGAAAAACTGCAACAACCTGGGCGCTGGGGATTTTGGATCGGTGCACAGGGAGAGATGTTACCGAGGCACGAAAACCAGGTCAGCCTCCACTCCACCAAAAAAGATAAGTGGGGAATCCCGCAACTACATATCAATTGCCAATGGTCTGAAAATGAGCGTCTAATGATGGAGGATGCCTCTGAGACCATGCAAGCTATGCTTAAGAATTTGGGGCTAAGTGAAGTTAGTGGACAAGTCACTAGTGATAAATACCCCCCTGGAAGTGCCATCCATGAGGTAGGCACAGCACGAATGGGTAGTGATAAAACCAACTCAGTTTTAAATGGGCACAACCAATCGCACGATATACCCAACCTTTTTGTAACCGATGGCTCCTGCTTCGCCTCTTCAGCAGTTCAAAACCCCTCTCTAACTTTTATGGCATTAACTGCTCGAGCCGCAAACTATGCAGCCAGCGAACTTTCTGCGGGGAGATTATAAAAGTGATAAGCCTACGAAGTTTATATCGCAATCTGTTTACAGCTCTTCTCTTGACAACTTTACCCACCTTAAAATCAGTCGCAATTGAAGTGAATATGGCTACTGAGAAAATTGAACCCCAACTCGGGGTTCAACTATGGTCTGTTCGCCATGAGTTAAACCGGGACTTTTCAGACACCCTAAAAAGACTAAAAGCAGCAGGTTTTAATGCGATAGAACTGGCTACGGAACTAGGTCCGTACAAAGAAAAGCCAAAGGAACTCCGCTCTCTACTGGAGCAATTAAAGCTAAAAGTGAGCGGTGCACACGTTTCTATTACCCAGCTGCTCCCGGAATCAATTGATGCAACGGCCACTTATTACCAGACCCTGGGTGCCGAATACCTAATTGTTGGCTGGGACCCGAGAAGCTGGGACCCTAACGGGGTAGACAAGTTAATATCGCAGCTTCGCAGTGCGCAATCCGTTCTTTCCAAGTACGGTTTGAAAATGGGATTTCATAATCACGATAAAGAATTTTCCACTTACCAAAACACAACTTTCTGGGACTATATATCCCAGTCTACTGATGACAATTTCATTTTGCAGTTAGACATCGGCTGGATTTCTGCGGCAGGCAAAGATCCTATCAGCTATCTAAAACGATATCCGGGGCGAACCTATACCACTCACTTTAAATCCTGGGTTCCTGATGAGAATATTAACAATAAAGCTAGGGAGCCTCTGAATAACTCCGTGATACCTCTGGCTTGCAAAGCGGTTCACAATCAAGGCGCGGCTTCGCAGGAATGTCTAGACCTTTCAAGAAGTTGCAACGCGGAGTGTGAATCGCTCTGCGAGCCCCGAAGGGCGGGCCTTGAAGGCTACAGCTGCTGCGTTGCAGCTCTTGCAAAGGGCTACGGCCATTCGCGGCGAGCTGCGCCTAACATCTGCAGCCTTCAAGGCCCGCAGAGGCATTACGGAGTTATTCAGAGGCTCCCTATAATCGGCATGGATCTAATAGATTGGCCTTCAATTATTGAGGCCAGTATCGAAGTCGGCGGCAGCCAGTGGATTATTCTTGAGCAGGAAACTGCGCCAAAGGGTATGGAAACAATAGAGGCGCTTATAAAATCAAAAGCAAATCTTCAGCAATACCTTTCATCGTATATGTCCACTAGAAAGGATATAAAATCATGAAATACCTATTCCCCGCCCTATTGACTTTGATACTTCAAGCCAGCAATTGCATAGCAATGACAGCCGCCCCAGAAACTTACGACTATTTAAGAATTCCTTATCCGCTGGAAAAACAGCACACCATTCAAGAACCAAGTATCGCACCTTCAAAAATCACCATCACCGCCACAAAAGGCAGCGATTTATTCACCAATGCCGACAACTCTTATCAAATAGACAATGCCCCAAGGTTACTTTTCGCACCGAAAACTGACTTTATTTTTTCCGCAAAAGTCTCTGTAGACCTTGAGAAAAACTTTGATGGAGCCGCTTTAATTGTTTATGCAGACGAGGGAAACTGGGCAAAACTTCTACTTGAGAGGTTTAACTCTGGCAAAAATGGCATAGCGTCTACCGTCGTTTATAAAGGTGGTGACGATGCCTACCATGTAGAAACCCAGAGGGAATACAGCCATCTAAAAATTGCAAGGAAAGGAACTACATACTTCTTTTATCACTCAGAGGATAGCAGACACTGGTCATACCTTCGATCATTTTCCCTGCAGACCTCCAAGCCCACCAGGATTGGTTTTCTCGCCCAATCACCTACAGGCCCCAAAGTACAAGCTTTGTTTTCTGATATTAACTTTGAGGAAAAAACAATTACAGACTATATGCAGGGAACCTAACGACCCGAATATCGTCTCGAAGAAAAAACTTCGAGAGAACATTAATAACAGCCTTCGAGATACATAGCTATGACAAGCGCAACTTCTGTCATAGCTATGTATCTCGAGCCACCCGGGAAATGCTTGTCATCAAGCAGTCCGCGCCAAGGGCCTGTTTATACCAAGAAGATACCCAGAGAGAAGCTGATAAAATTCTTCAGGCTTTTCCAGCATAGGACTGTGCCCGCAATCATACACTTCACAATAATCCAAATTATCATTCTGGGAAGCCAGCAACCGCCAGGATTCAGCCGGTGTTATTTGATCGAAGTCTCCCCATATTAACTTGATCGGGCATCTCACTTTCTTCAGACTGCTATGAACATCATACTTCCTACTTATATTCAGCCATTTAACCACTGATTTAAACGTTTCGTTAGTGGAGAAAATAGTATTGATATCGGCGACGCCCTTTTCGTAGTCCGGTTTCGGCAGGCGGTTAATATCTCGGAAGACCCGCTCACAAAGTATATTTGCTGCTCCAGGTACCGACCCGCGTAAATCAGAAAGGGAAACTCCTGCCTCCAATTCCTCAAGCCCCGGGGCTCCACTGATAACCACCCCAGCCACCAATTCAGGATATTTTACGGCAAAATCTAACGTAATAAGCCCACTCATCGAGTTGCCGACCAAAATATTATTATCCATATCTCCATTTAACTGGAGACACTCTCTAATCATTTCGTGCGCCGAATCCAACTTACCCATAAAAACCTCGGGGATAGATGGCTCGATAACAGTTATTTTATGTCCCTGCTGCCGGCAAGCATCTGCAACCTGATTCCAAATCCACCCACGCGCGAAAAGTCCAGGTAAAAAAACGATATGACAAGGTGCCATTAGTTCCTCCAATTCCATTTCAAGTTAATTTATCCGCACCATCCCCGGCACCATCATGACCGAGGACCTCAAAATGCATAAAAATCAAATAGGGAACCAACCCACCATAACCGCCATAATTCAATGGAAGGCCAGGTCTGAAAAGTAAACACTCGAAAAATAACCAGCAATAAGAATGCCAACTATCCAAGAGCCCTAATTTTGAGAGCGAAGCCATACTAACCAGAGAGGAATGGCAGCTTCATTTCAAATCAATTACCTTTCTGTTCCCGAGAAAATGGAACCTGCGCAAAGCCTACCCCACTCCAAAATTTAAATAAGATTAGAAAATAAAATTTATTGAATTATTTATTCGCCTGCACGTTTGCAGTGCCTGACAACTCAATACAGCACCAATAGCGGCAATAATTTTGTGACAAGCAATACTATGAAGGCGTGAAATAACAAAAATCAGGAGAGGTAGATTTATCGTGGGATAACGCTATCCAATATACTAAAAATGGAGAAGGAAATAGGACCCTATGAGGCATGGATGCCGATTAGGAGCTTACAGAGTTGTATTCACAGCGAGTCTCGAGTGAAGTGTATTCTTTCTTTCCACCCCAGCAGAAAATTTATGGGATAAAAGAAATAGTAATATCTGGAAAGAAGAGATTGGCGGGCAAAGAAGTGCCAACGGGATAGAACATCACACTGGCACCGTTCCTGTGAGAACAAATTGTTTCAGCCGCTAACCGGAACCAAAAAAACAGGCTCCGGTTAGAACTGAGGGTAATTAGCCCTTTCAGTGTGTTGTAACTTAACCGTCACAACGAATATCAGCAGATACTCCAGCTTCCGGGGTCAACTTAACGTTGGCAACCGCAATAGCCATCGGAGCTTCACTCTCCAGACCAAAGGCACTAAAGACCTTGCCGAAATCCGCACCGGCTTTTACAAAACACTGCAGATCTACAGAAACCCGGGTCCAGCTTTTCTGCTCCATGGATTTCAGCGCAGACTCCAGCGGTACCTTTGCAGAACAGCCATCACCACAGTTCATGGTAGCCACCACCGGCTTTTCAATTGGCTGATCGACACGGATATTCAGTGTCAGAGCAGATTTCTCTTCCAGGTAAACATTCAGGTCCTGCATATATTCAGCAGACAACTGAACTGCACCAGGACGCAGGCCTTTCCAGGTAATCAGTCGAGCATCTTCCTGGGAAGACATATCGATGGAGCTGACAGTGATGTTTTTATCGTCTCCGCTAACCGCGAAGTTACCGTGCACAGGTACAACCTCTGCCCCAGCTTCAGCAATATTCAACACCCAGGGAGCTTGCGGGCGGGATACCAACAGCCAAGCTTCTTCTAAACCGCCACCGGCACTGGATTCACTGGTCTCCGGCAATTCGTTACTCACCAGGGATTCCTGTTCAGCAGCCAGGCCATAGCCCAACTCAAACAGTGGCTCGTAATTCTCGTGGTAAGGATTCAGGACATTCTGATAGCTGTGCATTGGCCAGCTAAATGGCAGCTTGCCGGTAAAGTCGTAACGGGCTTGCCCATCGGCACCTTTAATCAGGACATCCGCAACACCAGCACCTTCAGAGCCAGGCAGCCAGGCAGCAACAAAGGCATCGGATGCATTCAATTCACTGTTAATCCAAAGCGGACGACCGGACAGGAACACACTGACTACCTGAACACCCTGCTCGCGCAGTTTTTTCAGCAGCGCCAAATCCTTCTTGTTACCGCGCTGGTATTCCAGGTTGGTAATATCGCCGTGCCACTCTGCATAGGGCTCTTCACCAAATACAACAATTGCAACCTTGGGCGCCTTACCATTGGCAAAAGTGGCATCTGAGAAGCTGCCATCCGCACTCAATACCGCTTCACCGCCAGCGGCTTTAACCGCCGATGAAATACCTTCAAAGATGGAAGTCGCACCGGGGAAGTCTGCGCGCGTGTTGCCGGTACCCTGCCAGGAAATCGTCCAACCACCACTCTGCTTGGACAGGTTATCCGCACCATCGCCGGCAACCAGAATATTCTGGTCCGCAGTCAATGGCAGCAGCTGGTCGTTGTTTTTCAGCAACACCAGGGATTTGCGTACCGCTTCACGAGCGATTGCGCGGTGCTCCGAGTTGCCCAGGATGCCGTCTTTGCCTGCCAGCGGCATATTGCGGTCAAACAGGCCTGCGCGGATCTTCACTCGCAGGATACGGCGAACCGCATCATCGATACGCTCTGCACCGATTTCACCGCTTTTGGCCTGGGCCAGCGTGTTGTTATATAGGGCTTTCCAGTCCGCCGGCACCATAAACATATCGAGGCCGGCATTAATCGCCGCTGCACAGCTCTCTACGGTGCAACCGGGCACGAAACCGTGGCCATTCCAGTCGCCCACAACAAAGCCATCAAAACCGAGGCGCTCTTTCAAAACAGTGGTCAGAAGGTATTTGTGGCCGTGGAGTTTTTCACCGTTCCAGCTATTGAATGAAGCCATCACGGTCTGTACGCCAGCCGGCAGGGACGTCAGGTAACCCGCCGCATGGACCTCTGCCAGTTCTTTTTCCGGAACCGCATTATCACCTCGGTCAATTCCTCGATTCGTACCACCGTCACCGACAAAGTGCTTGGCAGTGGCAACCAGGTTTTCGCCGCGCAGGAATTCAGCGCTGGATTTTTCGCCCTGGAGCCCCTTCACCATTGCCTCGGCATAATCCGCAACAATCTTGGGATCTTCGGAATAGCTCTCGTAAGTTCTGCCCCAGCGGTCATCGCGCACTACCGCGACGGTGGGAGCGAAAGTCCAATCGATACCGGTCACCGCCACTTCGCGGGCGGTGGCGCTGCCAATACGCTCAATCAGCTCCGGGTCTTGGGCGGCACCCAGACCAATATTATGCGGGAACAGGGTCGCACCGATCACATTGTTGTGGCCGTGAACCGCATCGGAACCCCAGATCAGGGGAATCGCAACACCGCCATCGGAAGTGTCCATAGAAGCCTTAAAGAAGGCGTCAGACAGGGCCAACCAGTCTTGCGGCGTGGCAAACTTATCGTTGTTCGGGAAGGCGCCACCACCATTCAATACGGAACCCAGGTGATAGGTCTTCACATCTTCAGGAGTAACGCTGCGGATTTCCGCCTGGATCATCTGACCCACTTTCTCTTCCAGAGACATGCGGGACATGATTTCAGTGATTTGGGCTTCCAGCTTTTCATCGCGTGGTAAGGCTGGCTTGAGTTCAGGCCAGTTGTCGATGCCCTCGGCGGCACTGGTGCCGGTGTCAGCCTGCGCTTTATCGGCTTTTGGCTCAGTTTGTTGGCTCTCGGAGTGACACCCGGCGAGCACAGAGGCACAGAGCACAAAGCCCAGCGAAAATCGCTTACTAAAATTCACGAATAACTCCCAAAATTATTCCACGCTTGTTAACTGGCTCTACAAGTAGCGAACGGCTAACCTTTGGAAAATACTCCCAAAGCTATGCGACCAGCACGCTTCAACTATCGCCTTATTTATTATGCCGCGCATCAGCTGCACAAACAGATCTGCACGGTCTGCTTCCACTGAACCGAAATAGTAGAGATTACCTCCAAATCCAGCTCTCGTCGGAATCAAGCTCTACTGATGCCACATTCACCAAACAGCCATAAAACCAAGTCATAGCCACCCTGTGGGCACAGTTCGCAATGGCAACAAATTGCAGTACTTGTCTCTATAGGCCAATAGAAATCCGATGGACTGGTCCAAATCACAGACAAGGCGGAAAGGATAAATGAAGGTTCTACTCCACCGCGCTACCGCGCAGGGTTCGTGAAAAAGCACCGTAATAAACGATGTAGCAGTAACACACCAGAGGTACCAAAAATGAATACTGGATACCGGCACTATCAGCCAGCATCCCCTGGAATAGAGGAATAATTGCACCGCCGACAATTGCCATACACAGGACACCACTACCCTGACTGGTATGCTTGCCTAGCCCACGCAAGGCCAGGCTGAATATAGTCGGGAACATAATCGAGTTGCACAGGCCCACTGCAACTATGGACCAGACCGCGATCGGGCCTGACGTCATCATCGCGATTGCAATAAGCACCACCGAACCCAGGCCACAAACCGCCAGTGTTTTACCCGCAGAAACAAAGCGCAACAAAAAAGCCCCGGCAAAGCGCCCGATCATCGCTCCGCCCCAGTAATAAGAGACATACTTTGACGCTTCAAAAGGAGCCATCTTTGCCACTGATGGTTCACCAAAGAAACTCACCAGGAAACTGCCAATAGCCACCTCTGCACCCACATAGGCAAAAATACCTACAGCCCCCAGGGTTAAGCGGGGGAAGCGCCACAGAGAAAACACATCGTGACCATCCGCTCCACCACCCTGTTGGTGCTCGGGAATAGCCGGCAACCTGATCCAGGAGAAGAAAGCGACCATCACCAGTAGAAGCACTGCTAACCAGAAATACGGGGTCTCAACTAAAGCCGCTTCCCGGGCCCTGAACTCAATAATGCTTGCCGCTGTATCCGGGTCGGCGGTAATAGTGAGTCCCGCAAAGAAAACTGCGCCACCAATCACCGGTGCCAAGGTAGTTCCCAGGGAGTTAAAAGCCTGGGTTAAATTCAATCGACTGGGCGCCGTGCGAGCACTTCCCAGCGCAATAACATAGGGATTTGCGGAAACCTGCAGCAGAGTAATACCAGAGGCAAGGACAAACAGCCCCAGCAAGAAGACTTCGTAGATTTGCAGGCGGGCAGCGGGAATAAAGACCAGGCAACCTGCACAGGCCACCAAAAGCCCGAGCACCAGCCCAAGCTGATAGCCAACCCGCCTCAACAGCATACCTGCCGGCACAGATACCAGGAAGTAAGCAGCAAAAAAGTAAAACTGCACCAAGACAGCTTTGGTGTAACTCAGCTCAAAAACATTTTTTAAGTGCGGAACCAGCACATCGTTCAGGCCGGTAATAAATCCCCAAATCAGAAATAGGGACGTAAGTGCAATTAAATTGATATAGCGCGGGGCGACGCCGGCCGCTACTTCGGCACGGGTATCAGTATCATATTTAGCCATCTCGCTCGAGGAGAACCCCGGTTCGGGCAACATCTGGCTCATCGGAAACCGATCCCCAAATCTAAACTATTTCTTACCAGCGGCTGGTCCATTCACCCGGAACTTTTTCCGCCACCACATATTTATTGGCAGAAGTCAGTATCGCTCCTGCGACTGTGGATTCATTCAAGCCGTAAAAGGCCCTGTACATTTTTACCACACTTAACGACAACTACCTATCCACTCAACCAAATTTCAAATTACCATTTTTGACCAGGTAGACAATCTATTAGTAGCCAGCTGAATAAACCGGTGTACCACTGATCGTTGGAACTGGAGGAGTCCGGGCCGATTAAATCACTTTTAAAAAAGAGAGGAGTGTTGTCTTCTGAATCGAGATTGCCGAAAATTACTCGACTATTCACCCCGAAATCAGATAAAAAGGACTTTCTCAAGGGTGAGCCGGAAGTGTGGCGCTATCACCTCTGGCGGGTCACGTTTCTGCAGGGTAATATTCGGCAGATAATAATGAACGCGACGATGAGCGTCTATCCCGTCCTTTTCACAATACTAAATACGCGGGACATCATGCAGTACTCGACCCGTCTAGATACGAGACCAAACACTGATATTCAGTCGACCCGCTGGTTTTGGAAACTGCAGCTGGTCAGCTGGGTTGGCATACTACTGGTCACTTTTCTTTCACTGACCCTGTGGCACTCCCCTACTGAGTGGCCACACTTCGAGCCAGTCAATACAGTATTCCAGTGCGCTATTGCATTTTTATTATCCCTGTTTCTAAAACCGATTTTTGATGTCGCCTGGGAATCAGAACTCGCTTTCCGCACCGTGATCTACCTTCTGGCTGTCGCTGTTATTTCCGGAATATGGACCCTGGTTCGTATGGAGGCCTATATACGCCTCAGTGGTGAACACTCTATCTGGTCTGAGTTCGGCGGCTGGTATTACGCTTCTTTATTTGTATTTTTATTCTGGAGCGCCCTCTACTGCGGGGTAAAATATCACTTCCTACTCAATGAAGAGCACAAAAAAATGCTGGAGGTCGCAGCAGTACATGAACGGGAGCAACTCCGCAGACTCCAAGCAGAGGCCATCGCCAATGAAGCGCAACTAAAAATGTTGCGCTACCAGCTCAACCCCCACTTTCTCTTCAATACGCTCAATTCCATTAACGCCCTAATTCGATTCCAGCAAGCTGATGAAGCGAGGGAAATGGTTGTGCGTCTCAGTGATTTTTTAAGGCTCTCCCTAAAAGAAGACCCCATGCAGAAAGTTGAGCTTGAACGAGAGATCGAGGCGGTATTGCTTTATTTGGAGATTGAAAAAACCCGCTTTGCCGACAGGTTGTCCGTAGACCTGTCGATCGATGAAACCGTACGCCGCGCACAAGTGCCCAGCATGTTGCTGCAACCACTGGTAGAAAACTCGGTGAAATATGCCATAGCCCCCAACGAAATGGGGGGCACTATCGGCATCCACGCTCACAACACCGATGATCGCCTGGTACTGGAAGTCTATGACACCGGCTGCCCAGATCACTTTGCCAGCGAATGTGACCCGGAGTCCTCCTCAACGGGAGTGGGCCTCAAAAACGTACGCGAACGCCTGTCGACGCTCTACCCACAAGATTTCAAAATAGAACAAAACAAAAACTCTGATGGCGGCATGCAAGTACTCATCAATATTCCACTGGAAATTTCCAACCCATCAACCCACCTGACACAGGGAGAAGTTCAATGAGCAAGCTCAGCGTCGTACTGGTGGACGACGAGCCCCTGGCTTTAAGACTACTGAAAAGTATGCTCGAAGAACGCAAGGACCTGGATATTCTCGCCTGTTGTCGCAATGGCCGGGAAGCTGTCCAAGCAGTTTCAGAGCACAACCCGGACCTACTCATTCTCGATGTGCAGATGCCCGGAATGAACGGTTTTGATGTGGTGCGCAACCTGCAGGCTGACACCATGCCCTTAGTAATCTTTGCCACAGCCTACGACCAATACGCCCTTAAGGCTTTTGAAGTCCACGCGGTTGACTATGTGCTCAAGCCATTGGACCCGCGCCGACTGGAAACCGCCCTCGACCGCGCCCGACAGCGCCAGGCACAGATGTTATCCAAAGGAGAGGATGGTCATCAGGAAGAGAAAAATCGCCTGATGCGATCTTTCGAAAGCAGTGCCAGCAAAGCATCAAGCGGAGAGAACGCCGCTGCTTCAACCCAGCGTCTCGCCATTAAAGACCGAGGCAGTATCACAATGGTTAACCAACCGGATATCGAGTGGATCGATGCGGCGGGTGACTATATGTGTGTGCATGCCAAAGGGGAAACCCATGTAATGCGCAGCACTATTAAAGACCTGCAAAAACAACTCTGCCCAGACACTTTTAAACGCATTCACAGATCCACACTGGTTAACCTGAACTTTATTGTACATATCAAGGTTTTAACCAAAGGCGAGTACTTTCTCACCCTGAGCAGCGGTGCAAAGCTGAAAGTAAGCCGCAACTATCGCTTACCGATTAAAGAGTTTCTCGATTCCAACAAACAGTCTGATCTAACTGCCCCCCAAGCTTCCTAACCCCCAACCTCTCTAAAACTGGCAGGGATCGCCGGTACCCCCCACAATCCAATACATTTCAAATTGCACATTTATTCCGGACACAAAAAAGCCGGCATAAAAATGCCGGCAAACGAGCTCAGAAGAGAAGAAAAGAAAACTTAAGCGCGTTTATCTGTACGGTGTCCTGAGAGACCGTAGTAGAGAATATAGAGGTAACAGAAGATCGGCAGAACGAACGCCAATTGGATACCAATTTGGTCAGCCAGAAGCCCCTGTAACAACGGCACAATGGCACCGCCTACAATGGCCAGGCATAAGATTCCGGAGCCCTGACTGGTCGATGGGCCCAGCTTGGCCAGCGCCAAACTAAAGATAGTCGGGAACATAATAGAGTTGCAAAGACCCACAGCCAGTACCGCCCACATCGCCAGATAGCCGCTACCCGTAACAGTAATCAACAGCAGTACACAGGAGCCGATAGAGCAGATTGCGAGCACTTTGCCAGCAGAGATAAAGCGCATAATTAAAGCGCCGGCAAAGCGACCGACCATAGCGCCACCCCAATACAGGGAGATATAGAAGGCGGCTTCAGACTCTTCCAAACCGGCAATGGAATCCTCAGCGATAAAGTTCACCAGGAAGCTACCGATAGAGACTTCGGCACCCACGTAGACAAAAATAGCGATCGCGCCCAACACCAAGTGACGGTAGCTCCAGGCGGAAGCGGCTTCAGTATTGGAAACAGACTCAGAAGTTGCACTACTGACAATTGCCGGCAAATTCAAAAATGCGAAAACAATAGCCAGGATCGCCAGCGCGGAGGCCAGGATCAGGTAAGGTACTTCAATAACAGCAGCGCTGGCAGCACCCGCTGCAACACCGGCAGCGGGTAAAATCAGCAATGCACCAAATTGAGGGGCGATAGTGGTGCCCAGAGAGTTAAAGCCTTGGGTCAGGGTCAGGCGGCTGGGCGCCGTGCGCTCATCGCCCAGTGCTGTCACATAAGGGTTGGCGGAAACCTGTAAAATAGTAATACCGGAAGCCAGAATAAACAGAGCACCGAGGAACAATGCATAAACTTCCATTCTTTCAGCGGGGATAAACAGCAAACAGCCAACTACCGAAATACTTAAGCCGGTCACAATCCCTTTCTGATAACCAATTTTACTGACCAGGGCACCGGCAGGCAGGGAAACCAGGAAATAAGCACCAAAAAAGCAGAACTGCACCAGCATTGCCTGGGCATAGTTCAGCTCGAAAATCCCTTTCAAGTAGGGAATCAAAATATCATTCAGGCAGGTGATAAAGCCCCACATAAAAAATAGTGAGGTCAGCGCCACCAGGGCAAACCTGTGCCCCGACTGGTCACCCGTCGGTATCTGCGCAGCATCCGTTGCTGTATTACTCTGCATTATTGCCATAATTATTAATCCTGAGACTTCAGCTCACAGGCTTCACCGGTCGATATTTTCAGCCGGGCAAACCTGTGCCTTTTGCACCAATCTTTATTGTTGGTACTTTCTATCATGGAGGCAGCGCCGTCTCAGAGGCCTTTTCGATAAGGGGGTTCAAAATGGGGGCAGCGTGGACATACAGCGGCCGCCAAGCTCCAGACTGTCTGCTACCAGCCAATAGAGCCTCTCCCTCAACGGCTCCGCTCACAAGAGTAGATCACACTGTTTGTAGTACTTTATTTCTCTTTTCAGGCTTCCCGAGGGTTTAATAACCTATCTATGTCGACAGCTATTACCTAAGGAAGCCCGGTAAATAATAGATTTTTCAGAAAAGAAGCGACGAAGGGAGAGCTCGGCCACACAAAAATAACACACAGCCGCAAGTATCTATGAGAAGGGAAAGCAGGCGTCAGGAAGGAAGCACCAACCGCGCACAAGGGCAATAAGTTTATACTCTTGGCGCGGCAGGGGAAGGATCTAGGGAGCCTCTGAACAACTCCCTAAAGCAAAAAAATAGCTTAGGAAACGATATTGCCGTAGCTCATCAGGCGCTGATAGCGCTTCTCCAGCAGCTCATCAATGGGGATACTGCTCAGCTGATCCAGCTGCTCGCTGAGACGCTCTTTGAGGCTAGTGGCCATTGCATCCGGATCGCGGTGAGCACCACCGAGGGGCTCGGGGATGGTTTCATCCACAATACCCAACTCTTCCAACACGCTGGAAGTCACCCCCATCGCCTCAGCGGCCAAAGGCGCTTTCTCGACCGTTTTCCAGATAATGTTGGCGCAACCCTCAGGGGAAATCACAAAGTAGGTGGAGTATTGCAGCATGTTCAGCTGGTCACCCACACCGATCGCCAGTGCACCACCGGAGGAACCTTCACCAATCACGGTACAAATAATCGGCGTGCGCAGGCGGGACATCACTGCCAGGTTCTGGGCGATGGCTTCACTGATACCGCGCTCTTCACTGTCGATACCCGGATAGGCTCCCGGGGTGTCGATCAGGGTCAGCACCGGCATTTTAAAGCGCTCGGCCATTTCCATAACACGCAGGGCTTTGCGGTAACCCTCCGGCTTCGGCATACCAAAGTTACGCGCAACCTTCTCGTTTACAGAGCGGCCTTTCTCTTCACCAATCACCGCTACCGGCTTGCCATTTAAGCGCGCGATACCGGCGATAATCGCCTTGTCATCACCAAAGTGGCGGTCGCCGTGCAGCTCATCCCAATCGGTAAACAAACGCTCGATATAGTCTTTTGAATAGGGACGTTGCGGATGGCGGGCTACCTGTACGACCTGCCACGGGCTCAGGTCGGAGTAGATGGACTCGGTCAAAGTTCTACTCTTCTCCCGCAACCGGGTAACTTCATCGGCGATATTCAGCTCGTTGTCATCACCCACAAGCTGCAGCTCTTTTATCTTGCCTTCCAGCTCTGCAATTGGCTGCTCAAACTCGAGAAAATTAAAATTCATGAAATCTGCGCCTTTAACTCTTTTTGTTACCACCGGGCTATCACAGCGGCATAGCTTAACTGTACAGAACCAGCCAGTCGAGCCCGGTAGATTTTAACGCCGTTGTGCGTATTGAAGCGCCACCTGCTCACGTCCCAACAGTTCCCTGAGGGACTGGACCATCTGGTCGTTTGGTTCCACGTTCCACTGCGGCGGCAATCGGTACAAACCCCGGGCATCATGGCGGGAAACCTCAAGGCTGACCCCGCACTGACCACCGGTATAGGGTTGCAGGCAAGCGGCCAGCCGCTTGGCCAGCCCCGGTGCCACACTGCCGCTATCCACTCGCAAGCGCACCCCGGTCACCCGGCTCTGGCGCAACTCATCGAGCGTGGAAACGCTGTTTACTGTCATCTTCAGGCCGCCACTGTAATCGTCAGTGGCAACCGGTCCATCCAATACCAGCAATGCATCTTTGGCCAACTTATCCCTGTGTTCGCCAAAGGCTTCGCTGAACATGGCCGCTTCAATACGGCCACTGCGGTCATCCAGGGTGACAATAGCCATGGAATCACCGCGTTTTGTTTTCATTACCCGCATCGCCACAACCAGGCCCGCAACTTTTTGCGATTCCCGGCCGGGTTTCAAATCGGCGATTCGCGCCTTCACCAGGTGTTGTAACTCACCGGCATACTCGTCAATCGGGTGCCCGGTGAGATACAGACCCAGGGTATTCTTTTCACCTTCCAGGCGCTCGCGGATACTCCAGCAGCGTGTGCGGCGGAAATCCTCGTACACATCGCCTTCGGATGCCTGGGGCACCACTTCGCCAAACAGGTCCATCATGCCCGCATTGGCATTGGCCTTTTGCTGTTCCGCCGCTTTTACCGCTTCATCCAGCGCGTTAAACAGCACTGCACGGGAGTAATCCAATCCGTCGGCACCATTGGTATCCGGGCCTATGCTGTCCAGTGCCCCTGAGCGCACCAGCGCCTCCAGCGCGCGCTTGTTCACCTTGCGTGGGTCAACCCGCGAACAGAAGTCGAACAAATCGGTAAAAGGACCGCCCTCTTCCCGCGCCGCAATAATATTTTCAATCGGACCTTCACCCAGGCCCTTAATCGCACCGAGACCGTAGATAATGCGATTGTCGATATCCACCGAGAACTGGAAGCTGCCCAGATTCACATCCGGCGGCACCAGCACCAGCTCCATGGCTCGGCACTCTTCGATAAAGGTCACCACCTTATCGGTCTTATCCATATCCGAAGACATGGTCGCCGCCATAAACTGGGCGGGATAGTGCGCTTTCAGCCAAGCGGTCTGGTATGACACCAGTGCGTAAGCCGCAGAGTGCGATTTGTTAAAACCATAGCCTGCGAACTTCTCTACCAGGTCGAAGATCTTAATCGCAAGTTCGGGGTCAATTCCTTGCTCTTTTGCCCCATTTTCAAAAGTGGCCCTCTGTTTGGCCATTTCCTCCGGTTTCTTTTTGCCCATCGCCCGGCGCAACAGGTCGGCGCCACCGAGGGTATAGCCCGCCAACTCCTGGGCAATCTGCATAACCTGTTCCTGGTAAACAATAACCCCGTAAGTGGGCTCCAGGATCGGTTGCAGTTTCTCGTGCTGGTATTTGGCATCCGGGTAGGCCACCTGGGCGCGACCGTGCTTACGGTTAATAAAGTCATCAACCATGCCCGATTGCAGCGGACCCGGACGGAACAGGGCCACCAGGGCGATCATATCTTCCAGGTTGTCCGGCTGTAGGCGCTTGATCAGGTCCTTCATACCCCGGGATTCCAGCTGGAATACCGCCGTGGTCTCTGCCCTTTTGAGCATTTTGAAGGTTTCTTCATCGTCCAGCGGCAGCGCGGCAATATCCAGGGGTTCCTCACCCTCTCGCGCACGGGTCTCGTCCACCATGCGCTTGGCCCAGTCGATGATGGTCAGCGTCCGCAGGCCGAGGAAGTCGAACTTCACCAGACCCGCATCTTCCACATCGTTTTTATCAAACTGGGTTACCAGACCCGCGCCAGTCTCGTCACAGTAGAGCGGCGCAAAATCGGTGAGCTTGGTGGGGGCAATAACCACACCACCGGCGTGCTTACCCACGTTACGGGAGACCCCTTCGAGTTGCAGGGCCATCTCCCAGATTTCCTGGCCCTCATCGTCGTGGTCGAGAAATTCCCGCAGGATCTCTTCCTGGTCGAAGGCCTTTTGCAGGGTCATGCCCACATCGGGGGGAATCATTTTGGACAGCTTGTCGGCGAGGCCGTAGGACTTGCCCTGTACCCGCGCCACGTCCCGCACCACCGCCTTCGCGGCCATGGTTCCGAAGGTAATAATCTGACTAACCGCTTGGCGGCCATAGTTATCCGCAACGTAGCCAATTACCCGGTCGCGCTTCTCCATACAGAAGTCGATATCGAAGTCAGGCATCGACACCCGCTCCGGGTTCAGGAATCGTTCGAACAGCAGATCGTATTGCAGTGGGTCCAGATCGGTAATGTCCAGCGAGTAGGCCACAAGGGAACCGGCACCGGAACCCCGCCCCGGGCCCACCGGGATATCGTGGTCTTTGGCCCACTGGATAAAGTCCATTACGATCAGGAAGTAACCGGGGAATCCCATCTGGATAATGATATCCAGCTCAAAGCGCAGGCGGTCTTCGTAGATCTGGCGGCGCTCGGCATAGTCCGCAGCGGACTTGTCGAGGATGGTGGCGAGGCGCCGCTCCATACCTTCATAGGAGACCTTTTCGAAGAACTGGTCTTCGGTCATGCCCTCGGGAATCGGATATTCCGGCAGGAAGTATTTACCCAACTGGATCGGTGCAGAGCAGCGCTTGGCGATCTCCACAGTGTTTTCCAGGGCTTCGGGGATATCGCTAAACAGCTCCCACATCTCTTCCGGTGTGCGGAAATACTGCTGCGCGGAATAGCGGCGTTCGCGGCGAGGGTCATCGAGGGCGCGGCCTTCGTGGATACAAACGCGCACCTCGTGGGCCTCGAACTCGCTCTCGTCCATAAAGCGCACGTCATTAGTGGCTACCACTGGCAAGTTCAGGTTCTGGGCCAACTTCACCGCCGAGTGCAGGTAGTCCTCATCGCCGGCGCGACCGGTGCGCTGTAACTCCAGGTAGTAGCGGCCGGGAAATAACTCCGCCCACTCCCGTGCCAGCTCCTCTGCTTGGGCGCGGCGCCCCGCTACCAGGGCACGGCCCACATCGCCGTACTTGGCACCGGACAGCATCAGCACCCCTTCGCTGTACTCCTTAACCCATTCGCGCTTGATATAGGCGTTACCGTGGTACTGGCCTTCCATCCAGGCGCGGGAAATCAGCTCGGTAATATTGCGGTAGCCATCGGCGTTCATCGCATAGAGCGTGATCAGCGTGGGCTTGCCCTCGCCGCCTTCGCTGAGCCAAAAATCCGCTGCGGTAATCGGCTTGATACCGGAGCCCAAACAGGCCCGGTAGAATTTAATCTGCCCGTAGAGGTTGCACTGGTCGGTAATCGCCAGGGCTGGCATTTCCAGCTCCTGGGCGCGGGCGATGGCCGGCTTGATTCTTACCAGGCCATCGATCAGGGAAAATTCTGAGTGAATTCTTAGGTGGACAAAGGGTTGGGTCATAGTCGCATTTAGTTCCGGGCCCTGCGAGGCCCGGCCCCGACAAAGCGCTATCGATTGTTTACCAGATTCGGCCCATTTGCCGCGCGCGCTCGGTGCAGAGCTTTAACACTGCACGGCGCTCATCATTGTTCATGGAGCCCCAACGGCTGATTTCGTTACCACTGCGAAAACAGCCCTCGCACAGGTCCTGCTCATTCAGGGCACATACGGAGATACAGGGGGATTTCACCGGGCGCTCTTTCGGCTCCACGGTTTTTACCGGTTGTTCAGACATCTTTAGCCTCAAGCGGGACCAGTTCACTGGCGAAATGTTTGCCGTTGGCCGCATAGTGATCGCTGCTGGCTTTGAGCAGCTCGTAGGTGGCGGGATCGAGAGATTTTACTACCTTGCCGGGAGAGCCCAGCACCATAGAGTAATCGGGGATTTCTGTGCCCTCGGTCACCAGCGCATTGGCGCCAATGATACAGCACTTGCCGATTTTGGCCCGGTTTAAGATCACGGCATTGATACCAATCAGGCTGTAATCACCAATGTCACAGCCGTGCAGCATCACTTTATGGCCTACGGTGACACCGGTGCCGATGGTTAATGGCACACCCACATCGGCATGCAATACCGAGCCATCCTGTACGTTGCTGTATTCACCGATAGTGATCGGCGCACAGTCACCGCGCACCACTGCGTTAAACCATACGGAGCTGTGCGCAAGCATACGCACATCTCCAATCACATGGGCACCGGGCGCAATATAGTGGCCCTCACCTTCCAGTTGTGGCTGTTTATCCCCCAATCTGTACAGCATTTGGCCTCCGGCTCGATATGATTATGAACCGCTTATTATCTCGCGCCAAAGAGGCCGTGGCTAGGGAGAGATGATTGCGCTTTTCCCAATATTACCCGCTAGAGCAGCTCGCCCTGCTGAACAAAGTTGGCACCCTCAAGAGTGAGCAAGCGCGCTTTCAAAGACAGGCCGCCGGCGTAGCCGGTAAGGCTGCCATTAGCTCCGATTACACGGTGGCAGGGAATAACGATGGCAATCGGGTTCGCACCATTGGCCCGCGCCACTGCGCGAATAGCCCGTGGCTGGCCCAGCCACCGGGCTTGCTGGCTGTAACTGCGGGTTTCGCCAAAGGGAATTTGCAACAGCGCATCCCAAACTCGGCACTGAAATTCAGTACCCTTTGGCGCCAGAGGCAAATCAAAGCTTTTGCGCTGGCCGGCGATATATTCCCGCAACTGCTGGGCGGCCAAATCTGTCAGCTCCGAGGCGCCCCGCTGCCAACCGGCCCCCAAACGCAATGGTCGTTCATCGTCATAAAACTGGAGTGCAACTATACCTCGGGAGAGACCCTCTCCCTCTTGCTCGCAGGCCGCGATGGCAACATCCCCCAATTCCGTGGTGTAACTCTCATAGACAATCATTTTTTCTCTCCAGATTTCAGGGACTGCCACAACAAAATGGCTCCATATGCCCGCCAGGGCCGCCACTGCTCTGCCCGCTCCAGGGCCTGCTTGGGTTTTGCCTTTTCACCATCACTGCCCAAGGCTTGCAGAATACCCAAATCCGACGCGGGGAAAGCATCCGGCATCGACAGGCCCCGCATAGCAATATAATGCGCCGTCCAATCGCCAATACCCGGCAGTGCCGTTGCTTGGCTGCACCAGTCCTCCAGGGACTGATCGGCAAAACTCACACGGCCATCCAAAGTTGCGGCGACAAACTCCTGTAGGGTTTTCACCCGAGCCCGGGTCAAGCCCAGATCGGCAAAGTCCGCCTCAGCGAGACGCTCCACCGTTGGGAATAAAAACCGCTCTCTGCCAGCATCGTCCACAAACGACTCCCCGTAGCGGGCCACGATACGTCCGGCAATAGTGGTCGCCGCCGCGACACTGATCTGCTGACCGAGAATCGCCCGCAGTGCATATTCGAATGGGTCCCAGGCACCGGGCAAGCGCAGGCCCGGATTCTTCGCCAACTGATCCGCCAGCAGTGGATCTTCATTTAATACTGTCTGGATCTCCTCAATATCCGCATCCAGATCAAACAGCCGGCGCAGGCGCTGGTTCAGTAGATATAACCCTGCCCCACCTTCCTGACCAAAAACTTCCACCACCAGGCGATTTCGTTCCGGATCATGGGAAACCTCCATCACGCCGCGACAGGCATCCAGTTCGAAACTGCGTGAATAGACCTCCCCCTCCACCTGCTCTACCCCCGCCAAAGCGCGAGTTCCCAAGAAAGCCAGGAGTTGTTGCCAATCTAATGGCGGGCGGTAATCCAGGTACAACCGCACCCGAGTCGCACTCGCCTTCTCCGCGCGCTCTGCGTGCGCCTCCCTGCGCACCTCGGATGGGGTGCGCTGATAGATCTGTTTGAATACGCCGTTAAAGCGTCTCAAGCTGTTAAAACCAGACTCGTAAGCGATTTCAGCAATAGGCAGGTCCGTATCTCGCAGTAAACGAAAAGCAAACAGTGCCCGCTCGGTTTGCCAGACCGCTAAGGGGCTTACCCCCAGGTGCTCAGAGAACAGACGGCGTAAATAACGGCTGCTGACCCCGAGACGCTCTGCCAATCGCTCTACAGATTGAGGCTCGCGCTCACTGCGCATCAGTTTTAAAGCGCGCTGCACGGTGGTCGACACCAATCCCCAAGCTGGGCTGCCCGGCGCAGAATCGGGGCGACAGCGCAGGCAGGGCCTAAAGCCCGCATTGGCCGCCTCGGCAGCAGTCTCAAAATAAGTAACATTGCGCTCCAGCGGAGGCCGAGCGGGACAGATCGGGCGGCAGAAAATGCCGGTTGTTTTCACTGCGGTATAGAAGCGCCCATCAAAGCGCCGGTCTCGGGCCAATCGCGCACTGGAGCAAACTGCTGCATCAATCTTCATAAGTCTCTCTCGTTTCTGACTACCAGTGTATGGATTGGACGGTATCGGAACTAGTCATAAACGGAACTGGCCATTTTGAGTTATAGACTTATAAGTCAGGCAGCCGCGGCCTGAAAGAGTGAAACCAATTAGATGCTCTTGAATACCTTACGCAAAAAGCCCCTCGGCCGATAAGTCTCAACTAAAGATTATTCTTTAAGTAAATTGATAAAACCGAGGCTTTTGACCACTCCAGGGAGGTATTCATAAGTGGATTAAACAGCCCCGGAATAGCCCTACTCTCCATCAAGAACGTTAATTGATACAAACCCTGAAACGTAAATGCTCAAGGCAATCTCAACGGAGTCACCCATTCTTTGCGCACCTTGAAAGCTACAAGCAGTAAGCGCAACTCGCCGCAAATGGACCTAATTCTTTGCAAACACCGTAATGCAGCAGCTATCGCCTTCAAGACACACCCTTCGACGCTTGTAGAGTTATTAGCAACCTGAACCACGACGTTGTAACGGTGCAGACATTTGCGTCGAACCGCGTCTTGATTGTGAAACGCCCGGTTAGCCAGAAGTATCATGAAATTATTCAGCGGCTCTATACATTTGAAATACCCAGGCCATAGCTGTTGCTCAATTCCAGCCCTATCTGCACTAACGGTCGCTAACAATTAATGGGCATACAGAGATATTTTTGATCATCTTGACTGTTATTTTTGAAGAATAGCTTTATCAGGAAAAAACTTGATGAAATACAATGAGTTACAAAGGTAGTCTTTTTTGGGGATAGTAGTCAAAGTGATCATTTTTACAATTGGTACGACTGACATAAAAGCTAGTAATCTTTTGATTTGAATAACATTTTTTAGCCAAGGCGTAAGATTGATTCCAGGATAGTAATCAGGATAATAGTGATCAGAATGATTACTATATAACTGTTATAAATCTTGGAGAGTTTTGTGCTCGGAAAGCTGAATGCAATAGCCACATATATTACTTGGTTGTTTCTTGGGGGTATGATTGCATCCTTTGTTCTTGGTTACTTCGATGTTACTTATGAGATGCCCATCTACTATTTGATCTTTGGCGGTTTTTTCTTGTTTGCAATTATTCATTTTGTATTGGCGTTTTGGGTGCGTTGCCCGAATTGCAACAAGTGTTTAACCATTCAGGGTATGCATGGGGTTCATCCTGCCTCTATACACAAAAGCTGGTCGTCCGTTGTGTTTCACTGGTTTACAGGTAGGGTAAGTTGCATACATTGTGGTGCTACAGTTTCTACAAATGATTTATAACAAACCGCAGCAATCGCTCCCTTCGGTCGCTGGGACAGCCAAAACGCTGCGCTTATTTGTCTGCCCTTGTGCGGGGCGTTATGTGTCTAGGACCTTTCAATGCAGATTAAATCCGTACATCCAGTAGTAAAAGCTTTCCTGATGTACTTTTTAAGTTTTATGGCAATTGCCTTGTTCTTTGCCCTATTTGGTGATTGGATAAAGGAAAAAACCAACTACACGCTTATCTTGAAAGGGTACATTATTGGTCCCCTCATTTGGCCGGTAGCTTACTTGGGTCTGGTGTATGGTAAATCGAGAAGTTCAGACAATAGTTAGTGACTACAACTCTATATCTGACCAAGGTCACAAGCTGATGGATAGGCCGCTACATAACAATCGCAGGCACAGCGACGGCTTTTCCATTTCGGCTTCGCCTTCATTTCAAAGCCGCGCATGCTGCGGGCGTTATGCATCATCACTATGAGAGTTAAGTTTAAGAAGAAGTTAGACGATCAAGCGGATAATATGACCGTCGATAAAGAGTATGTCGTTCTTGGTATAGAAGGTGATTCCTATCGAATTATTTGTGATGAAGGAGAACCTTATTTATATGAGCCTGAGCAGTTTGATATCGTGGATTCAAGAACGCCCGATTTTTGGGTGCGTGAGCTAGGCGACGATGGAGAGCTTTACGCTTACCCAATGGCATGGTTTCATAACTACTTCTTCGAAAGTTACTTTGATAATGAACCTGGCTTCGTTAATTCTTTCTGGAAGGATTGTTCACGTTTATATGGGATTAAATCGAATGCATAACAAGTGACTATGGTTACTCGTCAAGTTTTTAAGCCATACTTTCATCCCAGTAGGTGTTGTTTTTCACCATTGTATTCAGGATCGTAATCTGCTTTCTCATGCAGGCAACCAGAGCAACCTTTTTAGGTTTGCCAGCGTCGACTAATCGCTTATACATGGGCTTTAGTTTGGGATGATGTTGTATGACCGACATGATGGAAACAAAAAGAACCGTGCGTACGCGATGCCTTCCACCTCGAATATATCGTTTGCCCTGGAAGTTGCCGCTATCACGGTTCATCGGGGCGATACCGACAAGTGCAGCGATTTCTTTACGGTTCAATTGTCCTAGCTCAGGAAGTTCACTCATTAACGTATAGGCCAATACATTTCCGACCCCTTTGGCACTCAACAATAGGTCACGCCTTTGCCGCCACTCGGACACACTGTTAACCAGTTTTTCCAGTTGCTTGTCGATACCTTGTAACTCTTTCTTGATGGTGTTTAGAATGGTCTGGATAGGTTTGTGTACTGATTTCGGCATCCTCTGAAGCCGATTCTTTTGCATTGTACTCATCTCTAAACACTGACTTCTTACAGCCAGTAAGTCACTGATCTCCCTAAGCTTTTCTGGTTTTAGCACCGACAGCCCTGGCTTCATGGCCTCACCAAAATGTGCAATATCCATTGCATCTAGCTTGTCAGTTTTGGCGAGGCGCCCTGCAGATTTAGCGAAGCTCCTTATCTGCGAAGGATTGCAAACAACAATAGGTAATCCGGCTTTGTCGGCGGCGCAAACAAACTCTAACTCGAGCCTTCCCGTAGACTCTATTAATACTCTTTGAGGTTTAAGAGGTTGTAGTTGTTTAATGGCATCTTTAATGCCATTTTTATCATTGGCAACACTAAAGAACTGGCCAGTAGGTCTCACATAAATATCGAGTTGTTTACTGCTGGTATCGATACCGACATTGATCTCTTGAGGTTCCATAAGATAAGCTATCTCCGCCTTGCTATTCGGGCTCGAGGCCCACATGACTATCCGAGTTATGCCTAGTGAGTGCTTATCACGTTCATACTTGTTATCGGTCTTTTACGAACCAGCCAAGCAGCGAACTGTGATAAACAAGGCCTTCGGTGGCCGCCGAAGGTGGGTCTCAATTTACCCGTTAACGAAAAGGATTTTCAACATCAGAATCGGGCAAGAACAACCATAATCGGGTAGCCGGTAGTTTCTAGCTACCGGCCCCACACCACCCATCGTGCGGGTCCGTAATGGGCGGTTCCCTATCCGTAATGAATCTCTACCCAACGATCTCGCAATGAAATCAAACCCATCTCTTCGAAGAACTCATTATTGAGCGCAATATGAATACCCTCAGTTTTTGCGCTTCGCCAGTAACTTTTACCGGACGAGCCGCAGGTAACTGACAGCGATTCACTCACACCCATACGCAGTAAATTTCGAACTTTCGTTCTCACTCTGCGCCAATTCTTCCAATAGCTCATTCTTAATCGCCGTCGTATCCAGCAGTCTAGATCTATACATTTTTGATAGCCTTGCGCTATCCCAAAATAGTTGATCCAACCACGGAGGTATACGGTAAGTTCTTTCATTTTCTTCTCCATCGAAATACCACGGGATCGCCCTGTAATCTGACGGACGTGATATTTAAATTGGCGCAGCGACTTATCATGCCAGACAAGCTTTGCTCCACGGAAAGAAAACCCCAGAAACTTACACCGGCTAACGGGGACTACTTGGCTTTTAGTATCGTTAACTTTGAGTTTAAGCTTGCGCTCAACAAAGCGTTTGATGCTGGCCATAACCCGTTCACCTGAGCGTTTAGAGGAAACGACAATCACGAAATCGTCCGCATAGCGGACGAAATTGTGTCGGCGTTTTTCCAGCTCTTTGTCGAGCAGATCGAGTACAATATTGGATAGCAGCGGCGATAAAGGGCCACCTTGCGGCACCCCCTCATAACACGCTTGCCAACATCCATCTTCTACCCAGCCTACGCGCAAGTAGCTTGCGATCAGTTTGAGTAAACGCTTATCGCTGATTCTTTGGCCAAGTAAACTCATGAGTAAATCATGATTTACCCGGTCGAAGAATTTGGATAAATCGACATCCACTGCTATTCGTTTCCCTCCCTCGATATACTTTCGCAGCTTTTTCACCGCATGATGCTGTGATCGCTTTGGGCGGAATCCATAGCTGAACTCCGAAAAGGTTTTATCGAAACTGGGACCGATGATTTGGGCGATAGCCTGCTGAATAACACGATCAAAGATCGTAGGTATCCCGAGACCACGCTGGCCACCATCTGGCTTGCGAATGTAGACGCGCCTGACGGGAAGCGGCTGGTAATGACCCTGTCGAATGGTCTCGATGAGGTCGTCGCCAACTGTCTTGAAGTGCTGCACAAAATTATCGACAGTAATCCCGTCAATGCCTGCGGCACCTTTGTTGCTTCGCACGTGTTTCCATGCAGCATTAAGATTTTCTTTGCTGAGGATGGCTTCAAGCAGATTTTCATTTGAGTTGAGTGTCATGGCAGTGCGCTACGTCAATTTTATATCCGGCTGGCAACATATCAGTAGGCTAGCCCTGTCTTTTAACTCGTGGATTTTGGGTTCAGGCCTTCACCCTGTCCAAGGTATTAAACTTGGCATTTGGCTACTATGCCCTCGGCTGACTTCTGTTTAATCACCTTGATCATTGCTGACCGAAGCGCTTCTGTGTCCCACCATTTTTGTCTATACCCGCGATGGTGGCTAGCGGGTTGGGCCTAATTATGAGTCAGCGGCCACGCTGACAGCTTCACAGGAGCAAGCTAAACAGATCTCCCCAGATAAGAACGTGAACTTTCACTACACAACTGCATCATTTACTCTACCCGTTAGATCACATGGCTTCGGTGTGCTTGGCTACCTCGCCTCCAGGCTAAGCCTTATATGATGTTTCTGTCCGTCAGCTCGTAGTTTTGCTAGCGGCTTCCTCCCCACAAAACCTCACGGTGTTGCAGTTGCCATTCGCTAGTAGTTAGCATTTAATGGAATCCATTAAACGGTGATCTTCCTACAGGGGACTTTCACCCCATTAGTTCACGCCCATGCTGGGCGTACCAAAACGCTCAACTACACTCCGGCCGCAAGCGGCCTCCGTCGGACAGCCAAAAGCGTGCTTCGCACTGGCTGCCGGTTAGCTCAGCGTTAAGAGTACGGTATGATGCAAGCCCTCAATAAAAAAATAACCCTGATCATTTTTGCTTCCGCACTTTTATTTGCAGTTGTAGCTTCAGTTTGGGATTACATGTCAGGTGACGAGGAGACATGGATTCATTACCGAAATCTAGAGAGCCCCAGGGTTCTCGGCGAGTATGACTCCAGTGAAGAGTGTGCTAAATACATGAAATCTCATGAAGGTCCGAGCGGATGCCGGCGTATTGACGGTCCTTATCGTGTTATTAATGCGTTTGCTGATCTCATCTTATAAGAAGCGTACTCTTAAATCGGGTAGCCGGTAGTTTCTAGCTACCGGCCCCCACACCACCCATCGTACGGGTCCGCAATGGGCGGTTCCCTATCCGTAATGAATCTCTACCCAACGATCTCGCAATGAAATCAAACCCATCCCTTCGAAGAACTCATTATTGAGCGCAATATGAATACCCTCAGTTTTTGCGCTTCGCCAGTAACTTTTACCGGACGAGCCGCAGGTAACTGACAGAGATTCACTCACACCCATACGCAGTAAATTTCTAACTTTCGTTCTCACTCTGCGCCAATTCTTCCAATAGCTCATTCTTAATCGCCGCCGTATCCAGCAGTCTAGATCAATACATTTTTGATAGCCTTGCGCTATTCCAAAATAGTTGATCCAGCCACGGAGGTATACGGTAAGTTCTTTCAGTTTCTTTTCCATCGAAATGCCACGGGATCGTCCTGTAATCTGACGGACGTGGTATTTAAATTGGCGCAGTGACTTATCATGCCAGACAAGCTTTGCTCCACGGAAAGAAAAACCCAGAAACTTACAACGACTAACGGGGACTACTTGGCTTTTAGCATCGTTAACTTTGAGCTTAAGTTTGAGCTCAACAAAGCGTTTAATGCTCGTCATAACCCGCTCACCTGAGCGTTTAGAGGAAACGACAATTACGAAATCGTCCGCATAGCGGACGAAATTGTGTTGGCGTTTTTCCAGCTCTTTGTCGAGCAGGTCGAGTACAATATTAGACAGCAGCGGCGATAAAGGGCCACCTTGTGGCACCCCCTCATGACAGGCTTTCCAGCATCCATCTTCTACTCTTCCTGCACGCAAGTAGCTTGCGATCAGTTTGAGTAAGCGCTTATCGCTGATTCTTTGGCCAAGTAAACTCATGAGGAAATCATGATTTACCCGATCGAAGAATTTAGATAAATCGACATCCAGTGCTATTCGTTTCCCTCCCTCGATATACTTTCGCAGCTTTTTCACCGCATGATGCTGTGATCGCTTTGGGCGGAATCCATAACTGAACTCCGAAAAGGTTTTATCGAAACTGGGACCGATGATTTGGGCGATAGCCTGCTGAATAACACGATCAAAGATCGTAGGTATCCCGAGCCCACGCTGGCCACCATCTGGCTTGCGAATGTAGACGCGCCTGACGGGAAGCGGCTGGTAATGACCCTGTCGAATAGTCTCGATGAGGTCGTCGCCAACTGCCTTGAAGTGCTGCACAAAATTATCGACAGTAATCCCGTCAATGCCTGCGGCACCTTTGTTGCTTCGCACGTGTTTCCATGCAGCATTAAGATTTTCTTTGCTGAGGATGGCTTCAAGCAGATTTTCATTTGAGTTGAGTGTCATGGCAGTGCGCTACGTCAATTTTATATCCGGCTGGCAACATATCAGTAGGCTAGCCCTGTCTTTTAACTCGTGGATTTTGGGTTGAGGCCTTCACCGTATCCAAGGTATTAATCTTGGCATTTGGCTACTATGCCGTCGGCTGACTTCTGTTTAATCACCTTGATCATTACTGACCAAGGCGCCGCTGTGTTCCACCAATTTTGTTTACCCCCGCGATGGTGGCTAGCGGGCTGGGCCTACTTATAAGTCAGCGGCCACGCTGACAGCTTTACAGCAGCAGGTTGAAAAGATCTCCCCAGATAAGAAAGTGAACTTTCACTACACAACTGCATCATTTACTCTACCCGTTAGATCACATGGCTTCGGTGTTCTTGGCCACCTCGCCTCCAGGCTAAGCCTTATATGATGTTTCTGTCCGTCAGATCGTAGTCTTGCTCACGGCTTCCTCCCCACCAGACCTCACGGTATTGCAGTTGCCATTCGCTAGTAGTTAGCATTTAATGGAACCCATTAAACGGTGATCTTCCTACAGGGGACTTTCACCCCATTAGTTCACGCCCATGCTGGGCGTACCAAGTTTGTCAACGATCGCCCTTCGGGCTGGACCGCTAAAAGCGTGGCTTCGCCACAACACGGCCCGTTACAAAGGCGTTATTGTGGCGGTCGGTTTTATTGATTTTTCGTGGTAACTGAAGGTTTCGTGCCACTAAATAGCATCTGGTATTGAGCAATTTTGCTGATTGCTATTCAGGCAGTTTCGCTCCAAGAGTGTTCGCTCGGGTGTTGTAAAAAGAGGCAGTCCGCTGCAATTTCGCGGATTGCCAGTAAGATAGGAATTGGTTAGGGAAAGTGCGGTATTCTTCCCTCGTAAATATTGGGCAGCGGCCAGCCAAACTATGGCTGGCAAAGTGCTAGTAGTCGGTCCCGAGCGCGCCAGCCATAACCAGGCTAGGCAAGCTCGCCCAACCCCTTCGGGGCTGGGCTGGACAGCCTACACGTTGCTTCGGCTGCCCTTGCTAGCGGCGTTATGTGTAAGTAGAGATCATGAGTAAAGACGTTAAGATAACACTTACCGAAGATGAAGCATGGGTTCTATTCGAGCTAACCCGTCGGTTTAGTGATTCTGATAAGCTCAGCGTCGAAGATCCGGCAGAAGAACGCGCTCTATGGAATCTTTGTTGTATTTTCGAGAAGGCTTTGCATCAGGAAACTGATTTAGATTACACCGACTTCATTAAATTGTGCAGAAATAGATTGAGAGATGACACGTAAAATACACATAACAAGTGACTATGGTTGTTCGTCAAGTTATTAAGCCATATTTTTATCCCAGTAGGTGTTATTTTTCACCATCGTATTCAGAATCGTAATCTGCTTTCTCATGCAAGCAATCAGAGCGACCTTTTTAGGTTTGCCAGCGTCGACTAATCGCTTAAATAAATAAAATAGGACACCCATGAATCATGTCCAATAGGATTGGCGGCTTATACACTTTGTTTGGTGGGCATCTAGATCTGTTATAAAGGTCGCAAGCACCAATCTCTGCCTAAACATAATCCTCTAGAGAGTTCTTCTTACAAACTAGCACCATAGTTTCGTTCGAGTACCTTCGCTTTAAGCCAACAAGTTCTGCAAGCCAGCTGCCCTATTGTGGAGCGCCAGTCAGATAGTTAATTGGTGGGGAAAGTATGGTATTTTTCTCTATAAATTTATCGGGCATTGGCCAGCCAAGGGGTGGCTGGCAGAGAGCATGTAGGTCGTTCACTGCGCGCCAGCTATTGGACAAACGGACGGACAGCCACTGACTGGATGAAAAAGCGGGTTGATAGTATCGAAGGCAAGACCATTTATGGACATCGAATGTCTGTTGTCGAGCCAGTGTTCGGGAACATTGGTACCAACAAGCGATTGAATCGCTTCTCGCTACGAGGAAAAAGTAAGGTTCAGGGACAATGGCAGATGTTCTGCTTGGTACATAACTTTGAAAAGTTGATGAGATATGGCAGCATCCACTGATTGAGTATAAATTAAGGGCATCAAGACGCTTAAATTTAATACAATGAAAGAAATTTGGTGGTATCGCTAAATTTAGACCGAAATTTTAATTGAAGGATTCTGAGGAATGACAGCTTTTTCTAAAACTGTTTTTCTACAGACTCGTTATATCTAGCGGCATTCTTAAATTTTTATACGTCCCGATGGTTGCAGTTGACCTACAGGCAGCCAAAAACTATCACTGGTTTACTTTTGGGTGCTTAGTTATAGTTCTAGCCTGGGTCTCCTATGAGGCACTTGGAAGTTAAGCAACTAAAAAATCAATTAACCGCGCCTTCGGAGCCCGACAGCTTACACTCCGCTTCGCTGCGTTCCTGCTGCAGGTTTTTGAGGCGTTTTACCAAAGGAGAGTCATGAAGTACTTAGTGAGTATGATTTTAGCGTTTATCATTTCAGCCTGTGACAGTTCTGGCAGTGATAATTCTGATAATGCCAAGCCGGAAAGTATGGCTTGGGGAGATTCTAATTGGGATAGTAGTAACTGGGAGTAAAATAATATGCACAAATATCTAACCTTTATGATAATTACATTTTCGTTTTCAGCAATAGCCGAGGAAATCGAGATTCCTAATGAATTCTTTTCAGGTGGAAAGGCATTGGCATCTGAGGTAAATGAGAATTTCGATGTTTTGGTGAATGAAAGTAATGCTCAGAATGCAAGAATCTCTGTGCTAGAAGCCTCATCAATATCAAATGTATCTGATCAACTTATCTGTAGAACTCCACTTAATTGGCTAGTAAGTGGGGCAGCTACACACTGTGTTAAGAAATCAGATGCATCAAATGTCACATACCCTACTTATGCTGTTGTTGCTTCGGAGGGCTGGATAGTAAGTTCTATTGGAGGAGATGGCGGCGGATCAAACATTTACGTTTTTTCAAAATAAGTTATAAATCGGGTAGCCGGTAGTTTCTAGCTACCGGCCCCCACACCACCCATCGTGCGGGTCCGCAATGGGCGGTTCCCTATCCGTAATGAATCTCTACCCAACGATCTCGCAATGAAATCAAACCCATCTCTTCGAAGAACTCATTATTGAGCGCAATATGAATACCCTCAGTTTTTGCGCTTCGCCAGTAACTTTTACCGGACGAGCCGCAGGTAACTGCCAGGGAACACAAATAAAACACAAATAGTGAAAACACAAATAGGACACCCATGAATCATATGGGAGAGAGGGAAGTCGGCAAAATAAAAAGCCATGCTCGCCAGAAGAGCATCGAAGCACGAATATGCGAAGTATTTTATCTATTTTTGGTGTCCAGAGCTTTCAGCACACAGGACGAACAGGTATCGATCGGTGGGATAAAAAATGATTCAATTTAGTTGAGATGAGGGGTAAGAGAGAAACTTCTGGTAATCAAGCACACCTTGAGCCCAGTGTTTATTCAATAATTTACAGGCTTTCCGTACTGCTTCAACCGACCCTACCAATCCTTTAAATCGGCTTTCAAAATTTCGGTTGAGGTAAAGCCAGTGCTCAGGTGAAATACCCAGGCGCTCAAGTATAGGAGGGGTATTCTCAGCGATAGTGCCGCGCTTTCTGGGATCTAGATGCCGACCACTCCAATCCACCAACTCCAAATAGTGGCCCAGATGAAAAGGTAACCCTTTTGGCATATTTAAACGCTCATCCCCCACACAAACGGTAGTAAACTTTTGGGTTGCTCAGTGGTGATTGCAGAGCGAATACGCAGTTGAATAGAGGTGTGATCAGAGTCTTCAGGCGTTTTGGCAATATTAGCGCGGATAGGGTTTAGGTCTACATAGGCCATGCAAGCGGCGAGGGCTTTTTCATCCAGCAAAGCCTGCGACTTAAATCGCCCCTCCCAAAAACGGCCTGTAAAAAGAATAAATAGGACACCCATGAATCATATGGGAGAGAGAGATCGGTAAAATAAAAAGCCATACTCACCAGAGAGGCATCAAAGCACAATTGTACGGAGTATTTTGTCTATTTTTGGCGTGCAGGGCTCTCAGCACACAGGGCGAACGGGGATCGATCGGCGCAGCACGAATAGGATACCCATGAATCATGCCCAATAGGGTTGGCGGCTTATGCTTTTTGTTTGGAGTAATCCCGTCAATGCCTGCGGCACCTTTGTTGCTTCGCACGTGTTTCCATGCAGCATTAAGATTTTCTTTGCTGAGGATGGTTTCAAGCAGATTTTCATTTGAGTTGAGTGTCATGGCAGTGCGCTACGTCAATTTTATATCCGGCTGGCAACACATCGGTAGGCTAGCCCTGTCTTTTAACTCGTGGAGTTTGGGTTCAGGTCTTCACCGTATCCAAGGTATTAATCTTGGCATTAGGCTACTATGCCGTCGGCTGACTTCTGTTCAATCACCTTGCCCATTACTGGCCGAGGCGCTGCTGTGTTCCACCAATTTTGGTTACCCCCGCGATGGTGGCTAGCGGGCTGGGCCTACTTATGAGTCAGCGGCCACGCTGACAGCTTTACAGCAGCAGGTTGAACAGATCTCCCCAGATAAGAACGTGAACTTTCACTACACAACTGCATCATTTACTCTACCCGTTAGATCACATGGCTTCGGTGTCCTTGGCCACCTCGCCTCCAGGCTAAGCCTTATATGCTGTTTCTGTCCGTCAGCTCGTAGCTTTGCTAGCGGCTTCCTCCCCACAAGACCTCACGGTATTGCAGTTGCCATTCGCTAGTAGTTAGCATTTAATGGAACCCATTAAACGGTGATCTTCCTACAGGGGACTTTCACCCCATTAGTTCACGCCCATGCTGGGCGTACCAAAACAATCAAAGGCGCCACTTCGTGGCTGGACCTACATTCTGCGGCTTCGCCGCTACATTTCGGCCCTTTATTCCGGCGTTATGCATCAGTACAGGAAATAGATCATGGAACAACAAGTTAGCGTTATAAATACAATTGTAGTTCCAAATGGTATGGAGGCTACTGCTCAGCAAGTTCGCGATGAGTATGTGTCGTATTTCAGCAAGCAAGAAGGTTTTGTCAGCTCTACATTTTATAAATCGGTTAATAGAGAGCAAGATGGTTCAATTAAATATATCAATACTGTCGTTTGGGCTTCATACAATCACTTCGAAAAAGTAGTAAATATTGGATTCGATAATCAGCTGGGTAAAAATAGCGATGGTAAAAGGGTGTTAGGTAAAGGCTTTCCTGATCCTATAAAAGTTTCACCTGGTCAATATGTAATTGTTGGGCAAACAAATGCATAACAATCACATTAAAAATCGCCCACAAAAAACGTGGGCTGGACTCGCTACCGCTCGTCTTTTATGTTGGCGTTACAGATTTCGTGGATCGTTTTCCCTGATTGTATATTTGCACTAATTTATTCTCGGGCTTGACACTTCAATGAATTTCATAACCTGCGGGTGTGAGTCATGTTATGAAATATGGGGCAGCCAAATATCAGTCATTGATACTGCGATATAAATTTTACATTTTCGTTCTTAGAGATAGTGAAGATAAATATGAATAAGAGGTTTCTAATATTGACAGCTTTGATCGTTGTAAATGGGTGTGGCACGGTGGTCCCGTATAAATATATTCATACCATAGAGTACGTCAGTCATCCTGAATTTGGAGAAATTACAAAAAGTGATCAGCGATATATTGATGCGGTTAATGATTGTAATGATCGCTTCTTCTCTGAACCTGTAAACGTAGATGGGAAACTAATAAAAGACAGAAAAAGATTAGAACGCATTCTAACGAAAGAGGTGATAATCGAAGCTCGACGAATGGCACGGGCCAATAATTCCAACGATCCTGTTAAGTATAAGAGTATGGCTATGGAGTATGCAAATCAAGCTCCAGATTATATTCTTGAGATCCGGCGTAAAGATAATCAGTTCAGAGGATGCCTTAAAGGAGAGAAGCAATTTAAAAATATCAAGCCTAAGTTTATTGATATAAGAAATGGTGAAGAACTGAAATATAATGGGAGCCTTAAAGCTTATGTGCCAATTAAGGATAAAGATACTTAGTATATAAATGTTATGTCGGCGGGAAATTTTTAGATGGTGCATGCCAAGAAATATTTGGCTCTCTGCTCTGGAGTTCCGGAATCAAAGTTATGCACCGCTGATAGCTTGCATTATTGTTCCAGTTTCTCTACTTTAGATCATTAGGTAAAGAAACTCCGCAGCCGACTCGTGGAGTGCCAATAAGAAAGAAATGGGTAGGGAAAGTAATGTATTCCTCCCTCGTATTAATCGGGCAGCGGCCGGCCAAACTATGGCTGGCAAAGTGCTAGTAGTCAGTTCTGAGCACGCCAGCCATAACCAGGCTAGTCAAGCTCGCCCAACCTCTTCTGGGCCGGGCTTGACAGCCTACGCTCCGCTTCGGCTGCCTTTGCTAGCAACGTTAGCCAGATGATCATGAAAAATATATCTAGACAAGAATTTGTAAGAGGAAGTGGCAGGCTCATAATGCTGGCCATCTTTTCCTACGTTACTTTTCTATTTTTGCAGGGGATTTCCAATATCTCTGTAGAGGGGCGGGTGTTCCTTGGATATATCGCCATTATATTTTTAGGCTTTTACACAACATCGCTTTTAATCAATCGTCTGATAGAAAGATATCAATTTGCACACGGCGACAAAGCGAAGAAAACTATAGCAGCCTTATCGCTCACCATTGATGCAGTCATGGTCGGTATTTGTTCTGCCATGGCATTAAGGGCGCTCTACAAAGATCGCTTTGATAACATCATTATATGGTTTTTTATGATCGCATATAGCATTTACCATATATATAAGCATTCGAAGGAAAAATTGAAAAGTGGCTAACAAGGTTAGGCAATAAAGCTGTGGCAAATATGAAATTAATTATTTCCAAATTTGAAATTGTGGCAGGATTCATTCTAATTCTTGTATCTGTGTTGGCGCATATCCATAGTTATACTTGCTTCCTATTTACAGATGGATGCGGGGTAGCCGAGGGACTATACGCTTTATATGGTATTGTCTTCGGGTCGTCATTAACAGCCGCTGGCATCATGCTTCTTCATTTTTCAAAATGGCCTGCATGGCTAGGTCAGTTACTTTTAGTTTATGTTGCAATATTCTCGGTTACGGCGTAATAAATGCTTAACAAAGCGTGCAATAATCACCCTTTGGGCTGGACCGCTAAAAGCGCTGCTTCTCAGCAACACGGCCCATTCATTCAGCGTTATGTATATGAAGATTGAGCGATTAGATAGTAAGTCAAAATTGGTTGGATATACTGCACTTGTACTTTCGGTGTTTGCACTTGCCTCAGGATATTTCCTTTACAGCAATTTTCCTCAGAGGGAAAGAGTTTTTACCCAGGTTGGCTTGCTGGAAAGAATTAAAACTAGATATATTGGAAAAGGTGATTATCTACACACCATTATCATTGAAGACCTAGAGTTCAAGTATTCAAACTCCTCTAAAGATATGTTTGACGACCTTCAAGTTGGGGATGAGCTAGAACTGGAATACTACACGTCAAAGATCGATAAAGACCAGTACATAGTTGGAGCTTACTACGATAACAGGCAGTTGATTTCTGGTGTTGAGGAAAAAGAGAAACTAATTTTGAATTTAATTTTGTCGTTTTCTATTAGTGTAGGTCTCTTTTGGTTCGGTATATTTGAGCTTCGCGGGGTACGGCATGCATAACGAATACAAGCAGGTTGCTACGGGCTTTTAACCCTTCGTAGGATGGTCTGCGCTGCACTCCAAGCTCCCCAGTTATAGTCGTTATTGTGATGGTCGGCTTTATTGGTTTTTCGTAGTAACTGAAACTTTAGTGCCAATACATAGCACTCGGTATTGAGCAATTGTACTGATTGTTATTCAGGCAATTTCGCTCCTAGAGTGTTCGCTTAAGTACTGAAAAAGGGGTAGTCCGCTGCAATTTCGCAGAGTGCCAGTAAGATAGGAATTGGTTGAAGAAAGTACGGCATTCTTTCCTCGTGACAACACAAATAGGACACCCATGAATCATGTGGGAGAGGAAGAAATCGGCAAAAATAAAAAGCCATGCTCACCAGAGGAGCATCGAGGCACAATTGTGCAGAGTATTTTGTCTATTTTTGGTGTCCAGGGCTTTCAGCACACAGGGCGAACGGGGATCGATCGGCGGGATAAAAAATGATTCAATTGAGTTGAGATGAAGGGTAAGAGAGAAAATTTTGGCAATCATGCACACCGTGGGCCCAGCGTTTATTCAATAAAACACACGCTTTCCGTACTGCTTCAACCGACCCTACTAAACCTTTAAATTGTCTTTCAAAATTTCGGTTGAGGTAAAGCCAGTGCTCAGGTGAAATACCCAGGCGCTCAAGTATGGGAGGGGTATTTTCAGCGATAGCGCCGCGCTTTCTGGGATCTAGATGCCGACCACTTCAATCCACCAACTCCAAATAGTGGCCCAGCTGAAAAGGTAACCCTTTTGGCATATTTAAGCGCTCATCTCCCACAAACGGTAGTAAACTTTTGGGTTGCTCAGCGGTGATTGCAGAGCGAATACGCAGTTGAATAGAGGTGTAATCAGAGTCTTCAGGCGTTTTGGCAATATTAGCGCGGATAGGGTTTAGGTCTACATAGGCCATGCAAACGGCGAGGGCTTTTTCATCCAATAAAGCCTGCAACTTAAATCGCCCCTCCCAAAAACGGCCTGTATACTTGTCTTCAGCATTGGCCTGCCGAGCGATAGACTTGTTTAAACAGCGCATAAACTAACTGACATCTATTAAGCGCTCCCGCCATATAGCGGTGACTTCTCTTAGTTTTTCCAGCTCACAGTGATCGAGGGTATCGCCTTTGACATAGCGCATAGCCAGAGAGAGCTCGAAACAGCTTCTCCCAACGGGTAATTACCTCTGCAAGTTGTTTTAAGTATTCGCGAAATAGAAATACCAATATATTTTGAGACTCTGAAGTTGATTGGCGAAATTTGTACCCCGAAAGCATTGCGGAGCTTGGCAACCAGTTGAAAATGATTGATTTTATCAATTTGCAAATGGGCGGGCAGATACACAAAAAATTTTACATAATCTATCTTCTGGATATGAATAAGTGTAGAGCACAATTTTTCCATTACACAATGGTAAAGTCGTGCTCTACACTCAGGGAATGCAATTTAAACCTATCCGTTATTTCTATAGGTTCAACTTCTCCTACATCATCAATGCTCCTAGCTCCACCATTTCTTCTTCATCTCCGAATACCTCCTCATCTTTATTGCGGTTAGCTCGCTTTGTATTTATACCTCGAGGGAGTGTCCGAAATGTCAACTGATCCACATCCGGGAGTGCTTCAGCGCCATCCAGAATATCTTGATTGTCATTAGGTCTGGGCCTCCAAGCTTCGTACCAATATTGCCCGCCCTCATCTCTTTCAATAGAGACAACTGAGTCTGAATCAAACCCCTCCCCCTCCCGCTTCAAATAATCAAATATCTGGTCTGGTGAATTCGCGTACCCAAAAGCTTCAATATTTGGAGGAGCGTCAATATTGCCATCATTTGGAGGAGCACCGATATTGCCATGATCAGGAACAATACCATCCAACCCCTCTACTTCTGGCGGCTGCTCACCTTGAGGAATATTCTCACGTGCCATGCGTGACCAGGCACTCCACGCGCCATATCCTAAGATGGTTGCACCGACAGCTGAGCCCACGCCGATACCAATCTTTGCTCCGGTTGAAAGATGTCCAGAAGGATCTTGCTTCATGACAGGATTCCCATCGGCATAGGTGTAAGGGTTCATAACCAGGAAGCTATCTCGACTCACAAACCTCATCCGTTGCGCCGCGTAGTACCTGGCCCTCAGATAGAGCAAGCTCGATTCCGAGTCGGCATATTCCCCACAATAAGAAAATGGATTGTCAGCAATGCTTCCGCTCTGGGATGACCTACAGTTGCCATATGCGTCATAGACATACTCGCTACTGATAGACCCTGAATTACCGAAAGTCAGAAGAACATTTTGTCTATCGAGTAGATAAGACTGGAGTTCAGATGACGAGTCTTTCTCCAGCAAACGAGCGAGTCGCGACGATGCTGATATTATGTAGCTGGCCTCTGAATCCCCCTGAACTTCATTGATGATATTGGCATTGCTGGCGTTGTCGTAATAATAGCGAATGATTTCCTCATCACCGGTTTGCTTTGTTGCACGCAGCCCATTGGGGTAATAGGTGTAGGTCGTGTTCTCACCGTCACTTGAGGTGAATTGTGTGAGTTGATTCAATGCATTGTATTGGTAGCTATTACCATCTTCATCTTTAATAAGATTGTTGTTTTGGTCGTAGCTCAAAGTCTGATCTTGGGCGCCAGCCACGCTGATGGAATTTAGCCGGTTATCGGCATCGTAGGTGTAATTTGTCTCCGCACTTTCAGAAGAAGGCAGTGAGCGGGCGCAAGTTTTGATATTGGCTAGCGCATCATAGCTATAAGATACGGTTTCGAGTGGGTTGCCTTGTGGGTCTACAGATGATTCCCCAATGACTTGTCCAACATCATCATATACGAATGAAACATCGCGGTTGAGTGCACTTGAGCCCCCAGGGTGTCGGTAGCTAATGTCGGTTACGAATGAGGTCGTTGCATCGTAGCTGTAGGTGAGGGTAATCGGCTCGCCTTCACCCGTACTGGTAGCGATGATTTGTTGGGGGCGCCCATAACCGTTATAGGTGTAAGCGAGCTTGACCCCATTTGAATAGCTCACCGAGGCTATTTTTCCCACATTAGCTTTATCGATATCCTGGGTGATATAGGTGATCCCCACGGAAACAGAGCCATCGTCCCGAGCAATTTTAGCGAGCCGACCATAACTATCGTAGGAATAGCTGCACTGATGCCCGAGCGCATCAATGGATGAAGTCAGAAGGCCCGTATTGACATCGTAGTTCCACGAAACTGTTTTCCCGTCTGGATAGCTTATTGAAGAAATATTGCCATCAAGCGTGTAGGTGTAGCTGAGCCGTGCATCGCTTTCCCCATCCACGAAGCGCTCGATGGAAGTGCGCTGCCCGACACCATCGTATTCATAATGAATTTCAATGCTCGAACCATTCTCGGTGTACGAATGAGAAGAGACTCGCTTGTTTAGATCATAGGTGCTGTTTACCTGTGATCCATTAAACTGGGCAATCTGAGTCCTATTTCCTACCGCATCATAAGTAAATTTTCGAGTTTGTTCCGTCAGTGTGGCTTCTTGTGTGAATTCCCCGAGTTCATTGTAACTACGATTTGACGACGCTTCTGTCTGAGACATACCTTCAAGTGTACAAGTACTCTGAAGCATATTCCCATTTAGATCTCGCGAGGCCACTAGTGTGCGCTTCAGATTTGCACCACCGAGACAATACTGGGTGGGGCTTTGGAGGATATTGTAGGATCTCGCTAGGGAAAACTCTTGAGGGGTCTGCTGATCTCCAATACTGGTCTGTACATTGAGTTGAAAAGCGTTCCACAAGCGGGTAGCGCAGGCGTACTGATTAGCATTGTGCCTATCGAACTTTTTAGCCGAAGCGACAAGTCTTTGTTTATATTCTTTTTTAGCTCTTTTTTTGAATTTACTAAGAAGTGGGCCGCCAGACTTCTCAGGACCGTAAGTGACTTCAGTTGACTTCAACGAATTAAAAGAGCTTGCTTTCGTGCAAGCTACCGAATCATATTCGTATCCCGATATATTGCCCAGGGCATCAGTCTTAGAGGCTAATTGGCTCCGTGCGTTATAGGCGTATGTGACTTTTGATGCTTCGCCTAGAATACCCAATTGTACGCTGAGACGCCCCAGCTGATCATAAGTATTCGTCGTTAAGATTCGCTCTGCCCCACCCTTCACAGGATAATCACTTTGCTGGATAAGTTGCCCAAACCCGTTGTAGTAGTACTTCTGTTCGTAACCATTGGCATCGAGCTTTCGCATTATGTTATTGGTAAGATCGTAGCTCCATGTTGTGGTGTTTCCCATAGGGTCAGTGCGTATTACGGTTGCTTCAGCGAGGTCATAGTTATACGTAGTGATCGCACCCACGGCGTTGCTGGTTGAGATTGGGAAACCAGTACATAAATCGTAAACCTCATTAGAGGTATTGCCAAAGAAATCGGTTGTGGCATGCGTCAATGTGTGTGCGGTAGAGTCAAGAATATTTTCGAAGGTCGTGTTGGTTTTCGCAATTCCAGAATGACCTGGTGCTGCTGAACCCCAGGTACGCGTGGAGGAACTGGGACGGCCAGCAGTGTCATACTCAACAGAGGTCACGAGTAGTGGATTTAATAGGCCACTCAATTCAGTCCCGCGGGTGGATGTGAGGATGTGCTTCTTATCATCTGAAAGCTTATTGTCCGTTCTTATAATCTCTGGTGTTTGACTAAGTACTCCTCTAGGTTTGTAGTCGTATACCTTAACGGAAGTGGGCATACCAAAACTGATATCGTATTCAACCTCTCCCTTTTTGACGAGCTGTAATTCACCCTCTACCTGTTCGTACTCTTCGATAGAGGCAATTTGACCATTGTCTGTGTAGCTGCGAATAATTTTAGCGGGTCTGGTGTCTTCTTGCTCGTTGTAGAAGGTGCTTAGCTTTTCTGCAATCAGTTGATAATTCGGATCGAGCTGGTTGTAGGGGGGGAAGTCGCCGTCCGTTTCACCAACATAAGTGTACGCTATTTCTTGGATGCGTTCGCTTCCATTTGCTGTGAAAGTGGTCGACTTTAGAAGAAGGTGCAGATTGTTGTACTGATTAACAACCAACGTTTTGTTATTGTTGATCGTGGTGTAATACCTGTAATTATTGTCATTACTTTGAAATAAAGCATCTGATGTTGTAGATGCGACCTCATACGTAGGGTTTCCAAGATAATTGTGGCCATCTGGACCACTTTGCTCAGGGTGATAATTATAGGTTGTGCTACGGGTTTCTTCTTCATAGGTGTTGATCACCTTGCTCACGACATCTTGTTGCTCTTGTTGTCCAGAACTATCTTTGTAGTAGATTGTACTGTAGTCAAACGTCGAGCTGACTTTATTGGGATAGTTGACGTTCGAGAGGAGCTTGCTATTTATAAGACCTCCGTTGTAAATAAAGTGCGTGGTCAAGCCCATAGGGTCAATGTAGGAAACCAGTGCGCCCTCAAGTAGCTGGTAAGAATAGGTGATCGGGTTAGGGTTGGCATCGGATCTTGGGTAAATCACGTCGATGGAGTCACTACTGAGTGAAATCGATAGGTTTTGTCCGTATGCATCAGTAACACTGATAAGCTTCGCCTGTGTAATGGAAGCATCGCTTGAATCATAGGTAAAAAGCAGATGGTTTCCATTTTTGTCATCCCAACAGATCAATTTCCCCTGGACATCGAAATACTGATGATGGCCGTCCAAAAAGGTCAGCAGGTATGCGTAAGGGGTACTTGGGGCATAGGGCAAATTAGGGTACTGCCCTGGACTATACTGCGTCATTTCAAGATTTTTCTGGTAGTAATACTGCAAGCCAGAAGGACTTTCCGGACTCAAAACATAGGTTTGGCTACCGTTGAGAGTCAAGATCCCATCATTAATGTAACTTAACGAATAGGACCATCCTACAGGTAGACCAAACAATTGTTCATAGGAACCTACGGTCTCCTGCGCGTATGTGATCCCGAGATTCACATCCATCGAGAGAATCCCTTTTAGAGGTGGCGATGGAATCGTAACGCTGAGTAAACCAGTACGGGGATTGACTTGGGTAAGGAAATTCTTCGCATAATTTTTGGCGACAGAGGATGAGTTAGAGCCAGTGGAGGTGCTAGCGATATTGGTAGAACTAGAAAAGTTTGCCATCTGGTCGAAGTTTGACACGTGCTCACCTTATATAAATATAAAAGCTACGCAAACAGATTAACTGTGTCTTGTTATCTCCACACGCCTTATCCTACAACCTGACAGCTGCTCACTTCGACTTTAGAGCTACGCTCTTATGGCGCGCGAGCACAGGCTGGCTAATTGTTTGCATTGGTGTAAAAAGAGATGACGACTATGAGCCATCAATGAATTCCGAAAATATAATAATACTGTTTATGCACCTTCCCGGTACCAAACAACGAGGTGTGCTGAGTGACTCTTGGCGTCGATCATAGACAGTCGTGAGTAGTATGCCTGTACGGAATTAAGGGTTTCATTCAGAAAATTGACGGCATTTTGATACATTGTGCTATATCCGTCTGAATCGTTGAAGGTTTCGTAATTCCAAGTCTGTGACAATGTATCAACTGAGCCAGCGGGTGCCGCGTCGTCTGTGTAAATAATGACACTCCGGCAATTGCCGCCATGTTCGTTTGAACTTGCGATTTTTACCGAATCGCGACCATTCTGGCTTAAGCTATTAAGGCTATTTTGTACCTGCCCCCACAAAGTATCGCTGTCTGACTCACCATCTGCGTAGGATTTATAGATGTAAGTGTTTGTAGCCATGTTAGTTCCCATTAATATTTGTGATATATACAGGCACAGGCCTGCCCATTTTTTAACAAAAAGCCTTCTTAATACTGCGGAAAATTTTTTAAGATAAAAGGTAATTTAAGCGCCAAACACTACAGCTTTCCCGATCAGTTTTTACTTATAGATACTGACAGGAGATTAAAAGCAATTGACGTTTAAATAAACCTATTAATTAAAAATACTACAAAAAAACATTTAAACCATAGGCGGTAACTGAGAGAGCCTGGCCCTTCACTTTAAAATTTATCTGAAATCGCCTATGGAGAATCTAGTAAACACTATTCTAAATTCAATGTCGATAGTCATGAAAACGCAAAGAAAATCTGCAGCCATTTAATTACAGCTTATAGCACTTAGATTTGAATTTTTCAGCCAAGATTGACACTTAAGTATTACCCCTCCCACAAGGTAAATGCCTTAAGGCATTTATCCTTGGACGCTAACGCTATACAAAATATTTATTGAATTTCAAAGAGTTTTAAAAAAGAAATGATCCACAACCACCAGGAATAAGCGCCTCAAGACCGCCTCCACAAAACAGATAGATTGCAGTTTTTTCTCTAACCTAGTAATTCAAAGATATTTTTACTTAATAGTTGAATTTATGTTAAATAGAGATATACGGCCGGAGATAAGTATCTTGAGGCGTATATTAAATCTGCAATGGCGCCATAATGCCATCTACATTCCGCCAATCTGACATTCTTCACAAATACAAAGAGAATTTATATTCCTTACAATCCTGGAAATCACTTGGGAACAGATATTCAGAAAATTCGCACAAACATGCATTTAGCTAAGTTAGAATTCCAATTCCCCCATCCATCAAAAATGCCATAACGAATTACTACAATTGACATCCTACACTCCGTTTGTATTGTGCTAGAAAACATTAGCACAATACAAGCTCCATTCAGGCCGCAACTGAGCAACGCGTTAGTGCTATCAAAAATCGAAGAATTTGCATTAGGAGGTAATGTAGCTCATAATCTTGTATCGTGATAAAAAAGCGGCAAAACCTCGATTATCACTATTTCTCCTGCATATAATCATAAAGAATAAAAATCCTTTAAAATTGCTAATATTCAAGAACGATATGAGCAGGATTTAACTAATGGAGAAGACTTGCTTGAATATCCATTGCCTATTATTGGCTTTGCTTCCAAAAGACTGCCGAGAGGTAATTGGAGTTTTTACCTAAATACAGCAGATATTGAATGGGGATTTTTTTCTGATTGACCGGAAAATGCATAGCAAAGCACTCTTGTTCGGCACTACCGTGGCTGGAGCCATTGATACGCATCCGCTTCACAGCAGTCACGAAGCTTGGCGTTGTAAGCCATGATAAGAAAGTGCCCACAATGTGGAAAGCAAGCGGTAAAAGTCAGAATGCTGTCTTTTTCAAACCGTATGCACTGTGAAAAGTGCTTCTTTCAGTACGAGTACACTTCGTTGTCAAAATGGGTACTCGCATTTATAGGCGCCATTATTCCAATACTGGCTATTATATTGGGTTTGGCCAGTAAGAGTTGGGTTGTGTTCGGTATAGTACTGATCTTAGTCCCATTTCTGGGCGAGTTACTGTTTGCAAAGTACTGTGCTTTAAAGCCTGTAGGTGTACGAGCGTTAAGGGCAAAGTTACGTGGTAAAAGATGATAACAAGTTACTCAATTTCGTTCCGACCGCGAAAAGCGCGGCCTCCACAGGATAGCCTGCGCGTTACTTCGGCTGCTCATTAGCAAGGCGTTGGACTTATTTGATGATTCACAATATATTTAAAGTAATGTTTCTGGCTATCCTCTTAACAGAGATCTCCACTGCGACAGCTACTTCGATCGGTTTTTGCACGCCTCATGTGGAGTATTTAGGAGAGGGAAATATTGAAGGCAGCTTTGTAATGGTTCTCACTATTGCGAAGAATGGAAGATTGATTGATGCTAAACCAGAGGACATTAATCCTAAAGAATTACGCGCTTATGCAAAATGCTTGGCAAAGCATTCAAATTATTACCTATCTACATGGCTACCAAATCCAAGTGAAGGGCTGCATAGAATTCCAGTTTTATTTAAAGTAGAGACGTAACTTTTTCTGATTCGTTTAGAGCGCATCAGTCTAGCAAGCACAAGCCGTTATGTGCGGGTCGCTGCGCTTCCATTTTTGCACAAAACGTAGCCAGTATTGGTCGCCACTGTTGTGGCCGTCATTTCTCATAAATCAATAAAAGAGGATATATTTTGATAAAGCTCTCTGTAAGTATTGATGTTTCTAATATTAAACAAGCTGAGAATTTTTATATAGAAGCTCTTGGTTGTAAAAAACTAAGAGATCAAGGTGGAATGTCAGTGATTTCAGTAGAGAACTGTGATATTTATCTACAAGAGAAAGAGGCTAGATCAGTAGCAGTCCCCACCGAGACAGTTGAGCGAAATTATTCTCGTCATTGGACCCCCGTTCATATTGACTTTCTAGCTGAAAACGTAGATGAAATAGTTAAGCGAATTGTTAAACTAGGCGGAAAGCATGAAGGCGGAGAAAGAGGTGACTGGGGTACTATTGCATATTGCTCAGATCCTTTTGGTAATGGGTTTTGTGTAATTAATGAGTAAAACACATACAAAGCACATTAAAAGTCGCTCCACCACGTTGCGCCTAACGTAGTTGACGCTCCGCCTTTTATATGGTTGCTAGCTTCCTATAGGAGTTTTATGAAAAATATAGATTTAAAAGGAATTTTCGTCGGTGGATTTCTTGGGCTACTCGGTGTTTTCGTTATCGCCGTAATCTCGACATTTATTAAAATTATGCTGTTTGGCTCTCAACCATACAATGCTCCATACACTACCGAAGAGCTTGTTATCTTGGTTTTTGCATGTGCCTTTAGCTATCTCTGGTCAGGCTTTATAATCTCCAAAATATCCCGAAAAGGCAAATTACTTAATCCGATTATCGTCTCTTTAATAATATTAGTATTAGCTCTCTTTCCTGCTCGTGAAGTACCGTTTTGGTATATTTTACTATCTGGTTTTCTAGCACCACCACTTTTCTACTATGGTGCTAATTTCCATCTTAGAAGGCTAGCCAGGTGCTCAAGCAAAGAGGTCGTAAACGGCGCTGCTTAGCTTGGCGTTGGGCCTGCAGCCTTACACGGGACGACCAACGCTCCAGCTGCTCCTGTTATGGTCATTATGCTCTGTTCAGCTCTCTAACATCAGTAAATAATAAAAAGGAATCAACGAATGATTGAAAGTGCCCAAATAATTCAGCCTGTAATTGCCTTGATATCTTGGTCAATGGTTATGTGGTTGTGGATGTACGCAACACGATTGCCTGCAGTGAAGAAAGCTAAATTAAAGCTTGATCCGAATGCTCCTCGCGGAGAGCAAATGTCAACCCTGCCTCCCCATGTTCGTTGGAAAGCTGATAATTATAATCATCTCATGGAGCAACCAACTATTTTCTATGCTTTGGCAATATCACTTGCAGTCCTTGGCGCAGGAGATGGCATAAATTTTATTCTGGCATGGACATATGTCGGTATTCGAGTAATTCATAGTATTGTGCAAGTAACTTTTAACAAAATTGAAATCAGGTTTTTAATATTTGCTCTATCAAACATTCCATTATTAGCCTTAACAGTGAACGCTGTGCGAATCACATTCATGCAATAAAACCAGTGGGCATAACAAGACGTCGGCGTTCGGCAGCAAACTGCCAGGGACGCCTACGGCGCCACACAACTTCGTATTAGCACCGTATATGAAAGTACATATACCTTATGAAGAAAGATCTGGAAGAAATCCGGATTTTGTAGTCAAGTACAAGATAGACTTATCTGAAGAGAATAAAAATGCCAAGCCGGGACAAGGAATGAGAGTGGATTTTCTTTATGACGGGGATGATCCGCAAGTTGAAGGTATACACATGATCTGGCCAGAGATTCTTGATGAAAATAGCAGAGTCATAAGAGATACTACTCCAGGTAATATTCCTAATGAAGGCTTTGCCAGTATGTGGATATTAAGTGAAGAGCGCCGTGAGTATCACCATAAAAGGCTTAAGATTGGTACAAAAGGGACTTGGTGGCGCGGTGGTCGCATTGCTAATGTCACGGTAGTTCAGATCAATGCTGTTAAGTAGTACTTACAAATTGTGGCACAATCGCCCACAAAGGATGCGGGATGGACTCGCTACACGTCGTTCCACTCGCCTGTGTATAAGGCGTTAAAAGTTATGAAAATAATCGCAGCATTAATTTTGACTGCCCTATCTTCTAGTGCCTTATCATATCAGGCAGTTTCAATAGCGGTCAGATCTCTATTAGAATCAGGGAATACAGATAGCTTCGTTCACGTCGGAAACAGCACACAGTCAGAATTCAACAAGCGGCGAAGCATTAGCTCGTTATGCACCCTCAACATTCTCGAAGGTGATGCCAAACAACCAATAGGTGCTGGTAGCGCTAGCAATCATGCTCTTATTATCTGCCCTGGCTTTAGAGCTCTCGGCATTCGTTTAAAACCTGAAGAGTCTGGCAAATACCATATATTGGGTTACTGGTCCCAGTAAGCTTTTAACAAGTTGCTGCATCCCACCACCTATACTCCGTTCGCTTTGTGCTGTACGCTACGCTAGCACAAAGCGGTGCCGGTGCAAGGCGTTATGTGTAAGGAAGAATTGTGGATGTAACTACACTGAGAGAAAAGCAGGAAGAGTTATTTCAGTCAGGTAAAATCAACAAGGCTGAATACAATGAGCTCTCATCGATTCACCAGAGGATATCTGAAATATCATCGAAGACTGAAATGAGCCCAGAGGAAGCTGAAAAGATAGGTGAACTATTGCAATCTAGCTCAAATATTCTATTAAAAAATGCTATCGAAACAGATACCACCTTTACTCAAAAGTTAACAAAACGAAGTAATCAAAGATTCAAACAATGTATCACTATATTACTTATATCCACATTTATTAGTATATCAATTATAATTATTAAAGGGCTTTAAACACATAGCAAGTTTAGGGAAAGGACCGGCAAGCCTGTCAACTAATTTCATTTGCGATTACGTGCCAACTTCATCAGACCATATTCACGGCATTATACGTCATTAAACATAGAGTATTAATTGAAAAATGAGTAAAGATCAACCAAATAATCCGCTACACGGTATTACTCTTGAGAAAGTTGTTACACGTTTGCAGGAACATTATGGCTGGGATGGTTTGGCAGACAGGATCAATATCAATTGCTTTAAGAGCGACCCATCAATTAAGTCTTCGCTCAAGTTTTTACGCAAAACCCAGTGGGCACGAGATAAAGTCGAGGATCTGTATATCTCAACTTTTGAAAATAACTCTCCGTGGGCTAATCGTAAATAAGCACTATTTGGTCACTACATAGATGTCGCTGTGACAAGGCAGGGACAGGCGCATAAATCGGGTAGCCGGTAGTTTTAGCTACCAGCTCCCACGCTACCCATCGTGCCAATCCGCAATAGCGGCTAGCTGGTCCTATTTATGAATCAGCGGCCACGCTGACAGCTTCACGGCAGCAAGTTAAACAGATCTCCCCAGATAAGAACGTAAACTTTCACTAAACAACTGCATTACTTACCCTACCCGTTAGATCACGCAGCTTCGGTGTCCTTGGCCGCCTCCCCTCCAGGCTAAGCCTTATATGATGTTTCTGTTCGTCAGCTCGTAGTTTTGCTAGCGGCTCCCTCCCCACAAGACCTCACGGTGTTGCAGTTGCCATTCGCTAGTAGTTAGCATTTAATGAAACCCATATAATGGTGACCCTCATACAGGGAGGCTATTACCCGATTAGTCCACACCTATGCTGAGCGTACCAAACACAGGCACGATCGCACACTGCGTGTGCTGGCAACGTTAAGATTTTAGACATGGAATGTGAATATGGAACAGTTTCGGATAATTCAAGATATTCGAGAGTACATTAAAAGTTATGATGCTTTTTTTGCACGACCAACACAAAGAGGTGAGCATCCGACTCTGTATATGGATGATAAACAAGGTAAAACATACAACAATATTCGAGAGAAAGATTACCTTTTTTCACAGTGTAAGCAATGGGTTATACCGCATTCTCAAATGGGGCTATCGTTTTCGGCTCATTGGCAGCACTTAAAGGATCAGTACAAACTAAAAAAGAAACATGCCAAAGGTAGCCCAGTCGATGTATTTTGGGTAATAGAAAAATGTGATTTACCAGAAGGGCTTGAATTTATCGCTGACGAGAGGGATAAACAGCATTATTTCTTGACGGTCACTCGAAAAATGACCACAGCCCAATTACATCAAAAGCTCATTTGGCTTGCTGACAGAATGTCGGTTATTAGGGAGGCACAAGACGCTCTATGATCAAATATAGGTTCGAAGAAGAAAAAGATATTATTCTTCACTACGCAAACGTCCTCGACGATCAAAAAACAAGCCTTATAATTTCTAAAGGTATGGTTTCTGATAGAGACGAGGCGTTTCATTTAGCAAAATTCTTCTGGTCTATGGTTGACTTATCTGTAGAGGATATAGAGGAAGAAAGATTAGTTTGTGGCCACAAAGATCTTGAGGCTTGGAACGAATACATAATGAACTCCCTACGTTCATATCTACGCTCAAGTGGCTATGCAGATGAATGGGAAAGAGCTACGGACCAATCTTAAATCGGATAACCGGTAGCTTTTTGCTACCGGTTCCCACACCACCCATCATGCGGGTCCGCAATGAGTGGTTCCCTATCCGTAATGAATCTCTACCCAACGATAGTGTCGAGCAGCTCTTCATTTGAGCTAAGCATAATGGCGGTATCCTACCTCAACTTTATCCGACTGGAAGGCTAGCCCACTCTTTCAACTCGTAGAGTTTAGGTTCAGGCCTTAACTCTGTCCAAGGTATTAATCTTGGCACTTAGCTACTATGCCGTCAGCTAACTTCTATTTAATCATCGTGGTCAATGCTGATTGAGGAGCTGCTGTGTTTCACTGCTTTTTGTCTATACCCTCGAAGGTGGCTAGCGGGTTGGGTCTACTTTTGAACTAGCGGCCACACTGACAGCTTCACAGCAGCAGGCTTAACAGATCTCTCTAGATAAGAACGTGAACTTCACCAAACAACTGCATCATTTACTCTACACATTAGATCACAATGCTTCGGTGTCCTTGGCCACCTCCCCTCCAGGCTAAGCCTTATAGGATACTTATATTCTTCAGTCCGTAGTCTTACTAGCGGCTTCCTTCCCACAAAAGTCACGGTGTTGCAGTTGCCATTCGCTAGTAGTTAGCATTTAATGAAGCCCATTAAATGGTGATCTTCCTATAAGGGGCTTTCACCCCATTTGTTCACGCCCATGCTGGACGGGCGTACCAGGTTAAGGTGTCGGACGCTTCGCGCTGCAGTTTGAGGCATTAACTGCTTTATTAGCAATTTTACTTGTAGGTGGAAAATCAAGAATACAAAAAGAGGAATTTCATTGAAAACTATATTCTCATTAGTAATATTCTTAATATTTGCGACATTTGAAACTGTTGCTGAAGAAGTTGATACAAAAAAAGATTATCACACCTTTGTTTTGGTTCATGGTGCTACAGGCGGGGGGTGGGACTGGAAGGAGGTTGGTAAACACCTTAGCGCTAAAGGTCATACCGTCTACAGGCCAACACTGACGGGGTTAGGTGAAAGGCATCACCTTTCCACTCCTGATGTTAACTTAACCACACATATCAACGATATCGTTAACCTGATTATTTTTGAAAAGTTGAAAAATGTGGTACTTGTAGGTCATAGCTATGGTGGCATGGTAATCACCGGAGTTATCGATCGTATTCCAGAGCGAATTCATCATGTTACATTTTTAGACGCGAAAGTACCTGAGGATGGCATGTCAATGATGGAGGGGCAGCCAATACCAGAGGAACATAAAGTGGTAAATGGTCAAGTTCACTTCTCATGGATCGATGTTAATTCCGAATTTCCACGAGATGTTACGCAGCCATTAAAAACACTTACGGAACCTGTATCGTATAAGAATCCTCTGGCAAAAAAACTCAATGTCACTTATGTAGCTTTTATTCCTGAGGGGGTGTCGAAAGCCGATAGAGCTAAAGATCCTTCTTGGCATCGGGCAGTAGAGCGAAAATGGACAATTCGTACATTTGGTGGCGATCATGTGATTTATCGGGCCAAGCCCAAAGAATTTTCAGAGATGCTTGAAGAAACCGTAAACGATACAAATAATATTTAAATATTTTGTGGCACGCGGTTAAATCGGGTAGCCGGTAGTTTTTAGCTACCGGCCCCCACACCACCCATCGTGCGGGTCCGCAATGGGCGGTTCCCTATCCGTAATGAATCTTTACCCAATGACAGCGTCGAGTAGCTCTTCATGTGAGTTGAGTGTCATGGCAGTGCGCCACCTCAACTTATCCGACTGGAAACCTATCGGTAGGCTAGCCCTGTCTTTTAACTCTTGGATTTAGGTTCAGTCCTTCACCGTGTCCAAGATATTGATCTTGGCACTTAGCTACTATGCCATCTTCTGACTTCTGTTTAATCACCTTGGCCATTACTGACCGCAGCACTGCCGTGTTCCACCACTTTTCTCTATCCCCGCGATGGTCGCTATCGGGTTTGGCCTATTTTTGAATCTGTTGCCATGTTGACAGCTCCACAGCAGCAAGTTAAACAATAAGAACGTGAACTTTCACTACACAACTGTATCATTGACTCTACCCGTTAGATCACTCGGCTAAGCCTTCTAAGATGTTTCTGTTCGTCATCGCGTTGTTTTTCTATCAGACTCGTTCCCACAAGATCTCACGGTGTTACAGTTGCCATTCGTTAGTAGTTAGTATTTAATGGACCCCATATTTTCCTACAGGGGACTTTCACCCCATTAGTTCACGCCCTCCACCGGACAGCCCACATTGTGTTCCGGCTGCCGTTTAGCAAACCTAGAAAGGAGAGTTCGTTGTACCATCTGTATTATTATCCTTTAAATGCCAGTATGGCTCCTCACTTTATCCTTGAAGAGCTAAAAGCTGATTTCGAATTAATTACAGTAGATAGGAAAAGTAATGCTCAAAAATCTCAGGATTATTTAGCCTTAAATCCATCTGGAAGAATTCCAACACTAATTGATAATGAACAACCAATATTTGAAAGCGCTGCGATTTGCATTCATTTATCGGAAACAAATCCATCCTCAAACTTAATACCTAAAATAGGCTCCCCTGATCGAGCTTTGTTCTTTCAATGGATGATGTATTTAACCAATACAGTTCAAGCTGAATTGATGGTCTACTTTTATCCTCAAAAGCATACTACAGATGAAAGAGGCGTTAAGAATATAACTCAGGCTCAAGAAATAAGAATTACAGAAATGCTGGAATTACTTGATAACGAGCTTGAGGGTAAAGATTATTTAGTTGGAGAATCTATTAGCGCCTGTGATTTTTTCTTATTTATGCTATCAGTTTGGTCAGATGAATTTAAGAGGCCTCCTTTGTCGTTTAAAAATTTAGCACGCTATCTCCGAAAACTAGCTCTGCGTGATTCAGTTGTAAGTGTTTGTAAGAAAGAAGGATTAAGCCTTACAGATTATGAATAAATTTTTTATACATCAGGTAGCCGGTAGTTTTTAGCTACCTGTACCCATACCACCCATCGTGCGGGTCTGTAATGAATCTCTACTCAACGATAGTGTTGAGTAGAGATTCATTTGAATTGGAACAATCTTGGACGCCCATAAATTGGACACCTATGACATATTGGTAGGTGAGTTCAACATTAACCCATTGCTTACATCCAGCAAGTAGGGGTCGCTTGCAAAGGCACCCAACATCAAAACCGCTACCTCACTATGGTTTTGACATGGATGCTTTGGGAAATCCGTAGCCACAGCGAGGCTATCAACGATCTCCTCTTCCGAGTGCCCGCTCCTTCTGTACACGTATAAATATTTCTTCACGGTGAATAGGTAGGGATTTGGGAGCAAGTATGCCTATCTTCACTTGATTACCTTTAACTTCCAGTACGGTAATTGAGACATTTGCTCCAATCCTTAAGTTTTGACCCGTCCGGCGCTTTAAGATCAACATTTTTGTTTCCTCTAAGACTCAAACCATTTGTAGGCCACCCTTAATAGAAGGCTTTGTAAGTAACTTTTTGAGGAAATATGAGGGGGTGCACGAGAACGGTAGGCATAGAAGAAGAAAAGGCGGGCACTACGCTCCCAGAGCTTGGAGAACCTCTCCAAACTGCTCAATATCCTCCAGTTTATTGAAGACGAGCGGGTTTCTAGCGTATGATCCATATAGCCATTTTGATAGTCTGCTTATCAATTTGGTTAGCTGGCCCCTGGTGTTCGAGCACCTCGGGTCAGCGCCTTTTACTTGCTTTTACGTCACAATACCGCTCCCCTTTGACAGGCTGATTTTAGAAAAATATTGACTCGGTTAAATTTCTTTGGTAGCTGGCGTTTTAAGAGGCGGATCGACGCCGACCAAAATACCAATAATCATCTATTGATTTTACGCAGCTTTGACACTAAAACAAACTTAATAAAATCCAATAAGATTATTTTTGTGCCTATATTTTTTAACTTTACGCTTTGAATAATCTGAGTTATTTACAAAACAAATCATTTAGCCTGGTGCTTTTATTAAGCTCACACCAAGGAACTCAGAAGAAAAGATTATCAATGCTGTCACTTACCACAAGCGCCTTTCTGCTTACAGGCAAAATTGCTTAGGTTTTTTAATATGTTGCTGAGGATTTTAGGTAACCATCCTATTAGGAATAGTAATGGCGTTATTTTTATACCCTTTAGGGATTGGACTTTTTGATGCGACACCCCCTAAAAATTTACTTCACTCAAAGGGTGAAACTGTAAATTCTAAATGTTCTTAGGGTATCTCAGAAAGTGAAGTCCAATCGAAATATACGTGTATCGAACCCGTTAATCGTGCCTTAATAGCCAACATACAAAACAGGGAAAGGTAATCCGTACTTTCACCTCCGTGCTTGATGCCAAGAAATTAATATCACCACTACAGCGCCTACTGAAGAGCCCTCTCCACACCACGATTGAACTCGCTAGGGATGAGATTGTGGAGTAATTGAGGTGTAGCACAACAGTTAGCGGCTAGCGTTTTTATCACTTGAGTACACCAACTCTGGTGCCGCTCATCCAGATGCAGCGAGCCGATATAAATTCCTATGGAATCCCCGGCTTGTCTGTGTAGGGTACGCCTGTCCACTGCTAGCTCCCATTACTACCTCCAAGTGTGTTGGTTAGTGTGGGAATTAGGCTGCAATTGATCCTTTGTTTGGTCTAAAATTGGCTCCAAAGGTGGGGCCCTACCTATCCCCTCGCGGTGGAGGCGTTAAGATCAAGTTCGGATGAGAGCAACCATACAAGCTTGCGAGGACATGCACTAGTTTAACAAACCGGTAAGCCCCCAAAGAAAAGCCCATCACTGGCAAGTTGCCTTAGTTGTTAGCCCGCACTAATTGGAACATCGTATTTTATGAACAAGAAGGCACTTGGAATTAATGAATTTATTATCCTCACCACCCTACTGGCAATGCTTGGCTTGCTGGCCATCCGGTTTTTGAATCCTGAGATGCTAAATCTGTCCATTTTCAATACTCGGGCAGGCTCCTTTTTACTTGGCTGCGCATTTTGTTACTTCACTCTAAATGAGTTCAAAACGGCCATAGCTAAAGATGAGTGGGGCCCAAACAGAATTGCAGGTATTATTCGTGTACCCCTAAATCTCGCCGCTGCTTTATTCCTGTTTTACATGAGCGCAAGCGGAGGAATTAATGCATAAGAAGAGATTATTAGCTTCCCCATCACCGGTGAGTACAAGGCAGTTAAAATGAGTAACCAGAGAATTCCTGGCAGAAATAAGAGCCCCTACGGCTGGTGGGTCGCAACAATTATAGAGAGGTTTCAATTTGATGATGAGGAACTCGACAATATGCGTCGGCGCTGTCGGGCATTCTCAAATGTTGTGATACTAAAGGCTGATGATAGAGAGCAAGCTTACCAGAAGGCCATTCAGTACGGGAAGTCCGGCATCGAAGACAAAAGTGACTGGACAAATGATAAAGGGCGTAGAGGTCGCTGGATTTTTGAGGGACTAAGCAGTCTTATTCCCATCTATGATGAACTTGATCCTGAAGGCACTGAAATCCTGTTTGACGATGATAATGGGATTACAGTTGGCAGAGTTAAGTCTTGGGTTCGAAGCAAGGAAGAGCTTGAGGCATTTGATGATACCGAATGAGAAATTCAAGTACTTTATCAGCCCCTTTAAAGACTAGACTTCCCCTCTTTTCTCTCGATAACTATAGAATAGTCCAACCAAATTTAGCTGGGTGATATGTAATATCCAATAGCCCTAGGAGTAATTAATGCAAACAAATCGACTCCTCTATTGATAAATAAAGTCGCTTTTAATCTATACAGATTTCTGTTGAAATATCTCTACGATGCTTAGTCCGAAATTCTCGTGGAGATTGCCCAGTCCATTTTTTAAAGCTTCTGGAAAAACTACTGGTATCACCGAACCCCAGTTTGTAGGCAATTGACGTGATCGGGGTATCGTTTTGCTTAAGGTACTGCACAGCCTGATGCTGGCGTATTTCATCTAGCACAGCCTGATAACTGGAACCTCTTTCTTTTAACTTTCTATGCAAACCACGGCTACTAATACCAAGCTCCTTGGCCACGACCTCTTGTGAAAAATTACCTGTAACCATCAGATCAACAAGCACTCTACTGGTCATGCTAACTATGTCATTCTTCTGCAAACGCTCCAAGTAACCAATTAGGGCTTGCTCGTTGACCCTGACCAGCTCATCGTTTCCCGAAGAGAGCTTTCGATCAACAAACTCTTGTTTAAATCTAATCTCACAAGTGTCCGCCGAAAAGTTAATTGGGCACTTATACATCAATTGATGCCGCTCAAGAGTGATAGGTCTGGGCCTCTCCAGATTAATAGAAATCAAATGACGATGTACATCAGGGCATATCTTTCTGATGGACTTTATTAGCAAAGCCATAAAGGCATCTATAGCGTGAATACTTGGATCATATGGAAAATTGTCAACTTTTTCCCAGGATACTACTACTTGTTGCCGCTCATCATGAACATTGATTCGCATAGCGGTGGTAACAACTTCTGAGAATCGAGCAGATCTTAGTAAACTCTCCCTGATGGAGCTACTGGCCAAGTGGGCATAGCTTAGAGCGTGAAGGTTTGTATGATTCACATACTTAGTGACTTGCAGGCCGATACAATCATCATCTGATATAGATTCAGCGAGCCCCCATAGTTTTTTCATATTCTCTAAAGGAATTCTCTGGTTTGCATCCACTATGCATTTGGGGTCAATTTCTGCACGCTGCAAAATTTCTTGGGTGGAACAGAATGGTTTTAGGGCCTCAATAATAGGTAATACCCAAGTTGCAATGGTCGTGTGTCCATACTCAGCCATCTACAAATGTGTCCTAATTGGTCAAGAGATTGGCTTTATTTGCAAAGAAACCTAAAAGCCAAATGATTAGCATCTAATCAATCACATCCTTATTTACCAAGATTATCCTAACGATCCTGACATGTTAAGAGGATCTAGTCGCCTAAAAGATAGCCAGCCGACGCTGGTAATTGGAAATATGAAAAATCCCATAAAAAGAATAGCACGTCTGGTAGGGGTTACATTATCCATCACTCACCTAAGTGTTGCTGCTAGTGAGCCCACTCAGGTTTTCTGGGGAGATATGCACCTTCATACCTCCTATTCGTTCGATGCCTTCTTAAGCCAAAATTATTCGGCAACTCCAGACACTGCTTATCGCTGGGCCAAGGGACAGCCGGTTATTCACCCCTACACTCATGCGAAAGTACGTATAGACACCCCCCTGGATTTTCTCGTGGTTTCAGATCACGCTGAAGGGCTGGGTGTTATGAGGGCAGTGGTGAATAAGACAGATGAGCTAGACAGCGATATGTCCTTATACCAGTCGATGATGCGCTGGTTTGCCAAGCAGCATATCCGATATAAAGTATCTATAAATGAAGGTATGGATATTTTCAATGAGTTACTGCCCGCTAAGGCTCTCGACACAGTAGCTCCCGCCGACCCTGTCCAGGACCCGGCTAACAAGTTCCCAGAGCCGGTTCTTGGTGATTTGGATAAAACCCGGACAAGTGCATGGAGCGCAATAGTCGATGCTGCAGAGCGCCATAACAACCCAGGCACCTTTACCAGTTTTATTGGCTGGGAATGGAGCTCAACCCCAACCGGGGCCAACTTACACCGGGTTGTGGTCTCCCCTGACGGGGCGGATAAAGCTAAGCAGTATCTTCCTTTTGGGGCTGATCAGAGCCAGTACCCAGAAGATTTGTGGCACTGGTTAGATGAGACATCTAAACGAACTGGCAGTGAATTCATTGCGATCCCACATAATTCCAACGTTTCCAAAGGGTATATGTTTGCAGAAACCACTCTGCGTGGCGAGCCAATTGATACACAGTATGCGCGTACACGCATGCGCTGGGAGCCCCTGGTTGAAATAACACAAATTAAGGGGGACTCAGAAACCCATTCAACGCTTTCCCCGGACGATCCTTTCGCAGACTTTGAGAATTATCCATTCTACCTACAAGCTGACCCGGAGTCGTACCGTGTCGCTAAAGGTGATTTCGTCCGATCCGCCTTACGTACAGGGCTGGAAATACAGAAAAAAATTGGTGTAAACCCTTATAAGCTGGGGTTCATAGGGTCCACAGATTCACACACTGGTATGTCAACTGCGGAGGAGAACAACTTTTGGGGCAAGTTTGCCCACGACTCAGTACCAAGCAGCAAGCGAACTAACACTGTCATTGGCGGAACCAAGGCTACAGGTTGGAACATGTCCGCTTCTGGACTCGCCGCCGCTTGGGCAGAAGAAAATACCAGAGAAAGCCTTTTCGCTGCATTTAAACGTCGTGAGGTATACGCCACTACAGGCCCTCGAATTCAGGTGCGCGTCTTTGCAGGCTGGAATTTTCCGAAACACGCTATCGATGCTGAAAATATTGCTGAACTAGGTTATTCCCATGGGGTACCTATGGGGGGTGATTTAGTGAAACCACAAGGAACTGACCAACCAATTCAGCTACTTATACGCGCGACAAAAGATCCTAAAGGAGCAAATCTGGATCGAGTTCAGGTGGTAAAATCTTGGCTGGACGCAGGGGGAAAAAGTCATGAGAAAGTAATTAATGTTGCTTGGTCTGGGGAGCGTACTCTTAATAACCAAGGTCAGTTAAAGCCAGTGGGTGATACCGTGAGTCAAGAAACGGGGCAATACACTAACAACATTGGTTCTATTGAGTTATCGACCTTGTGGCAGGATCCAAGCTTTAATGTGAACGAAAGAGCATTTTACTATGTTCGGGTATTACAAATCCCTACTCCTCGCCATTCACTTTACGATGCAGTGGCCGTAAAAGAAATTAACAACGGAAATATTCAGATACCCTCTGAAGGACCCGCTGTTATCCAGGAGCGCGCTTATACATCCCCAATTTGGTATACCCCCTGATACCGATAGGATACCTCGACGCTACAGCAAGCAAATAGCATATCTAAAAAAGTAGCTTGCATACTGATATCAATACTCTCTGCAGGTTTCAATGGAGGAAGCTTCATGCAGCGGAAATTAGAGATTCTGAAAAGGGAGCCTTTGGTACACTTTTCTATTATCGCTTTAGTACTATTCATTGTAGCAGAGTTATTAATAGAGGAAAATGGAACCAACTATGAAGACACCTTGCTTATCAGCGAGGACATACTAATTGAGCACCTTCAATTCCAGAAAAAAACATTTGATCAAAATTTTGCACGACGTTATTGGGAGGGCTTGACTCAGCCAGAAAAGTCCAACCTGATTAATGATTACATTAAAGAAGAAGTACTTTACCGAGAAGCCCTTAATCTAGGCCTACAGAAGCATGATCAGATTATACGACGGCGCCTTATTCAAAAGCTGGACTATGTAAATGGTGGCTTTTCCAGTAACACTGACATTAGTGAAGAAGACTTGGAAAACTACTTCCAGCTTCATCACGAAAAATATCGAATTGAAGCATCTATTACCTTCACTCATGTTTTCTTTGATTTTAGACGTCATCCTAAGGACAAGTTAGAGAAGACTGTTAAACAGAGCTTGAACCACTTAATAAAGCAGTCAGTTCCATTCGAGGAATCCGCCTTCTACGGAGACAGATTCATCTTTCACCGGAATTATGTAGATCGTACTCTCCATCTAGTAGCCAGCCACTTCAGCGATAATTTGGCAGAAAGCATCTTTCAACTACCATTAAATACCTGGTCCGGTCCATTTGAATCTCCGTATGGTCTACATCTAATTTTGGTTAGTGAAAACAAAACAAGCCGTCTACCCAGCTTTAGAGAAGCCTCCCCCTTAGTACTTGAGGATTATCGACGAAATAAAATGGAGGAAATTAGACAACTTAGGATACAAGAGCTGTTGGCAGGATACAGAATAGAGAGGGATACCTCGATACCATATGTACCTGTGGATATCACCTATGCCAACTAAAAATCCCTACAAGATCATCAAAGCCCTTCTATTCTTATTGTTACTTACAACAATTAGTAGTTTTAGTTTCGCTCATGATGGAAGACCGATATACATTGAGTTAAAAGAGGTCGCAGAAAGCAGATATATCCTTCGATGGAAAGTCCCGCCTATCATGCAGCCAGGCACTGAACCTGAGATACACTTAAAGGGCGAATTCTGCCAAATACAACCAGATATAACAGGGCCTGCCGGACCCAACGTGAAGAGTTACCTATGCAGGAACCCCCACCCAAATAATTTTACAAGGCTATATAATCCCCTAACAATAAAAATCACATACCCCATTGCCAACCCAGCCTTATCGAGCTTAATTCATTTTGAAAAATCAGACGGTGACACTATTAATCTCTTTAATGGCCCTAAGGTCTTAGAGATAAATTTACCTTCCACCCTAACTATTTGGGATTGCGTCAATCAATATATTGAAGCAGGCTTCTTACATATATTAGAGGGCTATGATCACTTACTATTCGTATTATGTTTAGTCTTTATCGCCAGAAATTTTAGAAGCACTTTAATAGCGATTAGCGGATTTACGTTAGGCCACTCCCTCACCCTGGGACTCGCAAGTTTAGATTTATTCACCATAAGAGTAGACGTTGTTGAAGTGTTGATCCCATTGAGCATTATGCTGTTAGCAGCAGAAATTGTATACGCGCATAATGGACAGAGTAAAACGAGTTTAACCCGACGCTATCCTGCGATTGTTGCCAGTGGCTTTGGGTTACTTCACGGATTTGGTTTTGCCAGTGCGCTAGCGGAATTAGGCCTTCCTCACAGCAATAAAATCACCGCATTATTTAGCTTTAATATAGGTGTAGAACTGGGGCAGATATTATTTGTATTGGTTTTGACTTTCTTATCATCTACAGTTCAGTGGATATTCTCGAACTGGAAGATCTCAATTTTGTATCAACACTTTCTAACACAATCAAAATACGCTATTTATCCAGTTGGAGTAATCAGCGGGTATTGGGCAATTGAAAGGACCGTTGGGCTAATTTCCTAAACAAACAATGCTTGAATCACAAAAGCTGCTTCAAGACTTACAATCTGCTATCCTCACGCAATCACACAGATCACGGCCTGCAGTAGAGGCCAGATACAAGTATGAATTGACCGCCACTCAATAAAAATTTGTCTAGCTTTGTTAGCCCACACCAAAGTCAGATACAGGCCTTTGTAGAGTTGGAGCAGTTTTCATTACCAAATCTATCACCACTGAAAATAAAGATGTTAAATTTTAGAACAGCACTTATAGAAGACCTTCCTGATTTACTTAAGCTGGAACAGTGTCTTATCGAAGCCGAAAGGCCATACAATTCATCCATTAAAGCTGAATCAGCATTCTATTATGATATGGAAAAGTTGATACTATCTGATGACTCACATCTTCTGGTAGTTGAAATCGAAGGTGAGGTTATTGGAACGGGATATGCCCAGATTCGAAGCTCAAAAATATCTCTTGATCATGAGCGGCATGCTTATCTGGGATTTATGTATGTATCACCAGCGCACCGAGGAAAGGGCATTAACTCAAAGCTAATAGAGAAATTAATTGCATGGGGAAAACAGAATGGAGTTCTAGATTTCTACCTTGACGTTTACTCTCAAAATAGCTCAGCTATAAAAGCCTATGAAAAAGTCGGATTCAAACCATCACTTATGGAAATGAAGTTAAACCTTAAATAGAAAGTTCACAGCCTATAAACCCAGGTGATGTCGATGCCCTTGGCTCACCTGATTTACACCAGGCGATTTCAAAGAGTGTTATTAAAGAAGCCTTAGCCAATATACTTCGATCTAAATACCTGCCTGCAAGATTTATAATCAACTTGAAATAGCGGGGTAATTCCCCATCTTAGTAGCGGCTTAATCAGGCTCAGAATCAGATTCCACTTTAGAAAGAGTCAAGAGCAAATCAAGCTGTCAAATTATCTATTCCATTATATTTTATGGCGTAAATTTGTCTTCACTAATTACACGCTTTATCACCCATAAATTATCCCGCCAAAATTTCGCCATTCATCACACTTTTAGTGAGAAAGAACGCATAGTTACCACACTCATAAACGGTTGTGCGCCATAACTTTAGTATTAGAAATACGCACAACCAAAATAATGACATCTATCTAAAAATAAGCCGGAGTCCAAGTGCGCCAGCATAAATGATTTATTGCAGGCGTATTTTTTATAGGTCTACTGCGCTTGTCCGACAGATAACAAAAATGGATTTTGTTCGGGAGATTATGACCATGCGTCTACCTTCGCTTATTGCGATACTATTTTCATTGGTGCTTTTAAGTGCCTGCGGTTCTGATGGAGGCCGGGGCGATGCCGCCGATGACTTGCTCCCGCCCCCTGGCGTCACAGATTCAGATGGTGACGGTATCGATGATGATAATGACAATTGTCCGGCTGTTAGTAATTCAGACCAGGATGATTTAGATGGCGACGGCAGCGGTGATGCCTGTGATACTGATGACGATGGCGACTCCCACCCAGACACTTCAGACAACTGCCCACAAACCTCAAATTCAGATCAAGCCGATAGTGATAGCGACGGCATAGGCAATGCCTGTGACAGTGATCTGGATGGCGACAATGTCCCCAACGATTCTGACAACTGCCCTGCTGATTCAAATAGTGAGCAGGGTGATATCGATGGCGACGGCGTCGGGGATGTGTGCGACAACGACCGCGACGGGGACAATTACACCGACAGCTTGGATAACTGTCCGGACGTAGCCAACCCAGACCAATCAGATCAGGACAATGACGGTATCGGCGACGCCTGTGACGAAGATAGCGATACTGACAATGACGGCCACGACGATGGCCAGGATAACTGCCCAGCCGTATCCAACCCAGATCAAGCCGACCTTGACGGCGACGGCATTGGCGATGCTTGTGACAGCGATGACGACGGTGACGGCGTAGACGATCAAGACGACAACTGCCCAACCGCAGCCAACTCCTCACAAACCGACCAGGATGGCGATGGTATAGGCGATGCCTGCGATGACGATGCGGACAGTGACGGCATCGATAACGAAGATGACAACTGCCCATCCACCCACAACCCAAGCCAAGACGATAACGACGGAGATGGCATTGGCGACGCCTGTGATAGCGACGACGACAATGACTCTGTCGATGATGAGAATGACAACTGTCCCAGCCATAGCAATACCGACCAAAGTGATATCGACGAAGACGGTGTCGGCGATGCCTGTGATAGCGACCAGGATGGTGACGGTATTGATAACGACGATGACAACTGCCCTGCTACCGCCAATTCAGACCAAAGCGATATCGATGGTGATGGGCAAGGCGATAGCTGTGACAGCGACGATGACGGCGATGGTATAGACGATAGTAATGACAACTGTCCGGCTGTTGCTAACGATGATCAAACCGATACCGACGGCGACAGCACCGGCGATGCCTGTGACAGCGATCGCGATGATGACGGCGTTGAAAATGAAAATGACAACTGCCCGCTGGTACCCAACGCAGATCAAACAGATACAGATGGTGACGGATACGGAGATGCCTGCGATGACAACACCGATGTCGACGGCGATCAGGTACCTGACAGCGTTGACAACTGTGTACTCGTCCCCAACACCGATCAAATCGATCAGGATGGAGATGGTGTCGGGGATGCCTGTGACAACGACCTGGATGGAGACGGCACCGATAACGATGCAGACAATTGCCCATCAATACCCAACTCAGACCAACTCGATAGTGACGGGGATGGCAGCGGCGATATCTGTGATAGCGACGACGACAACGACGGCGTCGATGACACAGCCGATAACTGCCCCACGGCATCCAATAGTGATCAAACAGATACCGACGGGGATTCAGTCGGTGACGCCTGCGATCCAGACCTCGATGGCGACGGTATCTTCAATGACGACGATAACTGCCCCTATGTCAGCAATACACTACAGGAAGACAGTGACAACGACGGAATCGGCGATGCCTGCGATGGCGACAACGATAACGACGGCGTAGATAACGCCTACGATAACTGCCCGGATACTGCCAACAGCGATCAGTCGGATATCGATCAGGATGGCGTTGGTGATGTCTGTGACAGCGACCGGGATGGTGACACTGTCCCGGACACTTCCGACAACTGTCCGGCTATTCCAAATGATGATCAAGCCGATCAGGACGGTGACGGCATCGGTGACGTTTGCGACGATGACAGTGATACCGACAACGATGGCCACGACGATGGTGAAGACAATTGCCCAGCCATTCCCAACCCGAATCAAACGGACACGGATGGCGACGGTGTCGGCGATGAGTGTGATAGCGATGCTGATGGCGATGGCATAGACAACACCGATGACAACTGTCCACTAACGCCAAACGACCAAACCGATACTGACGGTGACGGTATTGGGGATGCCTGTGACGAAGACCTGGATGGTGATGGCGTTAATGATGACGTCGACAACTGCCCAATGATTCCGAATCCAGGGCAAGAAGACGGCGATAACGACGGTGCCGGAGACCTCTGCGATAACGACCGCGACGATGACGGCCTTGATGATACCGTCGACAACTGCCCCGCGATTCCAAATCCAAACCAAACCGATACTGACGGTGATGGAATAGGAGATGCTTGCGATACAGACATGGATGGCGACGGAGTAGAAAATGACTCCGACAACTGCCCCCAGACTCACAATCCCGGGCAGGAAGATTCTGATAACGATGGTATCGGCGATGCCTGTGACCTCGAATCAGGACTATCCTGTGCAGCGTTTGAAGACCTGGAGATCGTTAACGGTGTAGATGCAGACCTGACTTACGGAATTGAACAGCCTTGTGATGGATGCTCTATTACTGCAGTAGAAAGGGTATTTAACGGCGTCCTGTCTGATGCTGCCAGAATGGAAGTTGTCAGCGGTGCAGGTGGATCTACCCATATTCAAATCAACCACCACTCGGTTAAAGAGGGACGCCATGTGGTCGGTTTCCTGGTAGAGCACACCACACCACTGCTGGATATCATCTACCTGAACACCATCACAATCAGCACTTACCTGGATGGAGTAGCTACAGGGGAGTCCACTAGTGGATATCGTCTGGCCCCATTCAAAGTCAACGGTGCACATAACCACCGCTTACTGCTGGCCACCACCAATAGTGACTTTGATCAAGTGAGATTGACACTGGAAGGGTTGAGCTTCACCAATAATCAATTGGATGTCTATCTCGCCTGCGCAGCGCCAATCGGCCAACCATAACTAAAATATGAGGTTAAAAGCCCCGGCTTGTCGGGGCTTTTTTATGGGGATTTATTTGCTAGAGGAGCACATAGAAAAGTTCGACAACCCCAATCCTAACTACTTATAAATCACCTACCGCTACCAGCCTTAAGCTACATTAGTTTCCGGTAGCCACGAGAAAAAACAACTCAAAACTTCTATCAATCCTTTGAATAAGCTCACTGAACCGAACTTTCACTATCTCTCCTATGGCCTGGCAACTGTCAGCTACATGACGCTGATGTTATCTATGCCTTTAAGCGACACCATCGCCTCCAGCCTGGAGGTTAAGACAAGCCAGATTCATTTGGCGATAAGTACTCTGTACCTGATGTTTTCTGCCTCCGCCATTGTTCTTAGCATGTTCTCGGATATTTTTAGTGCTGGTCGCATTTTGAAATATGCTCAGATTATGTCGATTGCTGGACTTTTCACTGTCGCCAATACACATAGCCTTTCTACATTTTACCTGGGGTGCATCCTGATAGGTGGCGGGACTGGGTGCTATTCCTCTATAGGGCGATCGGTGATGTTGCGACACGCCAGCTCTTCTGAAGCGGTAAAGAAGCGAACCTCATTTATTTCGCTGACTATTATTGTTGCCCCTATTCTAGCAACAATACTCGCCCACACTCTTATACCCATTAATTGGCGATACGCCTATTACATAATGATAGCTATTGAGGTAGCAATGCTGATTTACTCACAGCTTGCGCTCAGAAAAGATCGACAGCCCCTTTCAACGATTAAAACCATTTTAAATATATGGAAGCGCTGTCTAACAACAAAAAGCTGTATATTAAATATGTTATCAACAGGGGTTGGCTATGCACTGGTTATGCAGACAATTATCGGTAATATCCATGGAATCTTAAGGTACAGCGCGACGCTTTCTTATATGCAGTTAAACTTCGCGGTTACTGGATTGAGCGCCACCTATATACTGGGCATACTCACATTCAGATCATTGGTCAACTATGACAAACTACCAATAGTGAGGATTTTGATAACCCTACTAATACCAGTAGCTGCTGTTATCTATCTGGAGTACCACTCCACTCTAACCTTCTTGTTAGGCTCACTTTACCTCTGCTGTTTTGTTGTAGGGTTTCTCAACCCACTATCCAGCAGTTTCGCCATGGCAGAAATTAAAGGTGGCCACGGTATGGCATCTGCACTGCTCACCTTTTCTTTCGCCTTTACTTCTGCAATTTACAGCTTCTTCCAGGGCTACCTGGAAATCCCATCAGTGAAATTCGTTCCCATATCAATGACAGTCTCATTTTTACTTCTCCTGGTATTAGCCATGGCGCTAAGACAAAAGAGGTTCTAATCAGAGCTATATAGCTTTGGATAGCATACTTATTGAGCAAGCAACACGCTATTCTCCCACCAATAACAAGAATACAATTATTCCAAGCAACTTGGGCTAGCAGTATCAAATATGTTACCAAACCAAGTATTACTGGAGAGGCAAGCATCAGGAGTCTCATCTACCAAATCAGCTTCACCATTACTACCAGTCACCTGATTTCCCGAAATAATGTAGTTCATTGAAGGCGGATCCACTATATCAAAATCCATCACGATGCCAATATCTGAAGAATTCGATATCACATTCTGTATCACCAATCCATTAACAGTTGGAGGCTCTATAATAATTCCAAAAATAGATCCATCAATGGTATTCTGAATAACCTGACTGAAACTACCCGCAATGACAATCCCTGCTATGGCATTACTATTACCACTTAGTGAGTTCCCTGAAATATGACTGAAATCCCCATTGAGTTGAAAACCAATGCTACCAGGGCCACCTGAAAGAAACATTGAGCCATTAATAGAATTGTTGTCACTCTCCACTATAAAACCCACCCCTGGACTATCAGAAATCAAACCTTGAACTGAATGAAATCCATCGCCTTCTAAAAAGACAGAAATTCCACAAGTGTCTATGGTACCTCCTACTAATACAGCTCCTAAACCTTCAAGAGAGATCCCTGCGCTATCACTATCTTCACAAGTAAGTACATAACCGTTCATGTCCAGGCTTCCGGAAGGCCCTTCTATTGTGACCTGTGTTTCAAGATCACAGGAAATATCCTGACTGAGAACTTCTGCTGTCGTTATCGTATCTCCACATTGAACATCCGCCAGAGAGAAAATTGGCTTTGATATTAAGGTTATTAATAATACCAATGATGTACATGTCTTCAGGTTCATCTTTTCCTCTAGAATAAATATTTGTCAAAGAGCTTTGATATACGAACAAGAATAACAGCCTATAAGAAATACTTTAAATGGCTCCGAAATCTATACTTATGCGTTTTTAATGACGCATTAAAAGTCTTCCCACCCTACTAGAACCTTTTTATTTTCAATGTGCATATGGAAAAGCCCGAACCAGCCGAGTTATTCAAACAATCCTATCAAGTGATGCGTCACTAAATAACTCTAGGGGAATTATCGGCACGTCCGTTGTCTAACCTGATATAGAAGTGGCCGCTAAAAGCCAACTTACTGAAACCCTTGCACAGTATTACTATTTCCAAATTGAGTGGCAGTAGCTATATTACTCACTGTTCCCTGCCTTAACCCCACTTGGTTGGAATCACCATCCTGTACAACCGTTGCAGTATTAAACCCCTGAATCTGGTTAATTAAGGACTGATTAAGCAAGCCATTTAACTGGAAGGTTTCAGAAAAATTAAACTGACTCGTTTGCCCTGTCGCAGCAACATTGATACCGCCGCGCTGTTCGGTAATTGCAGTATTGAATTCACCCACCTGATCATGAGTCGCCTCAAGGCTAGTACCACTTTGCAGGATATAACTATCATTTCCCAGAATTTCTTGAGTAACTGTTACGAAGTTATTATTACCACGCTGAATTACAAAAGAACTGGAGCCGACGACAAACTTTTGCTCAATTTCCACTCTAACAGCATTTCCCACCTGGACGCCAGCAGCATAGCTGTCACTCGCGGTAGTTTGTGATATGTTAAATCCTCCATTGTCACCCGCTTGAAAAAGAACCGCTACATTTCCAAAGCTATTATTAACCTGAAAAATTCCAGAACTACTATTATTACCAAACTGCCGAACAACAGCCGAATTATCAGCGGCATTGGTCTGTAAGATGGAAACATCAAGTCCTATTCCACTCTGCAAGACAAAAGCAGAGTTATTTTCAGAATTAGCTTGAAATGAATTAACCGTGCTCATCGTGCCAAACTGATACTGAACAGAGGTTGAGTTAGTTGTGACACCCCCCTGCTGTGCAGAGGCAGATAGATTGCTACCAATCTGCCTCTGTACAATAGTGCTAGATTCTGTCAAAAAAATCTGAGTTGCCGTAGCCTCATTATTGGCACCAACTTGTAGTTGAATGATAGTACTTCCATTCACGCCAGGATCACTCTGATCAGCTTCTGCCGTATTACCTTCACCAATCTGTATGAGCTGATAGGTATTATCAGCTGCTATCCCTGCTGCACTGTAAGTCGAAAACAGAACACAGGCCGCAAGAGAACTGTACTTCATGAGTGGTTACTCCCTTTCATCTGACAATATTGATTACTGAAGTCCTAAAACTGTGTTGTTGTCACCAAACTGGGAGGAATTAGCCAAATTCCCCACTGTAGCCTGACTCAAACGGGTAGAGTTCGTATCCCCAGCCTGTGTTGCAATAGCTGTATTGAATGCCTCCAGCTGCAAAACAAAAGCATTGTTACGAAATCCACTCAATTGCAGCATCTCTGATGTACTAAAATCTCCACTTTGAGCCAATTCAGCAAAATTTAAAGCTCCAAACTGCTGGACTAACCCAGCACTAAAATTACCTATTTGATCCTGCATGGCGTCCAGACCAATACCGTCCTGAACTCCAACACTTAAATTACCTATATTCTCTTGCCTAACTGCATAAGAGTTTGCGGTATTTTTTTGACTCACAAGTGAGGACGAACTCGCAGCTGTACTCTGAGCTACAAAAGAACGCAATTCATTACCCGACTGCACAACAAGAACACTATTGGCCACCCCTAAATTCTGATCAACATTCGAATCATTTCTAGACCCAAACTGAAAATTAACTACAGAATTCTCAAAACCAATATTTTGTGATACTCCACTTCTATTGGAATCGCCAATTATCGTTACTCTTATAGAGTCACTGACACTGCTATCCTGTGTTAAACTTGAGTTATTTCCGTCACCAATTAAAAATGTGCTAATATCTCCAGCTACCACACCGGCTTGAGACGAGCCAACATTGTTATTGGTACCAACTTGTGTAATAGCAATACTCGATTGTGCAGTACCCGTTTGACGGATATTTTCGGCACTATTGTTGTTCCCAATCTGTATAATGGTAATGGTGGACGATATAGCTGCGCTCTGGTTAGATTCGGTAGAGTTACTGGCACCCAGCTGTAACTGATAAATCTCACTAGACTCGGTAAACAACTGCTGCTCACCTGTCACCTCATTGTCATTACCAATCTGTACCTGGCTAATCTGGCTATTACTAACCGTTAAATCACCTTGCTCACCCGTTGCTGTATTTCCTGACCCCACTTGAATGAGGTTATAGGTATTATCGACAGCTACAGAGGATACACTGGCTAGCACAAGTAACACACCTACCGAGAGAGGCTCAAATTTAGTCATCACTAAACCCTTTGGGAGAAAAAATTGTCTCATATTGTGAGTTTTAGACAGCCTCCCCATATAATGAGGGAGGCTGGATCTCCTAATGAACTTAAAATCAATAAGCTACTGAAGGCCCAATACCGTATTGTTATCACCATACTGGGCAGAACCTGCAAGGTTTCCGCCTGTTGTTTGGCTAAGTCTTGTAGAATTGCTGGCTCCAGTTTGGACAGCAGCCGCTGTATTAAATCCGCTAAATTGCAATATTAAAGATTCATTGAGTAAACCACTAAACTGGAGTGTTTCTGCAGTGTTAAACCCAACGGTCTGTAGCGTTATGGCCGTGTTTATTCCACCAAGCTGTTCCGTATACGCGGTACTAAATAACCCCTCTTGTTCAGTTAGGGCTCCAAGATTGGTACCATTTTGGAAGATAAAACTATCATGTCCTAAACCTACCTGTCGCGACTCCGCACTATTATTATTCCCACCTGCTTGAATCCCTACAGAGTTAGATGCCGAGGCCAAATTCTGGTTAATAGACATTCCGTGTAAGTTACCGGCCTGAAAGCCTATTGCAGTATTCATCTCACCAGCATTCTGACTCATAATAAGGTTGAGATTCTCACCCGCCTGAACCATCACTCCCACATTAACAGATGCATCCTTCTGAGAGCCATACCCCATGTTATTTACCCCTACCTGGCTAATACTTATGGAATTATTAAGACTACTGGCTTGCTCAACGAACATGGTATTACTGGAACCCACCTGGAAAATATCACTTATATCTCCCTCCGTATCAACCTGCTGGGAATTACCAGTATTACTTTCTCCATATTGAGCAACTGTAGAGGTCGTAGATATCGCACCTTCCTGCAGTACATTTGACATGTTGGCGATACCAACTTGTCGTTGGATAACTGTACTAGATATAGTCAAGCCTTCCTGTGTTACCTGAGCATCATTAGAATTGCCAATTTGTACCTGAATGACGGTACTGCCAACTACCGTTATCTCACTCTGATCCGCCGACGCGGTATTACCATTACCAATTTGGATAAGCTCATAAGTGTTATCAGCAGCCACTGAAAAAGCGCTAACCATCGCAGCTAAAATACCCACCGAAATAGGCTTGAACGAATTCATCACTAACTCCTTAAAGCTGCAGGCAATTAGGCTTGCCGCCGCTATTTTTTTACAGAGCCAAAGAATGTGACAGATATGCCCCTTATCACTTCAGCACTCGAACCTATAATTTACTGAGTTAACATACCCACATTACCGTCTCCTACTTGAGTAGTAGACACACTATTATTAGCGTTGGCTTGTGTAAGAGTGATCTGATTTGAGTTTCCTAGCTGGGAAGTGGAGCTGGCATTAAAGCTAGCCAGCTGAGTGACCATTACAGAGTTTCCTGATCCCCCTAATTGCATAATATCTACACTATTAAAGGCACCTGCCTGATCTATTTCAGCAGTATTGGTGCTGCCATGCTGTTCCGTATAAACAACACCAAACTCTCCGCTTTGAGTAATATCTACACTGTTTGATTCGCCAAATTGCTGAGAGTATGCCTCGTTGTAGACACCAGTCTGAGAGTGCCAGGCATCCAGGCCTTCGCCTTCCTGGCGAATTTCACTGTAGTGCCCGATGGATTGTTGAAGAGTATTTGCGCTATTGCCTGTACCATCCTGAGCAACAATTGCAGTAGAGTCAAAGGCAAGAGTATGACTTATATTTAATGTATTGGAACTTCCATATTGCTCAGTGGTAATACTATTCCCTACACTTGCAGTTTGTGTCACTGCCGCACTCTGTGCACTACCTTCTTGATGCATAGAGATAGAGTTTGCTGCTGAGCCAGTCTGCGATACATTCAGAACGTTAGTATCTCCCACCTGAACAATACCAATAAACTCATTCAGTGTATTTGTTTGAGTAAATGAGGCTTCATGATTATCCCCAATCTGCACTATCAAAATAGTACTTAACTCGGCAAACTCCTGCGCGGGTGTCGCTGAGTTATTATCACCAATTTGCTCTACTAGAATGCTTGAAAAAACTGAGCCGGCTTGGGTTGCCTCAATATAATTACTATCACCCACCTGTGATTGTTGAATCAAACTGAAGGAAGTAAATAGGTTCTGGGTTGCATTCACCTCATTATCATCACCCACCTGAACTTGGATAACCGTATCACCAACAGCAGAATTGTCACTTTGATCTGAGTTAGCGGTATTACCCGATCCTATCTGAAGGACATCATAGGTGTGGTCTGCGGCAAGAGCGGCAGTTCCAATCATTGAAAATAAAACAGTTGCTGCAACAGGTCTGTACATGCTCATCTAATACTCCTTAAAGATGACAGGTCCAGCTCGAAAGCTTTTACGACGATTTTTTCAAGAACGCAGCATCATTGAGTAGAACAAATATTGAGGTCGTGGCGCATAGCATAGGCCACTTAGGGGCGGGCGGTAACAGTTGAATGACTGGCTTCATAAGTCAAACTCATACTACTTCGCATACAAACAACAATATTGCGATACTTCTTGAGTAATAAAACGATGCTGAAGTCAGTATTAATGAAAAAAGATACTTTCTCTATGAGAGATTAGTTGTGAGCGACTGGGAAGAAAGTGCCTTTCCAGGTGGAACCTCCGCCTCATCAAATAGCGGTAAAAAGTTTAGTTGTCAGGTTGGAGTATATGTAGGGAGGAAAAAATGCCTGTATTTATGGCAGCACTTGTACATTCTGCCAACTCTTAAAATGAAACTTGCGAGGGCAATAAAAAGGGCCCTGAATAGAGCCCTTTCTTTAACCAATCCTGTTAACTCGATGCCTGTGGATGAGTATTAGGCAGAGGAGTTGGAATACTGCTTTCTGTTACGGGGCTCTCCACCACCTCAGACCAGACACTGTCCGGTTCGATTTTTGCCTGCCGCTTGCGAAGATGAACTGAAAGTAAAGCAAGTGATACACCTATCAGTAGCGCAACAAAGTCCACTGCCCAGACCTGAGTGGCAGCTCCCAGCAACTCGCCTTTGATAAGCGAGCTAATTGGTATCAGGAAGATAGCAGCGGCACAAAAAACAAGGAGCTGCCGAGCAGCGGCCATGGGACGACGAACAAATGCCCAAGCCACCGCAAATAAAAAGCCTGTGTAATAAGTGGTTTTCTGCCAAAATTCAATATCCACTTGCGCATGGGGCAACCACTTAACCGCCAGCATACTGGCGGCGATACCCAAAATAGTGCCCAGACCAACGCCCACTGTGAGCCTTGCCATTACCATTGATGAGGTTGTTTGTACCGGCAGAGCTCCCTGCGCCCTGCGTTTTTTACGGCGGCTTTCAATCCACAATAGATTGCCAGTAAAAAAGATCAGTGCCCCCATAATCCCGAGCACGAAATACACCCAACGCACTGCATTTCCACCAAAACTGCCAAAGTGCAGGGAGAAAATGCTCATTACTGTGCCACTGTAGCCATTAAAGTTGCTCGGCATAAAGCTGCTATAAGGAATCTCGCTCAAATAAGGGTTGCCTAGTACATAGGCATACTCCGCACCGCGCACCACCTCGCCATGCATGATTCCACCTACACGCATACGCGGTGAGCGGGTATCCAAATTTATATAAAGGATTTCCGCCATCTGGAATTTGGATTCCCACTCCTGGATCGCAGTTTCTAACTCGGCAATCGGCACCAGCTCAGAAAAGCTCTTAACTTCTTGGGGGGCGGGTCGAGTGAACATGGGCGAGTCGCCGTAGGCCGTCACGCGCAGGGCATCATAAAGCGGGTCATGGAAAGCAAACACAAAGGCGGTAAAGGCGATGACCAGGTGGAACGGTAAGGAAGTAATCCCCAGCACATTGTGGAAATCCAGCCAGTAGCGCTTGCGGTTCTTACCCTTTCGGAGTACCAATAGATCCTTAAACCAGGTTGGCAGGAAAATAATCAAGCCAGAAACCAGCGCAATAAAATACAGTGCCGCCACAACACCCAATACATAGGTACCGAAAGCATCATGGCCTTCGCCACCGGGAATACCGCCGGTGCGATGTAAATGGTCGACAAATTCACCAATCGCAGAAACGGTAAAGCTCTGAGTGATCAGCTTCCCATTTCCATCGAAACTGGCATACCAGAGAGTGTGATCATGGGTTACTTCATCTTCTATTTCCCAGCTCACCGGCGCCACCTGCAATCCAGCTAGCGGCAAGTGAACTGTCATTCGCTTTGCGGCTTCAGGATGCGCCTGTAAAACCTCTGTAATAAGGCTGTCATACTTTTCGACAGAAATACTTGGCAGGGTAGTCTCAGGTTGTAGGGCCCATTGATTGAGCGGCCCTTTAAACATAGTCAGGGCACCAGCGACAAAAGCGATATATAGAAACAGGCCTGCAAGAATACCGGTCCAGGTATGCACGCTCTTATAAGTTTTGATCAGTTCAACACGCATAGCCTCAGCCTCCGGATCTCGCGATCCACAACAGGGTAAACAGCACCAAATTTAGCCCCAGGTAGAGGGACAACATGCGTCTTACATTGATGAATAGATACACCAAACTCACCAAAGTTAGCCAGATAGGGGTAATTATCCACATCACAAATTGGCTTCTATCGTCGACCGCTACATCTCCAGGGCCCCATAAGGCAATCAATCCGGAAATGGCAATCGCAATCGACAATCCGAAGAAAACTGCACAAAGGCTTTTTACCCACCACTGGGGCTTATAGCCTTCTAATCCTTTTTGAATACGCTTCTTTTTCTTTGCCAGAACTTTGCCCGGCTTATCCAGCACACCACTAAAAGGCAGCAACCCCAGAGCTAACATAGTTGTGCTAAGAAGTGTAAAGGACGCGGACATTGCCGAAAAACTTTGATGGAAAAGCACCCATGAGATAACGAGAAGCGCAAGACAGGTGAGGAGAGCGGGGTAAAACTGGATCGGCCTCTGCTCACGCCACTGTTGGTTTGGACACCCCAAATAAAAGACAGAGGACGCAAGAATACAACCAAGTAGTCCGAATCCTGTTAAAACTGAGGAATACATTTCTAGTTTTCACTTAAGAATTAGAAGTACTACTACCAAAGGGGTAGCAGACTGATTACTAAGCATTGACCAATCGTTGAAACACAAGCCGCTGCTCAAAGTAAGAATATTAGAAGTTTATTTCGGTATTCTTATATTTGCAAATAAGAATGATTAGCATTATATTCCGTGCCGATCTTCTTTGTCGTTCTGACTTCTTTATATTGCTAGGGATTACGCCATGTTTAAACGCCACCTTCTCAGCAACGCCGTTTCGCTTGCTATTGTTGCCTCACTAAGTACTGCCGTATTAGCTGCAGATGAGAAAAAGGATGACAATGCACCGCAAGCAATGGAAAACGTCATTGTTATTGGTGAGAAAACAGAGCGTTCCCTCAAGGAAACCACTTCTTCTGTATCCGTAATTACCGAAGAAACCTTAAATAGCATGCAGCACCTGAGCATCACTGATGCGGTATCCAATATCTCTAACGTAGTAGTACTTTCTGGTGCCACCCCAGATATTCGCGGTGTGTCCGGCAACGGTTCAGCCACTGGCTTTAACTCTTTCTCCGGTGGTGCAAAAACCCGAGTTTCTACACTTATTGATGGTGTTGCCGAGCCTTTTGTCGCAGACCTTACTGGCGACTCCGGTATTTGGGATGTGGAGCAAATTGAAGTCTTTCGCGGCCCCCAGTCCACCAGCAACGGCCGTAACAGCATTGCCGGTTCCGTCTATATCAAAACCAAAGACCCGAGCTTCGACTGGGAAGGTGCAGCTCGCGTTGGCTACCGCGATCAGGACGGTTACATCGATACTTCCGGTATGATTTCCGGTCCGATCGTTGAAGACACCCTAGCATTCCGCCTCACTGCCCAACAGCTCACTGGCGACACTATCAGCAATGCTCAAGAGTACGAGGGCAACCCCGCTGACTTCGACCTGAACACCCTGGAAACCCAGCGCCTAAAAGGCAAGTTGTTGTGGACCCCTACTGAAAAATTGAAAACACTGTTTACTGTGTCCACTAACAGTGAAGACGGAAATACCGGCCGTATGTACTACACCCTGACCGGTGTTGATGACTACGAAACTTATTTCTATCGCGACATGGACACCGAATCCATAACCACCAGCGCAAAAGTGGACTACCAAATCAGCGATGATATTTCTATCGAGGTCCTGGCAGCCTATATGGATTACCAGTGGGGCTTTGATTCCTACGAAGAAGATGCCAGCAGCCAACAGTATGTTCGCATGGACGAGCAAAATACCACTATCGACGCAAAGCTGAATTTTGGCCTCACCAGTGACACCCTGCACGGCTTTATCGGATTTGCGCACTTCGAGAGAGAGCAGGAGTTTGACAGCAGCGGCAGCACCATTTATTTCGGCGATGACGAGAGCTCCTCTACCGCTATTTATGGTGAAGTAACCTACGCACTGACTGACCGATTGAACCTGATCAGTGGCCTGCGTGTGGAGAATGAAGAGCAAAGTCGTGACTTCAACTTCAATAATGGCTACTTGATCGCGGGGCTGGACCCAGACGAAACCGACAAAACCACCACCCTGCCTAAACTCGCCCTGCAATACGATCTGACTGAGGACACAATTGTTTCTGCCAGTGCCCGCAAAGGCTACAACGCCGGAGGTGGCGCCCTTAACTTCGCTGCAGAAGACTATTACTACTACGATGAAGAAACCGTTAACACCTACGAGCTGGCAGTACGTAGCTCCCTGGCTAACGGCACCATCAACCTGAGTGGTAACCTGTTCTTTAACGACTACTCCGGCTACCAGGCCCTGAGTTCTTCCCGTGTTATCGTCAATATGGACGAAGTTGAGACTTACGGTATGGAACTTGAAGCAGTCGCCATGCTGACTCCATCATGGGAATTGCGTGCCGGGCTTGGCTTGCTGGAAACTGAAATTACTGATGCCGGTGCTGACTACTCTGATGCCGATGGTAATGAGCTCAACTCTGCGCCCAACATTACTGCAAATCTGGGTACAAAGTTCTGGGTTACCGATGCGCTCAACGTCGGTATCTCTGCAAATTATGTGGGTGAATACTACGGTGACTTTACCAATACCGAAGAGAGAGTTGCTGGCGATTACGTTTTGACACGCCTGAATGCTAACTATGAAGGCCAGGACTGGAGCATCTCTGCTTATATCAACAACGTATTTGACGAAGAGGGTTACTTGACTCTTGAGCCAGTTGGGGATCGCTACCCCGATGGCTACGTAGCAATTGTTGAGCCTCGCAACGTCGGCGTATCTGCTACTTACCGCTTCTAATAAGCTATTTATCGATAGCTAAAAGCCCGGTCGCTGAGCGAGATTACTTCGCCCAGCGACCAGCACTCAAATACCCTTCTCCTCTCCCCCTACTGCACAATAATTACCATATTACTGTTCCCAATCTGGGTAACATTGGCATTTTGAAAGTCATTTGCTTGGCTAACGGTAAACATGTTCAAATTACCCTGCTGCAATGAAGTGGCAACACCAAACATTCCGCTTTGGATAGTTGACCCCATATTGGTCAAACCAATTTGAGTCGTGCTTGCCAAATTAAAGCTACCAGATTGAGAGTGGAGAATCGTATTGGAGTCACTCTGCTGACTTATGGCACTGGTATTATTATTATCTGTTTGCGTCACAGTAGCGTTATTGCTATTTCCCAGCTGACTTAATGTGGAAGTATTTGTGTCAGAAACAAATTGCGACACAGTAGCCACATTCGAGTTCCCTTGTTGAGCAGTTACCGCCGAACTGGTCATACTATTGGTTTGCACAACAGTACCCGTATTTAAATCACCCACTTGATTGATAACCGCATTATCAGTAGTGCTATTCGACTGTGTAACTGTACCAAAGTTGGTCAGGTTAAACTGGTTAATAGTTGCCACGCTGGTAGTAGACAACACCTGATTAATTACGCCTGTATTAGTTATCCCATTCTGGGTAACAACAGCAGTCACCGTATCAGATGAATTCTGGCTAACAGTGGAAGTATTTGAGGTCCCGGTTTGTATCTGATTTACCGTGCTTGTGGTATTACTGTTTACCTGGGCCGCAAATACCGTGTTATTGTCGCCAATTTGGGTTTGGCTAATAAAGTTAGAAGTCACAGTTGGATCACTTTGATCCGCTGTCGCGGTATTACCTATTCCGCTTTGATTCTGGACCGCAACATTGTCAGAGGCAAAAACACCCTGACTTGCAATAGCAAGTAGGACCGCAGCCGCCAACGGGGCACACCTTTTCATATTTATCTCCTTAGAATATGAAATGTCGCTAAATTAAGATTCTTATACCGCATCAAAACAAATTTAATTAGCACCTACGCAACAACATTAAGAGAAAGTAATTTACGATCAGCTGCGCTTAATTTTGCTAAAACAAACACCAGAACTTCAGTATTTATGCTTATAAACTCTCGCTTCTCAAGAACTCAATCCCCAGTTTCCTTCAGGAACTCATGCTTGATGCTGTGTTGAGTCTTATCCTCGATGGCACTTTCAGCAATAGGAGAATAGTGCGGAAAATATAGGAAGAAAGTTTTCCCCTATTTAGGAAAATAGCCATACTGGAGGCAAATCCATTATTTTTAACGCCATCACTACACACACACGACGAAACCGCTCAAACACACCCTCTCTTAATATCAACCAGGCCACAAACCACTCTAGAAAATCACGCCCTCACTAATTGACACGCCACCAAAGAACAATTATGGAAACACTACGCATATTTGAACCGAAAAGCCAACCTTTAAACTCATCTATAAAATACCAAATAATAAAAACCCAACTCCTCCAGCACATATCCCATCAACATAGTTAATCAATAGGAATTATTCTCCATAAATATGAGAACAACTTCCTATTGCCATCAACCAAACAAAGACCAAAATTCGAGATATTTACACCCTATCAACCACTTCAAATATCAGACAATCACAATAGGAATATATCAATGAAGGCGATTTTAAATATTAAAACATCATTAATCGCAGCAGCAGGCTGCGGCTTAATAAGTGCATCGGGTATTGCTTTAGCCGTAAGTTGTGGTGATATAATCTCTACCGCCGAAGTATTGGATGCGGATATATCTAATTGTGCGATTTCTCCTGCCATCACAATAATGGGCCCTACCGGTAGTCTCGATCTCAATGGATTTTCATTATCCTGTGATGGCTTGGTTGGCACAGGAGTTATGCTTGAAGGAACTGCAGCTGTGCTTACTAACAGTCAGATATCCAGTGGCATCATTTCATCATGTGATATAGGCATATCTGTAGAGGGCAGCGGCCTCCACAATGTCATCGGCGTTACAACGCAAGAAAATGGATCTTTGGGAATGTCAGTCAGTAGCAGTCGCAATATTGTCAGCGGCTCAATCAATGATTTTAATTTTGGTAATGGCATTATCGTTCTCGGCGACTGGAATAGTTTTTTTGAAGTAAGCGCCACCAGCAATGGGGAAGGTGGCATTATTATCTCAGGAGATAACAATCAAGTTTTCCAAAGCACCGCCAGAAATAACACTTTTTCTGGAATAGCAATCCAAGATGCAAACTACACCAACATTATACTAAACACTACATCAAGTAATAATGAATACGGTATTTCAGTAAGTAATTTTGGGCAAGTAGGGAATTTCGTAACAGGAAATACTGCTGAATCTAATGATATAGATGACCTATTTGATGATAATACTCCTGCCTGTGTAGGAACCACATGGTACGGTAATATTTTCAGCTCATCAAATGACACCTGCATAAACTAGCTTAAAAACAATTGCGGGATTCAAGGCATTAAACTTCTAGCCTTTGAATCCCGCATAAAAACAATTAACGCTTATCTATACCTTACTTCTGAGAATATCTCTCTATAACTGAACCAGCCTAGCAAACCAAACTCTCCTCTCACTACATCAATCCACACTGGCCGACTGGATATCCCTCAGGAATAAATATGAAAACGAAAATCTAAAGGGAGATCAGGCTTTCAGCAATTACACTAGCTGCAGCATCCGTAATACTGTGGCGATACCATTAAACTGCCTGCAAGCCTATCAACTTATCGTAAAACGCTATTAATTTGACGTTACACAATCTCCGGAAGTAGTAGCGTCAGGTGAATTCCCAACCCAGCTATTTAAACAGGGTGAACTATTATTATCTTGCAGATCAAAATCTATATTTCTGAAAACAGTATTCCCGACAATCACATTGCCAGACTGCCCCAGAAGTTCCAGTAAGATTCCAGCGGTATTCGCCCCTCCAATCCCACTCATTGAGACGGTATTTTGGGCAACCGTATTACCATCTGCTTTACCGATTAAGATACCATTTATTGTGCTTCGACTGATCTCATTGCTTACAATAAGATTGTTATTACCCTCTAACTGAATACCATTCCCTAAATTATCTAGGATCGAGCTAGAAGACACATTATTATTATCACCAGCTATAAATATGCCAGTGCCACTGTTTTTAAATATTCATGACTGAATAACAGAGTTAAAACTACTATTAACAGCGATCCCTGATATATCTGTTCCATCTACTCTGATTGCCTGTATATTGTGGGCTCCAGTTCCATCCAACGATATTCCGATGTCACATAGTGTTACCACACCATTTGATAGGAAAGCCGCAACACCGTCAATCTGGATACCAACAGCAGAACCATCGCACCTAAGGGTGTACTCTGCCATGTCTAGGCTACCCGTAGGCCCCATTATCGTTAGTGCGGGTTCTGTTGAGCACACAAGATCCTGATCAAGTACTTCAGGACTAGTAATTGTGTCACCACAATCAACCGCAAAGGCGGAACTACCTAAAGCAAAGTATAAAATACCAGGTACCACAAAGTGCCTAGCGGATCCCCTAAATTCATACACCATACAATCCTCCTTGAATCACCTTAACAATCATATCCCTCAGCCAACCAAAAGGCTGGGCTATCTCACGCAGACAAAATAACTATAGAATATATCCCTTGTAGTCTTAGCTAACCTCACCAGCAAAAAATCACACACAATAATAAAACCTATGGGAAATAGAGATAGACGTAAGGCACCTTAAAAAGACTTGCGGCACGTCTCATGAAATTTTTGTAGAGTAAAGACATTAACTCTAGAGATCTGAAGGCAAATAATGAACTGCCTTCAGATCCAAATTTGCAACTAAATTAATGTTACTGTGATGTCACACATTCACCAGAGGTAGTCGCATCAGGAGAATTTCCTATCCAGTTATTCTCACAGGGTGCAGAGTTGTCATCTTGCAAGTCAAAATCCACATTGCCAGAGACAGTATTGCCTACGATATTGTTTCCAGTCTGGCCAAATAGCTCCATTAAGATTCCTGCAGTATTTGACCCTTGAGTGCCATTATTCTCCACCGTATTCTGACTGATAAGACAGCTACTGGCGTTATTAATTTGTATTCCAGTTAAAGTATTATCCGATACTGTATTTGACGATATTATTGAACTGCTACCATCTACCTGTATACCCGTTATTTCATTTCGACTTATGTCATTAGAAAACAGATTATTTGTTCCCCCCGCGATTATAATACCTGTACCTGCATTATCCGATATATTTGATATGGTTAGCGTATTATTACTACTAACAAACTCAATACCAGAAGAAGTATTACCAGAGGTGTTCAGGCCGAACAAATTATGAATACCGGAACCTTCTACAGAAATACCTGTATTGCAATTAGATACAAACCCATCCTGTAACACCCCGCCCGATATTATGGCCGCAAAACCATCGACCAAAATTCCCACTGTAGTTCCATCACAACTCAGCGTATAACCATTCAAATCCAGATATCCGGTCGGCCCAGTTACAGTCAAAGCCGGGGTAACATTACAGAGCAAATCTTGATCCAGTATTACCGGACTGGTTATGGTGTCTCCACACTCAACGGCACCATTTGCCTGTGAACACACAGATGCAGACAATAAAGAAGCTGCCAAAGAAGTTATCAATGCCTTGTTTATCACAGATCGAGATATAAAGCTCACGAAAGACCTCCCAAAGAAAGCTCAAATACAGAAAAGATAAGTCATGCTGATTTTGAGCCAAAAACTGGTAACAGCCATGGGAAATTTGTCCGAAAAATTTAGTAAATTAGTTTAAGCAGAGAATGGAGTATATTGATATACAAGCTATAGGATTAGAAATAATAAAAGATAACACCACTACCGAAGCCACCATAGTGGCATTATCTTTTCATGCCCGTATATTTCAATCCAAGCAGCTAGGATCTACAGTGTCAAAAGTATTGTTTCGCCATAAATTGGTACCATTGCAGGGATCACTGTTTAAGTCTTGCGCATCGAAATCTTCATTGAGAATCCCCACATTTAAAATAATCAAATTATATTGCTGATCAAAATCATTCATTAAGATTCCTGCCGTTCCCGCACCTGAAGTGCCATTATTTTCCGATGCATTTTCAACGATCCAGCTATTACTGGAATCATTAATCTCTATTCCTGAGCCCATATTCTCAAAACAGAAATTTTCTGTTATATATGACCGATCACCATCTATCTGGATACCACTCAGGGTGTTTTCTTCAAAGGTATTCTGGAAGACGTTATTTCTCTCTCCAGTAACAATTAGTCCAACCCCCGTATTTGCTTGAGCGGTACAGGCTGTCATATAGTTGCTATTGCTCACTAATTCAAATCCGGCGCTGGCATTTGCCGTGGTCGATACCGCTTGAATATTATGGAACCCATTTCCATTCGCTAAAACACCCACCTCACAATCCGCAACCTGCCCTCCTCGAAGTAGCGCAGCACGCCCCTCTAACAGCACTCCAACTTCACTACCATCACATTGAACCTCATATCCTGTCATATCCAGGCGTCCATCTGGGCCTATTACTGTTAAAGCGGGACTGACATCACAAGTGAGGTCCTGGTTCAGAGTAACAGATGTGGTTATCGTATCCCCACATTCAACATCATCGGCAATCGCTGGCTTGGAAATGGTGATGTTGGATATCCCTATCATTGAGACAATGGCGATTTTATAGAGATTTGAACGAGGGAGTTTCATCAAATTTATCCTTAGCGCTGTATTCGTTATTAATAGTTCCGGGTATGCCTAGGAGATTTTGATCCAGCGCCAAGAAAGAGCCATGAGAAATTGTTCCTAATAAAATAGGAATTTAGTTTGGTTTTCCTTTTAATATGCGCCAGTACAGCTACGGATTTATTGGTTTCACTAAAGAAAGGAGGAAGAAGGAGAGGGCTAAATAATAGAGTAAGCGTCGCCACCTGGTTAATACATCTCCCCCAACCGCTTCTGTGGTCTTTCGCTCGAAATACCCCAATAACAAACGCTTTTGCACAGAGAAAAACCTGAACCCTCAATATATTATCCTTGTCTCTAGCTTATTGATTCAATGAAAAACAACACAAGATATGCGGCACCGGAAATATCGAAGCACAATTTATTGCTGGGAGTTATTGACACCGATTCCCTTAAAATCTAATCTTGTAGAGGCAATATGCCCCTGAATGAGACAGCCATGGGACATCATTTGCCTGCAAAAAATACTAGTAAATTTAATATAGCAATTATCATTATTGCCACCTGTTTAACCATGCCAGCTTGCTCCAAGAGAATCGCCACACTTATAGAAAGATCTAAAAGCTTCCCATTTACAGAAACAATAACGCCAGAGGAAGTAAGCGATTTAGATTTTAAAAAGGATCAGTTTTGCACAAAAAATAGAGAAAACTGTGTCAGCTATTATTACGCATCACCACTACCCAAAAACAGACTTAGCTATTCCGTTACATTCGACGCACATGACCAGGAAAGCACTGTTAACCTCAACATCAGTAGAGAGCAACTAAAAAATAAATATAAAGGAACGATAATTTTGTTTCATGGATTTCGTGCCTCTAAAGAATTTATGCTGCATTCAGCATTATATTTTCGCTTTCTTGGATTCAAAGTTATAATTCCGGATCTTCTTGGCCACGGCGAATCAAACAACATTAAAAAATATGGTGTCGGCGATAGCAAAATCATTAACCAGCTAATCAACAACTTGATTAAAAAAGGAGAAATCGAAGATAAAAACTTATATTTACTGGGCAACTCCATGGGTGCGCTAACTGCACTATATATTTCCACCCTAAGATCTGATATAACCGGTATAATATTGCTAGCCCCAATGCTACCTTTTGATCAAGCTTTTTATAATTACGCAAGACTAAATCATCCTATACTTAGTCGGATCATTCCTGACAAAGATATTCGCCGGGGAGCAAACCTAGCTTTAGAGAGATCCGATATAGAACCCAGCGAAACCAATATTCTCCCTCTACTCAATGCCTCCAAGATTCCGGTATTATTAATCTCCTCATCTACAGATCGAATAGCTCCATATAGTAATTATATGGCTTTAGATCAATCAAACATTGAACTAATAGAAAGCCCCAATAGAAATCACCCAAGCATGGCTACTATAGGAGAGATTGAGCATAGAGCAATTATTAATTGGCTTGATAAAAAAGGGGATGTTTGCACAAGCCCATAAGCTCTTTGAGCTTCAGGGAGATCTACATCTCATAGGTTTTGCGCCAACAGGAAATATAGTAATCAACCGTTATTCATATTGGATAACAGTAGGGTGTATGTAATTAAGCTAACTAACCATTTGTCTAGGTGAAAACATAATAATAGCCATACCCAGCATTGCTACAGCGGCACCACTCACATCCCAAACGGTGGGCTTGACACCGTTAACCAACCATAACCACATTATTGAGCTCAAAATATAAATCCCCCCATAAGCCGCATACACCCGACCCGCAGGGGCCGGATGCAATGTCAGCAGCCAAGCAAATATTGCCAGGCTAATACCTCCTGGCACTAGCAGCCAAATACTTTTATCCTGCTTTAACCATAAATAAACTGTATAGCATCCAATTATCTCTGCAAGCGCCGTAGCCAGGAACAAAGCTATAGTTTTTATTTCAAATAGCAGCATAAATAATTTTGCACTCAACCATTTACCGGGCAAACATTTTCAAGACGCATCGTGAAGGCTCTTTTCATATATGAGAATTGCTCAATAGTCTCCATATGCTTACTCAGGGAATTTCTTGCTCGTGTAAATTTTCTCTTTTCCGCTTCATTCATTCCCTCGTGAAACATATATAAACTTTGCAGTGGCGCCATGGCAGCTTTCTCTGTCCGATAAAAAACATCATCAGACATTGCCAAATCAACTTTATCCCGTATGGAGCCATCCGGCATAATTTGCACTGATACGCTGGGAACGTAATTCGCAATAGGGCCGTCAAAGTTAAGAACGGTGGATTCTTTCTCACTCAACTTCTTCGCCACATAAACTTTAAGCTTGTTATTGCGCACTTCCAATTTTACAAACGGCTTAATGATTTTAAACTTCTCCTTATCCTCCTCAAATAGTTTCACGGAGGCCTCAAGCATCACCAAACTTTGAGTATTGATAAAGCGTTCATATTCTTCCAAGTGGCACGATGCCTGTACCCCACTACTCAACAAGAAACATAGACTAAAGGCTAATCTTTTCATTGATCTAAATATTATCCTTAATATTTGATAAATTGATCGCCTCAAACATCAACTGGCGCACTGGTTAACCCAGCACAGTTTAGACCGCATTGGCATCACTATTAGCCAGTGATTGCGCTTGAAACTTTCTTACGATAAAAAATACGTACCCTGCTTCTTTTTCCGATTAATTTACGCCACTAATAGTAAAAAAGGTGAAGCTGGTTCAGCTTCACCTAACGGGTTTAGTCACTAAAAAATCCTGATCTCTGCGGAAGTTAGTCCCTACCGATAATCCGATAGTACTACCGGTGGCAGTTCAGCAGCCTCTGACATCCACTCTTTTACGCTGTCACGCCCCAGCAACCGGTCTATCCACTGTTTGGTAAGCGGCCAGGGCTGCAAATCTGGGGCGTGGGAGAAAATTCTTATCACTGTTGGCACAAAGGCTAAATCTGCCAGGGACAAAGCACCCATCAAGTAAGGGCCACCATTTTGCTCAAGCTCTCCCTCCCAGGCGGCAAATAAGCGCTCCGCATCCATCTCTTCTTCAGGGGTCATTAGACGTTTATCTGGATAAAATGCACTTTCAAAGGACAGACGTGGACACAACCCGGACAACCCAGAATGTTGCCAGCTAAGCATGGCCCGGGCTCGGGCCCGCATCAATGGATCTTGAGGTAACAGCTCACCAGAGCCAATGTCATTGGCATATTCCATAATGGCCAAGGAATCAAAAATAATCATATCCCCCTCTTCCAGTACCGGTACTGATCTCGCAGGGGATAGCTCACCGATACGCTGTAAGTTCTGGAATCGCTGTGGCCGGCGAATATCTACAACCACTTCCTCAAATTGAACATCCTGTTCACGCAATGCCAACCAAGCCCTAAAGGCCCAAGTGGATGCATTTTTAGTACCCGAGTACAGAACACGAGACATAATTAATCCATTGTTATAGTTGAATTATATTGATCAATTGGGAGCTTCACTTATACCGCTTAACCGCCAAACAATTAGAATATAGCATCAAATTTATTGTGCATTAACAGCACTACGATTCATAGCCATCAATGCCTCATCACAAACAGCTATTTTTTTGAATCGCCTCACAAACTTAAAGAAACCAAAAGGCGACTCAAGTTTAGGTTAGCTCTCACTATTCAATTGAATCGCCTAAGAGACACAACTTACTACTGGGGTGGAAGGAAAGAATACACCGCACTCGAGACACGCAGTGAATACATCCCTGTAAGCTCCTAATCGGCATCCATGCCTCATAGGGTCCCGAGCGCGGTGTAGTCTTTCCTTCTCCCTTTTTAGTAAGTTTCGCAAATCGCGAAAAAATTCAATCCAGGCAGCTTGGACTTTTAGTAATGGCATCATTAGCGTACCAAATGTTGGTGCCACTACAATCGGGATCAACCGTATCATATAAATCAAAGGAAAGATTAAGTTCAGAGAAATTTCCAGTTATGACATTATTAGTTGAATTCGTGAATTCCAAAACGATACCTCCACCATCATTACTTGATACTAAATTTTGGGAGATTATATTACTGGATGAGCCCTCGATTAGAATTCCTGCTCCACCATTGAATGTAGATATATTATTGAACACATTTGAAAAGCTATCATCTACCTGAATTCCATCAGAGACACTGAGCGATACAACACAAGAAGAGAGAGTATTAAAATCATCATCCATATCAACACCTACCCGACCACTATCAGTGATTATGCATCCACTAATATTGTTAAAGATACTGTCAATATCAATACCATCGTCAACACTACCAACTAGCTCAGTTCCGACGACCGTGTGATAACCCACACCGTCTATAAAAATATTGTCAAAACAATCATTAATGGCACCGCCAGTCAATACCGCACCTTGGCCCAGGATACGTATTCCAGCACCGCCAAATCCCGCACCTGTAGCACAGGTCACAGAAAAATCTCCCATACTCAAACTGCCTTCAGGACCAACTATCGTAAGGGCATCAGGCTCAGCAGCAGTAAGGTCACAGAGTAAATCCTGTGTAAGCACTTCGGCGGTTGTAATAACATCACCACAGGATACCTGAGCGGATACTACAAAAGAGTATGACGCTGTAAATAGCCCCATTACGCCTAATATTAATAACTTAATAACTGACTGCTTAATATCCATGTAAAACCTCTGTCAATATTGTATAAGAGTTGGAATTCCTAGCCTGGGATACAGACTGCCTCCTTAGTTTGGACGTGACTATTAATTCCGCCATAAGAAAAAGTACCTAAAGTACTAAGCTGCAATCAGCGGGGAAATAGCAAATCGAAGGGGGGGGTAAATTTTCGGGGCACAAAAAAACCCGGCAGGCGCCGGGTTTTTTTAAACAAAAGGTAAGGAAATTACTTCAAACCAAGTACTTCTTTACCCTGAATAAAGGTAACGTCAACCGGAATATTGGCCTCAGCCAAGCGATCCAAATCAGCCTGCAGTTCAGGGCCAATTACGCCTTTAGTCTCCAGCAGTGATTTGGCTTCCTCGTAGTCACCATCACCCTGGATAGTAATGATTAAACGAGACAAGTTGGTCATCGCCTGTTGCATCTTTTCAAAATCAACGCTGTATTGACCAGTCTTGGGATCGCGAGTGAAGGCACCCTGCTCCTTAAAGTAGTTAAAGCGCATCATATTGGCTTTACCATGGGCACTGGCTGCACCAAAACGTACGCTGCGGAAAATACCCGCCAGGAAGGTAACATAGTTATCCATCAGCTGGCCTTCTTCCAGCTCACCTTTTTCATGCAAGCGGGTAACCATGTACAGACCGAGGATATCAGCCTTACCTTCTTCCAGGGCGGAAGAGGTTTCCTTCAAAGCCTGGCGAACATTATTTCCGCCTTCTACGGTCTTTTTAATTCCCAAACCGTGGGCCACTTCGTGGAACATGGTGTTGGCAAAGAAAGCCGGGAAGGTAATATTTTTGCGCTGATCTTCTGCAATCAATACATCGCTGATCGGCACCAGGATCTTGTCAAACTTGGCCTGCATTGCATTCTTCAGCTGCAAACGGCGAGTGCCTTTGGCCAACTGTACTTCCTCATCATTGGGAAGGTTAATGGCAATAGTCTTGGAGCCCGCGTTACTATGGCCGGCGTAGAAGAGTACATCGTAGGCATTCAAGTCTGAATCAGTACCGGGCTCTTCAGATTTGTATTTTTCCTCAACCGGCAAACCCTTCTGCAGCTCGGGCAGCAGAGAGGCAAACTTGGCCAGTTTTTTACTCCACTCTTTGTCTTTCAGCAGGACGTAGGACTCATAAGCGGTACGATAGGCAAACAGCTGGTCTTCATAGTTTTCAATAGGACCAATAACCACATCGATATCATTCTCCTTCATATCCATCCAGGCCATATCGCTGGGGCGGAAATTATCGGAGAGAAGTGCATCGGCACGCATAGTGAGGTAGTTAGCAAATTCTTTGCTCTCAGCCAATTCAGCTGCCTGGCGCAGAATGCTGGCTGCCTTATTCAGGTCCGCATTGTAGGCTTCGTTGTAAGGCACCAGTTCGAGACTGCCAGACTCATTGCGGCGTACCAGGGAGTACAAGCCGTCTTTTCCTGCCTGGTCCCATTTCTCGAACTCTTCGCGGGTCATATCCGCTGGGTAGAAGTTAGCACCCAGGGGCTTATCTCCATAACCAACAATAAACGGCTTGTTGTCGTTAAGGCGATCCCAGGGGCCATAGTTGATATCGGCAAACTTACGAGCGCGGTTGTCTTCAATATCCGGGAGCAATTCCTCAGCTGGGCCGTAGGATTGCAACCAGAACAGGCGATCCATAATCTGGCTGGCATCAATCAGCAGGCCAATCATTTTGCGCTGGTTGTCGGAGAGACCGCTTAGATTTGCAGTGAGCTCAACCGGTACATAGATATCAAAACGCTTATCCGCATCTTCTACCTTTTGGCCTGAGGGCACAGGTACAGTCTTGGACTCTACAATCTGAGCCTCAGCTTCCGCTTTGGCAACTTCTTCGGGCTGCTGCTCTTTTTTGGAACAAGCGCCAACAAGGGCCAGTGCCAACACTGCTGCCGCTATCTTGGTAGCCTGAAAAGGAATGGTCATATCGCTCTGCCTATCATTTTTTTGTATCGGCGCCACATTAGTCTGGCTGTAGGGATTTATCAACCGTCATGGCGTAGGCACCTCGGCCGCCTGGGTCTCAGTTCCACGCTCCTGTTGCTGCATACGCCAGAGGGCCGCGTAGTGTCCGTCAGCCTGCATCAATTCCCGGTGGGCTCCCTGCTCGACTATTCCGCCCTGATCCATTACCAGAATGCAGTCTGCATCCACAATTGTGGAGAGGCGGTGAGCGATCACTAACGATGTCTGCTCGCGGGCAATATCCTGCAGGGATGCCACTATGCCCTGCTCTGAGTGGCTATCGAGAGATGAGGTCGCTTCGTCAAAGATCATAATCGGAGGCTTTTTCAGCAGGGCCCGAGCGATAGCAACCCGCTGCTTTTCCCCTCCGGACAATTTAAGACCCCGCTCCCCCACCAGGGTATCGGCCCCCTCTGGCAGTTGCTGAACAAAGCCTTCCAGCTGGGCGTGGCGGATCGCCTCATCCACCTCGGTATCTGAGGCATCTACACGTCCGTAACGCACGTTGTCCCGGATCGACTGGTTGAACAACACCGCATCCTGAGGCACAACACCAATAGCCCTGCGCAGCGACTCCTGGGAAACACTGCGAATATCCTGGCCATCAATGGAAATTGAACCGCTGTTAGCGTCATAAAAACGAAACAGGAGCTTAAAGAGGGTGGATTTACCTGCACCGCTAGCGCCAACAATTGCCACTTTTTGCCGTGGCTCCACAGCAAAGCTGATACCTTTGAGGATCTGGCGATTATCTTTGTAGCCAAACTGGACGTTATCAAACTCAATTCGGCCTTCCATCACGGTGAGGGGGGCCGCCCGGGGAAGATCTTCCACAGCAGGTTTTACCGCAAGTAAAGAGAACATCTTCTCAATATTTGCCAGTGCCCCTTTCATCTCCCGGTACACAAAGCCGAGAAAATTTAGCGGTATAAAGATCTGCATCATAAAGGCATTCACCAATACGAAGTCACCGATGGTCATAGTGCCTTTGGTGACTCCTACCGCGGCAAGAACCATTGCTGCACACATTGCGCTGGCAATAATCAGCGCCTGGCCACTATTTAGGCCAAACAGGGACAGCCTGTTCTTACGCCGGGCCTTCTCCCAACTGGCCAGCTCCCGGTCATAGTGACCGGATTCATGTCGCTCATTGGCAAAGTACTTAACCGTCTCATAGTTGAGCAGACTATCAACTGCACGACTGCTGGCTTGTGACTCCGCCTCATTCAACTCCCTGACAAAGCGCGTACGCCATTCAGTGGCTACCACTGAAAAGCCGATATAAATAATCACTGCGGCCAACACTAATAGCGCAAATAACTCGCTGTAATTCCACCAGAGCAATCCCGCCACCATAGCTATCTCTACCAGCGTGGGTACGATATTGAAGACCATAAACCGCATCAGGAACCCGATGCCGCTATTGCCCCGCTCAATATCCCGAGAGAGCCCACCGGTACGGCGGTTCAGGTGAAAATCCAGGTCCAGCTTGTGCAAATGCTGGAACACTTCAAGCCCGATCCGGCGCTGGGCCCGCTCAGTGACATGGCCAAAAATCGTGTCTCGCAGTTCGCCAAACAGAGTGCTGGAAAGACGCACAGCCCCATAGGCCAACAGCAGCCCCAAAGGTAATGCCACTGCCTGGGCCATGCCCCCAGCACTATCCAGGTCATCGACAATATGTTTGAGCAAAAATGGCAGGGTAACACCCGCAACCTTGGCGCCAATCAGGCAGAGGATCGCCAAGACTACGGCGCGGCGGAACTCCAATAAGTAGGGGAAGAGGGTTTTGAGTGCACCCCAGTGCACCTCATCCAAAGAGACAGTGGATTTGGGTCTCGGCATAATCTATCCAGGAGGAGAAAACAGGCGCCCATTATAATTCGTCAATAGAACTTATATAGACGCTTGTCTCTAAAGCGCCGCCCCTCACTCCCACACAAAATTGACACTGTCGCCGATACAGCAGTAGTCATCAAACGGCAAAATGTTTTTGCCGCCTAAGAGGACTTCAAAAGACTAAATCGTCGCTAGGCTTTCATATTCTCAAGCATATAGGCAAGGACTTCATCTTGGTCATCGACTAATTTTTCTATCAGATCAAGATGGTCCCGATTATTAGCTAATTTGAAATAACAGGGATTATCCATTTCTAGCATTTTCTCTTGATACTCTTTGGTCTGCCGAAAAAATTCCAGAGTATCAAATTCAGGCACTATTAAATGTAGCGGGCATCTTGTTGTATCAATACCAGACACTAGCATCTGGGGACTTACCTTTTCAGCAGATTCCATCGACATCTTAATGAGATCATTGAAAAAACTATTAACCAATGGGCGAACATCAAATATGCCAGCGAGGGAGAATGCACCTTTAAATTTACGTTGAGCAGTTACCGGAACGCCAAATTGACTCCAATCTGTCTGATGTAATAATGCCACCAGCTGCCCCCCAACCGAGTGCCCCACTAAGTATACAGATGGAGATCCTTTTTCCTCGGCCTCTTTTAGTACGCTCGCCACTGCCCACTGCATCTGCGCGACAATAGACTCCATTGGAGTATCATTTTTCCAGTCCGTGGCCATACGGTAACCCGGCATATACACTGCAAATCCTTCTTTATTAAAAGGCTTGGCCAGAAAAGAAAACTGTTCTTTTGAAAACCACTGCCACCAACCACCGTGAATATAAATTACAACCGGAGCATTTTCAGGGACTTTATCCGGCCTGAATACATCCATCGAGCCCGAGTAGTCCCCTTTCCCAAAACTGACAGTTTGTAAACCGTCCTTAATCGCTTTGCGATAAGTTAAACTGCGACTTCCAGTAAACTCTGCATGAGACGGCAAAAGAAGATCTGTAGGGAGGCGATGTGTCCACAAAACGGGATTATATTGTTCGTCCGTTTTCTCACGAGTAAAGCAATTCCAAAATTCACTCACGGGTAACACCCTCACTTTTCGCTGGGATAGTGTGACCACTTCGGTCTCTTAATGTATTGGCACTGCCTTCCGTATCACGATGGCTTTTCGTCAAAAGTAGGCCAGCTTCGCGCAGTGACCGCAACGCATCAGCATCGTCAACGTCATCGATGGTAGAAGCAATAAGGTTGTACCCGATGTGATAAGGGTCTGTATTGACCCCGGAGTGTAGTCCTTCCAAATAGACACAACCTTGCCTGACGACAGGCCGGGCTTCTCGAATAAGTTCATCGTCATGTTCGACATTGAACTTCCCGTTAAGCGCATTAACAATATTCATAAGGGCCTTTTGTCCCTTATCTGGGTCTCGAGTAATGGCGGTCGAAAACTTAGTTCGTATGCAAGGTCCTTTCCAGCTGTCATCAAGATATTTGCTGCTGAAAAATACGCGCACCATAAATCTTTCGCAAACACGATTCAAAAGGTATCGGGCAACCCAAACATCGTCCGCTATCGTTAGCGCATCGCAACATTCACCATCAATACCACGATAACCGATTCGGAATACCCATTGCCCCAGCGTTATGGTTTTGATCTCACTGATAAGAATTCCAGCATCGATACAGGCTTTCGCATGTGCCTCAGCAACCTTTCGCCCATAAACCGATTCACTGCCTACACCACAGTAATAAACCCTTTGCAATAAAAAGGCCTCAACCCCTGAAAAACGAAACGGATAGCAATCAGAAATAAGTTTATATTCCTGTTCAAAACCCAGCTGTGGTTCAATAATTCTCTCCAGACAGTCTAACGTTTTTCTTATTCTGGCACGTATATTTGACAGGTGAATTTTTTTACCTTCCTCAAGTACCTCACAAAGTACGATATAGTCATTTAGCCCACGTAGTGGGTCCCGATAGACTCGAATTGGATTGAGGAAACAGTCGGAATCACTATCATCCAACTGCTCCGTCTTGGAGCGGTCAAAAGTCCACAACGGGAAATCCGTCACTACCGGACAATCTGGCAAACTAAGAGCTCTGGCCTTCGAACGAATCTGCTGCATCGGACCCGCTTCATCAATCCAGAGGTACTCCACGAAACTGAGTTTACTCATACCGATGACCCTTTTTAAATTTCTAAGTTAGCGGAATATGCTCCTGACCACCTCACCAGCAAGAACCAACTTACCGGAAAACATATAATCCTTTGAAGGTATCCCCATATAAGATTTTATTAAAAAATTAACCCTGGATCGTGTTATCTACCATTTAAACTATCGAGGTATTTACCTTAATGCCTCAAATAAAAGCAGAGGGATTTTTTAGCCGGCTTGATTTCTGCTTATGGTAGGCCTTTCTATCTCCTAAAACGCAGAACATTACAATTTAAGGGGGCATCGATCCTCTGGTTAATCCAACAAACTGTACTGGCGCCTCATCAAGTGAGTCTCCGACTGAGACCACATCAACAGTCCAAGCAATTCAAGATACTTTCATCCCTAAATACCACTCTGATTCAAACGAATGCAAACTAATCTACCAATACGATAAATCTCTAAACAACAATTTGACTTTAAGATCTTGGCGTAGATTCGGAGCCATATACACTATGCAAGCACACCAACGTAGAACATAAAGACCAATAGAAAAAGCCTATTTTTGAGAAATTTATTGGTTAGCAATAGGTACAAGATAGGGAACTTGCTCACAAATAAACTATTCGAGATTACAAACTTATGATGACACCAAATAGTAATCAGCTATTACCCCATGAATGCACTCTAAACCGGCCACCAGATCAACCTAACCACACTTGGCAATAGGCTGAATGATGAACACTCCTCACAGGGTGGGGCCGCGCCAGTTTTGGGCGGCCAAATTTTCTGTAGCATAGCGCAGGAAACAAGTAGATTTTGTTGCGAATAACACTTACCAATCAATGAAAATATTTTTTGTATAAAGTTCCCCCCTTTCCGTAAATACCTATAAACATTTCAGCAGCAATTCCTTTATGCTCGAATCTCTAATAGAGAGATAATAGATGGTATACACGGATAACCGCCAACTGGTAAATTCAACTTATCAATTTTAATGATTTTTTGTGGAAGGCTATTTTTTGATTGCATGGACTACTGCAGTAAGAAAGGTTGCATTTTTATGGAATAATCAGCCTCTCAGTACAAATATACGACACCTGAATCTTCCGCAGATTCATTGGCCTGATCGCTCATAATACCGATGGCCGCCCTGTCCTCATTGGGAGTTCCGAAAACTAAAGTATGACCATCCGGGCTCAAGGCGATGGACCCGCCGAAACTATCACCTGTCTCGATATGATTTGTCTCAATATACGCCTGCTGATGCCATGAATCATCCGCGCGGACAAACATATAAACTGCTCCAGAACCGACTGAATCATTATTCATCTGACCTCTATCAATACCGGTTGTGGCGCTAGCCTCTCCATAGGCACCTATGATCAGGGTATGGCCATCTGCACTCAGGGCTACTGAGATACCAAAACGGTCAAAGACATCAGAGTTACTCGCCTTGATGTACGCTTGTTGATGCCAGGTACCATCCTCACGGGAAAATACATAGACAGCTCCAGAACCAGCTGAATCACTATTTGCATGGTCATCATTAATACCAACAACAGCGCTAGCCTCATCGGGGGCGGCCACGGCAAGGGTAAGTCCATTCGCACTTAAAGCTATGGAACGGTTGAAAAAGTCACCAATTCGAGTGCTAAAAAATTCATTACTCTTCTGGTCACCACCTATATCGGTGGCTACCTTGTTGCCCACCCCGACGTCCGCCCCCCCATTTGCCTTGGCTGAGTATTTAGAGGTGTGAGTTGCAAAGGCCGACCCTACGGCTGGGCTGGCCACCTTCTCGACCATAATGGTCGGGGCATGACCCTGATCGTCACCGCCAAAGACTGTGGACAGAATAAAAACAACCGACAGTACAAGCCCCAACAACAGGCGTATTAATATCATCGCAGCAGGCTCAAGTTTTGACACTACGTAATACATAGTCATATTTCCTTTTCTTTTTCCCTTAGGCATGGAAAGAGGAATTCCCCGGTTGCAAGGGGACATAACAAAGCCCCAAAGACACCACCTTCTAGCAGATAACTGGATTCACCAGCAGTGAAACAACCGACCGTGGGATTCAGCGTTGAAAAAATTGGAGTTGCAGAAATGAGGAGCCAGCACTGGAGTAAAAAAAGCCCGGCAAGCTACCGGGCAAAGGGGCTTGTGCGGGGCCAGCACAAGCAGGGGAGGTTGCATCAAAGTGCGAAAACCTTAACACCCAATGCATTATTGAATTTCAACCAGTAAAACTGTCAAACATGGTACTCATCGTGTAACCGACCAAGTAAATAAGTTATATTTTTGTTTAAGTATCGTTTGGATTACTATTCGGCAGTCAAACTGATTTAACTGGAAGGAGCTTTTGAACAATTCTTTAATATCCCTGCAGACTTTAAAGACTACAGATGTTAGGAGTAGCTCACCTCAAATAGCTGCAGCCCTTTGCAAAAGCTGCAACACAGCAGGCGTAGGTAGCCTTCAAGGCCTTTTACCGCTTTTACCGCTTTGACCACTCCCTCAAAACATCAAACAGAAAGTTAAGACTCTAGATTAACTTAACCTTTATTACCTTTAGGTTCATTCTCCACCTTGAATTCGTCCCCCATAAAAACAACACCAGCCAATTTGTTTAACTCAACATTAAATCTATGCTTGGCTGTAACGATGGCGACTAACAAAATATGTCGGTCTCCATAGATCGACCTCGCTCGCTTTGGGGTCTGAACAACCAGAACACAATCTTTGGTTATACCAACGCGCAGCCAACTTTCTGCATGTCCCGGCAGGGTGATTGGAGACGTTACAAAACGGACGCCCTCCAAATCTATATAAAGAAGAGTAAGGTCTGATTTTACGTTCAGTTCTCTCAAGTTCATTCCTATTTCCTCATTGAAATCTTATCCTTTATCCAGAAGTATTACCCTATTGGGCTCATCACCAATTAAGATCAGGCAGGAAACTTTCCCCTCACCCCGGAAAATCTACTGCTTTAATGTACCTTTTACCCACAACACATAACTAGACTCACAACCAGTGAACCAATAAAACGTGGCACTAAACATGTATACCACTGCAAAAAAACTCTAATCGTGTTTGAATTACGTTTAAATCACAAAAAATAATAGAGTCAAACTGCCAGATAAAAATACCGGAACTTACAATCTCACTGTAGCACCTGGAAGTATTAGCGACCTACAAAACACCCATGTATATCACAGAAAAATGAACCCTCAAGTACACAACTATCCATACTAGAATTGTGACAGTCTAGCCAGCTGAATTCAGAAAGATTCTGTCTACGTAATCCAGCAGTAAATATCACGATCATTTAAACGATCACTCACATTATTGAAATTTAACATCTTGCTCAAACCGCTCATCCAGCCAACCCAGCACTTAGATACATCCTTGAAATTTAATACAAAATGCAAGGAGCTAGCAGTTATCTTGTGCAATCCAGAAAATAGGTTTTCCATGCAGCAAGATACAACAACCTGGAATTTAGATACCTTCAACAACAAACAACTAACCTATAACTTTGCCCGTAGCATTGAAGGATTTTTCTCCATCTACTCCCCAGCCTTAAAACATATCTATGGGGATTTCACAATAGAGCTATTGCATGGCCAGAAATCACGCTTGGTGGCAACACCCTCGATATATGGCCTTGACCGCTATATCAATATTCCCGAAAACACTCTGCGCCCCTCAGGTCTTTATATTTTTCCAGGAGATTTTTTCGACCTCCACCAATATCAATTTAGGGCTGCTTTTTTAGCCAAAGATTTAACATTCCCGAAAAATCCCATGATTGGACCTCCCAGCGCAGGCTTCGATCTATTCAGGAAATTCAGCAATAACAACGAATTATTCCCTGTATTCACCAAAAACGACCTCCACGAATTTAGCTCTATGACGCCCTGCCTACACATTCACCTTATTGACCTAAGAAAAATAAACTTGTCTAATCCAGAACGAAAAACCCTTAAATTGATGTTTGAGGAAAAATATACACGCCTAAAAAGCATTGGTTGTTAAGGTGAATGTAGAAGTACCCCTCAGGGATAAACTCTTCACATGCCCACCCCGTATTCTGTTGAAAATCTTCGGAGAATTATCACTGGTTGACCAGGCGTAATGTAAGTGTTGAGAGCAGGCATTAAATGCCCGCTCGCGATATGCGCCCAATATAGGGGGGGGGGGAGAAAGACCTTATTGAGCTTATTGCCCCCCTAATAAGGTCGCCAGATTTTTTATCAGCGGTTCAGATACCGTCTGGATTACAAAGCATTCTCTGAGGAGCCTCTGAATAACTTCGTAATTACCAACGCTTCCTGCTTTCTCGCTGTACCACACTGCACCTGTATATGTGCCCGACCTGAGCAGGGCGAGCACATGCGACCATCAATAGCGCGCAGTAAAGTTGACGAACCAACCCTTATGGTCGTAATCAAAGTTCGTCAGGTCATCACTAAACTCTGTGAAGTTGTAACCTGCACCAATACGAATGTTTTTTCCAATATCTCGATCGACACCGGCTAGGAATCCCTGCCGAGTGCCACCATTATCTACATTGAGCCAACGATACTCAGCCAGCGCGTGCCAATTCTGGTAAAACTCAAAACGGACCTGTCCTGCGGCAAAAGTGGTGGACGAATCAAGCCAGTCACCGGTATTACGCCCAAAGCGAACTTCGCCCTCGCGCCGCGCCAGTTTGGCAGCCAGCTCCCAATGGTGGTCTAAGCGGTATACACCTTCAAATGCCAGCACTTGAGTCTTTTGGTCGTAGTCCACCTCACCCAACTGCCCCGGCGAGGCCAAGTCATAAAGATAGGTGTAACGCCCGAACAACCCCCAACGACTGTTGCTCCAAGGCCGGTAGGCAAAACCAGCATTACCCTCAATGAACTTTGCTCCCTCAGACGAGTTCAGCTCGTCTTCGGTGTCAGCGTAGTTAAAGCGCGCAGCAATCCTCCAACTCTCATTGAGTTTATGGGATAGGCGATGGGTACTGACCCATTGTGTGCGCCGCTCAGCCCCACTATCGCGCCGCCATTCCAACTTGCTCTGCCAGTCAGTTTCGGGCGAAGTACGCCCGCCGGTCAGGCTAACCGCATTCCGGGATACCTCCTCGCCGATGCTGTTGGTCAGCTCGCCATCACTCAGGATTAAACCCAGGTTCCAACCAATTGCTGGGTAAAAGTCCATACCGAAGGTATGCGCCAGCCCTGACTCATCACGACTTCTGATGTGCTGACTTTCGTTGAACAAATTTACTTGGTTCGACAATCTCCAGCGCTGGCCGAAGGTCCAGCCGTTCTGGCGATTAGGGTTGAAGAGCGAGTCGTATTCGGTACTGTCGGTCGAGTAGGTGTAGCCGCCGTAGAAGCTGTGCTGTGAAGTAAGCCGGTATTCGCCGTTGAGCGTCGCCGCGTCACCGCGATCGCCAGTGGTTATCTCAGTTCCCAGGGTCGACAGGTTGGCGAAGTTGTAGCGCGCCGCCAGCGAATAAGCATCGTTGTCGGCATAGTCACCACCATCGTTACTCAGGGTCATCTGGGTAGTGCCGGACACGTCCAGCGATGTACCGAATCGATGAGAATAACGCAGCGCACCCAAGAGGCCGGTGGCATCGCCTTCTCTTCGCTGCTCCTCAATACCGCGCACTTCAGCGCTCAGGGCACTGTTGTCACCAATACGCAACTCGCTGTTGAGGTGCGCTTGAGCCAGTGTTTCACCATCGCGCTCAGCCTCGCTATAACGGGCGTTGATACCGAGACCCGGGTTGAAATGGCCCAACAGCTCTGCGCCGTGTTCCTCGATATCGAGACCAGTGTCATGCCTCGAGATCGAGTAGCCGCCGTCGACCTGCCGCCACCAAGTGGCGGCGCTCCACTCCTGCTCGGTCCAGCCCAGCTCGCGGAAATTCACCCGCGATTCGACAGAACTGGCCACGCCCTCGCGCAAGCCGTCCGGGTTAAGTCGAGAGAAACTCAAGCCGCCGTTGTCGGAGAAGAACACTGGCGCAATAGTGGACTCGGTCCGACTGTGTTCGAATTTCAGATAAGTGCCTTTGCCAAACTGCTGGGTAAGGTCGGCCCCCATCAGCGTGTAATCCTCACCGGCGCGGTTCTCGTCGATATAGGTAAGCCCTATTCCCACATGGTCACCAAACCAGTGCTTGGCACGCACACCCCCAGTGACCTCATCGGCATCGAAGCCCGATGGCACCCACTCGTAGTCCACCAATAGCCTCTGCTCGAACCCATCCAGTGGCGTGTCGCGGGTAATGAAAGGGATGTTTTCCCGGGTAATTTGCGACAGCGCCCGAGTCAGCAGGATACGGCCTTGCAGTTCATCAATCTCGTAGTCAGCACCGCGCTGCAGCTCGATGCGCCGCTCCACCAGCCCGGTTCCCGGGTCGCGCACCTCCAATACGACGTGATCTGAACCGGGCAGCACGTCGGTATGGCGCAGGTAATACAAGCTGCCGCCGGTACCGATGAATTCGCTGTGGCCGGGCGCGGTCTGCGCCTCGGAGCCGAATACTCGCAACTCGGTATCCGCATCCCCCCAAGGGTTGGCCGAACTTGAGCGCCAGTTCAGCCCTGCGCCATACAGCGAGCGCCCGTATTGCGCATATTCAGTGCCAGTGATTCCGGTGTAGTAATTGCCCCACAGCGCTTCGTTCTTGTCCCATTCGGCGCGCAGGTAGAACCGCCCCATGGTGTCGACGTCCCGGGAGGTGGTCGAATCGTCCCCGTAGGTCGGGTAGTACAGGTCCGGGTCCAGGCGCCGGAAGACATCCTGTGGGTCGGCCTGGGTAAATCCGTCGAATAGATCTTCCAGGGGCCGATCCTGGGTGTCTGCCTGGGCGGTGATCAGGTATTTGCCCTTCGTTTTGGCTTTTAGGTAGAACGCCAACCGGCCGTCACTGAGAAGGTCATCATCGCGGCCATCCAGCACCAAGTCGCGGCCGGGGCCACTGGCCCTGTTCTCTCGCACAGTTACATCGGCGATGCCCACACCGAAGAAGTAGCGCCCGCTCACTTCTATCGGCAGCTCGCGTTCGACAACGGAGCCCCCAGGGCCCTCAAGCCTGACATCAAAGCGGTACTGGCCCACCGGCATCAGGTACTCGGCAACGAACTTCCGCTCCAGGTCGACCGGGTAGCTGTCGCCGTTGATCCACAGGGTGTGAGCAGCCGGAATATTGCGGCCCTGTATGCGCACTCGCGATCCGTAAATCGGGATATTCTGGTAGCGCAGGTTACTCTCGTCGAACACATCGTCGATCAGGCGCTGGGTCTCAGCTTCCTCCTCGCTCAGCGCACTGCCGAAGGAGCGTTCAGTTGAACTTCGCAGGAGTTGTTGGCTGCGCTCAGCTTCGTCGGGGCGTACCAGTTGCAAGCGCTGGGGATAGGTCTCGTCAACATGCCCCTCAACATCAAACGCACGCAGTACATAGACCAATTCATCACCGACTCGAAACGGAATATCCCGGGGCAATGCGCTATCCCACTGAGCCTCCGCCACTGGAGCTACATCAACCGCAACTTTTGCCAGCGGGCTGATCAAGTCGACGTCGGTGCTGCGGAACACTGCCAACTCCATGCGCGAGACAAAGCTGCTGTAATTACTGCGCACGAAAAAACGCACCGGCCGGGTGATGGCGCCATTTTCGAATGGCACCATGGTGGGGGCCGACACCGACAAGTCGCGCCGGCCCAGTGTGGGATCTTCGGTAGCCCAGATTACGCCATTATCAGGCAATGACACAGAGAACCGCCCCTGCGCTACAGCTCGTCCCGGCTTTTCCAATCCGATTGCGACCCTGCGATCAGGTTGCAGCTCCTCGGATGAGGACTGCTTGCTTGTGCCTACCGTAAGAGGCTCATCGTAACTGCGAGTACGCAGCTGGAATAGCAATCCATCACCGGTACGACAACCGTCGGCAGCGCACACCAGTTCCGGTGACACACCACTACTAACAGCGGTAATAGACGATCCATCAGCCGGTGACGGAGACAAACGCAGGCGCTGACCGGAGTAGATTTTGTAGGGGGGATCGATGCTATTCCAGCGCGCGAGTTCCTTTAAACTCACACCAGCACGGGCAGCGATAGCATATAAATAGTCGCCGCTCGCAACGGTATAAAAGTCATCGTTCATAAAACCCTTGGCATGCGGCGCTGCAGGGGCATGTTCGATGGTGGCGCCTTTTGGAGTGACATCCTTCAAGGCTATCGCTTGCTTCGCCAGCCTCTTCTGAGGTGACACCGATGCACTCGGCGGCGGCGACAAACGCAACTGTTGTCCGGGATAGATTGTGTAAGGGGAATCAATGAGATTCCAGCTAGCGAGTTCAATTAAGCCCACACCGGCCCGGGCAGCAATACTAGATAAATAGTCGCCACTGGCGACGGTATAGGATTCGCCATCCATCAAACCGCTGGCATGGGGGGGCACTATGGAGATAGGTTCCATAGTAGCGCCCGTATGCAATGGCTCGGAGCTTCCCGTCATGGTTACTGGTGTTTGCTGTGCAAGTACCTGTGCTGTACAACTGGCCAGATTACTGATCACGACGGCATAGAGTAAATTCATCTGCATGATCGGCCCCTTATTTATCTTCAGAAGTGACAGGCAAAGTGACAGACGCTGTCGGGTCATCACTGGACTCGACCCGTATCCGGGAACGCACTTCCGGGCTCAACCTCATAGCCAGGGCGTTGTACACAGACCTGGCCCTTCGCAAACCCAGGGCAATGTTGTATTGGTAACTGGCGCGCACATCGGTATGGCCCACCACTGCCACAACGCCACTACCCATTTCCTCCAGGTGGGCAGCCACGTTATCCAACAGCTCCTCAAACTCCGGTCGGATCTCGGAGCGGTCGGTGTCGAACAGCACCGTGCCCAGCAGTAGCTCACCCGCGCTGATACCACCGACCAACTCATGAACCTCGGTGCGCACGGTGACCCTCAACATCTGTGCGTGCTCTGCTTCAACCTGCTTGAGCAGCAGGTCGCGCACTGCGATCGCACGTTGAAAAGCAAGTGCCTGACTTCGTCCATCGGCAGTGATGACAACCTCGCCGCCACCGTAGGCATCCACCTCCTCAGCCATGCGGGCAATCGCCGGCCGGTACTCGGCGCGCACCTCCGCACTGCCCGGCGCAAAGATGACTTCCCCCAGCGCCAGCTCAACCTCCTCGGTACGGCCGGGTAACAGGGTTACCGGCAAATGAACACCGAAGTCGAAGCGCACTGGAACGCCCGGAGTAATCTTCCGTACCAGTGGATTTTCGGTGGTGAAAACTGTGTCTGGAGGCAGCGTGGATGGATCGACCTTGAGGATAAAATTGCGATAGCCGCGTTCGCCGCCTTGCACATCAACCAAGTGGTAACGGCCGTACTGATCCGTTTCAATCAGCACACCCTCCACGGATGCGAGGCGGACACCCGGCAGGCCACGCTCGTCTATGCCGGCGTTACTGATCACATAGTCAACGACCAGCCCCTCCTCACTCTGGAACAGGCGACGCTCCACTGTCGGTTCGGCGGCGTTAAGCCCTTGGGCTGCCTCACCGGATTTCTCAACCCAAGTGTTGCCGGCAGCGTCCATTCGAACGGTCACGCCCTGGTCGCTGGTAAGCACGAAGTCATCGGTAAATGCGGGCTCGACCAGACTATTTCGAATTACTATCTGGTGCCGCTCAACAGGATCACCCTCGGACTGGCGGGCTGTGATACGGCCCAGATTGATGCCCTGCAGCAAAGGCGCAGTGGCGCCCGCCACCGGGGGAGCATAGGCACTGGATGCGAATCCACCCTGCACTCGCACTCCCGTCAGCGCGGCACTGTCCATCCAGCCATCGGCGTCGCGGTCGTCAAACACCGTGCCGAAAATCAAACTGTCATCGAGCAGTGGGCCCGTTTCGACCGTCACCTGCGCGGTGGCCACATTCGAGATTGAATCACCGGTGTCGCTTTGCACCACCGCCGAGTTAATTTGTGTACCAAGCCGAGCACCAGCGCCGACGCGCAGCACATAGGCAATGGTGGCCTGCTCACCCACATCAATGTCGAGGCCACCTATCCTGAGCGGGTAGCGACCGGGCGACAGCTCGAAGGCATCATCACCGTCATCCACGGTTATCGAGCCTTCGACATAGTTGAATCCCGGCGGCGGTGTATCGACCAGAGCTGCATCCGTCACGGGCACCACGCCGACGTTCTCGACGGTCAGCACGTAACGCACCAGGTCGCCGATCCGCGCAGATCCCACGCCCGCAGTCTTGACCAACCGCAATTCCAAGTGGTTGTCCACCGGGTGGCCGGTGTCACAAACGGTGCAATCGGGATCATCTCCGCCCCCGCCCGACGCGACCACGTTGTTGCTGATCGTATCGCCTGCATCGGGGTCCACGAGAGTCTGGTAGCTAAAGAGGTAGACACCTGGCGCAGTGCCCACTGCCAAGGTGCACTCGAGACCACCAGACGCGACAAGACAGTTTCCGCCTTGGGGGGAGATGATGGAGTCCGTCAATAAACTCTGGCCATCGCTCAGGGTATCGGACAGGGTCAGCACTTCGGTGGTCGGACCATTGCTCACCGTCACGTTAAGCGTATAGGTGACTGTGTCACCTACCGTGACTTCAATACCATCTTCCGGATCTGAGGTTTTGCTTATTTGCACTCTCGGAAGTACCGGGTGCGATGTGCTACAGGTCTCGCAAACTCCGGTGTTGGGGACAACACTGTTATCAACTTCAGTGGTTGCGTTGTCGTTTAATGTGGCGGTGTAATCGAAAGTGTGCGAGCCGATGGCCGCACCCGCAGCCAGGGTGCAGGTGATCTCCTGCTCCGATGCTGAACAGCCACTTGGTAGAGGGCCGAGGTCAAGGCCCTCGTCCAGGGTGTCGGTCAGCACCACATCCCCATCGGTGACAGCATTGGCAACATCTACCGTCAGGGTATAGGACACAGTGTCACCCACCAGCACCGCCGTGCCACTGGCAGGGCTCGCGCTTTTGCTGACCAAGATCGTCGGATCGACCGGGTGGTTAGTGATGCAAGTCCCACAGTCTCCAGTGTCTGTGACGACACTGTTATCTACTTCGGTGGTCGCATCCTCGCTCACGGTGGTGGAGTAATCGAAAGTGTGCGAGCCGATGCCCGCGCCCGCAGCCAGCGTGCAGGTAATCTCCTGCCCCAACGCCGAACAGTCACTTGGCAGGCTGGTAATATCAACATCAAGGCCTTCACCCAGGGTGTCGGTCAGCACCACATCCCCGCCGGTGACAGCATTGGCGACATCCACTGTCAGGGTATAGGACACAATGTCACCTACCGAGACCGCCGTACCGCTGGCAGGACTCGCGCTTTTGTTGACTGAGATTGTCGGGTCGACAGGATGGTTAGTGATGCAGGTCCCGCAGTCTCCAGTGTCAGTGACGACACTGTTATCTACTTCGGTGGTCGCATCCTCGTTCACGGTAGCGGAGTAAGCGAAGGTGTATGAGCCGATGGCCGCGCCCGCAGCCAGGGTGCAAGTGATCTGCTGCCCCAATGCCGAACAGCCATTTGGCAAAGGGCCTGGGTCAAGGCCGTCATCCAGGGTGTCGGTTAGCACCACATCGCCGTCGGTGACAGCATTGGCAACGTCCACTGTAAGGGTATAGGCCAGAGTGTCGCCCACCGAGACCGCCGTGCCGCTGGCAGGACTCGCGCTTTTGTTGACTGAGATCGTCGGATCGACCGGGTGATTGGTGCTGCAGGTCCCACAATCTCCAGTGTCAGTGACGACACTGTTATCTACAGCAGTGGTGGCATCCTCGTTCACGGTAGCGGAGTAAGCGAAGGTGTATGAGCCAACGACCGCGCCCGCAGCCAGGGTGCAAGTGATCTGCTGCCCCGATGCCGAACAGCCACTTGGCAAAGGACCCAGGTCAAGGCCGTCATCCAAAGTGTCAGTCAGCACCACATCCCCGCTAGTGGTGGCATTATCTACATCCACCGTAAGGGTATAGGCCAGGGTGTCACCCACCGAGACCGACGTACCGCTGGCAGGACTCGCGCTTTTGTTAACTGAGATCGCCGAGTCAATCAAAAAGGGCTCTGTAACGCACTTGGCACCGTCATTGGTATCAGTGCCCCTGATACCAGAGATCAGGGTACTGACGCCGCTACCCGTATCAAACTGATAGAACCCCCCATCATTGTTGACGCCAAACACTCCGTTTGTGGCGCCGAACAAGGCACCGAAACTTTCCGTAAAATTCGCCCCGGGTGTCCCGCTTCCAATCTGCCTCATCCCTCCCGTTGCAGGATTGATTACGAACAGTCGATCCCTGTTACCAGTTGTGCTCTGGCTGCCGACAGCGTACAGTCGATCGTTGTGCCATGCCAGATCCGCCGCCAAAAACGTGAGGCTTGTTGTGATCGAAAAAGCACGGCGATTAGATATATTTATTCGATAGAGAATATTTCGGAGACCATTGCGTCTGACGTAGTAATTACCATCTGGATCGATTTCACCTGAGACGTAACCCTCAGGAAAATTATTGGGATCGGGGACTGGAAGATTCTGTATAGCTCCCAACTCCTCTACACTGCCATCCCGACCAACTCTTAACAGAACATTAGTCCCGCGCCTAATGGCATACAGATAGTTGTCCGAAGGATTGAACGCAGTGCCGTTATAGACCTCATTGGCAGCTCTTCCCAAAACAGTGAAATCAAATGGGTCCGAACTCGTATCGAAACGAATCAACTCCGTTGGAGGCGTGTTTAGCACCACGGTTTGCGTCAGATAAAGGCTCGAATCACATGCCGGCATTGGTTGCACTTGTGCCTGCGTGCTCGCCGACCAACCCACCAAGCCAAAGGCAATGGCCAACACAACACGGAGCACCTGCAAAACCCCTTTACCCAAAGATGCCACCGCCTTGCCGCAGCAAGACCTAACCACGCATCCTCCCCCCCACAGAAAAGCCAACTGCCCGCTATACACACTCATCAAACGTCTCCCCAATCGTTTGCTGTTCAAACCGCGTATTCAGTGCTTTTGCATTAAATAGCGGTGCCGTAGCACATTTTTATGCTGAGCAATCATGTGATTGAGCGAGGTACTCTCCGTGGAAAAAACATGGGTATAGGAATTCTTGCTATTCACACACAAATTAATACCGCAAATAACCATCTGTTTTAGGCGGACGGATTGACGGTCTAATTTGATATGAACTGCAGTACCGAAATGATCAAAAAATGACTTAAACAAAAGAGATTGTTATTACCCCGGCAACTGGATATTGCGCTAATACCTACATAAATAAAGGTGAAAATTTCCATTTCGGCTGTGTAAGAAGAGAGTTCTATCTTAAAAGATCGCAGATACCCGTTGGTGCGCTTAAGCTATCAATCAATAAGCAAGTCGAACGATGCTGAAAAGGCCGTACTCTATCGTTTGAATAATGACAATCTGGAATGCCGGATGGCAGTAATCATCTATTCAGCGATGAGTGCATAACTTAATACAAGACCTGTTGGAAAATAAGGTACTGGATCAGCTGAAAACCCCTTGCTCCGCAAAGTAGCAATTGAACTGGTTAAACAAGACAGGCTTAAAAATGCTAATTCATACAACTCGTGAATACCTGCAAAAACTCATCAAATACCAGCAAAACCTGCCAACAAATAGAGTTGGAAAGTAGATATTTTGATTGGATTCAGTCAGCGGCCTATTAATTCTGCAAAACGTTATATGACTTTGGTACTAAATACCTGATTACATAGGCCAAAGTTTTCAAAGCTTTGTGGCGTGACATAAAAGAGAAATCGAACCACTTTATTTATCAGATTTATCTCCGAAGTTGAACTCAGATGAATACCTAAATTGTGACCTAAAAGCAAGAGTCTACAGAAAGAATTCCTCCCGCTAAAATAACTAAGCCACATAACAACATCCAGTATGCGGATAACGAAAAAGCAGTCTGGGCAGGTCAAAACATACAAAGCATGCTATATCCTTCCTGTCAGCGTTACCCTACATTTGTCGGGTTGTCCGCCCCGCCCTCCAGAATTAATATCCGCCCAGTCACCAAAAGAAAAAACAATCTGTGGGAAATATGTCGAGGTCGGAACTTTCATACCAGAAACCCGTACCGCTATTTTAACTAACTACGACATCAACCCCAGGTAAATAACTATTTCTAAGTCTGATACTGGGTCAAAGATTGTACATGGAGAGTTTCCCGAAACACTAACGGAGTCAGCTTAGCAACAAAAGTCACGGATTCCACTGTAAATAGTGGGGGGGGCAGATAGAAATCCAGTCAAGACTTTTGCAAGCGCCAATAACGGGATTACGAATGGCAGCTTACCTATAACAGGCAACCCAACACCGGGGTTACTATTAAAATGAAAATTTTTCTGAAGATGCTTGGGGAATTAAGTGTTTTTCGCGATGGCGTAGCTGTGGATTTACCAGCCTCAAAAAGGACACGCGCTCTTCTTGCCTATCTTGCGAAGACCGCTAAACCACATCGTCGCGAACGCTTATGTGAAGTATTCTGGGAATCCCCAGATGATCCACGCGGGGCGTTGCGCTGGTCATTGAGTAAGCTCCGCCCCCTGGTGAATGACACATCCACTGAACGACTAGTAGCAGATCGGGAACGCGCCGGCATTGCGGCTCCTGATATCGAAATCGATATCAACATCCTGAAAGAAAAGATCGTAGCCAAGAATTTAACACCTGTGGAGTTGGCCTCGCTTACAGACAGCTTACAGCAACCCTTTCTGGATGGTATCGACTTGCCAGACCAGGAGTTATTCCAACAGTGGTTAACAGCAGAAAGACAAGAAATAATTCGTTTGCAAGGCAAAGTGCTAGCCCGTCTGTCATCACATCCAGATATTAACCTCCATGAACGACTCAATAAGGCCCGTGAATGGGAAGCCTTGGAACCACTCAACCCTAATGCTGCGACTCAACTTCTAACTCTACTGGATCGCCTTGGACACACTTTTGAAGTCTCAGCTTTAACTCATGATTTGGCAAGACGGTTTCACAATGCGGGAATTACCTGGTCCCCAAATACACGGTCCGAGATCGAACTTACAAGAAAAGTGGTCGAAGAAAACAATCCAACTACCGCCGATGTCGACAAAGATTCTAAAGCAAGTGACCTTATTGCTCGGCAAAAGATCCATTTTTGCACTTCAGATGATGGTGTACGCATCGCTTATTCTTCAGTGGGGGAAGGGCCCCCCATTATCAAGGCTGCTAATTGGCTCAGCCATCTTGAACATGACTGGGATGCCCCAATTTGGAGTCCCCTATTTCGCGATCTTGCTTCTGACCATCATTTTGTCCGCTATGACAAACGTGGAAATGGTCTTTCCGACTGGAATGTGGACAATATGTCCTTTGAAAAATTTGTGAGTGATCTTGAGACTGTTGTATCGGCTGTCAAAATCGACAAATTTGCCCTACTCGGAATATCTCAAGGTGCAGCTGCTTCCATAGAGTACGCTGTCAGACACCCGGAACGAGTATCACATTTGATCCTGTTTGGAGGCTATGCCGCAGGCTGGCGAATAGATTCGACAGACGATATTCGCAGAGAGCACGAGGCATTGATGACTTTGACCGAGGTAGGCTGGGGAAAAGAAAACCCTGCATGTCGACAGATATTTTCATCTATCTTCATGCCCAGCGCCACGCCTGAAGAACTTTCTTGGTTCAATGAATTCCAGCGTTTAACGACATCCGCAGAAAACGCAGTTCGGTTTTTATCTATATCCGCTAATATTGACGTGCGTGAGCGACTCAAGCAAGTGAAAGTACCAACCTTAGTAATTCACTCACTGGGAGACCAGCGCATTCCAGTCGAAACCGCTCGCGATATTGCGGCTACAATTCCCAATGCCGAATTCATAGGGCTTGATAGCAGCGGACATCTGTTGCTGGGGCGGGAGGATGCCTCAAAGGTTTTTGTAGAGAGTGTACGAAATTTTATTGCTCGCAACCCACAACAACCCTCAGAAAAAGAAGAGATATAAAACCCCTAAAGAGGTTGTATAATACTACCTAGCATCAAGTAATAATTCCTACCCTATCATGCTGCAAGTAAATCATCTTGCAGCATGATATACAGTTCGTTTGATAACATCCTCCCCCGGATTACCTTTAGCCTATCAATCCATTACAAATTAAAAGTTATCCTTAACGACATCTTATTGCCGCATTCAATAAAGCACGTAACTGAGCTGGTGGGGCAGTCGGAGACAGGGTAATCCAATTGTCCGGCAAATTAGTATCAGAGTCACAGGTGCAGGCTGCCAAGATTTCCTGAGCCAGCGCACTTACCTCATCTGAAGATAGAGACGAATTTTTGAGAATGGCATATTCACACAGCAATATGGAGAGGGGGGCGTTGGATTGACAAACATCCTCTACCGAAGTAAATGTCAACACTGGACAACGCCACTTTTGCAAACAATGAGAAAGCATATCCTTAAGGTCATCATCTTGAAAAACCAACGCAACTACAGGTAGGTCCTCTTTTGGCTCAGTTTCCTTTTCATCCTTCAGCGAAACATGTTCAAGTCTAGGCACGCAAATCGTAAAATTACTTCCACTTCCAGGGATGGATTTAATTTCCACAGGGTGATTCAACAATTCAGAAATAAGTTTGACAATGGATAGGCCGATACCAGAACCACTAGAATCCGATGAGTTTCTTCCTGACCGTTGATAAATCTCAAAGATTCGCTTCAGATCTTCATTGTCAATGCCACATCCGGTATCCGTAACATGAATAACAACATTTTTGCCTTGCCGCCGGCAGCCAATAACCACCTTACCTTCATCCGTATATTTGATCGCATTGGTAATCAAATTACGCAGCATCCTTTCTAGCAGTATTGGATCGCTTAGGACCTGCAGGGAGCATGGCTGAAACTTCAATCGAATGGATTTCTCTTCCGCTAAAATCCGCATCTCATCCTGAAGTTGGGAGAACAGATTTGTCAGTTGTATTGACTTAAGTTCAGGTATTATACCCCCGTATTCTAGTTTGCATAAATCAATGATGGAATGAAAAGATTCACTCAACTGGTGGTGTGTATTTTTCAGCTGTTCAAACATCATTTTTCCATCCACACCATGAACATGTGGGTTCAGGTGCTCCAGAAAAATACCCATTGAATAGAGTGGCTGGCTCAAGTCGTGACTGCTCTGCGCAATGAAACGAGACTTTTCATGATTGAGCTTTTCCATTTTCAGCTTTTCCATATATAGAGCTTTTATACGCAGTATTAGTGCAATCGCCTGTATAAGCATGTGAAAAATCTGAACATAGAGAACTTGAATCATTTCATAATGATCATTGATTTCCTCGATAGAATTGGAAGGCCGATCAACGACTAATGTTATTTCCAAAATAAACATTATCAGCAAAGGCCATCCACAAATATAAATCGTGTAATAATGACCATCTTTGCGAACCTTGGAAATACCAGAGCTTAGAATAAGCAGCCAAACAAATATTGAATTGAAGATATATAGAACTGTACTTTCTTTAAATGAAATCATGGTACTAGCTACTGCAACAGACACTGTTGTCAGGACCGCCACCACAAACGCACAATTCCATATTCCAGAGCTACGCTTGATTTGCAAGAAGCTTGCAGAAAATGCCAATAGAGATAACAGTGACAAAGAAACCAACAACCAAAATAGTGTTGCTTTTTCATAAGTTGATTGCCACAAAATAGCGGGCATACAGCTAAATTCAATGTAATAGATCAGCATCAAGAGAGAAGAGAGAGCCCCCCAAAAGAAGGTCATTTCTGCCATTAGTAGCCAGCAAAGAAAGCCAAGCAGGATGAATCCAAGAATAATGCCGATCATTATTTTAAATACATAATCCATCTGCAGGTTCCAGAGCTTGTATTGATACTCCCCCATCAACGCCAAGTATGGATAGCCAGTAGTAAATTTAGCGTTCAACTCAATAACCAATAAATAGGATTCACCCTTTTGTAGCTCAATATTTACTGCCCGACCGATAGTGCTGATGTCAGTAGAGTCAAGAAAGTCAGTGTCTCTTAGAGTGTGAACAACCTGACCATCTCTTCCCCTGATCAATACCCTAAATTGCTGGAAATCGAAATTTCTGATGTGTAATACCCAGTCACTATTTTCTGAATAATTGACAATGTTAGCGTACAGCCAGAATCGGTCGTGTTGCTCAAAGTCGGGGGTCTGACCAAATGCTTGCCCCTGGGGAACAAGATCCGGAGCATTTTCCAATAACAGACCTTCTGAAGCGACGATGAAATCGGAGGAATGATTGAGGGAACCCAATCTGTAGCGAGTATCAGGTTTAGTTAACTTGATAGGCGAGAAGAATTTAGCCGTGTGCTCCGCGGAATATTGCCTCTTTACTTGGGAAGAGCTAAGCCCCATCACCAATACTACCAAGAATATGGTCAGGAATAGATTAAGTTTATTTGTAGGTGGACACAATACCTTGCGAGTCACACTACCTCCGAAAGAAACTGCTAAATAATTTGATGCGAAACTAAATTGATGAGAGGTGAGCTACCATCTTAAGAGAAGAGGATGGAAAAGTAGATATGCAGTATATTTGGGACCACTTGGCTAATCGGAACTGCTCATTTTTCACGCTACTAAAATCCGTTTTCCTTGACGAATGCTGTCGAATACAATCACTAGCGTTCTCATGGCCCCCTCCTCCCCAAGATGAGTATAAATGGGGGAGAAAGTTATTGGCTTCTAAGCCTTTTACTATCGTTTTATAAATTCCGAACTTAAAACGCACCATATGAGTAATCGCTGCTTTAGCCAACAATTCCAACCATTTACCTTTTAATTTAACAAAAGAGTAAATAACAACTTCTCCTCAAATATTGTCAGCAACATCCCACTACGTCCCTTACCTATCACGGTACCATCTTCCCAGTCGCACTTACCATAGCGATTGCGATAGGATTTTGATGTAATTCTCAAATTTGTACAAAGTCTTCGCTATTTTCCCAATCTGAATAAATCAGCGGATGGATTGTGTTGCAGTGTAACAATACGTCCTTATATCTCTTTAAATCGCCTACTAGTTGCTGGGGGCTTAACTCTTTCTGAGTTAGTGTATCTATTCGTTGCAGCACACCATCTATTGCTTTCCGCATCTTATACACTCTCTGATACCAAAAATAAGCTAGCCGGTGTGCTTGTACTAGACCATTCGCTGAGGAATACCTTTTCAACAGTTCTGTTATTACTTTCTGAGATTGTTCGGCTTTTCTCAGGCTGTAGATCTGGTATCGTTCATTCTCGTTCAGTGGGTAATAGCTCATAAGTACCAATCGTACTTATTAACCAAACTAAGAATGTTGTTAATCATGAAAATCCTATTCCAAGCCAAAAATATTGACTGTCCTCTAGCTCTAAGATAGAACATCTGGAAACTCTAGTATCCTTGAGGTGCCCCAAGAGTTTATTCTATAACCACGAATCATTCTATCCCATGAAAAGCGGTAGGTTGATAAAAGTAGAAAGAGCTAGGTGAATGACTTTTAAAGTACTTATAGTCGAAGATCACGAACTCTACCGGGATGCATTGTGCTTTATATTGCACGAGGCCTTTCCCAATATCCAGGTTATCAAGGTGGATGACTTCCCTGCGGCCATAACCGCCTTAACAAGTCACAACGATATCAGCCTGATCCTGTTGGACATTCATATTCCTGGAACCAGTGGACTCAAAGGCCTTAAAGAAATAAAAAGCCGATACCCGGCTCTGCCTCTGGTTGTCATTTCTACTATTGATCAACAAGCTAGTATTCAACAGATGCTACTATTGGGTGCTGATGGTTTTATTTCAAAAGCAAGCTCTAAAACTACGATAATTAAGGCGTTGAATAGTTTTATGGAAGGTGAAGTAGTCATTATAGAGGGGCCAAGTAATTCCAGCTCTCCAACACTTTCTCCTCGACAGATTACTACGCTAGAGCTTCTTTCTCTCGGCCTGTCAAACAAAGAAATAGCGACTCAGCTCAACATCTCCCCCTCCACCGTCAGAGAATATGTTTCAGATTTACTAACACTGTTTAGCTGTAACAATCGAACACAGACAGTCCTGAAAGCTCGCCAATTAGGCTTTATTCTAGATTGATCTACCTCTAAATGAAGAGAATATTCCTTCTCCACTAAAGGATTCTGCACGGGGTCGTTCTGTGTCATAAAGCAGAGTTCTGGAAAAATGTAAAGGCCTAATGCAAGCCAAAGGTAATGCCACATCTGGGCCGAGCCCCCTGCACTATCCGGATTTTCGACAATACTCGTTAGGGGAATCTGGAGGGAAAACCATCGATCTTGGTGCCAATCCGGTAGGGATCTACCAAAACAGGCGCACAGTGATACTCGAGCAAGTAGGGGGAGAGGCCTCACCTAATGAGGCACCAGTAGGGCATCACACCAGTGCTTTCAGCAATGCGACTATGGCAGTCATAAAACAGAAAAACATCAGTGAAACCCTACCGGGAACAAAAGATAGCAAATCGTCGCTAACCTTTCATATGCTCCAGTAAATAAGTTAGAACTTCATCTCGGTCATCGATCAACTTTTCAATCAGATCAAGATGATCCCGATTATTCGCTAATTTGAAATAACAGGGGTTACCCATTTTTAGCATTTTCTCTTGATACTCCTTGGTCTGCCGGAAAAATTCTGGAGTATCAAATTCAGGTACTATTAAGTGTAAAGGGCATGCTGTTGCGTCGACACTAGACTCTAACAATTGGGGGCTAACTTTTTCAGCAGACTCCATCGACATATGGATGGCATCGTTCACAAAGCTGTCTACCAGTGGCCGGATATCAAAAAGCCCAGCAAGAGAAAACGCGCCCTTAAACTTACTTTGGGCTGATACTGACACACCAAATTGGCTCCAGTCCGTTTGGTGCAACAAAGCTACCAGCTGCCCCCCTGCAGAATGCCCCACTAAATGAACAGATGGAGCCCCTTTTGCCTCGGCCTCATTCAGCACGCTTGCTACTGCCCACTGCATCTGCGTGACAATAGACTCCATAGGAGCATCATTTTCCCAATCCGGAGCCATACGATAACCCGGCATATAAACCGCAAAACCTTCTTTATTAAAAGGCTCGGCCAGAAAAGAAAACTGCTCTTTTGAAAACCACTGCCACCAGCCACCGTGAATATAGATTACAACCGGAGCATTTTCTGAGACTTCATCTGGCCTGAAAACATCCATCGAGCCCTCAAAGTCACCTTCCCCAAAACTGACAGTTTGTAAACCATCCTTAATCGCTCTGCGATAAGTAGAGCTACGGCTCCCGGTAAACTCAGCATGAGACGGCAGTAGAAGATCTGTGGGGAGACGTCGTGTCCACAGTGTAGGGTTATATTGCTCGTCGGTTTTCTCGCGGGTAAAGCTATACCAAAATTCACTCATGGCTAATACCCTTACTTTTCACTAGGATTTATAGCTTCAAATTGATCATCACGTAGCAGCATAGTACCGTCTTCCTGCAGAACCCAAAGTTCGCGTGTAATGACCCCTTGTGCATTGTTCATTTTCCAATTACTTGAAAGTACAGTTGAGGTTTCGTCCACTACTTCAATCTTTGCGCCTATATAACTCACATCGGCGAAACCTTGATCAATCAAGTTTTGCCAGAAGGTTTGTATATCCTTCCGTCCCTCAAACAGACCAAAGGGTTTGGCGGTCATCTGAGCCAGCTCTTCATACATAGATGCACAGCCTGCGGCATCGCCACTATTAAAGTAAGACTTCCACTGTTCACTGGCGGCTTTTGTTTTCTCAATCAGAATGTCGCTCATTTCAAAATCCTCTTCTGCTATAGGTAACGACCTTATGCGTATAGATTGCCTCATGGCACCAGCTGTGATAAATACCTATTGATTGATATTAGTGTTTAGGAAAATTAAACAATGAAGCCAAACCTGGAAGATATGCAGGTATTCCTAGCGGTAGTTGAGGCACGTAGCTTCACCCTCGCAGCCGATCGGCTGGAGCGCACCAAATCAGCAGTAAGCCAAGCCGTAACCCGGTTGGAGTCAGATATTGGCACACGGTTGCTTTATCGCAGCACCCGCTCTCTCTCCCTTACTGAAGCTGGATCAGAGTTTTACGCCCACTGCCAAGAGATTAAGGATATATATAACTCAGCATTAGCAGGCCTTAAGAATAATAGCGATAAATTGGCGGGTTCACTATCTGTGACAGCTCCCCACGCACTGTGTGAGTCAGTGATTGTTCCAGCAATCATCAGACTGGCCGAACAATACCCGCAATTGAAAATTAGACTATTAGCCAATGATTCCCCCATGGACTTGATTGAATCCCAGGTGGATTTGGCCATTCGTGTAGGCAATCTTGAACTTCAATCCGCCAAAGTTGCAAAGATTGGCTTATTGGGTGAAAGTCTATACGCCAGCCCTCAGCTAATCGAGAAGCAGTCCGGCACTCCTGAAGACCTTACCGAGTTACAAAACTGGACACATATTGCCAATGATTGGCAGGGCACACCATTAAAATATGAATTTAAAAATGGCGTTCAAGTAAAAGTCAGACCCAACGTACGCTGCAACTCCCTGCACGACATCATGCAGTTAACTGAAGCCGGTTTAGGTGTTGCCCAGCTACCTGATATTGCCGCCCGAAAAAGAGTTGATAACGGAGCTCTTTGTCCGATAGCACCTGTCGCCGCTGCGCCTATTCATTATATGCATCTATTTTCAAAAAGACCGCCGGCAAAGGTACAAAAATTTATCAAAGCCATTAAGACCCAATTAAAATCTTTAGCTAATAATTAACAGTAAAAAAGAGCTTATTTACAGAGTTATTCAGCTCAATAGAGCCATATTTATAGCTTTTGGAGGCGACACTTCTATTATCGGGTATAGCCTACAACTTATCTGCATGAGCACAAAGATGGAAATGAGAGAGAGCTTTTCGCAGCTGTAATGCCCGCGGCCTTCAAGGCTCGCCTTACGGGGTTTTCAGAGCGGTCCACACTCTGAGTTGCGACTTCTTGAAAGGTCTAGACATTTCTGCGAGGCCGCAACTTGATTGTGAACCGTCCTGGAAACCAGAGGCATCAAGGAATTATTCAAAGTCTCCTAAGTTTGAGGAGAAGAAACTCTAGTAATAGTTCCCCTTACCTTTTTTAGGCTAATTATCGCAACATTCAATATCATTAATTGCAGCGAAAATACTTAAATGTGGAATCTTGAGTGTAACGCACCAATACGTTTCCTCCTGAAGTCAGAGAGTAGACTTCCTCTGATTTCCACTGCTCCCCTTCGCCTTGCATATCAAATACCAGGTGAAGGTTGCCATCATTCTGGCTAGCCGACATCAATTGCCCTGATGATTCAGTAAACAGAACTCGATTGTCCGCCAGAGTCATCAAATTATCTGCAGAAGAGGCCTTACAGGATTCCTGGGTTCCAGCCCATTGCCCTTGATACTTAGGGGGTACCGTAGACATTGCACAAGCCTGGATTAATCCGATTCCCAGCAACACACAGAAAAAAGAGAGAGATCTCATTCAAACAACCCAATAACGTATACAATAAGAAAAAATAAGAATATAAGAAACTTACAGTATATCTAGTACTTATGTCTCAAATAAATCCCACCACTGATTAAATTTGTGGGATAGTCATCAAACGACAAAGGTTTTTGAGGCTGGTATTACTTCGCTTTACATAAACACACACTTCTCACGCTTATAAATCATTCTCTCCAGGTTACCAATGGAAGAAGGAATTGGATAACCAAGTTTGATTAATTGATTATTGATACCCTAAGTAAGCTACCCAAAATCCATCGTTAGAAACTATCCTCTTAAATAACTAATGGCGACAAAGATCAGGGGTTAGGAATGAATGAGATTCAACATCTTAAAGATCGGCTAGCGATTAATGATCTACTCGCCCGTTACACATTAACTATCGACAGTAATGATGCCCGAGGCTGGGCATCATTATTTACACCCAATGGCCGATTTGAGCATGGCAATATTATGATTCGGGGAAGAGAAAAACTGGAGCGCTACGCAGCGGTTCACAGCAAGTTGGGAAGCCGACATATTACAAGCTCCCCCCTGCATTTCATTTCTGAAGATGGGCAATCTGCTTCTGGGAAAGCAACGACCGTAGAAATCATAGCAACACGATCCGGCTATCGCATTTCTGCTGTTGGAGAGTACCGGGACAAACTCGTTAAAGTCGATGACAACTGGTTAATCGAATGTCGACGAGGAGAAGAAGTTAAACTTCCTGAAGCCCCTGATTTCCCAATCCTCAGCGCCGACCCGGATGCCGGAAAAATAATGAAAATATTAATCGATGCTTGGGATGACTTAGGTGAGCCAATACCTGAACCTCCCCAAAAATAAAACCTATTTAGTAAGCCGAGCTAATTAAGTGCACGCAGTGGCACATCATCGCGGCGCCCTATTGATGCCCCCAGTATTTTCACTAAAAATTCGGTTAAGACTCCCGCAGTAAAGCCCCAGATTTCATAGTTTTCATACATATACGCCGGAAGGTATATTTCCTGGTTATCAATAATAATACGATCAGTGCGAATACGCGGGTCTGCAAGAAAGAAAGACAGGGGAACCCGAAATACCGCATCCAATTCTCCTGGGTTCGGGAACAATTGGATATCCGGTGAAATTATACCTACCCAAGGAGTCACATGTACCTGCCAGCGGGTAGTCCGCGGCCAAAGGGGGCCGAGTACGCGCACGTCATCCATAGGTAGGCTGACTTCTTCTTCAGCCTCACGCAAGGCGGTAAATTGAAGCGATGGGTCCGTGGCATCCCAGCGCCCTCCAGGAAGAGAAACTTCACCGGAATGTGTTGAGAGATTTGCAGAGCGCTTAGTGAGAATTACTTGAGGGTCCGGCTCTTCTGTCAGGGCAATCAATACTGCGGCATGGCCTTGCAGGTCAGGTCCTACCGGAACCCTTGCTTCCAAGTCCTCAATCTGCCCTACGATTTTCTGTTCAATGATCTCTAGCATAAATCTGTGTCCTACCCCGACTGCTACGAGGCTCCTTAACATTCATCATACCGGTTTTCAGCAGTAACACTGAGCGATATGCCACAATATCCATTTGTGACTTACCACCCTACCACACAATCAACAGCTTGGCTCAGGTGGATTCAGACCCATCATTCGCGGTCTTATCCTCATCAATTTTGGGGGTATAGCCCCCTTTCAGCTTTTCCCGCACCGTTTGCACCAAGGCGTAATACACAGGCACTAGCAAAGTGGCGAAGAGACTCGCAGCCAACATGCCGCCAAAGACCACCAGCCCCAGGGAAACCCGGCTTACTGCGCCAGCACCGGTGGCGACCAGTAGTGGAATTACCCCTAAAATAAAGGACATGGCCGTCATTAATACCGCACGGAATCGCAGGCGCGTGGCCGACAGAGCCGCATCCGCAATAGACCGGCCCTTATCGCGTTCCACGCAGGCAAACTCTACTATCAGAATCGCACTCTTTGCTGCCATCCCAATCAGTAATACCAAGCCGATCTGCGTGTAGAGATTATTGATAGACCCCGCAATAAATACCGTAAACATAGCGCCACCAATCGCAATGGGGACGCACAACATCACCGCAAAGGGGATAGTCCAGCTCTCATATTGGGCGACCAAAAACAAGTAGACAAATATAACGGCCAAAGAGAACAGGATTGGGGCCAGATTACCCGCAGTCACCTCCTGTAAGCTGATGCCCGTCCACTCGTATCCATAACCTTCTGGCAACTTTGATGCCAAGTCTTCCATAGCATCCATTGCCTGGCCACTGGAATACCCCGGTGCCGGTGATCCATTGATAGTGACGCTGTTATATAAGTTGTAACGGGTTATTGTTTGTGGCGCGACCACCGGAGTAATAGTTGAGATAGAAGTCAGCGGTACCAAACCGCCACTATTGGCACGAACATAAAAGCCAGCCAGATTTTCCTCTTTATCGCGAAATTGTGCATCGGCCTGAGCGATTACACGAAAGACCTTTCCATACAGGTTAAAGTCATTGATGTAATAGCCCCCCAAAAAGGTTTGCAACGTTAAATATACATCCGGCAGGGGGACCCCAAGCACATGCGATTTTTCTTTATCTACTTTTAATTCAAGCTGCGGTGTAGCGGCCTGAAAACTGGTAAAGGCCTGGGAGATTTCACTGCGCTGATTGGCATTGCCCAACAGGTCAAACAAGACCTGTGACAATTCAGTAATACTACGCCCCTGTAGATCTTCGAGTACAAATTCAAATCCACCAACAGTGCCAATACCCGGAAGTGGTGGAATGACAAACGGCAGCACTTGCGCATCGGGAATTGCAGTTAACTTTTTCTGTACCCGATCCATAATGGCAAACTGGCTATCTTCTCTATTCGGGCGCTCATCCCAGGGTTTTAGCACAGCAAACATCATTGCCGTATTAGAAGAAACACTACTGGTAAGTAGGTTGTAACCGGGCACTCCAACCACATGAGCCATACCTGGCTCTTCCATTAGAACATCGGTCACTTGATTGACAATGGGTCCGGTTCGCTCCAGGGAAGATCCATCTGGCAACTGCACGTGTAACATAAACGTGCCCTGATCTTCATCGGGAATAAAACCGGTGGGGATTCGGGTAAAGAGTAAATAACAGAATAATAAAATCAGAATAATTGAGGCAATACCGATAAGCGGTATTTTTATACAAGCCCTCACCATTCCCACATAAAAACCTGTAGAAATATGCAGAGATTTATTAAAGAAACCAAAAATACCGGTCTCTTTAATACCGGCTACTTCCCCGTCTTTGCTCGGCTTTAACAAACTGGCACAGAGAGCCGGACTTAGTGTAAGTGCATTCAGGGAGGAAATGGCCACCGCCATTGAAATGGTGACAGCAAACTGCTGATACATTTTTCCCGTAATTCCCGGCATCAACATTACCGGGACAAAAACTGCAAACAAAACAAGGGTAGTAGCAATAACGGGGCCGGTAACTTCACGCATGGATTCCAGCGCGGCTTCCTTTGGCGGGAGGCCATCAGCCATTAACCGCTGGGTGTTTTCCACCACGATAATCGCATCATCTACCACTATGCCTATCGCCAGGATTAAGGCAAACAATGTGATGGTGTTAATCGTCATCCCAAATGCCAGCATTAGGGCAAAGGTGCCTATCAGGGATACGGGAATGGCAATGGCTGGTACCAGCGTAGAGCGCCAATCCTGCAGAAACAAAAAAACCACCAGTATTACCAGTATCAGGGCAATAATCAGTGTTTCCACAACCTCTTTAATTGAGGCCTCTACAAATAATGTGGTGTCGTAGAGAATCTCCGCTTCCAACCCATCGGGGAAGCGCTTCGACAGTTCCGCAACTTTAGCTTTAATACCATCGGCTACTTCAATCGCATTTGCCTCCGGCAGCTGGTACACCCCTATCACTGCTGAAGCCTGGTTATCCAATTGCCCATAGGAAGAATAAGATTCACTTCCCAGCTCCACCCTCGCCACATCCTTGACTTTTACCATGGCGCCATCGGGCTTGGCGCGGATGGTGATGTCCTCAAACTCACTGGGAGATACCAAGCGCCCCTGCACCAAAATATTGTATTGGAACTGCTGATCTTGGCGGATCGGTGGCGCCCCGATCTGACCGGCAGCTACCTCTACGTTCTGTGCCTGCACAGCAGAGATAACATCCTGGGCGGTGACATCTAACGAGGCCATCCGGTTGGGGTCGAGCCAGAGGCGCATGGCGTAATTACGCGAGCCAAAAATAACAACACTGCTCACCCCCAGCACCCGCGCCAATTCATCTTTTAAATAAATCTCGGCGTAATTCGCCAGAAATAATTCATCAAACTTTTCATCTGGGGAGAACAAATTGACTACTAGTAACAGCGTGGTGCTCTGCTTGGAAACTACCACCCCATCTCTTTTCACATCCTCAGGTAGCTGGGGAGTGGCCTGCTCCACCCGGTTCTGAACATTAACCTGGGCGATGTCATCGTCGTAGCCAGGCTTGAATGTCACTGTGAGACTGTAGGAGCCATCATTGCCACTGGTGGAAGACATATAATCCATGCCCTCCACACCATTAACTTGCGACTCAATCGGCACAGCCACACTATCGCGCACTACTTCGGCGCTGGCACCGGCAAACGTGGCGGCGACATTGATGGTCGGTGGCGTTATTTCAGGGAATTGCGACACCGGCAATTGTGGCAAGGAGAGTATCCCAGCGAGGGTGATCAGTATGGAAATAACAAAGGCGAATCGTGGCCGCCGGATACAAAAGGCGCTAATCATGGGCAGCGACAGCTATTTGTAGTCATCGTCATGCCCCTCAGATTCAGGGCTTACTGGTGCCGCTTCTCCATCAATTACCCGTAGCTCTCTCTCCCCTTGACTGTCTGTAGAGCCAGATTTCGCCGCAGAACTACTACTTTGCTCGGCGGGAGGGGCTGGTGGTGCTTCAACATCGTAGGGGTTTCTAGGGGTGTTTTGCGGCGTCACCGGCTTTCCTGCGACAACCCTCTGCAAACCATTAACGATTACAGATTCACCGGCGACAAGCCCGCGATCTACAGCCCACAACTCCCCTTCCCTCTGCCCCAAGGTCAGGTAGCGCTTCTCCGCAATATTATCTTTGCCCAAAACAAAGACGTAACGGCCCTGCATATCCTCCATGACCGCTGACTGGGGTACCAGCGGCCTCAGGGCGTCATTGCCGGTGTAGACGCTTATGGAAACTCGGGCAAACTGGCCCTGTACTAATAGTTGGCCTGGATTGGGAAACAGGGAGCGCACCGCTACCGATCCGGTATTGGGATCGATCTGATTATCGATAAATACGATTTTGCCCTTATGGGGGTAGTAATTGCCGTCGGGTAACTCAATGCGGACATCCAGGCGAGTGGGACTTAAACCCTCTCGCTGTCGCCTCTGGGAATCCACCTGCACCGCATAAAGTTGCTCTTCTGGCACTTCAAAGAGCACATAAATGGGATCCATTTTTACGATGGTGGCCAGGGGATCGGTGCTTGGCCCTACCAGGGAACCCACTGGAAATTCTGTACGCCCGATTCTTCCAGTGAGTGGCGCGTAAACTTTGGTATAAGAAAGATCCAGCTCAGCGCTTTGCACTTTGGCGCGATTGGCATCGACTTGGGATTCCGCTTCCTCAAAATTGCCTTCAAGCTCATCCATCTGTACCTGGCTGATAGCCCCAGTGGCCACCAAACGGCGGCCACGGTGGAAGTTCCGCTCAGCAACTCTCAGGGAGGCTTGGGATTGTTCCAGAGTAGCGCGCTGATTCGCCAGTTCGGCAATAAAAGGGCGCGGGTCAATTTCAAACAGTAACTGCCCTTTCTGGACGGTTTCCCCCTCGGTAAAATTGCGGCTCTGGATATACCCTTGTACTCGTGGGCGGACTTGATATTCATCAGTTGCCTCTACCCGCCCGACAAATTCAAAGCGGGGGATAACAGGCTCCTCCCTAACAACCAGTACTTCTACTGGCGGGGGAGGTGGCGCCTTTTCCTCTTCGCCTTTACCGCCACAGGCGCAAAGGACAAGGAGCGCTAGTCCGAGCAGAAAAAAACGCGCCATCGCAGGGTAGATACCGCCTTTATACTTCAACATCACTAACAACTATAGGCGTCAACCGGTCGGGAAGCTGGCGCTCAAATCTTGCATGGGTATACTGACGCCATGAAATTTTGCAGCCAATGCGGCAGTAACGCCGTAACACTTTCTATTCCCAAGGGCGATGACCGCCCCCGCCACACCTGTGGCGATTGCGGCGCCATTTATTACATTAACCCCCGTGTTATTGTCGGGGTCCTCCCCTACGTCGACAATAAAGTAATGTTGTGCAAGCGCGCTATACAACCGCGCTTGGGGCTTTGGACCCTACCTGCCGGATTTATGGAGAGTGGTGAGACAAGTGAAGAAGGCGCCTTACGGGAATCTTGGGAAGAAGCCCGGGCCAGTATTCGTGTGGACGATCTCTACTCCATTTATGATATTCCTCACATCAATCAGGTTTATATGATGTACCGGGGGGAATTGACCGATATGAATTTCGGGCCCGGGCCAGAATCTCTTGAGGTGGAGCTATTTCGCGAAGATGAAATTCCCTGGAAAGAAATCGCGTTTCCTATCATGCACCGTACTCTGGAGCATTACTTCGATGACACGCGTATCGGCCAGTACCAGCTGCATCGTGGCGTCATCAATCGCAAGCTGTGAGCCACTTTAGTTAATGACCCTGCATTAAAAGGATGTTTGCATGAAATACTTCTCAATGCTCGGTGCTTTATTACTGGTAGGCATTGTCCTGCCAATGATTTTACCGGGCCCAGATGGCAAACCCATCATGTCACCCTCCGACTGGCTGCCACAAAAACCGGATATTTCAGCGATTCGCGAAACCGGTGAGCGAGCTATGCAAAGTGTGCGCGAAACCACCCAGGAATCGGTTTCAAAAATTGAAGAGCTGGCAACTTCCAGTGGGCTTGTGCCTCAAGGGGATTCTACCAAGCAAACATCTGAGGTTTTTACCTGGAAAGATAAAGATGGGAACTGGCACTTCTCAGACACCGTACCGGAGGGGTTGGATTCACACGTGCGTATTCACCGCGTCAAGCCTCTAAATACAGTCACCGCCAATGACCCTATTGACTTGAGTTCTGACTCGATCGTTGAAGACAGTAGCCCCGCCGAAAATAAACTGCCGACCCATCACACCAGTGTTTCAAAATTACTGGAAGATGCGAAAGCGATCGAGCAAAAAAGCCACGAACGACAAAAGGTACTCGATAGCCTTTAAGAGACCTCTGCTTTATTTAAGCCGGCACTACTGCAGCGATCATCCAATCGCCAGAGGTCAAACGCCGGCTCTTCATAGGGGTGAGCTGCTCGCATTGCATTGAGAGCAGCATCCACCAGCTCATCGGCACAGACCATCTCCACACGGTATTCCATTACAGTCTCGACCTGTCCCGACTGACCAATAAATGGCTGACTCCCATCCAGCGGCCTGAACTGCCCCTCTCCCAGGACTTGCCAACAACAACTATCGTAGTCGCCAATACGCCCAGCCCCCACGGAAAATAGCGCTTGCTTTACCGCTTCCAAGTGAGACTCGGGAATATAAACACATAGCTTATACATAAATAATCGTCCTTCTCTCCCCCAAAAACAAAGAGGCCTCTTGGGCCCCTTTGTTTACCGGTAAAGTATTTTTTAAAACATCATAGTCATTAACTTGCGCTGGTACTGAGTGGCAACAGGGTCGCCAGCCCCCAGACTTTTTACAATATCCAGGAACGTCTGCTTGGCAGCACCATCGGCAAAGCCCATGTCTTTACGCAAAATATCCAGCAATAATTGCAGTGCTTCTTCATGGCGGTTGGCCTGACTGTACTGCACGGCCAATTGATAAGCAGAATCGCTATCCGCAGGGTTTTCTTCCAGCGCCTTTTGCAGAGCCTGAATTTCTGGAGTTTCCGCTGCCTGTTGCTTCAGCTCCAATTGAGCCATCAGCTGCTGGTATTCCGCATCCTGATCTGCCAGCAGAATTTTACTGAGCACAGTCTCCGCTTCCTGGGCACGGTTTTGGTCGAGCAGGATAGCAGCCAGTTGTTTGGCGATATCAGTGCGTTCAGACGATTCCGTATAAGCCTGGCGCAACAGAGGCAGGGCTTCCGCCACTTTATCTTCACCGATTAACGCCTGTGCCTGCTGCAACTTTATGTCCCAGGGTTTTGGCAGATACTTATCCAGCATCTCACGAATCTGTGTCTCTGGCTGCACACCGGCAAAGCCATCTACCGGCTGGCCATCTTTTAAAACCATTACCGTGGGCAAGCTGCGTACACCCAGCTGACCCGCCAGCATTTGCTCGGTATCTGCATTGACCTTCGCCAATAAAAACTGACCGCTATACTCATTGGCCAGTTTTTCCAACACCGGCATCAACTGCTTGCACGGCTCACACCAATCGGCCCAAAAGTCCACCACTACCGGGCGCTTCATGGACTCTTCAATCAGAATTTGTTGGGCGTTCTCTGCCGTTACATCGACAATAAATTCGTTCACATCCTCTCCTAGATCAAATCCGGATATTGCTATTCTTAAGGACCTCTAGCGGTAGAGCACCTCTGCTCCATAGGCCAGTTCCAGGGATTCCCGCTCAAGCTTGCGAAGCCCCTTAACCACCAAGCCATATGAGCGATCTACCATTCGCTCAATCTCATAATCGGGCACTGTGCCATCCAACAACACCGTATTCCAGTGTTTCTTGTTCATATGGTAACCCGGGATAACACCGGAAAAGATATCCCTTAACGCCAGGGCTTCATCGGGATCGCACTTGAGATTGCTGGCGTCCACTCCACGATAACAGCTTAAGGTAGCAAACATGCGCCCCTTAATCTTAAATACCGCCACATCCGGACCAAAAGGAAAATCCTCAATCGCTTCCGGTCGTGATAGCAGATACCCTCTCAAAGTGCCTTTTTGCATGATTACCAGCCCAGGGATGACGGCAGGCGCGGCGAGGATAATAAGCGGGTAAAACGCTGCCAGCGCTCTTCATTAGTTTGACTACCCTGCTCTACAAAATCAGCAACCAGCTTCTTACCCCAATTGTAATTAATTACGTAGGCGCCGTAGGCATCTACAAAATCCTTCCGCTGTGCCGCCTTGGCCGGGCTCATCAGGGTATATTTCTCAAATAACGCTGGTACCTGGGCTCCCTCAATTTCTCCGTCGATATATAGGCGGGCAATCTCATTGCCGGCAAAACCCAACTTATCTACCAGGGCCATTACCTGCTCATACTTTTCCGCCGTTTGTGGGTCCAGTCCAGCCAAGGGGTAGAGAACTTCCATTTCAAAACGGGTTTTCTCCTCACCGGGGAAAGCCAGCTCAATCCCGTAGTTTGCACTTCCCTCTGCTATCAGTGACTGCGGACTAAAAAGCGGGTAAACGCTGTACTCTGCCCAACCACGCTCCTCTACCAGAGCTTGCTCCAGCAGTGCATTATAAGTGTGATGCCCCGGGTACCCTTCGTGACAGCCCAGGTCGATGGCCCTATCAATCGTAATCGGCAAACCATTGTTCACCTGAATCAGGCTGTGCGAGCCCCCCTTGTACCAGTTGTAGCCACTCCAGGGTTTGTCGCTGACATACTCCAATACAAAATTTTCATCATCTGGGAGCGAAACATACTGCTTGGTGCGAGCGCGGCATTCTTTAATGGCGGCATCAAATACGGCCTGAAGCCGATCAGCTGGAATTTCATAAGCCTTGCGGAAGCTGGCGACCCTCTCACTCAAGGGCTGCTCACCAGGGAGTAATGCTTCCAACTCCTCCAGCATGGGCTCAAAACTCTCCAAACCCTGCTGCGGGGGCTCGGTGTCGTAGAGGGTTCGAGCTTCATTGGCGAAGCTTCTCGGGCTCTCTCCTGCCAGACTACGAGCATGGAACACCAGGGCCCGCAACTGTGTCTTCAGGTAATGCATACGCAGGTTTTCGATAGAACCATCGCCGTCGATTACCGCTGGCAGCTCTGCCAGTAAAGATTCACCGCGCCGGGCAATATCTGCAGCGCTCGCCTTACTCTTGGTGGCAGTTTCACGCAATTCAGCCGGACCGTAATAGGCATCGACATAGCTGTCGTCATGATTTCCCAGTTCAAGTACTAGAAGGACATAAGCCTGGGCCAGACTATCCATCGCACTATCTCCATTATCGGATTTGGGATTGGTTGTAGTCGATTGGTTATCAACCCCGACTTCAGAATCGGTTTTTTTATTAGCTGTAGTTTGGCCATCACAAGCCCCAAGCAGTAGGGAAATAGCCAGCACTGGTAGCGCCTGTGCCAGTGTTCTCAAATACATAATTCTTATTTCTCTCACGTACATTAACAATGGGAGTTGGAAACTAATGGAATCAGGCCCCTCCAGGACCGAGACGCAGTGACATCAGGAACGCTAAAACAACTTATCCCTCGCGACTGGGCTGCTGTTCTACGTCTTCCCCTTCCCCAAGGCGATCGCTGCCACCTTCATCCAGGGGCTCCCCCTCCCCATGAACTTCAAACTCATCGGCCACCGGAGCTTTGCGCAATACCAGGAACCCAGCCACTCCAGCAATTACTGATGCCAGTAGGATACCCGCTTTAGCTTGGATCAACAGCTCATATTCAGAGCTAAAGGCCAGCTCGGCAATGAAGATCGACATAGTGAAGCCAATCCCGCCAAGGAGTGCAACACCGACAATATGTTGGAAATTGGCGGACTTAGGCAACTTGCCCCAACCAAGCTTCCAGCCAATCCAGGTGGCGCCAACGATACCCACCAGCTTGCCCACAACCAAGCCGGAAATGACCCCAAGGGTGACAGGGTTTATCACTGCTGAAGAACTGGTAAAACTACTAAAGGGAATACCGGCGTTAGCCAACGCAAAAATAGGGATTATTACGAAGCCCACCGGTGTATGCAGACGGGTTTCCATGCGCTGTAGCGGCGATTGCGCCAGGTTGACACCATTTCCCAGCGCCATCACTCGGGCGCGCAACGCATCGTTAGCAATAATCTTATCGCCTGGACGGAAACAGCGGTCAAAGCTGCGGATAATATCCTTTACAAAGGTACTAAAGGCCACCGGGTCATATTTGGGTTTGGCCGGCAGTGCCATTGCCGTAATCACCCCCGCAATAGTCGCATGTACCCCCGCCAGGTAGAACTCATACCAGAGCAGCACACCGACAAATACATAGGCCGGAGAACTGCGAACCCCTGCCGCTTTTAGCAGCCACATAATCACTACCAGGCAACCCGCCGCAATCAACGCAGTGATATTCACCTGTTCGGTATACCAGATTGCAATCACTAAAATTGCGCCCAAATCATCCACAATGGCTAGCGCAACCAGGAAAGTAACCACCGCACGAGGCACCCGATTCCCCAAAAGAGCAATACAGCCGACAGCAAATGCTATATCCGTGGCCATGGGAATGCCCCAGCCACGCTCTGCACCACTATCCGCATTAAAAGAAGCGTAAATAAGTGCCGGCACCACCATTCCGCCAATTGCCGCCATCACCGGAAGTACAGCCTGGCGAAGGTCGGACAGCTCTCCCACCATAAATTCGCGCTTTAATTCCAATCCCACCAGAAAGAAAAAGATCGCCATCAAGCCATCGTTGATCCAGTGGTGTAAGGAGAGAGAGAATTCCCAGTTTCCAGCGCTGAGGCTGATGGGCATATGCAACAGGTGCTTGTAAGCCTCCTGCAAAGGAGAGTTGGCAATAACCAACGCCGCCAGAGCAGATAGCATCAACAAAATACCACTGCTACTTTGGCGATGGATAAATTCTTCAAAGGGAGTAACCAGGCGCCCAAAGGCACCCTCAAGTGGCGCCTCAAAGACCTTTCCCTTGCGAATTTTGAACTTATCCAGAACGCTTTTTGCCATCAGCTAACATCCTCCTTACTAAAGATTAGTCCCACAATTTGCGGAGCCGCACTTCTACCTGCTGGAGCCAGAGGTTAGCATGGGCCCTGTATTCTCAATTATGTAAACAGGATTGCACCGCGAAACATGACCCGATTGGATCAACTGCTTGTACAGAGAGAGCTGGCAAACTCCCGCACCCATGCAAAGAAACTGATTGATGCCGGAAGGGTCATGGTATCCGATGGCGGTACCCTCCAGCCCGCGCGCAAGGCCGGGCAGAGCATTCCAGAAGATTGCGCCCTTGAAGTCACCCCCCTACCGGAAGACCAGTATGTTTCCCGAGCGGGCGTGAAATTGGCCGCCATCCTCGACCAGACAGGACTAAACCCCTCTGGGTGGCACGCACTGGATGTTGGCTGCTCTACTGGCGGTTTTAGCGACTGCCTACTTCAACGGGGAGCAGCATCAGTCGTCGGTGTTGATGTTGGGCGAGATCAGTTGGCGCAGAAGTTACTGGACGACCCCCGTATGCACCTATTTGAAGGGGTAAATGCACGCCATCTGGAAGCCTCCCAAATCGCCCCCCACGGAGACGCAGGCTTTGATGCCATCGTTATGGATGTCTCTTTTATTTCCCAAGCACTCATTCTGCCGCAGTTACCCGCCTTGCTTAAACCTTCGGGACAACTCTTAAGCCTGGTTAAACCGCAATTTGAAGTCGGCCCGGAGGGAATCGGCAAAGGGGGGCTGGTTCGAGACGCCAAATACTACCCCGAGGTACACAAGCGTATCACTGGATTATGTGAAGATTTGGGGCTTGAAGTAAAAGAGTATATCGACAGCCCAATAAAGGGCGGTGATGGCAATCGGGAGTTTTTACTCTGGGCAAGTCCACGCCAAGCTTAAAGTATCTTTGAATAAATCAACTCTATTTCCATCTCCGATAGCTCTTGAAGATAAGAGCTATCGGTCCGCGCAAAATAAAAATTAACTCCACCGTCTTAACGCTTACCACCCTCTCATATACCTTGGCCATAGATTTCAGTACATCTTTTACCACATGCTTAAAAGCTACTCCCTCCTATTAAAAATGTGACCTCACCATACATTTAATAAAAATCCATTTTTTATATCACTATTTATACATAGCAACGTAACAACCCCTACCTATGCTGCGCCATGCAACTTTATCTAGGATAATCATAATGAAAAGACTACTTATCATGGCGGCCCTATCTACTTCGACACAGGCAGCTCCGCTAACAAACTATCAAGTTATTGATGGCGATACAGTTCACGGTTACGTCGACAATGAGTATGTAAAAATACGCTTGAATTGCATTGATTCCCCTGAGACCAACCCCAGTACTCAACCGTACGGCCCCGAAGCCACTCAAACCCTAAGCGACCTATTGTCATTTGGTTCAGTTGATTTTGAATCTACAGGGAAAGACATCTATGGTCGGGAAACTGGGTACCTGCATGTGAATGGGTACAATATCAATCAAGAAATGGTAATACGGGGAGCTGCCTGGAATTATGAATACTATTGCGGCAGCGAGTTTGAACTCGAGCAGGAATTTGCTTACTACTACGGCCTTGGGTTGTGGTCGAACACTGATGCTATAGACCCCTACTGTTTTCGCAAGAACTTGGACTACGATTACTGCTACTACAATCCAGAGAACAACTTAATTTTAGATAACTAGGTCAAACGCAATAAAAGTCAGAAAAATACAGCATCAAATAGCTTGGGGATCTGACTTCAGGGCAACGGCAGCACTTCAGATCACCAAGTTAAGCATAACTACTGAAAATAAATCTAATCGACCTCAAGTTGAGCCATTCTATTTCTTGCTGTTTCATTATCAGGATTAATTAACAATGATTTTCTATAGCAATCTATAGCAAGCTCTTTCTTCCCCTTTACCATATAAGCTTCAGCCAAGCTATCCCAGGTCTTATATGAACCTGGATAAAACTGTGTATTCAATTCGAAAAACTCTATTGCCTTATCAACATCTATGCCAAATTGATCATTATAGAGGCGATCGTAGCCAAAGAAACTAATAACATCCTCCCTCAACATAAACGTCCCTCCGAGCTTTCTTGAAAACTGCTCGAAGTGATTCTTAACATTCACTGCCGGGCGAAATCTAGCTTGATCATCGATCATATAACCATCAAAAATTGATCGAAGCCCTCTATAAAAGCTAATAACGGGCATTGTATGATGATTTTCTTCTGTCCCATATGTTACTGAATCTACGTACAGCCCTTTCTTGGGCTTCTCATTTAGCAGCCTAATAAATTCTGCAACATAGTTTTCATCAGGATATACACCTTCTACTCTCTCTGAAGTAGCGATAAACAGCCTGCGCTTTTCAGTTGATTTACCTTGTAGGAATTCATAATACCGCTTTAAGGAGCCTCTGATTAACTCCATGATGCCTCTGGCATGCAGAGCGGTTCACAATCAAGGCGCGGCTTCGCAGGAATGTCTAGACCTTTCAAGAAGTCGCAACGCGGAGTGTGAATCGCTCTGCAAGCCCCGAAGGGCGGGCCTTGAAGGCCGCATCTGCTGCGTTGCAGCTCTTACAAAGGGCTACGGCCATTCGCGGCGAGCTGCGCCTAACATCTGCAGCCTTCAAGACCCGCAGAGGCATTACGGAGTTAATCAGAGGCTCCTTAACATAATCTGCTCATCCCACCACACACTTGGATCAATGGCGATATACGCATTAAAATCTTCAGGCGATGAATATAAGCTATGAATAACAGGTAGACCTGTAAATGAGTAACCTGCAAGAATTTGATACCCAGATGTCGGATATTCCGCGTTTATCTCTGGGATAAGCTCTTCTCTTAAAAACTCAAGAAATTGATCAGCGCCCCCTGTATTGGATAGCGCCTGATTTTTACGCCCACCATATTCAGTTAGCGATCTAGTAGGTGAACTATCTCTTACACGTTCTTGACTTACGATACCTACAACAATCATTTCAGGAATTACTGGAGTGGCATCAGAACTAAGCTGCCGAACCATACCTGTGAAGGCATGAAAGAAGCTATTGAAATCTGCATCAAGTAAATAAAGAACCGGATAATCTTTATATCCTCCTTCTTTAAAGGATGTGGGAAGAGAAATCCAATACTCCCTTTTCTCTTCGAGAGTTTGCGAGACAATAACCTTGCGCTCACCAATAGTTAACTCTTTGGATTGAGCAGTTAAACTCCAAACTACGGCAATTAAAATAGCTATAAATTTTCTTTTCATAGGAACACTCCATCTTTCCGCCAGCTAACCATTTAATCCACTAACAATTTAATAATCAGAGAAGGAAGAAAATCATACGCCGCGTTCTGGACTCAATGAGAATGAAGAATTCACGATGTGTTTAGAATGCAGCTTAGTCTTCCCCTCTGCCCAAAAAGTAAGTAGTTAAACTGCGATATATACTCAACTAATCATTTGGATCTTTTAGGCATTAGTCCAAAATATTTCCTGCTTTGCGAAGGGATCCTTGTAAGAATCCTGGCTGACCTGGGTTAAACCAAGCCTTTGCATGGACATTTCAGCGATATGTCTATTAAATGCTGAGATATGCCTTCCATTTAGGTAGTGGCCAATATCTACCCAGGAAGCATGCTTAATTTCTTCCGTATCTGTTATTGAAATATCCCGATTTAAGGCACTTAATTCACATACGAAGTAGATATCCGTATAGCCTAAATTCGTAGGAAATCGGGTGGCAAATCCGAGTACTGAGGAAAACTCGCAGGACACACCGGTCTCCTCATAAACCTCACGAATCACCGCATCGGCTATCTTTTCACCCAGATCAACGGTTCCTCCAGGCAGCTTCGGGCTCGATGCTGCACTGTGGCCCTGGACACAGAGCAGTTGCCCATCAAGAAGTACGAATCCCCCAACTCCCACCGTATGGGTTGGGTAGAAGGGAACATATGCATCTTCCTGAAGCTTAAGAACCAGCCTTGTAGCAGAATCCCGACAGCTATGAAATGTAAAACCATGCTTTAGGCATATCGGGATAAACCGGGTAAGTGCATCTCGGAGATCTATCCATATCAACTTTCGGCTGTTAACTCTGGATACTTCTATAATGGCTACCAGTTCAACCAAGAACTGATCTTCCGTACCAGAAAAATTCTCGAGATCCAAAGTAACGCAATTAAAGGAATCAACTGTATGATGAAACACAAGTAACTTATTCAACACCTAAATGATTTCAATACCATAAACGATATAGCCAACACTGAATCAATCATTCGTTCATCGATGTAAAGCCAACTTCGAATCCACAATAATAGCTCTGTGCCATTATTTGATAAGATACATCCCTTCAGTGTCTGGACGGCTCAATTCAAATCCAAATTTTCTATAAAGTTCGGGAACATCTGCCATCAACGAAATATATGCTGAAGGAAGGGCTTCACGATCCAGGTAAGCCATAATGTGCTCCATGACCTGACGCCCCAGGCCAACACCTTGGAATTTGGGATCGACAGCAACATCCACTATCTCAAAATTAAGTGCGCCATCCCCCACTACCCGGCCCATAGCGACAGTTTCAGATTGTCTTTTTATATGGATACCGTACAAGCTATTTGGAAGGCCTTTTTCCGCTGCTTCACGGCTTCTGGGGGTTAAGCCTGTTATCTCTCGCAGCTTGAGGAAATCCGCAGTAGGAGCTACTTTCTCAATAACTGTGTACATATCTTGCCGGAAAAAATAAATAAATGAATATTGCCGCTAAGTCTACCTAGCACCTAGCGACAACCAAACTGCTATTTAAACTGGAGCTTCCTGGATCTCTGTCACCACTTCAGCTTTCACGGAGTTTGCAATAAAACACTGTTTGTGGGAAAGGTGATGTATTTTTTCTAACTGCTCGCGACTGGGTTGTTTTTCACCGGAGAAGCGCACTGAAGGACGCAGGGTAACTTTAGTCATAGCAATTCGGCCATCCTTATCGGCCCCCATAATTCCTATAGCTTCATCGCAATATTCATCAACCACAAATCCTCGCTTGGCTGCAATCGATAGAAAAAACAACATGTGGCAGCTGGACAGAGCCGCTACAAAAGCTTCTTCTGGATCAACGTTTTCAACCACTGAATAGGGAATGGGTACAACATGGGGGGAAGAGGAGGCTGGGATAGATGCCCCACCATCAAATTGCCAGGTGTGGGCTCGACTGTATTGATTATCGGTGAAAATCTGCTCGTCGCGTTTCCAGGTCACCGTTGAAGTATACTCTGACAAGACTTATCTCCCTTTAGACGACACCCCTAGTCTTGGGGGAAAAGGGGCTAAATTGGGATGCTCACCAGCCCTAAGATTACCAAGAACCGGTGAGTGCTATTTCAAATGGTCCATCGTCTCCCGAAGCCGGATACAGGCGCCACAGGAAATACTAGTTAAGCGGCATCCACCTGCTCATCGGTGCGAGCAGCCATGATAAAGTCATTTTTGTGCAGGCCCTTAGCCTCGTGACTCCACCAGGTAACCGTAACCTTACCCCATTCAGTCAGCAGTGCGGGGTGATGCCCCACCTCTTCGGCAATCGCGCCGACACGGTTGGTAAACGCCAGAGCCTGCTTGAAGTTACGAAACTTAAACACGCGTTCCAGCTGCATAATTCCGTCACGGGTCATCGGCATCCAGTCAGGGATCTGCCGCAGCAGTCCTGGTAGTTCGTCATCACTCACCAGCGGCGCATCGGCACGACAGGCTTCACATTGTTGTTGAGCTAGTTCGGTCATGAATCGGTCCTCAAAACCTTGTTTATTATCGGCTCAATTGGGCCGGCCTCACTCTACCCGCCCCCCCTTAACGAAACAAGTACAGGGCTCAAAAACGCATTTTATCCGGTTTTACCATCACAAAATGGAACCGCATGCTAAAAATATTGGACGATCTATGGGCACCGCAGCCATGGGTCGACATCGGCAGATTAACGTGAGGATTGTCATGAAAGCACACCTCAGTCTATTACTACTTCTGGTAGTTCTAGGGGCTTGTGAGCGCCAGCAAGTGGATAGAGAGCGCCTTCCTCCTCCAGAGAAGGTTATCCTGGAGGAAATGCGCTCCGAGACAAACCTGGCATTTGAGCAGCTTTGTCATCAATTTATACACGGCCTATGGAGTCTATTCCCATCCTGGGCACTCAGTGAAGGCTACTATGAAGCTGCCAAAGAGCTTCAGGTACCCGATAAGAGTTATCGTAAATTCGTATTGGATTTTGCTCAAATCTATGAACGCAAATTTGCAGCCTTGGATAAAAGCCAGCTCAATATCAATTCACGCAGTAATCTCGCTCTTATTGAGAATTTTCTACAGCGACTGCAATGGCAATATACCCGCTTTAAGTCATACCAATGGGACCCTTCCATTTACAATGTCTCCCATTCTTTTGCCCTGATCCTAAACACCGACTATGCGCCACTTCTAAAGCGCCTACATACTGTTAGTAGTCGTATGCGGCAAGTGCCCGAGTACTACCAGGCGGCTAAGGCCGCTATTTATAAACCAGCGGCACCACAGCTTGAATTAGCAATTCAACAGAGTACAGGCTCGCTGGAAGTCTTTGGTGAAGAGCTGGAAAAAACGGTTAAAGAAAGTCAGATGCCTGCAGATGCAAAGGAGATTTTCCTACGGCGAATGCACGATTCTCGCTTGGCGATACAAGGCTATATCGACTTCCTGCAAAACCTGCAAAAGAAATTGACTAAATCCGGAAAATTCCGTGATTTTCGTATCGGTGAAAAACTCTACGAAGAAAAATTCCAGTTTGATATCAATATTGGAATGACTGCTGCCGAACTATACCAGCGCGCCATCATAGAAAAGCAAGTAACCCACGATGAAATGACCAAGCTTGCTGACCAACTCTGGCCAAAATACTTCCCTTCTGATTCCCCACCCGACGAACCTCTGGTAAAAATTGAAAAGCTGCTAAATAGGCTTTCCCTGTCTCATGCCACCAAGGAAACTTTCAAGAAAAAAATAGAGCAACAGATCCCGGAGCTGGCAGAGTTTGTGACCGAAAAAAACCTATTGAGCCTGGACAAGGAAAAGCCACTGGTAGTTCGTACAACTCCAGCCTATATGCAAGGCTTTGCTGTAGCTTCCATTAATGCGCCCGGCCCCTACCATAAAAATGCAAACACCTATTACAACGTAATGCCCATAGAGACCTACTCCGATCAACGGGCGGAGAGCTTACTGCGGGAATACAATGACTATATCCTGCAAATACTCAATATCCACGAAGCGATCCCCGGACACTACACTCAACTGGTCTACGCCAACCAGTCCCCCAGTATCCTGAAAACTATTCTCGGCAATACCGCAATGATCGAAGGCTGGGCCGTCTATGCGGAGCGTATGATGCTGGATGCGGGTTACGGTAATTTTTCCCCCGAGCTGTGGCTGATGTACTACAAGTGGAACTTGCGCACTATCACTAATACCATTTTGGATTATGAAGTACAGGTAAAGGGTATCAACCAAGCAGAGGCGATGAAGTTAATGGTTAGGGATGCCTTTCAACAACAGGCTGAAGCAGAGGGTAAATGGCGCAGGGCGACCCTAAGCCAAGTGCAGCTCACCAGCTATTTTGCTGGCTTTACTGATATTTTGGCTCTGCGCGAAGAAATCAAAAAGAAAATGGGCAACAACTTTAACCTCAAGGGGTTCCACGAGATGTTCCTGAGCTATGGCAGTGCACCTATACCAATTATTCGCGAACTGATGCTGGCGGACTTAACCGAGCAAGGCAATAAATTCCAATAAAAAAGGCCCCTGCTGGGGCCTTTTCTTTAAATGGCGGAAGCGTTACACCTCACCTTCGGCAATCTTGGCTTTCCAGATCAGCGGGCCAGTAGTGTGTACTGACTCACCCTGACTGTCGACAGCCACCGTTACCGGCATATCTTCTACTTCAAACTCGTAAATCGCTTCCATGCCCAGCTCGGGGAAGGCGATAACTTCGGAGCCTTTAATCGCCTGGGCAACCAGATAAGCAGCGCCACCGACGGCCATCAGGTATACCGCTTTATTATCGCGGATCGCCTCAATTGCCATGGGGCCGCGCTCCGCCTTACCGATCATCCCCGCCAAGCCAGTCTCTTCCAGCATAGTGCGAGTGAATTTATCCATACGGGTAGCGGTGGTTGGACCAGCGGGACCAACAACCTCATCGCGCACCGGATCTACAGGGCCTACGTAGTAGATAAAGCGGCCGGTGAGATCCACAGGCAACTTCTCGCCTTTGGCGAGGATATCTACCATTTTCTTGTGCGCCGCATCGCGACCAGTCAGCATCTTGCCGTTCAGCAGCAGGGTCTCACCGGGCTGCCAGCTTTGGATATCTTCTGCAGTAATGGTATTCAGGTTTACCCGACGGGTATTGCTGCCCGCTTCGCGGGTAATTTCCGGCCAGTCTTCCAGCTTAGGCGGAGTCTGGCGAGCGGGCCCGGAGCCATCCAGGGTAAAGTGGGTGTGACGGGTAGCCGCGCAGTTGGGGATGATCGCCACAGCCTTGTTGGCAGCGTGGGTAGGATAATCCTTGATCTTCACATCCAACACAGTGGTCAGTCCGCCCAGGCCCTGGGCGCCGATGCCCAGTTTGTTGACGGAATCATAGAGTTCCAGACGCAGCTCTTCAGCACGGTTAGAGGCTCCGCGCTCTTGCAGTTCCTGAATGTCGATGGGGTCTAGCAGGGATTCTTTGGCCAACAGCATCGCTTTCTCAGCGGTACCGCCAATACCAATACCCAGCATGCCGGGCGGACACCAGCCGGCACCCATCTGTGGAACCATCTTCAGCACCCAGTCAACCACCGAGTCTGATGGATTCAGCATGGCAAACTTGGTTTTGGCTTCACTGCCGCCGCCCTTAGCTGCCACATAAACTTCTACGGTATCACCGGGAACGATTTCATAGTGAATCACCGCCGGAGTATTGTCTCCGGTATTCTTACGAGCACCATCTGGATCTTCCAGAATAGAGGCACGCAGCACGTTGCTGGCATTTTGATAGGCCCGGCGCACACCTTCGTTAACCATATCGGTAACGCTCATGTCCGCTTCCCAACGCACATTCATGCCCACTTTCAACTTTACGGTGACAATGCCGGTATCCTGACAGATTGGGCGGTGGCCCTCGGCACACATGCGTGAGTTGATCAGGATCTGGGCCATGGCGTCCTTGGCCGCCGGGTTGACCTCTTTCTCATAAGCCTTATTCAGGGCCTGAATGAAGTCCTGTGGGTGGTAGTAAGAAATAAATTGCAGCGCATCGGCCACGCTGCCGATCAGATCATCCTGGCGGATAGTGGTCATTGCCAACTCCGATTAACGTCTCGAGGCCGGCGATTCTACACGAAATGTAGGGTTATTGACCCAGATATTCCCATAAATCCCATTCACCGAAAGGGAAAACAAAATAAAAAAGGCGGACACCAGGTCCGCCTTTTTTAACTCAACCGGAAAACTACATGGATGAAGCTGTCGAATCACCGCTGGACTGCAGGGAGCGAATCGCATCGCGGAGCTGCACCAGATCCTTATTCACAGAACGGCGGTAAGCATCGATAGACTCGACAGCCTCTTCATTCGCACCGACACGCATAGTCAGGTCACTGCGCACTGAAGCCAGCTGGCGCTCCAGGCGTGCAAGCTTATCAGTCATCTCACGCTGGGAATCTGTATTGCCCTTGCGTAACTCTGCCAGCGAAGCCTCTACAGCAGCAATTTTCTTCACGCTGGACTCGAGGCCGCTGAGCTTGATGCTAAGAGCGGCGACTTGCTTTTTGTTAGCTGCGACTGCTGTTTTATTTGCCGAGATACTCTTGCGGTTGGTGTCATAGGCAACACCCCACAATTTACGGATCTCTGAGGAGTTTTCCTTGGCTTTTGCATTCAGTACTTCAACCGATGCCGTAGATTCCTCATCGGAGAGGCTAAAGCGCTTCTCCAGTTCAGCAATACGGTTTTCCGCATCGGCAATACGAGTTTCTGCATCACTCAACAGGGTCCGGCTGTCCTGCCATTGCTGGTACAGGAAACCCGAGGCACCCAGGCCACCCATCGCCATAATCAGGGCACATAGACCCAAGAAAGAGAAACCACCTCGGCGCTCCTCCACGATCACCTGGGGCTCTGGTGAATCACTCCTTTCTTCGCTGGTAGTGAGATCCAGTGATGGTTCAAGAGCGGCGCTGCCGCCCAGTGTGGGCTCTTTGCGTTGCATGGTTCGATACACCCGATAACTGTGCTGATGAGTCCGGTACCCGCCAGTTCTATGCTGCTCTTTCCGGTACCGTATTTTCAGAAATATATGACAATAGAATCCATTCAGATTCGTCGAATTCTGCGGCAGTTATACCAAAAATTGACGAAAAAGTAAGCGGTCGCCAGTAATAATAGACGACAGTCGATTAGAGTTGACAGAAAAGCTCTCCCCCCTTGTGTTTGAGGAAATCGTCCCAAACTCCCCTAATCCACCGCGCCGGCTTAATTCTGAGATGCGGCACGTGTAGAATGCCCTCACCAATAACCCTCAGACAAAGGAAGGAAAACACCATGGCTTTCGAATTGCCTGAACTCCCCTACGCTAAGAACGCCCTGGCACCGCATATCTCCGAAGAGACTTTGGAGTACCACTACGGCAAACATCATAAAACCTACGTAGACAAGCTGAATGGCCTGCTGGAAGGCACTGCTGACGCTGACAAGTCCCTGGAAGACGTGATCAAGTCCTCTTCCGGTGGTGTGTTCAACAACGCAGCCCAGGTTTGGAACCACACTTTCTACTGGAACTGCCTGAGCCCTAACGGTGGCGGCGAAGCCACTGGCGCGATTGCCGAGGCTATAAACGCAGCCTTCGGTAGCTTCGACCAGTTCAAAGAAGCATTTACCACCAGTGCTGTGAACAACTTCGGCTCCGGCTGGACCTGGCTGGTAAAAAATGCTGACGGCTCAGTCGCTATTGTAAACACTTCCAACGCAGCAACCCCGCTGACTGAAGAAGGCGTTACTCCCCTGCTGACCTGCGATGTTTGGGAACACGCTTACTACATCGACTACCGCAACCTGCGTCCGAAGTACATGGAAGCTTTCTGGGCCCTGGTGAACTGGGAGTTTGTAAACCAGAACTTCGCTTAATCCCGAAGTCACCAGAAAAAGCGGGCCATGTGCCCGCTTTTTTATTTCTTTAATACCCTCCTCCCAATCAAATTCTCCCCACTACTGGCCAAATGCTGCTCCAGTCAGCACAATACCTTCTGATCTGCACTACACATCCCGCATAAAGCGTGGGGGATTTAGGCAGGCAACCTAAAGAATGCCACTGGAGTGGCACAAATTAGCAACGAAGAACCGAACACTGGGAATATGCTCATGAAGTTGAAACCAACCCTGATCGCAGCCGCCATAAGCGCGCTGGTTATCAGCGGCTGTGACCGCGGCGCCCCGAACACAGCCGAGCAGAGTGCAACCGCCACGGAAAGCACGGCGACTCAAGAAGTCGCAGGAAAAGTGGACCCAGCCGCAGTCAAGCGCGTAAACCAGATGTTCGAGGACTTCTTCCAGGAGCACCTTGCCCGCAGCCCAGAATACAAAACTTTCCTGGGCAAAAAGGAAGATTACGATAAGTGGGATGACCTCTCCCCAGAGTTTGCCAAGGAAACCCTGGAGATCGACAAGCGCCAGCTGGCGGAACTGAATAAAATTGATCCTTCCAACTTGGACGACGCTACCCGCTTGAGCCTGCGCCTGGCAAAACGCAACTGGCAACAGGATATCGATGGCTACAAGTGGCGCAATCACGGCTACCCGGTCAACCAGATGTATGCCACCCATACCAGTGCCGCCACACTGCTGATCAGCCAGCACCGTATTGATAATGTCGGCGATGCAGAAGCCTATATCGCCCGCTTGAATGGCATGCCCAAGTATTTCTCCCAATTGGAAGAACAACTGAAAGCCAATACTGCTGTCGGCACAATCGTACCTAAATTTGTATTCCCCTACGTAATCAGTGACTCTCGCAATCTGATCACCGGTGCACCTTTCAACGGCGAGAAAGACAGCCCCCTGTTTGCCGACTTTAAGGGCAAAGTGGAAAAGCTGGAAATCAGCGAAGATCAAAAGAAATCACTGATCGAGAATGCCAGCCGGGCCCTGACTGAAAGCGCCGGCCCCGCTTACGAAAAGTTGATCAGCTACCTGCAAGAGCTTGAGAAAAAAGCCACTACCGACGACGGCGCCTGGAAACTCGCAGACGGCGAAGAATTCTATAAATTCCGCCTCGGCGTTTACACCACTACGGATATGACTGCCGATGAGATCCACCAAACCGGTCTCAAGGAAGTTGCCCGTATTCACGACGAAATGCGCGAGATTATGCGCAAGGTGAAGTTCGAAGGTAACTTGCAGGAATTCTTCGAATTCATGCGCACCGACAAGCAGTTCTACTACCCGACCACTGAGGAAGGTAAGGCGGAGTACCTGGAAAAGGCCACCGCAATTATCGACACCATGAAGGGCCGCCTGGATGAGCTGTTTATCACCAAGCCCAAAGCCGATCTCGATGTAAGAGCCGTAGAGGCCTTCCGCGAAAAATCTGCAGGTAAGGCCTTCTACCAGCGCCCCGCTCCCGATGGTTCGCGCCCCGGCATCTACTATGCCAACTTGTACAATATGGAAGATATGCCGTCTTATCAGATGGAAGCATTGGCTTACCACGAAGGTATCCCCGGCCACCATATGCAGCTTTCTATCGCTCAGGAATTACAGGATATTCCCAAGTTCCGTAAATACGGTGGTTACACTGCTTATACCGAAGGCTGGGGCCTCTACTCCGAGCTGGTACCCAAGGAATTGGGCTTCTATGAAGATCCCTACTCTGACTTTGGACGCCTGGCTATGGAACTATGGCGCGCTGGCCGATTGGTGGTAGACACCGGTCTTCACTCCAAGAAATGGACTCGCGAGCAGGCGATCGACTACCTCGTAGAGAACACCCCGAACCCGAAAGGTGATGTGGTTAAAGCGATCGAACGCTATATCGTCATGCCTGGCCAAGCGACCGCATACAAAATCGGTATGCTGAAAATTGTCGAGCTGCGTGAAAAAGCCAAAACAGAACTGGGTGATCAGTTTGATGTTCGCGGCTTCCATGACACTATCCTGGCCAGTGGCCCAGTCCCCTTGGATGTACTGGAAGAACTGGTTAATGAGTGGGTTGCAAAAGTAAAAACCCAACAATAATTAATAGAAGCGACAGATAAGTACCTGATAACTACTTGTCTGTCTTTTTCTTTTCGTCAGTAGAGCATCGCAGAAGCAAAAATTCTGCATAGCTTTTACAATGCGATATTTATTGTTTTACAGAGAAGTCCGGAATGACATTCCGGACTTCTTATTAAGCAAACGCCAGCTACCAGCATGATTGGTACTAAAGTCTTATTTTAGCTCCCCCCTATTTTCAGCTCACCTTACCTGCCACTGTCGTATAAAAGCACCAAAATAAAACATACCCAGTATTCCCCATACTAAAAAAGTGCACCGCTCTTAGTTTCTGCTGAATTTATATCCACAAAACCAAATAATGGGATGCTTTTACATAAAAAGGTCCATTAACTGCAAAAATAATGATAAAAAAGTAAGAGCTACTCTTTGAACGCAAGGATTGTACTCATGAAGTTAAAAATAACTCTGATTGCAGCGGCAGTAAGCTCACTCATTCTCACAGGCTGCAACGACAGTACCAACAATGCGGATGCACAAAAGATTGCCCCCTTAGAGGAAAGTGCACTTAATCAGCCACCTCCCCCTAAGGTCAGCAAAGAAATGAGAGAGGCCAGCAAGAAGGTCAATTTGCTGTTTGATAATTTCTTCCAAGAGCATCTAGACCGCAGCCCTGAATTCAAAACCTTCTTGGGCCTGAAAGAGGAGTACGGCAAATGGAATGATCTAACCCCTGAATTTGCGCAAGAAACCCATGAAATTAATAAGCGTCAATTAGCCGAGCTGAATAAAGTTGATCCCGCTATACTGGATCGACCTACCCAACTTAATCTTCGACTGGCAAAACGCACTTTGCAACAAGAGATCGAAGCCTATAAGTGGCGAAATCATAATTACCCAGTCAACCAAATGTTCGCCACTCATACCGGCGCCGCTTCAACACTTATCAGCCAGCACCGTATCGACAACATTAGGGATGCCGAAGCTTATATCTCCCGATTAAATAGAATTCCCCAGTATTTCGCACAATTGCAAGACCAACTGGAGGAAAACGCCAAAGCTGGCACCACTATCCCAAAATTTGTTTTTCCTTATGTTATTGGAGATGCACAAAACCTAATTACTGGTGCTCCTTTTGATAGAAAAAAGGACAGCCCTCTATTTGCTGACTTTAAGGGAAAAGTAGAAAATCTCGATATCAGTAAAGAGCAGAAAAAGTCCTTAATAGATAAAGCTAAAACAGCACTAAAAGACAATACTGGCCCCGCCTATAAAGCCCTAATCGACTACCTGCAAGAGCTTGAGATACGCGCCACTACTGATGATGGCGCCTGGAAACTGGTAGATGGCAGTGACTTTTATAATTTTCGTCTCGGCTTTTACACATCTACCGATATGACAGCCGAAGAAATTCATAGGATTGGCCTTGAAGAAGTAACTCGCATCCATGATGAGATGCGTGAAATTATGCGTAAAGTAAAATTCGAAGGTAAGTTAAAAAGCTTCTTCGAATTTGTGCGCACCGACCAGCAATTTTATTACCCAACCACTGAACAGGGGAAAGCTGCATATCTTGAGAAGGCTACTACCATTATCGATACCATGAAGGGTAGGCTGGACGAGTTATTTATCACCAAACCTAGAGCGGACCTCGATGTGAGAGCGGTAGAACCATTCCGGGAGAAATCTGCCGGTAAAGCTTTTTACCTACAACCTGCTGCCGATGGATCACGCCCAGGCATCTACTATGCCAACCTCTACAACATGGACGATATGCCCAGCTATCAGATGGAAGCACTGGCATACCACGAGGGCATCCCCGGCCACCATATGCAGCTCTCTATCACCCAGGAATTACAGGATATCCCTAAATTCCGCAAATATGGTCACTATACCGCCTATACCGAGGGTTGGGGCCTTTACTCTGAAATGGTGCCAAAAGAGATGGGGCTCTACCAAGACCCCTACTCAGATTTTGGGCGCCTCGCCATGGAGTTGTGGCGAGCAGGACGCCTTGTAGTCGATACCGGAATTCACACCAAGAAGTGGACCCGAGAACAAGCCATACAATACCTGATGGAAAACACCCCTAATCCTGAGGGGGATGTGATTAAAGCAGTCGAGCGCTATATCGTATTACCCGGCCAGGCAACAGCCTACAAAATTGGCATGCTCAAAATTTTACAGCTTCGTGAGAAAGCCAAAAAAGAACTGGGAGAGAAGTTTGATATTCGTCAATTCCACAATGCAGTTCTGGCCAACGGCCCAGTACCACTGGATGCCCTGGAGGAAATTATTGACGAGTGGATAGCAAACACCAGAACTCCAAAAGTATAACTAAAAGGTTAAAACAGAATTAAAAAAGGCCACTATTTGTGGCCTTTTTTAATTTAAACTAACAGCGTTCACTCTTATACTGCAAACCGCTGCAGCATGTAGAATGATCCTATTTCTTAAGTATCGCATGGCTTAGCGATACTGTGCTCAGTTGGCTGCGGGGTGATAGTCATAACTTTTACTTCGCTAGGCGTTTCAAATCGGTGCCAGACACCTTTTGGTATAACCAATATTTGCCCGGCTGATAACTCGTTCCGCTTCTCTTCACCATTTACGAGAAGAATTAGAGTTGTTTCTCCATCTACAACTTGAACAAACTCATCTCCATTGGTGTGCCTTTCCCACTCGCTATTCCCTGAATAGTGGGCTACGTATATTCCACCATCCCTATACTCGGACAATAAGGCAAATGCATCTTTAGCTTCCTCATCCGTTGTTTCGGGAGTTCTTCCTTTTAGAAATTTAACTCTAGAGAACCCATCATCTACCGTAATAGCTTTTGACTTCGGCACTTACCAACTCCTTACAAGTACTACTCTTACTACTGGGGCGGAAGGAAAGAATACATCGCACTTGAGACACGCTGTGAATACATCCCAGTAAGCTCCTAATCGGCATCCATGCGTCATAGGGTCCCAAGCGAGGTGTATTCTTCCCTTCTCCCTTTTTAGTAACTAAAACCACATAATCCGAGCACCTTCACCCTTTCTAGCGGTAAAGATGCTCAAACTTTTAAGTTACTCTTTTGACGATCCTATAGCCGAATACTCTGCAAAAGTGAATCCTAACTCTTGTTGGTTGCTATCCACTGATCTACCTGCTGCTCCAACACTGCCAATGGCAAAGCGCCATTGGTGAGAACTACATTGTGGAACTGGCGGATATCAAACTGGCTACCAAGCGCTTCTTTAGCGCGTTCACGCAACTCAAGAATCTTTAGCATACCGGTTTTGTAGGCCAGTGCCTGACCGGGCCAAACCATATATCGCTCGATTTCGGTGGTGACTTCGGACTCAGTCATACCGGTCTTTTCCAGCATATACTCAATCGCTTGCTCGCGACTCCAGCGCTTATAGTGCATTCCAGTATCCACGACCAACCGCACAGCCCGGAACATTTCCGCCTGCAACCGACCCAAATCATCATAGGGGTTTTCCTGGAAACCGGCTTCTTTAGCAAGCTTCTCGGAGTACAGTGCCCACCCTTCCGAGTAAGCATTAAACAACCCCATTTTACGGAAAGTCGGCACACCTTTTAGCTCTTGTGCAATTGCCAACTGGAAGTGATGCCCAGGTACCGCTTCATGGTAAGCCAAGGTACGCATTCCAAACTTTTTGGTTTCATGAACATCCCGCAAGTTTGCATAAAATACGCCGGGGCGAGACCCATCCATAGCCGGAGGGTTGTAGTAGGCTCCCGCAGAACCTTGCTCTTTAAACTCTGGGACTCGGCGCACCTCAACACCCATTTTGGGTTTTAGATCAAAATAATCACCCAGGCCTGCATCAATTTCATCAATCATTACCTGGTAATCGGCAATAATTTTCTCCCGCCCTAAATCTGAATCCTCATAAAGAAACTGGGGATCATTATTCAATGCAGAGAAACGTTCGCTAATAGTGCCACTGGTTCTACCAACGGACGAGAAAATTTCATTCATTTCCGTTTCAATTCTTGCAACCTCTTCCAACCCAATACGATGGAGTTCCTCCGGTGCAATATCTGTACTGGTAAAGTTGCGTACTTGATAGGCATAGTAGGCATCCCCATCCGGCAATGCCCAAACACCATTGTTCTCTCCAACTTTTAGCCGGAGAGTACTGAAATAATCGATTAGCCCTTGATATGCGGCGTAAACTTCTGCACCAATCAATACCTCAGCTTGGCTGAGAATACGTTCCCGCTCCTGTTTATCCAGCTTTTCAATTTTGTTAAGTCGCTCCAGTAATGAGGTATAAAGTATATTTTCTTTTGCCGGCGCGGCGATAAAACCCTGCATTTCCTCTAAAACACTATCGACAACGAAGCGTGGGGGCAGGATATCTTTCTCTTCCCTTACCTTAAGACCATTCAGCAATTGGTCAAACTTACGTCCGACCTCTCCCAAACGAGACAAGTAATAATCAGCTTCTTTTACATTGTTGATCTGATGAACTTCAGCGAGAAACTCTGGCAACCTATTCTGCTCACCCGACATTTGGTTAAGCGGGTAATCATGGTATCTCCAGCGTTCAACTTCTGCCTTTATACTGAGAAGATGCTCTAACACATCATAGGAAATGGCCTGCTGCCCTTCCAAACTTTCACGATCATAGCTGCGCAATACCGCCAGCTCGCTCTTCATCATTTCAATAACACGCAGCTGTTCTTCTTCAGACAAATCATCGAGATGCGCATTGTGTCCATCAATTCCAAATTGCTCCAAAATTCTAATTTGTGAAAGGATTTCCGGACTGCTACTGCCGATTTTTATAAAGACACGTTCAAAAAATACATCTATAGACCAAGGTTTGAAATAAACTGCATTAATAGCAAAAGCAGAAACTGCCAAAACCCCCACAAAAAATAAGCTGCCAAACCATTTGGCAATAGTCTTAATCATTATATTTCTCCCGAATTCTTAGCTGTAATTTTGTCCCGGTATCAGGATCACCTCAACTCCCGCAGCAGAGAATTCCGATAGAGCGATCAGCGCAGGGGCCAAGCTGAATTAGACCCATAATTCACAACTATTTTATCGGCGATACAAAGTCGCTGGGCTTCAGAGCCAGCAGGGAGCAACTGACCTTCTGCAATATATTCTCCGCAGTATTCCCCATAATGAAACCGGGAATACCCGCCCGTCCAACAGTGCCCATAACCAGCAGGTCGAGACCTTCTTCATCAATCAGCAATGGAATAAAGTTATCTGGATGGGCAACCACATGGTGAATACGTATTTCCCCCTCAATTCCGGATGCGCGTATCAATACATCGAGCTTTGAGCGGTGTTGGGCTCGCGCTGATTCAGTGGCCTCATCCAACTCTTCCTCAGAAGCGCTCAAGGGAAAATGGCGCCGCAAGTATTCATCGATATCGAAGTCCCAACAGGAAATAACGTTCAACACCCCACTGCAACTGTCAGCGAGTACTCGCGACCAGCGCAGCAACCGGATCGCCAAGTCATAACTGCTGCCATCCTCGCATTCAGGGTCGAGAGCAACAGCCACCTGTATCTTGTTGCGATGTTCCTTGATTGGGCGGCACATCCATACCGGGCAGGGACACTTTCGCAGCAGATCCATATCCATTGCCTTGAAGCCCTTAAGCTGGCTGCGACCCTCAACATTCTTGATCACCAGGTCATAGCCCTCAGCCAATACCCGGCGGATCACCCGCTCGGCAGGTCGGGCACCACAATCTGACTCAATCTCCAAATTGGTCCTTTCCGCGGATAACTCCATATGTACGCGGGCCGACTCAATTTCACTCCTGACCCTATCAAGCATTGTCCTCACACACAGCCGACTAAACTCCTCAAACCCCTCCGGCACCTTCGGACAGACCAGTAAAACCTTAATCTCCGCCTGATGATTGCGCGCCACCGCAAAAGCCTGCATAAGTCCACTGCTTTCATCCTCAGCAGCATGGCTGACATACAGGATTTTATGAATGTTCGGCATAACGCTGCCCTCAACCAGAGACATTTGGGAGCAAACAGGGGTAAGACTCCCCATAAACCCACTCGCTGCCTCAAATTGGTATCGTAAGCAGAGCAGATTTCACACGGAAATACACAGGTGAAAGAGATGGAGCAGGAGTAGATAGGGAAAGGTGAAGTGAGCAAACACCAACCATAATAGACAGAAAAAGCGCCAAGTGTCGCTAAAACACAAGGTAGAGGAGCCCAAATGAGCTCAGGAGGCTAAAGCAGGTCGGCCAGAGCCCAATTCTGGGGTCAGATATCCAAAACCTGCTTAACAAAAGGAATGGTGATTTTACGCTTAGCCATAAGTGAAGCCCGGTCCAACTCCTCCAGACACAGAAAGAGTGCTCGAGTATCCCTCGGGGCGCGGTGCAATATGTACTGGGCCACATCTTCCGGCAGGTCAAAACCGCGCAGACGGCTGCGACGGCGCAGGGCGGCAACTTTATCGCTGTCATTCAGGGTTTTGAGCTGGAATACCAGGGACCAGTGCAGGCGTGACTGCAAATCAGCCAGGGCAATATCCATACCGCGGGGTGACTTGCGAGCCCCCATTAATAACTGCCTGCCGCCATCCTTAATTCGGTTATAGAGATGGAAAATAGCGGTCTGCCACTCGGGCTGCCCCTCCAACAAATGAACGTCATCTATACAGACAAGGTCCAGGCGCTCGAGTCCGTCGAGAATAACAGCCGGGTCCATGGTCAGCAGGTCTGCGAGAGGGAGATAATGGAAAGAGCGACCATTGGCCTCTGCGCACTGACAAGCAGACTGAAGCAAGTGGCTAATACCACTACCCGCCTCACCCCAAATGTAAATTACAGACTCGGGGTTCTCGCCACTGGCAAAAGACTGCAGCAGGGCAACTACCTGTCGATTTGGATCTGAATCCGACAGATAGAAGTTGTCAAATTTGGCGTCATCCCGCAGGGATACCCCCAGCGGCAATTGTTGCGGAATACTCATCTCAATCCCAGTGATAGCGCAACGGATTCTCAGCGCTGCCCAAGGGTGAACGGTATCCATTCAGGTTAATGGCGTCTCCGTCCGCTTGTGCTCGCAATTTATGGTTTAGAGCCAGGGTATCACGCAAATTGTTCAACCCTGCCGAAGTGACCAGTGCTAAACGCATTCGGTCTCCCTCAACAGAGAGCAAGTTAGCACTGCTGACCTGTGCCAACCCCTGTAGATAACCAGATGCCTTGGCATAATCAGCAAAACTGTCGATACCAGACAATTCAACAATCACCGCACCCAACTGATTGTCCTGCCCATTCGGGGACACTGCATAGCGCTGCGCGAGAATATTGGCCAGTTGGTTAACGCCGCGCAGAGCGACCTCTTCCAGCGAACCTCCGGCAGTATCGAAGGCATAGCTGCGACCACCGTGAATTAGCAGCCAATCCGCCTGCCAGCGATGGCCCGAAGCTTGAAGCACTCGGCCCATCAAAGTGGCATCGGGGCTATAGCGAAAACCCGCCTGTTCGGCTGCCTGCTCATCTTGGGCCCAGAGAGCTCCTAAGGGCATATTGCGCTGATCATTCAGGTCCATTACCGGGAAATCCAGGGGGACACCGCGCTCGATAGCCATTGCCTCGAGTACAGAAAAGAGCTCCGGGGTTGCCTCTTCACTCAGAGCACTGCGGCCCTCTTGCAGGGTATCTACTGCAAGCCACACCAAAGTACCGGGGCGATTATTTGGCCACATGGGCAAGTTCATTTGATTAACTTGCCGGGAGATCGCTTGGGGGTCAAAGGAAAGGTGCAAGTAGAGCTGATTGTCCTCACGGGTATAGCGATACCCCTGAACAAACTGCTGTGCATTCTTTAATATCGGCTGCACATTTGGGTTACTACCGACAGCGGCATCTCCCGTAACACGTACGAACACCCGTTCCAGGCCGCGACTTCCGGCTGCTGCACGATCCGTGGCTCCGCGACTCGACACAGCCTCGACAACTTCGTACAAATCCGAGATGACTCGAGCTTGGACCGGTAGGGCTAGAACACTGATGATCAGAGCCAGCAACTGCAACACCAATCCCTGCCGGAGCAGCTTGTGCATAGGACTTCTCTCCAAACCTCTTATTTTCCGCCCCTGAGCTTGCAGAAATTATTATCGATGTGCAAGACGCCAGATTTTAGGGCGGACTAAAAATTGCGGCTATTGTATCAGCGTCAGACGTTTCTCTCAGCCCCGAGTTCTCACTATCGGAGTGATTTCACAGTTCAAATGGTAAGAAAATGCCGAAATCCCCTTCGAGATGCCGTCTGGGCGTGGCTCCCGAGGCAAGACCCAGATAGAATACGCGCCCTTCGAATACCCACCGCAGGAAGAATCATGAGCGATTCCAAGCCGCAATCTACGCAAACATCCCTCTCTTATAAAGATGCCGGTGTCGATATCGACGCAGGTAATGCACTGGTAGAGCGTATCAAAAATGTCGCCAAACGCACATCCCGCCCCGAGGTAATGGGCGGACTGGGCGGATTCGGCGCCCTGTGTGAACTTCCAAGCGGCTATAAAGAGCCAGTTTTGGTTTCCGGCACCGACGGTGTGGGTACCAAGTTACGCCTGGCTATGGACTTGGGCATTCACGACAGCATTGGTATCGATCTTGTCGCCATGTGTGTGAATGACCTGATCGTAGCAGGAGCTGAACCCCTCTTCTTCCTCGACTATTACGCAACCGGCAAACTCAATGTCGATATTGCTGCAGAAGTAGTTACCGGCATTGGCAAAGGCTGTGAGCTGTCAGGCTGCGCACTGGTCGGCGGCGAGACCGCCGAAATGCCCGGCATGTACGAAGGCGACGATTATGACCTGGCAGGCTTCTGCACCGGTGTCGTAGAAAAATCTGAAATCATCGACGGCAGCAAAGTTAAAGCTGGCGACGTATTGATCGGCTTGGCCTCCAGTGGCCCCCACTCCAATGGCTACTCCCTGATCCGCAAGGTTCTCGAAGTCAGCGGTGCCGATCTCCAGCAGGATATCGGCGGTGAAACCCTGGCCAAAGCGCTGATGGCCCCAACCCGTATTTACGTTAAAAACCTGCTGCAATTAATGAAGACCTTCCAGGTGAATGCGCTAAGCCATATCACTGGCGGCGGCTTACTGGAAAACCTGCCCCGCGTACTGCCCGAAGGCTGCAGCGCGCGTATTGATGTCACCAGCTGGGAAATGCCTCCTGTATTTAATTGGCTGCGTGATGCAGGCAATATCGATAGCCGCGAAATGTACCGCACGTTTAACTGCGGTGTTGGCATGGTTATTTGCGTGCCTGCAGAGCAATCCGAGTCGGCACTATCCGCTCTCAAGCAAATGGGCGAAGACGCCTTTGTCGTTGGCACTATTGAAGATGCCAAAGAAGGGGCGGAAGCAGTAGAGCTGGCGGGGCTGTAATGTCTTGTAGAGTTGCCGTATTAATCTCCGGTAGTGGCAGCAACCTGCAGGCTCTGCTGGATGCCGCCGCACAAGAGGACGCGCCTTTTTCCGTGACTGCAGTTGTCAGCAATAAGGCAGATGCCTATGGGCTGACTCGCGCAGAACAGGCAGGCGTTCCCACCTCTGTGGTGAATCACCGGGATTACTCCAGCAGAGAAACCTTCGATCACGCCTTGATCGAAGAGATCGACAAGTGCAAACCAGATTTGGTTGTACTGGCTGGGTTTATGCGTATTTTGACGCCCGACTTTGTGCGCCACTACAACGGCCGCCTGATCAACATTCACCCTTCCTTACTGCCGAAGTATCAGGGCCTGCATACCCATAAGCGGGCACTGGAAGCCGGGGACAAAGAACACGGAGTAACCGTGCATTTTGTCACCGAGGAACTCGATGGCGGGCCACCTATCGTCCAAGCCATTGTTCCTATAAAGGAGGGAGACACTCCAGAGCTGCTGGCAAAGCGGGTGCAGGTTCAAGAGCACATCATTTACCCTATGGCGGTTACCTGGTTTGCTCAACAGCGCCTGCAAATGGCGGATGATCGAGTTCGGCTGGATGGTGAATTACTCCCTCACCATGGGGTTCAGGTTTCCGCATAAAACCATCCCTTGATAGCTGGCGGGGTAAAAGTCCTTCAATGTACTTTGCGCGCCTCGCCAGCTAGTATTCAAAAGGGTTCAGTTTTTTGTGGGATATCACAGTGCGCCTTTTTGCTACCTCTCTGTTTCTTTTTTTAATTACCGGCCAGGCAATTGCTGCTGAGCTGGAACCTTTCAAAGCCACCTACGCCGCCCGATTTAATGGGATCAGTATTACCGCCACTCGGGAATTGTCCGGACAGGATGGCAACTGGCGCCTGGACTTCGATAGCAGCGCCCTTTTTGCCAGCATTAAAGAGTACTCTCGCTTTACCAGCCAGGATGGCCATATCACCCCCCAACATTACGAATATCACCGCAAAGGCCTTGGTCGAAATCGCGCCACGGTGCTTAATTTCGAACCGTCAAAAGGTATGATCTTTAACGTCCATAATCCAGAGCGGGATCTCAAAGACGCCCCACCCAATATTCTTGACAAGGTGAGCTATCAAATCCAATTGGCACTCGATGTCGCCGCTGGAAAAAAAGACCTTCAATACCAGGTTGCCGATGGCAAAAAAATTCGCGAATACAAATTCAGTCAAGTTGGCACTGAAATCCTAAAAACACCTCTAGGCCCGGTGGAAACAATTAAAGTCGCTCGAGTGAGAGATAAAAACTCAGGAAGAGAGACAACTGTCTGGATCGCACCGCAATGGAACTACGCTTTGGTGAAACTTATCCAAAGAGAAGAAAATGGCAAAAGGTATCAAATCAACCTGACAAATTTATCCATCAACGGCGAAAAAGTCGCTGCCAGCCAATAAATGGCCACATTTTCGACTGATGAAAAAAAATCCGTCGACTTGGATAGCTTTTTGTCCCCATTGTCTTTATAAAGTCACTCCTCTCCCTCACTAGGGCAATGACGTATTGCTAGACTTTTTAGTAAGGGATTTGCTACGGAAGTGGAAGGTACTTATATAAGTCTAAAGGCCTTCCTGCCATGGCAGAGTTTATTCCAACCTGTTTATGGCTTTCAGTAATCAGCAGACTTAGAGATGGGTTCTCATGAATAAAAAATATCTGCGACACGCAGTTCTGGCCGCAGCTATCAGCTCCGTTTCCCAAGGCGCTATGGCTGCAGGTTTCTACTTGCAGGAAACCAGTGCTACAGGCCTTGGCCGCGCATTTGCTGCCGAAAACACTATCGGCGACAACGCTGCGATTCTGGCACGTAACCCAGCCGGTTCAGCACTGTTCAATACCTACACCATTTCTCTTGGTGCCACTTACGTTGACCCCGAGATCGATGTAGATGGTGACGTTACTTATTATGTCGGCAGTGCGGAAACTGGCTACCTGGGATTCGAAACTCCAGCTAGCGCCGATGACTACGCCACCAGCGCAGTAATCCCCAATGGCTATCTGGCAGCCCCCATCAATGATGAGTGGTCCTGGGGTCTGGCTATGTACACCGATTTTGGCCTGGAAACTGATTTCCCGGATAACTTCCCTGCAACTACGATCGCCAACAAAACCTCTCTGCTGACTGTAAACATCCAGCCATCTGTTGCTTATGACTTTAACAATCAATTCAGCATTGGCCTGGCAGCAAATATTTTCTACGTCGACGCAGAACTGAACACTACCTTCCCCGATGATTTCCTGATCGGTGACGTTGTAGAACCCGTTTTAGGATTTAATCCTGCCGGTGCCACCGTACTTGACGTTAAAGGCGATGCCTGGGACCTGAGCTGGACCATCGGCGGCCTGTGGCGCATCAGCGACAACACTCGCGCAGGTATTTCTTACCACGCTAAGTACGACCCCAAAATCAAGGGTGAAGTAAGCTCCGACATCGCTCCGAGCCCGCTGGATTCATTTGACGATACTTCCGGTAACCTGACCCTGAACCTGCCTGACACCTTGGAGCTGGGCTTCTACCACCGCTTCAACAATAACTGGGGTGTGGCAGTAGGCTACATGTGGACGAACTGGGACCGCTTCGAGCGCCTCGAAGCCTTTATCCCCTCCGCAGGTGAAGACTACAACCCGCTTCTGCTGAAAGAAGAAAACTTCCAGAGCGGTTCTCGCTTCAGTATCGGCGGTGAATACTACCGCAATGATGAATGGACCTTCCGCTTTGGTTACGCCTACGACCAAGGCGCAGCCCGTGACGGCTTAAACCGCGAAGAAACTGAAGAGCTCTCTGAGCTGGTAGACGAAGATCTCCCGATTACCTGGCGTACCCTGTCTATTCCTGACACTGATCGCCAGTGGCTGACTGTTGGCGGTACCTACTCACTAAGCGAAAAGCTCACTGTTGACGGATCTTTCGCCTATATCTGGGGTGACGACGAGGTTATTCAGGAAGCTAACAACATTAGCGATACCCTGATCACCTACTTCGATGGTGGCACCACCAAGACCGAAGCTTACCTGTTCAGCTTGGCTCTGAATTACCAGTTCTAAGTCACCTTAGACCTGATGAAAGAAGGCTCTATCTCTGGTAGGGCCTTTTTTATTTTGGGCTATTATCAAGCCCTCATCTAAACTTCCAACCTCACAACAATCCGCCCCTCAGAAAGCTCTCCCCACCCCCTTACCCAAATACCACCAATGCGCTAACACCGAAAAAAAGGGTTAGATATCTCCATCCTTAAATTTGATATAAGGAACGTCAAATCCTAAAACCAGATGAGTTTGCAAAATCATATATCTTAACAACGCATTTAAATTATTTATTTTTGCTCATTTAATGGAATCTGGAGCTTATTTGTTTAACTTATCAATATTGTTCAAAATCGCCTTATTCAGAAAGCAGGCCCCATAAGCTCACACCACTATTACTCAAGGATCTCTGAATAACCCCGTAATACCTCTGCGACCTCTCATTAACTGAGAGGGATCACGCATGCATTGCAAACATCAAACCCACTTAAATTGTGAAGTAAGTCAAACTACAAGAGTAAAATCATGAAGTTGTCAGCAGTATTTATCTTGTTAATTTTAAGCCTGGATGTCGCAGCCTTCTCTATGGGAGATGCCATCAATACGGCTGGTCGACAAAGAATGCTATCCCAACGCATCACCCAGACTTACATCTTGCGCGGCATTCAACCGGATGCAGAACGCCACGAAAAGGTATTTGCCCGATCAATTCACGAATTTAAAAAGAATCACGAGAAACTAAATAATTTTCATGGCGCAGAAAAGATCAGGGATCAACTTGTTAAAGTTGAAAGAGAATGGAAAGCGTTTGAGTCTGTCGCCTTACAACCGGTCAATAAACAAAGCGCCAGCGAATTATTTCAGCGCAGCAACTCCCTTCTTTCTGCTGCCCACACCTATGTGGTCCAACTCCAACAAGTCGCCAATCACAACAGCGCCGAACTCATTAATATCGCCGGCCGCCAGCGTATGCTCTCCCAGAGAATCGCCAAGAACTACGCTGCTAAACTTTGGGAAGTATCCTTGGATGATGCCGAAACCGGATTGCAAGAAGATCTCTCCGAATACTCCAACCGACTGAACCAACTATTGGAGAGCCCCCTCAATACGCCAGAGATCAATGACAATCTACGCAAAGCAAAAGACCACCTGAGTTACGCCAGCCGAGGGTTTGAGGGAGACATGAAAATATCTGAAAAACGCCAGATACAGGTAATCACCGGCACCACTGATCTGATGCTACGCAATATGAACATCGTTACTGAACAATATGCTGAGTTATTAAATTCAGGGGAGTAGGGATGAGAACAGACATTGAATTCAGGCCCAGCACCGAAGAAATCCTCTATAAACTGGCAACCCCTGAGTTCCAAGCTCTCAATCAGCAAGCGAATGACGAATCCATTAAGCGCATGAAGCAGGCTGTGCCGATTTTGATTGGGATAGGCAAAGCCAGTGACAACATCCCTGGAATGCGAAAAAATTTAGTCCTGCATGCCGGTCCCCCAATAACCTGGCAGCGGGCATCTGGACCGTTAAAAGGCGCAATCATTGCCGGTCTGATTTATGAAGGCCTGGCTAAAAATAAAGTTGAAGCGGAGCGGGTTATGGAGGAAGGCCGGGTTGATCTTGAGCCTTGCCATAACCACAATGCGGTCGGGCCCATGGCTGGCATTATTACCCATTCAATGTCTGTGTATATTGTCGAAGATAAGCTATCCGGCAATCGGGCTTATTCCAACCTTAGTGATGATCGCGCCGATTACCGCGGTAGCTCTATTCGCTTTGGCGTGTATGACAAAGAGGCCATCGATTACCTTCGTTGGATAGAGGACGAAATTGCCCCCGTACTAAATCAAGCAATCCAAGATGAAGGCGGAATTGATTTTGTACCTATAATTGGCCGGAGTCTCCTTATGGGAGACGACTGCCATGTAATGACTAATGCCGCCACACTGATTTTCTCCAGAATTTTAATGCCAGGAGTTATTCGGGCCAGTAAAAAGCGAAAAGATATTGAAAGGATTACCAACCAAATCTACAAGGATGAGACATTTCCGTTAAATCCAATCATGGCCACCTGCAAGGTTATTTCCGATGCCGGCAGCGGTATTCCTCACAGCAGTATTATTACAACCATGGCTCGCAATGGGACGGAATTTGGTATTCAAGTTTCAGGGTTGGACAAGGCCTGGTTTACCGGTTTGGCCGGGGTTGGCCACGGACTATTAATGCCAGGAATCACTCCCGCAGATGTCAACCGGGACATGGGAGACAGCGCCATCACAGAGACTATGGGTTTTGGCGGCATCCACAAAACATTCTCAGGAACATACCAAGACAACATCGACAACATACTGAAAATGTATGATGTGTGTCACTCTGAGAGCGACTTTGTCGTTACTCCAGGCATTGAGGGTAGAGGCGCACCATTTGGTTTTGACCTGCTAAAAATCATTAGAACCGGTACGACACCAACCATCAACTCCGGCCTGGCCCACAAAAGCATGAACCGCTACCAAGTCGGCACCGGGTCTCTGCACCCCCCACTGGAAGCATTTTTAAATGCTGCTGCCAGCTTTCTGGATTCAGAGGAAGAGCAACCCCCAGTCCACTAATAACTGAGCCTCGCAACTAATAATATTCAAGAGTTCATAATTCACGTGAGCATAAAACAGAAAAAGGGGCTAAGCCCCTTTTTCTAATACCGACAAACTAAAAGCTCAGATTACCAACCGCACTGACGCCCTTGGTTCTGCTCTTCCAGGTACGCCATCAGCGGCTGGAAGTAATCGATAATGGCTGAAGCATCCAGGTCGCGCTGACCAGTGAGCGCTTCCATAGCATCCGGCCAGGGCTTGCTTGCACCCATTGCCAACATAGCGCGCAGCTTCTTACCAGCCTCATCATTCTGGTAGATGGAGCAGCGGTGCAGCGGTCCGGTTTCACCAGCGGCTTCACACAGCGCGCGGTGGAATTGGAACTGCTGGATACGCGCCAGGAAGTAGCGAGCGTAAGGTGTATTACCGGGGATATGGTACTTGGCACCCGGATCGAAGTTCTCTTCGGAGCGCTCTACCGGAGCGGCAATGCCCTGGTAATCTTCACGCAGTTTCCACCAGGCTTTGTTGTAGTCTTCCGGCTTCACCTCACCGTTGAATACCTGCCAGCGCCACTTATCAACGAGCAGACCAAATGGCAGGAAGGCAATCTTATCCAGCGCCTGCTGCATCAGGTAACCGATATCTTTACTCTCATCCGGCACCTCATTCATCAAACCGATTTCCTTCAGGTACTTCGGTGTGATGGAAAGCGCAATGGTGTCGCCAACAGCTTCGTGGAAACCGTCATTAGCACCCTCTTTATAAAGGAAAGGCTGATCCTTATAGATGCGCTGGTAGAAGTTGTGGCCCAACTCGTGGTGGATGGTAACCAGGTCTTCGCCCGTTTTATTGATACACATCTTGATGCGGAGATCGTCCTGCCCATCCATATTCCAGGCACTGGCATGACAAACTACATCGCGATCGCGTGGCTGGGTGAACTGGGAGCGCTCCCAGAAAGTTTCCGGTAGAGGCTTAAAGCCCAGGGAGGTGAAGAACTTCTCCCCGACTTTAACCATGTCTTTTTCACTCATGCCGGAATCAACCACCAGCTGAGTCAGATCATAGGGGGCCTGCATGTCGTCGTCTTTGACTATGTCATAGACGTTACCCCACTCCTGGGCCCACATATTACCCAGCAAGTGTGCAGGAATCTTACCCTGAGCCGGCACTACGTCATCGCCATAATGCTCATTCAACTTGGCGCGAACATGGCAGTGCAAAGCTTCGTACAACGGCTTCACTTTACCCCACTGGGTATCCATATCCTCAGCAAAGGCATCCGGGGCCATATCATATTTGGAGCGCCAGAAAACACTCAGGTTGTCATAACCCAGCTCTTTGGTGCCCGCATTACCGATCTCCACCTGGCGCTCATACAGAGGCTTCATAGGAGGAGAAACTTTACGCCATCCAACCCACAGATCCTTGAGTAATTCAGGATCGCGATTGGTTGCCATCACCTGCCCCATCTCAGTCAGGGTGTAGCACTTTTCTTCACCGCCATCTTCGCGGCAGTATTTACCGGCACCGTACATGCCCTGCATTTTTGATCCAATTTGCGCCAACTCAGAAGTTAGTGCCGGACCTTTCGGCGCCGGGAATACCAACCCCTGCTTCAACATGGTCAACTGGCGACGGGTATCCGGGTCCAGGTCCAAGTCGTTAAATTTGGCGGCCTCTGAAGCCAGCTCCACGGCCAGGGTGGTGTATCGCTCTGAAGCCAAAGCTTCTACGTATTGGGAATCAATATTGATATAGGTAGAAGCAAGCCAGGCCGCATGACTTGCCTCTTGCCCCATTTTTTCCAAGCGAGCCTGGGCATCATTTAAGAAAGCTTGCGCATCTTTGGCTGTCAGCTGGGAATTATCAGCTGGGCTTTCCGCAGTCGCCTGGGCTACACCAACCGGTTTTACAGTTTGCTGTCCACTGTCACAGGCAGACAGTGCAACGGCAACCGCTATCGAGAGAGCAACTTTTTTCATTTTCTCCTCAAGAATCATTTTTAGATCTGCTTATAGTTGACGCCGTTTATAGCATAAGCCCCACACAATCAGCGACGGCGAGGCCGAAGATCGAGCCAGATCGACACAAAATCCCCTTTTATATCGTCTTTGCGAGAAAAAATTTGGTGAGGAAAAGAGCAAAACCCAGGACACAGCCGAGCAAAACACTCTCAACGGGGATTTTCAGGGATGGTTTTTGAAACAAAGAAGGGAGAGACTGGAGGCAGCCCAACCAGCAACACCCTCGGCACATGATACCACTGCTACCGTTGCTCCCTTCCGGGCCTGGCGGAGTTCACAGCTGCTCATTGCGAGGGGACCGGGAGGGCCGCCACAACGATCTTCGGTGTCAGTGCATCCGAAGAGGGCGCGATTATAGAGGCATAAACGAATAAGATCCAGCCCTATTAACAGGTTATAATGAACGACTACTATCTCACCCCCTGCAAAGAGTTACTCATGCACTTGTTTGTCGATAATTTAACCAACGTTGACTTCAGCTACCTCGACTCAAAACGAGGCATCGTAGGCGAGACCTGGCTGGCAAACGCAGCCCTCGATGGCGCCTTGGATGAACAGGGGATGGTTTGCGACTTTGGTATAGTGAAAAAGACCCTGAGGCATTGGCTGGATGATCAAGTCGACCACCGCCTCCTGGTACCTACCCGCTCACCCCAACTGACCCTGGAGCACAATGGAGACCAGGTTAACCTGACCTGGCTACTGGAAAACGGGGCCTCTATTAAAGTGTCAGGTCCGGAACAAGCTTTTGCCTTAGTGGACGCCCAGGTAATTACCCCTGAGAGCGTCGCCGTCTGGTGTGTCCAGCAGCTGGCCAGCCACTTCCCCGATAGCGTGGAGAAGCTCAAACTCAGTTTCCACTGTGAAGTGATTGAAGATGCCTTCTACCACTACAGCCATGGCCTGAAAAAACACCTTGGTAACTGCCAACGTATCGCCCATGGACACCGTTCACGCATTCAGGTCATGACGGGTGGTCAACGCGATACAGAGCTGGAAAAGTACTGGGCTGAGCGCTGGGAAGATATCTACCTGGGCACTCGCGAGGATCTGGTTTCAACAACTGCCGATGATCGCGGTGAGGAAATCCATAACTTTGCTTACAGTGCGCAACAGGGAAACTTCACCCTGTCCATCCCTGCCAAAGTTTGTGAAATTCTTGACTGTGATACCACGGTGGAGCAGTTGGCCCAATATATCGCCAACACCCTGGCGGCAAGAGAACCGGGGAAAGCGATTACCGTAAGAGCCTACGAAGGTATTGGCAAAGGCGCGATTGCTTCAGCTCAAACCAGCTAGCCCAGCCCCATAGCACCGACACCGTTATAAATTGAAGTACCAAGGCGCCCGACTTTGAACCTGATTGTTTTACAAAAGCACGACTTTATTAGTCCCAATCGCGTCCGCCTTAGTGGACGCCAGCTGGAGCATATCACCAAGGTTCACAGAGCAGCTCCGGGACAACAACTTCGTGTCGGACTGCTCGACGGGCAAATAGGGAATGGCGAGATTGTTACGCTCGACGAGAAGTGCGTCGAGCTTGAAGTGGCATTCGCAATTGATCCGCCCCAGCCATTACCTCTCACACTTATTTTGGCCCTACCTCGCCCCAAAATGCTCAAGCGGGTTATCCAGCATTTGACTGCACTCGGAGTCAAAAAACTGGTTTTAATTAATAGCTACCGGGTCGAAAAGTCTTACTGGCAAACTCCCTGGTTACAGGAAGACAAACTCTTTGAGCAATGCCTGCTCGGACTCGAGCAGGCTGTCGATACACAAATGCCGGAAATTCTGTTGCGCAAACGCTTTAAACCGTTTGTCGAAGACGAACTCCCTTCCCTTTCCAGTGACTCCCGTAAACTGGTGGCTCATCCAGTAGGGGGAACGGCTTGCCCTGTGGACATAAAGCAACCGACCACTTTAGCCATTGGCCCTGAAGGCGGCTTTATCAGTTATGAAGTCGAGAAGCTCCAGGAAGCAGGCTTTCAATCCGTTCACCTGGGTCCACGTATTTTGCGGGTAGAAACTGCACTGCCAGTCCTAATTAGCCGGTTATTTCCCGCTTTTTAAATTGCTCAAATTTTAGAGGCTCTAATACACCTTCACGGGGGCCTCTAAACACCTGTTTGATCTATTGTGTTTTAAAACATAGAGCAAGCTTTTACGAAAGCTTAACCACCCATACTTCAATTGTTCAAATAAACCCCGCTAAAGTTACCTATCTCTCACGATGAGACAATTGCGTAATTTAGCAATCAATATTTCATCAATTTGTCACAATTAAGTCATATTTTGCGCCCTCGTTTTACCACCTTACGGTCGAATTACTATGAGCGTATTCTTAAGCCGGCTAAAGCAAACCCTTACCCTCTTTCTTCTTGGGGTGGCCCTGGCTGCTGCAACTTCCACAGCCCAAACCCGCTTCCCTCCCGACACATCGGGCCTGCTTTTTACTTTACATGGCTCCAATACTGTGGGCGCAAAGCTGGCGCCCAACCTGGTGAGCGATTACCTCGAAGCCCGTGGTGGCAGTAATCTGGAGATTATTCCTTTAGGGAAAGAAAATGAGGTTCGAGTGCAAGGGGATCTCGGTGGCAAAAAAATATATGTCGATATTGCGGCACACGGTTCAAGCACTGGGTTTAAAGGCCTGGAACGTTCCCAGGCCAATATCGCCATGGCTTCGCGACCAATAAAAGATACTGAGCACGCAGCCCTGAGTCGCTTTGGAGATATGCGCGGCCAAGGTGCGGAGCATGTTATTGCCATCGATGGCCTGGCAATTATTATTCACCCTCAAAACCCCATCAGCCAATTAACCTTGCAACAAATAGCAGCAATATTTTCCGGAAAAATTACCGACTGGTCTGAAGTGGGCGGGCAGAAAGGTCGCATCAAAGTTCTGGCGAGAGATAATCAGTCCGGTACCTGGGATACGTTTAAAAGCTTGGTGCTTGGGAAAAAGCACTCCCTTATTGCCAATGCAAAACGCTTCGAATCGAATGATCAATTGTCGGACCGTGTTTCGGCAAACCCCAACAGTATTGGATTTGTGGGCTTGGCATCTATTCGACGGGCCAAGGCAGTGTCAGTATCCGATCAGAACACCCAACCACAAGCTCCAGAACATCTGACAATTGCAACTGAAGACTACCCCCTTTCCCGCCGCCTTTTTCTCTATACCGCTGCTTACGGTTTAAAACCCGTCACCGAAGAGTTCCTGCACTTTGTACAGAGTGAGCAGGGGCAGGAGCAGGTAAAGGCCACTGGATTTGTCGCGCAGACGCCAATCAGTGTAAAACCTGAAGCCAACCGAGATGGGCCCAGCGAATACCTGAAATTAACGGAAAATGCAGAGCGCCTGAGTATTAACTTCCGTTTCTCTGAAGGCAGCGCCTCTTTAGATAACAAGGCAAAACAGGATATACAGCGACTTGTCCGCTTTATGCAAAAGCCAGAGAACAGCCACAAGCGACTACTATTGATCGGGTTTGGCGATGAGAAAGTGAGTGAAGGGCGTTCAATCGTTTTATCAAAACTACGCGCAGTTACCGTTCGCTCCGCTCTAAGGGATCACCAGATTAATACAGCACCGGTTCAGGGCTTTGGTGCCTATCTGCCGGTAGCCTCCAACAGCTCCAGCTCAAAGATAAAAAATCGCCGGGTAGAAATCTGGGTTATTTAACACTAGCCCTAAACCCCTCTCCCCCGTGAGGCGACAAGGAAGTCCCTCAGCATCCTTTTTTCTTTTCCTCCTCCCCTTCCCCAGTTTTTCCCAAAACAACAAGTCCAGCTTTCTCCAAAATATAAATAACGCGCATAAAAAAGCCGCGTAAATACGCGGCTATCAATTAGTGGCTATGCCACCAGGTCTCACAGAGAGGAACGCAAAGAGCGCTCCGGGGGAAACTTCCCAAAACAACAAGCGCGTTACCGCTTATTTACAATGCGGCCGCCCGCAGGCGGCCACCGGGGGCAATTAAGCTACAGCGTCTTCCGCTACTGCTTGTTTTTGCAGAGCCAGTTTGGGATCTACAAACTCGTAACCCAATACGTCGGCTACGGCTTGGTAGGTCACCATGCCAGCGTGAACATTCAGGCCTTCCAGCAGGTTGGAATCGTCCAACAGTGCCTGCTTGGCGCCTTTGTTTGCCAGGGCTACCGCGAAAGGCAGGGTGGCATTGTTCAGGGCCATAGTGGAGGTGCGAGCTACACCGCCGGGCATATTGGCAACACAGTAGTGAACCACACCATCAACTACGTAAGTAGGCTCTTGGTGAGTAGTCGCCTTGGAAGTCTCGAAACAACCGCCCTGGTCAATAGCAACGTCAGCTACAACTGCGCCTTTCTTCATGCGGCTGATAATGTCGCGGGTCAGCAGTTTGGGGGCTGCCGCGCCAGGAATCAGAACCGCACCAACAACCAGGTCAGCTTCCAGTGCGTGCTTTTCAATAGCATCGTTGGTGGAGTACTCAGTGCGAACCGCACCACCGAAAATATCGTCCAGCTGACGCAGACGCGGCAGGGAACGGTCGAGGATAGTAACGTCAGCACCCATACCCAGGGCCATCTTCGCTGCGTTAGTACCAACAACACCGCCACCGATAATCAGGACTTTAGCAGGAGCTACACCGGGAACACCGCCGAGCAGTACGCCGAGACCACCCTGGGCTTTTTCCAGGTGGTGGGCACCGCACTGAACAGACATACGGCCAGCAACTTCAGACATGGGCGCCAGCAGAGGCAGGCCTCCGAAGCGATCGGTTACAGTTTCATAAGCGATGCAGGTAGCGCCGGATTTCACCAGCAGCTCAGTTTGTTTGGGGTCTGGAGCCAGGTGCAGATAGGTGTACAGAACCTGCCCAGGGCGCAGCATTTCGCACTCGTGGGGCTGGGGTTCTTTTACCTTGACGATCATATCGGCAGTGGCAAAAATCTCTTCCGGAGTATCGATAATCTTGGCGCCGGCTTGAACGTACATCTCGTCGGGGAAACCAATAGCGGCACCACCATCCTTCTGTACGATCACTTCGTGGCCGTGGCCAACCAGTTCGCGAACACTCGACGGCGTCAGGCCAATACGATACTCGTGGTTCTTAATCTCTTTAGGGACGCCAATCAACATTTTCCTTCTCCTCGCTCTGTGCGCTCGGTACTGCCTTAATCAAATAGGAGTACCTAATTTCTATGTTTTCCCCAGTATAAGAACAGATAAGAAGTGGATATTTAGTAGATTTTTGATAAAACTAGTGGAATCCACTAATAACCCTGTCGCCAAGTCTATTTTTTGACCATGTCGACCAATTCGGAGTCAGCAGTTATGCGCAAACGTGCGGGAGAGCTAAGTACCATCGACCGGAACATATTGCGTGTTCTACAAAAGAATGGGAGAACCAGCTATGCCGAGCTGGCCCGACAGGTGGGATTGACCGCGACCCCCTGCGTCGAACGGGTCAAGCGCCTGGAAAATGACAATGTTATTCAGGGTTATACCGCCTTGATTAATCCGGAATACCTCGATGCTGCCCTGGTGGTTTTCGTGCAGATCAGGCTGAACCGCTCCGCACAGGACGCTTTTGAGGAATTTCGCAACGCCGTAGCCGCCCTGCCGGAAGTTCAGGAGTGTTACTTGGTATCGGGGAATTTTGATTACTTGATCAAGGCCCGGGTGGCGGATATGAGTGCCTATCGCAAGTTCTACGGCGAAACGCTTTTAACGCTGCCGGAGGTGCAGGAGTGCACCAGCTATGTGGTGATGGAAGAAGTCAAAGAGACACTGGAAGTACCGGTTCACTACAACCGATAGCAGGATAGATCGATGAGTGGCCACAGCCACTCATCTGCATAAACCGGCAATCAGTATTGAATGCCCAGTTTCCGGTAAATAAACCCGATCACCCAGGCAGGGCCAATCAACAGGAATTGTAAGTCCTTAAAGAAAGAGGGTTTCTTGCCTTCGATATGGTGGCCGATAAATTGGAACACCCACATGATCACAAATAGGGCCAGTGCCGTCTGCCAGATGGGCACCCCCAGCCGCTCCAATACCGACCAAGCCCACAAACACAGAACAGTTAATCCCGTCATTCCCAGGGCAATGGGAAACGACATCGCGAAATAAAACAGAAGAATCGGGATTGTCACCACGACAGCCCAGTTCAGCCAGGGAATTGTCGCCATAAAGTCCGGCTGCGGAACTGCCCACAAAAGTCCGGCCACAGTTGCATAAATTACGGGAACAGCAATCCAATGAATGGATTTGTTGATCGGATTCTGATGACTCTCACCATACTCGGAAAACCACTGCTGGGCACTGCGCATGACAATCTCCTCATTCTTATATTGTTATTGTCAGAGCAATAATAATCCCCAACCCATGGATATCAATCAATGGCCGAAAATACCACGAGGCCTACAAAGCGTGGCTTTTAGCGCCTAACGTAGGCATCCAACTGGGATAGATAGAGATCCGCCATCGATTTTTCGAAACAACAGAATACAACCTGCTGCGGTGCCCCCTCCTTCTCCTGGAATTGCTGTACCTGCTCTACAGCCACCTCTACGGCCAGCTCCGGGGGATAATCGTAGATACCGCAACTGATCGCAGGAAAAGCGATTGAGCGCATGTTTTCGCGCCGAGCCAATGCCAGGCAGTGTCGATAACAGCTGGAGAGCAGCTCGGGCTCACCCAAACTGCCGCCGCGCCAAACCGGCCCAACTGTGTGGTAGATACGTTTTACGGGAATGGAATAAGCGCCAGTGGCGCGCACTTCACCAACAGGACAACCGCCCAGACTGCGGCAGGCCTCCAGTAGATTGGGCCCCGCTGCGCGGTGTATGGCCCCATCGACACCACCGCCTCCCAAGAGACGGCTGTTGGCAGCATTGACGATTACATCGACGTGCAATCGAGTGATATCACCGAGATGAACTTTGATCACTCAGCATCTCCAACCGCTATTTGAATAATTGCTGCGGATGGAAATCCATTTCACTTCACAACAGTCGCACCTTTGCCAGAGATGCGTCCCTAGCGCGGCTGGTCTGTCTCGGCCCGAGCGAGTCGCTCGGGCTCAAGTCCTGCCCTGCCCCCTCAACCAAGCAACTTGCGGTGCTGTGAGGCAACGGCTTCCGGGCACTTCGTCAGCGCGCTCACTAACACGATAGCAGCTGAAGAGAAAACAAAACCCGGCAACAGCTCATAAACATCAAAAATGCCACCGGAGAGTTGCTCCCACACCACAACGGTGAGGCCGCCAACGATAACACCGGCAATAGCGCCACTACCCGTCATACGGGACCAGTAGAGACTGATCAACAACGCCGGGCCAAAGGCAGCGCCCAGACCAGCCCAGGCGTAACTCACCACATCCAGAACCTTGGAATCCGGGTCCATCGCAATCCACACAGCGACCAGTGATAAAGCAACCACCGCCCAGCGCCCCACTTTCACCATGGCTTCCGGGGTGGTCTCACGCCCAAACCAAACGTGGTAAATATCCTCTGCCAGTGCAGCCGAAGACACCAACAGCTGGGAATCTGCCGTACTCATAATGGCAGATAGAATCGCCGCCAAAAGAACACCGGCAACTAGTGGGTGGAACAGCACCTGCACCATTTCCATAAAGACGGTCTCGCCATCCGGCAGGCTCTGCTGGATTTCCAAGTGAGCAAACAGGCCCACTGCCATGGCACCCAAGAAGCCGGCCAGGGACCAAACCGCTGCCACTGTCGCCGCAGCAGGTATATCGTTTGGACTGCGCACCGCCATAAATCGCGCCAAAATATGCGGCTGACCGAAGTAGCCCAATCCCCAGGCAAGAGAGCTGAGTATCGCCACCAGACTTAATGTTTGCCCGGTGTTATCTGTCATCCAATAGGTCAGCTGTGGCACCTCTGTTTGCAGGCGACTCCAGCTGGCGGAAAAACCGCCCTGGTCAGAAATAACAACGAGAGGCACCGCAATCAGCGCCGCACTCATCAGCAGTCCCTGGAACACATCGGTCCAGGACACCGCCAAAAACCCGCCAAACAACGTGTAAGAAATAACGGCAACCGCACCGATAATCACCGCCCAGCGATAATCCCAGCCAAACACCGTTTCAAACAATTTGCCGCCGGCAATCAGGCCCGAAGCCACATAGAAAAGGAAAAATAACAGAATGAATATCGCGCAGACGGTGCGCAGATAGGGGTGCCCCATCTTAAACCGACGATCCAGATAAGCTGGCACTGTCAGGGAGTCGTCCAGCTCATAGGTGTAGATGCGCAGGCGCCGGCCCATTGTCACCCAGCTCAGAACGATGCCGGAGAAAAGACCAATTGCGATCCAACCGGCAGAGAGCCCCGCTGCGTAGGCCGCACCAGGCAAACCCAGAAGCAGCCAGCCACTCATATCCGAGGCTCCGGCAGACAGGGCCGCCACAGCCGGCGGCAGGGAACGGCCACCGAGGAAATAGTCGCTGGCATTTTTTGTACGCATGTAGGCGTAAATACCGATAACAACAATCAACGCCAAATAGGCGACAAAAGTAAGGGCGATCAGCCACTCGGCGGCCATAAGGGATTCCTTCTGATCAAACTGGGGTGGTACTTGGCGCGGGAATAGTCTGCGTTTTCCTGCTCAATTTTTCAGCGCATTGAGCTATGGAAAGAGCACCACCTAAAAATTGTTATGTTTATTGCGCGTAAATCTACCCATAAGGTGGCGCCGACTCAATCAGCAAACTACATATATGTTGGATACAACTACAGAAAAAAAGACAACACTATGGGCATTTGTCTGGACGAGCTCCGACTCCAGGTTATCCGTCCAACCCTCAAGCACTTGAGAGCCTGGAGCCAGGGCATGGAGAATCTCCTTCTGGGAACCGCCGCCCAGGAGTCGCAATTGGGCTTCCATCTCAAACAGGGACGGCGCCACGGGCTGGGTATTTACCAAATCCAGCCCCACACCCACCGGGAAATCTGGGATCAATACCTGATCGATCACCCAAGCCTCGCCTCAAAGGTGCGAGGGCTGGCGAGCCAGCGGGATTTTCTCGATCACCCCCACAGCGAACTGACCACCAACCTGCGCTATGCCACAGCCATCGCCTGGCTGATTTACAGGTCGGCTGAGGTGCACAAGATCCAGGAGGAGGAAACCTCAGACGTGGCCAATATGGCGCGCCTCTGGCATCAGCACTTTCACCATGGACCCAGTGCCAGTCCCCGGGACTTTGAATGCAGCTACGCGCAACTGGTCAGCGGTGCAGATCCTACAGATTCAGCGCCTCGATATACTGGGGCTCCACTTCCTGAGCATCCTCAGGCTCCCAAGAATTCACCTGGCGCTGGAGTGAATGGTCAGGACGCTCGACAGCCGACGGCTTAGAGCGATCCAGTTCCAGACTCTCAAAATCATAGAGGTCCCTGTCCGCCAATTGTGACGGGGACACCCGGGTAATCGCGGCGAAAATATTCTCGCTGCGGCCTGGGAATTTCTTATCCCACTCCCGCACCATCTGCTTGATCGCCTGGCGCTGAAGATTCTCCTGGCTACCGCACAGGTTGCAGGGAATAATCGGAAACTGCTTGTACTCGGCGTACTGGGCGATGTCCTCTTCGCGGCAATAGGCGAGCGGACGAATCACGATATTGCGGCCATCGTCGGCACGTAGTTTGGGCGGCATCGCCTTGAGGCGGCCACCGTAAAACATATTCAGGAACAGGGTCTCGACGATATCGTCTTTGTGATGGCCCAGTGCCACCTTGGTGGCGCCAATTTCTTCAGCAAAGCCATACAAGGTGCCACGGCGCAGACGGGAACAGAGCCCGCAAGTGGTTTTGCCCTCGGGCACCACTTCCTTCACGACCGAGTAGGTATCTTTCTCGACAATATGGTGGGGAACACCCAGGGACTGCAGGTATTCCGGCAGGATATGCTCGGGGAAGCCCGGCTGTTTCTGGTCCATATTGACCGCCACCAGTTCAAAGTTAACCGGCGCTGTCCTCTGCAAATTCAGCAGCACGTCCAGCATGGCGTAGGAATCCTTACCGCCGGACAAACAGACCATAATCTTGTCGCCCTCTTCAATCATGTTGAAGTCGGCGATGGCGCGGCCCACATGGCGGCGCAGGCGCTTTTGCAGCTTATTAAACTCGAGCCGCTCGCGGCGGTTTTCCAATTCGGGCATGGTGTCTCTCTAACTCATTCGCGACCAGTGACCGGGCCCAGAGTACCGGCACAAAACCTTAAACTTTGGGACCAGAGCCAGGCTTTCCTGTTCCTGGGGGCGCGATTGTACGCATTTCGATCACGGAGTACACGACTCACCATCCGCCTTCTCCCCCAATAGGGACTTCACGCAGGGCCAGACATGATCCAGCAGGGCCGGCTGCGCCTTGGCGGTGGGGTGGATACCGTCGGATTGCATAGCGCCCTGCTCCAGGGCCACAGTTTCCAACAGGAAAGGCACCAGGGCGACCTCTTCGGCCTTGGCCACTTTGGGGAATACAGCGGCAAAAGCCTCGGTATAAGCGCGGCCATAGTTCGGTGGGATACGCATCCCCAGCAGCAGGACTTCGGCCCCGGAATCTTTAGCCAGCTTGACCATCTGCTGCAAATTGCGCTGCAAACTCTGGGGTGGGTAGCCGCGCAGACCGTCGTTACCGCCCAACTCGACAATCAGCCACTGGGGATTGTGCTCTTCCATCAGGCGCGGCAGCCGGGTCAGGCCACCTGCGGAGGTCTCCCCACTGATACTGGCATTGACCACCTTCACCGGGCGCCCCTTCTCCTGCAAGCGCTCTTGCAACAGATTGACCCAGCCCAGCTCCTCATCGATACCGTAGGCCGCACTTATGCTATCCCCTAATACGAGCAGAGTGCCGGGCTTGTTTGCACTCAGTGCCAGATTGGGGACCGACAGCATCAGCACCAAGCCGAACCGAGTCAGTAACTGCCGAAAAAAGGCTGTTGTCATGTCATACTCTCCAAAAATCTCGCGTATCCGCAAAGGGAATACAGTATGTCCGCCATTCTCACGGCAGAAAACCTCTATCACAGGGTCTCCACCAGCGAAGGGCCACTGACCCTATTAAACAATATCTCCCTGAAAGTCGCCCGTGGCGAGAGCCTCGCTGTGACCGGGGCCTCAGGTTCCGGCAAGTCCACCCTGCTCGGCCTGTTGGCGGGATTGGACAAACCCACCGAGGGCAAGATCTGGCTGGCGGGGGACGAGATCACCGCCATGGACGAAGAGCAGCGCGCAGCGGTGCGCGCCCGCTGCGTGGGCTTTGTATTCCAGACTTTCCAGCTGCTGCCCGGCCTTACCGCCCTGGAAAATGTGATGCTACCGAGCGAATTGCGCGGTGAACGAGGCGCCGCCAAGCGGGCGGAAGAGTTTCTCGCCCGGGTGGGCCTGGAACAGCGACTGCGCCACTACCCGCGCCAGTTATCCGGCGGCGAACAACAGCGGGTGGCCATTGCCCGGGCCTTCGCCAGCTTTAGCAGCAAAGATGCCATCCTCTTTGCCGACGAACCCACCGGCAGCCTCGACGCCGGCAACGGTGCCAAAATTATCGACCTGCTGTTTAAACTCAACGAAGAGTCTGACACCACCCTGGTGCTGGTGACTCACGAACAGCGACTGGCAGAGCGCTGTGCCTCCCACCTGCATATGTCGGCCGGTGCCGTAGATACCTACGCTCCGCTTATCGACGGAGACAACCTGTCGGAGGTGTCCGCCTGATGCTGCCACTCAGACTGCTGTTCAGGGACTGGCGCGGTGGCGAGTTGGCGCTAATCGCCTCGGCCCTGGTTTTGGCTGTTACCTGTGTCACTGCGATCGCCCATTTTACCGACCGCCTTACCCGCGCCATGGAGCAGCAATCCCTCACCTTCCTGGCCGCAGAACGGGTGCTGCGCAGCAGCAAACCCGTGGATAGCGCATGGCTGGAGGAAGCCGACAAAAAGGGATTGGAGCAGGCGCGAATAGTCCAGTTTTCATCCATGATCTCCGCCAACGACCAGTTCCAGTTTGTCTCGGTCAAAGCTGTCGACAAAGGCTATCCATTGGTGGGGCAACTGGAAATCAGCAAGTCCCCGGAAGGCCCAGGGGAAATTGCACCGCAAGGACCTCCCCCGGGAGAAGCCTGGGTGGAGTCCCGCCTTCTACCCTTGATGGGAATCCAGCTCGGCGATCCTATCGCCCTCGGCGACACCCAATTGAAAGTGACAGCCATACTGGAGCGGGAACCCGACCGGGGTACCAGCCTGTTTGATATGGGCGCGCGAGTATTAGCCAATACCGCCGACCTGCCCGCCGCAGGTGTGATCCAGCCCGGAAGCCGAGTGCGCTACCGCTACCTGTTTGCCGGTGATGACCAAGTCCTGAAGGATTACTTTGACTGGCTCAAACCTCAACTGACTGAGCACCAGCGGATCTTGGACCTGCGCGAAGGCCAGCCCCGGGTTGCCTCTGCCCTGGATAGAGCCGAGTCCTTCCTGTTTCTCGCCGCCAGCCTGGCCGTTCTCCTCGCCAGTGTCGCCGTCGGCCTGGCAGCCAGACGCTACGGATTGCGCCACGGCGCCTACGTAGCCGTAATGAAAAGCCTCGGCGCCGGGCGCAACAAAATTCTCGGTATCTACCTGGGGCAGCTGGCCGCCCTCACCTTGATAGCCACCGCTATTGGGCTGGCGTTGGGCACCTTTATCCAGAGCCAGGCGGTCAACCTGATGGAAGGATTCTTCCCGGTTCAGCCCCCAGCCACCAGCTGGAGCCCATTGCTGATCGGGCTCGCTACCGGCCTCGCCTGCGCCCTGGGCTTTGCCCTGCCGCCACTTTTCCGCCTCGCCCGCACAGACCCGATGCAAACCCTGAGGCACGACTGGAGCAATCCGGACAGACGCGAGTGGCTCGGCCTGATTCTCGGCCCCAGCGCCATGTTGCTTCTGATCTGGTGGCTTTCCGGCAGCTTGCTTATGACACTCGCCTTGTTTGTCGGCATGCTCCTGCTGGTAGCGGGCAGCGCCCTGGTTAACCGACTTTTGGTGCGCGGAAAGCTGGCCTCCCTAGGAGGCGCCTGGCGTATTGCCCTGGGTAGCCTGCAACGCCGCGCCGCATTCAACACTCTATTGATTGCCGCTTTTGGCACCGGATTATTGGCCATGCTGGCCATGGTCTTTGCCCGCACCGCCCTGGTGGACGAATGGCGGATGCAATTACCGGAAAAAGCCCCCAACCACTTCCTCCTGAATATCGCCCCCCACGACGTTCCAACCATGGAAAATATGCTGGCAGAGGGCGAGGTAAGCAGCACCGAGTTTTACCCCATGGTGCGCGGCCGTTTGGTGGCGATTAACGGCGTCTCGATTAAAGAGAAAAAAGATCGTCCCGGCGGCGTTCGCCGGGAATTAAACCTGAGCTACACCGATACCCTGGCGCCGGATAACCGTATTTTGGAAGGCGAGTGGTGGGACAAGGCCAGCGAAGGGGTTTCCGTAGAAGTGGAGCTGGCAGCCCAGCTGGAACTGTCACTGGGAGATCAATTGCGCTTTTCCATCGGCGGACTGGAAGTAGAAGCCCCGGTAGCCAGCTTCCGCTCGCTGGACTGGAACAGCATGCGCCCCAACTTCTATATGATATTTGCACCGGGCACTATCGATGATTTCCCGGCTACCTATATCACCAGTTTTTACCTCCCACCGGAGGACAAGCTACTGGTCAACGACCTGGTTCGCGCCTTCCCCAGCGTCAGCGTGATAGAGCTGGATAAGATCATCCAGCGTATCCGCGACACCATTAACCAGGTGTCCTTTGCTATCGAATCGGTTATGGCCCTGATGCTGGTTGCCGGCGTCCTGGTATTAATTGCCGGGGTGCGCGCCAGTATCGCCGAGCGATTGCAGGAAGCGGCAATTATCCGCACACTGGGAGGCCGCAGGCGCTTGTTGCTGAGAAGCCTGATACTGGAATTTGGGCTACTGGGTTTTGCCGCCGGCTTGCTCGCGGCTATCGGTGCGGAAGCCACCTTGGCCGTGCTGTCTTATTGGGTCTTTGAACTGCCGGTGATATTGCACCCAGTCCTTTGGCTAACCGGACCACTCACCGGTGCAATACTGGTTGGCACCGCCGGTACCCTAGCCTGTTACAGCTCGATCAGCCAGCCCCCGCTCAAAGTACTGCGCGAACTGGCCTAACGAATGATTGTCGGCTCTTAAGAATAAAGATGTAGTTTTTATGGACCTGGATTTCGATCGCAAACATATTTGGCACCCCTACTCCTCCCTGATCGACCCGCCGCCGGTATACCCGGTGACGCGGGCCGAAGGGGTACGTATTTACTTGGAAGACGGGCGCGGCCTGATCGACGGTATGTCCTCCTGGTGGAGCGCCCTACACGGCTACAATGTGCCCGAGCTAAACCAGGCCATGCGCGATCAGATGGACAAAATGTCCCATGTGATGTTCGGGGGTTTAACTCACGAACCGGCGATCGAGCTGTGCAAGAAATTAGTGGAAATCACTCCAGCTGGCCTCAACCGGGTATTTCTTGCTGACTCCGGTTCAGTGTCTGTGGAAGTGGCTATCAAGATGGCCGTGCAATACTGGCACTCCCATGGCAAGCCCGAAAAGAACCGCCTGCTGGCCCTGCGCAACGGTTACCACGGTGATACTTTCGGGGCCATGGCCACCTGTGACCCAGTCACCGGAATGCATCATTTGTTTGCTGAGCATCTGAACCAGCACCAGTTTGCACCCGCTCCGCAAACACCATTTGGCAGTACCTGTAGTGACAGTGATATCGCCGAACTGCGCCAGCAAGTAGAAGAGAACCGCGATCAGCTGGCCGCGATTATTTTAGAGCCCATCGTCCAGGGCGCTGGCGGCATGCGTTTTTATTCTGCCGATTATTTGTGCCGGGTGCGCGAACTCTGCAGCGAGCACGACGTACTGCTGATCGCCGATGAAATCGCCACCGGCTTTGGCCGCAGCGGCAAAATGTTCGCCTGTGAGCACCCCGATATCACCCCCGATATCCTCACCCTGGGCAAAGCCCTCACCGGCGGCACCATGACCCTCGCCGCCGCCCTCTGTACCGATAAAGTAGCCGAAGGTATTTGCAGTGGGGAAGCCGGTGTGTTTATGCACGGCCCCACTTTTATGGGTAACCCCCTGGCTTGTTCCGTCGCTAACGCCAGCATCCAATTGTTACTCAACAGTCCTTGGCAGGAGCGAGTAACTGCGATCGAACAGCAGCTGACCGAACAGCTAGCCCCGTTAAAATCCGCACCGGGTGTCGCTGATGTTCGAGCCCTTGGAGCAATTGGCGTGGTGGAAATGCGCGAGCCTGTAAATACGGCAAAGGTGCAGGAAGCTCTAATCGAACGCGGAGTTTGGCTGCGCCCCTTCGGCAAACTGGTCTACGCCATGCCGCCCTATGTGATTTCGGAAGAAGACCTTAGTCAATTAACTTCGGCAATGGTTGATGTTCTCGGAGAGATCCAATAAGGCCAGTACCAATTAATTTGTGAAGCCGGTCTCGATAATTCCGGATAAATCAGCTCTTTCTGTAAAAACCAGCGGCGTTGTTACAGCAAATAGTGGGTTAGCTGATTACTTTTCTTAACACGGGGGTCGCCTCTTCCAGGCTAAAGGCCTCCGTTTACCCCTCCCGCACACGCCTCTCTCAGATTCCATTTTCTTAATCCTTGCAAATTTCGATCAACTTGATCGCAATTTTTTCGAGAAGTGTTTTGAGCACCTAAAAATTCCTGTATCATAAATGTTAATGATAGTTATCCTCATTTACGATAGCGATCAAAGCGGTCAAAATGACCACTGAGAGATGTTAGGCATTCACCTCGCCCGATCAATGCCTTACCAATCCTTAAAGTTTGGGCGTTAGAGAGGAAAAATGAGAACTTTAATTGCATTACTTTTTGCTGTTTCTTTTGCTACCACTGCTCAAGCTAGCCCTGCTGCGGGAGAAAAGCCCATCCAGCACTTTAAAGTAGCGAAAGTTACTTCCTTGAAGGATGCGAGAAAGATTTTTGTTGAGACAACAGAAGAAATTAAGGGCAAGAAAAAGCTTAACCCTGCTGAACTTCACGAGATTCATGTCATCACCTACAGACTCGAAAAAAGTGTTGAGTATTTCGCTGAGAACCTGAAGGGTGAAAGGAAGCAGCTGGCAAAAGACATCGCCGTTGTTGTGGAAAACATCCACATTAACTCCGAAAACAACCGCCCAGAAAAAACCCGCAAGGATCTGAATCACTACTTTAAATTAGCAGAAAAGTTTGAGGCTGGATTTAAGCATAAACATCACTAATACAGATCACTTCCGAGCTTAACCTGTCTCTATCCGCAGCGAAAGGCTCGACTGAAAGCGCTAACTATCAGCAGTTAGCGCTTTCATAGCAACACCACCCCGCCACAATCTCGATCAACTTCTCAACGATTCCCACTGACCAGATTTCCTTCCCTTTTGATCCGCCTATAAATCTCCTCGCGGTGTACGGGCAGGGATTTGGGAGCAATTATTCCTACCTTTACCTGATTGCCCTTAACTTCCAATACGGTGATTGAGACATTCGCTCCAATCCGTAAGTTCTCGCCTGTGCGGCGCTTTAAGATCAACATATTTGTTTCCTACTGATACTCAAACCATGGATTGACCTTCCACAATGGGAAAGTTTGGATAGAACTGTTTTGAGTAACTGCGAGGAGGTGCGCGAGAACGGTAGGCATAGAATAAAAAAAGGCAGACGCAACGCCCCCAGGGCTTGGAGAAACTCTCCAAACTGCTGATCGTGCTCCACTTTATTGAAGACGAGCGGGTTTCTAGCGTACTATGCATATAGCCACTTTGATACTGTGATTATCAACTTGGTTAGCTGGCCCCAGGTGTTCCAGCACCTAGGGTCAGCGCCTTTTACTTATTCTTACTTCACGCTACCGTTCTCCTTTGAGGGGTGGCCTTTAGAAAATTCTTGATTCTTTCGATGCTCTTGAACCGAGCTGCTTTGATTGTTGCCTTTAGATGGCTTCTTAGTTACGGCCAAAATATCAGGAAATATCTATCGATTTTACGTGGCTTTGACACTAAAACAATCCTAATAAAATCTAATAAGATTATTTTTGTGCCTAAATTTTTTGTTGCTCAAGATTTGCAAAATGTCTGTCACGTTTGAGAATGGCCGTTAAGACAGGTGCTCTCCCCCGCCTTTCACTTTAAAATCCAGAAACAATAGATCATCCATAGCAGCTTCATTTTACTGATTAAATATATTCTATTTTTTTCCTGTACTCTCCATTTCGAACATCAAAAACAACCAAACATATACCATGCAAAAAGAGTGTCAGCTTGTTGCTTTTTAACCAATTATATCCATGATCAAAAGCAGCAAAACATCAGGATGTAATCCAGCCACAATATATCCACTTGAGAAATTTCCCGCCAGTGTTGACCAGCATACTGATTTATTTGTTTTTTCAGCTAGAGGGTTTGTTGCACTTTAGGTATATTGACTAGCGATATAATGCAGCTTCTTTTGAATACGCAGTTAAGGGGCTGCGCGCCTGAAACCAGAATAAGGGTGTTTAAATGAGACTGCATGAGCTTCAAATAAATAATTTTAGAAAACTCAAGAATTGCAAAATAAATTTTAGGGATACAACCTTTCTTATCGGCCCAAATAATGCAGGAAAATCAAGCGTTTTTTCTGCGATAGACTACTTCCATAAGAATTCAAATTTGGATAGAGAAGATTATTCAAAAGAGTATAACGAAGAGGAAGAGAGCTATACCTATGAAGATGAAGTTGAGATTGTGGCAGAGTATCACAATTTACCGTCTGCCGCTCACAGCTGGGTAGGATTTAAAGGCAGGGTTATATCATCTCAAGATCAGCTAGATGGAGAAACCGGAAACTCCATCATTTATAAGAAAGTTTGGTCCCTTAACCAAAGCAAACCAAAGATATTCATGAAGGAATATCCGCGAAGGAGGAGCGCATTGTATGCTGAATGTAGAATAGTATCAGACCTCGTAGGAGAGCATTACTCGGAAACATTCTTGAAAGAGCATTTTGGCGAATCTAACTTTGAAAAAAGGTTAACTGTAACAGCAACAAAATCAAAACTATTGGATCTGCCAGAATGCTGGGATATTCAAACAGACGAAGAAGCTACCTGGGTTGAAAACCCCGGTGGAATTCCCGGTAATGTATTATCAAAACTTCCCATAATTGTTGTAATACCAGCAGAATCTTGCATTTCTGAGCTGACAAGCCCCGGAGGGGCACTATTTACCCTATTAGGGGGACTATTTGATCAGGTCAGGAGTAACTCTGAAAATTACGTTCAAGCACAGGCTTTTCTAAATAACCTTGCAGCTGAGCTCAACCCAAATGACCAGGAAACTGATTTTGGCCAACTAATTAGTGACCTTAATGGAATGGTTGATACGCTTTTTCCTGATTCGGCTGTACATGTTAGTGCGACACTTGACGTGCCTGAAAAATCCATAAAGCCTCAATTTAAAGTGGAAATGGAAAGCAATGTAAAAACTGCTGTTAACTATCAAGGTCATGGAATGATCAGGGCAACCGCATTCCAGCTTTTAAGATTCGTGCAAGACTTTATAAACAGAAATACTGACACCCCTAGAGCAACAATTTTTTGCTTTGAGGAGCCAGAAATCTATTTGCATCCTTCAGCTGCTAACCAAATGCGGGATTCATTATATGATCTGGCGGGACCAAACTGCCAAATCATAGCGACTACTCACTCGCCTTACATGATCAATCTCGGCTCAGAAAAAAGCATGAGCCTTGCGAAATTTAACTTTACTGAAGACAATTTCTCAACAGCCAACTCATTCAATCTAGAAGAAGCTTTCGTTGAACTCGCTGAAGACGAAAAGCAAAACTTGAAGATGCTCTTGAAAGTTGATGATTACATATCAAGAATGTTCTTTTCCAAGAAATGTGTGTTTGTTGAAGGAGATACAGAAGAAGTTGTTGTGCGTGAAACGATTAAGAGGCTATCTCATGAAGACAAGGCAAAGGTAATAGGAAACTGTGAGTTTCTCAGAGCCAGAGGAAAAGCAGTTCTTATATCGATTGCAAAATATTTGAATGCGCTAAATATAAACTACATATTTATGCACGATCGCGATGAAGGGACAGAACGCGCTGAAGCGATGAACGCCCCAATTCTGGCCCAAACAGGTCAAGATCGTCGAATTATGATTGAGGAATGCATTGAGGATCTACTGGGCTATGATGCACCAAGTAGCGAAAAACCATACATGGCCCACCTGCATATACAGAACAATTGGGGTGATGAATTTATTGATTTACCCAATGACTGGAAGTCTACTTTTATCACCTTATGCAGTCCATATTTAGACCATCTTCGAGAGGCCCCTTAAATCGGCTAGCCAGTAGTTTCTAGCTCCCCCCACCACCCATCGTGCGGGTCCGCAATGGGTGGTTCCCTATCCGTAATAAATCTCTATTCAACGGTAGTATCGAGCAACTATTCATTTGAATTGAGCGCCATGACCATACGCTACCTCTACGTGATATTTGGCTGGACACATATCGGTAGGCTAGCCCTGTCTTTTAATTTGCAGAGTTAAGTTCTGGCCTTCGCCATATACAAGCTATTAATCTTGGCATTAGGTTACTATACCATCCGCTGATCTACGCTTAATCACCTTGATCATTACTGACCGAGGTACTGTTATGCCCCACCACTTTTTTCAACCCCCACAATGGTGGCTAGTGGGTTGGATCTCCTTATGAGTCAGCGCCCCCAATGGAAGATTCATCGTGGCAGGTTAAACAGACCAACTCAGATAAGAGCGTAAAAATTTCATTACATAACTGCATCATCTATTTTACCCGTTAAGATCAGATGGCTTCGATGTCCCTGACTAACGCGTCTCCAGCCTTAGCCTTATAGGATGCTTATGATCGTCAGCTCATAGTTTTGCGAATAGCCTCATCTTCACAAAATCTCACGGTATTGCAGTTGCCATTCACTAGTAGTTAGCATTTAATAGGGCCATTTAACAGTAATCTTCCCTTAGGGAACATTAGCTCACGCCCACGCTGGGCGCACCAAATTTCTTAAATTTATTTCGGGCGCAATGATCGCACCCTCCACCGGAGGGCCTACACTGCCTCCTGCTGCCGTTTAGCAAGGCCTTATCCGTCATTGAGAACAAGTGGCAAAACTAAAGGATAAAGAGTTATGAATGAAATCAAATGCCCTCATTGTCAAAAAGCATTCAAAATTGATGAGGCTGGATATGCGGACATAATGAAACAAGTTCGGGATAATGAATTTGATCAGGAGTTGCATGAGAGGCTTGAGCTTGCGGAAAAAGAAAAGAGAGCTGCCTTAGAGCTTGCGAAGGAAAAAGTGACAAATGAAATGCTGAAGGCCTCCGCAGTAAAAGATACTGAGATACTAGAATTGAAGGCAAGGATTAAAGCTGCCGAAGTCTCTCAGAAGCTAGCTGTGACAGAGGCCCTTAAAAATATTGAGAGGGAGCGAGACTCACTTGCCTCCGAGTTACAACAAGCCAAGAAAGACTATGAGTCTTCTTCCGAGCTAGCAAAGGCTGAACACATATCCAAACTCAATGAAGCTTCTGCGAGAAAAGATTTTAAAATACAGGAACTTGAATCAAACTTAAGCGCCCAACAAGCAATCCAGAAGCAAGCAGTTACAGAGGCCGTACATGCAACAGAGAAGGAGCGCGAAGAACTCAAGAGTGAACTTGAAAGAGCGAAGCTTGAGAAACAGCTGTCGGAGACATCTCTAAAAGAGAAGTATGAGACTCAGATTAAGGATCGGGACGATGCAATCGAGCGGCTTAAGGATATGAAAGCCCGTTTATCCACTAAAATGATTGGTGAAACCCTTGAACAACATTGTGAGACTGAATTTAACCGAATAAGAGCAACTGCTTTTCCGAAGGCGTATTTTGAAAAAGACAACGATGCGAAAGGAGGAAGTAAAGGGGATTACATTTTTCGAGACTTAGATGATTCTGGCACTGAATCAGTATCCATCATGTTTGAAATGAAAAATGAACGTGATGAAACAGCAACAAAAAAGAAGAATGAAGATTTCCTTAAAGAACTCGACAAAGACCGCAATGAAAAAGGCTGCGAGTACGCAGTTCTGGTATCGCTGTTAGAAGCAGATAGCGAGCTTTATAATTCCGGTATCGTCGATGTCTCCCACCGTTTCCCTAAGATGTATGTTATCCGCCCCCAATTTTTCATTCCCATAATCACTCTTTTGAGAAATGCTGCTCAGAACTCACTGAAATATAAAGCTGAGCTGGCTGTAGTAAGAGCTCAGAATATTGACATTACCAACTTCGAAGATGAGCTTGATGCATTTAAGTCAGGCTTCGCAAGGAACTACGATCTGGCATCCAGGAAATTTAAAACAGCTATTGATGAAATTGACAAGACCATCACTCATCTTCAGAAAACCAAGGATGCACTGCTTGGCTCTGAGAATAACCTTCGTCTCGCAAACAAAAAGGCAGACGATCTAACAGTTAAAAAATTGACAAAAAAGAACCCAACAATGGCGGCAAAATTTGCCGAGCTTGAGAGCGATGACATCTAAATCAGTTAGCCGGTAGCTTCTAGCTACCGGCCCCCACACAATCCATTGAGTGAGTCCGTAATGGGCGGTTTTCTATTCACAAGCTCTCCGGTGTGGCAATTGCCATTCGTTAGTAGTTAGCATTTAATGGAACCCATTAAATGATGATCCTCCTACAGGGGACTTTCACCCTATTAGTTCACGCCCATGCTGGGCGTACTAAGGCTAGGAAAAATCGCCCTGCGGGCTGGACGCGCTAACGCGCGCCGCTGCTTTAGGCGTTCAAGCTGTAGAAAAACTAATGTATATCTTTGCTTTCTCAGATATGATCAAATATCAACCATAAATGGTGATTTTACGTAAATTCTGATTTAGTATTTAACGATGAGTAAGCTATTTTTAACACAGAAACACAATATGAAAAGAGGCTGAGTTTTTCTACACCCTCGCTGGAGCTAAAAGATAGTATGAATAAAATTTACGAAAATATATTTATTGGAACCTTCATTTATTCAATGGGAGTCTTGAGTGGAATTAGAAAAGCTAGTGGCTCTCCCCTTCCCTGGATCTCACTAAATCTTTTCCAACAAACCCCAGCTGACCAGTATATAGGTGACCTTTTTGGCAGTCTTGGAGGTAGAAACTTTATTATCGAATTTAAGTCAGGTAAGTCTCTTGATAAAAAGGAGTCTAATAAACAGGCTACATTGATTGAAGCCCTTGACAATGAAACAAGTGCTATATCCCTCAAGTCACATTTCTTTTCTGGTGGCACGGTAAGTGAAAGTGGAAATGCAACTCTAGAATTCTCGCGTTATATTGAAATGGGTGCAGAAGCTGAAAAATTTAATATAAATGAATTTGCAAATGGGGTTTTTAATGGTGCAGTTAGTAAATCACAAAATTCTTATAAAATTGGATCTAGTGGTAAAGAAATAAAAAGTTACATTGACCTATTAAAAGAACTTTACGAAGGTGAAAGCAGCTCATCTACTGGAGGGTTAATCGCAAATATTTCAAAAAGTGGTCAAATTAGCTATATATCCACGAGTAATATCTTTGAACTAACCTTGACCTTAGAGCAGTTAAATACCAATCTAACTGAAGCAAAAGAATATAACAGGCCAACACCTAGCCAAACAATGAGTCCAGGAGGGTGGTAAGTGCCAAATAGCTCTAACAAGTGACTATGGTTGTTCGTCAAGTTATTAAGCCATACTTTCATCCCAGTAGGTGTTATTTTTCACCATCGTATGCAGGATCGTAATCTGCTTTCTCATGCAGGAAATCAGAGCGACCTTTTTAGGTTTGCCAGCATCGACTAATCGCTTGTACATCGGCTTTAGTTTGGGATGATGCTGTATGGCCGACATGATGAAAACAAACAAAACCGTTCGTACACGATGCCTTCCACCCCGAATATATCTCTTTCCCTGGAAGCTGCCGCTATCACGGTTCATCGGGGCGATACCGACAAGTGCAGCGATTTCTTTACGGTTCAACTTTCCTAGCTCGGGAAGTTCACTAATCAGCGTATAAGCCAATACATTTCCGACTCCTTTAGCGTTAACAATAGGTCTCGCCTTTGCCGCCACTCAGGTACACTGTTAACCAGTTTATCCAGTTGGTTGTCGATACTTTGCAACTCTTTCTTGATGGTGTTGAGAATGATCTGTATAGGTTTGTGTACTGATTTCGGCATTCTCTGAAGCCGATTCTTTTGCATTGTACTCATCTCTAAACACTGACTTCTTACCGCCAGTAAGTCACTGATCTCCCTAAGCTTTTCTGGGCTTTAGCACCGACAGCCTTGGCTTCATGGCCTCAGCAAAATGTGCAATATCTATTGCATCTAGCTTGTCAGTTTTGGCGAGGCGCCCTGTGGATTTAGCGAAGCTTCTTATCTGTGAAGGGTTGCAAACAACAACAGGTAATCCTGCTTTATCAGCGGCGCAAACAAACTCTAATTCAAGTCTTCCTGTAGACTCTATTAATACTATTTGAGGTTTAAGAGGTTGTAATTGTTTAATGCCATTTTTATCATTGGCAACACTAAAGAATTGGCCAGTAGGTCTCACATAAATATCGAGTTGTTTACTGCTGGTATCGATACCGACATTGATCTCTTGAGGTTCCATAAGATAAGCTATCTCCGCCTTGCTATTCGGGCTTGAGGCCCACATGACTATCCGAGTTATGCCTAGTGAGTGCTTATCGCGTTCATACTTGTTATCGGTCTTTTACGAACCGGCCAGGCAGCGAACTGTGATAAACAAGGCCTTCGGTGGCCGCCGAAGGTGGGTCTCAATTTACCCGTTAGCGAAAAGGATTTTCAACAACAGAATCGGGCAAGAACAACCATACAAGTAAAGGCACCAGACATCAAAACCTTCGCTTTGGTTTTGATGCAGGAGCTTTAGGCGTTATTAGGTGGCTTTACAAAGCACTCCCAAAAAGAATGTACTCTTCACTTCCTTAGAGGTAAAAATGAATAATTGTATTAATGCACTTGTTGAGTATTTCAAAAATGAAGTACCAAAACTTGAGAGCAGATACTCATGGAAAATCCCACAATTCTCTGATTTTGAATCATCAGGTAAAAGTGGATACCAGCAGAACATTGAATTAAAGCATCACTTCAATGCAAAGTGGCAAAGCTCAAATACAGAAAATAAGCTTGCTCTATCAAAAGAGGTAGTAGCAGATTGGGGCGGTGTTCGTGGCAATAAAGATGAAACTCTAACATCATATGTAAATGAGCTTATCAAAGAAAAACCACGAACACCGCTAAAAGGCATTGCAAGTTACTCCAAGATCTTCTCCATTGTAGATATGGATAGATATGCTATTTATGATGCTAGAGTTGCAGCCTGCTTAAATGCTGTTCAGTGGAACCATGGTGTTTCTACAGGTCTAGCCTTCAACTATATTAGCGGCCGGAATAATGTAGTTGGCAATTCAATCAATAAAAGTGGTTTCGTTTATCAAGAAGAGTTCAAGGTGAGTTCACTTGTTGCTGCGGGCTGGCAGAGAATAAAGAGGAGTGATACTTATCAAGTTTACCTCGATGTTCTAAAACAGTGCCTAAAATCATTACCAGGTTACAAACTATACGATTTGGAAATGGTGCTTTTTGCAAATGCAGAAACCGAATGTTTGAAAGCAATGAGTGCTTAACTCAGCCACCTAACAAAGCAATCAAGGGGATATCAAAAGTCGCGCTGCGCGCGAAAACGCTTTTGCCAGCCCTTATTGCTAGCGTTATGACACAAGACTATAAGAACCAACACATATAAATCACGCTATGTATAAAAATAAACATTATATTTACGTACTACTAATACTCTTGGCTTCGTGCACTAGTCACGATACTACTAAAAAAACTTCGGGCTCCACTCCAGATATGAAATATGAGGCTGTTCGTATTTGTAGTGCCATGTTGGATGATATGAGTAGCCAAATCCTTACAGAAGCAGAGAAGCTTAAGAGAACTAACCCCGAGAAATCTGAACTTGTAAAGAGAAAAAATGAAATAGGTGTTAAAATGGCAGCTATTTCGTGCGAATGCAGCTCTGAAGAAGCTTTAAATAAGCGGACTTACAAAAATTCGAACCACCTTAAAAATGAAATTTATCGCTTCTCTTCTGAATGCAAATATAAGGGAATCGAAGAGTCTGGATTTATTGAGTTACATCGTTCAAATCTTATTAAGGCTTGCTACTTTAAAGGTAGCTTAGCTGCCAATTTAATGATTGCTTCTTTTGGTGATCTTTGGCTCGTAAAATCACAAGACTACGATATCCAAACTCTGGAAAAAGCCTATCCCGCCCAAGCAGAAAAATGTGCATGTTTTTCAGAAGCTGTATCAAAAATACCTGCTAAGGAACTATGGCACGATAAGCAAGTAAGTTCTAGCAGCAGAGTAAATATTGCACTTAAATCATGTGGTATCTAATTGGTGCTCGACACGTCATAAATCGAGTAGCCGGTAGTTTTTAGCTACCGGCCCCCACACCACCCATCATGTGGGTCCGCAATGGGCGGTTCCCTATCCGTAATGATTCTCTACCCAACGATAGTGTCGAGCATCCCTTCATTTGAGTTGAGTGTCATGGCCGAGCAATACCTCAACTTATCCGACTGGAAACATATCGGTAGGCTAGCCCTGTCTTTTAACTCTTAGAGTTTGGCTCCAGGCCTTCACCATGTCCAAGGTAATAATCTTGGCGCTAGGCTACTATACCGTCGGCTGACTTCCGTTTAATCACTTTGGTCATTACTGACCGAGGCGCTGCTGTGTTCCACCACTCTTGTCTACCCCTCGATGGTGGCTAGTGGGTTAGTGTAGTGGTCTAATCCTTCCGGACACTTCGTTAAGATGGTAAAACTACCTAGCGAGGTGAAGTATGACAACAAAAGGTACACGCCGGAAATTCAAGCCGGAGTTCAAGAAAGACGCCGTAGCTCTTGTCTCAGAACAAGGGTATTCGATTTCCAAGGCCGCAGAGGCTGTAGGAACCACTGCTAACAATCTGCGACGCTGGATAAAGGAGCTGGAGCAGGAAGAGAGCGGAGTAAGGTTGGATTCGGGCGAACGAGCTGAACTGGATCAACTGCGACGTGAAGTAAAGCAATTGCGGATGGAGAAGGAAATCCTAAAAAAGGCCAGCGCCTTCTTTGCGAAAGAAATGAAATAAAGTACGAATTTATTAAAAAGCAGCAAGGTAGCTTTCCAGTTAGAGTGCTCTGCCGAGTAATGCAAGTAAATAAGAGCAGCTATTACGAATGGTGTCGTCGTAGTGATAGCCCAATAGATGGCCAGATTTGGCAACTATGCCATCGATTGAAGGCCTTATTTGCAGAATCTCGTGAGAGTCTCGGAAGCCGTCGGTTAATGAAGCTGTTGCGCAAAGAAGGCTTTGAAATTGGGCGTTATCGAGTCCGCAAACTCATGAAAAAGCTCGGCTTGGTAGTAAAACAGAAGAAGCGATTTACACTAACCACAAATAGCAAGCACCAACTGCCAGTTGCTGAGAATCTTCTAAATAGGGATTTCTCACCGAGTGCTAAAAATCAAGTTTGGACTACGGATATTACCTATATCTGGACTTTGCAGGGTTGGTTATACCTAGCAGTGGTAATTGATCTTTATTCACGCCGGATTGTTGGCTGGCACTTAGACCGCAAGATGGAGACGGCCCTGGCAAGTCGTGCACTGGTTATGGCTATCAATTTGCGCACCCCAACAAAAGGTCTGCTGCATCACTCTGATCGAGGTAGCCAGTATGCCAGCCATAGCTACCAAGCGCTACTAAAGCAGCATGGAATGGTGTGCTCAATGAGCCGCAAGGGAAATTGTTGGGACAATGCACCTACTGAGCGTTTTTTTAGTAGCCTGAAGCGGGAATGGTTAACAGGAAACCTCTATCCGACAAGGGAGGGTGCGATAACAGACGTGAGGGCCTATATTGCGTATTACAATTCACGCAGGATACATACAACACTGGGGGACGTAACCCCTATCGAATTTGAAAAATGTGCTTAGGAAAGTGTCCGGTTGGAGTTGACCACAACATAGGCCTACTTATGAGTCGGCGACATGCTGACAGCCTCACAGCAGCAAGCTAAACAGATCCCCCCAGATAAGAACGTGAACTTTCACTACACAACTGTATCATTTACCCTACCCTTTAAATCATATTGCTTCGGTGTCCTTGACCACCTCGCCTCCAGGCTAAGCCTTACAGGATGTTTCTATTCGTCAGCTCTAGTTTTGCTAGCGACTTCCTCCCCACAAGACCTCACGGTGTTGCAGTTGCCATTCGCTAGTAGTTAGCATTTAATGGAACTCATTAAACGGTGATCTTCCTACAGAGGACTTTCACCCCATTAGTTCACGACCATGATGGGCGTACCAAGTTTGTCAAACATCGCTACACACCTTCGGTGTTCCGCTGGACTCACTCCTGCGCCGCGCGCCGTTTACAAAAGCGTTAACACCATGAAACACATGAAGCTTATAGTCGTTCTCTTGTTGGGTTGCTCCTATACTATGGCAAAGGAAGTGTACGATATTCCCATAGATTCATCACTTAAATACTCTCACTCAGCGTACGGTGGAATGTGGGATTATTTTTCGGGTGAACACCTCATTTCTTCGAAATATACGATACAGGGATCATTTAACTCTCCTGATCAAAGTGGATTGATTGTTATTCTTACTCCCGATTTGAGCGAAATTAGCAAGCTCCCTAGTCCAATCAGGATAAAGCCTATTCCTCCAAAAAAGATAGAGATCAGTAATTCAGGTGAAATAGCTAGAAAGCTTGCTCCTTCATCGGAATTAGATAAGGTGTTGGAATTAAAGGAGCATCCCTACCTAATTGTAGGCGAGGCGCAGTTCTTGATTACAAATTTTTCGACGGGCATTGAATGTGACTACAGAGAATATCAAGCAAAAGCTATTGCTATTGTTCAACAAATGGAAGTCGCAAAGAATGGCGGAAAGAGAATCAATGTGTGTTAAATCGGGTAGCCGGTAGTTTCTAATTACCGGCCCCCCACACCACCCATCGTGCGGGTCCACAATGGGCAACTCCCTATTGTAATGAATTTCTCCTCAACGATCACTACTGTGTTCTACCATGTTTTTTAACCCACGATAGTGGCGACCTATTTATGAGTCAGCGGCCACCTGACAACTTCACAGCAGCAAGCTAAACAGATCTCCCCAGATAAGAACGTGAACTTTCACTATACAACTGCATCATTTACTCTACCCGTTAGATCACTCGGCTTCGGTGTCCTTGGCCACCTGGCCTCCAGGCTAAACCTTATAAGATGTTTCTGTTCGACAGCTCGTAGTTTTGCTAGCGGCTTCCTCCCCACAAGACCTCACGGTATTGCAGTTGCCATTCGCTAGTAGTTAGCATTTAATGGAATCCATTAAACGGTGATCTTCCTACAGGGGACTTTCACCCCATTAGTTCACGCCCATGTTGGGCGTACCAAGTCAATTAACTACGCGCCTTTGGCGCCCGACAGCTTACACTCCGCTTCGTTATGTTTCTGAGGATGACTAGTGCATAAAGATCAAGTTCGAAGATTTTATGAGGTTCTTTGGGATGCCCACGATAAGAAAGCAATGCCATCGATCCTGCATGAGAGCTTCTCCTTTAGAGGATCATTGGGGCAGGAAAAGCGAGGTCACAAAGGTTTCGCTGAATATGTCGATATGGTTCACAAAGCGCTGGGTGATTACAAATGCATTATTGAAGATCTCGTAGAAGAGGGAGACAAGGTTTTTGCAAAGATGTCCTTTACCGGATTTCATAGAGATGAGTTTATTGGCTTTTTACCATCACATAAACGCGTAACTTGGAATGGGTGTGCCTTGTTTACCTTTGAAGGTGATCGAATCTCTGATGTATGGGTGCTGGGTGATTTAAAGAGCCTTGAAAACCAGCTCAAGAAAAACGAAATATAACAGTCGCAGTCAGCAGGACCGTCGCTACGCGTCGGCCTCTACTGCAAGGCGCTAGATGAACTAAGGAAATGGTTCTATCGGAATGAATAAGATTGACCGTGAGATAATTACAATTCTAAAGGATGTTTTTCAATTAAAAAGAGTTCGTCCAATTGAATCTGACCACAATATGAGACTGTGGATGATTCGATCGTTTCTCCTGATATCAGTGCTTGGTCTCATTGGTAGGGTTATAGTTGGTCTCAGCAATCGTGAAATATCGGCTGAATTTTCATCTGTAATAAATACACCGATTGCAGTATTCTTCACTTTGTTGTTCTTACATATAAATAACGAAGTGGAGGAAACAAGCATAATAATATTTGCGCTTACATGGGTGGCTCTCATGCTTGGATTATATGTCTAGCCTCCCACCTAACTAGGCGTTCAACCTAACGCTAACTTCGGGGCGTCTTTTGGGCGCTGCGCCACTTTAATCCAATAGTCACCCAAAAATTTCCGCAGGTTACTGCGGCGTTCAGGCTGTAGAAAACTAATTTGCATCTACGCCCCTCCAAGGGTGATCAAACATTGACCGCATATGGTGATTTTACGTGAACTCTGATTTAGCTTTTACTGATGAGTAGGCTATTTTTCACGTAGAAGCACAATACGAAAAGAGGGCTGAGTTTTTCTATACCCTCGTTAGCTTTATCTAGGGAATGTCATAAATATGAGCGATGGATTTCTACATAAACTCTTTGACTGGAAAAACTTTGAACTCTTTGTTAAGGATTTGTACTCTGCGGAAGGTGATGTATTAGTTGAACATGATGTTACCGAAATAGGGAAATCTGGAGCTTCAAGACAGATCGATGTAAAAGTAACTCAAAAGACTTCATTTCATACCTATACCACCATCATTGAGTGTAAGTACTGGAAAAAAGCCGTTGAGAGAACAACCGTTGATATTGTCGCAGCTTCAATTGAGGACTTAAATGCCTCTAAAGGAGTGATATTCACAACAAGAGGGTATCAGCAGGGCGCTGAAACCTACGCCAAGTCAAAGAACATAGACATCTTCGTTGTAAGAGATTTGTTAAATGAAGATTGGGGGAATCCGGGAAGAAATATACAGCTTTATCTAAATATTGTTGGCGGCCAAATGAGTAAAGCACATTTTCCAAACGCTAAAGCAATGCTCATTGTAGAAGAGCAGCCTCATGATATGAACCTTGAGATTAACCTAAGCCAAGAAAATTTAGATGATAATAATTTTCTTCTTTACTCCGTAAAGAATGGAGATACGGGCCCAAATTTAACAAAAATACTTTCTGAGATTCATAGCACGATAACCAAAAATATTAATTCAATAGCGGGTCAGAAGGACGAATTTCTTAATCATAAGTTATTAGTCAAGTCAGATGTGAATGTGAATTTTAGTGGATTTGAGTTTAGGCAGTTACGCAATAAATTTGCTGCAGTTAATCTAAGCGAAATGACTATAAATTTTGTAACGCAAATATCTAGAAGTAAGCTGAATATTGATCGGGCAGAAAATTTAGATTACGCACTAGTTGTTCAAAATTATGTTAGTGAGCAGGCCCACTATGTATCAAAGAAGAGTGAATCTGGAGAAATATTAGTTTCAGCTTATAAAAGTGAACCCGTACCACCTGACAACCCCAATGATATCTTTGTAAACGGTTCAACTATGAGCTGCTTTCTTGGTCCATGGGTTGGAGTGAACATAAATGCCAGCACTCGTATAGGCATATCAAGCCCTATACACCTCAAAATTAGAAGTGCTGAGAATTCATTGGGATTTAGTATTGTTCCATTAGAGGTGTAAGCTAAATCGGGTAGCCGGTAGTTTCTAACTACCAGCCCTCACACCACCCATCGTGCGGGTCCGCAATGGGCGGTTCCCTATACATAATGAATCTCTACCCAACGAAAGGTCGAGCAGCTCTTCATTTGAGTTGAGTGTCATGGCAGTGCGCTACCTCAACTTCTCCGACTGGAAACATATCGGTAAGCTAGCCCTGTCTTTTAACTCGTGGATTTTGGGTTCAGGCCTTCACCCTGTCCAAGGTATTAATCTTGGCATTTGGCTACTATGCCGTCGGCTGACTTCTATTTAATCACCTTGACCATTACTGACCGAGGCGCTGCTGTGTCCCACCATTTTTGTTTGTCCCACGATGGTGGTTAGCGGGCTGGGCCTATTTATGAGTCAGAAGCCGCGCTGACAGCTTCACAGCGGCAAGCTAAACAGATCTTCCCAGATAAGAACGTAAACTTTCACTACACAACTGCATCATTTACTCTACCCGTTAGATCACATGGCTTCGGTGTTCTTGGCCACCTCGCCTCCAGGCTAAGCCTTATAGGATGTTTCTGTCCGTCAGCTCGTAGTTTTGCTAGCGGCATCCTCCCCACAAGACCTCGTGGTATTGCAGTTGCCATTCGCTAGTAGTTAGCATTTAATGGAACCCATTAAATGGTGATCCTCCTACAGGGGACTTTCACCCCATTAATTCACGCCCATGTTGGGCGTACCAAGCCAGTCAACACCGCCCACTGCAGAGGCTGGACCTCCGTTCAGGCACTTGGCTTGTGCTGGCGGCGTTAAGTCAAAAAGGACGAGGAATGGAGAAGTTTTCCCTACCGATGATTGCAGCAACCATCTTGACAGGGTGCGCCGTCAATCCGAACAATGTATCGATTGATCCCCAAAAAGCTACAATTGTTGCTCGTTCCGATAACGGTGCTGGTGTGCTTGTGCCACTCTCTACCACCAAACGGTCAAGAATTGAAAAAGTGAATGGTGTTTCTGTCAGTAGCTTTTTCTCAGAAACAAATGTATTAACTCTAGATCCTGGAGAGTACATCCTAGAGATAAGCTGCCATATGATTTCTGGTAGTATCAATGTATCAGGCAGCACTGAGCACCAGATTAATCTTGAGGCGGGCAATAAATACGTATTTAGTTCTGTCTTCGACAATAATAAGGGCTGTAAAACTACATATGAAGCGAGCAAGACTTAAATCGGGTAGCCAGTAGCTTCTAGCTACCGACTCCCACACCACCCATCGTGCGAGTCCGCAATGGGCGGCTCCCTATCCGTAATGAATCTCTACCCAACGATAGTATCGAGCAGCTCTTCATTTGAGTTGAGTGTCATGGCAGTGCGCTATCTCAACTTTATATCCGATTGGCAACCTCTCGGTAGGCTAGCCCTGTCTTTTAACTCGTGAGTTTTGGGTTCAGGCCTTCACCCTGTCTAAGGTATTAATCTTGGCATTTGGCTACTATGCCGCCGGCTGACTTCTGTTTAATCACCTTGACCATTACTGACCGAGGCGCTGCTGTGTCCCACCATTTTTGTCTACCCCACGATGGTGGTTAGTGGGTTGGGCCTACTTATGAGTCAGCGGCCACGCTGACAGTTTCACAGGAGCGAGCTAAACAGATCTCCCCAGATAAGAACGTGAACTTTCACTACACAACTGCATCATTTACTCTACCCGTTAGATCACATGGCTTCGGTGTCCTTGGCCACCTCGCCTCCAGGCTAAGCCTTATAGGATGTTTCTGTTCGTCAGCTCGTAGTTTTGCTAGCGGCTTCCTCCCCACAAGACCTCGCGGTGTTGCAGTTGCCATTCGCTAGTAGTTAGCATTTAATGGAACCCATTAAATGGTGATCCTCCTACAGGGGACTTTCACCCCATTAGTTCACGCCCATACTAAGCGTACCAAATTAATCAATGGGGCACGTCATTAAAGCGTTATGGAAAATACTAACTAACCTAAGGAGAAAATAGTGCATACACCTATAGAATTCTATCTAAAGACTCCTGTTGAACTATATCGGGCAGGAACACCAACTAAATCAAAATTTGACTATATTCGCACAATGCCCCCAAGAACAGCGGATCAAACATACGATATAAAAATCAACCCTGAAACTGGGGTAGTTGATCACACATCTGGCGGTGTCAGCCTTTTCGACAAGCCAAAAATGGACTTCAGTCCTGATTGGTGGGTCATCCCACCCAAAACTGAGTTGCCTCCAGGGTTTACAGTCTCAAAAGATTTAACAAATGGTGTATTTAAAGGACACTATACGATCCGTTCATTAAAGCCCATTAAATTAGATGAATGGAAAAAAATATTGCTAAATTGGGCAGAGAAAAATGCCATCCATATTAAAGAATATCGAAATCGAGGAGCTATGTAATGTTTGGAATACAAGAATTAAGGCTTATACGCTACTCTGTAAAACAAACAATGGAAAATATGAAAAAAAGAAAGAGTATCCTAGACCCTGAAAGTGATGATGCAGTCGAAATCTCAAATGACCTCGCATTATATAGCATTATCCTCGAAAAAATATCGGATAACCCAGATGTGTAACCATACATCGGGTAGTCGGTAGTTTCTAACTACCGGCCTCACACCACTCATCGTGCGGCTCCACAATGAGTGGTTCCTTACCTGTTATGAATTTTCACCCAACAACCACGTAACGAAATCAACCCCATCTTTTGGAAGAGTTCATAAGCAACACCAGGACACTCACAGATTGAAAGACGACACCGGAAGTAGTACGGACCTTCCACTTTAACGGCCATTTCTCTTGGTCTGGTGAAGAGCAAGGAGAAATGTAGAAAATTATGCTTGAGGTTTGAAAATTGCGTGATTTTGGCCAAGTCGGAAGAAATAGTATCGAAAGGTTGAGAGGGAATTAGTGGGGCGTTGCAGAAAGGAAACGTTGGCAATCGCCTATGCCATGTACCCAGCGTTTATTGAGCTGAATACAGACTTGCCGTACAGCCTCTGCTGATCCCACCAGGCCTTTAAAGCGGCTTTCACAGTCCCGATTAAGATAGAGCCAGTGTTTTGTTGAGATTCCCAGCCGCTTAAGGATACGGGGCGCATTTTGAGAAATGGCACCGATCGGCTTGAGACCTACATAGGCTATAAAGTAGGCCTCCTGAATCGAGGCTAGCGGGTTGGGCCCTATATGATTTCAAGGTCACGCATACAGCAGCAAGCTAAGCAGATCTCTCCAGATAAGAACGTGATCTTTCAATACACGACTACATCATTAGCTCGGCCCATTAGCCACATAGCTACGGCATGCTTGGCCACCTCGCCTCCAGGCTAAGCCTTATAGGATGTTTCTGTTTGTCAGCTCGCAGTTTTACTAGCGGCTTCCTCCCACAAGACTTCGTGGTGTTGTAGTTGTCATTCGCTAGTAGTTAACATTTAATGGAATCCATTAAATGTTGATATCCCTATAGGGGACTTTCACCCCATTAGTTCACGCCCATACAGAGCGTACCAAAACGCTCAACTACACCCCGGCCAAGCGGCCTCTGTCGGACAGCCAAAAGCGTACTTCGCACTGGCTGCCGGTTAGCTGAGAGTAATTGTGACGGTCGGTTTTAGTGATTTTTCATACTAACTGAAGGTTTAGTGCCACTAAATAGCACCCTGTATTGAGCCATTTTTGCTAGTTGATATTTAGGTAGTTTCGCTCCTAGAGTGTTCGCTCAGGTACTGGAGAAATGGGCAGCCCGCTGTAATTTCGCGGGATACCAGTGAGATAGGGATTGGTTGGGGAAAGTGCGGTATTATTTCCTCTTAAGTATTGGGCAGCAGCCAGCCAAGCTGTGGTTGGCAAAGTGCTAGTAGACGGTTCTGGACGCGCCAGCTATAACCAGGCCAGGCAAGATCGCTTAACCCCTTCGGAGCTGCCCTTGGTGGCAACGTTATACGTATCTGAGAATCAGTAATGAATAGTTTTTTAGTTTCCAATATTGCCGACAGGCAACACAAAGTAATCTACAAAGATTTGGGTGAAGGAGCAATTTTTGATCTTTCCCCGTCCCAACATGGCTGGAACGAATTTTCTTCAGTAGAGATTGGTGATTCAGTCTACGTCATAAATAAAAACCTCAATGTTGTGCTGCACTATAAAGTCACTAAGGTAGTGGATGGTATTAAGTTAGACGAATCAACCGAGTTTGCTGATAAGATTGCCTCACCTACAGGTGGTGATGTACGAGTAGTTTTTGGTAGCCCAGTAAATCGCGTAGACATGGAATACCCTACATTCGTGCGCAAAAAAGGCGTCAGAAGCACAAAATTAAATCCAGATACATATAAAATGCTTCAAGGTTTTAACTGTGCAAAATTCTAAAAACCTTATAGCAAGTTAAGGCGCTCGTGGGCAACACTAGGACACCCACAGATTGAGAAATGCCACCGGAAATAGTGCGAGCCTTCCACCTTAACGACCATTTCTCCTGATCTGATGTAGGATGAGGTGAAATGCTAAAAAACTATGCTTTAGGTTTGAAAATTGCGTGATTTTGGCCAAACCGGAAGGAATAGTATCGAAAGGTTGGGAGGAAATTAGTGGGGCGTTGCAGATAGGAAACGTTGGCAATCGCTTATGCCATGTACCCAACGTTTATTGAGCTGAATACAGGCTTGCCGTACAGCCTCTGCCGTTCCCACCAGGCCTTTAAAGCGGCTTTCAAAGTTCCGATTAAGATAGAGCCAGTGTTTTGCTGAGATGCCCAGCCGCTCAAGGATAGGGGGAGCATTTTGAGAAATGACACCGCGTTTTTTCGGGTCTAAATGCCGGCCACTCCAGTCTACTAACGCCAAATAGTGATCCAATTGAAAGGGCAACCCTTTCGGCATATTAAGGCGCTCGCCGCCCACAAACGGTAGTAGCTCTTTAGGCTGCTCACCTGAGATCACAGCGCGAACACGCTGCTGAATGGACGTCTGATCGGAGTCCTCCGGGGTTTTTGCAATATCGGCACGGATAGGATTGAGATCGACATAGGCCATGCAGGCAGCCAAAGCTCTTTCATCCAATAGCGCCTGAGATTTAAAACGGCCCTCCCAGAAGCGGCCAGTACAGCAGTCTTCTGCATTGGCTTGGCGAGCAATAGATTCGTTTAGGCAGCGCATAAATCAACTGATATCCATTAATCGCTCTCGCCATAGCTCGATAAGCTCCTTAAGCTTGTTCTTTTCACTGCAATCCAGGCTCAATCCACTGGCGCCGGTGCGTATAATCCCTCCCCTCTTCCACAAAGGAATGCTTCGGGTACAGTCGTATCAAGAGAGATCTGTAAGCTGCAGGGCTAGATCATGGGGTATGGGTTTTATTATTTTAATATCCAATGTTTTTGTATGCTTTCTATATTGTGTCAATAACTGTAACGCCTTAAGCTCTATTTTTGATGGGTATCCAGAAACGGCCTCATTTACTCTACCCGTTAGATCACATGGCCTCGATATCCTTTTCCACCTCACCTCCAGGCTAAGCCTTATAGGATATGTTCGTCAGCTCGTAGTTTTGGTAGCGGCTTCCTCTCCACAAGACCTCGCGGTATTGTAGTTGCCATTCGCTAGTAGTTAGCATTCAATGAAGTCCATTAAACGGTGATCTTCCTACAAGGGACTTTCACCCCATTAGTTCACGCCCATGCTGAGCGTACCAAACAAATCATGGCGTTGCTACGCGGCTGGGACCTCCGTTCCGGCGCTCCGCGCCTGCACTGCGGCCCCATATTTTGGCGCTAAGTTTTATACACAAGTTTTTCCAGTTTCACCAAGAAAATCAATAAGTTACAGTTTAATCTGGTAAGAATTTCAGACTTGATCAGATTATTATGCGGGACTGGGTCATGGACAAAGAAAAAAATCAAGATATGGGTGATACACGCTTGAATAAACACTTGTTCAATATTCTTAGTAGTTTAAGTTCCGATCCAAAGAACAGTATTCCCTGCGCAAACAAAACTTGGGCAGAAACGTTTGCGGCTTATGGCTTTATCGAAAATGGTAAAGTCAACTTTGACTCTATTATGAGTGGCCATAAATCGGCAACTCTTGAAAGGATCAAAGCGCAGCCCGTTGTTCTTATCCCTCAGGATACAACCTTTCTAAATTTTGCCACTGACCTAGAAAGTAAAGAGGTGGGAACACTTAGGCGTAAAGAGACCAATCTGATCCAGAGCGTCCATTATGAGAAACACCTCTTAAGCAACCCACACTAATCCACTCTTAGAACCTGTACCCCACCCTACCCCGATACCTCAACAACTCCCTAAACTATTACCGACTTATGAAATTTGGTGAGTGCCAGCTTAGGGATTCATGATCATATTGACTGTTAAATAGGGGAGCAAGAAGACACACCAAAAAATTGTTAAATCAATGGATTACGGGCTAACGTTAAAATCGGGATAGTGGCCAAAGTGATAATTCTTGCAGCCTGCACGAACGTGTCAGAATGCTTTAACCCTATGATTTCAAATAAAAGTTTTCGCTTTGGCGTAGAAATCAATTCTGCGAGATCAGTCATAATAATAGCGGCAAAAATGATCACCATATAAATGTTATGACTATAATATCCTGTGATATTTATTTCACCGATAAATATCTATGTTCGGATGGCAGTAATTTTAGTTGAATTTCATATATTAACTTATAAGCTTGGAGGCTTAAAATGACTACCGAAACCAATTTTATTGAACTAGCAAGAGAGCAAAGAAAAAATCTACGTACAAACCTTGAAAATCTACCGGAAGATGTGCAAAAAGAATTCTCGATTGCGTCAGCAGAGTATGCCTTCTCTGGAGATTTGGCAATTATAGTAAGTGGAATTGGGTATACACACGTGGTTATGACTCTCACATTTGAATCTGGTGAAGTACTTAGATTCGAAGGTAATGGAGGTGGATTAATCATTGGTGCAGGTGGTGTTAGTTATGGTGGGGGCGTATCCAGTTTATCTCCTGCTCAACTTATCACTAAAGGGGATATGCATTTTCTATTTCAGACCACCTTAGTAGGCACTATTTTAGAATTCGGAGGAGTAGGAAGTTTCGTTGGTGGTGGGCCAAATATTGCATCGGGTACTGCGGCGGGTAGTGGTAAATTCACCAAACAATAAGCTCCAACTCTACTAGCGCTCACTCGATGTTATAAATCGGCGCTTAGGGTAGACTCTGTACAAAGAATTTATGTCAATTATTGTCAGCTAACTGAAGACCTAAGAATTAACAGGATTTGAATTAGCATGTCATAAATCGGGTAGCCGGTAGTTTCTAACTGCCGGCTACCACACCACAGATTACTTGGCTTCAGTGTCCCTGGCTACCTCACCTTCATGCTAAACCTTATAGGATATTTCTGTTCGTAAGCTCATAGTTTTGCTAGCAGCTTCCTCCCCACAACACCTCACGGTATAAGAAACACTAAAAACACTAAGACACCCACAGATTGAAATATGACACAGGAAAAAGTACAGGCCTTCCACCTTGACGGGCATTTCTCCTGGTCTGGTATAGGGCAAAGTTAAATACTAAAAAATTATGCTTTAGGTATGAAAATTGCGTGATTTTGGCCAAATCGGAAGGAATAGTATCGAAAGGCAGGGTGGGAATTAGGAAGGGCTTGCCGAAAGAAAACGTTGGCAGTCGCCTATGCCATGTACCCAGCGTTTATTGAGCTGAATACAGACTTGCCGTACAGCCTCTGCTGATCCCACCAGGCCTTTAAAGCGGCTTTCAAAGTTCCGGTTGAGATAGAGCCAGTGTTTTGCTGAGATGCCCAGCCGCTCAAGGATAGGGGGCGCGTTTTGAAAAATGGCACCGCGCTTTTTGGGGTCTAAATGTCGGCCACTCCAGTCTACTAGTGCCAAATAGTCATCCAGCCGAAAGGGAACCCTTTCAACATATTAAGGCGCTCGCCGCCCACAAACGGTAGCAGCTCTTTAGGCTGCTCACCTGATATCACAGCACGAACACGCTGCTGAATGGACGTGTAATCGGAGTCCTCCGGGGTTTTTCCAATATCGGCACGGATAGGATTGAGATCGACATAGGCCATACAGGCAGCCAAGGCTCTTTCATCCAATAGCGCCTGAGATTAGAAACGGCCCTCCCAGAAGCTGCCTGTACAGCGGTCTTCTGCATTGGCTTGGCGAGCAATAGATTCGTTTAGGCAGCGCATAAACCAACTGATACCCATTAATCGCTCTCGCCATAGCTCGATTAGATCTTTAAGATTGTTCTTTTCACTGCAATCCAGTGCGGCGCCCTGAATGAAGCGCTGAGCCAAATTAGAAGCTTTAAATAGCTTCTGCCAGCGGAAAATGACCTCAGTATCAGACCAAGTTCTGGCCGTTTTAGCATTGATATAGAGCACCACATGGTAGTGATTACTCATTACCGCATAAGCAGCGATATCCAGCGCAAAGATAGCAGCTAGCTTTTGCATCCCAGCCTCAACCCACTGGCGCCGGTGCTCATAATCCCTCCCCTCTTCCACAAAGGAATACTCTGTGTACACAGTGGGAGACGCAGTGATAGTACAGAGTCGTATCAAGAGAGATCTATGAGCGGCGAGGCTGGGTCATGGGGAATTGGTTTAACTATTTTAGTATCCATTATTTTTATTGTGATTTCCGTATTGTGTCAATGACTGAGACACCTTAAGCTCTACCCTTTATGGGTGTCCCGAAACGGCCATTTATGACAATTTATACAATTGAACTATCTGATGACAACAATTGTACGTTCACTCCAAAAGATGAAGTTAGATCCATAGAAACCCATGGTTCTCTACTATCTAAAGGGAAAGAGTTAGAGTGGCCTCATTCTCTTGAAGTATCGTTAGAGGATGAATGCGAGATAAAAGATTTTTCATTCATTCAATCTGGATCATTAGTAATATCGAATAATGTGAAAGTTATAATAGGCGAAGAACTGGAAAAGTTTGGACAGCTATTAACCATAACATATAACAATAAAACTTTTTGGTTATGGAATGTTACACAATCATTAGATGCTCTAGATCATGGCCAATCATCTTTTAATCGTTATGGGAGTGTATCGCGCCCTGTATTTAAAAAAGATTTGCCTGAGCAAATTCTAGCTTTCAAAATTAAAGAAGATAATTTTTCAACAATATTCTGTAATTCATACCTAAAAGACCTGATTCAAGCTAATAATTTCAACGGTGTTTCTTTCGAGGCCAAGGCTTCAGCATAAATCGAGTAGTCGGTAGTTCCTTGCTACCGGCTACCGTACCATTCATCGCCTAAGAAATTGAGTTTATACCCAACGATAGTCTCGTGTAACTCTACATCATATAAAAGACAATAGTCATGGCATTAGACCACTATTCCATCGACTAATTTCTCTTTAATCATCTTGGCCATTAGTGACCTAGACAATGCTGTGCTCTACTATCTATTTTTTCTTTCTCCGCAGTGGAGCTCACTTATGAGTCCCGCTGTCAGCTTTACAGCAGCAAGCTAAACAGATTTCCCCAGATAAGAACGTGAACTTTCACTATACCCCCGAATCATTTACTCTATCCGATAGATCACATGGCTTCGGAGTTCTTGGCCACCTCAGCTTCAAGGATGTTCTGTTCCTCAGCACGTACTTTACTAGCGGCCCCCTCACCACAAGACCTTACAGTGTTACAGTTGCCATTCGTTAGTAGTTAGCATTTAATGGTGATCTTCCTACAGGGGACTTTTACCCTATTAGTTCACGCCCATGCTGGGCGTACCAAGTTTAGGCACCAGACGCCTACGACGTGGATGCTAAATATGTTATGTACTAAACGGAGATTGTATAAGTGGCATGGAATACCTTTATTGAAGAGATAAGTCTTGAAAACATACCATTTTCAAACGATGTTCTGTTGTTTCTGGAGAGAGGCAAAATCAATGTAGGAGAGCCCAAAAGGGGAAGTGTAGATTTATCTAAAGTTGTTGGAACAACTCACCCTGATTACTGCGGCAAGACGTGGGGTCAATTGAAGCCAATTCCAGGAACTTCCGATGGTGATTTCATGAACAATAGAGAGGTTGCATTACAGGGACTCAAGAGAGCTATTGTAAATGTTAAAGCATTAGAGAAAAATCCTAGTTACTATTTTGATGATAATGAAAAGACACACTGGTCTTTCTATCAAATTGATGATAAATATTACATTTCCTCAGGGAATCATCGGACTGTTATTGGTCGCCTATTTCTCCATCTAAACAATCAAGAGCAACTGGTTCATGGTGTGACAATTACTCCCGCTGAATTTAAAAAAAAATCAGAGATAGATCACAACTCCCCAAGTTTAATTTCTCGTTTTATAGCATGGATTAGACCATAACAAATCAATTAATTTCGCGCCTACGTCATCGGATGCGGCAAAGCTGTGCAGGTATTGAGGAGTTATTCACGAGATAATTAAAACCTACGGGAACATACCATGATTGAATGGACTACTACGATATCATTTTCAATAAGCTTTATACTTTAATTTCACTTATGATAAATGCAGTAATTATTTACAAGTGAGTTAGTGACAAAAAGAGAAGAATAAGCTAAATGATCAAGCATTCCATATGATAAGGGGGTTGGCGCCAGCTGGAACGTGCCGCTGCAATGTAGTGTTAAACACTAGGACACCTACAGATTGAAAGATAACACCGGAAATAGTACAGGCCTTCCACCTTGACTGCCATTTCTCCTGGCCTGGTGTAGGGCAAGATGAAATTTTATAAATTATGCTTGAGGTTTAAAGATTACGTGATTTTAGCCAACCCGAAAGGAATAGCATCGAAAGGTTGGGAGGGAGTTAGTGGGGCATTGCAGATAGGAAACGTTGGCAGTCGCCTATACCCTATGCCCAGCGTTTATTGAGCTGAATACAGGCTTGCCGTACAACCTCTGCTGATCCCACCAATCCTTTAAAGCGGCTTTCAAAGTTCCGATTAAGATAGAGCCAGTGTTTTGCCGAGATGCCCAGCCACTCAAGGATAGGGGCCGTCTTTTGAGAAATGGCACCGCGCTTTTTGGGGCCTAAATGCCGGCCACTCCAGTTTACTAACGCCAAATAGTGATCCAATTGAAAGGGCAACCCTTTCGGCATATTAAGGCGCTCGCCGCCCACAAACGGTAGCAGCTCTTTAGGCTGCTCACCTGAGATCACAGCGCGAACACGCTGTTGAATGGACGTGTGATCCGAGTCCTCCGGTTTTTTTGCAATATCGGCACGGATAGGATTGAGATCAACATAGGCCATGCAGGCAGCCAAGGCTCTTTCATCCAATAGCCCCTGAGACTTGAAACCGCCCTCCCAGAAGCGGCTAGTACAGCGATCTTCTGCATTGGCTTGGCGAACAATAGATTCGTTTATACAGCGCATAAACCAACTGATATCCATTAATCGCTCTCGCCACAGCTCGATCAGCTCCTTAAGCTTGTTCTTTTCACTGCAATCCAGTGCAGTGCCCTGAATGAAGTGCTGAGCCAAATTAGAAGCTTTAAATAATTCCTGCCAGCGGAAAATGACCTCAGTATCAGACCAAGTTCTGGCCGTTTTAGCATCGATATAGAGTACCACATGGTAGTGATTACTCATTACCGCATAGGCAGCGATATCCAGCGCAAAGATAGCAGATAGCTCTTTCATCCCAGTCTCAATCCACTGGCGCCGGTGCTCATAATCCCTCCCCTCTTCCACGAAGGAATACTCTGTGTACACAGCGGGAAACACAGTGATAGTACAGAGTCGCATCAAGTGAGATCTGTGAGCGACGAGGATGGGTCATCGGGTATGGATTTAACTGTTTTAATATCCAGTATTTTTATTGTGATTTCAGTATTGTGTCAATAGTTGTGACGCCTTAAGCTCTACCTTTGATCGGTGTCCAGAAACGGCCTCGTTTACCCCATTAGTTCACGCCCATGCTGGGCGTACCAAATTTAGGCACCCTCGCCACTTCGTGGCTGGACTGCCTAACAACGCGCTTCGCGCAGGCTGCCGGTGCTAAAGGCGTTAACTGTGAATATGGATTCAGGTATTAGGTCAAAGCTAAGAGAAATCTTCAGAAAGTCTGAATTCGTTTTTGCTGCACCAGAATCTTTGGGAAATCCAGATTTAGTCCCTTTCTGTGAACAGATACTGGAGCTCTATAAACTCAAAGATACTGTCAAAGAGGATTTTGAAGAGACATTTATCGAGGATTTCGATATTTTCAAAGAGTGTACCTGGGAGCTGGCGCAGGTTTGCATGTATCACCTTAGGCTAAAGAGGTACAAAGCTCATTTAGAAAAACGGTTAAGAGAGGCACAGAGTATCCCTGACTTTAGAGCTACTCCAGTTATTGAGCATATTCTAGATGCCTACCAGGATCCTTGGAAAGACAAAGAATTGTTCTATGACCAACTTAGTTAAATAAAAGTTAGGTGACTAGAGTGCGAGTTTTAACATTACTAATGCTTCTTGGTTTGACTGGGTGTGTCCCAATCCCGCATTACAGTAATCTTACTCCTGAAATATCAGGTGTTATTAGTGAATCAGGATCACCTAAGAAAAACCTGCCCGTACGCGTTGTAGCCGGGATTGGAGTCGAGCAATGTGAAGGTAGGAGCTCCGATGGTAAAACTGACAAGCTTGGTGCGTTTCACTTAGCGCCTATTGAGAAATTTAATTTTATGTCAGTCATTATGGCACACAGCTTCTTTCCCTGGTCTGTTTGCGCCCTTAGCAACGACTCATGGGTTATTATCGCGCAGGACAAGACATATGCACTTGTAGACAGTGGGCCAGTTCATAAAGTCGAAATTGAGTGTAATAGCTTATCTCCCTTTACCCAATGTGCAATTAAGGATAGATAGTGACAGTAAGGCGTCACCTAATAAATTTAGGCAACATCTCCACTGCGTGGCTGGACCTACATTACGCGGCTTTGCCGCTACATTTCGGCCGTTGCTAAAGGTGTTAGGCTCTCATATGAATGAAGCTGAAGTACTTGAATATTTAACCGACAGTGATGGTAGTACTAGGAATATTACGTTTACTCCAACCACTTTGGCTTGTGTCGGAAAGTTCATTGAACTATTTCTCGAGGAATTCAGCGATGGCGAGCTCCTAGATCAAGACGGTGAAGTAGTTGAAATGTCTTCGGAAAGTGTAGTGTCTTACATCACACAACGTGAAGAAGGTTGTATTCATGGACAGCTGAAATCTAGAGTTAGCTTTGTAAGCCAGGTTCATCTGTTTCTCGATTGGCCTGAAGGTGAAAAAATAGCTGTTGAAATATCGTATTTTCCAAACGATCTTTGCAGTGATTTTACTACATCGATCTTTTTCGAAGCATTGAATAGTTGGTGGGATACTCTACAGACTAATGATGTATTCGTTAGGTATGAAAATGCTAGCTGGGAGTTTTATGATCCCGAGGGGCTGGGAGTCTTTTATCATGCTGTCAAGTCCTAGCTAGCACATTTTGTCGAACTGGTTTTCTGCTGTGCTCCAAACCAGCCGTAAATGCGGACGTTATGAACGATGAAGACTCGGACCACATTTGTTTTTTTTCTATTGTTAGTTGTCAGCTGTACGAAGCAATATGATATTTCGCTAATAGTCAATGAAGCTATCGGCTTCAAGCCTAAAGAGGATTTCGTAGTTGTCGAGCGGGAGAAGGCTTCTGATATTGCAAAGTATTTCGATGACTATAACGAAATTTTCTATATAGAGATGTCAGAGCATGATCATGCTTCATTCATGAAGATCGTTGAGGAGGGTGGCTCCTGGAAGCTTCAGCCTAAATCTAGCCTTCCGGGCAGTAGTAACTTTCCGGAATGGGAAAAAATCATGTACTTCAAACAATATGGTCTTTTGACAATATTCAGAGTACGTGGCGACAGACGTGCGATTACTATTCAGGTCTACGAGCAGTGAGGCTCATAAATCGGGTAGCCGGTAGTTTTTAGCTACCGGCCCCAACACCACCCATCGTGCGGGTCGCAATGGGCGGTTCCCTATCCGTATGAATCTCTACCCAACAATAGCGTCGAGCAGCTCGTCATTTGAGCTGAGTGTCATAGCAGTGCGCTACCTCAACTTATCCGACTGGAAGCATATCAGTAGGCTAACCCTATCTTTTAACTCGCGGATTTTTGGTTCAGGCCTTCACCCTGTCCAAGGTATTAATCTTAGCATTAGGCTACTATGCCGTCGGCTGACTTCTGTTCAATCACCTTGGCCATTACTGGCCCAGGCACCGCTGTGTTCCACCACTCTTGTCTACCCCTCGATGGAGGCTAGTGGGTTGGGCCTACTTATGAGTCAGCGGCCACGTTAACAGCTTCATAGCAGCAAGCTAAACAGGTCCCCCCAGATAAGAAGGTGAACTTTCACTACACAACTGCATCATTTACTTTACCCGTTAGATCACCCGGCTTCGGTGTCCTTGGCCGCCTCACTTTCAGGCTAAGCCTTATAGGATGTTTCTGTCCGTCAGCTAGTAGTTTTGCTAGCGACTTCCTCCCCACAAGACCTCGCGGTATTGCAGTTGCCATTCGCTAGTAGTTAGCATTTAATGGAATCCATTAAATGGTGATCCTCCTACAGGGGACTTTCACCCCATTAGTTCACGTCCATGCTGGGCGTATCAAGTAAAGGCACTCGACGCCAAAACCTTCACTTCCCTATGGTTTTGACAGAGGTGCGTTATGCATCAATCTCTCCACCAAACAATAGGTATGTCTATATGAACCAAATAGCAACGCAGGATGTAGTTCGCATATCAGATAGTCTTTCTAAGGGAATGGATAAACTATATAAGACTGGGGGGTTCGCATTAGCCTTTGGGTTTGCTGGCATTTTATCTATGGTATTGGCTAACATACCTGGACTAACTTTACCGTCTGAGTTATTTGTTGTTGGAGCGATATTGACTATCGGGTGCTTTTTATTTTTCGTGTATACCCATTTCCAAGGAGCACGAAAAGCACTTGCTGAAATCAATGAAAATAAGCCTCTGATTGATGCCGTACAAGATGTTTCTTTACAGGTCACAGAATTGACATCTGTTATTCAAGCGTACAGCTTTAAAAACCTGAGTAAAATACATAATACTTTAGAGGTTGCATGCCCTATTATTGAAGGTCTTCCCCTGGTTGGAGATAAAGCCAAAGAATGGGGATTAAATGATGCCTCAAGGATTTCAGGCATAATTGTGGATACTACTGAAAACACAAAAAACTTGGTAACGGAAGTTAAAGAAGCTCTTATCAAAGGTGATTTAAAGAAACTAAAAAGTTACTCCAAGGATCTACAGCAAGCTGTGGACACAACCAAAGAGGCCCTAAAAACTAATGCTTAAATCGGGTAGTCGGTAGTTTCTAATTACAGGACCCCACACCACCCATCGCGCGGGTCCGCAATGGGCGGCTCCTATCCGTAATAAATCTCAACCCAACGATAGTGTCGAGCAGATCTTCATTTGAGTTGAGTGTCATGGCAGTGCGCTACATCAACTTAACCGACTGGAAACATATCAGTAGGCTAGCCCTGTCTTTCAACTCGTGGATTTAGGCTCAGGCCTTCACCCTGTCCAAGGTATTAATCTTGGCATTTGGCTACTATGCCGTCTGCTGAATTCTGTTTAATCACCCTACTCATTACTGAGCAGAGCGCTGCTGTGTTCCACCACTTTTTTTACCCCCGCGATGGTGGCTAGCGGGCTGGGCCTACTTATGAGTCAGCGGCCACGCTGACAGCCTCACAGCAGGAAGCTAAACCGATCTCCCCAGATAAGAACATGAACTTTCACTACACAACTGCACCATTTACTCTACCCGTCAGATCACATGGCTTCGGTGTCCTTGGGCACCTCGCCTCAAGGCTAAGCCTTACAGGATGTTTCTGTTCGTCAGCTCCTAGTTTTGCTAGCGACTTCCTCCCCACAAGACCTCACGGTGTTGCAGTTGCCATTCGCTAGTAGTTAGCATTTAATGGAACCCATTAAATGGTGATCCTCCTACAGGGGACATTCGCCCCATTAGTTTACGCCCATGCTGGGCGTACCAAGTCTGTCAACGATCGCCCTTAGGGCTGGACAGCTTTAAACGTGGCTTTGCCACAAAGCTGCCCATTACAAATGGCGTTATATTTTTACTGAACTATGGAGTAGTAAATGAAAAGACCTACATGGGCGACAATAATTGGAGTGTTGGCAATTATCTTCGGGATATTTGGGGTTCTTGGTGGCGCTCAGGAAATAGCCATGCCCTCGATCCTCGAAATGCAGAAAGAAATGATGGCTGAATTCAGTAAAGGGAAGACTCCTGATGGAAAGGATATGCCCCAATTGACACTAGAAATTGAAGAGGAAGGTGAACCCAAACGAATCGAGTTTTCTCAAATGATGGAGTCTATGCAAGAACAGTTTAAGGTCCCAGAGTGGTATGAATCTTGGTCAATTGTTTTTGGTATAGTATCTATGGTCGTAGCAGGTCTGTATCTTATATCTGGAATATTTCTAATGATGACTAAAGATTTCGCGATAAAACTTTTCTATATAGCTATCGCTGCGTCTGTTATTTGGGCCATTATTCAAGCAGTAATTAGCTCGCAGTCAAATAGTGGGTTCTTGATGGCTCAAATACCTGGCTCAATCTCTAGCATTGTCATCGATATAATACTTCTTATTGTGGTTCTCGTTGGCAGTAAAGAGGCTTTTGTTCCTCAACAAGAAGAAATATAAATCGGGTGGCCGGTAGTTTCTAACTACCGGCCACCACACCACCCATCATGCGGGTCATGAATGCTAACCGGTTGGACCTACTTAACAGCCAGTAGCCACGCCGACAGAATAACTGAAACAAATTACACAGATTTCCCAAGGTAAGAGTATAAAATTTCACAAATCAGCTACATCATTAACCCTACCCATTAGATCACGTGGCTTCGGCACCCTTGGCCTCCTGACTAAGCCATATAGGATGTTTCTGTTCGCCAACTCATAGTTTTGTTCGCGACTTCCTCCCCACAAAACCTTATAGTATTGCAATTGTCACTCGCTGGTAGTTAGAGGTCATTAAACGGTGATCTTCCTACTGGGGGCTTTCACCGCATTGTTCATAACATGTCAAGTGCGATTCTTATTGCTCCCATCCTTTACGCGGACATTATAGGGCCCCATAATCGCTCTTTATCCATAAGCAGGATTAGATTTCTTGCCTCAAATACACATGGAAATATGTCAATAGCATATATGATTAATTGCCGAACACTCGAAGCTGGTATCTAGTGAAAACTCCCAAACGTCTACAGCCTCTCATCGATGATGGCTTAATCGATGAAGTTATCAGCCGCCTAATGAGCGGCAAAGAAGCCGATATATTTATTGTCCGTTGTCGTGACGAAATTCGTTGCGCCAAAGTCTATAAAGATGCAACTAAGCGCAGTTTTAAAAAGGCTGCACAATACCAAGAAGGGCGTAAAGTTCGCAGTGGTCGTCAAGCACGTGCCATGCAAAAACGATCAAATTATGGCCGCCAACAGCAGGAAGAGATTTGGCAGAATGCCGAAATTGATGCTTTGTCCCGTTTAGCACGCGCTCATGTACGTGTTCCCAAGACTTTTGGTTGTGTTGACGGTGTATTATTGATGGAGTTAATCACTGACGAAGCAGGCAATGTCGCACCACGGCTTGGCGATGTGACAATGTCAGAAGAGCAAGCAATTCAAGATCATGCATTAATGATTCATTACATCATGCTCATGCTTCACGAGGGAATTGTACATGGTGATTTGTCCGAATTTAACGTCCTAGTGGATGATTCCGGCCCTGTGATTATCGATTTACCCCAAGCTGTTAATGCCGCTGCCAATAACAGTGCACAAGAAATGTTCACTCGCGACGTCGACAATATGCGTCGTTACTATGGCAGATTTGCCCCCTCTTTATTACAGACTCAATACGCCAAGGAAATGTGGGCACTGTTTGAAGAGGGTAACTTAACGACTAGCTCAACGCTCAGCGGCAAGTTTGATGATGACGATGACAGCGCCGATGTCGACGCCGTGCTGGAAGAAATCAAAGCGGTGATGCAAGAAGAGTTGGAACGAAAAGAGCGCATACGTGAATCATCAGAAGATGCATAAATTTGGATGAAAGCACCCGGTTTAGTAACCTTACAGGTTGCTGCGGGTGTTGTTTATTATCCTATTGCACAAATTAGTGCACATACACATTAGGCCCCCAAAAGGCTGGAAGATTCTGTAGCAAGCTCCCTTTCTAGGAGTTCTTACCCTTTGATTTATAGGTAAGATAGATTAAGTTCTGGGAATTGATATGCAGATTTTTGGAAATGCTATTTTGGATAAAAGAGTGGTAATCGTGTTATAGAGTATTTGGGGTAGAAGTAGATTAGCAGGGTGCGGCTGAGAGGGAACGCCGGCAATCCCTATTTCGTGTACCCAGCGTTTATCGAATTGGATGTAAGCTTGCTTTACAATCTCCGCTGATCCCACCAAACCTTTAAAGCGGCTTTCAAAGTGCCAACCGAGATAGAGCCAGTGTTTTGCCGAGATGCCCAGCCGCTCAAGGATAAGGGGCGTCTTTAGAGAAATGGCTCCGCGCTTTTGGGGTGCTAAATGCCGACCACTCCAGTCTACTAACGCCAAATAGTGGTCCAGCTGAAAGGGCAACCCTTTCGGCATATTAAGGCCACATTTCCACTAAGCTCCTCATTGAGCAATATCCTGTAAAAACACACCAGAGAATCGAAGCATAAAGCCCTCGACTAAATAACGGCTGTCCTAGTAAGGAGTCGGTCGCTAAGTAACTAACTCCAAAAATGCTAAGCGGCTAAATACTACCCTTAAACTTAACTAAAAATTAATGGTCAAGTAACTCCGCATTAGTCGGGTACTTTTCAAGGAGTTCAATAAGCTTTTTAGTGCCATCTACAGGCTTTAGACTGGTAAGCGTTCTTCGTAAAGCTCTTATCGTTGCAATATCTTTCGAGTTAAACAGGATTTCCTCACGGCGAGTACTGCTTTTAGCAATATCCAAGGCAGGGAAAATTCGCTGTCTCGCAACTTCCTTTGACAATACTAGTTCCATATTTCCCGTTCCCTTAAACTCCTCAAATATCACCTGGTCCATTCGGCTTCCGGTATCCACAAGTATCGTTGCCAGAATCGTAAGTGAACCACCACCTTCAATCTTCCTCGCAGCACCAAACAGCTTTCTGGGTACCTCCATAGCCCTGGCATCTATCCCGCCAGACATCGTACGTCCCCTACCACTCTGCTGCGCATTGTGTACCCGTGAAAGCCTTGTCAACGAGTCAACCACGATCATTACATCCTGACCTTCACCGGCTTCCTTGCAGGCCCGATCAAGGAGTTCATTAGCTACTCTCACATGATCTTCATAGCTATGATCAGAAGAGGACGCATAAACTTCGGCCGGTACACTTCGCTTAAAGTCAGTAACCTCCTCTGGCCTTTCATCAATAAGTAAAGCGTACAACTTTATTTCGGGGTAAGCCTCCCCCATTGCTTGGCAGATATGTTTCAGGATAGTGGTTTTGCCACAGCCCGGTGGAGCCACAATCAAGCCACGCTGCCCCTTACCAATTGGTGTGATCAAATCCATCGCCCTAACCGTAAGTTCCTGAGAACCTGACTCAAGGCGAATAGGCTCAGATGGATTAATAGCTACTCCATTTAAGAACCGTTTCTTTGGATCAGAAGTATCCTCTTGCTTTTTATCAACCTTCTTAGGCTCCGTATTTCTCTTTACCTTTAAGGATAATATTTTTCTGGACATAACATGCTCTTTACAAATCAATCGAGGCCGGGGAGATTATTAATGATTGTCGATGGTTGGACAAAAGATTAGTACTCCCCGAAACTGGATACTATAGCCAGAATTTACGGCTATACGATTACCTTTCGGAACCAAGGCAGACAAATACTCCTATTAGAAACCAAAAACACTACTTAACGTCAGCCGTAATCATTGAAACACCAATCAGAAGGTTGAAAAATAGGACACCCACAGATTGAAAGATGACACCCGAAATAGTACAGGCTTTCCACCTTAACGGCCATTTCTCCGGGCATGGTTCGGACAAAGTGAAGTGTTGAAAAAATATACTTTCGGTTTGAAAATCACGCGATTTTGGCCAAATCGGAAGGAATAGCATCGAAAGGCCGTGAGTAAATTAGTGATGTGTTACCAACAGGAAACGTTGGCAGTCACTTATGCCATATACCCATCATTTATTGAGCTGAATACAGGCTTACTGTACAGCCTCTGCTGATCCCATCAGGCTTTGATAGCGGCTAATTGAGATAGAGCCAGTGTTTGGCTGAGATGTCCAGCCGCTCAAGAATAGAGGGCATCTTTTGAGAAATGGCAACGCGCTTTTAAGGACCTAAATGCCGACCACTCCAATCTACTAGCGCCAAATAGTGATTCATCTGAAAGAGCAACCCGTTCGGCATATTAAGGCGCTCGCCGCCCACAAACTGTATTAGCTCCTTGGGCTGCTCACCTGAGATCGTAGCGCGAACACGCTGCTGAATAAACGTGTGATCGGGGTCTTCCGGGTTTTTTGCAGTATCGGCACGAATAGGATTGAGATCAATATAGGCCATGCTAGCTGCCAAAGCTCTTTCATCCAATAGGGCCTGAGACTTGAAGCGGCCCTGCCAAAAGCGGCCAGTACAGTGGTCTTATGTGTTGGCTTGGCGGGCAATAGAATAGATTCGTTTAGGCAGCGATATCCAGCGCAAAGATAACAGCGAGCTTTTTTCATCCCAGTCTCAATCCACTGGCACAGGTGCTCATAATCCCTCCCCTCTTCCACAAAGGAACGCCATGCGTACACAGCGGGAGACTCAGTGATAGTACGGAGTCGCCGAAGGCGATCTGTGAGCGGTGAGGCTGGATTATGGAGTATAGGTTTAACTGTTTAATTATTGTGATTTCCATATTGTGTCAATGGCTGTGACGCCTTAAGCTCTACCCTTAAAAGTGTCAAGAAACGGCCTTCTAAGATAGCATAAACGACTCCATTTCTGTGACGGCCAAGTAAAACGTTATATGAAATCGATATGAAAGAAATAGAGCTTGCCCGAAAGTATATGGACATATTCTTTGAAACGAAGGACTTTGATTCATTAGATCTAATACTAGATGAAAATCTGGATTTTGAAGGGCCATTGTTTAAATGTAAGTCGGCCAAAGAATATATAGAATCTTTGAAAGCTTCGCCTCCAGTTAATGTATCGTATGAAATGGTAGAAGAGTTTCGCAATCCGAATTCAATATGTTACATATATAAATTCACTAAAAATTGTAGAAGTACATTAATAGCTCAAACGTTTCATTTTAAAGTAGGCCGCATTAGTAAAATTCGTCTTATTTTTAATCCAGAGGAAATTTCATAAACCAGGTCGATAGTTTCTAGATACCAGCCCCACACCATCCATCAGGCGGGTCCGCAATGGGCAGTTTCCTACCCGTAATGAATATCTATCCATTGGATCACATGGCTTCGATGCCCCAGTCATCTCACCTCTGAGCTAAATCTTATAGGAGATATCTGCTCGTCAGCTCACAGTATTTTGCTGGTGGCTTCCTTTCGACAAGACCTATCGATGTTGCAGTTGCCATTCGCCAGTAGTTAGCATTTAATGGGACCTTATTAAATGGTGATTTTCCTACAGCGGACCTTCACCCCATTAGTCTACATCCATTCTGGGCGCACCAAACGTAGGTACACCGACAAAGTTTGCGCTGTGCTTCAATTTTGTTCGTTCTACGAGCGTTATGCACTATGAAAAAATATGTTTGTCTTTTATTGTTGGCTCTCCAAGCCGGCTGTGCAAATATTGATTATAATTATGAATGTCAGTTACCTGATAATGAAGAGTGGATCAAGTTGGAAAGAGCTTCCAAGGCGATAAATCCGTTTTTTGAGAGAATAGATCTAGAACCACCAAAGAATGTCATCTGGTATTTGAACGACAGCAAATCAAAACTCCTTGCCTGTTCACCTGGTGATCGATCGGGTGACTATAATCATTGCGGTGAGAGAACCCAAATTTATAATCTTGACATCGGTAAAGATTATTTACTTGAAACTATCGTGGTTTGTAGTACGCCTCCACGCTAAATGAATAAAAACTATATAGGTCATTCATTTTAGTTACCGGCGTCATACCAGTCATCCTACGGAGCCAGAAAGAGCTATTCACTATCCGTAATGAATCTCTCTACCCAAAGATAGTGTCGAACAGCTCTTCATTTGAGTTGAGTGGCATAGTAATGCACCACCTCAACTTTATCCAACTGGATAATATGTCGCTAGATTAGCCCTATCTTTTTACGCATAGAGTTTGGATTCAGGCTTTCGCTATGCCCAAGATATTAAGCTTGGTGATAGGCTACTATGCTGTCGGCTGACTTCCATTTAATCACCTTGATAATTACTGACCTAGACGCTACTTCGCTACACCTTTTTTCTATCCCCACAATGATGGCTAGCGGATTTGGCCTACTTACAAGTCAGCGGCCCCACTGACAGTTTCGCAACAGCAAGCTAAACAGATCTACCCCAAATAAGGATGTAAACTTTCACTGCACAACTGATTCATTTACCCTAGCTGGTAGATCACATGGCTTCGATATCCTTGGCCGCCTCACCTCTAGGCAAAACCTTATATGACGTTTCTATTTGTTGGCTCGCAGTTTTTCTAGCGGCTTCCTCTCCACAAGACCTCTCGATATTGCAGTTGCCATTCGCCAGTAGTTAGCATTTAATGGAGCCTATTAAACGGTGATCTCCCTATAGGGGACTTTCACCCCATTAGTCCACGTCCATGCTGGGCGTACCAAGGCCAAATATGGCCGCCAACAAAGCTGGCTGGACCTTCATTTCACTTTTTCGCAGCTACATTGCAGACCGTGTTAGTGGCGTTAGGTGAAAACCATTATCGAGTCAACATGATAGATCCCACACCAATAATAATGAACGTCATATCAACATTCTGGTACTTCATACCACTGCTAATTTTCGCTGGAATCTTCAAATCTCCTTGGTTTAAGGGCGTTATTGGAGAGGCAATAGTGAACCTTGCAATAAGGATCAAGCTTGATAAAAGCAGCTATCATCTCCTCAAAAATGTTACTCTACCCACAGAAAATGGCACCACACAAATTGATCATATTCTAGTTTCAGAAAGAGGAATTTTTGTCATTGAAACAAAGAACATGAAAGGATGGATTTTTGGTACTGAAAAACAGAAACAATGGACACAAAAAATATTCAAACACACCAACAAATTCCAAAATCCACTACATCAAAATTATAAGCATGTAAAAACGTTAGCAGCATGCCTTGGGATTTCAGATTCACATATTTTTTCAGTCATTGTTTTTGTTGGTGACAGTGAATTTAAAACAGAGATACCCAAAAATGTCACCAATGCTAGAGGCCTAATCCGTTACATCAAATCTATAAATGAACTTATAATCTCTCCCACGGAGAAAGAAGAATTGATTCAAAGAATTGAGTCAGGACGGCTCAAGCGAACTCTCAAAACCAACAGAGATCATGTGCAGCATGTAAAACAAATTGTAGCCAATAAAGAGTCAGAGAAAAGCTGCCCTAAATGCGGTAATGCAATGGTTCAACGAGCATCAAAAAAAGGGGGCAAAGCAGGCAACGAGTTTTGGGGTTGCAGTCAATTGCCAAAGTGTCGTGCAATTTGCACCTAAATCAGGTAGCCGGTTACTTCTAGCTACTGACCCCACACCAATCAACGTGTCAGTCTGCAATGAACGATCCCTATCCGTAATAAATATCTACCCATTGGGTCACAGTGCTCCAGTGCCCCTAGCCACTTCACCTCCAAAATAAGCCTTATAAGATGTTTCTATTTGTCAGCTCACAATTTTTTGATGACAGCTTCCTCCCCACAAGACCTCTCGATGTTGCATTTGCCATTCGCTAGCAGTTAGCATTTAATGGAGCCTATTAAACGGTGATCTCCCTATAGAGGGCTTTCACCCCTTTGGCTCACGCCCATGCTGGGCGAACCAAGAGCAGCTAACATCGCCCCTTCGCTGCTACATTGCGACCGTTGCTGCAAGTATTGTATTTTAATTGGTGCTCACCTTGGCTATTTTTATATCTATTACTTTTTTAGTGGTTCCATTTATAAGTATTTTTTTATGGCTTGTTTTTGAAGTTAATAACTCTAGAGGAATCTATAGGGTTGCACTTGGGGTTCTATCAATTATCTCTACTGCATACTTTTCAGCCAGCATAACAAAAAAAGAAGCAGTTGCACTTCAAAAGTATCAACAAATGCTGATCGATAAGCAAAAACCAGCTAGTGAGCGGTAGTTGGTTTTTGTATGTTAAGCCGATAAAAGTATGACGCCTGTATAATACTAGGGCTTTATGCTCCATAATCTGCTCGAACAGAATTTCAATACTTAGGAGCCAAATCAAAAATGGATCGGGAGTATCACTTGCCTAGGTGTTGAAGAGGGTTGGTTATATTGATTAACCCATAAAATCGACCCGTTATTGATTTATCAACATCGAAAGCCATGACGTTTACATTAGCCTGTGAAGCCCTTCTAATGGCTCTATGGCGATGCAAAAAACCCACGAACGCTATCGTGCGTACTGACGAGGGAAGCCAGTATTGATCTAAAGATTATCAGCATTAGCAATATAGTAAAAACTATTAAGGTAATTAGAGACTGGGCTGATACAATATCCGGCATTAAATATTATACTTGGGACATTCTTAATAATTATACACATGGAAGCCATATTTCAAGTAAACCAGAGGCTTGATAGTAAGCCAGGAAACAAATAGAGCTATTCTATTGGTCGAAATTTGGTGATATAGTTTAACTTCATCTAATGTTTGCACCCAGAGAATCTCCAAGAATAAAAGGTTCGTCAAGAGCTGTTTTCTACAACCTTGTTATACAATCGTTAATATAGTAAAGGAAAAAGTATGTCCCTTTTTAAGAACTGCCTGGCAATCACTGCTCTTTTATTTCCACTTTCAGGTAATGCTGTATTTACTGAAACTTATGAGATTCAGAGCCTGAAAGCTGCTACAAATGGTGTATTTGTAAAATTAAGTGGATTTAGAAATGATCCCAGTATAAGCAATTTGGATTGCCCCGATAACAATACTTTTGTAATGCTGAAAGATACTGATAATTATGAAGGGAGGTTATCATTCCTTCTTTCTGCTTACATGGCAGGTAAGCCAGTACAAATAAGTTACTATGACTGCCAGGGAAATTACATAAATATGTCGTCTGTATTTATTGGGTAGTTCACACAAACCAAGTAGCCGGTAGCTTCCCGCTATCGGCCCCATACAGCCCTGCGTACGAGTCTACAATAGAAGGCTTTCACCCCAGCGATCAGATATCAAACTCAGTATTTAGTACAATATGTATGTTATCAGATCTTTCCCTTCTTCAATAATTTTCACCGGGTGAACTACAGATAATTGCTAGCAATTCAATTATTGCCCTTCCATAATATATTTCGAACTTTTGTTCTCACTCCTTGCCAGCTATTTTCAATAGCTCATATTTAGTCGTGCCGGGTCCAGCAGTCAATATCAATACATTTTTTGATAGCCTTGCGCTAGCTAAAATAGTTAACTAAACAATGGGAAATTATCAATAGCAGCTATAGGCCTGAGTCCATTTCATTTATGAGCCAGTGGCCATCCTGACAGCTTCATTGCAGCAAGTTAAACAGATCTCCCGAGGTATGATCGTGAAAATTTACTACATAACTGCATCATTACCCTACCCGCTAGATCACGCGGCCTCGGTGTCCTTGGCCACCTCAACTCCAGGCTAAGCCTTAAAGGATATTTCTATACATCCCCATATAGTTTTGCTAACGGCCTCCTCTCCATAAGACCTTGTGCTGTTTCAGTTGCCATTCGCTAGTAGTTAGCATTTAATGGGACTCATTAAATGGTGATCTTCCTACAGGGGACTTTCAGCTCATTTGTCCACACCCATACCGGGCGTGCCAAGTTGCCGTACAATCGTACAGCAGAGCTGCGCCGAAACCGCCACTGCGCGGCTCGCCTGTAAGAAAGGCGTTATGCAATAAGGGATAAAAATGCTGATTGAAGAAATTGGGGTAGGTATTTTCGGAGCAATATTTAGGTTTCTTGGGTGGGTATTATTCGAAGTCATTATTGAAGTGTTAATAAAAGGTCTAGGATATCTAATTTGCCGCCCCTTTAAGAAAGTAAATATAGATGATGCTTTCTGTATTGTTTTGGGGCTTATTGCTTGGGTAGTAATACTAATCTCAGTAATGCTAGTTACGGATTGGGTATCTAAAAATACAGATATAGACTCATGCCTCGATGATGGTGGTCGTTTTAATTATCAATCAAGCATATGTGAATACGAGTAATTTAAACGTGTATAGCAAAGCTATCAGAAATCGTCAGCAAACTGGCTGGACCTCCGCTGCAACGCTCATTTTGAGCCTAATAGCACAAAGCAGTCGTAGCAGTTCCAATCCTTTATAGTGACATAAGTGTAACCATGAAAAAATACTGACTTTAACACTGCTCTGTTTAGTTTCTGGCAAGGCACTTTCTGATTGTTCTTTTAAATCACAAAAGAATAGCTACAAACCAGACATTGCAGCTAGTTTGGCAGAGCAAGCGTTTAAAGAGAATAATATTTACTTCATCGCAGTTGCGGATGGAATTGACCCTTCTCGCCCAGGCTTCGATATTCCATTTACTTCATGTATTTTTAAGAATACTAAATGGGAGATGCTTTGGGTTGGAGCTGATTCGCAGTACTGCGTTAACCGTGAAGATATTAGAACACAGGCAAAAAGTTATGCTCTAAATTTCAACAAGACGATGGTGCAATTGGCAAGTAAGCACCTTCATGAAATGTGCCCAGAACTCCGTAAACACTAACAACTTCAGGCAAGGTGCTCCGGGCCTTCACAGAGTAACCAACCCTATGCCCATGATTTTTTTATCGCTCTTTATGGCCTTACTTTGTCTCATGCAAGCCGCAGGTAGGGCGAGTGAATTGAATGTCTAGGCTCTTCACTCTTTGTCTTATTCAGCAATCTAACCTAACCGCTCCCTAGAGTACAATGACAAAAGTAGGGGGCATAGATTTACGATGTATAGCGTAGCTGTCACTACTGAACATATAGTAAACGGCTCATCGCCAGATAATTTTCAATATATCGTTTGCCTGGAAGGAAAGTGGACAGGTATCCAGAATTTCCAGGGTAAAGCACTCTTATGCTTAAGTATCAATCCAAAGAGTGAGTTTTATGGTAACGAGGGTTTTGATAGACTGCCTATAAATCTGGAGCTTGATAAATTCATACGCTCTTTGTCACCATCAGGATTAACTGTTCTAAGTATGAATCGCATAAAAAATCTTTTTTACGAGTTCCAGTATTCTAAGTATGTGAGAGGTCTACCCTTCTATGTCGTGCGGCATTCTGGAATCAAGAAATCTTACTCTACAAAAGACATAGATCGAGTGATTTATAAATATGGCTTTAACTGCAGGTATTCACCAATCGGCTATGCGATACTTGGGAATAGAAAAGAGTATAAGTCAAAGGCGAAATTTTATGCACCACATCCTTCACGCGAGTATATTCGAGATAGAGTCTCTAAAAAGTACTTTGAAGGGAAGGATTTCGAATTGCTTGAACTAATGAAACTTTCTCTTTTCAAGTTCACAGCTGAAGGAGAACTTTTTGTTGACCCTAATGAGTATTGGGAGTACTTGGCTGAGATCGAGAAGCAAACAGCTAAATCGAGCAGCCAGTAGTTTCTACCCCCACACCATCCATCGTACAGGTCTGTAATACGTGACTCCGTAGTCCTAATAAACCCCCACCCAACGATCACTAATGTACCATCACTTTTTCAATCCCCGCGATAGCAACTAACGAGTTGAGCCTAATTATGAGTTGGCAAGCTAAACAGATTAGCTTAGACACGGGCATGAACTTTCACTATATAACTATATAATTTACCCCTTATCCATGGTTCATATGCCTTCCGTATCACAGGGCACCTTACCTTCAGCCCAAGCCTGATTTGATGTTTCTGCTCATCAGTTTTTGCTAACCGCCTCACTCCCTCAAGAGTAAACGGCTTTGCAGTTGCGATTCGTCAGTAGATCGCATTTAATGGAGCCCATAATCACCCTACAAGAGATGTTCACCCTATTAAAGCATGCCTATGCTGGGCGTACCAAGCACCAGAAATAAATGTGGCTGCGGTGAGCATTAGAGCCCCCACAAATTCAGAGACTATGATCAGTATGATAATAAATCTTGATATTTTAAATGAAGAAATAGCAAACCAGGTTTTCATAATATTTCAACGCTCCTATAAGGTTGAAGCTCAACTAATAGGCGTTACTGACTTTCCGCCACTATCTCGCAGCGCTCAAGATATAAAAAATTCTAAATCATTATTTTACGGATTTATTGACAAGAAGTGTCTAGCCGCAATTATTGAAATTACTATAGAAGGTAAGCGGTTAGAAATTAACAGCTTAACTGTTGATCCAAATCATTTTAGAAAAGGAATAGCAGGCAAATTGCTGAGCTACATTCTAGATGAAATTGAATTTTCAGAAGCAATTGTAGAAACAGCAACTAAAAATGATCCCGCAATTAATTTATATGAAAAATATGGTTTTGTTGAATTTAAACGATGGACTCCACCTCATGGTATTCAAAAGGTCGCTTTGTCATTAGAAAATTCGCTCTAATTAGGTTAGCCGGTAGTTTCTAGCTATCGGCTTCACGCCAACACTAATACTATCCGTGCTATAAGTCAGCAACGGGCGACTCGCTATCTATAACATGATAAAAGCATGCAATTTTAATGAATTTATAACCTTTGATCGCTGACTCTTATTTACCGCAATTGAATTTATTCACGACGTCCAGGTCTGAAACCTTAAGATTCATTAATAGAGAGCGATACCTCTCCAATAAATTTTATTGCAATTATTCTTTAACTCATTTTTCGGCCAATTTTGACGAGATAAGCTCAGCCACTGTTAACCCCCTTGGTCACTCCCAACAACTCCGTTATCACTAGATCATTGCTGAATACCACTTGATACGCGTGATATAGATGACCAGAGAGTACTGATAACTTCGTGAGAGAATTATTACTCCAACACATAACGGTCAATCCTCAGTCTATAGCCACAACAATGGCCAACAATGATAGCTGAATAGAAAGCAGCGATTGGCCCAGCGGTGCCACACTGGCCTGTTATTACCATTCGGGATAGGCTTTACCTACATCACAGACAAACTAGATCTATCTTTATGGATATTTTCGGCTTCACTCATAAGGTAAATTGGCAGTATTGAGCTAAAATAGTCATCAAAGACTAAATCAAACACTTAGTCCAGATCAGCGAGATTCAACTGATTATTTAGATTATGGCTATTGTTATACAGTGCATTAAGTTATAAGACTCTGGCTAAAATCACGATATTTTATATATAGAGAAAATCACAATGTGTTTTTCAGCCACAGCTTCATTCGGATCAGCAACACTGCTTCTTGTCGGCGGAGCTTTATGTACAGCACATGCGATAAAAAATGATAAAACTTATTTATTACTCGCGATCACTCCTATCCTTTTTGCCCTGCAACAAGCGACTGAAGGCGTTGTATGGATTGGGCACAATGAGAATTTATTCACATTGACAGCATTATCTTCCATTTTGTTTTTATTTTTTGCCTTCTTTTTTTGGCTTACCTGGATACCAATCGTAGCCTATAGCCTAGAAACAAAAACATGGAAAAGAGTTTTTTTTATCGCATTGATAATTATAGGCTTTGTTTTCGGCTTATATCTCTGGATACCAGTTCTACTAGAAACAGGACCAAGGCACCTAATACAAACAGATGTATGTGGACATAGCCTTTGCTATAAAGTGTCCGGTGGCGGCTTATTATCCGTTATAGCACGAGATATTATTTATGCCTCACTCGGTGTTTTATTCTTATTGTCCAGCGACCGTCTATTTAGAAAGTTTTGGGCGCTTGTCATGCTATTCGGACTTATCACCTTCTTCACTCAGAAGGAAACATGGGTATCAACTTGGTGTTTCTTTGCTGCGATATCGACTTTATGGATTTATTTTCTAATAATAAACAATCACAAATCAAAGACAAGAAAACAAGTCTCATAACTCTGAGAGGAAAATTAATTTGATTATAAAGATAGGGGTGATATTAACTATTTTTCGCCTGCCATAGATTAAGAATCAAGGAAACTTAATGCCCTTTGTGCTTTCCAAGAATTCCCCTTTATAAACATATGTATCAGATTCACAGATCAAGAGTCTTCTTTGCAGCTTCATGCGAAGCTAGGTGAATACGGCAAGTTAATCGGGAGCCAATTATATCATGAGTCAAAAATCGAAAATGTCATTTCAATTAGATACTACTATATACAGCGACATATATGATTATTTAGAAGAAGCGACACAATGAAGATGGGGACTTTGCGACTTAACCCTTCGGAAAAGTAAATTCTTATATAATTTTTTCAAACAGAGATAGTACCTGTATTTATTAGATGCGTAGAGAGTATACAGAACAAAATTCTTAACTACGCTCCGGCCACAAGTGGCCTCCGCCGGGCAACCAAAATGCGCGTCACTCTGTAGAAGCAATACTTTGCCCATACCAAGATATAAGTTGGGTGGATATTAAGGGCAATTGGTTCAGCTTACTCACTATAAATAGGACAATTATAAGATACAATTAGAGAATCAGTCTTGGTACCGAAAAGCAACATCATCCTCTACATGGATTGGGCCTTCAGACCATAGCTCTGCTGCAACAATACGGCCGCTTCTCATGGTGTTCAAGTAGCAAAAGACCAATGTGTATCTTTGCCTCCTCAGAAATGATCAAATCTTTATCATAAATGATGATTCCAAGTGAATCCTGGTTTAGTTTTCACTGATGAGTGTGCTATTTTTCACTTCGAAATACGATTAAAATATGGGTAAATTTCTCTAAAACCTCGTCAGGTGTGTTGGATATGGGTACTCTCAGGAATCTGGAAAAGAAGTATGATATTGTGCTTCCAAGGAAGTACGTTGAATGGTACAAGCACGGAGGCCATAAAGTTAAAAGCCTCATCGGAACCGACGTAGATTTTCCTAGATTATCTGAATTACAAGTATGGGCTCAGGAGTTATTAGAAGAAGATAATTCTAATTTTAAACTACCGCAAAAAAGCTTTGTATTTCTGATGCATCAAGGTTATCAATTCATGTATTTTGTATGTGATGGAAACGAAAACCCAGCAGTGTGGCACTACTACGAAGGTAATTTGGAGCCTGCAGTAAAGTGGAGGTCATTCAGTGAATACATGCGAGACACTCAGTAAATGTAGCTATGCATGCCCTATGGACTGGACTCATGGCTATACTCTTCGTCCATCCTGTGGACGTTATGCACAAACATACCATGAAGAACGTTCTATCGTTTTTCTTAGTATTCATCCCATTTATCGATCTAGCTCAGTCTTGAGAGAAGTTCTGGCTGGACTTCCATTTCTCAGCTTCGCCTTTGCATTACAGCCCATTCGTTAAATTTTATATAAACTTAAGGATAGAATAATGAAATTAAATCAGGTAACTTTACCCGTATCAAATATGGAAGTAGCGACAGATTTTTATAGACGTATGGGGTTCTTACAAATAGTAGACACGCCTCATTATTCGCGATTTGAGTGCCCTGACGGGGAAGCTAGCTTTTCCCTATCACTTGAAGAAGGAAAATACATAAATGGTTGTGTCATATACTTCGAAAGCAATCAACTTGACAAGCTAGTATCTGATCTAAAAGAAAAGGGTTTCGAATTCGATCAAGAACCAATGGATATGCAGTACCTCTGGAGAGAAGCAATAATTCACGACCCTTCCGGCAACAAAATCAAACTATATTGGGCCGGTAAGAATCGTCTAGATCCGCCTTGGAGAGTAGAGAGAATTGTATAACAATTGTGTTTTTCACCCTATGAGCTGGTGTCACCTCGGAAGACCGCTCGCAGTATGTACATTTTCATAGGAGTTTTATGTGTGCCGGTGTATTTACATACCATGTCTATTGTTAACGCATTGGCAGATACCCTCTTCTAAAAAAGCATATCAAAACCTCTACGTAGCATTGATTCTGCTACAAGTGCTCTTGGCATTTTCCGAATGAAAAAATGTAACTTTTATAGAATTTGTACACTAGCGCCTCTGACTGCCCCTTTTTTATTCTTATTGGTTGACAGTTATTGGTCTATTTCCATTGCGATGTATACATTACTTGGAGCACCATTTTTTCTTCTTTTTGCAGTCTACTTTCTCTATTCAACAAGAAATAAAACCAGTAACGAAATTGAGAGGTATATGCTTAGAGCACCGTTGAAGTTCTCATTTTTCACGGGCAGCATTTGTCTTACCTTCTCATTTGGAGCAACTATTTATAAGAATGGGCCGTATATAGACATGGCTTTTGAAGCAATCGCAGTAACGATATTCTTTATGCTATGTTCAATTATTATAGGCTATTTCTATGTCATTCCTGTATATCTTCTCGGAAAAACTATATTCCACAAATATGAGTAACAATACTTTGTAAGAGAAATCTAGTTTTGCCTACCTTCTCACACAACCATTTAAGCCCAACTACCCCAGAGCATAAGCTAAGCTACTAAGTTGATTATGAAATTTGTAGACGATTATCCAACATGCGACGAAACTTATATAACTCTAAGAATATACTGCGGAGAAATATCACCTGACGTGGTAACAGAAATACTTGGTATTAAAGCATCAGATAAAATCTACAAGGGAAAAACTGTAAATGGCCGTAAAAGACCTGCAATTTTAAACGGTTGGTTTCTAACAAGTGAGGGTAAAGTTGATTCACTAGATTCTCGAGCACACCTTCACTGGCTATTCAGGCTAATAGACGGAAAAGAAAGCCCTTTAAACCAAGTCACCAAGTTGGTTGATAACGTATATATTAGCTGCTACTGGCGTTCCAAAAGTGGGCACGGTGGGCCAAAATTAGATACAGAACAGATGGAAAAATTAGTAAAATACGGCCTTAATATTGAATACGACGTGTACATTTAAAAGCAGGTGCACATCTCCCCTAGCTTCAAGCATTAAGCGCAACCCTTTTACACTGCAAGCAGATCATTTTACAGCCCCATGAAAAACTCATTCGGTGACTTTCCATCTCGACTCGCTCTTGGTCTACTATTCAGCCAATCCATTAAAGATTGAATTTGCTCGTCTATTATTTTATTACGGTCGGTATCCCTTGGGAAATACTTTCGAATGTGGCCGTTATCATTTAAATTAGTCACTCTCGCAGGATGAATATAGATGTGTAAAAAATATCAGCCTCTAAACCTTTTACGATCGTTTCATGATCAGCGAATTCAAGACCATTATCGAATAGTAATTTTTATGATTTTATCTTTGCTCACTCTACTTTTAATCTTTCCGCGTCAATCATACTTACTGTAGCGCTTACTGCGGGGCTTTGATGCATTCCTAAAGTGCTTGTATAAGCCTCCACCATTTGCCTGATCTAAATAAATTATTTTGTAGATCGTATCATCATGGAGTGATACACCCATATATTTTTTAAATAGCTTACAGTCTGCTGAGACTTAATTCTTTCCGAGTTTGGATATCTATTGGTTGCTACACAGCATCGGTTACTTTTTACGCGTTATATGCTTTCTGGCGTCTTAGCTTCGAGAGCTTATATGCTTAGATATCATCGCATGCCTATATTCTGTCGCAGCTCTCGGCCGATTGTTAAGGGGTGTACCTCTTACACTTTTGCTATTGCTTTTTGAGAGTGTCCTCCGTCTGGAATCGTTCATTCTCGCTCAGCTGGTAGTAGTTCATCAGTGCCTTTCTCTTGGCCGGGAGAGGCTCCCTACCAACTTAGCCCTTACCAATTGCGCTTATTATCCGAAACCAAGATTTTAACCCCACCCATAGTTTGTTAATATGCACCACAATACATACTATTCTCAAGGCGTAACGATGAAACAGCTTAAGTTAAGTGTCTAGATTTAACAGGTATTAACATGGTTTCCACAAGTTAGCCTAAAACTCTATTTTGGATAAAAACAGTAAAGCTATGAAAATTTTCAAGTATTGGGAAGCATGGTGAGCACATTACATAGAGACCAAAAAACTGTAAATTTATACTTATTCCAGACCTTATTTTGGTTCACCACTTTCACAATTAAATTTAAGTTCTACAAATATCGTTGCGGGGGCATTAAGCCCATATCAATATTAACTTAACAGCCAAGAGAAACACATGAAAAAACTGATACTCTTACCTGTACTTATTCTATTATCAACTTTTGCTCGAGCTGAGGAGGAAAAGCTAGTAAGTGGCATTGATATGTTTTCAATGATTCAGATAGAGCAAACAAAACCAATATTTGACTACTGCAAAGAAAACGTTCCAGATAAGAAGGTTGAGATTGAATCTTCTTTTTCGCACTTCTCTAAAATTTCCAGGGAAGCGATATTACTACTCATGGAAGAAGAACATTTTAATTCTGATGAACTAAAAAAACCTAGCATCCCCGAAAGCCAAGCCTTACAAACCAGGGAAATGATATCTAAACTTGGCGAGAATATGCTGGTTCAAATTAAGGATAAGAATCCCGAGGTATTTTGCAGCAACATAGTGAAAATGATGCAAGGCCATACCGTAGAATCATACAAACTCAAGCTTCAGCCACAATTGAAGCAATATTTACATAGAATAGAATTAAGTAAGACTGAAAATCCTATGGGAATTCAGCATAAGGATTAATCATTGTAAATTTACAGTGAGTATTGAAGGAGACTCTGAGCAACTCCGTAATGGCTCTGCGAACCCTGAAGGCGGCAACGCAGCAGTTTTGCCCTTCGGGGTTTGCAGAGTTATTCAGTGGCTCCTTAGCTATATCTTCCCCTCTGGCACTGTTAAAATTAGCTTCTGATAACTCAAATTAGGTATTATCTGGTTACTGATTCCATCTTTAGCTCTGAAGATTATTTGAAGTGTCGAAAAAGCAAACTACCGGAAATCCCGTGCACCCCATACTCTCTATAGAAAATCTACAGTGCCGCTACGGTGAGCAGGTAGTTATCGAATCAGTTTCCTTTGCCTTACAGGCGGGGGAAATTGCCTGTTTGTTGGGTCCCAGCGGCTGTGGCAAGACAACGCTGCTGCACGCCATCGCTGGTTTTCAGCCGGTCGCAGCGGGGAGTATCCAGTTATCCGGGGAAGTGATTTCCTCCCGTGAGAAACAGATTCCCGCAGAGCAACGGAAAATTGGGGTGGTATTTCAGGACTACGCCCTCTTCCCACATCTTACCGTTGAACAGAATATTGCCTTCGGTATCCAGTCAATGCCGAAAAGCAAGCGGCTATCCCGCACCCAGTCTTTACTAAAGTTAGTGCGCCTGGAAGGCTTCGGGCAACAGTACCCACATCAGCTCTCTGGCGGTCAGCAGCAGCGTGTCGCTCTGGCTCGGGCACTGGCACCGCGCCCCAAGCTGTTACTTTTGGATGAGCCCTTCTCCAACCTGGATACCGAGTTGCGCCGCAGTCTCGCCGCCGAAGTCCGCCATATACTGCGCGAAGAGAAGATCCCAGCGATTATTGTTACCCACGACCGCCACGAGGCCTTTATTGCCGGAGATAAGCTGGGAGTGCTCAGCCAAGGCCAATTACAGCAGTGGGACAGCCCACAGGACACTTATCAAACACCTAGAAATTTGGCAGTAGCAAGGATTGTCAGTGAAGGGAATATCATTTCCGGTACTGTTGTGGGCAATGGCCTGATCAGTACCCCTCTGGGGGAAGTGAAGGTGCCGACAGCTGCATACGAAAGTGGAGATCAGCTCGAACTGTTTGTGCGCAGTGAGGATATTGCCGCAGGCGAACATCCCGGTGCTGTGATGGCTCAGGTTGTGGAAAAGAATTTTCTCGGCAACCAGGTGAGCTATCGCTTTCAGTTAGCTGCAGGGGAAACTGTCGAGGCCGCTTTGAATGCAGATATTCAAGCCGCTCCCGGTGATAAACTTCCCCTGCACCTTTCCTCTGCTCTGGTGTTTGACCAAGCCCGATAAAAGCTATCAGGACAGGGCGGGCGCTTCTGAGTCCGCCACGGCTGTGCGCTCCTCACCTCTGCGCCAACCAATGGAACGGCTTAGTAAAATCACCGGTATCAATCCCACCAGGACAATCAATAAAGCCCCTAGAGCCGAGCGCTCCAGCATCTCATCGGAAGCGAACTGATAAACATAAGTCGCCAGGGTGTCAAAGCCAAAGGGGCGCAGTAACAAAGTCGCCGGCAGTTCTTTCATACAATCCACAAAGACCACCAAGCCACCCGTTAGTAGACCTGTACGCACCAAAGGTAGATGTACAGCCCACAGGGTTTGCCAGCTATTGCGTCCCAGGGAGCGGGCAGCGCGATCCATTGAAGGGGTTACTTTCTCCAGGCTGGATTCTATGGCCCCTGTGGACACTGCCAGGAAGCGCACCGTGTAGGCAAAAATAATGGCGAAAATACTGCCGCTTAACAGCAGCCCTATGGAGATATCAAAGTGTTCACGTAAAAAACCATCCACCGCATTATCAAAAGCGGCCAGGGGAATCAGGACACCAATCGCCAGTACTGCCCCGGGCATTGCATAACCCAGCTTGGAAAAGCCGACCAAGAGCCGCACAGATCTTTTGGGTTGCAGCCGCTTACCGTAAGCCAACAGTAAGCCCAGCAGTACAGAGACCAGTGCCGCTGCGATTGACAGCAACAAGCTATTGCTGGCGATCTGTATAAAATCCTCGCTCCAATAGCTGGAGAAATTACTGAGTGCGTAACTTCCCAGAACCAGCAGGGGAATAATAAAACCGGCCACCAACAGTAATCCGCAGAACAACAGGGCTACACCGGATCGCCAGCCGCGTAATATATAGCGTTCACGCTGGGAATTTGGCGATTGTACAAAGTGCTTCTGTCTCGCCCGCCCCATTCGCTCCAGCGTAATTAACAGAACAACAAAAATCAGAGTGCTACAGGCAATTTGCGCCGCGCCTCCTAAATTGCCGTGGCTCAACCAGGTATCGTAAATCCCGACACTCAAGGTGCGTACGGCAAAGAAGTCCACAGTGCCGAAGTCATTCAGGGTTTCCATCAACACCAGTGATAAACCCACCGCAATTGCCGGGCGTGCCATTGGCAGGGATACGCGCAAGAAGCTCTGCCAAGGCGTACAGCCCAATGACCGGCTCGCGGCACGTATACTGCCGCACTGCTCGATAAAGGCTGCCCGAGCGAGCATATAAACATAAGGGAAGAGCACCAGTGACAGCATGGCAATCGCCCCACCCATGCTACGGATCTCCGGGAACCAGTAATCCCTGGCTGTCTGCCAACCGAACCAGGCGCGCAGGGACTTTTGCACAGGGCCCGCATATTCCAGCAAGTCCGTGTAAACGTAGGCAATCACATAGGCGGGAACAGCAAACGGCAATAACAGCCCCCACTCAAACAAACGACGCCCGGGGAACTGGCACATGCTCACCAGCCAGGCACTGCCCACGCCTGTTATCAGTGTTACCAAACCGACACCGCCAGCCAGAATCAATGTGGAGGACACATAGTGAAACAACACCGTGTCCACCAGGTGCGGCCAGATATTTTCTTCAGGGAAAAATGCCAACCAAAAAATGGATAGCACTGGCAGAGCTACCAGAAGGGAGATAGTAGCTACCAGTAGCAGCCAGCGGGAAGCTGATAAGTTGGCTCGGTTTAGCATGGATTAAGGAATCAAAAGCTCATTATAAAAGAACGGCCCTGGTCTCTCGACAGGGCCGTTCGAATAAGGCTGAGATAGTGCTGCCAATTTACTCGGCAGCAATTCCCATTCAGTTAACCATTCTAAAAGTCAAAGCGTACTTCATCAACCATACGGGAAGCCGCTGGAACGTAGGAACCGATCTCCGTGAGACTCAGATCGTCTTCCTTAAACTCACCCATATACTCCTTAATCAACTCAGAGCGGGCAGTGCCAGGGCGTACCGGGAATTCAAAGTTTTTCTCGGCGTAAGAGTATTGAGCATCGGCGCCGCTGAGGAATTCCAGCAGTTTAACGGCATTTTCACGGTTGGGGGCATGCTTGGTCAGCGCCGCACCGGAAATAAACATATGGGTACCGCGATCTTTCTGGTTAGGGAAGACCAGGTTTACAGACTTGGCCCAATCAACCTGCTCCGGCTGCTCCTTATTGGTAATCATTTTACCGAAGTAGTAGCTGTTACCCAGGGAAAGGTCGCAGACACCTTCGCTAATAGCTTTAACCTGAGCGCGGTCATTACCCTGGGGCTTACGCGCCAGATTCGCTTTCACACCTTGCAGCCACTCTTTGGTTTCTGCTTCACCGTGATGGGCGATCATGGAGGCGATCAGGGACAAGGTATAGGGGTGCTTGCCGCTACGAGTACAAATTCGGCCCTTCCACTTAGGGTCTACCAACTCTTCGTAGCGAGTAATTTCACCGGGCTTAACGCGGTCTTTGGAGGCGTAGATCAAACGCGCCCGGGTGGTCAGGCCGAACCAGTTGCCGGCCTTATCGCGAAATTGTGATGGGATATTGTCTTCCAGGATTTCACTGCTTACCGGTTGGGTCAGCTGCTTATTAAGCAGATCCATCAGGCTGCTGGTATTGGAAGTCAGGACCAGGTCAGCGGGGCTGTTGCGCCCTTCCCTTTGCAAACGCTCGTTCAAGCCTTTGCTGGCGTAGACCACTTTGGCCTCAATACCGGTTTTTTCGGTGAACTCCTTTAAGATCGGCTCTATAAGGAAAGGCTGTCGGTAAGAGTAGATATTTACCTGCTCGGCCGCACTGGCACCCACAGCACCCAACAAGCCGGCTACAGCCAGCACTTTTTGAAATAGAGCTCTGGTAGACATTATCGTAGATCACCCTTGGATTAAACGAGAAACATTCTCATTTGATTTAATGGCAATGTCAATAAAAATACATATGACCTAAGGCGATAAGGCAAAGTCGTCAATTTCCTCCTATGCTTAGGCTTGATACCGCCACCCATAGAGGTCCTATGTACCGCTTTGGCCCTTTAATAGCACTGATCTTTGTCCTCTGCAGCTGTGGGGGCCCGAAGGACTCCAAGTCACCTGCAACCCCTCCTGCAGATGAGTCGGCTACCAGCGCCATGAAGGAGCCCATTGCCCCACCGGGCAATGGAGCGGAAGCGGAAAAGAAAGCTGCAGCTATATGCACCCCGGAATGGTTTGCCTGGGTTCAACAGCAAGTGCTTGCCCAGCAAAATGGCGATATGGCGAAACTATACCCGTCCGGTATGCCGACTACCGGTAGTGAGGAGTGGTTCACAGCCATCACCCGGCTCAGCGGAGCCAATACCAACGGTCTCAAACCCGGAGGAATGGAGTGGTGCGAGGCTATCCAGAAGCATCTTACCGAGGGCAGTCCACAAAACCCGTTATAAGTGCCTGGAGACCAAACGCAGACGCATCAGTTTTTATTTTACAGTTTGGAAATACCGATCGCTCGGTTAAGGGAAGATTTGATTCATAGGATACTGCGATTTAGCAAATAGACAGCGAGGTAATAGCACCATGCAGCCTATCAGCAAGTTGTTGCTGGCCTTTATCGCCGCAACAGCACTACCCTATGCACTCGCCAAAGAAAAGCCCCCACCCGGAGCTATGGCCCTTTCCACCGTATTGACCAAATTGGAACAGCAGGGCTACACCCCAATTGTTGAGGTCGATCTGGACAAGGGTAAGTGGAAGATTGAAGCCTATAAGGGTGACCAAAAGTACGACTTGCACGTAGACCCCAACTCTGCGGAAGTTTTGTCGGAAAAACCGGACAACGATTAAGGATTAGCGTCCTCATTCCGAGCTATCCTGCCAGGGCCGGCTGCCAAAGCCGGCCCTAACCTATTCTGCTTGAACATTGTGATGCAATCCGCGCCATAAATTGCGATGGCAAAACAAACTTGGCCATACCCCGGATAAAATTTGTTATCCGATCATCAAAGGAATTTACCGGATTGGTCAATCACTCCGATTCAATTTCGTTTAGTCTTTCTGAGATCAACGCCACAGGATAATAAAATGACAACACAAACCCTGACCCGGCAGGATGCAGACAAAGCGGTACTGCAAAACACTCTGGACAAACAGCGCAGTGCCTACCTGGCCAACCCGGCTCCCAGCTATCAGCAACGTGTGCAGGATCTTAGAACCCTTGCCCAGCTCCTGCGTGAACAGCAGGAGCCGATTATCCAGGCGATCAGAAACGACTACGGCAATCGAGCCAGGGAAGAGATACTGCTCTACGATATCTACCCAGCGCTCTCCGGTATTAAAGAGGCTATCAAGCGCTTAAAGAAGTGGATGAAACCCAGAGGGCGCCATACAGATTTTAAATCCTATCCCCTCTCTAAAAATCGTGTGGTCCCACAACCTCTGGGGGTAATTGGCGTCATAGTGCCGTGGAACTTCCCAATAAACTTAAGCTTTTCACCACTGACCAATATTTTCGCCGCAGGCAATCAGGCGATGGTCAAGATGTCCACCAATTCCAAGCACCTTGCAGAATTACTCAGTAAAGTCTGTGAACAATACTTCCCAGAAGAAAAGCTGGTTTTTATTCCCGATGCCGATGAAATAGGCCCGGTGTTTTCCAGCCTTAAATTCGATCACTTAATTTTTACCGGATCCAGTAATACAGGCCGTGCAGTAATGCGCTCCGCCGCAGAAAACCTGACTCCAGTCACATTGGAGCTTGGTGGTAAATCACCGGCAATTGTTGGCCCGGATTACCCGGTTAAGAAAGCCGCCGAGCAGCTAATTTACTGGAAGCTGGTAAACGCCGGGCAGATCTGTGTCAACGTGGATTATCTTTTCTTGCCGGAGGAGCATCTTGAAGAGTTTATCGAGCACGCAAAACATTATGTTCAGAAGCGCTACCCCGACTTAGATGGCCAGGATTACACTTCTATTATCGACGACACATCTTACCAGCGAATCTGGGCAACCCTGGATGACGCCAAGGCTAAGGGTGCTAATGCCATAGATTTAAGTGCTGGCAAATTGGATAGGGACAATAAACTGCGAAAATTTCCCCCACATATCCTGAGCAACGTAGACGGCGAGATGCTGGCAATGCAGCGTGAGATTTTTGGCCCTCTATTGCCGATTATCACTTACTCCAAGCCAGAGGAAGTTATTGATTATATTAATGCTCGCCCTAGACCCCTGGCAATTTACCCTTACACTCACGACAAAACCTTACAAGATTTATATATCAACAAAGTAATGTCCGGAGGCGTATCGGTAAATAATTGTGTACTGCACGTTGGCCAGCACGATATTCCATTTGGCGGCGTTGGTGAAAGCGGTATGGGTCACTACCATGGCTACGAGGGATTTCTGACCTTCTCTAAACTTCGCCCCATCTTCTATCAGGGCCCAATCGATCTATTAAAATTACTGCGGCCTCCCTATGGCAAACTCTCAACTCGTGTTATCGACTTTATGCTAAAACTTACCCGCTAGTATTTTTATGGCCCGGCTACATCCTGTAGCCGGGCCATCCGCTGCTATAATCGCGCTCAGGTAAGACCGAAATCACTACAGCCCGCTGGCACTGCGATAATCCCTAGTCCAAACTAAAACTATGGCTTGTTAGCAGTTTGGAGCCGTAGATGATTTTTCTTACCGCCATAGCTTTAGTTGGCAATCTCACTAACCCAATCCCCCCCGGCCTCGATCCCAATAAACCCGCCCCCATCTACGACAGCCCCGACCTTTACGGAGCAGAACCCTCGGTCATTGCCTTGGACTTATCCACTATTAAAGCGAAACTGCATGGTCTAGGGTTCAACCCCATCACACATATCGAATTTGTAGGCGGCAGATGGAAAATCCAGGCGGTCTACGGAGGAGAATTGAGGGCTCTGGAAGTGAATCCGGACAACGGAATAATTATTGCTGACCGACCAGCCAATTAATCGCTGTTAAAATGTTAAAACCAAACTTCCTGGTTCAAATTGGTCACAAAAATTTACAGTGATATGCAAACATTGGTATTTAACTAAGGGATCTATTCAGTGAATAGAGTCCCGGTATTGCAATGGTGTCATTCCTTTCCAGCCCCGGTAGGCTCGAATAAATGAATTGGGCTCTTTAAATCCCAGCATAAAAGAAATTTCCCCTAGATGAAGGCTGGATTTGGCGAGGTAGTGATCAGCCAAACTTGATCTAACTCCCTGCAATACTGTCTGGAAGGATTGATTTTCCTCCCCCAGTTTCCGCTGCAAAGTCCTTTTACTGATAGCCAAGCGTTCAGACACCGCTTCGACAGAACTCTCACCGGCCGGTAGTAACTCCATCAATACTGAACCTACCCGCTCTCCCATTGTGGCTTCGCTATCCAGATCCTTGAGCTGTTGACTCAATTTACCTTCAAAGAAATCCCACATAGGGGCATTGGCAGTCAGAAATGGCTTTTGTGCATCTTGCGCTGAGAAACAAATTCTCACCCGGTCTGACTGCTTAATTGAACAACCAAAAAACTCCCGATACGGCGTTTGATCTTCAGGCAGCTGCGGTAGTGCCAATTCCAATGGTTGAATTTCCTCCCGGGTTCCCAACCGAGCCAGGCGGATATAGAAAATTAATTCGCTCAGACCCAAAGCTTCAGGGATATTCCCATCACTTCCATAGCACTCTAAATTGAGCTTGGTGTACTCATCAGTAATATCCAAGTGCAATTCCATGGGACCGATCAGTGGTTTGTATTGCTGTATCCGCAGTAGAGCTTGATTCAGATTTGCACTGCACAGGCTCGCAAATATGGGAGGGTCAAACGACTCAGCCGAAAGGTGCTCCGCCAGTAAAAGTGGTAATGGCCGATCCTTAGAGGCCCGATCAATACCACACCAAAAACGGAAATATTCCACCGGAGAGAGTGTCACAGCCTCCCGCTGTAACAGATCCGCAGGTAACCCGGCATAGGCAAAAGCCAGCGCTGTATCGATATTCATATCGTGTAATATCAACTTCCAGCTGGGAGGTACCAGGAATTTCGCTGCACGTTTGATCATTACCGGACCTGCCTGCAATTAAGACTTTTCCATCGTCTGACGGGAAAACTTCAGTACCATTTTACGGGGCAGTAAAGGCATTATCCAATTCAGAAACAACTTGAGCCCTGTCTCATTAAAAGCAACCAGATCTCCCCGCTCCATTGCCTGATAGCCACATCTGGCAACAGACTCAGCCGAACGGGCATTTTTCCAAATATCGACACCCTGAAGATCACCAGCGGCCACAAACCCTGTTGCAACAGCACCGGGGCACAAAGCCGTTACTGTTACACCTGTGCCTTTCAACTCTTCCGCCAGTGCCTGGCTAAATGAAGTTACATAGGCTTTAGTTGCGTAGTAAACCGCCTGTAAAGGGCCGGGAATAAAAGAGGCTGTAGATGAAACATTAAGAATATGTCCACTATTGCGGCCAACCATCCCCTTTAAATACAGGTGGGTGAGATTGGTAAGGGAAACCATATTCACCTGCATCATACCCTGCTCAGCTTCCAAATCCCTCTGATGGAAAAGACCATGACCACCAAAACCCGCATTGTTAATTAGAGTGCCAATCTCCACACCCTCACTTTGGGTTCGCTCAAAAATTCTCTGCGCGGACATGGGGTCAGAAAGGTCCTCGGCAATAACCATTGCCTGGATACCAAACTCCTTCTCCAGCTGCTGTTTGAGTGCTGAAAGCTTCCCTTCAGACCGAGCAACCAGAACCAAGTTTCCACCCTTAGATGCATGTACCCTGGCCAGTTCAAGGCCGATGCCACCAGAGGCCCCAGTAATAAGTGCCGTTTCCATCTATCTGTCTCCCAAGCGTTAATCTTGAAATCAGTATATGATCAGAAGGCGCCAACTAAGAATCCGATGATGCCAAGTGGCTATCCAAGTATGCCAAAAACCATATTGGTAGTTCTTCCATCAAATGGGAAATTAATCAGTCCGCTTTGAGTCCATAAACGGGCTGGATAAAGTCAGCTCTGTTCCACACCAGTAACAATTGGCCCTTTGCTTTCTCACCTTATGGCCACAAGAAGGGCACTCTTTCAGGTTACCAGTGGATATTTTTCCATCGCGCTTACCATCTCGCAGATCAATCTGCCCCATTTTTTCAATAAGTTCGGCCTCGGTAACCCCTAATTTTTCCGATAAAAGCTCCCACATAGCCTGATTCGCCAACACTAATGTATCTATACGTCCCTGAATATCACCGACTTCCAGTTCCAGGTTAGCGGCCATCTGCTTTGCATTTTGAGCTCGATATCTCGCATCATCGATTTCTCGCTGCTGAAAATAATCCCAAATAGTGTCTAACATTTATTTCACTTCACTTAACAAATCAGAATAAAAAATGGATCAAATCTGCATTTACGATTTTCGTTTAATCAAAATTATTAACAGATATATCAAACCAAATAATGTCCCAAACGGAAAAGAGCCAATCCAAATCAGTGAGAGTATTAAAGAATACCAGAATAACCACTTAGCTCGAAAAGACGATAAAAACAAAGCAGTACAGGAAATCAACAAGCCTTGAGCAGACAATAGACCTCCTATAACAAAATTAGAGAGGGATTGGCTCATCATGCCTGCCATTACTTCAGGGGATGTATCAAGTGATTGGGCGATCTGAGAAGTTTCCCAAAAACTCAACATCCCCAAATAAAAGAACACAATAATCGGGGTTTGAAGAGCAGTACCCAATATAGAAAGAACGCTCCCCAACCTAACCCGCTTATTTCCCTCCGGGCAAAGCTCACTTTCTGGGGAGCTATATATGCCTTGTTCAAAACTCATTTTTACCTCAGAAAACATCACATCCTTCATCAAGGATTTATAAATTTTGTCCATTTATTAAAGCGGTAGCGGTTGCCCTAGCAATAAGTTTCCCCTTTTGAAGAAGCTCTCCTTCAAGAAAGCAGACAGTTCCACCTCTAGATACAACTCTGCCAACACCCTCAACTGGCCCCACTTTAGCTGGGCGAACAAATTGAGTCTTTAGCTCTAGTGTCGGAGCAAACTGACCAACATTCAGCGAAAATACAAGTGCAGGACCCATTACGTCGTCGAGCATTGCGCATAGAAACCCACCCTGTATTGTTCCCGCAGGGTTTAAGAATGACTCCTTGGCAAAAAATCGGGCTTTCATCTCCATTTTTTCACTTGAATAGCTTATTAGCTCAAATCCCAGAGTTTTCGCACACTCAGGTACTGGCAGATCTCCCGACTCGACCATTTCGTAGATATCCATATTTCCGCACCGATTCCATTCTATGTTTGTTATTTCAACTTAAGTCAGATTCACCATCACTTACCAGCCCTGCTCCACTCGATTTTGCTGCTGCCCTGTATCACACCAAGTTCCAGCAGTTAAGTGCTCTCATCTACACCAATTCACACCATGGATAAATCTGCCCCCAGTAAACCACTTTCCACAAGGCAAAAAAAAGCCCCGCAATTGCGGGGCTTTTTAGATAGGCTTAAGGCCGGCTTACATCATGCCGCCCATACCGCCCATGCCACCCATACCGCTCATGTCAGGAGCAGCCGGCTTGTCTTCCGGAATTTCTGCAACCATGGCTTCGGTGGTAATCATCAGGCCAGCGATAGAAGCTGCCGCTTGCAGAGCAGAGCGGGTTACTTTAGCTGGGTCCAGGATACCCATTTCCAGCATATCGCCGTACTCACCAGTAGCAGCGTTGTAACCAAAGTTGCCTTCGCCTTGCTTGATCTTGTCAACAACTACGGAAGCTTCGTCACCAGCGTTGGAAACGATTTGACGCAGAGGCATTTCCATAGCGCGCAGGGCTGCTGCGATGCCGTGGTTCTGGTCTTCGTTGTCGCCAGTTACAGAGATAACCTGGGTAGCGCGAACCAGAGCGGTACCACCGCCAGGTACTACGCCTTCCTCTACTGCGGCGCGGGTAGCGTGCAGCGCGTCTTCAACGCGGGCTTTCTTCTCTTTCATTTCCACTTCAGTAGCGGCGCCTACTTTGATTACCGCAACACCGCCAGCCAGCTTGGCTACGCGCTCTTGCAGCTTCTCTTTGTCGTAGTCGGAAGAGGACTCTTCGATCTGTGCACGGATCTGGCTAACGCGAGCTTCGATGTCTTTAACATTGCCAGCGCCGTCAACGATTACAGTGTTTTCTTTGGACAGGGTTACGCGCTTAGCAGTACCCAGGTGCTCCAGAGTGGTACCTTCCAGCTCCAGGCCAACTTCTTCAGAAATCACGGTGCCGCCAGTCAGGATAGCGATGTCCTGCAGCATGGCTTTACGACGGTCGCCGAAACCAGGTGCTTTAACAGCAGCAACTTTAACGATGCCGCGCATGCTGTTAACAACCAGAGTTGCCAGTGCTTCGCCTTCTACGTCTTCAGCGATGATCAGCAGCGGCTTGGAAGCTTTAGCTACTTGCTCCAGCAGGGGCAGCAGGTCGCGGATGTTGGAGATTTTCTTGTCTACCAGCAGGATGAACGGATTGTCCAGCTCGGCAGTCATGTTCTCTTGGTTGGTGATGAAGTAAGGAGACAGGTAGCCGCGGTCGAACTGCATGCCTTCTACTACGTCCAGCTCGTTTTCCAGGCCGGAACCTTCTTCAACAGTGATAACGCCTTCTTTGCCAACTTTTTCCATGGCTTCAGCGATGATGGTACCAACGCTCTCGTCGCTGTTAGCGGAGATAGTACCTACCTGAGCGATAGACTTGGTATCAGCACAAGGAGTGGACAGGCCAGCAATGTGGTCAACAGCTGCGGTTACCGCTTTGTCGATACCGCGCTTCAGGTCCATTGGGTTGAAGCCAGCGGCTACGGATTTCAGGCCTTCAGTTACGATAGCCTGGGCCAGAACGGTAGCGGTGGTGGTGCCGTCACCAGCGGTGTCAGAAGCTTTGGAAGCAACTTCTTTAACCATCTGTGCGCCCATGTTTTCGAACTTGTCGCTCAGCTCGATTTCTTTCGCTACGGAAACACCGTCTTTGGTTACGGTAGGAGCGCCGAAGGACTTGTCCAGAACTACGTTGCGGCCTTTAGGACCCAGGGTAGTTTTTACAGCGTCTGCCAGGATGTTTACGCCTTTCAGCATTTTCTGACGAGCGTCGTCACCAAAAATTACGTCTTTAGCTGCCATGATTCTTATTCCTCAAATTCTTTTTGCGAGTAAAGTTAAAGGCTGGCCTTAGCCTTCCAACACGCCGTAGATATCACCTTCGCTCATGATGATCAGCTCTTCGCCTTCCACCTTGAGGGTATTGCTGTCGGCATAGCGACCGAAAACAACAGTGTCACCTACCTTCACAGACAGTGCGCGAACGTCGCCATTGTCCAGCTGCTTGCCCTCACCCACGGCTACCACTTCACCTTGGTTCGGCTTTTCTTTGGCAGCGCCTGGCAGCACGATACCGCCAGCTGACATCGCTTCTTCTTCCTTACGGCGTACTACGACGCGGTCGTGTAAAGGACGAATTTTCATGGATAAGTTCTCCATTGAGTCGTTTTAAAGGTTTCCAACATGGGCGGCACTGGCCCTTTGGGCCGGTAACCTCACCCCTCTCTGATCCCCAGAGGCGGGGCTTAATTCTCAGTTGAACCCTATCTATGGGCGGGAATAAGGATTTCAACACCATCAGGTGAAAAAACTGCAAAGCAAATTCTCATCACTGACATTTTGTATGTTTTTTAACCCAATCAGGACTTGGGACGCTTATCTTCAACGGAGTGTTGACTCTCTCCGGGGCGCTTCTCATCTTTCGAATACTCCCCCTCAATAATGTCATCGCCACGCTTGTGATTTGGCGACTGATTGAAGTGCTGCGGGGGAACCACTTTTACATGGCGAAGGATAAAACCGAGCAACAGGTTCCTGAGCCCCGGTATCAGGCAGATAAAGCCGAAGAAGTCGGTAATAAAGCCCGGAGTGAGTAACAACACACCGCCTACAGCGAGGAATATCCCTTCAACCATCTCTTTGGCGGGAATATTTCCGGCTTCCATCTTCTCCTGGGCCCGCATAAGGGTAGAGATTCCCTGGCGGCGAAGCAGTGTCACTCCTACCACTGCGGTCAAAATAACCAGACCGATCGTTGGCAGGGCGCCAATTTCACTGCCTACGGCAATCAACACCCACATTTCGAGTACAGGTAGAGCTATAAATAGAAGTAGTAATGGGCGCATTGCGGGAATTCCTAGTTAACCAGCTTCGCAGAGAGCCGGGGCGATCACGGTTTTTTCAATATGCTGTAGTAAATGGAGTGGGGAGGCAAATTATTCAAGGGCGCCTTATTCAACCCCACGAAAACTGGAGATAGGGAGGATTGAATGGCAAGCGAGCAGCAGGATGCGATAGAAGTGCCAGCTATCGGGCGTAGCCGCCATTTAGTGGACGATATTTTAGCAAAAGCGGACATTCAAATTAATGGGGAGAGGCCCTGGGATCTACAACTCAACCGGGAAGCAGCCCTGGATGAGATCATCGCTCGGCACAGCCTGGGGCTGGGCGAGACGTATATGCGCGGCGACTGGGACGTGCAGGCTTTGGACCAGTTCATGCAACGGCTACTGTCTGCAGAGCTACACCTCAATTTAAAAAACTGGCGCTACTTATGGCGAACTATACGCAGCAACTTGCTGAACTTACAAAGTAAAAGCCGCTCATTCAATGTAGGCGTACAGCACTACGATTTGGGCAACGAGTTCTACAGCGCCATGCTCGATTCCCGTCTCACCTACAGTTGTGGTTATTGGAAAGACGCAACAACCCTGGATGAAGCCCAAGAGGCAAAACTTGATCTGATCTGCCGAAAACTGGAGCTGAAGCCTGGTATGCGCCTGCTGGACATCGGTTGCGGGTGGGGCAGCCTGGTCAGCTATGCAGCGCAGAAATACCAGGTGGAGTGTGTCGGTATCACCATCTCCCGGGAACAGCGTGCCTATGTAGCAGAGCGCTATAACGACCTGCCCATTACCGTGAAGCTGATGGATTACCGTGACTTAAATGAACCTTTCGATCGAATTGCCAGTGTGGGGATGTTTGAACATGTAGGGCATAAGAACTATCGCACCTTCATGCAGGTAGCTCAACGCTGCCTGGATAAAGATGGACTAATGCTGCTGCACACTATCGGTAACAATATTCGTAGTTCCTCCACTGACTTATGGACAGAAAAATATATTTTTCCCGGTGGTGAAGTGCCTTCATTGGGGCAAATAGGGGATGCTGCCGATCGCCTCTTAGTATGTGAAGACGTACACAACTTCGGCTATTACTACGATAAAACACTAATGGCCTGGCATGAAAACTTCGAGAAAAATTGGCCGCACTTTGCCGATCGCTATGGCCAGCGCTTCTACAGAATGTGGCGCTACTACCTGCTTGCCTGCGCAGGTGGCTTTCGGGTGCGAACTCTACAACTGTGGCAGTTTATGTTCTCGAGGTTCCGCACCGACGGTGTCACCCGGTTAAGCTGAGGTTGGTTTAGCCCCTGCACTAATTGCAGAAACAAAAAAGGGTGAACTTTGTTCACCCTTTTTATGTTCGGATACAGAGAAACTTACAGGCGCGCTCCGCCATCTATATCCATCACGCGACCGGTAACATAGTCATTCTCCAGGATAAACGCTACTGTCGAAGCGATCTCATCCTGCTCACCCAACCTGCGCAGAGGTACTTGTTTTACCAAGCTCTCGAGAATTTCCGGGCGCATCTGTGCAACCATATCGGTGCCTATAAAGCCTGGGGCAATTCCGGCAACACGCACACCGTAGCGTGCGAGTTCGCGTGCCCAGGATACTGTCATCGCGGCAACACCTGCTTTACTGGCAGAGTAGTTGGTCTGCCCCATATTGCCCGCACGGGACAGACTGGAGATATTGATCATCACCCCACCCTTGCCGCTTTCCGCCATAATGCCCGCAGCAGCGCGGCCGCAAAGGAATACACCGGTGAGGTTCACATCGATCACCGACTGCCACTGAGCCAGGGACATACGATCAGTCACTTTGCCATCTTTGCACTTGAGCAACATGCCATCGCGCATAATGCCGGCATTATTAATCAGCACCTGAAGCCCACCAAAGTCCGCTGCAATTTTTGCAAACCCGGAATCTACCGCTTCTTCATCAGCAACATTGATCAAGTAGCTGCGAGCCTCAGCACCGAGTTTTTCACAAGCAGCGACACTCTCTTTCAGGCCTTCTTCATTAACATCGATCAGGGCCAGGCGCGCGCCCCGTGCGGCCAAATACTCGGCCATCGCTCGGCCCAAACCCTGGCCCGCACCGGTAATCGCAACAATACTGTCAGCGATCTGCATATTAAACTCCTCGTCGTCGCTCGTTTTTTAGATTTATCGTTTATGACTGCCTTCAAACCTGCCCTATGCAGGCTAAAGGGGGAATTACCATTCGTAACCTACGCCAACGGTCACTTTGGTATCTTCTTTTTCACTTTCCAGGGAGGGCGTATTGTCGTACTGCCACTCGTAACCGATTTCCATCAGCACGCCTTCAACCAAAGGAGTTCGCACCCCCAATTTGGCATTAGCTTCGTAATCGTTACTGTGATCAAAGGATTGTAAGGTTTCCTGGTCGAAATAAATTTCCGGCCCAAGGGAAAACTTGTAGCGGTAGTTAAGTGCGATTCGACCGGCGACATAACGCTCGTCCTGGCCTTCACTCAACTCCTCGTCAATAAAACTCTCTTGCAGGCTACTCACACCTCCTTCGAGGGAGAAGGTGGTTTTGCTTGTGTCGTAAAACAGATAACCCATACCGAGACCGAGAGTGGTTCCCAGATCCAGGTTCTGTGCTTCTTCTCTTTCCAACTCACTGTTGGCTGCAGCAAACCAATTTTCAGAAAAGATCCAGCGAAGATCATAGTTGAGCTGGTACTTTTCCAGATCGCCGTCTTCTTCACTCTCCTGGTTTTGGTACACCGCCCCCATCAGGTGCTGAAAATCGTTATGACGGATATCTAAGTTGATGTTGACGTCGAGGTCTTCGCGCTCGCGGTTACCGCTTTCGAATACGCCTCCAGCAGTTACATCACCGCTGAACAACACCGGACTGGTGGTAAATGTGCTGTAGGGTTCTGCCCGCTCAATACCGGGGAAGTCGATCAGCCAACCGCGCCCCTCAGCACAGTACACTTCCCAACGCTCTTCGCGGTGGCCAGCCAAGGTACAAGGTTCATCCCTGCCGGCAATTTTGATATCGGTATCGACATCCATTGACACTACCTTGGATTTGTCGACTTTAACTTCACCAAAGGTCTCTGATTTCCAAGTAACCTGATCCTTCTCCACAAGCACCAAATCACCTTGAATGCGATCGCCATTTTCCAGAGTCAGCACACCGGCATAGGCCTGGAAGGGCGCAATAAACAGGAGAGTTCGTACAAAGAACCTGGGGAGTCGTGTCGATAAAACCACTAAGAAACCTTGGATTTTTAGGTGTGTGAAAGGCGCAAACAGCCGTAGTAATCGCACCATAATGCCATAACTAGAATCATGTGGCACGCCATCAAAGTAGCCGCTTTTACGCAGGTCTGACTGTGACCTTACAAGCTGGTAAAGTATCCATAAATGGCGAATAAAAATCTCAGATTCACAAGATTACAAAGTAAAAAAGTGCGCCTAATTGGCGTATTTCGCCGACAGTTTGAGCTTTTTATGGAAAAACAGAACTCCCTGGAAAGAATATGCCAAGCTTTGGCAGCCATCCCCAAGGGCCGGGTTGTGACTTATGGAGACTTGGCTGAGATGGCAGGCTACCCACGTGCCGCTAGACTTGCCGGTCAGACCCTGCGTAAGTTGCCCAGGGGCACCAAGCTCCCCTGGCACCGAGTTATCAACGCCCAGGGGCGCATCTCCCTGCCAGAGCCCGGCGCCAGCCACCAGCGTAAGAGACTTGAAAGCGAGGGCGTTACATTGTTGAAAGGACGGGTGGATATGAGTAAATACCGCTGGAAACCTTAGCCGCCGCTGAAGACAAACTACGCAACCTCATCTGCCCCCCAGGGCGCAACCCAAAACAGCAGGATCATCCCGGGAACCGCCAGGGCGGCACACAGGAGAAAGAAATGTGTCCACCCCATTCCCTCCACCAAATAGCCGGTGGAAGCATTGGCGAAGGTGCGCGGGAGCGAGGTCAAGGCAGTAAACAAGGCAAATTGAGTCGCGGTGTGCAACTTGCTGGTAGTTCGGGCGATAAATGCAATAAACACCGCTGTCCCCAACCCCACCCCGAGATACTCAAAGGCAATTACTATCGCCAATAGCCAGAGGCTAGGATTGAAATCTGGAGTGCCCACCAGCTCGCCATTCACTTCAGACAAAATCATAAATCCGAATATTGAAACCAGCTGTACCACACCAAAAATCCACAAGCACTTATTAATCCCGATCTTTACAATTAATAAGCCGCCAAAGAAACCGCCAATTACCGCAGGCCACAAACCGGCATTCTTCGCCACTATGCCAATATCCGTATTGGAATATCCCATATCCAGGTAGTAGGGCGTCGCCAGTGCTGTGGCCATGCTATCGCCGAGCTTGTACAAAAACATAAAGGCCAGTACGAGCACCGCCTGTTTTACACCATTGCGATTAAAGAATTCGACGAAGGGTAAAACAATGGCTTCCCGCAGAGAATTAGGGCGAGCTGCTGGATGTTCCGGCTCAGCGACCATCAATGTCATAAAGACGGCAATCAACATAAAGGCCGCAGTAATCATAAACACCTGGTCCCAGGCCAGGTGATCCGACAGAATCAAGCTGAGGGAGCCAGGGATCAAGCCGGAAATACGATAGGCGTTGGCGTGGAAGGAATTGCCCAGTCCCAACTCCTGGTCCGGCAAAATCTCCCTTCGGAAAGCATCCAGGACTATATCCTGGCTGGCACTGAAAAATGCCACAGCAAAGCAAATTGCGGCAATTGACCAGATATCAAACTGGGGACTGAACATCCCCAGGACGCCAATGGAAACTATCAGCAACAGCTGCATTACCAACATCCAGCCCCGCCGGCGGCCGAGCATCGGGAATGCATAGCGCTCCATCAGCGGAGACCAGATAAATTTCCACGTATAAGGCAACCCCAGCAATGCAAAAATACCGATAGTGGCCAGGTCTACACCCTCGGTACGCAGCCAAGCGGGCACCAACTGTATCAATACAAAAAGAGGCATCCCCGAAGAGAAACCGGTGCCAATACAAATCAGCATACGCCGATTAAACACCGCCTCCCGGATGGTTTCGTGGGCCATAGTTTGTCGCTTTTATTCGCTGAGCATCGTCTACCAGTGATACCCGACCCGACAGGCAACAGACACACAATCAAACATAAGGGCGAGTCTATGGAGGGGTGGGTTTCACCTTTACAACCACCATAGACACAAGCCGGGCAGAATGCCCGGCGAAGAGTTTTGATATGACATAGGGATTTAGAAAAGAGCTGAATTCGGGGTGTACTCTTAGAGAGGAAATAGCATCCCTGTAAACCTTAGGTAGTGCCCGCTCCCGGCTGAACTTCTTCTCCCGGCCAGTCGCGCTGCTCGCGGCGCCAAAAATAAATGGACAGCGCAATGGCTGGAATTCCCATAAGCGCCGCATAAATAAAGAAGTAGGCATAACCCTGAGCATCCACCACTATGCCGGAAAAACCACTGATAAATTTCCCCGGCAAGGTCATCAGGGAGCTAAACAAAGCATATTGAGTGGCGGTATAAGCTTTATTGGCAAGACTGGAGAGAAACGCGATCAGTATCGCATTGGCAATTCCTCCACTGATGTTGTCCGCACTAATTACCAGCGCCAACCAGGCTTTATCGGGACCGATCACAGCGAGCTGGGCAAATAACAGGTTGGTACAGGCGACCATAACCGAACCCAGTATCAGCGGACGCACAACACCGTATCGCACCACTAACAGCCCACCTAGAAAGGAACCGATAATGGTACAGAAGAAGCCAAACAGCTTACTGATTTCAGCAATTTCCGTTTTGGTAAAGCCCAGATCCAAATAGAAGGGATTGGCCATCACCCCCATCGCAATATCACTTAAACGGAAAATACCGATAAACACCAACAGAATGATTGCGAAGCGGCCATTGCGCTGGAAAAACTCGATAAAGGGGCAGGCCACGGCGCGAATAAACCACTGCTTCATGCGACCATGTTCCCCCTTGCCCAACAGGCGCTGGGCCCACTCGCTTTGCAGCTCATCGGCTTCTTTGTTTACCTTGCTGTGATCGGGCTCGGCAATAATCAAGGTGGTAATCAGGCCCACGCCCATCAATCCAGCCATCGCAAGATAAGCACCGGACCAGCTAAAGATATCCGCAATAAACAGGGCGCCCGCTCCAGCTATCAGCATTGCCACCCGATAGCCAAATACATAATTGGCAGCCATAGCGCCCTGATAGTCGTCATCCATGGCCTCAATTCGATAGGCATCAATCGCCACATCTTGAGAGGCCGAACAGAAAGCGACCCACAGGGCCAGTAGGGCTACGTGCATCAGGGAGAGCTGGGGATTTACACTGGCCATACCTATCAGGCCAATCGCTATCCCGATTTGGGATACCAGCATCCAGCCCCGACGCTTGCCCAATTTGTCCGTGAAAAAAGGCAGACGCAGCTGATCGACAATAGGGGCCCAGAGAACCTTGATCGAAAAGGTGATCCCCACCCAGGCAAAAAACCCGATGGCGGTACGGCTGACACCGTAGTCCCGCAGCCAGGCAGTCAAGGTAGAGAAAACCAGCAGTAATGGGAGGCCGGCGGAAAAGCCGAGGAAAAACATGGTGAGTACACGGGGCTTCAAATAAGCGGCCAGCGCTTGCCCCCATGTCATTTGCTTTTGTGAGTTGGTCAAGCGCGGGCCTCCAGAGCCTGAGCCGCCGCAACAGCGATCACCGTGCAGCGGGATTAGATTAATTTATTTACTCAGTGGCCCCACAAAACTTCCAGCTCCGCTTCGGCCAACTTATTGGCATTGATATTGAAGCCAACTTTAGCAGGAGAAGTGTTTTCATCCAGCGGCAGGGATTCCACTTTCAAGGCATAGACACGAAAACGATAGCGATGATCCCCGTGCCCCTTGGGCGGGCAGGCACCACCGTAACCGGAATTACCATAATCATTGCGCCCCTGCACTGCTTCTGGAATCAGGCCGTTCTTCAGGTCACCGGCCCCTTCCGGCAGATTGGTCGTATCAACTGGGATATTAAATACCACCCAGTGCCACCAACCACTACCGGTGGGTGCGTCGGGATCGTAAGCGGTAATAGCAAAACTCTTTGTGCCCTCCGGTGCCCCACTCCAGCTCAATTGGGGAGACAGGTTCTCACCGCCGCAGCTGCCATAAACATGAGCCATGGGCATTTTCTTTCCAGCTTGCAGGGAGCTGGATGACAGTGTCAGCTTCTCAGCAATCGCGTTGGTTCCAGTCAGCGACAGCGCAGCAACACAAAGCAGCCCGGCCAAACCCCGGCCGTCCTTTTTCAATAAATGACTCATATCCCAGCTCCCCTTTTAGTTTTCTTCACTGGACAGCAGTGGGCCCACTTTGTCCAGATCCATATTTCCGCCGGTCAGAACAACCACGACATTCTTATTGCGAAAGCGCGCGCTGTGCTCAATGATCGCAGCGAGACCCACCGCAGCCGACGGTTCTACCAGCTGTTTGGTTCGCGTCCACAATAGCCGCATCGCATTGACGATACCAGCTTCACTGACCGTCACAATATCCCGCACCGTGCGCTCAATAACGGCGTAATTTTTGCCGCCCAATGTTGTGCGCAGACCATCGGCGATCGTATCAGGCTGTTGTGTGGTGATATGAACGCCACCGCGCAGTGAACGCTGGGCATCATCCGCTCCGGCGGGTTCCGCACCAATTACCAGGATATCGGGGGCAAGTGCAGCCATAGCCAATCCCACGCCGGACAAAAGTCCACCGCCTCCCACTGGCGCCACAATAACGTCTGGAGCAAAGCCCTGTTCGCGGCTCTGCTTGAGCACTTCCATGGCTACAGTGCCCTGCCCAGCAATAATGCGCTTATCGTCATAGGGCGGGACTTCGTGCGCACCGGTTTCCTCAAGTACCTTTGCCAAAGTGGATTCGCGATCAGCCAGGCTGGGGCCCGAAGTCACTACCTTCGCGCCATACCCCTCAACCGCCATGCGTTTTGTCTTGGGAGCCGTTTCGGGCATCACCACCGTACAGGCCAATCCCCGCTGGGCTGCTGCCCAGGCGAGCGCCGCACCGTGATTACCGGACGAATGGGTGGCAACTTCCTCGACCCCGTCCGGGAGCAGCGAAAGCGCATTAGCCGCGCCCCGCGCTTTAAAGGCACCCACTTTCTGCAAGTGCTCACACTTAAACCACAAATTGGCGCCCGTCAGCTCGTTCAGCTGCCGAGAGCTGAGCAGAGGGGTCTCGTGTACCATGCCTGCAATATTTTGAGCGGCACTAAATACATCCTCACTGGCAGGTATCTCGTTGCGATCCAGGGGCATAACACTGTTATCCTTTTCGACTACATGGGAATAATCCAGCTTATCCACCGCCGATAACATCCAGTGTTCTACGGAGCAGGCACAGTGGAAAACCATGCCTGTCGATAAGGAATTATTTGCTGAGCATACGCAGGAATTTCATTTTCCTGTCGTTGAAGGGTGCATATCGTATATCGATATCGAGGATATTTCTGCGCCGCATTACGGCCTTGTAATGACTGAAAGTGCGGAAGCCATGCTCTCCATGGTAGGACCCCATACCGCTGGCACCAACGCCTCCAAAAGGCAGGTCCTGGGCCAGCATAAACATCATGCAGTCATTCACGCAGGCGTTGCCGGAGCTGCAACGGGATAGAATCCGATCCGCCAATGCTTCATCCTGGGTAAATACATACAGGGCCAGGGGCTTCTCTCGCTCATTGACAAACTCCTCCGCTTTGGAGAAATCATCCAGTTCAATAATGGGGAGTATCGGGCCAAAGATCTCCTCCTGCATAACTCCCGCAGAGAGATTGACGTTGCGCATTATGGTGGGCGCCATATAGCAGTCATCCACATCGACTTCACCGCCAAATACCACCTCTCCATCCCCCAGGTAATCCGACAGGCGAAGGGTGTGCTGGCTGTTAATAATGCGCCCATAGTCGGCAGATTCCCGCGGATGCTCCCCATACATTTCCCAGAGCACCCGCTGCAACATGGGGGTGAGCCGATCGGCTGTCCGCCGACTACAAAGAACATAATCCGGGGCGATACAAGTCTGCCCCGCATTGGTAAATTTACCCCAGGCAATTCGCCGTGCAGCCACTTCCAAGTTGGCATCATCGGCAACAATACAAGGGCTCTTTCCGCCGAGTTCCAGGGTTACCGGAGTCAGGTATTTAGCCGCCGCACTCATTATGATTTTGCCGACCCGGCCACCGCCGGTGTACATAATATGGTCCCAACGCTGCTCCAGCAGCGCCGTGGTTTCTGCCACACCACCTTCGACACACGCAAAGGCATCGTTGTCGAGATAACGCGGTAATAATTCTGCGATTAACCGGGAGGTTGCGGGGGATAACTCAGAGGGCTTTACCACCGCACAATTGCCGGCGGCAATCGCCGGTACCAGCGGCGATAACAATAATTGCAGCGGATAATTCCAGGCACCGATAATCAGCACAACACCCAGCGGCTCCGGTTGCACATAGCTCTTGGCCGGCTGGGTCATCATCGGCGATTGGACCTTGCGCGGGCGCACCCATTTCTTCAGGGACTTCAGGGTGTGATCGATATCGTTGTAGAGAAATGAAATTTCAGTGAGGTAGCTTTCCTGGGGAGCTTTGCGCAAATCATCGTGAAGGGCTTGGACAAAATGTGCCTCGTTCTCGGAGATCATCTTGCGCAGTTGACACAGTTGCCTGCGCCGCCAACTTATTTCGGCAGTGCTACCACTGCGAAAATAGGTTCGCAACCCCGCCACTAATGTGGCTGCATTCCAATCGTTTGCTGTAGCCAGATCTGACAACATCTGCGGTTCCAGTACCGAAACTTCCAAACCCTACTTCCTTCAATGAGTATAAGCCGTCACAGGCAATGGCTAGCTCCGCTTTATTGGTATGGCAAAGCGCCGAAGTCCGGCAGCTGGGGCGCGCAATTTCGTAGGAAGGCGGGGATAAGTCAATATAGAGAGGAAATAAAATTTTGAAAATGACGACAAGCTCAGCAGCCGCCCCGGAGCACACTAAGTAGCTCAGAGGCGATTGTTTTGGCTATCAGATAAACAAAACCAGAAGGGCTAAACCAGTTATCCACAGAAGCAAGGTTCTGGAAAGCAGTGCCTGCAGCCCCTCAATCTCGGCACCGCTTTGGCGCTGCATTTGCGACAGGTCGGAACCGCCACTGCACTCGCTGGCATCAATACCGCCAAGAGCCCCTTCCAGGTAAGCCTCAAGAACTTGATCGGTTTGGCTTTCACGACACATCAACACCCGGCGCCAAGCGCGGTAACAACCGGCAAAATTGCCCACAATGGCAAAGCTCAGTCCCATCACACGGACCGGCAACCATTCCAGTAACCACAACCAGCGCGCCGCAGTCGCTTCCTCGGAGGAGCCCCGGGTATTTTCAGCATATAGAGCACTCAAGCGGAAGAGTACTGCCCCGGGGATACCCAGCAGAATAAACCAAAACAATACGGCAAAGAGTCTCTCAAAGGCACAATAGGCTGCGCCGCGAAATACCTGCTCATGCAAGCAAGTATCATCGGAGGGCGCTTCGTGTAACTCGCGCAAAATCGGAGCTGCCGCCTTGTTAGCACCTTCAAAGTCTCCGCTGTACCAATTACGCAGGTAATTCGCGACAATTTCGTTGAAGTTGCCGCGACCGAGACAATAGAGCAGCAATGGCACCCCCAACAGCAAGTAGCCCAGGCCGCCCGCTGCGCCCTCTGCCAGCGCCATCACAATCGCAGAGATCAATACTGGAACCAGGATAGTGACACCAAGCAGCAGACCACTATTGCCATTAATACTGGGCAACGCCTGTAAATACTGGCCCCAGCGACTGAACCAACCATCGCGATGTAACGGGGCCCCTGAACCCCAGATTTGCACCAGGGCAACGGTGATCAGAACAATTAACAGAGTCATAAATAATCCGAGACTGTTTCAGTTATCAAAATCGTGCTGCGACTCTTGTTTACTAGAGGCCGTCCCACTTTTGAGGTTCGCTACTGGGGATCAAACGATTTCTTTTAGCTTATTGAGGTAGCGCTCCCAGTCAAAACCCGGACCCGGGTCCAATTTTCGGCCGGGGGCAATATCAGAGTGACTGGCGATTCTATCGATATCAATGGAGGGGTATGCCTGCATAATCGCTGCACTCACCTCGGCGAGAGCATGATATTGAGCATCGGTATATATATCGGTATCCAACCCCTCCAGCTCAATGCCAATCGAAAAATCATTGCAGTTGGTACGGCCTTTAAACTCAGACTTGCCCGCATGCCAGGCACGCCGATCCAGGGGAACGTATTGCGTTACCAGGCCATCGCGGTCGATCAAAATATGCGCAGACACCTGTAATGCAGCAATATCGGCAAAATAGGGGTGCGCATCGATATCCAACTGCCCCAGGAAAAAGGCATCAATGTAGGGGCCGCCATATTGTCCGGGCGGCAAGCTGATACTGTGAATCACCAATAGATCCACCGCACAGTCTTCCGGGCGGCTATTGCAATGAGGACTCGGAACCCGGCGCGCGCCCGCCAACCAGCCAGACTCCACTTGATATTTCAATCTGCGATCTCCGCTGCAACCTATTGATAGCCCCGGTATCGCCCGAGGCTTCAGCAGTTACCATTCTATGGAAGCGTTGATCGATATGCCAATCTGATCGGAGCAGTATCGCGACATAACTTGCGGAAAACCACTGGCCACTGAATATCCTTGCAAAATACTCAACGTCCGCTCGTTAGTTTCCCGAAAATTAGCGCTGCTCACTGCGCTTCTTGCGCACATTACCAATCACGGACTGCAGCGCCCGCTCAAACAACATACCATCATCCAGTGGCATAAGCTGTGCCGAACGCAGGGCGTGGGCCAGCTCCAGACGAGCAAACTCGGCAACCTTAGCGCCGTTGCGATTAACGAAGATAAATTGGTCGATATCGCGAATTACCGCCGCCAGACGACAACGGAACTGCTCGTCCTCAGAGCGCTTCAGCTCGAACCAACTGCCCTGTGCCAGGCGGAAGGTCATCTGCCAGTGGGGATCATTTTCGTCAAGGGGGGCCAGTCCATCCTGCTCCGGTGCAGCCACCTCTGCTTCAGCAACTGCCTGCTCAAGCTCTTCCATCTGCGGCACCGCCACTTCTTGGGGTTCGGCTTGGACAGCTTCAACAGTAACTTCAGCTGGCTCGCCTGGAAGTTGGACTTCGGCAGTGTCTGTAATCACTTCCTGGGTAACCACAGCTTCAGCAATTACCGCTTCAGTCACGGCAACCGTAGCTTCAGTAACACCAGCGGGTCCGCCATCAGCAGCAGTTTCCTGTTCCACGACAGGGGCAACTGGCTTGTCAGCAACATTATCAGCAACAACAGACGTCGGCTCAGCAGATGTCGCTGCGCGCACTTCGCGGGCAACCTGCTCTGCCACTTCACGCTCACGCTGCTCCGCCAATTGCTGGGCCAGGGCAAAGCGCTCGCGATAAACTTCTTTAAGGCCGGAGAAAAGAGTGCGCGCTTCGAAAGCATTATAGGAAAGCGCCTCAATTCCCTCGCGCAATCTCTCCTGCAAAACAGGCAGTAAGCTTAATAACTGCTTGCGGGAATCGGGCATTGGCGCCTGGACACTCCACACAAGGTCTCTGGCAGTGCGCACATCGCGGTTCCAGGCATCACTCTCTGTGCCCTCTTTGACACAAGTCAGGAACAGCACATTGTTCCAGACTTTATTCAGCCAATCCTGTACAACCTGCGGCAGGTCTCTCTCTGCAACCAAGGCATCCATCACCGCAGCTACCCGCGCTCGGGCAGCTTGGGTCTTGGCACGGCCATCCGCTTCATCTACAACGCGACGCTCCAGCATCTCAGCGCGCTTGCGTTCGCGGACGATAAATTCCCGCAGTGATTCCAGCAAAACGGCAAAGATGTTGATGTCCCGATCAAACTCGTTAAGCACGCGCTCAACAATTTGGGATATCTCTTTGTACAGGGGATCGGATTCGTAGTTATCCCCTGCCTGCCACCCGGTAGCCGCATCGGCCAACTCGTTGAGCAGTTTACGTGCCGGATGACCGCCTTTACTGAAAAATGATTTATCCGCAATGGCCACTTTCAATAGTGGCAACTGCAATCGACCTAAAAGGGATTTAATCTGGGTAGCGAGGCTACGATCTTCCAGGATAAAGGAGAACAGCATCTCCACCAGCTTGATCACATCACTATCGACTTTTGCCAGTGAGGCCGCCTGGTTAGAGTCCACCAGCCGCTGCTGTAGCAACTCGCCCACATTTAGCAGCTGTACCGCACTACCACCCTGATAGTGGCTTCCACTTTGCAGTGCTCCCAAGTGGGAAAGAAGATCCCCAGCGGGCATCGGTGTAACGCCTGCCGCAGCGGGTACCAGCCCTGGAGGAAAGTGTCCGGTAGCGGCAACGCCACCTTGCCCAGGTTGGCCACCAGCCGTAACACCGCTGGGCCCACCAGTCGGTGCATTGGCAATGGGAGCGGGAGCGCCGTTGTAGGCAGAGCGCTGCCTGGCTACGCGCTGCTGTTCACGCAGCGACGGCAATACGCCCTGCTCTACGAGTAGCTGATTGCAGAATTCATAGAAGTCGCGCAGTTGCAACATAACTACCTGCTCGAATTTTTTAAGCAGGGTGAGGCGGGCGCGGATGTGAAGATCCAGGTCCTGGTTTGCCTCTACGAAAGCATCGCAGATTACGTCTGGACCCAGAGGATTATTCTTGTCATACACCTTAACGGCGTAGAGCGTATCGAGCCTCATACACAACTCGGTGAGGGGCTCTGCAAAATCGCGCTTGGCTGTAGCCACCATGGTGTCGGCAGCTACTAGTTGCTCCAGGTCATCATTGTGAACCAGCGACAGGTTATCCGAAGCGAAACTACTTTCTGATTTCTCTTCTTCGCGTATCTGAAAAGCGCGAGAGACATTCTTAATAAATTGTTCGGCTATATTGCGGCGCTCCACACGAAGTAAGCGCAAAGCCTGGAAAAGGCCATCCTGCTCTTCCTGGCCATGGGCTCGCTCAGCCATGGCAAACAGGGAATCATCTACTTTTCCGAAAAGCGTTTTTATCCGCTCCAGCAATTGTGCCGTCGCTTTTTCTTTCAGCATTGTCACTGCGGCGGGCAGAACAGCGGGCTTACCTGATGCAGAAATATTGCGCGCTCCACTTTTCTCTGAGAGGGAAACTACCTTTCTGGATTCACTCATTTCCAAGAAGTCCTTCGAATGCTGTCCGACTTGTAGCGCTGAGGCCAAAAGCAAAAATTAGTAATTGGAAAAGTGGTCTCCCAAGCGGAAACGGATACTTTCAATTCCCCGATAACCACATTCCCAAACTGTTGAAATCCCGCCGCGATCATGCGCGAAAAATCTGCCGAAGTTCTTGATTTCACTCAAGTTTTGACCGCGAGAGAACAGCGTTTACCGGCCCTGCTCTGAAACAATTCAGGCTGCGATCAAGCCTAACTCTTCAGTCATTCTACTCGCGTTATAGGACTGTTTTACACAGTTCTGCGACATATTTGAGACACTTGTCACAGCTATTCGCAGAGCCAACTGCTACTTGCCAATGACTGAGTTGAGCAGTCAAAACCCCGAGTGTTTTGGTAAACTGCGCCGGCGTTAATTTCGAGGTTTCCCAATGCGACCACAAGACACGGCTATTCCCAATATCACTGCCGACCTGCAACGCTCAGTTCAGGTGGCCCTGGAAGAAGATATTGGTAGTGGCGATATCACCGCCCAGCTGATCCCAGAGGACCGCAATGCGCGGGCCCGGGTAATCACCCGCGAAGATTGCACTCTGAGTGGTCGCGCCTGGGTAGAGGCTGTATTCCACACCCTGGACCCGGAACTCGTCCTCACCTGGCACTTCGAGGACGGCGACCGCATCAGCGCCAACGCCGTTATTTTTGAACTGGAAGGCAATGCCCGCGCTATCCTGACCGGCGAGCGCGCCGCACTGAATTTCCTGCAAACCTTATCCGGTACTGCCACAACCGCGGCGGAGTTCGCCGCGCGAGCTGAAGGCACTGAGGTGAAGATTCTCGACACGCGCAAGACCATTCCCGGTCTGCGCAGCGCACAGAAGTACGCCGTACTTTGCGGTGGCTGCCACAATCACCGCATCGGTCTTTACGACGCCTTCCTGATCAAAGAGAACCATATCTTCGCCGCCGGTGGCATTGAACACGCCGTCGCCCAAGCGCGAGTGATCAAGCCGGAAGCCCTGATTGAAGTCGAAGTGGAAAATATTGAAGAGCTGGAGCAGGCGCTCGCCGTCGGTGTGGACGTGATTATGCTCGACGAATTCAATGATGAAGACACTAGAACGGCCCTGAAGCTGGCCAAAGGCAAAGCCAAAATTGAGCTTTCCGGCAGTGTCGACCGGGATCGCATCGCTCAGTTAGCTGAACTGGAAGTGGACTATATCTCTTCCGGTAGCCTGACCAAGCACCTGCGCGCTATCGACCTATCCCTGCGGATCGATCTCTAGCGCCCACAAGACCCATCATCACTGTACTTAGTGATGGTGATGATGGTGCCCCTGCTCTTCTTTGTCTTCGGCGGGGGCTTCCATCCCGCTCATCTGCCCGTGGTTGGCGTGGTCTCCGTGTCCACCGTGGCCCATAGCCCCCCAAATGGTCCAGATACCAAACAGCAAAATCGCTGCCGCGAAACCATAGCGAACCCCCGGCTTTTGCACTATGCCACGCACCTGCGCCGCCGCAGCGCCAGTAGCCAGCATGGCCGGCACGGTGCCCAAACCAAAAGCAAACATAGCCAGGGCAGACCGCTCAGCACTGCCCTGTGCCAGGGCAAAAGTCAGCGCACTGTAAACCAAACCACAGGGCAACCAGCCCCACAGGGATCCCAGTGCCAATGCCTGCCCCGCAGAGCGAACCGGCAACAATTTGGCCGATAGTGGCTGCACATAGCGCCAAAGGTAACGGCCCCCTTTTTCAATCCAAGCCAACCCCTGCCAGATACCGCCGATATACAGCGCCATCAGGATCAACATAATTCCGGCGGCAAAGCGCAGCGGGGTTAGTGCGGGCAGTATCGCCGCACCGAGGGCTCCGGCGAGCGCTCCCATCAGCGCATAGCTACCCAGGCGACCCAATTGGTAAGAGCCCAGCTGCACCCAAGCAGTCTTTTTCCCCGGTACCGCCATACCCAGCGCTCCGGAGATTCCCCCACACATACCGATGCAGTGACTGCTACCCAAAAAACCGATAGCCAGAGCCGCCGCTAAAAAACCCCAGTCCCCCACTTACTTCTCCTGCTTCCTTTCCGCGTCAGATTTATCCTGCCGAACATCATCGTCATCAAACAAAATGCGACGACCTTCCGTTTCCAGGTCATCGTACTGTCCGTTATTCACGGCCCAGAAAAAGAGCTTCACCGCAAAGCCAACCAAAATCACCGCAATGGGAATCAGGAAATACAGACTTTCCATCAGTTACACCTCCTCTCTTTCTGTGAGCACCGGATTAAGCCGCGGCGCCCACAGGGTTTTCGTCGACTTCCTGTCCACGGGACAGACGCAACGCATTTAGCACTACGATCAGAGAACTCAGGGACATACCGATTGCCGCAGCCCAGGGCGGCACCAGACCGCAAAATGCCAGCGGCAGGGCAATCACGTTGTAGCCCAGAGCCCATGCCAGATTCTGCCGCACAATTCGGCGGCATTTGTACGCCAGCTCTATAGCTTTGGGCAGCACTTCGAGATCTCCGTTCAGCAAAATGGCATCGGCGCGGGACTGGGCCAGATCTGCCGCAGACATCATCGCCACAGAGGCATCGGCACCAGAGAGGACTGGCACATCATTGATGCCATCCCCCACCATTAACACCTTCTCACCATCGCTTTGCAGCTGCTTCATATGGCTGAGCTTGTCCTCTGGCGAGGCTCCGGCGCGGTAGTTGCTGATACCCGCTCGCCCCGCCAGTCGCTCAACTTCCGCAGACTGGTCACCACTGAGCAGTTCCACTGAAAGACCTTGCTCAGTCAAACCCTCAACAGCGGTGGTTGCCGAATCCCGTAACTTATCCCCCAACGCGATCCAGGCAATAGGGCCCAGGGAGTCGCCGAGCAGCAGCCACTGCCCTTCCCCTTCAGGCGTGGAAACTTCCTCACTGGAGACAAAGCTCGCCTTACCCAGCCGGTAACTGTCCCCCTCGATCTGCCCTTCCAGGCCAGCCCCGGTATGAACTTTCAGATCAGTGGCGATGAGATTGCCACGCCAGGCGCGGAAGGCCCTGGCCAGGGGGTGATTGGTCTGGGATTCCAGGGCAGCCGCAACATCCTTAACCCGCTGCTCGCTCCAGTTGGCCCGCAGCAAATCAATATGCAGGATTCTCGGCTCACCGCGCGTCAGGGTACCGGTCTTGTCGAACAGCACCCGGCCGATACGCGGCAGCGTTTCCAGTAGGCTGCCTCCAGCCACAAGAAGCCCCAGCTGCTGTAAACGCAGGGTAGCGGAAGCCAGGGCAGCAGGGGTTGCCAGCGACAGTGCGCAGGGGCAAGTCACCACCAGCACAGACAGGGATACCCAAAAAGCGCGACTGGGGTCGATTTGCCACCAGACAACAAACGCCGCCAGTGCCGCGAATAGAACGACACCGACAAAAATACCCGCGACCCGATCTGCCAGGGCCACTTGGTTGGGTTTATCTAACTGCGCCCGCTCTACCAGGCGTTCGATGGCGGACAGGCGGGTCGACTGCCCCGCTGCCGTAATTCGGATAGTCAGAGTGGAATCGCCGTTGACACTACCGGCATAAACCGGGCTGCCTGCAGACTTCTGTTGCAGTGCCGATTCACCGCTGAGCAGGGATTCATCCACACCGCTCACGCCCTCCAGCACCTCCCCATCGGCAGGGATAGTGTCTCCCGGGCGCAACAAGACTTTATCCCCAGCGGCCAATGCGGCCACCGGTACATGGACAATATCGTCCCCTTGGTATTTGGCCGCCGTCATCGGCAGCAACTGGGCCAAACCACCGCTGGCTAAGCCCGCCCGGTGGCGAGCGCGCATCTCCACCGTTCGTCCCAACAACAGGAAGAAGGTGAACATGGAGATAGATTCGAAGTACACCTCACCGGTGCCGAATACGGTGGCGTAAAAGCTGGCGACATAGGCCATACCAATCGCCAGGGACACCGGCACATCCATACTCAGGTGTCGGGCGCGCAGACTGCGCAAAGCGGCACTGAAAAATGGGCGCGCCGCGTAGAAAACCACTGGCGTTGCTACCAACAGGGAAACCCAGCGGAAGTAGCGCTCAAACTCACCGACGCCCTCTTCCGCTGCAGCACCAAAATACAGGGCGATGGCAAACATCATCACCTGCATGGTGCCGAGTCCGGCGACACCCAGGCGGCGCAGAGCGGCGCGGTGTTCGCTCTGGATCACACTTTCCTGGTTGGCCGCAGTGGCCGGGGCCGGCCGGTAGCCAATCCGTTCCAGTTCGCCAAACAGCTCACTGGGTTTGATCTTGTCGGGATTAAAACCGATCTGGGTACGCTGGGTACTGGCGTTGACAGAGACCTTCTCAATCCCGTCCAACTGCCCCAGGTGCTTTTCTATCAGCCACACACAGGCCGCACAGGTAATACCGCTAATCAACAACGAGGCAATCTTGTTGCCGTTATCCCAATCGTGGACGAACTGCTGCTGCACTTCCGGCAAATCGTATGCCGCCCAGCGGTCTTGGGGTTGAGCTTCCTCCGGCCTGTCGCTCTCCTTCTCCCGGAAGCGATAAAAGCCATCCAGACCACCGGAAACGATAGCGCTGGCTACCGCCTCACAGCCTGGACAACACATATCCCGGGCGGCCCCGTCGATAACCACCGAGTGGTTGCTGCCGGGAGGGACTGGGAGTCCGCAGTGATAACAGGAGGAGGAAGACGAAGTCATTGAGTTACTGCGTTCAGTGGCGCGGCATTGCCGAGATCGAAGTTGATTTCACCTTTCAGGCGCCAGTTGGCGTCCTGATGCGCATCGGGATCGAGCTCCGGCATCAAGCGCAGATACCAACGATTCCCAACGCCTTCAGGCAAGGTGCCCTGGTAGCGGCCCACGGAGAGCTGGGAGAGCTCGATATGCTTGTCGAGGTCAGACTCCACCGGGTGGCTCAATGTGAGCAGTAGGGCTTTAGGGTAGTCGAGGTCGCCATTCAGCTCCACGACAACCGATTTTTCAGACGGCTGAAACTGGACCAAAGCAGCCAGACCCAGCTCTTTCGCGCGCAAGTCCTGCTCGGCGCTAAAGTGATACATGCGGCTGTCTTTGTAGTAGGTATCACTGACTTTATCGTCAGCGAAGCGCACCGCTATCGAGACTGTAATTGTGGAGACAACCACCACTGTAATCAGTGGGGCCAGTACCATCCACGCCCAAGGTTCCCGGTACCAGGGTTTTGGGGTTGGTTCATTCATCGCGTTACCAAAAAGTTACCGTTTGTGCACAAAAGTCGAGCCCGCCTGGGCGGGCCCGTACTTTGCAACGGGATTGGCGTCCCGTCTACTGCTTTGGACCAATAAACACCGTTCGGTGCTTATCAACCAGCTCAGGATTGTCGACTGCTTGGACAACAATCTCGATATCGTGCTTGGTATCCTTCAGCTGGTCTCTGGGAACGCTTACCCGGATGGGAACGGAGAACATCTCGCCCGGCACCAGGTAAATCGTCTTCGGCTTGCGAATGGAGTAATCGTATTCAGGCTTACCTTCCACCTTGATGGTGAATTCGTGGGGAGCCTGGTCCATATTGTTGATTTTTACCGTGTAGACGTTTTGCACCTGCCCCTGAGATTCACGGAACATACGGGTGCCGCGGTCGCGAGTGATTTCTGCCTCGATTGGGCTTCGAGTCATCACTTGCTGTGCAAACAGGCCGGTCATCGCAACCAATATCAACGCGTAGCCAAATAGGCGCGGGCGCAGGAAGCGGGTCTTTCCACCCTGCAATTCGTCCTCAGAGGTGAAGCGAATCAAGCCCTGCTCATAGCCCATCTTGTCCATCACGCTGTTACACGCATCGACACAGAGGCCACAGTTGATACATTCGTACTGCATGCCGTCGCGGATATCGATATCCACCGGACACACCTGAACACACCAGTAGCAGTCGATACAGTCGCCCATACCTTCCGCCTTGTAATCCACGTTCTTCTTGCGCGGACCACGGGTCTCACCCCGCTTGGCATCGTAGTAAACCGCCAGCGTATCCTCGTCGTACATCACCGACTGGAAACGGGCATAGGGGCACATGTATTTACACACCTGCTCACGCAGGAAGCCGGCGTTCATATAGGTGGCAAAAGTGAAGAATGCGACCCAGAAAACACCCTGCGGGTGCGCGTTAAACGTCGCCAGATCCACGACCAACTCGCGCACACCGTAGAAATAACCCACAAATGCCAGTGCAGTTGCCAGCGAGATCAACAGCCAGATGGTGTGTGTGCCACCCTTGCGCAGAACCTTTTCCAGGTTCCAGGGGGCCTTATCGAGCTTCATTCGCTTGTTGCGATCGCCTTCACAAACCCTTTCTGCCCAGATAAACATCATGGTCCAGACGGTCTGCGGACAGGTGAAGCCACACCACACCCTGCCCAGCAAAGTGGTGACCGCAAACAGCGCGAAGGCGGCAATGATCAGCAGCCAACCTAGAAGGAAGCCGTCCTGGGGGCCGAAAGTAGTCCAGAAAATATGGAATTGGCGGGTGGGGAGATCAAAGAAGACCGACTGGCGCCCGTCGATATTGATCCAGGGAAGGAAGAAGAAAGCCAGCAGCAAAGGCAGGCCGGTATATTTGCGAACACGGGTGAAAACACCCTTGATATGTCGGATGTAGACTTTGTCTTCCGACTCATACAGCATGCGATAGCGAACTTCGCCATCACCTTCCTGTTCCTCACGGGTTGGAATTAAATCACTCACACAAACCTCACTCTCGCACGGGCACATCTTGTACGTGGGCCAGGTAGCCCCTTATGTTGAGGCTTTTTTCTCCGTCCCTGCAGCGCCCGGAGTCCCTTGATAAAACAAGGCCCAGCAAATGCCGGGCCTCAATAGTTAATTACTGCTTTTCTTCTTCCTGCTGCGACAGGCTGTAGACATAGGCCGCTACGAGGCGGATTTTGTCTTCACGCAGTTTATCTTTTTGCGCGGGCATCATATTTGTACGACCACCGCGAATAGTGTGTTGGATCTGTTCGCGATTGCTACCGTACAGCCAGATGTCGTCGGTCAGGTTCGGCGCACCCAGCATTTGGTTGCCTTTGGCATCCATACCGTGACAAGCCATACACACGGTGTTGAATACCTTCTGACCTTCGGCGGCCATGGCAGTGTCATGCTCCAGGCCGTTCAGGGAGAGAACATACTCTGTCGCATTTCTAACACCTTCTTCACCGATCACCGGACCCTGAGGGGGCATCATGCCCTGACGACCGTTGTACAGGGTTTCCAGGATTTTCTCCGGAGTGCCGCCGTACAGCCAAGCGTTATCAGTCAGGTTCGGGAAGCCGAAGTTACCGCCGGCATCTGCACCGTGACATACCGCACAGTTGTTAGCGAAGATCCGGGAACCCATCTTGATGGCTTCGGGGCTCTGCGCAATTTGCTCGATCGGCATATTTTCGTACTTACCGAAGGTCTCGTGGAATCTCTCCTGAGCCTTAGCCTGGGAAGCTTCCAATGCACCGACAGAAGTCCAGTCGCCGACACCTTTGAAGTTACCCAGACCCGGGTAAACCACCAGATATCCCGCAGAGAACACCAGAGTGGCGACGAACAACATGAACCACCACTTGGGCAGCGGGTTGTCGTATTCCTCGATGCCGTCGTAAACGTGGCCTGTGGTTTTGTTTTCCGGTTCAGCCTGGTCATCCACTGCCACCTTTCGGTTGGCGAACAGCACCCAGGTAATCAACGCCAGATTGGCGAGGGTGAGCACAATTACCCACACACTCCAGAATGTACTCATTACTTATCCTGCCCCTGTTTTCGATTGGCTCCGGGTTTATCCCCGGAATTGGATTCGTCCTGCTGAGCGGCCGACTTGTCCTTGTCGGCTTGTCGCTCTTCATCGGCAAATGGCAAATTGGCATCTTCTTCGAAGCGCTTCTTGCGCTTCGGAGAGAAGGCCCACCAGCAGATCGCCAGAAAAGCCACAGAGCCCAGAACCAGACCGATTTCCCGCAAAGTTTCAATAGTCACGAGTTTCCTTCCTCGCTATTAGCGTTTTTGGGTAACCAGGGTACCCAGCTGTTGCAAGTAAGCGACCAGCGCGTCAATTTCCTTGACCTTGCCACCTTTGAAAGGCTCAGCGGCGTTGGCGATGTCCTCATCGGTGTAGGGCACACCGACGAAGCGCAGCGCTTCCATCTTACGTGCGGTGTATTCGCCAGTTACCACATTGTCGAACAACCAGGGGTAAGCAGGCATGATTGACTCAGGCACAACGCTGCGCGGGTTGTACAAGTGCGCGCGCTGCCATTCATCAGAGTAGCGTCCACCTACGCGCGCCAGGTCTGGACCGGTACGCTTGGAGCCCCACAGGAAGGGGTGCTCGTAAATGGATTCCTGAGCCATGGAGTAGTGGCCGTAACGCTCAACTTCCGCACGCAGAGGACGAATCATCTGGGTGTGGCAAACGTGGCAGCCTTCGCGAATGTAGATATCGCGACCTTCCAGCTCCATTGCTGTCAGCGGCTTCTGCCCCGGCAGCGGCGTGTAGTTATCCTTGGTAAAGAACTGCGGAACGATCTCAACCAGGGCGCCGAAACTGATGGCGATAATGGTGAAAAAGATCATCCAGCCGATGTTTTTTTCTACGAGGTCATGATTCTTCACGATCTAAACTCCTATGCCGCAGGCACTGCTCGAACGGTGTTATCGGCTTCGGCATCGTTTACCTTCTCGGTAATCGTGCGGTAAACGTTGTAAGCCATCAGCAGCATACCCACCAGGAACATGGCGCCGCCCAACCAGCGAACTACATAGCCCGGATGGCTGGCTACAACACTCTCTACGAAGCTGTAAGTCAGGGTGCCGTCGGCGTTAAATGCACGCCACATCAGGCCCTGGGTAATACCGTTAACCCACATAGCGGCGATGTACAGAACAGTACCTACAGTGGCCAGCCAGAAGTGCGCGTTGATCAGCTTGGAGCTGTACATTTCGCGGCGTTTCCACAGAACCGGAACCAGGTGATACAGAGCACCGATAGAGATCATGGCAACCCAGCCCAAAGCGCCGGAGTGTACGTGGCCAACGGTCCAGTCAGTGTTGTGAGACAGTGCGTTTACAGTCTTGATGGACATCATCGGACCTTCGAAGGTAGACATACCGTAGAAGGACAGGGATACCACCAGGAAGCGCAGGGTCGGGTCGGTGCGCAGCTTATGCCATGCGCCGGACAGGGTCATGATGCCGTTGATCATGCCGCCCCAGGAAGGTGCCAGCAGAATCAGGGACATAACCATCGCCAGGCTCTGAGCCCAGTCGGGCAGCGCTGAGTAGTGCAGGTGGTGACCACCAGCCCATACGTACAGGGAGATCAGTGCCCAGAAGTGAACGATAGACAGCTGGTAGGAATAAACCGGACGACCAGCTTGCTTAGGTACGAAGTAGTACATGATGCCGAGGAAGGCAGCAGTCAGGAAGAACCCTACTGCGTTGTGGCCATACCACCACTGGATCATTGCGTCCTTAGTGCCCGAATAGATAGAGTAGGACTTGAACGGGCCAACAGGAATCTCCAGGTTATTAACGATATGGAGAACAGCAATAGTTACGATGTAAGCACCGAAGAACCAGTTCGCCACGTAGATGTGAGAAGTCTTACGCTTCATGATGGTGCCGAAGAACACCAGCGCGTAAGCAACCCAAACCAGGGCAATCAGGATATCGATAGGCCACTCGAGCTCAGCGTATTCCTTGGTGGAAGTGAAGCCCATCGGCAAGGTAATTGCCGCGGCGACGATAACGGCCTGCCATCCCCAGAAGGTGAAGGGGATCAGCCAGCCACCCCAAAGGCGGACCTGACAGGTACGCTGTACCACATAGTAAGAAGTGGCAAAGAGAACACTACCACCAAAAGCGAAGATTACCGCATTGGTGTGCAGGGGCCTCAAGCGCCCGAAGTGCGAGAAGGGCTGCCAAAAGTCGTTGAGTTCAGGCCAGGCTAGCTGGGCTGCGATCAATACGCCCATGCCCATACCAAAAATGCCCCAGACCACGGACATGATGGTGAACTGGCGCACGATATTGTAGTCATAGTCCGGCACAGGGCCGGTCTTTGCCACCGTTGTCGTCATGTTTTTACTTCCGTTGCTTTTAAGATTCGGTTCCACTGTGCGGGACTGGCCCACCACAGAAGGTGTGTAACCACAATGTGTGAGGCACTGTGGTTACTATTGGCCGGATAAGGATTTAAGCGCATCTTTGCCCGGTGATTGCTGATCTAAATCAACTAAATCAATTTTCTTCCTTTACCTGCGGCAATGCGCAGACGCAGGGCGTTGAGCTTGATAAAGCCCTCCGCATCCTTCTGGTCGTAAGCGCCAGCATCGTCTTCGAAGGTAGCGATACGCTCATCGAAGAGGCTGCCCGCAGAGCGACGGCCCACAGCACTCACGCTGCCTTTGTACAGTTTCAGGCGAACTTCGCCGTTAACCACATCCTGGGACTCATCGATCGCAGCCTGCAGCATGCGGCGCTCCGGGGACCACCAGTAGCCGTTATAAATCAGCTCGGCGTAGCGCGGCATCAGGGAATCCTTCATGTGCGCAACTTCGCGATCCAGGGTAATAGACTCAATGGCGCGGTGCGCCTTCATCAAAATAGTGCCGCCAGGTGTTTCGTAACAGCCACGGGACTTCATTCCCACATAGCGGTTTTCCACAATATCCAGACGACCGATACCGTTGTCTCCACCCAACTTATTCAGCTTCTCAAGCAAAGTAGCAGGGCTTAAGCGCTCGCCGTCGATAGAAACGGGGTCGCCTTTCTCAAAACCCAAAGTAATGTAGGTGGGTTCTTCCGGAGCCGCCTCAGGGCTCACGCTCCAGCGCCACATATCCTCTTCGGCTTCCGCCCAGGGATCTTCAAGGTTGCCACCCTCGTAAGAGATGTGCAGCAGGTTGGCGTCCATCGAGTAGGGAGACTTCTTCTTGCTGGAAGAGAAGTCCACTGGAATATTGTGTTGTTCGCAGTACTGCATCAGCTTTTCGCGGGAGTTCAGGTCCCACTCGCGCCAGGGGGCGATTACCTGGATACCCGGCTTCAGCGCGTAGGCGCCCAGTTCGAAGCGCACCTGGTCATTACCTTTACCGGTAGCACCATGGGAAATGGCATCGGCGCCAGTCTCGTTGGCAATCTCAATCAGGCGCTTGGCGATCAGCGGGCGCGCAATAGAAGTACCCAGCAGGTACTCCCCTTCATAAATCGCATTGGCGCGGAACATCGGGAAAACGAAATCGCGCACATATTCTTCGCGCAGATCGTCGATATAAATCTCTTTGACCCCGAGGGCCTCGGCCTTGGCACGGGCCGGCTCTACCTCTTCACCCTGGCCGATATCAGCGGTAAACGTCACCACCTCACAACCGTAAGTCTCCTGCAACCATCGCACAATTACCGACGTATCCAATCCACCGGAGTATGCCAGTACCACCTTTTCGATTTTGCTCATTGCTGTCCTCTGCTGCCGGAAATACGTCGCCACGACTAAAACGCGGAGACGGGGAATGCCACTACGCGAAACTAGTGTCGGTCTGGGGGAGTTATTCTTGGAGATATGCCCAGGATCGGTAAATTGCGGGCACAACAATACCCACACTCTTTGTCGGGGCGCGATTGTAGCGCCTAAGCTCGCGATCGACTAGCGCCAAGGCGCGAGTAAGCACAATTGATTGATTTTTAACCTTTTCGTGCATCGCAATTTTGTACAGCTTCGGGTAGCATTCGCGCCGCACAACGACTCACTACGCTAAGAAGCTTTACGGAGTACCATGACGGAGCAAATTACCCTTCGCGCCCCCGACGACTGGCACATTCACCTGCGCGACGGCGCCGCTCTCGGGCGCACCGTGCCCGATGCCGCAAAACAATTCCGCCGCGTGATTGTAATGCCCAACCTGGTACCCCCTGTGACCGATGCCGAAAGTGCAGTGGCATATAAGGAACGTATTGACGCCAATGTTCCCGCCGACACCCCTTTCGAACCCTTGATGGTGATCTACCTCACCGACAAGACCGACGCCGCCGTCATTCGCAAGGCTCATGAAGCCGGTGTTATCGCCGCCAAACTGTACCCAGCGGGCGCGACCACCAACTCCGATTCCGGCGTTACCGATATCGCCAACATCTACCCAGCCCTGGAAGAGATGCAGGCCTGCGGGATGAAGCTGTTGGTACACGGTGAAGTGACCACCAGCGATATCGATATCTTCGACCGCGAGCAGGCTTTTATCGAGAAAACCCTGTCCCGCCTGGTAGATGATTTCCCCACGCTGAAAGTGGTGTTTGAACATATCACCACTGCCCAAGCAGTAGAGTTTGTACAGGGCGCCCGCGAAGGCGTTGCCGCAACCATTACCGCGCACCACTTGCTGTACAACCGCAACCATATGCTGGTTGGCGGTATCCAGCCGCATTTTTACTGCCTGCCGATCCTCAAGCGCGGCTACCATCAAAATGCACTGATCGAAGCGGCCACCAGCGGTAACCCGAAGTTTTTCCTCGGCACCGACTCAGCCCCCCACGCCCACCACAAGAAAGAACACTCCTGTGGTTGCGCCGGTTGCTATACCGCCTACTCCGCTATTGAGCTATACGCCGAAGTATTCGAGCGCGCGGGCAAACTGGACAAGCTGGAAGGCTTTGCCAGTGAGTTCGGCCCCGACTTCTACGAACTGCCGCGCAACGAGGGCACCATCACCCTGGTCAAGAGCCCCTGGACCCTGCCAGAAAAACTGGATATGGGTGGTGAAAATCTGATTCCCCTCGCAGCCGGTGAAACCTTAAACTGGCAACTTGCGTAATCGGCGAATGCCCTGATTACAGCGCCTGCGGGGAGAGCACTCCCAGCGGGCGCCGCAATTCGAATACAATACCCTGCCCCACCAGCGCAAAATGCTGCTGGCCTGAAGACAAGATTTACAAGGAACCACCGTGACACCCGCCGAAGAACCCACAGGACCAAAAAGCTCTCTCGCCCAGCGATTCCGAGGCTTTCTGCCCGTGGTCATCGACCTTGAAACCGGCGGATTTAACGCCCGCACCGATGCACTGCTGGAAATTTCTGCAGTTATCCTCGACATGGATGACTCCGGCAACCTCTTCCCGCTGGAGACCCACAGTTTCCACCTGGAGCCTTTTGAGGGCGCCAACGTTGAGCAATCCGCTCTCGACTTTATTGGCATCGACCTGGAATCCCCGGATCGCGACGCCTGGCCGGAAGAAATCGCCATCCCCGAGCTGTTCCGCAAGATTCGCAGCGCCGTGAAAAAGCACAGCTGCACCCGCGCCATCGTGGTTGCCCACAATGCCCACTTCGACCTGGGCTTCGTCAATGCAGCAGTCGAGCGGACCGGCATCAAGCGCAACCCATTCCACCCGTTCTCCTGCTTCGATACTGCCAGTCTCGCCGGCCTCGCCTACGGCCAGACTGTATTGGCCAAAGCTTGCCAGGTTGCCGGAATCGAGTTTGATAACAACTGCGCCCACTCCGCCGAATACGATGCAGAAAAAACCGCAACCCTGTTTTGCGGCATCGTGAACAAGTGGAAAGAGATGGGTGGCTGGCCGCTGGAAACCGAAGAGACCACAGAAGAAGCTGAATAACGCACTATTCTTCCGGGCTGCCTCGAAGCGGCCCGATTTATCCAAAAACGACAGAATTACTCGAAAACTGTCGACAAAATATCCGCTATGCGCAGACTCTGGCCACTTGGGTGATTTTTTGTTCAAACCGTGCTAATATGGCCCGCTTACACATAAAAACCGGATAGCGCCGTGGCCAAGAAACCTTCCTCTTCCTCCAATCGCAAACAAGCCGCTCCCCTCGAGACCAGCGAAAGTATCGAGGAGCAGGTAAAGGCGTTCCTCGCCGGTGGCGGTGAGATCGAGCAGGTGCCCAAAGGGGTGAGCGGCCAGACCAACACTTCCGGCCCCAAGCACATCACCCTCGGCAAAAAGCCCAGAGACTAACCTCCGCGCAATAAAAAACCCCGACGGCGCTCCGCTGATCAACAGCAAAGCGCGGCCGGGGCCGCTCGAATATGGCTGCGTCAACGCAGCCACTTCTCATTCACATCAGGGCATTTCTTCCAGTTCCGCACCCTCTTTCACCGGCGGCATCAGGTCTTCTTTGTTGATATTCAAAGCCATCAGCACGTTGGCAGCTACGTAAACAGAGGAGTAAGTACCCACTACCACACCCACAATTAAGGCCAGGGAGAAGTTGTGGATCAATTCCCCACCGAAGAACTGCAGCGCCCACAGCACCAGTAAGGTGGTGAAGGACGTCATAAAGGTACGGCCCAGGGTCTGGCTGATAGAGATATTGATAATCTCCTCAGACTCAGCCTTGCGCACCTTGCGGAAGTTCTCGCGGATACGGTCTGATACCACGATGGTATCGTTCAGGGAGTAACCGATCACCGCCAACACGGCCGCCAGCACGGTTAAATCGAAGTCCAATCCCATCACCGCAAAGAATCCCAGTACGATAATCACATCGTGGCCCAGAGCCGCTACAGCGCCGAAAGAGAACTTGTACTGGAAGCGCAGGGCAACGTAGATCATCACCATAAACAGGGCCAGCATCATGCCCAGGCCGCCGTCGTCGCGCAGCTCGGCACCTACCTGTGGGCCCACCATCTCGACACGACGCAGCTCAACATCACCCTCACTGCCCTCTCTCAGGAGAGCCACAACCTTGTCACCGATCGGTGTCGTTGTTTCCTGATCGGTAGCGCTGATCTGGATTTCTTCCTCGGTTACCGCAGGGGGCAACTTGATCAGCAGGTCCTTCTCAGAACCAAAATTCACTACCGTGGCACCGTCGTAACCCGCTGCTTCCAGCTGATCGCGCACGTCGCTAATGAAAGGCGTTACCTCATAGCCCACTTCAACCTGGGTACCACCGGTAAAGTCCAGGCCGAACTTCAGGCCGTTCATTGCCAGTGCGGCGATGGAGGCAAGTACCAGCACCACCGAAACAATCCCGGCGATCTTGCGCCAGCGCATAAAGTCGTAGACGCGCTTGCCCATGTACTCGGTAATTTTGCCGTTATCCACTTTGGTCTCACTCATGACTGACTCCCTTAAATCCAGAGCTTCTGTACACGGCGACCGCCGTAGAACAAGTTAACAATTGCTCGCGTACCCATAATGGCACTGAACATGGAGGTGAGAATACCGATAGACAGGGTTACCGCGAAGCCCTGTACCGGACCGGAACCGATGGCATACAGGATCACCGCCACAATCAGGGTGGTGATGTTCGCATCCACAATGGTGCTGTAAGCATTGTCAAAACCGGCACTGATCGCTGTCTGGGGAGGCATCCCATTCCTGAGTTCCTCCCGTATTCGCGAGAAGATAAGCACGTTGGCATCCACCGCCATACCCACGGTTAATACGATACCGGCGATACCGGGCAGCGTGAGGGTTGCACCCAACAGCGACATGACCGCCACCAGCAGGATCATATTCACCGCCAGGGCCAGGTTCGCGGCCAAGCCAAATACGCGGTAGGAAATCAGCATACAGATAATCACAGCCAACAGACCGATCTGTACGGATTGCACACCCACCTTGATGTTATCGGCACCCAGGGATGGGCCGATCACACGCTCTTCCACAAAGTACATGGGCGCAGCCAGGGCACCGGCACGCAGCAACAGGGCCAGTTCCTGGGCTTCGGCCGGACTATCCAGACCGGTGGTGCGGAACTGCTTGCCCAGCGCACTCTGTACTGTGGCCAGATTAATAATCTTTCTTTCTTCGGTGCGCTTCTGCACGGTAACTTCGTTACCGTTTTCGTCGATTTCGGTTACCGGCTCAAATCGAGTCTCGATAAACAGGGTGCCCATACGGCGGCCGACATTCTTCCAGGTAGCGCGATGCATCATCTCGCCACCTCGGGCATCGAGAGTGATATTTACCTGAGGGAAGCCGCTCTCGTCGTAACCGACTCGGGCATTGGTAACGCTGTCACCTTTGATAATGATCTGGCGCTCCAACCAGGCACCACCGTACAGCTGTTGCTCCTCGGGGTCACGACGCTCAAAGTATTCCTTGTTGGAAACCAACTCATCCGGGCGGGCTTCCATACGGTATTCGAGGTTGGCGGTCTTACCGATAATACGCTTGGCCTCTGCGGTGTCCTGTACACCGGGCAGCTCCACAACGATACGGTTGCGACCCTGGCGCTGTACGATCGGCTCTGCAACACCCAGCTCGTTCACCCGGTTGCGCAGGGTGGTGAGGTTCTGGGTTACTGCGTAATCTTCCAGCTGCTTGATTTCCTGATCGGTCAGGGTTGCGCGGATCTCCAGGTTTTCGCCGCTGCCGGACTCGCGCAGTTGAAGCTGCGGAAATTCCTTGCGCATAGTGGACATCGCCAAGCTGCGCAGCTCATCGTTGCGGAAGCGGGCAATAATCTCGCGATCATCCACCAGCTCCACATTGCGGTAACGGGCCTTGGCTTCGCGCAGTTTGCTCTTCACTTCCTGCTCGTAGCTTTCCATGTTGTTTTTGACGATGGTGTTGGTGTCGACTTCCATCAGGAAGTGCACACCACCCGCCAGGTCCAGACCGAGCTTCATCGGGCTAGCGCCGATATCTTTCATCCACTGGGGTGTGGTGGAAGCCAGGTTCAGGGCGACAACATAGTTGGTGGTACCAAGCGCTTTTTGAATCGCCTCTTTAGCCGGCAACTGCTCCTCCATGGAGTTCAAGCGGATCAGTACTGACTTGTCTCCAACTTCACCGCCGAAGTGAGCAATACCCGCTTCATCCAGGGCTTTTTGTGCATTCGCAAGGACATCGGGGCCGATGGTGAGTGCACTGGATTGCCCGGAAATCTGCACGGCAGGGTCCGGCTTATAGAGATTGGGCGCGGCGTACATCAGGCCAAAGGCCACAACCGCGAGAATCAGAAAGTACTTCCAGATCGGGTAGCGATTCATGCTGTTCTCATTGTTCTAGTGTGACCCCGAGGGCCGGTAAATCTTGGCAATCTGCCTAAGCAATTTGCCTGGATATGCGGGCAGTATACGCAGAATGCAAGGTACACCGCCCCCAATAAAAGTGGGGGCTGATTATACGGGGATCGTGGGAACGGACAAATTACAGGGGTGCCGCAATGAGACGGGCAGCACCCCAGGCAGGATAAAAGCGACGCCTGATCAGGCCTCCAGCGCTGGAACCTCGCGGCCCAGACCACGGTAGAACTCGGCGACATAAGCCTCCAACTCATTGGCGGCAATGGCATCGCGTAGCTTTTGCATTAAGCGCTGGTAGTGGCGCAAATTGTGAATCGTATTCAGCTGCGCACCGAGAATTTCACCACAGCGATCCAGGTGATGCAGGTAAGCGCGGGAGAAATTCTCACAGGTATAGCAATCGCACTCTTCCTCCAAGGGACCGGTATCGTGACGGTGCCTGGCGTTGCGGATTTTCACCACACCCTCGAAGGTAAACAGGTGGCCGTTGCGCGCATTGCGAGTGGGCATGACGCAGTCGAACATATCCACACCGCGGCGCACTGCCTCGACAATATCCTCCGGCTTGCCCACGCCCATCAGGTAGCGCGGCTTATCTTCCGGCATCTTGTGAGCCAGGTGATCCAAGACCTTGATCATCTCATCTTTCGGCTCACCCACAGACAGGCCACCAATGGCATAGCCATCGAAACCAATTTCGGTCAGGCCGCGCAGGGACACATCGCGCAACTCCGGATACATACCGCCCTGCACAATACCGAACAGCGCCGACGGGCTATCGCCGTGAGCCTTCTTGGAGCGCTCCGCCCAACGCAGGGACAACTCCATAGATTTGCGCGCTTCATCGGTGGTGGCCGGATAAGGGGTGCACTCATCGAAGATCATGACGATATCGGAACCCAGGTCCCGCTGAACGCGCATGGATTCTTCCGGGTCCAGGAATACCGGGCTGCCATCGATAGGCGAGCGGAAGGAAACCCCCTCTTCCGTAATCTTGCGCAGCTCACCCAGGCTAAACACCTGGAAACCGCCGGAGTCGGTAAGGATCGGGCCGGACCATTGAGTAAAGTCATGCAGATCGCCGTGGGCTTTAACCACTTCGGTACCCGGGCGCAGCATCAGGTGGAAGGTGTTGCCCAGAATAATCTGTGCACCGATCCCTTCGATATCCCTAGGCAACATGCCTTTCACAGTGCCGTAAGTGCCCACTGGCATAAACGCCGGGGTTTCCACCACACCGCGAGGGAAGCGCAAGCGACCGCGACGGGCCTTGCCATCAGTGGTATCCACTTCAAACTGCATAAAACATTCGCGGCTCACTGGGTATCTCCTTTCGCTGGTGCTACTTCTTCTTTTTTGGCATTGGGATCGCGGGTAATAAACATGGCATCGCCGTAACTAAAGAAGCGATAGCGCTCCTCAACTGCGGCCTTATAAGCGGTCATCGTATGCTGGTACCCCGCGAAGGCACTCACCAGCATCAATAAGGTGGACTCCGGCAGGTGGAAGTTGGTGATCAACTTATCCACAACCTGGAATTCATAACCGGGATAAATAAAGATATCTGTCTCCCCCACCGTGGCCTGTAACTGGCCACTGCGCGCCGCACTTTCCAGCGCGCGTACGCTGGTGGTACCCACGGCAATCACGCTGCCATTGCGAGCGCGACAAGCAGTTACCGCATCCACCACATCCTGGGAGACATCCAGCACTTCGCTGTGCATCTGGTGCTCATAAATATTGTCCACGCGCACCGGTTGGAAAGTACCGGCACCCACATGCAGGGTAACGAAGACAACCTCGACACCTTTATCCCGCAATGCGCCAATCATCTCATCATCAAAGTGCAGCCCCGCCGTCGGAGCCGCCACAGCACCGGCATTGCGGCCGTATACGGTTTGGTAGCGCTCGCGATCGCTGGCATCGTCTTCACGATCAATATAAGGAGGCAGCGGCATATGGCCGAGGCGATCCAGAATCGCCAGCACACCCTCTTCTTTAGGGAAGGACAATTCAAACAATGCATCCTTGCGGCCGGTCACTTCTATACGGGTGCCGTCTTCAAGGACGATGGTGGAACCGGGCTTAGGCGACTTACTGGAGCGCACATGGGCCCAGATATCCGTCTCATTGAGCACCCGCTCCACCAGGATTTCCAACTTACCGCCGGTCTCCTTCTGCGCGAACAAACGCGCCGGGATCACCCGGGTATCGTTAAAGACTATCAGGTCACCAGCTTGGACCTGATCGAGAATATCTGGGAACTGCCGATGTGCAATGGCCCCACTGGGCCCATCCAGACACAAAAGACGGCTGCCACGGCGCTCCTCGGTGGGCGCGCGGGCGATCAGCTCATCGGGCAGATGAAAGTCAAAGTCCTGACGCTGCATGGAATCCTGGAAATCTAGAAACTATGGAGAGGTCGCGAAGGTTATAGGAAATTTTAGGAGCTGTTAAGGAGCCTCTGAAAAACTCCGTGATACCTCTGGCATGCAGAGCAGTTCACAATCAAGGCGCGGCTTTGCAGGAATGTCTAGACCTTGCAAGAAGCCGCAACGCCGAGTGTGAATTGCTCTGCAAGCCCCAAAGGGTGGGCCTTGAGGGCTACAGCTGCCACGTTGCAGCTCTTGCAAAGGACTGTGCCATTCGCGGCGAGCTGCGCCTAACATCTGCAGCCCTCAAGACCCACAGAGGCATTACGGAGTTTCTCAGAGGCTCCTCAACTAGGACTACAGAAAATGCGCTAAGTTATTGAAATCACTAGTTGACCCAAGCGAAAGCATTGCTATAATCACGCCCTCTTCGCACCGACCCCAAGGTCGAGCAGCGAAAGTGCCAGAGTGGTGAAATTGGTAGACACAGGGGATTCAAAATCCCCCGCCCTTAAAAGCGTGCCGGTTCGAGTCCGGCCTCTGGTACCAAATCAAGATCCGAAGAAGTTCGGAATCGTTCAGAAAGCCCCGTAAATCGGGGCTTTTTGCTATCTGGAATGTACAAAGCCCTCCGCTCTCGTTCATTGTCATCCGGTGCTATCTGGTGCTACATTTGGTGCTACCTAGTTCAATTTAGAAACTGGTAGCACCAATGGCCCTTACAGATACCCAAATCAAACAGGCCAAACCAAGCGACAAGGATCAGTGGCTTACAGATGGGCAGGGATTACGCCTGCTAATCAAACCCACCGGCTCCAAGTATTGGCGGCTTAAGTACAGGTTCCAAGGACGGCAGAAAACGCTAGCCTTGGGAGTTTACCCTTCTGTTAGTCTCAAACAGGCACGAAATAAAGTAATTGAAGCAAAGCAATTACTAGAGAACGGGCAAGACCCTTCAGTACAAAGAAAAATTGAAAAACATCAGCTTCGAGAAAACATAGACCGCAGCTTTGCTACTGTGGCTGAAGACTGGTGGAAACATCAGAAAGGAACCTGGACTGAAAATCACGCCCAGCGTGTATGGTCTAGGTTACGCGATAACGCCTTCCCCCGAATTGGGCAAAAACCTATTGCCGATATTCATCCCCAAGATGTAATTGCCATTGTTCGCGATGTTGAAGATCGGGATGCAATGGATGTTGCTCAGCGGGTTCTACAAGATATTCGCCGGGTTTGTCGTTATGCAGTGCAAATGGGCAAACTCACTCACAACCCCGCCAGTGAATTAACTGGCATTCTACGCGGCCGTAAAAGTAGTCATAGGGCCTCCCTTCCCCGCGAAGAATTACCCAGTTTCTTAAAAGAACTGGACTTTTATCAGGAACGCGGGCGGGCACTAACCAAACTAGCTATACAGCTATTAATCCTTACCTTTGTTCGACCTGGTGAATTGCGTTGCGCACGCTGGGAAGAATTCGACTTCGAATCTGCTCTATGGCGTATCCCTGGCGAGCGTATGAAGATGGGAACGGATCATATAGTACCGCTATCTACCCAAGCCTGCGCTGTCTTGGAGGAATTAAAGCCCATCAGTGGTCAATATCCTCTGCTTTTCCCCTCTGAACGCGAAAGGGCCCGCCCCATGTCCGATAACACTATGCGTAAGGCAATTTTTAAAATGGGCTGGGATGGCTCCCAAGAGGGAAAAAGTAAAGCAAATCCCCATGGTTTCCGCGCTACAGCTTCCTCAATCCTGAATGAGACCGGCTTTAATCCTGATGCCATTGAAAGGCAGCTTTCCCACATGGAGAGGAATGGGGTAAGGGCTGCATATACTCACCATGCTCGTTATATGGATGAGCGAAAAGAGATGATGCAGTGGTGGGCAAATTACCTTGATGAGATGCGGGGAAGTGGAAAAGTAGTTCCGATATTTGCACAGAAAAGTTAGAACTTTCCTTCGAAGGCTGAATATTAGGTTGAGGCAATTTTTAACGTAGCTCGCTCATTGTGGGTTCAGTAGGGATACAGTTATGGATGATTCACTACGAATTATTGAGACCGATAAGCTTGTAATGAGTATTGATGCAGCCCTGAAGCGGTTTGAAGGAAATACTCGGGCACCGGAAGAAAACTTGAAAGATTTCCTTGCCCAGCTTAGGAGTCAGATTTCCTCCTCTCTTCAAAGTGAGGGCTTAATTGCCAATGGGGAGAATGCTAACACTTTCGCCCCAAATTCATTTTTCGAGCTTGTTAATCAAGTCAAGAAGGATAATGCAGCGAACGAAATAGACTCGCCTCTTCGGGTGCTACATATACTTGCTACAGGGGCGTGTTTTGAAGCGGCGTTTGAGAATCGTGACTACGAGGAAGCGATACTCTATGCAATGGAACTCGGGGCGAGTCTTACTCATAGGGCTCCTACTCACTCAAATCCAAAGTTAGGGCGGACTGATTTCGATCCTTTAGCCGGCCCATGGCCCAGATTAGAAGATATGTCCCCATCCTCAAAAGCAGGCCGGCTCGCTTCAATAATTCAGCAAGGAAGAAAAATCTGGGGGCAGACGGATAGCATCGAAGAGTGGAAAAAGGTACAGGCCCGTCAATTAAAACATTGTAGAGATGCTGTATTTCAACAGGCAGAACGCCTTGGAAATGAGTGGAAACCCGCTGCTTTTGCTACTGACGAAAGTCCTATGAATCTCTTGGAGAGCCAGATAGATCCGAAATTTGTTTTACCTTTTGCTCGAAAGATTTGCCGGCCTTTCCCAATGCTGGATAAGCGGGTTACAGATGCTGAGATATATTCCCTCTATGCGATCATATGGGCACATAAGGGCCTTGATTTGCTTGATGCTCTTGAATGTGAGGCTCAGCCAATAATGCGAGAAGACAGGAAATGGATAGACCATTGTTTAGCCGAGGCTGAAGGTTTTATTCGCCAAGCCGTAGAATTTCAAGGTGAGCATAAAGCCGGACAAGTACTCAGCAATGATCAGCGGAGCCGAAGAGAAAAGCGCGATCGATGGACATTAAGTATTCGAGAGTGGCTATTTGGTATTCGTGCAAAGCTTAATCATAGCTATGGGAGTGCGAGTAAACTTGCATATAAATACCTTCAAGAAGCTAAAGAGAGACGAACATCGGTTGATGGCTCTCTGTGGAAGGATGATGACACCGCTAAGAAGTTCCTTGAGCAGGAAATCGGGAGAATCCGAAACAACAAGAAACCGTACTGCGATTGGTAATGCTTTCTAATTTATCTTTCTACCGGTAAAAAGATTCTTTGAACCGGTAGAAAGAATCTTTAACCGGTAAGCGGATATCCCAGCCTTCCTTTCATTGATTCAATCTCCTCACCGCCACAGACGTTCACTGTGGTTTGTTAAGGAGACCGAAAATGACCCTCTCAAATACTAATCCCCAAGTGTCGGATGTTTTACCTAACCCGCCAAGCGACCCTATTTTGCGCCTACCAGAAGTAGAGCGTCAGACTGGGCTCAAGAAGACTTATATCTATGCCCTGGTAAAAAAGGGCAAATTCCCCACCCCTATCAAACTTGGAGAGCGCGCCAGTGGTTGGCTCTCTTCAGAGGTTTGCCAATGGGTGCAAAATCGAGTTGCTATTTCTCGTGCGGGAGGCAAGTAATGACTCTTCGTGCCTTCTCTCCCTACACACACCAGCAAGTAGCTGAATCTGCTCGAAGCTATCGGAAAACAGAAAGCGCTGAGTTTGAGCAGAAAATACTTCTTTCGAATTCAAACCTAAGCCCTGAAGATCGGAAACTCTTCCTCAGCTCAATCATGGAGACATTTGATATGGGCTGCCCTACCCCTGGTTATGAGTTGCTTTTGTTTTTATGGCCAACCGGTGAGGCAGCGTTTCTAGCGGTAGGTTCTGACTCATTTAACCCTATTGTTGATCAGCAACATGGCCGTGCTCATTGGTACCTCTCCTCCCCTAATACAACAGTACTAGGCCTTCCAGACACAGAAGTAGTGAACCTTTACCGCCTTAGAGCGGGTCTCTCTCTGGGAGGTTGGTTAGTTTGGGATGGTATCCAACTCGAATACCACCCATCAGAGGAAGCTGATGCCCTAGAGCTTCGCAATGGAGGGCTTAAAAATGTCAGCTAATATACGTGCCCTCGCCATGCCATATTGCCTAGATTTGCAGCCATGCGGTCGCTACGCACTACTCAATCGAAACTACAAGCCAGTTGGTTTTAGCAGCAGATCATTTGTCTACTATGAAGAGCACCCTGTACTTTTCAATGTCAGAATTACACCCAAAAGAGCCGCAGCAATCTCCTTGAGAGGAGATCCTGATCCGAGGCGAATTATTCTTTATAACGATGGTTGTATCCCTACCGCTAACTCGGAAGCATGGCTTTTCTATCAGGCTAAATTAGCGATTTTGGCGCGATTACATCATTACAGCGATGATGAATATCACGAACAGGACAAAGCAAAACGTATCCGTCTGGCCAACTTACGTGATGCAAAACGGTTTACGGAACCTAAGGGCTTAGCGGTTTCCCTGCCGCCAAATTTATCACCACGGTAAATAAGACTATTGCCTCTATTCGGGGCGATCTTACCCCCTCTTAAAAAAGGTGTTACAGGTGTGCAGGTGTTACAGCATGGCTGAAAGCCCCGTATTTACTGGCTTTCCGCTGTCACACTTTTCTGTTACCCCAAAAGTGTTACAGCAAAAAGGTGTAACAGGAGTGAGGCCCGCAGTTCTGTTGGAAGCCTTATGGGGCGGGGGTTAAAGCTAAATATAAGGAAAGCTAATGGCACGCTTTGATATTAAACGAGTAGCAGACTTCGCCCTTGATCGGGCTGATGAAGTATTGGCGCACTGGGCTCCAGATGGCTCATATCAGGGAGCTGAATATATTGCTCTTAACCCAACTCGATCTGATAGCAGCAAAGGATCCTTCTCTGTAAATCGCAATACCGGTGCATGGGCAGATTTTGCAGCGGATGAAAAAGGTGGGGACCTCGTATCGCTGATTGCCTATCTTGAGGGGGTAAACAATGGAGAGGCAGCGCAAAGGCTTGCTGCGTTTCTGGGGCTCTCTGAAGGGGAGTCTATACCGCCTAGCTCAACCTATAAGTCGAAACCCAAAAAGCCTGCCGGTAGCTCCTGGGAAGCGGTATTGCCGGTACCTTTAGAAGCAGAGCAGTCTTGCCCAACAACCCATCCCCATAACGGTAAACCCTCTAAAGTTTGGGAATACCGGGGGGAATGCGGCTCACTGTTAATGAAGGTGATGCGTTTTGACATTCAGAAAGGCGATGCAAGATCAAAAGACTATCGCCCCTTAACCTATTGCCGGAATTCGAGTGGTCGCAATTCTTGGAGATGGAAGCAGCCGGTAAAAAAGCGGCCACTCTATAAGCTGGATCTATTGGCAAAGCGCTCTAAAGCTCCGGTATTGCTAACCGAGGGTGAAAAGGCTGCGGATGCAGCTGCTAGCCTGTTACCGGATTATGTATCCATGACCTGGCCCGGTGGCAGTAAAGCGCTGGGCAAAGCAGATTTTAAGCCCCTACATGGAAGGGAAGTACTTCTATGGCCCGACAATGATGCAGCAGGTAAAGACTGTATGCTCAAGCTAGCTGCGATGCTGCACACTATGGAGTGTAAGGTTTCTATGGTGTGTTTAGACTCCTTAGGACCTAAGTGGCCAGCTAAAGGCGATGCGGCTGATGTGGAAGCTGCCGGTATTACAAAAGAGCAGCTTACAGCGTTAATTACAGAGGGAAAGTTTTTAACGTCCTATCAACCTGTGGCAACGGAACATCAAGCCCAAAATAAGGGAGGAAGTAATAAAGGAGCCGAGTCTGGGCAATTTGTAGTAAATGATCGAGGGGTTTTCTTCCCGGTTCAGGGGGCAGAAGATGAGCCTTCACTAATGAGAATCTGTGATCGCCTGGATGTGCTTGCTTTAACCCGTGACCCCCAGGGAAGAAACTGGGGCACATTGGTTCGCTTCCTTGACCCCGATGGCATTGTTAAAGAATGGAATATACCTAGTGAGTACTTAGCGACTGAGGGCGGTGCGGAAGTACTCAAGCAGCTGTACAGCATGGGCCTTCGCGCTGAGGCGGGGCAGCAACCAAGGCGCAGAATCGTTCAATACCTACAAACGGCAAAAAGCCCTAATCGCTATGTCTTGGTGAATAAACTCGGCTGGCATGGCAATGCTTACTTACTCCCGAATGAAACTCTGGGAACTCCTGTAGAGCCACTGTATTTTTACTCCACAAGTCCAGATCTCAATAAGATAAAGTTTAGTGGTGAGCTTCAGCAATGGCGTGAGCATGTGGCGAGCTATTGTAAGAACAATACCCGATTGTTATTTGCGGTTTCTGCGGCATTTGCAGGACCTCTATTAAATCTCATTGGTATGGAAACGACTGGCTTTCATTTCTTTGGTGATAGCTCCCAAGGAAAAACGACCTTACTTAAAGTGGCTGCCTCTGTTTATGGCGGTCCTGATTTTGTTCGTACCTGGCGCAGTACTGATAACGCGCTGGAAAGTATTGCTGCCTCCCACTCAGACGGCCTTTTAATTCTTGATGAGATCAGCCAATGTGATCCCCGTATTGTGGGAGATATTGCCTATATGCTGGGAAATGGCACTGGCAAGGCAAGGGCTAATGATCGTGGAGGCGTGCGCGGGAATGCGTTTGAATGGAGGCTTGTCTTCCTATCTACAGGAGAGCGCACGCTTGATCAGCAGATGGCTGAAGTGGGCAAGAAAGCAAAAGCTGGGCAAGCGGTGCGGCTATTGGCTATTCCCTCAGATACAGGGAGCGGTGCCGGTATCTTTGATGAACTGCATGGGTTTGCCGGGGGGGCTGCGTTATCCCGCTTTATGGTTGAGAAAGCATCCTTATTCCATGGCGTGGCCCTCTATACGTTTATCAGAGAGCTTTGCGCTAGCAACTTGGAAAAGCTGGCAAGCCAGATTCGCCGGGAGCTTGTGAACTTTGCCGCAGAGCTGCCTGATGATGTGAGTGGCCAGGTACGAAGGGCAGCAGAGAAGTTTGCCCTCGTTGGCTTTGCCGGAGAGCTGGCCTCCACTGCGGGAATTACCGGCTGGCCTAAAGGCATGGCTATGGAAGCGGCCAAATCCTGCTTTAGCGCTTGGGTATCAGCCCGTGGCGGTGTTGGAAACCTGGAGGACCGGCAGACCTTGTCAGCGTTGAGACTATTCTTTGACCTCTACGGAGAGTCCCACTTTACACGCTGGGATCGAGAAGACTTCACCGCTGATGATCACACTGTTCGCACCCTGAAGCGTTGCGGATACCGGAAAACGCTACAGGACAGTAATGCCCTTGAGGGACAGGCATGTTCTGAGACCATTTACTACGTTTACCCGGCCACTTTCAAAGCAGAGGTTTGCAAAGGGCTTAGTGATCGAAAGGCAAAGCAACTACTGGCCGCCTGTGGTGCTTTGGAGCGTGATGGCAACGGGAAATTCTCAATACCAACACGTTTACCGAACAGTGGGCGCAACCCTGAGCGGGTGCTAATCATTCGACCTCATTTGATACCTGTTGAAGATGATGGAGAAAAGGCACTACTTAAGAAAAAGGCTGCGTAGCCATGCCGTTTACAGGTGTTGTAAACGGTGTGCAGCCGTTTACTTTTTTCAAATAAGTAGCTGGCTATAGTGCGCAGGTCAGGAATCAGGCCTTGTGGAAGTATTGTGGTCCGCTCCTTATTACCCTTACCTCCCCATACGAACACGTTGTTACTGCCAAAATCGATGCCATTGACTCTCAATGATAAGAGTTCGGCACATCTGAGCCCTGTGCCATACATTAGTTCAACTTGAAGGCAATAGACACCTTTCAGCTTTGAGATGATGGCTCTAACCTCTTCCCGACTGTAAACAATTGGAAGGCGATGATGGTGCTTTGCAGGCGTAAAGCAATGCTGGAAGTATCGACTCCCAAAAACCGTTTATAAAGATACACCAGCATATTTAACGCGACCCGCTGGGTGTTAACCGAACAATGACGATTGACCGAAAGGCGGTTTAAGAACGCCTAGACATCGGCAATACCGACCTCCTGAGGGTGTCGAACGCTGGAGATGAACTTGGTTGAATCTTTGGGTAGCCTGTTGCGAATATCATTACAGGTGTCAAGCCCAGAATTATAGAGCTATGGGCAACATCCGCAGAAAGTTTCCCCTAACTTATTGATTTAATTGTGGGTAAAATGTATTCAAGAGCGGGAAGCTGAACTGGACGGCTTGAGCCGATGGCTTACTATCTCTGGTTATTATTTGATTGGAAATTTATAACCTACTGTAAATAAAGGCTTTTTTACATAGCTTGAAGGGTCTATTTCAAAAATAGTGGCCAAATCGATAGTGAGCCACTGGCTCTTTAATAAACTGTTATGCACTAAAAGAGAGTCCGAGCGTTGGCAATATGGATTAGAAAAGTTGTCGGTCAGAAGTCAAAGAACTACTTAAAGCTTGCAAAAGATGACTGGAATCTAATTTCTCAGTTTGAAGCATTTGAATCTTGGCTGAAGACTGATGCCGAAGATTTGGACCCAAATCATGAGTGGATAGCCGACATTGGCTTTTGTCCCCGAGATAGTGCTAGTGGTGGTGGCCCAGTTATCACTCAGGAAATTATGGAAATCTGCCTAAGCCGGAGAATCACCATATTTTTATCGGAGTACGGAGGTGACGATGCATAACAAAGCAAGGCAACATCTCCCACTGCGTGGGCTGGGCCTTCATTCCGCAGCTTCGCTGCTACATTACGGCCGTTGCTTGCGGCGTTATATTTAAAACACATGGAGAGTACCTGATACATGTCCGAAGAAGAACTTAATAAGTTAAAAGAAAAGATCGGATATATGCTGGATGGTAAAGATTACCATTCGAATAAAGAGTATATGCTTTCTGTATCTCAGTATTATAGGTATATGTCTGAGAGCATTGCGTCAGATGACATTCTTATAGATTGCGACAAGGATCTATTAGTAAACTTCGAGGCCATTTATTTATGGCTCCAAGAACAATTGGCTTACGTGCCTTCACACTTGAAAGATCAAGTCGAAGAAATATTTAAAACTGCAAAGCTATGTGAGCTATTTGCTATATTATCTAGCTTATCCGACAAAGAGATATGGTCGATAAATAGACGCCGAAGACTAAATAGCTCTGTTGGAATATTCACATCATTATTTAGTCGTCGATCACACTCAGACCTAGAAGAATCCCAGTTGGTGTCTGGGTCGCACCTTGTTGAAGCGAAAGTCGCCCTAACAAGATTGTGTCAAGTTACTAAGTTTGCATCTTCTAAAGTAGAAAACGATTTTTATTCTGATGATGGATTTGAAAGCTATTCCAATCGCTACAATCCTGAAATGATCAACAAGATCAAAGTGGTAGCACTAGTTAACCTACTAAAATCTCAACTTTCAGAAGTGGATCAAAATGACGATGTAAGATTGCTTCTAGAAAAGCTTGATGAGGTTGAGAAAGAATTGGGGAAACGACGACCACATTGGGGGCTTATATTCTCTACCCTTTTTGTGATTTTTGGATTTACCGCAGATTTAAAGACCTTAGATCCCACAATTTATTCCAAAGCACATAAAACAATCGAAGCTATATTATTCAATCTTCACGAGGAGGGCCAGGTTGAAAAAAATACGGTATACAACCTTCCTCAGCTACCAACTGAGAAAGATGGTACGGAGGACAAATATGCAATATTTAGAAAAGACGAAATTGAACCTGTTAGCGATGACGAGCAGTAAAAAATATAACAAGTCAAGCAAGCGGGACGCCGTAACCGGCGCCCCTTCTTGAGGCGTGTGTGCCAGGCATGGCATTTAACTAGAGAGGTGGAAGTCCTCTTACCAGGTATTCGTGGAGCCGAAGGTTAGCGAAAGGGCAAGGTCAATATCGCGAGGTATTGGCTGGAGGAAGCCCAACGCAAATTCACGGGGTGATGAACAAGAACTGGATATGAGGTGTGACGCAGGTGGAGCCAGTGGGCACGTGACCATAAAGCTCTCCATCCACAACTGGCCTGCGTTTTATAAATCCAGCATCTACGTGAAGAAAGTTAAATGTCTTACCCTGGGAGGTCTATGGGTTGTTAATGGAATGACTGAAAACTGAGAGATTGGTTTTGACCGACCCATAGAAGTCAGCAGAGGGCATAGTAGGTAGATTTCGTGCTACTGAAGGCCTGAACAATTCTGGACAGTACTATTAATGCAGAGCTTGATGACTGCATCTGACAAGTAACTTAGTTGCCAGAGAAAAAAAATTTTTTTTCTGGGTGAACATCAAACTGGAAACTTAATCATACATTGTCCAATTTCTCATCTCTTTTAATGCAGCGAATTCTAGATAGGAATAATCTGTTTCGAGCATTACAACAAGTTTCTCGTAACCAGGGTGCACCAGGCCTCGATGGTATGACGGTAAAACAGTTGCCGGAACATCTTAAGCAGACTTGGATTGCTACCCGACAAAAGGTGCTAAGTAGTAGCTATCGTCCTCAACCGGTGAAACGCGTCTTTATACCAAAAGGCAATGGAGGCCTGCGTCCATTGGGTATACCCACTGTGCAAGATAGGTTGATCCAACAAGCTATCGCACAGATACTCAGTGAGCAATGGGAGCCGAAGTTTCATGCTCTTAGTTTTGGTTTTAGACCAAATCGATCGGCACACCAGGCGATTAGACAGGTCCAAAACTTTGTCCGGCAAGGAAAGCGCTGGACGATCGATATGGACTTGAAATCCTTCTTTGATGAAGTGAATCATGACAAGCTCATGCTAACACTGAAGCAAAGCGGAATACCGGCTGATGTGCTGGGGTTGATAAACCGATACCTAAAAGCGCCAACGGTAGTCGATGGCAAGGTAATAGCTACAACAAAAGGCGTACCGCAAGGTGGGCCGTTATCTCCGCTTCTAGCGAATATTGTGCTTAATGAACTGGACTGGGAGCTGCACAAGCGGCAACTCAGTTTTGTACGATATGCCGATGATTTTCAAATACTGGTGGGAAGTCGTCGGTCTGCAGAGCGGATAAAAGTAAGCCTTACGCACTTCATCAAATGTAAGCTGAAGCTCACAGTAAATACTGAGAAGAGTGCAGAGGATCACTTCTGGAAGCGGAGCTTTCTAGGATTTAGATTGCTGAAGAAGGATGCCCGGATAAAGGTATCAGAATCATCGACTAATAAATTGAAGGCAAAGATCAGAATAATCACCCGCCGAACACGAGGCCGCAAGTTTACTCAGATCATAGATGAGTTAAAGAAGACCCTGCTTGGTTGGAAAGCGTACTTTGACATCAGTGAAGTACTGAGCCCTCTGAAAGATCTGGACAAGTGGATAAGGCGGAAGTTGCGATGTTATTTATGGAAGCAATGGGGACGTAGTGGTTACCGCAGATTAAGAAGGCTGGGCGTTGATCGTTTTTTAGCGTGGAACACGGCCAAATCAGCGCATGGACCATGGAGGCTAAGCAAAAGTCCTGCCCTTTACAGAGCATTGCCAAATAGATACTTTAGGAACTTGGGGCTGCCGGAATTGGCAGATAGGAAGGGGAATAGAATTGAACCGCCATGGTACGTGACCCGTATGCCTGGTGGTGTGGGAGGAGGGGCATCGTGAGGTGCCTCCCTATCCCGATTCAGGATGTAGAAAAACTAATTTGTTTGTCTGACCTATCAAAATTGATCGAATTATGGGCAAAAAAGACATCTCTACGTGCATTCTGAGTTAGTTCTCTTAGCTGAACACTCTAATTTTCACATAGAATAACAATAGGAAAAGTGGCGTGGAGTTTTTCTACACCCACGTTAGGTTTCCTGGAGATGCTAAAACCAGATACGAACATAATCCGAAGATTGCTGAATGAAGGTAGAGAGCAAGATCTTTTCGATTTAATGGAGGGGGATTCGGTCTACAACTGGGAGGATTTGCTTGAAAACCTTCCCGGCAAGAACGGTGATCGAGAAAGAAACATGGATGAACTTTATACGACTTGGCTTGCCGTTGATCATGTTCGCTTTATTGTTAACTATGGCCACGAAAAATCTCAAATAATAGATAGAAATATGGTTTACAGCACTAGACTAGAAGCATTTGAAAAATGGCTAGAAATGTGATGTCTTCGTCTTACACAACAAGAGCTATACGCATATTTAGAGGATAATCCACTTGATTAACCCAAAACCTAGTAAGCGCGGGCTGACGGAACGCCTTTCCGCTCCTTCGTCGCTACAAGTCGTCCGCAGCTGCGGGCCTTATGCATAAGGAAACGCAATGAGTGAATATGTTAATCCTGTGGAGTTGCTAGTACACAGTACTATTCGTATTGAATGCCAAACTCCAAGTGGTATTAGTTCAGGGTCTGGATATTATTTTGGTTTTCTTGCTAATGGCGAGGGAAATGTTCCATGTATAGTTACAAACAAGCATGTAGTTAAAAACGCCATAAAAGGACAGTTCTTTCTTTCAAAGCAAGCAGAAAATGGTAAGCCCGATCTTGGTAAACATTTCCCTATTGCTTTTGATAATTTCGAATCAATGTGGATTGGTCACCCTGATCCAAATGTTGACTTAGCCATATTTCCATTGGGGCCAATTTTTCATCAAACTGAGCAACGAGGCATAAAGTTGCATTATATGCTTCTAGATAAAAATAGCTTAGCCAATGACAAGTTGCTGGATAGCCTGCCAACTATGGAAGAAATCATAATGATCGGCTATCCAAACGGAATCTGGGATGAAAAGCATAATTTACCAATTATCAGGAAGGGAATATCAGCTACACATCCAAAGCTTCCATACAATGGTAAGCCCGAGTTTATGATTGATGCAGCGTGTTTCCCCGGTTCAAGTGGTTCTCCAGTGTTTCTCGCCAATATTGGCAGCTTTGTTGATGACAAAGGTAATTTATGTGCGGGTACTAGAATAGCTTTGCTTGGAACTCTCTACGCTGGCCCTCAGCACACTGCAACAGGTGAAGTTAAGGTTGTTGAAGTTCCAACTGATACAAAGCCTATTTCAATCTCAAGCATTCCTAATAATCTCGGTTTAGTAATACATGCAAGCAAGCTCAATGATTTCGAATCGATTTTACAAAAAATCGTAGGTTCAAAGCTAGCGAGTGCAAATGCATAACAAGTCAATTAACTTCGCGCCTACGGCGCCGGACGTAGATAAGCTGCGCCGGTTATTGAGGCGTTCGCACGCTGAGCGAGATCGTGCCGAGATCTAATGAGGGTGAGCAGAAAAACAGACGCTCATCACACGATCAGCAATCTCCGCTTTCGACCCAACGCGGACTTTAATAATTAATATAAGGACAGGTGCTGTTAATCATACTTATACAGCCTTGAATTATTATTACATGCCCACATTGATTGTACTGGATAACAATTTCACCAAGGAGACAGGACGATGGAACCAATAACAACGATTGCTTTATCAGGCATTGTCTATGACATGCTCAAGCATTCAGTTTTACTCACAGCATCTAACATAAAATCTCGGCTAGCAGATTGGTTGGTTGAAGATACTATTGCGGAAAAATTGGAAGTCGAACTGGCTAAACTTAACCTAAACGACGATATGAGTGAGAAGGCTATTACTGCAACTATGAACTCATCTGACACATTGTTAGCAATAATGGGTCAAATCAAGCGATCAACTACCTCTACAATCAATCAGACACATAGCGGCATAGGTGACAATATAGCAACTATAAAAAATGCTTAAATTATGACTGACATTAATCAGCATAAAACAGCTGTATCCCAAGTTCATAAGGGGACAGGCGATAACATTTTAGTAGTTGAAAGTCATGGCGCAATTACGCCTTCAACACTGAGTAATAGTCTCAACGACATACTTTTGGATGTACTACATCGTAAGCACAGAGCAGTAATAGAAAAAGTAGAGATTCTTGAGAAGTCAGGAAATCTTGATCCTCAATCAACAAACTTTCTTACAGTAATTAAACTACTTGTAGATTTTGTTGATGGGAAAATAGCTGATGATGCTTCAAGACAGCTAGATTCTATTGTGCACTCTAATCCAGCTCCTGATCTGTTGGACATTACTCAAGCAGCTAAAATAATCCTTTTTTGTAAAAAAGAAGATCAGTCTAGTGCAAAAGCATTATTTGAATCAATTCAATCTCCAGGGCTATATTCGAGGAGCGCTTTCTACGAATATTTACCTGACCATGCTGAATTAAGCTCAATTTATGAAAATTATTCTCATAGCCTAGTTGAAGTAGAACTTTGTGCGATTGTTAGGGGTTTCTTAAGAGCGAACAATTTTGCTTTGGCAGCAGATATATCAGATCTTTTGGTGAAGCGATACCCATCAGTTAATAGTCGTTTCTTGGAAGCTCTTTCAAAAGTTAATAACCTGCTTCAAGGGCGATATATCCACTTTTGGATTATTTCAGCAACTCAGAAAAAGCAACTGTTTGAGTGGGCTGATAAGCTTTCTGAATTACTCGATGAAAGTGAAGGGCTTGATAGTCGAATAGTCGAACTCGCTGGTCATGTATGTCATTTTTGCTATGGTGAACATCAGGGGTTGCTGGAGTCTTGCTGGAAGTATATTTCTGTATTTGATAAACATGCGCCAAACGCTGCAAAGTCTATTCGTAGTGTTTTCGAGGCCAACCCCAGCTATGGTGATGGCTTAATTAGCGAGATGGCTAAAGCGCAAAGTGATAAGGCTTACCGAAAAGAAGTAATAGATAATCTAAAAAAATCTAAAGAGCTATCAGCAGAAGATGTTATTATTTTGAGTCGGTATGGTGATACTGAGTCTATACAGAGTTGGATAGATGAAGGTGGAAATGTCGCTTCAGATGATGATTTTGAGAAAGACTACTCAATGCTTGAATTGGTTTGTTTTTCTTATGAAAAATCACCGGAAGTTGACGCAAGGATTTTAAAACAGGGAAAAGCCTTTCTCTCAAAGCACCAAGAAAAGCTTAAAGAAATAAATCCGATTCGGTTAATTGAGCTTGCCAATAAGCTTATTGATGCAAATCAAACACATTTAGCTTCACAGCTTTTAAAACCGCATATCCCTGAGGCAGATATCTGGCCGTCTGAACTTGTTCGATGCTACTTAAACTCGCTGCTGGGTAGCGGTCAATACAAGACGCTTGACGACGTAATTGAACAAATTTCCTTTCACGAAAGAGATAGCTTTGTGTGGCAGGTTATCGCCAGAAAGCTTGAGTATCAAGGCGATATTCCTGGTGCTATAGATGCTTTAAAGAATTCGCTTGAAACTTTCCCTGACTCGCTCAATATATATTATTACCTTTTATATCTTTATTTTCATCATGAGTATTCCGAAGACGAATTAAAAGATTTTCTTTCGAGTATCCCAGAAAATATTCTCGAAGAAGAATCTTCTCAGGCATTAAAGATGCTTTTGGCTATAGCCAAGCATCATGATTTTACTTTGGCCGAAAGAATAATTCTGAGTTGGTTTATTGCCAATCCAATTAGATCCGCAGTTTCAATTACAGATTTTTATGGCGGATTATTATTTAATAAGATAGATCGTCCTACGCTTTCTCTTTCTTCAGGCGGTTGTATTGGTGCATATCAATATACTAGAAACAAACAGCACGTCACTCAGCTTATTGTTGAACCCCATCTAGAGACTGAACATAACTCATTGTTGAAAGGAGATACCCCATTAGCTGAAATATTGATTGCCGGCGAGGATCAAATGCTTGGTACAAACAGTATAGAGAATATCAAACAGGTATCACCATTAATAGCTGCATTTACAATTGCAGCCGAAATAAGGCAGGCAAATAATCATGGGTTCGACCCATTTATGCAGCTCGGTGGGCCCAATACGACGGTAGAAGAGAATGTTGATCAGCTAATTAAAGTGCTTCAATCTCAGGACAATCGAGAAGAACAGGTTTCCGACCCCAAAATACCACTTTATATGAAGGGGCACTTGATCGGTAATGGGTGCCCAGTCCAGAGGGCTTATGGCCATTTAACTTCAAAAGTTTCTCACAAAGAACCATTGCCGAGTTTTGGCGCTGATAAGCCAGAGAGTGCCATTCTCGATATTTATGGGGTGCTGCTTTTAAGCTTCTATGGGCTTTCATCAGTAATATCACAGAGCAGTATCAACCTCTATATAACTGATGAAACCAGAAAATTAATTGAACATTGGCTAGAGCAAGTTGATAATGACGATCATGGGCGTTTTAATGTTGGCTCCGACGGGAAGATTTGGGTGGAGTTTTCAGAGGACATCCAACAAAAAACGAAGACCATAAGAGCTGGTATCAATGTCGTCATGGAGAATGCTGAAGTTCTTTCTCCGGACTTGGTAGATATGCCGCCTGAACTGATGTCAATTCATGACTCTGTTGATATATCAGTATTTTCAAGTATGACGTTGTCTCACGCAAATGACATACCCTGGCTATGTATTGATCCGATGTTTGCTAGCTTATGGTATGCAGCTAACAATAAAGTTATCAACGCTAACAACTTGCTTCTGGCAATAGCAAAAAATGCTAACTTTGAGGATAAAATAGAAGGTATATATCTTCATGTTGCTAATGGAATGCCAAGGTGGGTTGGTTTTGATGAGCTTGTGGATCTTAGTAAATCTGATGATGAGTATGCACCATATTTTTTGGCTAAACTACTCGAGATGTATCCATCTTCATATGGGAATAGTCTAGATACAACAATGTTTGTGGGATTTCTATTGTCCAATGCTCTATTAAAAACGCTGAACTCCAGTCATCCTATTTGGGGTGGGCTGCATGAAAATAACCCTTTAAGTAATGGCTACTTAGAAAAACTCTTTTATACAGTTTGTCGTGTAGTGCTTGCGTCAGAGAGCGAACAGAAAGCAGAATATAAATTTACTTTTCTTATAAATGGGTTGATTGATACTTTTGGCTGCTCGGCAGCAATGAGGAGGTTAATTTTAACACTGGCTACCAAGTTTGCTCGTGGTCACTTTCTGGATTTTGATGCCATTAACGCTCATATGAAATCTTTTGCCTCTAGCACTGAAGAAGCATAGCTTAACGCATTTAGTAAGACTATCGACGCTACAGGTTTTGCATAGCAAACATGATAATAATGGTAAGTAAATAATATAAAATGGGATAAGTTATTCTTTTCCCCTTATAACTTAATGTCCGCTTATGACCGGTTGCAGCAGATCTCCCCCACGAAATGGATGTCTGCTTTTGAAGCGAAACAGGGATAGGTAACGTCTAGACGGTGACATCTAACTTCTACATCAGCCGCGCTCGAACAAGGCCTTGCGCACGGACACTTTGACTACTGCGTCCTTTCGCAGCCGCTCCAGTCCTTGCCGTCAAGTGCCTGTGAAGGCGAACGTTAAGTTTACAGAAATACTATGGATTTAAGCTGGAACCCATTTCCTGAGTATCGAAACTTCTCTTTTAATGCGATCCATGACGACTCAGAGGGTTTTCGAATACTTTTAGAGGCTAACTGTGACAAGTTATCTAATAAGCAAGCATTACGTATAAGGTTTCCACTGGCTGGCCCAATGTACTACCACAGAACAGATGAAAGCTTTTTATTATCGCCTGAAAGTACGATAGGCAATCCAAACACTACATTTCAGCGAACAAGAGCATCAGATTTAATTGAGCGATTTCACATGTTTAGCTGCAATATTTATCGAGAAAATTCTATTGTTCATTATTGTATTTATACTGAGAATGAGTGTATTGAGGTTCTATCAGTAGTTGAACCCATCTGTGAAAATTTGTGGCACCAGAAAACTTAACAACTAGGCGGTGTCTGCCGGTGATTCAATTCTGATAATTGGCTTGTTCGCTTGTTTCCCATTGTTTCTCCCCCGTTAGCCGTCATGTTTACATCTCCTACTTAGCGTTGAGTTAGGGTGATTCATCCTCCAGTAGAGCACGTTTAAGTGGAAAGAGTAGCCCTGGGAGAGTGGCCTTTTCCTCATCAGTAATAGCTTTAAGGGCTGCTTCCCGAGGCCCAGATTGGGACCACTCCATGATTAACTCTCGAGCAAGACATAGTGCCTCCAACTTTTCCAATTGTGATAGAAAAACTTGCGTAGGCACTGTTGAGTAATTCGCTAGAAGACTTCCCATAACTCCCCCTGAATTCATCAAAAGTAATAGTTTTTGTTAACTTTCTAACAGTATTGGTTGTATTTGTTGTGATGTCAACAAAATTTGTTAACTTGCTAACTTTTATTGTTACTATCTTGGAATCATGAGACAGGGTGAATAAACAAGTGATTACGGGAATACAAGTACGGATGGCTAGAAGTGGCCTGAAATGGAGTGCCCAAGATCTGGCAGAAAAAAGTGGAGTGGGCCTTTCGACAGTTAACAAGATAGATCGAGAGGATGGAATCCCTTCTGTGCGTATTCAGAATCTTGTAGCTATTGAGCAGGCTCTACTTGCTACTGGCCGTGTTCGCTTTGAAGGGGAAACTGGTGTGTTTGTTCAGCCTTTTGAGGGCTGACATCTATTGGGAGTCGTAGTACTTTTCCTCCCAACACTGGCTTGCCGAATGCATGAAATCACAGGATGATTGACTACCCAGTGTAAAGGCCCACTGAGTCGTACGGCAAGCTTGTGGTATGGTTGAAAAAGGACTAACAGCTTCAAGGAGTGAGGTAACACAATGTCACTACCCTCAAGGATCGAGGCAGAGCAGCGCTACGAAAAGCTGCGCGCACTCGCTTTGGAAGTTACACAGAATTCACTAACGGGTAATTTGAAACTAACTCAGATAATCCCTCAGGCCCTAGAGGCCACCCAAATCTGGGAATCCTCAAGGCTTCGCCAGTACAACTGGGACTGGCCGCAAAACTATAGCTACTACAAGAAAAGCTACCCCAAGCGTTTTGAAGTCGCCGTATGGGAGAACAACATACTTACGGCTATCTCTTTAGGCCGTCCGACTTATCATGCTACAGGGTTGCGCTTGGATGTAGTGGAAGCCATGCCGCGAGACCTGGGTGAACGCTCCAATGTATTCGATACGATTATCCTAGCGTATGAAATCTATGCGCGGATGATCAATGCCAATCATATTAGGATTATGAATCCGGTTAATGAAACGGTGAGAGCCTTCTATGAGAGATACGGATATCAGTACATCGCCAAGGGCGACTACCTGACAAGAGATATATTGTGATGACTGATAAAGACAAAGTGAAACGCCTGGCTGAGGCCAGACAAAAGAAAGGCTGGACGCAAAACGAAATCGAAGAATTTGCCAAGCGCCGCAGCCGTGAACTAAAGAAAATTTCCGAGGATATTGAGGAGCCTGATCACCTCGCCTCTGGAACCCAAAAATCTATCGAAGAGATATGCAAGGATGACGACAAAGACGAATAAGCCACAGTCCAATACGGAAAAGCAGTTCGCACCGCAAAAGGGGGAAGTGTCACCGGAAGATGCCCGTACTAAGGCCACTATCTATGCAGCTCAGATTAAGGCCCAGATGAAAAGTAAGGGGGCAAAATTGAAATGAATGAGATTTATGCACAACAGTTGTGGTGAATGCACAGAAGAGCCCCCTTTCCTACCCACTGAAATATTAAATGCCTGACCGTTTTTCTTGTGCTCAAGCAGAGTTTATATACTAAATGAGAAAGTCTTTTATCTTAGTCTTTTCTGTTATTACAGCTGTTTTAGCTGTTTTAGTAATCTTATCAAACCAAGGGGTTCAAGCTGTTTTAGCTGGTATTTTTGGTGTGTCGGCATCTGTACTTGTTGGCCTTATTGCAATCGATCCAATTCAAGAACTCTTAGAGCAAAGACGGTGGGAAAAGGCTAAAAAATTAATATTTCCAATGCTGAGAAAGCAGATAAAGAATATCGCTGATGAATCAATAATGAGTGCTGATATAGACTATAGCCACAAAATGCTTGGGAGATTTGACACAATTGCCAATTTCAATCAATGGGTTGAGGAGACAGAGTTAGCGGTTGAAAAAAATGGCAACAGTAATCATCTCACTAATCAAGTGGTTGGCTTGATTCGGCATCCAGATGTTGAGTGGAGTCTTGATGAGATAAGGTTGAGGCTTATACCTAGGCTTTACCTGCTGGCTCCAAGCTGTCAAGCAGTAGAAAAGTCGCTTGCATTTGAGAAGGCCCATGCGGATTTAATGGATACAATAATTATGCATGAAAGAGTGGTAACGGGTTCTGCCGGAAAGACTTACCTAAAATTTGTAGAATCAACTAGGGACTTTTATAAAAGTCTTATTCTTGAAGAATATGAATAAGTGTTTACGCCTATTCGATTTTCTGATGGCATAAGGTGTTAGTACTCGCTCAAAAACTTTGGCTATCTATTTCTTGGGCATACAAAGGGCAACAAGAGCCTGCTCTGTTCTCATTTTGATGGGGAAACGTGCAACGACTTGGCGTTTCCATTCGGCGGCAGCCGCTTCACAGGCCTGCTTACTGTCAAATTCGACCATCGCAATGCTTGCACCAGAGTCCGCACTATTAGGGGCAAAAGAAAGTGTCAATATCAAAATAAATTGCTCCATATGAGCCTCCCTGGTTGGCGTTGCTCCACTGAGCCAAATTCCCTGCCCTGATTCTACCTATTGAGGTTATTAGGTCAATTTATAGTTTACTTTTTAATCAAAAGGATGTTTCTGGAATGGGGCCACCAAAATACCCTGTTAAATTGTTACACCCTTCATCCGAAACACATTAGGGGTAACAGAAGGGTGTGACAGCGAAAAGCTAGTAACCATGCGGCCTACAGCGATTCTGTAACACCTGTACACCTGTAACACCTTTATTTGAGAGGGGGACAGATTCGCCGTCCCCTCACCCCTTTGGCTGGGCTAAGGCTGCGGACTAGGGGGATATCATCAAAGTGTTAGATGTGTAGGTATATACCTCGGCAGATATTGAGAGGGCATTACTGAATTGCTCCTGGGCCTCTATTCATGACGGAGTCGGGAATCTATTCGAATGTACTTACTTCTCCTCTAGAGAACGCATATTGTGCGTATCCTAAACGGTAAAGGTGTGATTTTAATTCACTTCCATGCATGGTGGCTCAGGCTGTGAATATCTACCTGGCGTAACGGCGTAGCTCCCGTTTATGGCTGAGTCTTTGGCTGGCCAGGGCATCCGATATCTCTACTTCTGGGACAGCGTGTAGATTAACCGCCCACTAGTTGGCTGGATGGCTATGGCTGAACTCTAAGCCAAGCTTAGGGTTCGACGGGTCCTCCTGAGAGGCTAACACACGGGTAATTCGGACCCTGCTCAGTTAACAGATATCTGATTTTTCCTAGGGGGGTTATACCCTCCTTAGAGCCAGTTAGGGGCAAACCCCTAATTCGGGGTCTGGTGTTCTGACCAGCTGAACCCACGGGGGGTAGGTTGGATATCTGGCAGCCTTGTATCCGGTACTATCGTCCTAGCTTAGATTTCACAATGGCTTAATTCAGGTAGGGGGGAGTAATAATTAGGTAGTTGTTCTGGGCGTTTCAAACCGACAAAGTGTCGGTTTTGGTCTGGCAGTGAAAACCGGTGATTTGCCGGTTTTGGTTTACCTCTCAAAACCGCCAATCCTGCGGTTTTGGAGGAGGTGAACATAGGCCACCTGGGTATTGAGGTGTTGTCGCGCTTCGCTACTCCATCTCAAGTGCTCTACCAGCCGCTCATGCTCAAGCCCGCCCCCTGTCGATCGCAGGCCAAACCGCCAGATTCGCGGTTTGAGATATATGAAAACTGGCCAAGACTAAGGTCAAATCAGCTGATATGGCAGGATGTGTATAGACGCTCTTTTTAGTGGTATGTCCTATTGCTGAATGCCTTTAATTGAGGAGCAGGAATTCAAAGTGGTGCTACATTTGGTGCTACTTTTTTCAAGATTAAACCCAGAGGCCCTGGAATCACTAGCTTTCCAGTCGTTTTTCGAGTCCGGCCTCTGTACCATCTCTCAAACCCGCGTCAGCTCTAGCTTTCGCGGGTTTTTCATTTCTGCGTAGGCAACTTTGTAAAAGACTCTTTTGTTGGTTTTAGCGCCAAAGTGTCAACAAAGTGTCAACGCGAAATCACGTTGACACTCTGCTACCCCGTAAGCCTTCCGGCTGTGCAATATCCTTTCACTTCTCTTCGCAACTCTTCAAAGTGTGAAATCCATGGTGGATCAACTTCCCGCACCAGCTCAAGCCCTGGCCCCTTGTGTCATTTCACCAACTAAAAGAACGCCAAAATCGGCAGGCCTGGGGAGGAGTGACTTACTTAACTGGCATATTCGCACTATGTTAAATAAGTAATGAACAGAGATGAAAAAGTTATCCAGCGCTACAGACTATCCAAGCACTCTATTCACTTCTTGCTTACTCTCACCAATAAAAATTCAAAAGCACTCCCGTCCACCCACTTATAAAAGCCGGCAACCCATTGATTTTTTTGAAGGTTTCTCAAGATGGGATAAAAATATTGTGAGCAGAACAGCACGCCCAGTCACCAATCAATGTTACACCAAAACACTCCCAAATCCCAGTCCTACATATCAAGAGCCCGTATTACAGTATTTAGAGGTGATTTGTAAACCCGCTATAGGGGAGGAAATTCATCTACAATAAAAAAGTGGGGCGAGCAGCCCCTCTATTAATCAAAACTCAAAATAAAACCTGCCTATAATTACGATTATCTTAAATAACTTAGCAAGTGTACCAGGGTCGTTCTGCACCCTTTTAAAAGGCCATTCTTGACGATAATAAACACAAGCACCACCTTCAAAAAATTCAAGCCTATAAAAAATGCAAACATTAAAAATCAAATTAACTGAAAAAACACATCAACAACTAAGGTTTTCCTTTGTTTCATTTTTCCGCTTTCATCCACTATAGAAATTTTTGCATACTCCCAAAATGGCATTAAATTTCCACTTTTATCTACTCTATTCAAATTTTCCTTCGGAATTATCGGCAGGCTTAAAACTGATGATTCATTTATTTGGGATATTTCGCTAGAATCTGAAACACCATCAGCATTACTATCAAGCCACAACTTTAGATCCCCCCAAATCACATCCTTAGAACTGATTTTCCCATCGTCATTTCCACCTAACAAGGGAGAATCATATTGTGCCAATGCCAAAAATCCATTTGCGGCCAACAAACCGCTTCCATCTAAAAGTCTTGTAGTATTACCAAACAACTCTGAACCATCATCTACAATTCCATTATTATTTGAGTCCAAAAAAAGAAAAGCTTCGTTTCCATTTTTGGAAACCCACTGTATGTGTATTGGAGTACCTGTTGCAGATATATCAAAATAAACACCATTACCTCGTTCAGCAAGGTTAATTCCATCTCTACCAAGATCAATAATAATTGGATCTGTATATGTACAAGGGTGGGAGTAACCTCTTCCAGTCATACCAAATGCAAGTAATACAATTAAAGTACCCCTTAAAACCAAAAAAATACGCTTTGTTATAGCTTCAACTTTCATGTTAGCCTCATTTTTTTACCTAAGGACACATAGTGTTGGTGCCTGGCCCACAGTTATCATCTGGAATCGGGGGGCAGGCGTGATCAAAATGACGCTGAACTTTGATTGGCACTTTTTACATCATCTGGAAGATTAACTTGGAAATCGACACCAACACCTGCAAATGTAACGCCCACACCATAAGCGTTTTTTGCAGTCCATTTAGCATTCAAAAGGCAACTAGTATTATTAGAGCCACCAGACCATGTAGGGTATCCAGAAATATCCTGCCCAACATTTGAATATTCAATAGGTAGAAACCTAACAAAGCTCTGACTAACTGAGACCTCTTCCCGTAGCTCCCCTGATATAATCCCAGGACAGCTAAAATCATACCCAAATGTAGCCGTTATATGTGGCACCGTTGAACTCACTTCGGCTTTTGAGATTATTTCAACATGTTCCGGCTGAGAATCAATCCTTTGTGATGCCGAAAACGATTTTATCTGGATAGTTGCAATCGCCAACGCCCCATCAGAAACAAGCAGAAATGCAAACATGAAAATTTTAGCCTTCATCTTTTTCCTCCTTATTAATTTCATTTTTAAAGCCATCTAAATACTCTTTTCTCTCTAGACTCTTAAAAAAATTATCCACTGAAGCATCAAAATTTTTTGTTCTTGCAAAAGACAAACTACCTAAAGATTCAGTCAAGTATGACAAAAGAACCCTCTGAGCCCTGGCATCAAGTTCAGAGTACAGTTTACGAGCCCATTTATCCTCTACCTCAAATTCTATAGCTTTAATTTCGTTTTTATATGTTTCAAGAGCCCTTCCTTGCCCGTTTTTTGAATTGTATATACTTACCAGTCTCTCCGAGGAATCTTGAAGATAATCATACAGTGCCCATTGCCGAAGTTTTAGAATGTTGTTTTTCTTAAGATAAACCTCAATGATCTGTAGATCCTTTTCATTTAAACCACGCGCAATCAAGCTCTCTCTATCATTTTCACTTAAATGCTCAGATTTTAAAGGCATGAACAGCTCGGAGATCGTCACCCAACCTACGTGATCCTTAAGTGATATTGTATAACTTCCATTACTATTTTTTTTCACTCCATAGCCTTCTAAATAATCCACCTCTTCACCTGCATCAACTTGATCAAACACCATCCTGAATCTTTTTTTCCAGCAACGTGATGATCTACATTCATCATCCACTCATGATCAATATCCACATCAGAATTAAATGTCTCTTTGAAAACACCAAGGACATACTCTTCATTCATGGCCGGAGTTAAATTCTGGCCTGATTTCTGCATCGGTACCGATATTAAACTTAGAAGTAACACAATGACAGTCATTTGACACCTTTTATTTTATGATTTTACCCCCCAAAAAAAGATAGAGATTATTTTTCATCTGTACATAAATTATAAAAATAAAGTTATAAAAAGGCGCTTGAATAATCTTTTTTTGCCGCCAAACATCAAGATTACACACCTGTACCAATTACATTGATAAATTAACTCTACAATAGATCAGCAAACTTCAGCATTAGTAGATATTTGCATTGGCATAAAATTCTGCCTAATAAGACTTCACCTACAGACATATCCATCCCTACCTTACTCCCCCCCAAAAAAAAGAATCAATACCTAGTGTGCAAAATTTACAGCCAGAAATAAAACTGCGCTTTTTGGGATTTAGCAATTTTCTCTGCCAGCTCCTTTGCCGCCTCCTGAGTCGGCGCAGAGCCTCTAAAGCTCTCTGCTCCGCCGTCCATCACTTGAACCCGCTCAGCAAAAATGGCGTATCGGTGTATATTTTTTCCCATAATCATCTGCCCTTAATGCAATAAAAACCTAGGCCATTGTCAGCTTAATCTGCAATTCTAAATTATCCACATTGCTGGGGTATTGAATGCAACATCTTGACTAAGCAAATATGGGTAAAGTTTAAAAATAGTGAATTCCTCAATCCCGAGCCGAACAATAAGATTATTAACTAATGCTTGTGCATTCTAGTAGGAGAGGCGACCCCATCTAGAACTTGGTCACTTTCAAAGGGAACACCAGTAGAATCAGAGTATCTAGCCAGCATGTTAAACCAACTTAAATGAAAAATGGCCCGACATGCCATATCGTATGACCCATAATGCTTAACAAAGGCTTGCACAGAATCTTCTGTCATCTTCGCGTTATTAGTAATTTCATCACATGCAACACAAAGGGTCTGCAGCCAAGAACCCAAAGCGCCTATGTCTTCATAAAGCACTATATCGGCAATATTTTTTGGAGGAGAAGCAGTCTTTCTATGAAAATTAACTTCATACTTAGGGACCCTCTGATCAACGAAGCATTTTTCCAGAATTAAGCTGAGCTGCTTGAAAAATTCACTTTATTACGCACAAACGCGTAATTTTCGCGTAATAGTCCCCTAATTTTTCATCTGAAACCCTCAATAGGTGGGTTTCAGGCGCCCCCCCCCCTAGGCAGCCAAGTATTTTCTCCCTATTAATAAGTTGGTGAAGCCTGCCAGTAAGCACAGCCTCTCAGTATTTTTTACCAGTCCCCGATAGCGGACCTTGTCATAACCAAATACCCGTTTGATGTAGCGGAAGGGGTGCTCGACCTTCGCTCTTATCTGCGCCTTGATCTTTTCCGCTTTACGGAGTGCATCACGCCCTGGAAGAGTTTTTAGCTTGCTCGGCTTCATTGCTATGTACCAATCCGCCTCCCGCTCTTTCAACTCTTCACGTTTCTCCGCACCAATGTACCCAGAGTCTCCCCAGATTCTTTTCTCCTCCCCGTGGAGAACTCGCTCTGTGGTTGTGACATCATGCGAATTCGCTGCTGTTGTATCTATGCTATGTATTACTCCGAGCACATCATCAACCCCGATATGCATTTTCATTCCAAAATGCCACTGATTGCCTTTCTTTGTTTGATGCATTTCCGGATCACGTTCTTTCTTTTCATTCTTAGTTGAAGTTGGCGCAGAGATAATAGTGGCATCTACAATCGTGCCTTCACGCAGTACCATGCCATTCTTAGTAAGATGTTTGTTGATTTCATCAAAAAGAGCTGCACCTAGCTGATTGAGCTCCAGTAAGTGGCGAAAGTTAAGAATCGTTGTTTCATCGGGAATTGGGCTACTCAAAGTTGGGCAATTCTGGACCCCCACAAAAGGTAGTGACTCCAAGCGCCACCCATATTGACACCACATAAAATACCGGATCAAATACTATTTAAATAGCCCTTCAAATAGGGCGTAACCAATGCATCTTCCACGCAGCTCTCAATGCCACGTCCTATTATCACTGTGTCTCCCGCTGAGTAAGAAGAGCATTTCTGTGTAGCAGAGATACAGAGTCTGGTAAAAACTATGAGTATTGTCGCGAGTGGACTGAATCTAGGATGCACGATCTGGCTTCAGTCTCCACTATTGATATCGCGGCCTATGCAGTAATGAACAACCACTACCATGCTGTACTTTATATAGACAAAGAAAAAGCGCTGAACTGGCCTGATACCGAGGTCGTACTCCGCTGGCAAAAAATATTCAAAGCCTCCAGCTTGGCCCTACGCCATCTTCAGGGGGATACTCTCGATCACAACAAATTCAAAGAAATCATTGACCTATGGCGAAACCGCCTAATGGAACTCAGCTGGTTTATACGCTGCTTAAACGAATCTATTGCCCGCCAAGCCAATGCCCAAGATAACTGTACCGGCCGCTTCTGGGAGGGCCGTTTTAAGTCCCAGGCCCTACTCATGAAAAAGCCCTTGTCGCCAAAACAATCCCTATTTAAGCAAGTTTTTGCACCTACAGGCTCATTATATTAACAGTAATAATTCAATTACTTCCGGTGGTTGCTTATGTGGAGCTGTGCGGTACGAGGTAAAAGGGCCACTACGCAACGTAGTTAACTGTCATTGTAGTATGTGCCAAAAACTACATGGAAATTTCGGCCCTCATACAAAGGCCCGCAAAGTCAATCTTAAGATAACAAAAGATGACGGGCTGGCGTGGTATAAAACATCAGACGTAGCTCGCAGAGGCTTCTGCCAGCAATGTGGCTCTAGCCTATTCTGGGAACCATTTAATCTCGATGCCACTGGAATTATTGCAGGATCACTAGATGGCCCAACCGGGTTGAAAACTATGGGGCATATTTTCACTGGCGAAAAATCTGATTTTTACGAAATTGATGACGAGCACCCTCAATTCAAAGAATCATCAAATGGGCAGCTAGTCAACGACTACAAGTAATTCATTATTTTTTGAAACAGAGAGATAGGGAGCAACCAATGCCTATTCCACGTAGCGCGCAAATCTCATGAATGGCCACTGCGATTGCTTGAGCATTTAAAGATAGTAAAGATATAGGGCCGGGCAAAGCCTATGGAGATCGTCTCAATTGAGTAGGCAAAAGCCAGCTGACAGATTTCCCAGGATGTCGCAACATATGCTGCAACAAGCGATTTCAAGCCTGCCATCCTTTATATCGATCAAGAAACTGCTTTGAACTGCCCTTCATAGCCAAGGCTAACCTTAACAAGCCAGGAGCAGCCCCCACAACTCACCTCAATGCCACACCACTCACAGGCTTAAACTGTTCGTTCATCTACGAATATGTCGATTCGTCCATTTTTTCAACACCGAGATTACTGTCGCTATAGGCTAGGCGAAAACTCAATAGGAAAAGAAACTCTTATGAAAGTTACAGCCACTGCCTTTAGTTTACTATTAGCCTCAAGTAATAGTTTCGCCCTGGAAACGAAAAAGAATGACTACGATTTAAGAATCGATAATGTACAAATATTAACCAGTAATGCGGAGGGTTTTAGCGAGAAAAGCCGTATCTACATTCAAGATGACCGCATAGCCAGAATCACTCCAATGACCAGGACAGCCCTACCTGCTGAGAGTACCCACGACGCACAAGGTAAATATGCGATACCGGGCTTAATCGATTTACATGTGCACTTGAGTGCATCAGGGTCAACTTATAAGAATTATCAGCATCTGCCGCTAGAAACCAACTTAAACAATCATCTCTATTATGGTGTTACCAGTGTTACGGACCTTCTGATGTCCAGCGAGATGATGCAGCTTATTATCCAGCTGGACGATTCGGCCCCACTAGTGTTTGCATCCGGTCCCGCCTTCACCAACCCTAAAGGTCACGGTACCCAATTCGGGGTGAAAGTTCATGAGATTGATAGTGTTGAGCAAATCAGCGCGAGCTGGGATGTACATTTAAGTTATCAACCAAAGTTAACCAAAGCCATCATAGAGACATTTGATGGTACTACCATCCCGCTTTCAGATGATGTACTCGAAGAGATCGGTAAACGCTCCCAAAGCTCCAACTTGCCGTTTTTTGTTCATGTCTCCACCCTGGAAGATGGAAAACGAGCAATCAGGGCCGGTGCCACAGCTTTAGCCCACGGTATTAATTTTGAGCCCGTGGACAATGAGTTTATAGAACTCATGCAACAAAACAAGGTTACCTATATACCCACTCTGTCGGTATATCATAATCAGGGGGATGAACATGAGCATCAATCTATCAGTCAATTAGACTTGGCACCTATACACCCTAAAATGCAGGCCTGCCTATTTAACGAAGTCCAAGCGCCAACAACCATTAGAGAGATAGCGTGGCAGAAAAAATCCGTAGCATATAATAATGTGATAAGGCTTGCTAAAGCCGGTATTAAAATTGGCGCTGGCTCTGACTCCGGCAATCCCTATTCACCACACGGACTGGGTTTAATAAGCGAGATATTAGCGTTGCACAAGGCGGGTCTATCCAACCAGCAAATTTTACTCGCCACGACACAGGTTGCAGCAAAAACTTTGAATGCAAGTGAGAATATAGGGTCAATATCCCAGGGAAAACGTGCTGACTTTATTCTGCTAAATAAAAATCCTATTGAGAACATACAAGCAATTACAAACCCAGAAAAAATCTATCTTGCAGGTGTGCCGGTAGAGAGAAAACAGCTCATCGAGAAGAGTTACGCCACTCCCCCTATCGGTTCCAGTTGTGAATCTTCTTCGGAGAAGAAAGACCATAGAATATAAAAGAACCTCATAGTATCCGCACCCATTTAAGTTGTAATTTATGGGTGCTGATACTCACCTTTAGATAACAAGAAAACACATCAAGCTGGGTTGAATTAAAACTATCTTATCTTATTTAATCCCAATATAATTGACCAATCCAGAATAAGCTATGATAGCTATTGCTCATCAATATTTTATGTCAATACTAAAAGATCTTAAGCATCCTTTCTTTGCGAAATCATTTGTCGTCGTTCTATTACTAGATATAGCTTGCGTATTTGTTTTTTTTGAATCAGGAGATATAAGCTCGGTTAGTAGTGCTCTCACTGGTGCTCCGCTATGGTTTGTTTTCTTTTATTGGCTACCCACCTGGTCCACAGCTCTCATTGTATTGCGCCTTAGACGCAGAGGGTATCATTCATTGTTAATCGAGTGGATGATCCTGGTAGTCCATATGACTATTGGCAATCAGTGCGTTAGCTGGTTTATAGAGTACGCCTTTAATGTCGAAGGCGGTTTGAATATGGGACTGGGCATTATCTTTAATGGGCTAATGTGGGCTACCTGTTTATACTGTTCTTACGCCATGCTGGAATACCGCCATAAAGCCTCTGAGCAAAAGCTCGCCATGCAGAAAGCAAAATTACAAACATTACGTTATCAGCTAAATCCACACTTTATGTTTAACAGTCTTAATACAATCTCCTCCTATATTCATAGCGATCCACACCTTGCTGATGAGGTTTTACATAAACTGGCAGATATTTTGAGGTATTCTCTCGACACTGGCGAGCTAGAAGAAACTACAATCAAAGAAGAAATTGAACTGATTAATAAGTATTTAGAGATAGAAAAAGTACGTTTTGGTGATAATTTGAAGGTAGAGATTACGGTAGACCCAAGAGCCAGTGATGTCTCTATCCCTCCCCTATTATTACAGCCAATTTTTGAGAATTGCTTCAAACATTGCCGTACAATAGAAAGCTTACAGATTCAATGTCGTATCTACTTAAAGAATGACAAGGTAATTATTGAAGTCGCAGATAACGGATATGGATTTCAGGAAAGCGTTCTTAGTTTTATCCACTCACAGGGAACTGGAATTCATAATTTGCGCCAGCGCATTGAGCTACGACCAAATGGAAAACTTACTCTAAGCAATCAAAACGGTGCCCACGTTAAAGTTGAGATGTCTGTATGAATTTAAGGGTCATTATTGCCGAAGATGAAGCACCGGCAAGGAATAAATTAAAAGCTCAACTGGCAACTATTAAGTCTATTGAATTGGTTGCCGAAGCAAAATCTGGACTGGAAGCATTAACATTGATCGAGGAGCATCAGCCACAATTATTACTGATGGACATTGAAATGCCTCATCTTAGTGGATTGGATGTACTAGATGCCCTAACTTACCAACCCTATATTATTTTCACAACAGCGTATTCTAAGTTTGCTATTGATGCTTTTAACCACGATACAATCGATTACTTGCTTAAACCCTTCCCATTGCAACGCTTAAAAGCTGCCATCGAAAAAGCGGAGAAGCGAATCAAACTTATTCATAACAGTACTCGGGTAGGGGGTGATTCGATAGCACTAAAGCGCCTCGTAAGTAAGTGCGATGATCGTATGACCTTTATTGATCTGAACGATATTTATTTTATTAAGTCGGAGCAAGGTTCAATTATTGCTCATACGGAGAAAGGCATCAAGCCCTTACAAATGGGCTTAGATCAACTAGAGCAAAAGCTTAATCCAGATCAATTTCTGCGCCTACACCGGAGCTATCTAATTAACCTGGACAGAGTCTCGGAAATTCAGCGTTATTTGAACGGAAAACTGGCAGTTATTATTGATGATGAACAGAAAACCACTTTAATATCTAGCCGATCCGGAGCCGATAGATTGAAAATGATATTCGAGCAGGGAAGTTAAGGAAATAAAATGTATTAAACTACCAGGGCTTGGGATTATTACTGAAGACTTTCATAAACTTTATCAAAATACACTAATTAAGCCAACACTTAGAGAAATAATGACCCAAACCTACAAGAGCGGCAGTAATAACTGGCAACACCCGTAAAGGCAGTAGCTTCAAGCGCCATCATGCTTACACCGGATCAAATACTGTATAAATAGCTAACCAAGTAGAGGATAACTTGATCTATAACGGCCCTGAATATCCCGCCAGGAAGCAAGGATATATATTCCTCACCATAGGATGGAGTTATAAGATGGCATCTCGAAAACACCTCTAGCCATTGATCCTTTTACAGATACGGCTTAGTGCAATAGGTGTAATGCCAATGCAAGACACTATCATTTTAGCGAAAGCCTTTCATGTAGCAACCACAGATCGCCAGCCCAATGAATTTATGCCAAGTGACTATTGGGTAAGCCATACCAGGAAGGGAGTTTTAGAGAAGGTGTGGCAGCCAATAAGGAATAAACCGAAGTAGCTGAATTACATCACTCAACGATTTTATCCATTGGTATGTGAACATCTTTTTAATAAGTATATTAATAGGAGGGGGAAGTCGCCCCTCCTATTAAGCTAAAATCGCATTATCTAGCTATATAAAACTCAAGAAGCTTGAATTGAGGTTTTGCTTTGATGCGCGCTCGATCTGGGAACCTGAACTCTATATTCTGGGAACATGTTTACGGTAACAGAAAAATCACACTTAGTAGGGCCGGCAACATGCTTCAGTCCCCACCAGTACTTTACTCTAACAGTTTCGCCTGGAGCGATGGAATGGCCGTAGCTTACAAAACCATCTTCTATTGGAGTACCTGATGAATTACATAGATATGCATCCCAAGTCATACCATTATCATCGAGATCCAAAAAAACTTTGGCGTCAAGGATGGGAAATTTTCCAGTATTTTTGAGTTCTACAATCCCCTGGATATAACTTCCCTCTGTAGAATCCTCTATACCAGTCCATGCAGCCCAGTGAAAACTGGTTGCCTCAAGACTATCAGAAATGAATGGCTTATCTGTATCCCAACCTTCAACATGACCAATATTTGACATGATTAATCCTTTTCTTCAGAAATATCATTAAAAAATTAATGACTGTAAGCGGGTACTGCCTATTTCTAAAAACTAAAGTATGAAAAGAGGGGAAGTAAAACAATAGCAAATCAAAAATTACGAGATTTATGCTCTGGGCTTGGCCCTAAACTCCCCCAATAATTGTGCACCCCTTGGTGCACTGGCAGAGTATTGGGGTCATAAAAATTGATATCAACCCTTAAATAGCAGATGGACAATAGTTGCGATAATAACAACGCCAAAATTTTTACTGACGTAACTATGCATGCCACATAAAGCTGCATTTAATGCATCATTGGTTTGGCAGTGCGCTGGCAACAATTAGTCATCATAAAGGCTACTCAAGCTACCAGAGTCAAAACAAGACAAAGACACCCACAAAATTAGTATTATCTGACTAGTGGTACGGTATGACCAAGAGTCTTATTTTAATATTCGTTGAGCGAATTGAGGGGCGTATCATTAGACGAATATCAGTACGTCGTACCGAGGAAAGTGAACCAATAAACATAGATCTATGAGAAGGGTGTAACCACGACTATTAAAAAATATTCGAAAGAAAAGAATGGAACTAATTATGAAAGAGCCAAGAATATGACCGAAGCAAAAATCAGACAAAATGTAAATTTTGCCCCTAGAGCCCCCCTAGAATCGGAGAAAGATCTAGAAAACTCTAGGCAGCAAGAATAAAAGGGAAAATATTTAGGACGACAATAATTAGGAACAATTCTGGACATCCGTAAATGTAGTAGCTTCAAGCGTCACCCAAATTAATACCACATAAAATATCGAATGAAATTTGTATAGATAGACAAGTAGTAAGTAATGCCTCTTACGCGCAGTGCTCAAGCCGCACTAGAGGCCCCCTACTACCACCGTGTCTCCAACTGTTTACGAAAAGCGGCTCTGTACGGTAGAGATATAAAATCTGGCAAAACTCATGAAGATCGCTGTGAGCAGATTGAACCTATGGTCCTTAATCTGGCTTCAACCTTAACTATTGATATTGCTGCCTATATTATAATAAATTACCACTACCATACCGTACTTTATATCAACAAAGAGAAGCCTCTGAACTGGTCCGATATGGAGGCCATCCTCTACAGGCAAAATATATTCAAAGCCTATAGCCTGACCCTACATCCTGTCTAAGAAGATACTCTCAATCATGGCGAGATAAGATATTTCAAAGAAGTCATCAATTTATAGAGAAATCGCTTATTGGATTTTAGCTGGTATTTTCGCTACTTAAATGAGCCTATTGCCCTCCGAACCAATGCCGAAGAAAATTGTACATGCCGCTACTAGGAATAGCTGATTTCAGCTCCAGGCCTTACTCAATGACAAGCCCTTGCTCCCCGTATAGCCTATTTCTATCTAAACTCTATTCGTGCCACTATAGCTAAAACACCAAAAGAAAGTGGACTCACCCGAAAAGTAAAACAACGTATGTGCAAATCTTACCCTCTTTCTTTTAATGCAATCTCAGATTAAAATTGCCCAATAACTATCATCTCCCCCTTAGATAAATCTTTATAGGATACCTTATCACATACAGTGATACACAATGTGCTTATTTTATAGAAGACTTATCCGTTACAATTAATAAATGGGGCACTCTAAAAGTTACAAGTTATGCACCAAATCAATAAGTTGGTTTAGATAAAACTTTATGCAGTTTAGGTAACTAGCACCTCTTCTACCCAGTACTAAAATCTGTTTATAGGCATCCTTTATTAACACTACACCTCCCCCTATGCCCTAAGGGAATTTCTGTTAAGCAAAGATATAAGGTCAGTTAGAAACTATAGAAATAGTCGCAAGGTGATTGAATCCAGGGAGCATAATCTGACTTTAATCTTCTCGATTGATATGGGTGATCACTACCATAACATAATTTATATAAACAATGAAAAGGCACTGAAATAGCACAATGTCGACTTCATCTCCACTGAAAAAGAATCAAAACTTTCATTTTGGTCCTGCAATATCCCCAAGCAGATACTCTTGATCACAGCGAGATAAAAAATAATAAGAAATCAGTGATCTAAGCAAAATAATTTGATTTAACCTAAACTGGCTTCTGCCCTATATGAGTTAGCCTATTGCCGGCCGGGTCAATGTCAAAAATATATCACATCTGGAACGATTATTTCACCCCCCTTTTCAGACAGCAAGTGTCATATTTTGAACCCTAGACCGTAGCCTAAAAGATAGACATCAAAATGATCCTATTGGATTTTATTTAGAATCTAAAGTGCTTAAGGTAAATAGATATTTATTAGTATTTTGAGCTGGGTTTACCAGCCTTCGCCAGCGACTAAGCCCAACTCAAAACACCCAAAATATACGTCCAACGAAATTATATTCTCGCCCCTCTAGCAAATGGCAATCCTATTCAACCAAGAACCATAGACTGCAAAAGAATACTCAATCCAACTAACAAAGTAATTTTGATTTTTCGAGAAAAATTCAATTTATTTTTAGTACAAAAGAAAAAATATTGAATTTGCATATCGGTAATCGACTTTATTAGCTGCAACTCAACATATCCGATTGATTAATTTATTTTTTAGTAGATCCGCCATCCCTAATAGTATTCAATGGTCTTGCTTGATGCCTGAACAAACACTATTAGGGAGAATTTCATGTCAGAATTAAATGGCTTGGCGCTGGAAACCACGCAGGGAATGGGAATTGACGTAGGTGAACAAGAAAAGAAGATAATCATGAATGAAATTGTTAAGGATGCGAGGAAGACTGCAGCCAAGATTGCACGTGAAGATCCTTCACCTAAAGGTCGCTCTACAAAAATTACCCAATGGGCCGAATTTTATGCAAATCGTTCTCGCATACGAATGGAAAACAAAACGACTAGCTTTGGTGGATGTGGGTTTATGGGAATACCTGAAAAGCGAGCCCGATTTATTGCATATGGTCATATCTCAGAAGCAATAAACAGCCTAAGAGGCGCTCAGCTTTTGGATCAAAAAGTGGTAATGCTTACAAGGTTGGGAGCCAAATTAATTCAGGGGCAGCTATTGCAAGAATGCAACAATCGATACACCTATATCGTCTTGCATATGCTCGCTGAAGTTTACTCAGCAAAGGTACCCCATCCAGATGACTTCTTTACTCGTGAAAAAACATTTCACCTAAAGGTAATCATGGAGCAAATAAATACAATGTACAACCAAGCAGTTGTGTGATTTGTTGCCAGGCTTAAGGCCGTCACCAAATAGTTATTGTTTAGTCAGTTAATTTAATTTTGACCAACTATAGCCAGCACCCAAGCTGGATTTAGCAAACCTTAAATTTGACCACAAACATAGATATAAAGAAAAACAATAATGTAATTATATACAAGCCGGCAGGTGCCGGCTTGTATACTAAAGCAGTACCCAAAGTGGGCTTTCTGCAAGTGAAGCTATACCACTGTAAAATATCCAACCTGATCTATGAACACACAAAGCTAGTAGCTTTCTCAAACCTAGCACCATCTCACTAAAACTTCAAAATCCCCTTAAGAGATTTGTTAAGATAAGTAAAAGTAGTTCGATTAGCCCGCAATCTTGAAATAGACAATTAGGTCGGCAGGGCTTGTTTTCTACCAACGGCATCGCCATCCTACTACTAGTCAAGCAAACCCACTTCAGACTTACGTTATAATGTTTCCCCATCTAAATTATAATAAAGAAAGAAAATATAAAGACCAGGATTTATATACCCCAGCCTCAGACTTAAAACCAAAACAAGTAAAAATTACTACATCAGAATATTTTATATTCTTCTTAAGCTGTGGCAGATTAAATCCAATCAACAATTACAGAACATTCATTTGTGACTTTTTGGAGAACAACTAGCTCTTTAAAAAATTTATATAATGTCTACCTTCTTGATCATAGTTACGCACCAAACCAATTATTAATAATTTTCTACTATTTAGGACACTCCCTCTTCTCTAAAACCCCACCCCTTTTGATTGAGTATTCAGTATAACTCCCAGTCATGATATCGAGAATTTGCAACCAAGAATAAAACTCCGCTTTTTCGGACTTAGCAATTTCTTCTGCCAGATCTCTTGCAGCCTCTTCTGTGGGTGCAGTATCTCTAAAGCTCTTTGCACCGCCATTCATTAAATGAACACGCTCAGCAAAAATTGCAAATCGATTAACTTTTCTGCCCATAATAGTTCTCCTTTCTAGTATAAACAGCCTGAGCCTTATATTCTCACGCTGTGACTTCCATCCAGTTCATACTGCGCTCAACCTCTCGCATCTGTGCCAGAGTGAGTTCCAACTCGCTACGCAGATTTACATCCACAAACACTGAAAAGCTACGCACGTACTTTGTATAGTTAAGAATGCAGATGGCGTACATTGGCTGGTCATTAAAACCCGAACGATAGCGGCAAATCCGAACCGGCTCTCCATCAATAGTAATATTTCTACCCCGCATATCCACCTCCAGGCACAAGACTGTATGTACATACAGTATACGATAGCTAGCTTAGCGACTGTCAAGCCACAATCAGTGCCAATCCAGAGCTTACCTTGCCGGTACCACCCTATACTCGCTGAAATCTTTAGATTTATCAGATACTTTGGAAGGGGCAGAGAATTATTGGCTATTTCTGGTAGGGCCAATCTATCGTTAGGAGTTGCCCATCAACACCTTTACACTAAGGTAGTTGGGCTAAAGTACTTTAACTATTTTTGAGTGGCGGGCGCCTGGAGAGGGTGGCCCGCCAGTGCTGGTCTCTATTGGGAGCCGATGCAATGAAGTGGGGAAAACTTGATCAAAAGAAACTGGATTATATTGTCAAAAACACTCCGTTCACGCTCAGGCGATAGAGTATCTCACCAAAACGCTGTCTTTGATATAACCAGAACTTTGTAAGTCGCTTTAAAGGCTTGGCAGGATCAGTAAGCGTAGTACAGCAAGCTTGTTCCCGACTGAATAAACACTGAATACACGACATCGGCAACTGTCTGCGCTTCCCTTCCAATGCATCCTACTAATTTCAGTAGAATATCTTGATACCCCGCCTTTCAGGTTTTTTCCAAAAAAACAGGATTTTCACCTCAAGTATAAATTTTTCGGTATTTTATCGCCCTTAAGCACTAAATCAGTTAGAAATTGAATCGAGTTTAGTGCTGACAGAAAAGTTATAATCTTTTTTTAAATTGTGGATATCCAGCTACCTCTATTGTCAAGAAGTAAAACATCGCCACCCCAGAGGAAGCTCGTATATTTATTGTGAGTAACCTTACCAATACGATGGCCAAGCGAATCGTACTGGTAGTGAATTTCTTGTTAAAGCTGCTCAACACCTTTCTCTACCTTGAGTTTTCAACCAGCACCAACTGTTGGCGACTTTTGTAGTAGGTTTGCAGTTTTGCCTTTTACCACACAGCTCTGCGATACGATTTTAGTGAATGTCGTAACGATAGTCGGTATTGCCAAAGAAAGTTAAACAGTTGTCTTTGACTTGAGTGGTGCAGGCCCGCTGTTTGGCTTCATCTTTCGAGTTCGCATCGGAAAAATTACTGTGCGCAGAACCATGCACAAAATACTCTGGATTGGGGCTATCAGCCCGGGAGAGGCGGTCCAGTGCATCGTAGTGGTAGCCTGCGGGTGGCACGTAAACTATTCTCGATTTTGAGGATCACCCGGCAGGACCGATGATCTCAAGTCATATTATCAAGATTCGATCCTGATGGAGCTCCCCCTTGTAAAAATTCAACCCTGGCTACTGCCGGACAACGTCCATGAATCGATGTCCAGCGGCTTCCTAGGCCTTATTCGGTAGAGGGCTATCGCCTCCCTCCCACCTTTCAACGATTTTCCTTTGTTGGCTGAGCGTCCAGAATTACCTGAAAAAACTGCTGGCGTTAACAAATAATTCCATCTAATTGTAATAAGGCAGCTTTAAATTCTTCTTCACTTCCACCTAATCGTTTGAGTAACCCGTTCGCATCGCCTGTTACAGCTACACAATCTTCTGGACTATCCGCAAATATACTCATTATCAACTCCAATTTACCAGGCCAAGAACTAGCCTTAATACTGGAAGCTTGGTCTCTTGGTGACGTGATCGTGAAGTAAGGCCATTTCGGAAAAGCTAGAGAGTTTACATCACAATTCATAAATCGACAGTTATCCAGCTCTGCGCCTCTGAAATCGCAATCGACAATACCACCAGTTTTACCGTGGAATTCTTCCCATTGACCAAAGTCGCAACCGGAGTACCGCCCTAAAAAATTTACGCCTTTCAAGTTTACTTTACACCATTGAAAGTCTGCTAAAGTTACCTTTGAAATGAAGGTACTATCAACAACTGAAACTCCTGAAAAAGACAGAGCTTTCGCTGAGGCCTCGGAAACAATAGTACACCTATTTAAAGTCAATCCAGGCCCCAGTACGTTAACTTCAGCATCCTTTAAAACAAGCTCTTGACCATCTAAAGTTTGATTTTTGAAGTTCATATCCCACCTAAAATATAACCACCCTATACTGCTCGCCAGGTGTTATTTTGTAAGAAAATTCGTGTATTTTTGATTCAGGTAATTTTAATAATAAGATTTATAGATCCCCCTATGGCTCTACGTCATCAAGAGCAGGTGAACTTGGGCAATCCCCCTCATCTTAATATAGGCAAAGGGAGGGCCAGGGTAACCATTGCAATTAGAATTTACATGCAAATTTTATTGATTGTAATTTAAAGAAAATTGGCTGGATAGATACTTGATATTCATCGCTGAAAAATAAATTACTATCTGTTCAAGTTAAACAACTAGACAATCTTTTTTAAGGGCCTAAAAAATCATTAAAGTTATCCGCAAGGCACCTCAGATTCCTTGCTTCTTACGCTTCATGGTTCCAAAAGTAAACTTTTCCAAAATTAGCTTTATCAACACAAATACATAGATTATTCCCCCCTCCAGCCACTGCTATAGGAAAGTACCCTTTTGGTATCCGGGAATTATCTACATAGACTTTTTTCATCCAATCTATGCATCGCTCTTCTTTTTCAGTGAATCCATAGAATATTCCAACCTCTCCCTTTGGCCTATCTTCACTACTAATCTCTGAGGTATGTTTATAAAAAAAGCCATAAGGATCTACAGAACAAACATTATTCTCAATTAAAAAATCTCTATACTCTCCGGGAAATTGATACCCCAGCTCACCCTCAAATTTAGACACCAAGTCTTCGGAAGCCTTTTCAGGCATTGAAAAAATTTTCACTGAAATTCTCGTTTCTATCTAGCGGCCATATGCTGGCCCAAGCAAATGACCCAATCTGACAAATTTATCAAGAAGACTCACTCCTCCTGTATGGGTAAGAGGCCCATGAATTGAGCTAGGTAGAAGTTAACACACCCCTAAGTCTTGATAATGATGCATGTTAAACGATTTTCATGCCTAACAGATTTATTGATTCAGGTCAACTCACCCTCTACTCTAAGGTCATCCAAGTCACTTCCCATTTATTTGATTTTAACTGTATTCGCATTCAAAAATTCATGAGCATCAATTCTCGACACCCTCGAAAGCGGCAACTTCACGCACCAGCCATATTGACACCGCATAAAATACTGGATTAGATACTATTTAAATAACCAATCAAATAGGACGGATAACCAATATTTCTTCCATGCAGCGCTCAAATATCGCTATAGGCAACGCCTATTATCACTGCATCTCCCACTGAGCGCGAAGAGTATTTCTGTGTGGCAAGGATATAAAACCTAGCAACGACTATGAGCGCCGTCGCGAGTGGATTGAATCTCGGATGCACAACCTCGCTTTAATCTTTTATCTTGATATCGCTGCAAATGCGGTAATGAGCAATCACTACCATATTGTAATTTATATCAACAAAGAAATAGCATTAAACGGTCAGATAATGAGGTTATTTTACGCTGGCAAAAGTTCTTTAAGGCTTCTAATTTAGCTCAGCGCTATCTACCAGGCACGACGCTCGATCACTACGAGATAATAAAGCTAAAGGGTGTCGTTACTCTATGCGAAATCATTTGGTAGATCTTAGCTGGTTTAGGCGCTGTTTAAACGAACCTATGACCAGCCAAGCTAATGCCGAAGATAGCTGTACAGGCTGCTTCTGGGAAGGTCGATTTAAGTCCCAGGCTTTACTGGATGCCCTTGCTTCCTGTATGGCCTATGTCGATCTCAACCCTATCCGTGCCAATATGGCGAAAACTCCAGAAGCGCCTGACCACACTTCGGTTCAACAGCGTATTCGCACAGCAATCTCAGGTCGGCAACCTAAAGTGCTTCTGCCGTTCATAGGGAGCGAGCGCCTGACAGGCCAAAAGGGCTGCCCTTCCAGTTGGCATTATCTGGAGCTGGTGGACTGGAGTGGCTGAAATTTTGATCCAAGAAAACGGGGCTGTATTGCCGAGAACACTCCCCCCCTCAAGCAGCTTGGTATCTCACCAAAACACTGGCTCTACCTCGATCGAAACTTTGAAAGTCGCTTTAAAGGCCTAATAGGATCAGTCGAGGCAGTACAGGAAGCCTGCACCCTGCTCAATAAATGCGCGGTATACGCATCAGTAACTGTCGGCAATTACCTTCCACTATACCCTGCTAATTTCAATATAATCTCTCGATACTACCTCTTCTGACTTTTACCCAAAACCACAGGGGATGAGCCTCAAGTATAAAACTTTCGGTATTTCATCACCCTTAAGCTCTAAATTGGTTATAAATTGCATTAGTTATAGTGCTGATAACAAAGTCAGAACCATTTTTCAAACTGTGAGTGTCCAAGACAAATATCACCCTAAATATATTATTTTCCACTCCTCATTTGTTTTCAGATTATGAAACTTAACAAAATCTGCCTGATCTAAATAAAAGTCATCACAAAATCTTTTTAACATCACTACATATACCAGCTCTTCAATTTCTTCGCGGGAATAGTTTGATTTAAGCACTTCAAATTGACAGTTTAAGATTCTACCTTCCACCTCAAGACTTGAGATTTTTATAAGCTCTTGCCCATCTTTTTCAATTGAGTAGTAACCAGGGGGGGTAAGATCACAAAATGTGCCTTCAAAGCTATCAATATCAGCTATCATCATTTCTACCTATTAGTTCTATAACCATGCTATTTAAATTCTCAGGGTCAGATAATAGATCCTCCCCCAACGATTGGATAACAATTTTAAAGGCATATAGTAATTCTGCAACTGATGGCTTTCGACTAAACCTTTCGGTATATTCAACCGTAATTTTTCTCAAAGCCATACTCAGCTCGTCAACAGGCTTATCCCCTGATATAATCTGATACCCACAAAAATAACTATCATCCCACGCCATAACATCCTCCTAGCAGTACTTTTTAATCAACTTATTTACTTTTGGATCTGTAAGTGGTATTTGACTATTTTTTAGGTCAATCCCTTTCTCAATAAGCTGATCGTAAATTCTTCTTTCATGATAATTCATTTGATCCGGCGTCAATCCATCTAGTCCAGGGTATTGCTTAATAGTCATTTCAGTTTTCCAGCCTTTATTGACAGGATCAGCAATACCTTCTGCTGTGTGTTGAGCTTGTCGTGCTTTTATTGTTTGCAATGTTTGTCCAACATAAATAGGAGAATCACTCTTATTATAGCCAATGTAAACTTTGCCATTTACATCGCTTCCATCATTGTGGACAAGAACTTTCGAACTACCCACGTAGTAGGTATGAGCATTTTCTACAGTTATATTGAAAGTATCTTTTTCACCCGAGGTCACTAAACTTATTTTGTCAATGTTAGAACGCTGGCCATTCTCTAGCAATACCTCCATTCCAACATCCAAAAATCTCGCTTCAATCCACTCTTCATTTTTGGGCATCCAGAAACGGTGGTTACACGTGGCAGTAATAACGCTTCCAGATACCACAATCTCAACCCAATCAACTGCCTTATTTCGATGCAAGGCCGTAACTCTATTTTCCACTACTTTTTTAAGATTTTCATCCCAAGAACTAACAAGAGTTCCTATTTTAATATCTTCAATTTTTGCAAATGAATCCGGCGTTGCTACTAATGTACCAGCTCCAAAACAAGGAATCTCCCTATTACCTGATCCCTTAGAAAGATCTGGCTTAGGTTCAGGTATGGTTTTATATTTTCCTACACTGGAATCATAATAATAGCCTTCAGGATTCACGCGTGCATGCCGAGGTACAGTTTTACCCTGAGCTATTCTTTCTTGAACAGACTGAGCACCTGGAGGTAACAATGTATTAGTGTCTGCAGCATTGGAATTACTATTGGGGCTACCTCCAGAACTGCTACTACTTTGGCTGGAGCTACTAGAAGTAGCAGAGCTAGAATTGCTCGAAGACGGGCCGCTGGATTTTTGCGGCACCGTAACCTCCGAAGAGCTCAAATCAGAGAAACTTGCACTGCTGCCTTTTGCTTTGCCGCCCCTTTTCTTAAGTACCCGCTGCTGCAGCTTCTTCAGTTTAGCGAACTCCATCATCAGCTCACCGAGCTTCTTGAAGGCCCTTAATAAGCGTGCATTTTTGACTACAGCCACAGCTGCACCGACGCCCCCAGTTATCGCTGCGAGGACGATAGTAAGGACTATTTCAAAGGCTCCGCCACCAACTAACTTAGTAACTTCAAGGCTGTGTTGGGCTTTTACATAATCCTCGGCAAAGCGGATAATAATTTCGCGCAGGGAGAGATCATCATAAATAATCTGGGCAACATCAACAGCCAGCTCCAGCTGCTGTTTAGTAATTTTAGAAGGGTCAAAACCGAGCACATCCACTGCTTCACGCTCTAAATCGCTAAGGTATTGCTGGCCAGATTCTTCGAAGCTTTTTCCATGTATGAAGTAGTTTACTGTGGCAACACCCAGCCTATGAGATTGGCGCAAAGGGCTTAGCATTTCCGCTACTTCAAGGATATCTTTTGTCCATACCGCCAGTCCCCAGGCGGCATCACCAAAACCGCTAGCAGCACTCCCAATATAAGCTCCCACTTTCCCAATGGTGGAACGCTTTTCATGTTGTTCCTGGATTCGTGCTGATTCTGCACGCTCCTGAGCGATAATTTGCTGCAATCCCAGACGGATCTTAAGCATCAATTCAGACTGCTTAACTGCAATGGCCGACGCTGCCGTGTGCGATTCCTCAATTATCAGGCGGTTCTGTACCAGGGCGCTGTAAATTTCTTTTTCAGAGTGAGATAGGTGGCCCGGAGGCTCAGATAAAGGCCCTAAAAAAATAGTGCCTGAGGTGCCAGCTTGAATATTCGTGCTCAGCAAGTTACAACAATTACCACCCAAGCCAAAAAAGTGCCCATGAATTTTCTCAATGACGGCATCGTCGAACATCGAAAGCAAGTGGTTAGCATCGACTTGCATAGGTATGCCCATCTGGTATGCCCAACCAATCCTAACTTCGTACTGGATGCCTTGCTTATTTTCAACAGTTAGCTGCATGATAATCCTTTAAACACTTACGCCTACCTGGATCTAGTGGGGACCAAATTCAGTGAATCTTCACTCGAGAGCACTAGAGAAAGTCCAGAAAACTCCAGAAAATTTTTGGTCGAATTTATTGAGCAAAATGCTCTTTGACTAAGACCAGAGGGTCACTTATTAGTGGCCACTCTGGAAAAAGCCGGCGCCGATTAAAATCGAAGTTGCAAGATCTGCCAATAACACGCCATTACATAAAGAAACTGCCAGGAAGAGCACCCTCTATCAAAATAAGGGAGTTTTATGATCGCCTTATTAGAAGAGTATTACCGATTAGGCTCTTCTCTTAATTTCTAGCTTGGAGAAATAATAAGCCCTTGTAGCGTCGAAAAAATTACAAGGCTGAGATCTACTTCGCGAGATTACCGCAATTTAGATCAATACGGTAGCTAGCATTTGGCGAGAATATGGCTAACAGCCCAGGGGCTAACTCAAAAGTAAAGCTTCCTAATATCTACCGAAAGTGTTTGCCGATTTATTTTTAATAGATGGGAGAAATGGCACGATCGTATTGGAATCGTATTCCTGTTCACCGTAGCTTCGTATAAAAACAATCCACTTAATTCCATTAGTGATGGCCAATTTTTATCGTTGAATATCAGCGTACAATTACTAATAGCTATCAGCTGTTAAATAAAGTTGGGCGAGTAACGACACAGGGCCTTCAAACTTGTGACATAAATCACAAGAGTACGCCTACCATAAAATCGACCTTAGGGCTAAAACACTTTGCCGCGAATAGGATCAGAGGTGAGAAAGGTGGTAACTATAGAAAGGAAAGGGGCTTAACTGGCCCAGGGTCCTATCTGTAAGAAACCTGGGCCGCATATCAGAAACCTTATTCGATCTCTTTAATCCGCATAGAGTTGGTATGCCCACCCATATTCAGGCGTTCCCCCTGGGTGATCAGCACTCGCTGTCCCTTTTGCAAGTCGATTCGAGAGTTTAAGACCTCGATAACCGCTTCGGTTAAATGCCCTAGGGGAACAGAAGCTGGATCAAAGCTCACCGTCTCTACACCTCTGAGCAGCACTAGCTGACGAGCAATTCGAGGGTGCCGGGTCAATGCATAAATCGGCAGGCGGGTATTTGCACGAGACATCATTCGCGGCGTACGGCCCGACTCAGTCAGTGCGGCCACGGCACAGAGGTTTTCCACTCGCGTTGCTACGTCAATCGCCGCCTGGGCAATTACTGTGTCGATCAACGGCGAGGAACCCTGGTCATTTTCAGTGTATGGAACACTGCCCAAATACTGTTCAGCACCAATAATTACATCGCTCATGGATTCCACAGCGGCAACCGGATAATCACCCGCTGCAGTTTCCGCAGACAGCATAACTGCGTCAGTACCATCCAGCACCGCATTGGCAACATCCATTACTTCTGCGCGTGTAGGAGTCGGGCTGGTAATCATCGACTCCATCATTTGTGTCGCCGTGATTACGCCACGATTGAGAGCATTTGCGCGGTTGATCAGTTTTTTCTGCACCCCGACCAAAGCGGGATCACCGATCTCTACACCCAAGTCACCGCGAGCTACCATGATCGCATCGGAAGCCAGAATCAGGCTGTCCATTTGCTCATCGTCGGCAACGGCTTCCGCCCTTTCAACTTTGGCGACGATCGCCGCTTGGCTGCCAGCCTCTGCCATGGCCTTACGGGCAGTATCCAGGTCTTCTGCGCAGCGAGGGAAACTGACCGCAAGAAAGTCCACTTCGAGATCTGCCGCCAGCTTGATATCCCGGTAGTCCTTTTCTGTCAGTGCGGGTGCAGACAGGCCGCCGCCCAACAAGTTAATGCCCTTATTGTTCGACAGCTTACCGCCTTGTAAAACTCGACAGTAAAGTTTGCTGGGAGTCGTTCCGGTTACTTCCAGGCGAATCTTGCCATCATCTAACAACAGGATATTGCCGGACTGGCAATCGCTAATCAGGCTGGGATAGTCCACACCTACACGATGTTCATCTCCTCCTTCAACCGGGCAATCCAGGTCGAGGGTAAATTCATCATTGTTTTCCAGCTGCACGCTGCCTTTGGCAAAGCGGGCAATACGGATTTTAGGCCCCTGTAAATCCCCCAATACCGCAACAATTTTCCCCTGTGCTTCGGCGGCGTTGCGCACTTCAGTGACACGGCGACGGTGATCTTCTGCCGATCCGTGGGAAAAGTTCAGGCGCACTACATTCACCCCAGCACGAATCATTTCGTCGATTACGCGCGGTTTATCTGTACCTGGGCCCAGGGTTGCTACGATTTTTGTATGGCGAATCATAAGATCCCGTCATCTAATAAATTGAAAAGAAGGTTCAGAGGGCTATCAAACAGGAATTCTATGTCCATTTAATGGCCCTCAGTAATTGAATTACCAAAATATGGTGAATGAGGGGAGTTAAGCAGACTCTGCAACCGGCTGATTCAGTTGGAGAGTCTCAGCCATGGCCAGACTGGTATCCAGCATGCGGTGGGAGAAGCCCCACTCGTTATCATACCAGGCCATTACTTTAACCAGGTTTCCATTCACGCGTGTGTGGTTGGCATCAAAGTGACTGGATGCACTGGTGTGGTTGAAGTCCACAGAAACCAGGGGCTGATCGCAGTAGGTCAGAACACCTCCGCTCGCCTGAGCAGCTTCTTGCATGATCTGATTCACTTCTTCAGCGGTAGTGTCGCGGCCGGCAATAAACTGGCAGTCCACCAGAGATACATTGCTTACCGGTACACGGACAGCCATACCATCGAGGCGCCCTTTCAGTTCAGGTAATACCAGACCCACTGCTGCAGCTGCACCAGTTTTGGTTGGGATCATATTGTCCGCTGCGGCACGTGCCCGGTAAATATCTGCGTGTACAGCATCCTGGGTATTCTGGTCGTTGGTGTAGGCGTGTACCGTGGTCATAAAGCCACGCTCAATACCCAATTCACGATGCAGCGCTTGAGCCACTGGCGCCAAGCAGTTGGTAGTGCAGGACGCGTTGGAAACTACACGGTGATCGCTAGTGAGGTTGCTGTCATTCACACCATAAACAACGGTGAGGTCCGCATCTTTTGATGGAGCTGAAATCAGTACTGCAGCAGCGCCGGCTTCAATGTGAGCTGAAGCGGAAGCGCGGTCGGTAAAGCGGCCAGTACACTCCAGCACCAAATCTACTCCCAGTTGCTTCCAAGGCAATTTGGATGGGTCCCGCTCCTGGCAAACCTGAACTCGATCACCACCGATAACCAGTGCATCACCGTCGACTTTGACGTCTGTACCAAATCGACCATGAATAGTATCGAACCGTGTCAGGTGAGCATTAGAAGCTACCGGGGCGAGATCATTAATTGCAACCAGTTGAACACGATCGCTGTAGCCTGACTCATAAATGGCTCGGGTGACATTTCTACCGATACGACCGTAACCATTGATGGCAATTTTAATTTTCATCTCGCTTTACCCTCTTTATATGCTATTGGTATTCCAAGCAGCACCCACTCAAGGGTGCTCCATACCGAGTGTTTTATTTCAATTCAGAAGCTTGTTTTGCCAGGCGAGTAATTTCAGCCCAGTTTTGTTCACGGACCAGAGCATTACTCGCCATCCAGGAACCGCCGACACAAACCACATTGTCCAATGCCAGGAAATCAGGGGCATTTTGCGGGCCTATGCCTCCGGTGGGGCAAAAGCGAACGTCCTGCAGCGGGCCACCAATAGATTTCAGCATTGGTACTCCACCTGCTGCCTGCGCGGGGAAAAATTTCTGGTATCGATAGCCTCGCTCAAATAAGCGCATAACTTCTGAAACGCTAGCAGCACCGGGCAGCAGAGGTACTTCACTGCCTTCTGCCGCTTCCAGCAAACGATCGGTTGCGCCAGGGCTCACCATAAAGCTGGCACCGGCATCGATAGAACGACGCAGATCATCACCATTGAGCACGGTGCCGGTTCCAACATGGGCTTCCGGCAAGTGTTTTGCAATTTGTTCAACAACTTCCAGGGCTGCCTCAGTGCGCAGGGTAACTTCAAGTACCTTCAGGCCACCTTCAATCAAAGCACCGGCAAGAGGGAGGGCGTCTTCAACTTTATCTACAACCAGTACTGGGACAACGCCAGCCACCTGCAAAATCTCGGCGATATTTTTCTGCATCAGTTAATTCCAAATCTTTCGTTAAGGTGCCCAGTAGACAGTGACTGGTTTTAGCCCCTGCTTGAGGATACTGCGCACCGGCATTTCTGACTCATCACTGCCGAGCAATGCCTCGCGATAAACTTTTAGTTTTTCTTCACCAGTGATCAACAACTTGATATTGCGCGATTGCACAATTGCGCTCAGGGTTAAAGTCATACGCTCTGTATTGGAGCCGGTAACTTCACTTTGATTGGCAATAATTGCACTGCACAACTTTTCTGATTCAGGATTTAGTGCATCCTGTAAGCCCTGCGCATGGGGAAAAAGTGATGCGGTGTGGCCGTCACTACCCATACCCAGCAGACAAACATCAAACGGCTTTTGCAGCTCGCTGTAAGCGCGCTCACAAGCTTCTTCACCTTCTGCGGCCGTTGTATGTGAGTTTTTCATTCCTAGAAAATTGGCTTTAGCGCCATAGTTCTGCAAGAGTGATTTCTCAATAAATGCTGCATTACTACCGCTGTGGCTTTTTTCCACCCAGCGCTCATCAACGAGAGCTGCTGTAATTTGTGACCACGGAAGTGGACGTCTGGATAACTCACGATAAACCGGCTCCGGCGTACTGCCACCCGATACCAGGAAGTTTGCGTGACCGTTTTCTTTAATACCTTTTTGCAATTCGCTGGCGCAGTCGTGGGCTAGGGCCTGGACAAGACGCTCGCGATCTTGGAAAAACTTTTCTTCAGCCATGGATCATTCCATTTGTCTTCATGGAAACGGTCGTAATGTCGTAGAGACTTACGCCCGTTTCTCAGGTTATTACTGCGCGTTAAACCAGTGACGGTCACTGCGTGACAACAATTTGTCTGCCTCTTCCGGCCCCCAGCTACCTGCGGGATAGGGCTGAGGCTGATTTTCAGTTTCGCGCCAGTGGTCAATAATTGGATCAACCCAAGCCCAGGCAGCGGCAACCTCGTCACGGTGGATAAACAGCGCGGGGTTATTTGCTGCTGCATCCAGCATCAGGCGCTTATAAGCATCGCTACGGAAGCTGTCATAAGTATCTGAGAGGGTTAAATTTAATTCAGCTGGTTGCAGCTCGGTGGTGAGGCTGTCCATTTTTTTCGCCATCAAAACCAGCTTGATACTCTCTTCAGGCTGTAGTCGGATGACCAAACGATTGGGGACAATTTTTCCGGCAGATTCTTCGTATACATGGTGAGATACGTTTTTGTACTGAACCACAATTTCAGCACAACGCTTTTCCATACGCTTGCCGGTGCGCAGGTAAAAGGGTACCCCGGCCCAACGCCAGCTATCGATATGTGCACGAATTGCAACAAAGGTTTCGGTTAAGCTGGTTCCACCGTCAAGTTCATCGAGGTAACCAGGTACCTCACTGCCATTGATTTCACCGGCGACATATTGGCCGCGCACCACATTCTCATCGACCAAATTGCCGGTGAGCGGACGCAATGCTTCCAGTACCTTAATTTTTTCTGCACGGATATTCTTCGCCGACATACTGTTGGGAGATTCCATAGCGATAAGGCATAGCAGTTGCAGCAGGTGGTTTTGCACCATATCCCGCATAGCACCAGTTTCATCATAAAAACCCGCACGCCCTTCAAGACCTACGGTTTCTGAAATACTGATCTGGATATGATCAATAGTTTTTGCATCCCAAAGATGCTCAAACAGTACATTGCTAAAACGCAGTGCAAGAAGGTTTTGGACAGTTTCCTTACCGAGATAGTGATCGATACGGAAGATACTATCTTCCGGGAAGTAACTGGCAATTTTACTGTTAATTTCATCAGAGGTTTGGGCGTTATAACCCAGCGGTTTTTCCACAACAACTCTGGAATTTTCAGTAATCAGTCCTTTTAAGGAGAGGTTTTCACAGCAGGGGCCAAATACTGCCGGCGGAATTGCCAGGTAGAAGATGCGAACCCGTTCAGGGTCAGTACCGAGAATTTCTGCCAAGTGATCCCACTGGGCGTCCGGTACGGCGATATCCAATGTGACGGGGCAAAGCAATTGGCTAAATTGGTCCCAGCTCGAAGCACAGTACTCGCCCTCACGAAGATACTTTTGCAGAGCCTGGTGGGCTGTTTCGATATATTGATCAATATCTGATTGACGGCGGCACACCGGAAGGATGCGACAGCCTTCAATCAAGCTGCCCTCTCTAAATGCTCGGTAAAGTGCCGGTAGCAACTTGCGTAGTGCAAGGTCTCCGCCTCCACCAAATAACACCATATCAAAAGGGTTAATCATAAATTTTGCTCTGAGATCGTTCTTGTCTCGGAGCCTTACTGGCTCCGCAATAATCAATAAAGAATGCTTGCACCGGTCTCTGCACCGCTGGCAAGCCCGCGCATATTAGCGAATAGTTCACGGCCGGTACCACGGGCACTTGCTGAAAGATCACACTGAGCCGGTTCGCGAGCATTAAATTCAGCTTCGTCTACCAGTACGCGCAGAACGCCAGCCTCTGAATCAAGTTCAATCATGTCACCCTCTTGCACCTTGGCAATCGCACCGCCTTCTACGGCTTCCGGTGACATATGAATGGCAGCCGGCACTTTCCCTGATGCACCGGACATACGCCCGTCTGTGACTAGCGCCACTTTAAAGCCACGATCCTGTAGCACCCCCAACGTGGGAGTTAGCTTGTGCAGTTCCGGCATACCGTTGGCTCGAGGTCCCTGGAATCTCACTACAGCTACAAAGTCGCGCTCTAACTCACCAGCTTTGAAACGTTTAAGCAGGTCGTCCTGGTTATCCAGAACAATGGCGGGCGCCTTCACTTTGAGGTGCTCGGATTTAACCGCAGACACTTTGATTACACTGCGACCAAGGTTTCCTTCGAGAAGCTGCAAACCACCATGTTGGGAGAAAGGATCAGAGGCCGGACGAATTACCGTCGTATCGCCGCTCTCCTCTGGAGTTGGCTTCCACACTACCCCGGTTGCATCGCTATTCAGGAAGGGGTCCTCGCAGTAGGGTTCGAGTCCGGAATTACCGAGTACGGTATGAACATCATCGTGTAAAAGACCCGCTGAGCGAAGTTCGCGGATCAGGAATTGCATACCGCCAGCTGCAGCAAAATGATTGATATCAGCTGTGCCATTCGGGTACACATGACACAGCAGTGGCACCACTTCGGAGAGATCAGCCATGTCCTGCCAAGTCAACTGAATACCTGCTGCACGCGCCATCGCAATAAGGTGCAATGTGTGGTTTGTGGATCCACCGGTAGCGAGCAATCCCACCACTCCGTTGACGAATGCTTTTTCGGTAAGAATTTTAGCTACCGAAGTGTGCTCGCTCGGTTCAGTAATTTTTACCAATTGCGCCACAGCAGCTTCGTTTAATGCTGAGCGCAAATCGGTACCGGGGTTCACGAAGGAACTTCCGGGCAATTGCAGTCCCATAATTTCTACCAACATCTGGTTACTGTTGGCAGTGCCGTAAAAGGTGCAGGTGCCGGCACTGTGATAGGAAGCACTTTCGGCTTCCAATAGTTCAGAACGCCCTACTTTTCCTTCAGCATACAGCTGGCGAATCCGGACTTTCTCCGCATTCGACAAGCCGGTGGGCATTGGGCCCGCAGGTACAAAAATTGAAGGCAGGTGACCAAAAGACAGCGCACCGATAACCAGGCCAGGGACAATTTTGTCGCAGATGCCCAGGAATATGGCCCCTTCAAAAACATCGTGGGAGAGGGCGATCGCAGTGGACATAGCAATCACATCCCGTGAAAACAGGCTGAGCTCCATACCGGCACGCCCTTGGGTCACCCCATCGCACATTGCGGGCACGCCGCCGGCAACCTGAGCCGTAGCGCCATTGCGAGCAGCAGCCTCTTTCAATTGAGCGGGATAAGCACCATAGGGCTGGTGTGCAGACAGCATATCGTTATAGGCATTAACGATACCCAGATTCGGGCCACGCCCGGAGGCGATTAACTCTTTATCACTTTCCGGGGATGCGGCTATTGCATGGGCCAGGTTCCCGCAGGACACATGAGCCGCAGCCCGACCTTCAATATGCGCTTTCTCAACCTGCGCCAAATACTCTGCACGAGTTTCTTCGCTGCGCTTAATGATACGTTCGGTAACGGCCTGAACCTTGCTGTGAACCATGACTATTCCGTATTAACTCTGTTGAGGCGGTCTCCGCAGGCAAAAACCACCAGGGTCACATTTCAGTGGCATTTGCCACTTGTGATTGTCTTTCCGTGAAGGGCCTTTCGGCCGAATGGCTCCCACTTCAACCCTTTGGTTGTAGTGCCATTGAAGTCCCATTGCCCAATGGGAAATCTGAAACCTGAGGAACAAATTTGCTTCACAGGGCCAGAGGCAAATCACTCATCCCACGATTAAGCCCTTTGCAAGACTGCCTCTGGAACTTGTTAGGGAAACTCTGTTGTCAGGCAAAAATCTCTCTTCCGAGCCCTTTACCCGCCGTAGAACTGAATGTTAGTGATCCAACAATGCCGGAACCTCCTCCCCAGGGCAGTGGTAGAAGTTTCTTACGCCGACCTGAGCAATTCACTCAGCTTGTAGCCACTCAATCTTATTGACGTACATTATGTAGTTAAACTACAAGATTTTTCAAGAGCCACCACAAAGTCATTGAGGGTGGTCAGTATGGCGAAGGAGGGGATCACACTTTTCCGGCGTAAAAATCATTATTTAGTCGAAAAGCTGGAACTGAAAGGCGCATAATGGTCATTATATTGGGGTGCAATCTCTCATTTAATGTAGAATTTTTACAGATAGGTTACGGGATGTAGAGTCGGCTCGAAAGACAGGATAAAAAACTACAAAGCTTTTTTAGAAAAGAAAGACGTGTCAGTCATAAAACTTACAGCGGGCTTATAACTGTTAAAATCCCATCTCCTAACAATACTTACTTGTCGATACCCTCAGTTCCAAGTCATGGCTCAGATAGAACCAGTTGATGTATGAAAGTCACGATTAATGATGTTGCAGAATGCGCGGGCGTATCTATCAAAACCGTGTCCCGGGTGATCAATAATGAACCCTCTGTACGTGCTGCCACACGGCAAAAAGTGCTCGATGCGGTAAAAACCCTGAACTACACACCCAATCTCGCTGCACGGAACCTGGCGGGAACCCATACCTATTCCATCGCATTTATTTATGACAATCCTAATGCCTATTACGTTATCGACATGCAAAACGGCATATTGGAGGCTTGCAGATCCAAAGGATATGAACTGCTTATCCACCCATGCGATTCAAATTCCCCAGTTATCCTCAGCGATTTAAATAAACTAGTTGAGCACGGCAAGGTAGCCGGCCTAGTCCTGACCCCACCTTTCTCGGAGTCACCCGCTTTTCTCGAAACACTCAAATCCATGAATGTGGAGTTTGTGCGAATAGCTTCCTCTCGCATCAGCCATGAGATAGAAGAAAACTCCATACAAATCGATGACCGGCAAGCTGCTTTTAATATTACCCAGCACCTACTCTCCCTCGGACACAAACGCATCGCTTATTTGAGTGGAGGCGAGGAGCACCTCTCCACTTTAGAGCGCCAACAAGGTTACTGTCAGGCACTTGAAGGGGCGGGAATAACCGTAGACCGACAACTCATTATTGACGGTGAATATTCATTTGAATCTGGTGAAAGCAACGCAAAGAAGATCCTGCGCGGTGATAGTGTACCCTCGGCAATATTTGCCGCAAACGACGAAATTGCAGCGGGGGCTTTATTCGCTGCCCGTATGTTAGAGATTGATGTCCCTGGACAGGTTTCTATCGCCGGATTTGAGGACAGCCCATTCTCCCGGCAAACCTGGCCCAAACTCACTACTGCGTGCCAACCAAATAAGAAAATTGCACACTCCGCTGCAGAGTTATTGCTCAAGAGAATTCAAAGTAAAAGCGCAAAAGCAAATGGCTCTGCAGCAGAGGGTGAAATTCAACGCAGCTTCACCCCCGAGTTAATTATTCGGCAATCCACCGGACCCTCGCCGGAATAATTGCGTAAACTTACTCTAGGTGCTGAAAGTTAATGCCTCCGAAATACCTCGCGGCCTTGACTCCAAGTTCTACTCACCTGCAACCCTTCATCCAACAGAACCATGTCGGCACGGGCGCCCTCAGTAATTATTCCTGACCCCAAGCCAATAAATTGTGCCGGGTACAAACTTGCCATACGCAATGCTTCTTGCAATTCAACCCCGCACCAGTCGCAAATATTTCTCACCGCGCCGATCATATCCAAATGCGAGCCTGCCAACTCTCCAGTACTGGAGGTCAGCTTATCCCCCTCTCGCGTGACCACTCGATCAAACAGGGGGAAGCTGATTTCATCACTACCCACCAATGACATCGCATCGGTTACCAATAATAACTTGCCGCGAGGCTTTGCCTTTAAAGCCAACGCCATTGCGCCAGGACTCACGTGGTGCCCATCGGCAATCAACCCACACCAAGCGTCATCGCGAATCAGTGCCGTTCCCACCATACCCGGCTCACGGGAATGAAGTGGGGACATTGCGTTATATAGATGGGTAAATCCCGTTGCGCCGGCATCCAATGCGGCCTCAACCGTGTCAGCACACGCATTCGAATGCCCCAAGCAAACATGAACCCCCAGAGAAACTAACTTCCGGATGTCGGATACTGCAACACATTCTGGCGCCAGGGTAACCAACCGTATTCCCAGGTCCTCCCTGGCGTAGAGGGACAACTCGTCATCACTCAAATGACGAATAAAGCCCTGCTCATGGGTACCTTTTTTGGCCTCACTTAAATGCGGCCCTTCAAAATGTATACCGGTTACCCCAGGAACATCGCTGGAGATCGCTTCACTTACTGCATCGGCAGCCCGCTGCATCACGGGCAAACTATCTGTGATCAAGGTAGGCAGGAATGCACTGGTACCGAACTGGCGATGAGCTTCACTTATTTTTTGAAGAGCAGAAACAGTGGGGTCCTGATTGAACAGCACACCTCCTCCGCCATTGACCTGAATATCAATAAAACCTGGAACCAATAGACCCGGTAAACGTTCCGCGCTGGAACTCACACCTCCACCCACCGAAGAAATTATTCCACTGTCACCAACAGTGACGGCAATCTCCGAGAGAATACGCTCGCCATCAAAGAGCCTTTCAGCAATCAGGGTAACCCCCACTTTCCCCTCCCAAATACTATTCTCTGTTTTATTCAGACGGTCTGAGTGACCTTCTTTAAACCCACCGGCTCATCGGGATTAATCCCCCGACTTACCGCCACGTGGGCTACATCAATATAAAAGCGTTGCAAAAGTGCCAATGGGGCCACTCTAGGATGAACCCCCTTACTCGGCACATGCAAGTTAATCAGTGCCGCCCCTCGCCGCCGGATTTCATCAATCTGCTGACTGTGAGTGGGGAATGATTCATCTTCAATAGGAACGTTCACCACTGTCAACTTTCCCTCAACCAAGGTGACAGGGCCATGCAAGAATTCTGCACTGGAATATGATTCCGCATGAATATTGCACACTTCTTTTAACTTAAGTGCCAGCTCCCGGGTAATCCCATAACCCGGCCCTCGCCCCAATACCACTAGGTTTTGTACTGAGGCCAGATTCTCTGGTCGCAATTGAATTTCTGCCCGCACTGCGGCCTTGAGCGTTTCTGGCAACTTTTCCAATGCAGTACAAAGGGCAGTATCCTGTGTCCAGTTAGCAACCATCTGCAATATGGCGGACAAGGTTGCCAGATAACTCTTCGTAGCTGCCACCGCTTTTTCCGGGCCGGCTTTTAATGGGATAACCAAGTCGACCACATCTTTGATTGGCGCGTCTTCATCGTTAAGTAAAGCCACTGTATAAGCGCCTTGCTCTCTTGCCATGCGCGCTTGCGCCAGGATATCTGGACTTCTCCCGGACTGGGAAATAACGATAACCAGCGCATCATTAAGCTTTAACGTACGTCCATAGACACTGGAGACCGATGGCGCCGCAGCAAAAGTTGGGGTACCAGTTTCAATCTCTATCAGGTACTTGGCAAACACTCCTGCATGATCAGAAGATCCTCTCCCCACAATCATCACGAAGCGAGGAGGCGTCTGACGCAAGCGCTCCCCCAAGCAAGACATTATTGAGGCATTGGAATGCAGCTGTTGAGCAATCCTATCCGGCGCCTCACGAGCTTCAGCCTCCATAACCGTGGTAACCATAATACGACCCGTCTAACTCACTCAAAATACGGTCCCAGGCTCCTCACTGATACCGGGCCCCATCAATCAGTCTATGCCTAGCCGTACTCTCTCCTGGTTAATTGGCGTCAATAGTCTTCCTTGCTTGACTACAAATAACCAAGAACTCTCCAGCCAACAAAAAACCCTATATCTGTCGCAGGAGAATGGGTATTCGCTATATCTTTTTAATCTATGCTTAAGGCACCCCTGTCAGTCGCTGCCGATCAGAGCTATAGGAAGGATCAATGCCCCAAACCCCGGGCAGTTTCACCGCACAAAAGTGGCACCTAATCATTCTTTTGGTAGTGGCAAGCTTACTTAGCAGCTGCTCCAGCATCCAATTTGCCTATAACAACATCGACTATTGGATACGCTGGAAGCTTCACGATTATGTGGACTTGAATTCTCAGCAGGAACTGGAATTTCAAGGAGCCCTCAATAGTTTTTTTCACTGGCATCGGCAGACACAACTTCCCAAATATGCCAACTTTCTCACTCAACTGGCAGACAAAGTAGATCAGGGGCAGCTGGAAGATCCTCAGCTAGGTCCTGCTGAAGATGAGGTCCGCCACTTTATTAGCAGCGCCAGTAATAATGCGTTTAACCTGATACTTCCTATAGCGGCACAACTAACACCACAGCAAATTGACCGGCTACAACACAACCTGATAAAAAAGCAAAAGAAAACACTAGAAAAATGGCAGCGCTCACCCTGGAAAGTCCAACGTCGTCGCGACCGACAAATTCGCAAGGAGAGCAGGCGCTGGCTGGGAAGCTTGACCGATCAGCAGAAGCAGTTGATTGCAGCTTGGGTCAAGCAAGTAGAGTACAACCCGGTTCTACGCAATGAGCAACAGCAGATCTGGCAAAGTCATGCCATCGAGCTGCTACGGCAGAAGCCTGATAGATATCTTGAGAAATTGCGAAGTTTGCTGGAAAACCCCGAACAGCTGTGGACAGATGAATACCGCAAGGCCCAAGAGCAACGCAAAATCCAGGCCCGGGAATTAGGAGAGGAGATTTTATCCAGCACCAGCCCTACACAACGTCGCCACCTAAGTAAAACTCTACGGGACTACGCCCAGGACTTTCGCACCCTATCCAGTGAGTAAAGATCCCCTTATTTCAAAATATTATCGCAGGGACAACTAGTGGAGTAGTTGATCTAACCAATCAGAGACCTATCATAGTTGCTGACACTTAGATTCAATAGAAACTAATTTCCATTTGCGATTTCCTGCTGACGAAACCGCCTCTAGACTGATAAGCTCGCCAACTCAAGTTACCAGCCAGGGGAATCCAAGTGCATATTGAGTCCGCCACACAGGAACAGCTGATTGAGTGGGAACAGGAATTAAGCGGCCACTACGACAAAATCTGCCAACATGAGTTAAGCCTGGATATCACACGTGGAAAACCCTCGGCGGAGCAATTAAAACTTTCTGATAAACTTGATGGCATTCTTTCCGGTGATTATCGGGCGGCCGATGGTACAGACACTCGCAACTACGGTGGCTTAATCGGCCTGACTTGCGCAAGAGAGCTTGGAGCTGAAATGCTTCAGGTACCCGTCAATGAGGTTATCGCTGGGGGGAACAGCTCTCTCACGCTGATGTATCACGCCGTTGTCACTGGTTACCTTTTTGGCTTTGCAGGCAACACTCCTTGGCGCAAACTGAAAGCTCCCAAATTCCTCTGCCCTGTTCCCGGCTATGACCGCCACTTTACTATTTGTGAGCAACTGGGCATCGAAATGATAAATGTGCCCATGGGAGAGCATGGCCCCGACATAGAGCTTATTGAAAAGCTCGTGCGCCAAGATGAAGAAATTGTTGGTATCTGGTGCGTCCCCAAGTTTTCAAATCCGACAGGAGTCACTTACAGCAAGGAGACTGTAGAAAGGTTGGCGCAGCTGGGGCAAATTGCCGGCTCCGGCTTCCGAATATTCTGGGACAATGCCTACTCAGTGCATGACTTTGGCAGCTACGTGAACCTGCCGAATATTCGTACTGCGACCCTGGAAAATGATACCGCAGACTCCGTATTACAGTTTGCCTCAACTTCAAAGGTCTCTCACGCTGGTGCAGGGGTTGCATTCGTTAGTGCCAGCCAGGCAAACCTGGACTCCCTCAAGGCACAAATGCAGGCAATGACTATCGGGCCCGACAAAGTCAATCAACTGCGACATTCGCGATTTTTCACTGAACATACCAGTTTGACAGAACATATGCGTAAGCATGCAGATATTCTTCGCCCGAAGTTTGAGTGTGTTCTGGAGCACTTACACAATGCCCTAGCCGATGCAAATATGGGCAGCTGGGAAAAGCCCGCGGGGGGCTATTTTGTTTCCTTTAATACTCTTCCAGGTTGTGCAAAAGCAGTGGTAGAAATGGCAGCGGATGCTGGGGTAAAATTAACACCTGCCGGCGCAACCTTCCCTTATGGTAAGGACCCTAAGGACAGCAATATTCGAATTGCGCCCAGCTTCCCACCACTGGAAGAGCTGGATACGGCAATGTCTATTTTTGTTCTCTGTGTCAAACTGGTGAGCTTGCGTAAAAAGCTTGGCAAGATTTAACAAATCCAAATGCCCAGGAAAATTTCCTGAATCATTAAAAAGGCAGCTTAAAGCTGCCTTTTTAATTAGTGATATCTTCACAATCAGGCACCTAAATAACGCCTAGCAAACTTCTCATCTACTTTGGATAAATCAACAACGACCAGTCCATCCACAGCATCGCAAAAATCCGGGTCAATATTAAATGCGTGGAAACTGGTTCCGCCCGGTTTGGTAACAGAAGCATACTTTTTAAATAAGGGAGGCAGCATGACGCCCTCCTCGCGCAAAACCTGCTTCAACTGACGCATATCTGACACCGAATCTCCAAGTAGTTCAGGTAACTCAGACTGTGCTTCCGGGAATGGCAGTCGAGCATCCCCCAAGGAGTTTTCAGGAGCAAAATAATGGGAAAAATAGCGCACAATGGCGGACTTAGCTCTCACTGAGAACGTACCTGGCATTGATACCGGGCCAAACAGGTAACGTACTTTATTACGCAAAACCCACTGCCCAATAGCACTCCAAAGTAGATCTAACCCCCTTCCCCTCCAATAATCCGGCAACAGAAAACTACGCCCCAGCTCAGCGGACTCTGGCAAGCACTGACGAGGGGGCTGCGGATAATTAAATAATGTACTGCTGTAAACTTCATCCGCTGAGAGCGTCTCAGTTGCCGCTATGCGGTAGGCCCCAGCAATCTGACGATTTTCAGTATCCCACAACAACAGGTGGTCGTAATGAGCATCGAATGCATCCCAATCCCGGCTCTGCCCAGTCCCCTCTCCCACTGCGCGAAATGCAATTTCTCTTACTCTGGCCAATTCTCGCATAACAGGGCAATCCGCTTTCTGCCGATATAAACGCACAGAAAAATTATCCGATTCAGACAGTGACACGCAGGACTCCACCACCCGCGCCACTTCCTCTTCTGGCTCTGCCTCGACAATTAATTCTGGCCCCAAAGGGGCAGGGGAACGATGCAATTGATAAACATGTTTACGCCACAGGGCGGCTTTAGCACGAGGAGTAAGAGGCCAACTGTGAAAATGTTCAGTTTCCAGTGGCCGTCCTATACGAATATCGATACTACGGCTAGCTTGTTTAAACATCTCCCTGATCAACCATAAAGTTGAGAGAGGTTTATTCAACATGGAGAGGCCATAGAACCACCAGGAATTTCTACCCTGCACCTGTACTGGCAATATCGGCGCGTTAGTTTTTTCCGCAAAGCGAACAAAACCCGGGTTCCAACGACCATCGCGAACGCCCTGAGGGGTTAGCCTGGACACCTCGCCCGCCGGAAAAATAATAATCGCCCCCCCTTCACCTAAGTGGTTATATATACCTTCAATATCCGCTCGGCGGGTATGCCCATTAAAATTATCTACAGGTAACAAGCAGGAACGCAGAGGTTTTATATTCCATAATAATTGGCTCGCCACAGCGCGTACGTCCCGACGTACTCGCGCCACCATGTCGATAAGTGCTAACCCATCCAAGCTCCCCAATGGGTGATTGGAAACAATTACCAGCGGCCCGTTCGTAGGGACTCGAGCTAATTCCGACGGATTTAATTCGTAGCGAAAATTAAGGTCATCAAAAATTTGGCGAATAAAATCCACCCCCCCAAGGTGGGGATAGCTACTGGTAAATTCCTGCAGCTGCTCTTCACAGCAGATTTTTTTAACTGTGGCTGAAACCAGTTTTCGCGTGGGTTTTTGCGGACCTGCACTATACCAGGCATTTTTCTGCAAAAGGCTCTCAAGATGAATCATGCCGCAACCACCTCTGTCATTATGCTGGCAATTTTTGGAGCCCGATACCAACGTAAAAGGTCCAAACTGCCGTCTTGTTGTTCTACAACCGCACTCATAGAGTCGACCCAATCACCACAATTCGCATAGGTCACAGCATCCCCACACACTGTTTTATTTCTAAGGGCAGGCCTATGGATATGACCACAAATAACGCCATCAAATCCCCGCGATATCGCTTCACGAGTAGCGACATCCTCAAAATCACTCATCATTTGTCGAGCGGCACCCACACGATTTTTTATCTGGCTGGCCAGCGACCACCAGGGCTTGTTAAATCGATTGCGCCAATAATTGATCCAGCGATTAAAGCGCAGCATCAGGTAATAACTGCGATCGCCGATGTGGTAACTGATTGGATTTATTTTAATTCGGTGTTCAAACTGGTCGCCGTGAGTTACCCAAAAGCGGCGCCCATTGGAGGCAGTGTGGATATAGTCTTTTTCAATTCGGATATTGCCGAGCCGCTTTCCGGCCCAGCTGCGCATTGGCGCGTCGTGATTTCCAGGAATATAAATGACTTCAGGCGTCAGGCTACTTAATTCGGAAAGCATTTCCAGTAGCAGAGAAGAGGCCTGACACCATGTACCTCGTCCTTGAGCGAGTGCCTGCATATCAAAAATATCCCCAACCAGATAGACCGTATCGGCGCGATTCTGAGCCAGAAAATCTGCAAGTCGATGGGGCTCACTGTCTCTGCTGCCCAAATGGACATCGGAAATCCACAGTGCGCGATAGCGATTGCTCATAGCAAAGTTCCAGTCTGTACCAGTTATCAGCCCATAAAAATCAGGGCAGATACGCGGCAAAAATATAGGTCGTCGCTTGAGCTAACTTGAGAAAAATCGATAAATCCGTATTTGCTCTCTTGCTAGCAAATTGAGATCAACTAAATACAGAACGGCGTTGATCGTCAGCGCAACCACTTTGCAGCGATTTGATGACAGTCAGGAGGATTTTTATTGAAGCTTATATTGCAGAGGAAAAAAAGGTGTAAAGATGAGTTAGGTGTCAAAAAACCGGGTTGTAACCCGGCCACATAAGTCGGGGCATAGCAACCTTTCTGGAATGTCAAAGAATGAGTGTCCGTAAGGGGATCGGTCAGCGGACAAAATTCCGCCAGTTCGTATCCCCTGCAAAACCGGCACAAAGAATGTCTCATATAGATGGTACGATGATAATTGCTATGAAGGGGCCGTTTACGTACAGTGCGTCCATGAAAAACACGCTCATCGGATATGCCCGCTGCTCCACCGACGAACAGGACCTGACAGCGCAGCGTCAGACACTTGTTGACCTCGGTGTGACCGAGGATTGCATTTATGCTGACCACGGCCTGACCGGCACGAACCGGGTACGCCCGGGCCTCGATCAAGCGATAGCAGCAATGCGAGAGGGGGACACATTTGTTGTACCAAAGCTCGACCGTCTGGCCAGATCAGTTCTAGATGCTCGTGCTATCGCCGATCAACTCGAAGCCAAAGGCGTGCCGCTGGCACTCGGCATTTCGGTATATGATCCCGCCGATCCCATGGGCAAAATGTTCTTCAACATCCTCGCTACATTTGCTGAATTCGAGTCCGATCTCATTCGCATGCGCGCCACCGGTGACTATTCCGTGCCAATCTTTGTCTTGGCCGTCTTTCTGCACGGCATCGCGCGGGGCTTGACGATCCTGTCGCAGGCCAGTGCGCAATCTCTCCAAGAGGAAAACAACAATGGCGACCGTTGATCACGCTGACATCCTGAACTACGGCAACCTAGTTGAAACCGCCATCCGCATTCGCCAGGACCTCCACCGGCACCCGGAAATTGCGTTCGAAGAAGTGCGCACCTCTGAGGTTGTAGCGACCAGGCTTGCCGAACTGGGGATCGAAGTTAATCGCGGGCTTGGCAAAACGGGTGTGGTCGGCACTCTGAAAGGCAAGCGAAATGGCAATCGGACTGTCGGTCTCCGCGCCGACATGGATGCGTTGTTCATCGAAGAAAAAACCGGGTTGCCATATCAAGCGACCGTGCCGGGTAAAATGCACGCTTGCGGTCATGACGGGCATACGGCAATGCTTCTTGGAGCGGCAGAATACCTATCTCAAAACCCCGATTTCTCTGGCACCGTTCAGTTCATTTTTCAACCTGCCGAAGAAGGGCACGGCGGTGCAAAGGTGATGATCGAGGACGGGTTGTTCGACCGCTTTCCTTGTGATGCGGTTTATGGAATGCACAACATGCCGGGGATCAAAATCGGCAATTTCGAGATCTGCGAAGGGCCGATGATGGCAGCAGCCGACACCTGGGAAGTCATTCTGTCCGGTACCGGTGGCCATGGCGCTATGCCTCAGAAGGGCACCGACCCTACCATGGCTTTGGCCGGATTCCTGTCTTCCGTATCAACAATCGTGGCCCGCAATCTGGCACCTACAGATTCCGCAGTTGTCAGTATCGGTCATGTTTCAGCAGGCGACTGGGGCGCGCCAAATATCATTCCTTCCAAGGTTGTCATCCGCGGTACGGCACGTAGCTACACGCCCGAAGCACGCGACATGTTGGAAAACCGGATCGGTGAACTGGCACACTCTTGCGCACAGGCACATCGCTGCGAAGCAGAATTGATTTATACGCGCCGCTATCCTCCAATGGTAAATCACAAACGCGAAGTGGATGTCGCAGTAAAAGCTGCGCGACAAACGTCTTCTGATGCCACAGTGGACACCGAGATGACACCGCTGAGCGGGTCCGAAGATTTTGCTTTCTTTCTTGAAATGGTGCCTGGCGCGTACATTTGCATGGGCAATGGCGACAGCGACGACCATCATTTCCTCCACACCCCGCTTTACGATTTTGATGACCGGGCAATCCCTCACGGTGTCGCGTATTGGGTAAATGTTGCGCTGGAAGAACTTGGCCATGACTAACGGGCAGGGCAGTGCAGAGTTCAAACTGTCCCAATGGGCTGCATCGCGGCCTGTTGCCCCATCGGACGTCGCAGTGGACCGGGCAAACGACGCCTTGTTCGACGGTCTGATCTGCATGATCGCAGGTAGCGCCGATGAGACTGTGCGTATTGTTTTTGAAGGCGCGCAAAAGACACACGGAACAGGCAGCTGCAAGGTCATTGGCACTGACATGAAACTGCCCCCGGCCAGCGCCGCATTGGTCAATGGCACAGCGGCCCATGCGCTTGAATTTGACGACAATTTCCTTCCTGGCATGACACACGCTTCGGCAATCCTCGCACCTGCCCTGTTTGCGCTGGGCCAGATTATGCCGGTTTCGGGCCAGGATATTCTAAATGCCTACATTGTGGGTCTGGAACTACATGCACGCATTGGGGCGGCTGTTAACCCGAACCACTATGCCAGTGGCTGGCACGCGACTTCGACCGTTGGTACAATTGGAACAGCCGGTGCCTGTGCGATGTTGATGGGGCTTGATGCCCGGCAAATCAACAACGCGATGAGCCTTGGCTTTAGCCTTGCTTCGGGAACGCGGCTGCAATTTGGAACAAAGGCCAAGCCAACCCATGCCGGTTTCGGCGCTCATAATGCGGTGCTGGCAGCATTCATGGCTCAGTCTGGACTTGACGGCCAAAGTGCATTTGTAACCGGGCAATGGGGGTTTCGCGACCTGTATCAGGGAAATCCCGTTCCCGGCGCGGAACATCGGATGCTTGATGACATTGGCGAGCGTTGGGCCATTGTAGAAGATGGCCTGTTCACCAAGCGATTTCCGTGCTGCGCTTCGGCACATTTTTCCCTTGATGGTGTTGAAATGCTTCGTCGGGATCATGGCCTGCGCCTGAGGAACCTCAAATCGCTAACCGCATACCTGCCAAATCCGCAGTTTCAAAATCTGCGTTTTGACGCCCCCACAAAGGCCAGTGAAGCCCGCTTCAGCATGTCTTATCCAGCGTTGCGGTTGCTTCAGAACGGAAAAGTATCGCTTCGCGATTTCACGGATGAGGCCGTTGCAGAACCGCTGGTACAGGCAAGCCTGCATAAAATAAAACGTTCCCAGACCAGCCCGGCACCGGTTACAGCGCCCGTCGTCGTCGAGGCCGAGTTTACCGATGGCCGGACCGTCGAAGTGACAGTCAGTTCGCTGGTGGGGTCACCCGCTAAACCTCTAAGTCCGGGCCAGTTGCACACAAAGGCCCGCGACTGCCTGAGTTGGGCTGGGATGGGAGACAAGAAGGAATGGGTTGACCAGTTCAGGAACCTAGTACGCGTTGGGCGGTTTGCTGATTTGTTCGCAAGATACTGAATCCCGCTGTAGAGTGTGCGGGAGGAGCTTTATTCTGTGTCCTGAGGGTGACGAACCGGAGGGGGGAAGGGAAATTTGGCAACTTTGTCACCCTTTACTTCCACAATCTTGCCGGTACCTTCTTTTTCCACTTCGTCAATGCGCACGATACTATGCATTGGGAGGTAAGAGCGAGTTACTGAAGCAAATTCTGCTTTCAGCTTTTCTTCACTAGGATCTACCACAAGCTGGGCTTTTTCCCCAAACACAAATTCCTCCACCTCAATAAACCCGTACATATCACTCTGATAGATAGCCCGAGCGTAGAGTTCATACACTTGGTTTTGATTATGGAAAATAACTTTATAAATCGGGTTGGCCATAAGTCTCTCAGGATGGGGATGACCCCGAAGCTCAAATTGATCAAAGAACGGGCAAAGCCCGAAAAGGCGCGCAAGAATAGCACAGGTTCGCAACAGCTAATATAGCCATCTATGCAGTGCCGGGTCGTATCGCTATAATGCCCCACCCTAATTGTTGACCAGTTTTTAACCAGGCGCGATATGTCCGAAACATCGGTGAAAAAGCTATATATTAAGACCCACGGCTGCCAAATGAATGAGTACGATTCCGCGAGGATGCGCGATCTACTCGGCGAGTCCCACGACATGATACCTACCGACGATCCCGACGAGGCGGATGTACTATTGGTCAACACCTGTTCTATCCGCGAGAAAGCCCAGGAAAAGCTGTTCCACCAGCTGGGCCGTTGGAAGCACCTGAAGGAAAAAAATCCCGACCTGGTGATTGGTGTTGGCGGCTGTGTAGCCAGTCAGGAAGGCGAGGCGATTGCCAAACGCGCGCCCCACGTAGACTTGATCTTTGGTCCCCAGACCCTGCATCGCCTGCCGGAGATGATGGAGACCAAAGAGCAAAAAAGCGGCGCAGTTATCGTCGATGTGAGCTTCCCGGAGATCGAGAAGTTTGATCGCCTGCCCCAGCCAGAGGCCGACGGCGCCACCGCATTTGTCTCTATTATGGAAGGCTGCTCCAAGTACTGTACTTTCTGCGTGGTTCCCTACACCCGTGGCGAAGAAGTCAGCCGCCCTGTGACCGATGTACTCGAAGAGATCGCCCACCTGGCAGACCAGGGTGTCCGCGAGGTGAACCTGCTTGGGCAAAACGTAAACGCCTACCGCGCTACGGGAGAAGATGGCCACGAAGTGGATTTCGCCGAGCTGATCACTTATGTGGCAGCGATCGATGGCATCGACCGTATCCGCTATACCACCTCTCACCCGGTAGAGTTCTCCGATGCGCTGATCGATGTCTACGGACAGGTACCGGAACTAGTTAGTCACCTTCATCTGCCCGTACAGAGTGGCTCCGACCGCATTCTGATGGCAATGAAACGCGGCCACACCGCCCTGGAGTACAAATCCAAGATCCGCCGCCTGAAGAAAATTCGCCCGGATATCTGCCTGTCTTCAGACTTTATTATCGGCTTCCCCGGCGAAACTGACAGGGACTTTGAAGCGACCATGAACCTGATCCAGGACGTGGGCTTCGATATCTCCTTCAGCTTTATATATTCCCCTCGCCCGGGCACTCCGGCTGCCGACTTGGCCGATGACACGCCGGAAGAAGTGAAAAAGCAGCGCCTACAGCTGCTGCAGGCGCGGATTAACCAGCAGGCGGCAGCTATTGCACGCCGCATGGTTGGCAACACCGAGCGTGTACTGGTAACCGGTGTTTCCAAAAAGGACCCCGGACAGTTACAAGGCCGCACCGAGAACAACCGGGTAGTCAACTTCCGTGCGGACGATCTCGCCCTGATCGGCAAATTTGCCGATGTTGTGATTGAAGAGGCCCTGCCAAACTCCCTGCGCGGTACTTTAGTCACATCTGAGCTGGAAGAAGACCTGTTCTAAGACTTTGTGATTACCTCAAATAGCGGCAAGATGTACTTCGAAAGCACATCCTGCCGCCAAATTAGGCTCAACTTGCCCCCCAAATTACGCCCCGTAATTAAAATTAGGTAAAGTTAGAACCTATTTGTAGGAATCACCTCTTTCCCCTTTAGGGAAAATGGGTATACCCTAGCAATATAACCCCTGGATTAAAGGTGCCGGAAACCAATTTGGAAACACAAACCCTCGCTCACAGCATCACTCTCGAGCCCAACGACGCACGCCGTCTCGCCAATCTCTGCGGTCAGTTCGACCAACACCTACGCCAAATAGAACAGCGCCTGGATATCGAAATTCGAAATCGCGGCAACCAGTTTTCATTTTTTGGCGATGCCAAATCGGCGCGTGCCGCTGGCGAACTACTCAGTAGGCTCTACAAGGAAACCGGTACCAAGGACTATCTCACTCCAGATGAGATTCACCTGGCTCTGCAGCAAGCGGGAGTTGAAGAACTCACCGGCCAAGATGGTAGCGGTGACTCCAGCGAAGCTGACCAAGTAGTACTGATTCGCACTAAGAAGTGCTCGGTACGCCCCAGAGGGCTCAATCAGCGTAAATACGTTCGCGCTGTGCAGACCAATGATATCAATTTCGGTATCGGACCCGCCGGTACAGGTAAAACCTACCTGGCAGTAGCCTGTGCTGTGGAGTCTCTGCTCAAGGATGAAGTTGAGCGAATCCTCCTGGTCCGCCCCGCCGTTGAAGCCGGCGAGAAATTGGGCTTCCTGCCCGGTGACTTGAGCCAAAAGGTAGACCCTTACCTCCGCCCGCTCTACGACGCCCTCTACGAAATGCTCGGTTTTGAGACTGTTGGCAAGCTGATCGAGCGCAACGTTATCGAAGTAGCTCCCCTTGCCTATATGCGCGGGCGCACCCTAAATAACGCCTTTGTTATTCTCGATGAGAGCCAAAATACCACCCGCGAGCAGATGAAAATGTTCCTCACGCGGATTGGCTTTGGCTCCACCGCCGTAATTACCGGTGACCCCAGCCAGGTCGACCTGCCCCGTGGCCAAGCTTCCGGTTTGCGTCATGCTGTTGGAGTACTGGGGAGAGTTAATGGAATCAGCTTTACCCACTTTGGAGCCAAGGATGTGGTTCGCCACCCCCTCGTGCAGCGCATTGTGGAGGCCTACGATATTCATGAAGCCGAGCTGGAAATGGCCTCGGCAGATCGAATCTCCAATAAAGCCGATGAGAATGCCGCTTAGAGTCCGCACCTGAGTTATGACTGATTTAACACTCGATGTGCAGCGGGTCAGCCGCTGCCACGACATCCCTTCCGATGAGGCTATCAGCAACTGGGTATCCAAGGCTTTGACCGGCCACCGCAACGAAGCGGAACTGTCGGTGCGAATCGTGGACGAAAGTGAGAGCCAGGAACTTAATCACCAGTACCGAGGCAAGGATAAACCCACTAATGTTTTATCCTTCCCTACCGATTTCCCTGCGGAGCTGGATCTCCCGATGCTTGGAGATCTTGTGATCTGTGCCCCAGTAGTTGAACTGGAAGCGGAGCAACAGAGCAAATCACTATCGGCGCACTGGGCACATATGGTGGTCCATGGCACACTGCACCTTCTAGGTTATGACCATATCGAAGATGCAGACGCTCAGGTTATGGAAAGCCTGGAAACGAAGTTGCTCGCCAACCTCGGCATTGCAGACCCCTACGCCCCACTGGATGAAGTGGGATGATAGCCGCTGTACCACCGAAGTAATGGCAAACTGCTACTGAATTTTATCTACCAACGAGAGAACCCCGGAGCATGGCCACTTCCATGACCACAGACGAGCCCCCAAGTAGTCACTCAGCGAGCAAATCCCGCGCGAGTGAAAAAAGTTGGCTGGAAAAGCTCTTCAGCGCCTTTTCAGCTGAACCCAAGTCTCGCGACGAATTATTGGACATCATTAAGGACGCCGCTGAAAATCAGCTGGTAGATGCTGAAGCGCTCTCTATTATCGAAGGCGCACTGGACGTTTCCAGCCAGCAAGTCCGCGAGATTATGATTCCACGCTCGCAAATGGTTGTGGTAGGCCTTCACGATAAGCCGGAAGAGTTCCTCCCCAAAATTATTGATTCGGGCCACTCCCGATTCCCTGTCGTCGGCGAAAGTGTCGATGATATACGCGGGATATTGCTCGCCAAAGACCTGCTCCCTCTCCTGTTGAAAGGTTTCGACGGATTTCAGCTCGAAGACCTGATCCGCCCAGCCAATATTATTCCCGAGAGCAAGCGCCTCAATATCCTGCTGCGCGAGTTCCGTGAGAACCGTTACCATATGGCGGTCGTGATAGACGAGTACGGCGGTGTATCCGGTGTTGTGACTATCGAAGATATCCTCGAGGAAATTGTCGGTGAAATCGAAGACGAGACCGATGAAGAAGAAGCGGATAGTTATATCCGTAAAGTTGGGGAAAACGATTTTATCGTTAAAGCTCTGACTCCCATTGAAGAGTTCAATGAATTTTTCGAGAGCGCCTTTAGTGATGAAGAATTCGACACTGTCGGCGGTCTTATTATGCAATCATTCGGCCATTTGCCGGGCCGTGACGAAGTCACCCGACTGGGTGACTTTATGTTCCGGGTACTCTATGCAGACAGCCGCCAGATACACCTTTTGCGGGTTGCCCATATGCGCAAACCGCCAGAAGAAGACAGCTGAGTACCGCTCATTACTGCAAGCCTTAACACACTGATACCCTGAGCGAACGGGGTATCCTGACAACAACTTTATGCGCAGATTATTTTCTCCTCTCGCCAGCGTTGTAGCTGGCGGGTTGATGACACTTTCATTTGCCCCATTTAACTATTGGGTATGCGGCCTGCTGTCCCTGACACTATTCGCCTGGATTCTGCTCTCCGCAGCCAAAGGGCAGGTGCTACCGGGCCGCAAAAGCTTCTGGCTCGCCCTCTGCTATGGATTGGGCCTCTTCGCCAGCGGGGCTTCCTGGGTCTACGTTTCGATCACAAATTTCGGCAACTCATCAGTGCCGCTAGGGCTGGTCCTCACTAGTGCTTTCGTCACCATACTGGCAGTGACGCTAGCCACACCTTTTTATTTACTCGGTCGTTTCACTGACAACAAATTCAGCTTTGCTCTGGCTTTTGCCGCCCTGTGGTTTATCGGCGAATGGCTTCGCAGCTGGTTGTTTACCGGCTTTCCCTGGCTCTTCGCCGGCTATGGCCACACAGGGACCTGGCTAGCCGGCTGGGCTCCAGTGCTAAGTGTTTATGGCATAGGCCTGGTGCTGGCTTTTACCAGCGCAGTATTAGCCTTGTTTGTCAGCGGCCGCCTGTCCCCCCTCAAGCGACGCAGCCATATCATACTGCTATCTGCAGCATTGGCACCCTGGCCAACAGGCGCTGCCCTCTCCCAAGTGGAGTGGACCTCCGCAAAAGGTCCTCTTATCAGCGTTGGGCTGGTGCAGGCTAATATTCCTCAGGAAAAGAAGTGGTTGCCAGAATTTCGAGGGGAAACTATCAGTCGCTACCAAGAGGGTACTCGCGCCCTTAGCGATCAGGATGTAGACGTAATTATCTGGCCCGAAGCCGCCCTGCCCATGCTTTACCGGCAGGCCCCCAACCTTATGCAGGCGCTGCAACGCAATGCTGAGACTACCAACATCGATTTGATCACCGGTATTCTCTATGACACCCGGGGTTCGGCACAGGAGGGGCGGAGTATTCACAACTCCGCCGCAGTTTTTGGCCAGAGCCCCAGCGTGTATCACAAGCGCCACCTGGTCCCCTTTGGTGAGTATGTACCGCTGGAGGATTTTATTCGGGGCACTATCGAGTTTTTTAATCTCCCCACTTCCTTTATCCGCTCAGGCCCGGACGAACAATCGCCGCTCAATGCTGCTGGTGCAAGCTGGGCGCCGCTTATCTGCTATGAAATTGTCTATCCCAGGCTGGTTGCCAACTCAGCACTGTCTTCCCAGGTTTTGCTGACCATTAGCAATGATGCATGGTTCGGGACCTCTATTGGCCCCCTACAACATATGCAAATGGCGCAGATGCGCGCTTTGGAAACTGGTCGCTACCTGGTGAGAGGGACAAATACTGGTGTGACGGCAATTGTGGACCCCAAGGGTAAGGTTATTAAGAAACTCCCCCAATTCGAACGCGCGAATATGACTGGGGATATCAGAGCGATGAGTGGCGCCACCCCGTTTATGCTAGCCGGCATCTCATTGGTATTTGCCTTGGCGCTCCCAATGCTGGCCCTGGCCCTGTTTTTACGCCGCAGGGTGGAACCCCAACCCAACTCCCCTCTCAGTGGCGAGCTACCCGATTAAAACAAGCCCCGCGGCCACTCCCAGCCGGGGTGGCCATCGGTAAGCTACCGCCACTGAATATCACTGCTATGCTCCATTCAATTTTCTAGCGAATATAAGGCAAGGTGATTCCCCATGCATTGCTTGATTAGCGGTGGCACCGGGCTTATAGGCAGGCTCTTTTGTCGGCGCTGGCTGGAGCAAGGCAATACTATTACGGTATTAAGCCGACATCCGGACAGGGTTCGAAACTTGTGTGGCGAATCAGCCAAGGCCTGCCGCGATCCCGCAGAGGTAAACCAGCCCGTAGATGTTATTGTGAACCTTGCCGGGGCCCCCATCTCCCGTCGCTGGACAGAAAAATATCGCACTGAAATTCGCAGTTCACGCCTGGACACAACGGAGAAGCTGGTTCGCTGGACCCTGGGCCAAAGAGACAAGCCATCCTACTTCTTGTCCGGCTCCGCAATCGGCTATTACGGCAATCGCGGAGGGGAGTTACTGAAAGAAGACAGCGCTCCAGGAGGGGGCTTTGCCGCACAGCTGTGTCGGGACTGGGAGGCCGCCACGCTCCCGCTGCAGCACTCTGGCGTTAAGGTAGGCATTATCCGCACAGCTATCGTTCTCTCCATGCGCGGTGGCGCCCTTCCCCAAATGCTGCCACCATTTCGTCTCGGGCTTGGCGGCCCCATGGGCTCGGGCGAGCACTGGATGAGCTGGATTCACGAAGAAGACGAAGTCGGACTGATATTACACGCCATCGACAATCAACTTTGCCATCCATTTAACGGAAGTGCACCGGAACCTGTAACCAACAACAGCTTTGCCCGAATCCTGGCCAAAGAGTTGCATCGCCCGGCGTTTTTACGCTTACCGGCCTGGGCTTTAAAGATAGCTTTTGGAGAGATGGCTGATGAATTACTGCTAGCCAGTGATAGGGTCGAGCCCTGTACAGCACTGGAAACCGGCTATACCTTCCAATTCCCAACTCTGGAGCAAGCCCTCTCAGACCTGCTCAAGGGTGACGGCGCTACCACTAAAGCCAGCGCCTGAACAAATGAATTTAAGCGGCGGCCATATCGCTTTCGAGTGCCTGGGCTAAGTAGCGCCGGCTAGATTCGCTGGTCACCAAATCGCCATGGCACTCCATTGGCGCAGACCCCACCCACTGGGCATGCCAGCGATACCAATGGGACTCCTCGGCTTTTGAACGCAGCTCGATAAACTCCACTTCGGCGGGAGCAAAACCGAACTCCCGGACTATCTGCCCGGCAAAAGTCTCAAAATTTTTACTGAGTTGGGCGCCGCTATCGCCACCGGCACACAGAAAAACCAGTGTGCGGCCATCTTGCTCAACCCGCTTGAAGCCAATCCAAACAGCCCGGTTTAACCGGTTATGTAACTGTATCGGAGAGAAAGAAAGTGGGATGCCCTTCATCATAAGGTTATCTCGATTATTGTTATGTTTCTTATCCACAGCCGCTACTCCATATAAAAAGGTAATCAATGGGTATGTCCTGTGGCGCCAGTCATCCTAAGCCCGGTACAACTAGCAATCAAGAGCTCTCAAACATTTGGGCTCGACGCCTGATCCCTCAAATCCTGTAGGCCTCTGAGATTACATTTATCAAAAAGTTCCTTATGGAACCTCAACATTTCCTGATGGACGGTAGCGAACTCCACCGATACCAGATCCGTGCCAGTATTTCCCGCCAGTAGACCTGGGTCCTCAGCAGGGAGACGGCATTGGGCAACCAGCGCCCCACACCTGCCTGAGCGCGGGGCATCAACTCTCCGGCACTCCCAACCGGCAGGGGCTGTACTTCTAAGCCAGCGCGGGAAAAAATTTCCGCTGCGCGAGGCATATGCCACCAGTGAGTGGCCAAAAAAACCGACCTCACATTCGCACTGTGCAAAATATCAGCACTATTTACTGCATTCTCTGCAGTAGTACGACTGCAATCTTCACGCCAGGTAACCGGAGTGGAAAACTCCTCCTCCAACAACGCAGCCATTAAATCAGACTCTGCCAGCCGCTCTCCGCTGTGAACCCGACCGCCGGATACTAGAATCGGTAACTCTTCTGGTGCTTGCTCGACAGCACCGGCAACTCTTTCGAGACTTGCCGCAGAGAGTCTCTCCCTATTCGAATACCTATCGCGATAACGCCCTGCACCAAGGATCACAACGGCCTCAGGCCTTATATGGGGTTGATAAGGTACCTTGCCCAATCGATCCCCAAGCCAGGATGAGAATGCCGGGGTCGCCCCCAACCAAAGCACACAAAAAGAAATCACGGCCAAGGGTAGAGAGCATCTCTCAAGCAGGGACCCGGATGAAGAGAATCGCAAAAGGAATGCAACCAATAGCCCCAACAACGGGGCTGCTGGAGGCATCAGAAGCGTGGCCGCCGCCGTGTAGAGCCCATTCAATACTCGAGACCACCCTCAATCTGGCGAAAGCATCCATAACCACATCGGTGGCAGGGAGTGATCTGGGTATTTGCCGGCGGCATAGCTCGGTATCCACAGCCCAAACACTGCAACTCCTCATCCGGCCCTACAAACTCACCGGCCAAAGCCCAGGGCTTGCCCTCTTTGATGCATCGCATTAAGTTTGGCCAGGCGGTTTCTGTGGGGTCCGCCGCATCCAGCAGCCAATCACCGCTGCGCTCCTCCAGGGTCTTCAATTCCCCACCTAGTCCCCGGATATACTCAGCAGCCCGATGCAGGTCATCTTTCAGCCAAGCGCGTAAAAATGCCATCTTATTGGCGGTGAGATTCTCAACAGCCAGCTCACCTTCGACCAAATCTTCAAAGTCTTCGCGAAACTCATTAATCAGATCGTCCTTCGGCGGCAACTTTGGTTCCTTCGTCACGGTATCCCTCCTATAATCCCGCATTTACGCATCGTAAAAGATGCACTGGGAACGAAACTTGATCGCGATCAATCTTTACCGATTGACAAGCGTTCACATCCCCCAATAAACACTGAACAGTTTCCCGCAAATTTTGATCACAGAGTATAGGTCCCGAATCGATGGAAGAGCAGTACAACCCCTCCGCAGTCGAAGCTTCCGCCCAGGAATTCTGGGAGGCCGAGAAGAGCTTTGAAGTAAAGGAAGACGCCGGCAGGGAAAAGTTCTACTGCCTATCCATGTTCCCCTACCCCAGCGGCAAGCTACACATGGGGCATGTGCGCAATTACACCATTACCGATGTAATTACTCGCTATCAGCGCATGCAGGGCAAGAACGTGTTGCACCCGATGGGCTGGGATGCTTTCGGTCTGCCTGCAGAGAATGCGGCCATCCAGAACAAGACCGCTCCAGCCAAATGGACCTATGCCAATATCGAGTACATGAAAGGCCAGCTCAAGGCCCTGGGTTTTGGCTTTGACTGGTCCCGCGAACTGGCCACCTGCCAACCCTCCTACTATCGCTGGGAGCAGTGGTTCTTCACCCGCCTCTACGAAAAAGGCCTGGTCTACAAGAAAAACTCTGCAGTGAACTGGTGCCCCCACGACCAGACCGTACTGGCCAATGAGCAGGTCGAAGATGGCGCCTGCTGGCGCTGTGGCACCACCGTTGAGCGCCGCGAGCTGGCCCAGTGGTTTATCAAGATCACCGATTATGCCGAAGAGCTGCTCGAAGACCTGGACAAACTGCCCGAGTGGCCCGAGCAGGTGCGCACCATGCAGCGCAACTGGATCGGCAAGAGCCGGGGAGTAGAGCTGAGCTTTGCCCTTCCCAAGCCTATTGCGGGCATGGCCCACTTCGATGTGTACACCACCCGTCCGGATACACTGATGGGCGTTACCTATGTTTCCCTCGCCGCCGAGCACCCCATCGCTCTGGAGCTTGCCGAGTCCAACCCCAAACTCAAAACTTTTATCGCCGAGTGCAAAAAGCAGTCCCTATCCGAAGCCGATATGGCCACGATGGACAAGAAAGGCATGGATACCGGGCTCAAGGCGATTCACCCCATCAGTGGGGAAGAAGTCTCCGTATGGGTGGCCAACTATGTTCTGATGGATTACGGCTCAGGCGCAGTGATGGCAGTACCGGCACACGACCAGCGCGATTGGGAATTTGCACAAAAATACCAGCTGCCTGTTATCCAGGTTATCGAGGCTGCCGACGGCGAGTCTATCGATTTGGAGAAAGAGGCCTATACAGAGAAAGGCAAACTGGTGAATTCCGGCAGTTTTGACGGCCTGGATTTTGATGGCGCCTTTACTGCGATCTCCGAAGCGCTGATTGCTGCAGGTAAGGGGCGGGTTAAGACCAACTACCGCCTGCGCGACTGGGGTGTCTCCCGCCAGCGCTACTGGGGGGCGCCCATCCCCATGTTCAACCTGGCCGACGGCGGAGAAATACCAGTACCCGCAGACAAACTGCCGATCCTGTTGCCGGAAGATGTCGAGCTCGACGGCGTTCAATCACCTATTAAAGCCGATCCCGAATGGCGTAAAGACGAACTCAACGGCACTCCCGTAGAGCGTGAAACCGATACCTTCGACACCTTTATGGAGTCCAGCTGGTACTACGCCCGTTATACCTGTCCCGATTTTGAAGAGGGCATGCTGGACCCGGACCGCGCCAACTACTGGCTGCCAGTGGACCAGTATGTCGGCGGTATTGAACATGCCATCTTGCACCTTCTCTACGCGCGCTTCTTCCACAAGCTGATGCGGGATGAGGGCCTGGTCAATAGCGATGAACCCTTCAAGCAGCTGCTGTGTCAGGGCATGGTGTTAGCCGAATCCTTCTACAAGGAAGAACACGGCCACAAGACCTGGATCAACCCCGCCGATGTGGACGTCGAGCGCGATGACAAGGGCAAGCCGACCAAAGCGATTGAGCGAGCCACCGGCGAAGAGATTATTGCCGGCGGCGTGGTAAAGATGTCCAAGTCCAAGAACAATGGCATAGACCCTCACGCTGCGGTTGAGGAGTACGGTGCCGATACCGTTCGCCTGTTCACCATGTTTGCCGCCCCTCCGGAGCAGACTCTGGAGTGGCACGATGCCGGTGTGGAAGGTGCCAGCCGCTTCCTGCGCAAACTCTGGAAGACCGTTCACGCCCATATTGCAGCGGGCTCCAGTGAAGCACAGATCGACCAACAGTCCCTCAATGACAAGCAACAGCAGCTGCGCCGCAAAACCCACGAGACCATCCAAAAAGTGGGGGATGACTATGGCCGCCGCCAAACCTTTAATACCGCTATCGCAGCAGTAATGGAATTGCTCAATGAAGTCGGCAAGCTGGCAGATCGCAACAGTGATCAAGGACTGGCTGTAGAGAGAGAAGCCCTAAAGACCGCCGTCTTGCTGTTGGCTCCGGTTACTCCTCATATCTGTCACCAACTGTGGCAGGTTCTGGGGAATACCAGTTCCCTAATCGATTCTCCTTGGCCAGTGGCAGATAAAAAAGCACTGGTGCGCACCTCAATTACTTTGGTCGTCCAGGTCAATGGCAAGGTACGCGCAAAACTGGATGCGCCTGCTGATGCAGACAAAGAGAGCCTGGAAAAACTCGCCCTCGCCGATGAGAACGTTCAGAAATTTATCGGTGAAGCTACGGTGCGCAAAGTAATCGTCGTTCCTGGCAAGCTGGTTAATATTGTCGCCAAGTAGAGACCCGCAATATGATGCCGGGAGTTTCACTCCCGGCTCACTTAAGTCAGCTCGCTGTAGCCGACAAGACCATGGCAAGTAGTTTATGAAAACAATCGCAAATCGAGCCTTTATTTTTCTTCTCGCTATCACTATTGCCGGTTGCGGCTGGCATCTAAGAGGCGCCCCTAAGAATTTTCCTCCCGGTAGTACACTCTATATATCCGCAGTAGATCCTCGAAGTGATATTGCAGACCAATTAACACGGCTGCTAAGGAATGCCGGTGTGCCGATAGCAGAGTCTCCTGCGGAATCTGACTACTCACTCATTATTCACCAGGAAACTGAAAGAAAGCTAACTGTAGCAGTCGACTCTGAAGGGCGAGCTTCAGAATATGAACTAATTACGAGTGCCATTTATAGTGTACGCACAGGTACGGGGCAGGTTCTTCTAAATAAAGCACAAGCCGACGTTTACCGCACTCTAGAGTGGGATGTCGATGAAATTGTCAGTAAAAGTGAAGAAGAAAACACCTTGCGAGCAGAGATGCAGCGAGAACTTATTGGGCGCATAATTGACCGCCTGCGACGCATCGATGTAAGTGCTTCATTAGAAGAAAAAAGCTACTAGGTTACGTTTATAAATGCGCGTTAACTCCCAGCAATTATCGCAAAATTTAAAAAAGGGCTTATCGCCAATTTTTATTATTACTGGTGACGAGCCCTTAATAATACAAGAGTGCTGCGATTTAGTTCGTTCAGCTGCTAAAAAGCATGGTTTCACAGAGCGGGAGCTTATTCACGCAGAGCACAATTTTGACTGGAGCACCCTGATTGCTTCAGCTGGCAACATGTCCCTCTTTGCCGAGAAAAAACTAATTGAGCTGCGTATACCAGGAGGAAAACCCGGAGATAAGGGCAGCAGAGCTTTACAGGAATTTGCGTCACTGGTAAATGAAGACCTCCTCCTTTTACTAGTGCTACCTAAGCTTGATAGGTCACAACTCAACAGCAAGTGGGTAAAAGTATTGGAGCAATCAGGAGTACTGGTCCAAGTATGGCCGGTGACCATCCAGGAAATGCCCCGCTGGATCAACCAGCGCCTTACTTCAGTAGGCCTCTCCGCCGAACCCGAAGCAGTGCAAATTCTCGCAGAAAGAGTAGAGGGCAACTTACTCGCTGCAAGCCAGGAAATTGAAAAGCTCAAACTCTCCTGTTCCGGACAAGAGATTACCAGGGAAATGATGGAGCATAGTGTTACCAGCTCCGCTCGATACAATGTCTTTGATCTAATCGACACTACTCTCTCTGGTGACTCAGCCAAAGCGGTCAAAACACTCGAGGGATTACGAGTTGAAGGTGTTGAAGCGCCCATTGTTCTTTGGGCAATTGCACGAGAAATTCGTACCCTTCTCGAGGTTATGGAAAAGCTGGAGCAGGGCCAACCTTTGTCAAGACTAGTTAGGCTGCAAAAGCGACAACCATTGGTACAGAAAGCCCTACACAGGCTCAATAAAAAGCAACTGGAAGGCCTGTTAATTCTTGCGCGGTCGATTGATATATCGATTAAAGGAGGCCGTGGACAGCAATCCCCTTGGACCGGCTTATTGGAGCTGACTCTCAATTTTTGCGGTCAACGAATAGTCTAGCCGATAAATATTCAGCTAAGACCATATGCATCTCAAAAAAAACCGCCCCTTAGGGCGGTTTTTTCTCATAGCTGAAACTTTTCAGAATCAGTTTTGAGTGATGGTGGCAACGTTGCTGGCACCAACCTGCTCAATGCTAGCCATGTTCAGAGCACTGCTCTGGCTAACAGTTGCAATGTTTTCATAGCCAGACTGCCCAACATGAGCAGAGTGTTCAAGACCGGTTTGAGCTACAGTGATCAAGTTGTCACCACCAGCATCTTGGTGGATTTCTGCCAGGTTCAAATCACCAGACTGATCAATGTCTACAATGTTGGAAACACCAGCGCTGTAACCATAGGTGTAGTTACTATTACCGGTTTGATCAATATTCACCAGGTTGGCATCACCGTATTGACCAAAGTCAGTGGTGTTGTAGTCGCCTGTCTGTACCAAGTTTGCAGTGTTGTCGTTACCAAATTGGCCCACAGCACCGAAGTTATTGGTTTCATTCTGGGTAATATTGGCTAAGTTATTAGCACCTGACTGATAACCAAAAGCAGTGTTTGCATCACCTTCTTGCAAAATAGTAGCGGTGTTCTCCACTCCAGCCTGCCCCAGATCTAGAAGGTTAGCATCGCCGCTTTGCATCAAGTTAGCAGTATTTTCTGCACCAGACTGATAAACAGTACCAACGTTGAAGTCACCTACCTGGCCCCCAACAAAGCCATCTGCAGAGGAGTACCAAGTGCTGTTCCAAACACCGTTACCGTCGCCCACCTGGGTACTAGCAAAGTAGTTTCCATCGCCGTCCTGTTGCAGAACGCCCATGTTATCGCTACCTTCCTGATACATATCTGCAAAGTTGAAATCAGACTCATAGTACTGATCCAAGTGGACCATATTCTCACTGCCAACCTGCGTAGCGTAGGCGCTATTGTAGGAGCCACTCCACTGGTGGATGGTTCCAGAGTTGCCTTCTCCGTTTTGGAAAGTCAGGGCCTCACTGGCAGTTTGATTAGTTTGGCTGGTCCAGGCCGCGTTGCGGTCACCAAGCTGGGTTTGGTCAATGTAGTTATTATCAGCACCGGCCTGATATGCATTAGCTACGTTGTTATTACCTTCCTGCCACTGGTAAGCAGCATTATTGGTTGCTGCAGATACCTGGGTAATATCTGCATTGTTATCTTCACCAAGCTGAACCTGATCACCGTAGTTATTATCGGCTACAGCCTGACCTGCGCTAGCAATAAAAGCAATAGCAGCAGCAAGTGTAATCTTTTTCATCTATCTATCTCCCTCAGAATAAAATTATAAATACAAGTAAAATAGTGCAATGCTTTAATCGTACTGCACCAGTTGCACCGCATGGTCGTCACCGAACTGCGCGACATAACCAAACAATCCATCACCGTTTTGAATAATGTTTGCAGAATTTCCGTAGCCAACTTGGCTAATCAATGCCACATTATCTACGCCACTCTGTATGGCTGTAGCTTGGTTATAGGCTCCAGACTGAGATATCGCAGCATAATTAGAATCGCCTGTTTGTTGCACCAACGCTGTATTGGAGTCACCCTCCTGTATCAGGACAGCCTGGTTATAAAAACCAGACTGAGTAACCTCAGCAACGTTGTAATCACCCACTTGTGAAACCTGGGCTAAGTTGCCCGTAATTGAATCTTTTCTTAGTAGAAGAAGATCCAGAGCTCCCTGCCCCGCCGACAATTCATTGTGGTCATCTATATCAGAAGCCCAGCACACCGAAAGCGGTAAAACCAGAAACAGAAATAAAATTGCCGTTACTCGTTTAGCTGTAGCAATCACCAACCACCTCTCTATAAAGATCGATTAACAACTATAAGAAACAACGAAACAACTATAGGTAAAAACAAATAAATCTTAAATCAGAAGAAAGATTATATTTAACTGGAAAGAACAACTAGAACGTAAAACTTTTGTATTAAGGAAGCACTATAAATTAAAATGCATATTTCCCAAAAGAAATCCATTCCATCAAATTACATATAAAAATATAAAACGGCATAATTTAACAAAATTCCATTTCACTAAATTACATATACAAACACAGACATACACTGACAAAGTTAATTATTTAATAAGATATTACAATATCTTGACCGGCGTAGCCGCATATTCACTAAGAACTGACATAGGGTATTGATTGTTATCTTCCAGAGCCCACAAATTAGCATTTACACCCTGCGAAATGAGATGAATTACAGCAGATTCTATCGCGGACAGAACACATAATTGAGCCGGATCGTTTGTTGTCATACCAGCCTCAATTTCAAGTAGCCGCTTATACTCTACAAATGTATAAACATCCCCCTGGACCTGCCTTGATAAAATTTTCTTGCTGGTTAAAACACTACTGAGTACTCGACCACTTCGCACATCCACTGCACGCAAATTAACTGTTACCTCATCTACTCGATATTGTTCAGATATCCCTATACCAAAATAACGGGCTCCGGCCCCCCCTGTTTTAATATTAGTATCGTAACCAACAATCCCTCCTTCGAGCATAATATTAGCTGACATAAGAGAAGGCAGATCAAATACCGGACTAGCGGGGCTACTCTGCTCCTTTTGGGCGGCCCTAATTATTTTTCTCTCCGTCAATAAGTTTTGTAACCCCTCCCTCTCAAGAGTTACAAACCATCCTGATTCATTTAAGACTTGAACCAACATAGCTGCCGCCCCCTGCGTCACCGCAGTTGAGAATGAGCTCGAAGGTGCCGGTCTGTATTGACCCGTCTGGTCACTAAATCCATACACTGCTGCGACTATTTTCCCTCTTGGAGCAGGTAAGCTAACCAAGTCGGAATAAGTACTCATCCGATCTGTTAAAGTTGCCTTTTGTTGGCCTGGACCAAACAGCGCTTCCTTAACCGAACTACACCCACTAAGACCAAAAATAATTATAAAAACAAATATTCTCGACAACATCGCACCACCCCACAAAACCTAAGCCCGTAAATAAATTTATATTAATTACTTGGATTGAGCCCCACGACTACAATCTCAGATATCTCACCTGTAACGGCATCTGTAATCGTTATTGTCAGCTCACCATCGACATCAATAATGTTCACGATATAGTCATCTGTAACCAAGGTGCCATCATTACCATTCCCCACATCTGTCAACAGCTGCGAGAGTAAGCGAGATTCCAGTGTGTCAGTAAATCTATCTAGAGAAGAGGAATCAGAGTAAGGTGAATCTTTAGCATCAGGGTCTTTTTTACTGTTCTGCGCACTGGCATTATTCAATAAATAATTACCATTTAGAGGATTTCCTCCAAACGATGGATTAACTGGCGTATATACCAATTCCGTTGCGCTTACAGCCCCAGAAAACAGAAAAACAGCCATCAAAAAATAACATTTCATTATATTTCATCCCCCGCCAAATCAATATTTTGAGATAAAAGTTCCTGCAACCTCTGCTGTCGAACATTATTATTTATTTGTGAAGCGGCCTGTTCGACAACTGCACCAAATTTTCTACGCCCAGGGTAAATAACAGTCTTGAAAACCTGCTGACTTTCATAAGTCACCCAGACAACACTCCCCCATCTAGCGGACGGCCTCTCATGAACAGTAAGGTTATAATCAAAACCTTGTAAATTGGTTGTAATATAAATAGAAAGAGATCTGGCAAATTCATGGCCAATACCACTTACCGTATTATCAATAACTAATCCAGTAAGTAGGGATTCCTCTCCAATTTGATTATCTGCTTCTTGCGCATGAATTTTGCAAAAGATACACGAAAGTGCAGCCGTAAACACAGCTGCACGCAAAAATATTGATTTCATAATATTACAAGTTTTGACTGGCCCAACTACTTGCTTCGAGACGATTTTTACAGCCTATTTTTCTATAGATTTTATAGAGATGACTCTTAACAGTATGCTCACTAACACAAAGTGTTTCAGCTATATTAGCGTTTGTATTGCAGTCACAGATCAGCTGTAAAATTTGCCTCTCTCTTTGAGTAAGATTAGAGGCTTTATCACACCATTTTTTTGGCTTTCTGTGTTGCCTGAGGAAATTATGAAGAACATCCCTTGGAAACCAATACTCTCCTGAGAATATCCTACCCAACCTCTCCATAATGACTTTTGCTTCACACTCCGAGGGTATCAAGCCAAGAACCTTTTCCCAGTGAAGAACAAAATCAATATCTGAACTTTGATCAACATTGATCAACACAAGATTAGGAGGGGTTGGTAACGAGTGTATTTCCCGCAAAAGCTGCTCAAGATCCGGAGAGGAAATATCGGCACAATCTAGAAGTAGGTATTCAGCCTTAATACCACTTAGAGAAGAAAGTGTAGAGCGCTGCAGAATAGCGCAAGTAGTCTTAAACTCATCTTCAATTCGCCCTGCAAATATTGAGGACTGAAGATTGACGCATGCGGTTAAAAAGGCAACTGTAACCCCTGACTTTTCTGACTTAGGGCTAACAACCTTTAGTGGTGCATAATCCTTATGCAAGTTCATCTGGGTTCCCCCAATGTGCGGTCCCTTTATATTTCGGCCTGTTACCAGCCTTACTATTTTTAATTAATTTCTCGCGCTCATCTTACGCTGTGAGCTAAATCTATTCGATCAACTCACTTACTGCAACCAGTAGTGATCTAGATATCAAAAATTCAATCTTAAGTGTGCCAACCTGGTTCCCTCATACCAGTTTGTAATACAAAGGTATCACGGATAGATAAGCTGAATTAAAAAATCAACATGCTTTGGTATAGATTTTTGAGCAGAATTAGAACCCCAAAAGCTTCATTTTTTTTGGACTAGTCGACAGTATTAACCGATTTATTTCGCTTAATTTGCGGTAAAGAACTCCTCTATCGACAATGAGGTGACAAACATAAGATGGTTCGAGTCTTATTAGAGACAAGATGACAAAATGGTATTCGATAGCAATAAAATATAAATTTCAATTCATTACTTTTAAGCCATATTTGATCGAATAAATACCTCTGTGAATCAATAAAACCCATCCTTGAAAATAAAAACAGCAAAATAACTCACTGCAGGTAAAGAGCTTAAATAGTAATCAGAAAAAAACTTGTTTTATACTCACATTCAGCTATGCATTGAAATTATCCCTTCGCGCAATTAGTAAAACTGTACAACTTATGATTTCGTACCATGTGAAGGTGCCTCTGAAAGATCCGAAGAGGAAGCCTTGCAATGAACTACAGTTGCTGGATCTAATCAACTGCAGCTATAAGCTCTGTAGGGGTATTTAGGGGCTATGCAAAAACTCTCCCAAATAGACACATTTTCTAAGGTAAAGATATGAACAATAAGAGTTATACGCCAAGTTATAACCCCACATATCAAGTTACCAATCAGCCACGCCCTCTATCTGGCCATAACCTCTATATTGGCGATCAGGCATTACAGGAAGCCGTACATGTCAATGGGGCATACTGGGCGAAAGAAGAACTGGAGCGCTATGGGGAAGTATGTGGTAGACCGGAAATGATTGAGCGAGGTTATGCCGCCAACGAGTTTAAACCTATCTTTGAAAGTCACGATCGCTCTGGTCATCGCATCGATCTGGTTAGGTACCACCCCTCCTACCATCAACTTATGCAACTTGCGCTCTCCGAGGGCTTACATAGCTCTCCCTGGACCGACCCTCGTCCTGGAGCCAATGTCGCCAGAGCCGCAAAAAACTTACTACATTCACAACTTGAGGCAGGGCATGGATGCCCCATCACTATGACTTTCGCCTCAGTTCCTTCTATCAAGCTAAACCCTGAAATCGCCAACGAGTGGATCCCCAAGATAACCAATCGAACTTATGACGGAAGTAATCGCCCCTATTTTGAAAAAAGCTCACTGACCATAGGCATGGGTATGACAGAAAAACAGGGGGGGTCAGATGTCAGGGCAAATACCACTACTGCCCTCCCTCTCGAAGAAAATACTTATGAATTATTTGGACATAAATGGTTTATGTCTGCACCTATGTGCGATGCCTTTTTAATTCTTGCGCAAACCCCAAGCGGCCTATCCTGTTTTCTAGTTCCGCGATGGAGGCCTGATGGATCGAAGAATCAGCTTGAAATTCAACGTTTGAAAACGAAGTGCGGCAATGTATCCAATGCATCTTCAGAAGTTGAAATACGCGGCGCATTAGGCTGGCTGATTGGGGAAGAGGGACGAGGAATCAGGGCCATTATAAAGATGGTAGCGCTTACACGATTTGATTGTATGGTCGGCTCAACAGCAGGCCAGCGGCAAGCAGTTATCCAGGCAATATATAACGCAAGTGTGCGTAAAGCATTTGGCAAAAAACTGATTGATCAACCACTAATGCAAAATGTTCTGGCTGATCTACAACTGGAAGTTGAGGGTTCAATTGCTCTTTCCATGCGTATGGCCAGAGCTATGGACCAAGAGGACAGCGAGCATGAGAGAATGCTGCTCAGGCTGGGGGCCGCAGTGGGCAAATACTGGATATGCAAACGCAGTCCCCATCACGCATATGAAGCCATGGAGTGCCTGGGGGGAAACGGCGCCATTGAAAATTTTATTACGGCACGACTGTATCGAGATGCGCCAATTAACGCAATCTGGGAAGGGTCAGGCAATATTCAAGCACTTGATGTTTTGCGCGCCATCACAAAAACACCAACCGTTATTAGTCACTGGTTCGATGAACTGGGGATTAGCCGAGGTATAAATACTTTATTTGATACAGCTGTTGACAAGCTACGAAATGAACTTTCTGACCTAAATCAATTTGAATATCGTGCTCGCCATATTGTTGATCAAATGGCTCTTACCATGCAGGCTCATCTTCTCTTACAAGGAAGTAGCTCCTGTGTCACTGATGCCTTCATTAAATCAAGAATAGGAGCCAGTGGTTTACAAAATACTGGATGCCTACCAACTGGTATCGATATCAAAACGTTACTGGATCGGGGCAACCCTCTTGTAACATAAATAACAGAGAGCTTTCCCAATTTTTAGAAGTCAGACGGTTTCTAATTATCGTAAATAGTTCAAACACAGTTACTACCAGGGTATCTGGCTTCCATCCCAGGATAATAATTTACCAGTATCTAGCCGTGTCAACTGACTTAAGACATCCACAATACGATTAGCGCTCAATTCAGGACTGTAGAGTTTGCTTGGCGGCAAATTAGCTTGAAAAGGTTTGGATAGTGAAGTATCTGTTGTACCTGGATGAATTGCGACTACGCAACTCTCTTCCAGTTTTCGCGCCCACTCAATAGATAGGTTTTTAACCAGCATATTTAATGCTGCTTTGCTGGTGCGATAACTATACCAGCCACCAAGGTAATTATCCGTAATACTTCCCACCTTCGCTGAAAGTGATGCCCACAACAAAGGGTGCCTACGCCGTAAGAATCCATCTAGTGCCCGTGCTAAATGTAAATGGGAAAGTACATTGACCTGCATAGACTGTAACAACCAGTGATCATCACATTGCGATAGGGACTTTTCAGGTCCGTGAAATTCATCGTGTAAAATTCCACAGCAACATATTACCCAATCTGGGGGTTCAGAGTGCTCTGCCAAAAAATTTTCAACGATATCAATAGACTCCGCCTCCTCTAGGGAAACAGATAAATGATGACGCTCTCCAACATGACCAGGAATCATGTCGACTGTAATTCGGCTCAGGGTCAATAGAGTAACCTGAGGATGGCGCCGAATAATTTCGGCGCCAATAGCCTGTGCAATTCCGCCGGAGGCACCGGCAATTAACACAGATTGTGGACTTTCAAGCATACCGGCCTCCGTGCCGGATTATGAAGTGTTATGATTTTCCTGCCTTTTTTTCTGCGGAAGATTGCGCCTTGCCAGGCTTAGCTTTAGGGGTTTCCTTAACCACCCTTAGCATTGGCTCATCAGAGCGGAAAATTAGGCCGTGGATTTCCGTTGTATTCTGCCCCTGAAGAAGCTGCTGTAAGAATTGTACTATTTGAGCCGAAATTTCCTGGCCAGGTACAAGAACTGGAATGCCAGGGGGATAGGGAACAATTTCATCGGCACTGGTTCGACCTACCAAATTTTCGATGGCTTCTGTGCCATTATCCATCAACGGCAATTCTTCTGCTTCCGAAAAGTAGGCATCTGCCGGCAAACAAGTAAACCGGGTAAATTCTGGCAGGCGCCGCGGTGACCCAATATGAATGCGTTTTTGAGTACTTCCGGCCAATTGCTTAAGTGCATGTATCAAGCGAAGCAACTTGCTCTCTGTGCTACCGAGAGTAACAAGCACAGTGATGGTATTGTAGGTGGTCTTTTCTACCTGGATACCATACTGATCAAATAATTTAATCTGCATCTCATTTCCAGAGTAACCACTCTTGGAAATATCAATTGTCACCTTGGTGGGATCAAGACGAATATTATCACCGGCAAGGGGATCAGCAATTAAGTCATCACGAGTCAGTGCACGGAATACGCCAGTTTCATTTACGGCGTTACGTAAAGTTTCCACCATTTGCAAGCATTGCTTCAAGCGGCCATACCCCTCCATCGCCATTTGCTTACGGGCCACATCGAGGCTCGCAATCATTGCGTATTGAGGGCTGGTAGAGGCATGCATATTCAGATTCTCACGAAAACGGAATTCATCGAAATCCGGATCTTGCACGTGAATCATGCTGGCCTGGGAGAAAGCGGATAGCATTTTATGGGTACTTTGCGTCACATAATCTGCACCACACTCCAGTGCAGTAGGACGCAGCTCAGGATGGAAGAAACCATGAGCAAACCAAGCCTCATCCACCAATACTTTCACGCCTCGCTCATGGGCGTAGTCAATAATTGGCTTGAGATCGTAGCGCAGTCCATCATAGGTACAAGAAGTAATTACCAACAGGCGCGCATCACTGTGCTCATCAAGGGCGGCTTCTATATCGGAACGCTTCACCGGTCCGTAAATTCCAAACTCTGGATGCAGGACAGACTTCAAATAAACCGGCTCACACCGGTTCATCACAATCGCGTGATGAACAGATTTGTGACAAGCCTGGTCAACAATAATTTTCCCACCACCACCAAGAATTTGCTGAATAACCACTTTATTCGCGGTAGAGGTACCGTTAGTCAGGAAAAAGGTATGACGAGCTCCAAAAGCCTGAGCCGCCAAGTCCTGGGCCTCCTGAATAACGGAATGGGGCTCGAGTAAACTATCCAGCACTTGAACCGATACGGACAAATCCGTATTGAAGATATGCTCCCCCATAAAACGATAAAAATCCCCTACCCAGGGACTATTTCGCAAGCTATCACCACCAGAGTGGCCTGGGGTGTGCCAAGCATCCCGCGCGGAGAAGACGTATTCTTTCAGGGTATCGGCAAAAGGCGTCGAAGCCCTACGAGCAATAAATGCTTGCACCAAGCGGAACATGTGGTTGAAGTTACCTTCACGACGATCGAATAACTCATCAAAACGACGGCGTAAATTGGCTATGGATTTGGAAGCAGTTTTGCTTGATTTTGACGTTGTGCCGGCAAAACCACTATGGGCAACTAGGAAGATATTAAGCTGGGAACGCAATACATGAATTCGGTCAGCTAGGTCATCTGCAGCATCCAACCCCTTTCCATCGCTGCCACCATCAACAATAACTGCCTGGAGACAATCCTCTTCTTTTGCCAACCTTTCAGCTTCAGAGGGAGCCACTACCATAAAATGGAGACCAAAAGGATTGTCATGTACTGCTGCCGTATTATTGAGGGCACTTACCCACTCATTGGCCAATTTGCTATCAGAACTGACCAGAGCGACTCGGCACTCTAATTTATGGCTGCTTTCACTTAGGTTGCCCAGCTCAGGCATCTTCAAATCCAAACCCATAATTCTTATCCATCAGCATAGCTTGCAGCTTTGTACAGCCTGCTGTATCAATTATTTATTAACTATTTAATTTTATTTACTTTTATAAAGCGCCCACAAACTGCGAAGGCTCTGGAATTCCAGGGCATTAAACACCAGGAGGCAAATACTAATGTAGGAGGGAGGGGAATTCTGCGACTACAACGCATTTGGCGATTTTCGCCAAATGTACCTTGGCACACCAGATCTATTGCCAAGGAAGATAATAAAGTTAGAACTTTGCGCTACGCACAATGCCGTTAAAGCTCAGGCAGTCCTCGACCCTGTGGCGCTGAACCTCAGATAATCTGTCCAGGGGAAAGTAAGCCCAATGTGAATGTTCATCAGAAAGAACGCAGCTTCCACCACTGGTAAAATGGGCCCGAAAAATAAAAACGTGTGAATTATAAGCGTTGTGGTAGTACACGCCACTGAGATACTCAATCTGTACCTCCTTACCAAGCTCTTCATGGCACTCCCGCACCAGAGCCTCATGGGCAGTTTCACCCGGGTCTAGTGCGCCACCGGGCAGACCCCACCTGCGCTCCGCATAGGTCGCTTTCAGCTGCAATACTTCTCCATAAGGATTGGTTATTACTGCGTGGGCACTGAGGCGGTAACTATCATCAAAGGCCATGAATATACCCTGATAATGAGTCAGCTTGAAAAAAGGGAAAACGAGAGCCTATTTGTCTTGAATACACTCTCGCCATTGAAATTAGAACCCCTGGGCTAAAACAAAACCAAAGCCTATTGTCTGTACCGATTCATCGTAATCAAGGAGACTCTCACCATACCCATTGAAATAACGGATATATCCGTCGACACGCCTACCCAAAGGGAAGCCCCAGGTCAACTCCACAGCACCGCGATTATCTGAACGCAAATTATTACGTAACATCAGGGATACAGTGTGACCCCCATCGCGGTAACGTCCACCCAATTCGAAATGCCCAAGGTAGTGCTCGATATCCGGGTTATCATCATCATCCTTGTCCTCTGGTAGCCTATACCAGGGTTTCAGGCTTATCGAATAATTATCACGTTCAAAAATAAAGTTCGCATATACCCTATTCCAGCTGCGGGAGTAAGGCTCACTACGCCCATTTGACTGGTGGTTAATCGCCACTTGATTGGCCACATTATTCCAACCGAACACGCTCCAGTCATTGAGCCAACTTAAAATTAATTCTGGCTCGTGATTTGTCTCGCGGAAGGGAGAAGAATCATCATCGTTATACGCCTGCCAAAAGCTACGATTTGTATAGGCTACACTCAACACGGAAGCCCGGCCTAAAAAACCACGCCAAACAGGCACCTGTACAGATAGCTGGAATTGGACTTCGACATTATCCAGCTCCTCCGCCTCAGCTAACCCCTCAATATCCGCCAACCCACCCTCTTCAGGAGCTGGGTTGTAGACCATTGGTAACACATAATTGGTTTTATGGGATGCCAAGGTAAACGGGTTATTGGCAGCATCCTTGATCGCCTTAGCCCTTCCTCCTAGCAGTACTTTATCCGTCGGTAGTTCTTCCTCATATTCATCAACAAGGAAATCCGCTATCACAGGGTCTTCTTCTAAGGTCAGTTCAGCCCGGACTCTTTGAGCACAGATACGCCGAATTTCCCTTATTGTGACATCCGCATCGGAAACAAGAATTTGCTCATTCAGGCAACGTTTGTGATGGGTTTGCAGGCTTTCCCCTGCATCCACAGAGAAAGTTGATTCTGGTACATCTTCAGCAAAAGCCGTAGGTGGCTGTGCAACTAACCCAAAAGAAGAAAGTAGTGTAAGCCCGGCATAGACCCCTCTTCGATAGTAGGACAAAACGCTTCCCCCAGTCATTTATTGCAAATACGGTGCAAGCTTACACTGGAGAGGTTTACAAGTCCCACTACATAATTTTGCGATTATAGTGACAATACAACCAATCAGACTTGAGAAGCCGTTTTATCAACTTAAAGAGGAAAAAAATTTAACAATTACATACTGGCGAACAATTATTCCAAAGAATGATATATTCATGTGACCAATTATGGCTATTTAGTCTACTCATTTGGGCCATAGTAACCCCTGAAGGTCCGATGACCACTCTAAATCTCTCAACCTGACCTGCCATAGACGACCAGTGCTAGATGGCCAGTCATACCCCACTAGTAGACTTCGACTATCTACGTAACAATGGGCGTCTCTCTCAGCTTCATCGCCTTGATAAATATAGGCACTGATGTCGGCACCCAACTCTTGGGACCTCTGCCCCGCTACATCCCCAGCCATTGGCCTTGCAGTGCGGTGGCTGACCCTTGGGGAAAGCAGCTTACCTCGCTGAGATGGGTCGACAATATCTGGTGAGACAACTTCCAGCCCCCCCTCATATTGAACTAATCTCGACAAGACCGGCCCCATAAACACCCGCATTAAAGGAAATAAAAGCCGCTCTTCCCCCTCAAGGCTAAGTTGCTGTGGGCCATTGGGACCTGTCCAACTGGCTTGAATATCATCGCCTATCGCAGGTTTCATCCCACCCTTCGGCAACAGCTTGTAGTGAGCGCTTACATTATCAACTTCATCCCGCCAGTGGACTACACACTCGCTCACAAGCCCTTGCTCCAAAAAGGCAAAAACTTCTATACCGAACCCCTTGTCACCTACTAAGCGCCGGCTAACGAGAGAGCGCCGCCCCTCCTCATCATCTCCGAGCTGCCAACTATCCTGTACAGGCATCTCCCGACCATCACAACTGTAATGATATCGGCCCTGAGCCAAAGTTGAATTTAAACGCATCGCAGATTCCCTCCTTGCCCACTGCACACCAGACTGGTGGTCCAGTACCCAAAAAGTATTGCACATGGAAGGAAGCTAACCTAGCTTTACACGCCACCTTTAATATAAAAAGCAATTCAAAGAAGTGGTGATTAATCCAAGATCTTAAATGCGGATCAATATAATAAAAATGCTAATTTGCATCTAAAATGTGCTACCGATAAAGAGTAAAAAGGAACTTTTTAAGATCATGCACCAATAGGGTGATTGTCAGACCAAAACTTCAAAAAGCTCATTTTAAGGCATTAGTGGGGGAAGCTTTTAGTGGAGAAGAAGCACTAAAATGAAACTTTACTAATAGATGACCCACTAAAATCGGGAAAGGTTATATCTATAAAAGTACTTACAACTAGAGCTTTTATTATTATTACGCCAAGCAGGGCCCTGTAAACACAAGAAGAGGACAAGTTTAAACAAAAATAAATATAATTGAGGTGATTCGCAGGCGAGAAAATCTGAACTTAAAAATGTTAAAAGTAAGCCCCAAAAAAATCACTATTCAATATCCAAATCATGAATAATACTTTTCATGTCAATACTGGACCACCAATCTATTAGCCGAAATACCGACATTCATCAAGGCTGGGAAAATCCAATAGCTCTTTATCACCTGCAAGACGTATGACTAGTACGCCTTGAAATGGCCCAACTGGTAGAAGGCAACGTCAATTACATACTAGCGACCGCCACACGCAAACCAATCGTCTATTAGACAAAAGTGCCTTGTAGCCAGTAGCCAAAAATCAGCGACTGAGTTAGAGCACTCAGCCACTGATTAGAATTTACCTTAGGCTACTGCGGCCTCTAGATTTTTCCCAGGGCTAATCCAGTTCATAAAGTTATTTGATTCCTGGTTGTCGTATATGGATTCCCGGTGTAAATCATTAACAACCTGCGCAGCCCTCCAGGCGGAAAGACTTAATTGAGGCTCGGCAATACCATGGCTATATCGTCCAGTACCCAAGAAATAAAGTCGACGATCACTTTCATCACTATTTAATTGGGCTGCAAAGGAATCACTCAAAAGAAGGCGTCCCTCCCCATCTCTGGCGATACGGTCTTGCAAAGGTGTAATACAAGGCGGTAACGCTTCACTGAGGCCTGTGCATAAAATAACAATATCCGCATCTAACCACTCTTGCCCTTCAGTTCCACCCACTAAATGGTTTTGTAACTGAACTCGATAAGCACCACATTTGGAAATTTCTAGCATTTCTCGATTGGGCATAAGCACCATACGATTCGTATCACCCTCAAGGTGCACCAATCGATAAAAAAGTTGATATAGTTCTTTCAAGGTATCTGGTGAAATACCATCTGAGGCCAACTTCTGTTCTGCTACAACCTGCTCCTTGCGATGCTGAGATAGTTGACGGAATACATTAACATATTCAGGTGTAAACCAGTCATTAGTGAAAGGGGTTTCATCCAGCGGGAGGTAATTACTACGACGAGAAACCCAAGTAATCTGCTCTGGCTTTCCCCACTGCCGATTGAGCAAGTTAATTACCACCTCGGCTCCAGTCTGCCCCCCACCTATAACTGCAACTCGCTTACCCTGAACATCAGGGTTACGCAGCGCAATTTCCAGAGCGTGGAAACAGGTTTCAGATAATTGCGGACGGCAAAATTCTGGAATATTAGGCTTCTTACCACTAGCAACACATATATTTTTAGCCTTGACTATCTCTTGCCCTTTTGGACCATGGATATCCAACTCAAAATACTCCCCCTTATCCAGAACACTTTGTACTCGACTATCCATCTCCAAAGAATCCAGACGTTTTGCAGCCCACCCCAAGTAATCAGCAAATTCTTGACGGCTAACCGTGCGCTGCTCCGCATTCAGAAAGTCATAAAAGCGTTTTTTCTCAACTAGATAGGCAAGAAAACTATACGGATTAGTTGGATCAACTGGTGTTACCAAATCCTTTAAATAAGACGTTTGCATCATAGCACCAGGTAACATCAGCCCAGGATGCCAGGAAAACTCTGATTTCGCCTCAAAAAAACGATGCTTTAAAGATTTATCCCACATTAGAGCGGCAACCGCGAGGTTAAAAGGACCGGCGCCAATACCAGCTAGATCTAATATATTACTCATCATTATATCTCTGTGGAGGAAACTATATTAAGTTTGGATTCTTTTTTCTCTGGCTTCTGCTCTGATAGCCAAAGGGGATTTTCCAAATCTCCTCCAACTATCGGTACCGGCCTTTCAGCGCTATCACCCCATCCATGCGACAATCGCACCCGATTGATACAAACTCTCTCGATATGAGGACGGAAAATATCAAAAATCTGAAAACGTTCGGCCATTTTAGGGCTATTTCCTGTAATGTTTTTTTGATAATCACGTAAAACCGAAGCTAAAACGCTATAAAATTTGGACTCAGGAAAATCGAGCTCTAACATCAACTGGGAAGACAGGTAACGCAGAACTGTTACAAAATGCCCTGTAAAAAGATCGTGAATAATATAGTTAGGAGGCAGCTGATCAAGGACATCCATTGCTGCCTGAGGAATATCACTCCGCTCAGGAAATTCTCCTTGCGAAAGACGCAGGTCCCCTTGAAAATCTTTCAGTAGAACTCGCGCTACTCGATCCCCTTTCAAAACTAAAGTCAAGTTCTGAGAATGAGCAACTAATCCAACACCATATCGACAGAGCAAATGATATAAAGGCACCACAGTCGCATCAAAAAGGTATTCCAACCACTTTTCAACAGAAAGACCGGAGCTACGAATTAGTGCTGCAATTACAGATCTTCCGCTGGAGTCTTTCTGTAACAATGCAGCCATTAGTAAATGGCGCTCTCCTTCTAAGCAGTGGCTGGCTGGACTTTGGCGCCAAGTCGCCCCCAGCATCTCTCTGTAACGGTAGGGTGTTCCCTTTACTTGCTCGTGATGGAGGTGCGGAACATGTAACCCAGCAACTTCCTGCAAGATACCGGTGCCTCGCCCAGATAGCTCACAATCTTTAACACAAATTTCCTGCATCCATTGTGATAAAGATGGTCCACACTGCATGTATTTACCGGGAATTCCACGGTAACACGATGTATTTAATACTGTTAGTGGCAGTTTGACGTGCAGTGATTGCGGGCGTGGCACATTGGAGAAAGTACGCAACGAGACTTGAGGTAGGTAATGATCGCCAAATTGCCCCAAAAGTACAATATCACCACGACTTATCTGCTGCGCATAATGCTGAGAAATATGGTGCTGCCACTGCCAAGGATGAACTGGAAGTGGAATAAATTCTTGCCAATTGACCTTCTTTTCCTGACAAGCATCTTCCATTAACTGTATTTGATCAGCTGACAGGCTCTCTTTTAGTAACTGCTGCCAATTCCAACGCTCACTATGCCCATTGACAGTCATTTCCTCGCGAACAGCCAACCATAAAAAGCGAACACCCTCACCAGCTTCAGTAGCATAGGTTCTAAACTCCTGAGCCCCCCAGCCAATACGCCCCTTATTGATCATTGCTTTTGGGTGCCCATCCAAAAAGCATTGCAGTTGCTCGTCAGTAAACTGAGCCAAATCTTCTGCTGAGAAAGCCTCACGCTTCTCAAGTAAAGCAACATCAGCAACTAAGGTATTTGCCAATTCATGCAATAAGCCACCCAGTGTGCTGGCTGCTATTTTTAGGTCTTCCGCAGCATCAATAAAAAACTGAGCCACATCATTTGCAATCAGCTTTTCAGCACCCTGACACCTTTGAATAGTCTCCCCATCAATTAGCAGCCAATCCCAGATAGTCGGGATACCGTTAAATTGATAGTTCACCCCAGACTTAAGCCTAACAATATAAGATTCTTCAGATTCCTGCTCAGCGCTTAAAGCTTGCTCATAGCAAAGTTCTGATAAAGACTTAGCAAGCGTTTTTCGATTTGCCTGAGCCCAATAACTATCTTTCTTCATACTTTCCCCGCCCCCTCGAAGAAGTCAGCTCTATCGCAGGAGATAAGTGCCGCTCGCTTATGAGGAAAATCAAACTCTTTTACTTTTTTCCAACCAAAAGTTCCATTCATATACTTCAGTAGGGGACCATTATCAGCTCTAGGCTCACCAACTAGGGTCTGTGTTCGACTATCATCCAAAAACATAAAATGGGATACGCCCTTAAGCCAAGCCAGCGCATAACGCCGACCAAGAAAACGACTGTTACCCACCAACATATGCGCCCCACGATCAAAGGAATGGCATTCGTAGTAAGGAGCTATACGATCCTCAAGCGCCCAATAAACCTCAAAATATGCGAAGGGCACATCGTCAAAGGAAGCAATTAACGGATACTTATGGGGATCTTGAATAACCTCCCGAATAAACTTTTTCTGCTTTTCTAGATCGCCTTCTTCTTCCCAAAATTTCGCAACACGCCCTACATTCATCCAGCTTGTAAAAAGCTCCAGATCTTTATCTGGATCTAAATGACGGAGGCTAAGATCCATCCCCAAGGTGTGGAAATGACGCCTGTACACTTCTCCCTTCACAGGCTCAGCTCTGAAAGGATGTTTTACACCTTGATCATTTTCGACCCACCTCAGTGGGAATGTTCCGCCATTATTTCCTCGATACCAGATTTCTGTCTGCTGATAAAAATCAGACTTGAATATTTCTTTTATTTTATCCCCATTTAAAGAAACAAGTTCAACAATCGCAACATCGCCATGGATATCAAATAGCCACTCCAGCCATCCATTTAACTTAGACGATTCAGCCTCATCATGGGGGATTTGTATTTGAGCATTACTGCCATTATTTACATTCAATAACGCAAAAAAAGTATTGCTATCCAGCTGACATTGATAACCTTCACCATCAAGAGTCCATCGCCTTCCATCAGGTAGGGCTCCTTGCTGCATTACTTCTAGTTCGGCTTTAGCTTTTATGTCGCTCATCAATCGATCCTTAGGTATTTGAACAGTCCAGGCTATCTGAACAAGCAGGGGATGGTTCTTCAGTTTCTTTCAAAGGGTTAATCATAGAGTGGTAAATTGACAACGGGTCATCACTAGTATTTTCATTCATGCCAATAACTGCACATTGGAAATTCCCCTTTGCCCATATCTGTTCAGACTGGAGTAAATATTCCAACCCACTGCGATCACGTCGCTGACCGTCATAGAGTTTCTGAACCCGGTCACGGAGTTGATTTAGCAAGTCCCTTTCACTAACTAGCCCAGCGGCAGCAACTGCCGAAATCAAGCCAAAGCAGCTATTAACAATGAGGTAGTAAACGAATAAACGGTTGGCCATTTCTTCATTAACTACATTTTCACTATTTTGCGCGAGATTAGGTAAATAAGGTTTCAGCAGCTCTTCACCGAGATAGCTGTAACCGCTACCTTGGCAATCACGAAAATATCCAGCGACTGGCATAGGTCCGTCAAAGCGCAGAATTAAATTTTGTTGATGTGCGCCAAACAGAATTCCAAAATCTGCCTGAGCTATTAACAAAGGCTCAATCACAGCATCAACAAATGCATCAAACCAAAGCTTGGAAGCAACGATAGATGATAGATTTTGCTCTTTTGCCAGCTGAGAGATAAGTTGAGCTGCACGACAGCTCTCTGCATCCGGGTGGTCTTGGGTTAAAGTAGCTAGCAGACAAGTATTTTCTGCTGCCTCGCCAACGAATGGGTTCTCCCGGAACATTACCAGACTTTCGATCACCGGATTTCCGGACTGGTCAGCTAGCATCAAATAGGCCGGCTCAGCTAAAACCTGAAAATTAGGATAACGTTGAGCGAAATCTTGACCAATTGGAGTCTCTCGTACTTTTAGGACTTCCAATCCCCTTGTCATTTCTTTCGGTTGTAAAGTGCGCACCGAATTAGTCAAGCGCAGGCTGAGGGAGAACTTCAGCATATAGGAGCTCTCAGCGCTATACACTGCACGTAGCGATGATGTCGCTCTCCAAGCTCCAGAGCCTAGCCCCAGCTCAACGACGCTGCCACTTTCCAATAACTGAGTGATTCTGTGATCTCTCTGCAACTGTTGCCACTGCCAGGGATGAGCGGGAATTGCAACAAACCCCTTTGGCGGCTGAGAGACACCATCAGTTTCACGAACAAGATCAGCGAGTTGATCTGCTGACTCTTGAGCTCCACTAGCACCGGATAAAAACTGAGGATCTACGCCTAGCCACATCAGTGAAAAACTGTTGCCGAATTCCGGGGCAAAACACTCAGCATCCCGATCAGTGAAAGGCTCCCTGCTCTTGGGGGTTGGGTGAATGGAGTGACCACAAAGTAAAGCTTGCTCCGACTCACCAAAAGACAACACTTCACCAAACAAGCGCTCCATATCCTGGTTGCGCGCCTGTAAGGCCTGAGTCATGTTCCGGACACTCGCTTGCACACGATCGGCAAACACCTGTCGCGACTGCTCTCCAGCTCCGGGGAAAAAAGCGGGGTCATCAGCAATCAACCGAGCACATTCAGCCATCGATACCACTTGGCTTCTTAAGGAGCTTTGTCGCCAAACTATCGGTAACTCGAACTGGTGCCTGCCACATTCACTACGATAGATCACGTTCAGCCATAACTCAGTCCCAGTTTCCGGGAGAGATACACAAACAGCAGGAGCCTTGATGCCCTCGGGGAATGATGTGTCGCTATGCTCGTACCACTGGCCACTGTTTGTTTCACGCAGCAATGCATTGAAGAAGCAATTAGCTGACAGTCTTTCAGCAGAACATTTGACCTTTTGCTTTTCAGCAGTCATATTTGCCGGCCGCTCAGAAGTAGCCGGGTTCATACTATGAGCATCAGAAGCTCCTGTAGCGGCGCCCAAAGAAGCCCCGTTGAGATCTGGATTATTCATGAGTAAGGTTCTTTTACAGAATTGTAATGAGAATGATTTGTATTTATATTATCATGTCTTGAAAATTAGTACATATCAAGCCTTTTAGTAGGGAAATTATTCGGCTGAGAACTTTTCTTTAAGGAAAATAGGACTTTTTCCCAGGTTTTAATCTCTGGAGCCCGAATGAGCAGCCCCACTCACTTCCAAAAAATAAACTGGATTGTTGCCAGCCAAGGTGCGGCCCAGGTCATCTTGCTGACCCAGATCCCCTTGATCATCAAGTACTGTGGACTGGATCTGGCAACCCTTGGCGCACTGGTTGCGGTCAGTACTTTTTGCCTAATGATTGCAGGCCCTATTTGGGGAGAGCTGGGCGACAAAATTGGAAGGAAACCGATACTGTTATTCGGGCTCAGTGGGGCACTGCTTTCCCAGGTATTATTCGTAGCCCTATTAGTTGCCTTGGCCCAAGGACACCTGGAAACTAACTCAGCACTTATAGCCCTGGTTGCCAGTAGAGTCCTTTACGGATTGAATGCCGCTGCGATTTTCCCCTGCTGCCAGGCTTGGGCTCTTGAATTGGGAGAGAAAGACCAGCAGTTATCTATTCTCTCGGGGATCAGCGCTGCCGCAAATTTAGGGCGAGGACTGGGACCTTTACTTGCCCTGCCTGCACTCATCGCAGGTAGCTTATGGCCATTACTGTGGCTACTTCTCCTGCCTTTTTCCGCATTAATCCTGACACTCTTTTTGCCCCAATCCCCAGAAAAAACTATAACTGCAAAAGAAACTGAGAAAACTAACCTTCCCACTGCAACCATTAGTTTATTCACAATAGCGTTGTTAGGCACGGTAAGTATTGGGCAGTTACAAGTTGTCATGGGGCCAGTGCTACAAGATTTATACGGCTTAAGTGCATTGGGGGCATCATCGACAACTGCTGTTCTTCTCGCCTCCGTCGCAATTTGCGGCTTTCTTGTACAGGTGGGATTAGTAAGAAAAATAGAACGCCCACAGATCAGTTTAATGATTGGGGTTTTATGCGTATGCCTGGGCACTATGACCCTGTCTCTAACTCTCGGTAGTGCCCTTGCAGCTCCAGGTCTGATGCTATTTGTTATTGGTGTTGCCTTTTTGGTTCCAGGCTACAGCGCTCTCGTGAGCCGAGGGCAACAACGTAGTGGCCGCTTGTTCGGCCTTTTGTCACTAATGCACACTGGGGGCTACACAATAGGCTTTGCTCTTGGTGGCTGGCTCTATGAACAAAGCTCTTCGCAACCTTTAATAGGAATGTTATTCAGTGTCAGTTTAATAGCCATACTCACATTGACAAACTTTGTTATTTCTTGGAAAAAATCACCTAACGTAAGTGCTATATAATCTCTGAAGTGAATCACAGCAATTACCTATTTAATTCGGTAATTGCTGTCTCAAAAGCTAGATTGCGAACACTGCTCTTTAAAGATAGCGCTGCCAAAACTCAGCTTGCCCCATCTCTTCATCTAACGTATAAGGTTTGAAACCCGTCTTAAGATAAGCAGCCCGTGCAGTATAATTTCTTTGCAGAACTTCCAGAGTAAGTTTGCAACAACCTCTCCTTTTTGCTTCTTTTGCCAAGAAATCCATCATGGCAGTACACACCCCCAACCCTCGAGCTGATTCACTAACAACTACATCGTGAATATTGATCAGTGGCTTACATAAAAAAGTGGAAAAGCCAGTAAAGCAATTAACAAGTCCTACTGCAGCTTCACCTCGGTAAGCAAGAATGCTAAAGGCCCCGGGAAATTCTTTTAATGCTGGCACCAAGCTAGACCGGCAGAGTTCTGAAAGAGGTTCTCCCCCACCGAATGGATGGAGCGCGTACTCCTCCATCAAAGCGACTACGCTCTTCGCATCCTCTGGTTCATCGTAATTTGCCAGATCAACCTTTAAATGAATATCGACATCAAAACCTGCTAACGCCATATATTTCTCGTTTTTACTTCCCTATTCATTCAAAACTTCATTAAATATGATTTCTTGAGCCCTACTCTAGAAAGGTAGAATAACGAATTTACTAGGTAACTTCAGTATCCCTTTGCCCTGATATCGATTCGAACTTTCCATTATCCTCCGCTAGGAAATACTGTAAATAACTGCGTAAACGTGTCCTCCTAGCCAGCAATTGGCGCACCCTTAGGCGATGCCGCCCCACTGAGTTGGAGCGCCTGGAAACCCTCTGCCGCTTTCCTGGAATGGCGCTTTTTTTTCTTCCCATGATCTTAGATTCCTTTATAGACCAGGTTCGAGCCAATAGTCACTTTTTTAGATTAGACCAGATGCACTTGGCGCGCACGAACAAAGTCGCTATGCTGCGGGCTAATTGTCCAAACGGTCACATCAGGATAGATTCATTGCACCCGCTCAATCATTTAATAGAGAATAACCAGCATTGGTCAGAGGCCACTCGCGAAGACGAACCTGACTTTTTCCTTAAACTGTCCGAGCAGCAAAGCCCCGAATACCTCTGGATTGGCTGCGCTGATAGCCGCGTTCCCGCCAATGAAATTGTCGGCCTGCTACCGGGCGAGCTTTTTGTGCACAGAAATGTTGCCAATGTCGTTGTTCATACAGACCTGAACTGCCTATCAGTACTGCAATATGCCGTAGAGATCCTAAAAGTAAAACATATTATTGTCTGTGGTCATTACGGATGTGGCGGCGTCCAGGCAGCTTTAAATAATGAGCAACTGGGCCTGATAGATAACTGGCTGAGACATATTCAAGATGTCAGGGATAAACACCACACCTTGATCGATCTTTTCCAGCAACAACAGCGCACAGACTTACTGTGTGAACTCAATGTTCTGGAGCAGGTAATACACGTTTGCCAGACCACTATTGTTCGCGATGCTTGGCGAGCGGGCCAGGAACTCACCGTTAATGGGTGGGTATATGGTCTCAAAGATGGTCTGGTGCATGATTTAGGTATTTCAATCAAGCACCCCGGGGAAATTGCTGATATTTACCAAAGTGCTCTCAGTAAAATCGCCCAGTGCGGCGCTGAATAATACAACCTACTCACTACGTCCTGTGTTTTTACCACTATAAATGGAAAAGACCCGGCCATTTTAGCTACCGGGTCCATCCCTGCTTGGTGGATAAACATGTCGGCATACAAAAAGTGGCAGTGCCAGAACTGCGGCTGGATATACGATGAATCAAAAGGTTGGCCTGAGGACGGAATAGCTCCCGGCACTCGCTGGGAAGATATACCTGAAGATTGGTACTGCCCTGAGTGTGGTGCCGCCAAGCAAGATTTCTCCATGCTGCAGGTCAGTGGCGATACTGCTCAAGATAGTCAAACTGGCTTTCGCATCTGGGAATGCATGGTATGTGGCTGGACATATAATGAAGCCGAAGGACGTCCTCATGATGGCATAGATCCCGGTACTCGCTGGGAGGATATTCCCGAAGACTGGAGCTGTCCACAGTGTGGTGTGAGTAAGCAAGAGTTCGATATGGTCCTTGTAAGGCAAGGTCCTATCGAAACTCCCCCTTTGGCAATCAAAGATGCCGATAATACAACCTCAATACCCCTGGTAATTATTGGAACAGGGCTAGCTGGATACAATTTGGCGCGGGAATTTCGCAAGCTTGCTCCCCTGTCCCCCCTCCTGTTGATTACTTCTGATGACGGAGCCTTTTACTCCAAACCTCTGCTGTCAGCCTCTTTTTCTCACGGTAAGACGGCGCAACAGCTCAGCTCTGCCAGTGCCGAAGATATGGCCAGGGAACTCAGAGCACAGATTCTGGTTCACACTCGGGTCATACATATAGATCGCACCAAAAGAGTCCTGACGATTCAACAGGATGGCGCAGAGCATATATCCAAGCTTTCCTACGGGAAGCTGGTACTTGCAATCGGAGCCAAATGTCACAAGCTTCCCCACTTCGAAGGCAATGCCCTGGCACATATCTTTCGCATTAATAATCTCAAGGATTACCACCGTTTTCGTACCGCCTTGATAGGTCACAAGCGCATACTGCTCTTGGGTGCCGGCTTGATCGGTTGTGAATTTGCCAACGACCTGATTCAGGCGGGCTTCGAAGTGAGCCTGGTTGACAAGGAGAAATGGCCACTGGCAACACTACTTCCCGAAATTGCCGCTCGCGATCTTCAGAGTTCTTTGGAGAGCTATGGCGTACGCTTTTATGGGGGCGCACCACTAACCCATATCGAAAAGTCAAACACCGGTATCCGTGCATGTTTGAAAGAGGGAAGGCAAATAGAAGCCGATATTGTGTTGGCTGCATTAGGTCTCGAAGCCAATACAGGATTAGCCACCATGGCCGGCCTAAACACACAAAAAGGTATTGCTGTAGATCGGTACTTACAAACAAGCGATCCAAATATCTACGCCTTGGGGGATTGTGCGGAAATTGACGGCTACCAACTGCTCTTTGTCGCTCCCCTAATCACTTGTGCAAAAAACCTGGCACGAACCTTATCTGGCAATCCGAGCCAAATTTGTTTTGGTGTAATTCCCGTAGCCGTAAAAACAACCCTACACCCAACTATCGTTTGCCCTCCTCGTCCCAATGCCAAAGGAAGCTGGAAGGTCAGCCGGGAAGACTCTGGAGTTTGTGCCGAATTTCGTAATCAAAAGGGCGACTTACTAGGCTTTGCTCTTACAGGCAGTGCGATTATCCACAAGGAAAGACTCAGCCAGGTATGCCAACCAATAATGAACGATTAGTCATAAAATGACTGGTAATCGTTTTTATTTCAATAACAATTCGAGGTAAAGCGCGCAAATCGCTCTCTTTTGCCTTAAAATGGCCGCCCTTTACAGTTTTGGTACAAGTAGCCTTAGTATGACGACAGAGAAAAGCCGTACGATTTCCCCGTCACCCGAGCAAAGCCGGCTGTTACGGGACACCCTCGGCCACTTTGCTACCGGTGTGACTGTCATTACCACTCAGGATACCAACGGCCAACCAGCTGGAATGACAGCTAATAGCTTTAATTCCGTCTCTCTGAACCCCGCCCTGGTTCTATGGAGCATAGACAAGCAATCCATGGGCTATAAGGCATTTACCACTCGAGAGCACTTTGCGGTGCATATCCTGCGGGCAGACCAACAACATGTTTCCAACCTCTTTGCCGGTCGGGGGGCAGACAAGTTTGGACAAGTCAGTTGGTATGAAGGCCCCAATGGAATACCCCGTCTTGAAGAGTGTGCAGCCTACTTCCATTGTCGCCGGATACAGTGCATTGATGGTGGTGACCACACGATACTTTTAGGTGAGGTTCTCGAATTTTCTGCTTTTGGCGGTGAACCTTTGGTTTTCCATCAGGGGTGTTATCGCGCCCTGGCTGGAGAATAACAACAAAGCTTCCAAACTGGCAAATCTTCCCAAAAGCTATAAAAATAAATTTTTAATGCCAATTAACCAGTATTTGGCAGAAACCTTGGTGTTGCTTTAGTGACCTCGTAATAATTTAAGGGCAGTCTACAGCAAACCGTGAAAATGGACTGATAAACCATGACTTCAGCTACGCTCTTCTGTTTCGCCCATCGGGGTTATCAACAGCGGGCCAGTGAAAATACTCTCCAGGCAATCGGGCATGCGTTGGAACTCAACGTAGGGGGTATTGAAATTGATGTATGGAATATTGGTGGACAGCTTCTAGTAAAGCACGACCGACGTCTAGGGCGCCTTATAGCGGGCTCTGAGCTAATCACCGAAATGCACCCCGATGCCCTAAAGGAGAGATCTCTCCCTTGCGGAAATAAAATCCCCACATTGCGGGAAGTTCTGGAGCTTGTAGGCAATAGTGCCCTGCTCAATATCGAACTTAAAGGACCCAACTGTGCAGGTCTTTTCGCAGATGAAATCCACACCTTTACTCAGGATACTGGCGCAAGCTACGAGCAGTATATCGTCTCGTCTTTCGACCACCGACAGCTGTTCCAGTGCTTGCAATTAGCTCCAGAAGTCAGAAGGGGAGTGCTGATTTCCGGTGTTCCACTCGATCTTGCAGCCTGCTCTTCCCCCTTAAAAGCCTACTCATTACATACGAACGTGGATTTTATAAATGCAGATTTAATAGCTGATGCAAAACAACGCGGGCTTAAGAACTACGTATTTACTGTCAACGACCCTAACGATTTGGTACTTTTAGCAGCTCAAGGGGTGGATGGGGTTTTCACCGATGAACCCCAAATCGTATTAGATTTTAATGCCCGTGCTGAATTCACAAAAACTGGCACATAGGGAATTGCTGAAGGTTCAGCAAAGATAATCCCCAAAAACATAAAGACCAGACAGTAACCCGGTTTACCTACCGAGCTACTGCTGTTACTTAGAGCAAGGAACGGGCTGACTCTTTATACCTTACTCCTACATAGACTGCCTAAAACTCTGCGCTTGCACGTACATACCAATAACCACCATTAAATCCAAACGGCGATGTAAGGGCATGACGCACCCCAAGGTATCGCAGCGTTGGTTCCTGCTCATCATCCGGCATTACATCAAATATATTTTCACCACCCAGCGACAATTTGTAATTTTCATAAATGTTAAAAGTCGCTTCGATATCTACGAGAATTTCGCTGCCATATCTATAAGTATCACTGGCGTCTCCTGCGCCAAACAGACCACCGGTTGATTCCCAGCTACTATATCGATTTAAACGCAGGTACCCTTCAAATAAACTACCGGTATCGATATCAAAGGTTAAAGTCGTCCGATCGCTGGGTACTTGATTTTCTAGGTCAAATACTCGCGAGGCATTGATTGTGTTTGCCGCAACACTGGTAACTTCCTGGCGATTGTGATTATGGCGTAAGTCCACCACCAATAAACTCTCAAGAATCTCAAAATCACTAGTAATTGCCAGATCTACACCGGACACTTCCGAGTCATAAGCATTAACGAAGTAATTTGCATTGCTGCCATTAAGAAGTGCCGCATTCTCTATGCCGGCATTTTGCAACAAAAGCACTTCGTCATTCCTAATGGCATTATTGCGCAAGGCCAAGCGATCTTCGATATCGATGTTGTAATAATCAATTGTCATACTGGTATTATCCATTGGAGAAAAAACTGCACCCAATGTAAAACTGGTGGACTCTTCCGGCTCCAATTCAACCGCTCCGAGCGCAGACGCTACTGGATGAGCTACGGGGTAGGTACCGTTGGGTATCAAATTGCCACTGGAATCAGTCGTAGTAGTAACGTTCAAGGTGTTGACCTGACCAGGAGTCGGTGCTCTAAAACCAGTATTCACTGTTGCCCGCAGTGCCAGTTGTTCATTCACATCATATCGAGCCGATAACTTCCAATCTGACGTCGAACCAAATTCATCATATTCCTCCAATCGTAGGGCAGCACCCAAGGTCAATTTATCAGTCACATTGGCTTCAAGATCGATATAAGCAGCAATGCTCTCACTACTGAAACTGCCTAACGCCTCTACAGGGAAACCCTGAAAACCATCTGAGCCCACACCAAAATATGCGGCTGTTGGGCCCACCTCTGTGGATGCAGTATCTCCCCTGCCTATTGAATAGGTCTCTTCGCGCCACTCAGCCCCAAACGCAAGATTTAGTGGGGAGGCAAAAGCCACAACATCAATGGGATAGACAAAGTCTGCATTAAGACTGGATTCTTCCTGCGTGAGCGTTCCCGGCTTAAAGGAAGTAGGAGACAGAATACCCAAACTTGGGTTAATGGAATTCTTCAGAACATAATCAACTTCATTTTCTGCCAAGCGGCCACGCACATCCCACGAGAGACCACTAGCAAATTCCCCACGCGCTCCTACAACAGCGGCAATATCATAAATATCTGCACCAAATTCAGGGTTATAGCCACCGGGGAACTGGGTATAAATCGGATTGCGCAATACGTAGCCGCTGTCGCTGGATGAATCCTCTACCAGATAATCAGACGGGTTAAGGCCCTGCGCTAAAATAGAGTCCACTAAGGATTGAGGCGCCGGATCGGGAGTGTAGTCAATACTGCCCGGGTCCAAAGGATCATTTGGGCTATCTACTTGCAGAGTACCCCTAGCGGTAAATTGATATTCCGGATCGAGAACCGGGCCGCGATAGAAGAAATCTGAAATTGTCTCATTCTGTGAATAACCCAGGTTTCCGTAAAGTTCTACCGAATCCGAGATTTCTAATCCACTATTTACAAAAAACTTTAGGGACTCGACATCAGGATCTCCCCACCGCTGCCCCAAACCTTCCAGAGGCACTAGATTACCCCCCACAACTGACCCTACAAACTGCGCATCCGGCCTTGCTTCACTGCGCCAGGTTTTATCAGCACGAGAAAATTCGATGGTTCCGTTAATAAATCCAGCGTTCCCCAGGGCAAATCCTGTATTTGCCGCAATGCTCATCCGAGTCCCATCACCCTCAAAATACTCCCCTGTCTGTGCGGATAAACTAAACCCTTCAGAATCATCCTTCAGGATAATATTAACGACACCAGCAATTGCATCAGAGCCATATTGCGCTGAAGCTCCATCGCGCAAAACCTCAACTCGCTCAATTGCCATAGAAGGTAATGCCGAAAAATCCACAGCCTGAGCTCCCTGATTGACTGTTCCCAAAGGGGCGAGCTGTAAGTTGACTAGTGCAGAACGGTGTCGGCGGGTTCCATTAACCAACACCAGCGTTTGATCTGGCGATAAGTTACGCAAAGTTACCGGGCGGATAAAAGCAGTTCCATCGGCAATGGGAAATCTTTGTGTATTAAATGAAGGAGCAATTTTTGCCAGGGACTCTGTAAGATCAAAGCTCGCTTGATCGGCGATTTCCTCTCCACCTACAACATCTACAGGAGAGAGCGTTTCGGTAGGAGATACACCTTCTTTGCGTGTACCAGTGGTTATTACCTCTTCCATTGTCTGATTCTCAGTATTGGAGGAATCTTCCCGCTCCTCATCACTGGCATACGCACCAGAGTTAAAAATGGCAATTGCTACCGCCAGCGACAAAGGCCTTAACAAGTAACACTTCATATTCACCACCCTCTCTTATCTTTATTAACGTCAAGCAGAAAACCACCAGATACTCGAAGCAATGCACACCAGAACTAAAATCTGTGCAGGAGCTAGTCACATACTGAAATTTCGTTAATTTGCATCCATGCCAGATGTAAGTGCACACCTCGGTTAGATCTTTTACGCGATTAAATCCCAACATCCAACAAATCAAAAAATTAATGACGCGATATTTCTTTTCAAAGGAGGGAGTACACGTTTAACAAAAACCAAAAACTGTCAAACGTGACTTTTAGTAAGTTTTAAATGCGGCTAACTACAAGAGACTTAATCATAAAATTTAATATGCAAGATCAACGCTGTTTATTGAGGCGTATATGTAACATCAACCTCATAATCCGATCCCAGACGACTATAACCCCGCACCATAAAATAGGCTTCACTCTCACCACTAGGCACGGTTAAAGAACAGTTTTCCGAACTATCCCCTTCATAGGGACGACAATCGTAATAGCGCCAAGTAGGTGCCGCACCAAAACGGACATATAGGTCGGCATCGTTGGTGCCTGTCATGTCTGCAATAAAGTCTGTACCAGGCGTTACACTGAGAGGTCCATAGTGATCCTCCGAACCACGGCCCACATCACCACTAAAGGTTTCTGTTTGTTCCTCACCGGGGTCTGGATCGGGATCCGGGTCGGGATCCGGGCCAGGATCATCCCCTATATAACCTTTGGCCAACTCTGCGACATAGGCCGCAGCAAGCTTTCCAAACTTCACTGCGTGACTGGCATCTCCACCACTATTGGCTAAGGTGTCACTTGAAGTGTGGATATAAGGATTTGAGCCATTAAAAGTCGCCTCAAAAGGGAATGAAACAGGGTAACCTTGGTTGTACCAGGATGCATGATCGGAACAAGCATAACCACAATACGTTGTTGCAACAGTAAGATCACTCAGGTAAGTCTCAGCCAAGTCTTCGAGGAAGCTATTCTGACTGCTATCGGTGTAATCGCCAATAATGTAGATATCACTATTCGAACCATAATAATTAGTCATATCCAACTGCAATGCACCAATCACATTCTTATTCTGTGACTTGTAATCGCTGGCAATATCATCCGACCCCCTTAGCCCCACTTCCTCAGCAGCGTACCCCATAAATGCCAGTGTTTTATCCGGTTTATAGCCTGTACTAACAATTGCATTAATAACATCTGTCAGCGTTGCGATACCCGAAGCATCATCGTCGGCCCCCGGCGCCCTTGTACCTTCACCAGTGCCAAAGCCGACCGTTGAATCCAGGTGCGCCCCAAGTACAATAATCTCATCCGGATCTGTTTGCCCTTCGATAGTCAAAATTACTGAAGGCTGTGCCCAACTGTGGTTATAAAGTTCGACAGAGGCATCACTACGTGAATTCGTTAGTGCCTGCCATTCATCCCTTATCCACTCAGCACCATCTACACCGGTTGAAGTGGTGTAATAGCGATTAGTAAAGTTCGACAAACTTTCAATAGTTGATCGTATATTGGATTCTGAGATTTCTGCCTGTAGGGCATTAACCACATCTGCATTATCAATAGAGTAAGTGACCAAATTATTTATGGTTGTCGTCAGCGATGAAACCTGTGCAGCTTCTGCCTCCTCCAGTGAGTCATGCACCATAAAGCCACCGCAGCGATTATGATTAATATGCATCAGTGTTGATATATCGGAAAGGTTGCTTTCATCAACCTTTAAGATAGTAACTCCATTACGCTCCTCACCTTGGATCGTGAGTGGTTGCTTGGCAACAAGGCTGCTGTTTTTCTTTAACGATTGATAGCCATCACTACCTATAGTTATCCACAGCTCTTCTGCCACAACAGCGCCGGGGAGTGCAAGAACCCCAACCAAAGATCTACTAATAATTTTTTTCATTATCTTCTCCACATTGAGTTAGCCCTCTGCGAATTCCAAACATCTCAAAAACACAGGCAGGCAATAAATACACATGCAAGAAGCCTGCACAAAACAACAGTTTTGAATATCAATAATATTCAAATAATATAAAAAATATCGAGAATGGAACGACACGCCTCACCAACACACAACCACAGACAATCCAAAAATATTTTTATTATTCAAATTTTGAAAAGCGCAGAGAGAACAAACAAAACCGGGTTGATCAACCCGGCAAGGAAAAGCTAGCACATTCAAATAAATACTAAAACAATTTGGCACAATTCAACGTAGGAGCCGCAACAAACTATAAGTCGATCACATATATACAAAAAACATAGAATATAAAAAGATTATTAATAGCAAATGGAACTAGGAGTAATTTCTGAACTAAAGAGTTTTTTAGCCCTTTATCTTAATTGGATCTACGAGATTATTTTCAAGGCAGTGACTTACACAAAATTCACCCAATCGGGAAGCACCAATTTTAACCCTTGCCGACTTTGCAATGCAGCGGCCGCACATAAAACCATCTCATCGACATATTTCCTACCGACGATTTGCAAGCCAATAGGCAGGCCACTGGATGAGAAACCACAATTCAGCGATATTGCGGGATGACCGGATAAATTGAAGGGATACGTATATGGTGTCCAGGAATACCAAAGAGAACCGGGGGCCTTATCCGGCATATTAAGACCCGCAGCAAATGCTGTAATAGGCAAAGTCGGGGTTACCAACAGATCATATCTCAGAAAAAAGTCCTGCAATCGCTCAACAAAGTTATCTCGCCGCTTCAATACATCGAGGTAACCGGTTAAGGATATTCTGTCTGCTTGCTCTGCAACCTCCAGCAACTGAGGTTCCACCAACTGGCGTCTTGCACTATCCATCCCCCTCAGGGTACTCCCGATACCCGCACTAAACAGGCACCCAAAAACTGCACTTGAGTCATCAATACTGGGGGCAACTTCTACAACGTCGGCACCCATTTCTTGGAACAGCATGACACTGTCAGAAACTCTACGCTCAACTATAGGGTCGGGTTCGACATAGCCAAGACTGGGACTATAGGCAATACGTAACTCTTTTATGCCATCAAACTCCCCCTCCCCAGTGACAGCAAGGAAATCTATTTCACGTCGAGGTATTGCACGGATATCCCGATGATCCGGTTCACTGATGACATTCATCAACAGCGCACAATCCTGCACAGTCGAAGCCAAGGGTCCCACCTGCGCCAGAGAGGAGAAAGCCCCCAAAGGCCAATGGGGAATCTGCCCAAAACTAGGTTTAAATCCAACAACCCCACAGAAGCTCGCTGGAATCCGGATAGATCCACCACCATCGACTCCCAACGCCAAGGGACTCAGCCCCAATGATACGGATACAGCAGCCCCGCCACTTGAGCCACCTGAAGTCTTATCCCTGTCCCATGGGTTTCTCGTGATACCATCAATGGCATTATCTGTAACCGCTTTCCACCCAAATTCCGGTGTCGTGGTTTTCCCTATTGGCGTATAACCGTGGCGCTGTAATGCTGCAATACTAGGGGCCGTACACCCTAGCGTCGTTTCTGGATCAATAGTTTGGGAACCAAAAACTGTCGGCCACATGGGTGTATAGAAAACATCCTTTATTGCTACTGGCACCCCGTCGAGCATCCCTTTTACGGCACCGGACATATAACGTCGCTCAGATTCACGCGCGTAGGCGAGACTCGTCTCGCAGTCAATTAAGCAAAAAGCATTGACATGTCTATTTAGACGTTCAATTTGGCTGAGCAATTCTTGGGCAACCTCAACTGGCGAAAATGATTTCGCTCTATATCCCCGCAACATTTCAAGGGCTGTCATCCCAACAAAATCGCTCATCGACAAGGACTCTCAATTACTGATTAGCTGACACCATCAGACTAGTCGCCAATAGATAATTACTAGAGCACCCCCGCGAAAAGACTTAGTGAAATGATTTCACACTATCCTATATCTTCAGCTTCCAGACAGGATTTGGGAATTAAGCTATAGCGAAATCACCGACATGGAAAACCGCTGTGAAATTGACTTCTACAACTGCCCTCTGCTTTCTTTTTGCGTCGTTGATTTCAGGATGTGCCACAATGAGTAAAGACGAATGCTATGTCGCGGACTGGCAGGCAATCGGATATGAAGATGGTGCAGCTGGCCGGGACCTTTCTTACTTGGGAGCGCGCCGCGAGTCTTGTGCAAAGTATGGAATATCAGTCAAAACAGAGGCATACCGCAATGGGCGGGGTGAAGGGCTTGAGCTTTTTTGTACCGAACTGCGCGGGTTCGACCAGGGGCGCTCTGGCAACAACTACAACGGTGTTTGCCCTGCAGATCTCGAGGGGTTATTCCTGAAGGGGTACAACTCCGGCCAGGATATTTTTCTTGCCAAAGCAGCCGTCGAGGAACTTGTGTCTACAATTCATGACCTGGAATTGCAAAGAGAGCACATTCTTGATGACATGACAGAAATTGGTTCGCTATTGATGGATGAGACGATCGACAACTCTGAACGGGTGACACTTCTTGCCGATATTACTCGTTTAAAGGTTAAGCATTCAGAGCTGGGTATGGAAATCACAGACTTGCAATTCGAGCTAATGCAACGGGAAGCGACATATCAGAAAGTTCTAGCCCACTCTCCTTACTAATAGTTCCTCAACCATAAATCTCTGTGGACATTTAAATCTGCAGAGATTCATCCCACTTCCATTTACCCCTGCCAGCTACCACCAACCAGCCACAATTGCTTCAAGAACCTAATGATACCGGTTGGCACAAAATGCAGAAAATAAATTATTTTTACAAATGGCAGGATGAAACAAAATTTGTTGGCCTTTGATGGTCGGTCAAAAAATTGTACCAAAGAACCAAATAATCAAAAAAATAGCTCTCCCCCTCAAAGAAAACCTCTGATCAATGCTGGTCTTTTACCCTGCCTCTCATTGATTTTACCTGGGAGCGGTGGTTTTTTGCTTGTAGACGACGCTCTTTGGCGCCACGACTAGGCTTGGTCGCCACGCGAAACTTAGGCTTAAATGCGGCTTTATCCACCAACTCCTGCAACCGCTCCAAGGCATCAGCACGGTTTTTTTCCTGAGTGCGAAACCTCTGCGCCTTGATGACCACCACTCCATCAGAGGAAATCCTACGGTCTTTTAACTTTAAAAGGCCTTCCTTAATCAACTGCGGAAGGGAAGAAGCCTTAATGTCAAAGCGCAGATGAATTGCACTGGAAACTTTATTTACATTCTGGCCGCCGGCGCCTTGAGCACGTATCGCACTCAGCTCAATCTCATCTTGAGAAATTGATACCCCACTTTTTTTAAAAACCATAAATATCCAAAACCCGAGCTACTTCATTTTACTAAAAATGCAAAAACCAATGACAATTTTGCCCAAATAGTGCAGCTATTAACCAGCCCCGCTACACAGATACAATTCGCCATTGACAGAAATCAATTTACAAAAAAATACTTTCTATAAAGTGAGAGTATCAAGGGGTAAACCTCATTTACCAGGAAACCTGTATTAAGTAATATTGCGTCAGCCGAATAAAAGCTATTAAAACGTCCGTAAAGGCCGGCTAAAACATGCGAAATTACTTGTGACTTATTTCAAAGTTTCAGTCAAATCCGCTAACATTGCCTAGCTCCTTTGAAGTATTGGAGCAAAGAACAATAAAGACTCTCGCCCTGTAGTTTCCTCTGGACTGCTCCCGATGTCTCAGCGGGTGTGAGATTACCGCGACAAGGAGAAAACCATGCATAACGCCAAGCGTAGCCTCGCAGCGGCCATTGCACTCGCAACAATGACAAGCTCTGCGGCTTTTGCCGAAGACACAGCCTTTTCCCAGGTTATCGCCTTTGGTGACAGCCTGACCGATGTCGGCAACTACGATGTATTCACTAATGGCGGCGACGACCGTGAAGTTGCAATCAGCATCTTGTCGCAGAACTTAGGTCTGGGTGAAGTAACTCCCTCCTGTGCAGATTTAACTCTTTGCCTGCCCAATATCGATCTGACCGATACCAGCATGACAACAGAAGAACTGCTGGCGGAAGCTGAAGTACAAGTATTGGAAGCTTTCTCCAACTCTGGTAACGGCTGGGCCGTTGGCGGCCACAGAGCAGCAGATGTCCTACTGAATGTAATTGGTACTGAAAATTACTATGAGTACCTGAGTGCCAACGGCCTGACTTATGACTCCAGCATTCATAACTTTGCCAGCGCGCTACTCCCAGATCCAACCCGCGAAACCGATACAGAAATGTACGCGGACCTGACCCAGCTGGCACTGATACTTCAAGGGCCTTCTATTGTTGCAGAGTTAACCGCAGCTGCTGAACAATATGAAGCTGCCGGCGATAGTGACACTGCCGCTTATTACACTGCCCAGGCGGAGGCTGTTCAGGCTCAGATCGATGCAGCTCCTGCAACTATCATCGCCGACTCAGGCACAACCGGTAACCCGCACCCTCTGGGCCTGGGCTACCTGGAAAGCACCCTGGGAAGCACCGATCACAATGCGCTCTACTGGGTAAATGGCGGCGGTAATGACCTGCTTAATGGCTTTGCCAATGTCGTCGCTGGCACATCTACTATCGACGAAGTAACTGAAGATCTCTCCCTCGCATCTACCATGCTGGCGAGTGCAGCTGGAGCCCTATCTGACGCTGGCGCCAACTATATTTTGGTTTCCAATGTACCGGATATCAGCAAAACCCCAGGGGTTTATGCTGCCGCTTATGAAGCGGTTTACTCCAGCGATGATGCAGCGACACTAGAAGCTGCTGTTGCAGCTGGATTGATGACTGAAGATGAAGCCACTGCCGAGTTAACTGCAGCTATCGACAGCATTTTACTGGAAGCCAGCGCAGCTTCTGAAAGCTTTAACTCTGATCTATTGAGCAAGGCCAAGGATATTGATGGCGTGCTGATGGTAGACCAGGCGGGCTTACTGAAAGTCGCACTGAATAATGCGGAACTACTGGGCTTGGCCGGCGATGTTGATCAAAGCCAATACTGCTACGATGACAGCGGCAACGACTGCATTGAGCACCCAGTATACGGCATTGATGGCTCCGACCCCGATGCGGACCAGCTGATTTTCAATGACAGCGTGCACCCAACTCAAGTTGGCCAGGAAGTTCTTGCCGACTACTACACCGCTATCGTAAATGCAGCCCAGGTTGCCGGCCAACTGCCGGATATCGCTATACAAGCTGGTCGTAGCCACACCAATAGCCTGGACGAGAGTCTGGCGAGTGTTCGTTATCGCTCTGCTCAGACTGGCGTTTTCGCTGGTAGCTCCCTCGGCAACATTGACTACGACACTGACTACACCGCCAATGTCAGAGGTGATGGTTATTCGAATGTCCTCGGTATGACCTTTGCTTTGCGCGATAACGCTGAGATCGGTTTTGCCGTGAGTCGCTCCAATATTGATGTGGACAACTCACAACTGGCTATCGAATCGACTTCTACCAACTACAGCGTATTCGGTCGCATGCACTACGACATCTTCTTTGTCGAAACCAATGCGACCTTGACTGATGTGGACTATGACGAGGTTAGCCGCTCTATCTCCCTGGGTGATACTTACAATGGTGACTTGACCGGTAGCACCTCTGGTGAAAACCTATCTCTGGGCATTACCGCGGGTGCCAACCTGCTCAGCAGCGAAAGCTTCCAGTTTGGGCCCTTTGTGAGCTTCACCAGAGTGACCACTGATGTAGATGGCTATACCGAAGATGCTATTGAAGGGTTCACCTACACCGACCTGAGTGGCAACGAGCTCGATCCCCTGGGTATGAACTATGGCGATCAGGATCGCCGCTTGAGAAATATGCGTTTTGGTGCTTTCACCAATAAGAGCTGGGATAACATCAATGCCTACGCAGAAATTTGGTACGAAGATTCCAATGGTACCGAAGAAGACACTATCGAAGTGGGCGTTAAATCCATGGAAGGCAACATGAATGCGATGCCAAGCTACGCCAGTGTTGACGAAGGTATCTTCAACGGCGGTATGGGTATGATTGCTGGTATTCGCTGGCAAGCGGCTGACACCATTGCCGTAAGTGCAACTGTTGCCTCCCGTCCAACAACTGAATCTGCATCCGTTAATTTGACCTACCGCTTCTAAGTGGTAACTGTGCCCCCAACCGGGGGCACATCCCCCTCCCTACTTCTCACCTCCAGTAATTGACGCACCTCGGCCTCACCCGATTTAATCCAACAGAAATAGAGATCATCAAATGCTCAAATTGGAAACTTCCAGCTTGGTTATTCAAGAGTTAAATGAAGATCGAGATACTATGTTAATGCTGGCATTACTTAACGACTCTGACTTCTTGCAGAATATTGGCGATCGCGGAGTTCGCACTGAGGTTGAAGCTCGTCACTATATTCTAAACGGCCCTATCGCCATGTATCGCGAGCACGGCTTTGGTATGTACAAAGTATCTTTGAAAGATGGCACAGCAATAGGTATCTGCGGATTGGTTAAACGGGATGGACTCGATGGAGTGGATATCGGCTTTGCCTTTTTGCCCGATTACCGTGGCCGGGGCTTTGCTCTAGAGTCCGCGCAAGCCGTAATGGCATATGCCAAGAAGAAGTTGGGATTTCAGCGAATCCTTGCTATTACACAGCCAGAAAATACACCATCTATTCGACTACTAGAAAAGCTTGGCTTGAACTGCGAGTCAAATGTTGCCTTACCGGGTGAGACTAAAGAATTATTATTAATGACCTGGCAAAAAGAAGCGTCAAACTAAATAACTTTCTGCAATATAAATCAGATTCTAAAAAACATTTAGCAACAAATACTGCAGCTCAATACTGAAAGTAAAAATTCCCTACAGATCATATGGTTTTCCATTGACATGTAAGTATGCTGAGCTAGTCTCCAACTTACTATTAAGGAGAGGACTGCCATGATTATCGCAACAGATATGCCAGAAGTCAGTCAATGTGCTGCCAGCCAATGCGCTTATAATGCCAACGATGCCTGCCACGCCAGAGCAATTACCATTGGTGATGGCGCAGATCCCGACTGTGATACTTTCTTCACAAATTCTCGCCACTCAAGCAGCTCTCGCACCGCCGGTGTCGGCGCCTGCAAAATGGAAGATTGCAAATTTAATGATGACTTCGAGTGCTCAGCAGAAAGTATTCAAATTGGATTGAGAGGAAATTCCCAACACTGCCAGAGTTACACCCATTAATTAGACTATTAATAACTCAATAAAAAGCCCGACTTAAAACTCGCCGGGCTTTTTATTTCTACTCGATTTGTTAACTTACAGGCTCAAGTGAAGCCTCTTTTGAATCCACTCCAACTGAAGTACGAGGCTCCCACACCACCCCTAAGGTATCCACATGCTGTTTAAATAAGGGCTGATAATGAGCCTCAAGCACCTTTCGCTTAATTTTCAATGTCGGCGTCAAGAACTCATTGAGGGGCGTCCATTCTTCCTTGGTAATAAAGATGGTCTTAATTCTCTCATGCTGCGGCAATTTATCATTCACGGAGGCAAGCAGCTTCTGTAAATGCTCATTTACCTCCTCACGCGCTAATTTTTCAGCAGACTCAGAAATAGTCACCAACATCACAGGCTGATCCATGCCATGCCCAAGTACACACAGCTGAGCCAATGATGTCTCATTACCAAAATAACCTTCGAGACGACTAGGCTGAATGAATTTTCCTTTACTGGTTTTAAAGGTCTCTGAAATTCGACCGGTAATATGAACTAGGCCGTCTGCATCAATAAAACCTGAATCGCCTGTGTGGTAATAACCATCCCTTATTACCTCCGCTGTTTTTTCAGGCTCTAGATAGTACCCTTTCATCAAGGAGTCACTCTTGAAAAGTATCTCCCCATCTTCAGAAATTTTGACTTCACATCCATGATAAGGCTTACCAACCGTTCCCGGCACCGGGTCCTCTCCCGGCGGTGCAAAACAACCATAAATAAAGTTCTCAGTCATTCCATAACCATCCGCTACCTTCATCCCCATGCGGTGGTACCAACGAAGCAATTCAATGGAAATAGGGGATGCACCACTAACCAATATTTCGGCATCATCCAGCCCTAAGCCATTGCGAACTTTCTTTCTCAGCCAGGTATTAATTCCCGGAATGCGCAGTAACACCTCTTGCAGTGACGGCGGAATTTTCTCGTCAATCCCCTCTTTAAACTTGGTCCAGAGCCGGGGAACCGAGAAGAACATCGTTGGACGCGTGCGCTTTAAATCCTCAAGGAAAGTATCCAGGGATTCTGGGAAGTGAATTGGTGTACCCGAATATAAGCAATGGAATTCAACCAGTATTCGCTCTGCGGCATGGGCTAGAGGCAAATAGGAAAGAACGCGATCATTCTCATCCATTCCATAACCGCGGATCATATTCGGAGAGACAAAGACCACTGAAGACCAGCTATGCATAACGCCTTTTGGATTGCCGGTAGTTCCAGAGGTATACATGATCGTGAAAATATCATCCAGACCGAATACTGGTTTTTCCTCATAGCGCTCACTATCTTTGATTAAGGTTTCCAGGTCCTGATCACAACGGATTTCACAGCGCTGGATAGCGACGGAAGGCAGCATATCAGCGACTTCCTGCAGAGCAGCATTATTGTCAGTGGCACCACAAAAAAGCATCTTCGATTCTGAGTGCTGTAATACATAGGTCATCGAGGAGACAGATTGGCCCGGGTAAAGTGGCACGCTGATCATTCCCGCCAACATGATACCCACGTCCACAATGATCCAGTCCGCACAGTTCTTACCGTGAATAGCGATGCGATCACCGGGCTCGTACTTGCTGCGTAAATAGCCAGCGATCCTCCGAGCCCGATCCATTACCTCACCCCAAGTATAATCTCTCCATTGGCGCTGCTGCATTTGGCGAAGAAAAACGGTTTCAGCCTGCTGAGCCTCCCTCCGGTAAAGAATCTCCAAGGGTTGCAGGTCTTTCACCTTCTCGTACTTTTCTTCTGGGGTCATCGCTAGTCCTCTCTGATTATTGTGTTTTTTTAATTATGGATAACGTTATATGTCCGGGTAGACTGCACCAATATGCAGCATACCGTAGACAAAATTACCAAGGTTGCTTAGCACTAAAGTAATTAAATAACGACTTTTGCCTAGCTTGGCTAGATCAGCCCATTGAATATGGCAGATGAGACACCTAAAAAGGCAGAATCTCTGACAGTTATTGTTTTATCTAAAGTTACTGAAGATCGCCTATTAGTGCAATTACTGTTATCGCATAGAAAGCTCGGACGGTTAGTCACATACAGAGGGGCTTCTAGCTTCTAATTGGGACATAAGATCTAACAAAAGTATGCTTACTAGTAGAGTTTAATTTGCTAGGCCAATAGAGAGCCCAAAGTACGTTAGTAAAAAACGTTGATGTTGGCACAAATTAAAATTGCTGCTCCAATCAGAGAGCAATTCGTATTTACAAACATTAATTTTATTTCTACTGGAGTTTGATCAAAAACAACCACATTCAATTCAGAAACCTATCACGCAACCAACAAAAGCCTCTGGTCATTAAATACATGTTTCCGTCAAAGATTATTATTCTATATACAGACAGCCACTATTAAACCTTTTAATTTAAAGGTCCAAGGTCAGATCACGGAGAAGCCTCATCAACAGGCACTATAAAAGCCCCCAGATAGAAAATGGAGATTTCTTAAAACAGCACTATATTAGAAATGAAACAATTAACTTTTACGTATCTCAGAAATATTTATCTCGACAATTAAGCGATCTAAAGTTAATCCGCTTTATCAAGAAAATAAACTCACTGCTATACCGACTAACTGCCAATAGCTGATAAAAAGAAAGTGAACTCTCGTAGAAGAGTAGCAAAAGAATAAACAGGGAGAGGAAAATGAAATTCCACTCCCCCACTCTGAACTTATGTTAGCCCACTTTCTCCCCGTGGGCCTGCTTATCAGCGTGATAAGAGGAGCGTACCAAGGGACCACAGGCCGCGTGCTTAAAGCCGATTTGCTCGGCGTAGCGGCGATACTCTTCAAACTCATCCGGATGGACGTAGCGTTGTACCGGCAAGTGTTCTTTACTCGGTTGCAGATACTGGCCGATCGTAAGCATATCGATATCATGCTCGCGCATATCGTCCATTACCTGGAAAATTTCCTCTTTCTCCTCACCCAGGCCAACCATCAACCCGGACTTGGTCAGTACGTCAGGGCGGCGCTTTTTGTATTCCTGTAGCAGCTTTAAAGACCACTTGTAATTAGCACCGGGACGAGACTCTTTATACAGGCGTGGCACAGTTTCCAAATTGTGGTTAAACACATCCGGAGCTTCTTTCTCCAGAATGTCCAGCGCTACATCCATACGGCCTCGGAAATCCGGAGTGAGAATTTCCACTTGCAGGTTCGGGGATTGCGCTCTCGATTCACGAATACAATTGGCAAAATGCTCGGCGCCACCATCGCGCAAGTCATCCCGGTCAACAGAGGTGATTACCACATAGCGCAAACTCATTGCAGCAATGGCATCCGCCAGGTTCTTAGGCTCTTCCGGGTCCAGTGGATTGGGCTTACCGTGGCCCACGTCGCAGAAAGGACAGCGACGGGTACAGATTTCACCCATGATCATAAATGTCGCGGTACCGCCACTAAAGCACTCTCCCAAATTAGGGCAGCTCGCCTCTTCACAAACCGTTGACAGTTTTTGTGAGCGGAGAATATTTTTGATGCGATCCACTTCTTTTGAAGCGGGAACCTTTACGCGAATCCAGTCAGGCTTACGCAGTAGGTTATCGCTGGCAATTACCTTCACCGGGATACGCTCTACCTTATCGCCATCGCGAAGTTTCTCCCCCTGCTGGAGGCGGCGAGTGCGCTTAACGGGCACCAGGTCGGGTTTATCAGCCATTACTTAATTCCTGCTGTTCTGCGCTCAGCTGCGCAAATACTTTTTCATCAATGGGTTGCCACTGGGCGTCGGGCAACTGAAGAGTGTGGAGCAGCTCGCGTACAAAAATCTCGGCGACCTGGCTCCAACTCGGGGTTGGTTCCAATATTTCAGCCATCTGCACCATCTGCATCCCCGCGTAGCCACAGGGGTTGATCCGCAGGAATGGAGCCAGATCCATATCGATATTGATGGCAATACCGTGGAAACTGCACCCCCGCCGAACTCGCAATCCGATAGAGGCAATCTTACTTCCCACACGTGGGCCTTCAGTGAGGTAGACCCCAGGCGCATCGGTCCTGGGTGCCGCTGTAACACCAAAAGTTTCCAACATTGCCACCGTGGCAGTCTCCAGGGTAGTGACCAGATCACGCACGCCGATTTTTGCTCTGCGCAGGTCCAGCAATGGGTACACCACCAACTGGCCGGGGCCGTGATAAGTCACCTGTCCCCCACGATCCACCTGAACCACGGGTATATCACCAGTATTCAGCAGGTGCTCGGCTTTGCCTGCCTGCCCCTGGGTGAAAACCGGCTCGTGCTCTACACACCAGATCTCGTCGGCAGTTTCGCCATCGCGACTATCGGTATAGCGCGACATGGCCTGCCAGACACTCTTATAATCTCGCCGCGCAAGATCGCGAACAATGGTCATCAGAGCACCATATGCACAGCGGGGTGCTGTTTCAGTTCTTCAAATAACGCTTTGAGCTGCTCCTCACCAGTGGCGAGGATAAAGAAAGTCATTGAGGTGAATTTACCAGTACTACTGTCACGCAAGGTAACGCGCTCTTCATCCAGGCCGGGGGCATGGCGACGCATCACATCCAGTACAAATTCGTGCGCCTCATCATTGGCATCACGCACGACCTTGACCATGTAGTCTTCGCAGGGAAATTCAATTTTCGGGGCTTTTTGATTGGGATCTTGACTCATACCACTCTCCGGGGCCGGGCTGTTAGATATTGAGAAAAGCTTAGGCACAGCCGGGCGGCGATTATACAGCGGCTAAACAGCAGTGGACAGTGAGCAAAAGGGGAAGTGGACAGAGAGTGGGGAGGGATGGACAGGGATGGGAACCATTCCCATCCCTAAATCAGCAATTAGCTAAAAAAGCCCATTACAAAGCGCTTGATAGAGTCCCACATGCGCTTGAAGAAACCGGCACGCTCCACATCTTCAGCAGCAACGGCTTTAACATCGGCGACAGTCTCACCATCCAGGGTCACAACAACTTTACCCACTGGCTGGCCCTTCTGCACAGGCGCTTCCAGCTCACCATCCACAATCAGGTCGGCCTTAATGCCTTCCTCACCGCCACGGGGGATGGTAACGAAAACATCTTTAGCTACGGCAATACCCACGCTGGGCTCTTTACCACCCCAGACACGCTCCGTCTGCAGCTCTTCACCCTGACCATAGACCTTGTGGGTTTGGTAGTAGCGGAAGCCGTAGGCGAGTAGTTTTTGGGTCTCAGAGGCGCGTTTCTCATCACTGTCGGTGCCGACAACAATAGCAACCAGGCGCATGCCGCGCTTCATTGCAGAAGCTACCAGGCAGTACCCTGCTTCTTCCGTATGGCCGGTCTTAATTCCATCTACAGAGGAATCGCGCCACAGCAAACGATTGCGGTTGGGCTGGTTAATGCCGGAGTAGCTGAAATACTTCTCGGAATAAATATCGTAATGCTCTGGGTGGTCCATTATCAGCGCGCGCGCCAGTACACCCAGGTCATGGGCAGTCGTTACATGCCCCTCTGCAGGCCAGCCGGTGGCGTTGACGAAGTTAGTATCTTCCATTCCCAGCAGCTCTGCCTGCTGGTTCATAACTTCGGCAAAGACCTCTTCACTACCGGAGACGTGTTCTGCAAGGGCAATACTCGCATCGTTACCGGATTGAATAATCACACCGCGCATCAAGTCGATAACCGGCACCTGGTCACCCACTTTGACAAACATCTTGGAGCCACCCTTGCGCCAGGCCTTTTCAGAGATACGAACCATATCGTTTTCTTTGATGCTCCCCTTAAGGATCTCCTCAGAAACGATATAGGCCGTCATCATCTTGGTTAGGCTTGCCGGCGGTACCGGAGTATCCGCCTCGTGCTCAACCAGGACCTGACCGGTATTGGCATCTAAGAGCAGGTAAGACTTTGCCGCCAATTGAGGCGGTGCAGGGATAAGAGATTGCGCCTGGGCCAGGCCCGCACATAACAACAGGAAAGAACAGGCGATAATCCGTGTGATCATAGGTATATGTCTCGTCATTCCTCGTTTTCGTTGGCTTAACCTGCAACGAAATCTACAAGGTTAATCAGCGGCACTAGAGCTTGTCACCAAACGCCGCCTATCATTACAAAATTACAAAATACAAGAAAAAACGCGTCAATGCGCACTATTTTGTGAACGGGTATTCAAATGACTGCCACCGATAGCATCAGTCACAATCATTTAAGGCAGATATCACCCTTCCCTATTGATACCCAAAAGCCCACAACACTATTCGTAAACTACTTGTGGCTGTCCAAATTGCTTTTGCTCAACAGTTTCCCGCGCTGTTGCCAAAGCTCTCTGCTGGGTGAGTGGGCCAATTCGAACTCGATAATAAGTCTTGCCGCCACTCTGAACAGAACTAACAGCAACAGGATAGTCAATGGCCGCTGCCAATTGGGTGCGAATTTCCTGAGCCTGCGCGGAACTGCTATAAGCACCAACTTGCAAATAGGTATTGTCGGGTAACTTGATAGTCGTATCTTCCGCCAAACCAGCGGTGCCATCACTATTGGCCAGCACTTCATTGGCCGCCGGCAACGCGGCCGGGTCCAGAGCCTCTACCTCAACCCGAGCAATGCCTTTATCAATGTATCCGAGCTTTTGCGCAGCAGTATAACTGAGGTCGATGATGCGCCCGTGTACAAAGGGCCCCCGATCGTTTACCCGCACGATAATACTGCGGCCATTGTCGAGATTGGTGACCTTGGCATAGCTGGGCAGTGGTAGCGTTTTATGGGCAGCAGACATGGCATACATATTGTAGACCTCGCCATTTGCAGTGCGTCGGCCGTGGAATTTTGTTCCATACCAGGAAGCCTGCCCCACCTCTTTATAACCCTTGACGTCATTGCGTACACGATACGTGACACCGTTGACCTTATAAGGGGATTTATTGCCGGCGTCGCCGATCGGCTCGCGGACAGGGATCGGTTCAGGGGCTGCTTGCATATTTACCGGAGCAGCAGGGCCACTATCCTTGATGCTATTAAAGTCCGGCTGCTTTGTGTTTTCGGTTTTCTGTGGTTTTGGCTGCGGGCCACTACAGGCCGCTAATATCAGGACCGCCAGGGCCACTCCCCAACGCGCTTTGCACTGAAACATAATCCCCCCGGCGCGCGACAACTTATTGCTGCCGTCTCCAAGCCGCTATTATCTGGAACTGCTAAATAAAATAGAAAAATATGAACACTAAAAACCCAAATGGTTCCCTCCATTTGGGTTAAATTTAGCTGCGGGACTGAAGCCGCCTTAAGACTTGCCGCCTCTCGCTTTAACGATCTCTTGGGCCAGGTCATTGACGGCCATAGCGTAGAGACGACTACGGTTATAGCGGGTGATAGTCGCGAAATTATTCAAACCGAGCCAATACTGTTTTCCCTGCTCAGTTTGCAGGGAGAATACGTTGGCTGGCATTTCCGGAGCCACCTGGCTAGTAGCGTTAAAGCCTTTGTCCGCCAATTCTCCAACGGTCCACTGCGGCTGCAGAGTATCGTTGACGATTGTCATATCTGCATTCGGCCGGGGGCTGGCCAGTACCGCGACCGGTTCGCCGGGCTTCCAACCGTGCTTCACGAAATAGTTAGCCACACTGCCGATCGCATCGGTAGGATTATTCCATATATCCGCCTTGCCATCGTCGCTGAAGTCCACCGCATAAGAGCGGTAGCTTGAAGGCATGAATTGACCGTAGCCCATAGCCCCAGCATAAGAGCCCTTGAGAGCCAGGGGGTCCATATCCTGCTCACGAGTCAGCAGTAGGTAATTTTCTAACTCTTTGGTAAAAAACGCCGAGCGACGAGGGTAGTTAAATGCCAGCGTGGAAAGAGCATCCAGAACTCGGTAGCCGCCCATATTACCGCCGTACCGGGTTTCAATACCGATAATAGCGACGATCATTTCAGCGGGTACACCGTATTTCTTTTCAGCCTCAGCCAGGGCCTCAGCATTTTGATCCCAGAAGTCCACCCCACCAGCAATGCTCTGCGGGGTGAGAAACATTTTGCGATACTCGTGCCAGGGCTTGGCTTTCTCAGCTGGCCGTTTGATCGCTTTTAGGATGGAGTCTTTGCGCTTGGCCTCACGCATCAAGGTCTGCATTTCTTCGCGATTAAAATCGTGCTCTTCCACCATATAATCAACGAATTGTTGCGCTTGTTTATTGTCCCCATGACCCGGTTCCTGCGCACAGGCAGCGAGGGCCAGTCCCATCCCGATTAATAATCCCGAGGTCCACTTCAAAACGACCGCTCCTGTCTTCATCTCGCGTCTCTAAATCCGGTTATTGTCCCTGTGCAGTGCCCATCAAAAATGCACTCTGCGCCTCTCCGTGCCAACAGCCATAAGAAGGCCAAACCCGGCCATCAATGTAATCAAGGATGTCCCGCCGTAACTAATCACTGGCAAGGGCACCCCAACTACCGGCAACAATCCTGTAACCATACCAATGTTTACAAATACATAGACAAAAAAAGTGAGGGTAATACTCCCCGCCAACAATCGACCAAATACGTGCTGGGCCATAAAGCTAATGTAAATGCCACGGGCGATAATCAGTACATATAGCAAAAGCAGCAACAGGGCGCCGCGCATGCCCCACTCCTCCGACAGTACCGCGATAATAAAATCGGTATGACTCTCCGGCAGGAAGTCCAACTGTGACTGAGTTCCCTGCAGATAGCCCTTGCCATAAATGCCACCAGAGCCGATAGCAGCTTTGGAGTTAAATATATTCCAGCCAGTATTAAAACGGTCATCGTCTGGGTTGAGCAGGGTCAAAATTCGCTGGCGCTGGTAATCGTGTAGCCCCCAGTGCCAAATAGGGTAGGCGGCAACCAGTAAGGCCATTGCCGCCACACTGATCATCTTCCAACTCAACCCCGCTAGATACAGGGCAAATAAGCCCGATGCCGCAATCAGGATTGAAGTTCCCAAATCCGGCTGGCGCACAATCAGGGCTGCGGGAACTGCCACAATTGCCAGCGCCCCTATCACTGTTATCAACGAGGGCGGCAGCCGGCGCTGATGCAGATAAGCCGCCACTGCCATGGGGACACCGAGCTTCATCACTTCCGATGGCTGGAAGCGAAATCCACCAATTTCCAACCATCGCTGCGCTCCCATCGCTTTGGTACCAAAGAACAATACCCCAACTAGGAGTACACATCCGGCCAAATAGGCCCAGGGGGACCAGCGTCGGTAAAAATCCAGGGGGATTTGTGCAACGATAAACATGCCCACAAAGGCTACACACATAAAAATCGATTGGCGTCGCACATAATTCATATCACCGCCGGAGGCACTGTATAGCACCCCAAGTCCCAAGGCTGCCAACACTAACAACAACACTAATAGCGGTATATCCATATGCAGGCGGCGGGATAGGCTGACCGGTCTGCGCAGACTTCCATGGACATCTGACAAACGGTGGGAGAAGTCACGACTAGCCATTGCTCGCCCCCTCGCCCAAATGGGTAGCATTCGCAGCTTTCTGCAGCTCTTGCTGCGGGCGTGACATCCACTCCGCAAACAACTCCCGAGCCACCGGTGCAGCAACCTTGCCGCCACCCTCGCCATTCTCGACCAGCACTGAAACGGCAATACGGGGGTTATCCACAGGCGCAAAGGCCACAAATAGGGCGTGATCGCGATGCCTCTCCTGCAGCGCTTCGGAGTCGTAACGTGCCCCCTGGGCAATGCCGACCACCTGAGCAGTGCCTGACTTACCCGCCACGCGAAAATCCAGATCTTTACCTGCCCGCTTCCCAGTACCTGTACTGTGGTTGACTACAGCCTCCATTCCCTCGAATACCAGATCCCAGTGATCCGGGCGTGCCTCGAGGTTATGCAATATCTCCGATGGCTGCTCCACCCCGTTGATCGACTTGACCATTTGCGGGCGATAATGAGTTCCTCGATTGGCTATCGTGGCAGTCATCACTGCCAATTGCAGTGGCGTGGCCAATACAAACCCCTGCCCCAACACCGCATTTAAACTATCTCCGGGGAACCAGGGCATTCCGCGGGCACCACGCTTCCAATCCCTAGAGGGAAATAGCCCAGAATTCTCAATCGGCAAATCAATTCCAGTCTTGGCACCCAGGCCGAAATGGGAGGCGATACTATGCATATCATCAATATCCCAACGGTGCGCCATATCCCAGAAGTAAACATCACAGCTTTGCGCCATAGCCTGCACAAGATCTACTTTTTCACCATGCCCCCAGCGCACGTGGTCACGATAGATGCGGGGATCATTAGGTAGCTTGTAAAAGCCTGGGTCCTTAACCGTAGTCTCCCGGGAAATAATGCCTGCCTGGAGTCCACCGAGCCCCATCAGCGGCTTTAAAGTAGAACCTGGTGGATACCGACCCTGGACAGCCCTATTAAACAGAGGTACATCGAGGGAATCGCTGAGCGCCCGATAGTCGGCAAAGCTAATGCCGGTCACAAACAGATTGGGGTCGAACGATGGCTTGCTAACAAACGCCAGCACTCCACCGCTATTTACATCGATTGCAACTACTGCGCCGCGTCGATCTCCCAGGGCATCAGAGGCGACTTGTTGCAGCCGAGCATCCAGGTTGAGCACCAGATCAGCGCCCGGTTTGGGATCTTGTCGCTCAAGTACGCGCAGCACTCGGCTAAGAGCATTAATTTCAACATTTTCGTAACCAACCTCCCCGAGCAGAAGGTCCTCGTAGGAGCGTTCCAACCCGACCTTACCGATACTGCGGGTACCCCGATAGCGGCGCACATCATCTTCGGTAAAGTTATTCAGATCGCTATCACTGATTCTCCCCACATAACCCACACTGTGGGCAAATAGATCCCCCAGGGAGTAGTAACGCACCAGCTCCGCCTCCACCAACACTCCCGGCATACGGAACTGGTTAACACTGATCCGAGCAATTTCATCATCATTCAATCGAAACCGGAGAGGCACCGGCTCATATGAGGGGCGACGGCGCTTGAGGCGTTTCTGAAATTTGGCAACATCGTTTTCATCGAGTCGCACCAGATTACCGATCAACTCCAAGGTCGCGTCCATATCACGAACACGCTCGCGAACAATCGACAAGTTATAACTGGCGCGATTATCTGCCAATAGAATGCCGTTGCGGTCGTAGATCAACCCCCGGGTTGGCGCAACCGGACGCACCTGGATGCGGTTCTCATCAGACTGGGTGCGGTAGTCCTCATAATTGACGACCTGCAGGTTATAGAAACGTGCAACGAGGACTCCCAACAAGAAGACAACACCCAAAAGCGCCACCAACATACGATTGCGAAACAATCGCTGCTCGGTATGAGGGTCCTTGAGGTGGTAATCGTGCGGCATCAGAATTTATTCGATGGTTTTTGACTGGCGTACAAAAAAACTAATTCCCTACATTAACACAGGGCGAGTCAGGAGAGAGAACCGAGTCGGCAAATCTCTCCGCGACTTATCGCAAATGCTTTATTTGTGGTAGGGATGGCCGGCCAATAATGTCCAGGCGCGATAAACTTGTTCAGCCAGAACCACTCTCACCAGCGGGTGCGGCAAGGTCAGTGGGGACAGGGACCAGCGCTGGCGCGCACGGGCGAGGCAGTCTTCAGATAAACCGTCGGGCCCGCCAATTAACAGGCTGATATTTTCCCCGAGCATTTGCCAATCACTTAATTGCGCCGACAACTGCTCGGTACTCCAGGGCTTGCCTTTCACATCGAGCGCTACCACGTGATCCCGCGGTCCCAAAGCGGCGAGCATCGCCTCGCCCTCTTTTTTTCGCGCTTTTTCAATCAGGGCTGCAGAGCTCTTTTGGCCTCGTTGGCCGAGTGGAATTTCCACCATTTCCAGAGCAATTTCCCGGGGCAGGCGCTTAGCGTACTCGGCGTAGCCCTCCTGCACCCAAGCCGGCATTTTTCCACCGGCGGCAAGAATGCGGATTTTCACAGCAATTAACCCTGGTGCGGATCACTGCCATCGGCATCGTCACGGGTATTCGGAGTCATAGACCAGAGTTTCTCCAGATCGTAGAAACCGCGAACATCTGCGAGCATCACGTGGACAACCAAGTCACCGTAGTCGACTAATACCCACTCGCCCTGGTCGACACCTTCAACACCAATGGGGCGAATACCTTCTTTTTTCAGCTCGTCTACAACGTTCTCTGCCAGGGACTTAACCTGGCGGCTGGAAGTACCAGTACAGATCAGCAGATTGTCCATTACATCTGAAAGCCCGGAAACATCCAGGGAAACAATATCCTTACCTTTCAAATCTTCCAGCGCATTGAGAGCGATATCTTTAATATTTGTCATAACACCTTGATTCATTGCGGGTCGCCTGAAGCAACCTCTGTATAAAGTCGATGATCTTCTATGTACTGCAACACAGTTGCGGGCAGCAAATAGCGTGGCGACTGGCCACTTTTAATTAATTCGCGAATTTGCGTCGCGGAAATCGGCAACATGGTCTGCTCCCGCAACAGCAGGCAACCACATGCTCGTGTATGCAAGTCTGCAACCGTGCTCCGATGATTCTCCAGCAGTTCTGCCAGAGGGCCATGCTCTTCGCTATCGCGATCTGGCAGGTGCCAGCCCGGCCTTGTTACCACCACCAGATGTGCCAGCTCCAAGAGGCGCTCCCAGCGGTGCCAGCGGTGCAGACTCAATAGGGAGTCCAATCCCATACAGAAACTGATGGAGGTTTCACCTCCCAGTTCACTGCGCAGCTCCTCCAGGGTATCTACCGTATAAGTAGCTCCGCCACGATGGAGTTCTCGCTCATCCAGGGTGAGCTCCTCACACCCCTCCAGCGCCAGAGCCAGCATTTCGCTGCGCTGGCGGGACGATACACCTGGCGTCTGCCGGTGGGCAGGCTGGTGGCTGGGTAGCAGGCGCATTTCATCAAATTCGAGCACCTGCCGCAGCTCCAGCGCCATGCGCAAATGACCGAGATGAATCGGATCAAAGGTTCCGCCAAACAGGGCCAACGTATGCCTTTTGCTCGCCACAATTATTTCTCGTACCTCTCGCACTCGCTGCCCCAAAGGGAAAAATGCTTATTGCCGGATATGGCCATCTCCGAACACAATCCATTTTTGCGAAGTGAGCCCTTCCAGGCCAACCGGGCCGCGGGCGTGGATTTTATCAGTACTGATACCAATTTCCGCCCCCAAGCCGTACTCGAAACCGTCAGCAAAACGGGTTGAGGCATTAATCATCACTGAGCTGGCATCCACAGCACTCATAAAGCGGCGGCTGCGACTGTAATCCTGAGTGACAATTGCCTCGGTGTGGCCGGATCCGTAACAGGCAATATGGTCCATAGCCGCTTCCATATCCGCAACAACACGCACAGCGAGAACCGGGGCAAGGTATTCCTCACTCCAGTCATCTTCTGTCGCCGCTACACAGTGAGGAATGATTTCACGGGTCCGGTCACAACCGCGCAATTCAACCCCTTTTTCTTCGTAGGCACTAGCCAAGCGCGGCAGTATATCCGCCGCAACCATCTCGGCAACTAAAAGTGTCTCCATGGCGTTACAAACACCATAGCGATGGGTCTTGGCATTGAGGGCGATATCGAAAGCTTTGTCCAGGTCAGCCCGATCATCGATATACACATGACAAACACCGTGCAGGTGTTTGATCACCGGCACCCGGGCTTCGCGACTGACCCTTTCAATCAGGCCGGTTCCGCCCCTGGGTACAATTACATCCACATACTCCGGCATGGTGATCAGGGCACCCACCGCCGCTCGATCGGTGGTATCGACAACCTGCACCGCCGTTTCCGGCAAACCCGCTTCTCGCAAGCCGGCGGTAATACAGGTGGCAATTGCCTTGTTCGAGTGCAGCGCTTCACTGCCTCCACGCAAAATTGTGGCATTGCCGGATTTTAAGCACAGACTCGCTGCATCAATGGTCACATTGGGCCTGGACTCATAAATAATGCCCACCACCCCCAGGGGCACACGCATTTTGCCCACTTGAATGCCGCTGGGGCGATAGCGTAAATCTTCAACTTCTCCCACCGGATCGGGCAGCTCTGCCACCTGCACCAGGCCCTCGATCATGCCATCGATGCGGGCATCGTTAAGCTCCAGGCGATCTAGAAGAGCCGCATCCAGGCCGCGCTCGCGACCCGCCTGCATATCCAATGTATTGGCCTTCAGTAGAGACACCCGCTGAGTCTCCAATTGGACAGCGATGGCTTTGAGAGCATTATTTTTGGTGGAGGTATCCGCGGCAGCTATCTGTTTGGCTGCGGTACGGGCGGCGCGCCCCATCTGTTCGAGCTTGGCGCGAGTGGATTGCTGATCAGCGGTGTCTGTGGCGGTCACTTGGCTCTCCGTGCAAAATCCGGTCGGCCGCGCAGTATAACCCAGCGAGACCCGGTTTAAAGTGCCGATTACCGGGCCGCACAGCTTTGTATCTAGCTATTCCCGCGTCCAACGGTCCAGGTTCTCGGCGATGGTGGCAAGCCGCATAAGAGGATCTTCTACCGCCAACAGATCTGTACGAACCTTATCCTCCAGTGGCAGAAGCTGAGCCAATTGCCAGGAAAGTGAGTCCGCAGACTCCACCGGCTCAAATTTAAGTGATAGCGACTGCGCCCGCTCCTTCAACTCCTCCAACACCGACAGAAGACCATCGCAATCAGCTGGAATCGGCTTTTCATCTTCATCTGGTATCCATTCCACGTCCCCCAGAAGCAGGTCATCTTCTGCGCGACGGGTGTGGACAATGCGAAAGCGACGCCGACCTTTCACCTCCACGTTTAGCAGCCCTCCCTCGCCCTGTCCCCAATCCACGATGTCGACATAAACACCGAGAGGCCATACTGAAGCGCGCCCCACTTCACCCCCGGAGCGAATCAATACAATGCCGAAGCCGCTATTGGTTTTCATGGACTCACTGACAAGGTGAATATAGCGCTGCTCAAAAATCCGCAGGGGCAAAGTCACGCCGGGGTATAGAGGGACACTCAGGGGAAAAAGGGGTATCTGTTGCAAAGTCATCACTCATTATTTTTTGTGTGCCCTAAAGATAACATCGCCCTAGGGAACTCTGCGGCAGGTTAAGAGACTTTTTACCGCCAACCGGTTGGATTGCGAGCAAGTTTTTCCACTTTGCGGTAATTGTCGCTGGCAAGCCCAACACCCAGCCTTTAAGCTGCTGCGGTAAATTGACCAAACGGAGATTTTTCATGCCTACAGCAACCGCTCGCCATATCCTGGTTGAAAATGAACAGCAGTGCCAGGACCTGAAACAGCAAATCGAGAACGGTGCTGACTTCGGTAAAATTGCCGAGCAGTACTCCCAGTGCCCCTCTAGCCGTTCCGGCGGTGACCTGGGCTCTTTCAGCAAGGGAATGATGGTTCCCGAGTTTGACAAGGTCGTATTTTCCGAAGAGCTGCACAAGGTACATGGCCCAGTCAAAACCCAGTTTGGCTACCACTTGCTGGAAATTACCAGCCGCCAGGACTGAGTCCCGACTGTTGAGCAGACATAAAAAAAGCCGGGGTTATCCCGGCTTTTTTTATTCTTCAAATTCCTTCGCTTCAGGCGCTGGGCGCCTCCTGCATCGGTGCCTCGGGCTCAACTTTATCAGCTTGCCTCTGACGACCGAGGGGCTTGAACATCACCAGCAACAGGGGCAGAAGTGTCAGGGAACCCAACAGTGCGGCGGACATCGCCAGCGCGGTGAGGAGACCGAAATAGATCGACGGAACAAACTTCGACAGCGCCAAAATTGAGAAACCGACAATAATCGTGATCGCAGTGTAGAACATGGCACGACCAATCGTCGCATGGCTGCGATGCATGGTCGCCAGGTAATTGCCATCTTTGGCAAACTCAGCGCGGAAGCGATACAGGTAGTGAATCGCGTGGTCCACCCCGATACCCACGGTAATCGCGGCGATAGTGATGGTCATCATATCCAGCGGGATACCCGCGAGCCCCATACCACCAAGTACCACACAGGCCGCCAGCATATTTGGCACCAGTGCAATCAGAGCAATCCACAGAGAGCGGAATAGCACCAGGAACATCAGCAGGATTCCGACAAAAACGGCACCCAGGGTCAGGATCTGGGACTTAAACAGGCTCTGTAACATATTGTTGTACAGCACCAACAGGCCAGTCTGATGGACATTCTCTGGAGCAATACCCATCTCATTATGAGCGTAGTTGTAGATGCGCTGGATCAGCTCATCGCGACGTAGGGTGGGGTCTGTCTCCATCACTCGCAGGGTGATACGAGCCTGATTATTCTCCACGGATAAATAGGGGTCTACCAGAACGGAGCGAATTTCGGCCGGCAGGCTGGTATTGGCCACCGCCAGCTCAAAGTCATTGAGGGGGCCGCCATTCAGATCCACGGCAACTTTATACAGGGTCGCCAGAGATTGAACCTTGCCTATCTCCGGCTGCTCCTCCAGGTAATCATGCAGCTGCTCCAGCTTTGCCAAACCGGCAACCGTAAACCAGTAGCTCTGCTCCACTGACTCCTCTTCACCGCCAAATGGATCATCGGAGGCAAAGGGGTCCTCTTCTACAGCGAAGGGATCTTCCTCTGCTTCCATCGCAAAGGGATCTTCTTCTCCCTCGAAAGCTGCCTCCTGCTCCTCGGGCTGATCCAGAATAATATCCAAGGTCACAGTGCCACCCAAGCGGCGGTCAATCACCAGCATGCCCTGATAAATTTCCGTGGAATCATCGAAGTAATCGATAAAGCGGTTTTCCACTTTCAGCTGGGATATGCCCACCACACTCACGACGGCTGCCAGCAGTGAAATACCTAGCACCACAAACTTGTGGCGCTCAGCAAAGCGGGAAAACTGCAGGGTAAATGCGTGGGAGTTATCTGCACTCACACTGCCCACACGCTTCGGCAGCACCATCAGGAAACTGGGAATAATCAGGAACGACAGCAGCAGAGCCACAGTCACACCCATCGTCATCATCCAGCCAAAATCGATAACCGGGCGAATGCCGCTCACCACCAGGGACACAAAAGCCACGATGGTGGTCAGTGCGGTATACAGGCAGGGCTTGGCCATAAAGCGCACTGTCTGCAATACCAGCTTTTCAAGATCCCAATCCGGGTTCTGGGCAATATATTCCCGGTAGCGCACCGCCAGGTGGATGGTAATTGCCAAGGTAATAATTAACAGCAGTGCGACAAAGTTGGCCGAGATCACTGTCAGTCGCCAGTCCAGCCAGCCGAGTAGCCCCAGCATCACCACCGCAGTGGTAACACAAGTCATCAGCGGCAACAGCACCCAGCGCGGCTGGCGGAAAATCAGCAACAGAGTAATCACGATAAAAGCGAGAATCCCCACACCGAATACCAGCAGGTCGCTCTTAATAAACGAAATCATATCGGCGGTAATCATGGTGACACCACCGAGGAACAGCTCCGCTTCGCCGTTGTAGCCAGCCAGAATTCCGCGCACGGTATCGACTCGCTGGTGGGCAATTTTCTCTTGCTCAGTACGGTGGGCCAGATAGACCGCGCTGATCTCCTCCAGGAGAACGGCCTCTTCCGGAGTCAGCCCCTCTGTATTGCGCTTGCTGCGCAAAGCATCCCGCTCGCGCACCATCTCGATGCCGCGGCTATCCAGTTTCAGGTTCGCCAGAATGGCGGTCGTCTGCCCGTCCGGACTCAGGATCAACTCCCGATAAATCGGACTGGAAAGGAACTCTTGACGGGCCATATCCCGGTCGACATCGGGCCTGGAGAGCGTGCGCACCTCATCGCTGATATCGGTGAGAACTAGCTTGGGGCTGTATAGCAGTGGGACATCGAGAATGCTCTGCACACTGGACACACCATCTACCTTGGCCAATTCATCCCGCAACTTGCCCAGGGTTTCCAGGGACTCATCACTGAACAGGTCCCCAGTCTTGGAGCGGTAAGTGACGACCAGGAAGTCACCACTGGCATAGCGCTCGGAAATCTCGCGGAAATAATCCAGGGACTTATCAGCTTCCAGAGTGAGGGAATCGGCAGAGGCGTCGATCTTCAGGCGGGACAATCCGAGGGCTGCCAGCAGGGTTAACAGGCCGATAACCACCAACACCACAGCGGGCCGCTTGGTCACCAAGTATTCATAAGACTTCTGTAAAGCTGACAGCATAAATTTCCGCTTCTTTCCAAACTAAAAACTGGCCGCATTGCGGCGCGCATATTGTTCGCCTATGCGATGAATTAGCAAACCTAAAATTTGCCACCGCACCGTTTTATTGGAACTTTTTTCAGGGATTGTCGATATGCCCCAGGTCGCGTTCGGGAAACAGGGTGTCCCTGACGCGACGTTTGAGCTCCTTGGCACCGGGAAAGCCGCCCTCACGCTTGCGCTCCCAGATCAAAATTTCGCCAATCCGAATCTCGAATACTCCCCCAGTACCCGGTTGCAATGCAACCTGATTGAGGTCATCGGCGAAAGTGTGCAGCAATTCCTGGGCCATCCAGGTGGCTCGCAACATCCAGTTGCACTGCACACAGTAATGAATCGTAATACTCGGTTTTATCTCATTGCCCATCCTGCTCTCCCCAGCTGGGCAACAGCTTCTGCTCGATGCCCAGTTGGTCGAGCAGTCGAGCCACCACGAAGTCCACAATATCTTCCACCGAACTGGGCCTCTGGTAAAAGCCAGGGCTGGCCGGCAGGATCATGGCCCCCATGCGGGTGAGTTTCAGCATATTTTCCAGGTGAATCTCGGAGTAAGGTGCCTCGCGGGGAACCAGAATGAGCTGGCGGCGCTCTTTCAGGGCTACATCCGCAGCCCGCTCAATCAAGTTGTTCGATGCTCCGCAGGCCACCGCAGACAAGGTGCCACCACTTGCCGGGCAGATCACCATACTGGCTGGCGCCCCGGTTCCAGAAGCCACCGGGGAAAACCAATCGCGCTTGCTGAACAGAGTTAGCTGACCTTCCTGCGCGGCAAAACGATCAGCGAGGAAATTCTGCAACTCGCGTTCATCGCCCTCCGGCAACTGCATATCAGTTTCGGTGTTGATGACCACCTGAGCCGCCTCAGACAACAGCAACCACACGCGCACATTCGATGCCAGCAGGCATTGCAACAGGCGCAAACCATACTGAGCGCCGGAGGCCCCGGTCATAGCCAGGGTCACGGTCTTTTCGAAAGAGGATTGATGCAAAGTCGATACCTTATTAAGCCCTGCGAGCATAGGACTGCGCAGGAAACATTAGTCTTCTGACTTAGAGATCGTATTTCTGTTCCAGGGCACCGATAAGGCGCTGGTGGATACCGCCAAAGCCGCCGTTGCTCATCACTACGATATGGCTACCGGAATCGGCTAGCTGCAACACAGATTCCACACCATCTTCAATCGAATCAAAAGTTTTGGCCGGCACCGATGAGTGGTGGGCGACGTCTTCCAGGGACCAGTTAACTCCCTCAGGCTGATACCAGAGCACCATATCGGCTCCGGAGCAGGAGTCGGCCAGCTTGCCCTGGTGCACTCCCATACGCATGGTATTGGAACGCGGTTCAATCAGGGCAATGATTTTATCCTCCCCTACCTTCGCCCGCAGACCATTGAGGGTGGATTCAATCGCGGTAGGGTGATGGGCAAAATCATCGTAAACACGGATGCCGGCCACTTCTCCCAGGCACTCCATACGGCGTTTAACCCCCTGGAAGCGTGCCAGAGCTGCCGCACTCAAATCTGGGGTGACACCCACATGCCGCGCCGCAGCCATAGCCGCGAGGCCATTTTGCACATTGTGCTGCCCGGTCAGGTCCCACTCGACCCGCGCCACAGCTTCGCCTTTGAACTGAACCGTAAAACTGCTGCCATCGGCGGCAATATCCACTGCGCACCAATCACCCACTCGCACACCTTCGGCAGACTCGCTGCCAACCCGCTGCACTTCACTCCAGCAGCCTTTATCAAGCACCTGCTCTACATTCTTTTCGGCAGAGGCCACTATCAGGCCGCTAGCAGGCACAGTTCGTACCAGGTGATGGAATTGTTTCTGGATTGCCGCCAGGTCCTCAAAGATATCTGCGTGGTCAAATTCGAGATTGTTGATAATCACCGTGCGCGGGCGGTAGTGCACAAACTTGGAACGCTTGTCGAAAAAGGCAGTGTCATACTCATCCGCCTCAACAATAAAGAAGGGAGACTCTCCCAAACGAGCAGAGACACCAAAATTAGCCGGGACCCCACCGATCAGGAAGCCGGGCTGCATATCTGCCGCTTCCAGAATCCAGGCCAGCATACTGGCGGTGGTGGTTTTGCCGTGGGTTCCGGAAACCGCCAATACCCAGCGGCCACCCAGGAAGTGATCGCACAACCACTGGGCGCCAGAGGTGTAAGCCAACCCTTTTTCCAGCACCGCCTCTACTGCCGGATTCCCCCGGGACATGGCATTGCCAATAATCACCAGGTCCGGGGCGGGCTCCAGCTGTGCGGGATCATAGCCCTCGGTAATTTGGATACCCGCCTGTTGCAACTGGGTGCTCATAGGTGGATAAACATTGGCGTCACTGCCGGTTACGCGGTGCCCTTCCGCCACCGCCAGTTGGGCCAAACTGCCCATAAATGTGCCGCAAATACCTAGAATATGAATATGCATAGCGGAAAAATGTACTCCTACGGGTTGCGGCGCAAGCTTAACACGGCAATTCGGGCCAGTAATTGCCAAATACCCCAGTTACCATGCAATTTACTCGCTATTCCATTAGACTCCGCCCCCGCATTGGTCGGCCTCATCCCCGGTACGGTGGTAGGAATTTTCCCGAAAGGGTCGACACCCGATACGAGCTCCCGGTTATCCCCACTGGCACAAATGTTTAAAACTAGATGCGAGGCGGACTACCGGATCGGGATACTTCTCTATATCTCTATAAGCACAGGATAACCATGTCGAAAAAGAACGCCTTTTATGCGCAGTCCGGTGGCGTTACCGCCGTGATCAACGCATCCGCCTGCGGCGTAATTGAAGCTGCGCGTGAAAACCCGGACCAGATTGGCAATGTCTACGCAGGGCTAAACGGTATTCTCGGCGCGCTGCGCGAGGAGCTGATCGACGTGAGCCAAGAGAGCGCAGAGGATATTGCTGCACTGCGCCACACCCCTTCCGGTGCCTTTGGTTCCTGCCGCTATAAACTGAAGAGCCTGGAAGAGAACCGCGCAGAATACGAGCGCCTGATCGAAGTCTTCAAAGCGCACAATATTGGCTACTTCTTTTACAACGGTGGTGGAGACTCCGCAGACACCTGCCTGAAAGTATCCCAACTGTCCGAGACCATGGGTTATCCAATCCAGGCCATCCATATTCCCAAAACTGTGGATAACGACCTGCCCCTGACCGACAACTGCCCGGGCTTTGGCTCCGTTGCCAAATATGTTGCCGTTTCCACCAAGGAAGCGGCCATGGACGTGGCCTCCATGTGCGCTACTTCCACCAAGGTATTTATTCTCGAGGTGATGGGCCGTCACGCGGGCTGGATTGCCGCTGCCGGCGCTCTGGCCCAGGAACAGGAAGGCGATGCACCCCACATTATCCTGTTCCCGGAAATCGCTTTCGATAAAGAGAAGTTCCTCGCCAAGGTACAAAAGACCGTAGACGAGAAAGGCTACTGCGTTATCGTCGCCTCCGAAGGCGCCCAGTACGGCGACGGCACCTTCCTTGCCGATGCCGGCACCACCGACGCCTTTGGTCACAAGCAGCTGGGCGGTGTTGCACCGACCCTGGCCAACATGGTCAAAAGCGAACTCGGCCTGAAGTATCACTGGGCCCTGGCAGATTACCTCCAGCGCGCCGCCCGCCATATCGCTTCTGCTACTGACGTTGAGCAAGCCTACGCCGTAGGTCGCGCCGCAGTGGAAATGGCTGTAGCAGGCAAAAATGCCATTATGCCAGCCATTATTCGCGCAGAAAGTGAAGAGTACAGCTGGTCCATCGCAGAGGCGCCGCTGTCTGAAGTCGCCAACGTAGAAAAATTTATGCCGCGCGAATATATCAGCGAAGATGGCTTTGGAATTACTGAAGAGGGACGCAAGTACCTGCTGCCATTAATTCAAGGCGAGGATTACCCTCCCTACAAAAATGGCATTCCCCAGTACGCCACCCTGAAAAAGCAGCTGGTGGAAAAGAAGCTGGGTACCGATTTCGAAGCTTAATAGAAACGGTTGCCAGTCTCCCAAAAGCCTCCGAGTAAAATCGGGGGCTTTTTTCTGTAAACGCCTCTACGCAGACTCCACATCAGACCAAACCGCAAATTCATTGCCGCAAGGTTCCCTAAAATGGAAGCGCCTGCCACCGGGAAACGGGAAAATTGGCTTGGCTATTTCGGCTCCGCATCGCGTGACCTTCTCCAGGGTACCCTCCAGGTCGCGGCTGTATAACACCACTAATGCAGATCCATTTTCAGTAGTGCTCTGCAGCTCTGCCTTGAAAAAGCCACCGTCCAATCCCGCATTTGAAAAAGCGGTGTACTCCGGACCGTAATCGGTAAAAGTCCAATTAAAAGCCTCGGTAAAGAATGCTTTTGTCTTACCCAAATCCCTGGAGGGCAACTCAATATAATTAATTTTCTCGCACTCTCTCATAAGCTCACCATTTTCCTTATTTTTCAATTTTCAGGCTGTAGGTCGCACCGGAGTATTCACCACCTGAAAACTGCCATTTGCCAGCGCTAGTGGCCGATCCTGATAGAGAATAATGGCGCGATCCATCATCTGTACAAAATCGAGCATCGCATAAAGCACCACACCTTTTCGCCCCTGATATATATCAGGCCGATAAATCAACGCCGCCATCCTATCGTCCATGGCTTCATAGGTATATGAAGCTTCCCCAACTAACTTTCCTGACGCCGTAACGTAACAATGTGTCGCGGTTTCATAGGTTACCGTGTGGGTAGAAAGGTCGGGGAAATCACCTTGTTTTGAATAGTGTGTGCCGGTCCATTCCAGGCTTAAACCTTCCAATGTCTTAAATGCCTGCAAACTATGTCTCCCCCAGTGGTTTAATAGCTTCGCTGATCACTAGTAACTGATTTACCTGAAGCAATAAAACACACGCTGACTGAAAACGACACTCCTTGCATTAAATATTTATCTATTTTGATACGTCTCCGATAGGCCCCAATGATATCTCGACACTCCAGAAAGACACATTAGGCACTTTACTTAAGTATTTTTCCAATTCAGGGATCGGGCACGCACAAACACTTTCCCCTCCAATAATCCATATAATAAAGATTTTAATGGCTCGCAATGGAGTCTTGCCGGGCTACCAATATGAAAACGAGGAAGTGAAACACTCGGGCATATGCCCAAGGAGGTAAAGATGAAAAAGACGTAATTAACGCGGGGAGGAAAGAAAACGGCCGAATATCTCTTGCCTTAATATCCGACCGTTCAATATGTGGAGTTAAGGAGCCTCTGAATAACTCCGTAATGCCTCTGCGGGTCTTGAAGGCTGCAGATGTTAGGCGTAGCTCGCCGCGAATGGCCGTAGCCCTTTGCAAGAGCTGCAACGCAGCAGCTGTGGCCTTCAAGGCCCGCCCTTCGGGGCTTGCAGAGCGATTCACACTCCGCGTTGCGACTTCTTGAAAGGTCTAGACATTCCTGCGAAGCCGCGCCTTGATTGTGAACCGCTCTGCATGCCAGAGGTATCATGGAGTTATTCAGAGGCTCCTTAATTATTTATTGTTGTTGATATCCATCTCAGTGCCAAAACGGCTTGCGAATCTCAATTTCACGGTAGGCTTTATCTTCATTACCCAGATCGTCTTTCACAGTCAGGGTAATTTCATAACTACCACCGGTGGCATAGCGGTGCAGTGCCATGGGACCGGAGCGGCTGGTGCCATCGCCAAAGTCCCACTTGTAGCTCAGGTTACCGTCGCCATCGTAATTACTGCGCTCTTCAACCCACACCCAGCGCAGGAAGGTGTGGACTTTAAAATCAGCCCGAAGATCAACAACTTCTTCAAGTGGTACAAGCTGCTCAACAGTGGAGATCGCTCCCCTATCGTCCTCAACCTGGAGGATTACTGAATAAGTGCCTGCTGCATCGTAGCTATGACTGGGGTTTTGCTCAGTACTGGTAGTGCCATCACCAAAATCCCAGGCCCAGCTAACGATAGTGCCATCGGTATCGATGCTGCTGTCGAAGTAGTTCACTTCGAAGCCTTCAACACCCCACTCAAACCCAGCAACCGGCTCCTGGTTATCTGCCCCCAGATCCAGTTCAACCACAAGCGGATCGTGATCTGAAGCGCGGAATGCATCAGTCGAGTAGAAACTCTCCACCTGCTCATCGGTTTTATTCTCGATGTTGTAATCCAGCACCCGAGGCTCGTCGGCATTGATATGCCAATCGGCCGCACCTGTTACCAAAGGAGCCAGTGATTCACTGGCGAGGGCGTGATCCAAGTAGCCGGACTCACCGCTGTAGACATAGGAGTAAGCTTCTCCTTCACCGAAAACCTCCAACAAATCAGCGTAACCAGCGTCCTTTAGAGTGCTAATTGGGTTTTCACGGGCGTAGCTATTGAGGTCACCGAGCACCAGAACACGATCGGTGCCGCTACCTGTCGGGTCAGAATCAATCCATGAAACCAGGGCATCTGCGGCTTCGGTGCGCAGCGAGTTCCAGCAGCCCTGTCCATCACCCAGATCATCGTTCAAACTGCCATCGTCAGGACAACTTCCCTTTGATTTAAAGTGATTGACCACCACGGCCAGCTCTTCACCACTTGATAGTTCGGCAAAAGCTTGTAGCAGTGGTTGGCGGTTACCGTCATCAAAGGGATAGCTATCAGTTGTCGCAGCAGCGCCTACAGGCATTACCCGATCGCTGCGATAAATCAGCCCCACAGAAATTTCATCGGTGCCCAGTTGAGTCAGGTCTGGATTAATAAATTGATAGATTTCACTGCCAGTAGCCGTGTTAAGGCCATTAATTAAATCCTGAATAGCACTTTCTGAACCGTAGCCATCGTTCTCAATTTCCATTAAGCCAACTACATCGGCATCCAGGTCTAAAATAGCGGAGATAATTTTATTTCTCTGGCGCAGGAATTCTTCTTCAGTATCAGCCCCACGGGAAGTAGGGAAACCGCCGCCATAACCATCGCCATTAAAATAATTCAGAACATTAAAGCTGGCGATCTTTAAACCGCCCTTACCCGGTAATTGTGGAGCGCTTTCACGCAGGTTGGCAGCAACAAATTCTGGCGCCTCCACGGGATGTACTCGGTAGGCGCTGTAGCTATACCCCATTACACCGCGCAGTCCCTCTACCGTGTCGCCATTGCGTAAGGTATTACTGGCACTGAGACCGGAGACCGGGTACGGCACCGCTTCCGGGTTCTGCACGCTGGAACCATCGTCCAACACAATCCTGTTCAGATCATTAGCGCTTTCCTGTGCTACAGCTGCAACCCCAGGCTCATTGTTGTGGGTGGGGATATAGAGGCGGCCATTTGCCAGGGTGACTTCACCATAGCGCCCCAGGTTATAGTGGTCATTCACCATCAGGGCTTGCGGGAACTCAACCAACATCCCCTCGTATTGCTCCTGCTCTTCGGCAGAACTAAACGGCAGTGTGACTTCCTCGGCAGTCACACTGAAGCCGCTACCACAAACCGTAACGCCATCAACCCCGTCTAATTCGGTAAAGTCATAGTATTCAGTAACCACACCACCGACGCGAACCAAGTCCCCGACTTGCACATCTACACCGAAGCCTTTGTCGTGTACAAACAGCCCCTCAGAGGTATTTATCTGGCCATCCTGGTCACTGTCTTCCTCTTGCAGGAAGAAGCCGGAAAGGCCAGTGCTGGTATCTTGGAAATCACCAACAACAACCGCTTCAATTTCGTGGCGCTCATTCTCCAGAGCGCTTTCAAACTCATCACCCTGAACCTGGCTGATTGACGTAGAAATATCTCCGCAATCGCCGAGAACAACATCGTCATCACCGCCGTCATCTCCGCCACCAGTGCCGTCTTCACTGTGCCAACCGAGGTTGGAAAAGTCGTCCTGGCCCAAGCTGGACCACTGCGCAGCAGGGTCAAAATCCGTGCTGCCATCAACACGACCTTCACTCACACTCCAGTTGCGAGTTAAGGTTTGGTTCTGGGTACCCAGACTGCTATCGCCCCATTGGCTACCGGGATCAACACCGATCTGGCCGATAACATCCACATATCCATTGGGGCCACTCAGGGCAACCGCATCATCCCCATTAAACAGGCCGCTGGTATAAATCTGATCGGCTACTGACAGGATTGAGGAGTCAGCACTGGCGTGGGCGAATACGTAAACATCGCCGTCTGCCAAGCTGCCACTTAGGGCGATGATTGAAGCCGCCGCAGAGGAGCCATTGAAGTAAAGTTCAATGCTGTAGCTACTGAGGTCAACCGCTGCACCCGTGCCATTGTAAATTTCAAGGGCCTTATTGTTACTACTGCCCTCGATATATTCAGAAATAATGAGGTCGCTGGCTTGGACCTCTTCAGCCAAAAATGGTAACCCCAGGGCTGCAAGGGCAGCCAAGCCAATCTCTTTCATAATGTTCTCTTCACTCGTACCTGACACAGATCACGCGGCGCAAAGATTGGCGGTTAATTCCTAAAGTTCGATGAATGAAATATGAAATTTAAATTTCAGCTCTTTGTTCAAAAATCCATTTCACACAGAACCCGCCAAACTCGCCACACAATGCAAAAAAAGCGCCAAAGAATTTGTACGGGGTGATGAATAGCGGCAAAGAAGCTTGAAAAGTTCGCCAAAAATTATATAGTCACTTATATAAGTGCTTATGGAGCAGCTTTTATGAAATACAGCCAACTGGGGACTCAGCTTCGTCACATTCTGGAATTACTGGATGGCGATGTAGCAGAGAGCTATAGGGCCTGTGGCCTGGAGAATTACAAACCCCGCTACACCCCGATAATGCGTGCACTTATCCACAAGAGAGATATCACCATTAGTGAGGTGGTAGCGAGCACCCATATTTCCCAGCCCGCAGTGAGTCAAACTGTAAAAGACATGATTAAACAAGGGCTGGTACAGACCTCTTCTGGAGAAGATGCTCGCCAGCGCAAAATACGCTTGACCCGCAAAGGCAGTGCGTTGATACCCAAGCTAAAACAGCAGTGGATAGCAACTCTGGAAGCTGAGCAGTCCCTCAATAGCGAATTACCGACAGAACTATCAGAGCTGCTCAATCAAACAATTCAAGCTTTAGAGAAACGCTCTTATTTAGAGCGGATAAAAGAAAATCTATCAATAGAGGCTACATAAATATGAAACGCCAACTCAAGATGAGTTTAGCGGTATTAATCAGTTTTTTTTCCATGTCTCTCGCGGCAAGTTCCGGCGCAATGAGTTCCTGCCAGTTTGAGACAGGCCCGGTTATTAAAGCTGCTGCAGTAGCTATTCAGAAGTACTATATATTGGAGGAAAAAGGACAGGCGCTATCTGCTCAACTCAATAGCCTGGCAGAATCCAAACACTTTAATCATCTTTGTAGTGACTACCAACAATTAGCCAGCGCACTTACCAAAGAAATTCGCACCCTTTCCGGTGATAAGCATTTCTATATAGAGCATATAGATAACCAAAAAGAAGCCCACAATTGGATTGAACAGTGGCAGGCTGAAGCGCCCAGCAATAACTACGGCGTTAAGAAAATTGAGATTCTTCCCGGTAACATTGGCTACCTTTCCCTCTCTTCTTTCCACACCTATAAAAATGCCCACCAAACCCTCGCTGCGGCTTTCACCCTGCTTCGCCACAGCGAGGGCCTAATACTCGATTTACGCAGTAATGGCGGCGGAGACGAAGAAACCGCCAATGCTGTTCTGCAGTCATTTATTGACCCCCATTCTCCCTTTCCCTTTGTTATTGAAAGCCGCAAGGGGAGAGAAATACCGAAACGTATTTCACCTCAACCCTGGCCCAGCTATGGGAGTGACAGACCAATGGTCATTCTGATTGATGGGAGATCCTTCTCTGCATCTGAGAGTACCGCCTTCGCACTACAACAGCTGGGCCGAGCCACGATTGTCGGTAATGCCAGCGCCGGTGGGGCACATATGATGGAGTCTCCTCAATCCCTCCCCTATGGCTTTGAAATCGGTATCCCAGATAAACGCCCGGTTTCTACGATTGCCGGCAGCCGCCCCAACTGGGAAGGACAGGGTGTGATCCCCGATATTGAAGCCGGCCAACAGGAGATCATTCAAATCGCATTAAAAGTAGTGGCAGAGGCCCTATAAGGCTCCCTTTACTTTGCTAAATTGAACACTAGCGAAACGGGCACACAGGCTTGACCCCGCTCCACACAGGCAGAGCCGAATCCTCTTTATTATCGGATGGCGCGCCAGTTCGGCTTTTGAAAGCCCCCTCCTCTATAGTCAGGCGCATCAAAGCTGTTCCCTTGCGCTCCTGTAGGCTGGGGAGGCGCACCTGATCCCAGCGCTCCGGCTCTATATCATCAATAATCGCTTTAAAAACCGCATCAAATTCCCGCTGCTCTTTGACCCTCTCACCTCGGCAAAACAATACCGCAGAGCGATAATTAGCACTGTGATGAAAGGCTGACTTGGCCAGTACCCACTCATCATAACGGGCAAATGAAATACAGACCTGCTCTCCTGCCTCCAATAGTTTTTGTAGCCGACTCTTGTTAGCCAGGTGAAAATACAAAAACTCCCCCAGGCGCCAAACGGTTAAAGGAATAATGATGGCTTCACCGTCTTCAATAAATCCGACATGGCCCAGTTTTAGCTCGTCGACAAGCTTATAAACATCCTCTCGCCGATAACTGGCACGCTTGGGAGCACGACGTACACGACTCTTCGCTGAGGTTGGCAATTCATCAGAGATTGGCGAATGTAAATTCATAAAACCTCCTTTAATTCATTCTGGTATGAAATAGATATCGCCAATGTAGGATCTTACTGGTACGCTGATAAGCGCCAGTTTTAATTATTTTATGGTGCCAGTTTTGAGTGCCGCCGAACTTACAGACCTAACTCTCGAATCAGGCCAGCCGCTACAGGAACAATTGTATCGGCAATTGGTAGATTGGATCTGCAACGGCCGGCTGGCTGCTGGTACCAAGCTCCCCTCCTCGCGCCGATTGGCAGAATCCCTCTCTATCAGCCGCAATACAGTGACATTAGTTCTGGACCAGCTGAAAGCGGAGGGCTTCCTTACCAGCCATCCTGGGAAAGGCGTATTTGTATCTCCCGAATTGCCGGCCTACACAAAGAAAACACACAGGCAAGGTTGGCAAGCACAGAGGAATAGGTACCTGCCATCACTTTCTCACTATGGTGATTTTGCACAGACATTATCTTGGGGTGAGAAAAGTGAAGATCAATCTCTCCCCTTCACCCCCGGCCTACCGGATCTAAGCGCATTTCCATTCATTATTTGGAATAAATTATACCGCCGCCACCAATCCAGGTTAGCTCTTGCAGGTTACGGGCAAAGCCAAGGTTATTTACCTTTGCGTATGGCACTTACTGAATACTTGCGCAACTCCCGGGGAGTTCGCTGTAACGCTGAACAAATTATTATTACCAATGGAGCTCAGGAGGCCCTGAATCTATGTGCACTAGTCGCGATTAACCAGGGAGACAAGGTTTATATAGAAAATCCGGGATATCGCCGTGCTCGAGCAGCTTTCCAAGCTGTTGGAGCAAAGCTCGTACCAGCGAACCTGAAAGATAAGCACTTGGATGTGGATAAGCTGGTCAGTAGTGCAACCGAAGCCAAGTTACTTTTTACCACGCCAACACATCAGTACCCAATGGGTGGTGTTATGCCTGCTGGTGAACGAATCAAATTATTGGATTGGGCGACACAGGCAAGCTGCTGGATAATTGAAGATGATTACGACAGTGAATTTTCATTCCAACACAAACCCATCGCAGCACTCCAGGGGATGGGAGAAAATACACCTGTACTCTACATGGGGAGCTTTAGTAAGACCTTGCTACCCAGCCTACGATTGGGCTATTTAGTGGTGCCTAAATCTACAGTAGCGGCATTTACCCAAGCAAAAGAAATGTTATCTGGCCACTCCCCCTTAGTCACACAAGCTGTCGTGGCAGACTTTCTCGATGAGGGGCATTTTGTGCGACATCTTCGCAAAATGCGCGCTAGTTATATGAAGAAATGGGAACATTTCTGTCAGTTTATTCGAGAAGAAATACCACCTCCAGCCGGACTAATTGCCAGTAGTGCCGGTATGCACTTGGTAATATCTACACCGGGACACGACGACATCACCCTTTCAAAAAAAATACGCGAATACGGATTTGGCAGCACACCACTATCGCTCTTCTATTCCAATAAAACTGAAGATCCAGGATTGGTGCTCGGGTTTGCCAACACAACTTTCGAACAGAGGGCAGATTGCGCAAAGATTCTCGCAAAAACCCTGAAAAAGTAGCCATAACAAACCCAAACGAAACTTATTTTTATAATGCAGGTTTCTTCATTCTTCGCACTAGCATTAAGCGCCTCCACCTAAAATAAAAAAGTAAATATTTTAATAGAATAAAAACAATCTATTATCACCAAAATATCAAATAAAACCCAATAAATTAGGAAAAATTTCCTATGGCTCTTTCTCAAACCTAGGTCACAATCTCCATGGCTTTGGGTGTTCACTCTCTTTTTTAATTACTCAGATAATTAGGGAAATTTGATATGAAAAATAGAAATATGAATTCTATAAAAGCATCATTACTCGCTGTATCCGGTATTGCCGCACTATCGCTCTCCGCCGTCGCTTCAGCTGTCAGCTGTGGAGATACCATTACAACAGCAGAAGTACTCACCGGCGATATTCTTGGCTGCGCAAGCCATCCTGCACTCGTGATAGATGCTGGCGGATCACTCGATATGGCGGGTTACCACCTCAGTTGCGATGGCAGCGGAATTGGCATTCAATTGAAAGACAGTGATAGAGTCCTTGAGGATACTGTTGGTGGAAGCACTATCACAAACTGTAACAATGGCGTATCAGCCGAAGGTGATGGCAGCCATCAAATCTTTGATATCACTGCTTCATCAAACTCTATTGCAGGAATCGCACTTTGGAGTTCAGGTAATACAGTTGAAGCCACCGATGCTAGCGGCAATGGGGGAATGGGTATACGCGTTATGGGTGACGGTAATCGTGTGAGATACTCTTATGCATCAAGTAACGGTCTCCAAGGAATAAAGATCGTTGGTGACAATACTCTCATCAGATTCAATGAGACGATTCTCAATACATCGAGTGGGATTGTAATTGATAGTGGGGATGGCGGCATTGTTGCCAATAATCTATCAGATAATAACGGCGTTAACGGCATTATGATGTTGGGATTGGGTCAAGTCGGATACTTGATCATTGGCAATACCGCAGAAAATAATGCCGGTGCAGATCTTGCTGACCACAACCACCCTGCTTGCACTGGCAATGTATGGATTAGAAATACTTTTGGAAGTGCTAACGATGCCTGTATTAATTAAATAATATAGCGACTTTAGTGGCGAGCCGATTAGTTTTAAATATCGGCTCGCTCTCACCTAAAATAAAATCCTTCCACTCGCGAGCCATTAACTACCAACAGATGTTTTCTAGAATAAAATTGTTACTTATAACAGCAATTAATAGTGATCCTTATAGCTAGTAGCGACTTCCCCTGAGAATAAGGTATAGAAATCAAAGAATGATAAAGCTCAGTAAATACAGAGGTTGCTTTAAAGGAATAGCCATCGGCGATTCATTTGGCGCCCCATACGAGGGTGGCGTTCTAGAAAGACAACTCTGGAAAATTATTGGGAAAACCGAACAGGGCAAAAAGCGCTACACCGATGACACGCAGATGTCTATTGATATTGCGACCTCCTTTCTTGAGCATAATTACCTTGATCAGGACCACATAGCCAAAAAGTTTGCCCAAAGTTATCGCTGGAGTAGAGGGTATGGTCCCAGTGCAGCGAAACTACTCAAAGGAGTCAGGGATGGTAAACGCTGGCAAGATTTAAACCGAAAAAAATTTAAGCTCGGTTCTATCGGCAATGGGGCCGCCATGAGAGCACCTATTATTGCCCTCTGCCACCCCCAAAATGACTATCGCCTCAAGCAATATGTACAATCGGTGTCTGAAATCACCCACGCCCATCCAGTTGCTGTCGAGGGAGCATACTTGATCGCTATCGCCATCTGTGAATCCCTGCAAGATCGTTCAAACAGAGAGATATTGAACAAACTGGAAGTAAGTTGTAAGTCCGAAATATATCGCTACAAACTAGAAAAGTGTGCGACTCTACTGTTTAACCAGAAAATCCCACATCCGCAGCAAATCAAGCAATGGCTAGGTAATGGCATTACCGCGCCAGAGTCCTGTATCACCGCCATTTACTTTGGACTTAAGTATCGAAACTCTCCTTTAACGTCTGTATTAGCTAATATTTTTTCCCTAGATGGTGACACAGATACCTTGGGTGCTATGGCCGCTAGCATCTGGGGGGCATTAAATGGAGAAGACCGAATGGAAAGCATGGCCGACAAGGTCGAAAACATCGATTTTATTACCGAGCTTTCTGAGAAACTCTATTTCACCCAATATCAGCATGAACAAGCCTTACAACCTGCATAGCCTACTAAAAATGGAGAAGGGAAGAATACACCGCGCTTGGACCCTATGGTGATTCTTTTCTTCCACCCCAGTAGTAAGCCTTAAACAAGTAGAGCGGATCGTAAAACAACCAAAATGTTAATTTAAAAATCTCTGACAGCTTAACCAGAGCACCATGAGGCTATTAAGAAGTGCTTTATTAGGACTGGATACTTCTCACCCTGGCCAAAAGCTTTTCGATACTTTCAACAGTAGTGCGCGCCCCAATAGCGCCAACAAAGAAGAAATGGTTACCTGTAACGGTCTGTGAAAAATAAGCGGAAGACGAGCGGATAATAAGCTGTACTAGCTCCCACCTTTCCCTTGGAATCTGCTCTGGAGATACACCTCCTAAAAGTTTACTGGCAAGAACTCGATTGCGAATAAATGCCCAATCATCAATATTGCACAGCACGTTTTCCAAATCCCCCATTGAATCACTCTGAATAACAACGGGAATTGGATAGTCCAAGAAGTCAAAGGTGTTTGCCGTTTTCAATGCCCTGGAAAGATCTTCCTTAAACCCTTGCCCATCATACATTAACCCAGTGCCAATAAGCGCGATGGGAATTGCTCCAAGGAACGCCTCCCGATAGATACCTTTGGGGATAATTGTGTGTTGGTTTAAGGCATTTTGCTCATCAAGCGCGGCCAAAAAGGCAGGATATATGCCCTTTCGACTGGCCATTCCATCAACTGTCATTTCGATGGCCTTGGCATTAGCTTCGGGAAGAAAGCCCGGCAACGCGGGTTCTGCGGCCATAGCCACAAAGCATTCAATCGAAAAATTCAAGGCTTTGGCCGCCCTCGCTAGAGCCCCAGCGATTTTCCCTCCCATACTCCAGCCGCACACCACTACCGAATTTGGAAGGTTATATTCAGACAAAATCTTGGCAATAATTTCTGCAGCCTGATCTCCCCAATCTTGAATTGTAAACTCCGGGTGAGTACTGCAAAAAACCGCATTTTCCATAGGGTAAGAAATAGCAAGGAAGGGAAAACCCGCTCGATTGACCCAGTGACTTATAAAATCATCTGGGCGGCCACCGGGATAGCCGTAGAAAATACGCGCTAGATGTGCTGTGCCTGGAATAAATACCATTAGCGGATTGGTACTAACCGCCGGTATATAACGGTAAAGCGCTGGAAAATCATTGATTGTTTCCAGGACTTCCCCATCAAACAAAGTGGGACTCGGTGCCATATTCACCCTGCGGAGAGGCAATCCGTTAACTTGGCGCTTTCCCCCAGACCTCCTCTAAGCGCTTATCACGCCCACAGCGGTAGCGATAATACTTGTAACGCAGGGGATTACGTTGGTAATAGTCCTGATGGTAGGCCTCTGCGGGATAAAAGGTTGCAGCGGGTTTTATTTGTGTCACCACCTTTTTACCCAACTCCGCTTCTACCTTTTTCTTGCTCTCCTCTGCTAACACCTTTTCTTCTTGATTGCCGTAAAAAATCTCAGCTCGGTACTGGTCACCGCGGTCGCAAAATTGACCACCGGAATCAAAAGGGTCAACATTGTGCCAAAAAATATTCAGTAAGTCGGAATAGCTGACTTTATTCGCATCGTACTTTACCTGAACAACTTCCGCATGCCCCGTACCACCGGAAGACACCTGTTCATAGGTCGGGTTTTTGACATGGCCACCGCTGTACCCTGAGGTGGTTTCCAGGACGCCATCGACCTTGTCGAATGGCGGCTCCATGCACCAGAAACACCCTCCTGCAAAAATAGCCGTGCGAATATTCGATGAATCCTGAGCCAGGGAAATACTGGCCAATGAGAGGAACAAGAGAGCAATAATACTGCGCATCATTCAGTCCTTTACCGATTGTCGATGAAACACATTCTCTTCTGTCGTCTATTCGCAGGAATTTATTACAGAGTGACGGTACCCTCACAGGCGCGCAAGAAAATATCCCGATACTCTATCCCATTAAAACGCATCGGGTTAGTACTAGCGGAAGGCTCTACCGATGCCATTTTCCCAACTCTGTCGGCATCAGTGTCATCAATTCCAATCTCCGACAGGCTGTGGGGAATCCCCAGCTGCTTGCGCAATCCGAGCAACCAGTTGAGTACCGCATCAAATCCGCTATCAAACATTTCATTACCGGCCAGTTGTAGATAAAGTGCCAGATGCCCCATAGGCACCTGGATGGCTGGACGGTTGGCGATCAGGACGTAGGGCATCAATATCGCATTTAACAAACCGTGGTGCTTGTCATACAGGGCTCCCAGTGGATGTGCCAGGGCGTGGATAGCGCCTAAGCCCCGCTGGAAAGCTGTAGCCCCCATACAGGACGCTACCAACATTTGCTGGCGCGCCTCGAGTTCTGCGCCTATAGCATAAGCTCGAGGCAAATACTCCTTGATCAGGCGCATCCCCTCCAGAGCAATTCCCTCGGCCATAGGATGGTATTGAGGGGAGTAAAAAGACTCCAGATTGTGTGACAGCGCATCCATTCCCGTCGCTGCGGTGAGGTCTGGCGGCAACCCCATAGTCAATTGAGCATCGAGAATAACGATGTCCGGCATCATGCGCGGATGGAAAATCAGCCTCTTAACCTGTGCTTTCTCATCGGTAATTACCGCAACCCGGCCAACTTCAGAACCTGTGCCAGCCGTCGTGGGAATGGCAATCAGCGGTAAAATACCCTCTGGGTCCACACGCCTGTAGTTGTCGCCTATATCCTCAAAATCCCAAATACTGTGCTGCTGTCCCGCCATAAGGGCAATGGCTTTGCCCGCATCCAGGGCCGAGCCCCCGCCCAAGGCAATGACCCCATCGCACTTCTGCTCACGCAGCTTGGCCACCCCATCGGCGATATTTATCTCATTGGGATTACCTTTGATTTTGGAAAAAACGCTAACTTCCAGACCCACCTGTTGGCATGGGTTAACCGCACTATCGATCAGTGGCAATGCGGCGACTGTAGGATCAGTAACTAACAGAGGCTTGTGAATATTCAGCTCCAGGCAAGCTTCAGCCAATTCAGTAATGCGACCGGGACCAACCCAAACGGTCGTGGGATAATTCCAATTGACATGGTATTTATCCACAATTTCCTCTCTGACGTTCTGTCACTTTTGCATATTCAAAATAGGCTGTGACCTTTCGGAAAACAGGCAGACAATTTCACTTTCTGCATCCGGCAACCGTTCCCGCTAACCATCATGTTTAAAATGAAATGACTTGGGGCGGGTTAAATTCTCAAATCCAATTTTAGAAAGCGTACATCCACGACCAGATTGCTTAACACCCGTCCAGGCCAATTCCGGATCCAGGTAATCACAACGATTTAAAAAAACAGTGCCGGCCTCTAAATACCCTCCCATCTCCATTGCTACATCTTCATCGCGGGTAAAAATAGCCGCAGTAAGACCAAATGGGCTGTTATTCATAAATTCTAGAGCTTCGCCATCATCATGCACTTTCTGCACCCCCAGCACCGGCCCAAAAGTCTCCTCGCGCATCACTCGCATATGGTGTCGCACCCGGGTTAACAGTTGCGGTGCCATATATTGGGTGCCCCGCTTGTCCATTGGGAATTCACTCACATCCAAGTGGACCTTCGCGCCCTCCGCTATCGCTTCATCCACCTGCGCGCGAACCCGATCGGCAGCTTCCGCACGCACCAAAGGCCCCAAAGTGGTCTCCACTTGATCCGGGCGCCCCAGTCGATAGTCGCGCAGTAAGTCGACCGTTTGGGAAATAAACTCAGAAAAAATATCTTCATGCACATAGGCCCGCTCAATACCGCAACAGGACTGCCCGGAATTAAAATAGGCGCCGTCGACTACCGCTGCCACAGCCTGGTTAATATCGGCGTCGGCGCGAACATAGGCTGGATCTTTTCCCCCCAGTTCAAGTCCCACTTGAATAAATCGACCGGCAACTGTGCGTTCTAGATTCGCGCCAGCGCCAACCGAGCCGGTGAAGGCAACATGCTGGATTTCCCCTGCACAAGCTAATCGCTGGGTATAAGCATGATTTAAATGAAGAAACTGAAAAACACCGTAGGGCAGTCCCGCCTCGCGAAAAATCTCCACCATTCGCTCAGCACACAGCGGCGTCTGTGCCGAGTGTTTTAAAATAACTGCATTGCCCGATAGCAGTGCCGGTACCACTGCATTAACCGCCGTTAGGTAAGGGTAATTCCACGGGGCAATTACCAGGGAGACCCCTAAGGGCTCGCGGCGCATAAACCGGGTAAAACCCGGCTTCTCGGGTAATTGAATGTCAGCAAGGGCTTCAGTAGCAAGCTGTGCCATGGTTTGCGCACGATCCATAAACCCGCTAATTTCCCCTCCTGCATAACGGATTGGGCGCCCCATCATCCAACACAGCTCCCGCCCCAAACGCTCTTTCTTAACGGCAAATATTTCCACAGCCCGCTCGATAATAGCGATGCGCTCATTGAGGGGAGTTCGCCTCCATGCTTTTTGTGCTTTACTGGCCCTATCCAGCACTACACGGATTTCCACCTCTCCCGCCAGAGCGCGCTCTACATAAACACTGTTATCAATAGGAGAAATACACTGAAGGTGGTGCATGATTTTTGTAGTCTTCATCGGCGTCGATACTCCCAATTAAATAATTTCGAAGTACCGCTCCAACTCCCAGTCACTCACATGGCGGCGATATTCCCGCTCCTCCCACTCGCGACTGGCAGAAAAGTGTTCAACAAAGTCGCTGCCAAATAGTTCCTGTGCTGCTTCTGACGCCTTAAATTGCTGAGTGGATTCCCACAGTGTGCCCGGCAGAACCTGCTCGCCTTCCAACTCCAGCGAATAAGCATTGCCGGTGACAGGCTCACCGGGATGCCATTGCTGCATAACACCGTAAAGACCCGAGCCCAAAGCTGCTGCCAGTGCTAAATAGGGATTGGCGTCGGCGGCCCCCAAGCGGTATTCGATGCGCTGGGAAGTATCGCCACCCGGGATAGCGCGCAGAGCCGTTGTGCGGTTTTCCACTCCCCAGCTGGCTCCTGTTGGCGCCCAATACCCTGGTACCAAGCGGCGATAACTGTTGACAGTCGGCGCCATCAGGGCAAGGAATTGCGGCATCAACCTTTGCTGCCCAGCAATAAACTGACGCATTACCTGGCTGATACCGTCTGGCTGGCCCGAATCGAAAAAAGCCGAATCACCGCTGCCACTATTGCGCAGTGATAAATGAATATGCCCGCTTTGCCCCGGGTACTCACTGGACCAGCGGGACATGAAAGTGGCCATCAAGCCCATTCGCTGTGCCAATACTTTTATAAAGGTTTTAAACAAGGCAGCTTTGTCTCCAGCGGCCTCAACACCATCCACTGCAATAGCCGCCTCTAAAACTCCCGGACCTGTTTCTGTGTGTAAGCCCTCCAAGGGGAAGTCCATGCGCTCACTCAGTTCCAGGATTTCCCGGTACAGCTCACCGTGGACAGAATTTCGCAGTATGGAATAACCAAACACATCAGGGGTAAAAGGCTTGAGGTTGCGGAAACCCTTGCTCCGCACTGACTCGGGCGTTTCATCAAACAGGAAAAATTCGTACTCCAGGGCGGCATAGGGATCAAATCCCAGTGAGCGGCAGCGCTCAATTACCCTGCGCAGAACTGCGCGGGGACACAACGCCTGGGCGCGACCGTCAAACTCGGCGAGAAATAGCAGCATGTCATCTTCAAAAGGTACATCCCGGCAACTTTCTGGAAGAATGCGGACCGGAGCGTCTGGATATCCGGTGTGCCAACCGGTATAGCGGGTATTGTCGTAGAGCTGATCCTTAACATCCCAGCCCAGGACCACATCGCAAAACGAGAAGCCCTTTTCCAGGGATGAGAGGAACTTGGCGCGGCTCATATATTTGCCACGCATTACACCATCGGTATCGAATAAGCCCACTTTGACATGACTGAGGCCTCGTTCTTCGACAATTGCGCGGGCCTCCTGAGCGGTTTTTACCTCCCGTGCCTTTACCATGACTGGTCCTGCCCCGTTGTTGTTATCTCCGAGTTACAGGATAGACCCGCCAGACGAGCTTCGACGCCATAAACCCGGCGCAGGCGTGACTTTCAGCCGAGCCCCTCAGCATATATAATCCGCGCTCCAGATTTTCAGTTATCTATTCATTCAGGACCAGCAATGAGCTTCGAAAAGATCCCGGCAGGTAAAGAACTGCCCAACGATATCAACGTAATCATCGAGATCCCTGCCAACCACGACCCGATCAAGTACGAAGTGGACAAGGACTCTGACGCAGTATTTGTGGATCGCTTCGTTGCCACTCCGATGTTCTACCCAGCAAACTACGGCTACGTGCCCCAGACTCTGTCTGAAGACGGTGACCCCCTGGACGTGCTGGTTGTAGCGCCTTACCCGGTAATGGTTGGTTCTGTAATCCGCTCTCGTGTTGTTGGCGTTCTGAACATGACCGACGAATCCGGTGTTGATGCCAAACTGCTGGCCGTACCGCACACCAAGCTGACCAAGCTGTACGATCACGTTGAAGAAATCAGCGACCTGCCCGAGCTGCTGATCAAGCAGATCGAGCACTACTTCGAAAACTACAAAGCCCTGGAAGCGGGCAAGTGGGTTAAAGTAGAAGGCTGGGCTGACGCCGAAGCTGCACGCAAAGAAGTTATGGCTTCCCGCGAGCGCTACCTGAAAGAAGAAGGCTAATCCCCTCTTCTTTCAGCAGACTCTGAGCAATAAAAAACCGGCCTAGTGCCGGTTTTTTATTGCCTGTTAGGAGAGACCCTGTCAGTTAACTTCCCAATTGGGAACAGAGACAGGAGATAGCTCCTCCCCTTTGCGCTCACTCTCATCCAGAAGCTGGCCTTCCGCTGCACGTAAACTGAGGTGCTCTACCTCAACGCTGACCGGTTCCACCGACTTGCGTTCGTGCTCCTTAACCAAGTTTCCCTCCATGGGCGCCAAGGTCCACTTCGGGCTAGCCGCAGCTTCCATCTTGGGCTTGGTTTGCTCAGCAACAGCTGCGCCGCTGCTTTCGTCCTTAATAGTGACCTGTGCGCCTATTTTGGCCAGGTTTGCACGAAACTTCTGTGCCTGGGGCAGAGATAACCCTTTCTTCAGTACCAGCGGGCGCCCACTGAATAATTTCTCTATCGCCTGGGGATTGCTTTTAAACAGGCGCACCATACTGGCCTTTACATCACCGGCGGTAAAACCCGCCACCAAATCACCGCGAAAAACCAAACTGTAGGCAGATTGCGACATCAATAATATTTCCCTGAGTTACTCTTCCGAATCCAGAGTCTGGTCCATGGTATAAGCCGGAGCCCCTTCTACACGCCCTCCTACCTGGCGGGCGGGAACACCGGCGACGGTTGTATGGGCCGGCACATCGTGCAAGACCAGGCTACCGGCGGCAATTTTGACGTCCTCTCCCACCTTAACCGGACCCAATACTTTAGCACCGGCGCCAATCATCACTCCGGGGCCAATTTTCGGATGACGATCGCCGCTGCCGCTGCCACTGCCGCCCAATGTCACCGAGTGGAGAATCGAGACATTGTCCTCAACCACACAGGTCTCCCCCACCACTAATCCAGTGGCGTGATCGATCATAATCCCGCAGCCAAATCGCGCTGCTGGGTGGATATCCACCGAGAACTGTTCCGATACCTGGCTCTGGAAATAGAGCGCCAAGGTATGGCGGCCTTGATTCCACAACCAGTGCGCTATCCGGTGGGATTGCAGGGCGTGAAAACCCTTAAAATACAGGAAAGGCGTCAGGTACTGGTCGCAAGCCGGGTCCCGGTCATACCAAGCGCAAATATCCTCGCTCATACAGTGGGAAATACTCGGATCATTAGCCAGAGCCGTGGCAATCACTTCCTGAAGTGCGGTTGCCGTGAGGGCATTGTGCTCCAACACCGAAGCCAGGTGATCCGCCATAGCATCACCCAGAGACTTGTGGCGCAAAATGGTATTGTGGAAATAACTTGCCAGGATAGCTTCGCCAGCAGCCGCCTCTGAGGCTTCAGCCCGCATCGCCTGCCAAATATCCCGCTGCCCTTGAACGGCCGCTTCCTCACCCATAATTCATCTCCCTTATATTTCCCAGGGCATTCACTGCGGCGCAGCTTGGCAGGATCACTAGCCCCTTTCAAGAGGAAGCCTCCATTGCAAAGTAGCTTTCTTGCCACCCCCCATTGAGGTGGTAATAAACTGTAACCAACCTATCTCAACAGGCCGCTATAGTTGCCCATTAAATGGGGGGTAGCAGTGATCCGGAACCCAGATATAGCGCGTATAGATTTCCTGAAGGTGCTCGCAAACCGCAGTGCCCAGGGATAGTTCTGACTCTTGTAGCAACTCGGACAGGCGCTCCACGCTGAGAAGTTCCTGAAGCTCTCGGGCCCTGGGGGCATAGCTCAGGTGCCAGCGTTCCGGTGCGACTCCGCCGCGATCCTCTGCATAGGGCCGGAACAGCCCATAACTATTACCCGTGCTGATTTGGTTATCCAGCCAGCGGTGGAAGGCGCCAAAAACTCCGTCGTCCGCCACCTCCTGGGGAGTGAGCTGGACTGCATAGTCAGCGGGGACTGCCGCCGCATCGATAATATCGAAATCGGTACCCCAGTGGTGACGGGATGCTCCCGGCAATGCGGACCAGCGCAGAATGGCGAAGATCAGCCCCCGCTCGCTTAACTGTTCAATATCCAGGGGAGTACCGTGACTATCAAGAACCGGGCGGTGACCTTGTGCTTTGGCATTCCAAATCAACAGTTGTCGGTCAAAGGCGCGAAAACCGGAAACGATTTTAGGGGCAAACCCCTCTTCACGGGCATCCCGCCTCAAGCGCTGGAAGGCGATCAAGGCTTCGGGGTGTAAAAGCTGGTCAGAAGCTGGGTCGACAATGACATGCTCATCGCCGAGTCCAAACAACATACGCTTCAGCGGTGTCGATAACATTTGCATCTCATTATTAGGCTAACTCCAAAGGGCAGGCTAAATTATTCAACAGGCTATGCCTACTTTAACAGAGCGCAGATAGTCGCCCTTAACTATGGCACCAAAGCAGGGGCACCAAAAGCAGGCGCGCCGCACAATAATCTGGCGGTAATGTTTGTTAGCCACCTGTTAATTTATGTTAAGTTCAAAGCCGCAGTCGAGGGGTTGGCTGCGACAACGGACGCTCAAACTGGTAGGGAAAACCGAATGCACCCGAGTCAATCAGAACTATTAAAACTAAAAAACCTGGGCCTGGCCTCGGTCAATATTCTCCACTCTATTGGCATTCGCTCCCACGATGATCTGCGCAGGGTTGGGCCTGTCGAGGCCTTTATCAGTATTCGCAACCGGGGGATTAACGCCTCCAAAGTAATGCTCTACGCTCTTCAGGGCGCCCTGATGGATGTGCACTGGAACGACCTGGAGCCGGAGCTGAAACAACACCTCACCAGCGAGGTCGACCGCCTCCTTGCCACCCAAAACTCTGACTAGCAATTCCCCTCAAACACCGCGGAAAGAGTCGCAGACACACGCACTCGACGGACTCGGCACAGCAGGCCAAGCTGTGCCGGTCTACAGTAAGGCAAGTTGCGCCAACCCTATCTAAACTTACCGGTGGAGCCACGGAATAATTCCGTAAAGACACTCACTCAAAGGAGAGATCCGATGTTGCGCATTGGGCTATTCCTGCTGACCAACCTTGCTGTCCTTGTATTGGTTGGCATTATTTTCAATATTTTTGGAATTGGGGGAATTCTTCAGGCAAACGGTGTCGATCTCAACCTCGGCGCCTTGTTGCTGATGTGCGCAATTTTTGGTTTTGGCGGGTCTTTTATTTCCCTGCTCTTATCGAAAACCATCGCACGGGTCAGTACCCGCACACAAATTATCGAGCAGCCCCGCAGTGCCGATGAACAGTGGTTGGTAGAAACCGTACGGGAACTCTCCCGCAAAGCGGGCATCGGTATGCCAGATGTGGGGATATTTCCAATGCCCCAGGCGAATGCCTTCGCCACCGGTTGGAATCGCAACAGCGCCCTGGTCTCTGTCAGTGCCGGTCTGTTGCAGCGCTTCAGCCGAGAGGAAGCCCGCGCCGTTATTGGCCATGAAATTGGTCACGTGGCCAATGGCGATATGGTGACGCTGGCACTGATCCAGGGCGTGGTAAATACCTTTGTGATGTTCCTCGCCCGCTTGGTTGGGTTCTTCGTAGACCGGGTTATCTTGCGCAACGAAGAGGGATTGGGCATCGGCTATTTTGTCACATCTATTGTTATGGACATCATATTCGGCTTCTTCGCCATGATGATTGTCGCCTGGTTCAGTCGCCGCCGTGAATATCGAGCCGACCATGCCGGTGCCACACTGGCCAGTCCTCAATCCATGATTGCCGCACTACAACGGCTCAAGGTGGAGTCCGATCGCGGCCACGAGGAACCCCTACCCGGCAATATGAAAGCCTTCGGTATATTCGGTAGCATGGGAGCGCTTATGGCTACGCACCCACCACTGGATGATCGTATTCTCGCCCTGCAAAACTTCCGTAATTAGTGTCTAATTGGATAGATAAGTGATCAGAGCTGTAGTTTCAATTTCTCACAGAGCTGCCACTAAAACGTAGTTACTTTCTATGTGGACGGATGCAAAGTAAAAGCATTTATGCAAAGAAGTGTCCTGAAGTACATCCCACTGCTCTTTGCCATATTTTTAATTGGGTGTTCTCCTTCATGGAGTGATGGCCCTTACGAGATTTATTGGATAGATGGCGAAAAAGCCCTTGGTTTTAATTTGGGGGACGATGCCTACATCCGCCGTATCGATAAGCCACAGCATATCAGTGCAAACGAGATGTTCGTCTCAGTCTACGCTTGCCCTGAGGGTGCCTGCGCTTACTATTACATAGATCGACTTCAAGACCACAAATTTGCAGATTCTTCCGAGTTTGTTTTTGGCCCCTACACAGAAAAAACCTTTGTTCAATTGGAACAAAAGCTAAAACTACCAAAACTGGAGCAATAATAAAAACATGAGAAAAGCATCAAGATTTATGCCTAAATACAAAACTGAAAAAGCAAGTAAAGCTACGTTGTTTGTTTTTCTCGCAGCAGTGCTAGCTCTCCTTATTTACCAGCCAATGTTCTTTTTATCTTTAGCTGGCTTAGCATTATTGGCCATAATTTGGGGCACTGTCGAACAGCGCAAAATTGACAGGCATTTCCAACGACTATGTAACAACCGCAAAGGTTTATCCATTTGTGAATTTGCCCGGGAGTTTGATCGCAAAATTGTAGACACATGGATTATTAGAGCGGTGTATGAGCAAGTACAAGCAGCACTTCCCACCAAAAAGCAGATCCCAATTCAAGCATCAGATGATTTCTTTAATACCCTGAAACTGGATGAAGATGATTTCGATCTGGACTTAATTATTGAGGAAATTGCACAAAGAACCGAGCGAAGTCTTGAGAACTATTAAAGCAATCCCTATTACGGCAAGGTAACAACGGTCCGGAATCTGGTACTGTTTTTTAATCTCCAGGCCTATGGAGAGGCAACCTGACAGGCCGAAACAGGTTTTGTACTACGAGACAAAACTAGCGCATATGTCATCATTAATCCCACCGCAGAAATTTCATTGCTCCAGCAGCAGTCGGCGACGCTCAGCCAAAGTGAGTTCCGAGATCCATAGCCCCCAGCTTTAAATCTCGCCAGCAGCCCCCAATAAACAGCCAACACCGCATAACGATTGCAAACAAGATACACTTTCAAAACAGCAACAAACAAAAAGGAAGACGACAGTTACAGACGTCTCTTCCAATCCGGTAGTTCAAAGGGAGGATTGTATTAATGACTCTACTTAAAACTCTACGCACCAGCTTAATCTCAGTCTTTTTACTGCTTACGCCAGCAATATCTGCACAGGCGGAAACCTTTGCCACCGACGACGAGCGCAACACCATGCAGGTGTTCAATTTTGCCAGTCCGTCAGTGGTCTATGTCACCAATGAAACCCTGGTGCGGGATCGCAGGACCCTGCGCCTCCACTCAGTGCCCAAAGGCGCCGGCAGCGGATTTATCTGGGACACTCAGGGCCATATTGTCACCAATTTCCACGTCATTGAGGGTGCGCGGCAAATCACTATTACTTTGCAGGATCGCAGCGAGTGGCCGGCCGAATTGGTGGGATCTGCACCGGAAAAGGATCTGGCAGTTCTGAAAATTAACGCTCCCAGGGAGTTGCTAAAACCCCTGGTTGTGGGCACCTCCAGCAATCTCGCGGTAGGCCGCAAAGTACTGGCTATCGGCAACCCGTTCGGCCTGGATACCACTCTCACCACCGGGGTGGTCAGCGCCCTGGGGCGGGAAATTGAAGCCGCCAACAACCGCACCATTCGCAATGTTATCCAAACAGATGCGGCTATTAATCCAGGTAACTCCGGCGGCCCGTTGCTGGATTCCCAAGCGCGTTTAATCGGGGTCAACACCGCTATTTACAGTCCCAGTGGCGCCAGTGTCGGTATTGGCTTTGCGATTCCAGTGGATACGGTCAAAAAAATTGTGCCGGAACTGATCAATCACGGCCGCCTGGTACGCCCGATTATTGGTATCGAATCCGCCCCGGACCAGTGGAGTAGCCGCTACGGCTTTGAAGGGGTCGCCGTATTGCGTACCGCTCCCGGGCTTCCCGCAGAGAAAGCCGGCTTGCGCGGTATCCACCGCACCCGGGGTGGGGGCTGGGAATTGGGCGATGTGATTGTAGAAATAGAACAGCAGCCGATTCGCAGCTACGACGATCTGCTCAATGCCCTGGAAAAACACAGAGCCGGTGACGAAATCACTATCGGCATACTGCGTGACGGGACAATTCGCTACACGTCCATTAGACTCGCGGCACCCGAATAAGCAGGCGCTTGCGCCCTGAACAAGAATTAGGCCGGGAGCCGATAATCTATGCAGAAGTACTTCCTGTGTCGCTATGACGAATTAAGCGAAGGTCAATCCAAAGGGTTCTCCCTCGGAGACACTGCCGCCGGCACTGACAATGTGTTTGCTGTGATGAAAGATGGCGAGGTCTACGCCTACAAAAACACCTGCCCTCACCGGGGCATCAATCTGGACTGGCAGGAAGACCAGTTCCTCGATCCCGATGGCGCACTTATTCAGTGCGCCTCCCACGGCGCGCTATTTCTGATTGAATCTGGGGAGTGTATCGCCGGGCCCTGCACTGGTGATGCCCTGACCCCAGTACCGCTGGAATATGCACAGGACGGTCTCTACGCATTACTGGCCGACTGACAGCCCCCTGCCTTTCCCTCACGGGAGAAAAGGCAGGGCCTCCTCTAGCTCGACACCTTCAGCACCGAGCTTCGCGCGGTATGCAAGCACTTGCACACCAGCATCGACAGCGGAATCCAGGGCCTCAGCATAAGCGGGATCAATTTCCCGCGCCGCCTGCACCGTCTCAATACCGCTGTGTTGGACGCAGTAAAAAAGTACCGCCCGCACACCGCTCTCAGCCAGCTTTTGCAGTTCGCGCAGGTGCTTGGCGCCCCGGGTACTTACCGCATCGGGAAAGTAACCCTGCGCCCCATCTGCCAGGGTCACATTTTTCACTTCTACGTAGCAGTCCCCATCGGCGCCGGACAACAACAGATCGATACGGCTGTTTTCCTCGCCATAGCGCACTTCCCTGCGCAGGGATTCATAGCCCTGCAACTCGCTGACTACGCCGGACAGAATGGCTTCTTCAACCAGAGCATTGGCGCGGCCTGTATTAACCCCCGCCAGGGCTCCATCCGGGGTCGTACAGATTTCCAGGGTGTGGCGATACTTGCGCTTAGGGTTGCCAGAATCGGAGTACCAGCAGTCTCCCCCCTCCACCCAACAATTCTTCATAGACCCCGTATTTGGGCAGTGGATGGTAAACACTTCGCCACTGGCAGATTCCACATCGGCGAGAAAGCGCTTGTATCGGCGCAAAAGTGTTGCCTTTTGCAACGGGGGGGTAAATTTCACGGGCTGGACCACTTGGCTGTAACTTCAGGCGCCACAAAATAGCAGACAACTATTTGTGGCGCGAATCGCGCAGATTTGATAGCTTCCTCGCTCTCGGTCGCCAGGGGTATCGGTACCGAGAACAGGATTAGCCTGACACCGCAGCGAATTTGATAGGTGAAAAAAGCATCACTTAGAAAGATTCCGGTCTAGGCTAGATTGAATTTGGTGGTATCGCCCCCATAAAGGGGGGCCCGTATAGAAAGAGAGGCAACGACTATGCCCAAAACTGCTGCGAGCACCGAATCTCTGCACGGCTTTGAGCCCTACAAGGAGACGCAGGGCGAAGAGTACATGAATGAGAAGCAGCAGGAGCATTTCCGCAACTTGCTGTTGGCCTGGAAGGCCGAGCTGATGGCGGAAGTGGACCGCACCGTTTCCCACATGAAAGACGAGGCCGCAAACTTCCCCGATCCCGCAGACCGCGCCAGCCAGGAAGAAGAATTTAGCCTGGAATTGCGCACCCGCGATCGCGAGCGCAAGCTGATCAAGAAGATCGATGCCACCCTGGAGCTTATCGACCAGGATGACTACGGTTTCTGCGAAGCCTGTGGTGTTGATATCGGCATTCGCCGCCTGGAAGCCCGTCCAACCGCCACTCTGTGCGTGGACTGCAAAACCCTCGCGGAAATCAAGGAACGGCAGATCTCCGGCTGATCCACAACCGATAGCGGCACGGCGTTCGCTTGCGATCGCCCTGCTCGGAGGGGGCGATCAATGTATCGCCCCTATTCATTTTGAACAGCTCAACTCCCTATATTGGTCGCTTCGCACCCTCCCCGAGTGGACCGCTCCACTTCGGCTCACTGGTGTGCGCCGTCGGCAGCTACCTCGACGCCCTCGCCCATGGTGGACACTGGCTCCTGCGCATGGAAGACCTCGACCCTCCCCGGGAAGAGCCCGGCGCGGCAACCCGCATCCTGAAATCCCTGGAAGCCCACGGACTGCACTGGCACGGCCCCGTCGAATGGCAGAGCAAGCGCTACGCACTCTACGAGGAAACCCTGTCCACACTGCGCCAACGGCAACTTATTTACCCCTGCGACTGCTCACGCAGCCAGATTAAGAAAAATGGTGGACATGCGAACGACTTCTGTCGCCTTAAATACGATGTGAGCGAACCCTCAGCGCTGCGGTTGCAATGCGCAGGCGGCGAGGAAGGCTTTGTGGATATTTGGCATGGAGAGCAACGGCAGCTCATCCGCGAAGACACGATTCTCAAGCGCCGCGACGGCCTCTATGCCTACCAACTGGCAGTCGTTGTCGACGATATCGACCAACAGGTCAACCAGGTGGTGCGCGGCTCAGACCTATTGGATACCACCGGTGCACAACAGCGCTTGCATAAAATCCTCGGCGCCACTCCCCCCCAGTTCGGCCATCTGCCGCTGGTGATGGGCCCTGACGACAGGCAAAAACTCAGCAAACAAAATCACGCGCCGGCTATCGACGACAACATGGCTTCCGGTAACCTCTGTAAGGCTTTACAGTTCCTCGGCTTCAAACTGCCAAACACTGCCCCAACAGAATCCCCCGAGCATATTCTCAAGTGGGCTACCGCACGCTGGCGCCGCCACCAGATAGATATGCGCAACCGCCAATTGCACTGATTCCAAGCTGCACTTACCATTTCCGCGCCAGCCGCCCTTAGGGGTCCGGCTGATAACCCGCGTTGACGATTACACAGGGATGACTTCTCACCGGTACAGTGCGCGGGCAACAAATTTCTCTAGCGGGTTTTCAAGGCGATCTATGAGTAACCGCACACTATTAATTCTGCTGGTGTTGGTGGGTTATGTATTCTCCCCCACCATCTTCACCTGGATGATCAATCCCGTCGGCGCCTGGTACCGGCCTTTTATCCTCTGGTTCGTGCTGATCCTGCTGGCGATTTTTATCCAGTGGAGGCGCAAATCGAATGAGCTTTGATATTGCCCACATTGCCCTGGTGGGAGTGGCCTATATCGCCACCCTGTTTTTTGTCGCCTTCGCCACCTCCAAGGGCTGGCTGCCTTCCCGCTGGGTGCGGCATCCACTGGTTTATGTGCTCTCCCTGGGCGTATCGTTATCGGCCTGGACCTTCTACGGTATCGTCGACCTGGCCTGGCAATATGGTTACGGGGTACTCGCCTACTATCTGGGCACCGGCGCCATGTTCCTGTTTGCGCCAGTAGCCCTGGAACCACTGGCGCGCCTGGCACAGCGCTACCAGCTGTACTCCCCGGCAGATCTTCTGGTGTTCCGCTATCACAGCCGCCAGGCGGGGACTCTCGCCACCCTGTTTATGCTGTTGGCGCTGCTCCCCCTGATCGCCCTGCAAATCCAGGCAGTATCTGAGACCCTGGCCCTTTTATCGCGGGATAGTGTGGCTGCCCTGGCACTGCCGGACAGCGGTGTATCGAGCAAAAATTTAATCGCATTTTTCTACTGCGTATTGCTAGCGGTATTCACCAGCATGTACGGCGCCACCCGCGAGCGTGGCGAGGGCCTGGCCAGTGCCATGGCCCTGGAGTCCCTGGTAAAACTGGTGGCTCTCACCGCTGTGGGCGGCTATGCCATTTACGGCGTCTTCGGTGGGTTTTCCGGCCTGGATGAGTGGCTGCTGAAGAACCCCGATATGCACCAGCTGCTCTACACCCCCATCAAGCAGGGCTCATCCCATACCCTGCTACTGGTGTTTATCGCCACTGCCGTGGCTATGCCACATATTTTTTACCTGAGTATTGCCGAGCGCCCTACCGGACAGGCAATGCGCACCGCCAGCTGGGGCTTCCCCCTGTTCCTGCTGCTGATGGCCCTGCCCATCTTCCCCATCATGTGGGCGGGCTTTGCCCTGGATGTGGCCGGCCCGGTGCAGTACTTCTCGCTGGCGGTACCCCGCGCCAGTGGCTCGGCACTGCTCACCACCCTGGCCTTTATCGGCGGCCTGTCAGCAGCCACTGGCGCGCTAATCATGATCACCCTGGCCCTCGCCACCATGGTGATGAACCACTGGCTGCTGCCCGGCACCCGCTGGCATTCTGAGGACAATATGTACCGGCAGCTGGTGTGGCTGCGCCGCGCGCTGATCGCCGCTCTATTTATTGCCGGCTTTGCCTTTTACCTGTTACTCAACAACCGACTCTCCCTGTCGGATCTGGCCCTGCTGGCATTTATCGGATCACTCCAGTTCCTGCCTGGGATTTTTGCTGTAATCCACTGGCCGCGAGGCAATCGACGCGGATTTGTCGGTGGTCTGCTGGCGGGCATGTTACTTTGGGGGGGCGGCCTGTTAATTCCGTCAATTTTTGGGATTACCGGCATCACCCTGCCCGGCACTTCCCTCCAAATTCCCCTGGGAATGTCTATCTGGACACAGATCACCACCCTGTCACTGGGGGTCAATGTCCTGTTATTTGTCGGCCTATCTCTGTTCACCCGCACCAGCAGCCTGGAGCAGTACGCCGCTGACCTGTGTAGCGACGACACCATCGCCCAGGCTCTGCGCCTGGGACTGGATGTGGAATCCGCCGCAGATTTTCGCCTGCGCTTGGCTGAAAGCCTCGGAGCCGCTACTGCGAATAAAGAAGTTAAACGCGCTCTCGCCGCCCTCAATCTGCCGGACAACGAGCGCCGCCCCTACGCCCTGCGTCAACTGCGCAACAAGTTGGAGTCCAATCTCTCCGGCCTGCTGGGGCGTGTTCTGGCGGTGCAAATTATTGATCGACACTTCCCGTTCCAGAACAGCGATCAGCCGGCAAACAAAGACATTCACCTGATCGAGACCCGATTGGGCCGTTATAAGCACCAGCTCACCGGCTTGGCCGCAGAACTCAATAACCTGCGTCTGTATCACCGCCAAATGCTGGAAGAGCTGCCGATGGCCGCTTGCTCCCTGGGGCGCGACGGAGAAGTCCTGCTGTGGAATTACGCCATGCAGGACCTCACCGGTATCAGTGCCAGCGAGGTAATCGGCTCGAAACTGGAATACTTGGCGGAGCCCTGGCGCAGCCTGCTGGGGGAATTCGCCCTATCCACCGATGCCAGCCGCTTTAAGCAACAGGTGAGCCTCGACGGCAATAGCCACTGGCTCAACCTGCACAAGGCGCGGCAAAAACGCAGCCGCAGCGACCGCTCCCGCGACGAGCGCGGCGATGCACAAATGTTGTTGCTGGAGGACATTACCGAAACGCAGGTCTTGGAACAGGAACTTATCCACAGCGAGCGCCTGGCCTCTGTGGGCCGCCTAGCCGCCGGCGTAGCCCACGAAGTGGGTAATCCGGTCACGGGGATCGCCTGCCTGGCGCAAAACCTCCAGTACGACTGTGACAATCCGGAAGTCCTGGAAACCGCCGACCAGATCCTGAGCCAGACCCAGCGCATCAGCCGTATCGTCCACTCCCTGGTCAACTTCTCTCACAGCGGCAACCAGGAAGACAGCGAGCGGGCCCCGGTAGATCTCTATGCCTGCGTACAGGAGGCGGTCAACCTGCTGTCCCTGCAACGGGATAAGACCGAGGTCCAGTTTGAGAATCGGGTACCTGAAGACTTGATCGCCCCGGGAGACAACCAGCGCTTGATCCAGGTGTTTATCAACCTGCTCAGTAATGCCCGCGATGCCAGCCCCGATGGCGGCCAGATTGTAATTGAGGGCTATCGCAAGAGCGGCAGCGCCTGTGTCTCTGTCACCGACAGCGGACCGGGAATTTCAGCTCAGCATCGTGAACGGATTCTGGAGCCCTTCTTCACAACGAAAGAGCCTGGCGAAGGTACGGGGCTGGGGCTGGCAATGGTTTACAGCATTGTCGAGGAGCACGGCGGCCAGCTGGAATTGGTCAGTCCCGCCAACCCGGAAACCGGGACTGGCGCCCGCTTTATTGTGCAACTCCCCCTGGGAGACTGAGATGGTTGGACACCCAAATCGATCATTATTTGTGCAAAAATAACCCGATTAACCGTTTTTGAGTTGCATCGAAACGGCGCCCGGGTAAAACTAGGCGCTTACTGAGCATTTTGTAACCAGGCGTAACATATGAGCCACATCCTCATCGTCGAAGATGAAGCCATTATCCGAACGGCGCTGCGCAAGCTTTTAGAGCGGCACCGCTACAAAATCAGTGAAGCGGGTTCGGTAAAGGAGGCGCTCACCAAGTACCGCCTCAATGAAGTTGACCTGGTTATCTCCGATCTGCGCCTGCCTGGCGCACCGGGCACCGACCTGCTCAAGCACGCCGGTGATATTCCGGTACTGATCATGACCAGTTACGCCAGCCTCCGCTCTGCGGTGGACTCCATGCGTATGGGGGCCGCCGACTATATCGCCAAGCCCTTTGATCACGACGAAATGCTCGCAACCGTCCGCCGGGTCATAGGCAAAGCGGAGCAGAATCGCGCCCAGCCCGTCAACGAGAAAGAAAATACCGGCACTATTGCCGGCATGATTGGCAGCAGCCCAGTGATGAGGGAGCTCTACGGTCGCATCCATAAAGTTGCCCCCACAGACGCCACCGTCCTGGTGCACGGTGAAACCGGTACCGGTAAGGAACTGGTTGCCCGGGCTATTCACGAGGAGAGCCGCCGGGCCAACAAACCCCTGATCTCCGTCAACTGTGCCGCAATTCCCGACACTCTGATTGAATCTGAGCTGTTCGGCTACGAGAAAGGCGCATTTACCGGTGCCCAGAGTTCCCGCGAGGGACTGGTAGCGGCAGCCGATGGAGGAACCCTGTTCCTCGACGAGATCGGTGAGCTGCCCCTGGAGGCACAGGCCCGCCTGCTGCGTGTATTGCAAGAGGGCGAAGTGCGGCCAATTGGCTCGATCGAATCCCGCAAAGTGGATGTGCGCCTGGTAACAGCCACCCACCGCAACCTGCGCCAGCTGTCAGCGGAGCGTAAATTTCGGGAAGACCTCTACTACCGCATCAATGTGGTGCAAATGACGCTTGCCCCCTTGCGCGAGCGAGGCAGAGACGTCCTAGCACTGGCAGAGCACCTGTTGGAAAAGTTCTGCACCAAGATCGAGCGTCCTTTATTGCGCTTGTCACCGGAAGCCATCCAGGCTGTTACCACCTACACCTGGCCCGGTAACGTGCGCGAACTCGAAAACGCCATTCAGCGCGCTGTGATCCTGACGGATAAGAACAGCCGTGAGATCGACCACAAAACCCTGGACATCGATCTGGACCTGGTACCGATCGAAGAAGCCGATGGCATCCCTCGCCCACGCAGCCTGCACACCGACCCCCGCGAGGACCTGTCCCTGGAGGACTACTTCGCCCGCTTTGTTATTGAACACCAGGACACCATGAGTGAGACGGACCTGGCCAAGAAGCTCGGCGTCAGCCGCAAATGCCTGTGGGAACGCCGCCAAAAGCTGGGTATCCCCCGCAAGAAGAGTCGCCGCAGCGCCGCCGCAGAAGTGTAAAAACTAACCCTATCCCCTGGGGGCTTCCGCCCCCTGCTCCCATTCCTCCCCCACCTGCCAGTCTCCTCCATTACTTTGTTACCCCACCCCCACAGGGGTTACCAACCAGAGTGTTACCCACACCCACCCAGAAGTAACAAATCTCGCACCTTCCGTAACGCAATAGCTCCAGGAAAAGTTCCGTCAAATTTCGTAAAGATCGCAACCTATTGATTTATAAGGATTTTTAAAAGTTGGCATACTAAGTGCTTTACTCTTAGTACAAAAATTGAAAACAGCCAACAATAAAAATAAATGACTGTTAAAAGCCCTATAACAACTAACAATAAGTGGGGCGAAACATAATAAAAATAATGGGGCGGCCGACAATAAAAGCAATGAGTGGCCAAAACCGCAAGAACAACAATAAACAATAACAATAAAACTCAAGAAGAATAAGAATAACAACAAGCGCGTTGCAAACTGACTGAACTGTACCTGGGAGAGGGTGTTTGCTTGAAAGCAAATTGAGAGCGCAAGGAAGCCGCTGCCTTCATACTGGTAATAATAATTCCCATATTTCTTTTCCCCCGAACTTACAGGCACCCGCATATTGCGGGCGCATTCCTTTGCGTGTGTTAGAATCGCGCCCGCGAGTCCCGATCTCTGAGGATAAACAGCCACTGAGGCTCCTTTCCGGACTCGCTCCTGGGGTAGCCCAGGTATAGAGGCTCCAGCAGTGCCATCGTGAATCTCCCCAGAGGGACCACCACTTATACAGGCCGCCAACCAATGCGTGGCCAAGCACAGCGGGGCTTTCCCGGCCATCCCTAAATGGCAGCAGTCAACATAGACAGCCGTATGCTCAACAACCTGATTAGTAGTATCAAACGCTGGCGCAAGCCGACCAGTAAAGGCCCCAGGGTTATCGCCCGCAACGACCACAGCATCTCGCGCCGAGAAATCAGCCGCGCGGCCTTAACAGTTATGAAGCGCCTTCAGGATGCCGGATACCAGGCGTATATCGTAGGTGGAGGTGTGCGCGACCTGATGCTCGGCGGCCACCCCAAGGATTTCGATGTGGCCACCGACGCCACTCCAGAGCAGGCCAAGGTGCTGTTTCGCGGCGCCCGCATTGTCGGTCGCCGCTTTCGCATCCTGCACGCCCGTATAGGCCGTGAAGTTATCGAAGTGACTACCTTCCGCGGTCACCACAGCGATGGCGAGACCCACGAGGCCAAGCAGTCCGAACACGGCATGCTGCTGCGTGACAATGTCTATGGCGACCTGGAAAGTGATGCCATGCGTCGGGATTTCACGGTCAATGCGCTTTACTACACCACCAAAGGGTTCGAAATCCACGACTACACCGGCGGTGTCGAGGATATTGAAAAGCGCCTGATTAGAATGATCGGCTCCCCGGAGGTCCGCTACAAGGAAGACCCGGTGCGCATGCTGCGCGCAGTGCGCTTCGCCGCCAAGCTGGATTTCACTATTGAAGGCAAGACCGAAGCTCCCCTGCACGAGCTGGCGCCACTGTTACGCAATATTGCCCCGGCTCGCCTATTCGATGAGATTCTCAAGCTGCTGATGAGTGGCCACGGAGAGCGCACCTTTGAGCTGCTGCGCCAGTACCAGCTCTGGCAACACCTGTTCCCGGATAACGCCGCACAAATTGAGGCCAACAACGCGGCCCTGAAACTATCCCAACAAGCCCTGCGGAACACGGACCAACGTATCCGCGCCGATATGCGTGTTACCCCAGCGTTCCTCTACGCCGCCCTACTCTGGCCTGCGGTGAGCACCGAGCAACAAAAGCTGATTGCCAAGGGTACCCCGCCAGCGCCGGCGCTGGCCCAAGCGGCACAAAAAGTTACCAGTTCACAGCTGGCCCACACCGCTATTCCCAAGCGCTTCTCAATCCCCATGCGGGAAATCTGGGACCTGCAACAGCGCCTGCCCCAGCGCGGTGGCAGCCGGGCCCAGCGCTTGCTGGAACACCCCCGTTTCCGCGCCGCCTACGACTTCCTGTTGCTGCGGGAAGAAAGTGGCGAGATTGAAGCGGGCCTGGGCAAATGGTGGACCGACTTCCAACAGGCTGACGATGAGCAGCGCCAGCAAATGGTGCGCAAGCTACAGCGCACAGGCAGCGGTGGGCGCCGCAACCGCAACTCTCGCGGCCGCCGTCGCAAGCCGAGAGCAGAACAGTAATGGAAACGGTATACATCGGCCTGGGCAGTAACCTGGCAGAGCCCGGCAAACAACTGCGCAGCGCCCTATCGGCCATGGAACGAATCCCCAGTACAGAATTATTGGGGTGTTCGAGCTTTTACCGAAGCGCCCCGGTCGGCCCCGGCGATCAACCCGATTACATCAATGCCGTCGCAGCATTGAAAACAGCACTGTCCCCGCTAGCACTACTGGACCAGCTCCAATCTATCGAGCTGTCCCACGGGCGCGAGCGCTCCATCCGCTGGGGCGCCCGCACCCTGGACCTGGATATCCTGTTGTTTGGGGAATCTCAAATCGATGAGCCCCGCCTACAGGTCCCACACCCGCGCATGGCCGAGCGCAACTTCGTACTGCTACCCCTTTCTGAACTGGCTCCCGCGATGGAACTGCCCGGATTGGGAGCCCTTCCAGCACTCTTACAGGGCTGCCCGGAAAACCGCCTGGAAAAGGTTTGATCGACTGAGGCTCCCCAACTACTCGACGGGCGGCCCTCTCAATAGTACTTTTGCGTTTGCAACTCATCAGGGAAGACCCCAGACAAAGAGGAGTCGCTCAAGTGGTTATCGAAAAACCCGAGACCAGCACAGCTGAACTCAACCTGTCTAATAAAACACCGCCTAAGTTTATCGCGGTGGAAGGCAATATTGGTGTGGGAAAAACCACACTGGCAAAGAAGCTGGCCTCCACATTCAATTACGACACGCTGTTGGAATTACCCGAGGAGAACCCCTTTTTGGAGCGCTTCTATCGGGACCCCAAAAATGCCGCACTGCCCACCCAGCTGCACTTTCTCCTCCAGCGATCACAGCAAATCCAGGCACTGCGGCAGGACGATATCTTTGAGCCGGTGCGGGTGTCGGACTTTTTAATCGAAAAGGACCAGCTGTTTGCTGAGGTCACCCTGGATAAGGATGAGCTGCACCTGTACCAGCAGGTGTACAGACATCTCACCCTGGAAGCACCCAAGCCGGACCTGGTGATCTATTTGCAAGCTCCCCTCGATGTGCTGCAAGCCCGAATCCGCAATCGGGGAATCCCGGCTGAGCAGGCGATAAGCAATGAGTACCTCGCCACCCTCAACAACGCCTACACCCGCTTTTTCCATTTTTACGATGAGGCGCCTCTACTCATCGTCAATACCGAGGAGATCGACATTGTCGATAGCCCAGAGGACTACCAACAGCTGGTCGAATATCTGTTCACGATCACCAGTGGCCGACACTATTACAACCCAGGAAGTTAATTGTTATGTATGCACCCTCTGAATTAGAAAAGCTCGTAACCGTTCAAACCCTGCGAAAAATGAAAGCGAATGGTGAGAAGTTTATTACCGTTGCTCTCTACGATGCCCCTATGGCTGCGATGGCACAAAAGTCCGGGGTTGAGACACTGCTCGTCGGAGATTCCCTGGGCATGACCGTGCTCGGTTACGACAGCACCGTGCCAGTGACGATGGAGCAAATGATTTACCACGTCGAGGCGGTCGCGCGCGGCAATAAGAAGTCCCTGATTATGGGGGATATGCCGTTTATGACTTACGCCACCCCGGAGCAGGCACTCCAGAATGCAACCCGGATCATGCAGGCCGGTGCACATATGGTGAAGATCGAGGGAGGCGCCTGGCTCGCCGATACCGTGAAGATCCTTACTGATCGCGGTATTCCCGTTTGCGCCCACCTGGGCCTCACCCCTCAATCAGTACACAAACTGGGAGGCTATCGCGTTCAGGGGCGCGACGAAGAACACGCCAAGCAAATCCTCGAAGACGCCCTACAACTCGACGAAGCCGGAGCTGATCTGCTGGTGTTGGAATGTGTTCCCGCCGACCTGGCAAAGCGTATTACCAAAGCCGTATCCATGCCCACCATCGGCATAGGCGCGGGCCGCGACTGCGATGCCCAGGTACTGGTAATCAATGACATCCTGGGCCTCACCCAACAGCCCCCCAAGTTTTCCAAAAACTTCCTGGTAGAGGCCGAGGATATTCCCGGGGCCCTGCGCAAATACGCCGAGGACGTCAAACAAGGCGTTTTCCCCGGCGAGGAACACATATTTAAATAATACTCCCCTCATCCGGGTGCTTCTCACCCGGTATTTTTCTGCGGCAGGTCCCACCTGCCGCTCTCAAGCGGTAACACTATGACTTTCGACCAACTAATCCAGGATTGGCTCTCGACCAATGGCGCCACTTCTGTGCCCGAAGGCTGGACCCAGGGGCGGGCTACATTTGGCGGCCTTGTAGCCGCAATGTTGTATGAGCAGATGGCTTCAGAGCTGCCTTCTGACAGCAGCTTGCGCTCTTTTACCACCTCATTCGTAGGCCCTGTTGCCCCAGGGGCGATTAACACCCGCGCGGATGTCCTTCGCGCAGGCCGCTCTGTCACCCAGGTGCAGGGGCACCTCGATCAGGATGATGCCGTTATGCTGGCGGGCCTCGCCAGTTTTGGCCGCGGCAGGGAGTCATCCGTTCTCGCCAAAGGTCCCTCAGCACCGGAGTACCCCACCCCGGATAAATGCCTGCCCCTGCCCTATATCGAAGGTGTAGTGCCGGAGTTCACACAGAAGTTCGATTACCGCATCGCTAGTGGGGGCCTGCCTTTCAGCGGCGCGAAAGAGAGAGTTTTAGGTGGCTGGGTACGATTTAAGGATGGCAGTGAGAGCCGTACTGGTATCAGCCACTTACTCGCACTGATCGATGCCTGGCCACCGGCGACACTCCCGATGATGAAAGAGCCGGCTCCCGCCAGCTCATTAACATGGACAGTGGAGTTTATGGAGCCACTCCCAGAGCGCACCGCTTCTGACTGGTGGCAATACGAGGCCGAAGTGGAACAGGCTGAGGATGGCTACGCAGTAATACAGGCCCGCTTGTGGGATGCCGATGGACGTTTAACCGCCCTCTCCCGCCAAATGGTCACTATCTTTGGTTAACCAGCACTCGTCGATCAACTATCCCTTTACCTGTGCTCACTAGATACCTTGGCTCCACGGATGGAACCATTTAAACCGTCCTAAAGAATTTTGTAACTTTTCTGCAGCCTTCAGACCACTCTAAATAATACTTCCCGATCCTGCTTAACCCGCCTAACGAATCAATTATTACCTGCATAAAAATATACAACTTTCGTGATTTCTATTATTTCCTTATGAAAAAATAAATCGCGCCGCCCTTACAGAAAAATAAAATAAAAAAAATCTCCTTTACTCCAATTTGTAATCTACGCTATCCATCATCCCCTCCATCGAAAACAAAGGGGCCGCCAGAGAAACGCCCCAATTTTCGGCACCACTACAAAACCGTCGGTAATAACAAATTTGGAGAGCAATAATGATAAAAAGAATATTTATTTCCTTCATGTTTCTATTCAGTTATCCCGCTGCAGCAGCAGACTTTGAAGATGTATGGGATGCAATTACTTCCTGTAACTGGTTTGAATTTATTGATGATGTCGATGATACCGGCTCAAAAGACCTGGACGGCTATGAATACGGTGACACTGAATTTGCCGATGCCAATTCAGGCAGCTTTGACATGATCGTCTACAACATGGATGGGTTTTTGGAATGTATTGGCGGTAACAGCAAATCTGACTTCAAACAGATTATTAACACTTTTGATAACAACCCCAAAGACCTCTGGTTGATGCAGGAGGCCTGGAGCAAAACCAAAGCCAACTATCTGGACGACAACGACAAGCTTGATAACGATACAGTCCCCTATCGCTCCAAACACTGGAAAGGCACTGGTACCAGCTTTGGCAATGGCCTGCTGACCTTTTCCAAGTTTCCGTTTGACCGAGATAATCGCGATGACGACGACTACACCTTCGCCACTTATGAGGAGGAAACTTTTGATAAGTGCGCAGGTAATGACTGTGATACCGAAAAAGGCTTTACCGTAGCAAAAGTTGAAGTAACCAAAAACTTCCATGTCCATGTGTACAACACCCATATGGATGCAGGACACCAAGACGATGACCTAAATGCCAAAGCCAAGCAACTCGACCAGATTGCCGATATGATCGTCGCCCACTCAAGTAATGCCACAGTCATATTGGCCGGTGATTTCAATATGGCGTTTGATGAAAATGACGACGGCTGGCGCGGTACAAACTACCAAACCTGGAAAGCATTTTTTGCCAAAACCGGCGGCAAGCATGCCTGCCAATATATGCTATCTGGCAGCGACACCAGCTTGGAAGCCTGTGCTGATGAACTTCAGGACGATACCGATCATGCCGTCGTTATTAATAACAACCCCAATTACACGCTGGACGTAACCAATTATTATATTGGCTCCGCAGAGTACACAGGGCTGAGCGACCACGACCCAGTATTTGTAGACTTCTCATGGGTTAAACACTAAACGAGCGGCACACAGCCTCTTCCGCAGGGGATCGGAAGGGGCTTAACCAATTTACCGACAAAGTGAACGACACCGGACTGAAAACACAATCCAGCTACAATTTTGCTTATTGAGGAGAACTTTAACCCACGCACAAACACATGCTTGGCGGGAAGGGCTTTCAGTGGACAGAATTAAGAATCTGGTTATCGGGAGTGGTCCTGCGAGTATCGCTACGGTCAAGGCATTGCAGGATATTGGGCAAGAAGTTGAAGTCGTTGATGTTTCATATGACCTTGAAGACGATATCAAATACCAAGTTAATATCTTATCCAAAAAAAACGTTGATGCATGGACTCAGGAGGACAAAGATAAACTGTTTCCACCTCCAGCAGCCTCCCGAAAAGGCCTGGAAAGAAGATATCTATTTGGGTCTGACTTTCCATACAGAGTACCAAAACCTCTCAGCATTACGACAAAAAACTGTAATACAGAATTTTCCCATGGCTTTGGTGGGCTTGGGAACGTATGGGGTGCAGCTATCATGCCCTACAGTGAAAGTCAGCTAGCAAATTGGCCTATTTCCTTAAATGAACTAACGCCATCCTACAAAAATGTACTCCGCTATATGCCTATAAGTGCGGAGATAGACAACCTCAACAACAAGTATCCACTATTCCCTAACAACTTTACTGCCATCAAAAGAAATGCGCCGACAGATTTCTTATTGAAAAAATTGAAGGCTATTGAAAGTAATCTCCAGAGGAATGGCATTGAATTTGGTCGAGCCCGCTTAGCGGTAGATGCAAGCAAGGGGGAGTATGGATGTAGATATTGCGGCCACTGCTTTGACGGATGCCCATACCAATCTATTTTCAACCCTAAATACTTGTTTGAAAAACTACAAAAAGACAAACTCACCATACATAAAGGTCTTCTTGTCTTGGAGATTCATGAAACAAGTCAAGGCGTAGATGTGATTGCAGTTGATATAACCAATAGCAAAATAAAAAAAATTACCGCACAGAAAGTTTTTCTCGCAACCGGCCAGTTTGCCACCACTACAATACTGGCAAGATCCCTCAATCTATTAAATACTCCAATCAAAATAAAAAACAGCCAATATTTTTTCTTCCCCCTCTTTCTCTACAAAGGGTATCGTTATGAGATTGAGTTTACCCTCGCAGAAATCTTTCTAGAAGTTGACAATCCAAACATAAGCCCTGAACAAATACACCTCCAACTTTATGGTCGAAGCCAAATTATTGAAGAACAATTAACATCTCTACTTCCTACCCTTTTCCCAAAGCAAGTCGCCTTGGATCGCTTATACGTAATTCAGGGTTTTATGTCCTCTGAGGATTCTGATTCATTGGAGCTGACCTTAACCGATAAACACTCAGATAGTTCTTCGATAGAAATAAGAGGAATTGAAAATACGAGAGCTCGAGAAATCGCCCAAAGAACGCAGTCTTTAATAAGACGCTCACTGATAAGGCTTGGCATGGTCCCCCCCTTCTTTCTCACAGTACTACCGCCAGGCAAAAGCTTCCACCTTGGGGGCAGTTTCCCGATGGGAGGAAAACATGAAATATTCCGTTCAGACTTTTTAGGGAGGCCGGCACACTTTAAAAATGTCCATATTACGGATTCTGCCAACTTTCCCGATATTGCAGGTTCAACCATCGCCTATACCATTATGGCGAATGCTGATCGAATCGTAAGGTCTATAGGGTTTAATGGCTGATTAGCAACCAGTTAGCTTAAACAGACTATTCAATTGGAATATTTGAAAAGATGACTACAACCACTTTTTCCAGTAGAAAAAAGCGATCTGCCCAGTCAATGCCACGATCAGCAATATACAAAAAGCAATAAAACCCAGAGATGATTGCCCCCAGGGAATACCACCGACATTGATCCCGAATAGCCCGGTAAGAAAACTCAGGGGCAGAAAAACTGCAGCCACCACCGATAGCACATACATACGGCTATTCAACTGATCTGATGTGAGGCTCAACAACTCTTCCTGGGCGATGGCGGCGCGCTCCCGCACTGTATCAATATCATCGATATGCCTTTGCAGTCGATCATTTGCTTCACCCAAAAGAGCGTGACTATGCTTATCAAACCAGGGTAAGGATTCCTGTTGTAGACGTCTCAGAACCTCTCTTTGCAGGCATAAATAGCGCCGTAACACGATAGTTTTCTTGCGCAGACGCACTAATAAAGAAGATAGCTCCGCCCCCCCCTTACCTAATAACAGGTTTTCCAACTCATCAATTTTTTCTTCGAAATCCTCAGCTTTTTCACACATCCGCAAGACCAGCAAATCAGCCAGCGACATCAACAGAGCTGCAGTTCCACGAGGTCCAAAGCCACTGCGCAAACGGGAAAGTAAATCATCCTCCGCAAGTAACTTTCGTCGGCCAGTACTGATAATGCGGTCTTTCTCAGCCCAAATTCGCACGGCGATCATATCCTTTGAGCGAGGTTTGGATTTTCTCTCAATACCATACATGGCCAAAATCAGCCCATCCTCCACAGTAGCTACACAGGGGCGAACTGCCTTTGCTGACAGGGTCTCTACCGCTGTCGTTGTAAGCCCACTGTGCTGCTGGAGCCACTCGACGGTCTTGCTATTGGCGTAGTCAAAGTGCAACCAGAGAAGCCCCTGGCTCGGCTGCCATGATTGCACCTCGGTCCAGGAAAGCTCCCGGCCCGAGCCTTTGCGATCGAGTAAGACAGCGTAGACCAGACCAGTTTCCATAGGCTCTCATATCACCTGATATTGGTTGGAGTATTACTTTCTTTGCGCGACTTATTTACTGAGATGGGCCAGCTCTGCGGCGTTCTGCTCCCAGTTTTGACCATCGAAAGGTTCCACCTCCAAGTCTCCGGGTCTCTCATCAAAACAGCGCGCATTAAGACTATAGCCATCCGGGTTTGAGCGCGGCACATAAAAAGACTTAACGCCGCAATGGCGACAAAACAGGTGCTTGGCCACTCCCGTATTAAACGTATAACAATCCAGGTCTTTTTCCCCAGACTCCAGCTTAAAGTTTTCAGCGGGAATAATGACGTGCAGAAAACCCACTTTCTCACACATCGAGCAATTGCACGCATGGGCTACCAGTTTCTCCTCTGAGTCGCGCTCGTGCCGCGCCCGATAGCGAATAGCGCCACAGTGGCAACCTCCGCGAAGTTCAGTAGTAACTTTACTCATTTGAATTATTTTCCTTTTCAAATAACGGGCGGGCAGCCAACAGTGAAAACAGCGAAAGGCCCAGCAGCAGATGGAACCAGTTTGTACGCGCCAAGCCCAGTACTCGCGGAGCGCCGGTACCCACAAACAATCCATCCATTGCAATGACTACTGCCCCTGCCCCCAGTAACAAAGGACCCGGTGGCGATAGTCGTCGCGGTGACATCAATTCCATCATTGCAACCCACAACCACAATAGAAGCCCCAGGGCGGAAAATACCTCTGTCACTTCCTGCGGCGATAACCTGCCACTTTCCGAGATGCCAATAGACGAGGCCAATACCAGCACCAGCACTACATAAGCGGGTCCCCGGGTACTCTGTCCAATACCTATCTCGAAACGTGCCCAAACCAACCCTATTCCAATTAGCAACAGCGAACTAAACCCGGATAGTTGTAGTAAAGCCCGGTGTAATTGGGTTGCCCCGGGATCAATACCGTAGCGATAGGCACCGACAATCGCGGAGACAGCGATAAATAGAAGGCCCGCCATCACCAAGAGTGCAGCTGATTGAAAGCGAGCATTGGTAAGACGCCAGTACTGATTGGCAATCAGCAGTGCGGCGAGGGTGAGGAGAATGTCGATCAGCCAGAAGTTGTCCAATGTTTTGCCCTTTTTTTCCAGAATTCTAATAGAAAACCGGTAATAAGCGACAATTCCGCTTCGGCAGATACAAAAAAACCCGGCTTAAAAGCCGGGTTTTTTCAGTCCGTAGACTTAAGCTTCGTCGGAAGCTTGCTTGGCTTCTTCAGCGGCAGCTGCATCGGCCTTGGCTTCCTTGATAGAAAGCTTGATACGTCCACGCTGGTCAACGTCGAGTACCTTAACCTTAATCTTCTCACCTTCACTCAGGTAATCAGTTACGGCATTTACGCGCTCTTCAGCGATCTGGGAGATATGCACCAGACCGTCTTTGCCCGGCAGGAAGTTAACGAACGCACCGAAGTCTACGATACGTACCACGGTACCTTCGTAGATGGCGCCAATCTCAGCTTCCGCAGTGATCTCCTCGATGCGGGTTACCGCCGCTTCCAGGCTCTCACCGTCTTCACCGAAGACTTTGATAGTGCCGTCATCTTCGATATCGATGGAGGCGCCGGTCTCTTCAGTGATGGAGCGGATAGTCGCACCGCCCTTACCGATCACGTCGCGGATCTTGTCCGGATGGATCTTCAGGGTCGCGTAGCGCGGTGCGTTCTCATTCACGGTGGTACGGGAAGAGTCGATCACCTTGTTCATTTCCGCGAGGATGTGCAGACGCGCGTGCAGAGCCTGCTCCAGAGCGGTCTCCATGATCTCTTCGGTAATACCTTCGATCTTGATGTCCATCTGCAGCGCGGTCACACCAGAGGCGGTACCCGCTACTTTGAAGTCCATATCGCCGAGGTGGTCCTCGTCACCGAGGATATCGGTCAGAACCGCGTAGCCTTCTTCTTCCTTCACCAGACCCATAGCGATACCGGCTACCGGTGCCTTCAGCGGAACACCCGCATCCATCAGCGCCAGGCTGGAACCACATACGGAAGCCATGGAGCTGGAACCGTTGGATTCAGTGATCTCGGAAACTACACGCACAGTGTAGGGGAAGCTGTCCGGGCTCGGCAGAACTGCAGCGATACCGCGACGAGCGAGGCGGCCGTGACCGATTTCGCGGCGACCGGTAGCACCTACACGACCCGCTTCACCTACAGAGTAGGGAGGGAAGTTGTAGTGCAGCATAAAGTAGTCTTTGCGCTCACCTTCCAGGGCGTCGATGATCTGTGCATCGCCAGTGGAACCGAGGGTAGCCACTACCAGAGCCTGGGTCTCACCACGGGTGAACAGCGCAGAGCCGTGGGACTTGGGCAGAGCGCCAACTTCCACAGCGATCGAACGTACAGTTTTGCTGTCGCGACCGTCGATACGGGGCTCGCCGCGCACTACAGCGCCGCGTACCAGCTTCTTCTCCAGCTTGCCGAAGTAGCTTTTTACCAGATCGGCGCTGATTTCTTCATTAGCCAGGGCTTCAGCGGCTTCGCTGCGCAGTTCCGCCAGGCGGGTGCTGCGCTCTTGCTTGTTGGTGATGCGGTAGGCTTCGGCAACCTTCTCGCCAAACTGAGCGTCCAGGGCAGCTTTCAGCTCGGTGTTTTCCGCCGGAGCCTGCCAGTCCCACTGGGGCTTGCCCGCTTCCGCTTTCAGCTCATCACAAACCTTGATAATGGCCTGCATTTCCTGGTGTGCGTAGAGTACCGCACCCAACATGATGTCTTCCGGCAGCTCCTGGGCTTCGGACTCCACCATCAGTACGGCGTCTTTGGTACCGGCAACGACCATGTCCAGCTCGGAGGTCTTCAGAGCTTCGTAGCCCGGGTTCAGCAGGTAGCCGTCTTGCTGGGTGTAACCCACGCGCGCAGCACCGATTGGGCCTGCGAAAGGAATACCGGAAACAGACAGCGCTGCGGAAGTGCCGATCATGGCAGCGATATCCGGGTCCATGTCCTTCTCAGCGGAGAGAACAGTACACATCACCTGAACTTCGTTCATAAAGCCGTTCGGGAACAGCGGGCGGATCGGGCGATCGATCAGACGGGAAGTCAGGGTTTCTTTTTCAGACGGGCGGCCTTCACGCTTGAAGAAACCACCGGGAATTTTGCCAGCCGCGTAGGCTTTTTCTTGATAGTGCACGGACAACGGGAAGAAGCCCTGATCTGGCTTGGCTTCTTTAGCGCCGACAACAGTACACAGGACAACAGTCTCTCCCATGCTAACCAGGGCAGCACCGGTAGCCTGGCGCGCGATACGGCCGGTCTCGATGGTGACTTGGTGTTGTCCGTATTGGAAAGTTTTGCTTACTGGATTCACTAGTTTTTTTCCTATTTCCTTACGGTTACTGGCCCATTCCAGTAACCCCTACAGTGGTTGCCTGGATAGAAGTTCCAAACCTTCAGTCCAGAGCGATACGGGGATGTACCGCTACCGACCCGGGTGGCCGGTGCAAACGCAGCACATCCGCCGGGATATTTGCCCCTGGGGTTGTGTTGCGAAACTGCCGAAAAGTGACAACAGCGCCACTTTTCAGCAAGCATTAAAGAAGAAAGCCCGCCAGAGGCGGGCATTCCAGGGTCTTAGCGACGCAGGCCGAGCTTAGCGATCAGCTGTGCGTAACGGTTCAGATCCTTGCGCTTCAGGTAGTCCAGCAGCTTGCGACGCTGGTTTACCATGCGGATCAGACCACGGCGAGAGTGGTGATCCTGCTTGTGCGCAGAGAAGTGACCCTGCAGTTTGTTGATGTTGGCAGTCAGCAGGGCTACCTGGACTTCCGGAGAACCGGTGTCGCCTTCAGATTGGCCGTGCTCTTTCAGGATTGCTGCTTTTTCTACTGCAGACAGTGCCATAACGATTAACCTCGTCGTAATATGCTTTAAAAGATTCGGCTGGCCCGTGCATATTTACAGACCAGCTACTCACTGTTGTGGACATAGCCCACTGCAATACTCTCACATCAACCGCTATCGGCTCTCACCAATATAGCGTTTTCTGCTTAAGTACTGCTTACCAGACGCCGAGGCGCTACGCACCCGTCGTCAGTAATTTCTCCTACGCCCAGAAAATCGCCATTTTCCAGGAAGAGGCGCACCATATCACCTTCTTCACCGATACGGTAGACCTGCAAATCCATTACCGGCTGCCCCTGACGCACATAGTAACCAGACTCGTCCGGAAGGGTGAGTTTGGGCAGCGAAGAGGCGGGAGAATCCACCGATAACAGGTGGTGATCCAACTCCTCCGCCATTCCCTCACCGCGCTCCTCTGTGAGCTCATCCAGGGTCACTGAATCGGCCTCGACGTAGGGACCGGCGGCGCTGCGGTGCAACTCTTCCACATAGGCACCGACACCCAGGGCCTGGCCCAGGTCTTCGGCAATACTGCGAATATAAGTGCCCTTGGAGCAGTGAACCTCAACTTCTGCACGGGGCTGGGCGCCCGGTGTAAAGCTCAGCAGTTCAAATTCAAAAATCTCTACTTCCCGCGCCTCGCGCTCCACCTCCAAGCCCTGGCGCGCCAACTTATACAGCGGCTGCCCCTTGTGCTTGAGGGCCGAGTACATGGACGGCACTTGCTTGATGCGACCGCGAAAGGCTTCCATCGCTTTCAGCACGGCTTCTTCAGTCAAACCGGAAGCATCTTTAGTTTCCAGTACATCGCCATCGGCATCGCCACTAGCAGTGGTCATACCGAAAACAAAAGTACTGCGATAGCGCTTGTCCGCATCGAGCAGGTACTGGGAAAACTTGGTCGCTTCGCCGAAACAGATCGGCAACACACCGGTTGCCAGGGGGTCCAGCGCTCCGGTGTGACCGGCGCGATTGGCGAAAAAGAGTCGTTTGGCTTTTTGCAGGGCGTCGTTGGCGGTAATCCCGGCGGGCTTGTTCAATAACAGCACGCCATGAACCGGCCGGCCCCATTTTGGTCTGCGGCCCATGGATTAATCTTCGTTGGAGTCGCTATCGTCGTCTTGGTGTTTGCGATCTTCTTTAACCGCCTTGTCGATCAGGGCAGACAGCGCCTGGCCGCGCACCGAGGTCTCGTCGTAGCGGAAGTGCAAACGGGGAATAGTGCGAATCTGGATCGCGCGCGCGAGCTGCGTGCGCAAAAAGCCGGCGGCTTTGTTCAGCACTTCGATAGAGGTATTAATTTTGCTGCGATCATCCTCACCCACCAGGGTGACAAAAACTTTAGCAACGGTTAAGTCGCGGCTGACTTCAACATCATTGACGTTGATCATACCCAGGCGAGGATCGCGAATCTCGTGTTGGATCAGCTGGGCCAGCTCGCGGCGCATGGCGTCGGCGACGCGGTCTGCGCGATGAAATTCTCTTGCCATTGTTTACCTATTGAGAATGGCGGTTTAAAGACAGGAAAACCCGCACGGCTAGCACCGCGCGGGTTTATCCTCGATCCGCTGCGGAACTCCTTAGAGTTCGCGAGCAACCTTAACGATATCGTAAACTTCGATCTGGTCACCGGACTTAACGTCGTTGTAGTCCTTAACCCCGATACCACACTCCATGCCGTTGCGCACATCCTGCACATCGTCTTTGAAGCGACGCAGGGATTCCAGTTCGCCCTGGTAGATCACAACGTTGTCGCGCAGTACGCGGATCGGCTTGTTGCGGTAGACGGTACCTTCAGTAACCATACAACCGGCAATGGCGCCAAACTTCGGTGAGCGGAATACATCGCGAACCTGGGCAATACCCACGATTTCTTCGCGTATTTCCGGATCAAGCATACCGGACAGCGCCTGCTTCACTTCGTCCAGCAGGTTGTAGATCACGCTGTAGTAACGAATCTCTACGCCTTCTGTCTCAGCAACCTTTCGGGCAGCCACATCAGCACGGGTGTTGAAGCCCAGTACGATAGCGCCGGAGGTCAGGGCCAGGTTGATATCGTTCTCGGCGATACCACCTACACCGCTGGACACGACGTTGACAGAAACTTCTTCGTTGCCGATATCCGCCAGTGCGCCCAGGATAGCTTCCAGGGAGCCGCGAACGTCCGCTTTGATAACAACCGGCAGTACTTTGCGCTCGCCGGCTTCCATGTTCGCAAACATGTTTTCCAGCTTGGCCGCCTGCTGGCGTTGCATGCGCTCGCGACGCTCTTTGTCACCGCGCTGTTCGGCTACTTCACGAGCTCTGCGCTCATCCGCAACCACCATGAACTCGTCACCGGCGTTGGGTGTGGTGTCCAGACCCAGGAGCTCAACCGGGGTTGAGGGGCCAGCTTCTTTAACCTGCTTGCCCAGCTCGTTGGTCATGGCGCGAACACGGCCGTAGCTCTGACCTGCCAGTATGATATCGCCGCGCTTCAGCTCGCCGTTCTGTACCAACAGGGTGGCCACAACACCGCGACCTTTTTCCAGGCGGGATTCGATTACAACACCCGTTGCCGGTACCTTGACCTTGGCCTTCAGCTCCAGCATCTCTGCTTGCAGGGAAATCGCTTCCAGCAGGTCATCGATGCCTTCACCGGTGTGTGCAGACACATTGATAAACTGGGTATCACCGCCCCAGTCTTCAGGAATTACATCTTTCGCAGCCAGCTCGTTTTTAACACGATCGGGATCGGCAGCTTCTTTGTCGCACTTGTTGATTGCAACAACCAGCGGTACACCGGCAGCGCGAGCGTGGTTCACAGCTTCTTCAGTCTGCGGCATCACACCGTCGTCAGCAGCCACTACCAGGATAACTACGTCAGTTGCCTGGGCGCCACGGGCGCGCATTGCGGTAAAGGCGGCGTGTCCCGGGGTATCCAGGAAAGCGATCTCGCCCTGGCTGGTTTTCACACGGTATGCACCGATGTGCTGGGTAATACCACCGGCCTCACCGGAAGCCACCTTGGTCTTACGGATGTAGTCCAGCAGGGAGGTTTTACCGTGGTCAACGTGACCCATAACGGTAACTACCGGTGCGCGGGACACCTCAGTGCCTTCACTGGCCTGGGTCTCGGCAACCAGCGCTTCCTCCAGCTCGCTCTCAGAGCGGAATACCACCTTGTGGCCCATCTCTTCGATGATCAGCTGTGCAGTTTCACGGTCCAGGCTCTGGTTGATAGTAACCATCTCGCCCATTTTCATCAGGCGCTTGATCAGGTCACCGGCTTTCACATTCATCTGTTTGGCCAGCTCGCCAACAGTGATGGTTTCGCCCAACTGTACTTCGTACACCTGTTTCTCCGTGGGCCTTTTAAAGCCGTGCGTAGGTTTAACCTTCAAGGTCGGACGAGACAGGGAGCGCGTGCTGCGCTTGGATGCTTCGTCTTCCTCAAATACTTCCAGCGCCTGTTCGTACAGAGCGGTTTTGCTGGATTTTTTCGGGCCGGACTTGGAGCGGCGACCGCGACGCTTGCGCGGCTCGTCCTCAGAGCGATCAGCTTCAGCGGGAGCAGTGGATGCTGCCTCCAGCTTGCGACGCAGAGCTGGCTTGACCTCAGAGGTCTTCTCAGCACTTTTTGCCGGTGCTGGCTTAGCCTTGGCTGCTTGTGCAGCCTGTGCAGCTTTCTCTTTCTTTTCCTGGGCTGCGCGTCGGTCAGCTTCTACTTTAGCTTTCTTCTCTTCAAGTTCACGCTTTTCCTGCTCAGCCTGCTGCTTGCGACGCTCCATCGCGGCAATTCGCATTGCCTCGATATCGTCGGAGTAGCTTGAGCGGATTGGTGCGGCGGGCTCTGCCTTTTTCACTACGTTTTCCGCGGTCTTATCCTCTGATTTAGCCGCATCTTGATCGGCTTTTACTTCATTTTTTGCTTTCGCTTCGGCTTCAGCCTTGGCTTTCGCTTCTGCTTCGGCCTTGGCTTTCGCTTCTGCTTCAGCCTTGGCTTTCGCCTCGGCTTCGGCTTTGGCTAGCGCCTCTTCTTCCGCCGCTAGGCGTGCAGCTTCTGCCTCAGCTTCTGCGCGTGCGCGCTCGGCTTCGGCCTCCAGTCTTTCCTGCTCATTTTGCAGGGCATCGACTGCCGCTTCCTGCTCGGGGCTGCTCGATTCTTCGCCTGCTGCTACGGTTTCAAGCTCAGCTTGAGGGCGCTTCACATAAGTGCGCTTCTTGCGCACTTCCACATTCACAGTCTTGCGGCCGGTGCCAGAGCCAGTCTTCAGCGTGCTTGTGGTTTTGCGCTTCAAGGTGATCTTGCGCGGCGCGGCGCCCTGCTCCCCATGACTGCTTTTCAGGAAACTGAGCAAGACCTGCTTTTCTTCGTCTGACACGACTGCGTTTGCAGAAGTGTGAGGCAAACCCGCTTCTTTCATCTGCTTGAGCAGACGGTCTTCGGTGGCACCAACCGATTTGGCGAGTTCACTAACTGTTACTTCGGCCATTCTCTCTCCTAAAAGTCACTTGGTCGGAGGGGGTTACTTATACGTAAGTTATTTTTCGCTGCATTTAAGCTTCTTCGCCGCTGTCATCGGCAAACCAGGGCTCACGCGCCTTCATAATCAGCGCTGCAGCGCGCTCCTGGTCGAGACCTTCGATATCCAGCAGGTCATCGACAGCCTGCTCTGCCAGGTCTTCCATTGTGGAAATACCACGGCTGGCCAGTTGGAATGCCAGCTGGCGCTCCATACCGTCCATATTCAAAAGGTCTTCCTGGGGCTCAGATGCATCCAGCTTCTCTTCAGATGCCAGCGCTTGGGTCAACAGGGTGTCCTTGGCGCGGGCGCGCAGCTCCTCAGCGATATCCTCATCGAAGCCCTCAATTGCGAGCATCTCTTCGATGGGTACATAAGCTACTTCTTCCAGAGAGGCAAAGCCCTCTTCAACCAGCACACCGGCAACGTCTTCATCGATATCCAGGCGGTCCATAAACACCTGCATGATGGAGCTGGACTCGGCTTCCTGCTTGCTCTGCCACTCATCACTGCTCATGACATTGATCTGCCACTGGGTCAGCTCTGAGGCCAAGCGCACGTTCTGACCGCTGCGGCCGATAGCCATTGCGAGGTTTTCCTCTGCTACGGCTACGTCCATAGAACCGGTGTCTTCGTCCACTACGATGGATTCAATTTCTGCTGGCGCCATCGCATTGATAACGAACTGAGCAGGGTTTTCGTCCCACAGAACGATATCTACACGCTCACCAGACAGTTCGTTGGATACCGCCTGAACACGCGCGCCGCGCATGCCCACACAGGCACCCACCGGGTCGATGCGACCGTCGTTGGTATTTACAGCGATTTTTGCACGCAGACCGGGATCGCGGGCCGCGCCTTTAATTTCGATTACCTGTTCGGAAATTTCCGGCACCTCAATGCGGAACAATTCGACAATCATTTCCGGGCAGGAGCGGCTCAGCATCAGCTGGGGGCCGCGGGCTTCCGGTTGGATTTCCAACAGGATTGCGCGCACGCGATCACCGAGTCGGAAAATTTCGCGACCAACCAGCTGATCGCGGGGCAGGCGCGCTTCGGCGTTATTACCCAGGTCTACAGCGATAAAGTCGCGGGTCACCTTCTTCACAGTGCCGCTAACCATCTCACCGACGCGATCGCGGTACTCGTCTACAACCTTGGCGCGCTCGGCTTCACGTACCTTTTGTACGATGACCTGCTTTGCAGTCTGTGCAGCGATGCGGCCAAATTCTACATTTTCCACCTGCTCGCGGAAAACATCACCTGCTTTCAGGTCAGCATCTTTTTCGTGAGCTTCTTCCAGGGTGAACTGGGTACCCAACTCAGCCAAGACTTCATCACCGACCACTTCCCAGCTGCGGAAAGTCTCGTAATCGCCTGAACGACGATCAATGATAACCTCAATGGTTGAATCTTCGTCGTAGCGCTTCTTCGTGGCCGTTGCCAATGCCGCTTCGATGGCCTGGAAAATAATCTCCTGGTCAACGCCCTTCTCGTTGGATACCGCCTCGGCTACCAGCAAGATCTCTTTGTTCATGCAACTGTGCCTCAAAATCGCCTGAGCTCAGGCTCCTACAGGTTATTTGGTAAATTGGGGAATGATATTTGCTTTTTCGATACTGTCGATCGGCAAAAGGTATTCGTTTTCACTATCTACACGCAGAACCACTTCATCACCCTCTACACCGGCCAGCAGTCCGCGCCACTTACGCTGCCCATCCAGAGGCATACGCAGGCGAACTTCAATCTGGGCGCCGATAAAGCGCTCGTACTGGGCCAGCTTATAAAGAGGGCGGTCGAGCCCTGGGGAAGAGACTTCAAGTGTGTACTTACTACTGATGGGATCTTCCACATCCAGTACAGCACTGGATTGGCGGCTCACTTTCTCGCAATCCTCAACGGAAATACCGTTTTCGGAGTCGATATAAATGCGCAGCAGCGCGTTGCGACCGTGGGTTTGGTACTCAATACCCCACAACTCACACCCCAGCGATGCCACCACCGGCGCCAGAAGCTCTTCCAGCAATTCGCGTTTGCTCGCCATTCTCGTCACCACATACAAAAAATGGGCCTACGGCCCACTTCGAAAAATATCTGCAACTTTTCTTGCAGATACGAAAAAGCCCCTGACGGGGCTTTGACCGCACATTCGTGCAGTCAGTGTGCACGAATGCAAAATTTGGTAGCGGGGGCAGGATTTGAACCTACGACCTTCGGGTTATGAGCCCGACGAGCTACCAGGCTGCTCCACCCCGCAACAACGAAAGCGCAATCAAAGTCCCCCTAAGGGAAGTTGGTAGCGGGGGCAGGATTTGAACCTACGACCTTCGGGTTATGAGCCCGACGAGCTACCAGGCTGCTCCACCCCGCAACAACAAATGCGCAATCAAATATTTTACCCGAAGGTAAAATTGGTAGCGGGGGCAGGATTTGAACCTACGACCTTCGGGTTATGAGCCCGACGAGCTACCAGGCTGCTCCACCCCGCAACAACTCCAAGAAACAAAGCCTGGTTGATCTTTGTTTCCCTGCGGCGGGACCAGCCCAACCACTCAAGAGGCTGCGCATTCTATTGGTGCTGACCCGGTGAGTCAAGCCGTAATTGGCATTTGTTTTCACCGGGGGGTTAAAGCCGTCTCTACCATCTCGCAAATCAGTATAGAAAAGGAAGAAAATCCCGCAAGCAGGCCACTTCCATATACCGTCTTCTTTCTTGCACATGTACTTTTTATAAAAAGAACGAAGAGTAAAACTCTTTCAAGGCGCCTCTGAATAAGCTAGCGAGTTAACTGGTGCACTATTGCTTTTCGAATAGGAGGGAAGCGATCACTGACTCGCAACACCATTTTGCGCAGCAACTTGGCCGGCAGGCGATCGTCGGTAAACAAATCCACCACCCTATTAGTTCCAGAGTAAATCGGCTTGGATTCAACCCGGTGCAGCATCTGGTAACGGGCCAAGGCCCGAGTCAGCTTGGCCGGGTTATATAGACGGCTAACGCTATCCAGTTGACGGGCCAAAGTATCCGCACCGGCCAAGCCCAAATTAAATCCATGTGCGGTCACTGGATGCATCCCCACAGCGGCATCTCCCACCAAGGCAAAGCGCTCAGTGAAAAAGTGATGTGCATATACCGCAACCAATGGATAACAGTGGCGCTCACCAAAAGCTTCGACACCGCCGAGCTGGGACGCGCTTTCGCGGGATACGTGCCCGGCAAACTCTTCATTACCCATCGCCATAATCTGGGCAGAGAGACTGGCGGGAACAGTAACCACGGCCGATGAAATATTTGCCTTGGGCAAAGGCAACAGCGCCAGTGTCGAGCCGTAGCGGAAACACTCCCGGGCAATACCATCGTGGGGTAATTCGGTGCGTACAGGGCCGACAATCGCCACTCGGCCAAAGTCGCGCATATCGGCGCCAATGCCCGCCATGCGCCGCACTTCAGAAAAACGGCTGTCGGCTGCAACCACCAGGGAAGCGCGCACGCCCTCCCCCTCTGCCAACTCAAGATGACGCACAGCACCACTCAATGTCATCCCGGTAACGGTCGAGTTATCAAGCAGCGTTATATTCTCGGTCTCCAAAACTGTCTCATATAAGATTCGCCTGATTGCAGAGTTGGAGACAATAAAACCCAGAGGCCCCCTCTCTCCCGGGCTAAAGTGGAGTGTCGAAGGGGAATTGCCGTCGACTACTTCGGCAGCATTTAGCGGGCTAATCTCTTCCGGGGATAATCTCTGCCAAGCCCCCAGTTCTTGCAGCAGCTTGTAGGATTTGTGTGTCAGGGCAATCTCGCGACCATCGTCAACGGGAGCGGACAGCGCCGACTTATCCTGGCGCTCAATAATTGCCACCTGACACCCTTTGCGGGCGAGCATCACCGCCAAGGAAAGTCCCGCCGGTCCAGCACCTACGATAGCTACATCGGACTCCGTCATTTTCACACCCTTGATTTGCACGCAACAAATACAAGTCACTCTAGAGACTCACATCCGGGATAAACTGATCCAGATCAGGTTAAAGCCAATCCCAAGCTGCTCTACAGAGGTATAAATTGGTGAACTTTAGGGGTATAAAATATCACGCTCGCCACCAGCGCCTCCGAAAAAACTGGAGCACTATGGAGTTCAAATATGGAACTTAAAATTCATTTTATTAACGCTTTTACCGACAAAGTCTTTCACGGAAATTCAGCGGGAGTTGTTGTTACTGAGGATTGGCTGGATGAAAATTTAATGCAGTCCATCGCTGCAGAAAATAATCTTTCCGAAACGGCTTTCCTGGTAAAACGCCCGGATACCAGTTATGGAATTCGCTGGTTTTCACCGTTAACGGAAATTGATTTTTGTGGTCATGCCACCCTGGCGTCAGCCCATGTTCTTTTTTCTCAAAACCCTCAATGCGAGCAACTCCAGCTCCATGCGGCCGCCGTGGACAAAATGACAATAAGCCGAGGGGAAAATGGAATTATTTCCATGGACTTCCCACGAAGGGAGCCACAACCCGTAGATCGCATGCCGCCGGAATTACTGGACGGGCTTTCAATAACACCAAGCCAGGTGTTACTTAACAACCAAGCTTACTTTGCCATCTACGATAGTGAGCGAGACGTTTTGGATGTGCAGCAGGATGCGAGCAGCCTGCGAAAGCTCGCCCCCTACGATGTGGTCGTTACGGCAGAATCCGACAAGTACGATTTTATCTCCCGATACTTCTGGCCATCCAATGGTGGTGCCGAAGATCCGGTGACCGGTTCTATTCACACAGGGCTCGCCCCTTACTGGTCACAAATTCTGGATAAGAAAGAGCTGATCGCCTATCAAGCCTCCAAGCGCGGCGGCCTGCTGAATTGCACCATCGCCGGGGACAGGGTCATTATCTCAGGCAAAGCAGTACCCTATTTGAGCGGGACCATACGGGTTTGATACCCCAACGCCGGGATTTCCAAAATAAATCACAGTTTCCCCTAATTACGATAAGTACAACTAAACAGAGGAGCATTGAGCAATGGAACAAAAAGGATCGTGCCTATGTGGGACTATTAACTTCGAAATTGAAGGTGACTTTGGCGGCTTCTTTCTCTGCCACTGTAGTTACTGCCGCAAAGATACCGGTACAGCCCATGCAGCAAACCTATTCTTCGCATCAGCGAAACTTGAATGGCTATCCGGTGCAGAACAAGTCAAAACCTTTAAGCTGGCAGGGACGAGGCACAGCAAAAGCTTTTGCAATCAATGCGGTTCCGCAGTGCCACGAGAAGATCCTGAAGTTGGCCTCTTAGCGGTTCCCGCTGGGAGTCTGGATCGCCCAATAGATGTAAGGCCTAATGCCCATATCTTTATGGCCAGTAAAGCCGAGTGGGATCGGGAACTGGAATCAGTACCTAAAGTAGACAAACTACCCCAGGTGGCTAGTGCGGACTCTGAATAGACCTGTCAATGATGGCTTTACTCGACCACAGTTGCTGCGATGATAAGGTTTCTCGCAGCAACTGAAGGTCACATAGAGAGAATTAGCCGGGATGACCGTCAACGCGCGGCTGGAAAAGCACCGGGGTGTAATACAGTAAGAAAAGCGTGTAACCGACTACCCAGGCAATAATTGCTGCGAGCAAACCACTCGGGGCGGGTGCCCAAAACACACGTGCGAGAGCAGATAACGCCAGAGCCATAAAAGCCAGGGGCATCAAGCGCGGCGCCTTCAATATCCGACCTGTGTGGCCGAGACTGACGCGACTGGTCATAGACAAGATCAATCCGCCGATACCGCCAACGGCAAATGCGTGTAAAGCGGGACTCTGCCAGGAAGGGGCAATTTGGCTCCAGGCCAGAGCCGCGAGAAAACACCCCAAAATAACCAACCAGTAGCTCACATGCAGAGACCAAACCATCGGTTCTGCCCATATTTTTGTCGGGTGCCAGCGCACTACCCGGATCACCTGCAAAATACCCAGAGAGACCGCAAAAAAGGCCCAAACCATTTGCGGCAAACCAACAGCTACCGACAGTAACAAGCCCACCGCAGCAATATGGGTACCCCACTCTACAGCCGGTATCTTATCCCTTGGGCTCAAGTGGAAGCGGCGCGCCGTAAAGAAGGGTATAACCCGCCCGCCGATTATCAGAATAATCGCCGTCACCAACAGCAAAGCCAGTAAGGCGATTCGACTCTGTGCCCCTGGCAGCAGCCAGTGGCTAGCGGACAATGCGGCAAACATCAGCATCGCAGGCAATACAAACATATTTCGCCACTGCTTGGTTCGCAACACCCTGGCTCCGAGCAAGAACGCTGAGAACAGGAAAAAGGACACTTCAGCAATCACCGGCATCCAAATAGGAACCGCCGCCAACAGATAGCCCAAACGGGCTAAGAGCCACAAGCCGACCAAAGCAATAAGCTGAGTGCCCTTTGGCGAGGGGATACCAGTCCAGGTTTGCATAGCCGTACCCAGAAAACCCACAACAACGGTAGCCGCGAACCCAAACAGCATCTCATGGGAGTGCCAGACTACCCCCATACGAAAAGCCGGCATCTGCCAACCGGATAACTGCCCCTGCCAGATAACCAGGGCAACCATACTCCACAGAGCAGCTCCCCAGAAAAAAGGTCGAAACGGCATACGCCAAATAGGTGCAATAGACTCCGCGCGCGCGCGGTCAACGATAGGTATCAAAATCCATTCTCCTTACCAACTACGGGAACACCAGGCTCCCTACACAAATAATTCGCAGTACAAGACCACCCCGACAGGCCTGCTTTGCTTGGAGAATCAAAGGCGTCCTATAAAAAGCAGGACACAGGGGTTTATCTGTCCGGCGGCGCCGCAACCTAAGCGAAAGCGCCGACTTTTCAGTCATCCGCATCAGTGCGGGATATCGCCCGAGATTCCATTTCCAGGGATTGGGAAAGAACCCTATTCTCACTCAATTAACAAAAATAGTTAACAAAAAAATGAGCAGTCTGTGAATTAATCTAACTGGGGTGAAGAATCTTTTTCTGTGTAGCTAACCTAAAAAAACCACACGTTTTATAGGGTTATTTCTATTTTCAGGAAAAACTGGGCAAAGGTGAAGTGGACTTGAAGTATCTCACAAGTTTACTCAGATTGGGAAGCACTTCCATTTACAGAAATATACACGGAGCCACCAATAAACAAACACTCAACCAGGAATAAAGCTTGAACCCATTTCCCTAGTAATTCAGTGCTTATCTCTCATATACAAACCATTAAGTTTTCACCATAATTTTATATGGCAATCATCACACCGTGCCCAGTGCCGGTAAGATACAGCCTAAGTTAGAGATTTACGCCAGCCTGTGCAGTGGAGGAATTATGCCCATACCAGGCCATCTTATCGCGGCATCAACCTTACTATTCTGCTGCCAGGCCCTCGCAACCAACACTTATATCCTGTCACAACAGGGCATTGGCAATCGGGCTATAGGGGACCAAAGCGACCCAACCATCATTAACAATCTCATCATGCAAACACAAGATGGTGAATTTAATAATGTGGTGGCTCAGCAATCCAACGGCAATACTGAAGGATCTATTATCCAGTTGCAGAGAGGCGTATCAAACGAGCTAATGTCAGTCCAATCCAGCAGCCTGGGTAGCACGACATCAGTCTCCCAGCTTAATGTTCTCAACAAGGCCGAAACCTCACAGACAAGTACACTGTTTAGCACTATAAGCATCAGTCAGGAACAATCCCTAAATCATATTACCAGCATACAAAACCTTTCCACTGGTACAACTGCTAACATCTCGCAGATAGGAACCCTAAATTTTTCAGAATCTATCCAAGATGGTGTTGCTCTTAGTGATGTCTCTATTAGCCAGTTAGGTAATTTTAATAGAGCTGAGATTATCGATAAAGAAAGTGGCATAGCAAACTCTGCCAGTATTATCCAAAGTGGAAGCCAGAATATTGATACTAGAATTACCCTGATACAGTCTCTGGGAACCAATAATCAAATTCAGCAATTTGGCAATAACAACACTGCCCGGATAACAAATATTAACGGCGCCTTTAATACCAACTCAATAGTACAACTGACAGATTCCAGTGCTACTAGCATCCAAACAAGCAACTCTATTCAGGGATTTAACAGTTCCATCCAGCAAGGACAGAGTAATCGCGCTTCTATCATTGTTAATCTTGCTCTAAATAATCAGGCCTTTACATCTCAAAGCGGAACAAACAACGGGTCCACAATCAACCAGATAAACATCAATAATTTTTCCGAGATAACACAAACAGGAACAAGCAATAGCGCCACGTCAATACAACTCGCTATTGAAGGGGCTAGTAGTGTTGTCACACAAAGTGGATCGGATAATAGCGCTGATATTAGTCAAAGTGGATCAGTCTCTGAGGCAGCTATAGACCAGGAATTTGATCAAAACACATTAATAGCCATTCAAGATGGCTTTAGTGCAAGACTACAGTTGCTGCAACAAGGTCTACAGAATCAAGTAAGTTCAACGCAGTCTGGTTATATTGATGATGCGGACATCATTCAATTGGGTGAGCTAAACACTATCAATCTCACTCAAACCGGCAGCTTTAATAGTGCAGAGCTACTACAACTAGGTACAGACAACTTTCTCCAGGTAATTCAATTGAGTTTTGGTGCTACTATCTCCATTTCACAGATTGGCAGTAACAATTCTGCGATATACATACAGTAGAGAAAGAGGCTAAGAAAAACCATATTATTTATTGCTCAGATTTTTTCTTTCTGGGAAACATCCCCTTTCACAAACAGCAAACTTACAATCAGTGCTGCAGCAGCCAAACACGCATTAACAGTAAATGCCCGATCAATACCTTCCGATAATTCGGGAGCCATGGCTACAACTGTTGTATTCATCGCCAATCCAATAGCACCGCCAATAATTTGGAACATATAAATTAAAGCCGCCGCCAAGCTTGCCCTGGCTGGCCCCAGTACTGTAACAGCGGTCGTCGTTATCGTAGGAAAATATAGACCCAAGCCTACCCCGAGAGAAAGCATGCCTGGCACCAAGTGCAGATAGCGATCATGGACTATCAATCCAGAAAGCAAGAACATTCCCAATCCTAAAAATAGAGCAGCGGCAGCCAAAATTAACCGTGCTCCCAAAGATTCGTACAGCCAACCCGCGATATAGGACACTACCGCATAGGTAATCATCACCGGCAATAACCCTGCGCCGGACCAAACGGCAGAAAAACTCAGCTCCTTAATCAGAAACTGCGGGATATAAAGCAACATAGATACGAAAGTGACAGACAGAAGCAGGGTCACTACACCGATAGCAAAAAAACGCCAGTTGCTAGCGACATCAGAGGGAATAAGTGGGTCCGACTGGGTATGAGGCTCCACCCAGGCAAACACTAGGAAAAACATCACCGAAGCGCTGAAAAGTCCTATTACCAGAGGGCTTCTAAATCCCACATCAATAACAAAATCCAAGGACAGCATTAATGCCAGTAAGCTGATAGATAGAGAGACCATGCCCCAATAGTCAACCTTTTCCTTGCTCTCTGCGGGCTTATCATCCTCAATTACCTTCCAGCCCACCAACATTGCCGCCAGCGCAATGGGGAAATTAATAAAAAAAATCCAGCGCCAACTGACAAACTCTGTAAAGAAACCTCCCAATAATGGCCCTATAGAATTGGCAAAACCACATACCGTCATTATCAAGCCGCCAGCCTGCCCCGCCCTATCATCAGGCATTATTTGGTAAGTCATGCCGAGTACAGCGGGCCACATAAGGGCGCCACCAACCCCCATTAATGCCCGACTCCCCAGCAACATCCATTCATTAACGGCCAGACCACCCAAAACTGAGAAAAAGACGAAGATTGAGGTTCCAACAAAAAATAGCCGGCGCCGACCAAACATATCCGCCAAGCGCCCGCCAGTAACTATAAAAATCCCGAACACCAATGCATAACCGTTAATCACCCACTGAAGAGTGGAGATATCTGCGTTAAAGTGTTTTTCCATTGCAGGGATAGCGACTGAGAAGGCCGTAAAATCATTGGCCACCAAAAAGACTGCCAACGACAATGCTGTTAAGCCAATAATCTGTGATCGCGATAGCGGGGTCTTTGAGGCTGCCATAAATGCCAAACTTTACACTTTGCAAATTATGCAATGGATATAAAAGCTTGGACCAACAGGAGTCCGGTTGCAGTACTAATCAGCGTATAGCTCTAAAGGGAGACGTACTAGCTAGGGGGTCATATAAACTTTATTACTAGAATCTCAGTGCTTTTTTCCTATACCCTGGCCAGCACTTATCCACAATACTCTGTTTAGGTCCCAGCTCAGGCATAGACAAGCATTAATGCCAACAACAATGGCATGATGTCAGTGCAAGTCCGTAGTCTCACTTCCCTTCATCCCATGTTAAGCAGGTCGAATCAATCTAGAAGCAGTTCTTGGTAGCAGAAGTATTTAAAGCTATCAGTCGATGATCAATCAGGGTTGATCGACTAGCTTGAGCGGGACCTTCTACTTCCACTCTCATTAACTACAAGTCAAGGGTTACAGGATTTTCCCATGAAGGCGCTACAGTAGTTGATAGCAAGTCTAATATCACTCAAACTAGAAACTTTACTGCCATAGAATCACTACAGACTGGATCAGATCATAGCACCAGTATACTCCTGCAAGTTAACTCGGGCCCTATAATAGCTGAACGAGCCGACTCCAATTAAAACCCTTTGGTACTATAAGATGCAAAATTAACTAGGTTGATGTATTCCAAACTGGCATCTCAGAAGTTTCTACAATTAATCAGACGAGAACTTTTAGTGGAATAGATCTGATTTAAAGTGGCCAAGCGGATAGCACCATTTTGACCCAAAATGGAAATAACAAGTCTTTAGCAACTATCCAGGTAAGGTTTAACGATAGCATCACCACCACCCAGTTTGGCAACAATAATACTATGATTTCTATGCAGTAAAGCTATGTATCAATCTCATGAAATCTACCATCCTGCCCTACTCCCACTTCCGAAAACCCTAAAAATAATAAAAATTATCCGACTTTATTCCCAGTATCTCAGTGCTTTTATCTCATTTCCCTAAGGGTTCTCCTTGCCAATACTTTTTCAAGGCTTCAATGCCTGAAACGCTTTGGGTTTCAACTTTTGGAGGATCTTATCAAACGGATTACAGAGGAGAAAAATCTATGACAAATGGTGGGCACTTATGCTCACCAGAAATTTGAAATCATTGAGTCTTTTTTTGAAAGCCGCCAATGATCATAGCCCCGGCATATCCAAGTACTAATGCCAATGACAATGGCTTGGAGCCAGTGCAAGTAAGCAGTCTCACTACTTCTCTCACCATTTAGGGCCGATCAAATCACCCCCCAATACCCGGCGGACGGTAGAGGCGGAATGTAGTCTCCGTTCGTCTACACCGGGATTGGATATGGATTTCACCTGTGTTGTACAGGAAGTACTGTGGACGCCATCAAAGCGCCATAGCGAGTTGAAGTAAAGGAGTTACTTGTGAAGATCTTACCTATTGCCGTTACCGCTCTATCCCTTGCCATCAGTGGTCTGGTTCATGCAGATGACAATGAATATATCCTCTATCAAGAAGGTACAGGAAACACTGCCATGGGAGACCAAAGTGATCCCACGATTACCAATAACCTGATTGAACAAACCCAGATCGGCGATAATAATATTGCTGAAGCGTCACAATCCAACGGCAACACCAACGGAGTAATCATTCAGTATGAGGAGGGCGATACTAATGATGCTTTTGCCTTCCAGAATGGAACAACTGATTCCACCGGAATCATGACCATTTTTGGAAATAACAATCAGGGAGCAACCCAGCAAACCTCTACCAGTAACACCACAATGGAATTTACCATTACAGGTTCGGGCAATATTGGTGCCTCCTCTCAAACAAATACTTCAAATAGCTTAATGGAGTTCACCATCACTGGTGATGACAATATTGGTAGCTCCTTCCAGCAAAACTCTGACTCTGTATCTTTGATAGTTGATACCAACGGTAACGATAATATTGCATCTACTTTTCAAGAAGACAGCTCTAATACCAGTATTGTAATACAGCAAACCGGTGACTCGAATGTCGTTAGCGGCTTTGATGATGATGGCAGTGCTGATAACAGCGTTGTGAATATCCAGCAAGGCAACTCAAATATTATCAACTTTGTTCACAATGCAAGCTTTAACCAAAATGATACAATTGAACAATATGGAGACGACAACTTTTCTGGGTCATCTTCAAACAACACCAGCGGTAGCACAAGCTATTTGTTACAGGTAGGCGATCAAAATGACTCCTTTATCCTATATAATGATTCAGCAAATATAACTGCCTCAATCATTCAAGAAGGCTCAAGTAATAATGCTAATACATTATTAAATCAAGCCTTTGGTAGCGATTCCTCAGTGACCCAAACAGGAGATAGCAACGACTCATTTCTTGTTCAGAGTGGATCTTCTCACTATGCAGAAATCATACAAATCGATGATTTGAATACTATAGACGCTGAACAAAGCAGTTTTGATGCAAACCTTTACGCTTTGCAAGATGGTGAAGACAACTTAATTAACTCCCTGCAAGATGGAGATTCCGAATCAGCTACTCTGAACCAGGCAGGAAGCTTAAATGAAATAGATTTAACTCAGAGTGGACAGCAGGATACTGCTATTTTATCTCAGAATGGCAATAACAATTTCTTGATGGTCACGCAAACAGGCTTCAACGACAGTATCAATGTTACACAGCTTGGTGACAATAACAGCGCAACTTATATGCAGTAAGCTAAATTAGAAGGCCTACATAAGTCATGTAGGCCCTTGTAAGACTGCCCCATTCTTAACCGCAACCTAAGTCAAAGCGAATATATTCATTCAAGGCGTACCTTACCCTTCAGTCTTTATTACTAGTATCTCAGTACTTTTGTTCTATACACACAATGACGAATACTGCCAATACTGGGTAAGGACATTAACAGGCACGACCATTGAGAAATGAGTGTTTGGTGATTTTTTTACAAATCACATTACGAAGGAGGTAAATTCTCACCTATTAGGTGAATAAATAACCAGATAGAGAATCATTGAGTCTTTTTAGAGAAAGCCGCCAATGATCAAGGCCCCGGCATATCCAAGTACTAATGCCAATGACAATGGCTTGGAGCCAGTGTAAGTAAGCAGTCTCACTACTTCTCTCACCATTTAGGGCCGATCAAATCACCCCCCAATGCCCAGCGGACGGTAGAGGCGGAATGTAGTCGCCGTTCGTTTACACCGGGATTGGATACAGATTTCACCTGTGTTGTACAGGAAGTACTGTGGGCGCAGTCAATGCCCCATAACGAGTTGAAGTAAAGGAGTTACTTGTGAAGATTTTACCTATAGCCGTTACCGCTCTATCCCTTGCCATCAGTGGTCTGGTTCATGCAGATGACAATGAATATATCCTCTACCAGGATGGTACCGGCAATACCGCCAGCGGGGATCAAAGCGACCCCACCATTTTTAACAACCTGATCGAGCAGACCCAAATTGGTGACAACAACGATGCGGATGCCACCCAGTCTAACGGCAATACCAACGGTGTGATAATTCAGTACCAGCAAGGTGACAACAACACCTCGACCAGCGATCAGAATGGCACCACTGATTCAACCGCAGAAGCCTATCTGACCGGTGATAGTAATGATTCAGATACATCGCAGACGGCTACCAGCAATAGCACCATGGGCGTATATATAACGGGTAATAGTAATACCGGGGGCGGCACCCAAGATACGACATCCGATACATCGCAGCTATATACCATGGATGGGGATAACAACTTCGGGATCTCGCTCCAGGAGAACTTATCGAATAGCTCAATGGATTTCACCTTTGTTGGTGATGGCAATATCGCATCGTCCCTGCAAGTAGATTCCGACTCAGCGATACTGATTTCAGAAAGCTACGGCGATAGCAATATTATCTCCACTACCCAAAGTGACAGCTCCAACACCAGCGTTATGATTTTCCAAACCGGAAATGGCAATACGGGAACCACGGGGGATCAAACTGGCAGCGCCAATAATACCGGCACCATTGTCCAGATTGGCGACTCCAATCTTGGCAACTTTGCCAACTTCAACAGCTTCTCGCAAAACAACTATTTCGAACAAATTGGCGATAGCAATGTGGTGTCCACCTCGGTAACAGACTCCAGTGACGGTACCGGGATTGTTTTGCAGCAGGGGGACAACAACTCCATAGGCGCTATAATACAGACGGTTTCCAATAACAGTTTTGACCTCAGCCAATTTGGCGATAGCAACTCTGTTTTTCTGGAACAGACCGGCTCTGATCATACGATAGAAACGATTCAAATGAGCGATATGAACGAAATCAATGCGGATCAACAAAGCTTTGATAACGATCTGTACGCTCTGCAAAACGGTGAGGAAAACCTGATCAATTCTCTGCAGGACGGCGATAGTGAGACAGGAACACTGAACCAGACCGGCACCTTAAATGAGATAGACCTCACCCAGAGCGGCCAGCAGGATATCGCCACCCTTTCGCAAGACGGTAACAGTAATTTCCTTATGGTTACTCAAACCGGCTTTAGCGATACCATTAGTGTCACCCAGCTAGGTGATAACAACAGCGCTACTTTTACACAATGAATTGACCAGGGGAGTCTGTATACGTCGCATATAGACTCCCCCCCTACTGTCAACTAGCTCTGATCCTAGAAAATCACTATAGAATAGACACACTTACGAAAACGTCCAGACCTACTTTATTACTAGTTTTTCAGTGCTTTTATCCCATTTCCTTTCCTACGCCTTCTTTTAATACTTCTACCAATAATTCGGGATTCAAATAGCGCGGATTTATTCGGTCCAGAGACTGTAGAGAAGGAAGTCAAAGGTCAATATCCCAGCATAACCAAGTATTCATGCTAACAATAATGGCTTGAAATCAGTGCCAGTCAGCAGTCTCACTACTTCTCTCCATTAAGGCAAGAAAATTCCCCGATATTGGGCGAATTACAACGGCAGACTAATTTGTTGTTAACCAACACCGGAATTGGATATCGATGCCGCCTGTGTGATGCAGGAAGCGCTGCGACTGCAATTAATATGTCATAGCCAATTAACATAAAGGACTTATTTGTGAAAATCTTACCCATCGCCGCGACTGTACTACCCCTAACCGCAATGGCCCTCGCCATCAGTGGCCCCGCCTATGCTGACAACAATGAATATATTCTGTTTCAAGATGGTAGCGGCAATACCGCTAACGCGGATCAGAGCGACCCCACGATTAGCGACAACCTGATTGAACAAGTCCAGATCGGAACAACCAACTCCGTCGATGCATCGCAGACCAATGGCAATAACAGTAGCACCATTAGCCAGTATCAGGAGGGCAGCAATAATGTATCGCTTAGCACCCAGGACGGCAACACTAACTCAACGGTAGAAACCAGTGCTATCGGTGACAACAACGACTTAGAAACCACTCAGACTTCCAACGCCACTAGCTTTATCGGCGTTTATGTAACAGGAAACGGCAATGAAATAGAAAACATGCAAACAGGAAATTCAGATACAACGGTGATCTATGCCATTGAAGGAAATAATAACGACGGGGAATCATTTCAAGCGAATAACAGCAATGTCAGTGCTAGTTTTACCGTTGTTGGTGAGGGTAACCGCCCCGATTTAAATCAGCAGAATTCGGATTCCTCAACAGCAATTTCGGAAACTTATGGCGATAGCAACGATCCCACTCCAATCCAAACTGATGTTTCAAATTCTACCATTACAATTTTTCAAACGGGCAACACCCATGTTGGCACTGTACAAGATCGCACTGGCGGCGCCAACAATATCAGCAGCCTTACCCAGACTGGAAATTCCCACCTTACCAACTCCACCATTGCCTCGAGCTTTAATCAGACCAACAACTTAGTACAAAATGGGAATGGCAACTCTATCAATGCAGAAATAAACAATGCAAACAATAGTACAGCGGTTGCCCTTCAGAGTGGGCGCTTCCATAATCTTACAATCTTTCAAACTAACGTTTCAGATAGTTATGTATCGGTTACCCAAAGCGATATTATAAATGTTGCCGTAGTTAATCAATCGGGTTCCGGTCATATGGCGGAAGTTATCCAAATGGATGACTCCAGTAACATAAATGTCGACCAAGATAACGCCGACAACAGCCTGTACGCTCTACAAAATGGTGTAGATAATCTGATCGATGCGGTGCAGAATGGCGTTAGTGAAATAGCTATGTTGAGCCAGACCGGCACGGTCAATGAGATAGATCTGACCCAAAGCGGCACGCTGAATACCGCCATCCTCACCCAAAACGGCAATGACAATACTTTAACCGTTACTCAAACTGGCACCAGCGATACTATCACCACGATCCAGTTGGGGGATAACAATAGCGGCACCATTTCCCAGTGATTGAATTTAGGGGCAATCAACAAACAGCAAGCACCCTACCGATAACCTAATTTTATTTAAGCCCGCATTAAATACTCACACCTGGAGAGATGTGCAATATCTCTCCAGGAATTTTTTCCTAACAAATCCATACTTTTCCAACTTGCTAAGAATTCTTTACTGCACAATAACTTTTTAGAGCGTCATTATTTTCAACATCCCAGAGATTCTGATCAGCAATTTACTATCCGCACAAATTAAAGGTACAGCCAGGCCTGACAACACTCGATGCGACTGGCTCATTGACCATAGGAGGTGACCCATATAGAAATATCGATTTAGGGATATATTAGTAGCGCTCTTGAGATTATCGATTCACATCTAAACAGCCAGTATGCGAGTAATACCAAGGCAGATTAAGACATCAATAGCAATTAGATGGATTCGAAGTTTGCAGTGCAAAGCCATATCGACCTTTATCGCCATTTAGAGTGACAATTTAACACCTCAAGTTCAGTAGGTATTATATTTTAATTTAATCGATTGTTCGGAAACTATGACTTGAAAATATATTCCCACCCGGGAACCTCTAAGTAGCTCAGAAAGCTATACGGCCACAATGCACACACCAGAGCCAACTATTAGTAATAACCTTATAGACCAGACACAAACTGGAAATCACAATGATATAGATGCACGTCAGATAAATGGATATACTGGAGGAGGTATTATCCAGACCCGGGAGGGAAATAATAACTTTATTGTTTCTGTTCAAGATAGCACCTCAAATATGTCTATAGTAATTTTTCAAAGCGGTAATAGCAATTCAGTTCTGGTCTTGACCTTTTGGCCGAACAACATAGAGAATAGAATCTTATCAATTTACTCCAAGATAGTGTTAATGAAATAGCAACACTAAGTTTGACCGCAATGATGAACGAGTTAGATCTCATGCAGATTGGCCAACAAAATACCGCCACCTGAACTCAGGATGGCAACAATAATTTTCTAATGCTTACCCAAATGGGTGCGAACGAGAGTATACACATTGCTCAGCTGGGAGATAACAATAGCGCTATTTTTACTAAAAAATGGATTAAATGGCTTTCCTAAATAAAGTGGGGAGCCATCTCCAGATACAACGTTTAAAAATAAATAAGAAAAAATAGGCCATGAAATTCTAGATATCTCCATATAAACTGTATTTATGATAGAAGTACTCACTTCAAGAAACTGCTATTTGCTGTTCAGTCATAGAAAGGAGTTATCATGCACACCAAGGTTGGTATTTGCGCCGCTCTAGTTTCATTCTCTGCCACATTTTCACTGGCTGAAAATAATAATACTTTTCTCTATCAGGAAGGAAGTGATAATAGTGCCACTGCCGATCAAAGCGACATTACCAGTATTGGCAACCAGATTACGCAAATACAAATTGGTAGCGATAACTCACTAGAGGCAACACAGAGCGACAGCAATTTGCGTGGCTCCATATTACAGACGCAGATCGGTGATAGTAACAATGCCTTTGCTTCACAAGAAGGCACAAGAGATACAAGTTCCAGTGGTTACCAGATTGGTAATAACAACCAGGGAAGCTCATTACAAGGCTCAGTTACCAACAGTCAGTTCAACTATACCCAGTTGGGCAGTCAAAATAGCGCTCAAGGCGTCCAAACGAATTCCGACAATGCTTCTATTTCTATCGCTCAAGAGGGCACAGGAAATACAGTTACTAGTTCACAGGACACTATTACCAGGGGAGAAATGCAGTTTTACCAAACCGGTATTAGCAATAAATCTACAGTAGCGGATTCCAATAACGGCTCTGATAACAGATTAACTTCTACCCAGAGCGGGGACAGCAATCAAAACAATGTGTTTCTTAACGCGACGAACTCCGCAACAGATCATCTCCAGCAAACCGGTTCAGACAACCAGATTTTCCTGGTCCACAGTATCAGTGACAATGATACAGTAGAGATTCTGCAAGCTGGGACGCAACAAACGCTCAATATTAGTCTTATCTCTACAGCTGATAATGAAGTCACTATTAATCAATTAGGTAGTAGTAATATTGGTACCTTAAATTTGAGCGGCACAAGTAACGGAACGCAACTGCAACAGGATGGATATCTTAATAGTGTCAATCTTACTCAGGGTGGAGAGGGAGTTAACCTATACGCCCATCAAATAGGTAGTAATAATGAGCTGGATCTAACCCAGGGTGGGCGACAAAATACTGCCACACTCTCCCAATTTGGTAACAGCAACTATATCTATTTGATGCAAACAGGAATTAATAGCAGCATTAACATATTGCAACTTGGCAGTAACAATAGCGCAAGCTATCAACAGCAGTAGGCTGCGCCTTAGGAGTCACCAACTACAAGAAGTCAGGAGAGAAAGAAAAACTGTATTTAAGGCTGTATGAGCTGTGGATGCCAAATACGAGCTTACCGATGTGCATTCACAGCAGCCCTCAGAAACAGTGTATTCCTTCTGGATCAGTAGTACACGTAAACATCAGCTTCCTCTTTTGAACCAAAGAACATTGTATGTCGAAACGAACAAAAACCTACTGATCTTGCCCCTTTTAACGGACACCTCGTCTGTTTGACTTTGGTGCCCGTTAAAACGGGGCAAGATCATAGGCCGACGAAGAAAGTGAATTATTTACACAATGACTGATAAGTTAGTCACATAAACTATATTTTATTTTATTTTCTATTTATTGAGATCGATTCTCAAGTTTGTTTATACTGCGTGCGCTCTGGAATGATTCCGGGATGGCAGATGGTATAGCAGGGCTTTTGCTTGCTATAAAGTTGTATTTAACATGGATTTTGCGGCGTAGTAGTAAGATGGAGGCAGTTTCAGGGATCGACACAGGATTGCATGCGCTGGTTGCCATAGCGCGTTTCCATCAATTGCCTGCTGAGCCTGATCAACTTTCCCACCAGTTTGGTCATGAAGGACAATCCTTTTCTGATACCCAGCTCCTACAAGCAGCCAAGGTTCTTACATTAAAGGCCAAGCAGCTAGCGTCTGATGTCAGCGATCTGAGTAATGTCATGCTGCCCGCTATCGCTAAGGCACACGATGGCAGTTATTTTATTGTGGCATGCCTATCCGATGGTGAGGCATCTGCTGATTTCCAATAATGTCCAAGTGGATATTATTGATGTAAGAAAACCACCCACTTCCGCTAAGAAAGAAAAACGTCGAACTACCGTAAAGCTATGGATGAAATCAGAATCTATAGTACAAATTACAAGGACATTGGATGTTTACAGCCGAGCCGTACAAAACTGGAATATTGCTTACAATATCGGGCAGTTTCAAGGCATTAACCACTAAAAAATGCAGCTATCCGGAAGAGATGAACCATAGGCTTTAATATTAAGGAAAAAGTATAATTTGATTTATACAACAACATCTAATGAAAGAAAATGCTACCAGCCACGTACTCGAGAGCCTTATATAAGCTACTGATCTTGAACGCTTTTTACTTTATGTGAAAGTACAGTAGAACTCTACCAGAATCTAATCACAAAAAAGGAAGCTCATATATTTAACATACAAGCTCCCAATAGACAACTGATTGATAAATTTTATAGACAAGTTAAATAAAGCCCGCTATGAAATCCTACAAGATGTAGCCACCAGTTTAAGAGACTTTGAAAAAAGACTCGCTCGAAAAAAATTTTCAATCCAGGCAATCTGGATCTTTAGTGAGATATTCATTGTTTACCCAAATATTAGTACCACTGCAATCAGGGTCAACTGTATCCCTCAGATCAAAAGGATCATTATCAAAAGAAGAGTTCGCAGAAATAATATTGAAGTTGGAATTAGTAAAAATAAGAACTATACCACCATCTTGGCTATCACCGTTGCCATTGTCGGTAGTTGTATTCTGTGATATCACATTATTTGACGATCCTTCTATTAGAATACCAGCCCCTCCATTTCCACTTGAAGTGTTGTTAAAAACTCGTGAAAAACTATCATCCACCTGGATTCCGTCGGCAACACTACCTGTTACAGTACAGCCAGAAAAAGTATTGAAGTCATCATCCATATCGACTCCGACTCTACCACTATCAGTAATAACGCAGTCATTTATAGTATTATAAATACTATCTATATCTATCCCATCATTAACACTATTAACAACTTCGGTATTAAGTACTTTGTGATACCCCTCTCCCTCTAAGAAAACTCCATCAAAACAGCCATCAATAACGCCTCCAGTGAGGGTGGCGCCATTGCCTTCGATTCGAATTCCTGCACCACCTAGGTCTCCTCCTGTAGTACAGGTCAGGGAATAGTCGCCCATATTTAAGCTGCCACTTGGGCCGACAATAGTAAGTGCATCAGGTTCATCGGTTGTTAGATCACAAGATAAGTCCTCAGTAAGCACTTCTGCAGTTGTAATTACATCGCCACAAGCCACTTCAGCCAAGGTAATTGATGAATATGAAGACGTCGAAAAAGCCATTATCGCTAATAGTGCCACCTTATCTACAGATTGCTTAATTTTCACATCCAACTCCTATCAGTTCAGAAAAAATAATATACCTCAGCACAGAGATACTGAGTCCCCTAAGTTTGGATGCAATAATAACTTCCACCATAAGAAAAATTGCCCAAAGTAATTGACGTTCGAATGAATAAAAAAACCAAGTCATTCCTTTGAAGAATCTAACGCAGCTAAATCGACAACAAAGATTAAAAACAGAACCCTAAGCTGGCGCAATTACTTTCTAAGTATTACTAACATTTAATCCAGAACACCATACTCTGATCCAACTTGGGAAAGTACGATTTTATTCGTCAGCTAGTGTATGCAGCTTATTAGGAAAGACTTAGATTATTTATATAAAACTTACTCATGATAGAAGTACTTGCTCCGGAAAACTATTACTTAATGTTCGGTCATAGAAAGGAGTTATCATATACACCAAGGCTGGTATTTACGTTGCTCTAGCTTCACTTGTTGCTACAGATTCTTAGGCTGAAACAAATATTAAATCACTGCATCAGTAGGGTAGCGCTAACAGTGCCACTACTGACCAAAGCGATATTACTAGTATTGGCAACCAGATCATACAAATACAATTCGGCGATGATAACGATACCTTTGCTTCTCAGGAAAATACAAGAGACACAAGCTCCAGTGGCTACCAGATTGGCGATAGCAACCAGGGAAGTTCACTACAAGACTCCATTACTAACAGCCATTTTAACTATATCCAGTTAGACCATCAAAATAACGCCCAAGGTGTTCAAACCTACTCTAAAAATGCTTCTATTTCTATCTATCAAAAAAACACAGAAAATTCTGCCACTAGTTCACGAGGTAATATTATTAATGGAGAAATGCAATTTCATCAGATAGGACTTAGTAACAAACCAACAATACTAGATTCAAACAATGGCTCTAATAATAGTACACTTTCCGCTCAAATCGGTGATACCAATCAAAACCAGGTATTTATTAGCACGACAAACTCGGCAATAGACTATATCAAGAAAGTTGGTGCGGACAACCAGGTTTTTCTAATTCACAGTGTTAGTGATAATGACAAAGTAGAGATTATACAAGCTGGGACCAGGCACACTATCGATATTAGTCTTATCTCTACAGCTAATAATGAGGTCATTATTAATCAACTCGGCAGTAGTAATATTAAAACAGTGAATTTGGGCGGCACAAGTAGCGAACTGCAACTACTGCAGGAGGGATATATTAATAGTTTAAACGTCACTTAGAGTGGAGAAGAGACTCACCTCTACACTCACCAAATAGGTAGCGATCATGGGCTCAGTCTAACCCAGAGTGGGAGACAAAATACTGTCGAACTCTCCCCAATTGGTAGCAATAACTTTATACAAATGATGCAAACTGGGGGTTAATAGCAGTGCTGACATACTACGAATAGGTGGTGACAACAGCGCAAACTACCAGCAGCAATAACCTAGCCCTTTCAAGGTTGTCTCGAAAGCTGTGCTGATCGGTGAGCTGATGTGATCATCAGGGCGCAACCTCCCTATATTCTTGTCAATCTATAAAATATAGATCAGCCCAGTACGTAGTCAGTCAAAACACAAACTCGACTTTATTCCTAACTTTGCCAAACTAAATTCTCATAGCTACATACCAATTCATCGACAAAAATTAAAGTAGCCTTTGATTGATCTGACGCTATAAATCAAATGGCTAACAACCCAACCTATGGCTTTAAACCATATCATCGTGTAGTAGAGTGATATTTTTTATGTACTAGCCTCCACTTAAGATTCCCAATCATTATTGACCGCACATAATTTTTCGTAGAAACACGAAAAACACTCTGCCTTTATATGGATGTTAAAGGCAGAGTATATGCTTACCACCCAAAGTCCAAATTGGTAAAGGAGTTATCCAATGAAGACCTATTCCCTTATAGCCACGGCCTTATCCTTTATGATCAGTGGGATTTCCTATGCGGAAAATACTGTCATCCAGAACCAGATGGGTACAGATAATAACGCGACAGCTGATCAAAGTGATCCGACCGTATTTGATAACCTTATTGTGCAAACACAAATTGGTGATAACAACGACGCTGATGCCAGTCAAACTAATGGCAATGTCAGCGGCGCCATTTATCAAACACAGCAGGGGGATAATAATAGTGTCACCTCGACACAAGATGCCACAACCAGCACTACGGCATCAGCACTCCAGGTCGGGGATAACAATATCGTTTTAACCAGTCAGGAAACCGCTTCAAACGGTAGCAGTGAAATCCTCCAGAATGGTGACACTAACTTTGCCAGCTCTGAACAAACCTCCTCAGATTCTGATTCTATTTCAATCAGCCAGTATGGCGATCAAAACCTGGCTACTAGTACTCAGGACACGAGTTCCAGCAATATTGTAGTCATTACCCAATCCGGTGACTTAAATATTTCAACTACATTGCAAAACACAGCAAGCTCTGGTAACAGCGCTACCACAATTCAATTCGGGCAACAAAATGCTGCTGGGATATCTCACCTTAACTCCTTTACCAATTCAGACTTGATAAGTCAGGTTGGTGATTTCAACAATGCCTCAATTAACAGAAACACCTCAAGTTCCGATAGTGCTATCGTAGTACAGTCCGGAGACTCCAATTTTGCCAGTGCTACTAGTTTTGATACTGCAGACAATACATTATCCATCTACCAATATGGGGATAATCAATCAGCGGTTGCCACACAAAGTAGTGCTTTTGAAAGTAACATTTATATTAGCCAAAGTGATGACAATAATATGGCTTTGGCAACACAATCAGGAGCCAGTGACAACATTGAAATTTATCAGTCAGGCTCATCCAATATGGCTACAGCCTTACAGGCGTCGACTGACAATAGCTCCAATATTATTTCCCAGGACGGTACACAAAACGATGCTACTGTCACACAAAGCGGTTCATCGGATACATCCTCTGTTGAACAAATTGGAAATATGAATATGGTTTCAGCTAGCCAATCAGCATTCAGTGGCTCATTGGATATCACCCAGGAAGGTGATGAGAACGAAATTACCTCAACACAGGATGGAGATATGGAGACAGCAACCATGCTGCAGGCAGGTAACTTGAATTTGATTGAGTTGGCCCAGAGCGGCATGCAAAACACTGCAACATTATCTCAAGACGGTAGCAGTAACTACATATCGGTTACGCAAACTGGCTTTAATGATGCTATCAGTGTTACCCAACTTGGAGACGGCAATAGCGCTACATTTATACAGTAGACTGATAGAGACTTTCGTTAAGGTGCCCTTTGGGCATCTTAACCTACTCAATATGCAAAAGTTAATGAGCACATCGCCTAAACATCACCATATACTGTCATAGAGATTTTGTAGTCAAGGAGTACCTTATGAAAATCTCTTCCTTCCTTACCGATTCCCTGGCGCTGACCATCAGCAGTGCTGCTATCGCCGAGAATAATTTTGTTACTTCACAGCAAGGTAGGGCCTTTCTGAGCACCGCTGTAACACAAAATGGCAGTACCATGAGGCAGACAATACCCATACGGATCTGAGAAATTTGATGATATTAATCCAGATTGGCTGCTGTCATTCTGAAGAAATTTCACAAAGTGTATGTAAACCAAACTTCATTTACGTTACAAATTGGTAATGCCAACTTTGCCAGTGTGCAGCAATAGTTATATCCAAAACTCACAGGATTAGGCTCTGTATGCAGTATCGTTCATCGGCAGAGCCTCAAGTGGATATCAGTGGTCAATTCGATTTACAAGGAGGAAGCAGTAACTGAACGGACAATGATTTAGGGATTTTTAGTTTAAAGGAGTAACTTATGAAAATCTCACCACTTATCTTTAGCTCACTTGCGTTGGCAATCAGCAGTGTGGTTTTTGCCGAAAACAATTTTGTAATCCAAAACCAAACTGGCATAGGCAATACCGCGACAGCCAATAATGCAGACTCTGATGTTAACAACAGCTTAATAGTACAAACTCAAATTGGAGTCAACAACAGCGAGGATGCCCTCCAAATTGATGGAACCAGTGAAAGCACCATCGTGCAAAGCCAGATCGGTGTCGCCAATGACAGTGAGACTGCCCAGGAAAATACCAGTAATGGGCATATCAACACTTCTCAGACAGGGGATAGTAACAGCGCTAATGCTGGCCAGGGAAGCTCATCAGACGGATCGATTATCGTCAATCAAATCGGCGTATCGAATACCGCTACCTCCCAACAGGTTGTGACCTCTTCAATCTCATCACTCACCACTCAAGTGGGAGAACAAAACTCTGCGGAAATTTACCAGGAGAATATAAGTTCTGCTAGTGGCACACTTCAACAATTTGGAGTATCAAATACGGGGAATATTCTGCAACTGCTAAGGTCTGGTAGCACTGGAACTCTGCTTCAGGTCGGATCATTAAATACAGGCCGTATTGACCAAATCGACAGCGACACCGCTCAAGGGTCTATTACCCAAATTGGAGGTAATAACTATGCGAAGATTTCTCAGCTGGATGCCAATTCTGATAGTGCAGAAGTATTACAAACTGGCACTCAGAACTCCGCTGAAACTACCCAGACTATTAGTAACTCTAATAGTGTATTTATTGCCCAGCTAGGAACCTTAAATACAGCGACTACTAACCAGAATCTATCTGAAGATGGCTCCCTAATCATTACCCAAGGCGGTTCAGGAAATAGTGTTGAGGCCGACCAAAATACACTGATTAGTAGTGGTGAGATTGCTCAGCTCGGAAGCCAAAATGCAGTGGATACTGATCAGTTAGGGCTTGATGTACACTTGCTGGTTACACAGATCGGAACAGCTAATACCGTCAGCCTACAGCAGGATGGCACTATTCTCAGTGCAGATGTTGCCCAAATTGGCAATTCCAATGAAGCAGTGATCTCACAAAGTGGCCTGAATAATTCCCTCACACTCCTACAAATTGGCGAAGGGCATTACAAGGAGATATCACAATCTGGTGAAGGTCATTCCTCTTTCACGATCCAAATCGGCAGCGCCAACTTTGCCCAGGTCACACAGTAGGAGTAAACCGGCACCCCTATTTTTAAGTAGCTCTTAAATATGTTGTAACACCATGCCGCCAATATCCTTTGTGATATCCGGCGGCATTATAGTTTATTAGCCCCATCGTATATTTCCGCCTTATACACAAGGCGCAAGCACAATACCACAGAATAAAAAGAGTAATCTGTACGTATAAAAACAGCCGATCCAGGAAGTTCTTAGCCGCTAATTATTCCTCCCTGTTTGGCTGGAATCTATGCAAACATCAATAACATGCACCCATTTCCCACGCCTGATCTCCGTCACCTATTACCTCACACACCAATCAATCATATCTATATTTTTCTCAGAAGATCCGTTCAAAGGATCTCTTTTAAGCGCTTCCTTAAAGCAACTGACAGAGAAGAAACCCTATGCAGGCAGGAAAATATTTCCCATTCATTTTTGCACCCGTGCTTTTACCAGCCCTATCTTTTGCCGACGTTCAGTGCGGCGATACCATTACCACCGCTGAAATAATGACTGAAGACATATTATTCTGCACTGCCACACCGCCAATCACCATATCCGGTCCCAGCGGCAATCTGGATATGAACGGGTTTACCGTGCACTGTGCCGAACTTCCCGTGCTGAATACTGGCATCATTTTGTCTGGCCAGGGGGCTTTTCTCTCAAACGGGACTATTGAAAATTGTTATACCGGCGTCAGCGCAGAGGACTCGGGATTTCATGGAATTTACAATATCCTAGCGCAAACTAACGAAATAGGTATTTCCCTAACCAGCAATAACAACTTTGTTAGCAGTTCTACAATTTCTTTAAATACCGAAATGGGTATCTCTTCCGATGGGGATTTTAACAGCATACTTTCAAATGAAATTGTAGGTAACTGGAGGGACTCTATTGTTATCCAAGGGGACTATGCTCTCGTTTCACAAAACACCATAGAGCCTGTAGCTGAAGGGGTAAACACAGGAGAGAATGGTATCGTTATCGGCAGTTCGTCCGGGGGTATTATTACGCAAAATACCGTTTTAAATATTATTTTTAGCGGCATATTGATGCAGGAATTTGCGCAAACCAATTACCTTATTACTGGCAACAGAGTTGATGCGGGCGGCTTTGGCCTTGGCTTCGACCTTAATGATGCCAATGCCGATGCCTGTACATCTTCCAATACATGGATCTCCAACACTTTTACAACGGCTAACCCCAACTGCCTGGATTAAAATTTTGTCTAACAGGAATGTATATGCCTGTAGATAGGTTTAGAGAAAGATAACACCGAAGGAAAGGTAATAAAAAAGTGACCTGGCTGCGGGGGGGAACCAGGTCACTGAAAGGGTTTGAGTGGGGGCTATTTAGCCCCGTGGTTTTTAGTCTTGGTAATCGACGGTCATATCAAAGTTTCCTTCAACACACTTGGCATAATCGCCCTCATTCAGTGCTGAGTAGGCAGTCTGGTAATTCACCAACTGACATGCGTAGCTCTCATTATTTGGGGTATCCGCAGACCATCCCCAATCTTTATCCCAGTAAATATCCAGGGAGGCTGCACCGCCAGTCTGGAATTGCCCCATATTGGCACAACCGAGTTCTTCATCTGCAGGAATTTCTACACCGAAGTATTCCGCTGTGCTCTGGTAGTACTCGATCCGATACTGTGAGCGGTAGTCTTCAGTACCTGAACTACATTCGATCGCACCGTTAATAATATTGGTGGTAACACCGAATCCTGCAGTCAGGTTATTGGCCAGATCCACACTATTCGGTTCCCAGGTGCCATCAATTACATGCAATATGCTTGGCTTGGGTGGCTGTGGGTAGACGAAGAAGAAGATGGAACTGGCCAGGTTCAACCAGGTATCCGCGACTAACTCCGGCGCTTCCAGCAGGGTGTAAATATCGCCATACATCGCCTGGGAGAAAGGGCCGTAGTTATAGTTCCAGCTCAATTGCTTGGCACCGCGACCGAAGTAGCTCTTATAGCCACCGTCATCATTGATCGCACAGGGCCATGCTTCCGCTGCCCAGCTGCTGCTGGCATCACAGGCGCCGTAGCCACCGGAAGTATCTTCAGTCCAGCCAATTTCCCGCAACCAGTACAGACCCTGGCGCCATTCCGGCACTTCCCAACCTGTTGCGTGGGCACCGGTTTCCTGGGCGTAGTGTGCAAACATTACCGCCATCGACTTGCGACAGATCGCCTCGGCATCGCGGCCATCGGTATAGTCACCACAGAAAGCTGGGAACTTGGCTACGGCACGGAGGAAATTGGTGTAGGTGTACTCTTCCGCTCTGAGGGCGAAAAGGTAATCCCAGTCTTCTTCAGACAGGATGCTCTCAACGCGGAGGACATTTTCAGGGTTTGCACTGCGGCCAGGTTGTACCGCCTCAACCACGGCGTTGTCCCGGGTTTCGACAGTATCCTTTACTTCCTGAAGCAAGGAATCACTGCTGGTAATCGACTCTTCTGCAGCTTCCAGTTCGCTGATGCCCATCACATAGCCATCGGCTGCGGCACAGCCATCCTGGCTAATGGAGACCTCGTCCACATCACTGGCTTGAGTGGAGTCAGAAGCTGTCAGCTGGAAGGTGTAGGTTACATCGCTGTATATCTCAGACAGGGTCACTGAGGTAGCGCTGCCGGTATAGTTGGTCATCTTTACAACCGGGCCACTGGTTTGGCTCCAGATGTAAGAGATATCGCTGCCGCCGGTGCTGCCAGAGCCATCCAGATTAACCGTTCCACTACAGCCTACATTGATACTTGAGGCCGAGATATTTGCGGTTACTGAGCTTTCAGAACCATCGGTATTATCATCATCCTCGTCTTCATCGGTATCGTCCACCGCGAGGTTTTGCACGGTTACCTGTGCTTCTTCAGTAGTGTCACCATCACTGACGATCAAGCTAAAGACATAGCTCACATCAAAGGTGCTTGAAGGTAGGGTAACAGTGGTGGATCCGCTGGTCGCAGAGGCAATATCTGCTTCAGGAGAGGCCGGGGATAATTGGGCCCAGCTGTAAGATAAATTGCCCTCGCCACCGGAGGCACTGGCATCAAGTATTACAGTGCCACCACCGGTAATTTGTGACTGCGACACTGAAGCACTTATCGTAATGGGAGTGCTGTCAGAATTATCGTTGCCATCGCCACTGTTGTCGTTATCGTCGTTATCACTGCCGCCATCATTGCCACCGGTGCCGGTGTCATCATCGGAGCCACCGTCACTGGAGCAACCATCCGCTTCCTTAAGAAGCCAAGGGGAACCCCAGGTATTTTCAGCCGTTAATGCATCGGTGGGGTGGTCGTCACTATTAGCCCACCACTGGGCAACAAATAGGTCACCGTCGTAACAAACTTCTTCGCCTTTGCGATAGTTTTGACCAGAAATATAAGTATCGGAGTCATCAGAGCCACCAGTGCCACCACCACTGCCGGAACCTGCATCATCATTGTTACCAGAATCCGTATCACCGTTATTTCCGGTATCAGTATCATCATCAGAATCGGTGCCATCACCATCACCGGAATTGGAGTCATCGCCACCACTGGTATCGCACGCACCTGACTCTTCCAAAATCCAGGGGGAGTCCCATCGGTTTTCTGCTGTCAGGGCATCCGAGGGAACTTGAGAAGCTGTTGCCCACCATTGAGCTTTATATAAGTTTCCCCCGTAGCAAACCTGGCTGCCACCGGTATAACTCTGCCCCGCAACGTAGTCGTCGGCGGGTTGTGCCGCACTCAAACCTTGAGCGCCCAGCATCAGCGCCGATGCTATGGCTGTGCGAATAAAAATATGACTCATAGAATCTCCAATTGTCGTTTTTAGGGTTCTATTTAAAGTTTTACGCGATGAGGCAAATACCTAACTGCCAGGTATTATTTGCAAAAATAGAGATCAAGAGCTTGTGTGAATAACGTATAACGGAAGGCATTAATAAATAGAGCAGGCATTCTTGGCATGAATATTTATACACTGCCAGGACGCTCTAAATTGAAAGGAACCCACTTCCCTTCCCCGTTTTTATTTACTCAACTGGGTGCAACTGCCCCTGCACCTTTTAGTAATTATCACAAACACTTACTTTATTTCTGTACGCTGTTCAAATAGCCCCATACGTACTCAGCAGTTTCGATAAATAGCAAACGGAATGGTTCCAGATTTAAACAGAATATTTCGTGACCACATCGACACAGGTCACGTGCGCCAGTGAGCAAATGTCTAAATTCAAGATCAAAGGCACGTAAAAAGCAGAAATTATAGGTTTTTAAATCTACATAAAACCATGAAATAGAAAAATTTTACCAATAACAATACAGGGTCAAAATGTAAGGATAATTACCTAGCCAACAGACACCGATAGAAAATCTCATGACACTTTACATCGTCCAAGTGAGAAAAAGTTCCCAATCTCACCAGGAATCACAACGGATAAATACAGTTTTTCACAATTCCTACATCTTTCGTCAGTGACTTTTCTCTCAAAATAAAAGTACTTCTGGCCCATAGTATTTCCCTTACTCCATGGCGACACTTTAGATCGGCAATATCAGCAGTAATAAGCCGCAAATGACAGTCATTTATCCTTTGGCTAGCACCCCGTGCCCCAAACAGGAAAGAGTTCAGATTAGTTCAACAAAGGGAGATCTTTGTGAAGCCTTACCCTATCCTTTTTTTATCCACAATTCTGTTATTAGGTACTATTAGCCACGCGGACACAAGTATTACCACTGTAGAGCAATACGGCGATGGCAATCTGGCAACAGCAGAGCAAGCTGACTCAACCATTGAAAATAACTTAATAGAACAAATGCAAACGGGTAGTTCCAACTCTGCCGAAGCGATGCAATCTTTGAATTCATCCTTGGGCTACATACTTCAAATGCAAACTGGAGACAGTAACAGCGCCATCGCCAGTCAAGAAGAAAGCACTTCAACTACGGTGCAAATTGTGCAATTGGGTGATAATCAGACCGCACTCAGTACCCAGATACTTACCACTACGACTAATGGGGAAATCTATCAGGAGGGGCTATTGAATGACGGTGAACTCTTCCAAAGTGACTCCACTGGCAATACAGGCTACTTGTTCCAATCTGGACAAAGTAATATGGGGTTTGTTCGCGCCACGAGTGGTGATTTCCACTCAGGCTCACTTCTCCAAACAGGAACGCTGAATGATGGTGTCCTAATTCAATTACGCGGTACCTTCTATACCTCTACCGTGACACAAAACGGAACAGGAAATGAGGCGACCAGCTTGCAGAACTTTGGCGAGTCCCTTACTAATGAAGTTACCCAATTAGGTGATGGCAACAATGCCACTCTCTGGCAAATATTCAATGAAAACAGCTACGCCCAAACAAGTCAGATCGGGTCAGACAATATCATTTCCTCTCGACAAGAAGGTGAACTCATGAGCATCACCACCACACAGGAAGGTATGTTTAATGAGGCTATTGCATTTCAGGAGGGCACTTCGAGTTTCGCCTTATCTCAACAAAATGGGCTGGATAATTTTATTGATATTTCACAGAGTGAAGTCAATGGAAATATCTCAGCCAGTCAAGTGGGCAATGGCAATATTGGGATGATATCCCAATAATAGAGATTACGATTTTTAATCGAAAGTTTTGATTGAACTGGGCTTAGGGAGCCTCTGAATAACTCCGTGATACCTCTGGCTTGCAGAGCGGTTCACAATCAAGGCGCGGCTTTGCAGGAATGTCTAGACCTTTCAAGAAGTCGCAACGCGGAGTGTGAATCGCTCTGCAAGCCCCGAAGGGCGGGCCTTGAAGGCCACAGCTGCTGCGTTGCAGCTCTTACAAAGGACTAGAGCCATTCGCGGCGAGCTACGCCTAACATCTGCAGCCTTCAAGACCCGCAGAGGCATTACGGCGTTATTCAGAGGCTCTTTAGGAAACGTCCAATCGATAATTGCCCGTTAGCAACTGGCCAGCGGGCAATTGTTAAACTCTTGCTTAAGATGCAAACACCCTAAGACGTCCCTCACGCTTCTCCTCGCTAAAGTCACAGCTGGTCAATCTAAACATCAACACATACTCGGAAAGGCAACGAGTATCGTGAATATCTCCTGGTAAGAACACACTACAGTCACCAGGCTTCATTTGATAACAGCCCCGGCTCACCAGTTGTTCACCGTCGTCTTGATTGAGCAAACCATAGGTAGACATCTCCACTTCACCATGTTGCACCGCGTAAAATACCCAGCCATTGCCATGATTATGTGGTGGACGATAGAGCCCACGAGGCTCCACATGAGCCAGTAAGATAAAACCCTTATCTTCGTCACGGTATAACTCTACACTGGGTTCTTGGCGACTGTGTAGATCAGCCAACCATGCTTCATCAGAATTTGATGACGCCAATTTTCCCAGGGCCTCTCGACATCTCACAATCGATGAAGTATCAAGTCCCTGCCAATTCGCTTTAAGTGCTTCAACACACTGTCTCAAAGAATCCGTCACTGATTGGTCCTCCTAAAGCTCTCTCGATATCTTGTTGAAAATTACTGCGAATCCACAAACTCAAGATACAACTTGAAGCCAGCTTTAAGTCAACCAGATCTGTGCCTGAATTTTTAGCTATTGAGGTAGTGGGTGAAGTGTAAAAGCGCTGGACTGGAAAATAGGAATAAATCAGGGATTAGAGATGGGTATTAATAGCTCCAGCAGCTATTAATACCCGCGAGTGCTCACTAAAACGAAGCACTCGCTAATGGGTTTACTTTATAGCTCTGGAGGTAATCTTTATTTTTGCGCTTTGGAAGCAAGCTTGCTGGCAAGAATAGACACCACCTGTATTGTTAATGCGGTTAACAAGAACACTGATGCCAGGCGATAAACGGCATTGAGACCATCCGCTATCTGCGAAGGGGTCATGTCTTGCAGGGGCTGGCTGGGTACAAGCCCTACAAAAATCACACTCATCACTGAAGCTCCGGTCAATAAACCCAATCCTCGTGAAAGGCTGAGAAACCCGGAAATACGCCCACGAACTTCGGCCCGGGCGCTATTCATGGTCATGGTATTAACTGTCGACAGGTAGGTTCCGTAACCCATTGCCATAGTGACGGAAAAAATCAGATAGCCTACCAAGCCCTGCTCCACCCTGAGCAGCCCCATTCCCATGGCTCCACAAAGCAAAATTAACAGACCCAGTAATACGATACCTCGACTATTGAATCGATCCACGGCTCGACCGGCAAGATTTGAACAAGCAGCCACCATAAATGATCCGGTTGTCATCACCAGCCCTGCGATAAAAAGGTCCAGATCCAGTGCCAGGGTCAAATAAAAAGGCCCTACAATCAGGCTACTCATTACCGATGAAGCCACCAAAAAGTTTCCGGCCACATTCGCCAAGAATGTCTGCTTTCCAGAAGATTCCGTAAATCCTTCACGCAAGGGTTGTACTTTCTGCCTAACGTAAAACAACCCCACACCAAATATCACCGATAGAGCGATAGCAATTCCATTAACTGCGGAATATCCTTCTCCCAATGGCTTAATCGCCAGGGTATAAAAAACAATGTTAAAGAACAGGAATGCTGCGGCCAGGTAGCGTTTGAGTCGACTTCTGCCATCAACAACTTCGCCGACTATGTTTTCCGGTAGAGTTCGATATGCCAGAAAAAACACCCCCAATCCCACCGGCACTACCAACCAAAAGATAGCCTGCCAATTCAGGTTTTCGACAATCAAGCCGCCCACAATAGGACCCATACCAGTCCCAACCGCAGACAGGCTGCCCAGTAATCCAATTATCTTTCCCGTTTCACTTTTATCGAAAACGTCGCTGGCAATAGCCATAGACACAGCCACGAACATCGCCGCACCGACCCCTTGTATTGCGCGGAAAAAAACCAGAGTCCAAACATTAAAAGACAGCGCGCAAAGTAATGTCGATAAGGTGAATATCAATCCGCCACTTAGAAACAATTTCCTGCGACCCAGCTTGTCACTGAGGCTTCCGGCAATAGGCAGGGTCGCAGTCATACACATCATGTAGGCCACGGTAATCCACTGAGTATTACTGAAGGAAGCCCCCAAGCTTTCGATTAATACAGGCAGCGCCATATTAATTGCACTGACTCCCAAGGCTGCGAGCAAGGTCGCCAAACACAAGGTGACCAGGACTCCTCTTTTGGAAACCTGAGCAGCCTCTTGGGAAATTGGGTCTTCGGAATAACTTTTCGCGGTGTGCATAAGCTGAACTTTGACTTGCCAGTAATGACGCGTGAAACTAGCATACAACTTCAAGTGAGCTTGAGGTCAATAAGCGATGAATAACAGGGAAGAACTGGATATACGCGAAGTCTCCAAACTGTCGGGACTCCCCTCTTCCACACTTCGGTATTATGAGGAAAAAGGCCTGATAAAGTCATGTGGTCGTCGGGGAATTACCCGGATTTTTAAAGCCACAGTGATAGAACAGTTGTCCCTTATCTCCCTTGGCCGCTACGCCGGTTTTTCCCTGGATGAAATTGGCGAGATGTTTTCCTCTAATGGCAACCCCGCTATCGACAGGGAGCAGCTCCTCGCCAGGGCCGACGATCTGGAAAAGAATATCCGCCGACTCGAAGCTATGCGCGATGGGCTACGCCATGTGGCCAACTGTCCCGAGGTCAATCAGCTGGAGTGCCCCAACTTCCAAAACCTGATCAGGAAAGCTACCAAGTTACAGCATAAGGAAGACAGGAAACAGAAGCGACGCTGACAGAATAGCAGCGAATAAAGTCAGGAGACACTAAACTCTGTCATCATTCCCGAGTCCTCGTGCTCCAAAACATGGCAGTGCGCCATATAGGGCATATCCGGCATCGCCGGCAGCGGGAAACGAACAAATATTTCCGCTTTGCCGCCATCGGATATGGGCATCGTATCTTTCCAGCCACGCATATAGAGTGGCGGTTCTGCATTATTGTATTTCGTGACTCGAAACTGGCAGCCATGGATATGTACCGGGTGTAGCATTCGGTCCTGTCCTTCAGAGATCTCCCAGCGCAAGTCCTTATTCATCGCAACCTTAAACCCGGGCTCGGTAAATGCGAAGGAAACCCCATTAATCGCATTCGCAGTTAATTGCTCTTTTAACGGCAATGCCGGCCCCTCAGTAATTAGCTTCAATACTTTGGCCACCACATCGGGGTTGGTCGTACCGGCGGCAACCATCTGCGGCAGCCCCGTTGCACCGATCACAGCTTGCGCCTGCTTCTGTCGATTCATTTGCATCACCAGCTTCTGACTGATTGGTGGCAGGTTTTGGGGAATTGTCGGCAGGGATACCAGGCGCTCCGGCAATTTTCCTTTCCCCTCAGATGTTCCAGGCACCACACTGAGAAAACTGTGGGCCTGATCAAATGGCGGCAGGCGCATTATTGGCTGGGGCACTGGCAGTGTTTGGAAGTCGAAAGGCTTGCCATCGCGGGTGTCGATCATTACTTCGTAGCGCTCTCCCGCAGCAATAGGCAGTACATCCACTTTCACTGGTTCCGAGAGAAAACCGCCATCGCTGGCGATCACGTAGAGTGGTCGCTTGTCACTGGTGGCAAGCCGATAGTTGCGTCCGTTGGAGCCGTCCAAAATACGAAAGCGCACCCAGCCTTTAGGTGGCCTGACCACCGGATTAATAACGCCATTAACCAGAAGTCGATCCCCACAATAGCCCGCCGCAACCGTCACTTCGTTAAAGCGATGGAAGAACTGACCATCATCGGTAAAGCGGCGATCCTGAATCACTAACGGAATGTCATCCACACCCCACTGCGAAGGTATCGGTAGTGCATCGCCTTCTTCATCGTCGATAATAATCAGTCCCGCCAAGCCTTTGAGTACCAACTCGGCGGTTGTCGGGTAGAGGTGGGGATGAAACCACAGGGTTGCGGCGGGCTGGATTATGTTCCAATCTACGGTCCAGGTTTCTCCAGGCTTCAATGGCATATAGGGGCCACCATCGGCATTGCCGGGTACGATCAGTCCATGCCAATGCGCAGTTACATTTTGCGGCAGATGATTGACCACGCTGACGGTTACTTTCTCGCCCTTGCGCACCCGTATCGCCGGACCTAAAAACGGACCATTGAACCCATAAGTACGCGTAGTCACCCCCGGTAGGAAAGACTGCTTGCCCGGGCGCGCTGCCAATTTAATCCGGCCTTGCCTATCTGCACGCAACTCCGGGGGAATCGGTAAAGCCTGACGGCGACCCTTCTGTGCCTGGGTAGCTTTGGAAGTCGACACCCCTGTTAGTAAGGCCGCCCCCAATGCGCCAGTGGTAAAACAAAATTCCCGTCGCGACAATTGAGCCATTGGCTCACCTCCCTATGCGCCATAGCTCCAAGTGTCTAAGGCACTGGTCATTTTTATCCCCAGAAATCTTAGACGGCTTATTCCAATGGCCCAGTAGTATATTGCGACAACTGTGCACTCAATACAGAGTGGTACCCCGGTGCACAACTCCGTGATCCACAGCTCTTGTGTTCTAAGCGGACTCGGTTAACCTTGCCCACGAAGAGTTAGTAGCGAAAATAAGAAGAGTAATCCCTATGCCGTTTCTTATTCTATCCATCCTTATTCAGGCAGCTTTTGTAATTCACGTGCTCAAAACCGGGCGCAACACCACTTGGATTTGGGTTCTGGTGATGCTGCCCATGGCCGGAGTTATTGCTTACCTGGTCCTGGAAATCCTGCCGGAATTAAACCAGTCACGCAGTGCCAAAAATGCGCGCAGGACGGTGCGGGAAACACTAAATCCCAATCGGGATATCCATCAGGCTGCACAAGAGTTGTCCCGTTCCAATAATGTGGAAAACTCTATGCGCATGGCCGATGAATGCGTGAAACACGGCCTTTATCACGAGGCAAAAACTCTCTATGAAAAGTGCCTCCAGGGGGTTCATCAGGATGACCCTGAGCTGATGTTTGGGTTGGCACGCTGCCAGTTTTCTCTCAATCTGTTTGAACCGACCAAAGAGACACTGGATCAATTAATCGAAAAGAACCCCGATTATAAAAATCAGGATGCCCACTTACTTTACGCTCGTACACTAGCGGCATTGAAGCAAGTAAAAGAGGCCTACCACGAGTATGAAACGCTGTACCAATACTACAGCGGACCAGAAGCGACTTTTTACTTTGCCTTATTCTTGAAAGATCAATCCCAGGCGGAAAAGGCCAATGTCTTGTTCAATGAAATCCTTGATAAATCCAAAACACTGGGCAAGCACTACAAAGCAACTCATAAGCAGCTGTTAAAGCAGGCAAAACTGGAAGTATCCTGAACCAATCGCAACATTCGACTCAAAAGTAAAAAGGCTCCCAATATGATTTTGGCGGTAGATGTAGATTACCGGGACCCCGGAGCAATGGTAGCCGGGGTCGGCTTTGACGATTGGTCAGTTCCTGAGCCCGAGCAACTATATTTCAGTGAAATAGAGAGTACCTTGGCCTATGAGCCCGGTGCTTTCTACAAGCGAGAGCTCCCCTGTATCCTCACCCTAATCGAAGAACACGGGATAGAGGCAGAACTGATTGTTATCGATGGTTATGTATTTCTCGGAGGGGAACAAAAACCGGGCCTGGGTGCCCATCTCTACTCTGCTCTCCAGCAGGAAGTTCCCATCATCGGTGTCGCCAAGAAACCGTTTAAGGGCACCCCTGTTGAGGCGGAGCTGCTGCGGGGAAAAAGTGTAAAACCGCTGTATATCAGCAGCCTCGGTCTCCCTTTGCTGGAAGCCAAAAATTTGGTAAAAAAGATGCATGGAGACCACCGTATCCCCACTTTATTAAAACGCGTGGACCGCGAGTGTCGAAAGTCCCCACGATAATTCCCGAGAGAATGAAAGGCAGTTATCGCCGCCATTTCCCAGTCACATCCCTGGGACTTTCTTCCTACATTTTCAATACTTATTTCTCATATCCTACCCCTTCGATGCCAGCAATAATTTTTCTATTCGGCGGGAAATAGCTACTGAAAGTAAAAGCTCCCTGGCATCCGTTTACCCCATAGGGATAATCTGGCGCTTAGAAAGACGGCTAAAAGTAGCTAAGATCCCATACTGATGTATTCGGCTCGTAGTTTTTGATGTCCACTTGTGAAGTGCGAGTGGACGATATTCATTAGCAGCCCCGAATGGGCTCCTTAGAAGTTTTGTAGTAAAGGAGTTACTCATGAAGTTATGCGCCAGTATTGCGACACTCGCACTGGTTGCCTTTAGCGGCAATGCGCTGGGCACCAACTCTACTGACCTGGAGCAAATCGGTTCAGGTAACTCAGCAAATTCCGATCAAACTGAAGCGGGTTTCGGCAATACTATTATCAAACGCCAAATAGGTGATACTAATACCGCTACCGCCACTCAAAGTGGCGGTGTTATTAACAGTAGTATTCAGAGCTCCCAGATCGGCAGTCAAAACGAGACCACGATATCTCAATCCGGTGGTGCTTCTCTAAGCGCAACCAATACACAAATCGGATCGCAAAATACTTCCGAGATCACCCAGGAACTCTCTCTCGACAGCCAGGTATCTATTCTGCAACTCGGTACCTCCAACGCTTCCACTATCGAACAGCGCTTTGGCAGCGGTAATACCATTACCAATATCCAGGACGGAGACAGTCACTTTTTTATTGGTCGCCAGGAAGCCAGTGCTAACGGCAGCATTTTTGTATTCCAGGACGGCGAACGGCAAAGTGCCGTGGTAGAGGAAACCGCAGGCAATATAGGCAGTTCCGTTTTAATCTTCCAGTTTGATCGGGACGACTTTGCCACCGCCAGCCTGGTTGCCACAATCGATGGCACCTTGGACATACTGCAGGATGGCAGCGATATCTATGGCGGGCTCGCACAATTTGCCAGTGTCAGCAGCAGTATGACCTTACGGCAAACAAACAATCGCCACTTCGCCTTTGCAACCCAAGTAGACAGTCTGTTCAATGACCTTCTGATTATCCAAAGGCTCGGCGATGCCAATATCACCTCGATTACCCAAACCGGTGCCTTTAATACCCTTGAGTTGCGCCAAAATGGTGGGGGTAACAACGCGGCTTTAGAACAATCCGCATTGAGTAGCAGTATCGATATACGCCAGACCGGTACCACCAACCAGATTACGGGTTCCCAGCTGGGTGCCGAATTCAACTCCATGAACAGCGAACAGTTCCTGATTGATAATGTGGTTGTTATTAATCAAGCCGGCTTACTGATCAGCGCGACCAATGAACAAACCGGGTTGCAGAATGTTGCCAATATCGAGCAGGCTGGAACAGAGGTAGATATATTCACCCGTCAATTGGGTTTCGATAACCGGGCAACGTTCGAACAGGCTGGTGAGTCTCTGTCAATAAGCTCCCGCCAGTTTGGCGATAGTAATAACATCACCATCACCCAGAGCGGTGACTCCAACTCAGCCTTTAGCCTGCAAATTGGTAACAATCACACCAAGGAAATTACTCAGACAGGTTCTAATGGCCGCGCTTTTAATTTCCAGATCGGCGGCGAGAGTAATACCGGCGTAATCATCCAATAATTTCAGCCAAAATTCAGAAGCCCCCGGTAATACACTGCGGGGCTTTCGATTGCGAAATCTACAGGAAAAAGAAGAAGGGAAAAGTCGTTGTGCAGCCCCGCGAGAGCGGGGAACAACTAGGATGTACTCCGACAACTTCTCCATCGTCGGTTTATCCCCGAGTATTCAGGGAACACCTTGCGCAGAGCACAAAGGCCATGCCTTATCCGGTTTACCCCTGTACAAACAGGGAACAGTCGCGCAAAAGGAGCGCGATCATAGCACACCCTCATTACATCCCCGAGCCTTCGGGGAAACATTTTCAGAACTAATGTCCGTGCGCTATCGGCTACGGTCCAGCCCCGCCCAGCGGGGGAACAAACTCAGGTGTCGGCACAACCCAACCCCACACTCGGTTTACCCCCGCAGCAGCGGGGAATAGCCCGAATCATTACCGTGCAGCTTTGACGATTTTCCACGGTTTAACCCCGCCTGGGCGGGGAACAGCCTCGGTTAAGATCGCCTTATTGCGCAATTACCGGTGCAACTCCGCTTATGCGGAGAACCTATTCGGAAAGGAGTGTATAACAGGATACCCTCCGGTTTAGCCCCGTATATACGGGGAACAGTATCAAGCTGGTTTGACCATCATCTCACCGGTCGATTTATCTCCGCTGATGCGGGGAATTCTCTAAATCTGCCTATTTGCTATCCGCTAAAGTCTTAGTATCGTTACCGATACTTTTGAATTCCAGCCCTCGCTCTCAAACACTTCCATCTGTATAACAACTCTATTTATCCCAATCAGATTCGGCGGATTAACATCAATCCACAACCAAATGCTTTGGCCGGCCCCATACCCGCAAAAATATTTTTTATAAATAATTCAGGTTCAGTAACCAAAAGCTCTCCCCGGTAATCCACAGAACTGAATCCAGCACCGCGCTGCTTTTTATGTAACAAATTCCAACGATACCCATTGCAGTGAAGTTTTGGTGGGTAAATATCAAAGCCGAGGCGCGTCCCCCGGTGAATTAACCAGCTGCGGGCGGCAGTTTGGCTGACATCCTGTAACCGGGTTTCAATCTGCCCCTGGTCAAACTGCTCCGGCTTTTCCTGCACCAAGCTCTGCTTCAGCTGCCCTTTGCCACCTTCAACAGGTAAACCATGCAATTCGCACTGCTCCCTCAACCAATGGTATTGGGCATCCATCAGCACATCGTGCCGCTTGCCGCGCTTTTGCCCTTCAGTTTTACGCGCCACTGTAGGGTTCGCCCGCAGGCGGAAGGCCAGCCGATCGCCGGGGTTTAAGCGGGGCTCGAAGATTTTAGTCTCTACCAAAAATATCGGATTGTCCTGCGCAGGCCGGACTTTAGACAGCAGGTAATACACCGGTAGATTGCGTTTGCTAAGCAGCTGTTCCCGCGAGGATTCCTCACGAAATAAAAAACGCTCATCACCATCAAAAAGATCCCACAAGATTTGATGAATACCGTAGCTGTTTTCGCTGAGCAACCGTGCCAGCTGCTTCTGCACCGCCAGCGAGGGAGATAGTTGAACTCTGGATAAATACATAGCCGCTCCCTTATGACTGCCAGAGATTTTCAATACGCGGCTGGAACTGCCAGCGCTTGCGAGATAGGGGCTGATCGAGACGGCTAAGCCGCTGTACAGATCCTGCTGAAAACACTCCATCTTCCGCAGAGAAATCATCCAAGCTACCCTCCCAGTAGTAACGACAACTCTCTTCAGTGGGCAACCAGCGCTCCTGCCGGGCCCATTCCGGTTGGTAATCCAGCAACTCCGGGGATTCATAATGATCCAGGGCGCTGCGGAAATTATCCGCACCAATCACCCGTGCGGCAGTGGGGGCTGAAAGTGGAAATGCCTTGCGCCCCAGGTAGAGGTGATACTTTGGCCGGGCCAGGGCTTCACACAGCTCCGCCAGAGTCCAGTTAGCCTCTTCACAGGATCTCAGGGCCACTACCGCCTGCGCATCCACCAGATACTCCCTGCGGGATAACAGGGTTCCCAGACGCGCTTTCCCTACAACCAGCTCATCCCGGCGCGTATGGTAGCGGCGCTTGCCGGCGGAATCTGGGACCTGTACCGTGTGGAAATCCTTCAGCAAAGTACCTACATTCAGCACCTTTACCGCCTGGCGATATTGCCGGGCCAGGTTCTGATGTAAATCCTCTCGCTCCCGGGGTATCCCCAGTGCCGCACCAAATAGTCCCGCAATAGCGGATTTACTCGGGTAGTGTGCGCTGTGGCGGGATTCCCCCACAGCCACTTCCCCCCAGGAAGCCATGGCACCGTAAAGACGAAATACTAGGTATTCCATAGCGCCACCTATTCGCTGACAAAGGCCAAAAGTTCCTCGATATTACCTTCGCCAGTTACGGCATTGAGAACATAGCGGCTATCGGCACAATCCCCGTACACCTTATCGAAACTCTGCAATTGCTTTTGCAGTGCATCAATAGCGTCATGGGCGTAATCCTCGCTATAGCGATCAACCGGCTTCAGGTAGGCCGCAGAGAGAGAGCGCGGTTGCTGGTCACCGGCTTCGGCCACGACATAAGATGCATAGGCACGGCTGGCATAGCTGTTTTGTTTACCGCTGGGAGAAACTTTAAGGATTGTCTCAGTCAGCGCAGCTACGGCTCGATCGGCCAGGGGTTTATCCCCGCCCAGGTTTTCAATTAGCAGCTCTTTGTTAATGCAGATATAGGAATAAAATAATCCCGCAGCAAAACCCGCCTCACCCAAGTGAGCAGCACCGGCATCCTCGCTGCGATCATTCAAATCGTCTACCGCAGTAAAGTAATCATCTTCAATCACTACAGAGTGAGCCGAGAGTGCATGGGCCACCTGGCACGCAGCTTCAACGTTATAGGTGGGCTTGGAAGCGAGCATACGGCCAAACAAGGCGATATCCACCGCCATGTTTTCCTTACGCAATAAATCCAACTCTGTCTTCTCCGGCTCCCTCCCCTCTTCTGCCAAGGTTTTCAGTAGTGCACTGATCCCGTTTTGCTCAGCACTACTGAGGTGAACCAACTGCTCGATTTCCAAATCGGCCAGAGGGTTATCTTTTTCCGGCTTTTTTAACTTACCGAATTGCTCGGCAATTTTCTGTGCCCACAATTTGGCCTTTTTTTCAGAGACACCCAGATCCAATAAAGTCTCATAGGCCAGTACCCCCTGACGCTTGGTTCTGGTGCCAATTAGGCTATCCCCCTGCTCCGTAGCCAATACCTGCTGGAACAACTCTGACGTTCGCCAGTGACGCTTAAGGCTCTGGGAAGAGATTCGCAGGCGATCACAACCTCCCATCTTCGCTGTTTTTGGCCGCCCCAAGTCATCCCGGTTCAGGTTCGCAGGGGGATAGGCGGTCAATACATGCAATTGAATAAAGCGGCTCATAAATCTCTCCTTGTTGCGACCGTCAGGCCATCACATTACTTCGATTCATTTCTCAAGTATCTGATCAACAGTCACTGTCAATCGGTCTGGCTTTGCTCTGTGCTTAGTGCTTAGTGTTGTTATGGGAATAGCATTTAAAATATTTTTAGGCCCCTAAGACCCCTTTAATTTGGAATTCTCTAAATACTTCTCAGTCTGGTAATACGGCGTAGTAATCAGTTGCCCAACGCACAGCCAGGCGTTCCTGTGGATGTCTTGCGGGAATTGTGCGCATTTCTCTTTGCCAGTGCAGCAAATCATTGGCAAGAGAAGCTATATTGGCTCTGCCATCCAGCAGGGCCAGGGCCCGTACTATGCGGCGATAAAACTCGGCCGTATCGCGACTTTTTTGCAACTGAAAAAAGCGCAGCTCACTTAAAGGGGGGCGCCCGCCCCTCTCCCGGGGCATAGCCAGGGATCGGGCAAAGCTGACATCCATAGCCTCGCTGCTATCAATATCAATTGTTTTGCTCGTGTTATCAGCTTTTACGTGTGCAATTACTGTGGCTACCAGAGCCGCATCTTCGATACGAATTTGCTCATCTTTCTGCCAGCGCTCGGGCATATCCTTTAAAAAACGGATAAAGGCGGGAGTAGGCATTACATCCATAGGCTCTACCGCACGGCGCAAACGCGCTCGGTCGGCCCGGCCAGCTTTGTCATTGAGCCAGCGGTGCCACTCGCGCAGTCGGCTCACATCTGTATCGCTAAGATATTGATATCCGGCCATCACAATTCCTCCTGTTGTTGCTCAACTTTGGCTGTATTATCCAGAGTCTTTAAACTTGCCAGACTGGCGAGCTTATTCCTTAAAAGACGTCGCGCCCGAGTCACTCGCTGCAATTTCAGGTCTTCCGCAGAGCCCTCCATTGACCAATGGTCAAACTGCGCCAAGGCCGTTTTTTTCAATATGTGTGCCCAGGCAATAGCCACCGGTGCAGGTGTAAATTGGGATTTCTTGGATTCGAGGGATAATTGCTTGAGCGAGTGATAAAACTGGCTTTCCGTCGCCTGCCAAAACGCCTGATCGACAAATGAAAAATCCCCTTTAGCCTCATTAGGGTTATTAAACCAGGCAGCCTTGACCCTAAAGCGCAGCTCTTTCAAAGTATCTTTTGCAGCCGTTAAAAGCTGCCCTGCCAGCTGAATAAATAGCGACCGGTGCTCGGGGGAAATTGGCAGTACTGGCATTTCCTGTTCATACCAGCAACGCGCTTTCATATTGTCCATGTCATAGCCAAATCCCCACAGGCGTACATCGACATTCAAATCAAGTTCTTCGAGAATTTCTGCATATTCCTCATGGAACAAGCTCACCGCCCGGCTCGCTTCATCGCCATTTGAATGGTCATTCCACATAAGCCCCAACCAATGCCGATAACCGAGGCCACTCTGTTGACCTTTCAAACTCAAGGGTGGGGCTTTTTTCTTGGGATCACGTCGATAGGGCGTAAGGGGATGAATCCAGGGACCCTCGTAATTAATACCATAATTCTTAGTGGTATATTCCCGAATTAATTGACTCGTCTGCTCTCCACAAAGATCGCAGTAACCCTTGCCTTCTCTCGGGATATGGAAACGTATCCTGCGCGGCATACCCCAGTACATTTGCAGGGGATGGGTATCATTGGGAGACGTAGAGGAACCTTGTTTGTCAGAGAGGCGGGAGGGAGCGAGCCAGGGGAAGATGCAACTATCAGAGCTTTCAGACCTTGACCCAAATTCCTCTTGTGGCAGGATATTGAGCCACAATTTCTGCCAAAGGTTGGCATCATCTGCCTCTGGTATTATCAATGTGGTCAGAGGACCACCACCACGCAAACTGGTTCTATGCCCCACTCCTCCGGAGGGGGCGTTAATTTGCAAAGTAAACAAGGCACTAGCGGCACAGCTGGGACATACACCCTGCACCCTACCGCCCTTAATAAATAGATCCTGATTATCTCTGCAGGTTTTACTGCCCGGCGCCTCAATCAGTAGGGCGGCAATCGACTTTGATTCTCCCTCGCTCAATTCCAAGTCCTGCATAAATGCAGGCCCGGACTCTTGAAACAACTCAAAATTGGGAGCGTAGCTTTGCAGCCGTGATTTTAGTGTTTCCTCAGTAGGCGACTTTTTCCAGTAGACTCCCCAATCATCGACACTTTCAGGTGCAAAAGCTGTTTGCAACAGGCCAATTAAAAACTGGAACAGCGCCCCGCGAAAATCCGGTCGTACCGTGCAAATATCTACGACAGGATTATCCACCTCGACAATTTGCCAAGGAGCAATTCTTTCCTGCATACCGCATCGCCGGATAATTGGCAGCCAGGAATCTTCAACCAAATTCACCACGATCCTCCCTGATCCAGTCTCCGCCCTCTTACTCTGCTATAGCCATGCTTTTTCAAGAGCTAGAGGGAACAGTTACACTCAGAGCAGTGCGAGCGCCTCTGCCTCATTTATTGAGTGCTCAATCTCTCAGCGTCACTGCCGGGACACTAATTGCATTACCTTATGCCACTCTGACTAGGGAAAAATGATCTGGCTCAAGTCTGGGCATCTTTTCCCTCTCACAGACAGAAAATTATATGCACGGCCGTTTACCCGCTACGAATCGACTACTGCCATATCAACCCTTATAAATGTAAGGATATTTGCATCAACTTCAGCCTTTATCTGGATACTTAAATCCTTTATGACAAAATCATTAACAAATGATTAGTCACTCTCTATTATCCCCCTTATAAGTTTCTTAAAAATTACGCACAAAAAAGCCCCTAAAAAGGGGCATTATGTTCTTACTTATTAAAACATTATTTAGTCGGGGGGAAATTCCAAAACAAGATCTTTATTTTCAGTCTCATTTGTATCCACAGACACAGCATCACCATTACTGAGCCTCTCAACCTCAACTGACTCCAGGCTAACTGAAAAGGCTTTACTTGCCGATTTTTCATCCGGCTCTACCACATTATTCGATGAATCAGCACAAGCCCCAACAAAGGCAATCATAGCCAATAAAAGATATAAACATATATCAGATTTTAAAGATTTCATATATCCACCTACCATTAGCAGAAAATCCAAAAAATTCTCTGAAACTTAGAATTCATACGTCACCAGAAACCGGGTCTCGCCGACAGGCAACTGAAACTTATTGAATAAATCTAACGTCAGGGAGCCGTTATCAATTGAATAAAACCCATTGCCGATCAGTTCCGATTCAGCGGCAATCCCGTCACTGTCCCGATCCAAATACAAACGCACCTGCTGTAAGTCTGACACTTCATTCAGCTCGCCATCGGCCTTAATTGTGAATGACTTCAATATCGCATCGGCAGAATCGCTCTGCAGAGAGAAAGCTAATACCGGGGCTTCCTGCTCTAGCAGAAACTGTGAACGCTCAAGTAAATAGGAGTTTATGCTTACAATTGGCTCATTGACATTGAGAGTCGCAACAGCACCGGGATCAACGATAATACCATTCACCTCCCCGTCATCATCGTTAGGGCCACCATCTTGTAAACTGAGCTGGATGCAAAAATGGCCTTCATGGAGCCCTGGCTGGTACTCATCACTGCCAGGCTCAGGACAATCACCCAACTGCCCCAGTGCAGAAGATACATGGTTAAATTCATCCTCAATAAAATCCACCCATCCAACACTTTGGCGATATTTCAGATAACGAGCACCTTCGAGCAAGGCGGCATTTAAAGGGACAACGATGTTAGCGCTTTCCCCAAAATCTGTATCGTAAACAACAAAGTCAAAAATACCATGCAGGAATTTATAGCTATTCTGTCCTGCCAAATTATCCTCAAAGAGATTATCTATATCCTCCAACGTAACCTGGCCCACTTGTTGACCGGCAATATAGGCACTATCACCAAGTCTCAAGCTTGTCCCTTCAGAGCTTTGCATCACTGCACCAGTTCTATTTACCGGCAGCTGGGAACGAACCGCCACCCTATCTAGATAGTCCGGTATGCGATCACCATCTAAATCTAAGAATCCCTCAAGGCTGTCACTCAGCCCATCCTGATCAGCATCCTCATTATCAGACAATACAGGGGCACTGCCATCCACTCGTAATATCAGCTTCGCAGTATCTGACAAACCACCAGAATCTGTAACAGTAACAGTAACTTCGAAAGCTCCCGACAAACCTGCTGGATCAAAGGTAAATACGCTTTCACCAGAGTCGTTGAGCTGAACTAGCTTTGGGCTGTTCCAACTATAGGTAAATGGGTCCAGCTCATACTCATCTGTAACCCAGGCTTGAATCTCTGCCGGTCCCTGATCCTCATAAATTACAGCCCTGAACTGACCAGCTTGAGATAGCTTTGCCGTAACTATGGGGTAAAAGTTAAACGTAGCGCTAGGTATAACTGGAATACTTGAAATAGCAACAAAACTGTCACCATCAGCCCCCTCCTGGAAACTAATTGTTGATCCAGTAACACAAAAGCTATCGTTGTCCCCAGAAAAATCGTTAGCCCCGCACTCTTCATCAACTGAAGGGAATTCAGATAAATCAATAACAAATACTTCATTACCCTCTACTGGAGATTCAAAATTAATATAGGGTAATGCTATCTCGGTATCGGATAAATCTAAGGTCAGCACAATCGAGCTTAATTCACATATAGAACCTAATTCACTATTGGAAATAGTACTAGACTCAGCCATATCTCCCGAGCACCCTTCACTTGGGCTTGTAGAGTCTCCCCCAGCGGAAATAGTGCCAATAAAAGAAACGAGAGTATCAACTATAGTAAAATTGCGTATTTCCGCCGATTGAACGTTTCCCAGCAGGCCTGTGTATCCATTTAGAACCGTTAATACTCCTCCATTGAGGTTTATATAGAGGTTATTGATGGAATAGCCATTACCTTCAAAGGTCGCAGTAAACGGATTTTCACTCGTACCGATTGGCTCCCAGCCCAAGCCCTCGTTCCAGTACTCATCATTCGCATCAACATAACTATCGCCATTGGTATCAAAATTCAGGTCTTTGGTCAGCTCAAAGCCATAACAGCCACTTTCTGGGCAACCATAGTTACTACTGTATAAAGTTGATCCGTCTAGGTTGTTACGAATCTCATTAAGGTCTGTGAAATTACGAATTTCAATCAGACCATCATTATCAATATCAAGATCAGAAGGAGAGGCGTCAGCTGATACACCTTCCATGGACAGTAGCCCGACAAATATTACTAGCCCCCGAAGTGTCGAAAGCTTTTTGTATTTAGTGGTATAAGACTTCAATCGAAAACTCCTTTTTCTATATTTACCAAAAATCTCAGCCGATATTGAATTCACTTTCAGAACTAGTGCCGAGAATAGGGATCGCGAATGGGAAGCAAAATAGTTACTAACTTGATACCGAGCAACTGGAGTAATCCAGTATCCATCCCCCCAAATAAACCCGCAACCAAACCTCCCGGAAAAGCTATTACATAGAATTACAGGCCTACTAGTGAATATTTTCTGTCTACAAAATCACATCAACCACCGATGAGCTCTACGGGTGGCTTATAAATTATTGGAGAGGCACCTGGTCTTAAATGAGTGAGCCAGGAAGGGATATTCAAGGCTATACAGGGCAATTCCTGACAAAGTGAAAGGTTAATATTTTAATTTTCTAAATAGTAAAAAGCCCGGACCAGCCGGGCATTTTGGATGATTCGGAGCCTCTTCGTTTCTTGATCAGTGCGGGACGTATAGGAAAGCACAACAAAAAAGTAACACCACTTTGAATCCTGCCCCCTACTGAGGGGGCTCAACGATTGAGCGTGATACTGAAATTCAAGCGTGGCTTCACCTACTCCAAATCGACAACGTATCGGTTTACCTAATGCTCTGAAGGTAGCCCTACTTTAGTTGAAGTGATTTCCAAAACATCCCAAAGGGCGCCCAGAATCATGCCCCCCTAGAACCCTTGGTGGTCGGTAAAGTACAGAAACTCAAACCGCATAGACCGCCAAGACGACACTATTCAGCTATGCATATGCGCGCTTGCAAAAATTTTCATTCGTCTTCGTTATACATACCAGAGTAAAGCCACATTGAGAAACCTACGAATATTGCACCAACTACAAGATAGCCAATCACCCACAACCATGAATAGGCAAGAAGCCATCGCAAGACATAAATTAGGGTGAATATACTGGAGCTTATAAATAAGCAACGGCGTAAGGTATACATAATTATTCCCTGACTTAGTCAAACAGCTAGTGGTCCATATCATTTTTTGTTGAAATGACTGGCTCTCTACTTGGCCAAAGTTAAGATCTAAAGCTGATTCCAGCGCTCAAGTTTTATTGGCTACATTACTTTGCGTATTGAACTCTGAGCATAAGAGCCATATACAGAACAACCAGATATCCACAAGCCACTAATCCTTGTCGCTTGGCTTGGCCTACTTGATTTGAGCACCTGTCATAGCCATGGTGGTACTACCAGTTTCTAAATTGAACCAGGTAGCACCAAATGTAACACCGGATGACAACGAACAAGAACGGAGGGCTGTGTACCCTCCAGATAGCAAAAAGCCCGGATTTACCGGGCTTTTTGAATGATTCCGAACTTCTTCGGATCTTGATGTGGTGCCCAGGGCGGGACTTGAACCCGCACGAGCATAGCTCACTACCCCCTCAAGATAGCGTGTCTACCAATTCCACCACCTGGGCAAAAATCTTTTACTGCTGTTCCTCACTTTCCTGGTTAGCAGCTGGCTCTTCTGAGCCGGTGCTGTCTGCAGGAATCTGCGGGATATCGCCAGTTTCCAAATCTGTTTCGAGCTGCGGGATATCGCTGTCGATAGCCGGCAGTTCTTCGGCTGGGCCAATTTGCTGCTCCATTGCTGGAATTTGCGGAAGGTCCGCATCAACGTTGGCGCCTGCACCTTGCTTAGCCAGGATGGCCAGGCCGAAACTGGTGACGAAGAATACCGTCGCAAAAATTGCTGTCAAGCGGGAAAAGAAATTTCCGCTACCTTGACTACCAAAAACTGTCTGGGACGCGCCCGCACCAAAGGATGCACCGGCTTCGGCACCTTTACCTTGCTGCAACAAAATCAGGCCAATAATGCCCAATGCGGTCAAAACGTGTACAACTAATACCAATTTTTCCATTTTCTGGAAACTCTCTACCGGGGTCTAAACAACCCGTTATTCAGTATTCGCCAACCCGCGTGCTGTCAATTTAAACAGCAGCGCGACAAATCTCAGCAAACTCGCCGGCATCCAGCGAGGCTCCACCCACCAGGGCACCATCAATATCTGCCTGGGCAAAAAGCTCCCTGGCATTTGCGGATTTTACACTACCGCCATATAAAATCTGTACTTCAGCGCCCAAATCTCCCAACTGCGAGCGAATAAATGCATGTACAGCTTGGGCTTCATCAGGAGTAGCAGTTTTTCCGGTGCCAATGGCCCATACCGGCTCATAGGCAATCACGGACTGCTTCCAGCCAGCCGAATCAATGATATCGGCAACCGCTTGAAGTTGTTTTGCAACCACTTCGAGAGTGCGCTCCTGCTCGCGTTCTTCAAGGGTTTCCCCGACGCAAAGTATTGGAGTCAATCCCGCCTCTTGGGCCGCAACAAATTTTTTCGCCACTAACTCACTGGTTTCTCCGTAGAGACTACGGCGCTCAGAATGCCCGACAATAACGTAACGGGTATTCCAATCCAGTAACATGCTAGCGGAAACCTCACCAGTAAACGCCCCTTCGGGCTCCTGGCTAAGGTCCTGGGCACCCAAGCTGAAACCTCCGCTCTTTTCCGCTGCATCAGCCACCAGGCCGAGGTATGGAAAAGATGGGCAAACAACAACACCGGACTTCACACCTTCGAGGTTGAGTTCGGTGAAAAAACGTTCGGCAAACTCGCGGCTGCCGTTCATTTTCCAGTTTGCTGCTACTAGCGGTGTTCGCATGTGTGCTCCTTCAAGGGGCGCAAATCTTAGCGACATTGACGCCAACATACAACCAAAATTATACGAGTTTCTTCTGCGCCCCAAGAGGACCGATTTACTACGGGTTAAATCGCAGCAGATCAGTTATTTCCAATTCGCTCCACCACGGAGGAAATATCTTTGGCCAGCTGTTCTACCAGGACGCTATCGCGACCTTCAACCATTACCCGGATCAGAGGCTCTGTGCCAGATGGCCGCAGCAGCACACGTCCGCTGTCCGCCAGTCGGCGTTCCGCATCGACAACAATAGCCTTAACATCTGTGTGATCAAGCACACCATCGCGATGAGCCAGTTGCACATTAATCATGTGCTGGGGGAACATTGTCATACGGGACTTAAGCTGATGCAAGGGCTCATCAAACTCACACAGGCCACGCAGTACCTGCAGTGCGGCGATAATACCGTCACCGGTGGTAGACGCATCGGCACAGATAATATGGCCTGAGGATTCGCCTCCCAGCTTCCACTGATTAGCTGACATTTTTTCAAGCACATGGCGGTCGCCCACTTTGGCTCTCTCAAACGGGATTTTGTTTTCGCGTAATGCAAGCTCAAAACCGTAATTGCTCATCAAGGTGCCGACAACACCACTGCAACCGCCCAGGAATTTATGCTGGTGCATAGCGATGATATACAGCAGCTGATCGCCATCGACCAATTCCCCATTGGCATCGACGAACAACACCCTATCCCCGTCACCATCAAAGGCTATCCCCAGGTCCGCACCGCGCTTAACCACGGCCCGTTGCAACTGCTGAGGTTTAGTGGAGCCGCAATCTAGATTGATATTGAGTCCATCAGGACCCGCTCCAATTACGCTGACTTCTGCTCCCAGCTCACGAAATACCATTGGCGCTACGTGATAAGTGGCACCATTGGCGCAGTCGAGAACAATTTTCAGCCCCTCAAGGGAGAAACCCCAGGGCGTGGAAGCCTTGCAGAACTCAATGTAACGCGCGGCTGCATCATCAACACGATAGGCGCGACCGAGATCGTCAGAAGTTTCCATTGGCAGCTCGAGAGCGGCTTCGATCTCCAGCTCAACCTCATCCGGTAACTTGGTACCTTCAGCACTGAAAAACTTGATGCCATTGTCATGGTAAGGGTTATGGGAGGCGCTGATAACAATGCCTGCGCCGGCATGGAAAGTCCGGGTCAGGTAGGCAATCGCCGGAGTCGGCATTGGCCCCAACAGGGCGACATCAACACCGGCATTAATCAGGCCCGCCTGCAGCGCTGCCTCAAACATGTAGCCGGAGACCCGTGTGTCCTTACCGATAAGGATGCGGGGGCGCCGGTGGTGTTTAGCTTTGGAAATTCTTCCCAGTACCTTGCCCGCTGCATATCCCAGACGCAGCATAAAATCGGGAGTAATTGCTCCCTCGCCAACGCGACCACGAATACCATCAGTGCCAAAATACTTTCTTTCCATAACGCTTCTCAATTGTGTACTTCGCCGCTTTTCTGTTCTGTCGGAAAACCACAACAGGACCCTGCGGCTTAAGGTCTCTGTAAGACATCACTCATCAAATTTCGCTGCAAACCAATTGCTGCATGCGCAACACATCCACGGTTTCCGCAACATCGTGGACACGTAAAATTCTTGCACCCCTTTGCGCAGCCAACATGGCCAGGGCCAGGCTACCGGGGAGGCGGCCATCTACATCTCGATCGAGTAAGCGACCAATCATCGATTTCCGCGACAAGCCCGCCAGTATGGGCATATCCGCTGGCGCCAGCTGCGACAAATTACGCAACAACGCCAAATTGTGTTCATCGGTTTTGCCAAAGCCAAAACCCGGGTCGAGAATAAGCCGGTCCCGTGCCACCCCCAGCTCGATACAGAGATCAACCCGTTTCTGCAGATACCTGGCGACATCCTCTACAACATCAGTGTAAGACGGATCATCCTGCATAGTGCCGGGCTGACCCTGCATATGCATCAGGCAGATTGCCAGGCCACTCTCTGCGGCGGCTTCCAGTGCTCCAGGGCGCTCCAGGGCACGAACATCATTGATCAGTCCCGCCCCTACCGCAGCTGACTCACGCATCACTGCCGGAGTACTGGTATCGACAGAGATAATCGCGTCAAAGTTCGCATTGATTGCCTCCACCACCGGCACTACCCGATCCAGCTCCTGCTGCTCGGTGACCGGCGATGCGCCAGGGCGTGTCGATTCTCCGCCAATATCCAGGATTGTCGCTCCCTCAGAGAGCATCTGTTCCGCTCTCTGCAGAGCCAGGGTCAAGTCCAGGGTACCGGAGGCATAGTAATTGCCACCGTCGGAAAAGGAGTCCGGCGTCGTATTCAGAACCCCCATAACCACCGGTTGGGAGAGGTCTAAGGTGTGGTTACCACAGATAATTTTCATTGGCTGAAATAAAAAAATGCCGGATCGGAACAGGCTATCGCCCTATCCCCAACCCGGCATTTGGTTTTGTCCAGTTAGTCGCTTCGGAGAATCAGTGGCCGTTTAATGGGCCGCCGACGGTATTGCTCTTATCTGCCTCAGTTGAGGCCTCTGTGGTTTCAGTATCCTGAGTCGGGCTGTTTCCACCAGAGCCGAAGTTATTGTCTTCCCAGTCCCTTGGTGCGCGAACTTTGCGACGAGCCATCAAATCACTAACCTGGTCCGCATCCAGGGTTTCATATTCCATCAGCGCATCTTTCATAGCTTCAAGAATATCTCGATTGTCTTCCAGCAGTTTCTGAGCGCGGTCGTAACAGCCGTCAATAATACGGCGTACTTCGGCTTCGATTTCATAAGTGGTCTTGCCGGAAACCGGATTACCCTGGCCGGGCTGACCGCTTTCATCTTCGCCGTAATGCAATGGGCCGAGCTTTTCAGACAAGCCCCACTTGGTCACCATACTGCGCGCCAAGTCGGTGGCCCGCTCGATGTCATTGGAAGCGCCGGTAGTAACGCCGTCGATACCCAGGGTCATTTCCTCAGCAATACGGCCGCCAAACAGGGAGCACAATTGCGATTCAATCGCGCGCTTTGACAGGCTGTACTTGTCTTCCTCTGGCAGGAACTGGGTCACACCCAGAGCGCGGCCACGGGGGATAATAGTTACTTTGTGTACCGGGTCATGCTCCGGTACCAGTCGACCAATAATGGCGTGACCGGCCTCGTGATAGGCGGTATTCACCTTCTCCTTTTCATTCATCACCATGGACTTGCGCTCGGCGCCCATCATGATCTTGTCACGGGCGCGCTCAAACTCTTCCATGGTCACGGTGCGTCTATTGGCCCGCGCAGCAAACAGGGCGGCTTCGTTGACCAGGTTGGCCAGATCGGCACCGGAGAAACCAGGGGTTCCACGGGCAATCGTCTGCGGGTTCACCTTGTCGTCCATAGGCACCTTGCGCATATGGACCTTGAGGATTTGTTCGCGGCCGCGAATATCCGGCAGTCCGACAAATACCTGGCGGTCAAAGCGACCTGGGCGCAGCAGGGCGTGGTCCAGTACATCCGGGCGGTTGGTCGCGGCAATAACGATCACGCCCTCATTACCTTCGAAACCGTCCATTTCAACCAGCAACTGGTTCAGGGTTTGCTCACGCTCATCGTGACCGCCGCCAACGCCGGCTCCACGGTGACGGCCAACAGCGTCAATCTCATCGATAAAGATGATGCAGGGAGCCTGCTTCTTGGCTTGGTCAAACATATCCCGCACCCGGGAAGCGCCCACACCAACGAACATCTCAACAAAGTCAGAACCGGAGATGGAGAAGAAAGGTACTTTTGCTTCGCCGGCAATTGCTTTGGCAAGCAGGGTCTTACCGGTACCGGGAGGACCACACATCAGTACGCCGCGAGGGATATTGCCACCCAGGCGCTGGAACTTGGTGGGATCGCGTAGGAACTCGACCAGCTCCTGTACCTCTTCCTTAGCTTCGTCTACACCGGCAACATCGGAAAAAGTTGTCTTGATCTGGTCTTCACCCAGCAGGCGCGCCTTGCTCTTACCAAATGCCATAGGGCCTGAGCGACCGCCGGCTCCGCCCTGCATTTGGCGCATAAAGAACATAAATACAGCGATAATAATCAGGATCGGGAAGCTGGCTACCAGGAGCTGCTGCCAGATGCTCGGTGACTCAGGCTCGCGACCAACAAATTGCACATTGCTGCGCACCAGCTCATTGGTCAGTTCATCGTCGATAATCTGTGGCTGGATAGTCTTGAAGCGGCTGCCATCGGCTTTTTCGCCGGTGATCACCAGACCGTCTACGATCACGTTCTTAACTTGGCCCGACTGCACATCCTGAACAAAGTCGGAGTAACTGAGAGCCTCATCCCGTGACTGCGGTTTAAAGTTTTGAAAAACCATCAGCAGTACCGCTGCGATGATCAACCACAGTACCAGGTTCTTTGCCATATCATTCAAAGGGATAGCCCTCTCGCTTTCGCAATCAAAATCCGTTCATTCCGGCAATGCCGGCCACATCAATACCGGATAAAACCAGTATAGGTGCGGGGGGTCAACAGCCTTCGCCCCCGATACAGGTATCGCTTATACCATACGGGGAGTCAGACTAGAAATACGCCGATGTTCTCAGTCGCTCTCAGCCCTTAAATCCTCGCGCCACCACGTATACTTCACGTGAACGGGGGCGGGAAGCACCAGGTTTGCGAGTTACGACACTGTTGTAGCTCCCACGCAAGTCGCGGATCAACTCGTCGAAACCCTCTCCCTGGAATACCTTTGCAACAAATGCACCACCGGGCTTAAGTACCTGCCGGGCCATATCGACCGCCAGTTCCACCAAATACATGGAGGCGGGCTGATCAACATCGCGTATCCCACTCATATTGGGGGCCATATCGGAAATCACAAGGTCTGCCAGTTCATCGCCCATGCGCTGTAACAGTTCACTGAGCACCGACTCCTCGGTAAAGTCCCCCTGGACAAAGTCCACACCGGCCAGTGGGTCCATCGGCAATATATCTGACGCCAAAACCTTGCCTTTGTGCCCTACCAACTCCATCGCTACCTGGGACCAGCCCCCTGGAGCCGCACCCAGGTCGACAACAGTCATTCCCGGTTTGAATAAGCGGTCCTTATTTTGTAGCTCCTGCAGCTTGTAGCTGGCACGGGAGCGATAGCCCTCTTTTTGGGACTGTTTGACGTAATGGTCATTAAAATGTTCACGCAGCCAACGGTGGCTGCTCTTAGATCGGCCCATCGGGTACAATGCCTACAATCACTACAGCTTAATTATAAGAGCGGCCACTGGCCGCGATCGGGTCCGCCGAACAAACGCTGGCGACGATCGCGGTCTGTGGCCGCTCCCACATCGAATTCCACAAAGTGGTAATGGAGTATTGTATGCCTTTAACCGCCGACCGCAAAAAAGCTCTTCGCTCTCTAGGTCACAACCTGAAACCTGTCGTGACCGTAGCCGGCAATGGGCTGAGCGAGGGGGTGATGGAAGAACTGAACCGTGCACTCGAAGACCACGAGCTGATCAAGGTCAAACTGATGATCGCCGACCGGGAAGTACGCCACCAAATCGTTGGTGAGCTTTGCGAAAAATCCTCATCCGAGCTGGTACAGGAAATCGGCAAGATTGCCCTGATTTTCCGTGCAGCGCAGAAGCCGGATATTCGCAAGTCCAACCTGCTGCGTTAAACAAAAAGGGGAGCTAATGCTCCCCTTTCTTTTTTCAACCAGTGGAAACTGGCTTACACATCACAGGCAACTCCCAGGATTCTCCAGTGGACAGCCGTGTCAACCAACACTTTTCACCATTGCCGACCAGCTGAAACTTAATCGGCCGCCCCATATCCCTACCAATCAATGCCATCTGCTTCGGGGTATTCTCAAGCACTAAAACGGTATCATCTACAAACACCTTCGGGCCAAGGGTCACTTTAGCTCCACCCAACGCTTGCGAAACTGCAGTTTGCAACTTGCTTTGAATCTCCGGGCTTGTTTCCAGTAACAGCGCCGGTGTTGCAGTTTCAACACTTTGCTGAGAGGAGCAGCCAAGGCACATTAATGCAAAACCACAAAGTTTAGCCAGAGCTGCCATTCTCATTTTATTTCACCATTATGCGGTTACTGCGGGAAACTTCCTTGGTCACTCTCGCATTGAAAACGGGAGCATCTTCACTTTCACCTGATATGGAGAATGCACTGGTGGAAATATCTCCACACACTCCGGTCTCGATATAATTCAGTGCGGTAGCAAAGCGCGCTTCATCGACATCCCCCAGGAGATTGTCAAAATCGTCACCGATCACACACCCTGGCAAATCGGCATCAGTTCCGTAATCACCATTGGGCATAAAGCCATCGGAGTAATCACCAAAGCCTTTTGCATTCACACCGGAGAACTGAATTGTGAAATAAGTGGTGCCACAATTATCCAAAGGATAAAAACCATAGGGCTTACCACAGGTAGTCTCACCTATCTGAATAACCTCGATATCAATGCCGCGCAAGCCATTGATAATGGCTTCACTGGCAGAGCAGGTATTTTCACTGGTTAGGACAAACAGCCGCGAGAGGTTTAAAGTCGGCAGTTCTTTTCCGTATAAAGACTCATCAATAAAGCCTAAGCCGGTCGAATAGAATGGAGTCCCATCCAAAGGCGCTCCGGTAATTGGGTTAGTTTCCGGGTGCTGGTCATTAAATTGGGCAATTTCAAATACTTGCCCCACAGTAGTATCACCGGCAATCATATAGGCCAGTTCCGCAGCGATATCGAGATAGCCACCGCCGTTATAGCGAAGATCAAGCACTAACTCTTCAATAGATTCCGATTCAAGCTCGGTAACAGCATCAATCAGCTCCGCTTCCGCTGTCGCAATATGATCATTGAAGAGCATATAACCGACTTTACGGCCCGAATCTGTCACTTCAGTTTTAACATATTGAACCGGGTCAGATTGCACCGGTGACGCAACCAGCGTGACAGTCTCGATCATTGAAGAACCCAAAGGTCTTATTTCAAATACGTGGGACTCACCCTCATTTTCTGGCCACATACCGTAATTCAGGGTATCCACATCATCGCCGTAGGCCAGATCAACACCGTCGACACTAATAACTTCTGCACCACGGGTCATAATATCGGGCAAATCACCACCGCTTTCCTCATCCAGGTAGGCGACTACTGCTTTACGTGGCGGGGTGCTGGAAAGTAGGGCCCACTGAACACCATAGCCAACGTAAACACCGGATTCTGATTCTGAATACCATTCATCTGAGGGGACAGTGTAATGGAAACGATCCTTTTCCCGACCGGAGGGAGTCAGGGCGAAAGTTCTTAGCTCTTCGAAATAAGCTAAAGAGTCATCGAAATCAGCTGGGTTTTGATCCTCAATCTCGTCATACCACAAGTAGAGTTCATTGCTCATTGAGCGCAGCCAGTTATTCTCATCTTCACGGCTGCCCGCTACATCAGCGTAGGCTGAACCGGTTGCTGGATCTGTGCCACTGCGAGGAGAAACACACTGGTTAGCATAGGTAGAGGAGGTCAGGAAATTACCCTCTTCCCAAGTACCACTATCTGTTGTTGGAGCCCCAGAATCAGAACCGCCTCCCCCCCCACAAGCTGCCAGACCCAAAACTCCCAGAGTAACCACCCCTGTTAAAGCTAGCTTACGTAGACGGATTTCCATCCCCAAACTCCTTGTAACTCTCTACTGTAAAGATATGTAAAGGCTGGCAGATTATCATTATTTGATGCGAGGTTCGATAACCATATTTTCATCAAAATAAATCACCAAACCTAAACGCAGAAAGGCCTGAAGAGGCACTGTCCAATTTGTACCCCTCCAAGCCCTTCTGTGCAAAGTAGGTTTAATTACATTTGATAACCCGGGTCAGGGATTAGCTTCCGAGCTTACCCAAAACCCCCTGCAAACTATCTTTTGCATCACCGAACAGCATGCGTGAGTTTTCTTTGTAAAACAGCGGGTTAGCAACTCCCGCATACCCTGAAGCCATAGAGCGCTTAAGGATAACAACCTTACCGGCCTTCCAAACTTCCAACACCGGCATACCGGCAATAGGCGAGCCCGGTTTTTCCACTGCATCCGGGTTTACCGTGTCGTTAGCACCGATCACCAAAACCAAATCTGTAGCGGGAAAATCTGGATTAATCTCATCCATTTCCAGAACGATATCGTAGGGCACATTAGCCTCAGCCAAGAGCACATTCATATGTCCGGGAAGACGTCCAGCTACCGGGTGAATACCAAAGCGCACTGTTTTGCCCGCTTTTCTCAAACGATCGGTCAAGTCACTAACCGCCTGCTGGGCATGGGCTACCGCCATTCCGAATCCGGGAACAATAATGATACTGTCCGCCGCATCCAGTTCATCCGCAAGCTCCTGTTGATCAATGGCAATTACTTCACCATCGACTTCCTCATCGGAGACTTCACCACCATCAGAGCCAAATCCACCGAGAATAACGCTGATAAAAGAGCGATTCATTCCCCGGCACATGATGTAACTCAGGATGGCACCGGAAGAACCCACCAGGGCGCCCACTACAATTAACAGGTCATTGCCCAGCATAAATCCGGTAGCGGCAGCGGCCCAACCGGAGTAGCTGTTCAGCATGGATATAACCACCGGCATATCAGCGCCGCCAATAGCTGCCACAAGGTGAATACCTAACAGCAATGCAATTGAGGTCATTAACAGTAAGTTAATAACCGTACCCGCATGCACATCTGCCGGTACAAACAACACACCCAGAACAATACAAGCCAAAATGGCAATCAAGTTAAGCCAGTGCCGGGCCGGTAGCATTAATGGTTTCCCGGAAACCAATCCCTGCAACTTACAAAAAGCAACCAAAGAACCGGTCAGGGTAATTGCTCCAATAAATACACCCAGGTATATCTCAGTGCTGTGGACAACATGAGCAGCTCCGTGTAACTCCACAACCGGATCAAGGAAACCGCCCCAACCAATTAATACCGCAGCTAAGCCGACGAAGCTGTGTAGCAAAGCCACCATTTGTGGCATTTGAGTCATAGCCACACGCTTGGCCAGTGCCAAACCAATCACCGCACCGACGATCATGGCGATGGCGACCATCCAGTAAGCCCCGGCGGCCACTCCAGCAATAGTGGCGATAATGGCAACTGCCATTCCCACCATGCCGTAAATATTTCCCCTGCGCGCAGTTTCGTGACTGGATAAACCTCCCAGACTCAAGATAAACATCACTGCCGAGAAGAGATAAGCCATTGCAATCATACCGTTCATCACTCTCTCCTCCCCTTACCGGCGAAACATTTTCAACATACGGTAGGTCACAAAGAAACCACCGAATATATTAATACTGGCCACCAACACGCCGATGAAAGCAAGCAGGCTCACCAAACCCGAATTGGCAATTCCAAGCTGTACTAATGCACCAACAACCACAATGCCGGAAATTGCATTAGTAACACTCATTAACGGAGTGTGTAGCGCATGGGTAACATTCCAAATCACTTGCCAGCCAACAAATATTGCCAGGACAAATACGGTAAAGTGCGAGACGAAATCAGGAGGTGCGACGCGCCCCAACCACAACAATAAGATTGCCGCGATCGCCCAAAATGCAAAAATAGATACGGGAGATTTTCGTTTCTCAGCTTTCTCCTCAACAATTTTCACTTCCTCAGTAGCTTTCGCCGATGGCTTGGGCTGAGCAGAAATTTTTGGTGCGGGTGGAGGCCAGGTAATCTCACCGGATTTAACCACTGTGGCACCACGAATCACTTCATCATCAAAATTGAGATTAATCTCGCCATCTTTCTCCGGAGTTAGCTCCCCAAGCAGGTGAGCGAGATTGGTTGAATACAGGCGCGAGGATTGTGCAGCTGCTCGACTGGGCAAATTGGTATAACCAAGAATAGTGACGCCATTCTGCTCCACTTTTTCATGAGCCACCGTATAGTCACAGTTACCGCCCATTTCTGCCGCTAAATCCACGACGACAGAACCCTTAGGCATACTGTCGACCATATCTGCAAGCCATAATTTCGGAGCTGGTTTCCCCGGAATTAAGGCAGTGGTGATCACAATATCCACTTCTTTGGCCTGCTCGCGGAACAGTGCCATTTCAGCATCAATAAATTCCTTGGACATCACCTTGGCGTAACCACCGGAGCCCGAGCCTTCCTCCTCAATTTCTACGGTAAGGAATTCAGCCCCCATGGACTCCACTTGCTCACGTACTTCAGCGCGGGTATCGAAGGCCCGCACAATAGCTCCCATGCTTTTTGCCGTACCTATTGCAGAGAGCCCCGCTACACCAGCACCAATAACAAGTACTTTTGCCGGGGGAATTTTTCCTGCAGCTGTGATCTGCCCGGTAAAGAAGCGACCGAAATTATGGGCAGCCTCCACAACCGCACGATAGCCGGCAATATTTGCCATGGAGCTGAGCGCATCCATTTTTTGCGCGCGGGAAATTCTTGGAATCGACTCGACCGCTAGCGCATTGATATCGCGCTCGGCAAGCTTCTGTAGGAACTCGGCATTTTGTGCCGGCTTCAGAAAGGCGATCAGCGTAGCCCCTTTGGGAATCAGGGCCAACTCTTGATCAGTTGGTGCTTGTACTTTTAATACTATGCCCGCGTCAGCCAGGCACTGTTGCATATCCTCACGGATTTCTGCACCGGCTTCAGCATAAGCTTCATCAGTAAAACTGGCCCTGTTACCAGCCCCCTTCTCCACCGCTACGGAAAAACCCAAATCGCGTAATCGTCTTACGCTATCGGGAGTCGCTGCAACACGTGCTTCTCCCTCTGCGGTCTCTCTAGGTATGGCTATAATCACCGCCGTGCCCCTCTTAGTTGATTTTATGAACTTACAGCTACATCTACCTCAAAAAGTATTGGATTGCCCAATTTATAAACAGATCGAGTGTAAACGTCGTCAAAGGGGATGAAAAGAGGGATAACCTGATAGCCGTAATTGGTGAAATTAATAAGACTATATATCCTGAATTGGCTATATAGACCTGAAAGAAATAAGCAAAAATTAGTCTCGCTCGAAACCTTTTCCCTGAAGTTAAATTGCTATTTGTTTATCCAAAATATAAGGAGTTTTCCTTTTTAAATGGCCTTACCGCTCAATTCACTATGAATTTTCAACCCAAGAAAATCCCCACAGTGGAGTGACCACCTACAAACAAACAAAAAACTACAATAATTTAGGGGTAACTGACTATTTTTAATAACCGCAAATAGATCGCCAAACACACCGTGTTAGTTAAATATTGTCGATAAAGGCGACTATCGCATTACACCTATAATAAAAAATAACGCGCCATGTGACAGTCTATTCACGCAAACCACAAATGTGCAGATGATTTTGCTTCCATAGTACCAAGTCACACTTTTCTACCTGAAAAATATGTACTAGCCCCCTACTTGTGCAAAAAAAACAATATCCGCAGAATGTCGCACCAGGAAAAAGCAGTAACATCAGATTTATCTCATGGAATTAGAGACATATATCCACTCCCCCACCTCTGCGTATTTGGCACAACTATTGATTAAAAGTTGGTAAAGCCCAATAAAAATTATTAGATGAGTGCCGCAGTAAATTGTGACTAATCCAAGCCCTGGAATCATGCTGGTCGATGACAATCCCGAGCGCGCCCACTTGGTTTGTGAGCGATTACGTGCTGCTGGCTACAGCATTCTCGCCCAGATCAACAGTGCCGAAGGCCTCCTCTTCCAGGTGGAAAAATACCGTCCAGATATTGTGCTGATAGACATCGAATCCCCGGACAGGGATATCCTGGAAAGCCTGGCCATAGTCAATCGTGAGGCGCCAACCCCAGTGGCTATGTTTTCAGGTAGCGGCAACGCAGACTTTATTAGTCGTGCAGTCGACTCCGGGGTAAGCGCTTATATGGCCGAGGGAATGACTCCTGAGCGCGTGGCACCGGCGATCGAAATCGCTATGGCACAATTTAAACATTTCCAGCAATTGCGTCAGTCTCTCGAGCGCACCCAGCAGCAACTCACAGAGCGAAAAGCGATCGAGCGGGCCAAAGGGCTATTAATGGCCAAGAAGAACCTCAGTGAAGAGGATGCCCATAAGACCTTGCGCAATCTCGCGATGAACAGCAACTCGACCATCCATACAGTTGCCGAGCAAGTAATCCAATATTTTCAGAAAGAGCATTAGAGTACCGATGTCAGCCCTTCTGTGCCCGGAAAAAAAGATCATCAAACTGCTTTACCTGCGCCTGACCGACAGCGCACCGCTGATTGTCGCCAAGGAGCTAGGCTACTTCCAAGAATATGGATTAAAGGTACAGCTGCAAAAAGAAACAAGCTGGGCCACCCTGCGAGACAAGTTAATTGCGCGCAAAGCAGATGCTGCAGCAATGCTCGCTCCTATGCCCCTGACACTTGAACAAGCGTTACCCAATTGCCACGAACGCTTGTTAAGTGGATTAATTCTCAGCTGCAATGGTAATGCTATTACCCTTTCCGCAGAATTATTCGAACGCCTGCAAAATTACTGTGAAGGTGACTCACAAAGTGATATAGCCTTGGCGCTAAAGCGCTACCTGCACGACAATAAATACCCACCTACTGTCAGGCTCGCCACGGTTTATCCATTCTCCAGTCATAGCTTGCAATTAAGATACTGGTTGCGCTCTGCCGATATCGACCCGGACCGGGATATAAAACTGGTGGTATTACCGCCTGAACAAATGCTGGAAAACCTCCACAGTGGCGTTATCGATGGCTATTGTGTAGGCGAACCCTGGAACTCCCTGGCCGCCCACAAAGGGTCCGGCGTAGTCATTGCAGCCTGTAATACACTGCTGCCAGCTATGCCGGAAAAAGTGCTGACAGTCACTGAAAGCTGGCACCAAGCCAACCCTGCGACCCACTTGGCCCTAAGGGCCGCTCTTCTCAAAGCCTGTACCTGGCTTGCCGCACGCGCAAACAGAGCCGAAGCTGCCAAGCTCTTGTCCCTGGGGCAATACCTCAACTTGCCTGAGGAGCTGATTCAGCGCTCCCTCAATGACCAGATTCTCTACCACCGGGACCGGGAGATTCTCGCCAATCCCGGCTGGCACCTCTTTGCCCATATTGATAACGACTGCGGGCGTCCAACTCAGGAAAAAGCACGGCAGCTGCTGGAGATGTATTCAGACCTGGGGAGTTCGACACTCCGTGCAGCAGAAGCCTATCGTCCAGACCTCTATCGGCAGACAGTGGATTTCCTGCTCGCAAAAAAATAGTGGCACATTAATTGAATGGAAATAATTCGATGATGCAATTGCCTTCCCTCAGGCGCATCAGCGCGGTGAAGCGGTTGTTCGCCGAATATAACGGGCAACGAAGTCCATCGTCTGCAGTCAAGCGGCTGCAGCTGTGGGCTTTTTTTGTGCCTGCGGAATTAGCAAACAAAGGAAATGCGCATGTCCAGTGACTCACTCAATCTATTCTCGTTCCGCGGGAAGATAAAAGTGCTCCACCTAACCTGGGTGGCCTTCTTTATCACTTTCTTTGCCTGGTTTAACCACGCACCACTGTTAATGGCAATTGCGAAAAGCCTTTCATTAACTCCGGACCAGGTCAAAACCCTACTTATTTTAAACGTGGCCCTGACAATTCCCGCACGCATTGTAATCGGGATGCTCACTGATAAATATGGCCCCAGACTCACCTATTCGCTATTACTGGCAATCGGCAGTGTGCCTTGCTTTATTTTTGCCCTGGCAGACAATTTTGTGCAAGCAGCCATTGGCCGATTCCTTTTGGGCTTTATTGGTGCAGGTTTTGTTGTAGGTATCCGCATGGTGTCCGAGTGGTTCCCGGCTCGACAGCTGGGTACCGCAGAGGGTATTTACGGGGGATGGGGAAATTTTGGCTCAGCCGCAGCGGCCATGTCCCTACCCACCATCGCCCTGTTTTTTGGCGGTGACGACGGCTGGCGCTACGCCATTGGCCTCACCGGTGCAATCGCACTGGTTTACAGCGTAGTTTATTACTTCTCTGTGACTGATACGCCCAAGGGGTCAACCTATTTCAAGCCAAAAAAAATTGGTGCTATGGAAGTCACCAGTCCCGGGGATTTTATCCTGCTTCTGGTGATGAAAGTGCCCATGTATGCGGCACTGGCTCTGCTAACCTGGAAATTATCCAGCGGCGTTGCATTAATATCCAACCTTACTGCCAACCTGATCTATGCAGGCCTGGTATTACTGTATCTTCTGGACGCGTATAAAACCTACAGTATTAACCGTGAAGTACTCAGCAACTCACCAGCACCGGTACACCGCTATAAGTTTAAGCAAGTAGCAGTTTTGAATCTGCTCTACTTCGCGACTTTCGGTTCCGAATTGGCTGTGGTTTCCATGCTGCCCCTGTTCTTCTCCGAGACCTTTACACTGGACCCGGTAAAAGCTGGCTTGCTGGCCTCCGCCTATGCCTTTATGAACCTCATGTCACGCCCTGCCGGCGGATTGATTAGCGACCGCTGGGGCCGCAAACCTACCCTGCTGATCCTCACCGCTGGCCTGGCTCTGGGTTACTTCACTATGAGCATGATCGATGCCGAGTGGCCCCTGTACCTGGCGGTCGCCGCTGCCATGGCCTGTTCCTTCTTTGTGCAAGCTGGTGAGGGCGCTGTATTCGCAGTGGTGCCCTTGATCAAACGCCGCCTAACCGGGCAGATTGCCGGCATGACTGGCGCCTACGGCAATGTCGGAGCCGTTTTCTATCTCACCGTTCTCAGCATGGTGTCTTACCAGGTCTTTTTCCTGGTAATCTGCGCTACCGCATTGCTCGGCTTTGCCGCCCTGCTTCTACTGGAAGAACCGGAGGGACAAATGGCAGAAGTACACCCCGATGGCAGCGTATCCATGATTGATGTTGCCTAATAACGATCTACCCACTGCAGCGAGCACAGAAGAATCCGGGCTCGCTGCCAGTGACAGTTCGCAGGGCGATAAAGAAGATGCCCTGCAACTGTTCACTGCCTCCTGCGCTGGACTTCGCCAACACAATGACGACGCCTGCGCAGTGAGGCTTCCCGAAGGCGCTGAATTACAGCGCCACGGCAGCCTTGCCGCAGTAGCCGACGGTGTTGCCAATGCAGAAGCCGGCGGTGAAGCAGCCCGCGCTGCCATCAATGGATTCTTTTCCGATTATTACAGCACCCCGCAAACCTGGTCGACAAAGCACTCTGTTGCGCGGGTTTTGCACTCGCTCAATAGCTGGCTGTTTCGACAGAGTGGCGGCAGTGCCGAAATTAAACGAGGTTGGTTGACCACTTTTTCTGCCGTTATTTTCAAAGGCACCAGCGCACACCTGGTTCACATCGGCGACTCCCGGATCTACCGACTACGCAACAGAAAATTAGAGTGCTTGAGTAGCGATCACAGCCACAGCCTCGGACCTGGACGCACCTTTTTGAGCCGCGCCCTGGGAATGGATGCCCATATTGAAGTGGACTACCGCTGTGAGGAACTGCAACCCGGGGATATTTTCCTGGTGAGTAGCGATGGGATTCACGATTTTCTGCCTGAGACAGAGTTAATTGAGCTATTGCTTAATTTTTCCAGCTCAACCCCACAAGGGCTTATTGATGCTGCTCTGACAGCGGGCTCCACCGATAACCTGACTGCTGTCACTTGCCGGATAAATTATGTAGGGCTGCCCCAGTGCGATGAATTGGCTATGCGCAATCGCGAACTCCCGTTCGCACCTGACCTGCGCCCGGGCCAAAAGCTCGACAACTTTCTTGTTTTACAGGAATTACATGCCAGCAGCCGCAGCCATCTCTATCTGGCCCGAGACCTCAATACCGAAGTATTACGGGTGATAAAAACTCCCTCGGTTAATTTCTGTGATGACCCCCACTACATCGAACGATTTATTGCTGAGGAGTGGACCGGGCGACGAATCTCCCACCCAGGAATTATTAAAGTTTTTGCTCCGACTTCTGAAAGGCACTGCCTCTATCATATTCTCGAATATATCGAAGGACAGACTTTGCGTCAGTGGATGCAATTACATCCACAACCTCAAATTCCCCAAGTGCGGGAGCTAATGGGACAACTGGTTAGTGCGTTGCGAAGTTTACAGCGGTTGGAGATCGTTCACGGCGATCTCAAGCCAGAGAATATTATGATGCGCAACGACGGGCGCCTGGTAATCATTGATCTCGGTGGTGCCGATGGCCCAGGGCTCAGAGAGCAATTACATCTATCTGGTGAAACAGCACCCGGCAGTAAGAATTATGCAGCTCCGGAATTCTTTTTTGGGGATAGCGCCAGCCATCGATCAGACATCTTTTCCCTGGGAATCATTGCTTATGAATTACTCACGGGAAAATATCCCTACCCCGAACGCTTTGGTAGCTACCACTACCGTTTAAAGAGCTATAGCCAAATGCGCTTTGCTCGCGCATCCGCACACCGCAAAGATATTCCCTACTGGATTGATAGCGCCCTACAAAAGGCTTGTGCTCCTGACCCTAAAAAGCGCTACAACGCATTGTCAGAATTTATCCAGGATCTGCAATCTCCCAGCCCAGATTTTAAAGCTCCCCAAAGCCGCCCCCTGCTAGAAAGAAATCCGGTTCTTGTCTGGCAGCTACTAACTTTAATTCTACTGCTCTCTCATCTACTCTACTTCTTTTGGCGCTAATACATAAGATTTGAATAAGCACATTTACAGCGCAGAAAATTAATTAAATGCACCACTTTGTCGCAAAAATTGTGGACAATCAGGCCAAACCCCCTTTATTACTAAAAATAAAATTGGCATAGAGATTGAATGTATTTAATTACCAACAAATTATTCCCCCATTACGAGGCAACGGCGCCTGTACTCTTCGGCAGAAGAGGAGACGCCCTTGCCATTTCAGACGGGCCCTCTTCCTGCCGAATAAAACGAATTGAGACGGCAGGATTGTAAATGAAGGCAAATGTTAAACCTCAAAAGCTGATTGTGATTGGCAACGGTATGGTCGGGCACCATTTCCTGGAACAGCTCGCCAACCATCAATACGCCAACCAGTTTGATATCACCATATTCTGTGCAGAGCCCCGTCCCGCTTATGACCGGGTCCACCTTTCCGAATACTTTGCCGGACGCACAGCTGAAGACCTGTCCATGGGAAACTTGGAGCAGTATCAGCAGTGGGGTTTTAATATCCTGCTCAATGACAAGGTGGTGCAAATTGATCGGGACAATAAAACAATTACTGCGGCAAGTGGAGCCAGCCACTCTTACGACCAATTAATACTTGCCACCGGCTCCTACCCTTTTGTTCCGCCAATACCCGGTCATCAACACCAGCGCTGCTTTGTATATCGAACCCTGGAAGATCTCGATTCCATTCGCTCGATTGCCGCCAGTGCAAAAAGTGGTGTAGTTGTCGGCGGTGGCCTACTGGGCCTGGAAGCTGCCAATGCCCTGAAAGCCCTGGGACTTGAAGCCCACGTTGTCGAGTTCGCCCCAGGCCTTATGGCCACTCAGTTGGATGAAGGTGGTTCAGCCCTATTAAGAACAAAAATTGAAGCACTCGGGGTTCAGGTACACACCAGTACCGCCACGGAATTGATTGAAGAAGTAGACGGCCGCCTGCGTATGCAGTTCAAGGGAGATAAAGAGCTGCTTACCGATATGATTGTTTTCTCCGCAGGCATTCGCCCCCAGGATGAACTGGCAAAATCCAGCGGGCTGGAAGTTGGCGAACGCGGCGGGATCGTAATTGACAGCTGCTGCCGTACTTCAGACCCGAATATTTTCGCTATCGGCGAATGCGCGCTTTACGATCAGAAAATTTTTGGCCTGGTCGCACCCGGTTACAGCATGGCGCGTACTGCTGTCGCTCAACTGACCGGTGGAGAGGAAAGTTTTAACGGTGCTGACATGAGCACCAAGCTGAAACTCCTGGGCGTACAGGTCGGTTCTATTGGCGATGCCCATGGTCGCACCAACGGCGCTGCCGCTATTACTTTTGTAGATGAGCAGAGCGGTGTTTACAAACGTATGATCACCGATAGCGAGGGAAAAAAGCTCTTGGGCGCGGTAATGGTAGGAGATACGGATGACTACGATACCCTGCTGCAATATCACCTCAACGATATTGATCTGCCCGAACATCCGGAACAATTAATTTTACCGGCAACCGATGGCGCCACTCCCGGGCTGGGTGCTGCTGCACTCCCCGCTTCGGCTACCGTGTGTTCCTGCCACAATGTAAGTAAAGGCCAGATTATCGACGCCGTTGCCGGTGGCTGCCACTCACTGGCTGATGTTAAGGATGTAACAAAAGCATCTACAGGTTGCGGTGGTTGTGCTGGGCTACTGAAAAATATTGTCGATGAAGAGCTGGCGGCGCTCGGCATGGAAGTGAACAATCACTTATGCGTGCACTTCCCCTTCTCCCGCCAGGAGTTATTCCACATTATCCAGGTGGAAGAAATAAAGACCTTTAGTGAATTATTAAGTAAACACGGTTCAGGGCGCGGCTGTGAAATTTGTAAACCTGCGGCCGCATCCATATTTGCCTCCCTGTGGAATGAACATATTCTGGAGCAGACTCACGTCGGCTTACAGGACACCAACGATACTTTTATGGCGAATATGCAGAAAAACGGCAGCTATTCCGTAGTTCCGCGTATTCCCGGCGGCGAGATCACACCGGAAAAATTAATAGTGATCGGCGAAGTCGCCAAACGCTACAACCTCTATACCAAAATTACCGGTGGCCAGCGTATCGACTTGTTTGGCGCGCGCCTGGAGCAGCTACCGGAAATTTGGCGAGAGCTGATTGATGCAGGATTTGAAACCGGCCATGCCTACGGCAAATCCCTGCGCACGGTTAAGTCTTGTGTTGGTAGCACCTGGTGTCGCTTTGGAGTTCAGGACAGCGTTTCAATGGCCCTTCAAGTAGAAAACCGCTACAAGGGACTACGCTCTCCACACAAAATAAAAATGGCCGTTTCCGGCTGTACCCGTGAATGCGCTGAGGCTCAAAGCAAAGATGTCGGGGTTATCGCCACTGAAAAAGGTTGGAATCTATTTGTTTGTGGCAACGGTGGCATGCGCCCCCGCCATGCAGATTTGTTCGCCACCGACTTGGATGACGAAACCCTTATCCGCTATATCGACCGTTTCCTGATGTTCTATGTGCGCACCGCCGATAAATTACAGCGCACATCTGTGTGGCTGGAAAATCTTGACGGCGGCCTGGATTACCTGCGCGAAGTCATTATCGATGACAAGCTGGGGATTTGTGCTGAGCTGGAAGCCCAGATGGCCCGAGTAGTAGACACCTACCAGTGCGAATGGAAAACAGCCATTAACGATCCGGAAAAACTCAAGCGCTTCCGTCAATTCGTTAATAGCAACGAAACCGACGAAAAGATTGTTTTCGTTAAAGAGCGCGGACAACCGCGTCCGGCGACCACTGACGAGCTAGTGGAAACAGCCGAATCCGCCTAAAGCTTCACCCGGCGGCGCAAGCCGCCAGTTATACCGTTATTAATAAATTGCTTTTGAATCCTTTCCATCCATTGTGAGGAAATTATTATGAGCCTGGCTGCCCTGCAAGAAACTCCCCCAAATTCAGTTGCCATAACCCACCCCCAATGGTCTCCAATCTGTCAGCGATCAGATTTGGTCACCAACTCTGGGGTATGTGCGCTTTGGGGCGATACCTCCGTATACCCAACGAAGGCTTTGAATACAGTGACTAAAACTGTCTATCAAAGAAGCATCGCCCTGTTTTTTTTACCCGACCAGGAACAACAGCTTTATGCCGTTGACAACTGGGACCCAATCGCACAAGCTGGTGTGATTGCAAGAGGAATTATTGCGGAGTTGGAAGGGGAATTAACCATTGCTTCCCCAATGTATAAAAACCATTTCCGCCTTAGCGATGGAGTCTGCATGGAAGACAGCGATATCAAGCTTGCCACCTACCCGCTGGCATTTAGTGGGAACACGGTTTACATCGGCAACAATAAGCTACAGTAATGGCAGTACAGGAATTTCTGAGCGCGCACCGCTCCTGCACTACCTGCCCCTATTGTGGTGTCGGTTGTGGGGTTTCGGTTAACAGGGAAGAGCGCGCAAATACTACAGCGATTACTGTTAGTGGCGACTCCCAGCACCCTTCAAATTTCGGCAAATTGTGCGTTAAAGGTTCTGCGCTCGGCGAAACGCTGGGCGAACACGGCCGTCTCCTGCACCCTCGCCTGCACGGAAAAGATTGTGACTGGGATACTGCACTGTCTTATATGGCCGATGCCTTTAAGCAGACAATTCACGACCATGGCCCTGACTCGGTAGCTTTTTATCTGTCCGGTCAGCTTCTCACCGAAGACTACTATGTAGCCAACAAGTTAATGAAGGGATTTATTGGCTCTGCCAATATTGATACCAATTCCCGACTTTGTATGGCCTCTGCGGTGGTGGGATATAAACGCGCATTTGGTGCCGATGCGGTTCCCTGCTCCTATGAGGATCTGGAACAGGCTGAACTTATCGTGCTTGTCGGTTCCAATGCAGCCTGGACACATCCGATCTTATTCCAGCGAATGCAGGCAGGTGCTGCAAAGCTTGTCGTTATCGACCCCCGTGGCAGCGCTACCAGTGAAATGGCAGATCTGCACCTGGCAATTAAACCCGGCACTGATGCGGCACTATTCAATGGACTACTGCGTTTTCTCAGCCGGCACTATTATCTAGATACCGGCTATATAAAAAATCATACACAGGGATTTGCCGATACCTTAGCTGCGGCTCAAGACTGGTCACCAGAATTAACTGCGGCCACCTGTGGCATATCTATCGAAAAACTATTGGAATTTTTTCAGGCATTTGCAGCAACAGAAAAGACCATTAGTTTTTATTCCATGGGAATCAATCAGTCCAGCAGCGGCACTGATAAAAATAACGCAATCATAAACTGCCATTTAGCCACCGGACGCGTGGGCAAAATTGGTGCAGGACCATTTTCTATTACCGGCCAACCCAACGCGATGGGTGGACGCGAGGTGGGCGGACTTGCCAATACCCTCGCCGCACATATGGAGTTTAACGAGCAGGATATTGACCGGGTATCACGATTCTGGAATTCCGATCAAATTGCTACCAAGCCGGGAATGAAGGCTGTGGATATGTTCCGCGCGGTAGAAAGCGGAAAAATTAAAGCCATTTGGATTATGGCTACCAACCCCGCCGTCAGTATGCCCGAAGCCGATAGAGTCAAAGCCGCACTACAGAAATGCCCGTTGGTTATTGTCTCCGACTGCATTGCCAATACCGATACCGCTCGCTGTGCCGATTTGCTACTTCCCGCAACGGGCTGGGGAGAAAAAAACGGCACTGTCACCAATGCAGAACGACGTATCTCTCGGCAACGTGGATTTTTATCCCCAGCGGGAGAAGCTCGCCACGACTGGCAAGCCCTGTGCGGACTGGCCCAGCATCTGGGTTATGGAGATCAGTTTAATTATTCACACCCCGCCGATATTTTTCGTGAGCACGCCCAGCTTTCCGGCTTCGAAAACCACGGCTCCAGGGCTTTTGATATCTCCGCACTCGCCAATATCAATCGCAGTGAATACGATGCACTGGCCCCGGTACAGTGGCCGGTCAACCAGGAGCATCCAGCCGGGTGCAAACGCTTATTCACCAGTGGACAGTTTTTTACCCCGGACAAGCGTGCTCGCTTTATCCCCATAGCGCCGCAGCCTCCGGAACAGCAGATCAGTGGCGAGTATCCTATATGGCTCAATACCGGCCGTATGCGCGACCAGTGGCATACCATGACCCGAACCGGGCGGGTAAGAAAATTACTCGATCACAGCGAACTGCCGGAAATACAAATAAACCCCAAGGATGCCGCTCGCTTCCAGGTTAAAGATGGGGAATTAGTTCGGTTAAACAGCGCCTCATCTAAAATGGTCGGCCGCGCCGCTCTCAACGGCGGGCAAAAAAGAGGGGAGATCTTTGCCCCCATTCACTGGAGTGAAACCTTCTCACAGGATTCCAAGCCCAGTGCCCTGGCGGACTCCAGTATTGATCCCTATTCCGGTCAACCTGAATTCAAACAGGTTCCCGTTAGTGTCAGTCCCCTGGCAGCTGAATACTTTGCCACAATGATCTGTGCCGAAGAGACTGCCGATAGAGTATGGGATTGGTTACAGCAGTCCAACGACAGCAGTATCCTGCACTGGTATCGAGTCCCCTTGGAAAATGGCTTTCGCTATGAAATTGCCGCGAACCAACTTATCCACGGGCGGGATCTGGCATCCAAGATAATGAACGACCAGCCCCAATTGTTCTGGCAGGAATTGGTTACCCCTAAAAGTCAGCGCTGGATCGCCTACGATAATAGCTTAAAACTGCTGATTTTCTCTGGTAGAAACTGGCACCAATTACCCAGCCGACAGCACCTGGAAAACTACCTGGCCACTCCCCTGCCTGAATCACCGGGGCAACTGCTTCATCCCATAAAGCCCGGTGTGAAGATGATTTGTACCTGCCTCCAGGTTTCCCGGCCACAGATAGAGGAGGCCATCGCCCAAGGCATTAACACTGTCGAAGCACTGGGAGAAACCCTTGGCTGCGGTACCAGCTGCGGTTCCTGCAAACCAGAAATTTCCAGCATTATTCGCACAGTTAACGCCTCTGAAGACACATCCATGGAGTCAACTCCGGTAAAGCAAGATCCGGTAGAAATAAGCAGTAATGCCCAAATAAATATGGTTCAGGAATTTATTCCGCAGTAAGGTTTTAAATTCCCCCATGAATAAAAGAACCTCTGCCCGCAAGTGACCAACCTTGACGGCAGAGGCCTCTACCGAGCTATTGAGAACCTTCCGGGACAATCAACCGCTTCTGCAGCTAGCTTTTGCGTTAAATCGCGAGGATGGCAGGCAGCAAGCTGGGTATCACTATCGGCCAAATAATCAATCAGTTTCTGTATAGGACCTTCGGAGACTCCGTTTGAAGGTCTAACTGCATAGGCGGGTAAATTCGGAAGCTGCCAGTCTGGCAATAATTCTTGTACATCATCCTGTGCACTTATTAGAAATCTAGGTGGCGCCGATAGTCCCAGGCCGCAGCTCGTTAATCGATAAGCCCCTTCAACACTGTCGACAGTCGCTACCGGAGCGTAGCTAACTTCATATTCGCCCTGCTGCCGATGCAGAAATCGCCGGTGATTGGGCCGCATTTTCAGCCCAATCCAGGGCCAAACTGCAAGGTCGCGAGGATGACTCGGAAAACCATAACGATCCAGCATATCGCCACTGGCAATTAACCCCCGCTCTAGTTCAAATATCTTACGCGCTTTCAAATTGCTGTCAGGCATATTACCCAGACGAATTGCCAAGTCAAAACCACCGCCAATTACATCCTCGTGCTGGTCGCTGCATTGAATTTGTAAATGAATACCCAGATCCCGCCGGACAAAGCCCACTATTTTGCTCAGCAAGCGGCTGTGGATCAAAACGGCGGGGATTGCAATTTTAAGCCGACTGATACTGCGTTCCTCTCGCGCTTTGTATTCTCCGAGACCATCGGCGTACAAATCCAATATCTTCTGTGCCGTTTTATAAATCTTTTCCCCATCTTCGGTCAGGGACAACTTGCGGGTATTGCGATACAAGAACGCAACCCCAAGACTTTCCTCTAACCTCGCCACATAGGAACTAACGCTGGCGACAGAAATATCCAGTTCCGAAGAAGCGCCTCTAAAAGAGCCGCTTTCCACAACCTTGGCAAACACCAGTAAATAGCGAATATCCTTTAGCACAATAGCAACTCCCTATGAATTCTCTAAAGGTACTTCTGGGTCAACAGGAAAGGATACACCGCTCTTGCGAAGATCTGTGAATATATTGCTGTTAGCACCTAATCGGCATCCAGTCTCGTGCAGCACACTCGTCCATACTTACTACTGGGGTGAAAGGAAAGAATGCACCGTACTCGAGACACGCAGTGAATACATCCCTGTAAGCTCCTAATCGGCATCCATGCCTCATAGGGTCCCGAGTTCAATGTATTCTTTCCTTCTCCCTTTTTAGTAAGTAAATTTTTATAAACAATATATTTCAGTTTTAAGTATCTAATCATTTTCCTACCAGGCCATTAAAGTCTCCAAACAATTGATAACTGCCAGGAGCAGCGAATGTCACTACTTCTTGCTATGTTTGGGTTTTCCCTGGCTATGTCCATTACACCGGGGCCGGTCAATATGGTTATCATTTCCTCCGGGGTGAATTATGGATTTATCCGCACCTTGCCCTTTGTATCAGGAGCCACAATAGGCTTTACACTGTTACTTGCAGCTATGGGCCTTGGGCTCTATCAGGTAATAGAAATTTATCCCCAGTTACTACGATATGTTGCGATACCAGGATCAATTTATGTGGCCTTTATCGGCTACCAAACAGCGGCTGCACCTGCTAATCATGCAGATATTGAGCGGTTACAGGAGCCACGCTTTTACCAGGGGTTTTTATTGCAATGGTTTAACCCAAAGGCCTGGATCGCCTGCCTTTCTGGAGTGGCTATTTTCTCCAGCAGCGATAACCACAGCAATTTACTCACATTTACCCTGATTTACTTTCTGGTTTGCTACATATCATTAAGTACTTGGGCTATTGCCGGAGATCGGGCTCGCTTACTATTAGAGAGTCAATACCGGCGCAAAATATTTAACAAATCAATGGGGAGCCTTCTGATTATTTGCGCTACCTACCTTCTCTACAGCCAGACTTTTACAGATTAACTAGAAAATCTCTAACATTTAATTCACTCGACAACTACCTTAGGGTCCACCTAGTCTTAGTAAAAACTAAGCTTGGGCCGCCTATGATTAAGCTCCACCATATTGACCATATTGTATTGCGTGTCCAATCTCTAAAACCCATGCTCGACTTTTACCAAAATATTCTTGGATGCAGCATTGTGCGCCAACGGGACGATATTGGCCTCTACCAACTCCGCGCAGGCACTTGCATGATAGATTTAGTGCCAGTTGATAAACCTATAGGCCAGAGAGGGGGAGCAGCACCAGGAAAGGAAGGGCGGAACCTGGATCATTTTTGCTTCCGGGTTGAACCCTTTAATCCGGAGAGTATTCAAGCCTTTTTAGCGCAGGAACAGGTAAAGTTTTCGCCAGCAGAAGAACGCTTTGGCGCCGATGGAATTGGCCTGTCAATTTACATCTCAGATCCCGAGGACAATGTGATTGAGCTGAAAGGACCACCCACTGGCAACAACTGAAGTTTGTGCCACGCTTGCGGAGTAGCCGGGCCCTTACCGGTTTCCCAACGACTCTTTCTCGATCAGCCAGGCGATTCACTATGGAAGCGGAAGTAATTGACTACACCGTAAACGGTGACACTTTTTGCGGATATCTCGCATGGGATGAAAATATCAGTAACAAACGGCCGGGGGTTTTACTGGTACACGAATGGTGGGGTCACAATGCCTTTGTCCGCGAGCAGGCGGAGAAACTGGCCAACTGCGGCTACCTCGCTTTTGCGGTAGATATGTTTGGCGCAGGCAAACAGACCGATGATCCACAGGAGGCACAACAGTTCAGGGATGAAGCCCTGAAAGATCCGGTGGCCCTCGAGGCGCGCTTTCGCACAGCATTATCACTGCTCCAGCAACAGCCCCTAGCAGACCCGGACCAGATCGCAGCACAGGGCTATTGTTTTGGCGGCGGAGTCGTACTCGCCATGGCTCGAATTGGAGTAGACTTGCGCGGCGTTGTCAGTTACCACGGCGCCCTGGCTAGAAGTACGCCTGCACAGAACGAACCTATCAAACCCGAAATACAAGTCTACACCGGTGGCGCCGATGTGATGGTCCCACCGGACCAGGTCGGCCAGTTTGTAACTGAGATGCAAGAGTCCAACGCAAAGTTAACTCTGGTCAGTTACCCTGGAGTCCTACACGGATTTACCAACCCTTGTGCGACAGACCGGGGAGAAAAGTTCGGCCTGCCGCTGGCCTATAACCGTGAAGCCGCTGAGGACGCCTGGCGGGGAACACTGGCGTTTTACGAGAAGATTTTCTCCTGAAGTGAGCGCCGGAAAACCGCTATCAGCCTTTTTAGCAGTGATAAAGGTACGCCTTGCGAGTTGGTAGCAGTACTCGTGTATTGCTACCACTTTCCTACTCGGTCAAATCCAAATAGCGAGCTCCCCCTCCCTGCTCCGCAGCTTCATCCCCGGGATTCCGTAAAGGGCATTTCTGCATAGACAAACAACCACAGCCAATACATCCCTCAAGGTCATCGCGCAACTTGGTTAACTGCTGGATACGCTGATCCAACTCTTCACGCCAGTGAGAAGAGAGTGATGACCAATCCCCCGCATTGGGAGTGCGCTTATTAGGAAGTTCCCCGAAGGCCTCGCGTATTTCTGACAGGGGAATACCGGTGCTCTGTGCCACCTTGATAATGGCCACTCGGCGCAACACATCCCGCGAGTAACGCCTTTGATTTCCCGAGGTCCGCCAGCTGGCAATCAGGCCTTTGCTTTCATAGAAATGCAGGGCGCTGACTGCCACGCCGCTGCGCTCGGCCACTTCGCCAACAGTCAGCTCCCGCTTGATTTGCTTTGACTTAACCGCTCCTTTTTCGGCCGATTCTTCAGCTGCCATAAAAACGCCCACCAACCATTGACCTAAACATTGGTTGAGGTTTTACACTGCTGCGCAACCTAATGCAAGCGAGGGAGAAAAGTGATGGAAAAGCACCAAGCAAACGGCGTTGCGCAACCAGCCGGTCAAGCCAACCCCAACCTGTTCTTACTACTAGTGGCAGCTGCAAGCCTGAACCCCAAATTTGCTACTGAAATACGCGAGTCTGGAGATACCGCGAAGAGAAACCCAGGGACCTAGGGAGCCACTGAATAACTCCGTAATGCCTCTGCGGGTCTTGAAGGCTGCAGATGTTAGGCGCAGCTCGCCGCAAATGGCCGTAGCCCTTTGCAAGAGCTGCAACGCAGCAGCTGTGGCCTTCAAGGCCCGCCCTTCGGGGCTTGCAGAGCGATTCACACTCCGCGTTGCGACCTCTTGAAAGGTCTAGACATTCCTGCGAAGCCGCGCCTTGATTGTGAACCGCTCTGCAAGCCAGAGGTATCACGGAGTTATTCAGTGGCTCCTTAGAAACAGCGACTAATAATCATGAAGCACACGACCAGCGGGATACCGTCTCAGAGCCGTATCACATTACTGTGCCTGGCAGCACTCACTATCATGTCGGGGGCCACTGTAGCCCCGTCACTACCTGCACTGCAGCAGTATTTCTCAGGGACACCCAATAGTGATTTGTGGAGCCGACTGGTAGTGACCCTGCCCGCTTTGAGCATCGCCCTCTGCGCTCCATTAGCAGGCTGGATTGCTGATCGCCATGGCCGCCTGCAATTATTGAAAGCAGCCCTGGTACTCTATGGACTATCCGGTCTACTAGCCCTATTTCAGGATAGTCTCGCAGGTATCCTGACTAGCCGCTTACTATTGGGAGTTGCCGTGGCCGGAACAATGACCTCGGTAACAGCCCTGGTGGGGGATTATTTCAGCCGGGAGCAACGCCTAACTTATTTGAGCCAGCAGAGTACTTTTATCAGTATCGGTGGGGTCGTATTTCTAACCCTGGGCGGACTACTGGCCAGCTTACATTGGCGCGCCCCCTTCGCAATTTACTTGTTGGCCTTACTACTAGTTCCAGCAGTTAAAATTTTCCTTTGGGAGCCCATGCGAGTAAGGCCTTTCAAGCACAGAGACCCCAAAAAAGAAAAGCAGGATAACCCGCTTGCATTTTATGCACTACTGGCGGCGGCAACTTTAAATAGCCTGGCTTTTACCCTGATTCCAACTCAGATCCCTTTTTACTTGCGCGAGATAGAAATTTCTTCACCCAGCCTTATTGCTATGGCTATCGCCTCCAGTAATGTTATGGGAGCCATCGCCTCATTATTGATTTACCGGCGAGCCCGGAATCGACTGGGAGTGCTCGGCGTTTTTGTCGCAAGCTTTACTATTATGGCCGCCAGCTTTGGGCTCCTCGCCGGCGCTCAAAACCTGACAGAAATAGTTGCTTTTATTGCCCTCTACGGACTTGGAATGGGTACCCTGATACCACATATCTTTTCTACGGCTCTCGAGTCTGCTCCGGAGTCAAAAAGAGGGAAAACTGCGGGATTTCTGACGACTGGAATTTTTCTTGGGCAATTTATTTCGCCTTTCATCAGCCAGCCCTGGATTGATAACATGGGATATTCCAGTGCATTCTCATCCATGGCTTTAATTTTGATGTTCGCCGCCTCCAGCGCAGCTTTGATATACATCATTAAAATTAAAAAAGAATTCTCATTGGCATATACTTCCGGGCTGGGATCGGGAAACTGATCCGACAGGAAAGGTATTCCTCCTTTCTGCCCGATAAATCCACCTGACAACACACAGCCAAAGCCGTACGGTAATTTTGGCAAGGAGAAAAAGTGGAATCGATTATTTCCATCAAAGGCTTGGGAAAAACCTATGCCGAGGGGTTTACCGCCCTGAAGAATATCGACCTGGAAATTCAGCGGGGAGAACTCTTTGCCTTGCTCGGCCCCAATGGTGCGGGCAAGACAACCATGATCAGCATTATCTGCGGCATCGTAAATCCAAGCTGCGGTGAGGTCACCGTCAATGGTTACAATATTCAGCGGGACTATCGCAATGCCCGCAATGAGATTGGTCTGGTGCCCCAGGAGATATCCACCGATGCCTTTGAAACCGTTTGGGCGGCAGTGAAATTCAGCCGCGGTCTATTCGGCAAGGCTCCCAATCCCGCCTACCTGGAGAAAATTCTACGGCAGCTATCCCTGTGGGAAAAAAAAGATAACAAAATTATTACGCTTTCAGGAGGAATGAAGCGCCGCCTGATGATCGCCAAGGCGCTATCCCACGAGCCCAATGTGCTCTTCCTCGACGAACCCACTGCCGGGGTCGATGTGGAGCTACGCCAGGATATGTGGCAAATGGTGCGCGAACTGAAAGAGTCGGGGGTAACCGTTATCCTCACCACCCACTATATCGAAGAGGCCGAGGAAATGGCCGATCGTGTCGGTGTTATCAATCACGGCCAACTGGTTCTGGTTGAGGAGAAAAATGCATTGATGAAGAAAATGGGGGAGAAAGAACTCAGCCTGCAATTGCCCACACCACTGCAACAAATTCCAGAGAGTCTTGCTGACCTGCCACTCAGTCTCAGCAGCGATGGCAGCCAGCTGGTGTATCGCTTTGATATCAAAAGCGAAGACACTGGTCTTGCGGAATTTCTGCGCCGTTTAAATGCCGCCAATATTGAATTCCGCGATTTACACACCCGGGAAAGCTCCCTGGAGGAAATTTTCGTCAACTTGGTTCACGGTGCCCGCCTTGAACGGGAAGAGCAGCTCAGTAAGGAGGCACAGGCATGAATTGGTATGGAATTGGCGCCATCTATAAGTTTGAGATGGCCCGCACCTGGCGCACCCTGATGCAGAGCATCGCCTCACCGGTGCTCTCCACATCTCTCTATTTTATTGTGTTTGGTGCGGCGATTGGATCGCGTATGGGGGATATCGACGGGGTCAGTTATGGGGCCTTTATTATTCCAGGATTGGTAATGCTGGCGCTGCTCAGCGAGAGTATTTCCAACGCCTCTTTCGGAATATTTTTCCCTAAATTCTCCGGCACCATTTATGAAGTACTGTCCGCTCCCATATCCTCCTTCGAAATCGTCACCGGATATGTGGGTGCCGCAGCGACAAAGTCCATTTTATTGGGGCTGTTGATATTGCTGACCGCTCGCTTTTTTGTGGATTACGAAATTGTACACCCCTGGTGGATGCTGACATTCCTCGCGCTGACTGCCGTCACTTTTAGCCTGTTCGGATTTATTATCGGAGTTTGGGCCGATGACTTTCAGAAGCTGCAAGTTATTCCGCTGATGATTATTACGCCGCTCACTTTTCTCGGCGGTGCATTTTATTCGATCAGTATGCTGCCGGAAATGTGGCAAAAAATTACCTTGTTCAACCCGGTAGTTTATTTGATCAGCGGCTTCCGCTGGGCTTTTTACGGCGTAGCCGATGTTAACCTGGGGCTGAGTATCGGCATGACTTTGCTCTTTCTGGTGCTGTGTCTCACCACCGTCTGGTGGATTTTCCGCACCGGATACCGCATCAAAACCTGATTCCTCCCCCCACGCCGCTGTGCCAACCTTAGTAAAGGCGGTACAGCGGTGGACTTAGTATGGTGGAGGAATATCACGAAGGGGGCTGCGTTTGCGGGCAACTGCGCTTTCGCGCCCTCGGCTCCCCTCGCCGGGTCAGCCTGTGCTCTTGCCAGTGGTGCAGAAAGCGCAGCGGTAGCCCCATCGGCTTATCGGTCTACTTCAAAAAGAAACAAATAGCCTTTCTTCAGGGCCATTTGCAAACCCACACTCTTTACTCCGATGCCGGTCGCTGGATAAAGAGCCAGTTCTGCCCCAATTGCGGCAGCACGCTCACCTGGACACTGGAATTCCTACCCGAATATCGGGGCTTTGGCGGCGGCGCCTTTGATGCACCGGAATTTATTTATCCCGAGCGCTATGTTTACAGCCGCAACAAACCTGAGTGGCTCCAGGTAGCCAGTGATATTGTCCTGTGCCCCGCGATGGCGGAGCAGCCCAAGAATACAGGCAATAATCCCGGCGCTAGTGGTGGGCACACATAAAGGTTCTCACCGCTTTTTGTACGCGCTCACGGCGCTCTTCCTGTGTCGACATTTGTCGGCAGCCGATCAAGACCTGCATATGGTGGCAACCCAGCAACAAGCCGATAAAATCTTCTGCCGCTACGGCGGGATTATCCACCTTCAACATCTGTAACTGAGTGGCTCTGCGCAGTAGCTGCTCTATCTCCCCCAAAATCCGCTGGGGACCTGCGTCAAAAAATAGCTGGGCCATTTCCGACTCCTGGGATGCCAGGGCACACAAAAGGCGTAACAGACGCACGCTATCCTCGCTCTCCACCATCCCCATAAAAGCGTCGCCAATACGCTCCAGGACCTGCTCTACCGATTCCCCCTCTTCTAAAGCAAAGATGGGCAGGGGCATCATCATTTCGCAGCGAGAGGCAATAGCGGCGCTAAAGAGCGTCTCCTTATCGGAGAAGTGGCTGTAGACCGTAAGTTTGGATACTCCCGCAGCCGAGGCCACCGCATCCACGCTGGTAGCGGCAAAACCGTGGGATAAAAACAGGTCCCGGGCGGCATCCAGAATGGCTTGGCGTTTCACCGGATCCTTGGGGCGACCGCGCTGGGCGGCCGTCTGGGTCTGCTCAGACATAGCTCTCCATATACTAGACTCGTTAGTTCATTAAATATACTATACTCGCCAGTATAACATTGATGGCCGCCCGGCCATGCTTGACCCAGTCACGGATCTGCCTCGACGCGCCAGCGCCGGGGAAGGAAGCCAATATGTACCGAATGCTAATCCTCGCTGCGCTCTCACTCAGCCTTTTGCTGAGCGCTTGTGCCCCCTCTGAATCCCAGGAACAAGAAACCAAACCGCGCCCCGCTGTTATGGTGCGCCCCACCCTGGCCAGCGCCCAAACCGATGTCTATCCCGGTGAGGTAAGAGCCCGCTTCGAGCCGGCACTGGCCTTCCGTATCGGCGGGAAAATCCAGCGGCGCCTGGTAAATGTCGGCGACCGTGTGGAACAGGGCCAGCCCCTGGCGGAACTGGACACTGAAGACCTGCTGCTACAACTGGATTCAGCTCGCGCCAGCCATACTTCCGCCGAGGCAGACCAGCGCCTGGCTAGCAGTGAACTCTCGCGCCACCGCAAGCTATTGGAAAAGCAGCTGGTGAGCCTCTCCCAGTTCGATACCGTAGAAACCCAATTCGAAGCCAGCGAAGCGCGACTACAGCAGGCCAAGGCACAGCTGGATGTTGCCCGCAACCAGGCTGCCTATGCCGTACTCAAGGCGCCGGAAAGTGGCGTGATCGCCCGCCGCATGGCCGAGGCCGGCCAGGTCGTTGCCGCAGGACAAGGCATTTTTGAGCTGGCAGCCGATGGTGAACGGGAAGTGCGTATCGACCTGCCGGAACAATCCATCAGCCGCTTTAAAGTGGGCCAACCGCTAACTGTCGAACTCTGGTCCCAACCGGGCCAATCTTTCCCCGCACGCATCCGCGAACTATCGCCGGCAGCCGATCCCATATCCCGCACCTTTGAAGCCAGGGTCGCTTTCGAAAATAAAGTGAGCGGTGTAGAAATCGGCCAGAGTGCACGGGCATTTGTCCCCAGGGCGGAAACAACTGATGTACTGCAAGTTCCGATGTCAGCAGTCAGTGCTGACGATGGCGCCGCATTTGTATGGGTATTAAATCCAGAGACAAAAACGCTGCATAAAACCCCGGTCAGCCTGGGCCCCTACGGTGAGGAGTTTGTCTCGGTATTTTCCGGGTTGGAACGCAACGATTGGATCGTCGCCGCAGGTACCCATTTATTGCAAGAAGGTATGGTGGTGCGCCCTGTGGACCGTATGAACCGCCCCATCGAACAGGGGCCGTCTCTCGCCCATCAGGAATAAATTAAAGGCGCGGAAACAATAAATCTGCCCGCGCAAATTAATTCCCAATAAAGCCTCGATAACAATTTCCAAAGTGCGGCCGCGAACAGCAGAGCCGCCCTTGAAACAGAGAAACTGCCATGGGTTTTAACCTTTCCGAGTGGGCCTTAAAAAACCGCCCACTGGTGCTTTACGCAATGATCGTCCTGGGACTGCTGGGAACCTTCTCCTATACCCAATTGGGGCAAAGTGAAGATCCCCCCTTTACCTTTAAGGTGATGGTGATCAACACCGTCTGGCCCGGCGCCAGTGCCGAGGATGTGTCCCGCCAAATTACCGAACGAATAGAAAAGAAATTACTGGAGACCGGTGACTACCAGCGTATCTCCTCTTTTTCCCGTCCAGGGCAATCCCAGGTATTGTTTGTTGCCCGGGACGATATGCACTCCCGTGACATTCCCGATCTCTGGTATGAAGTGCGCAAAAAGGTGGGGGATATTCGCCACACCCTGCCGCCGGATATCCAGGGCCCATTTTTTAACGATGAGTTTGGCACCACCTTCGGCAATATTTATGCCCTCACCGGCAGTGGCTTCGATTACGCACTGATGAAGGACTACGCTGAGCGGCTGCAACTGGCCCTTCAGCGAGTTAAGGATGTAGGCAAGGTCGAGTTACTGGGACTGCAGGACGAAAAAATTTGGGTGGAAATATCCAACACCAAATTGGCCTCCATGGGCATTCCCCTGTCTGCAGTTCAAAACGCCCTGCAAGCACAAAACCAAGTCACCGATGGCGGCTTTGTGGATACCGTCAGCGACCGGGTGCGCATCCGTGTGAGCGGACAATTCACCTCCGTCAATGAAATACGCCAGTTTCCAATTACCGCAGATGGCCGCACCCAGCGCCTGGGAGATATTGCCCAGGTCCACCGAGGCTTTAGCGATCCGGCCCAGCCCCGTATGCGCTTTATGGGAGAGGACGCCATCGGCCTCGCCGTTTCCATGAAGGAAGGGGGAGATATTTTAAAGTTGGGTAAAGCCCTCGACGAAACCTTTGCCCGACTACAGGAAGACCTGCCCATAGGTATGGAACTGCGCAAGGTCTCCGACCAACCGGCAGCTGTAAAACGCGGCGTCGGCGAATTCCTGCAAGTGCTGGCTGAAGCCCTGGGTATCGTACTACTGGTGAGTTTTTTCTCCCTCGGCAGCCGCCCCGGATTAATTGTGGCGCTGTCTATCCCATTGGTATTGGCGATGACCTTCGCGCTGATGCACTACTTCAATATCGGCCTGCACAAGATCTCGCTGGGGGCACTGGTATTAGCCCTGGGCTTGATGGTGGACGATGCCATTATCGCGGTGGAGATGATGGCGATAAAAATGGAGCAGGGGCTCAGTCGGCTAAAAGCCGCCGGCTTCGCCTGGACCAGCACCGCCTTTCCCATGCTCACCGGTACACTAATTACCGCCGCCGGTTTTTTGCCGATTGCCACCGCCCAATCCGGTACCGGTGAATACACCCGATCTATTTTTCAGGTAGTCACCCTGTCGCTAATCGTTTCCTGGATTGCCGCCGTGGTCTTTGTACCCTATCTGGGCCACTACCTGCTGCCAAACCTGGCGCGACACGGCCACGGCGGTGAAGTCAAAGACCCCTACCAGAAACCCTTTTACCAGCGCTTCCGCCGCTTTATTACCTGGTGCCTACGCAATCGCAAAACCGTGATCGCGGCCACCCTGGCAATTTTTGTCGGCTCGCTCGCTTTGTTCAAACTGGTTCCGCAACAGTTCTTCCCCTCTTCCGGACGCCTCGAATTGATGGTGGACCTGAAGCTGGCCGAAGGTGCCTCGCTGAAATCCACCGAGCACCAGGCCAAAAGATTGGAAACCCTGCTGGCACAAAACAATCAGGTGGAAAATTACGTGGCTTATGTGGGCACCGGCTCCCCGCGCTTCTACCTGCCTTTGGACCAGCAACTGCCCGCTGCCAGCTTCGCCCAGTTTGTTGTAATGACCCGCAGTGTCGAAGAGCGCGAGCAAGTGCGCAGCTGGCTGATCAATACGATGAATGAGGAGTTCCCCACCCTGCGCAGCCGTGTGTCCCGCCTGGAGAACGGCCCACCCGTGGGCTACCCGGTGCAGTTCCGCTTGTCCGGCGAACATATTCGCGAAGTACGCGGGCTGGCTCGGGAAGTGGCTGAGCGCCTGCGGGACAATCCACAGGTGACCAACGTGCACTTGGACTGGGAAGAACCCAGTAAATCCATCAACCTCAATATCGACCAGGACCGCGCTCGCGCCATGGGCGTCAACAGTGCAACCTTGTCCCAGGCTCTGCAAAGCTCCTTAACGGGTATCACTGTGAGCCAATACCGGGAGGATAACGAGCTGATCGACGTGCGTGTGCGCGGTAATGAAGACGATCGCTATGCCCTGCGCCAGTTGGGTAACCTCGCGGTACAAACCGACAGCGGCCGCAGTGTACCGTTGAACCAGATTGCCACCCTGGAATACGGTTTTGAGGAAGGTATTATCTGGCACCGGGACCGCCTGCCCACCGTTACCGTGCGCGCTGATATTTATGGGGACGAATTACCGGCGACCGTCGTCAATGCCGTGTGGCCTCAGCTTCAATCCATTCGCGATAAATTACCGCCAGGCTACTTGCTGGAAGTGGGTGGTACCGTGGAAGAGTCTGCGCGGGGGCAAAAATCGGTCAATGCCGGTATGCCGCTATTCGTGCTGGTGGTCTTTACCCTGCTGATGCTGCAATTGCGCAGTATGTCCCTATCCACCATGGTATTCCTCACGGCTCCCCTGGGCCTGATCGGCGTTACCCTGTTCCTGCTGCTGTTTGGCAAACCCTTTGGTTTTGTCGCCATGCTGGGCACCATCGCCCTGGCGGGAATGATTATGCGTAACTCGGTGATTTTGGTGGACCAGATACAGCAGGATATCAGTCAGGGCCTCAGTCCCTGGGATGCAATTGTCGAGTCGACGGTAAGACGCTTCAGGCCGATTGTATTGACAGCGCTGACTGCGGTATTGGCGATGATTCCACTGTCCCGCAGTGACTTCTTTGGCCCTATGGCAGTCGCCATTATGGGCGGATTGATTGTCGCAACCGGACTCACCCTACTGTTCCTGCCAGCACTCTATGCCGCTTGGTTCCGAGTGCGAGAAGAGCACAATGAAGAGGCGGTGGAAAATAACCCTGAATTTGGCGGGCCCATGACCCCGAGCGCCACTACAGAATAAAATCACCGGGTAATCCAACAAAAAAGGCGGCGCAGGTTCTCACTGCGCCGCCTTTTTTTATTTCCTAAGATTGTGTCAGGGAGTCGTAAACGATCCCGGTCCAAATATCCGGTGTCATAAAACCCTGGCCATACTGCGCATCAAATTCCGCTGTGGGCTTTGCAGAAATCACTTCCTGCCGGGTTTTACCCTCATCCACCATCGCTTTCACTTTGTCCCTAAGCCCTGCCAGTATATTGCGCTGCTGTTGCAGTTCTGCCCGATTACTGAGAGGACCGTGACCGGGAATAATTTTTGTATCTTCCCCCGCCATTGCCAGAGCGGTGTCCATAGCTGCGATCATGCCATCCACCGAGCCGCCGGAAGAGAGGTCTATAAAGGGATAGTTGCCGTTAAAATAAATATCCCCCATATGAATCACATCGGCTTCGGCAAAATGCACGATGGAGTCACCATCCGTGTGCGCCGGCCCCACATGCTGGACCTTTACCCTATCGCCATTCCAGTAAAAGGTAGTGGCATCGGTAAAGGTTATCACCGGTAATGCTTCTGGAGGAGACGGCTCAACCTTCCGCTTAAACGCCTCAATAAACTGCTCGGTACTTACCCGTTTGCGCACATTCTCATGAGCCACAATCAGGGCGCCGCTTTTACCCAGGTTTTCATTACCGCCGGTATGATCGCCATGCCAGTGGGTATTAATGACAAAACGCAAAGGTTGCTTAGCTAACTCAGCTACTGCCTGTTGAATTTTTGCGGTCAAAGGCGCGTATTGGTCATCCACCATAAAGGTGCCGTCCTCTCCCACCAGTACCGCAATATTGCCCCCAGCCCCTTTGAGCATATAAACATTGCCAGACACGAGTTCACTACTAATTTCCACATTGGCAAACCGATCTTGTGCGGAAGCAAAAGATGCAACCAATACAGAAACTGCCAGGGCGACGGAACCTACTACGTTCTTCATAAAAACTCCCAGTTGTTATTATTTCTTTCCGAAAATTATCAGAAGTTGATCTGACAACATAAAATGCGCCTGTTGCTTTTAGTATGCCAAATATTTTGGTCAGCCCTCCAATCAAACTGAAAGGCTAGACGTTCTTGCCTACTCCTATAAAGTACTGTGGCTACCAATGGATTTAAAAACCAGATCTCTCATCTCTGGAATACAGATAATTAGCACCAAAAACGCAAGCAAGATACAAGCCTCGCAAATAACCTCTAGAGCGAGAGTCACTTTTCTCTGTTTATTGTGGTTTGGATAGTACTTTTTAAAGAGTAACGAAACCCCTGACAACTTAAGAAGTCGTGGCGCGCCAACAGCATACTTACTCAAAACAGAGATACTAATGGCAGTAGTAAGACCTGAAATGAAGCCAATAATACAAATAGTCGTAAATAGAAAAACTACGATCTCCATCAGTTGACTTATTCCTTATATCAATCGAGTCAGGCTGCCTGCTTCAATAAAGTTTCTCGCTGCTGCGCCAACATCTCCAACAGCAGATCCGGTCGGTCAGTCACAATGCCGTGTACGCCCAGATCAATATAGCGCCGGTAGTTTTCCGTGCCATTCACTGTCCATACCGCCAAGTGGACGTTCTTCTTATTAGCGGCGCGCACCATACTTTCAGTAACTACGGGAATACCTTTTTGCTCCATCGGTAGCTGCATCGCACTATAGCTTGGACGCAGCAGTTTCTCTGCTCGAAGTAACTGTGCAATATAAAATACCACCGCCTCTACGGTAGGCGTGCCCGTCGCTACTTGCGGACAGAGTCGACGAAACTCATTAATCACTCCTTGGTGAAATGAGGAAACGACGACCTGCTCGCCTTTTCCACACTTTGCCAGCACATCCTTCAACACTTTTGCAGCGCGATACTGGCGGCTCTTAATCTCCAGTATCATAGGCATATCCCCTACCATTGCCATCGCCTCTTCCAGAGTCAACACTCGCAGGGGCTTTTCTCTATAGGGGTAATGCTCTCCATCCCGAGTCCAGAGATAGGCAACATTTAACTGACGCAGCTGCTCTAAGGTTTTATCCTCTACAAACCCCGCACCATTAGAGAACATTTCCAGCTCCCTGTCGTGAATCAACACTAAATGGCCATCGGCAGTGAGCCACAAATCCACTTCAATAGCATCCACGCCCAGTTGCACCATTTTTTCAAGGTAAATCGCCGTGTTTCCTGGGTAGAGGCCATTGCCGCAGTCATTACCATGTGCGATCACCATCGGCCCCTCCCCCTGAGGAAACCACAGAGGACAAGGTTTGCCCGGTGCAGACCGGGCATAAAGAAATAGGACGACTAGGGCAATTAAAAAGAACGACAACCAAAACATGCTTCACCACACTTATTATTTTGTCAGTTTTCAAGCTGGATAGTGTTAGCTTCGATCACGCCTCTTCCACTAATTTGGCAACAGAATCAGTGTCAGCAAGCACGGCACTCTTTTTGGACTCTTCTTTCCCCGCCGGTTCTTTAGGCTCATTGCCAATTCCCTGTTTCTGACGCACATACAAAGCCTGTAACCAGAGGGGAACAAAAATAACGATGTCGTAAAAACGATTAACCAAAACACCTAAGTGCAGTGAAGCCATCGCCAAAAACCGCAGTATTAAGGTCATTCCTCGCAGGGATAAGCCCACCCCAATACCAATCACCGTTCGCGCTGAACGGATAAACTGCTCCAAGGGAATTGCCAGAAAAGCCAAAATCAGAGGAAGTACAAACCCTAGCCCCATTTGTGCCAGTGGGATTGGCCAGAGCTGTTCAGAACCCAATAATTGCTGCTGCAGGATCAACTCTCGTGAAAAGGCCAGGTTTCCACCGACACCTGCCAAAATCAATAAGAGTGCCAAAGCCACTCCCAATAATAACCTGCGCGTACTTTCCCCTAAGGAGCCTACCGAAGGAAACATTCGGGTAACCTGGAGGCACTCCATAATCACCAATCCGACAGTGACCTGTAAAAATATAACCACCGCAGCTGAAATACTGGCGAGGCTATAGCCACCAAGTGAAGCTTCAGTGCCCAGTACAGCTGCCATAGGTTGTGCCAGTAACTGAAAATTCACCATGGCCCCAGCCAAGGCAACCATTAACACCAAAGAAGCCGTCAGAAAACGGCTGAAAGAGGAAGAAGATAGCAAATGAAGACTCTTATCCGATTCCTGAAGAATCTCTTCATAGCGCTCCATATGGCCATCCAGCGCTTTGGCCCGCCGAATAACCGACTCTACATTTTTGTTAATGCGCCCCAAAGTTGAAAGCATTGCACGCCAACTAGGCAGCATACGTTTTAGTAATTGATGCCTTTCCCGCGTCGACTCGCGATAAGACTCCAGAGCTTTGGACTCAGCTTTACGCATTGACTGGTTAATAGTGTCGAGAACATCAGCTACCACCGGGTCTTCTTTGCCGGGAATTTCCGAAACGGCGCGAATCGCCCGGGCCCAGTTTGATGGTTCCGGAGCTATTTCAGCACTGCGTACATAGTCTTCATCCAGGCTGCTGAGCTGCTCACAGAGCTTTCGGTGCAATGTTGGATACAACGCCAAATCCCGCTGTACTGTTTGCTCAATACGTTCAAACTCTCTTTCAATATGGCGCTCGGCTGTGTCTCTACCCTCGGCAAAAAGCACTTCCCGATTGCGCTCGACCAACCTCTGTTCCACAACACCGATATTACTGGCGATAAACCGCAAAGCCCGATGTCCCAGGCGCGCCAGAGCATATACCGTGCGGTGTACAGGCTCTCGGGCCAGGAACAATACAATCAAACCCAGGATGCCCCAAAGCCAAAGTGGTAAACTTTGCATTAGTTGACTCATCTCTCCCCCCTTCATTATCAGCCCAATTGGCCTCTATCCTAACAGCTGCGGACAGCACATCCGCCCAAAAGTTCACAATTTGTACAGTAGTATGACGACAGTTTCACCATTGTAATCGGCTCCAATCATAGGAAACACAGGGAAAACTGACATAGGCAGTAGGCAGTTGCGACAACTCAACAAAAAAAGGCATAAGAGGTGACATAGGAAAGGCACCTGAAAACCTCTTTTTCTGCAGAAAATTAATTGCACTCCAGCGACAGAGCAAAGCGAATAAAGGTCTTTAACGAGTACAATTAAGCATCAATTAAATGCAATACTTGCCAAATAAAAAACAGCACCAAACACAAGACACAAAATGCCAAAAAAATAAATTGAACGCTTATTTTCAGATATTCTAACTGAACAAAAGCAATTATTTAGCGATCTTAAACTACAGCAAAAAAACACTAAAAATATTTACAAATAAATAAGGCACATTTTTTCCTAAGACTTATCCCTCCTACGTCTACACTCCAAACTAAATTCTCATTGAGTGAGTGTTTTTCCCTAACATGGCAGAAACGATTTTACGCTGACTCCCACGTCGTCATGGCAGATAACGTGGGGTAATTTTGGGAACCTAAACGACAGGAGTCGATGGAAGGTCAAACTCTTATTTCGAGAGAGATCTATCTGTATCAAGGAGAGGTACGAGGTATATGCCGGTTCTTTTTTTTAGCAACTCCGGCCTTCAAGGCGATCTATTATTTTCACTGTTTTCACAAGCTATTCCCATACCCTGGGAAAAATCTAGCATTGGAAAACAAAAAAACTGCCTGCAGCATTATCAGGCTATCGTGATAGATTGCTGGCAAATTGGTGTGAGCTCTGACTCAAAACAGTTTCTTTCAGATCTAAAGAAGATTAGTCATGCAAAAGCTTTACTGATTAATCTCCCAGCCAACCTACCCATTCATATATCGGAAAAGTTACGCCAGAAAGGTTTTCACCTGCTTTGTGACAGCAATACCAGTCAGGAAAACCTTATTCACAAATTGGATACCGCGATTCACAGTGCCGAGGGGCGACAACATATCAGCCCACAAAACTCCCTCCCTCTTACCCGCAGGGAACAGGAAATACTCGGACAACTCACTACCGGTGAACCCAACAGTGTTATCGCAACAAAATTGCACCTTAGCGAACACACTGTGAAAAATCACATGTACAACATTTTCCGAAAAATTGGAGTTAAAAACCGGCTGCAGGCCAGTAATTGGGCCAAGCTCAATCTCCAGGAAGAGAGGATATGAGACTAACCCTGTTGATGTTGACACTGTGTGCATCCCTGGCCTTTGGCCAGGATGACACAGAGGTTCCTCCAGCAGATACCGATTCTGGAAAACTCGAAGATGAAATCAGCGGATTTAATATAGATCGAACAATAACTCGCACCGGGCATGATTTTGCTCGCTTCATGAGCGAATACAGAAACCTCAATTACCCAGATGCTACGTACAACTTAACAATTTATGAAAGGCCGTCGGCCCGATGGGGAAATCTAATTTGGGTTACCTATAACGACAAAATTGTTTTTAGGCGTTTTATCAGTCCAAGCACCAACAATATACATCGCTTGGCCGATGAGGCCGCTCAGTATATTCACCAGGAAGTACTGCAATCGCGTGTTCGCAGCTCACTCACAGACACCTTTGATTTGGGTAAGGATGAATTCTAATGAAAATCAAGTCATTACTAGGAACCGCCGTCTTTTCTCTGGCAGCGGTCTCCTACCACCATATCTCCGCCACCGAATTAATCTATGAACCGGTAAACCCTAACTTTGGTGGCAACCCACTCAACGGCACCTACTTACTGCAAAATGCACAGTCCCAAGATACCCACGAAGACCCTGACAAGGTTGACAGCCTCTATGAGCAGCCCAGTGCCCTGGATAGATTCAGCGATTCACTGGAAACCCGTCTACTAAACCAACTCCTTACCGATGTTGGTGACGGCAATAGTGGAGAGCTGATTACCGACGACTTTATCGTACAAATTGTTGATAACGATGGTGTCCTAACAGTACTTATCACCGATCGAAGTACCGGAGATAAAAGCGAAATCGTTGTAAGCGGATTAAACCCGACAAACTAATGAACCTTTAAATTTCAAAGGATTCTTTGGCAATGCGTAATGCAATAAAAAAAGTGATAGCTTTGCCCATCGTAACAACATTAATGACGCTAAGCAGCTGCTCTGCAGTCAAAGATGTGGGCGATGCACTTTTTGGTCCGGGCATCACAGATGCAATGCTCACCCCTAGGAAAAATACCTACCGGGACCTAATCAATCTTCCTGAACCAAAAGGTAAAATATTGGTAGCGGTTTATGGCTTCCGCGACCAAACCGGTCAGTATAAGCCCGCACCGAATAGTAGTTTCTCGACTGCGGTTACTCAGGGTGGCGCGGCTATGCTGATGGACGTGCTCAATGAATCTGGCTGGTTTATCCCGCTAGAGCGTGAGGGCTTACAAAATCTGTTAACTGAACGGAAAATTATCCGTGCAGGATTAACCAAGCCGGATATTCCCGTCAACAACAGTGTGCCACTTCCCACTCTCGTAGCTGCGAACGTCTTATTGGAAGGTGGCATTGTTGCCTACGACCAAAATATTCAAACCGGTGGCGCAGGCGCTCGATACTTTGGTATTGGCGCTGATGAGCAATACCGTGTGGACCAGGTAACAGTTAACTTGAGAGCCATTGATATTCGCTCCGGGCGGGTATTACACTCAGTATTAACCTCCAAAACGGTCTATTCAAAAGCAATTAGTGCCGATGTATTCCGCTATGTTAAATATCGACGCCTATTGGAATTGGAAGCAGGTACTACCTATAACGAACCGGCACAGCTTGCTATGCTTTCAGCGATGGAATCCGCTGTAATTCACTTGATCAGTGAAGGCATTGTCCACAACTCCTGGGCACTCGCCAACCCGGATGAAATTGAGAATCCAATATTGCAGTACTACTTAAATGACAGCACCGTCATTATGTAGAAATTAAAGCCTTCAAAATTTACTTTGTGCCTATCCTGAAATTCGAAAGGTTGAAAAGATGTACCATAAAATCAGTAGCACTTACCCTGCCACCTTTTTGCTGGCAGTAGCAATCTTCCCTGGCACAGGATTTTGTTCAGACTTGGATAGCAGTAGTGAATTGGCTGTCGCCAGCGAATTGAGCGCAGCCAATCTTTATTCGATCTCAAATTTAAGCGTCATAAATCAGGAGGGCGGGGGAAATAGAGTCCACACCTACCAAACAGGTAGCAGCAACTACACTTCTGCCCATCAGGACGGCAATAGAAATAACTTAGCTGTCACCCAATCCGGCAAAGACAATATAGTCTCATCCAGCCAAGTCGGAGATTACAACTTTGCATTATTAATACAGGTGGGCTTTGAGAATTTTATAGATATCGATCAGTATGGAGTTGGAAATACAGCAGGCATATCTCAAATTGGAATACAAAATAGTGCACAAGTGGAAGAAATCGGCAGCTTTCATAACGTAAATATTTACCAAAGTGGGAACGGCTTACATACTTCAGTCACCGTTGTCGGAACTGCCATAACAACACAAATAAGTCAGTATGACTAATATTTAAAGCATATATCAATTCTCCAAAAACCGATTACCTCGACTTATTCAGTCCTACATTTTTACTGATTAATTTATCAACAGTCACAACTACAAAAGTTAAATTATCCATTTGAGTAGCCGGATCGCCTGCAGCAACAATTCCTCAAATTTTGTGTCATTTCAAAAAACCAGCTGCTCACATTTGTCATCAAAGGCTTAAAAAAGAACTTTATTCCTAAAATTTCGACACTTCCGTCCTATAGCCGCAACTCCCGAAGCCGACAAAACTCTAGTCAGCATCAAGCTGCTGTTAAAAATGATATTGCTAGATGTTTCACAAGGAATGTGAAGGTTAAAAGCTGTCGGTTTCACTCCAGATAACTCACATACGCCTGGCACAGCGGTATCGTGTCCTGAGACAAAACGCTCCCAATATCTAATGATGCTGAATTCTTTTTATTTGTAAAAAGCTGTACAGCTATATTTGACATCTCTATGGAGTTACTGATGACTAAGTACACACCTATTGCCGCCAGTGTTCTTCTGGCGATCGCCAGTACCGGAGCCCTCGCGGCCAACAATACTGCCATTCTCACCCAAAATGGCACTGGCAACATGGCCACTGCTGATCAGAGTGATGCCACTGTATCCAACAACCTGATCACACAAACCCAAACCGGTGACAACAACGTAGTTTATGCAGAGCAAACCAGCTTTAATGACTCCGGTGTAATTACCCAAACTCAAGCCGGGGATATGAATGACGCAGAGTCCTTCCAGAATGATTCCAGTACTGCGATTGTTACTATCACCCAAATCAACGACGGTCACTTTGCAACGACTACACAAAGCTTTGTAGACACCAGCGTTGCTGTTGTCACTCAAAGTGGTAGTCCACAAACAGCAGCAGTAACTCAAACTATCAGTGCGAATGACACTGCTGTAGTGACTCAGTCCGGAGACGGTAACGTAGGTAATGTTATTCAAACTAATGGTTCATTTAACACCGCAACATTAACCCAAACAGGAACCACCAATACTGCAACTTCTACTCAAATTTCCAGTACATCGAGCACTGTTAATGCTCTCCAGGCAGGTACCACAAACTCTGTAGTACTTATCCAAAATCTGGTAACCAACAGCACCTCAGTTTCGTTCCAGGATGGCACTTCCAACACATTCACTTCATCACAGACAGCAGGTGATGGGAACTACAGCGAGGGCTTCCAAAATGGTACTACTCAGGGCTTGACTCATATTCAAGTTGGAGATGATCACTGGGCTTATACTGAGCAAGTGGGCACCACCAATATTGGTGTTATCTCCCAAACAGGCTTTGATAACTATTCTGAAGGCTACCAGGATGGAACATTCAATAGCTTAACCGTTACCCAGCCCGGCGATTTCAATACCACTGTTGCCTCGCAGACAGGTAACAACAACACGATTACTGTGACCCAGGCAACCGATACCAACATGGCTACACCTACCCAGATAGGTGATTTCAACGTCGCAGTTATTATTCAATAATCAAGGGAATAGGCCGGCTTAAAATACCGGCCTATTTTCAACTTGGTGGGCTAAGTGCAAGCTTCAATTATTATTACTAGCCCCTAAATTCGCATGAAACAACCATTTCATGCATTTAATGCCGTCCCTCAAATCAGCTGACATTATTTGCCATAGCTAGTTCAAAAAAGAACTTTATTCCTAAGGTTTCGGCACTTCCGTCCTATGGCTGTAACTCCAGAAGACGACAAAACTCTAATCAGCATCAAGCTGCTGTTTAAATGATATTGCTAGGTTTTCACAAGGAATGTGAAGGTTATTAAGCAGTCGGGTTCATCCCAGTTTCCTCACATACTTCAGACACAGTTGTAATATGCCTGAGGATGAGACTCTTCCAATATCAAATGATGCTGTTTTCTTTTTGTTTGTAAAAGCTGTACAGCGATATTTGACATCTATATGGAGTTACAGATGACCAAGTACACACCTATTGCCGCCAGTGTTCTTCTGGCGATTGCCAGCACCGGAGCCCTCGCCACGAACAATACCGCCATTCTCAATCAGAACGGTACTGGTAACATGGCAACCGCTGATCAGAGTGATCCAACGGTAACCAACAACGTTATCACCCAGACTCAAACTGGTGATACGAATGAAGTTTATGCTGAGCAATCCAGCAATAATGATTCAGGAGTAATTACTCAAACTCAAGTAGGAGATATGAATTACGCGGAATCATTCCAGAACGATTCCAATGTGCCAGTGGCTACTATCACCCAGATAAATGACGGCCAGTTTGCATCGACTACTCAGAGCTTTGTAGATACCAGTGTTGCCGTGATAAATCAAAGCGGTGGCCCGCAAGATGCAACTATTGCCCAGACTACCAGTGCAAATGACACCGCCGTAGTTAATCAATCCGGTGACGGTAATGTGGCAGTCGCCATTCAAACCCTGACTTCACTGAATAGCGCAATTATTACTCAAACCGGCACCAATGGCACCGCTTCTGCAACGCAAAGTAATAGCACGCAGAACACCATGAATATGATCCAGGCCGGTGATACTAACACTGTCGCTCACCAGCAAATATCTGCGAGCAACAGCACCACTTTCTCCTTCCAGGATGGCTCTTTCAACACCTTGTTCTTTAGCCAGACTGATGACGGAAACTACAGTGAGGGCTTGCAAGACGGTACTACCCAGACTTTGGTCCACAACCAAAGTGGCGGTGACCACTGGGCATACACAGAACAAGTGGGACTCACTAATGTTGCTGTCGTTACCCAAAGTGGTTTCGATAACTTCTCCCAGGCGGCTCAGGATGGTACTTTCAATAACCTGACCGTGACACAACCTGGCGATTTCAATAGCGCCACATCATCACAAGTTGGCAACTTCAACACCATAACTGTGACCCAAGTAGGTGATTTCAACGCAGCCGCTCCTGCACAAGTGGGCGATGGTAATGTGGCAGTAATTATTCAGTAATCAAGATAAAGGCCGACTGTTAAAGTCGGCCTTTTTTTAACGAAAAAATTATCTCACAAACTTTAATCTCAATTTATCCATACTAAGTTCTCATAGCCACCATAGGTGAACACTCTACAATAGTTCTGCATATATAGTGTTTAAGAAGTAAAAATCACTATATCTACCAGATAATCAGCTTCTTCGTTTCATTCAAGCTGTTCAAGATCTTTTATATTCAAAATTAAAATCCCACGGAGATAAAATGATACGCTACCAAACGTTAACCATTGGACTCTTACTGTGTATCCCAAGCTACAGTGCTATCGCATCCAATAATACCGCTACAGTTTTACAAAGCGGATTAACTAATAGTGCCACTGTGGATCAGGGCGATCCTACTGCTATTGGAAATTTAGTTACTCAAATTCAGACCGGGAATCTAAATACTGCTAATGCTACGCAGATAACAAACAGCACCTCTAATGGAATTGATCAGGAACAACTCGGAGACAGCAACTCCATTTTTTCAACTCAAACGGCAGCTACTGATACAACAGCGATGGTCTACCAAGACGGCGTTAGTCACAGCGTAACTACAAGCCAGACTAATACAACAACCAGCAGCGGTAGTGTTGAGCAATTCGGAACCCTTCAGTCTGCCACTATCAGCCAGGTCAATAGCGTTTCTGATAATGCCGACTTTGAGCAATTTGGCACTCAAAACCTGGCTACAGTTACCCAAGCAAATAGCGACTCAAGTACCACCATATCTTCACAATCTGGAGATTCAAATGGTGCTGGATATACGCAGACAGGTCTGGCCCACTTGATTGATGCCACTCAGATTGGCACCTCCAATACAATCAGTGCTGTACAAAGTAGTCAGCAGGGTTCGATCACCATTATGCAGGATGGTGACAATAACACCTCTTTTCATGGACAGTTCGGGACATTTGCAACCGGATCATCGACTCAGATAGGCTCTATGAATATGATTAATATGAATCAAGGCGGTAGTAATAACTTGGCAACCACCTTGCAAATAGGAACAAACAACACGCACCAGACCGGCCAGAATGGCATCAGCCAAACAGCCAATGCCACTCAAAATGGCAGCAATAATATGGGCTTTATTTTTCAATAACATCACGTTTAGTTGTTTATTAACGGGCTACTCTAACAGGTAGCCCAATCTGAACCTCTCTATAACTCTACAAACCTTTCGCTTAAATCCGTTTATCGTATCCCTTTACAGGCACATCCAGGCAACGCAAAAAACAACAACAAAGAAGTTTTTCCTATTTTTTAGGCACTAACTTCCCATAGCAATACTTGAGGCTTACGATAAAACTCATACCAGCATCAGGGTATTATCAGGTACTCCAGTGATAATACCTATTAGGGATAGCAATAAAACAAGGTGTGCCAAACTCCTTGCGCAATAAATGCCACACCCTATCTATGGAGTCTTTTGTCCTTCCTAGGCTTGATGCTTCACCGCAACTGAAATCATGGGGATAAGAAAAATCCACCTTACCTTCAATCGGAGATATCGATGCGAATCCAGACACCAATTTCCGTGGGCATCAGTTTATGCCTTGTCGGGTCAATTGCTTATGCGGATGGAAATACAACTACCGTGGAACAAACGGGTAACAATCACCAGGTGACTGCAAACCAAGTAGACCCAACAGCAACTAACAACCTCATTGAGGTTATTCAGGCAGATGAAGCACAGGTAAGCAATAGCCTGCAAGACACTTCAACCAACTTGAGTATCATCAGACATGAACAGGTAACACTGGGGAATGAAGCTGACTCGACTCAAACTAATTTCTCAGATGATGCAGAGGTAAATATCTATCAGGAGGGCGCTGGAAATTTCGCCTCTACTTTACAGGACAGTACTTCTTCCAGCTTTGTTGACATTTCTCAGTTCAATTCTGCAAATGACATCATTTTCTCCCAAACAGACAGTAGTTTCGATACAGTCAACCTCTATCAGTCTGGTTTTGATAACCAGATGTTAGTGACTCAAACTACCACCACGTTTAACAGCCTAAATGTGTCTCAAACGGGTGATCAAAATAGCGCAGATGCCGAACAAACAGGGTTTGATAATCTATTGACCTCCTCGCAAACGGGCAATCTGAATACTTATTTTTCTATACAAACGGGTGACATCCTGGTAGCAACAAGTACCCAGATAGGAGATGGAAACATTAGTACCCAGACCCAGACGGGAGATATTTTGTTGGTTTCTACGCTACAAGATGGTATTGGCAATATGTCCATCGTGGATCAAGCTGGAGCAATGCAATCAGCAAGCAGTACCCAGATAGGAACAACTAATCTTCACACTATTACCCAGAGCGTTGACAATCAAACGGCCGTTGGCATTCAGAATGGTGTGTTAAACCAAGGATTTATCATACAGTAGCGGCATATTCGTTCCAGCTGAAGGTTATTATATTTTCAATGTAGATAGAGGAAAGAATGCATTTTTCAATGCCAGCTTTAATTTATGAGTCACTCACAGAGCTACCCAAAGAATGGCATTCTTTCCTTAGCTGATAAAAATACTGCATCAATATTTTCTTACGTAGCAGAGGTTTCAAAATTCTTCGTCTACAGTTTTCCATGTAAACGATTTCTCACATTTTGACGTTACTCACTTCAGAGGTAACACAGGCAAAAGTTTTAACGACCGGATTTACCACTAGACGGTAATACACAGGAGTTAGCCGTGCAGAAGATTACCGTAATTCCACTGGTATTGGCGATATCTGCCACCAGCTTGGGTTATGCTGCAGAAAATACTACATTAATCACCCAAAGTGGCTCCAGTAACTCAGCTGTAGCAGATCAAACTGATCCAAGCGCTATCGACAATCACCTGGAGATCAGTCAAGACGGCTCTGCTCATATTGCAGAGGCCGTACAGCAAAACGAAATTGAAAGCTCAATCATCCAAATACAAGAAGGCAGTCTTAACGACGCCTATAGCCTGCAAATGGATGGGATCGCAAATAGCGTAGAAATATTCCAGTCGGGCTCTAATAATCGTGCCAATAGTTACCAATTGGCCACACAGCATGGGCAATCAACAATACGGCAGGTGGGATCGGGTAATGAAGCAGAAATCCAACAACACCTAGGTAGCGATAATGTCTCTGTTATTGAGCAAATGGGCGAACTCCACGGCGCATTGATTGGTCAATACGCAAGCTTTAATTCCGATGCGTTGATATTCCAGCAAGGCTCAAGCCACGAGGCCATGATCAGTCAGGAAGGTACTGGACACTACGCCAGCATTCAGCAAATCGGCGCTGCCAATAGTGCAGATGTTGCCCAGTCCGATATGTACAACGAACTGGACCTCTATCAGGATGGCGAGGGCAACATGGCCACCATCGTACAAGTATCCTGGTATAACAGTGCTTTTGTCACCCAGGATGGTTTCTTGAATTCCGCCAACATTATGCAAGCCGGTAACGGCGGACTAGGCGGTGGCCATATGGTGATCGTCAATCAGTCTGGCAGTATGAATGACGCAACTGTGATTCAAAATGGTTTCTCCCAATCCGCCAATATTACCCAAACCGGTACCGGTAATACGGCAGTGGTTTTACAGTAACGGAGTTATTACCGGTCGGAGTAAGATCAACTTATTCCGACTGGATTCCTGAAGTAAAAGCACTCATTTCTTGATACTTATTTCTCATTAAATTGAGAATAAAGCCCTATAGCAACTTACTATACCGCCATCAACAATGAAAATAGCGGTAATTGGATCAATTCGCCTTTAGCACTCTTAAAAATTACTGTCCAGGATTTAATTTCCGATAGTAATTTCCCTATGCTTGCTTGCCGATACCGCACTTAAAAGCCGTAATTTTCATGCTCCTTGTTATGTAGTCGTGGAGGTATTCGTGAAAAAAGTTATTTACTCGCCGGTAGTCACATTTATCGCATTTCTTTCTGCCAATTCCGCTTTTGGAAATGACCAAACCGTAGAGCAGATACAAATTGGTATTGGCAACAATGCTGTTGCCAACCAGAGGTTTCCACTTAATGAGGGCAACTTAATCCTGCAAGAGCAAATTGGCTTTTTTAATGACGCCACCGGCATTCAATCCATAGAAATCAACAGCACAATTTCCCAATTTCAAACTGGCCGCAATCATTTTTCCAGAGTCTCCCAATCTACAGGGAGCGACAATGCGGGACAGAGCGTACAGATTGGCTCTAATAGCAGATCGCTCACCCGGCAAGTTAACCAAATAAACGGTTTCTCCCTGCATACTCAGGATGGCCAGGGGCAGGTTGCCACCACGGTACAAATTTCCGGGGCCAATAACAGCGTCAATATTGAGCAGACAGATAGAGCCAATGTCGCCGCCGTGGCACAAGTATTCAGTTTTACGGGTAATGCCTCAATCTCACAGGCGGGTTTGCTTAATTTAGGTATCAGTGAGCAAACCGGCATCGCTCATGAATCTTCAATTACCCAGACAGGCGCACTTAACTTTTCCGAAATGGAGCAGCTGGGCACGGGAAATTCATCATCAGCTTCACAAGAGGGTTTATTGAATTCAGCAAATTCTCTGCAAGCTGGTGTAAGTAATACCAACCAATCAAACCAAATTGGGCTTGAAAATACTGTCTCATTTTCTCAACAGGGCCTTAACCAGATGGCCAGCAGTACCCAGATTGGCTTATTTAACCAGGTCCAAGCCAGCCAGATGAGAGCGGGAGCATCCAGCAACACCCTACAGATCGGCATTTCCAACAGCAGCCATATTTCCCAGTAAATAGGCTCGTAGCAAAATTGCCAATCGAGAAATCCGACTTAAACCTCTGCGCTATTCATAACTACGGGCAAAAGCTATAGAGAGAGAAAAGCTAAATTCGGCACTCTGCAATAGAACTTTCTTCTCAAGGATTTACAACTTCTCTCCTATAGCGACTGCCTCAATTCCCAGCAAGAATATTGGGGACGGAACGAAATTTTGGACTCCTAAGCAGTATCAGGGAAGCCATCAAAATGTATCAGTCCTACTCTCCCACTTACCTGTTTGATTGGCGGCAATGCCTTTGTGGCAACGCTGCTCCCCCTCTTTACAGTGATACCTGCCCCCCAGGCTAGGTGCACCTGCTGTAAAACCCTCGGCGCAGGATGACGTGCCACCCCCTTTCAGCCATTTAGGCTGGTATTTCACCATGTGATGCTCATTGAAGTTTGTAGTAATGGAGACACTCATGAAGACTTTGACCCCTATCGCTGTAGCCCTAACCCTGGCCATCAGTGGAACCGCTTACGCGGGCGGCAACACTGCCACTCAGGACCAGAATGGCGGCCACAACAATGCCACCATCGATCAAACCGGACCGCTGACATGGGATAACAACGCCATGCAGGAACAGCACGGCCATGGTAATGACGCAGAGATCACTCATAGCATTGAGCTCGGTAGCTATGGCTACCAGTACCAAGAGGGTGATCACCACTCAGCGGAATTACTGCAAACCGGCGGCGCCGGAAATGAGTCGTTCAGCTTTCAGTCTGGCGAAACCAATGTTTCGGAGACATACCAAATCGGGCAGCTCGGCAGCTATTCCGCCCACCAGCAATCCGGCGACAACCACTACGCCCTCACCTATCAGTTTGTCGGTGCTGGTAACTCCGCAGTAATTATTCAGAATGACAGCCACAACACCGCAACCGCTACCCAGGTTTTAAGTGTTGGTTCTGAGACAGTTATCCGCCAGAGAGGGGAGTTGCATAACGCAGATACCTACCAGAGCGGATTCGGCCATGATGCAGGCATGCGCCAGTCTGGTGAATCCAACGATGGTGATATCCGTCAGCTAGGTGGTGACCACTACGCTCGTATGCGCCAGCGCGGCCACAACCAAGAAGCAGATATTTCCCAGGCCGGGTTCGATCACAGCGGACGTACTCGCCAGAGAGGCCACCACAATGATGTGTATTTAGGACAGGTTGGTGTCGGGCATACCGCTATGGCACGTCAATCAGGACACAACAACAATAGCCTGGTTGGACAATTTGGCCTCTACGAAACTGCCACGGTAATGCAGTCTGGCCATGCTAACCAGAGTTACGTTTTCCAGTAGAGCTGGCAACAACAAAAAAGGGCGGCCATGGGCCGCCCTTTTTTTATCACCTGTAGTTTACAGGTGCTCCACTGCATCGATTTCGTACTCCACCGCACCGGAAGGTGTTTGGACTACCACCACATCACCTACTTCCTTTCCAATCAGTGCACGGGCAATCGGAGAGTTCACCGAGATTTTATGCTTTTTAACATCGGCCTCGTCGTCACCCACAATTTTGTATGTGACTTCCTTATCATCATCCAAGTGAATAATCGTTACCGTAGTTCCGAAAATCACCTTGTCGCTGGGCTCGATGCTTTTCACATCAATGACCAGAGAGTGGGAAAGCTTACTTTCGATTTCCTGAATACGGCCTTCGATAAAGCCCTGTTTTTCCCGCGCCGCGTGGTATTCGGCATTTTCCTTCAAATCACCGTGTTCGCGCGCTTCAGCAATCGCCTGTACAACGGTAGGGCGTTCAACTTTTTTCAGATTGTCCAGCTCTGAGCGCAGCGCTTCTGCGCCTTCAACGGTCATTGGTACCCGGTTCAATGTGGGACCTCCATTATTGTTACGACGAAACCGGGCCCAGTGATATCACTGGGCCCGGTTGGATTTCACAAGTTGGTTTTAAAGCTATTAAGACAGCTTTACGACACGCTGGTGAAGGTCTTGCAGGCGGCGAACCTGTAGCGGCTGCTCCTGACGCATGGCCATCGCCATGGCCTGGGCCGCTGCCAGGGTGGTGGTGTAACACACCTGGTGGTTCTCAGCACTGCGACGAATATCCGCAGAGTCGCGAATCGCCTGGCGCCCTTCGGTGGTATTCACCACCAGTGCAATCTCGTCGTTCTTAATCATGTCGACGATATGCGGACGACCTTCACTCATCTTGTTGACGGTTGTAACGGGAATATTGTTTTCTTGCAAGACCTTGGCGGTGCCGCGGCTGGCAATTACTTCGAAGCCAAGCTCTACCAGATCGCGAGCTACGCCCACTGCGTCGGCCTTGTCGAAGTCACGCACAGAGATAAATGCGCGTCCGGACTCCGGCAGGCGGTCGCCAGCGGCAACCAGTCCCTTGTCGAAGGCTTCTGCGAAGGTAGCGCCTACGCCCATCACTTCGCCGGTGGATTTCATCTCGGGACCGAGAATCGGGTCCACTTTCGGGAACTTGTTGAACGGGAATACAGACTCTTTAACTGAGTAGTAGTCCGGTACGATCTCTTCGGTAAAGCCCTGCTCCTGAAGGCTGATACCCGCCTGACAGCGCGCAGCCACTTTCGCCAGTGAAGTGCCAATGCACTTGGAGACGAAAGGTACAGTTCGGGAAGCGCGCGGGTTCACCTCGATCACGTAGATCTCGCCGTCCTGGTAGGCCAGCTGGGTGTTCATCAGGCCAACTACGCCCAGCTCGCGAGCCATGGCTTTCACTTCTTCGCGCATACGGTCCTGCACATCCGCCGGCAGGCTGTAAGGCGGCAGGGAGCAGGCGGAGTCACCGGAGTGAACACCACACTGTTCAATGTGCTGCATGATGGCGCCGATCACAACATCCTTGCCATCGGATACCGCATCGATATCCACCTCAATAGCGGCGTTGAGGAAGTGGTCCAGCAGTACCGGTGCTTCGTCGGAAACCTGTACCGCTTCTTTCATATAAGTGAGCAGCTCGTCTTCTTTGTAGACGATCTCCATCGCGCGGCCACCCAGTACGTAAGACGGGCGCACAACCAGAGGATAACCCACGTCTTTCGCCGCCTGGATGGCTTCGGAGACAGAGCGCACGATGGCGTTCTTCGGCTGCTTGAGGCCGAGACGCATGATCATCTGCTGGAAGCGCTCGCGGTCTTCGGCGCGGTCGATCTGCTCTGGGGTGGTACCGATAATCGGCACACCTTCGTTGGCCAGGTAGCGCGCCAGGTTCAGAGGAGTCTGGCCGCCGAACTGTACGATCACGCCTTCCGGCTTCTCTTTGGCAACAATTTCCAGCACGTCTTCCAGGGTTACCGGCTCGAAGTAGAGGCGGTCGGAAGTGTCGTAGTCGGTGGAAACTGTCTCGGGGTTACAGTTGACCATGATGGTCTCGTAACCGTCTTCGCGCATCGCCAGAGCGGCGTGTACACAGCAGTAATCGAATTCGATGCCCTGGCCGATACGGTTGGGGCCACCGCCGAGTACCATGATTTTCTTCTTGTCGGACGGCTGCGCTTCGCACTCCTCATCGTAGGTGGAGTACATGTAAGCAGTGGAGGTGCTGAACTCAGCAGCACAGGTATCCACGCGCTTGTAAGACGGGAATACGCCCAGCTTGTGGCGGAATTCGCGCACAGTCTTCTGGCTCACCCCCAGCAGGTCCGCCAGGCGGCGATCGGAGAAGCCTTTGCGCTTGAGGAAGCGCATTTGCTCAGTAGTCAGCGCCGAGGTAGGCAGTGACTTGAGCGGCTCTTCGATTTTGATCAGCTCTTCGATCTGTACCAGGAACCAGGGATCGATACCGGACAGGTCGTAAACTTCGCCGACGCTCATGCCCATACGGAAGGCGTCGCCCACGTACCAGATGCGCTCGGCACCTGGAACGGAGAGTTCGCTGCGCAGGCGGGTCTCAGCGCCGTCTTTGCTCGGGTCAATCTTGCTTTCCAGGCCGAAGCTGCCCACTTCCAGACCGCGCAGGGCTTTCTGCATGGACTCCTGGAAGGTACGGCCGATCGCCATCACTTCACCCACAGACTTCATCTGGGTGGTCAGGCGCGCATCGGCTTCACCAAATTTCTCAAAAGTGAAGCGCGGAATCTTGGTGACAACATAGTCGATGGACGGCTCGAAGGACGCCGGGGTCGCACCGCCGGTGATATCGTTTTGCAGCTCGTCCAGGGTGTAACCCACTGCCAGCTTGGCCGCGACCTTGGCGATCGGGAAACCGGTGGCCTTGGAGGCCAGTGCGGAGGAGCGGGATACGCGGGGGTTCATCTCGATCACAACCACGCGGCCCGTCTTCGGACAGACGCCGAACTGTACGTTGGAGCCGCCAGTCTCAACGCCGATCTCGCGCAGTACCGCGATAGAAGCGTTGCGCATCAGCTGGTATTCCTTGTCGGTCAGCGTCTGCGCCGGGGCAACGGTGATGGAGTCACCGGTGTGTACGCCCATCGGGTCGAAGTTCTCGATGGAACATACGATGATGCAGTTGTCGTTCTTATCGCGAACCACTTCCATCTCGTACTCTTTCCAGCCGAGCAGGGATTCGTCGATCAGCAACTCGTTGGTGGGGGAGAGGTCGAGTCCGCGCTTACAGATCTCTTCAAACTCCGGCCAGTTGTAGGCCACACCACCACCGGAACCACCCATGGTGAAGGACGGACGGATAATTACCGGGAAGCCGAACTCTTCCGGTACTTTCTTCGCCTCTTCCATGGAGTGGACGATCTTGGCGCGCGGAGTTTCCAGGCCGATCGCCTTCATCGCCTTGTCGAACAGGTCGCGGTCTTCCGCTTTCTCGATAGCGTCTTTGTCTGCACCGATCAGCTCGACATTGAACTCCTTCAGGACACCGTGCTTGTCCAGGTCCAGGGCGCAGTTCAGTGCTGTCTGGCCACCCATGGTGGGCAGGATGGCGTCGGGACGCTCCTGCTCAATAATCTTGGCAACGGTACGCCACTCCACCGGCTCGATGTAAGTGGCATCGGCCATGGCCGGGTCGGTCATGATGGTGGCCGGGTTGGAGTTCACCAGGATCACCCGGTAACCCTCTTCGCGCAGCGCCTTACAGGCCTGGGCGCCGGAGTAGTCAAATTCGCACGCCTGGCCGATCACGATGGGGCCTGCGCCGATAATCAGAATGCTTTGGATATCTGTGCGTTTTGGCATCTTTCTTCCGTTCTACTACCGGCAAAGGCCGGCTGCGCTAAATTTCATTCGTTTTTTGTTAAGGAGACTCTAAACAACTCCGTGATGCCTCTGGCTTGCAGAGCGGTTCACAATCAAGGCGCGGCTTCGCAGGAATGTCTAGACCTTTCAAGAAGTCGCAACGCGGAGTGTGAATCGCTCTGCAAGCCCCGAAGGGCGGTCCTTGAAGGCCACAGCTGCTGCGTTGCAGCTCTTGCCAAGGACTATGGCCATTCGCGGCGAGCTGCGCCTAACATCTGCAGCCTTCAAGGACCCGCAGAGGTATTACGGCGTTATTCAGAGTCTCCTTAAAACCGCCGCAAAAGCGGCGGTTAATTGCCCTACCCTGGGCGGCTACGCCCTTAGGCGCGCTCTTTCATCAAATCGATAAAGTGGTCGAACAACGGCGCCACATCGTGTGGGCCCGGGCTTGCTTCCGGGTGTCCCTGGAAGCTGAAGGCCGGCTTGTCCTTCAGGTGAATACCCTGCAAGGTACCGTCGAACAGGGACTTGTGGGTAACTTCCACATTGTCCGGCAGGCTGTCGGCGTCCACTTCGAAACCGTGGTTCTGCGCGGTGATCATCACCTTGGTGCTGTTCAGGTCTTGTACCGGGTGGTTACCACCGTGGTGACCGAACTTCATCTTGGCAGTTTTACCGCCCACCGCCAGGCCCAACAACTGGTGGCCCAGGCAGATGCCGTAGGTGGGGATGCCAGCGTCCAGGATTTCGCGAATAGCGGCGATCGCGTATTCACAGGGCTCGGGGTCGCCGGGGCCATTGGACAGGAATACACCGTTGGGATTCATCGCCAGTACTTCGGAAGCCGGAGTCTCCGCCGGTACTACGGTGATGTCACAGCCGCGATCCACCAGCATACGCAGGATATTGCGCTTCACACCGAAGTCGTAAGCCACTACTTTGAAGGGCTGTTCCGGCGCAGCCTTGTGGCCTTCGCCCAGTTCCCAGGTACCCTCGCTAAAGGGATAGGCTTCCTTGGTGCTCACGACCTTGGCCAGGTCCATCCCTTTCAGACCGGCAAATTCCTTGGCCTTGGCCAGGGCTTCTTCGCGGTCAATATTGTCACCGGCAACGATGCAACCGCTCTGCGCACCTTTGTCGCGCAGCAGACGGGTCAGGCGACGAGTGTCGATATCGGCGATACCAACGATATTGCGCTCGCGCAGGTAGTCCTCCAGGGACTGCTCGTTGCGGAAGCTGCTGGCCAGCAGCGGCAGGTCGCGGATTACCAGGCCGGCGGCCCAGATATCAGCGCACTCTTCGTCTTCCTGGTTGGTGCCAGTGTTGCCGATGTGCGGGTAGGTCAGAGTCACAATCTGGCGGGCGTAGGAGGGATCGGTGAGGATCTCCTGGTAGCCGGTCATGGATGTGTTGAACACGACCTCGCCAACAGAACTGCCATGGGCACCGATTGCGCGTCCTTCAAAGACACTACCATCTGCGAGCACCAGCAGCGCGGGAGTTGTACTCTGCATAAAGTTGTGGGGCATGAAAGCCTCCGACGTAGGGACAGCTTTAGTCAAATTGAACTCCAATCTTCAGAACTGCTTCCGGGCGGGGTTTGCGGGCTTCGGAGCACGCGGGCTCCTGACTGGTGCGCGCATAAAAAAGCGAGATGAAACATCGCAGCTTCATCTCGCTTTAAAAATCTGTTCACGCGTGATTCTCACAAAGTGGCCGACGGTTGCCGCCAGCTTTTTAGTAGGCTCACGCTGCGCGATTCAGCTTCGCGGCACCGGCCCAAATCGGGCGCAGATTCTACGCGAATTCACCTCTGGACGCTAGTGCAAAAATACGCCAGGCTACTTTCCCTGAAAATCTCACTCCGGCTTGCGTCCCAACCGGAAAAGACTGCTGCCCATTTTCAGCTCCGCCTTCTCCAGCATGGTCTTATTCATACGCAGGGCCACCTCCCGGCCGCTGTCGGCAAACTCGATCATACCGCCAGTGGCGGCAAAGCGCTCGGCATCGCTAACCGTCAGTACCGGGAAAAACTCCAGTGCCACCAACGCCTTGAGCAGTGTGGGGCGATCCAGGGTACTCAGCACCACAATCTGGCACTTGCGCGCCCGCAGCATCTCCTTGACTTCGATCTTTTCAAGCTCCACATCCCGCCCATCAATACGCTGATTCTTGAACCGGGCCGCCAGTGGCTCACCGAGAGAATCCCCACCCATCAGGCACACCTTGAACGGGGCACCGCTGTTGGCAAAGGCATTGACCGGCCACTGCAGGTGGTAGGCGAAGTGCACTATGTAATCCACCATTACCCGCCGCCCCAAAGGCGTATCGGAGAGCTGCACCGCAGCCTGGGCACCCACACCGGTGAAAAGTACGGTCAGGAGAAGTATCAGGGCGGGAATAGTGTGAAGTGAACCTGGGCTGGATATCGTCATAGAAGCTCAAACCCTGCGGTTTGCACCTCCCGAAAGGAAGCTGCGGTGGGCTGTTACCCGCAGCGGCCAAAGCTCGCTGCGGCTCTATTTGCGCGCCAGCGAAAAGCCCGGCCACCTACTCAGGTTAGCCCAACGCAAAGGCCCCCGCCGGGACCAGAGTTACAGCGCCTAAAGATCCTCCCCCGGCAATATCGGGCGCCACTTCAACGCCTTTTCGATAGATATGATCATGGCCCCCGCCACATCCTTGCGCGTAGCGCTCTCGATGCCTTCAAGTCCCGGCGAGGAATTGACCTCCAATAACAGCGGCCCCTTGCGGGAGCGAATAATATCCACACCCGCCACCTTGAGCCCCAACACCTTGGCAGCCTTGACCGCCAGGCGCTTCTCCTCGGCGGTGACCTTCACTACTGAAGCCGTACCGCCCTGGTGAATATTGGCACGAAATTCCCCCGGTGCCGCCTCGCGCTGAATCGAGGCCACCACACGACCATCGATAACAAACAAACGAAGATCCTTTCCCTCCGCTTCGCGAATAAACTCCTGCACCAGAAGATTGGCCTTGAGGGACTTAAACGCATTAATCACCGATTCCCCAGCCTTACGGGTTTCCGCCAGAACGACACCGCGCCCCTGGGTTCCCTCCAGCAACTTCACCACCAGTGGCGCACCGCCCACCATTTCGATCAGCTCATTGGTATCCACTGGGGAATTGGCAAACCCAGAGGTTGGGATATTTAGTCCACTTTGTTGCAGCAACTGCAGGGAAAATAATTTATCCCGCGACTGACTGATAGCGGCAGAGCCATTCAGGGCAAAAATATCCAGGCTCTCAAAGTGCCGCGTCAGCGCACAACCGTAAAAAGTCTGGCTGGGGCGAATACGGGGAATCACCGCATCCAGGCTATTGAGTATGCGGCCATCCCGGTAGTGTACTTCCGGCTCATCAGGGTCGAGCTTCATGTAGCACTGGCGGATATCGAGAAAACTCATGCGATGTCCGCGCTCGGCCCCCGCTTCCATAATGCGCCGGTTGCTATAGAGATCCGGGTTCGATGCCAGCAGCCCGATGCGCAGACCGGTACCGGCAATATGGTGCTCATCCCGATAATATTCATCCAACTGGCTTTTCGGGATATCGCCAATACAGAAGCTCTCAGCCGGATCCACCAGCATTCGCCCAATCATGGCTTCGCGCCCCAACAACATGCGATAGCCCATGCTGTCCCGATTGGTCAGGGTCAGTTCGATATCCCAGACACTGCCACCAATGGAAATAGAGGTACGAATTACCGGGCGTTTTTCGCTTTCTCCGGAGGAGCTACGCACCAGCCTTTTATCCAAAAGCCGCGCCTCACAGCGCACTGAAGGGCGGCGCTGGTGCTGCAATGGATGCGCCTCAAAACTCACCCAGGGTTCGCCATCGCGCTTGAAGGTATGGATGTTGTAAGCGTGCAAACAGGAAGTTTTAGCCCCGGAGTCCACACGCACCTTAATCGCCGGGACGCCGAGTGCGGGAAGTCCGCACCACTCTTCGCTGCCGACAATCAACTTTCTTTCCAATCGAGATTCCTCAAAGGAAGGTTACAGGGTGACCGGTCGAACGAATGTTGCCGGCCTTTTAGTTTTACCCGCAAAAATGGCGGGCAAATGAAAATCGAAAATTTCTTTCACAGCGCCCCTGCAGGCGCTGAATTTATTTACTCTAAGTAAGATTAGTTAAGGCCGAGCACATCGCGCATATCGTAGTGCCCCGGTGCCCGCGCACTCCCTTCCTCTCCCATCATCCACAGTGCCGCGCGCACAGCACCGCGAGCAAAAGAGAGCCTGCTGCTGGCTCGATGACTAATTTCGACCCGCTCACCTTCCGCCAGGAACATCACCGAATGTTCACCTACCACATCACCACCGCGCACTGTGGCAAAACCGATAGTATCCCGATCGCGGGCACCGGTTTGACCTTCGCGGCCGTAAACTGCCACTTTATCCAGGTCGCGCCCCAGAGTTTCCGCGATCACTTCTCCCATACTCAGTGCCGTGCCGGAAGGTGCATCCACTTTGTGGCGATGATGGGCTTCGACAATCTCGATATCAGCCTCTTCCGCCATTACCCGCGCAGCAGTTTCCAACAATTTAAAGCACAGGTTTACCCCGGTGGAAAAATTACTGGCGAGGCACAGCGGCACCTGATCCGCATAAGCCAATACTTTATTTTTTTGCTCGCTATCGAAGCCCGTGGTGCCGATTACAATGGGGAGGTTTTTCTCCGCACAATAGGCAGTATTTTCCACGGTCGCTTTAGGAGCAGTGAAATCAATAAGTACATCAAAGTCTGCCTTATCGAGGCTGTCCACAATAGCGAGGCCGCTGCGGCCCAGACCGGCAACTTCGCCGGCATCGGCGCCGACCAAGCTGGAGCCAGGCCGCACTATAGCCGCTGACAGTTCGGCCTTATCAGACAGGGACAAAGCCTCCGCCAACGCTCGCCCCATTCGACCACCAAATCCCGTCACCGCCACTTTTACCGCCATCACAGTACTCCAGTCCAAATCTATAAGGTTCTGGATTCTACAACGCACCCGGTAGAGCGCATAGATACCAGTAAGCCAGTATTAGCGTGTCTAAAAATCGCTAGTCACTCCGCAAAAGTAAAACAAAAAGAAATATCCACATATTTTTAAATTGCCAAGAGGATACTTGCGCAAAACGCGATATCAGCGGCCACTGCTACGCTTTACTGTGAGGGGTAAATGGAGCGCCAATATGCGACTGATGATCCTGTCCAACCATCTACCACACATCATGGTGGTAGTGATCTCTCTGAGCCTGGCTTTTGGCAGCACGCCGGCATCTGCCCAGCAGCAAAATGCCAATCCAGACTTTTGGGAGAAATATGATGATATTACCGATTGGGTGACGCTGCGTTTGCAGCTCACCCCGGGACAGGAAAAAACCGTATTACCCATTATGCAAAAAAGCTTCGCAGAGAAAAAAGCGGTGCTGGAAAAATACGGTTTACTCAGTGGTGAAAAGGTCGCCCTAACCCCCAAGCAACGCGGCGAAATTGGCGCTCAATTCGCAGCTATCAGTCTGGAAACACACAAAGAATTGGAAGGTATTTTAAATAAGGAGCAACTGCGCAAAGCGCAAAAAATCCAACAGGAATTCCTGAGTGAATTCGCAGCCCGCTTGAGAACCAAAACTTCCCAATAGAAGGCGTTCTATTGAAGGAATAATACTCGCCTGGAAATAAAAAAGGCTCGAAAGCTAATGCTCCCGAGCCTTTTTAAATAGGCAACCCGCAAAACAATTTAAAGTTTTGCCGGTGCTAACAGCGATTAAAGCTTCATATCACCAAAGAAGTTTTTCACCCCTTCAAACCAACCGGTCTGACGCGGTGAATTTTTCTTTTCGCTGAGGGTATTAGAGAACTCTTGCAGCAAGTCTTTTTGCTTGCCGGACAGGTTCACTGGAGTTTCTACCACAACGCGACACAGCAGGTCGCCGGTTGCTCCACCGCGAACCGGGGAAACACCTTTGCCGCGCAGGCGGAACAGTTTGCCGGTCTGGCTTTCCGCAGGAATCTTCAGCTTCACTTTACCGTCGAGAGTCGGCACTTCCAGCTCGCCACCGAGGGCAGCGGAAACAAAGCTGATCGGCACTTCGCAGTAAAGGTTCTTGCCATCGCGCTGGAACAGGTCGTGCTCTTTCACCACTACCTGTACATAGAGGTCACCAGCGGGGCCGCCGTCGGGCCCGGCTTCACCTTCACCGGACAGACGAATGCGATCGCCGGTATCCACACCGGGCGGTACCTTAACGGACAGAGTTTTGGTTTCCTCTACGCGACCGCGACCGTGACAGCTGCCACAGGGATCGGAGATAGTGGTACCGCGACCGCGACAGTTGGGGCAGGTTTGCTGAACAGAGAAGAAACCCTGCTGCATACGCACCTGGCCAGCACCACCACAGGTGCCACAGGTTTGCGGAGAGGAACCGGGCTTGGCACCGGAACCGCTACAGGTACCACAGGCTGCCAGAGTCGGAACGCGAATCTTGACCGTGGTGCCGCGCACTGCGTCTTCCAGGTCCAATTCCAGGTCATAGCGCAGATCGGAACCGCGAGCAGGGCCGCCGCGACGGCCACCGCCGCCACCACCGAAGATATCACCGAACACATCGCCGAAAATATCGGAGAAGCCACCGAATCCACCGGCGCCGCCACCGCCCATCTGGCCTTCCACACCGGCGTGGCCAAACTGGTCATAAGCTGCGCGCTTCTCGGAATCCGACAAAACCTCGTAGGCCTCATTGGCCTCCTTGAATTTGTTCTCAGATTCCTTGTCATCGGGGTTACGGTCCGGGTGAAACTTCATTGCCACCCGGCGGTAAGCTTTTTTCAGCTCTGCATCCGAAGCGCCGCGCTCGACGCCGAGGACTTCGTAATAATCGCGTTTCGACATAAAACTATGTTCTCTGGTCCGGCATCAAGAACGGCCAAACTCTCTTTCTACTTCTCGGTTTCTAACTAAGCCCCGCGAACGGAGCACCACCAAAACTGCGAAAACTCGGCAAATATTGGCAGATACCTGAAACAACACAGGGCGCGGGCCTCTGAAAGTAAGGCGCCGCGCCCCTGAAGTTCTCCGGCGGCCACTTTAAAAGCTGCCACCGGAATTGCAAGCGAACGCTTACTTACCTTCTTTTTTGTCGTCCTTAACTTCTTCGAACTCTGCGTCTACCGCGTCGTCGCCAGCGGAGGACTGCTGCTCGCCCTGGGCACCAGCGCCAGCGGCACCTTCAGCACCAGCGGCTTGAGCCTGCTCGGCGTACATCTTCTGAGCAACCGGACCGGAAGCCTCAGTCAGCTTGGTAGTTGCAGCTTCCATAGCGGCCTTGTCATTGCCTTTAACGGCTTCTTCCGCTTCGGTAACAGCCGCTTCAATAGCTGCTTTCTCTTCAGCGGTAGCTTTGTCGCCAGCTTCTTCCAGAGTCTTCTTGGTCGCAGAAATCAGGCCGTCGAGCGTGTTGCGAGTCTGCACCAGCTCTTCGAACTGCTTGTCCGCTTCGGCATTGGCCTCAGCGTCCTGAACCATCTTATCGATCTCGTCCTCGGACAGACCGGAGGAAGCCTGGATCACGATGGACTGCTCTTTACCAGTGGCCTTGTCCTTCGCGTGTACGTGCAGGATACCGTTGGCATCGATGTCGAAGGTTACTTCGATCTGCGGCATGCCGCGCGGTGCCGGTGGGATATCGGCCAGGTCGAAACGACCCAGGGATTTGTTCTGTGCAGCCTGCTTGCGCTCACCCTGAACCACGTGAATGGTTACCGCTGTCTGGTTGTCATCCGCAGTGGAGAAAACCTGGGACTTCTTGGTGGGGATAGTGGTGTTCTTGTCGATCAGCGGAGTCGCAACGCCACCCATGGTTTCGATACCCAGGGTCAGAGGAGTTACGTCCAGCAGCAGTACGTCTTTAACGTCACCGGACAGTACGGCGCCCTGGATAGCAGCACCCATGGCAACGGCTTCGTCGGGGTTAACGTCTTTGCGCGGCTCTTTGCCGAAGAACTCGGTGACTTTCTGTTGAACCATTGGCATACGGGTCTGACCGCCTACCAGGATCACTTCGTCTACACCGGAAGCGGACAGGTCAGCGTCTTGCAGAGCGATTTTTACCGGCTCCAGGGAACGGGTAACCAGCTCTTCTACCAGGCTTTCCAGCTTGGCGCGGGTCAGTTTAACCACTAAGTGCTTGGGACCTGTAGCGTCTGCAGTGATGTACGGCAGGTTGACTTCGGTCTGCTGGCTGGAGGACAGCTCGATCTTGGCTTTTTCTGCAGCTTCTTTCAGGCGCTGCATTGCCAGGGGGTCACCTTTCAGGTCGATGCCCTGGTCTTTCTTGAACTCGTCTGCGAGGTATTCGATCAGGCGCAGGTCGAAGTCTTCACCACCGAGGAAAGTGTCACCGTTGGTGGACAGTACTTCGAACTGCTTCTCGCCATCGACGTCGGCAATTTCGATGATGGAGATATCGAAGGTACCACCACCCAGGTCGTATACCGCTACAGTGCGGTCACCGCCCTGCTTGTCCAGGCCGTATGCCAGTGCAGCGGCAGTCGGCTCGTTGATAATACGCTTAACGTCCAGGCCCGCGATGCGGCCGGCGTCTTTAGTGGCCTGACGCTGGGAGTCGTTGAAGTAAGCCGGTACGGTAATTACTGCAGCTTCAACTTTCTCACCGAGGAAATCTTCTGCAGTCTTTTTCATTTTCTTCAGGACTTCGGCAGAGATCTGCGGCGGAGCTTTTTTATCGCCTTTCACTTCTACCCAAGCGTCGCCGTTGTCAGCTTCAGTGATGGTGTAAGGAACCATCTTGATATCTTTCTGGACAACGTCGTCTTTGAATTTACGGCCGATCAAACGCTTAACCGCAAACAGAGTATTTTGGGGATTGGTCACCGCCTGACGCTTGGCAGACTGACCTACCAGAATTTCGTTGTCGTCAGTGAAGGCAACAATAGAAGGTGTAGTGCGATCGCCTTCGGCGTTTTCGATTACACGCGCTTTGTCACCATCCAGTACCGCTACACAGCTGTTAGTGGTACCCAGGTCGATGCCGATAATTTTTCCCATCTGTAAAATCCTCTTTTGATGCGCGCTGCCAGCTCTGTTCTATTTGCATCGCGCGAATAATTCTTGATGTCAGCTATATTGGTGCCGGCCGAAAAATTTCAAGGCCGCTTTACACTTCTGCCGTTACGGCGCTTTGCTGACCACCACCATGGCCGGGCGAACCAGGCGGCCATTGAGGCGATAACCTTTCTGAAACACATCCAGAACCGTGTTCGGCTCCACCTCGCCGTTGGGCACCTGGGTCATGGCCTGGTGCAATTCCGGATCGAAGGGCTCTCCCGCTGGATCGACAACTTCCACAGCATTTTTCGTCAGGGTTTCAACGAAAGATTTGTGAGTCAGCTCGATACCCTCTACCAAGGCCTTGTTGGCTTCGTCAGCCGTATCGATCGTCGCCAGTGCGCGCTCGAGGTTGTCCACTACAGGCAGCAAGTCCTGCAGCAACTTCTCTACCGCAAATTTGCGCGCGCGTTCGATATCCTGTTGCGCGCGGCGGCGGGCATTCTGCTCTTCCGCCTGGGCGCGCAGGGCCATATCCTTGTGCGCTGCCAGTTGCTCCTGCAACTTGATAATTTCCTCGTGCAGGGCATCGGCACCTTCGGCCTCTTCCCGCAGGGCTTCCTCGGCAAGTTCGCTTTCTATAGAGGAAGGATCTTCAATCTCTGCTGAAACACCCTCGTCTGTAGCTGGTGCGTGCTCCGCCCCCTCTTTAATCTGATCTTCTTCGCTGCGCTCTCTGGCCACTGCTTTCTCCGTCGCGTCGACTCTGTCAGTAATGTGAGTTGAGCCCGTCTCGCGGGCACTGGAGCCTATATGGGGACATCCCCGCACAGTTCAAGTGGTTTTTCGCGCTAGCGCACATCCTCAGAGTAATGTGGCCCCACCCCTATAGCTAAGCGGGAGCGAATACTGTATAAATAACCACTAATTGGGCCGGGCGCCCGCCGATTAGCAAGGACACAAGCGATCTCTATGCTGCTGCATCTGTCTATCAGCCAATTCACCCTGGTGGACCAACTGGAGTTGGAGTTTGGTCCCGGTACCAGCACCCTGACCGGTGAGACCGGCGCGGGTAAGTCAATCACCCTGGATGCCCTCGGCCTGGCGCTGGGCGGTCGCGGCAGCGCTGAGCTTGTGCGCACCGGCGCCAATCGCGCCGATATCAGCGCCACATTTGATATCGCCGAGCACCCCAGCGCCGCCAGTTGGCTCGAGTCCCAGGAGCTGGACGCCGGGCAGGAAGTCATTCTGCGCCGCACCATCGGCGCCGACGGCCGCTCCCGCGCCTATATCAACGGCCAACCGGTCACCCTTCTGCAGCTACGCGCTCTGGGCGAGCAGCTAATCGATATCCACAGCCAGCACGAACACCAATCCCTGCTGAAGAGAGAAACGCACCTGCGCCTGCTGGATGAATACGCCCAGGCCCAGGAACTCGCCGCAGAGACCCGCAGCCGCTTCAAAACCTGGCGGGATCACTATCGCCGTTATCGCACCCTGGCCGACAGCGCTGAGGAAGCCGAAGCCCGCCGCCACTTGCTGGAATACCAGCTTAAAGAGCTGGACCAGCTGGGCTTGAGCGAAGGGGAAATAGAGTCCCTCGAGAGCGAGCAGCAACAGCTGGCCAATGCCGGGGAAATCCTCAGCGGCAGCTACCAGCTGGCCGCTTTTCTGTCCGGCGGTGAGGGCGATATCGCCGAACAGCTGCACCGCGCCCTGCAACTGCTGTCCTCCATGCCCGGGCAGGCTCCGGCGTTAGTGGAAGTGGCGCAGATGCTCGACAGCGCGCGCATCCAGGTGGATGAAGCCGCAGCCACCCTCTCCCGACATATCGACCGCTTCGAGATGGACCCGGAGCGACTCTCCGAGGTTGAAGACAGGCTCAGCGCCATCTACCAGGCGGCGCGCAAACACCGAGTCCAACCGCAGGAGCTGCCGGCACTACAGCAACAGTTACAGGCAGAGCTGGACGATATCGGCAGCCCAGATGCCCTGGAGCGCCTAGCCGCAGATTGTGAAGAACTGGAAAGGCAGTACAGAAAAGTTGCCGGCAAGCTCAGCAAACTGCGCAGCAAAGCAGCAACTTCACTGGCAGAAGCCGTGAACGACCAGCTGGCCGATTTGGCCATGCCTCACGCTCGAGTAGAGCTATCACTTCAAAAGCTGGATACCCCTAATAGCCAGGGACTCGAGGAAGCGGAAATTTTAATATCCACCAACCCAGGCCAACCGCCTCGCCCCCTAGGCAAGATTGCCTCCGGCGGTGAGCTCTCCCGGGTCAGCCTGGCAATCCAGGTGGTAACTGCGCAAACCTCCCGCACCCCCACCCTGGTATTCGACGAGGTGGATGTGGGTATTGGCGGTGCCACCGGTGATGTGGTGGGCCGCCTGCTGCGCCAACTGGGGGAAACCCGCAATGGCTGCAGCGGCCAGGTGATCTGTGTGACTCACCTGGCCCAGGTAGCGGCGCGAGCTCACCGACAATACCTGGTGGAGAAGCACAGCGATGGGGAAAGTGTTTTTGTGGCCCTGCGCGAACTCACCAACGGCGAGCGCCGCGAAGAAGTGGCGCGCATGCTCGGCGGCGCTCCCACCGCCCAATCCCTGGCCCATGCCGAGGAAATGCTGGGGAGAATTTAACTCTCCAAATTCCTCTCTCGGGCTGGCTATAGAGTCAGCCTCGCTCCCTCCATACGGTACCAGCACCAAGCGTCACCAAAGGTCAAAAATGGTGCATTTTGGTAAGCAATCTTATACCGTAGATCAATAATTGACCGCCACACAATCCGGTAAACCACCCCTTTCGTCGGATATATGTGCCGATTTAGGACAAACGAACAAATATGACTGGGAGTGGCAGGTAAAGTCACCATATACTTGGCGGCTTATTTTTCGATGTATGAGTAGTCCCGGCCGAGGTTATGCAGAGAACGATTTTCAACACCCCCATTGTCACCCCAATCCTCCGCTTGGTTGCACGGGTGCTACTGAAGTTGCACGGCTGGCGTGTCAAAGCTGACGAGCAGTCTCTCAAACTAAAGCAGTATGTTTTGATCGGCGCCCCCCATACCACTAACTGGGATGGCTATTACTTTATCCTCGCCGCACTCAAACTGAAGATGACCCCGCAGTGGATGGGCAAAGACAAGCTATTTACTTTCCCCCTGGGTGGCCCCATGCGCTGGTTCGGCGGTATCGCCGTAGACCGCAGCAAAGCCAACAACCTGGTGGATGCCACCGCCAGGCAATTCAAACTGCGCAAAGAACTGGTTATCGCTATCCCCCCCGAGGGCACTCGCGGTTTGGCGGAACGCTGGAAGACCGGCTTTTACCATATCGCCCGCAACGCCAGGGTCCCGGTGGTACTGGGCTATATCAGCTTCCCCAAAAAAGAAGTGGGCATCGGCCCGATAGCTCAATTCGGTGAAAACCTGGAAGCCGAGCTGTTGAAGCTCAAGGAATTTTACGCGGATAAAATTGGCAAGTTCCCAGAGCTTTACACTCCACCCTGCCAGTCGTAACACTCAGGATAAGCATTTGAAGGGTGCGGTGAATACCGCACCCGGAAGAATTACTTCTCTTTTTCTGTCACATACAGAACCAGGCTGTGGCCAGTCAGCTCATAGCCGTGCTCTTCAGCGATCTGGCGTTGTAGCTCCTCAATCTCTTCATTGTGGAACTCGATAACCTTACCGGTATCGGTGCACACCATGTGATCGTGGTGATCACCACGGTCCAACTCAAATACAGAGTGGCCACCATCGAAATTGTGGCGCACAACCAGGCCCGCGCTCTCAAACTGGGTTAACACCCGGTACACAGTAGCTAGGCCAACATCCTCTCCCGCTTCCAGCAATAGCTTATAGACATCCTCAGCACTCAAATGCTGCTCACTGGTGCTTTCGAGCAATTGCAGAATTTTTACCCGCGGCAGAGTGACCTTGAGGCCAGCCTTGCGCAATTCCTGGTTTTCATTCGACATGTATCAATATTTCCCGGCAGGATTTTAAAAGTTATCCGAAGTTGCCCAAACCCACAGCGGCCATTTATAAAGGATTCCGACCCTGGAGTCCCGTCTGTCAGCGAGCCAACTCTTCAGGTATTATCCCATGCCCTACGGAGTCAGAGAAACCCCGTACTGCTCACTTAGGGCAGAACTGGTGGGTGGAGGAACTTTTTTTCTCCACTTGGGACTAAACTGACTGTTTGTAAGAAATCAGCGTGAGCGCTGCCGTTTGAAACCGAATAATGGAGCAATGAATGCCGCCTAGTCTGAGATTTCTCACCATCGCCTTCTTCTGCAGCTTGCTGGGAGCCTGCACACTCGTAAAATTCCCCGGCGTACACCGTATTGAAGTGCAGCAGGGCAATATCATTACCCAGGAGATGGTGGATCAGCTGAAGCCAGGGATGACTCGACGCCAGGTACAGTTTGTCTTGGGCACTCCGCTGCTGGAAGATACCTACAATCCCAACCGCTGGGATTACGTCAATCGCCTTCGCGACAAGAAAGGCAATATCACCCAAAAGACCTTTAGCGTTTACTTTGACGAAGACTCCCTGGTAGCCACCAGCGGCGACTGGCAGCCCACAGGCTGGCCCTAAGAGGACGCCCCCGCGGCGCCTTTCTTCTTCTCAGCCATACGCTTGGCTTTCTCGGCGCGCTGCTTGCGCGCCTCTTTGGGATCGGCGATCAAAGGGCGATACACCTCAACCCGGTCCCCGGGTTGCAGGACATAACTTTCTGCCGGCGGCAGCCCCTTACTCCCCAGCACCTGGGCAAAAATGCCCATCTTTGCAGTATCCGGATCAACTTCAGGATACTCCTTGGGAATTCCCGAGCGAATTAGCGCCTCCCGCGCAGTGGTGCCCTCAGACACCAACAAACGCATCAATCGCTGTTCATGGGGCAGTGCGTACACCACCTCCACCGAGATTGTTTTCTCTTCTGTCATTGGGGTTTCCCATAAACTTCTTCAGCGCGCTCACACATAACTGCAACCATCTGGTTAGCCAGGTCACTGAAAATTTTTCCCGCAGCCGCCGCGATCAATCGATTTTTCATCGAAAACGAAAGGGTGAAACTCACCTTACAGGCATTTTCAGCCAGTGGAGTAAATTCCCACAGCCCTTCAAACTGCTCGAAGGGGCCATCCACCAGTTTGAGTGTCATCGACTTGGGACGCACCAACTGATTTCGAGTCACAAAGCTCTGCTTTATACCCGCGCGCGACAAATCCAGGCGCGCCTCTAAAGTGGTGTCATCGCTGTGAATAATCTCCGCAGCGCGACAGCCGGGCAAAAATTGCGGGTAGCTGGCCACATCGTTGACCAGATCAAACATTTGTTCTGCGCTGTACATCACCAGCGCACTGCGTTCTATTTCAGTCATTCCTACTGTCTAATCCAGTCCATCAGGCAAAATTACCTGGGATTACCGTTGAACGGCTAATTTTGCCAGTCGGCGCTACTCAAGCAAGACAATTCCTGTAACAATCGCATTTTTTACCGGTGGGCCACACTTAGCCCCAGCCGCAGTAACAAAACTACAAGCATTCAAAAAATAATAGCGAGAGTACTTATGACCGCAGTGAGAGAGCATTTTGGGTCAAGGCTGGGCTTTATCCTGGCCGCCGCAGGTTCCGCCGTCGGTATTGGCAACCTGGTCGCATTCCCTGTAGCAGCCACCAAAAGCGGGGGCGGCGCCTTCTTACTGGTCTACGCTCTCTTCGTATTCCTGATCTGCCTGCCGGTGATGATGGCTGAACTCGCTATGGGTCGCCGCTCAGACAAAGACCCTGTCGGGGCCTATCGCGAGATTTCCAAGGGCTCCACGCTGTGGAGTATTCCCGGTTGGCTGGCCCTGATCACGCCATTTATGATCGCGGTTTTTTATCTGGTAGTCACCGTTTGGGTAATGGGATACCTGGTAGAAATCTTCTCCGGCAACCTGGATAAGCTCGCCACCCCGGATTTCTTTATCCACTTTATCAATACTCCCACGGTATTTATTTACCTGGTCATCCTGATGCTGATCATTAATGCCATTCTCGCTATGGGTGTTAAAGACGGTATTGAGCGGGCCGCAAAAACCCTGATGCCCATGCTGTTTGTGATGTTACTGGGACTGGTGTTCTTTGTACTGACTTTGGATAACGCCGCCCTCGGTTTGCAGTACTACCTGGTACCCGACTTCAGCAAGATTGATGGCAACGTAATCAGTAAAGCCATGGCCCAGGCCTTCTTCTCCCTGTCTCTGGGAATGGGCATCATGATTACCTACGGCTCCTATATGAAGAAGAAGGACTCCATTCCCGGCTCTTCCCGCGCCGTAGCGATTACTGACACATTGGTAGCCTTTACTGCTGGCCTACTGATTTTGCCGAGTATTTTCCACTTTAATCCACAAATTGATCCGGCAGAACTCAGCGACTCCTCCGCCGGTATGATCTTCCTGTTCCTGCCGAAGATTTTCCTCGCTTTGCAAGATGGAATCGGTTACATAGGCGCCAGCGCTGTAGCAGCTGTCTTCTTCTTCCTGGTGCTGGTTGCCGCCATTACTTCACTGGTTTCCATTATCGAGGTGCCGATCGCCACCTTGCGCGACGAGCGCAACATGGAGCGTAAGAAGGCCATCTACATCGTTGCGGCAGTTCAATTTGTACTGGCCATCGCTTGCGCCGTATCATTCGGTATGGCCACTTGGTTTACAGAGTTTGTACAACTGGCCGGCGCAAACAAGTCGTTCTTCGATTTGGTGGAGATCATCTTCTACGACACCATCCTGCCTTTAAACGGTCTGCTGGTATGTCTGTTCGTGATCTACAAATGGAAGAAATCCAATTTTGATAAAGAGCTGCAAGAAGGTGACAGCAACTTTGCAGGCTCGTTTTCGCAAAAATACGTTAACTTCTCCCTGGGCACTTTTATCCCATTGATACTGCTGCTTATCTTTATCAATACCGTGGCCCTGAAGTTTTTTGGACACAGTTTTATATAGTCACTCGTAGTTTTCATGGCCAAGAAAAAGAAAGCACAAACATCCAATACCATCGCCCTCAACAAGAAGGCCCGCCACGACTATTTCATTGAAGAAAAGTTTGAGGCGGGCGTTGAGATGAAAGGCTGGGAAGTCAAAAGCTGTCGGGAGGGCAAAGCCCAGCTGACCGACAGCTATGTCATTTTCAAAAACGGGGAAGCCTGGCTGCTGGGTGCCAACATCCAGCCGCTACCCAGTGCCTCCACCCACTTTGTTACCGAGCCCGACCGCACCCGTCGCCTGCTGCTCACCAAGCGCGAGCTTTCCAAGCTGATCGCCGCTGTTGAGCAGAAAGGCCACACTGTGGTTGCTACAGCCATGTATTGGAAAGGGCATCTGGTGAAGTGCGAAGTCTGCCTTGCTAAAGGTAAGGCGAGCCATGACAAGCGCGAGACTGAGAAGAAGCGCGATTGGAACCGCGAAAAGCAGCGCCTAATGCGCTCGGCGCACAAATAGTGCACAGTGAACTATTAGAAGAATAATTACGGGATTTACCATGAGTGCACCGCGAGGACAGTTCAGCTCGAATATTGGCTTTTTGATGGCTGCGGCGGGCTCCGCCGTTGGTCTCGGCAATATTTGGGGCTTTCCAACCAAGGCCGCCAGTAACGGCGGCGCCGCCTTTGTAGTCGCCTATTTATTTCTAGCCTTTGCGCTTGCCTACCCGGCCCTGATGGCTGAACTCACCATTGGCCGCCACGCGCGCCGCAATATGGTGCAGGCACTGCGCTCCATTTCCAATGGACCCATCAGCCGCTTTTTCGGGGGCCTGACCGGCTTCGGCGGCATCCTGGTGGCCTCCCTGATCCTGAGCTTCTACGCCATTGTGGCGGGCTGGATGGTAGCCCACCTGGCCGAACCTTTCGCCGGCCTGTTCGGCGCCCAAGAGGCGGCCCAGTGGTTGGCCGGCAACAGCACCAGTCGCAATATGATCATGACCGCCATTTTCAGTGGCCTCACCATGCTGATTATCGCCAGTGGTGTTGAGAAGGGGATCGAGCGCTGGTCCACCCTGTTGATGCCATCACTGATCATCCTGTTATTGCTGTTGATCTGCTACGTACTCACCCAGCCCGGCGCCCTGACCGGCCTGGAAGTGTACCTGATGCCCAACTTCGACCACTTCACCCCGGATCTGCTGATCTCCGCCATGGGCCAGGCTTTCTTCTCCCTGTCCTTGGGTGTAGGCACCATGCTGATCTACGGCTCCTACCTGAGCAAGCAGGAGAGCTTGCCGCGCCTCGGCGCCCTGGTAACCCTGATTGATGTGGGCATCGCCTTCACAGCGGGCCTGCTGATCCTACCCGCCATGTACGTAGCCCAGGAAGCCGGCACCCAGATTTTCTCTGCCGACGGCTCCCTGATCGCTGGCCCAAGCCTGATCCTACAAGTGCTGCCGGCACTGTTCGACACCATGGGTGAAGCCGGGATATTCGTCGCCATCGCCTTCTTCGCGCTGATGGTTATCGCCTCCCTCACCTCCTCCATTTCCATGTTGGAAGTACCGGTGGCCTTCTCTATCGAGAACCTGAATATCCCTCGCCGCATCGCCACCCCGATCGTTGGCCTGATCATCTTCGGCGTGAGTTGCGGCATCATCTACAACTTCGACGCCCTCTTCGGACTGGCAGTCAGCATCAGCACCGAATACGGCCAACCTCTGCTCGGCATTGCACTATGTATCTTTGCTGGCTGGATCTGGCGCCGCGATCAGCTGCTGAGTGAGCTCAAAAAAGGCCACGAAGATATCGAACAGACCCTGTTCTGGAAGATCTGGCCCTGGTACGTGCGCATCGTCTGCCCACTGCTGATCCTGACCGCTTTCGTGCAGTCCATTCGCTAAGCTGATCTCCCTCCCGGCGGTACCTCACCGCCGGGAACCCCCTTCCCACCTAAGCCCTCCCTCAAAGCGCCTGACTAAAGCGACTCTGATCGCTCAAATGCCAATTACATAAAATTTATTGCTAACGTGAATTTTGAGGTATACTTAGGTGACACACATGAGTGTTTCTTATCGGGGATGACTTGGATTCGACGCCGGTTACGAAACCTTGGGTGCATGCCGAGATGGCAGCGAATCTCGTAAATCCAAAGCTGTATTTTATTAGTTGCCAACGACGACAACTACGGTGCCCAACTCGCTGCGTAAGCAGCTTGTGAAGCACTAACTAAGGGTTCGTCCCTTAGCAGTCTTCAGCAAGGTTCCAGTATCGCGCTGTAGACTGTTATACAGAACTGGATCGCCGCAAGCCATACCCGTGGGTAAGCGGTTAAACAATTTTCGGGATCGCCCTATACGTCCTGACCGCCGGGCTGTAATGGGTTAAATCAATAGACGGAGCTAAGCATGTAGAGCCTCTGGCAGAGTGCTGACGGACGCGGGTTCGACTCCCGCCATCTCCACCAAATTGCTGTCTCAGACAGCCCACGAAAGCCCCGCAAACCTAGTGTTTCCGGGGCTTTTGCTTATCTGGGCCATCCCAGTTAATCTAACCCCAATTCAGCCATTTTTGGTGGGGTTAATTGCGGGGGCGAGCAGGTTTACGCCACTGCCCCACCAAGAAAAAGCACCTGGCAGCAATTACAGACCCTGCTGAGTTTGGGCGTCTACTAACTGCCATAGACGAATACCTGGACACCCCAGTAGTAAGAGCAGCCCTAAAACTACCCCCTCTCCTACTCTGCCCACTAGAGAATTGCAAAAACTTGAATGGACGGAAATCAATTGGGATGCCAAGCACATAAAACTGCCCAGCGAAAAATGAAAATGGGCCAGCCACACATTATCCCTCTTGCTGAGTAGGCTCTAGCCCTGGTCACTCGGCTATGACAATGAAACCATGACTGCCCACTGCTTCCGTGCAATGGCTCGTACTCTTTTAGACCAAGACACTCGGCAGGTTTAATTTAGAATTCGCGTTTTCATCAAGCAAAAACCTGAATGTGGCGCATTCATCTCAAATCAGAGAGGTGAAACACATTCTCCAATGGATTTACGAGGATAAAGGGATATGTCCATCAACGAACATGCAACCAAGATACAGGTGAGTCGACTGGTTAACACCGCTCTGACAGCGATTAAGGATAAAGATCCGAGATTTGATCAGACTCTGGTTCGCACTCTGGATCAACTTAACTTAATCAGCCGAAACCTGAATACCGCCAAACATAACGTACAGCACTTTGGTGGAATGATGGCAAGCGGCGCTCATGGACAAAACGCCTACCGAGTCAATCAGTCCATGAACTCGAAGCTGAGAACCCTTTCATCACTTGAAGCCTTCCTCGCAGAAGAGTGGAAAAAACTTGGTAAAGCAGTTGACGCATATAGGACACAGCTACCATGGGAAGGCAAGACTGAATTGGAACTCCTGGATATGCTTGCGGGAGAAATCGAGTCGTTCGATAAATTACTTAAAAAAAATGTCATCAAAGTTCCAAAGCACCAGACCAATACACACCAAACGATGACCCTTCAAAGAGAAATCACGCAATTAAAGGCAATACCCGCTCATACAGCGCCAAATATGCTTGTCTTAATTTCCATCGGCCTTCGTTTATTTGCAATGTACGTCGGCTCTAAAAGAGTGAATAGCAATAGATAATCTCGATTTCCCTTTTGGCAGCTCGCTAGGCGCTGGACGTTTTTCATCTGACAGGCTCAATGCCTGTCGGAACCTTCTAAATAAGCGGAGCAGATCAATATTGTGTTAGGAATACCCACATTTCTACCCATTAACCAACTTAAAAACCCACTTAGCCACTCACTTCAAAAAGAACAAAGCCCCAACCATCGATCATGTGATGCACTCCTTACAATATTCACGAGATGCACTTATACACGAGAGAAAGGTCTCCCCACAATCAAGGAGACCGCTCGCCAGTTGACAATTGTTGACATCGATAAAGATTTTTTCACATCAGTAAGAGCCCCAGGAATGCCTGCTGGGGCATGACGTATAGAGAGAGCCTAGGGCACAGTTGAGTCGGATAAATCACGCGCCAAATTGGAGGTTACTTTGCTCTAGTGGTGGGGGTATCTGTGGGGTTTTGTAATTAAACCAAACAGAAACCGAGCAAATACGGTAGCTACAGCCAACTACTCAAGTCTCGCCATCTCCACCAGATCAAGAAAGGCCAAGCGCAAGGTTGGCCTTTTTTATTTCCAGATCAAAACTAGGGCACCTTCAGTTTCTAAAACTAAGCAACCTTCTTAGCCAAGATGGGATGTGATCCAAATACAGCTACGCTCTTTGGCATGTTAGCTCGACTTTAAATCACTATTTAGAGCTTTGGCGCATCAGGATTACGAATAAATAAATCACAGAGTGGTGTATTGATATAGTAGTTAACCCTCCCAATTTTTTGTTTCTGTAAAAATCCGCTTTCAACCAGTTGATCCAGGTATTTGGTGGCGGTCAAGCGCGTCACCCCGAGATCGTTCACCACAAATTCAATTTTTGTATACGGATGCCTGAATAGATTATTCAGCAAATCTTGGGTTACTAGATACAGAATGTTGAGGATACGCCCGCAACGGCCGTTGCCATCGTAGAAGGGGTGAATCGATTCGAACTGAAAATGAATGACCGCCATTTTTACCAAGGGGTCTAAATCGGAGAGCGATTCATCATTGATGTATTCGACGAGATTATTGATTAGCCGTTCGACTTCTTGGCTATCTTGCGGTGGTGTTTAGACAATTTCACCGGTTTGCTGATTTTTAAGCTCTGTACCTGGCAACTTTCTTAAGCCCGCTTTATTCCGCTCTAAGGTTTGCTGAATATCTAAAATATCGTTTAGGCGGATAAGTTTTTGATGCCTGACTTGTTCGAAGCCCTGCTTCAAGGCAACAGAGTAATCTTGAACTTCTTTGGTCGCAGTAGTGAGGTAATCTGTGAAAAGCTCGGCTTTATAAAGATCATCGTGACTGGTGATGATATTTTCAACTTCAGAACTGTCTTTCGCCTCCTGCAACGTGAGGGTATTGATAAGAATAGCTTCGTTAGGAATCGAGGCCGACACACCTTTGAGCTCCGCCAAATATCGGTGCGCAGAGGCAGTTTTTTTCAGGACCGGTTTAGTTTCCAGCCTAGCCCATCCCCAATGGGTAATGGCTGTACTTGATATGGCATGGCGATCCTTTCTTAGCTATGCAAATTATAAACACACACAAGATATGCATAGATTTCCCAATAATTTATACACTTCTGCATGAATATGTATAGATTTCGCTATTTTTTATAGATATCACGAAATATATGGTTAATAAAGCAATAGGTGTATGTATTTTGACCAACACCTGTACGCTGCGAGGCCTGGGCCCGTGGTTGATAACCATAAAGGCCTCAATTCGCCAACATGTCTTACGGTAAGCGAATTTATCCTACATTATTGACTTCAGGTAAACCTAATTATCCTGACATATTACTTCTTGAAAGCTACAGAATACGGGGGCTAGAATAAAACAGCCTATCATCGGTAGTGCCAGGATTGTTACAGTGTCAGTTTCTGAAAGCGTCCACCAACGAATCAAGCGATTCCAGCGAGGAGAACCCTTCCCTGTCAACCGCCTGTACACGCTTGGGAGTGAAACGGCTGTACAGAAGGCTCTTAGTCGTTTGGTGAAGGCCGGAGAGCTGTTGCGCATCTCCAAGGGGTTATACGCCCGCCCCAAAACCATCTCTTCAATACCTGGCTTAAAGGTCCAACCCAGTGCAACAAAGGTCGCCATCGTCTGGGCAAGACAACATAAGCACAAGCTCGTTCCACAGGGGCAGGAAGAAGCCTACCGCCTTGGCCTGCAAACGCAGGCGCCAATGAAAACCATCTTTTGGACCAGTGGCCCCAGCAAGGAATTTAGGGTGGGCAATGAAGTAGTGGTAGCCAAGCACACCAGCGCCTCAAAGCTGAAATGGGGTCAGAAACCGGAAGGGGCGCTTTTACGTGGGCTTTCCACCATCCCCTCCAAATCCGCTTCTCCCCGCATTATAAAACTTGCCATCGCCCGGTTGAGACTGGGAAAGACGGAAGCCCGCGAAACCCTCAAAAAGTTGGAACATTCCAATCTGCCAGAGAGCTGGATTGTTTCAATCAGAGAAACTAGAAAAACCATAAAATGACCAATATTCTCAACCACTACACCTCCAACAGGGGGCGTAAAGAGTTAGCCGATCTATTGCGTGCAGGCGCCCAATACCATCCAGCTAGCCTGCCAGCTCAATATTTGGAAAAGGATCTTTGAGTGGCAGAGATTCTCCACCTGCTATATGACGAAGAACTTCTAGGGGGTATGGACGTTGCCTTCAAGAGTAGTACTGCGCTCAGCAAATGCTTCTCTGCCATTGATCGATTCTCGGAAGATATTGAACTGTCCATTCACTGGGGAGCACTAGCGAAAACGAAGCAGTATTGCGCAGCGAATTAAAACTTATCCCCGACCGAAACGGACTCGCGCTCCTCACTGCAGACCATGAGGAATCCCTTGAAGGAGGCATGTTTCTTCAAGATCCTGGACAATTTCAGGATATTGTCACCCGATTAAAGCAACTCGAATCTAAGTTGAACGCCCACTACAAATCAAAGCTCAGCTATAATAAAGAACCCAAATAGAATATTCTCATCTTTCGAGTGACCACCAAGGCTTTCAAAATCAACGGTCGCTCAATAATAAAATTTGAAATGGTAAAAATATGTAAATACTACGCACAAGCCTTCCCTACCGGATTACTGCGTTTTTAAATTGGGGTAAACATATGAACGATAAAATAAAAAAAGCGATTGAAGACGCGGAGAAGCGACTTGAAGGACTATTGCCTGATATAGAAAAGCGTCACAGCGAATCAACCCAGAACAGTCCTGATGAACCAGAAAACCTGAAAGAAGGTATCGTAGATGATTTGGAAATCCCAAGAGCTATAAAGCAACACCCCTAAATAGATAGCAACAAACGAAAACAATTATGGAAACCCTCTACCTAAAACTCCCCTATTCCAACATAACCCTATTTCTCTGGTCGGCTACCTCTACTCAAGAGGTAGCCGACCAGAGAAATACAGATCAATCATAACTGACACATATTTCTACCAGTATATTAGTTCCTGATTGACCGATATCGTGGAATTTTGTACGCTCCGGCAAAATTCTCTCGGAGAGTCGGATGTCGGAATCTTTACAGGAGTTGCTTCCACTTGAAATATCCGCACCTTCTCCAAACAATAAAGACCAACAAATATCACTTAGAATTGATCGAGAATTAGTTCAAAACTATGCTGATATTGGCGCCAAAACTGAGCTTTATCAGCTTTTCTATAATGTTTGTGGCTTAATACCGCCGGTCAACAATATCGGCTACCATGAAGAACTGAACACTCAGGGTACACTTATCTTTCCCGATGCCTCAAAAGGGCTGGAAAGCAGTTCCGCGCTATTTCGGGGCTTAAGACGTCCATGCTTTGGTCAAGAGGGCGAGAAAGATGTCTTCATTTACATAGTGAACCCCACTTATGTTTATGAGTATGTTCCACATATGGTATGTATGGCAAAACGTGAACTTGCACCGGAAAATGCTGTCCTTGCAGTGTATGTTGTTTTTGATGATGATCAACTCATTAAAGGGAAGGTGGTACAGTTTGAGCTAGTTAGGGCAGATCAGAACAGGCCCCACCTACCTAAAGATTATATAAATCGATATGATAAACAAATCTGGTAATTCAAAATGGAAAGACTAAACGAATTTCTAGCTAATCATTTTGATACGCAAGCTTCTGAAAACTTTGTTAAGAAAGCTTGTTATTACTCAAGCATGGATCATATTGAGTACTTATCCAGAGACACAATTACAATCTCTGATCGAATAGATGAATTTTTAACAGTGATCTGGGATAGACGATACGAACATATTATTGGGTTCAAACTGAAAGGCTTTAAAGCAGCATTTGAGAAAGTAAAACTTTTAAAAAAATTTAAGGGTGATGAATTCAATCCCCTCATCCAAATATTAGAGCTTTTTATAACTGAGACCGCTGAAGACATACTATGTAATTTATCTGAAGCCAATGAACGCATGAATACTTATATAGACGTAAAAGAATTTATAATTAAAGAAAATATAAGCCTAGATGAAAGCTTTGCCAAAGCAGCATAATATAACAACACTTATCAACACAAAAAATGGCTCGTAGCGAGCCATTTTTATTAGATAACTTTTACCAGAAACCCCTTCTCAGCCCCCAAAACAAAGTCTTTTTTGGTCCTTAATCTCGCACAGAGAAACTTCGATTTTTTGATGTCATGTACACCGTAGTCGGTATAGCAGACCTGACCAAATCAAGGTACCGTTATTCGTTATTGCTAGAGTACTACTAATCCACCAACTCCACCTGACGCTTCTTAAAGTTCTCCGCCTGCTCCAGAATCTCTTTAAACACATCATCATTGGCAATTGGTGGATAGCCGAACTCCGCTAACAGCAGAATCAGCTTCACTTGCAGCTCAGCCTTAATATCTTCCCGCTGGTTCCAGGCGGGGAAGCTGGCGACGCTGTCGACTTCTTGTTTGGCTCGTTTAGCCAATTCGACCAGCTTGTCTTCCGGGTAAGAAAAATCGTACTTTACCGAGAGGGATTTGAGGATATCGTAGAAGGCTTTTTCCTCGTAATTGATCCCCATATCCGCGAATGAGGTCATTTCCGTTTTCAGGTCTTGGTAGAGGTCGATAATCTCGTTGGAGAAGTCCTCCAGCACACTGCTGACCAGAACATCCTCTTCCTTGCGCTCGTTGTATTTTTCTACCAGGGCTTTGAACTTCTTACTGAAGTCGACACTTTGCATTTTATTGGTTTTGGCCACTTCGCCGATGGCTTTTTCCAGCAACTTCTGTAACAGCTTGATCTTGGTATTCGGCAGTTTGATTTTTTCAATTTTGGCCAAATAGTCCTCATCAAAAATATCGATGGGGCCGCCGCCCTTTTCTTCTCCAAGCTTAAAGATCTCCTCTACCCCGTCACTACGAATCGCTTCGGCGATCATCTCGCGGACTTTGACGTTCATCTGTGCGGTATCTGGGGCGTCACCCCGGGTGAGTTTAAAAATAATGGAGCGGATGGCCAAATAAAAGTGGATCTGGTCCCGCTCTTTTTGCCTTATTTCCTCATTGCCACAGCAGATGTCATAGGCCGCCTTTAAGCGCTTGGCGATATCCATAAAGCGCTTTTGGGTCTTCTCGGTTTGCAGGGCATACTCAGCCGCTTGATTAAGGCAGTTGAGCTGGCTTACCGGGTCGCCGCTAAAGTAACCGCTGCTGTCAAAGTGGTGAAAAGCCCGATTGAGCAAATCCAGATGATTGCGCACTTCTACAATAGAAGCCGCGATATCTTCAAAGTTGTCCGTATTGCTGCCGCCAAAGGTTTTCAGCGCTTTATTCATATTGGTTTTGATACCAATATAATCCACCACCAGCCCTTTACTCTTGCCTTCAAACTTGCGGTTCACCCGCGAAATCGTCTGGATCAGGTTGTGCTTTGATACCGGCTTATCGATATACAAGGTATCGAGAAACGGCACATCAAAGCCGGTGAGCCACATATCCACAACAATGGCGATTTTGAAGTTGGATTTAGCCTGCTTGAATTGGCGGTCCAGTTCTTTGCGATCTTCCTTGGTGCCGAGCTTGTCCCACAGCACCTTGTCATCATCTTTATTGCGGGTCATCACCATACGGACCCGCTCGGAGGGTTTTAGCTCCTTGCGCTCTTTCTCCGTTAACTGCTCACCTTCAGCACAGGCCAGTACCTCAAACCACTCGGGGCGCAGGGCTTCCAGCTCTTGATAGAACTGATAGGCAATCTGGCGGGAGCTACTCACAAACATCGCTTTACCGGCGACGGTAGAGCCCTCTGCCAGGCGGTTTTCATAGTGGGCGACGAAGTCCTTTGCCAGGGCGCGGATACGATTCTCGTCCCCCAGTATGGCGTTCATACTGGCCATGGCTTTTTTGCTTTCGTCTATTTGATACTCGTTAGCGCCGTCTTTCTCACACTCCGCGTAGTACTCTTCAATTTCCTTGAGTTTGTCGTTATCCAGAATCACCCTCGCCGCACGGCCCTCATACACAATGCGCACGGTGATTTCATCTTTCACCGATTCATTCATGGTGTAGCGATCTACCGTGGGGCCGAAGACATCCAGGGTGGCGTCGATGGGGGTTCCGGTAAAACCGACATAGGTGGCGTTGGGCAGTGAATCGTGCAGGTACTTGGCAAAACCGTAAGTTTTCTTAACCCCTTTATTAATCCCGGTCTCTACCACCGTGATTTTTTGATCCAGGTTAATCTGGCTGCGATGGGCTTCATCACTGATACAGATCACGTTGCAGCGCTCAGTCAGCAGCTCAATATCTTCGGTAAATTTATGGATGGTGGTCAAAAAGACACCACCGCTCTGGCGACCCTGCAATTTTTCACGCAGATCCGCGCGGGAAGTCACGCTCTCTACAATCTGGTCACCAATATAAATTTTCGCATTGGTAAATTGCTGTGACAGCTGGTCGTCCAGGTCTGTGCGATCGGTAATAAGCACAATGGTAGGGCTTTCGAAGGCGGCGCTTTTCATCAGCAGGCGGGTTAGGAACTGCATGGTAAAGCTTTTACCGCAGCCGGTGGCACCAAAGTAGGTACCGCCCTTACCATCGCCGCTATAGCTCCCTTTGCCATTGGGCCTTTTCAGGTGTGTATAAATATTCTGGTAGAGCTTGGTGGCCGCGTAGTACTGGGGATAGCGGCAGACGATTTTGATTTCCTGATGGGTTTTATCGGGGAAAAAGATAAAGTGGCGCAGTACCTCGCGCAGGCGGCGCCGGTCAAATAGCCCCTGCAATAAAGTGGTGAGGGAATCCAGGCCATCTTTACTGAGGGTTTCCTCACCGGTGATTTTTCGCCAGCCGTAGTAGAACTCATAGGGTGCAAATAGGGTGCCCATTTTATTGTTGACACCATCACTAATCACACACAGGGCGTTATACACAAACAGCTGCGGAATATCCCGGCGGTAGCGGGTGCAGATTTGGGTATAGGCGTGGTGGATAGTCGCTTCCGGCCGGATGGCACTTTTAAATTCAAACAGCACCAGGGGCAGGCCATTAATATACAAAATGCCATCGGGGATACGCCGCTCGCCACCGCTGGCCGAGGCCACACCCTCAATTTCCAGCTGGTTAACGATCTTATAGATATTGGTCGCACCTGTTCTATAGCCTGCGCCCCCCTCTTTGACAGGTGTGGCTGGCAGTGTATCCACCTCACCCTCAGTGGGGATGCGCATCTCGGTCAGGTCGCTGTAATCAATCAGCTGGATATAGAGATCTTTTTGCGTGTGATCTTCCCGTTTAAATAAGAAGCCATCACTGAGCCATTTGCAGAACTTTTTATTGCTATCATACAAATCGCTGGGGGAGAGCAGCTCCAGTTGGCGAATAATGCTCTCCACCTCGCTTGCAGTAATACCCTCTGCCGCATACTGCTTGCTCAAAAAACTGCGCAGATCTTCCTTGATCAAGACTTCCGTCGCCCCTCGGGGCCCATCAGCGCTCTGGAAGAGCGTCTCCCCGGTAATATGGGGATAACCCTGCTGCTCCAATAGCTGGATTATGGCGTTTTCTAGTTGGGCTTCGGTAAACTTCATTGAAAATCCTTTTTCACTCTGACTTTAGGCTACTGCGTCACTCACTTCTTTTTCTACATCTGGAATACGCAACTCACCTGAGATTAGTTTTGGTAGGAGAGTGTCTCGTAGCTTTGTAAGTTCGTCACACAAATCTTGCTGTAATTTAATCTTTTGAAACAGAGGAACCACAAACTTATCAAATACGTCTACTATTTTTTTGGGCGGAACCACGCAAGGATGCTCATGCACATGATTTCTATTCAATGTGGGCACAGCTGATCCCGCCGCATATCGGCTTATATCGAAAGAATTCAGGAGAAAATAGCCATGATATACTGATGAATTTTTATATTCTTTTACCCACAGAGTAGTGTTTAATGGCCAGAAATCTCCATGTACGAATGTGACAACACCAATCCTTCCACTTCGTCCTGTAACTAGGCCAGGCCCATTAACTTTGCACTCACCATGAAAGCCATCCTGACCGCTTGAAGCAATTAGCGGGTAAAAACCTTCTGTTCTATTCTTTTTCGGAAGATCAAACCCCCTTTGCAAAATAAGTAAATCTTGCAATTTCCCTGCTAGCCACCCCTTCGGCACCCAACCCAAAGCTTCGGTATGTTCAAACTCACAGGGAAAGTGCTGGCGAAACTCTTCCGGCAAGGGTTTATGATCCGGCTTGGCCAGTTGTTGCTGGCGGCGTTGGACGCGGGCTTGCAGGGCATCGGGAATAGGCTTGCCTGCGGCGAGGGCGTTATCGATAACCGGATCAAAATCCACAAACCAACTTTTAAACAGGGCCTGGGCCATTTGTTCTAGGGTTTGGTTGGTTTGGCGGTTGAGTTGGATTTTTTTGTCCAAGGAACTGAGAACATCAACGATTTGATTTTGTACTTCAATAGCGGGAACATAAATAGGAAGTTTTCTCTGCCCAGTAATTCCTAAGTATGCTCGGGTAGATCCTCCACCAGCCCAAAGATTAAACAAGCTCTGAAATGGGGCTGAATCAAAATAGTATTTTAAATATCGATTATTTAGTACAGAATAATCCTTAACTCGGTAGTATGTAACTTGAGGAGTCAACATGACAAAATCTGTTTCAATATCCTCGACAAGCGCCGTTCTACCAATTGTTGCCTTATGCGAGAGCAAAACATCACCACGCTTAGCAAAGCCTTTCCTAAGCGTCTTAGCTTGCTCATTTGTTATAAACTTGCAACGAATTATATCTATCTGCCCATCCACCATATCTGATGCCATGATAAAAGGGATACCAGAGTCAACAAAATCACTTCCTTTTGGATGAATATCTCCATGATTTCCATCTAGTGGCTTCTCTAAAGCACCAGAAAGAATTAACTCTTCGACGGTATAAACCAAGTTATCATTCGCCATATCCCAATACCTCCAGATTCTGGCGAATAGCCTTACCCAGTGCTTCTGCTTCTCTCATTTGTTGATACAGCGTCTGGCTTAACTCACGCATCTTATCTTCAAAGGGAATGCCATCATCTTCGATTTCAGCGGCCCCTACATAGCGCCCAGGAGTTAGGACATAATCATTGCCTTTAATCTCTTCGAGGTTGGCAGCTTTGCAGTAACCAGCAACATCCTCATAGTCACCGTCTTTCTTCTCGCCGCGCCAGGCGTGGTAGGTTTGTGCAATCTTGGCGATATCGTCGGTGGTCAGCTCTTTATGAATTCGGCTGGCCATGGTGCCCATCTGGCGGGCGTCGATAAATAGGGTTTCGCCTTTGCGCTGCCGATAGCCACGCACCTTGTCTTCCCCTTTGTTTTTGGTGAGGAACCACAGGCATACGGGAATTTGTGTGGTGTAAAAAAGCTGGCCCGGCAGGGCGATCATGCAGTCCACATGGTCGTTATCGATAATCTCCTGGCGAATGGTGCCTTCACCACTGGTATTGGAACTCATAGAGCCGTTGGCCAATACAAAGCCGGCAGTGCCGCTCTCGCTCAGCTTGCTTAGCATATGCAAGATCCAGGCGTAGTTGGCATTGCCGGTGGGCGGTACGGTATAGCCGCCCCAGCGGGGATCATCGGTAAGCTCATTATCTGCCCGCCACTGTTTCTGGTTAAACGGCGGGTTGGCCATAATATAATCGGCCTTCAGGTCCGGGTGCTGGTCCTTAAAGAAAGTATCCCCAGCCACTTCCCCCAGGTTGCCACTAATACCGCGAATGGCCAGGTTCATTTTTGCCAGCTTATAAGTGGTGCTGGTGTATTCCTGCCCGTAAATAGAAATATCTTTTTGGTTGCCGTTGTGGCTGTTCACAAACTTAATGGACTGCACAAACATACCGCCGGAGCCGCAACAGGGGTCATAAATCTTGCCCTTGTAGGGTTCGAGCATTTCCGCCAGCAGTGCCACTACCGATTTGGGTGTATAGAACTCACCACCGCCCTTACCTTCAGACGCGGCAAACTTACCCAAGAAGTATTCGTAGACCCGGCCCACCAGATCCTCTTCACTGATATGGCACTCGTTGGCAAGGGTTTCGATATTGTTGATGGTATCCAGCAGTGCCGCCAGCTTACTGGCTTCCAGGCCCAGGCGAGAGAAGTAGTTATCCGGCAGTGCGCCAGCCAGGGATTTATTGGCCTTTTCAACGGTGTGCAAGGCGGTATCGATTTTAAGGGCGATATCGTCCTGCTTGCTGTGCTTGATAATGTAATCCCAGCGCGCTTCTTCCTCCAGGTAGAAGACATTGCTCTGGGTGTAAAACGGCACTGTATCGATAAACGCCTCTTTGCCATCCTCAATCAGCGCCTGGCGATGGGCCTCAAACTTATCGCTGATAAACTTGAGGAAGATCAGGCTCAGGACGATATGTTTGTATTCAGAGGACTCTACCGAGCCGCGCAGCTTGTTGGCGCTGTCCCAGAGGGACTCTTCAAAAGAGACGGTTTGCTTGGGTTTTGCGGACTTCTTGGCCATGTACAGCGTATTCCTTGGTGTTTTCGCCCTCCCCGGCATCATTATTGGCAAGGCGACAGATCTTATTGCGCCTAATTTTGCCCGATTACGGGGGGACTGTCGCCCTGCACAAAAGTCAGTCTCTCCAGTCATTAGCCCTCCGCTCAACGCCGCACGATATTGGCACCTTCGTACCCGATCATATTCCATCAGGCAATCGCGGCCTTTCAGGTTTGCCGCTTCCAACTAATACCCTTAGCCATATGCCGATTATGTAAATTTTCGACAGGATCATTTGGGCTTTTACCCTTGGGGTTTGCCTGATTGGTAGCCACTCACTTTTAACCCACCTTTCATTTCGGGCCAGGCTTCGGCCTTGACACACCTACAGCGAGTTTCATTGAATGCTTCTAGCAGCCACTTCAGCAGCACCGCTTGCGCAAGCCAGGCAAAAGGCACAGCGCAACGGCCAACGGGTTAAAAAAATTAAGCAATAGGGAAATCGAAGTATGACCAACGCATGGATGATCCGCGCCGGGCGCGGTGGTATTTACAGTGAAGACTTCGAGAAAGGCTTTGCCGCAGTGGGGTGGTCCCAGCTGGGAGACCTAAGCCAGTATTCAAGCACTGAAAGCTTGCGGGACGAATACATCAAGATTTACGGCAATGACAAACCCTCGGCCACTGCCAATGCCCTAGCCATGATCCTGAAGTTTCGCGATCAGATTGCCGCTGGCGATTATATTGTGAGCTACAACCCGGAGACCCGGAACTACCTGTTGGGCGTCGATAAAGGGGAATACCTCTACCAGCCGGATATTATCGGTGACTACGCAAACCTGCGTAAGGTGGAATGGCTCGGTAAAGTCAGCCGCGACCAGCTGCCCCAGAAAGCTAAGAACTCCCTCGGCTCCACCCTCACCCTCTTCTCCCTAAGCCAGGAAACCATAGAGGCCTTCTTAACCATATTCGAGGGCCGTACGGTAACGCCGCAGGAAGACGAGGCCGTAGAAACTGATAGCGCACAGCTTAAAGACGAAACCGTGGCCCAGAGCCATGAATTAATCAAAGACAAGATCGCCGCACTGCTGCCCGAGGAAATGGAAGAACTGGTTGCGGCGATACTGCGCGCAATGGGCTTTAAGGCCAAGGTATCCCCCAAGGGCCCGGATCGCGGTGTGGATGTGATCGCCTCACCGGACGGCCTGGGCCTTACCCAGCCGCGCATTAAAGCGGAAGTAAAACATCGCAACGGCTCCATGGGCGCCCCCGCCATACGCGGCTTTATCGGCGCCCTGCGGGAAGGGGACTCCGGCCTATTCGTGAGCACCGGCGGCTTCACCCGCGAAGCCCGCTACGAAGCCGACCGCTCCACCTTCCCCCTCACTCTGGTGGATCTCGATGACCTGGCCGACTTAATCGTCAGCCACTATGAGAGCTTCGATTTGGAAGGCCGGGCACTGATGCCGCTGGTGCGGATTTATTGGCCGGTGGATTAACTCAAAGAAACAAACTTGGAAGGATACAAGTGACAAGTAATAGCTCTACTCAAAACACTCGACACAGGGCAAAAACCATCTCATTGTTTTTTGGCCAGAGCCTACTATTTTTCCTGGGGCTAATTTCATTGATTTACATTTTTGTTGAATTTTTCGAAGGCAACTTTAGCTTTTCGGAACTATCCACACAGGAAATGCTATTTGGTTTTCTACTGTTTTCACTCATTAACTACCATCTTACAGCCTCTAAGGAAGCGGGTTTAAAATGGACCAGCATATTATACCGCCCCCTAAGAAATATCGGCTGGTATACCCTAATAGGGTCATTATTTTTTCTGTCAATTCCTTTTCTTGCCCTATTAATTACAAAAAATAGTATAGATGTCGATGAGTTTATCCTGCTCATTGGAAAATACGACAGCTACTTGCAGCTGATGGATTTGATTATAGTTCTAATTTGTTTTTACTGGGCAATACCAAAAACTAGCAGTATCCCCAAGCAAGCAACTGGGGAAGATACAGCAACAGAAGGATTGGCCCGATGAAAAAGCACCTCTTAACATTATTAGCCTTTATCTCCACAAATAGTTTTGCCACAGAAGTAGATAGCAAAACGCTGATTCACAGCTGCAAAGAGTATGTCGCTATCTACAATCGTCGGGGAGAAAAGGGCCTAATCGCAGGCATTTCAACCTCGGTGGCCGAGGCGATGAGAGCGGGTATATGCCGTGGCACACTGGAAGAACACACCAAGCATGAACCCTATAGCTGCGGTAGCCAGTGGTATCAACAGGCCGTATATATAGCCAAGCAAGACCCGGAAACCTATCAGGGCAGCAGAGAGCGCCTACTGGAGAAAGCCTGTGCCGGTTAAGGCCAATGAGGGTATAACAATAGCAGCGGCCATCAAAAAGCTCTTTTCGATAAAACTGTCGGAACATGAGGGGCTCAGAAATAAAATCAGTTCACTGAACCGCAATGGCCTGTTCGACTGCGAGGGTCAATTAATCGTCCAGCGTCAATCAAAGAGAGTTCTTCCGGATCAGATAACCACTCTATATAACGCCGTTATTCTTATGTCACTACTACCCGACCCCAAGAAGGTCAAAAGGGTCTTTGAGGACAAGGCCTTTCGACATGACATTACTCCGGTGTTTGGGGCACTGTTACTGGAACGGCGCTCTATCATCGATATAGCGCTACTTAAACCCGAGGTCTCAAAGTTTCTTGAGGTTCTATCCGGCACAGAAAATTTGCGGGAAATAAAGCTTGCCAACCCTTTCGAGACGCTACCGCTACTTGCCCTAGATGGTCCACTAGACTTGATTCAGGCAATACTGGCTCAGAACACCAGCTTATCGAATGGTGATGCCATGATGGCCCATTATCTGGAAGGCGATATTGAGGCGGCGTGGCGATCTGCTCAGAAAATAAGCACTAAAGATCCCAGACTGCTGCAATATGCCCATTTGATCGAGCGGACATACCGCGAGGCACAAGAGTTTGATGATCTATTAGATTTCCTGCAATAACTCCTTTTTAGTGCATTGCACGAAAACATACTGGCTCCGAACTTAAGTAACGGAGCCAAATTGTGCATTCACTACAAGCTATCCTGACTAAATGCCCCCACCAGATCCACGACTGCCACAGATTGCAGGCAATCACATTGCATCAGCAGCTCTCTGAGGGTATCCCTTTCACTCTTTTGGGGGGCAAGCGTATCAAGCAAAGCCCCCAGATTATCCGCTTTAAGATCGGCCGCGACTGGCGCCTCCTCTATCGTGAACAAGCTAACAGCTTGACCCCCTACTGTTTGATTTCGCGCCAGTGTTTTAACCAGGTTATTCAACGAAGGTGATATGCAGTCGCATTCACACAGCCTGTTATTGCTAAAAAGGAATACAAATATGAGCAAGAAATCATCAAAACCCATGACCCAAAGCGCAGCTTCACGTATCACCAGCGCCGCCGCAAAGGAGACTGGAGGTGGTGTCAAAAAAGGAAGCTTTGCTGCACGGGCAAAGAGCGCTGCCGACCGCAATAAAAACGCCAAGAAGTAACAGTATCAGCGCGGGCATCAAGCCCGCGCTATTTAACTAAATCTCTGTTTTAATCGGTACCTTATGGGAACAGGATTCCCACCTGCTCATCAACACCGGTGCCCTCACTCACAAATTTCTCTACAAGCTCGGGCACTAATGCCATTGGTTATAGACTTATTAGCCTGTAGACTGAAAAAATGGGTTCCTGTGGCGATCTAATATCACTTTTCAAAGAATAGCCACCTAAGAACATCTTCTTGGCGAAGGTTAATGGCTCTAGTAAGAATTCATTATTTATATAAAATGGAATAGATAATCAGGCTTCTAAATAGCAATGGAATTTAATGAACATGAACTTGCTGCTAAGGATGTAGCCATTCACTATGCCCAAAAGCTAAACAATCGGTGGGCTGAAAATATTATCCTCGGCAACAGTGATACTCTTTCAGCAGATGAAACTCGCAGACTGACCCAGTTTTTCTGGGACATGGCAGACCAAGCAGCTGAAGATTACCAGGCCGACGAAGAGTTAGAGTTTAAAGTGAATCTTGAGAGCTGTATGGAAAGGCTAATGAATATTTTTATCGGCTATACCAAAAAAGCAGGCTTTAACCAGCAATGGGTTGAAGAGTCCAACAAAATTAACGGCGCGTAAAAATAGTTTGCAAGATTGATATTTAGCGATTCTAGTTGTCAGGAATATTGGTAGATCTAGATTAATCCTAATCTAGATCTACCAATTTAATACGCTTCTTCTGTTAGCGCTCAATAAAACCTGCTCTTCAACTCATACGGCAAACCTACCACACTTCCTTGCCCTTATATCTCATTGATATGACCACCTTAATCATTATTAATCTCCAGAATCTCGGACTGGGATGCCATCTAGACAGAGCAAAGACGATAAATATTCCCTCAGATTGCCGCTAAAACCTTTAAAACCTGCATTTTCCATATAAATCAGTTAGTTAGGCTATTAAAATTTCTTAACTTAAAATCAAGAAGACTTAATTGGAGACCAAATGCCCATGAGAATCCTGTAATTACCCCTCTCTCATTGACGAAGCCGCCATATATTAATATATTAACCAACGTGAGTAGCGATAGTCGGTGTCCCTTTGGGGTAGCTCTCATGGCACCAGTTAACACTGGTTTCCACCAAAGTGTGGTCATAATCAAGACGCCCGACAGTGATTATGCAGAGCCCCGGTTTTCCGGGGCTTTTGCATTTTTGATGCTTATAATCGTTTTCTGAGATATTCCGACAAAATCATACAAAAGCGTTTACCGCCGTGCCCCCGCACATCAAACGGACGATTTCTCCGCCAATGCACACTGCGAACCCAAAGCCCCAACTGTGGATTACGTTTACTTTTGAAATTTAAACGCATACAGATATACCAACCCTGCTGCTCCTTAAACCCAGAGCGACCTTCTTGCCGGTAAATAATTTACCTACTTCCCCCTATAAGGCAATTTCGGTATGTCAGGTCACGAATAATCTCCGGTAACTGTTGCGAGAAGTCCCATCGAACAGGACAAAAAACTCTCTCTTCCACATTGCCACCACGCTTTGATTCACGAACCATTACGTGACTATCTAAGTCTTCAGGATTTCGTGACCGCGTAAAACAATGGTTGGAAAATAACTCGGCAAGCAATATCCGCCGCAGGCTCTCCCTTTTCAAGCTTCACACCAAATGAAGTCTCGAATTCCTGTGTGTGCTTTAGGTTGTGGATATTTCCCGTATCGGGGCAAATCCATTGCCATTTTTTCTTATCGTACATGGAGGCTAACCGGCAAATTTAATAAGTAGACCTCAGGGAAAATTCATTATCCTGCACTTACCAACCAATTCAATATGAAATAAATTATGGCAGGATAATTCAGTTTAAATATTTAACAAACACATAAAGCCAAACTCAATTTAACCCGATACATCCAATAAGAAACTGATACCCACAAGACAGACAGAAAAAAATATAGGCGCCCAAATAATCTTATTGGATTTTATTCAGTTTTCTTCAGCGTCAAAGCTGCGTAGAATCGATAGATATTTAGCAATATTTTGGGCCGTGATCAAATCGGCTTCGACAAGCCAGCAGCCCAAGATAAAACAAGAGCATCAAGAGTTGTATAAAAGACCCATTCTCAAAGGAGAACGGTAGCGTGACGTAAGAGACAGTAAAAGGCGCTGACCCAAGGTGCGGCAACACCCGGGGCCAGCTAACCAAATTGATATCTACATTATCAAAGTGGCTCCATGAATGGTACGCTAGAAACCCGCTCGTCTTCAATAAAAGGTTGCACTTTCAGTAGCCTGAGGCGATTCCCTAAGCACTGGGAGTCTAGCGCCCGCCTTTTCTTCTTTTACGCCTACCGTTCTCGCGCCCCTCCTAATACCTGCAACCGTTCTTACTTTCCTTGCCCTCCCGTTGCGGGAGGTTTGCCAATGCTTTGCGTCTCATTAGGAAACCAATATGTTGATTTTAAACCGCCGTACTGGCGAGAACCTCAGGATTGGGGAAAACGTCTCAATCACGATATTAGAAGTTAAAGGTAATCAGGTGCGGGTAGGCATAATCGCTCCCAAGACCTTGGCGGTTCACCGTGAAGAGATTTATAGGAGAATCAAAAGACAACAGAGGCAAGACAATGGGGATAAAAAGCAAATTTTCCCAGTAGAGTGAGCCCTAACAATCCTGCTTTGGTCCTACTACTTCAAAAACGATTGCTACCGCAACCCTTGTGTAATCGAACAATCTGTCCAGCATTTAGGGCTTCCTTATTCCAGAGGCCCTAAATGCTGGACAGAAAACTTTAACAGTGCCTAGGCAAGGTAAATTAATGTAACAATTTAGCCAGTTGTACCACTTAATGCAGAAGATACAAAAGCCGGCAAAATACGTTGCTCTATCAAGCCCAGGGTTTTGTCATCATCTCTGTGGCCGGTGACGGCAATTACTAAATCAAGATCTTCAATAGCCATGACATACTGGCCACCACCGCCCCAACCAAACTTTGCGATATATTTCTTGTCGCCAACTTTCAGGGGGGTTCGCCAGAAGAAATAGCCGTAGGAGAAGTTGGTATAATCGAACTCATCATCTGTGGGAACAGCTACCTTTCCAGTGGCCTTGGCAATATACGCTTCCGGAATTAATTGCTGACCATTCCATTTACCTTTATTGAGCACTAAAGTACCCCACTTAACCATACTGCGAGATGTCATCATGGCCCTTGACCCTGCCTGGGGCACGCCGCTGACGGCCTCCTTCCAGTGATAGTTGTCGATCCCCATCTTCTCTAGCAGCTCTTCTTTAATAAAGTCACTCGCGGAACCGGGAACCACTGCATCCAGCACCAACATTGCAATCATTGGGTCTGAGCCTTGGTATAAGTAGGTTTGTGATTCTGAGGTTATCGGTTTGCTATGGCTTAAATAGATTTGGGCCAGCTTTTTTCCTGTCAAATGCTCTGGATTTTCCAGTAAGGCATCCCGTTTTTTTTCATCAATACGAATTCCAGATTGCATACTCATGGCATGGTTCAATGTCACAAGATCTGCGCCTTTAACAAGCTTCGTCCTATCCAGCCCTTTCAGGAGGGAAGTGACAGGCTTGTCTAAGTCTTCCATGGTTAAATAGCCCAACTGTATCGCCCGCCCAATCGCCAGGGCTGTATAGGCCTTGCTGGCAGAGGCTTGTGGGTGAGGAAAATTAACACGACCAAGGGAGTAGTAGGATTCAAATACCAGTTTGTTATTTTGAGCAATTAGTAGGCTATCGTAAGGTGTATGTTGGTTGTCTGCTATTTCCCGTGCCAGTTTTTCCAAGCTCTCCTTGATGGTATCGATTTCACCAACAGGAATACCGTCTTTTCTATCCGCTGGGGCTGTATCTATAAATGCTTTTTTAAGCTTTGGTATTGATCTCTCCAGGCCTGTGAGGTCGCTACTATAGTCGGCCATATTGACTTCTGGTGCCTGTAGGTCTCCTGCGCTTACAGTAGTAAATATCCCGTACGTTAGCCCGATTGTGATTAGCTTCTTGATAAGCATTTTATATCCTGCATTTAATTTTTAACGGTTTATTAATATGGCTCGATATACTATTGATTAGTGTTTCACTTTATCCGCAAGCCAATAAATACTGCGCACTGAAGTCTTTGGAAACGCCGTTGTGTGATTAGCCGATTCAATAACCACCGGTTCTATGGATAAGTTAGCCAACTTTTGGCTCTTTAACTCACTAACAAACCTTTCTACCGTTGCACCCAGCTCCTTTTCTAAAGCGCCGTAGGCAATAAATACATTGGTTTGTTTTGGTAGTTCTATCAATGGTTTGTTAGGCTCTAATTCAAGACGAGAATCCATATAAGTACCGATCAATCTTGATGGGCTACCGATAATGTAGTTCTGAAAAGTATCCGGTTGGCTTATTAAGGCATAGACTCCAAAGAGACCACCAAATGAGTAACCGAAATATGTCCGATTATCTGGATTCGCGCGGTAATTGCTTTCGATATACTTTATAACGTCATTTCTGATAAAGGCGAGATGCTGATGGGCCTCTCCTTTAAAGGATTCTTTATCGTTAGCTTTATCATCTGAGGGTAGTGCTGGTTTAAAGTCCCGATATCGACTCGACCATTCATTTTCATCAGCTGGCATACCTTTCCGCCAGCCAATGCCCACCAAAATTGCATCTTCCAGTGCATACTCTGTGGTGGCCGATAGTATTTCAACCGCCCACAAAGCATCTGTATAATAAATGACCGGATGCTTTTTGGTGTCACTCTCCTCATATTTCTCAGGCAACTTGATATACAGCTCGTATTCCCTGTTATTGCCGGAGTCCTGAATGGGTATCACTTGGATTGTGGATAACTCCAGGGCTTTATGCTCACCTGCTTCAAGGGCAGCGATAGGTAGCAACAGGAGAAAGGCGACTAGTAAACGCTTTTTCATATCAGTATTTATACCGTTACATGTGATCGAAGAAGCGTTCAATCTAAACAAGGAGCCTATGAAACACCTGAAGTGCCCCTGACTTTTGAATGACTTTGTTCTGTTACCATAAAGTGCTTACTTATCAATAACTTACAAAGTCTGCTTTAGCTGTAATCAGGGTTTATGCTAGTATCCATTGCCAAAATTTAGCTCATATTTTGTTCAGGTAGATACATCAATGACTTCACAATATTGGGTAGGTGACTTCTTTGTTGATTTATCCAGAAACCAGATCACCCGACATGAGCACTCGCAAACTGTCCCCCCTAAAGCCCTTGCTGTCTTAACCCACTTAGCAAGACATCAGCGAAAAGTCGTGAGCCAGGATGAGCTACTGTCTGAGGTCTGGCCGGATACAATAGTCACACCCAATACGCTGCAAAGAAGTATTGCGCAACTTAGAAAAGCCTTTGGGGAAGATCGGAAGCAGCAGTCTTATATTAGGACCCATGCGAAACAGGGTTATAGCCTGGAATGCGATATTGTTTGGCAAGATGGTGATTCTATTCCACAGGGTAAGACAGCACCGGAAGAGGAAGCTCCCTCCCCTACTCCCCCTGAGGATGAAATAGATATAACACCGGTTAATCCAAACCACCAAACCCAGACGATCAAACCAAATCGATTTCCAATCTTTGCACTTGTCGGGTTGGTATTATTAGTATTTGTTATATTTAAACACTCTCCGCCCGAGCAAAGCTCTCAGCTTGTATTTGATCGATTACAGGCGGTAACTGCAACTGACCGTAAAGAGTTTAGCCCCTCTTATTCGCCTGACGGTGAATATATTATATTTAATCGTTACTTAGATAAGCTCTGCGTTAATAAAATCTGGGCCAGAAATATTCATACACAGAAGGAAACAGAGTTAACTCCAGAATGGGGTACTTATGGCCGCCATACACTATCACCAGATGGCAAAAAGCTGGTATTTATTTCAGAAGAAGACTGCACCATACCGCTAACCCAGAATACCTGTTACAACCTGGTAAGCCTGGATTTCCAAAAAGCATTAGTGAGCCCTCAGCAGCCAAATGTTTTAATGCGCTGTAGAAATTCCGCGATTAAGAACCCGGTATGGCTAAATAATAATGATCTCGCTATTTTGCACAAAGAGACCGACCGTTGGCGGTTGATCAACTATTCAGTCAAGGATAATGCCAGTCGGGTTCTTTATGACCTGGAGAATGGGAACCTGGCCTATTTTGATTACTCAATAAGTGATGGATTAATAGCCGTAACCAGCCATCATCAAGATGGCCAGCTTTATATCGATATGCTGGATTCCAAGGGGGCGCTTTTATCCAGCCATACGGTAGACTACCCGGATGAAATACCTCAGCGCAGGAGCATATCCCCTAACTTTTCACCGCTTACAGATGAGTTAATCTTTAGCACAGGGCGGCGACTCTTCTCTCTCACTTATGATGGAAAGGTCAGTAAGCTTGATTTACCCCTGGATCAGTCTGCCAGCTCGCCGGAATTCCACCCAAATGGGCAGAGGGCACTCCTAATTAAGGGGCGTTATGATAGTGATATTGCCACTATACCTCTTAGCCAGCCTGAGTTGATCGATACGCCCTCAGAAGAAAATGTGAGCGAACTCTACCCAAGCACAACACGGTCGATTTTGGGGGAAGATGATGGCATTTTCCAACCCAGTGGCAACTTGATTGCATTTACATCCAGGCGCTCTGGTGAGGACCAGGTGTGGATAACTGATGGCAGTGATTTACAGCAAGTCAGCCAGTTTCCGATGGATACCAATATCTACGGTATTAGTTGGTCTGCTGACGGCCAAAGCATACTGGCGAGTGCTAATCAGATACTGACTAAAATCTCCCTGGACGGTAGCAGAGAAGCCTTCCCATTAGCGCATCCAGTTGACCGACTATTTCAGTGGGATAGTGTGAGTAACCTCGCACTGTTAACTCTAACGGTGAAAGGTGTTACAAAGTTTGCAGAAGTAAACCTTGATAATCTCGAAGTAAGTATTATCAACGATACCCAAGTTAACTGGGCCCAAAGAAGCGAGGATGGCCGGCTGATCTATATGGATCATATGAACCGCTTCTGGCAGCCCGGTCCTGCGGAAGACCAGCTTATTGAAGAGCTTATTAATCAGGGCAGTGAAAAAAGATTTGTGATCAAAGAGAATGTGATTTACTCAATCAATCGAGATGATCAGCTGTGGTCATACGATCTCAGCACTGGTGACTTTTCTATCTTGAGGGAAGTGCATAGGGATATCGATTATCTGACCGATATTAGTCAGGAAAACCTTATGATTACCTATGTTGTTGCCGCCAAAAAGGAAGTGGCAGAGTTATTCTTAAGAAAATAAAACGTTCTTAAGGGTCTCTGCACTTTTTGATAGGCCTTGAGTTTACAAGCAACTTGAGGCTTTGTAGGGAAAATAACACTATAACTCATCATTTAAATTAGTATATGGTTAACCGTTCTCCTTTAATATAACTACTGCAATATTATTTATTGTGACCTTCATTGATACCTTGCCTTCATTGTTGTGGTCAACTCCAACCGGACACTTTCCTAAGCACATTTTTCAAATTCGATAGGGGTTACGTCCCCCAGTGTTGTATGTATCCTGCGTGAATTGTAATACGCAATATAGGCCCTCACGTCTGTTATCGCACCCTCCCTTGTCGGATAGAGGTTTCCTGTTAACCATTCCCGCTTCAGGCTACTAAAAAAACGCTCAGTAGGTGCATTGTCCCAACAATTTCCCTTGCGGCTCATTGAGCACACCATTCCATGCTGCTTTAGTAGCGCTTGGTAGCTATGGCTGGCATACTGGCTACCTCGATCAGAGTGATGCAGCAGACCTTTTGTTGGGGTGCGCAAATTGATAGCCATAACCAGTGCACGACTTGCCAGGGCCGTCTCCATCTGGCGGTCTAAGTGCCAGCCAACAATCCGGCGTGAATAAAGATCAATTACCACTGCTAGGTATAACCAACCCTGCAAAGTCCAGATATAGGTAATATCCGTAGTCCAAACTTGATTTTTAGCACTCGGTGAGAAATCCCTATTTAGAAGATTCTCAGCAACTGGCAGTTGGTGCTTGCTATTTGTGGTTAGTGTAAATCGCTTCTTCTGTTTTACTACCAAGCCGAGCTTTTTCATGAGTTTGCGGACTCGATAACGCCCAATTTCAAAGCCTTCTTTGCGCAACAGCTTCATTAACCGACGGCTTCCGAGACTCTCACGAGATTCTGCAAATAAGGCCTTCAATCGATGGCATAGCTGCCAAATCTGGCCATCTATTGGGCTATCACTACGACGACACCATTCGTAATAGCTGCTCTTATTTACTTGCATTACTCGGCAGAGCACTCTAACTGGAAAGCTACCTTGCTGCTTTTTAATAAATTCGTACTTTATTTCATTTCTTTCGCAAAGAAGGCGCTGGCCTTTTTTAGGATTTCCTTCTCCATCCGCAATTGCTTTACTTCACGTCGCAGTTGATCCAGTTCAGCTCGTTCGCCCGAATCCAACCTTACTCCGCTCTCTTCCTGCTCCAGCTCCTTTATCCAGCGTCGCAGATTGTTAGCAGTGGTTCCTACAGCCTCTGCGGCCTTGGAAATCGAATACCCTTGTTCTGAGACAAGAGCTACGGCGTCTTTCTTGAACTCCGGCTTGAATTTCCGGCGTGTACCTTTTGTTGTCATACTTCACCTCGCTAGGTAGTTTTACCATCTTAACGAAGTGTCCGGAAGGATTAGACCACTACACATAGCACCAATTAATATTTATTAACTTTAATTCTCATGCGAGAACATGGCCAAATAGCTCTGACTTTAAAGTTAGCAACCAGACGTCGAAGAAAGAGACCGGAGCAGTTCTAAAAACCACTCCAGTCAAAATAGCCTACCAACGTTTATCGGAAACTATATAAACAATTAATCAAGAAGGATAATCAGTTAGTCAAAGTGAGTGACGATTACCTGAGAGTTAAACCAAATATCATTACCGACCATAACCCTCAGAGCAGCTTCACCTTCAAAGTCACTATTATTCCATATTAATTTTGCAGTTTTATTTTCACGGTTTACTTCACTAATCTCACAAGTTCCCATGTCCACAATACAAAGAGGAATATCTAGAACCCGTTGTCCTTGACTTGGAGTTGTCCAACTTAAATCATAAGTAATGGAACCATCGTTATCACTAACTTGAGTTATGGCGGGATTATTCTCTAATGTATTTTCAATAACCGTTAGCCCTCCCATACCATCAGCAGAGTAGATTAGGTTATCAATGACTTCCACATCATTTGAAGGGCCAGAAGTACTGAAATGCCCTACTATTTCAGGTGCTCGGGTAACTCCAACATCATAAATTGTCACACCATTTCCATTAAGAAAGGCCAGTCCATCATTGAGAACGACTTTAGGCTGATACCCTCTAAACCCACTGCTGATATCGACTGCCGATGTCGTATCTACAATTGGCAAACCATTTTCATCCAATGTAGTGGCGCAAAGGGTAAATCCTGAGAAAGCTACCAGGGTTGAGTCCTCAACATCTAGAGAGTAAATAGTCCTATGACAGAATCTGGTTTCGCTTAGTATTACCGCTGTAGGTAAAGAGATGTCTGCGATCTGAACGCCTAGACTTGACGCCATATAGAGTGAGTCACCATGGGCTGTAATTTCATATACTAATCCTGGCGCTTCAAATTCACTCCATTGAGATCCATCAACTAAAAAACGTATCAAGGAGTAATCTTCTTCATCATTTACAGCTGGATACTGTTCAACCGTAAAGTGTCCTTTTTGCAGCTTTGTACTCTTATAGGCGGAGTCCAGAATCCTCTTTGAAGTAGGATTGGCTTGGAATAACTCAACAATATTTTCACCGCCGGAAACATCTATATCAGAAAGACCACCGCTAAATGGAATACTAACTATATCATTCTTATATGATTCAATATTGCCTATATAAGAGTCCGCCGAAGATCGGGAAATAGAAAAATCAAATTCTGGATTCAGCCTTTCTGATATATCGTAGAAGTTAATACTGCCTTCAGCATCTGATGCGGCAAGCAGGCTTTCACTAGGAAATGCCAAGTACTCTAGAGATTTACCCTCTGAAAGGGTATTCAATTGTGCTGAACCCATTTTTTTTACTTCACTCGTTGCCACACTTCCATCAAAATGCTTTATAGCAACGATTTCCCCATTGTCTGTAACGTAATCAGCTCCTGTTTGGAGGTATTTAACTTCAGGATGAAGAATGTTTATATCTTCACCTAGTGGAAAGGTAGTGGTCAGCCCCTGTGTATTGAGATAGAGAAAGGTTTCACCTTTGGATATAGTAAAATTGTACGGGGCTTCAGTATCTATATTTTCAAAAACAAATGACTGACTTGCAGTTAGGCTACCATCATCATCAAGTTCATATTTTGCAAGGTGATCTTTTTCAACACAGAAAAGCTGATCTTTATGAAGTTCAATGTCATAACATGAAATTGAAGAAGAGGCAGTCGGGGTACTCATGCCTGGATCGGTTAATATATCAAAGGTATATAATTTACTGCCAGTAGCTACAACAGCCCTACCCTCCGAAACTAATATTTTTTTCGGGTAATCTATATTTGCCTCCACGCCAACCAAATTCACATTGGGTAGATCGGAAATATCATAGATTTTAAGTCCGTTTGTACTATTATTAAAAGCTACAGCCAGATAGTCACCATAGACAGCACCAAAAGCTTTTTCAGCTCCGTTATCTGCAGCACTGGTTGGAACCGTGACTGTTTGTAATATTTGTCCTTCAGTAGAAGTTTGAATAAACTCCAAGTTTTTCGTAGAGACCACTATTGCCCAGTTTTCATATTGGACAATATTTTTTTCATGCCATGAATAAACATCTATCTGTTGATGAACTTCCTTAGGAGTTGGCTGCCCCAACTCAGGTAGTGGGCGATTTATAAACGAGCTGCTATTGTCAACAAAGTAAATACGCTCATCTGAAAGATAAAAATCTTCCGCTACCCAAACTCCTTCCGTCGCATAGTTCTTGAACGGATTTTCTTTTAAGCTAGCAGCAGAAATAATGGTAAATTGTGAGGTATCTGTCGTCTCCCCGTTATCGACCGTTAGCTCCAGTGTAATAGGATGTGCCCCTGCTGTTGGGTCAAGATTATATGACGGATAAAAGGTTACCGTATCAGTATCATCTCCTTCGAGGCTTCCTCCCCCCGATGTCAATCTACGCCACTGATAAGTTAAATTGGAATCATTATTTGACGTACTTTCTGCGGCACTTAGTGTAACCAGTTCGCCATCAACAACTCTTGCAGGTCCAGAAATAACAGCTGTCGGAGCCGTTGCGGCTGGAGGTGATTGATTATTTGATTGAGATTGTGATCCAGATGAATCACCGCCACCACCACCTCCTCCTCCGCAAGCGGAAAGCACAAAGACAGAACTAAGATATAAAGCTTTATTAAAGCTACCCACAGATAAATCTCCCCAAAAACTTTTAATAGAATATCTTTTGTAAGAATTTTTGTTGCGCAGGGACTTTATCAAATAAAATTGCTGGAAAATCCTTTTTTCTTCCTTATTTCGAGCCGAAACGTACCAAGTTGGTCAGTGACTGAACATTCATGGTTGATTTTTCTACAATAGGGAGGGGTGACATTAAATGCAAATTAACTGCGGGCACTTCTTCAATATGCCGCTGAGCCTTATTGCTTGAATATATTTCTAGCATCACTGGGAAAAGAAATTGAATTTATAAATAAGTGATTCAAATCAATTGGTGCTTACCCTAATTAGATAATTAGAACTCTTTGCGACCCTCTATAAAGGTATTCCAATCTCTGCTCTTATTTGGCGATGTAAAAAATACAAAGATTTCCACTCTATATAGTATCTCTCGTATATAGATACACACATCCTGAGGATGCAGGATGCTCCAGAAAACTACCCAATCGCTACAACCTTGCACTACTTTAAATGGCTTGAACCAGATAGCGCCCAACAGGTACCTTCGCACAAACGTCACAAGGTTTTTCGATGACTTTTTGTTCACTATGAACAAAAAATAGACCAAATTTTCAATGACGGTTTATTTAGATAATAATCATCTCAAAATTTTGTATAATTTAACTTGGAATAAATCCAATTAATATATAGGCCACCATCAAGCCCCTGGCTTTTTGAGTCATTTTGGCCTATTCAAAGTTAAGCTTTTATATTTTATAGAGCTAAAAAATGAAAAAAATCTTGAGCATTATTGCACTGGCCATTGCTACTACCTCCTGTATGAAACTCGAAGTACAACCTGGCAACGTTATCGGGGACACAGTAGATGCGGGCAAAGATGCGTTCCAAAGTATCAAGAGAAGCCGCAATGGTGAAGAAGAGAGAGACTTTTCTCACAAAATTAGCTATGACCCAGCCATATCCAATGCTATCAATATCACCAACTGCAAAAAGGAAATGATGGAGGTTATCTCTGCCTCTGAACTTTCAGTCTCTCAAATCTTGACCGAGTCCTCTGAAGTTATTGGAGAGGAAGGCAGTAAAAGTGTTCAGTGCACCGCGAAAGTAGTGGTTACCAAGAACATCTAAAGCTCCAAACTATAGGCCTTGATATATGTTTCTGGTAGAGCCCCTCCGGGGCTCTATTCCAACTCTTTCAAGTCCGCTTAGTGGACTATCCTGATTTCCATAGCCAAGGAATGGGAAAATGATTAAAAGCTTCTCAAATTCACTCACTATTCTCTCTCTGAGTATGCTCCCAGCCCTGGTTCAGGCTGACACAGCTACCAAGGAGATAAATCATCTGATGGAGTTTGTTTCGGCTTCAGAGTGCACATTTATCCGTAATGATAGCAAGCATACCAGCCAGGAAGCCGTGGAGCATATGGAGAAAAAATACAAGTATTTCTCCAATAAAATTGATAGCGCTGAGGATTTTATTAAACTAAGTGCCAGCGCAAGCACTTTTAGCGGCAAACCTTATCATATACAGTGTGCAGACCAACCCAAAGAAGAATCCCAACAGTGGCTTTTAGATGAGCTTGCACGCTATCGTGAAACTATTCAGTTAACTCCTGATAATACTTAAGCCATTAGCAAGAGGCCAACTCAATTAAAGCTGATACCTAGGGAGCCTCTGAATAGCTCCGTGATACCTCTGGCATGCAGAGCGGTTCACAATCAAGGCGCGGCTTTGCAGGAATGTCTAGACCTTTCAAGAAGTCGCAACGCGGAGTGTGAATCGCTCTGCAAGCCCCGAAGGGCGGGCCTTGAAGGCCGCATCTGCTGCGTTGCAGCTCTTGCAAAGGGCTACGGCCATTCGCGGCGAGCTGCGCCTAACATCAGCACCCTTCAAGACCCGCAGAGGCATTACGGAGCTATTCAGGGGCTCCCTAGCTACCTTACCAATAGCAATTGAATTGACCTAACTTCAGCATAGTTAAGGAGGCCCAGAATAACTTGCTTCTCATACCCTTTCATTCTAAACAGCTAAAACTATCCGAAACAAAAACTTCAATCCTACCTGAATAGAAATATACTTAATTAGCCAAAGAAGAACTTCATTGCTGAAAACGCAAATATACTAAGAAAGACAACGGCAAGAGTATTTCTAATCACGCAACTAACTAAAATAGTGAATAGACCTGCCACAAGGAAGGGGTTAGTTAGATCGGAATTGGAAAGTTCAACCTCTCCAAAAACAATTGGAGCCGCCATTGAGGCCAATATACAAGGTGCAGTAAACCTTAAAAAACGTTGAGTATTATTGTTTAACTTTATTGGAAGATTCTTTATAAAGAAAGCATAACGCATGTAAAAAGTAATAGCAGACATTGCTAGGATGGTATATATACTCATACCTCTTCCTCCTCAGCCTTGTTTTCCAGTAGATAGCCTATACACATACCCATCAATCCTGAAAATAGCAACCCATTGGATACTGCATAAATATGAAATATTACTGAACTCACTGCCGAAACCAAAACAGCTATGAGAGTAGCTCGAGATTTAATATTTGGAACGACCATAGCAATAAAAGTTGCGGCAATTGCAAATTCCAACCCAAGTGCCTCCAGGTTGGGGATACCCTTTCCGGCTATAATTCCTGCAAAGGTAGATAGATTCCATATTAAGTAGAAAGTAAATCCGGATATTAGTGCATACTCAAATGAGAAATATCCAAGTGTTCTCTTTTTATTCTCGGCAACTGCAAACATTTCATCCGTAAGAAGAAATGCAAATGCAATTCGCTTGTATAGAGGCAGCTTTAAAGCTTCACCTCTAAAAGTCGCAGAGTAGAGTAGATGGCGAGAACTTACAACTGCCGTACTACCTAGGATAGAAGAAAGACCACCGCCCACACCAATAATGGAAAGAGCCGATAACTGCGCTGCCCCGGCAAATACCAGCAAGGACATTAGCTGTGATTCTAGTGGGCTCAAGCCCATTTTAATTCCTAAAGAACCACAAAGAATCCCCCATGGAATTACGGCTATTGCTAATGGCAAAGTATCAAGTACTGCTGCCATCCCAAGTGAATGCGATCTTTCTGCGGGAATGGCTCTTTGAAAATTCATGATAATAACTGACAATTTTTACAATTAGGGATTGTTTACTGTTTTATCTGATACAAACTTACAAAGTTGTACCAGAGGTTAACAACTGACAATACGGGAATGATGATAAGCAATAATTATTAGCATCCGACCAGGGAAATACTGAAATCTTGCCTCCATTTTTCTTCGTGAAACCTTTAATCATTTAGTCTTTAATCCGACGGGACTTATATATTTTGAACTCCAGAGGGTCAACTGATTTTTTTACATTGAAATATCAAGTGCAAAAAAGCAAAAATATAGAAAAAGTAGTTTTGGTAAGCTCCATATGGTGAAAGGACTATCTTATCGAGATCAATCTGGCTACTTAAGCTTAGTGACGACAAACGATCTCTCTTGACCCAACCACGGTAAACACGGACAGAACAAAAATAACAATCTTCACTGTACTGAATTTTCTTACTATTTTAATAGTTGTCAACGAACAGCTTGCGAATACTTACATAACAAATAGTGATACATTTATCAAAATTAATTGAACAAATGAATACAGCAATATAACTACTTGTTCCGCTGCTCAGGTCAATGTAGCCTCGGAGAAAAGTACTTAGAGCAAGTTATGGAAAGTGAACTTCAATCACTTCGCGCAGAATTGGCCCTACTGGAGCGGGACAATCGCCGTCGTCTTGAGATATTCGAACAGCGGTTATCCGCTCTAGAAGCACAGCTTCAGCAAGATACAGCGGATCAGTTAGCAGCCAAGCTCCCGATAGAGGATAATCCAGAGGATGAACTGGCTCAGTTGATGGGGCCCGCCCACTCTAAGTCCCCAGAACCAGACCAAACAACTTCCCCTCCTACAGTTCCAGTCCATCCGAAGAATACTATCTCCACGCCACGCCCCCAAAGCGTGGGCAAACCAAGTAAATTGGCTAAATGGATATCTGAGGAACTACCGAGCCTATTAGAACCTACCCTGGAACCACTGAACCGGGTTTGGGGTTCCTTGATGAGCTTCTACCGGCACTATCAAAACCAGGGGAAGGCTCCGGTCTTCTTTATGACGGCTGCCGGTATATTGGCATTGGTGTTTGGCTTTGCTTACCTATTGCAGTTTTCTTTCAATGCCTACCTGGGCCCCGCCGGTAAAGTGACTCTTGGCTTCCTAGTCGCGGCGGCAACCACTGTGGGCGGTGTAACGTTTAGACGGCGTATGCCCAATATGGCTGACTATGGTTCCGGGCTAATCGCACTCGGGGTCATACTCCTTTATTTGTGTGGTTATTTTGCCGGGCCATACTATCAGTTAGTCCCGATTCCAGTCGGGGTCGGACTATTAGTAGCAACGACATCGATCTCCTATTTACTTGCCCTGCTGTTTGAGACCCGGGTTGTCTCCATGGTGACCTTATTGGGCGGCGCCACCATGCCACAGGTGGCTAATCATGTTGATCCAACTGCTGTTGTATATCTAAGCTACTTGTTGGTTCTCGCTCTCGCCATGCTCCATTTATCCAAGCTGATTCACTGGCCTCAGCTCGCACTGGTCACTATGGCACTGAGTGCTGGCATGTTCGAGTTCTCGGTCGCGAATCTGGGGGAGTCTACCTCTACCTGGAGCCTATTGCTGATAGTTCATGGTTTCTTCTATGGTTTTGCTCACTACATTTTAAGTGGACTTAGTGGCAGGGAGTTGGATGGGAAACGCATCGGTATGCTGGTAGCCAACCTGGTGCTATTTATCCATATAAGCTGGTCTTTGACCCCTTCTAGCAACGCCCTGGGGGTAATTTGGTTGTTCAACCTTTTGCCCTGGGCGGCGCTCGCTATCTGCTCTCGACCGTTATTCGGCTACGGTACTGATAGTGACTCAGCCCGCAGTATCCTCGCAATGGCATTACTCCATGGGGGCTTGCTAGCAGGCTTGGCTATTTTGGCTCTTTGCAGCCCCGAATTGTTGGGTATCGTCTGGTGTATTGAAGGACTCCTACTGATTTACCTCGGTCTACATTTCGGTTTTATCAGCGTGCGCTGTGAGGGCTATATCGCCCTTGCCTTAGCCGGTATAACCTTGTTTTTGCAAGCCCTGGTATGGGTAGCTGAAAGTCTGGTGCCAGCACCACTTCTGCTATCCCTTGACGTCAGCGCAGGCTGGACAAATTGGCTGACCCTAAGTGCCGCTGCCTTTGCCCTCACTCAGCTATTGCGCCATAGTGCAGGAAAAACCACTCCCGCAGAGCAAGGTTTCACCCTTGTTGCCGATAATGCTTTTGGGCTGCTTCTATCGGCTAGCTTCCTGTTATCGGTAGGTATTATCTGGCCACAGGGAATGTGGTTGCTTGCACCACTGCCAATGACTTTCCTGATCTGGCGCAGCCAACGTATGAATTCAGCATTTAGCGAGTGGCTCGGCCTCTGGCATTACCTTCTGTTGTTTATTCCACTACTGGCCAGTGCATCAGTTGTGGGCAACCTCCATTTCTATGATCAAATTCCCTACGGCAAAATCGCCAGTGTTGAAGCTTTCCTGGCGCTTTGGTTGATTGCCGAGCTCTATCACCAGCTGAATATACAATCACCAGGGCAGAAGCTGGCATTGGCACTGCGTAAACTCTTTTACGCTTTACTGCCCATTATTGCCTTACCTACCATACTGTATAAGGCCAGTGACTACTTCACTGTTGCTATGTGGTTCTCGTGTGGTATTGCCCTATACCTCTACATATGGCTGCGGATGGAACATCTAAAACAAGAATTTCGCATTTTGATTTCTGCTGCAAGCCTTATCACTATCGGCGGTTGTCTCCTACAAGAGTTTGTCGGCTGGCAGGGCAAGGCGATGGAGGGGCTATTGCTGGGAGTCGCCAGCTTCATAGGGCTCATATGGCTTGGCCAGGGCTTAAAGCGATCTCCCGCAGGTAGGGAGTGGCAGCAAGCTATCCACTGGGCACTGAAGCCTGTATTCCCGCTGGCCTTCTACTATTTTGCAGCAGTACTGATAGCTGTCAGTTACACTTTGACTCGTGACTATGTACTGTCATTACTACTCACTCAGCTCTATTTTGGGAGCCTCTTTTTCGGCCAACCCAAGCTGGCACCTGTACGCAACCAGCTAACGCCCTTCTACATGCTGACACTGGGTATTTTTGAATTAATCACACTGATTCAAGTCGGAGCTGTCATTGTAAAATCGCACAATGCAGAGTGGATTGGAGCCTATAACCTAGTCTCTCTTGGCATCGCTGTCCTGCTGGTTTACCACAAAACCCTGCCTACAAGAGCCGTTTGGTCTGGTCATCGAATAGCAAATATGTGGCTGGTGCATGTTACCGCGATTATTGTTTACGTAGCTCTATTAGCACAGCTATTTGATGCCATGTGGCTACCGGCAGTTTCTTTCGCTCTCGTTGTGCATGCGACCCTACTGCTGTTCCAGACATTAAAGCCTGAAACCCAGAAGTTACTCAAGTTATCACTAATTATCTATGGCATAGCTGCACTGAAGATTGTGCTCTGGGATATGCAGGACTTCTCACTAATACAAAAGATAGTCGTTTGTATGTTAGTGGGACTGTGTATGTTGGGCGCGGCGTTTCAGTATCAGAAGTTCTTACCCCGACACACGTTACCCGAATAGGCCGCCGGTTAATTAGACGCTATACCGGGAGTTTGGTACCGACAAGCTCCCGATTACTTACCCCTACGTTTAAAAGCAAGTACCATTAACACAAAAGACTCTCTTAGAACTGTAATCGCTAACCGGCTAGTATTAGGCAATTCCAAAATAAATGAACATCCCGATAGATTTTAGAAGCATTTCCCAGCAACTCCCTAGTAATAGCCTGGTTAGGGGAAAAGATTACTTTCGAAACGGCAAAGTTCAGGAATTTAATGTTTCCCACGATGGCAAAACCATCACCGGGAGGGTAAGGGGTTCCTATGCCAGCCACTACAAACAACTTATAGAAATAGTCGAAGACCCTATTTTGGGGGGATTCGAAATTGATGGCGAGTGCTCCTGTCCAGTGGGGTACAACTGCAAACATGTCGCCGCTGTACTGATGGCAGCGGTTAATGAAGTCCAGAAGACACCCAGACGGGTCTCAAATAGTACAACCTGGGAGCATTGGCAAAACAATGTTACAGGGAAACAGCGTGAACTCGTGCTTGATTCACCAGCACAACGAGACCTGCTATATACCTTGGATTGGGATGATCGGTATTCCCCTGCACATGCCAGGATTAATGTCTATTCTGCCCGTCCACTCAAAAAAGGCGGCTATGGTAAGCCCCAGCGAGAATACTTCCATATCAACAGCAGCCTTGCCATATCAAAAATCGACCAGAGAATTTTTGGCCTTCAACAACTGCTGTCACAGTCCTTTTTCAAGAAAACCATATCTGGAGAGGAAGGTGCGCTTCTGTTGAGAAGCCTGCTAGACAGTGGACGTTTCTTCAGCGATATCGATTCTCTAACTCCGATTCATGGGGGGGACGCAGTCAAGCTGGAGCTCAACTGGGAAGAAAGTAATAACGGTGCACAGCTGCAATTAGATGTGCCTGACCTTCCCGATGACTGGAAACTAATCCCCACCGAGCCACCTTGCTATTTTTCACCACAAGAAGACATCATTGGTCCTATCATAAGCCCGGTGGGTGGTGGAGCTTTAAATGACTTTGCAACAATGCCAGCCATTTCCAAAAAAGAAATGGGCAGTGCTATTACCTTTCTTAATAGTCACTATGGCAGTGAACATTTACCCACACCAAAATCACTGCCTATTATACAGGTAGGCGATTCACTAAGGCCGGTCTTAACCCTTAAATCGATCCCCATTCCGGGAGAGATTGAAAGTATTCACACGGCCAATTTTCACATTAAGTATGGCCCGGTAGTAATCCGTGCAAAAGAAATACTTGCCGAAAATCGCCCAGAAACTAATATCTACTCTCAACAAGATAAGCTTTATAAATTGGAGCGAAATTTTCATCACGAAATCGCTGTACTGAAGGATCTTATGCAATGGCAGTGGAGCTTGGGAGCTAATGAAGCCGGTGAGATCTCTCTGTTCTTCGATGATGGCGAAACCGGTCAAACGCCTATTGAGCGCTGGCACGATTTCCTCAACGAGGGTATCCCAAGACTTGAGGAAGCGGGCTGGATAATCGAGTTCGAGGATGATTTTTCATTAAAAGTACACGAGGTTGAAGATTGGGAATGGCAAACAGAAGAGTCTGACAATGACTGGTTTTCCCTGAGTGCTACCGTAGATATTGAAGGTCAACCCATTCACCTGGCGCCGCTAATATTACAGTATTTGGAATCGGGTTATGCGGCCGCTGATGAAGAAGACATATTAGTTCCCCTCGGCTCAGACCAGTATATTCGTCTGCCCAGTGCACTATTCCGCAATTTATATGCCGTTTTAGAAGAGTGGTATGACAGCGAGTCCCAAAGCCTCAAGGTACCCAGGTTTGCTATGCCGGAGCTGCCGCATGCCGATTCAGCCTGGCAGGGCAATAAAGATCTAAAAGCCCTGGCCAAGAATCTACAAAAGGGCCCGCAAAGTGTAAAACCCCCCAGGGCACTGAAAGCACAATTACGCCCCTACCAGCAAGCGGGTTTTGAATGGCTGCAACACCTGCGCAAGCTCGATATGAATGGTATTTTGGCCGACGACATGGGCCTGGGTAAAACCTTGCAGGGATTGGCTCATATTCTCAAAGAAAAAGAGAGCCGCCGCTTAACTGCCCCCGCCCTGGTGGTTGTACCCACCAGCTTGGTGGGTAACTGGCTCAACGAAGCCTTGCGCTTTACTCCAACATTAAAAGCGCTACTACTTCACGGCAGTGACCGGCATGAGGATTTCTCACTCATTCCCAAGTCTGATCTGGTCATAACCACCTACCCGTTGATTGTGCGGGATAGTGAAATATTAAAAGAGTATGATTTTCATCTATTGATTCTCGATGAAGCCCAGGTGATTAAAAATCCCAAATCAAAAGCGGCACAATTACTCCGTACTCTAAGTGCAAAGCACAAAATGTGCATGACAGGTACGCCACTGGAAAACCACCTGGGCGAGTTGTGGGCACTGTTTGACTACCTGATGCCTGGTTTTCTGCACAGCCAGAAAAGGTTTAATGGGCTTTATCGCACCCCCATTGAGAAGCAGGCTAATGAGCACAAGCAACAGACTCTGAACCAGAGAATCTCCCCATTTATTTTACGCCGCACCAAACAAGAAGTGGCCACTGAACTGCCGCCGAAAACAGAAATTATCCAACGGGTGACTTTCGATACCGCCCAAGCCGCGCTTTACGAAACCGTACGCTCGGTGATGGAGAAGCGGGTTAGGGACCTGATGAAGAAGAAAGGTCTAAATCGCTCTCATATTGAGATCCTGGATGCCCTATTAAAGCTGCGACAAATTTGCTGCGATCCCGGGCTGGTCAAACTGGAAAAGGCAAAAAAGGTTAAACAATCGGCCAAACTGGAAGCACTGATGGACATCCTCCCGGAAATGGTGGAGGAAGGCCGCAAGATACTTTTATTCTCCCAATTTACCGAGATGCTCGGCAAAATTGAAACTGCCCTAGAAGGTCAAGCCATACCCTATGTAAAACTCACCGGGCGCACGCGCAAACGCCAGGAAGCAATTGACGCTTTCCAAAATGGTGATGTTCCCGTATTCCTGATCAGCTTAAAAGCAGGAGGGGTAGGCCTAAACCTTACCGCTGCCGATACGGTTATTCATTACGATCCCTGGTGGAATCCGGCAGTAGAAAACCAGGCAACCGACCGCGCATATCGTATCGGCCAAGACAAACCGGTCTTTGTGTATAAATTTATCTGTGAGAATACCGTCGAAGAAAAAATCATCGATATGCAAGCGCACAAGCAGGCGCTGGCAGATGCGATTTACAGTAAAGATGGGAAAAGTGCTGCCTTGGATTCGGAGCAGTGGTTGTCACTGTTCCAGGATTAAATCATTTAATAGGGGCTCCGATGGAGCCCCTATTTTTCCCGCCCGATTGATCCCATCGATAAACCCCAACAGCGCCCCTTAACCCCCTTTCCCGCCTAATAGTTAAACAATCCGCCAATTTCAGGTAGCATCACCGTCGTATAAAGGTAAAAAAATAAGCGCTAAGCCAAGTGGTAGCGAGCCTTAGCCTTCCTTACACCAGCTGAACAGCCATTGGAGGGAATGTGTCAGCGATAGAGCCCTGTCAATCCGACAACTTCGGTTTTCTTGCCGAGCACGACCCCCTTTTTGTTCAATTAGCCTGCGCCGCCGAGCGCGCCTTCAGCAGCGATCCCAATACCACCCTGATCAAGCTGCGCCAGCTGGGGGAAGCGCTCGCCCAGCATATCGCCAGCATCAGTGGAGTGGCATTTACTGAGCAAACCACACAGCTGGAACTGGTGGAACGGCTGGGGCGCGAGCTCAACTTTGAGCCGGCGGTGCGGCAGCTGTTTCGCACCCTGCGCGTCGAGGGCAACCGCGCCACGCACCAGTTCAAAACCCGGCACAAAGAGGCCATGGATGGCCTGCGTGTAGCCCGCTGTCTGGCCGTTTGGTTTCACCGCGCCTTTGGCCGCAACGGTGCTCAATTTAAAGCGGGCCGTTTCCAGGCCCCCGAGGACCCCAGTAAAGATCTCCACCAACTGCACGAAAAAATCGCACAGCTGCGCAGCGAGCTGACAGAGGCCAACGTACAGCTCGACTCCAGCCAAAAGCTCAACGACTTGATCGCCCAGGAGAAGTCCGACTACGAGTCCCTGGCCCTGGCCATGGATGAAGAGGCGCGCGCCAATGCCGCTCAGGTCGCCGCTCACGAACAGGCCCTGCAAGAGACCAAGCGCGGCTACGAAGACAAAATCCAGGCGTTGCAAAAACAGCTGACTGCAAGCGAGGCCAAAGAGAGGGTCGGCCAGCGCAAAGAAGCCGTGCGCAAAACCAGGGCGGTAAAGCTCGACCTCGATCTCGACGAAGATCTCACCCGCATCCTGATCGACCGACAACTCACCGATGCCGGCTGGGAGGTAGATACAGAGGAACTCAGATACGCCAAAGGCGCACGCCCAGAGAAAGGTATCAATAGGGCCATCGCCGAATGGCCGACTAACAAAGGGCGTGCAGACTATGTGCTGTTTGTCGGCCTGATGCCCATCGCGGTAGTGGAAGCAAAGCGGAAAAATAAAAATGTTGCCGGCAAGATTCCCCAGGCCGAAGGTTACAGCCGCAATATCGTTATACAAGCGCCGCTCACCAGTGCCTGGGAGTTTGCCGGGCGCACCATTGCTTGGCCAGACAACCACAGCGGCCACTATTTAGTACCGTTTGTCTACTCCGGCAATGGGCGCCCCTACCTGCCACAGATACAGGAATTGTCCGGTATCTGGTTTCGGGATGTACGCAGCCCCAGAAATCGCGCCCACGCCCTGCCCAATTTCCACAGCCCCCAGGGCCTGCTCGATCGACTCCAGCGCAGCAAACAGGACGCCGAAGATCAACTCAAGCGGGAACCTTTTGGCTACCTCAAACTGCGCGATTACCAGGAAAAAGCCATTCTCGCCGCAGAAGCTGCGATAACTTCCGGCCAACGCCGCGCCCTGTTGGCCATGGCCACCGGCACCGGCAAAACCCGCACCGTGATCGGCCTGATGTACCGCCTGCTCAAAGCCGAACGCTTTAACCGCATCCTGTTTTTAGTGGACCGCACCGCTCTGGGCGAGCAGGCCCAGGATGCCTTTAAGGAAGCGCCGCTGGAGCAGAACCACCCCATCTCCAAAATTTATAACCTGGCCGAGCTGGGTGATATGGCCGTCGAGGCGGAAACCCGCATCCAGGTCGCCACCGTGCAGGCCATGGTGAACCGCCTGTTCGCCAGTGAAACGCCCCCCACCGTAGATCACTACGACTGCCTGATCGTGGACGAAGCCCACCGAGGCTACACCCTCGACCAGGAGATGACTGAAGGCGAACTGGCCACCCGCGATGCCAGCCAATATCTATCCAGCTACCGCCGCGTGCTGGACTATTTTGACGCGGTGAAAGTAGGCCTCACCGCCACTCCCGCCAAACACACCAGCGAAATTTTCGGCAAGCCGGTATACACCTACTCCTACCGCGAGGCTGTTGCCGATGACTGGCTGATCGACCACGAGCCCCCCATTCGCTACCAAACCCTGCTCAGTAAAAACGGCATCACCTTTGCGCCCGGCAGCACCGTGGAAACGGTGGACACCCAAACCGGTGAAATAGACAGCGCCGAACTGGAAGACGAACTGCACTTCGACGTGGACGCCTTTAACCGCCGCGTGATTAACGAAAACTTTGACCGGGTGATCTGCGAGCAACTGGCGCAGGAGCTGGACCCGCTCGGCGGGGAGAAAACCCTGATTTTCTGTACCACTGACAGCCACGCCGACAGAGTCAAAAGCTTGCTGGACCAAGCTTTTGGCGACTATTGCGGCGACGACTACAACCAGGCCGCCGTGGCCAAAATTACCGGGCAAAGTCCCAGCGTCAAACAGTTAATTCGCCAGTATAAAAACGAGCGCTACCCCAATATCGCCATCACCGTCGACCTGCTCAGCACCGGCATCGACGTACCCAAAATCTGCAACCTGGTCTTTATGCGCCGGGTGCGCTCGCGCATTCTCTACGAACAGATGATCGGCCGCGCCACCCGCCGCTGCGATGAAATCGGCAAAACCGTTCTTTCGCATCTACGACCCCGTAGATATTTACGCAGCGCTGCAAAACGTCAACACCATGAAACCCCTGGTCAAAGACCCCAATATCACCCTGGAGCAGTTGGCCGGCGAACTCACCGACCCAGAGCAACTGCAGCGCGCCCTACAGAGCCCCGGCGAACCGGGCATGGACAGCCAGGCCGATGTGGTCCTGAGCCAGCTCAGCCAAAAACTCATGCGGGTATTGCGCAAAGCGGAGAACAGCGCAGAGAAGCGCCCGGCCCTGCGGGAAAAGCTCAATGAATTGGAACAGAGCTGGGGTGTCCCCGCCAAATCCCTGCACAGCCACCTGCACGGCCTCGGCCCACACAAAGCCGCCGAATTTCTCAACCAGCACGGCGGCCTGCTGCATCAGCTGGCCGAAGTGAAAGCCCTGCTCGGCAGCGAGCGCCATCCGGTGATCTCCACACACGCAGATGAAGTCCTCGAACGCAGCCAGGGCTACGGCGAGCACAGCAAGCCCGAGGACTACCTCGACAGCTTCACCCGTTTTATTGGCGAGCAGATTAACGAGTCCGCCGCCATCACCGTGGTCGCCAAGCGCCCCCGCGACCTCACCCGTGCCCAGCTCAAGGAGATCAAGCTGCTGCTAGATAGCCACGGCTACACCGAGGCCAAATTACAGGCCGCCGTGCGCAACCAGACCAACCGGGATATCGCCGCCAGTATTATCGGACATATCCGCCGCGCCGCCCTGGGGGAGGCCCTGGTGCCCTTTGCCCAGCGCGTGGCGGCGGCCATGGAGAAAATCTACGCCCGCCACCCCTGGAAAACTGCCCAGCGCCGCTGGCTGGAGCGCCTGGCCAAACAGCTGACCCACGAGGTGATTATCGACCGCGACACCATTGACAAACTGCCCGCCTTCCAGGGCGGCGCCCGCCAGCTGGACAAGGTGCTGGACGACCAGCTCGACACGGTATTAGAGGAGCTGAATATGGCCGTCTGGGCAACCCTCAAGCCGGTGCCAGCATAAGCCACCCCAATTATGTATTAAATTTCCAGATTTTTGATACGCAAGAGGGTTTGTATATGAGACACCCCACACAAGCCCCCTCTCATATCAAATTTGCCAGCATTTGATACACAACGAATAGGGCCATTGGTATAGTGCCACGGGGCCTGTAGTGCCTGAACACAGTGGAAAAATACACGCCAAGCAGCCATATACCCATGAATCCCTACACCCCCGACGCCCTGCCCCTGAAGCAACTGGATTACGCACGCCTGATTACCCCGGTAGGTGAGGCAAACGCCAAGCTCGCCGAATACAGCGGCCTGCTACAGGGCATTATCAATCCCGCCGTGATGCTATCGCCCCTGACCCAGCAGGAGGCCGTATTGTCCTCAAAGATTGAGGGCACCCAGGCGACGGTGGAAGAAGTATTGGAGCAAGAGGCCGGGCAGCACTTTGAAGGGCGTAAAAGTGCCGATATTCATGAAGTCCGCAACTACCGCAAAGCCCTGCTGTTATCCCAGCAACACCTACAGGCTGGGCGCCCGATCAGCTTGAGTCTGCTGCGCCAGCTGCACGAAATCCTGCTCGACAATGTGCGCGGGCAGGACAAATCCCCCGGGCACTTCCGCAGGGATCAAAACTGGATTGGCCATGCCGGCTGTACCCTGGAGCAGGCCACCTTTGTGCCCCCCAACCCGTTACAGTTAGCGGACCACCTGCAACACTGGCAGGAATACCTGCAGCATCAGGACTTCGATGTACTGGCACAGGCCGCCATAGTGCACGCCCAATTTGAACTGCTGCATCCGTTTAAAGATGGCAATGGACGCATTGGCCGCCTGCTAATTCCCCTGTTTCTCTACGCCCGCCAGCGGCTATCGAGCCCCATGTTTTACCTCTCCGCCTACCTGGAATCCCACCGCGAAGAGTATTACCAGCGGCTCGCCAATATCTCCCGCCACAACGACTGGAGCGGCTGGATTCAGTTTTTCCTGGAGGCCATTACCCAACAGGCCCATACCAACCTATTGCAGGTGCGGCGCATTATGGCCCTGTACGAGACCACCAAAAACCAGATTCGCGAGATTACCCACACCCAGCACAGCCCACAGTTATTAGACGGCATCTTCGACCAGCCCATTTTTAATGCCGCCGATTTTGCCCGGCGCAACCAGATTAACAAACAGACCCTACAGGGGCTGCTGCGCCAACTCAGCCAAACACAGGGGCCCCTGAGCATATTGCGCCAGGGCCAGGGCCGCACGCCCACCATTTACGCCTTTCCCCAACTACTCAATATTTGCCAGGGAGCCCCGCTCCCCCGCCAACAGGAAGTTTAAAACCCATGACCAACAACCATATCGTGCAGAAACTCTGGAACCTCTGCGACGTACTGCGTGACGACGGCATCAACTACTCCGACTATGTCACCGAACTGGTGCTGCTGCTGTTTATCAAGATGGTGCACGAGAACACCGAGAGCGGCGCTCTCAAGCAACACCCGCTGCCGCAGGGCTGCCGCTGGACCGATCTCAACCGCCAGTCCGGTATCAATCTGTTGAACGACTACAAGCGCATACTGCTCGCCCTGTCCACCGGCCGCCACGCCAACGGCGATATCGCCCACGAGGACCCGCTGATCAGCGCCATTTACGCCGACGCCCAGACCCGCCTGCGCGAGCCCCGCCACCTGGAGCAGATGATCAAATCCCTCGACCAGATCGACTGGTTCAGCGCACAGAAAGACGGCCTCGGCGACCTCTACGAGGGCCTGTTGCAGAAGAACGCCACCGAGACCAAATCCGGCGCCGGCCAGTACTTCACCCCCCGCGTCCTGATCGACGCCATGGTGCGCTGTGTCAAACCCGAGGCCGGCGAAGTGATCCAGGACCCCGCCGCCGGCACCGGCGGCTTCCTGATTGCCGCCGACCGCTATATCAAGGACCACACCGACGAGCTGTTCGACCTGAATGGCGAGGCCCAGCACTTCCAGAAAAACAAAGCGTTTATCGGCATCGAGCTGGTCCCCAGTACCCGCCGCCTGGCCCTGATGAACTGCCTGCTGCACGGTATGGAGGGCGATGCCGAAGGCGTGGTGCATCTGGGCAATGCCCTCGGCCAGGCCGGCGCCAGCCTGGAGCCGGTGGATATCGTGCTGGCCAACCCACCGTTTGGCACCGCCAAGGGCGGCGAGGCCAGTATCAGCCGCGACGACCTCACCTATAAAACCAGCAACAAACAGCTGGCCTTTGTGCAGCATATCTACCGCACCCTCAAACCCGGTGGCTGCGCCGCCGTGGTACTGCCGGATAACGTGCTGTTTGAAGCGGGCGTGGGCACCGAAATCCGCCGCGACCTGATGCACAAGTGCAACCTGCACACCATTTTGCGCCTGCCCACCGGCATCTTTTATGCCGCCGGGGTGAAAACCAATGTGCTGTTTTTTAACAAGGGCTCCGCCAAAGACCCCTACCAGGAGGAAAACTGCACCCAACACACCTGGGTCTACGACCTGCGCACCAATATCCCCAGCTTCGGCAAGCGCAGCCCGTTTAGAGAGGAACACTTAAAGCCGTTTGAAAAATGCTACGGCAACAAGCCCGATGGCACCAGCAGGCGCAGCGAGGGCGACTGGTCCTTTTGTGCTGAAAGTAATGGGAGTGATAAGGGTGCCGAACAGACCATAGAAAACAGCCGCTGGCGCCGCTTCTCCCGCGACTGGATCGCCGAGCAAAAAGGCGATTCCCTGGATATCAGCTGGCTTAAGGATGCCGACAGTATCGATGCCAGTGAGCTGCCGCAGCCGGCGGAGTTGGCTGCTGAGGCCATGGGGGAGCTGGTGCAGGCCTTGGGGGAATTGGATGGGTTAATGCGGGAGTTGGGAAGTGAAGAAGAGATTAGTAAAAGCGAGATGCACCTCTCCCATATTCTCAACCTTACACGTACGGAGGCCGTATGAAGCACAATCGGCCCTCAAGCTGGCAATTGGTAAAGGTTGGTGACCTGTGCAATTTATTTAATGGTAGAGCTTTCAAGTCTAGTGAATGGTCAGAGCAAGGCTTACCTATTATTCGAATTCAAAATTTAAATAACTCAAACGCAAAATTTAATTATTTTGACGGTGAACTAGCAGACAAACATAAGATAAACCCGGGCGATCTACTTTTTGCATGGTCAGGAACTCCAGGCACGTCTTTTGGCGCGCACGAATGGAAAGCTGCAACTGCCGCACTGAACCAGCATATATTTAAAGTTTCATATAATAAAAAATTTATAAATAAAATATTTTTACGATATGCGATAAATCAAACCCTTGACATCCTAATTGACGGTGCTCATGGCGGGGTGGGTCTGCGACATGTCACTAAAGGGAAATTTGAAGCTACTGAATTAACTTTCCCCCCATTAGCTGAACAAAAAGTAATCGCCGAAAAACTCGACCGCTTACTGGCGCAGGTGGAGAGCAGCAAAGCCCGCCTGCAACGCATCCCGCAGATCCTAAAACGCTTTCGCCAAGCGGTATTGGCGGCGGCGGTTAGTGGGGAGTTAACTAAAGAATGGCGAGATACAAAAAAAATAGAAATAGAGTCCTGGCAAGATACAATTTTTTTTGAAGTTTGCGATGAAATAACTGTTGGCTATGTTGGAAAAATGTCTGATAAATACACGGAATCCGGAATTCCATTTCTAAGGTCACAAAATATTAGGCCTTTCCGGTTTTCAGAAAAAAATCTACTGTACATTTCGGAAGAATTTCACCAGAAAATTATTAAATCCAGGCTTGAAAAGGGTGATCTTGCTATTGTCCGTTCTGGCGCTCCAGGAACAACATGTGTAATACCTAAGAATCTAGGAGTTGCTAATTGCTCAGACCTAGTTATTGCCCGGCCTGGAAACAGACTTATTTCTGGGTTTGGTTGTATCTTCATGAACTCAGAGGTCGCACAGAGAAATGTTGCCGCAAACCAAGTTGGCGTGGCTCAACAACATTTCAATGTTCGTTCGATGAAGGAGATGCCAATCTTACTCCCTAGTACAGAAGAGCAAAAAGAAATTGTTCAGCAAGTAGAGCATCTCTTCGCCTACGCCGATAAAATCGAACAGCAGGTCAATAGTGCCCTGGCCAAGGTGGAGCAACTTAGCCAGTCGATCCTGGCCAAGGCGTTTAGGGGCGAGCTGACCGAGCAGTGGCGCCGCGACAACCCGGACTTGATTAGCGGCGACAACAGCGCCGCCGCCCTGCTGGCGCGAATCCAGGCCGAGCGCGCCGCCGCCAAACCGGCCCCGCGCAAGCGCCGCAAAACCACAGCCGCCTAATCGGCAAGAAATAAAAATATCCCCGGCAGCCCCCTGCCGGGCACGCCACAAGGAAGTATTATGGCCTTAAAACTGCGCGAAAGCGTGTTTGAGATACTGCGCGAACACCGCGAGCAACCACTGAGCGCCCGCCAGATCGCGGAAAAAATCCTGCAATTCCACCCCGAAGCCTGCGCGGACAAACTGGCCCGCAGCAGTTTCCTCAATAATCAAAGCGAGCTGCTGCAGCAGATCGTCGCCGAGATTGCAGCCTCGCGCCCGCGCCTGCAAAAAATCCACCCACAGATAAAAACCCTGGAAACCCGGCCGCGCAAATTCTATTACAGCGAGGCCAGCGCCACCGAGGAAATCGCCCGCGCGGAATCCGCACCGGCAAGCGCCACTAAAACTCCTCCCCCGAGTAAAAAGCCCAGCGAGGCCCAGCTCTACCCACTGCTCGGTGAATACCTCTATGCGGAGTTAAGCCTGCTCAGCAAGCGTATCGACGAAAAGCGCAGCTCCAATAACAAGGGCCCGAACGGCAACCGCTGGCTCTACCCGGATATTGTCGCCCTGGAGAATCTCACAGCCAGCTGGAGCACAGAAATCCGCGCCTGTGCCAGCCAATACGCCGACCAGCGCACCCGCCTCTGGTCCTTCGAAGTCAAATGCCGGCTGAACCGTTCCAATAGCCGCGAGTGCTTCTTCCAGGCCCTGTCCAACTCCTCCTGGGCCAACCTGGGCTATCTGGTCGCCGCCGAGATTGAGGGCAGCGACACCCTAAAAGAACTGCGCTTGCTCAGCGCCGCCCACGGTATCGGCTTAATGCTGCTGGATGCCGAAAACCCAGCGGAAAGCCAAATCCTGATCCCCGCCCGCGAACGCGCCGCCATCGACTGGGATATTGCCAGCCGCCTCGCGGTAGAGAATAAAGACTTCCTCGCCTATATCAAAAGTATCCGCCACTTCTACCAAACCGGTGACCTGCGCCACTCGGATTGGCAAGCCACTGGCGACGAATAAGCAACGAGTAAGGCCATTGTTATTATGGCATTTAGGGAAAACAATTATTTCAACTAATAATTCAGCGCAGTAGAAATTTGTAAAACAATGAGAAATTTATCCATTTCAAAGCCAGCGAGAGAACATCTTGAAAAGATTTTCTTGAATATCGGCTATCTATATTTAACTTTATTTATCTATCAAGTGTACACCGAAGGCGACATTCTTGACCTCCAGTACCTATCCAACTTGGATATGAAGAACACCAACACTCTCTTTGCGATAAGTTTTCTTGCGTTTCTATTCACCTCTTGCTCAGCCTGCATTATTTATCGCATACGACACCTACAAACCGGCAAACCTTTCATATCTGAACTACAAAAAAAACATTTTAGAAAAATAAATTCAAATATTTGGTATAGCTATTTTTTCTTATTTATTTTTCAACTATCTAATGAGGGCGATATTTTTGAGTACCAGTATTTCTCTAGCTTGATCATACAAAGCGACGCCTTTATCCCAGCAGGCATTCTTGTTGCACTCGGCATAATGATGTACTTCTTGGGGAGTATTTACCATGCCTGGATTCTGCTAAAGCTATCCCTGAAACAGCATCGATCAAATTCGGTTAGTGAGCAGGGGTAAAGCTGCCTATTTTAGTGGCTAATAAAAATAGATTGGTGTTTGATTTTATAAACCAATTGATATATTGGTCAGCTTACCGGCCTGCCATGCGGCCGGTAGGCGCTTGTACATGGGAGGCCATAATAATAATTTCTTCAGCACCACACCGTCTCTCTACACAAACTTCGGGCCAGATTTAGGCCCGCTGTTGTGCCAATTTCGAGGCTTCACTTAAAGCCGCCTGCCGCTGCCTTTCAGCATCTGGCGTCAGGGTAATATCAATATTCTCAGCAAACTCACGCGCCGTTCTTTCCGCCGCTTCGGCAAAGTTATTGTCATCCGCTAGGTGATCTACACCGCTGGTACTGGGCATATAGGAAAATTTAAGAATATGTTCGTCGGTAATAGCGGTAGCCCAGGTGTGCCTCTTCAGTTCAAATGGTCTCCATATAGAAAATGAATAGCAAGTTAGCCCCCTATGCTCAGCTGGATGCAAAGCTTCAACGGTTTTGGGGTATAACCAAGTATGAATTTCCGGATTATAGGGTTCCACGTAATCACCTTCGCGCCGTTTTCTATTTCGCTCTTCGTAATCTCGTGCCAAATCATCCAGAAAAATCATGGCCAGCTGCTCGGGGATAAACAGACTCTGCAAACCGTATTTTTTCAGATCCCGGCGCTGGATAATCATCTGTAGGGTACCGCCCCCCACAACCCCGTCACCGAACAAACCATCCGTATAGACCCAACCGCTTTTATAGACAATTTCGGTTTCACCACCATCCCATTGCTCAAAGCTGCGAGTATCATAGATATTCATTCGCTCCACCCAAATATCATTGGGGAACATCTCAGTTTGAGGGGGATTTTTAAATTTGAGCTTGATCCCGGAAAGGTCAATTTCCTTCCAGGGAGCTTTCTCAAAATCCGGGCCGTAAAGATTTAGCTTACTGGCCTGCCATGCGGCCGGCAGACGCTGGTAAATGGGTGGCCACAATAATAGTTTCTTCAGCATCACACCGCCTCTCTGCACAAACTTCGGGCCAGGTTTAGGCCCGCTGCTGTGCCAATTTCGAGGCTTCAGTTAAAGCCGCCTGCCGCTGCCTTTCAGCATCTGGCGTCAGGGTAATATAAATATTCTCAGCAAACTCACGTGCCGTTCTTTCCGCCGCTTCGGCAAAGTTATTGTCATCCGCCAAGTGGTTGACAGCATTGGCGCTGGGTCTGTAGGAAAATTTAAGGATATGTTCATCGGTAATAGCGGTAGCCCATGTGTGCCTTTTCATCTCGAATGGCTGCCATATAGGAAACGAGTAACACGCCAGACCCCGATGCTCCGATGGATTCAGTGCTTCAACAGTTTGGGGATATAGCCAAACATCAACTTCCGGATTGTAGGGCTCCAGATAATCGCCTTCGCGCAGCTCTCTATTCCGCTCTCCATAATCTTTCGCCAAATCATCCAGCAAAATCACTGCAAACTGCTCAGGAATAAACAGGCTCTGCAAACCGTATTTTTTTAAATCCCGTCGCTGGATAATCATCTGCAGGGTACCGCCCCCCACAACCCCATCACCGAACAGGCCATCGGTATAGACCCAGCCACTCTTATATAGCGTTTTAGTCCTGCCACCATCCCAAGGGGGGCTAAAAGATTGATCATCGTAGATATTCATCCCCTCCACCCGGATATCATTTGGGAACATCTCAGTTTGAGGGGGATTTTTAAACTTGAGCTTTATCCCGGAAAGGTCAATTTCCTTCCAGGGGGCATGCTCAAAATTCGGACCGTAAAGATTCAGCTTACTGGCCTGCCATGCGGCCGGCAGACGCTTATAAATGGGCGGCCACAATAGCAGTCTTTTTAGCATCGTAAGTTTCTCTACACAAACTTCGGGCCAGATCTAGGCCCGCTGCTGTGCCAAGGTCGAGGCTTCAGTTAAAGCCGCCTGCCGCTGCCTTTCAGCATCTGGCGTCAGGGTAATATCAATATTCTCAGCAAACTCACGCGCCGTTCTTTCCGCCGCTTCGGCAAAGTTATTGTCATCCGCTAGGTGATCTACACCGCTGGTACTGGGCATATAGGAAAACTCAAGGAGGTGCTCATCGGTAATAGCGATAGCCCATGTATGCTTCTTTGTTTCCAAAGGTCTCCATATCGAGAAAGAGTAGCAAGTCAGACCTTGATGCTCCAATGGATTCAGCGCTGCAACGGTTTTAGGATATAACCAGGTATGAATTTCCGAGTTATACGGCTCTACATAATTATCGTCTTCGCGCCGCTTTCTATTCCGCTCTTCATAATCTTTTTCGAAATCATCCAGCAAAATCACTGCAAGCTGCTCGGGAATAAACAGGCTCTGCAAACCATATTTTTTTAGATCCCGTCGCTGAATAATCATCTGTAGGGTACCGCCCCCCACAACTCCATCGCCGAACAGGCCATCTGTGTAGACCCAGCCACTCTTATATAGTGTCTTAGTCCTACCACCATCCCAAGGAGAATTATAGGAATTATCATCGTAGATATTCATCCCCTCCACCCGGATATCATTAGGGAACATTCTCGTCTGAGGGGGATTTTTAAAATTGAGTTTGATCCCGGAAAGGTCAATTTCCTTCCAGGGAGCTTGCTCAAAATCCGGGCCGTAAAGGTTCAGCTTACTGGCCTGCCATGCGGCCGGCAGGCGCTTGTAAATGGGCGGCCACAATAATAGTTTCTTCAGCATCACACCGCCTCTCTGCACAAACTTCGGGCCAGGTTTAGGCCCGCTGCTGTGCCAATTTCGATGCTTCAGTTAAAGCCGCCTGCCGCTGTCTTTCAGCATCTGGCGTCAGAGTAATATCAATATTCTCAGCAAACTCACGCGCTGTTCTTTCCGCCGCTTCAGCAAAGTTATTGTCATCCGCCAGGTGATTCACACCGCTGGCGCTGGGCATATAGAAAAATTTAAGGATATGTTCATCAGTAATAGCGGTAGCCCATGTGTATCTTTTCAACTCAAATGGCTGCCATATTGAAAATGAGTAACAGGCCAGCCCCCCGCACTCCGATGGATTCAGCGCTTCAACGCTTTTGGGGTACAGCCAAACATCAACTTCCGGATTATAGGGCTCTACGTGATTATCACCTTCCCGTAGTTCCTTATTCCTAGCCTCGTAATCCCTCGCTAAATCATCCAGTAGAATCATGGCCATCTGCTTGGGAATAAACAGGCTCCGCAAACCATACTTTTTTAAATCCCGCCGCTGAATAATCATCTGTAGGGTACCGCCCCCCACAACTCCATCGCCGAACAGGCCATCTGTGTAGACCCAGCCACTCTTATATAGTGTCTTAGTCCTACCACCATCCCAGGGGGGGCTAAAAGATTGATCGTCGTAGATATTCATCCCCTCCACCCGGATATCATTAGGGAACATTCTCGTCTGAGGAGGGTTTTTAAATTTGAGTTTGATCCCGGAAAGGTCAATTTGCTTCCAGGGGGCTTGCTCAAAGTCTGGCCCGTAAAGGTTCAGCTTACTGGCCTGCCATGCGGCCGGCAGGCGCTTGTAAATGGGCGGCCACAATAGTAATTTTTTTATCATCTCGCATACTCGCGGCGCAGACTCCCGGCCAGTTTTAGGAACGAGCTTAGCCCTGCTCCATTCTCCGATCTCACATGCATATCCATTTCATCTATGCTTTTAAAGGGGTGCATATGGGGATTTAGAGTAGAATCATTAGCGTGGTTGGCCAGCATATTTCTTAATGCTCGCGCTTTTACTGCCATGCCCACACCACCAGCACCGGCACTCAATCCACCAAGCCCAAGTGTAAAACCACCAGTAGCGGATGACATGAGAGCTGCGATTGCAGTTGTAGAACTCCGCTGCATGTTCAGTGATACCACACCTGCAACTTCTTTATAATCAGATCCAAAGGCCTTTATCTCTTTAGAGATACGCGGGTTAACCCGATTCAGGGGTTGACTCCAGTCATGGGGATGATATTTAAAAACGTCTTTATGAAGTTTTAATCCAGCCCCCCGCACCAATGGCAATAGGGTTTGAAAATTCCCCTTGGGAGCCGCAAAAAACACCGTATGCTTGTCTAGTACCTGCCCCTGCAAACGCAGCAAGGTCTTGCGGAATAAGTGGCAGCCATCACCGTGAATCACCCACTGGGTATCCCTTCCTTCCTTTTGTGATGCCAATATCAGGTTACCCAGCTTGTTCGCTGTCACTTCAAAAGAAACCTGTTTCTGTTGGGGGGTCTTCCACTGCTGGCCAGCGCTGTAAAGCGGGCGTGGATTATAAAATAAACCAAACCCCTCGTCTTTAATCCCCTGACTGCCGCTGATATCTTTATAGGCGCCATTCACCATTCCCGGCATAATATCCCTGGCTGCAACTTCAGCATCTTCACAGAGCCCATTAACAGCCATATTAGTACGGCGGATTTGAAATTGCTCTTTCTTGTCCAGCCCCCACACTTCCTCGTCTGTTTTATAATCAACATGATACAAGCCCGGCGTTACATCCCCTCCAGCATGCTCGGCAAAATCAATACGAGTGATATAGACACCACCGCGCCGATTATCTGCACTGGGCTGGATAATCTTGTAACCGATCTGTAGGTTCTCAATGATATCCATATGCTCAAAGGCATTACCGGTATTGTTATAGCTCTTCAAGCCTCCAGCGGTGGCCCGCAGTTGGGCAAGGCGGGACATCACCATGGCTCCTTTGTAGCCACTTCTTGCTAGCCAGCTGGCAAACTTCTCGGCGATGGCTGCAGCAATATAAACCTTACGGCCATCTTTAGCGTCTGAAATCAGGAGGTAGCCGTTTGAGTTATCCCCCATAGCCTTAAAGCCATGTACCTCCATTGCAGGAGAAGCCGCTAAACCAGAACCAAATACCTTCATTCGAGAATCCCTCCCTTATACATAACAATCGGTTTGATCGGGCGTTATTATCTATAAAAATCGGCCAAAATCACGTTATTAACAGACAGCTTTTATACATAATGTGATTTATTTCCAGTTTGAAATAATAAAGGGCAAGAGCTAGCCTAAGCTTCCAAAGATATTGAACAACAAGTGTGGTGGCAAACTGGCTTTAGCTACTTGGCTGTCCTACAGGAATTGTGGAAGCTTTGTGGATTTGTACCAACCAGCAAGTCTATAAAGCTACCTCTACTGGATTCAATTTCTCGCCTCTAACCATATTGCAAGCGCCTACCGCTAGCCCTTGTTTATTGGTACCAATGTATCAACCACTAAAAGTGATACGCAGAAATTGAGACAGTGAGAAACAAAGAGTTGATAGGGGTATTAGAGACAGTCGAAGAATACTTCAAACGAGAAAAACTGGCAGGCTTTAAATCAGAAGGACTGCAAAATAGCAATAAAATAAAAAATTATTCCAGCAATACTTGCAAACAAAAATAAAAGAGCCTTATACAGGGAACTATTAAAAGCTCCGTAAGGCGAGCATTCAAGGCCCGCCGCACCTCTAAGCCTCAATAGCTTGGTTAACCCACACGCTTCCCCAAATCGGCTCCTACTATTACCTTCTTGGCCTTTTCCATTTGCAGAAATTCTGCCACTGACTCTATTACTTCAGCATCCCAAACCATTTTCCGATGCCCAACACCGTTAATTTTAATCATCTCCGCTGCGGGCCAGGTTTTATGAATTCTTTCTCCGTGGAAGACAGGTACTTCATCGTCTTCAGTATCGTAGATCATTAAGAGCGGGGTATCTTCTGGGGTATACATTTTGCACTGCAACAACTCCTGCCAAGAGTACCCTATTTGATTCGCTATCTTGTCTTGGCATAGCTCTGCAGTTTCAGGGCTTACCTTCAGCATATTTTTCATAATTTCTATAATGGGCAAGGGAGCACTCGGTGCGCCGAGTATTGCGTAGCACTGGGCTTTAAGCCCAAACTCCCGCGCGCGCATTGTCATCATTCCGCCCATCGAGTGACCGACGATGGCAAATATTTCCGAAAACTGGCTGGCCAGAGAGCAGATATCTTTCGCCATAATATCGAAATTACAAACCTTGCCCTCAGAGTGACCGTGAGCGGTAGCATCGATAGCCACCGCTTGGAAACCCTGCTCAGCAATTGCCATCGCCAAGGTTGCCATTTTTGCGGCTTTGGCTTCCCAGCCGTGGCAGAGAATCACTACAGGCCCCTCCCCCCAGGACCAGGCCGTATTTTCTGTTCCTAAAGCACCTCGGTAAGTAATCTTCTTGGCTTGAGACTGCTGAGCCTTCTCACGCTCGGAGTCAGCATAGCGTCTGGGTCGAGAAGACAGGTACATTGCAATATTTGCCGATAATTTTGGGGATAGCCGCCCTGTGAGTTGCATTGTTCCCTGTATTATCTTAAGCATGTTATTAAATCTCTAGCCAAGTGTCTTATATGATCATTGATAGTGGGTTTTACTAAGGGAGCCTCTGAATAACTCCGTAATGCCTTTGCGGGTCTTGAAGGCTGCAGATGTTAGGCGTAGCTCGCCGCGAATGGCCGTAGCCCTTTGCAAGAGCTGCAACGCAGCAGCTGTGGCCTTCAAGGCCCGCCCTTCGGGGCTTGCAGAGTGATTCACACTCCGCGTTGCGACTTCTTGAAAGGTCTAGACATTCCTGCGAAGCCGCGCCTTGATTGTGAACCGCTCTGCATGCCAGAGGTATCATGGAGTTATTCAGAGGCTCCTAAGCATTAAGAAAAATACACTGATCAAGAATCGCTAAATATATATCAACGTAGAAACACAAAATAATACAGGGCGAATTCAATCAATAGATTAACCGATTCGACAATTATCGCCGCAATAGGAAATAAAACTCTTTTCTGGTTTGCACTCTCTCACAGATAGGAAATTTTTCTCAAAGGGAGCCAGCAAAGTTATATCAATAAAATACCGCGCCACAGCTTTTACTATCTTCTTTCCCGGATCTCCAAGACATCTACACTAATAATCTGGCGGTAAGTTGCGGTATTCATATCGCTATCAGACCTCCTACTTATTACCAGTCGCACCTCTGGAAGGTTGGGCATGAACGGAATCAATCTGACATTAGTTTTTTGTGCAGTACTGTTGCTTACCAGCCCGTCGGTTGCGGACTATAAAAAGGGAGATTTTATCGTTCGCGTTGGCGCTGCTGCGGTCGATCCAAACGACGATTCTGGTAGACTTCGCCTAAATGGCACCCCCTTGGACTACACCCGGGTCTACGTGGATACCGGCTACTCCGCTAGCATCACTGGTACCTGGTTATTTGCAGACCACTGGGGACTGGAATTACTGGCAGCTGTACCTTTCCGGCACGATCTCGATGTTCGCGGTTTACCGGACCCGGATACCGGTGATCCACTGGGTCGGGTATCACTGGGTGACATCAAGCACCTTCCACCAACCCTCAGCGTACAGTGGTATCCGGTATGCACCGAGTCCTGGGTACAACCTTATATTGGTGTGGGAATTAACTACACCCATTTCTTCGATGAAGATATCAGCCGCACGGCACAAAACTACTTCGAGACGGCCCTGGGTGCAGACTCAAGGGCATCCCTGAGCCTGAGCAATTCCTGGGGCCTGGCTGGGGAAGTGGGCGTAGATATTGCCTTTGGACGAGAGAGCAACTGGCTGTTTAATGCGGCCATCTGGTACTTGAGCATCGATACCAAGGCCAAAATTCGCTTCCGCACAGAAGATAACGACTACGACCGCATCAATGTAAATGTAGATATTGACCCCTGGGTCTACTCAATAGGTATCGGCTATCACTTCTGAGCGGCCTTTTGTCCACTTCTGAATGAACCTGACCCACCCGATGTTCGATTTATTCGAATGATATGGTCGAATTTAACCAATTTTCATTCTACTCGTCCTCTATAAACTGCCCCTTATCCACAGCAGCTACTCCGCAGTGGCGCTCAATTTACAGTTTAAGGACCGACACAATGAATACTTCCACTTTATCCACAGCATCAAATGCCCCCAGTGGTTCCTTGTTTCCAGCCGTCGCAGACCTTTCCGGACGTATTGGCTTGGCAGCAATCTTCTTACTGGCAGGTGTTAACAAGATCCAAAACTATGAGGGTAGCGCTCAGTACCTGGCCTACGGTGGTCTACCCGAGTTTCTGCTCCCATTGGTAATCCTGTTTGAGATAGGCGGTGCCTTAGCTCTGATTGCGGGTTTTCAAACTCGATTAACTGCTCTGGCATTCGCCGGATTTAGCTTACTCACTGCGTTCCTGTTCCATAGCAACCTGGAAGATCAAATGCAGTTTCTAATGTTCTTTAAGAACCTGGCTATAGCCGGTGGTTTTCTGGTGATAGCAGCCCATGGCGCTGGGCGTTTCAGCTTGGACAACAGAAAGAAAACACATTGATTCCATCTGAAGCCAGTCACAAAACAACCGCTATTTAGGAGTATGAAATGGGATTGTTAATTAATGGCCAGTGGCACGACCAGTGGTATGACACCAAGAATTCGGGGGGCGCATTTAAGCGAGAGGCTGCACAGTTACGCAACTGGATTACTGTCGATGACAGCGCAGGGCCTAGTGGCATAGGTGGCTTTAAAGCTGAGTCTGGGCGCTACCATCTATATGTATCCCTGGCCTGCCCCTGGGCTCATCGCACCTTGATTTTCCGCAAATTGAAAAAGCTGGAAGAACATATCAGTACCTCCGTTGTAAGCCCGGATATGCTTGAGCAGGGATGGAGCTTCAATACCGATGAGGGTAGTAGCGGTGATGCACTATTTGGTTATGACTTTATGCATCAGGTTTACACTCGCAATAAATCCGACTACTCCGGCCGCGTTACGGTCCCAGTACTTTGGGACAAACAGCAAAACTGTATTGTCAGCAATGAGTCATCCGAAATAATTCGCATGTTTAATAGTGCGTTTAATGAAATTACTGGTGATACACAGGACTTTTATCCCAAAGACAAACAGAAAGATATCGAAGCCATCAATCAATTGGTCTATGAAAACATAAATAACGGGGTTTATCGCTGTGGTTTCGCGACGACTCAATCCGCTTATGAAGAGGCCTACCGAAACTTATTTGATGCCCTGGATAAGGTAGAGGCAATATTAAGTAAACAGCGGTATCTGGTAGGCGATAAGGTCTCTGAAGCAGATTGGCGACTATTCACAACTTTAATTCGCTTTGATTCCGTTTATCACGGCCACTTCAAGTGTAACCGGCAGCGTCTGGAAGACTTCCCCAACCTGCGCAATTATGTCCGCGAGCTATACCAGTGGCCGCAGGTCTCAGAGACAGTGAATTTCCACCATATTAAACGCCACTACTATTTTAGCCATAAATCCATCAACCCCAGCCAGGTGGTACCTGTGGGTCCAATGATCGATTACAACAGTCCCCACAATCGGGTATAAATACGCTTGCCCCGCGCTTGGGGCAAGTATTTGGGGTTCTAGGCAGTGCAGCTTTGCCCTTGATATTTATCCACAACTGCCGGTATAAGAATCTGGGTTTACATAATGCAAAAAACCACCTTAGAACAATGGCGCATGTTTAAAGCGGTAGTGGATGCCGGAGGTTTTAATCAGGCTTCTGCGCGAGTCCATAAAAGCCAATCCAGTATTCACAATGCGGTTAGCAACCTGGAAGCTGCTCTCGGAGTCAAGCTTTTTGAGATATCTGGCCGCAAAGTGATACTCACGGAAGTTGGCAACCTAATGCTGCGCCGCGGCCAATACCTGCTGGATGAAGTCTCCCGTATCGAGGATATTGCCAAAACCCTTGGTGAAGGCGTGGAATCAGAACTGCGTATCGCTGTAGATGGCGCCTTCCCCCAAAGTGTGGTTTTTCAGGCACTGGAGAAAGTTTCGGCGAGATATCCCCAGGTGAATATCGATATTGTCGATACCGTATTGTCCGGTACCAATGAGTTGATCCAAGAAGGGCTTGTGGATTTAGGCCTTTCTGCCTTTCCTATGAAAAATGCTCTCAACGATGAAATTTGCCGTATAGAATTTGTCGCTGTCGCTCATAGAGATCATCCGCTACATCAATTAAATTGCGAACTGACGTACGAGAATCTGAAATTATATCGACAGATTATTGTGCGGGACTCAGCTATGCAGACAAACAGGGATTCAGGCTGGCTGGGAGCGGAACAGCGCTGGAAGGTGGGTAGTTTACGGGCCTCCTTGGATCTTATTGAACAGGGCCTCGGATTCGCCTGGCTACCCATACCCTTAATTTCCAAGTTACTCAATGCGGGGACGCTTAAAAAGCTTAAATTAAAAAACGGTAGCCTACGCTCCACAAGCTTTTTCTTGAACTTTAAAGACCAGGATAAATTAGGCCCTGCCGCTAGAGAGTTTATTGGTGAGCTAAGATTGCTGACCTTAGATATGCCAACCTCTGAAGAAGCTTAAATATTCTATTAATACGAATAACCGATTCATTATTATCCAATATCTCCTATAACCACAGCAGCCTACCATAGCCAAAATATTTCTACCGATAAGGAATTGGCTATGTACTACTTCAGACCATCAGGGGAACGGGGGCAAGCCCGTTTTGGTTGGCTACACAGCAAACACAGTTTTTCATTTGGGCACTATTATGACCCGAATCATCTGGGGTTTTCCGCGCTGCGAGTTATTAACGATGATACCGTAAAGCCTGGGGCAGGCTTTGACACTCATGGCCATCAGGATATGGAAATTATTTCCTATATTCTGGAGGGTGCTATCGAACATTTAGATAGCGAGGGAAACCACTTTGTCGTTCCCGCTGGTGAGATTCAAAGAATGAGTGCAGGTAAAGGTATTACCCATTCAGAGTATAACCACTCAAAGACTAAAAACCTTAAATTTCTGCAAATCTGGATTCAACCTAACCGGAAAAATATTCAGCCCAGCTATGAACAAAAATCAATTACTCAAGCTGGGGCACTAACTCCGTTGGCAACTCCCGATGGACGCGATAACTCACTAATTATTCACCAGGATGCCAGATTATTTCGCCTCCAACTACGTACTGGTGAGAGTTTAAGATTGAACACCCTTAAGCGCCCAGGATATCTTCATATCATCGCTGGTAATGTCAAACTCAATGGCAGTCACCTGCTAGTGGCGGGAGATGGCTTGGGAGTTTATCGGGAAAAAATAGAGTTAACCGCTTCAGCAAATAATGTTCTCGCACTATGGTTCGACTTGCCTCGATAATAGGCAATCTATCAACAGACTGATTCTGTTGGAGCTGTAAACCTGCTCTGAGATACCGCTTCTTGTAACAGGCATTGGAATCTATCTAACCAGAACATTCATCTTTACAAGCACAAGACTACTCACCCTAAAAGCGACAATCTCCGGTTTACACCTAAACTATTAACTTGGCAGTGATTCACTGCTAGATACTGACATCGAGTCACCAAGGATAAAATAATGGGATCAGTAGGCGACATGGAAAGTCGCAATGGCGATAGAAAAGCGCCGGGAAGATGGATCTCCCTGCTTTCTCCGATTCCTCCGGCCATTGTCGCCTTGTTATTGCTTTTTCATCTACCCGATATTTCTGCAGGCAGAGAGTTTTCCTTTGGCATTAGCTGGGTTCCAGATCTGGGCATATCCCTGCGTTTCTATATCGACGGACTCAGTTTTTTATTTGCCTTATTAATTAGTGGTATTGGATTTTTTATCACCATTTATGCCGCCGAGTATTTGCGCGGCAATCCACTATTGCGACGCTTCTTCCTCTATCTCTATCTCTTTATGATCGGAATGCTGGGTTTGGTATTGGCATCCGATCTCATTACTTTATTTGTGTTTTGGGAAGTGACGACAGTCGCGAGCTACCTCCTGATTGGCTTTAACCACTCCAGTGCTGTTGCGCGGCGATCAGCTTTACAGGCTTTACTAGTAACTGCCTTAGGGGGGCTTTGCTTACTTACCGCTTTCTTATTAATGGGACAAATTGTCGATAGCTATGACCTTGAAGAGTTGTTAATAAAAGGGGAACAAATTAAATCCAGTTCACTCTATCTTCCTATTTTGATTCTGGTACTTATTGGAGCATTCTCAAAGTCGGCACAATTGCCTTTCCATTTTTGGTTACCCAATGCCATGGCGGCTCCAACACCGGTGAGCGCATATCTACACTCGGCCACTATGGTCAAAGCCGGTATTTACCTTCTTGCGCGCCTACATCCGGTACTGGCTCACACTGAATACTGGGAGTGGATTTTAACCTGCACCGGTATTGCCACTGCCGCAGTAGCGGCAGTGGCTGCCCTGCGTCAAACAGACCTGAAACGGGCCCTCGCCTATACCACCGTAATCGCTCTCGGCACTATCACCATGTTTCTGGGTTCTGATGCTTCAGCTGCCGTCGCCGCTGCAATTACTTTCTTGCTGGTTCACTCTTTTTACAAAGCTGCACTGTTTATGGTGGTGGGCATTATCGATCGGCAGACCGGTACCCGGGATTTAACCAAGCTACACGGCCTGGCAAAATTATTGCCCTTTGCGTTTATCGCTGCGCTGGCTTCAGCCCTATCCATGGCAGGGTTCCCGCCGTTCCTTGGATTTATTGGCAAAGAACTGAAATATGAAGGTGCCTTGGCGGTAGCTTCAGAGCCCGCATTGGTGGGCACAGCAGCAATTTTTGCCAATGCGGTAACGGTGACAGTAGCCGGTATGGTGGCCATCAAACCCTTCTTTGGTCCTCCACCCAAAGATGCCAGCCGTATTCGAAGCGCACCTCCCGGTTTGTGGATAAGCCCAATAATTTTAAGCGCTTTCGGCCTCACATTTGGCCTAGCCCCGGACTTAGTCGGTGGCGGACTGGTGGAACCGGCTCTCACAGCGATACTCGGACTTCCAGAAACCATCGACCTAAAACTCTGGCACGGTATTAACATTCCTCTCCTGATGAGCATTCTTACTTTTGTGCTCGGGGTGATTATGTATGTCAATCTCAAACGTATGCGAGCTTGGTTAAACTGGGACTTTACCCATGCGCCAACTAGCGCCGATTTACTGTGGGATAAATCCTTAGAACTATTAAAAGCTTTTGCCGCGCTACAAACACGTATATTGCAAAATGGAATTATGCGTCGTTATCTCACTGTTATTTTTGTTACTCTCTCGATGGCTTTAATTTATGCCTTTATACATACCGGCCACTTCTCACTGGAGTACACTGCACCACGCCTCAATTTAAAAGAGTGGGCAGCCATACTGCTGACGGTAGGAGGCACCTTTACTGCGGGCATTGCGCGTAAACCTCTGACCGCCATTTGCGCACTCGGCGCTCTCGGTGTGGGTATAGCACTAATTTATCTTTTCTTTGGCGCACCGGATGTAGCCATTACACAGATTCTGGTAGAAACGCTGTATCTGGTATTAATTGCTGCGATTCTTCCACGCCTGCCCGTATTTACTCCCGGTAAGAAGGAAGGCTTCCGTCCCAGGGATGCACTGCTGGGTGCCACAGTCGGCCTTTTATTTACTATCAGTATTTTGGTGGTCCTGCAAACCCCATTCGAGAGCCCTGTGAGTGAATTTTACAAGGAGGCTTCAGTACCCGAGGCCCATGGGCGCAATATCGTCAATGTCATTCTGGTGGACTTCCGGGCCCTGGATACTTTCGGGGAGATTATTGTGGTGTTCACCGCAGCTGTCGCTGCAGTGACCTTACTCGGTCATCATTTAAGACGGGGCAAGCAGTGAATTCTATTATCCTACAGACAGCGACCCGTGTGTTGGTAGCCCTGATCCTGGTCTTCTCCATTTACATGCTGTTACGTGGACACAATTATCCCGGAGGCGGATTTATTGCTGGATTAATTGCCGCTTCTGCTTTTGCCCTGTTTGCTATGGCTTGGGGGATGGAGGCTGCACAAAGTGCTCTGCGCATACCTCCAGGGACCCTCGCCGCCTGGGGAGTTGTCATTGCCGGGTTATCTGGATTAATGGCTCTATTTTGGGGAGATGGCCCCTTTTCCGGACAGTGGTTTGCCATGGTAGGGAGCAAGGAAACTGGCGGAATTATTATCAGCAATGTTTTATTTTTTGATATTGGAGTTTACCTAACAGTACTCGGAGCCGTTCTCACACTGATTTTCGCACTGGAAGAGGCCAGCTAAAATGGAAGCTCCACTCGCCGTTGTCGTCGGCATCCTGATAGCTACCGGCGTTTACCTTATGCTGGCCCGCCACCTGTTACACTACCTGTTTGGCTTGGTACTGATCAGCAATGCCGCCAATTTGGCAATTTTTATCGCCGGACGACTGACCCGTGCCTCGCCACCGCTGGTCCCCAAGGGCCAGGAAGCCCCGCAAATTATCGTTGCCAATCCCCTACCCCAGGCCCTGATCCTAACCGCAATCGTAATTGGCTTTGGCTTGCTGGCTTTTGCCCTGGCACTAATTGCACAAGCTTACCGGGAGCTGGGTACATTAGATGTGGATAGTATGAGAATTGCTGAACCAGTTAAGCCCAAGAGGAAGAAAGCCCCTTGAGTTGGTTATTGGCCCTGCCATTCTTAATCCCTATCGCCACGGCGTTAATTACATTTCCCGCACGCGGCCGCCAATATCTTTGCTCTGCCATTTCTATATTGGGATGCCTCACCGCCCTTTGCTTCAATATTTTTATTCTAATCCTGGTTGAAACCAATGGTCCTCAGGCCGGGCAGATGGGGGATTGGCAGGCCCCTTTCGGAATCACATTGGTCGCCGATCGACTCAGTGCGGTAATGCTGCTGATCAGTGCCATTGTGGGATTATGTGTCTCACTATTTGCAATATCAGACATCAGTGAAAAACGTGTGAAGATGGGATTTCACAGCTTCTTCCAGCTGCTTTTAGCGGGCGTCAGCGGTAGCTTTATCACTGGTGATTTATTCAATTTATATGTGTGGTTTGAGGTAATGTTAATTGCCTCTTTCGCTCTACTGGTACTCGGTGGTGAGAAAATACAACTGGATGGCGGTATTAAATATGTAGCGTTAAATCTGGTATCCACACTGTTGATGCTGACCTCTATCGGGCTCCTTTATGGGCTCACTGGCACCCTGAATATGGCTCAGCTGCATATTTCCCTGGCAGAGGTGCAAAATCCTGTCGCTATTTCAACATTGGCAGTTATATTTATCTGTGCTTTTGGGATCAAGGCGGCAATATTTCCCCTGTTTTTTTGGTTGCCCGCTTCATACCATGTTCCGCCGGTCGCCGTTACCGCTGTATTTGCCGGTCTATTGACTAAGGTCGGCGTCTACGCGCTTATTCGCACCTTTACTTTAATATTTCCCAATGATCTTGAGTTCACCCGGGATATTTTATTATGGGCAGCATTGCTCACCATGCTGACAGGGGTGTTGGGCGCTGCGGCACATTATGAATTCCGGAAAATACTTGCATTTCATATCATCAGCCAGATTGGATTCCTGGTCCTGGGGCTAGCGCTGAACAGCCCCCTGGCATTGGCCGGATCTGTTTTCTATATGGTCCACAACATTGTGGCAAAAACGAACTTATTCCTGATCAGTGGCACTGCTCAGCGCCTCACAGGCAGTTATGAATTGAATGAGATTGGCGGTTTATATCGGTCCAGTCCGTTTCTGTCGACATTATTTTTTATAGCCGCATTCAGCTTGGCTGGATTTCCTCCACTATCAGGTTTTTGGGCAAAACTGCTATTGGTCAAGGCTAGCCTGGACCAGGCCGCCTATATCGTCGCTGCTGTCGCATTAATTACCGGGGCACTGACTCTATTTTCAATGAGCAAGATATGGGCGGAAGCATTCTGGAAACCCCACCCCGAGGAGCATTGCAAGAATTTATACAGCTTAAGTGGTGCGGAGCGCTTCCAGCGGCTGCTTCCAGTCATATTGCTCGCACTTATCACCTTGACCTTGGGATTTGTTCCTGAACCTTTTATAGAGTACTCCCTGGGTGCTGCCGGAGAGTTATTGGAGCCTGATGATTACCTGAACGCAGTGTTGCCAGGTATTGTTCATTCAATTACGGATAACTGAATAGAAATGCGTATTTTTCTATTAAATTTGCTGCTCGCCATCAGTTGGTCTGCGCTGACGGGAAATGCTTCCATGGCGAACTTTTTCTTTGGCTTTTTGATCGGTTTTTTGGCACTTCGAGTATCTCCCATACTGCCTGGGGCACAAACCTACTTTACCCGCCTGCCGCGCTTGGCTCATTTATTCTTTTTCTTTATCGAGGAGCTTGTTTTATCCAGCCTGCGTGCCGCCTACGAAGTCTTTTCGCCCCGCTTGCAAAGCCGGCCCCTGGTAGTACGACTACCCATGGAGAGGCTCGATAGAAACCAGATTTTTATTCTCACTAATTTAATTTCGCTGACACCGGGCACTATGGTATTGGATGTCACACCCAACAATGATGCCTTAATCGTACATACTATGTTTGTCAGTGATCCAGAAACCTTTCGCGAGGAGATTAGGGAGGGTTTTGAGAAACGGGTTAAGGAGGCTGTTTCCTGATGTTTCTCACAATTATCGATATTCATTCGCCACTGGTCACAGTAGCAATCAATATTGCTTCCTTTCTATTGTTACTCGCCCTGGTGATGTGCTTCCTGCGTATCGCTTTGGGCCCCACCTTAGCAGACAGGGTTGTCGCCCTGGATGTTCTCAATATTTTGGCGGTAGCCTACTGTGCACTACTGGCAATCGCCTCGGGACAACCCGTGTACCTGGACGCTGCCATCGCCCTGGCCCTGGTCGCATTTTTAGTGAGTGTGGCCTTTGCCCGCTTTATTGAAAAAAGCGGCTCGCGCACAGTCACCCACAGCCATAGGGGTCGTGATGACATTTGATGAAATTTTTATCGCTTTGATAATTCTGGTGGGCAGTTTTTTTGGGTTCAGCGCCGCTTTGGGCTTGCTGCGAATGCCGGACTTTTACACTCGAATGAGTACATCGGGAAAAGGGGCTACGGTATGTTGTGGGTTATTACTGGCGGGCGTAGCAATTCTCTTTAGCGATGCCCAGGTGACCGCCAGGGCCATTGCTGCCATCTTATTCTTATTACTGACAGTTCCAATCGGTGTACATATGATTGCCCGGGCAGCCTACCGGGCCGGCACTCCCATGTGGCGAGGTACCGGCTCCAAGATCAAGTTCAAGAACCCGATGCGCAATATTCAGTAAGGACTAAATCTTTTCGCCGTAAAGCTCTTCGATCATCTTCTCACTGCGTTCACGCAACTGATCCATATCCGGGTCCTGTAAAATGACATGACCCATTTTGCGCCCAGGGCGAAGTGCTTTGCCGTACAGCCAAACACCATCGTTATCCTGCTTTGGAGCTACATCAACCCCCAACATATTGACCATCGCAACTGGCACCGGGCAGGCAGTATCGCCCAGGGGCATATCCAGTATCGCGCGGATATGATTGGCAAATTGGCTGGCCTCAGGGCCGACAAAGGTCCAGTGACCGCTGTTGTGAACTCGCGGTGCCACTTCGTTGACAATCAGGCCGCTCTCACTGACAAAACACTCAACGGCCAATACACCCACATAGTTCCAGTCCTTCAACAGGGTCGCCAGGTAACCCTCTGCGGCCTTGAGCAACTCCGGGTTGTCGTAGGGAGCGGTGGACAGCAGTAAGGTGCCATTGCGGTGGCGGTTTTCCGTCAGCGGATAGGCTTTGATTTCACCGGATGCCGAGCGAGCGCCGATAATGGAAACTTCACAGGCGAAATTCACCCCCGCCTCAACCACACACTCCTGATCTCCAGCTTGGGGAATGGCAGCATCCAAGTCTGCAGCACTCTTCACACACCATTGGTTCTTGCCGTCGTAGCCATTTTCACAGCTCTTAATAAACGCCGGATATCCCAGTTGGTCGACCGCTTCCCGCAGCTCTTTTTCACCCTGTGCTGCTGCGAAAGGTGCAACAGGCAGGCCAGAGTCTGTGAGTGCTCGCTTCTCACGCAAGCGGTGCTGGGCCTTCTCTGTAATATGCGGGTCCGGATATACCGGACAGAAGGGCTGAAAAGAGCGCAGCAAGTCCACACTCACTTGCTCCCTCTCACTGGTGATCACTTCCGGGCGCCCCAGTGCCTGATACAAGGCCTCAGGGTCCTGTCCCGGTTCCATCTCCACGATAGTCCCCAGCCCCTTCACACAGTCGGTGTTTTCACCGTTCTCAGCCAGGAAACTGAACTCCACTCCGAGGGGCTGCCCCTCTTGAGCCATCATCTGTGCCAACTGCCCACAGCCAATAATGGCAACTCGTCTCTTACTCACAACGATCTCCTATCACTCAACCGTGATCGGGACTTGCTCGGTCTGACGCTCACGCCAGGCGATCAGGCGCTTCTGCAATTCCGCATCAGCCAAAGACAACATCTGCGCAGCCATCAAACCTGCATTGTAGGCACCGGAAGCACCGACCGCCTGGGTTGCTACCGCCACACCGCGAGGCATCTGCACAATGGATAACAAGCTGTCCATACCCGTCATAAAACGGCTTTCAACCGGCACTGCGATCACAGGCAGGGGAGTCAAAGCAGCGATCATACCCGGCAGGTGGGCGGAGCCGCCGGCGCCGGCAATAATCACCTCGGTACCGGATTCGTGGGCACGGCTGGCAAATTCAACCATACGCTGGGGAGTTCTGTGGGCCGAAACCACAGCAGTAGCAAAGGGAACTTCGAGCTCTTCCAGAGGCTTAGTCGCGTTGCTCATGGTGGCCCAATCTGAGCGGGAACCCATTACGATAGTGACTTTTTCAAAGGGAATCGGCTTCACTTGCGATTAACTCCAATATTGAACGAGCGCCAGATAGACGGGAATCGCCACCAGCACATTGAAAGGAAAGGTAACTGCCAGGGACAAAGTGATGGACACACTAGCATTGGCCTGCGGCAGGGCAACGGACATAGCCGCAGGCACAGCGATATAAGAGGCACTGCTACCGAGCACCGCGAGCAGAAAGATACCACCAGGCGACAAACCCAACAAACTCCCCAAGATACCGCCAGCGGCACCGCCAATCAGCGGCATAAAAATGCCGAAGCTGAGCAGGAAAGCACCCTGCCCTCTAACATCGGCCAACCGCGCCGCAGCGACACGCCCCATTTCCAGCAGAAAGAGCGCCAATATGCCATGAAACAGGGTCCCAAACAAAGGCATTACTGAAGCGGTGCGCTCTCCAGCCCATGCTCCGATAACGATTCCCCCCAGGAGCAACAGTACTCCCTGGTTGCAGGTGACCTCGTGAAACACCCGGCGCTTGCTCGAACTGCCCATCGATTGCCGCGCCAACAGCATGCCGACAATGATTGCCGGGACTTCAAGAAGTGCTACAAACAGAGGGAAATACGCTTCATATTCAATATTCTGTGACTGTAGCAGGGCCACAGCCACCGCGTAGGTGGCAACACTGACAGACCCATAGTGCGCCGCCGTTGCCGCCGCATCTACACGTGACCACTTGCCAATCCAGCGCAAGATAGGGAAAGCCACCAGAGGTAACAGAGCACCAAAAGCCACCACCGCCAGGGACTGAGGAACCAGGGTGGCAGCGGAATACGCACTTAAAGCAGCACCACCTTTTAGGCCGATGGCGATTAGCAGGTAGATAACGCAGCTCTGGTAAAGACCTTTGGGTAAACGCAGGTCACTGCGAACCAGCTGGGCAAAGGCGCCCAGCAGAAAGAAACCAACAACAATATCCAACTGCATCTCTATCGCTGTCCCCGGCGCTGTCTGGAGCGATTATTGGAGATCCGTATGCGTTTTGGGGTTTGCTGCGCCATCAGCCAGTAAGCAGCATTGGCCAGAACCACCACTAGGCCTACAGCCATCAAGGGAACCCCGTTCATACCGGCAAGGTTTACTGATAAGCCTGTGCTTAAAACTAACAAGCCGACAACCACGCCAAAGAAGAGTTGTGATCTCTGCATTGATAATGCCCCCACTGGTTATTGAAATTGACGCATTATCGGAATTGCTATTGATAGATAAAAATAGATATTTATTATGTAAACTATAAACCAAAACCTATATAGGTGATTTTGTGCCCTTAACTCGTGCCCATGCCCGCATTGGAACCGTTCGACAACTGGAGATCCTGCTCTGTGTCTATGAATTGGGCAATATCAGCGCCGCTGCCAGAAAACTGCACCTAACCCAGCCGAGCGTATCGATGCAGCTGGCCAAACTCTCCGATGCGGTGGGTCTACCTCTCTATTACTCGGTGGGCAGGCAACTGCAATTTACGGAGGCCGGGCAAACCCTGGTAGAAAGTGCCAGGGAGATCCTGAAGAGTTACGAGTATCTGGACCTGAAACTGGCCCAATTACGAGGGTTGGATACCGGCAGCCTACAGCTGGCAGTAGTGACCACCGCCAAATACTTTATCCCTCACCTGATTGGGGAGTTTTATCAGCAGCATCCGCGACTGGATATCCATTTCAGAGTGGGCAACCGCCAACAGATTATTGATTACACCGGTGAGGATGAAGATGATTTCTACGTTTTCAGTCATCCCCCCAAAAGCCAGGACCTGGAGCTGGTGGAGTTTTTACCCAACCGCTTACTGGCGATAGCGCCTGAGAAGCACCCACTGGCCTCCCGTAAGAAAATCTCCCTGCAAGAATTTGCAGACTGTCAGTTCCTGCATCGAGAGGAGGGTTCCGGTACACGCCACGCCATTGAACAGTTCCTGCGCAAACGCAATGTAGACCTTAAGCTCCGTATGACCATTGAGAGCAATGAAGCCATTAAGCATGCGGTTATGTCCGGCCTGGGGGTCTCTATATTATCGGAACATACCCTGGCATTTGGCGGGCGTGCAGGTTTATCGATTCTCGATATTGAGGAGCTTCCTATTGTTACCCACTGGTATTTAGCCCGACGCAAATCCCGTCCGCTGTCTCCCGCCGCACAGAAATTCCTGGAGTATGCACGCAACCTGGAAAAGGTGCCCCTGGGGAAACTTTCTTAACCCTCAATTTCCCCCTCTCACCCCAATCTTCCAGAGATATTGGCTTCCCCCAAAGTCATATCTCTAGCACTCCCCTGACATCATGCCTATTGAATAATTTAGTCCTCAAAATTTGAAAAATTTACTGCGAGCTTTCTCAACCCTGCTACTTTTTGGGGTACTTGGCCCATGTATTGCCGGTATTTATTTACAACTCCCCATGGCAACTAAGAAGTTTTGCCTGTACCTGGATTTTCAGAGATGGATATCGCGATGATCGCAAAAGGAATTATTACCCTGCTTTTTACTCTCTCAGCATTGTCAACTCATGCCCAGGATGATTGGCGTGATATCGAGTGGGGGGAATTTATTGTTCGCTTCGGATTAACTTACGTTCAACCAAATGACGAGGGCACAGCGCTAAAGTATCGGGTTTTACAGCAGTGGGATTTATATAACAGCAGCTGGCAGATCGATACCGCTCACGCCTGGCAAATATCGGGGGTCTGGCGTCCCAGCGACCGTTGGGGTGTTGAGTTGATGCATATTAATGGCGCCAACTACGGTACAAAACTGGATAACTTCACCGGCAACGTCGGGCGAAACCAAATCCAGCTGGGCGACTTTAGTACCACTACAACCATGGTGTTTGGCAACTGGTACTTCATGGACCCCTCCTATCGTACACGACCTTATATAGGCGCGGGAATAAATTACACCAACTTCCACACGGTTGAAATCAGCCGCCAGTTTAACGAGTACCTGTTGGACTCTGGGCTCTCGGTCGCACCAGGATCATTTAATATGGGACACTCCTGGGATTGGGGGCTACAGGCTGGCTTGGACTACAGCCTAGACTTCCGAGATTGGCGCTATCCGGTCCTGCTTAATTTATCCACGGTTTATTACCTAGCGGATACTGATGCCACTATCGATTTTCCCACAGAACTGGGCAGAGATCGCCTTTACGCCCATTTTGACTACAACCCTTGGATCATAAATTTTGGCGTCGGCACTAAATTCTAGTTTATGGGAATAATTTTTAAAGTTGGGCGAGAATAGAAGCCAGTTTCTAAAGCCTGTGAATACATGAATTGTATTTCGCCCAACTAGAACCGTGCGGTTAAATCGCAAACATTTACTGTAAATATTTGGCACGATAAAAGGAATAACTGTGTCTATCCATAAAATTGGACACCCGGCATTGCTCGTAAGGCTGGTACAACTCACCTTGGTAATTCCTCTTGTGCTTATTTTTTGCAATAAATCTATTGCGCAATGCAACCCAGGTAATAGCGGTACTGCCAGCGCAGATCAAATCACTTGTGATGAAGATAATGACCCCAATGGCGCAGATATAGAAACCTTCGCCGGCAACGACACCATCACCCTGAATGGAGGAACGGCAGAAAATGTACTTGCCGGTGAGGGAAATGATGAAATAAATATTACCGGCGGCATAGTCAATTTGTTTGTCAATGGCGGCGCTGGTAACGATACGATAACCCTCGATGAGCGTTCCAGTGATGTTGGAGATTATCTGGAGGGAGGCGGCATTCATGGAGGCGAGGGCGATGACAACCTGATCCTACTCGATGGGCTGTCTTTCCATGTTTGGGGAGGTGATGGAAACGATACCATTACCCTGGATGGAGGTTTTATTTTTAATTACCTGGATGCCGGTAATGGTGATGATTATATCTATTGGGATGAGGGCATCAGCAACGAAGTTCGAGGCGGCTCCGGATCAGATACCCTCCTGATTGACTCACACTCATTCGACGGTGATGTAGTACTGGATGGTGGTGATGATCTCAGTGCAGATGACGGAGAGGTTGACAACTTGATATTCAAGCTGGATTACTCCGTTGATGGGACACTTTTAAATAACTGGGAAAGGATAGTTATTTGGGGTAGTTCCAAAATGATATTTACCGGGAGCTTAGCCGTCGGTGGAGGCCTCGACGCAGAGGGAAACCCGCTTGGCCTGGATATTCGATGGGGAGGGCAAGCATTTTTTGACAGCGACAGTTATGTGATTACAGGAGATATATCCAATAACGGAACCATTGACCTATCTAATAATAAATTCAACACCCTCACCATAGCCAAAGACGACACAGGAAACTATGGAAATTATCGCTCTGACAACGGGCGCTTATGGGTAGACGCCGTTCTAGAAGATGATTTTTCACAAAGCGATCAGCTAATTATAGAGGGAGACACATCCGGCACTACGACCATCTCTGTCTTTAACCGTTCAGGTAAAGGAAAACGGACAGTGGGCAACGGGATCAAAGTGGTCTCCGTCGAAGGGGAGTCAAATGCACAATTTACCCTGGCTGGGGATTTTGTCAGCAAAGACGATCAGCAGGCTGTTATCGGCGGTGCCTATGCTTACACACTGCACCAAGGTGTTACAGAGGAAAATAATAGCGGCAACTGGTATCTCCGTTCCACTGTGGATAATTCCTCAGTATTTCCTGAGGGGGGCATGGCTCGCTGGCAACCCACCTCAGTGCTCTACGAATCCCTCCCGCAAATTCTCAGAACACTCAACCTACCCTCTTCATTACGCAGCCGCTTGGGCAATCGCTATTGGGTAGGTACGAGCTACTTGGACTTGGCCAGTAGCGAGTATAGCGACGCCCAAGAGCAGGCAGTTGATAATCGTGGGCTTTGGATCAGGAGCTCTGCCCGGCATATCACCCTTGATCCCAATGAGTCCAGTACTCGAGCGAACTGGAAGCAGACTTACTATCAGGTGCAAATGGGCTTTGATTTGCCAATACAAGTTTCCATATTTGGAAGCCAGCTTATTGGCAGTGCCGCATTGCACTACGGCGATTCAAATAACGATGTCAGTTCATTTTTTGGAGATGGCTCAATCGATGCTAGCAACTATGGTGTCAGCGCATTTGCCACCTGGTATGGATTAGACGGCATATTTATAGATAGTCAGCTAAAGCTAAATTGGTTTGACTTTGAAATGGACGCAAGATCACTGCGCGAACTCAATAATAGCGATGAGGCATTTGGTTACGCCTTGTCTATCGAGGGAGGCAAGAGCTTTAAACTGCATGATTACTACTCCTGGACGCCTCATGCGCAACTGATTTACACCTCGGAGGAAGCCAACGACTTGCAGGATATCTATGCCGTACAAGCCACCGATATCAATAACAATGGCTTTCTGCTGCGCTTAGGTACCATCTTTGAAAAACGTAAGAGTCAGCGTAAGAACAGTCGAAATATGTATGGCTCAAATCCACTGGAAAGATTCTCCCTATTTGCAACACCGAGCCTTATTTATAATATCGATCAGAGGACTAATTTACTGATATCAAAAACCCGCCTCAGTCAGAAACCTGACACTTGGTATGGGGAATTGCGATTGGGTGCCAGTTACGATGAGTGCGGTGATCACTGCTCCATCTATTCAGAAATTTATTACAGTAGCAGTCTGGAAAATTTGGGGAATAGCTTTTCCGGAGGATTGGAGTTAGGGTTTCGATATAAGTGGTAGCAGTATAAAGCCAAGCCGAAATTATTAAATCAACAACCAAATAATACCAGAATTAAATATCGCCTATTTACTCTAATAATAGTCGAGATAAATTATATTCAGAGAATACTCTGCGTATTTTCTTATCGTTACTACACTTTCCCTTTAAATTCTGTTTCTTCAAGCCGCTAGCCTGACACCCAGGGATTGTTAAAAACCTATCCCTCCAGAAACGAACATCTGGCACTCTTGCACAACTGACTCCTTGCCTCATACTCATGGCTTTAAGCCAGATATCATCCGCACTAGGACATAACTCCAAAAACTTATCTTTATTCAGAACATCGGGATGTAAAGAGCCGGGATAATATAAAACACCACCAACTCCAGTAGGAAAAACGCGATAAGAAGGTTTGATATTCATATTGCACTTCCAAGTTTCCCGCGTTGTCCTCCATTTATTGTAAGGCAATATATTGCCTTTTTTATCAACACCTATCCTGTGAGCTCGATGACAGAAAATATGTGACGGGAACTTTAAATATGACTGATACAGCATATCGATGGTATCCATCGGGTAGAGGATATCGTCATCCACCGTGACTATCAGGCTATCAGGAAATTTTTGAAGCGCGTAATAATACTTTGTGTAAGGTCCTAAATCTTCATCAACAAATTCAACTCTCAACCCACGATCCACCTGCCTCATTAAAATATTGGGCAACATATAATCTGGAAATTCTTTGGTCGACAGCCAAAGTACAATTAAATCCGCTTTTAGCGACTGCTGAAATAAACTCTCGATACACAAATGGATATCATGGATTCGCTTTCCATAGCTAGTCAGAGAAACAACAATACTGTGTTTAGCCGCATTACCTACCCCAGAATCATTACCACTGAGGGCCGACTGCTCCAATATTCTCTTCCAGACCAGAGCATCTAATTTTAGGTTGTTGTTGATTGTATTTTTCTTGCTGCGCTTCGCCGTAAAACCCTTGAACATATTGACTTTACAATCTGGGGTTGAGACAACTCAATGCCTGGTTTTAGACATATACCTAAAAAGGACATCCAGTAATCCGTGGCCGCACATTAGAATTATTGAAATTCATAGTGCAGTAACAGAAATTGGTATAGGCGAGCTCAATTTTCCAAGATCGACCACACCCTCAATAGTAAAGGTATGGTCTAGTTTTCGGTAAATGCAACATTTACTACCCTACTTCACCTGCTCCTTCCGTCTCAGAGGCCAGTTTTTTCGTTGCACCACGGCGACCATATAACGCCAAAAGAACGCCAGATGGGAACATCAATACACCGTAAACTGCTGAGGGCACGGACATCTCGCTCGAGTGTAAGAGCGTGAGGGTTACCATCATTCCGATGGTACTGTTCTTAATACCGAGTTCCGTTGCAACCGCAACCCCTTCCCGCTTTGGCAGGCCAGCAACCCGGCTGATAAGAAGTCCCAATAGCACACCACAGAGATTCAATAGAATGACCGAGGGTCCAGCTTGAACCATCAAGTCTGCAAGGCGATCGCGAATTCCCCAGATAAGGCCTGCTACCAGTGCAAGCAATACAACCCCGCCAAAAATACTGACTATTCCCTCTGCGCGGCGAGCCAGGTGCGGTCTCCAGGCACGAAATAGCATCCCTATCACAACAGGCAAGAGGACAATACTGGATAACATCACCACTGTACTGGCGAATGGCAGAGTTATAGTCTGGTCAGCGCCGAAATAAGTTCGAAGCGCATAATTTGCGAAAAGCGGTAAACTGGCAATAGTAATCAGGCTGGCAGAAACTGTTAATACAATAGAAAGCGCCACGTTGCCGCGAGCCATCAAGGTAAACAGGTTCGATGTTGTGCCTCCCGGACAGGCGGCAATAATGACTAGGCCAACAGCAATGGCCGGTGGTAGATTTAATCCCCAGCAGAGGCCAATTGCTATAGCTGGCATCAGGAGAATTTGGGTAAAAGTTCCGATAATAAGGCCAATGGGCTTTACCGTTACCTGATGGAAATCCCTGGCAGTTAGGGTCATCCCTATTCCCACCATGATGATAAACAGCGAGATAGGCAAGCCGATCGAAATAAGGGGACCTGATTCCATGATTTTCTCCAGTATCAGTCACTGTAAGAAAAATACCCGACCAAAATCAACTCCCAGAATAAAGCTGGCACTGGAGATGGATAACGAAATCAAGGCAGAAACTTCACTGCCAGGTGACTTATTTCGACATCGGTAATTCGCTGATTTTCTTGGTGCTCGGATCGATTCTTATAAGTGTAATTATTATTTTTAGTTCAGATGGTAAAGCAATCATAGATGACTTCACCAATCTGTCTTGTATTTTAGCAATATACAGAAGTTTAATGACTCAGGAAACGATACAGAAGGCCATGATTTCCTCCCTAAAAAGCGGACAGGTAGATAATTGGGACAACTTAATGTGGTCCGTGGGAAGTTCGGATATTCCCACTAGCGAGGACTCCGTTACAGCTTTTAGTGCGGCTAACCAACTCCCCTGGCTTCTACCCACCCGACGAAAGTCCCTATTGGAATACTTCTCCTGCCCGAAAGTAAAAAATACACTTTCCCCTGAACTGGATAATTACCTGCACGAACTCAACCTCAACAAACCCAACAACCGCTTGGGCACTTACTTTGAAAGGCTCTGGTCATTTGCCTTTGACAAACATCCCGACTACCAGCTGCTCTACCAAAACCTCCCTCTAAGGTCCGGCGGCAAGACACTGGGGGAACTCGACTTCGTCGTGCAACACCTGCCCAGCAACCAGTGTGAACACTGGGAAATTGCCGTAAAATTTTATCTCCAGGTTACCGATATCCATTGGGTAGGGCCTGGAATCAAGGACCGACTGAATATCAAACTGGCAAGAATGGCAGATCATCAACTGCCACTGATTGAAATGCCGGCAGTTCAATCAATGCTGAAAGAGCACGGCCTAGAGATAGATCGCCAATGGGCGCTAATGCCTGGGAGACTATTCAAACCGCTGGATACACTTCACCGGCCCTCCAGTCATGATCTTTGGTGGGTATCGTTATCTGAGTTTCGGTCATTCTCCCTGCGCCAGGCAAACCGCAGTGCTCTCGAGTGGCTGGCACTCCCCAAGCAAGCCTGGCTGGCGCCTCAGAGCAGCACCACCGGCATGACTGCCGATCAATTGCTAGAGGCGCTGCTGCCCGAAAGCTTTACCCGCCCACTGTGCATCGCCGCCGTCGATAAAAACGGCGAAGCCTGCAGAGGCTTTATCGTGCCCGACAACTGGTACCAAAGAGCCAAAAGTAGCTTGAGCATATAACCCCGGCTGCGCCAGCCTCTCCCCAAATCAGAATCCGGGAGCCTCTCGCTGGCCTCACATTATTTTCTAAATTGGTGATTGACATAGATCAATTTACATTTACAATTTTCAGAAATTTCTGAAACTTAAGAAGTAAATGAAACTATCGAGTCAAGCCCAGGCATTCGTACTGCACTTTGGTGAAATGGGTAGCCGCTGGGGATTCAATCGCACGGTGGGACAAATGTTTGCACTACTCACCATTCATCCCACGCCACTCAATGCCGAGCAATTGGCCCAGGCACTGAAGATCAGTCGTGGCAATGTCAGTATGGGGCTCAAAGAGCTACAGGCCTGGCGCTTGGTTGAGCTGCACCATCAACCGGGCGATCGCAAAGATTATTTCACTGCAGCTGGGTCAATCTGGGACCTCGCTCGCACTGTCTTCGAGGAGCGCCGCAAGCGAGAGCTCGACCCTACATTAAGTCTGCTTCGCCAGCTGCTGCTCAATGAACCCCAAGATGAGCTGGATGCCCAGGCACAGGAAAAAATCCAGGAAGTTTACAGCTTGCTGGAGCTGCTCGAAGAATTTGCCAACACACTCAGCAAGCTAGAACACCAGGACCTGCTTAAATTGATGAAGCTAGGCTCCGGTATCGTCAAGCTACTGGAACTCAAAAGTAAGATGACAGGTGGACAGAACACCTCAAACTAGCGAAAAAAACGCTAGTACGAGGAATATACCGCTGCACTCAAAGCGAAATAACACTTTCATCTGAAGCACTTATTCCGGGGAGAAACCCATAGGGCCAAATCCATGGCTAAAAGCCCCGGCATATTTTTAATCCAGCAGCCCATAGTGCTGGATTAATAACGGCACAAGGCCGTGCCGCTGCCGATCCAAAGTCGGCTCCTGCAGGATTGTATACGCGGGAACACACACCTGCCTCTATATTTTCTTGCAGTGCCGATTAGCACAGGAGGTGCTAATCGGCTCACTGGTTCAAAGATCTCAGACCAGCAGAGGCTCTCATGCTAGATACCCTGATCCTTTCCAGGATACAGTTTGCCGCAAATATTAGCTTTCATATTCTATTTCCAACAATCACCATCGCACTCGCGTGGATCGTTTTCTTTTTTAAATTACGCTACGACCAAACTAATAATCCGGTCTGGATGCGCGCATATCGTTTTTGGGTAAAAGTCTTTGCCCTGACATTTGCTCTCGGCGTAGTGAGTGGCATCACTATGTCATTCCAGTTCGGGACAAACTGGCCCGGCTTTATGGCCCAGGTCGGCAATATCGCCGGCCCGCTTCTCGGATACGAAGTACTTACTGCATTCTTTCTCGAAGCAACCTTTCTCGGCATTATGTTGTTTGGCATTAATAAGGTGCCAAGCAAAATACATACTTTATCTGCCTTTATTGTGGCAACAGGGACCACTCTATCCGCTTTTTGGATTATCGCTCTCAACTCCTGGATGCAAACACCTGCCGGATTCGATTTACGGGATGGGGTCGCCTACCCGGCAAGCTGGATGGAAATTATCTTTAACGCCTCTTTCCCCTACCGACTTACACATATGCTGCTGGCTTCGGGTCTGACGGCATCTTTCTTTGTTGCGGGGATTTCCGCTTATCGGATTCTTAAAGGAGACCCCAAACGCGCGCCCCGGCTCGCCCTTAAAACAGGACTGGTTCTCGCTGCCATCTTTATTCCGATTCAAATCTATGTTGGTGACTTACACGGACTCAACACTTTTGAGCACCAGCCGCAAAAAGTCGCCGCAATGGAGGGGGTCTGGGAAACAGAGCGCGGCGCACCCCTACTGTTATTTGCGATACCCGACGGAGAAGAGAAAACCAACCATTTGGCGATCGGCATTCCCAAGATGGCCAGCCTTATCCTTACCCATGAGTGGGATGGTGAGATCAAGGGAATTAATGAATTCCCCGATAATCACCCACCGGTAGCCCCCGTATTTTTCGCCTTCCGCATTATGGTCGGCATAGGAATATTGATGCTGCTAACCGCTTGGGGAGGGGTCTATCTATTGCGTAAAGGTGAGCTGCCTCGCTGGATGCTCAAAACCCTGGTCGCGATGACATTCTCCGGCTGGATAGCCACTTTGGCCGGTTGGTATGTCACAGAAATTGGACGCCAACCCTGGCTCGTAACAGGAGTACTGAAAACCGCCGACGCTGTTACTCCAGTACCACCTTCTCATGTCGGTTTTTCCCTAACCCTTTATCTGGTTGTCTACGTGATATTGCTCTATGCGTACATAAGAACCCTGAAAGTGATGGCCCTGAAGTCTGTAAAAGTCGAGGAGTTTGAAACTCAGGAACTATTCGCCGGCACTAGCTTAACCAACCGCCCAAAAGATACCGAGAAAAATGACAAGGGAGAAGGCAAATGACCGGTAGCGCTTCTGCAGCGGCCTATTGGCTGCCTGTCGCCTTTGTGGCCCTTATGGGCCTGGCGGTAATAGTCTACGCAATTCTGGATGGCTACGATCTTGGTGTGGGCATTTTGCTCCCCATGGGAGAAGAGGAGGAATCGCAGCGGGATACCATGATCGCATCCATTGGCCCCTTTTGGGATGCCAACGAAACTTGGCTGGTGCTGGCAATCGGTTTGCTCCTGATTGCATTCCCAATCGCACACAACCTGGTGTTAATGCATCTATATATACCAGCTGCGATTATGCTGGTCGGGCTAATCATGCGAGGAGTGGCATTCGACTTTCGTGCCAAGGCTGCCATCGACAAAAAGCTAACCTGGGATCGAACCTTTAAGGCGGGGTCTATTATTACCAGCCTTGCGCAGGGGTACATGCTGGGGCAGTACGTGATTGGCTTTAAGCCCGACTGGTCTGCACAGCTTTTTTCAGCGCTCAGCGCTCTGGGAGTTACCGCCGCATACGCCTATATTGGCGGCGCCTGGTTGGTTCTTAAAACCGAGTCGGAGCTGCAAAAACGAGCGACTACGTGGACCCGTTACGCAGGGCGGGCCACCCTGCTTGGGGTGGTTGCAGTATCGGCCATCAATCCTCTGGTAAACCCAACAGTATTTGACCGATGGTTTACCTACCCTCTGGTTATGTTTGTACTACTCGTCCCCACCCTGTGCTTTATTGCCTTTGTCTCCAATGATGTTCTGCTGGCGAGAATGCCTAAGCCTGCGGACAGACATAAAGCGGTTCCTTTTTTTACCGTCGTTGTTATTTTCCTGATGTGCTTTATCGGCCTGGCTTTCAGCTTTTTCCCTGATATTGTTCCCGGCCAACTAAATATTTGGCAGGCAGCCAGTGCCACCGCCTCATTAAAATTTATTCTTGTGGGTGCGGTAATAGTAGTTCCCGTCATCCTCGCCTATACCGTTTTCTCTTATTACGTCTTCCGAGGAAAGGCGACAGAGCTACATTATCACTAGCTTCATTTCCATTCGGCTGGCAGAAATACCTGCTAGCCGAATTTAATTAATTAATGTGGAACTACCCCACAAATCAAACAAGTTCTTCTTGCTCGCCTGAATTTGGTACGATTATAATAATCAATTCCAAAAGACAATTTTTTACATGGAAGTAAAGCGTATGCTAGCCCATGGCCAGTACCGCTTGTCTATAGGGGGAGGTAATTTGAACCAAATCGATCGACGAGCTATCAGCCGGCGCGACACTGCCAGTCCGCGCAAACCACAACGCAAAAATGGTCGGGAGAAGTATGAAAAGCTTCTTGACGCCCTTGAAGTATTAATTACTGAACAAGACTCTACGGATATTAGCCTCGCAAACCTTAGTCAGGTTGCAGGTGTTCCAGCAGCGTCTGTTTATCATTTCTTCCCAAGTGTAGATGCCAGCTTAACCGCCCTGGCCGAGCGTCACTATAAGTCTTTCGGTGACGTAGTATTGGGCCATTCGGATTTTTCTCCGTCAGAAAGCTGGCAGGATATGCTGAATCAGCTGTGCGACCTTGTGCGCGGCTACTATGAAGAGAATCTCGCGGCACTAAAAGTACATTTTGGACCTCAGTCCAGTTGGGCATTACGCCAACTACAAATGGAAAACAATTGGCGCCTGGCAGATACTCTGATCAAAAACCTGTCTCGGGAGTTTGAGTTGCCACCCTCTCAGGATTGGCGAGACCGGTTTATGTGTGCCATCAACATTAACGACTCTTTCTGCTCCCAGTCTTATTCCCGCTTTGGGAAAATAACAGAAGACTCCGCAGCAGAGGGGAAACGGGCCGCTGCAGCCTACTTAAAGCTCTACCTCGGTGAGCTTTTGCAGAGGCGCCAATTGCGCTTTGCCCCACTGGAGGCTTCGGCCTAAGCCCAGTAGCAGAACCGCAACAAAAAAGCCCGACAAGTAATTGTCGGGCTTTTTTGTGCCCGTCACTTCCTCCCAGCCCTCTGTTTAAGCCTCACCTGACTAACAATTACCAATAATCAAAAAAAAGAGGGTAAAAAATATTTGCTAATAAAATAGCTTCAACTTTTATATATATCAAATGGCTATATACAAACTTATATTAACTTCACTTTATAACTATGTTGATTAAGGGGAGCAGCGCTAGAATTGCATTTTTGTGACTGGCAAGACTGAACCTACACTTCATTAACTAATATCGATTGTGGAGGTCCCTTATGCCCATTGCTTCACACGAGCTCTCGGTGGATTTCCCAGAATATGCAGACACAATCAAGCAGCTCATCGAAGACGATATTCAATTCAAACTTGAAAACGACATTTACAGCAAACTGGATAAACAAATAAGAGGCCTTCAGGATAGTGGTATTGGCACCGACGACGATCACTATTCCAGCCTCAAAAAACAGAGAGCCTACTTAAAACAGCACCTCTATAACCGCATTACTTCAGTGATTACCCATCACTAAAGTACGCGTTAACAGTTGCTCGTAGCAGCACTGGCGGTCACTGCAGTTGCTGAAAGGGCACGCAGCCTAAAAGAGCTTGGCCTATGCAACTGTACCTGACCTTTTCCTCTCCTTTTGCTCGCAAGGCGCGCATTGTTGTGCAAGAACAGCGTTTGCACTCTGTGGTAACAGAGCATTTCTCTCACCCCTTTCACAATGACGACGAACTTATTTCCAGCAACCCCTTGGGAAAAGTCCCCTGCCTAACCCTGGATAATGGCTCCTCGATCATTGACAGCGAAGTCATCTGTGCGTTTCTGGATAAAAGCTTGGGGGATGGTCACTTATCTGCGCCACTGGATAACAATTGGGATCTGTATACTTTTCACAGTGTCAGCTCTGGATTAATGGACGCAGCAGTGCATCTGCAAATGGAAAAGCTGCGCGCACGGGAAGAACTTAGGTCTGATTTTTGGTGGCAGCGCTATTTCAGTGCTATTGAGAGATCTCTAGATTACCTGGAAAAGCACCTGGATCGATTACCCGCCAGTCTTAGCTTGCCACATATTAACTTGTGCTCAGCACTATCCTATCTTGATTTTCGCCATGAAGATTTTGACTGGAGAAGTGACCACCCGAAACTTATGGCCATATCGGAAGATTTGGAGAAAAGTGAAAGCCTGAGTAAGTGTCAGCTGCATGAATAGTTACAAAATGCGGAATACCAACAAGAATAAGTTATCCCGCTATTTGTTCTGAGCAGGTCAAAATACTGAGTAGTGCACTATTGTGTCAGGCGGAAAGGAAACTCTGCAACTGAGACTCGCTGTGATTACATCTCGGTAAGATAGGAACCGGCATTCATTCTTAATGCGCTTCTACAGCACAGTTCATTCTTCCTTTTTTAGGCGCCGTGACTCCATCAGCAGAATGTAGTCTATTTTAATTAATATAAATGCCACACTTTTTTACTAGCCTAATCCCTTTTGGAATACTCCCATGGCCAAACAACCGAAGAGTACTCTTTGGATAATTCTGCACAGTGTGGCCATTGTTGCAGTTTTATGTAACCTGCTAACGGGGCTCCGTATCTCCACCTTAACTAAGCCAAGTATTGGAAATATCGAAGAACTGTTACCCCAGGGACAGATTCATGATATTCACTTCTTTGTAGCAATTGTTACTTCGGCCATCCTTATCTGCTACTTATCCTATAAAGTAACAATTAAAATAAAAAATACAACCTCACAAAGTAAACCTTATAAAACATCAATTAGCTACCATAGGGTAGTAACACGCATTGGCTCATTTTTTTTAGTGCTCATGGTCTTAAGTGGCTGGATTTTATTTATTGGTTCCGACAATGCTTCTATCTTTCGCCAGGCACACTTTTATAGTGCTTTTGCGATCTTATTCTATATATTCCTTCACGCTGGCGTTTACCTAACAACCTATGGCCTGAAGACTTTGAGTTATTTACTTCCCATTACTCGATCGGGCTATCGAACTTCAATTTTCACCTACTTATCTACCGGCTGTATCACTTTATTACTTTGGATTATTGTTACAAATAACAGTTACCACGATCTTACAGTTGAGAAAATAAGTCCGGAAACCTTTATCAACATAGATGGAATCCCTCAAGAATCCGCATGGTCCTCAGCCATATCACTTAAAATCCATACTGACGGAGGTGCTAACTTTATTGATGGTAGCTCAACCGTCAACTTGAGAGCCTTGCATAACCAACAAGAAATATTTTTTCATATCACCTGGGAAGACCCTACTGAAAGCCTGAAACACCTACCACTGAAAAAAGTAGATTCTGGCTGGGAAATACAACAGCAAGGTTTTCAAAATTTTAATGAAACCCGTCACTATGAAGATAAGTTTGCCATCCTGCTCTCCAATTCCTGTGATTTCGGTGCTTCGGGAACCTCTCACCTGGGCCGCAAACCATCAGCACAGTTGCCCGCAAATTGGCATGGTAAGGGCTACCACTACAGCTCATCCGATGAAATACACGATCTCTGGCACTGGAAAGCAGTAAGAACCAATAAAATGCACCTGGCAGATGACAATTATATTGGCAAGCCTGATATTGTAAGGCCAGGAGCACGCCGCTATACCGCAGGATATCTCCAGGATGGCAAAGAGTCCGGGGCATACTTAATGAACTGGAAGTGGTACTCCGCAAAAAACGTTACACCAAAACGACTACCCAAAAGTCCCTCCAGCCTGACGCCATATCAAAACGAGGATACAAAAAGCGATTGGACTATTTCCTGGTTTGATTACCAGTCATACACGGCTGAAGATGACAATTATCCTATCAATACGATTATGCCTTCAGTCCTCTATACCTCAAATCGCTTTGAGGGAGATCGTGCCGATGTAAGGGCCTATGCTGTTTGGCAGGACGGCTACTGGTCTATGGAGATGGTGCGAAAATTAGATACTGGATCAGCGTTAGATGTAGCAATAAAAGACGGTATTTGCCTCTGGGTTTCTGCCTTTGATCACTCGCAAATCGCCCACACTCGCCACTCTCTCCCCGTCAAAATCAAGTTGGCAGATCAATAATGTTTGTGCGCATATTTTGGGTATTCATTTTTCCTGCAATCACGGTCTGTGCAGTCATACTGCACCAACCATCACAACCTCTGCCAAGGGAATACCACTTAGTTAAAATTGATAAAAATGGGGAGCCTATCGAGGCTTGGGCAGGCCCCTGGTCCTGTATCTGCGACACCGATACAGGGCTTCTTTGGGAAGTAAAAACCGACGACGAAGGAATTCACGATGGAAGGTGGACCTACTCGTGGTATCAATATGAAGAAGGTATAGAAAATAATGGAGATTGTTATTTTGAAGAAGAGCGGTGTGATACCGAGGATCTGATTCGCAATACCAATCAACAGAAATTGTGTGCAACGCAAAATTGGAGGCTCCCCGATATTACAGAGTTACGATCCATTATCCTGCAGGAGAGTAAATCTGGCAGGCCTCTAATTGCGACTGAATATTTCCCGAAAACTCAAAGGGGAGATTACTGGACCCGTAATTTTGACAGGCCTTTATACGATGTTTACCAGTACCTGAAAACAGGGGCGGGGGCAGTTAATTTCATGAACGCAGAAACTATCACAATTCCTTATAGAAACGCCGCTTTTGTACGCTTAGTCTCCAACCATTCAACCGCCTGTAATAATAATCCCGAATAATTCCGGCGCGCTGCATCCAGCTTTCACAACTAACCTTTCAAATTGCAGCGCCTTCAGATAATAACCACTACTTACAGGAATCCCCCATGAGACGGTTCTTAAGCACTGCTTTTGCTTTCTCGACTCTATGTTTGGCAATTGATGCCAACTCAGCGACCAAATATCACAGATTGGCCTGGGATGGCGATGCCTCTACCAGTGCTGTCATTGGATTTTCACCGGACGGTAATAGTAATAACCCTTATATCAATTTTGGCTACTCAACCAATGAAAATAGTTGGAGCAGTCGATCAGTTGATACCGCAGCTACGTTCGACGGTAGCTTAAATAGCTACTTTGTAAGACTGGAAAACCTGACACCGAATTCAGAGGTTTATTACCGGATCTGTGACCAGGATGGCTGTGGCGATCGTTTCTGGTTTAAAACTGCACCTGACGATGAGTCCCCATTTGTGATTATTGCTGGAGGCGATACCCGCACCGGACACACAACCCGGCGTGAGGGGAATGCACTGCTGGCTAAGATCCGTCCGCTGGCTGTTATGCACGGCGGCGATTTTACTAACGCCAACAGCGCATCAGAGATGGATGAGTTTTTACAAGACTGGACCCTGACTTATTCCAGCGATGAAATTGATGGGTATAGCTACCAACGCATTTACCCCTTAATTCCCACCCATGGAAATCATGAAGATGACAACTACTCCACTATTTGCCAGGTATTTGGAGTCGACTTCAATGCAGATAGTAGCTGTAGCCCCAGCGATACTTACGGCGCCGTACAGATTTCCCCCCTCTTACGCGTCTACACCCTAAACAGCCAATTTCAGGAAAGTGGCTGGTCATCTTATGCAACGGCTATGAACAACTGGCTGGAAGATGATTTAGCTACAAGTGGCGCCTACAGCAATTGGCGTTTTGCCCAATACCACAAGCCCATGTTCCCCCATTACAGTGGCAAGTCCGATAACCCCACATTATTCAATTGGTGGGCAGAGCCATTTTATGACTACGCCATGAACCTAGTGGTCGAATCAGATACCCACCTGACCAAGCTCACTGAAGTCGTCGCCCCGGGCAATAGTGATTTTTCTACCAGTGATACCGGAGGCACTGTCTATGTGGGTGAAGGCAGTTGGGGGGCTCCGGCCCGTTCCGCCAATGATGCCAAGTTTTGGACCATCGATATGGCCAGCATCCAGCAGTTTAAAGTGATACAAGTTAGTCCTGATGAGCTGAGCGTCCGCACGGCCCAATTTGACGACAGCGCCAGTATCCTGACCCGTGAAGATCGCGCCAATGACCCCCTTGCTTTACCAGAGGACATTAACTGGTGGAGTGCCAACCGAATTGGCGAATCTATGGTTCTTGCACAAAATAGTGTTGGCAGGAGTGTCATTGTCGAGGATAGCAGTGACAACGGCGAGGTAACCCTACCCGTAGCAGATGATGCCTTTATCTCTTCCCGCTATTCATCCAGTAATTTCGACAGTGACTCAGACGGGCTACTGGCAGATGGTAGCGATAGTACCTACGGAACTCTCTACTCATTAATCAAATTTGACCTCTCCAATATCGCCAATTGTTCAGCAATAAATTCAGTTAAGCTTGAATTAAATATTACCAACCGCTCCACCAACGATTATGGAATTTACCTGGCCGAATCTGACTGGGACGAAGAATCAGTCACTTGGGATTCAGTCGGCGGATCGGGAGTGCTTTCACAATTGGCAGCCAGCTTTATTCCTTCATCCACTGGAACCCTAACCCTGGATTTAAGCTCTTCTGGTATTCTGGAAGACTGGCTAAACGCTGAAAATACCGGGATGGTCATCGCCGCGCAAAATGGAAGCAATGGCGTAGATATCTCATCAAAGGAAACCGGTATTGCACCAGCCCTCAAGGTGGTTGCAGACTGCAGTGACACTGTCAGCGAAAAGATATCCCAAGTTGCCTCAGATGATGTCTTTATCTCCTCCAGAAAGGAAGATGACAATTTCGATGGTGACAGCGATGGACTTCTCGCCGATGGTAGCGATTTGATCTACGGCACAATGTATAGCCTGATTCGCTTCGATTTATCCGATTTAAGTTGTCAGCAATATATTGATGCGACACTCGAACTGAATGTCATCAATACATCCAGCAACAGCTATGGCATATATATGGCGACACAAAGCTGGCAAGAGGAATCCGCTACATGGGACTCTGTTGGCGGCAGCTCGATTCTTGGGCTTCAGGTGGGTAGCTTTACGCCCTCTTCTACTGGTCGACACCTCATTGACCTGGGAGCCTCCGGTATAGTGGACCGCTGGCTCAACGCTAGTAATCACGGCCTGGTGATCGCTTCAGAGGGAGGCATTAATGGCCTCGATATAAGCTCCAAAGAGAGTGGACAGAGCCCTCTCCTGACAATGCAGACACTCTGTAATTAATACTTTTTGGGCTCTCCCCAGGGAGAGCCCAGTTTCAATAACAACTAACTTACTGATTTCTTCATGCACTACTTTTGAGAAGGCAATAGCTATTCACCTTGAAGCTAATAAACCCTCACATCAGGAACTGCCCGGCTCAGTTACTCACAAATTTTAGCTAGATTGCCATCGACAGCCTTTATCAGGTCATCTGGACTTAACTCTATTTCCAGTCCCCTACGGCCAGCACTCACAAAAATGGTTGAGTGATTTTGAATCGATAGATCAAGGATAGTCTTCAAGCGCTTTTTTTGCCCAAGCGGGCTAACGCCGCCCAAAACATAACCTGTTGATCTCTCTACATCAGCTGGAGCGGCCATTATCGCCTTCTTTGCCCCGGCAGCTCTTGCAATAAGTTTCAGGTTAAGCATCGTCGAAACCGGAACAACACCAACAACTAACTTTTTATTGCCCAGCGCAACTACCAACGTTTTAAACACTCTCTCCTCAGCAACTCCCAATTTTTGTGATGCTTCCAAACCGTAAGAATCACTTGAAGAGTCGTGTCTATACTCATGAACCTTGTGACTGATATTATTCTTTTTTAATAAGGCAATTCCCGGAGTCATATAACCCACAACCTGTATATTCCACCAAACGACACCCACATAATAATGCAATAGGCCCCAGACAAAACACCCTATAAATAAAACTACACCAGCCCATATCGCCACTCAACAAATAGGCTTGGTTATTAAGTTTTTTAATTTACCTTATTGATTACTTTTAATCCTTATACCGGTAAATTCTTATACTATTTACCCGCTATACTATCTGCTGGATAGATGAATCAGGTGCTATCGTAAACCGAAAGTAACCTTACTAAATCGCAGCAAGTCGCCTATATCATTACGATGAGTAATAGTGAAACGAAGGATGTATCAACGATCGTACGGAGACACTTTCGATGCTAATAAAATATAATCGTAGTTGTGCCGCTTTAATAGTCTCATTGTTTATAACCGCGCCACTCTATGCCGCAGACACCAATGAGGAAGTGGTGACTGATCCCGTCATTCTTGAGGGCGCAGTTGAAGGGCAACCAAAGTCCAATAGGTTCTGGTGGCCAGACCAACTCGACCTACGCCCGCTCAGACAGCACTCCCCCAGATCCAATCCAATGGGTGACGACTTTGATTACGCTACCGAATTCCAAACCCTGGACCTTAAAGCGGTAAAACAGGACATCGAAACTCAGCTCAAAACTTCACAGGACTGGTGGCCCGCAGACTACGGTCATTACGGCCCATTTATGATCCGAATGGCCTGGCACAGCGCTGGCACCTACCGGATCGGTGATGGTCGCGGTGGTGCCCGTGGCGGCCAACAGCGTTTCGATCCCCTCAACAGCTGGCCTGATAATGCCAACCTCGATAAAGCCCGCCGTCTACTCTGGCCCATCAAACAAAAATATGGGCGCAAACTGTCCTGGGCTGATCTTATGGTGCTAACCGGCAATGTAGCCCTGGAGTCCATGGGGTTCCCCACTTACGGATTTGCCGGGGGGCGACAGGATGACTGGGAGCCCGACCTGGTTTATTGGGGGCCCGAAACTAAGATGCTGGCGGATGAGCGTTACACCGGCAATCGGGAGCTGGACAAACCCCTGGGTGCTGTGCAAATGGGGCTTATTTATGTCAACCCGGAGGGCCCCAACGGCAATCCCGATCCGGTGGCTGCCGCCACAGATATCCGCGAAACCTTTGCCCGCATGGCGATGAATGACGAAGAGACAGTAGCCTTGATTGCCGGAGGCCATACTTTTGGTAAGGCTCACGGTGCAGTGAAGGCTGATTGCCTCGGCCCAGAGCCCGCCGCCGCCCCAATTGAGCAGCAGGGGCTTGGCTGGAAAAATAAGTGTGGGAAAGGTAATGCCGACGACACAATGACATCCGGCCTGGAAGGGGCCTGGTCTGCCGCCCCAATCAATTGGAGCCAGCAGTATCTGGACAATCTGTTTAAATTCAATTGGGTCAAAACAAAAAGTCCAGCTGGTGCCGTTCAGTGGATTCCCGATGATCAGAGCGCGGCAAATCTGGTGCCCGATGCATTCGACAAGAATAAGCGCCATGCCCCCATCATGTTTACCACGGATTTATCCCTTAAGTTCGATCCCAGCTACAAAAAAATTGCCAAGCGGTTTCAGGAAAATCCGGAAGAATTTCAACGCGCTTTTGCCAAGGCCTGGTTCAAGTTGACTCATCGGGATATGGGCCCTCGCGCGCGCTACTTGGGAGCGGAGGTGCCCGAAGAAGATTTAATTTGGCAAGACCCTATCCCCAAAGTTGATCACCCGCTAATTGACAGCCGGGATATAGATTCTCTCAAAGCAAAAATAATGGCGGCAGGCATTAGCGTTCCCGATCTGGTGAGGACTGCCTGGGCCTCTGCTTCTACCTTCCGTGGTTCAGATTTTCGCGGTGGCGCCAATGGTGGCCGTCTTCGCCTGGAACCCCAAAAGGACTGGTCGGTAAATGATCCCACTGAACTATCACAAGTCCTGGCATCGCTGGAAAAAGTCCAGCAGGAATTTAACAGTTCCCAATCCGGGGGCAAAAAAATCTCAATGGCAGATATCATTGTACTTGGGGGCGCAGCAGCCATTGAAAAAGCTGCAGAGCAGGGCGGGCATAAAATTCAGGTCCCTTTCAAACCTGGACGCACCGATGCTTCCCAGGAACAAACAGATGTTAATTCTTTTGCGGTACTACAACCTCTGGCCGATGGTTTCCGCAACTACTTTGGCGATGGTTATGGAAGAACCCCTACAGAGTTATTTGTTGATAAAGCCAGTCTGTTAACCCTGAGTGTGCCTGAAATGACTGTTCTGGTTGGAGGAATGCGCGCACTTAATGCAAATACCGACTCCTCACAGAATGGTGTACTTACTCAGCGCCCCGGCACACTGACGAATGATTTCTTTGTGAACCTGCTCGATATGTCTACTGTCTGGTCCAAGTCGGCAAAATCAGAGGGTATCTATGAAGGAAAAGATCGCAAAAGTGGCCAGGCAAAGTGGACAGCCACACCTGTAGATCTGATTTTTGGTTCAAACTCTGAATTAAGGGCAGTCGCAGAGGTTTATGCTTCTAGTGATGGCGCTGACAAGTTTGTAAATGATTTTGTGCAGGCCTGGACCAAAGTAATGAATTTGGATCGGGTTGATAAGCCTCAGTCTTAGGGATCATGTACCTCAATAAAGAAAAAAACCGAGGCTAGCCTCGGTTTTTTTCTTCTGGGAGATTATTTAAGTTTTAATCCTGCCCCTTTAAATGCCGATCAAAAAAGCGCTTGATCATGCTGTATTGGTGAATACGAGTCTGCTTACCGCGCAAGCTATGCTTCTTGCCTGGATAAGTCATCAGCTCAAATTGTTGGCCGTTATCCTGCAACTGTTTTATGAGTTTGGTGGTATTGGTAAACAACACATTGTCATCCGCCATGCCATGATAAATCAGCAGATCACCTTGTAAGCCCTTCGCATAGGGAAACACAGAAGATGCCTCATAGGCATCCATATCCTTAGTTGGATTGCCCATATAACGCTCAGTGTAATGGGTATCATACAGCGTCCAGTCCGTAACCGGCGCACCCGATACCCCCGCCTTAAAGTAGTCTCCGGCTTTGAACATACTCATCAGTGCCATGTAACCACCGTAGCTGTGGCCGAAGATACCTACTTTATTTTTATCAACGTAAGGCAGGGTGCGCAGGAATTCAACGCCGGTAATTTGATCTTCCACTTCAGGAGATCCCATATTCTTAAAGATAGGATTCTCAAAAGCGGTACCGCGGTTTGCTGAACCACGATTATCTAGGGAAAAAACAATATAACCCTGTTGGGCCATATACTGGTTGAATAGTTTATCCCAGCTATTGGTAACCACCTGAGCGTGTGGACCACCATAGACAAACACCATTACCGGGTAACTTTTCTTCGCATCAAAATTAGCAGGTTTGTACAAGCGGTAGAAAAGCTCCTGGCCATGGGGCGCCTCAATACTGCCAAATTCCGGAGTGATCCATTGATCTTTAAAAGGATAGAGAGGGTGATCACGATTTACAGCATTCTGCTCAAGCCAGGTAACTCTGGTCCCTGAGCTGCTGTGCAGGCTCACCTGAGGGGGCGTGGTAACGCTGGAAAATTTATCAATATATCCAGAGGCATCCTCAGAAAATTCGATAGAGTGCATACCACTACGCTGTGAAATTCTCTTAATGTCGCTCTCCCCCTGCAGGGAGACTGCATAGAGATGCCTCTCGATTGGAGTATCTTTCCGTGCGGTAAAATACAAACGGTTAGCCTGCTCATCAACAGCCTCTAACTCGTCAACCACCCAATCTCCCTTAGTCAATTGTGCCTGTAATCCGCCGCCAAAATCATATTTATACAGGTGTTTGAAGCCATCCCTCTCCGATGACCAAATAAAAGCATCGCTATTTTCCAAAAAGTGGAGATCATGGCTCAGGTTAACCCAGGTATCGCTGGACTCGGTAAGGAGCGTTCGGGTTTTTCCCGTATTGAGATTGTAAGCACGAAGCTCTAACTTTTGCTGGTCTCGAGATTGCCACTGGAAAGTTAACAGGTGATCACGGGCCCATTTTACTCGGGGAATATAAATATCCTGATTATCTCCCAGGTTGACCCAACGGATATCCCCCGAATCAATATCTATAAGGCCAAGTCGGATTTTTGCGTTCGCACGCCCAGCAGCGGGGTAACGTTGCTGTATCATTTCGATACGATCCGCATAGATTTCGCTACGGGTTACCTGATCAACTGGCGACTCATCAACTTGCAGGAAAGCAATATGCCGATCATCAGGAGACCACCAATAACCGGTCATCCGGTCCATTTCCTCCTGGGCAACAAACTCAGCCATTCCATTTTTAATATGATCTTTGCCGTCGCTGGTTAGCTGCTTTTCCCTACCGGTTTTCAGATCGACAATATAGATATTTTGGTTGCGAATAAACGAAACAAAGTGCCCCTCGGGAGAGACCTTTACATCGGTTTCAAAGGTTTCCGTTTCAGTCAGTCGACGCGAAGAACGGTCTTTGAGATCGTAATAGTAAATATCGCCGGCCAAAGGGAACAACAGAGACCGACCATCCTCGGACCAGCTGTACTCCATTATTCCACTACCATAAATTCGCTGGCGCTCCCGTCTTGCCTTTTCCTCATCCGAAAGAGTTTCACTACCGCTGTGCAAGCTATCGGAATTGACCAAAATTCGGGACTGACCGTCTTTCAGGTTGTACTCCCAAAGATCGTAACGGTTGTAATCTTCAGCTCTACCTTTGAGGAAAGTTACGCGCTGCCCATCAGGTGAATATTCCAGCGCACGGGGAGCAGTACCACCCAGAGCCGGGTCGGAGAATAACCGTTCAATGCTGAGTGACTCTGCAGAACATATTCCTGCAAAAGTGCATCCAAGTAATGCAAGCAGTGCTTGTTTCATAGGAAAACTCTTTATATTAAGTATTGTTGGCAATTCACGTACCACTTTGCTACCAAGGGTATTATTTAGAAAACTCTGATTAATTCCATATTATCTCCGGCTTCCTTAAGAGTCGGCCTAAATGGCATCCAGATAAACCATAGCTTCTCTTTGGGACTTGTTCTGATCACCAGAAGTATCTCAAATTTATCGGAAACCCTCTAAAAAATGCAGCTATATTGTGGATAGAGCAAACTATTGAGGATTCTACAACGGAACCTTCCGGGACATGCAGTACCTTACAGTTTTGGGTTTGAGCACAAACAATCCTGCTGCTATTGCCCCCCTTTACAAATGTTTACTCTGCTTAACCAACATTTGTGGTTAGCTAATGTCTGACTAAAGCTTTTATCAAAATACGGGGTAACAATAATGAAGGTTCATCTCTTTGCATCTGCAGCTGTGATTTTGATCGCTGCTGGCTGTAGCTCTACACCAGAGATCCCCACCACTGAATCATTTGTCACTGACATCACTGAACTGGGCCATCGTCGCTTTACCTACAAGGCAACCATTGGGGCTGGTCCCAAGGGCCAAGGCAGTAGGCGTGGAGGTCCGGGTGGCGGTGGTCCCGGTGGTGGTCCCGGCGGCGGTAAGGGTAGTGGTGGCCCAGGCGGTGGTGGTCCCAGCGGCAGTGGCGGTCCCGGCGGCGCCAATTCTGGAGATGTGAAGAAAGTTGCCCGGCAGAGAATGGAACTCTTGCTAGCCGAAAGTGGCTTCTGTCCCAATGGCTGGTTCCTGATCGAACAAACTTTTGACCAGAACAGAGCTGAAATTATTGGCGAGTGTCGGGCGGTTGCACGATAAGCTTACGCCTCTCACTTTGGCTCTATGTATTCTGCTCGTATCGCTTTATACATAGCAACTTGCCAGGGCGCAAAGCCCTTTGCCCAAACAGCCCCTCAACTGAGGGGCTAATTTCACTAGTCCGTAATTTATCCAGCCTAATATATATGTCTGCTCAACAATGAGTCTGCATGGAACCTTAAGTGCTCCTCAATAAATGAAGCGATGAAATAGTAACTGTGATCGTAGCCTGCATGGTGCTCTATCCGAAGAGGATAATCACTGGCTTCGGCAGCTGTTTGCAGGGAATGTGGTCTCAGCTGCTCCTCAAGAAACTCATCCTGTTCTCCCTGAGAAACCAAAATCGGCGTTTTCTCTACAGCGCGCCCCATTAGCACTGTTGCGTCATATGGCTCCCAGCTCTTGGGATCAGCTCCCAAGTAAGTTCCCAGCGCCTTTTCTCCCCAAGGGCAAGCAATAGGATTACAAATTGGACTAAAAGCAGAAATTGATTGATATCGCTTGGGGTTTCGCAGACCGATGACCAGGGCACCGTGCCCGCCCATAGAATGTCCGCAAATCCCGCGTCGATCATTGGTGGGGAAATGAAGTTCTACCAGGCTTGGAAGTTCATCCACGATGTAGTCATACATTTGATAATGCTGCTTCCAGGGTTCTTGAGTCGCATTTACATAAAAACCAGCCCCCTGCCCCAGATCATAACCCGGGTCATCCGCCACATCGTCTCCTCTGGGGCTCGTATCGGGTATCACTAAGATAATCCCTAACTCTGCAGCGACTCTCTGAGCACCAGCCTTTTGACTGAAGTTTTCATCCGTGCACGTCAAGCCCGATAGCCAATAAACAACAGGATATTTCCTCTGTGTATTCCCCTCTGCATCCTGTGGTAAAAAAATGGAGAAGACCATAGAACAGTTGAGCGTGCTGGATTTATGTCGGTAACGCTGCTGCAAACCGTCAAAAGATTTAGTACTGCCAACCAATTCAATCGACATTTTAAGTGTTCCTATCAAGCCTGCTGGAAATGAATAACACTGCGAATACTTTTACCTTCGTGCATTAAATCGAAGGCATCATTTATTTGCTCAAGGGGCATTGAGTGAGTAATAAAGTCATTCAATTTAAATTCTCCAGCCAGGTAACGCTCTACGAAAGAAGGCAATTCAGAGCGCCCCTTTACACCGCCGAATGCTGATCCCTTCCAAACCCGCCCTGTAACCAACTGGAATGGGCGTGTACTGATTTCCTGTCCCGCACCTGCCACTCCAATAATAATGGATTCCCCCCATCCTTTGTGGCAAGACTCCAAGGCAGCTCTCATCAGGTTAACATTGCCCACACACTCAAAAGAATAATCCACTCCGCCATCGGTAAGCTCTACGATAACCTCTTGGATAGGCTTATCGTAAGCCTTGGGGTTAATACACTCAGTGGCCCCCAGTTTCTTCGCCAGCGCAAATTTGTCCTCATTAATATCGACACCAATAATTCGTGAGGCGCCAGCCATCTTGGCTCCGATCACTGCGGATAAACCAATTCCACCCAAACCAAAAATTGCCACACAGGAACCCGGCTCAACCTTGGCTGTATTGGTAACGGCTCCCATTCCCGTAGTAACACCACAGCCCAGCAAACAAACCTCATTTGAGGGGGCTTCGGGATTAATTTTGGCCACAGATATCTCAGGAAGGACTGTGTACTCAGAAAAAGTAGAGCAACCCATATAATGGAAAATGGGTTTCCCATCTACCGAAAAGCGTGTCGAACCGTCAGGCATTAATCCTTTGCCCTGGGTGCCCCGGATTTTTTGGCACAAATTGGTCTTTCCAGAGAGACAAAACTTACATTCGCCACATTCAGGGGTATACAAAGGAATCACATGATCCCCGACAGAGACACTGGTCACCCCCTCACCAACGGACTCAACAACACCCGCACCTTCGTGGCCGAGGATTGCCGGGAATACCCCTTCAGGATCATCTCCTGACAAAGTGAACGCATCTGTGTGACAAACGCCGGTGGCGTGTAATTTCACGCGAACTTCACCCTGTTGGGGAGGCATAACATCGACATCCTCAATAACCAAACGCTCCCCAGGCCCCCAAGCTACAGCTGCTTTACAACGGATTGTCTCTGCACTCATTTTCAATTCTGCCTTTCATCATTCGTTCCAGTGGCGCCCAGCATAGTCCCCTAGGATTATTGGTGCAAAGCCAAGCGCCGCTGCTGAAGTAAAATCAGGAAAAATCTAAAAGCTCACCCTTATAGTAATAAGTGGTAGCGCTGAACCATTATTAAAAATAATTCCTTTAATTGATTAACAATTAATAGCTTGTCGCTTCCTCCACTGCAGTGGGGAGCTTCCATGAATGGCTCGAAATGCTTTTGAGAAAGCACTGATATCGGTGTAGCCCAAACTTGCTGATAGTAATCCCACGTCAATACTTGAGGCCCGTAGATGCCAGCGGGCAGTCTTCATTCGCGCCCCCTGTACCAACTGCTTAAAGGAGGTTCCCGCTTCATTTAAGCGGCGCTGAAGCGTTCTCATTGGCATACCGAGTAACCGAGAAACTTGCTCCAGGGAGTGCTGCTGGGCCCCGAGAGTTTGAAGGATTAAGACTTGAACCTGTCGGCTGATATCACCCTTGTGCTCTGCCAATAAGCACTTGGAAAACTCCTCAAAATATCTCATAAGACCGCTGCTGGGTTTAGCGAGGGGATAGTTCATCAATGATCCATCAAAAACCAAGCGATCTCGATCTTGCTCAAAACTAGCCTCAATGCCAAAAAAATTTTGGTAACTACTCAACGAAGATTGGGGTTTATGCCGAAATGAAACAGAGCGGGGAGATACTTTGGAGCCAACCATCTCCTGTATCAGGCGATAGGCGGCTCCTACTGAAAGTTCAGTATACTGTTGCGCGGGAATTGCGTCGGGGAAGTGATTAACTCTCTCTGCAATCAAGCAGTCATCGGTTTGGTAAATTTTCCAGTGGTCCGCCTGGTTGTGTAACACCATATACCGATGAGTTACTGTCAAAGCACTGGATAGATTCTCACTTTCCAGTATCAGCTTACCAAGGACACCCAGCATACGCAGCCCTTGCTTCCCCGCCAATCGCAAGCCAAAGTCACTACAGGACAAGTCCCGTGAACACAAATTAAGGAGGTCTACCAGCGTTGCAATGGGGATCAAGATATTTGGACGACGTGTACAATCCGCAGGAAGCCCCACTTGCGCTAAAAAATCTGATGACTGACCACCGAGCTGTGGCACCAATAGATTAAACCCAGCCAGCGCACCACTGCGAATTTCATAGATAGGCTTCATGTTTTATAGCTACCATATTGCCAACCTCTCATTTTCACTATCACACAGTGTCTAGGAATAAAGAGCATCGGACAATAGCTGTATCATATAAAATAGCTTTGCAACTAACTGGGACTGCCCCTATCCACAAACGAAATTTATTTGGAGGCTAGTGCCTGACTATTGTGGCACTTTCCACTATCTACTCATAAAACTGTCGGTTTTATACGAGAAAAAACCGCAAGGAAATTTCACATGGAAACTGAAAATCTAACACTATTTTTAGGCTGGGCTTCGATTATAAACATATTGATACTACTGCTATCAACTCTTGGACTTGTCTGCCTGAGAAAGTCGATCACCAGGATTCACGCCCGAATATTTGAGCTTAATGAACAAGATTTAGGCCGTGCATACTTTCAATATCTGGCACAATACAAAATTGCTATTATCGTCTTCAATATTACACCGTATTTTGCTCTAAAAATTATCAGTTAATTGATAAAAGCGGAAATATTTTGCAAAAAAATAAGAAAGGTAAACTATACCTTTCTTATTTTCATATTTAAGACGGATAGGGAGAGTATTTCGGGTCCGCCGGCAGATCCCCTTTTCAGAAAATTAAGATATTTCTAAAATATTTATCAGCCACTCTTTTTCACAAACTTTGTCAGAATAACAATTCTCTGACCCTCGACCCGCCCTTCGATATGCTCAGGATTATCGCTTAAGCTGATACCGCGAACTGCCGTTCCCCGTTTTGCAACCAAACTGCTTCCTTTTACATCCAAGTCTTTGATAATAACTACATTATCTCCAGCTTGTAACTGGGCACCATTACTATCCCGATGAATCACCAACTCACCAGCCTCTGGTATTGCCCCAGCCTCTGCCCAGGCCAGCAAATCGCCATCCAAATACAACATATCAAACAAGTCTTGGGCCCAGGTCTCGCCAGATAAGCGCTTTAGAATACGCCATGCCAACACTTGAATTGCCGGCTCGGTACTCCACATAGACTCCGACAGACACTGCCAATGCGCACTTTCCAGCTGTGCAGGATTTTCCAGCTGGTCCCTACAGGTTTGACACAATAATACCGCCGCATCTGGATAACCCTCTGACTGGGGTACGTCATAAACCGCCAAGCCATTTTCTGCCTTACAGAGCTCACACTGATTTCCACTGCGTTGTGCCAACTGCTCCTGAGTCACAGCCATAAGTAACCTCAAAAAAAGTAGGGATTATACGACTGATTCTTCCTTCACGCCTCCCAAATAATCACATTTAACGGACATCGAGGTCGACCGTGAACATGATCAAGCTCAGACAGGAAGTAAATAAGACTATCAACAGCCCAGTAGTAGATGGAGCCATCAGTTTGCCGAGGGATTCACAGGCTTCAGACAAGACACTCTAGGGTACTAAAACTTCCAACAGCCGCCAATATAGATTGACGACTGTAAAGAGCATTATGCGTTAAGTCCCACACTCAGTGGTGCGAGGAGACCGCTGCTGCGAACTGCCCACCCTGCTTGCTGGCGATGGCACTGGTGATGTCCCCTAAGCTGAGAATACCGACCATGCGCTTTTCACTATTGAGTACCGGCATCCGGCGTAACAGCTGTTGCTCCATTTTGTGGACAGCAGACAGCAGATCATCCTCCTCCCAGCACCATTCAATCCCTTCTGTCATAACATCGCGGGCAGATAGAGAGCTTAGATTACCTCCCTGAACCACACCGCGACATACAATATCTCTATCAGTCACTATTCCTACAAGCTTGTCATTTTCTCCAATCGGTACTGCACCAATATCCTCATCGCGCAATATTTTTGCCAACTCCTGTAGTGGAGTATCCGGGGTGCACCAGGTAGCCCCCTCATGCATTGCGTGTTTAACTTTCATAGGTACCTCAAAACTCTTAAGACAAATGCCAAAGAGAGTGATGGGTAACACCCATCACCCTTAACCCCTATAGATCAGTGCACTTCAATCCGCTTTCTTTGCGGGGGATGCCCCTCATGTTTTGGTACCGTGAGCGTGAGAATCCCATCTTTGAAATTTGCATCAATCTCACTTTCGCGAACATCTTCACCAAGATTGAAACTTCGCAAGAACTTGCCGTAACGCCGCTCCTGACGAAGCACGCGGCCATCCTTCTTCTCCTTAACCTCGCGGTGCACCTCAGCTTCAAGGGTCAAAACCCCATTTTCTAGGGTTACACTGATATCGTCCTTACCCACTCCCGGCAGCTCAGCGCTAATTTCATACATATTCTTGCGCTCACTCACATCAATACGCGGAGAAAAAAATCCCTCGCGTTCAGATCCGATTGCACGGGTCGGTGAGAGCATTTGTTCAAACATATTATCAAGGTCCAATAGGGACCCTCTGGGAATCAGACTCATATCTACAACCTCTTTTTACGCTAAGCCGCAAAAGGCGCCAGAAAACTCAAGAGTCCGTCTTGCGCCTGTTACATCTTGAGTACAGTCTAGGAAATACTGCGACAAACGAAGGGATTAAGTGCCGATAAAAGCCATTACAAATTGAATATGAGAGCTGTCGTATATTTCTTTTGTACATATAAATATTAAAAACTTCCTTTCCAAGTGCACCTAAAGAGAATTTCCACCTCCATATCCATCAATAAGCAACCAGGGCTCGTGGCCAATATGGCTATTTACTAGGATTAAATAAGGCAGTTAAACGAGGATATGTTCATGGCCTTAGCATGGGTCCTTGTGGCTAACCAGTCCCAAGCGCGAATTTTTGAAGCCAACAAACGCGCGGGAAATCTCAATGAAATCCAGGCACTTCTCCATCCAGAATCACGGCTCTCTGGAAGAGACCAAGAGAGTGATGCACCCGGACGCACTTTCGACAGCTATGGTCAAGGAAGGCACTCAGTAGGTAATTCTGCAGGATTACATCGCCGTGAAGGTGAGAATTTTGCCAGAGAAATTGCACATACCCTGGAGAGGGGAAGACAGGAGGGCCAGTACGAAAAACTGTATATTGTCGCAGAACCCTATATGGTTGGCAGCTTGAGGGATGCCTTGAAATCTCCAACCCGCGCAACAATAGCAGGAGAAACAGGAAAAAATCTGGTGGCTTGTGAACCCGAGGAGATCCGGGCTCAGCTCCCTATTTGGCTATAGTAACGTTCGGCCAGTAGAGAGGCTCACGAGTGAACCTCTCTACGAACCCCACTTAAGCCCTGCTTTCTGTTAAAAGTTTATCAATCAGGGCATCCTTTTCAGTCCATAACTCATTTACCCACTGATTAAACTCCACCCGAAACTCCTGATCGGTTGCGTAGTCTCTCTCAAAAAACCGGCTGGGCAACTGGACTTTCTCAATACGAACAATCACTTTCTTTAACTTACCAGAAAGGAAATCTTTAAAAGTAGGTATACCATCAGGGTAAACAATGGTGACATTCAGTAGCTGGTTCAACTGCTCACCCATACAGTGCATTGCAAAAGCAATCCCTCCGGACTTGGGCTTTAGAAGATGTTTGAAAGGCGATTGCTGTCTTTGATGCTTCTCTTTGCTAAACCTTGTTCCTTCAAGGAAGTTCACAATACTGGTGGGCATTAGTTTAAACTTTTCGCAAGATTTTTTCGTCGCTTCAAGATCCTTACCGCGCATCTCTGGATGTTTTTTCAAAAATTCTTTGCTGTAACGCTTCATAAATGGAAAGTCGAGTGCCCACCAGCACATTCCAATCACAGGAACTTTGATCAACTCTTGCTTCACAAAAAATTTCAGGAATGGAATTCTTCGATTAAAAATCGACTGCATAATAAAGATATCAACCCAGCTTTGATGGTTCGCTGTGACCAGATACCATCCATGTTGATCGAGATGCTCTATCCCCTGTACATCCACCTGGACTCTTTGGGTTAGCTTCATCCAGCCTTTATTTAGGGTTATCCACATTTCTGCCCAAGAAATAAAAAAACCCATGAAAAGTTTTTGCAGAAAGGCAAAAGGGAGAATAAACCTAAAAACTGAAAACAAGAGTATGGGGGCTGCACAAACCAATGTGCTAATGGCCAGCAACACCGAAGATATGACCAACAGTAAAAACGAGGGGAGAAAGTTAAACATCTAAAGGCTCTTTTAATTTTCCGGGCTTACAGGTCAGGCTGTCACGCCATATTCACAGGTTACCCGTTTCTTTTTTAATATCTTGAAATCCACTTATCAAAAACTAAGCGGACTCTGCTCTCATCAGTGTATTTACATAATCCGGGCTACAGGCTGCCTATCGCAATTAACATGGCTGTGTATATTTATGGCTCATGGGAAACTGCTCCACTACAATAAATTCATGCGCCGAGCGCCTAGGCTTTAGCCGCGCCAGAGGCAATATCAAACCGCTGCAACTCTGGGAGAGTAACACGCATTTCAACCCCATATTTTTTGACTGAATAGTCTGAATCTATCGGCGATACATCAGCGCAAACTGCACGGATAAAACCAGTGACAGCAGCCCGGTGAGCGGCCTCATTTTTTCAGTATGTCCTGGATATGAAAAGGCGCCATTGTACCTTTTCTATAACCATGAATTAGTAACTTTTATCTTCCCACGCCGCAAAGGCACGATAGTAACTGGAGCAGCATTGCATCCTGCTAAACTTGGGGCTCCAGGTCGTAGAATTGCGCCGGGAGAATAGAATGGGAATTACAGGTAATAAGCAACACTTCCACCGCAAGCAATGGCTCAGCGTACAGCAGGCCGTTGACCACCTGAGTGCATTGTCTGAAGAGCCACTAACCAGTGCACATCTTGCAGACCTGGCCGATGAGCAGCTTCTTAACCTGTACTGGTACCGTCCAGGCCAAAAACTGTCCTTGGAAGATCACAAGGGGACCCGTGAACTGGTAGAGCCCGTCCGGCTCTGTTACGAAAATGCCAGTGACTGGCACGCCATCGTGGATATCTTGCGGAACAATCCAGCGCTGCCCGCCTACGAACATGACACCCCGCTTCTGGAAGATGCCGACGGAAACCGGCTGCGAATCACCTTCGACTACCACCAGCGGCCAGAACCGTTTAGCAGCCGCTGGTACCCTACCTATGCGGAGTTAGTGCTCAAGCGCAACGATTTGGAACAACTGGAACCCCATCTGTTTACCAGCCAGGCGGTTGAGACCGGGTTTGAGCGTGAGACCCTACTGAATGTTATCTGGCAGCTGGAACAACTAGCCCTTGGGGATGAAGAGCACTCCACCAGCTGGCTGGCGGACCAACTGGCACAGCGCTCTTCCGCGCTTGATCGGCTATCTTGTGAGCGCATCCTTCAGGCGGCCGAGCGCGAAAGCTCTCCGGGGCGCTCGATATAGCGCGGCATTACCTACTAACACCTTTGACTCCTTTCCCATACTCATGAACTCCCCATTGGTGGTAGAGCCCAAAGGCTGTACCCTAGTGGCACTTAGCAAATCTAAGTGTGACGTACTACCAATAGGAGAGAGAAGTGCAGGCCAAAAACAGCTCCTCCAGCTACGGCTGGGTAGCCATCGTCCTCCATTGGATAATGGCCCCTGCGATCATAGGGACTTTTATTCTCGGTTGGTGGATGCGCCAGCTATCCTACTACGATCCATGGTATCAACGAGGCCCTGAAATTCACAAAGGGGTAGGCATCATCCTGCTTGTGTTTCTACTCTTCAGGCTGGCTTGGCGCTTTGCCAACCCATCTCCGGCGAGCAACCCCCAAACTCCCAACTGGCAGAAATTTGCCGCCACCGCCACTCATGGACTGATTTACCTGTTACTACTGGCAATCATGGTTTCCGGCTATCTGATTTCTACCGCCGATGGCCGCCCTATCGATGTCTTCGGCATAGTGAGCATCCCTGCAACCTTACAAGGAATTCCCAATCAGGAAGACATTGCGGGATCTATCCACGAAATCCTTGCCTGGGGCCTGATTGGACTCGTAGCAGCACATGTCTTGGCAGCCCTCAAGCACCACTTTATTGACCGTGACGGCACACTGCGCAGAATCATCGGCATCCGTGTAAAAAGTTCTACAGACAATCACTCACACGTACAAACAACACTCTCAACCACCAAATAAGGAAAAAATGACATGAAGAAGCTCTCTGTATTTCTTATTGCAGCTCTGATGGGGACTGTAGCTCAAGCAGCGGAATACAAAATCGACACCAAAGGGGCTCACGCTTTTGTGCAGTTTCGTATCAAGCACCTTGGATACAGCTGGCTATACGGCCGTTTCGATGACTTCAACGGCTCCTTCTTTTACGATGAAAAGCAGCCGGAAAAATCTTCTATCAATGTCGACATCGATGTAACCAGCCTCAATAGCAATCACGCTGAGCGCGACAAGCACCTGCGCAGCGATGACTTCCTCGACGCTGCCAAATTCCCCACTGCTACTTTTAAGAGCACTAGCTTTGAACCTTTGGAAGACGGCAAAGCCCGTCTAAATGGCGAACTGACCCTCCGCGGTATCACTAAGCCAATCACAATTGACGTTACCAATATCGGTGGCGGTAAAGACCCTTGGGGTGGCTACCGCCAGGGCTTCAGTGGAACCACTGAGTTCGAGCTGAAAGAATTCGGTATCAAATCCCTAGGCCCAGCCTCCCAGAAAGTTGAGATGATCCTGGATATCGAAGGTATCCGTATCTAACAACAAAAAGTACGCCCCCTGAGCCCGGAAATACCTCCGGGCTCCCCCCTAACTGCGCTTCGCAACACTCCAATAAACTACGCAAGCAGCAGCCGCAGCCAATAGCCAGTCGACGCCTGCCATCAACCCTTTCGGTAAGAAAAAAGCTAGCATTGTGATGACAATACATGTCCCCAATAAAGTCAGCAGTGCTCGCGGGTTCCAGCCACAGAAATAGTAATAACGCCCATCACTTTCGCTGTAATACAACTGCCCTACATCCATCTGGCGCTTCTCTACTAAGTAGTAGTGAGACAATATGACACCGTAGGCAGGCGCCAGAAAAACCCCCACCCAGTTTACGAACGCCACTAAACCGATTTGTTTGATAACAGCGGGCCACAAAGCACTAATCAGAAAGGCCAGAAACAGCGTTATCAATGCCGCCCTGCGAAACCCCAGGTACTTTGGCAGAAAATTTGAAATATCGTTAACTGGAGCCACAAAGTTCGCCACCACATTGATACCGGCCGTTGCTGTAAAAAAAACAACCGCGGCGATCAATGACAGCTCCAGATTCCCAAGCTTCTGCACGATATCAGTGGGGTTTGCCAAGTTCTGGTGGAAAACTGACTGGGCGGCGATAGTGGTGAACAGAACAATTATCGCAAAGCCAGTCATGTTTATAGTGATTCCCAGCCAATTCCCCCTTCGCATAACAGACTCGTTCTTACAGAAACGAGCAAAATCTCCGTAACTTAGGATTATCGGCGCATAGAGAGCCAACATAGTACCTGTGACTTTGATGAGCTGGACCAAGCCATCGCCCCAGGATGCTATAGACCGATCAAAGAAAGTAGCAACTGCAAATACAAACTGTCCGTCACTTCGAACCACTAGCATCCACAACAGCGCGAGCATCACTCCATAGACACATGGCGCAGCCAGGTTGATAAACCAACGGATCGTATTGATACCTTTGAAAAATAGAAGAGCCTGAAATAAGGAGACAAGTACGAGGGAAGCCCAATCGATCCGGTCCATTGCCAGCCACTGCCCTCCGACAGCTTGTGGCCACCACTCTCTCAGCAACAAAGACATGGCATGGGCAGCAAACCAAGTCTGCGCACCGTACCAAAATATTGCCACGCTCCCCCGAAGCAACGCAGGGACGTTAGCACCTCGGATCCCCATACTCGCCCTGGCCAATACAGGAAACGGTATACCGTATTTAACACTCGGTTCACCGATTAAATTTAATAAGATGATAATTAAAATTGCTGCAATAGCGATCCCAGCGAGAACCAGCCAAGCATTCGTATTGGGACCGAGGAATAGAGTTGCCGCCAGGGTATAGCCAGCGAGACTTTGTGCAGCGTTGGCCCAAAGGTTAAAGATCGTCAGAGTGCCCCAGCGTTTTGCTTCGGGCTTCACCACCGCTAAATTTTCATTCTTTAGCTGCAAAGTGTCACCTAAGTGCATCTGATAAATAGCGCGCCAAAGCAGCTACTTCAAATCAGCCTTTTCAACAATGACATACAAGCCGTCAAAAGTGCCAAATTTAACAGTTAATAATATATATTCTCTTTTACAATTGAGACTTATTTTCAATAACAGTAAAAGTGGTATCCATTTACCAAATTAGCAGTAATGCCGCTAGCACTGGCGCACAACTGTGAAATATATTGTGTAGCCATCGATTAAAGAAGATCCGGTCGACAAAGATACAGGCAAGTATCCATTAAACTAGTGTGCAGCCGTGTATTTGGAGAACATTAACCAAGTCACAAGTAAAAGTATGAAAAGGTCTTTAAGATTTTTGACGGCGGCACAACTTTTCAGCGAAAATGGAAGCAATTACTGACAATTATTGCACTCCCTCTAGAGACAGTTATCAAGGGAGCGCAAAAATAGAACAATTTCCAAAAATCGTAGTGACTAAATCATTCAGAACTGGGGCAATCCTCTCCGAGACTATCAGTGAGACAGCGGCGCAGAGCAGCGCCAATCACAACAAGTAGTGTCTCAGCTCAAGGGAAATAATCGCCGCAGATGGTAAGCCAAGACTCCGTACTGCTAAGGTATTCGCAGGACAAGCACAGCGGGCATCCACCAGTATGAATGAACTTTGTCGCAATCAGGCTACAACTTGAGTTGGCCACGGCAGAAGGGTAGGAATATGGCTTGCTTACAGCATCCAGATAGGGAACAACCAGTTTACTTAATGGCACACCACACCATTGGGCGCCGGCAGGGTGCAGTAGACACAAGAATCACAAGTGCTGAGATATCGGGCATCCATGCCGCAGTGCAGTGGACCGGTACTCATTGGAATATTCGCGACTTGAGTCGCAATGGTACCTGGCTAAATGGCCAGCAGCTGGTGCCCGCTAAGAGCTACCCACTCCAGACCGGTGACAAAATCGCTTTTGGTCGGGCTAATAACCCAGCCTGGATCGTCGAAAACCTCGACGCTCCCGAGAATTTGCTGATCGATATTCACTCCGGCGAGGCACAACCGCTGGAACAATACCACCTGCTGCCCGACGAAAATGAGCCTCTCGCCAGCCTTCAGTACAGCCCCCTAACAGGACAGTGGTTGTACGAGTTCACCGGCCCATCTGCTGAGGACGGCGATAAGATCCTGGTAAATCATGGCGATCGTATCGATTGCGGCCTGCATAGCTGGCAGCTCTTCCTGGCGGACAACCAAGGAGCAACGAAAGAGTTGTCGCTGCAACAACTGTCTATTATCGACTTTGAGCTGAAGTTCTCTGTGAGCTCCCACGAAGAGCATGTGCAGTTACAACTTCAGCGGGAAGGCATGAAGCAATCCTTACCAGCAAGAATCCACAACTATCTCTTGTTGTACCTTGCTCGTGCCCGCCACAAAGATATGCAGAGCGGCATGGACACTGACTCCCAGGGCTGGGTTTCTATTCAGGTAGCCACTCACGAGCTGGGTATCACTGTTAACCACTTGAACACCCAAATTTTCCGCGCCCGCAAACAAATCTCTGAATCCCTACCTGATGCAGTGGATACATCGAGCCTAGTAGAGCGTCGATCCTGGGAAATCCGTATTGGTTGCCCGCAATTCGAAATTTATAAAGGCAACCAACTCGAGGCAAAAACAGAGCCGGAAGCGGTATAGCTTCATCTCCAGAAAGGGGGCTTAAGGCTAGGCCCCTTCATTACCTATTCAGTAATTATTTGCCAGGGTGGCGGAGCTGAATCTCTTATCCCTCGGCAAGAATTACAATGTCAGCGCAACCACCCTCTTATATCGGCCGGTACAAGATCATCAGGCAGCTTGGAGCCGGGGGAATGGGAGTTGTGTACCTCGCCAAAGATGAGCGACTTAACCGAGAGGTCGCTATAAAGCGATTGCTCAACAACCCTGAAGACGAATCTGCCTCACGGCGAATTCGCCAGGAAGCATTACTGCTCGCACAACTAAACCACAACCATATCGTACAAATTTATGATGTTGTTGAGGAGCAGAACGATGTAGCCCTGGTTATGGAGTATGTTGATGGCCGCCCACTCACCTATTGGGCACGGGAGTTTAACCCCAGCCTCCGCCAGAAAATCCAGCTACTCAAGCAAATCACTGCCGGTCTTGCGCGTGCCCATGCTGCCGGAATTATTCACCGCGACTTGAAAGCTGACAACATCCTTATTGACAGCAATAACATCGCAAAAATCGCTGATTTTGGTATTGCCCGGAACTGGCAGGAGACGAAAGAAATCACTCGCGAGCAGCATATAGCCGGAAGCTGGTATGCAATGTCCCCGGAGCAGGCCCTCGGTGAGAAGCTGGATAACCGCTGTGACTTATTTGCCCTGGGAATGCTCGCCTACCACTTATTTTGTGATCAGCCTCCCTTCGGCAAGCATGGAAGCCCATACGTTATTATCGATCGGATCATCAACAACCCGCACCCACCCGCAGGGACCATAAACCCCGGACTTCCTACGGCGCTTTGCAAATTACTGGATAAACTGCTGGCCAAAAGCCCGGACAAACGCCCTGTCAGTGCTGCCGTTGTAGCCACCGACTTGGATATGATATTGAGTCAATTAATATCGGACCAGGAAACCGCCGATGACCATGACATCACGATCACCACTGAAGACTTTCATGTACAACATCGACGTAAAAACAAAGGACGCAAACTTCTAGCCGGCATACTCCTGGCATCCGGTGCGATGTTACTCGGCTTAACCGCCGCTGTTTTTCCTGAACTTTCTCTATGGGGAAGTAAAGAACCCTCAGCAAAGTACATTGCGATTATTGAGCCAGATTTATCTAACCTGCGCAGCCGAGAGGAAAGGCTACTAGCCAATAACCTTCTCAGCTCCATCAAGCAGGGGCTTTCCGATCAACCAGCACTACTACTGGTACCCTATTCGGAGTCCCAGCAACTAAAAGGCAAGCCTTTACGCGAGCAAGCGAAAGCGCTCAACGCACAGCTGCTGCTGCAATTTGCCCTAAACTGTGAAGCCACCGCCTGTGAAGCTTCATTTGCCCTCATAGAAACTGAGGGGTTCGCTGAAACTGCCAACCGTAGCGCCATGCTGAACCTGGATGCACCGCTGGAGAGCCGCGCACGCGTCTTGCAACAGCTGCACTACCTACTCCCCAACTACCCTACAGGAAGTCAAGGAGCTCAGTTCAACCTTAGCCCTGAAGATTACCAGCAATACCTCGAGATCTTCGAACAGCGCAATAATGAAGCCAATGTTGCCGGGGCAATTACCAAAGTTGAGGCTCTGCTAAAAAGGAACCCCTACTTCCCCTCCTACTATGAACTGTTAGCGGATCTATTAGCCACCCACCTATATCACTCGCGGGATACCAAAATACGCGACCGTCTCACAGGGCTTCTCAAAAACATACCCGCAAAGATTTCCAACCACCCAACGGTGCTGGTCACTAAATTACGTATTGCCATCTTCTTAGCAGATACCGAGCTCACAGAGGCCTTACTTGCAAAACTAAAGCTGCGACTGCCTGATCAGGCTCTCTACTACTTCCTGCGCGCGAAAGCCCACCAGCGAAGGGGGAATTACAACCGTGCGCTGGAAGTCATTAACCAAGCTCTCAACATTCGTACCAGCCCTCTTTATCTTCGCCAAAAGGCTCTGACCCTGACCCTGATGGGGCAAATGGAAAAAGCGAGGCCTTACCTTTTACAGGCTATCCGTCTCAACAATCAATATATTGATGCTATCTCCCTACTCGCAGCCAATGAATTGGATTCAGGCCGCCCCAAAGAGTCTATCCGGCTTCTTAGTAGGGTAGGCTTAAAGCATTTAGGGGACAGGGATACCTTCAACCTTTGCTTGTCCTATTACATCGAACAGCAGCTGCAGGATACAAAAAACTGCCTGAGTCATGTTGCTGAACGAGCCCTTAACGATCCCCATGTATATCTGCTGCTGGCAGAGATTGCCCGCCTGGAAAATAGACAGCTGCAATCACAAGAGTTTGCCCAGCGCGCCCTAACCTTGGCACAAAAGCAGGAGGACTGGCTTGGATTGTTACTGCGGGCAAGGGCCTACTCCGAGCTGGGCCAGGGTGAGCAAGCCATTGAGACACTATTAAAGATGGATAACACCGCTCCAGACGGCTTATTTGTCAATTACAGCCGCGCCCAGGTTTACATGGCCAGCGGCGATATGCTTTCCGCTAAAGCCTACATAAGAAAGACTTTGGAGCTAGGCATGGCTCCAGTGTGGTTCACAACAATTGGCTTTCAACCTATTTGCACCCTGGCAAGTTTTGATGATATACGCGCCAACTACCCTACATTATGTTCTGACAGGACTGACACTTAAACATTAAAAAACAAATCAAACAGAATGGAATAACGTGAACCATTTCCCTTTAGGAGGGGACAGATGCCTTCACGAAATTGTACTATCAGGTAAAATCCCCTATCCATCCGAGAAGAATACAATACAATGGACGTAGTTGCGTTGGAGAAAGCTGAGGAATATCAAGGCCGTTATAGGGTTGAGCGCACCCTGGGTGCCGGCGGTATGGGGGTTGTTTACTTGGCCGAAGACATCAAACTTCGGCGAAAAGTAGCGATTAAGCGCCTCCGCTCTGACCTGAGCGGAAACTCTGCAGAGGCCCGTTTTCGTAGCGAAGCCGAACTTTTAGCCAGGTTGAACCATCCAAATATTGTACGGCTTTATGACGTACTGGAGGAAAATAACGGTATCGCCCTGGTTATGGAGCTGGTTGAAGGTGTCACCCTTAAAGAGTGGCTACGCGAAAACAGCCCTACCCTGGCCATAAAGCTCGACTTGTTAATGCAAATATGCCATGGGCTAAGTAAGGCTCATTCCCTAGGGATTATTCATCGCGATCTTAAGCTTGAAAACATCCTTGTCACTAATGATGGTGTGGCAAAGATCACCGATTTTGGCATCGCCAAGGCGCTGGACTGCGATCAACAGCTGACCAGAGAAGACCATATTGCTGGCAGCATACAGGCGATGTCCCCAGAGCAGGTTCAAGGCACGCCCCTGGATGCTCGCAGTGACTTATTTAGCTTGGGTAGTATTGCCTACGAACTACTTTGCAACAACAAGCCCTTTGAACGTGGGGATTTAAATGCGCTCGCATTTGCCCAGCAGATCTGTAATGCACCCCATACTCCCCCACAAACCCACTGGGCAGAAATACCTAAGCCACTTGTAGCACTACTCGATAGACTCTTAAGTAAGCGCCCCGAGCAACGTCCAGACTCTGCCCAGCAAGTTTTCGAGGCTCTTTCTTTAGTCCGCCATCATGGCATTGATGCTGACACCCAACAATACTCTGAAACAGTAACGCAGTTACTTATTAAACCGCGTAAGAAACACAGCCGCCTGACAAAGTGGTTAGCCGGTTTTGCCGTGCTAGCTGTAGCTATGACCTGGGGCTGGAAAAGCTACTCTAAGTTGCCACCCAAGTATATTGCGGTGCTTCCCGTTGAATTTAGCGGAGAAACAACTGACCAGAATTCAGACACTTTGGTCACCGCTATGGTGCGCCAAGCCCTTATGAGTACTCCAGGTCACCTAAAGTCCAGCGCCTTAGTAAGCTACAACCCCAGAAAGCAAGGCAGCCTAGATGATCAATTACAGCGACTGAAGGAAAAGGGGATTACTGATGCTTTAGCAGCACGTTTAGAGTGCATGCAATTGCGTTGCAACATTGAAATACAAGTTATTAACCCACTCGATAAACAAGTCAAAAAGCAAATTTCTTTTATTTTTCTTCCGGGTCAACAGAGACAGGAGTCGCAATATTCAATACGGAATAGTGTAATAGATCTATTCCCAAACAAGTATCATAAAGAATCGGTCACCGATGTTAGAATGGCGCCTGAAGACTACAATCGGTATCTTTCTACAATTTCCAAGCTTGCGAATACGGCTACCGATCGTAAAGATCTAGAAGTATCAAAAGAGTTGATTGGCAAATACCCCAAAAACTCAAATCTATACTCTCTATATGCAAATATAGCCACTAAATTATATATGGCTAGTAATGATACCAGTTTAATTACTTCTGCCCTTGGAATATTAGCCAGTGCAGAATCTTCAGGAGCTGATAAAACCGCTCTTCTTGAAGCCCAGCTTTATATAAAATCCACAGGATCAGATAGAGAGGGTTTTGAATCAATATTAAATAAACTTCAGGCTAAAGGATACCCATCTGCTCACCTACTTGCACAATATGCCCGATTCTACTACTCTCAAGAAAATTACAAACAAGGTTTGCATTATGCAGAGCAAGCATCAACTCTAAACCCCTCTGCACACAACCTATACTTAGTTGCGATAAATCAATTCCAAATCGCAAACTATAATGAAGCAAGAAAGACTTTAGACACTCTTCTAGAAAAGCACCCGGATTTCTGGTCCGCACATGCCGTTATTGGAGTAATTGAGTTAGAGCAAGGTAACCTTGAAATCGCCCAAAAGGCCTTTATTACAATTCCAGAACAATTCCGAAGCTTAAGTGCTGAAGCCAACTTGGGAGTAGTTTATTTTCTGCAAGCTAAGTATCAACAGGCACTAGAAAAATATAAAAAAGTGCTATCTATATCACCACAGAACTTAACTACGATATACCAAACTGCAGAAACCTATCAAATGCTGGGAAATAACCAGCTCGCAATAAATGAATATAAAAAGATATTAAAGCTAACATCAAATATTAAAGATGGAGATCAAAGTCTCCGAAAATATCGGTTCCGAGCAATAGCGCTGGCGAACCTTAACCAGCATGCTGAATCAATAGTTATACTTAACAAGCTGCTTAAAATGAACCAAGATGACACCGATATCACCTATAGTGCGGCCCTTATCTATGCACTATCAGAAGAGTGGAGGTCAGCAAGTTACTACATTGAAGAATTAATTGAGCTAGGAATGGGCGCAGAATGGTTTGCCTTACCAGCATTTAAAAAACTCTGCACCCAACCTCAGACCTCACAGAAAGTTGTGTCGGCTATTTGTGACTAGAGCGGATCATTAACAGGATATGGATCTACCTGAGCCTCAGGGTCCCCAGAAACAAAGTGCATACCAGTTTCCGCATCTACACACATCCACAGGAAAGAGAAGTTATCAGGGATATCTTCTCTATCCTTAACTTTAATAATCAACTTAGTGAATTCACCATCCACTTCTTTAGCGCGAGCACGGAACTGGTGACGAAAATCCGGGCTCAGGGCAATAAGACCATCTAACTTATGGTTCTGGCGATAGCGAACAAATTCCAACTCACGACCCGGTACTTGTGATAAATCCAGAGTCACCTCCAGAGTCAATACTGCACGCTTATGGATTTTAAAGTGCATATTGCCGAAGTGCTCTTCAGGGTTAACCGCATTAAACAGCGGCCAGTACTGAGGCTTACCATCTTCTTGCTCTTTAGGCTGAAGAACCAAATCCAGCTTTAACCCTTCTTTAGGCACCTTTACGTCAAGTACAGGTAGGTCAGCACAATTGACCATATTTCCATTCCCCTCTAAAAATTTGTTATATGGTGTCACCAAAGGACGTATTATCTCGTGTAAACTACGTCCGTGACTGCGTCATCATAACCAGCCCCAATCTTAAATCATCCAGCAGGGCTGAAACTTACCGCCCCTGATTGATGGCCCCAGCCATCGACGGCTACAACAATCTTATCAAGCGCAAAATTTGGCACCCGTGCCCGGGCAACCCTATCCAATTGACTCGATTAAGACTTTGCACCTATCGAACCTAGCTTGGCCACTCAGCCTGTGCTCCCCCCCTTCAACCCCTGGTATCACATTGGGGATAGGGGTAAGTAAATCTATCCGAATTTTGCTGCGGGCTGCCTTTCCATGGCGAGGTAATTGTTCCCACAAGCACCTACACCCCCTCAACTGGAACACAATGTACATACTTAAGGATTACAGGTCGATCACACGCCATTACAGATAATTTCGCAAAATATATTTGTTGAAAAGCACAAAGTCATCATATGCCAAAATAATTACACAATAAATTCATAATAAAAGAAAAAAGAAGAGTGGAAAAATTATTCCTTCCCCATCACGTGAATATCTATATAAAGATAAGACGCTATATTATTAAAATAAATATAAAAATATTATGAACTCTTACTGAAAGTGACTAACGCCCCCTCAGATAATTTATTCTTATCAAGGCCACTCCAAAAATGTTTATTCAATGCTATTCAGCAAAACCGATGGCAGACAATCTCTTGAGCCAAGCAATAACCTTTACAACTAAATCAGAAAATAAAAAAAGCCGGCAGTCACAAAACTGCCGGCCCGAAATGATGGTCCCAACCATCGACGGTTACAACAACACTATCAAGAGCAAAATTTGGCATCCATGCCCGGACAAGCTCATCCAAGAGAATCGACTAAGACTCTACACCTGTCGATTCCAGCTTGACCGTTCAGCTTGCGCTGAATTCCTTTGTTTCCTCACGCCACCTGAGGGGGCAAGGAAATTAAATCCTTTCGAAAATTGTGGGGGCTGCCTTTCCATGGCGAGGTAACCATTATCACAGCCACCTACCCCCTCAACTGGAAGCTACTGTACAGATTTCCAAATTACAGATCGATCACGCCAAAACACAGCAAATTACACACTAATTACTCGCCAAGTGTTTTATGCGCCGCACAGGACTGTTAGAGTCACCATATAACAAAAAGCATCACGTAGTGAGGACACAATGGAAGCGAACCTAGAAGATGTAAAAATTCTCTCTCCCCGCCGCAACAGCACCGAGGCAAAAAATATTGATGAGCTGTCAAAAGAGCAATTGCAGCACTTTTGTATTGATAGTGAATCAGAACATGGAAAACTGTTAGAACAAACCGCAACCCTGCTCTACCAGGCACAAGGAAATCTGAGCCAGCTGTGGAGCCAGGTAACGGACACACTCCAGCGCTTGGACAAGTCTGACAAGATTGCCTATTTCAATGCCAAGCGCTTTATGAGTTTCCAGCTGGCGAAATTATTGGACACCTTACAAAACCCATTGCGAGCCAGCTTTCAAAGCCTGCAAGGGGACGACTTTAATATCACCACACGGGGCGGTTACCCCCTGTTCGATAATATTCCCGCTATTTTTTCTGCAACCCCGGTAATTGCCCGCACAGCAACTTACATTTATGCCTGCACCGAGTGGGTGGACGATGCTTTCCGTGGGCGCGAGCCGAGCCACGATATTTATTCACGTTTACTCAACCCCACTTCCATTTCCCTGGCCAATGCTATTGTGGATTTGGAATGCGGACCTGAAGCCAGTGAATATATGGCCTGGAATTTTAATTCCGGTATGGCTGCAATCGATGCACTCCTATCAAATCAATTGCGCCACGAGGATATCTTAATTGTTTCCAGGAATATCTATGGCGGCACTCACCAGCTGTTACAGGATTTCTACGCCCGCAAAGATAAACTGTCTATCAATCTGGCCTGGTTTGATGGCACTACCGGTGAAGAGTTCGAAAAGCTACTGGCTGATACCCAGCAAGCATACGCAGACGCAATCAGTGCCGGAGCAAAAATACATGTCTATATTGAATCGCCATGCAATCCCCACGGGATCATGCTGGATGTACCGGCTATTTGTAAAACCGCTCACCGGGAAAATATCCTGGTAAGCCTGGATGCCACCCTGGCAACCCCTTTTCTATATCAGCCACTACGCCGCAAAGATAGGGAAGAGAGACCGGATTTTGTTGTTCACTCCTACACCAAGGATATCGGTGGCACCGGCGCCGCCACTGCCGGTGTGGTTATCGGCGAAAACCACCGCATGTTTATCCCTAAAGGCGACAGCGCAAAAGGCCTTAATTGGGATCAGTGCATGTTCTGGGATGTTTATTACATCAAGGGGGCTTTCCTGGATGCAGACAAGGCCTGGGAAGTGCATTGCGGTATGCGCACCTTGGAAATGCGTATGCTCACCAAGTGTATTAATACTTTGAGCCTCAGCCATTTCTTTGCCAGTCACAGCAAGATTCGTGTCAACAGCCATGCAGTGGAAACCCATCCCAATTCCGGGCTGCGAGAATCGCTGATGCGCTACCAGTTCCCCACACCATTATTCAGCATTGACATGGAAGCTGCGCAAATTCCCACCGAGGCATTTAAAAGTTTCTTTGACGCGCTGGAGCCCGCTTTCGGGCAGATGGTGAGCTTGGGCCAGACAAATACCATGGTGCTCTGCCCCGCCCTGACATCTCACTCAGAGCTATCACCTGAAGCGATGGAGGCGGCGGGTATATTCCCAACCACTATCCGAATCTCTGTTGGGGATGAAAATATGGCGCAGATGGCCGCTCATGTTATCAACTGCGCGCGCCTGCATCTCGATCCAGTTAGCCCTGGTTTTAGCGAGGGCTTTATCGCTCCGGAAAAAGCCGACAAACTCTTCAGCCGCTTTTATCTCGAGTCGCACCAGAAAGTGATAGAGACACAGCCAAAAATTGTGGACTATCTCTAACCATCCAAGACAAACCCATCACCGGTAGATAGCGCCGGTGATGGGCGCTTGTTGCACTATCCTATATCCCGTAGTATCACGCTTCCTGTCCACAATTTAATCAATTCAAAATGCCGAAACTTTCCACGTGGCTCTTCGCCTGGATTCTGTGCTGCTTATCCACTGTTGCAATGGCGCAAGGCTATGAAAAGCTCTACAGTGATTATCGCGGCAGCCTCTATCAAATTCGACTTATCGAAAAATCCTCCAATTCAAAAGCCGGCCTGGGGTCAGGCTTTCAAATCTCCCCCGATGGATTGATTGCCACCAATTACCACGTAGTGGCTCAAGCGGTCAGTGAGCCAGATGAGTACTCCCTGGAATATCTTGCAGTTAATGGCACCCGGGGAAAATTAACTCTGCTGGATATCGATGTGGTCAATGACCTGGCGCTGCTGCGCCAGGAGAAACCGGGAGACGAATACCTGGAATTGGCGACGGACACCCCCAAAAAAGGGGAAACCATTGTCTCCCTGGGCAACCCATTGGACCTGGGCATGACCTTGATTCCCGGGACCTATAACGGTATTGCCGGCGGTAGCTTCTACGATCGAATTCACTTTGCCGGATCTATTAATCCGGGAATGAGCGGCGGGCCAGCGATCAATACCCAAGGGCAGGTAGTGGGCATTAATGTGGCGACCGCAGGCAACCAGGTTAGCTTCCTGGTGCCAGTGGATAAGCTGTCGTCGCTTTTAAAACACTATCGCGCCAAGGGCGGAACTCTCAACCTGAAGCAAGTGACTTATCAACAGCTTCTGGATAACCAGCAAAAAATAATCGACTCAATACTGAGGGCCGACTGGCAGCGTCGCGCCCTCGGTGAGGCCCAGGTTGTCGGTGAAATAATTCCAGCCATTAAATGCTGGGGAAATACCCAAGAGAGCGAAACCAATCCGATCAAGCGAATTGATAAAGGCTGCACCGGACAAGATGTTATTTTCCTATCCGACGACTTCAACACCGGGCGGGTAGAGTACGAATTTTTCTGGCTGCAGGCCGAGGATCTTCTGCCCGCGCGCTTTTATGCCGAGTACGAAGGGCAGATGGACTCCTTTTACCCAGGCAATAGCGCTGGAGAAGAAGATGTAACCAATTTCCGCTGCCAGCAAGGATTTACCTCTCAGGAACGCGGCAATGAAACCTCGGTGTCCAAGCCGGATCGCAATCGCGAGCCCCTGATCGCGCGCACCAGCTACTGCGTCAGGCGCTACAAGGACTTCCCAGACCTCTACGATATTTTCTTCCTGAGCCTAAGTGTGGATCAGAAAAATCGCGCACTGGTCAGCCACTTTACCTTGTCCGGCTTTACCCAGGAGTCCGCCGACGCCTTTACCCAGAAGTTTACGAGCGAGATCCAATGGCCCTGATTATTGAAGAACTCAATCGCGCCCACCGGGTGCAGCTGCGCTACCGAATGGACGGGGATAAATTTACCCTGGGCCGCGCTTACGACAACGATGCAATTCTGGAGGACATCCATTCCGATGCCCACCATGCCGAAATCAAGCGGGGAGAGGACGGCCAGTACGTCTTACACGACCTCAATTCGACCAACGGCTGCCAGCTTTTGGGAAACCTGAAAGATAAGTCCGTTAAACCAGATACCATCGCTCAACACAGGATTTCCTCCGGTGACTTGCTGCAGTGTGGGAAGTCACGCTTCCGGGTTTTCCATACGGATGACCCGGTACCTGAAGCTACCCCTCTCCATTCACTGGAAAACCTGTTTTCCAGCTTGTCCCACTCCCTGGGAGCAATACTGCTGCTGTTGTGTTTTGGCTTCGCCAGCGTACTGATGAGCTACCTCGGTTACGCCCGTAACTATCAATGGACTATTGCCGTCAACATTCTTGCCACGGCCATAATTGGCATGGTGATTTACGCCGGAGTCTGGGCGTTTATCGGCAGGGTAGTCAGGCATGAAACACACTTTTTCACCCATCTATCCATCGCCGCCATAGGTGCACTTACTTACACCTTTTGGGAATGGCTGAGGGGGCTAATCAATTTCAATTTTGCCATCGGCACCACTATTCAGGTCCTGGACTTCCTGGTACTCGCCATCATATTACCGGCAATGCTCTGGTCCGCCTGCTACCTGGCCACCAACCTCGCCAGGGGCTGGCGCTGGACAGTGGCACTGACACTGCCACTGGCATTCCTCGGCCTGGGCTTAGCTGAAAGCGTTAACAACATGGACGAATTCAGCGAGGTTCCACCGATATCCACAGAGCTGAAATACGATAATATGCTATTCCGCAACCCTGTTCCCATGCAGGAATTTATTGGAAATTCGGCCGACCTGTTTGATATCCCCATCAAGAAAAAAGAAACTAAAGAAGGCGCTGAAGGCTCCTCCAGCGACAATCAAAGTAGTACCGCAGAGGTAGAATCATGAGCAAGATTTATTGGAGCCCAGGGCTCGACCAGCTGGAACCCTATACACCTGGGGAGCAGCCCAAGAGTGAAACCCTGATAAAGCTCAATACCAATGAGAACCCCTACCCTGCCTCCCCCGAAGCTTTAAGGCTCTTGGAGCAGCACGACTTTGCCGATGCATTGCGCCGCTATCCCGACCCGGAGTCCTGTGAATTACGCCGCGCTATTGCCGATAAGCACAATCTCTCTGCCGAACAAGTATTTGTGGGCAATGGCTCCGATGAAGTGCTGGCGCTGAGCTTTTACAGTTTTTTCCGCCGCAGCGAGCCCCTGCTATTTCCGGATATCACCTACAGTTTTTACCCGGTTTATTGCCAGCTCTTCAATATCAAAAGCCGCACTGTTCCCCTGCACGGTGATTTCTCTATCCAGCTTGAGGACTATGCCGCTCCTGCAGCCGGTGTAATTATTCCCAACCCCAATGCACCCACGGGACGGTACCTGCCTCTAGAGCAAATTGAACAGCTCTTGCGCTCACAGCCTGAAAGAGTGGTGGTTATTGATGAGGCCTATATCGATTTTGGCGGACAGAGTGCAGCAACACTCATCGATCGCTACCCCAACCTGCTGGTGATACACACACTGTCAAAATCCTATGCCCTCGCAGGGCTTCGCCTCGGCTTTGCTATGGGGCAGGAGCACCTGATTGAAGGGTTGCTGAGAGCCAAGAACTCCTTTAACTCCTACCCCATTGATGCCATTGCCCAGCGTGTGGCCACCGCAGCGATCCGCGATACCGCCTGGCACAGCGACAATTGCGGCAAGGTCATCGCCACCCGCGAGCGCTGTGAGCGGGCGCTTACAGACCTGGGATTCGAAGTGATTCCCTCCCAAGCCAATTTCCTTCTAGCCAAACCACCGGAGCCCGGCGCAGAAGCCCTGTACCTGGCACTGCGGGAGCGTAATATTCTCGTACGTTACTTCAACAAGCCCCGGGTCAGTGAGTACTTGCGTATCTCTATTGGCACCAATGAGGAAATGGAGCAGCTGATACGGAACTGCAAAGAGATACTTGCGTCACAGAGCTAGCACTCTGTCTGTCTATACTCGTCGGGCGCCACTTGAGGTGGCCCGACAACTGTGACTTATTGGTATCCAGGGACCTATGCACCCGAAAGCTCAAAATTCAGTATCCACTACCGAGGCCGTTAGCCCCTTTAAAGCGGGATTTTTACGGCAACTAACCCACACCCTGATTCTCGCCTCGGCCCTGGCGAGCGGCGCCGCAAGTGCCAACGACTGGGATAAGGTCGAAGGGCCCAGTGCGCAGACACCATCGAGTATTGGCACCTACACCAATGGCTGCCTGAGTGGCGGGGAGACCCTGCCATTGAGAGGAGAGGGCTATCAGTTGGTGAGGACTGGCCGCGATCGACATTTTGCCCACCCCCAGACCATTAACTTCCTGAAGGAGTTTTCCCAGAGCGTGGCGCAGAAAGATCTGGGCAGAATCCAGATCGGTGACATGTCTATGGCTCGAGGGGGCCCTTTCGGCAGTGGTGGGCACAACAGCCACCAAACCGGCCTGGACGTAGACATCTGGTATTCCCAGGATCGGCGGGCCGCAGAGCGTCCCCTCACCCCGTGGGAGCGTGATAATATCTCTGCTGTTGCCTTGGCTGATGAGCGCAAACACCGCCTGATCCCTGAAAATTGGGACGACCGGGTTCCCAAAATCCTGCGCATGGCCGCAGAGGACCAGCGAGTCGAACGAATATTTGTACACCCGACCATCAAGCGCCACCTGTGCGAAATATCCGGCGAAGATAACGAGTGGCTGCGCAAAGTGCGTCCCTGGTGGGGGCACAATTACCATTTTCATGTGCGCCTGGCGTGCCCAGAGGGAAGCACCAACTGTAAGCCCCAGGCTCCGGTGACCACTGCAGCCTGTGGCAGTGACTTGGATTGGTGGTTTAGCGATGACTTCTATGCAATTCTCAATGGCACTAAACCCCAACCGAAACAGAAAAAGCCGAAACCAAAGACCTTGCCCCAACAGTGCGAACAGGTATTAACCGCACCTTCGGCAGGCACTACGACGGAATAATTTTATGATTAACACCTTGCTTATCTGCGGCGGTGGCGGCAGCGAGCACGACGTATCCCTCAGAACTGCTGATTTTATCGAGGACAAGTTGTCAGCAGCAGAGGACATCGCCCTATTGCGGGTGGAAATGGATAACAGTGGCTGCCTTACCGACAGCCAGGGCCGGGTTTACCATATCTTTTACGATCGCAAAATTCGCGATGAAGAAGGTAACTCCTGGGATGTGGACTATGTAATTCCGGCAATTCACGGCTACCCGGGAGAAACCGGCGATTTGCAGTCGCAACTGGATATGTTCGGCATCCCCTATTTTGGCTCTGCACCTGAGCCCAGCAAAATCTGCTTTAACAAAATTAAAACCAAGATGTGGCTCAGTGCCCTGGGTATTGAAAACACACCTTACGAGTTTTTGCACAGCACTGAAGTCGAGGAATTACAAAAAGCTCACGATGCCCTGGAGAACTGGGGTGAGGTATTTGTAAAAGCCTCCAATCAGGGATCTTCCGTAGGTTGCTTTAAGGTCCGTGACAAAGAAGAGTTAGAAGCCGCGATCGAGGACGCCTTTAAACTCTCCCCTTATGTGCTGATAGAAAAAGCATTGAAAGCCAGAGAGCTGGAAGTTGCGGTTTACCACTACAACGATGATGTGATCGCAACCCGCCCGGGAGAAGTACGCGCCCCAACGGATACTTTTTACACTTATAAGGAAAAGTATGCCGAGGGCAGCCGCGCGGTCACCTTTATCGAAGCTGCTGATCTTCACGAAGAACAGCTTCAATGGATAGCCGAAGTATCCCTGCGTACTTTTAAAGCCCTAAAGCTGAAGGATTTGTCCCGCATAGACTTTTTCCTGACAGAGACCGGCGAACTCTACCTCAATGAGGTCAATACTTTTCCCGGTATGACGCCAAACTCCATGTTCCCCAAAATGATGGAAAACCACGGGCACAATTTCACCGAATACCTGGCCGGCCTGATCCGCTCTGCGGTATCTTCACCTAACGACAAGACATAATTAAAAGGGGCCTGTTGGCCCCTTTTCTTTTTTGCTCATTTTGATCCGATGGGCTAGTGCAACAACCACCCCTGTTGACGCCGCCGTGAAAACTGGCCGCGCAGAAACTCCATCTGATCGCCGCGAATCCGCTCACTGTTAATCAGGGCAAGGTATTCAGCTGCATTGGGGCAGAAGGGCAAGGCCAACAGCTCCATGTCGATATTTTCCAATAGTTGATTGCCCTTATGCTGGTTACAGCGCCTGCAGGCCGCGACCACATTTTCCCAGGAATCAACTCCGCCTTTGGAAACAGGAATAACATGGTCCCGTGTCAAATCCACACTTTTAAAGAAATTACCGCAATAAAGACAAGTATGGGAATCGCGAAAAAACAGTGCTCGATTTGTTAGAGGTGGGCGCCGGCGCGGACGGGCCATACGTGCACCGCCACAGGCGATAATAGCGGCCAGATCGAGGCTGGAACGATCGCCATTGCGATTAAAGCCTCCTCTCACCCGCTGGACAACACCTCCCAGCGACCATGTAACCAGCTCCCGCACGTACAGACAGGATGCCTCTTGCCAACTCAGCCACTCCAGCGGTTGTCCCGCCAGATTTAAACGCAATATTCTCGCGTGCATAACCTCGCCTCCCCACAGTCGAATAGAACAAGACAGCCCCGGAACTGTTTCCGTGTAATCACAAAGGTTTTTATAAAGAAGAAAAAAGAAGTTTTGGCGTGACAGATCGAAGGGACTGGATGACGATGACAGAGGCTGGCGCAATTCGCAGCATTAGAAAAAACTGCCACCTTCGAAAGTAAAAGCTTACTTCCAGACAGAAAAGAAAAGCCTGAAAGTTTTTTTACCAACGAAAATACAGATGCCCACAGGCGTAGTTTTGCCTTGGGTAATTCGGGCACTTCTGCTGGTAGATTACTGAATGCGCCACCCTCCGCCGGCTCATGGGTAATTTGGCCGGCCTATCAACATTAAAGCGGATAACTATTACAAATTCCAGACAGTGACAAGCCGATGGTGGAATTACAGCAAATTACATAGGATAGGTATAAATTCTGGAAAGTGTTGTAGGCAGCAACAGGCAGATTAAAGCAGAATGTAAAACACCGCCCAGGCAATCCGGCCAGGGCGGTGCGTCTCACAGGATGGTGCCCATATCCCTAGGGCGAGCGGCGCAATCCATTTATCCATTGCCGCAGTAGTGCAGTCCCTTTCGCGTCCTTGCAAGTTAATTATGGACATCAAGGGAGAAAAAAGTAGGGGAAATCTGCTGAATTTTATGTAAGAGATATCTCACAAACTGAGTTACCTGTTACAAAAGGGAGGGGAGACAGGAAATTAATCCCGCGTTAACTATAGGGGTAAAAAAGTAAGCGCGGCAACTATAAACATCTTTATTTCAAGTTCAATCGATACCATGAAGAAAACGTTGAAATATACGCTAATATTTTTTATTGCCCTGGGAGCGGTGCTTTCTACCGCCTTGGCCACCTTTAAATCCAGTGTCAGTGTACCCTGGCGCCAACTGGTCGGTGGTGTCAAAACAACAGAAAAAGAAGTGACAGGCAGGCTAACGGCAGCGGATGGATATTCGGTCGAATTATTCGCAAGGGATGTTCCTGGCGCGCGCTGGCTCATAGTGACCCGCAGCGGAGACATCATTGTCTCTCAGCCGAGACACGGCAAAGTTTCACTTTTATTACAAGATAAAGACGGCGATGGTCGCAGTGACGGACAAAAAGTCCTAATTGATAATCTTCAGCGGCCCCACGGATTATTGCTACACGACGGTTGGTTATATATTGCCGAAAGTGACGCAGTTGGACGGGTGCCCTTTGATCATTCCGATGGGCGGCTGGCTGGGCGCTACCAGCGAATTATTGAAAATCTTGAGGACGATGGACACTGGACCAAAACTATTGATATGAGTCCCGATGGGTGGCTTTTTCTCAGCAGTGGTTCCAGCTGCAATGTTTGTATTGAAAAAGATCCTCGCCGCGCAACTGTTATGAGGATGAAGCCAAATGGACATGATTTTGAAATATACGCCACCGGCCTGCGCAATAGTGTGGGGTTCGATTGGTCTCCAAAAGATGGCGGACTTTACGCAACAGATAATGGCCGCGATTGGCTCGGCGACAACCTGCCGCCAGATGAGCTCAACCTGATTCGCAAAGACCAATTCTACGGATGGCCCTACGCCTACGGTGACCGGGTTCCCGATCCGGATCTTGGGGTGGATGCAAGCCCTGAAATCCAGCAAAAGATTGGTGACTCAATTCCCCCCGTATACGAATTTCGCGCTCACAACGCGCCGCTCGGGATAAAATTTTTGCGCAGTGTGGAACAGCCTAAGGATTATCGCCATGCAGCGCTGGTCGCCCTGCACGGCTCGTGGAACCGCAGCGTGAAAGATGGCTATAAAGTTGTCTCCCTGCACTGGAGTGACGACGGGGAAATTCAACAGAGGGATTTCCTGTGGGGATTTCTCAGCGATGACCGCCAAACGGTTTACGGCCGCCCTGTCGCCATCGCCGAGGATAAACTGGGCAACATCTATATTTCCGATGACTACGCCGGTGCAGTTTATCGTGTGAGCCAAGGGGCCCCTCGCCAAGCTGTATTGACAACACAGCAGCCACAACTGCAAAAAACATCCACGGCCAACGCGCTTTCAATAGATGCCGAGGTGGTGCAACTGGGCGCGCAGCTCTATCGGTCTAACGATTGTGCCCACTGCCATCAGGCCCAGTTTCCCCTGCGCAACCTGTCCGCTAAATACACAGCGCAGACCCTGGCTGACTACTTCGATGCCCCAACACCACCAATGCCCAACTACAACTTTACGGCGGTGCAGAAAAAAGCCCTGGCGCACTATCTTTTATCCCGGGAGTCGAGCCTCTAGGAATTGCACGCCTAAACGACACTGAGAAGAGGCTCCCGGATGAGGGTGCCATGGAATTGACCCCCGCAGCGCCAGCCGCTAAGGTTGCCCCGCAATTAAGAGGCGATGCTATGGCGGCAAAGAAAAAAACAGCAACTTTTGAAGAGAGTCTCGAGGCGTTGGAACAGCTGGTTGAGCGACTCGAAGGCGGAGATCTCCCATTGGAGGAGGCTCTCGCTGATTTTGAAAAGGGAGTGAAACTTACCCGGGAGTGCCAACAGAAGCTCGCCAAAGCCGAGCAGAAAGTGAAGCTGTTAATTGAAGAAAGCGGCAATATCCGCGAGCTCCCCTTTGATGCCGACGACAACTCCGGGGACCCAGTTTAAGTGAGTTCCGCAAACCTGCCAGAGGAGCTGAAAGCCTTTCTACAGGCCTCCTCCACACGCGTCGAAAGCCGAATCCAGCAGGCGCTCAACACCCCGATCGACGGCTCAGAAAAGCTGTTCGAAGCAATGCGCTATGCCGCACTGGGCCCCGGCAAACGCCTGCGCCCCGCTCTCGTCTACGCCTGTGCCCAGGTTTTTCGGGGTGTCGATTTTGACCTGGCCTATTGCGATAGCACAGCGGCGGCCCTGGAGTGCATTCACGCCTACTCCCTGGTCCACGACGACCTGCCGGCAATGGATGACGACGACCTTCGTCGAGGTCGCCCCACCTGTCATATCGCCTATGACGAAGCCACAGCCATTCTCGCCGGCGACGCACTGCAAACCCAGGCTTTCGAGTTGCTTCTCGCAGAACCGCTCGCGCCTCAATTGCAGTTACAACTTATGCGTGAGCTCGCCACTGCGGCGGGGGCCCGAGGTATGGTCGCCGGCCAGGCTATCGACCTGGACTCCGTTGACCAAACCCTCACCCTGGATCAGCTGGAGCCCATGCACCGCCTCAAGACCGGGGCTCTGATTTGTGCCAGCGCTCGTATGGGCGCACTGCTGGGCGGTACCGGCGAGAGGGAGCTGGAGATTATTACCCGCTACGCCCAAGCTATTGGCCTGGCATTCCAGGTTCAGGACGATATTCTGGATATCACTGCTGAAACCGCAGTTCTGGGCAAAACCCAGGGCGCCGATGCCCTGCGCAACAAACCCACTTATGTCTCTCTGCTCGGCGTCGACGGCGCCCGGGACAAGCTGGCAAAACTGCACGCCCAGGCCTCCCAGGCACTGCAAAGTCTCGATGGCGATACCCTGCTACTGCAGCAGCTCGCAGACTATATCGTGCAGCGCGGACACTAAGTCACAGCCTTGCCTGTGGGGTTTGGGATGCAATATGCCCGCCACGGGCATACAATCCCCCTCAATATCACCATCTGTTGCAACTGATACATTTGATGCTCGAAGAAATTCCACGCACACGCCCGCAGACACCGCTACTCGACTCGATCGACGACCCGGCGCAGCTGCGCGCCCTCGATGAACGCCAATTGCCGGAGCTCGCCAGCCAATTGCGTGAGTACCTGCTGTATTGTGTCGGCCAGACCGGCGGGCACTTTGGTGCCGGTCTCGGTGTGGTGGAACTGACCATCGCCCTGCATTACATATTCAATACCCCGGAGGACCGGCTGGTTTGGGATGTGGGCCACCAGACCTACCCCCATAAAATCCTCACCGGTCGCCGCGAACAGATGCTGTCCATGCGTCAGCAAGGGGGCCTGTCCGGCTTCCCCAAGCGCAGTGAGAGCCCCTACGATACCTTTGGTGTCGGTCACTCCAGCACTTCGATCAGCGCCGCCCTGGGTATGGCCCTGGGCTCCCCTGACGATCGCAAGGTAGTGGCGGTGATTGGCGATGGCGCCATGACGGCGGGAATGGCTTTCGAAGCCCTGAACCACGCCTCGCATACCGGCAAGGACATGTTGGTTGTTCTCAATGACAACAGTATGTCTATCTCAAAAAATGTCGGCGGCCTGGCTACCTATTTCGCCAAAATCCTGGCCAGTAAAACCTACCTGAATATGCGCGAGGGCAGCCGTAAGATACTGTCTGCCATCCCCAAAGCCTGGCAATTGGCGCGACGTACCGAAGAGCACGTCAAAGGCATGATCACGCCGGGCACCCTGTTCGAAGAACTGGGCTTTAACTACGTGGGTCCCCTGGATGGCCACAACATGCACGACCTGGTCCACACCCTGCGCAACTTGCGCAGCCAGCCGGGCCCACAACTCCTGCATATTGCCACCACCAAGGGCAAAGGCTTCGGCCCTGCTGAAGAAGACCCGGTGGGCTACCACGCACTGAACAAACTGGAGCCGGAAGCCAAGGTGCAGGTAGCCGTACCCGGCAAGAAGAAGCTGCCCAAGTACCAGGATATTTTTGGCCAGTGGCTGTGCGATGCCGCAGAACAGGACGAGCGCCTGGTCGCTATTACCCCGGCCATGTGCGAGGGCTCCGGTATGGTGGAGTTCTCCAAGCGCTTCCCGGACCGCTTCCACGACGTAGCCATTGCCGAACAGCACGCCGTCACTCTCGCTGCGGGCCTCGCCTGTGAAGACCAGAAGCCGGTAGTTGCTATTTATTCGACATTTTTACAGCGCGGCTACGACCAAATGGTGCACGATGTGGCAATCCAAAACCTGGATGTCACTTTCGCCATCGACCGCGCCGGCCTGGTTGGGGAAGACGGCCCCACGCACGCGGGTAGTTTTGACCTCACATTTATGCGCTGCCTGCCCTACCTGGCTATCGCCGCGCCCAGTGACGAAAACGAGTGCCGCCAGCTGCTCTATACCGCCTACAAACACAACGGCCCCACTGCTGTGCGCTATCCGCGCGGAACCGGTATGGGTACCGCCATCAACAAGGAAATGACAGAGCTGCCGATCGGCAAGGGGCGCCTGTTGCGCCAGGGCAGTGGTGTAGCCATCCTCAGCTTCGGAACCTTACTCGGCCCCGCTATGGCCGCTGCAGAGCAGCTGGGGGCCTCCGTCGCCGATATGCGTTGGGTAAAACCCCTGGACGAAGCACTGATCGATGAACTTGCCGAGAGTCACCAACTCTTAGTTACCATCGAAGAGAACACCATTGCTGGTGGTGCTGGCAGTGCCGTACTCGAATACCTTAATAGCACTGCGCGGTCGGTACCGGTGCTGCAACTGGGGCTTCCAGATCAAATTATTGAGCACGGCAAGCACAAAGACCTGCTGGCGGCCATCGGCCTCAATGCCTCCGGTATTGAGGAACAGATTCGCAGGCGTTTGCAACTGATCAATCACCAGGAGTTTGGCAGTCGCACAGCGGCAGCCAACTGACCCAGCCCGCCTTTGGCAGTCAGCTAATGCGGCTGGCTGCTCTTCAAATGCCCGGCAATAAATTGCCGGCAGTGGTAACAAACCACCCATTGACTAAATCCGGCCACTATTGGGGCCACACGTTTTCACTTGAGGGGATTATGTCGTTTATCAGAAAAGCCCTATTTACATCCCTGGGACTTGTTGTGAGCCTCAATGCCTCAGCGATGGACCAGGACACCTTCCGAAAAGCTTACAAGTCCCTTCCGGAGAACAGTGCCTCAGAGCGACTCACCGCCCTGCAGGATTTGCGCTATCGCTGGATTATGGAGAGTTACCCCAGCCAGGCAACCTACGAGGGCTATCCTGGGCAAAATCATCGCTGGGTAGATGACTCCCTCAAGGCAGTGGAACTCAGGCAGAAGCAGACACGAATCCTTTTGGGGGCTGCACGTAATATCGATCAAAGTGATCTGCCTGCCGAGCAGCAATTGGATTACCAACTGCTCTACCAAGACTTGTTGGGAGAAGTGAAAGGTTTCCAGTTTCCAGAGCACTTGCAACCAATTACCCATATGAGCGGTATCCAGCGCAATGTGCCAGCTGTTATCAACAGCATGCCCAAGAGCACTGCAACTGATTACGAGACAATAATCAGCCGCTTGGAAAGGTTGCCAATCCTGATTGAACAAACCCAGGGATTGATGCGCCGGGGTCTGCGCAAAGGAGTCACACCACCACAAATTACCCTGCGCGACCTGCCGCGTCAGATACGCGCACTGGTACCTGCCGCGCCGGAGCACAGCCCGCTGCTGACAGCTTTTAGCCAAATGCCCGAGTCCATTCCTGCGGCCAAACGGAAAAGCCTGCAGCAACGTGCCTATGCCATTTACAGCAAACAACTGGTACCGGCCTGGCAGGGTATGGCTGAATTTGTTGAGCGAAAATATATTCCCGAGGCCCAGGTGGATACAGCTTTAACCAGCCGCCCTGACGGTCTGCGCTGGTACGCCCATAAAGTGGAAGAGAGTACCACCACCGATCTTAGCCCCGAAGAGATCCACCGCATTGGGCTTGCGGAAGTGAAGCGAATTCGAGGGGAGATGGATAAAATCATCCAGAAGACGGGCTTCCAGGGGGACTTTAAGGCCTTTACCGACTTCCTGCGTAGCGACCCGCGCTTTTACCACACCAGCCGGGAAGGGTTATTGCGGGACTACCGCGATATCGCCAAGCGTATTGATGCAGAGCTGCCCGCCCTATTTGGCACCTTGCCACGCCTGCCCTATGGTGTGAAACCAATTCCCGGTTACTCAGAACAGGCCCAAACTACTGCCTACTACCAACCGGGCTCCAATGAGGCCGGCCGTGCAGGTATTTTCTTTGCCAATACCTACAACCTGCCCAGCCGCCCGAAATGGGAAATGGAGGCGCTCACAGTGCACGAGGCGATGCCGGGTCACCACCTGCAAATCGCCCTGGCACAAGAGCAAACTGATATTCACCCGCTGCGCCGTATGGCTCTCTATACCGCATTTGTAGAGGGTTGGGGCCTTTACTCCGAAAGCCTCGGTTACGACCTGGGCCTGTATAAAAACCCCTACAGCGAGTTCGGTGCACTCACTTACGATATGTGGCGTGCTGTGCGCTTAGTAGTGGATACCGGTATGCACCAGCTGGGTTGGAGCCGCGAGGAAGCGATCGAGTACTTTATGGAAAACAGCGCCAAGCCACTCCACGATGTGACCGTCGAGATCGACCGCTATCTGGTTTGGCCGGGCCAGGCCCTGGCCTACAAACTGGGGCAACTCAAAATTAAAGAGCTGCGTGCGGAAGCGGAGGAAACCCTGGACAGCAATTTTGATATTCGCAGTTTCCATGATGCTCTGTTGGGATCTGGAGCACTACCGCTGAATATTCTTGAAGAGCGTATGGACAACTGGCTGGAAAGCCAGGCCTCAGCGTCTGCCCATATCGATGCACAACAGATCGAGAAGCCCGCTACCAGTTAATCCAGACCTGTCGGCTTCTACTTCTTCTTTGCAATAGATTTCAAACCTATTGCAAAGAGGAAGTTTCGATAAAACAACCCTAATTTCCCCATTACCACTCAACATCAATTCCAAAATAAATTGAGCGAGGCTCTCCGGGGAAATACCGGCTGCCACTAAAGCTGCTGTAATCCGCGCGCTCAGCATAAGCTCTGTCAGTAATATTCAATAATCGTGTCGAAAATCCATATTGATCCCACTGCCAGGCCAATTGAAAGTTGAGCAAATCATGCCCCGGATAGCGGTTAGCATTTTGAGGGTCGGTAAAATAACTGCCCTGATGTAACCACTCCAGTTCCGCCGATATAAGAGAGCCGGGCGACCACTGCAGGCGATAGCTACCAAAAGTTCTTGGTGCGGAATCTACAAAATTCCCATCCAGTTCTACGCCCTCTAACTCCCGTTGATCGTCATAGCGATGTTCAGCATAGCTGGTACTACCCTCAAAGCGCAGACTTTCAGAAAACTCATAATTAACCGCTAATTCCAATCCCCAGTGCCGGGTCTTCCCATTGGACTGGTTAAAGTAATCAGCATCGCGAAAAATTACATTTTCCTTTTCCATTGCATAGGCCACCCACTCAAATGAAAGGGGATCACCCAGCTTCCTCAGTCCTATTTCAAAGCTATTGAGCTCTTCAGCGTCCAATTCTGCAACCGTTTGCTCCCTCTGTAAGCGATATAATTCTGTCGCCTGGGGTACCCGATATCCCTGAGCGATTTGGGTAAATAATTGAAATTCACTATCTAACTGTAATAGAGCGCCCAGCTTGGGGGAGATATTGCTAAATCTATCTTTTCGGTCACTCGGTCGACTAAACCGGCAGCCGCCGAAGTCACAAGCCATTCCATTTTCATCGGTACGCCCGGAGAGCATGTTATTGTCGTAATTGTAACCTGCAGACTCAAACCTCACTCCGCCAGTAATTTCTAATTTATCACTAACTTGCCAGTTTACCGATGCGTAAGGAGCGAGATTCCAAGCTGTCACTTCGTAATCATAGTGCTGCCCCACAGGAATCGTCGCCTGAAGAAATTCAGATCCGTCGGTAGTACTCTCTTGCATCTCCAAGAGATATCCCTCGCTTAATTCAGTATCAATACCCGAAACCAGATTCAGTTTTTTATCCAACTCCAGATAATAACCAGTTCTAATTCCAATACTTTCCTGACCATTTTCCTCCAAAGGCTGTCCCGGTAAATAATGTTGCAGAAAACGCATTTTGGTTTTTCGAAAATACGGCGACAACTGTATTTGGCTATCACGATTAATAGGTAAATCGATCAGGGAATACATCCTGATAGCATAGGCATCCCGAAATGCCTCTGGGTTGGGGTTTGTACGGCTCAATCGAGGATCTCGATAAGCGCCCTCTCCCTCAACGTAACCCGCAGTTTCCTGGTTCAGGTTTGTAGCTACCAAACGGGTTCGAACCCTGTTATCTCCGATGTGGCTAACATACTGAACACTGGCTTTTTGCTGGTCCACACCGGAGTGATCTCTATAGCCACCATCGGTCGTCAGATACAAATCCGTACTTATTCCATCACCTTCAGTATTAAAACGATGATTCGCCGACACTCCCACTCGGTAATAATCGTGAGGCCCCGCCTCAACATTGAGTAATCCACCCTCATCCTCAACAGGGTCACGGCTAATAACATTGATCAATCCATGCAGGGCATTTGATCCATATAGCGTACCAGCAGGCCCTCTTATGACTTCGATATGACGTGCTGCCTCACTAAAAGATTCAAATAACTCATTGATATTGCAAAAGCCATTTGCTCGCAGTGGAATGCCATCCTCTGCTGTCAGAACTCCCCCACAAGCTCCCGCACCTGTCAGTACTGGGGAGCGCAAGGCGGGCAGATATTCCTGCCCATTTCCTCGAGCCAGGTTTGCTCCGGGCACACTCGCCAAGCTTTGTTGGATATGGGTGTTACCCGCTTTCTTGAGCACATCATTATCGACAACAGAAATGCTCTCTACCCGCTCCGCAATGCCCTGAGCATACCTGCCCGCTGTAACAACCAGGGTCTCTATCTTTGTCTCATTACTATACGAAAAGTCAGAGAGGAAACATAACCAGACAGACACAAAAAATAATGAGGCTCCTTTTATTCCATGGATCATTTTCAACTTGGCCAAACTCCCTATAACTGATTTTATTTTTATCGTCGGATACTTCCTTTCAAACCTGATTATATCGGAAGTTGCAGCTGCTAAAGAAAAGTATGATCTGCTGCTTGGCCTGCCCCAAGCCTCATAAAAAGCGTTTCCTCCATTCTCAGCTATATCTTTTCTATTGACCCTCCAATATGTTTATTAACAAGCAAGCGTCACAAGCGGCGCTGAAGTTGAAATCCCCAAAGCTATTTTTAAAGGAATATCATGGCCTGGTTCTACTTAATACTCGCCGGACTATGCGAAATTGGTTGGGTGCTGGGACTGAAAATTTCACAGGGAAGTAACACCCGCCTTCTGGGTGTGGTTATGGCTGTGGTATTTATTGGGGTCAGTGGAATTCTTCTGTGGCTGGCGCAGCGGGAGATACCTATTGGTACTTCCTATGCGGTCTGGACTGGAATTGGTGCCGCCGGAGCCTTTGCGGTAGGGGTGCTGTTCTTTGGAGACTCCACCAGCCTTGGACGCTACCTGGGAGTTTTGCTCATTATCTTAGGCGTTATCACTTTAAAACTCTCTCATTAATAGAGAAGCACCCGGGAAAATTCCCGGGCGCCAGTTCTATTAATCCTCTGAATATTTGTGTTTACGCGCCTGGTTTTGTACAAATCGATACATCTGGGATAGCGCTCTCTCCCCTGCCCGCTTCTGTGCCAGAGTTTGACCGTTACGGCTTAGTTCCTGTTGCAGTTTTTGCCAATTTCGCAAGCGCCGATCATCCAGCGAACCGCCCGTTATTGCCTCTTGTACCGCACAGCCTGGCTCTGACTGGTGCTGGCAGTCAGAGAAGCGACACTCCCTAGCCAAGGCCTCGATATCGGAAAAAGTCTCCGCCACGCCATCTTCAACATGCACCAACCCCAGCTCCCGCATTCCAGGGCTATCGAGTAACAGCGCCCCCCAACTCAGGGTGTGAAGAGAGCGTTTCCGTGTAGTGTGGCGCCCTTTGCTGTCGGCTTCACGAATGGTCCCAGTCTCAGCCAGGGATTCGCCAGACAGCGCATTTAGCAAAGTGGATTTACCCACTCCAGAAGAACCTAACAGCGCGATAGTTTCCCCAGGTAAGCACCACTGGCGCAGCTGTGCCACGCTTTCTCGATCCAGGCTATTTACCATTGCAGCGGGTAATTCGCCGAATGGACGCAATGCCTGAAGAAAAGGGGCTGTATCTTCACACAGATCGGTCTTAGTCAGTATCAGGTGTGGGCTGCAACCGGACTCCCGAGCCAGAGCCAAATATCGCTCAATACGTGAGAGGTTAAAGTCATCATTCAGGGAGGAAACAATAAAAACACTATCGACATTGGCGGCGATCATCTGCACCTGATGCCCCCCAGGTGCCATGCGCTCAAACTGGCTGCTGCGGCTCAACAAACGCACGAAATATCCACTGCTCTTCTCTAACAACAGCCAATCCCCCACCGCAGGCAAATTAGCCACAAGACTCCCGGTTAGCGGAAGGGACACAGCCCCCTGCTCGCCGGCCAATTCCAGGCGACTGCGGTGTACAGCCATAATCCGCAGCGGCAAACACTGCTCGAGTTCTTCGAGCGTCAGCTGCTGTTGGAAAAAAGACTTCCAACCGAGTTTTTGTAGCGGAGAAGCTTCCCGCTCAATTTTGATAGATAGGGATTTAGTGCCGAATCTATTAACAGACCGGCGGGTAAAGTGAGATTTACTCAAGATTGAAACCCTCTGGGCGCAACAAAGCACCAAGCGACCGCAGATACGCGGCCAACAGAGCTTTCTCAGGGAAAGCCCGACGTCTAGGAATCTATCGCCGGGCGTGGGCAGCTGGAGGCTGCTACTGGACCCGACGGAGGGTTGCAACAATCATCAATCATCCTCCGCAGTTATTGAGTTCTGGATTCCGCCATAGTACCTGGCGGGTTATGGGCAAATTAGCACTACCCGGGAATAGGGGCAAGGATAATCCCGGGAAGCCTCTCAGTAATTGCCCTGCCACAAAAAGCAAAGCCGGCAAAAGCCGGCCTTCGAATCCGATTACAGCGAGTGCATCACCTTTCTCGACTCACCATAACCCGATCAGTTGAGTATAGATCCGGCTTTTTCTTTCGCCATCGCGTTTACTCGAGAAGCATCTTCTCCTGCGGGTGTTTCCACCAAGTGACGAATTTATAAAGGTTTTATGACACCCCCAACCACCTCCCCCAGACCTCCACCTCCTCGGGGTGGGAGGCCGTCAATGCGTGACTGCGATTCAATACCAATTGAGAGAACCGCAACAAGTACAAAAAAAATGGGAAGCGCTATGCCAACAACAAAATTTACAGGGCCCGGCACAAGGGCCGGGCTGATTCTGGGGGCAGTCTTCTGCTCCATCCAAATACCGGTGTGGGCATCTGACACACCAGATCCCACAGAGGTCAATATTCCCGGCAACCTACAAAGCCAACTGGGCTGCGATGGCGACTGGCAACCAGGTTGTGTCGCCACCCTGCTCAGCTATGACAGCGAAGACGACAAATGGCAAGGCAACTTTTGGATACCCGCCGGCAACTGGGAGTACAAAGCCGCTCTCAACAACAGCTGGGATGAAAATTATGGCTGGGGCGGCCAGAGGGACGGCGGTAATATTCCCCTCAGCCTGGATGAGGCCCGCGAAGTTAAATTTATCTACGACCACGAGAGTCACTGGATCACCGACAACCACAATAGCGTGGTCGCCGCTGCAGCCGGCAACTTCCAATCCCTGCTCGGGTGTCCGGGAGACTGGCAACCCAGTTGCCTGCGCAGCTGGATGCAGGATGCCAATGGAGATGGCACCTACACCTTTATCACCTCAGCGCTTCCTGCCGGTTCCTATGAATTCAAGGTAGCCCTGCACGAAGGCTGGGAGGAGAGCTACGGCAACAATGGAGCCAACGTCAGCTTTACCGTGGCCGCGGATTACGACGAAATCTATTTTGCTTTTGATTCGAATAGCAAAGAAGTCACCGTCAGCAGTGACGGCTTCGCCAAGGGTGACCTGAGCAGCGATAAAGCGCACTGGGTGGATGCCAGCAGCTTTGCCTGGGATATCCAGGTGCAGGAAGGTGCAAAGGTTAAATTGCACTACAGCAACAGCGCCGAGCTAAAACTGGAGGACGGTGATATCCGTTCCGATGGCACCATCGATCTCACCCCTCTCGCCACCCTGCCCGACAGCGCCCAACAAAAATTCCCACACCTGGCCAGTTTCAGTGCCTGGCAATTGCCAGGGCAGGCTTCCACTAGTGATCTGGTAACCCAGCAACTCGCCCTCGCCGCTTACGATGTGGAGGGCACGTTACTGGATGCGACTGGTGTGCAGATGGCAGGCGCGCTCGATGATCGCTTTTACTACGACGGTGAACTCGGTGCCCGTGTCGGCGAAGAGAGTATCCAACTCGATCTTTGGGCACCTACCGCACGGGCAGTAAAGCTGCACCTGTTTACAGGCCCCAGCAGCGATAGCGCCGATCACGTGGTACCCATGCTGCGCGATGAATCTACCGGGGTTTGGAGTGCCAATGTCGATAAGCAGTGGGACCGCAGCTTTTACCTCTACGAGGTCGAGGTGTATTCCTACTTCAGCCGCCAGATTGAAACCAACCTGGTCACCGACCCCTACTCCCTGAGCCTCTCCATCAATAGCGGCAAAAGCCAGATCGTCAACCTGGATGACCGGGACCTGAAGCCGCGCGGTTGGGACCGCATGCGCAAGCCCAAGTTAACCCAGCCGGAAGATATCAGTGTCTACGAGCTGCACGTACGCGATTTCAGTATTGCGGATCAAACTGTCCCCGAAGCAGAGCGCGGCACCTTCAAGGCTTTCACCCGCAAGCACAGCGACGGCATGCGCCACCTCAATAAACTGGCCCGCGCCGGCCTCACCCATATCCACCTGCTGCCGGCCTTTGACTTTGCCACAGTCAATGAAGATCGCACGCAACAGCAGCAAACCCCCGACCTCTCAGACTACGCATCGGACAGCAGCGAGCAGCAGGCTCAGGTAGATGCTATTCGCGATACCGATGGCTTTAACTGGGGCTACGATCCATTGCACTACACGGTCCCCGAAGGCAGCTATAGCAGCGCTCCCGATGGACCTGCGCGCATTCGCGAATTCCGTCAAATGGTGCAAGGGTTATCTCACTCCGGCCTGCGACTGGTGATGGACGTGGTTTACAACCACACCAGCTCCTATGGCCAATACGACAACTCCGTACTCGATAAAATCGTCCCCGGCTATTACCACCGCCGCAATCTGGAGGGCGGAGTGGAGATGAGCAGCTGCTGCGCAAATACCGCCAGTGAGCACGCCATGATGGAAAAGCTGATGATCGATTCCCTGGTCACCTGGGCCCGGTCCTACAAGGTGGACAGCTTCCGTTTCGATCTCATGGGACACCACAGCCTCGACAATATCCTCAAGGCGCAAGCGGCATTGCAATCACTGACCCCGGCAGCCGATGGTGTCGACGGCAAAGCTATCTACCTGTACGGCGAGGGCTGGAATTTTGGCGAAGTGGCTGACGATGCTCGCTTTGTACAGGCCCGCCAGGGCAATATGGCCGGCAGCGGTGTCGGCACCTTTAACGATCGCCTGCGCGATTCCGTGCGTGGCGGCAACCCCTTTGGAGGTTTTGAGGAGCAGGGCTTTGGTACCGGTCTGTTCACCGACAGCAACGGTAAGTTTGAGGGAGAAGATGAGCGTGCCACACTGCTAACCCTGGCAGATAAAGTCCGCATTTCCCTCGCCGGCAACCTGGCGGATTATCCTTTTGAAGATGCCAACGGCAATATCATTACCGGCAGCGAGCTGGTCTATAACGGCCAGCCCACCGGCTATACCGCCGACCCGCAGGAATCCATTAATTATATTGCCGCCCACGACAACGAGACGCTGTTCGACGGAGTACAGATCAAAGCCAGCGACAGCGCCGACTTGGCTGAACGAGTGCGTATCCAGGCATTCAGTAATTCCCTGGTTCTGTTCGCCCAGGGAGTGCCGTTTATCCACGCAGGCCAGGATTTCCTGCGCTCAAAGTCGATGGATCGGGACAGCTACAACTCCGGTGACTGGTTTAATGCACTGGACTTCAGCCTCGCCACCGATAATTGGGCTGCGGGTTTACCTATCGCAGATAAAAACGAAGATAACTGGTCCCTGATGCAACCTTTACTGGCAAACCCGGAATTGGCTCCCGAGCGCCGGCACCGCTTGTGGAGCTCTGCTCTATTCCGCGAGCAGCTGGCGATTCGCAACAGCTCTCCCCTGTTCCGCTTGTCTGATGCAGAGTCCGTAGAAGCACATCTCAATTTCCTCAACACCGGACCCGACCAGATTCCTGGGCTGATTGTGATGGAGTTATCCGATTCCAATGGCAACATCGATCGCCGCTTTGAACGTATTGTGGTGCTGTTTAATGGCGATGACGAATCATTGGAATTTACCAGCGAAAACCTTATTGGTGAGTACCTGTTCAAGCACCCACGTCAGCGCCGATCAGTAGACTCACGCCTGCACAAAGTAAAATTTGATAGGAGCAGCGGCACCTTTACTCTGCCCGGCCGAACTACCACAGTATTTGTGCAGCCACGCCGTAGATATTAATTCTTTATAAATTTTAAAAGGCCGGATTTTCCGGCCTTTTTTATTGGGGTGCTTCAAGAAAAGTGAAAGTTAGTTTTCCTCTTTTCCTTCTTCATCCTCATTTTCGATCAAGTGACCAAGTTTGCCTTTTTTGGTAGACAAATACTTGGCATTGTGGGGATTGCGTCCGGACTGGTGCGGCAGGCGCTCAGTCACATTGATGCCCAAGTCCTCCAGCGCTTTTACCTTACGCGGGTTATTGGTCATCAAGCGAATGGCATGAATACCCAGGTGTTCGATCATTGCTTTCAGAATCGAGTAATCCCGCATATCGGCGCCAAAGCCCAACTGCTCATTAGCTTCCACCGTATCCGCACCACAATCCTGCAAGTGGTAAGCGCGAATCTTATTTAACAGACCGATACCACGGCCCTCCTGGCGGAGATAGAAAATAGCTCCACGCCCCTCCATCGCAATACGATGCATAGCATGTTGTAGCTGGGCACCACAATCACAGCGCAGGGAGAATAGTGCATCTCCGGTCAGGCACTCAGAATGAATACGGGCCAACAGAGGCTCTTCGGTATCGAAGTCACCCATGGTGAGCACCACGTGCTCTTTTCCGGATTCCACTTCCTCGAAACCGTGCATCTCAAACATACCCCAAGAGGTGGGTAGTTTTGAGGATTCCACAAAACGAATGGTCAACTTAATACCTCTTTAAATCAGTGTCGGGCGCGCAGTACCAGCACACCGCCCTGCTGTTCCATATCAACCTGGCTGAGAAAGCTGTTGCCAAGAAGTACCACCTGGGGGAAGTCATCGGCATGAACTGTCGCATCAACATTGTGAACCTTGATTCCACCTATGGTGACACTGCTAAGATTCACTCGATAAACACTAGTAATACCATTAGCAGTAGAGACTAGTACTTCCTCGGCATTATCCAGATTCAGCCTTAGGCGACGAGCGGTAGGATAATTAATAGCAATATTGGTAGCGCCGGTATCCACCATCATCGGCACTCTCAGGCCATTGACCCAGGCATTTGTTAAATAATGTCCACGGCTATCGGCGGGAAGCCGTACTTCTGCTTTCGCCGCCTTGGCAAAACTGGTTGCTATAGGTGCATCCAAGGTCAGCTTTTGCTCTCGTCCAGACACACTAATCCGTGCATAACGAGTAGTCGCTTCCAACAGGGTGACACCCTCTGGGGATTTTTGTCCCGCCTTAAGAATTTTCTGGCGGCCATCAATTTCCAGCATGGCGCTATCGCCAAATAACCCCTTTAATTGAACCTGCTGCGCATTAGCACTCAGAGCAATAAAGAGACTGAAAAAAAATACAAAATAGCTGCGCATTGATCTTCCCTATCAATCTAAGCGCCCAGTACCCACGCCGTTACTTGCAGTACCAGGGAGGCATAAACGGCGGCCAGTATATCGTCGAGCATAATCCCAACGCCACCTTGCACCTTGCGATCGGCCCAGCCAATGGGCGGGGGCTTGGCAATATCAAATACCCGGAAGAGGACAAAGCCGTATAGCGCCCAAGCCCAACCTGCAGGAGCCATAAACATGGTGAGCCAGTAGCCCACCATTTCATCCCAAACAATACCGCCGTGATCGTGAACTCCCATTTTCTTGGCAGCTGCACCACATAGATAGCAACCTACCACACCGGTAACAAACACAATGGCCAGATACCAGAATGGAGGCAAATCCTTCATCAACCACCAAAAAGGAATCGCTGCCAGGGTACCAAACGTACCCGGCGCTTTGGGTGCCAGCCCGGAGCCGAACCCAAATGCCAACAGTAAGGTGGGATCGCGCAACAGCTGGGAAAATGTCGGGTTGTTAATGCTCATATTATTGAATTCTCACAAAGGCACTATGGTCTACACAATGACTTAAAAGTGCCTATAGCCTGGCGATTGAGCAACCCAGGGGTTCCCGTGATAGGAGCAACGTACCTGCGGCTCCCCCTCAACGAGTTTCCCTATGGGTGTAAAACCCAACTGACGAACTTGCTCAACTGCGGCTGCCGGTGCGGTAAAACAAAGCTGGTAGTCATCCCCTCCACAGGCCGCCAGCTCTACGGCAGTATCAGCTGCCAATCGATTGGCCAGGGGGGCTATGGGAAGAGACTCCAGGTTTATTTCTGCTGCCACACCGCTCGCTTTGCAGATATGGCCCAGATCCCCCAGTAATCCGTCGGAAATATCCAAAGCACTGGTAGCAATGCCTGCAATCGCGCTGGCAGTTTCTAATTGCGGCTCGGGAAAATAGAAAGCCTGCTCCGCTTCCCGCCGCACTGACTCAGTCACATTCCGCTCTGCCAAAACAACGGGCAGGGCTGCCGCGGCAGCGCCCAGTGGGCCGCTCACATAAATATTGTCGCCGACAGAAGCGCCGTCCCGCCGGAGGGGCTTTTCGGTATGGCCGATCACCTGAATCGTAATGGATAAGGGGCCAGCGGTAGTGTCACCACCCACAAGGGAAACCCCAAACTTGCCAGCAGTTTCCAGCAGGCCACTGGCGAATTTCTCCAGCCAAACGGAGTCGCTATCGGGTAAGGTCAGGGCAAGGGTAAACCAGAGGGGGCGGGCATTCATTGCCGCCAGATCACTGATATTCACACGCAGTGCACGGCTCGCAACCATGAATGGGTCAGCACCTGCGGGGAAGTGACGGCCTGCTACCAGGGTGTCCATAGAAGTGGCCAGCTGCCCGCTGACAGGTGCTTGCAATAGCGCGCAGTCATCGCCAATCCCCAGGGCTACACCTTCGCCCTGGGGAGCGCGGGCGAAGTAATCGCGGATGATCTCAAACTCCCCCGGCGCTTTAGACATAATTGCTGGCTCAGCCCTTCTTGTCTGCGGCTACCTCTGCCGAGCGCAGGTCCGCAGCGGTCTTATCCAAAATGCCATTGATAAACTTGAAGGCATCGGTGGGACCAAATTTTTTCGCCAGGGCCACCGCCTCATTAATGACAACCTTGTAAGGCACATCGATACGGTTTTTCAGCTCGTAAGTGGCCATGCGCAACAGCGCGCGGGATACAGGGTCCAGGTCTTCCACTTTGCGATCCAGGTGCGACGTGTAAGCGCCCTCTACCTCATCAAGGTTTTTCGCTACGCCGTGGAAAATATCACGAAAATATTCCACGTCGGTTTTGCTCATATCATTATCGGCGTGAAACTCGGCCTCAATGGAATTAAGGCTGGCGCCGGCCATCTGCCACTGATAGAGCGCCTGCATGGCGTAGTGACGTGCCTTACGGCGGGCGGATGCAGTTACGGTCATTGTCTTTTCCGGTAGATACTTCACAGAATGGGCTGCACCGACACACCTTTTGTGCCGGCGCGCCGGCAATTAAATCTTGCCGAGTAGGGAAACCATTTCCAGGGCGGTTTCGGCGGCTTCACAACCTTTGTTGCCAGCCTTGGTGCCTGAGCGCTCGATAGCCTGCTCAATGGAGTCCACAGTCAGCACGCCAAAGGTGACGGGAATGCCAGTATTCATGGATACCTGAGCCAGGCCTTTGGTGCACTCGCCAGCCACATACTCAAAGTGCGGGGTGCCACCACGGATAACCGCGCCCAGGGCAATAATGGCATCGAACTTTTTAGTCTCAGCCAACTTCTGTGCCGCCAGGGGAAATTCGAATGCGCCCGGGGCGTAGTAGATAGTGATATCTTCATCCTTGATACCCTTGCGGCGCAGGGTGTCCAGTGCACCATCCTTTAGGCTTTCAACCACAAAGCTGTTCCAGCGGCTCACCAACAGTGCGTATTTGCCCGTACTGCCGACAAAGTCCCCTTCGATCACTTGAATATTACTCATAATTTTCAATCCGTATTTCTTGTCCATCGCCGCCGCTATCAGGACAGTAGCGGCGCTTCAGTATTGTTACTCTTTTACTAGGGTTGCGGCGCTTCCACGTTCAGGTATTCCTCTACCTCCAGGTCAAACCCGGAAATAGCACTGAACTTGAACGGTGCGCTCATCAGGCGCATTTTGCGCACCTTGAGATCCCGCAGAATTTGCGAACCGGTACCTACCTGCTTGTACACCAAGTCCTGGCTGGGGCGCTGTTGCTTGCCGCTGATCAGCCAATCAATGCTCTCTTCGATTTCTTCGGTGGTTTCGTTGTGGCAGATCAGTACGACAACACCCTTGCCCTCTTCTTCAATACGCTGCATCGCGCGGCGGAAGGTCCACGGGGTGAATTTTTCATCGCCGCGCTGAATCGTAAGCACATCGCGCAGAGTATTTCCCACATGCACACGAACCAGGGTCGGCTCTTCTGGGGTGGGGTCGCCTTTAACAAAGGCAAAGTGGCGTTCGCGGCGAGCCTTATCGAGATAGGTGCGCAGCTTGAACTCACCGAACTCGGTGCGCACCTTGCGCTCATTAACGCACTCGACGGTTTTCTCATTCAGGGCGCGATAGGTAATCAGATCGGCGATAGTGCCGATTTTCAGGTTGTGCTCTTTCGCGAACTTTTCCAGGTCCGGGCGGCGGGACATGGTGCCGTCTTCATTCATGATCTCAACAATCACCGCAGCCGCCTCAAAACCCGCCAGGCGGGCCAGGTCGCAACCGGCTTCGGTGTGGCCTGCGCGGCTTAATACACCGCCGGGCTGGGCCATAATGGGGAAGATATGGCCGGGCTGTACAATATCGCTGGGCTTGGCATTTCTGGCCACAGCGGCGCGAACCGTGCGCGCGCGATCGGCGGCGGAAATACCGGTGGTGACACCCTCTGCCGCCTCAATGGATACGGTGAAGTTGGTGCTGAACTGGGCTCCGTTATCCCGCGACATCAGCGGCAGATCCAACTGCTCACAGCGCTCTTTGGACATGGGCATACAAATCAGGCCACGGGCATGAGTGGCCATAAAGTTGATGTCTTCAGCGCGAATCTGCTCCGCAGCCATCACCAGGTCGCCCTCGTTCTCGCGATCTTCATCATCCATCAGGATTACCATTTTGCCCTGGCGGATATCGTCGATCAGTTCTTCAACCGTATTTAGTTCCATGGTTAACTCTGGATAAATTTATCAATTGCAAATAGAGCGGCTATCGCTGCTGTTTTCGCCGTGGTGCACGGCCCATCTTTAGCGCTTGTAAAACCCGTTCTGGGCCAAAAATTCGAGGGTCATACCCCCACCACTAGGCTTGGCTGCCTCATCACCGAGGAGTAGCCGCTCCAAGTAGCGCGCAATCAGGTCCACTTCCAGGTTGACCCGAGTACCGGCGGTATAGCCGGCCATAATCGTTTCCTGCAACGTGTGTGGCACTATGGTGAGTTCAAACTCAGCCCCATCCACGGCATTGACCGTGAGGCTGGTGCCGTCGACGGTGATAGACCCTTTATGGGCAATATAGCGAGCCAGGTTTTCCGGTGCGCGCAGGCGGAATCGCTCGGCGCGAGCCTCGGACTTGCGCCATACCACCTCGCCAATACCATCCACATGGCCGCTGACAATGTGTCCACCCAGGCGGGTCTGGGGTGTTAGTGCTTTTTCCAGATTGACCCGGTCGCCTTTTTTCCAGCGGCCCACCGTTGTCACATCCAGGGTTTCCGCAGAGACATCCGCCCAGTAACCATCACCGGGCAGGTCAACAACCGTGAGACAAACACCATTGGTGGCAATACTGTCCCCCAGTTGCACATCACCCAGATCCAGCTTACCGCTGCGCACACGCACACGCAGGTCGCCGCCCTGGGGTTTTAACTCTGCAATCTCGCCTAAGGCTTCAATAATTCCGGTAAACATCAGCGCTCGATATCGGTTGTTGCAGTAATGCGCCAGTCGTGACCAACTGCGCGCATATCGGTAATCGTAATCGGCAGCATCGAGCCCATACGCTCGATAGGCAGTTCAAACAGCGGTCGCCCGGTGCTACCCAGCAGTTTTGGCGCCATATAAACAATTATTTCGTCGACATGGCCCCGGTAGAGGAATTCACCAGAGAGGGTCGCACCGCTCTCTACCAAAACTTCATTGCACTGGCGTCGCGCCAACTCCTTGAGCAGGGCGAGCAGGTCTACGCGGCCCTCTTTGTCGTGGGGTAAAACCACGACTTCCGCACCCGTTTTCTCAATACGCTCGCGGCGCTCGGCCTCCGCGCGCTCTGTCGTGCACACCAATGTGGGGGCATCCCCCTGCAAAATAAAGGCTCTCGCTGGGGTACGCAGCTGGCTGTCAACAATTACTCGCAGCGGCTGCACTTCGGCGGCTCGCTCTGCGGCCAGCATTTCCAGTGCCATTTCATCGGCGCGCACATTGAGATTGGGATTGTCGAAGCGCACCGTCTCAACCCCGGTAATCACTGCACAACTGCGAGCGCGCAGGCGCTGTACATCGGCGCGAGCCGCAGGGCCCGATACCCACTTTGACTCCCCACTGGCCATAGCGGTGCGCCCATCCAGGCTCATGGCGGATTTGCTTCGCACCAGGGGCAGTCCCAGGGTCATACGCTTGATAAAGCCGGGGTTTAGAGCGCGACACCTCTCTTCCAGGATGGGGCCTTCCACTTCGATCCCAGCATCGCGCAATATTTGCAATCCGGCACCGCTGACATTCGGATTCGGATCCTGCATTCCGTAAATAACCCGGGCCACGCCGGCCTTTACCAACGCCTCGGCACAGGGACCTGTGCGGCCGGTATGACTGCAGGGCTCAAGAGTGACATAAACCGTAGCCCCCTGAGCCAGGTCGCCGGCATCACTCAAGGCTTCGATCTCAGCGTGGGGTTCGCCGGCCCGCTTGTGCCAGCCTTCGCCGACAACATTGCCATCCCCGTCAGTAATCACACAGCCCACTCGCGGATTCGGCATAGTGGTGTAGAGACCGCGCTCTGCCAACTGAATAGCGCGGGCCATCAGTGCTTCCGCACTGTGTACAACCGTTTGACTCATTCTGTCTTCGATCCCTTACTGGTCAGTCGCTCAATCTCTTCTCTAAACTCGCTGACATCCTCAAAACGGCGATAGACAGAAGCAAAGCGCACATAGGCCACCTGGTCCAGCTCACGCAGCTGCTCCATCACCAATTCACCAATAGCACGCGCCGGCAACTCCCGTTCTCCGGTCGCCTGCAGAGCGTGTTTTATTTGAGATACCGCCGACTCCACCCGCTCAATACTCACCGGGCGCTTTTCCACAGCGCGCTGAATACCCGCGCGCAACTTGTCTTCATTAAACGGCTCGCGCTGGCCGTTTTGCTTGATCACTCGCGGCAGCAGCAGCTCCGCAGTTTCAAATGTGGTAAACCTCTCGTGGCACTCCAGGCACTCGCGCCGGCGGCGTACTTGGTCGCCCTCAGCCACCAATCGGGAATCGACTACTTTTGTTTCTTCTGCGCTGCAGAACGGACAGTGCATGTGGGATTATCCCCGGAATGGAAAATGGGCCGCAGTTTACCACAGCCGTTGCACTGTGTGACCGCGGCACGCACAGCCACAGTGCATCGCAAATTCAACAGGGACACATAAAAAAAGCGGCTCTATGAGCCGCTTTTTTGTCAGCAGTGCTGATCAGCCTTTTTTATACACAGGAAACTCTGCGCAAATCCCCAGAACCTTCTGCTTCACATCGGCGATAGTGGCTTCAACATCACCTTTCTCCAGTGCATCCAGCACGTCGCAGATCCAGTGAGTGAGCTGTTGGGTTTCCTTTACACCAAAGCCGCGAGTAGTGATTGCCGGGGTACCGACACGCAGGCCGCTGGTAATGAAAGGAGAGCGCGGATCGTTGGGTACCGCGTTCTTATTAACGGTGATGTTGGCGTTACCCAGGGCTTCATCCGCATCCTTACCGGTGTACTCTTTGCCAATCAGGTCAACCAGCATCAGGTGATCATCGGTCCCACCGGATACAATGTTGATACCGCGATCGAGGAAGGTCTCCGCCATTGCGCGGGCATTTTCCACAACCTTCTTCTGGTAGGCCTTGTATTCAGGGGTCATGGCCTCTTTGAAAGAAACCGCTTTCGCCGCGATCACATGCATCAGCGGGCCACCCTGACCACCGGGGAATACAGCGGAGTTGAGCTTCTTCTCAATTTCTTCGTTGGCGCGCGCCAGGATGATACCGCCGCGGGGGCCACGCAGGGTTTTGTGAGTAGTAGAAGTCACAACATCGGCGTGGGAGATTGGGGAGGGATACTCACCAGCGGCAACCAGGCCTGCAATGTGAGCCATATCCACAAACAGGTAAGCACCCACTTTGTCAGCGATCTCGCGGAAACGCGCCCAATCCATCACTCGGCTATAGGCAGAGAAACCAGCCACGATCATCTTCGGCTTGTGCTCAAGCGCCAGGCGTTCAACTTCCTCGTAATCCACTTCGCCAGTTTCCGGGTTCAGACCGTACTGCACTGCATTGTAGATCTTGCCGGAAAAGTTAACGCGGGCACCGTGGGTAAGGTGGCCACCGTGGGCCAGACTCATGCCCAGTACAGTGTCACCTGGGGCACAGAGCGCCTGGTAAACAGCCGCATTAGCCTGTGATCCAGAGTGCGGCTGCACATTCGCGTAGTCAGCACCAAACAGCTCCTTGGCGCGCTCAATGGCCAGGGTTTCCACTTTGTCCACGTACTCACAACCGCCGTAATAACGCTTGCCTGGATAGCCCTCGGCATACTTGTTAGTCAGGCTGCTGCCCTGAGCTTCCATTACCATTGGGCTGGTGTAGTTCTCAGAGGCGATTAACTCGATATGGTCTTCCTGACGAGAGTCTTCCTCCTGGATGGCTTCCCAAATTTCCGGGTCGTAAGAAGCTAAAGTGACAGATGAATCAAACATGGTGTTCCCTCGGTAAAGCGGGCTTGAGTAGAGGCTTTTAAAACTCGATACCACAGCGCCCAGACTTATGAGTAGGACCAAAGGCTCCCAGCGTGGGATGGCCCTACTGCTCAATGCATTCTGGGCATTTTAGAAAGGCGCGCATTGTACACCAAGGGCAGCATGAATGCGCAAATGCAGAGACGTGGCGGGACCAACCCGTCCACCTTAAAAAGGCGGTCAGAATTTGTACACCACAGAGCCAGACCAGTAATTCACATCTGACTCAATGATGGTGTAATCCAGTTCCAGGGTCGCCTCGTCGGTCAGTTTGAAACCAGCCCCGAGCCCGGCAGATGCACCGTTATCCGAGTACTCTTTCTCCCAATTATCTATCTCCAACTCCTCATGGAGGTAGCCGATACGACCTTTCAGATAAATGTTGCCCGGGCTGCGATAGGTGGCATAAACAGCTTGTGTTGCCAGGGAGTAGTTGTAATCGTACCAGTAGTAGTCGAACTCACCATCAATGACAGAGTCGGTGACTTCTGCCTCGAATCCCCAGCCAGAACCCCAGGTATAACCGGCTCGAATCCCCCCATTTAAAGGGCTCTCCCCCCTGGCATCAACATCCAAAACACCGAAAACGCCACCGATATACGCACCCTGCCCATAAGCGGTAGCGGAACACAACAGAGCGGCAACTGCAGCCATTGCCTTGAGATTAAAGCCCACCATCTTCCCCTTAAATCTCGAAGTCTGATCAAAGGGCAGGGATTATAGGGGCACGATCAATTGGCACAAGTGTTTACTTAGACAGGTCAGTATGTAACCTAGGAGCTTCTAAAAAGAGATGTCTCCACTAGTTAAATTTAGGAAAGGGACAATTAAAATCTCAGGCTAAACCCGCCTGACCAATAACTGACATCCTTCTCTAATATGGTGTACTCAAGCTCCAGGTGATAAATTTCATTCAGGCTATAACCAATTCCAGCCCCTAAGCTGACACCCAGGTCATCACTACTTTCGCTGCCAACAGAAACGTCTTCATAGAGAAGGCCCAGGCGTCCTTTCAGGTACCAGTCCCCCTCTGTTCTGTAAGTCGCATAAGTAGCAAGAGTACGTATGTCTACACCCACATTCCGACCATAAGCCTCAGTCTCACCACTTAATAGTGAACTGGTATATTCACCTTCCACCCCAAAACCCGAGGCCCGCACATAACCTGCTCGCAGTCCCAAATTCAGTGGATTATCGACCCCCTTGAAATCAAAATCTGTTATTCCGGCCACACCCCCCCAGTAGGCGCCCTCGGCAATTGCGCCCGCTGAAACAACGAGTGCCAGCACACCTATACCAGCCTTAACTATTTTCATTAACACTCCCATCCTGTTGCATTAACTTTGTCGTGACACATAAATAGAGCGCTGCAGAATAATTCGATGACAACCTACGACTTCAGCACCAATAAATTTATTGAACAACGGGAAACATCGCAGCATGCTTAAATGTGCAACAACACGTCATTAGAAATTATTAAAATATGAAGGATCAGACACACCCTTATCTAGGTCCGACAGAAGAGCGTACTTGTGGAAAAAACTGAAGAAAGGGCTACTCGAAAATAGGTTTAATTTATCTTGTGGTCAAATACAACGAGGTACAGATAAGAGTTGGCCCAAGGAATTCAGCGGCATGGTCAGCCTCATACCTATTGATAACCTCAGCCCTCCCCTGAGTAGGTAGCGGTAAATTCCACCTTGAGTCCCACTAAGTCCCCCTCACTTGATCCAAATCAACTTTGGATTGGTACATATGGCAACAATAGACCCATCGACAAATCGCGGAGGTCTGGGATGAATGCCATCTACCGACAACTGTGCTGTGACCATAAACATATGCAAGAGTTGCTCAACGCCTTTGAGCAATTACTCCTGGATCTTTTTGGCTGCGGCGACCGCGATCCAAACACCTTGTCACTGATCCTTGATGCTTTGGATTATTTATCGGCATACCCGGATAGGTATCACCACCCAGTTGAGGATTTAATATTTTCCCGGCTGTTGACTAAGCCAGTACATGACAGGGAATCAATTTACGAAGCGCAAATGCAGCATGAAAATATAGCCGCAGCGACAAAACACATGTGCGCTTTATTTTACGCTATTGCCAATGATGCGACCGTTGAACGGAGAGTGCTGCAAGGAGCTTGCAACACCTACCTGAAGCTGCAACGCAAGCATATGGAGTTGGAAAATAAATCTATTTTCCCACAGATCGAACAGTACCTGGGGACTACCGACTGGATTTATATTCAGAAACAGGTCAGTGAATTAAGCTGCAGATATTTCGACAGGGCAACCAGAAAAATTTACGAGTCCCTGCACGAAGATCTGACACAACATCAAATGCCCGCGCAGGCATTAGCTTAGGTCACCAAAACAGCAGGGAGGAAATGTTAATGCAGTTTAAACGCCACGGCATATCCATTGGCATGGAACGTATAAATGATGAGTTTTTCCTTTACATAAAGGCAATTGGTGAGTTAACCCATGAGGATTATGAGCATATAACACCACTATTAGAATATGCTCTGGAAGGGGTAAAAAAACCTCAGGTTCAATTACTGATTGATCTCCGGGATTTCGAGGGCTGGGGGATGCACGCGATCTGGGATGAGTTCAAGCTGGCCTTAAAGCACGGCAATGAATTCTCGCATGTCGCTGTACTTGGGGATGAGGAGTGGCAGCAAATAGCCACAAAAGTCGGGAGCTGGTTTGTTAGCGGTGAAGTCCGCTATTTCAAACAGCAACAAGAGGCCATGGATTGGCTACAGGAAACAAGGAAGACGGGTATTGGTCACAAGGAATCTGAAAAGGAATTAGCTTTCTCCACACACTCCTGATAAGTAGTGGATTAAGGGGGCGTTTACGCCCCCCTTTTTTTTGCCTGAAATTTGACAATCTAACTGCTTCAGCTAGACACTTTTTGCTTATGGCTATCCCAAGAAGGTGTACCAATAACAAAGTTATTGAAATTCAGCTCATTGCGGCAGAAGGAGCAATAAATATTTTCATAATGCAAGTTATTTCGATGCAGAATATTGAGCACATCAACCAGTGTCGGATTCTTTTGGTTATGCCGATTTCGAATCGTCAGAAAATTAGCTTCCATTCTGGTTTCAAGCGAGCTGGATTTTGCATCGTACATAGACTTTTGGAACGGATCAGATAAATCATATTTTGCCAGCTCCGTCTTCTTGCGCTCAACAAATTGATTATTTTTATGTGCCGAGTCTACAACTCTCTGAATATCGTTATAGCTTTCACCATCAGTAATGAATCGCCGCGTTAGGCGACCGAATATTTGCCCCGCCATAGATCCGTGATAACCCTGGAATTTACTCAGAGTATAGTTTTTGCACCATTTACCTTTACCAACCCACTCGTGATATTTCGCGGTCCCATTAACTACATTTTCCAGACCCGGATCATCTAACGTATAACCGTGGGGGGCAAAAAAGAATAGATTATCACCGCCATGTCCCTTGCTACAAAAAACTTCTTTGGTTGCGGCACCGTGGGCAGAGATGACTAGGTTCGGCGCATCCCCAACATTGGTACCTTCAGGCGCAAAAATTTTAACTAAATCAAGTTCACGAACAGGCATAAGACACCTATTTAACGTCTAGTATAAAAATAAGAGGGTTACCCCTCATAACCGTACTACTAACGTACTATGACCAGCCATTCACACTCAAGTTATATTCAGTAATTTTTGATGTTTGTCATGAACAGATAATTTTGGAAGTGAGGCGACAAACCAGGAAGGTTTCTTAAAAAACCAGATAAAATACGAAAGAAATAAGGAGGAAATATGGAAAATAAAGAAAACTCTGCAAGACCAACATTAAAATCAAAAAGGTACTTAGAAATATAAGTAGATTTATACCACCGCCAAACAAGCACCACCTCATTTGTATTACAGTCCAAAAATACTGATTTAGTAGCTGCCCCCTGCATTTTGCTACCCCAGAATGGAGCTCCAATAACAATATCTCCAAAACTCATTTCACTGCGACAAAAAGAGCAATAAACATTTTCATAATGCAGTTTATTTTTATGCCGAATATTGAGAACATCAGCCAGAGTGAGATTACCCATCTTTATTCGATGGCGAATAGTTAATAAGTCTACCGACTCCACCCCTTTTGCAATATATTACTGGTCTATAGGATTGTTTAGATCCGGACTATTCACAATTTCAATGCGCTAATGGGTGCTATCCACTGCCTTTTGTACGCCAGCATAGCTCGCGCCTTTTATGAAAAGCGTGTGACACGACCGGGAATCTGACCTGTAGTTGTGCCATGGGATTCTTAAAATTTACTTAGCGTATAATTATGACAAAGCTTTCCTTTGCCTACCTACTCGCGACATTTCGCATTACCCGTTAAGGCACTACTAATACCCGGATCATCTAGAAAGCAATCATGTGGAGAAAAGAAAAATAGATCATCTCCCCCATGCCCTTTTCGGGTAAAAAATTGCTTGATTATCGCCCCATGAGTAGAAATAGCTAAGTTGGGCGCAGCTTCGACCTAAGCCCCATCCACTGCAAAACTCTTAACTAGGTCAAGCCTTCTAACTGGCATGATTTCTTCCCTTTTCACCTTATTATTTTTTTGCACTTTTCAGCACCTTAACTGAAAGATTACTATGCTCAGGTAAACATTTCCTGGAAAACTTATAGCTAACAGAGATCGGGGAAAATCGTTTTCCACGAATGAATTATTAATCAGTCATAAAAAACAGGCCTGAAAATAAATTATAATTACATGGCACCTGCCAACTGATGCCACCGTATAAATAATCTAGTATCAGCATTTACAGCTAAAACACCCACAAACCTAGAAAAATAGCAGAGTAATTTATAAAACAGAAAGTTGAACTTTACGACAGTCAATTAATATCTTTCTATAACATGCAGCAATTCAAATAAGCCCCAAAAAAATTCATTGATCATTCTCATAACTAAGATGGGTACCCGCCAAATCACTTAGTGCAACTATATTTAAAATCTCAATCATCCTACCACTAACTTTTATCAGCCCCTCACGCTGAAAACGAGAAAATATACGACTTATCGTTTCTGCCGTTAATCCGAGATAGTCGGCAATATCTATTCTAGGCATAGAAAGCACAAATTCGCGAGGGGAGTAACCTCGGCAGGCATAACGGCTGGATATATTCATAAGTAAAGCAGCGAGACGAGCATCCGCTGAACGCTTACCAAGCAGCATTAAAATCTCATTCTCCTGGCGCAACTCTTCAGAAAAGATGCTATAGATTTGCTGCTGTAAAACTGGAACTTCCTGAGCGAGATTTTCCAACTGATCGAATGGAAGAAGACATACACTGCTATCTTCAAGGGCCACTGCATAGCTCGGGTGGAGCCGACTACTATAAGCATCGAGCCCTAGAAGCTCTCCAGGAAGGGCAAAATGGGTTACCTGAGAATCTCCATCTGCAGCAATAACCACGCTTTTAAAGCTTCCGGAGCGGATTGCAAAGAGGCTTTGGAACGGGTCACCTGCACGATAAAGAGGCTCTCCCGCTTTAATCACTTTTTTCCTACGACTAACGCACTCAAGCCGATCAATATCCGCTTGTTCCAGCCCCGCAGGCAAACATAAACGTCTGACTGAACAGTTACTGCAGCTTACCGCTGCTGATGCCTTACTCATAAAAAGGCAGCCAAAAAAATATGTTCTCTATTGTACTGTTAATCAGGGCATCAAATAGGGAATTCATCCTGCCGTGAATAAATTACACACCCGAGCGGGCTACTTTGCCAACTGAAAAAATGAACCCGCTGGACACCTAATAGATCACCCTAGACGTAAAATTCTCAAAATTAAAACTGGATTTTACTCATTTAGCTCACGGGGAATTACTAACCTACCAAGAAATGAAGGTCTAGATATTCGGCAAAAAACTCTCGACCACCATTTTCTGCTGTTTTTTCCCATTATCATCTAAGCCTATCTTAAAATTACACAATTCATTGGCCCAGGAGGATGTCCTGACTCTAATTGGTGGATCCTCAGCCTGTACAACCTGCAAAACCACGCCAACTACTTGGTCACAAGTTTGATATATTTCTGCCGTCTTCTCTGGGCTCCGAGACCTCATACCACCAATATACTGATTGAAGACCCCCTGGTATTCATCTTCGGGGTACCCCTGGCTCTGCTCCAACTGCGAAAGTACATTATTGGCAAACTCCGAGTGGATACCACCGGGCTCGACAGCGGTAAAATTGATATTAAAGGCAGGAGTTATATAACTTGCCATGGCTTCTGTATAACCCTCAACAGCAAATTTTGCCGCACAATACAGCTCATTGAACGGCTGCCCAACTAGCCCGCCCACCGACGAAATATTGATAACGTGTCCACTACGAGCTTCGCGCATATGGGGTAAAACTGCTTTAGTGCAGCGAACTACACCGAGGTAGTTCACATCCGTCACCCAGCGTATCTCTTCTTCGCTGGCGTGTTCAGTGGTCTTTACAAAACCAGCGCCAGCATTGTTGATCAATAAATCGATATGCCCAGCATCCCGGATAATGGTATCTACGCAGTTCTGAATACTGTCAGAATCTGTTACATCCAATTCCATCACTTCGAGAGCCGCCCCCTGAGGAGCCGCATTTATCAGCTGGTCGGCCTTGGAGAGATCTCTCATGGTGGCAAAGACCCTAAACCCCTGCTTGACCATTTGCAGCGCCAGACTCTGCCCCAGCCCTGTGGAAGTCCCGGTAATCAAGGCAACCTTACTCATTGCTCTCTCCTCAGTATCCGTTAATCAATCTCAAGATGTAAACTACTCGGTACAGTATACACATAAAAAGCAACAAGTAAACCGATCAGTGTATTTTCTGGCGGTGTAGCTGGCTGCTGCTAAGCATAGGGCTAACTTGCCAGAATAATCCGTAACCAGCTTTATTCTCAGAGAACGTAACCTGATACCATTAGCGCCCTTTTATAGCCCAGACAGTTTCTGTGAGTAGGAATGTTGGATTGCCTCCGGCGCATTCACATTCACAGGTAGTCCCGCAACAAGGTATTTATATGTCCATTGCTGATTTGAACTTTTTGAAAGCACTGCCAAAAGCCGAGCTTCATCTCCATATCGAGGGTTCACTGGAACCGGAGCTAATGTTCGAGTTGAGCAAGCGCAACAATATTGAAATTCCCTTTTCCAGTATTGAGGAAATTAAAGCAGCCTATAAATTTCATAATTTACAGTCGTTCCTCGATATTTATTATCAAGGCGCTTCGGTCCTGATCCATGAGCGGGATTTTTATGATCTGACCATGGCTTATCTCAAGCGCTGTCGTGAAGACAATGTTGTCCACACAGAGATCTTCTTTGACCCCCAAACCCATACAGAGAGGGGCATTGATATCGGTGTGGTTATCAAGGGTATTAACAGTGCTCTTGATGATGCAAGAAATGAGTGGGGAATAAGTAGTCACCTTATTTTGTGCTTCTTACGCCACCTGAGTGAAGAGGAAGCAATTGCCACCTTGGAAGCGGCAAAACCATACCTGAACTTAATAAAAGGTGTAGGGCTGGACTCTTCTGAGCTGGGTCATCCACCCAGAAAATTTCAAAAAGTTTTTGCTATGGCCAAAGAGCTAGGGCTTGAGAGAGTTGCCCACGCCGGTGAAGAGGGACCTGCCGATTATATCGTAGAGGCTCTCGATCTTCTGGACGTGAGCCGTGTCGACCATGGGGTTCGCTGCGTTGAGGACGAAGCACTAATTGAGCGCCTGAAAGCAGAAAATATTCCCCTGACTGTTTGCCCGCTCTCCAATACCGCACTCTGTGTGTACGACAATATGAGCCAACACCCCATTTTGTCACTCCTCGAGCGCGGGCTGTGTGTCACGGTTAATGCAGATGATCCCGCTTACTTTGGCGGTTACGTGAATAAAAATTATCTGGCCCTTAGCGAAAGTCTGGGCATGACCAAAGAGCAGGCGAAAAAACTGGCCCTGAATAGTTTCAAAGCGAGCTACATTTCAGAGGCAGATAAAGAAAAGTGGGCGGAGGCAATATCAGCAATCGAAACGGTTGCTGGAGTTTAGTGAGTTGGGTAGTGTCCTGGCTGACCATAAAGCCAGGACACTATTTCAAGATTCAGTCTTCATCATATCCGCAGTGAGTACCCGCTAGCTCACTGAGTTCAATTAAATTAACAATCTCAACTGATCGGCCACTCACCTTAATTAATTTTTCTCGCTGAAAACGCGAGAAAAGCCGGCTGACAGTTTCCGCTGTCAAACCCAGATAATTGGCGATATCAGTGCGCGGCATCGATAAAACAAAGGCACTGTGAGAGTATCCACGACGAGCGTAACGGCTGGAAATATTAATCAGAAGAGCCGCCAAACGAGTATCGGCAGAGCGTTTACCCAACAACATTAAAATATCATTTTCCTGGCGTAACTCTTCAGAAAAAATGCTGTAAATCTGCTGCTGCAGGGCTGTCACCTGCTGGGCCAAAATTTCCAGTTGAGTAAAAGGCAGCAGACAAACACTACTGTCTTCCAATGCTTCCGCATAACTCGGATGTACCCGAGTACTGTAGGCATCCAGACCGAGCAGTTCCCCAGGTAAAGCGAAGTGGGTGACCTGAGTGTCACCATCTGCAGCAATCACCACAGTTTTAAAACTACCTGAACGAATTGCATAGAGGTTGGCAAATGGATCGCCAGCTCGGTAAAGGGTCTCCCCCGCTTTAATTATTTTCTTTCGACGCGTGATCTGCTCTAGCCGATCAATATCAGACTGACACAAACCAGCTGGCAAGCACAAACGTCTGACTGAACAGTTGCCGCAACTAACAGCTGTAGAGGAATCCATCATACTAAACCGGTCGGTAAACTAATTTGCCGCAATTGTAACGGCTGTTGAGCCGTTAGTCTCCTGCCGGTAGCTATAGAACACGTGAATATTTCGCATCTGTTTCTTGACTGTGCAAATACATATCAAATGCAGCAGCAACATTTCTCACGAACCAGCGGCCTTCCTCGGTAACAATAATATTTTCGTTATCCTGATAAATTAGACCATCGTCAAACATAGGCTGTAAGCGCGCTAATTCCTCAGAGAAATACTCCTCAAAGCAAGCACCTATACGCTGTTCAACAAGGTTTTTATCCAAGCGCAAACGACACATTAATTCACTAATAATCCACTGGCGCAAACGATCTTCATCATCCATTAACCAGCCGCGACAGGCTGCAGATTTCCCTTCTCCAATCGCCTGAGTATATTCTTTTAAGCGATGTAAATTTTGCCAGTAGCCATCGCGACTGTAGCTGATTGCAGACGCTCCCAATCCAACCAAAGCATCTGCCGGCATTAGGGTGTACCCCTGGAAATTGCGTTGCAACATACCGGCATGGGCTGCCTTAGCCAGTTCATCCCCAGGGCGGGCAAAGTGATCCATCCCCAAAAATTCATACCCAGCCTTACCCAGGTGCTCTACAGCCGCCAGCTGCATCGCCACTTTTTCTGCGGCGGAAGGAATTAAATCCGTATCAATCAGGCGCTGGGCCTTAAATCGGTGCGGCAGGTGTGCATAGTGATAGAGAGCGATGCGGTCCGGTTGCAGCTCCAGCACTTTATCCAAAGTGCGGTGCAGGCTGCTCAGTCCCTGCTTGGGTAGTCCGTAAATCAGATCGTAGGAAATAGACTCAAACCCGCGCTCACGCGCCGCTACGGTCAACTCCGTGACTTGGTCGGCACTGCAGATACGATTGATTGAACGCTGCACTTCGATATCGAAATCCTGCACCCCCAAGCTCAAGCGGTTAAAACCCAGTTCTCGCAGAGTATCCAGGGTCTCTAACTCAAGGGTACGTGGATCGGCCTCAATACTGTATTCAACCCCATCGCCTGGGCGCAAATCAAAAACTTCAGCCAGCCCCCCCATTAAGCGACGCATATCACTATCACTCAAGAAAGTCGGCGTACCACCGCCCAAGTGTAATTGGGTGACGGGGACATCAGCCACTTTATCCCGGTACCACTGGGCCTCCTGCAGCAGGTGATCCAGATAACTGGAAGCCAATCCATACTGGTGAGTAATTACTTTATTACAGGCGCAGAAGTAACAAAGAGAACGGCAAAAAGGAATATGAACATAAAGGGACAAGCTGCGAATATCCTGCAGTGCTGCCCAAGGCTCAATTCCATTTAATGTGTGAAAACGATCGGCGGTAGGATACGAGGTGTAGCGCGGGCAGGGTCCGCTATAACGGGATAAGAGTTCTTCAGACAACCCTCCCACGGGGCTTTTAATCTCTTGCTTCATATTCATTCACACCTCGTTCGGTAGTTTGCTTGAAAATCCGACACAAACAAAAAAGCAGCCACCGGGTCTTCGACCAGAAAACCGCAGTGACTGCTCTACCCCAGACCTATTTATTGCTACCTGTTAGAAGCGGTAGCCCAGACCAGCCATGTAAACCAGCGGATCAATATCCACATTGGCCGTCACTTCACCCAGGCCAGGTACTTTGACTGTGGCGTCGGTCTCGATGTCCATCCAGAACACGGACATATTGAACAGCCAGCGTTGATCGGCACCGAAGGTAAAATCGATACCAGCTTCTGCTGCCAGGCCAAATGAATTGTCCAGGGAGAGCTCTGCATCACCGGTAGCGCCAAGGCTTGCGAAAGCACTATCGGCGGTGCTGCTGATTTCTTCATCAAAGAAAGCGGTGTAGTTCACACCCAGGCCAACATACGGCTGAATGTTGGACTGCGGCTCCATCGGATACCATTGAACCAACAGAGTCGGTGGCAGGTGCTTGGTTTCCCCCAGATCAAAGCTGCCCAGGCCCTCGCCCACAACTTCGATATCGTGGCTGAACGGCGTTGCAGCAACCAGTTCCAAGCCCCAGTGATCGCGGAACATGTAGACGCCGGTCAGGCCCAGTGCGGAACCATTATCCACATCAACGCCAGTTTGGTTGATGCCGGTCCCATTCAAGGAAAGCACGCTGGAATTAGCATCGGGTGCTACAGTGGCCATGCCACCGCGCAGAATTAAACTGCCTTGTTCATAGGCCAGTGCGGGTGCAGTAAGTACGGCGGTCAAAGCGGCTGTCGCACAAGCAGTTATACGATTCATTAACTTCTCCATAAAGCGATTAGGCATTTTTCCCGACTCAGGAAGGGCCCCCCTCCAGGCACAATCACAAGTCGCGGACAGGTTACCCGCAGGCTAACTGGAACAGCTTGATCCAAATCAAGCTGCCGAATTACCTGGAAAAAAATCCACTGAAGCCATACGACTGCACAGCTATTGCGTTGGTAAAGGGGGGCCCATTTCCGGGAAGGGATTGGCAAGATAGCGACTCTCGCTGCCGCTGGGAACAGAGCAGCCTGCACTATTTGGCACCTAATTGCCAATTTGCGAACTGTCGCAAATTTTTCCATTAGGCGACATCAGTACAACTATGTAAAACCGCCTAAAACTACACCACAGCCAATGCTGCCTGACTGCGGTGTAGGACCTATAGCTAAGCCCTAGGTAAGGCTACCCGCCGGGCGCCGGAACATGTTCTGAATACTGGAGAAATCCAGCTGCTGGTTTTCCTCACTAGCGCCATGCAGTTGGAAAAGATTTTTCGCCAGGGCTCCCATCGGAGTAGAAGATGCACTGGTTGAGGCGGCATCCATAGCCAGTCCCAGGTCCTTGAGCATCAATGCCACACTGAAACCGCCGGCATAGCCCTTTGCCGAAGGTACGCTCTCCATAGTGCCCGGGTAGGGATTATAGTTAGCCAGGGACCAATTATTACCCGAACTTTCCCGCATAATATCGCTCAGTACCTTGGCATCCAGCCCCTTATCCACCCCCAGCTGTAAAGCTTCTGCGGTACCGGTCATATGGATCGCAAGCAACAGATTGTTGCAGATCTTTGCCACCTGCCCAGCACCGGCAGCACCGGCGAGAAATATCTTGCTGCCCATCACCTGCAGCGGGGCCCGCGCTGCATCGAATGCCGCTTCATCCCCGCCGCACATAAAGCAAAGCGTCCCCGCCTGTGCCGCAGCTGTACCTCCGGATACCGGGGCATCTATCGCTCTCAACCCATGCTCCCCCGCAGCCTGGCTGACCTGGCAGGCATCCTCTGCAGAGATAGTCGAACAGTCGATAATCAGGGTATCGGCCGGGAGTTGCTGCAACAACCCAGCCCCTCCCAGGTAAAGCCCTTTCACCGCGTCGCCACTGGGCAACATGGAAATTACGATATCCGCGCCCTCAACAGCCTGCTGGGCACTGTCACAGGGCAGGCAGCCGTCTCGCTGTGCCTGCTCCAGAGCAACAGGGCTCAAATCAAATGCCGCTACGGTATAGCCGGCCTTCGCCAAGTTGGCAGCCATGGGGCCACCCATATTACCCAAACCAAAAAAGGCTATCTTTTCCATAAAAGCCACTCCCTATTTTGTTGTTGGTATCCCTGGCGATTAACAGCCCGGGACGCTCGGTAAATACGATATCTACAGGTCGGCCAGCGGGTGCTCACCGCCCCAGGGGCCCTCAAAGCAGCTTTCCACCTGCGCAGGTGTAATCTGTTCCAAGCTGTCAGGTTGCCACTGGGGTTCGCGGTCTTTATCAATCAACAGCGCGCGCACCCCTTCCTTGAAGTGGCCACTGGCACAGAGGTTTACCGCGAGTGCCAACTCCATGCGGTAGATATCCGCCAGGGAGAGGTGTCGAGCCCGCTGTAATTGCTCCCACACAATCCAGGGGGTCAGCGGAGAGCCACCTGCCAAAGTGGCAGCTGCCCGCTGCAACCACTTATCCACACCCTGGTATGCACTGATGGCGGCACAAACCTCTGGCAAGGTGGCAAAATCAGTAAGCTGCTGGATTTGGTCATAATGCTCTCGCAGAGCAGACTCAGGCCGCTCCAGAAGGGGCAGCTCCTGGGATTTAAGGCAATTGCTAATTAACTGGTGATTGGCTTCCAGGTTTTCACCAAAACTGAGCTCCGCTAACGCAGACAAGACTGACTCCCGCTGGCCCTGACCGATTATGCGGTCCGCCATACCGGCAAACAGGGCATCGGCGCCATTAAACTGCGCACCGGTCAGTCCCAGGAAAAGTCCAAGGCGCCCGGGCATACGATTCAGGAACCAGCTGCCCCCCACATCGGGAAACAAACCAATCGTAATCTCCGGCATTGCCATGCGAGTGGTTTCCGTCACAATCCGGTGGCTGGCTCCCGCCATAATGCCGATACCGCCTCCCATCACGAAGCCACCGCCCCACACCACGACGGGCTTGGCGTAAGTGTGAATCTGGTAGTCCAGGCGATATTCGCGGGAGAAGAAGTCGGTGGTGAAGCCGTAGTCCGGTGTCTCACCATAGGCGGCGGACTCCCGATACAGCGCCACCACATCGCCGCCAGCGCACAGCGCCTTGTCGCCACTGCCATCGATCCAGACTGCTGCGACTTCAGTGTCTTCAGCCCAGCGGTCCAACTGGGCCGACAACAAGTCGATCATGGGTGAATTTAAGGCATTGAGAGCCTTGGGGAGGTTTAACGTCGCGATCGCCAGGGCGCCGCGCCGGGAAAACAACACCGGGGAATCCTGATCCATTTTTATTCGTCTTATAGCTCTTGTACTAGATAGTGTCGCAGTTAAACACAGATCACATTTGACGTCAGCCACACGCGAGTACAGCGGGCTACCTCAGACATGCCCGGTTGCACTTTTTACGCAAACTGATAAGTTGCGCGCAAAATCTGACCGATTCCAACACCCATTACGGAACCCCAAATGGCCGAATACGTATACACCATGAACCGGGTGGGCAAAGTAGTGCCCCCCAAGCGCGAGATCCTCAAGGACATCTCCCTCTCCTTCTTCCCCGGCGCCAAGATCGGCGTACTCGGTCTAAACGGCGCAGGTAAATCCACCCTGCTGCGCATCATGGCCGGGGTCGACCAGGACTTTAACGGCGAAGCCCGCGCAATGCCCGGCATCAAGGTCGGCTACCTGCCCCAGGAACCGCAACTCGATGCCAGCAAGACCGTGCGCGGTAACGTAGAGGACGGTGTACGCGAAGCCATCGACGCCCTCGCCGGCCTGGAACAGGTCTACGCCGATTACGCCGAGCCCGACGCGGACTTCGATGCCCTGGCCAAGAAACAGCAACAGTTCGAAGACATTATCCAGGCCTGGGACGCCCACAACCTGGAGCACCGCCTGGAAGTCGCCGCAGACGCACTGCGCCTGCCACCCTGGGATGCGGACGTCAACAACCTGTCCGGCGGTGAAAAACGTCGTGTGGCCCTGTGCCGCCTGCTGCTGTCCCGCCCGGATATGCTGCTTCTCGACGAACCCACCAACCACCTGGATGCGGAATCCGTATTCTGGCTGGAGCGCTTCCTGCACGATTTCACCGGCACTGTGGTTGCCATCACCCACGATCGCTACTTCCTCGACAATGTTGCCGGCTGGATTCTGGAACTGGACCGCGGCCACGGCATCCCCTGGGAAGGCAACTACACCACTTGGCTGGAACAGAAAGAAAAACGCCTGGAGCAAGAGCAGCGCGGCGAACAGGCTCGCGCCAAAGCTATGCAAAAGGAACTCGAGTGGGCCCGCCAAAACCCCAAGGGCCGTCAGTCCAAAAACAAGGCCCGTTTGTCCCGCCTGGAAGAAATGCAGTCCCAGGACTTCCAGGCCCGCAATGAGACCAACGAAATCTACATTCCGCCCGGCGAGCGTCTCGGCGACAATGTGATTGAGTTTAAAGGTGTGAGCAAAGGCTTCGGCGAGCGCCTGCTGATCGACAGCCTGTCTTTCCGCGTGCCCAAGGGCGCAATTGTAGGTATCGTCGGCGGTAACGGTGCCGGTAAGTCCACCCTGTTCCGAATGATCAGCGGCACCGAGCAGCCAGACTCCGGCGAGATCAAGATGGGGGAAACCGTTAAGGTCGCCTACGTTGAACAGGGCCGTGAAAATCTGGATGACAGCAAGACCGTATGGGAAGCCATCTCAGACGGCCACGATATGCTCAAGATCAACAACTACGAAGTGGGCTCGCGCAACTATGTTGGCCGCTTTAACTTCAAGGGCAGTGACCAACAGAAGCGCGTAGGCGAACTCTCCGGCGGTGAACGCGGACGCCTGCACCTGGCCTATACCCTCAAGCAGGGCGCCAATGTACTGCTGCTGGACGAACCCTCCAACGATCTGGATATCGAAACCCTGCGCGCCCTGGAAGAAGCCCTGCTCAACTTCCCCGGCTGCGCCCTGGTAATCTCGCACGATCGCTGGTTCCTGGACCGCGTTGCCACCCATATCCTCGCCTATGAGGGTGAGAGTGAAGCGATATTCTTCGAGGGTAACTATACCGAGTACCACGAGGACTTTGTGCAGCGCAAAGGTGAGGATGCAACACCCCATCGCATGCATTATAAGAAGCTTAAGACTTAACCCTGATAACAAAAAAGCCCGCGTCAGCGGGCTTTTTTATGGGAGGGCCTTAGAATAGCTAGCCATAGGCTTAAGCTCTAACCAACTATGGAAAGAAAGGTATACAGCTGTTAGATCAGTCTGAATATCAGGTTCGAGGTACATAAGACTTATCCTCCCATAGATTACTTAAGTAAAGTGGAGGTAAAAATTCCCAATAAAAAACTTATCGCTCTATGGGTGGGCAATCACCATCAAAGTTTTTGCGTTTTTCTGTACGCAGGCTACCGCCATACGGAGGTTTTCCGGATCGAGTGCCGCAAAACTTTCATCCAGCACCACTAACTCAGCATTTTGCAAAAGTGCACGGGCGATAAATAAACGGCTCATCTCTCCGTGAGACAACCGCCACCCCATTTCCCCTACCGTCTGTAAAATTCCCGCAGGCATTTTTCGAAGAAGCGGGGTGAGACCCAACTCATCACAAATTGCATAAGCCTTGCGCAGGCTCTCCTGACGTGGCGGCCACTGATCTCCCATCAATAAATTGAATAAAAATGAGTCTCCCAACACATGGTTTTCATGAAATTGGGGAGAGGAGGCGACCATCCTGCGCCAAGGCTCAGCACCAATACTCGCCCGGTCGTAGCCATTAAGTAGTAATAAACCTTCATCCGGCCGCTGAATACCGGTAAGAATATTCGCTAAAGTAGATTTACCTGAACCAGAAGCGCCCTGTAGTAAAAGCCGATCGCCAGGATAAATACTGAGATTGCAACCCGCCAACGCCGCTTGATCTTTTCCTTTGTAAGTAAAGCCGATATCGCGTAAATAACACAGTGGTTGCGAGGAACTTTGCTGGCCCGACGGCGTAACCATTGCCGACCCCACGCTTCCCTTTACAATGCGCTCTTCCAAGAAAAATAATTCACGTACTTTTTCCCAGGAAATTGCTGCATTCAAAGCACTGGTAAAGCCACTCATACACTTCAAGACCGCGCGATACCCCAACAACATGCCTCCAAAGGCAATCGCGAGCTGGGTACTACTGACACTGTTAGCGATAAATATTGGAGCCAACCCCACTACCCCAAGAAGTAACCAGAGGCGCGGCAAAAAAGCCTGCAAACGCGCCATGGTGTTATCCATGTGAGAGGAAATTTCCAGGTAGTTATTTAACTCACTGTCTTCGCCCCGGTGCCAGTCGCCAGGTGCCTGCTGCGCGAGGCGGGTGCGGTGGCCGATCATTTTCTCAATCAAACGGTGGGTCATTGAAAGGCGCTGTAACGTCCACTCTTTGCGGCCGTAGTACTGTGCCCGCCCCAGGAAAAACGCAACCGCTAAAAATAGGGGCAAAATTGCTGCGTAGATAAGGCCACCAGCTCCCATCAGTAAAATTGAGGCTGCAATTAACAGTTCTACAGCGCCAAGCAACAATAAAAAGGCACCCTGCAATGCACTGGCTTCTATATTCTCCGCATCATAAACCCTGCCCAATACCTGACCCGACCCCATATGGCGAATACGACTGGGAATAACGCGCAGCGCGCTGGCAAGCAGTCGCTGCTTCAGGAGTGCACCTGTCTCAACAGAGAGCACTCCTCGCATTCGGGCTGTGAGCAAAGATAGGGGAACCTGAGTCACCAATAGCAATACCCAGGCAGATAGCCAGCCGGTATCAATATGGCCCTCGAGCACAGCCCTACCTATTACCCACCAACTGCACAGAAAAATAGTCATCTGGGCACTGTGACAGGCAAGCATGGCGGCAAAGCGCCAATACAACCCGCGCTGGCGAAGCTGTAAGCGGAAAGACCGGTGAGAGGGTTGACGCAACAGCCAGAAATCATCCAGGCGTACGCCCGCAAGATTTTCCCGCAGCAGAGCAGCCATGGCTTTCTTGCGGCGACGCCCTTTAATGCATGCACTATCCAACAGTTGCTCGATTCGTTCGCGCTGAGGCCCTTCAAGCTCGCGAGCCAGCTGCTGAATAACCAGCTCTAGGCAAACTTTCTCCACATTCAGTGCCGGTGTGAGCAGCTGTAACTTATGCCCCCTGCCACCACACAGTGCGATAAAATATTCCCCCTCGGGAAAGCGAACCCGCAACAGTGCCGGGGCGGCTCCCAACAACATGGTTTCCATCTCTGGATAGCTACAACTCACCTGCTCCACTTGCAAGTCCAAAGCTTCGGCACCTGCCTGCAACCTGGCATTCAACTCCAGGGTGCTTCCCTGGGATTTGTGCTCCGCTACCTCTGGCTCCAAGCCGCTGTATTTTGCTAACGCTTGTAAGGCGGCCTCCAGCTGTGACACTGGCCAGCAATAGGGCATTAATTCTTTACTGCTCACTGGCAACCTCCGTAAACCGGGAGGCCGGTGTCGCCCCAGGGACTCCTTGCACTTCTGTCAATTGACCGCTGGCCATACGCAAGTGACGCCAACTGCTACTCTGCCAACACTCTTGCCAGAGACTGCTTTCAGCTGCCAGTAGCTGTGCATAGCGCGTATCGCCCTGGGCTTGAAGCTCACTGGGCTTGCCATCTTCAATAATGCAACCATCGTCCACGACCAAAACACGAGGAAAGTCCCGGGTTTCGCTGATATCGTGGGTAATACAGATCAGGGTAACCCCCTGCCAAACCTCCCGCACCCGGTTCATCAAGCGCTGCCGCTGTTGGCGATCAAGACCCCGGAACGGTTCATCCAGAATCACACAAGCAGTTTCCTCACGGCCAAGTGCGCGCCCCAGACGTACACGCTGCCCTTCACCACCACTGACCAGAGCACCACTTTCACCTAGCGGGCTTTGCAGCCCCTCCGGTAGCGCTGCTACCAACTTGAGTAAATCTGCTTGCTGTAAAATGGGGTAAAGGGGAGTTTCCGGCTTATTGCCGTAACTCAGGTTCTCCAAAAGGCTGCTATTCCACAGCTGAATTGCGGGATCAACCCAGGCACAGTGAAGGCGAAAACGATGCAGTAATTCTCCCTTCAATTCTCCACCGTTGAGCATTACACGGCCACTGGCGGGCTTGTGCCACCCCAGCAATAACCCTGCAAGGCTAGATTTTCCAGCGCCGGATGCTCCGACCACAGCAATTTGCTCACCGGGGCTGATTTCCAGATTTACCCTGTCGAGAATAGTGCGACCGCTGGCATTAACGGTGACATTCTCAAACTTAATTCCCACCGGTTTTGCCGGGAAAAATGCCACACTATCAGCGGAATTTTTATCTGTATCAGTTTCAGTGACTGCTTGCAGCGGTTCGAGGGCTCTCAGTAAAAAATTTCGCTGCCGTGGATAACTTCGCATCAGCCCCGCAATTTCTTCACCCAGTGGCGGCAGTGCCAACACCCAATATATCAATAAAAGCAGATCGGGACTTGCCCCTCGTGCATTAACACAATAAATCACCAATACACTACTGAGAGTGCAATTAACCAACAGCTGTACCGCCTGGCTATTGAGTTGGAAACTCAGTGATGAGTATCCAGCCCTTATCCATTCGGTGAGCAGGTTTTCATGCTCACGCCGTACAGACTCACCAGCGCCGTGCGTACGGATTGGGATAACTCCCAGCAGCGCATCCATATAGAAGCGAGCCAAGGCTCCCGCATGAGTTTGCACTCTCATACTGTAATCAGTGAGTACAGGGTGAAACATCAAAGGTACAGCAACTTGCAATACCGACATCATTAGCACCAAAGGAGCAGCAACAGGCGCAAGCCAAATTATTCCCAGTGCAGTAGCGAGCAGGGAGAAAATTTTAAAAACGATACTCGTTCCAAGAACAGGCAAACCTCTTAAGGCGGCAATACGATGTGAGCGCTCGGCTGTGTCAGAGGTCGGGCGGCTCTGAAAGAAGTGATCGGGTACTTGGGGCAGCGCCGTTAAAAAACGCATGCGAAATCGATTTTCTAAACGCCGCCCTACCACCATTTGGATTTTTGATGCAGGAAACTGCAATAGCAGTAATGTGATCATAAAGACCAGTAGCAATGCAATCGTGCCTGCTCGCTGTATCTCTGTCGCTAACTCACTGTGAATATCAATCAAGCCACGGAAAAGCAAGGCTTCGAACATCAGCCCCAATACCGCTCCGAGCATAGCAATAAATATAGAGAGTGGCGCAATCATTCCATCTTCACGCATCAACCCCCATAGTTGCTTGAGAGGTTGAACCTGTGGCTCTCGCAAGGCCCTCGATAGCGCTTCCGATTTCGGTTTAACTTCACTGACATTGCGAACCCCTTTAACACTCACGATGACCGCACCACTAAATGCCAGCTGCTCTGGCGACAGTTCAATTGTCTCTGCCGGCTCACTTCCACTGGGACGGGACGGCCTAGCGCACCAGTAACTCTCTGGCACTAGAGAAAATGCTTGACTGGTATCTGTAGAAAACTCAACAAACAGCCGCTGCAACATACCACTGACTTCAGCTCCTCGCTTTATCGCCCCGGACGTAACTAATGAGGTGAGCATTCGAATGGATGCATCGAGAAATGCCAGCGACAGCCAACTCTTATCTTTTAGCCCTTTGTCACAGAGCGTGGTGGCCACAGTATCGCCAACCTTTAAGTGTGCAATACGCTCTTTAAGCGGGGCAATAAAGTCATCACCACCTGCCCAGCTTCTCCAGCCTTGAGGAGACACCCGTAGGATGTGGACATGCAACTCATCCAAAAAACGACGTGCGCTAGGCCAACGCCTGCCACTGGCAGGGTCCATCACTTGCACGATACCGCGATGATTTCTCCAAGCCACAACAAAATGAGTGTTGCCATTAGGTAGGCGCACCACAACCAATCCTGGTAAGTAATCAGTGGAACTCAGTAAAAGGTGATCCACAGGAACTACCATCTGGGCGGCATCCAGCCCTAACTCTATCGCAATCTTTTCCAGAGTATTTATTGAGGTGCCATCTACATCAGTCTGGCAAGCATCGCGTAAATGGCCGTAATGTGTGTTTACACCAAAGCCTTCAAGCAAGCACTTCAGGGAAGCCGGGCCACAGTCCATATTAGAGGTCTGAACAACCTCTGGAACTAACCAGCGTGTTTTGCATTTCACTATCACGCTCCCTCTTCTACTATTTCTGCGGAAGCTTTACCTGAAAGTATTTCGCCCGTCCTTTGTAGCAGCAGCTGATAAGGTGTTTTCTTACCTGTGGCAATTTCTACTCTGGCCGGTAAATCGTGTAATAAAGGGAGGTGGGGCGGTGTCTCACCTTGCAAGGATAGCTGTACAAGAACTTTACCTTGCTGGACGGCACTCGCCACCCGCTCTACACGAGCCTCCAATTGCCCGTAACGAGCCCAGGAAAATCCATCCAATTTTACTTGGGCTTGCTGCCCAGGCTGAATATGTCCCAGTGCTAATGCGGGCGGAAAAAATGCCTGTATAGAAATAACGCCTTCTGCCTGAATCGTTGCAACTTGTTGCCCGGCAACCAGTACTTCACCTTCCCGAATTTTCGCCAGCGAAGCCAATACCCCGGTAATTGGGGCACGTAAGTTCTGTTCACGTACTGCAAGATGGCTTTGCTGGATACGGGTATCAACTTCCGCAAGCCTTCCATCGATATCCTGATGTCGCTGTTTTAATGCGCTCACCTCAAGTTGATATTCACTAATCAGTTGCGCTCGACGATCCTCTAAAGCACGAATATCCGCTTGTACTTTCAAGGTTGCCATCGCCATTTGTTGGTACGTTCGCTTTGCGGCGAGGTAATCCAATTCTGAACTTTGTTGTTTTTGTAACAGTCGCTCATAACGATCAGTAACATCCGCTTGAATTTTCTGATTACTCACTTGAAGCTGGTACTGTTGTTCCAGTAATTTTAATTGATCGCTAAGAGCCTTCTCGTCTTCACCAAATTTTTTATCGAGTAGCTCTTGTTCTCTTTGAACTGATTCAAACTGATCTCGCAAGCTTCCGGATATCTTGTTATCTCCCTGCAAGCTCAAATCAAGTACGGACGTATCAAGACGAATTAATATATCGCCTTGCTCTAAGGCATCTCCCAGCTCTGCTTCAATATGCACAACACGCCCAACTCTCTGGGTACTTACATGGACGGTATTGTGATCTTGCTCCAACCTCGCATCTTCACTCACGCTATATGTTGTGATTTCCATTGTAAAAAACCATATAACCCAAGCCGATAAAAGCAGGACACCGAGAGCAGTAGCTACAATCAGACCACGAATAGAATCTGAAACAATGGAACGTGAAGTGTGAAAAAAAGGAGTTGACAATATAAGAAACCTATCAATAGTTATCGCATTGAACAGGAGTAAAATTTGACTCTATTCATTCGATCTTTTGTATTTTTCTACTGAAAATACAGGAAATACAAATTTAGATTTCTCAGGTTATGGAGTCAATTGGAATCTGTATATTCTTCGCTCTAGCATAGTGATTTATAACTATCCCCGCCTAAGCTAAAGTGATGGTCCATGCAATGCTATTTGCTCCACAGCCAAAGTAGTCAAGGCGAAGCTTTTCAACCAAAAATAATTGAGGATAAAATGCAATATAGACCTGGAGTGCACCTAAACACCCTCAATTCATATTCATCTAACATGGAAAGTAAGTACAAACTAACAGTGGGCATAGTGGCCTGTTCACTTATAGCTATGCTCCATCACTAAAACCTTGATACTGATCAAAGTAGCTGTCGAAAAACAAGAATTTCACATTTTTTACATATTTCAGCTAAGTAGCCATAGTACTATATAGGCAAGAACCCATTTTTTGATAAAGTAAATCTAAAAGCAAAGCACAAGAGTTAAAATCAAAAGCATAAATTCGGCTTACCATCAATATAGATTCGAGACTTGCTTAATACTTTGCAGTATTTCCGAAATTGCAAAGCCAATACACATGCTAGAGCCCAATCACAAAAGGTGGCTCAAAGATTTTTATTAGAGATCTCTGTAGAAAAGTGGCAAATCGGGCCAATATAAAATCTACGAGACGGCGCTATCAAGAATCTGAAATAAACACCATTCAGAATTTTTATTGAACAAAAAACTTATTGACTCCACCTAAAAACACACAATTAAAATGAATTCAGGGTGTTATCTGATTGGATAAAGCTCTAACAAAGCCGCCACTTGTGAACCAAGCATTGTATCTGCACCGTCAAGATTCCACTAGCAACAGACCATCTTTTTCGGCCCTGCTTTTCGCAAGGATAGTTGTCGAGACAAATTCTCGATAAATTATTGACAAAGTCAAAGCTGAAAAAGATAGGCTTAAATTATGAGCTAAATAGCAATAATCATATTAGGGTATAGGTTTTATAGTTAAAAAAATCATAGCTCACTTTCACCGTCAACTGAAGGCAAAAAGTAGAGGGGGAGCAAACTCATTTAGATTGATTCTAGTATTTAAAAATAAACAGCTAGAGCTATTCCTGTAGCAGAAATAAAGTGGCACCAATCGACATCATTTGACGACTGGCGCCTGCGAACCCATATTATCCCATCGAAAGTAGACCAAGTGATAAGAGTCATGTAAAAAAATTGCAAATTTACGAATGAACTCTTACAAAATAGGTGTGTCGAACGATCAGTGCGAGTTACAACCATTTACGTATATTGGAATAAACTCGACAGGTAAGTCAGGGCCGGCAATCCCCCCTCAGGAAAGCAAAGCCTGCAGTGCAAGCAGATATAACTACAAGGTTATTTGAAGTTTTCAATAAAGCAATACTGAAAATAGCCTCAAAACCTATCGAGATCAATCTGTAAAAAGCACTCCAAACAGCCTAACTTTGGGGGTCAAGGGAAAGATTACTTAATCTTCATCCCAAGGCAGCTCTACTTGTGCCTCAGGACCAGCTTTAATATCAGTTTCAGTGTACATAGCGCACCTTCCTTTCAGTAAGTTCGTATAGTTTGCTGGATAGGAACCTCTACCCAGCAAACTAAAGCTTAACTCGATTATGCCCCAATATGCCAATGTTGACTGGTAATTATGGGTGAGTGATCACAACAAAAATTTTTGTCTACCGCTAGAAACATCCTGCATACGTGCATAAACCCCCTAAATTGAGCAAAAACTATCTTAGCCCAATAGGCTCTACTCTTCACTTTTCAGGATTATCTATCCTATTCACAGCCTACTAATTCTCTTGTGGTGTAACATCCATCCTACATCGATCAACATTTATAAAATAATTATCGACCTCTTTAATGGGATCGATGAAAACCTCAACTAGCTTAACACCGCCCACAACTTCCTAGTGTAACTTTCATTAAACCAATCCTTGATACAGCCAAATTAAACTGAGCTTTCATATTGCTGGCGGAACTTTCGTACCAATTAATGTAGGGTAATCTGGGTCTAAATCCCCTAAAGATTATTCACAGCTCCCATTAAATTGAATTAACTTCTACAGCCCCCCCAGGAAAGACTAAATGCCAACCCCAAAAATCAACTAACTTTGAAAAAATAAGTAAAAACTTAAACAGCAACCAGATCACAACAATAAATATTGACATACTCCGAGCATAATCAAACTCATTCTTAAGGCTGGAGTAACAGACTACTGTAAAGCCCGCTGCATAAAATTCAACCCATTCAAACTTGTAGCATCTACTCTAACTACACCTACCCACTAACCCACCCTTAGCTAGCACTAGTGTTTTGTTACACAAAAGTATCTCTAAAGCGCTTTGTAGCCTCCTAAACCTATCGCTAAAGAAATACTATTTAAATTTCATCAATTTATGCTGTAAACCTAAATTTTCTAGCAAAAAAATACCCGGCAACACTAAAGGTGGAATAATGTATATATCCAGATAAATCTATTGACCTCCAACCTCTCCCACCCACAGAGTTTATTCTTACCTAATTACTACCTAACACGAAGAGCCGCCCACCTGAACAACTCCTACCTAAAATCTTAAAGAAGCTAATAAGCTTGGCCAAAACCGTCAAACTCAAATTCAAAAAAGCTACTCTAAATTACAAAAAGTTATAACTAAGCAAGACGACCCCAAAGAAAAAACACAATCTTCTGCTATTATCTTTGCACACCTAAACATACGGACACCCAAGGGGCATTTAAAACTCCTCTTAACACTATCGTCTTTAAAAAAGCAATATAAAGACAATTAATATAGCTATTAATTTTCCCAATAGGAACTTCCCTATGGTTAGCTGCAAGATTTTTTTGACCCCACTAAAATTAGCTCCGGATTCAGCCTCTGAACTATTCCAAGATCTAATTATTAAGGAGTTAGATACAGAGGAAGACCCTAGTATAGAAATAATTAACGCCCTTCAAATAACACCAGGCGAGTGCTATATAGAAATAATCTGCTCGAAGAAACCCAGCCTAACACATCAAAAACTACAAACACTATCCATCCAGCTTGATGAGCGGGCTCGAAGTTATTTTCAAATTGAAGATCCGATTCGAGTAAGAGTACTAATACTCGAAGAAGATTTCATTACTGGAATAAACTAAATGATCAGTTAAAAATAAAAAAGGGCCATTATACTGCAGTTAAAGGCCAGCTTAAAATTAAGAGAAATCAGTAATGTAAACTAAAACAAGAACCCCTGTAGTAATCTTATCAAATCATTACTACAGGGGGATTTACTAATCGTATTAGAAGGTTGCTACTAAGCCAATTCTTGCAGACCTTGGCGCTGTCCAGTCGTATGCAGCGCCATACCAATCGTTAACTTCAGCAGAATTTAGCTCGTAGTGCTCATTAACATTAGTCGCCTCTTGATTATCAAATACATTATAAATATCAAGAGAAGCCGTCATGTCAACTCCATTTAATGAGAATCTATACCTCATAGAGGCATCTACATTAAATGTCCACGGAGTTCTGCCAACTTCTCCTCTTGGGATGTACACATATTCGCCTGTTTCAGGGTCCAGATGGTAGAAGGTATCACCATAACTACCATAAATATTTGGATCGTCACTCGGGTAACTATGGCCAAATGCTGATATTGGTCGCCCACTTGCTAAAGTAGCGTTTAAACCGAATGTTAGGTCTTCAGTAAAATCATAACTTCCAAATAATTTAAAGACATGTCTGCGATCATTAGGCTGGTATCCTTCTGCCCCATCCATAAGGGCGGGGAAGTCGAAATCCTGAGTAACACCGGCGTCAGCCTGGTCAATATCAGACTTCACTGCACCTTCAAAATTACCTGTGCTACGAGACCAAGTATAAATGAACTTCCAGGTCATCTGATCTGTACTATAGGTCAGATCCGCTTGAAGGGCACGATAGATATTTTTAGCTTCAGGTAGACCGATTGTTCCTGCAGAGAATTTCCTGAGGGAATCTGGATCTGGCGAGCCATCAAATAACTCCCCTTTCACTACAAGTTCGGAGCCATCCCAGTAATACCCATCGGCATACCAGGACATCGACTCACCCGGATTTACCATAACGCAGTATGGCCATGCATAGCGTCCACAGTAATCATCAAGAGCGGAAACAACTTCACGATAAACCCCTCGAACTCCTACACTTAGTTCATCGTTAACCGCTGTTTCAAAGCCCAAAATATACTCGTCTCGGGCAAATGGCTCAGCTTCTTGGGCCTGGAATATGTCCTTCTCTGGAATTACAGGCACAGAACTTACATAGGAGGAAGACGCAACATCACCATTTATAGGCGTAATTCCTGTAGGCGCATTAGTTACAGGATCAATGCCAGTATAAGTATAATAGGTTGTTACATCGCTAACGCCGGATGCGGCTCTATAGATAGTATTATTCGCAATAGGTAGATAATACCGTCCCCAAGTACCGTAAACCTTTGTCTCACCATCACCAAAGGGGTCCCAGGAAAATCCTAATCGAGGGGCAATATCCGTATCGAACTCGAACAGCTGTTTCCCAGTAGTACCATCTCCCTCATAAATATCCTTCCGAAGACCGATACTTATCATCAAGTCATCCATTATCTGCCACTGATCTTCAATATAGAAAGCAGTTAAATCTGAACTAAAACCGCCTCCACCTTCGAAGATTCTATCGCTAACGACTTGCAGCGGTTCTCCAGTTTCATTTGTAAATAAAGCTCCCTGATCACCCTGTACACTACCGCCAATGCCAATAGTTTCATAAGTCCAACTATGACCAGCAACTGGAGCTGTAGTACGAGTTGATGAACGCTCCTGAATATCAACTCCCGCTTTAAGGCTATGATCCCCCAGTGAGTAATTGATATCAAAACGATATTGAGTATTTTCATCGAAATTTGACCCAATAGTTCCACCACCACAGGTGCTCACCCCAAGCCCAGCTTCATCTGCAATTGCTGGACATTCTAGAGCTAAGGGCTCAGTGGTATACTCAGTTTCAATTTGGCCAGCCATAGCGGATATACTTAAATCGTCGGTTATATATCCGGTATAATTAAAGGAATGAGCTTCAGATCCCCTTATTCGGGTATTACCCGTAACAACCCCCGCTGCAGCGCCAATATTTGGCCCAATTGACCCGGTATTCGCATCAAATTCAAAGATGAGCTCCTCCGTTTCATTCCGATCGGAAAAACCGAAATAACTCAACCTATGACTATCAGTAATATCCCAATCTATTTTGGCCCCCCAAAATAGATTGTCAGTACCAGATGATTCGCGAGTACGAAACTGAGTATCTGGATTTCCCTGGTCGAACCCAGATCGATAAGCAAACTTATCAGTTTTATCCCTAGGGTTTATCAAGCCATAGAAAAAAAGCTTATCCTGAACAATTGGACCCGAAGCAGAAAATGTGTAAGAGATTTCATCATATTCATTTTGGGATTCATTGCGGAAAACATCTCCAGTTCCACCATTGCCCCTCGAAACAGACCCTTCTGAGCGGAAGAAATCTGGATCCCAATAGACCGTACTGCCGAACTCCCAGGTATTCCCACCACTTTTAGTAACTGCATTAACAACACCGCCAGTTGTGCGACCAAATTCTGCTGAATAACCGCCGGTCTTCACCTGAAACTCTTGGTAGAATTCAAAAGGAACAGAACTACAGCCTATCCCTTGCCGGGTATTTGTGACTTCAAGCCCATTGATGTAGCAGGAGTTTTCCGCAATTGATGCGCCACCGAAAGAAGCGGCACCAAAACCATTACCAGTACCAAAGCCTGTATCCCCGGCAATAACTCCTGGCGCCAACAATGACACTGCTGTCAGGTTTCTTGCGATTGGCATCGCATCAAGCTCAGCCTCTCCCATAACCAAACCAGAATCCATCGTATAGGTGTCAACAGAGGTCAGAAGCCTGCCTTCAACAACAACCTCTTCGTAAGTGACATTATCAATGTCAAAATTGGCACTAGCATTTGCTCCAAGAGCGACCCTTACTGTGCGCTCACCGACTTGCTCCCCGTCTTGCGTGACCACGACTTGATACATGCCAATAGGCAGCTTGGTAAATCTGAAGTTCTCTCCCGGCAATGTCTCAATCGATCGCGTCAGGCCCGTACTCAAATTATTAACAGTGACGATGTACTCTTCTTCCGCTTTTTGCTCAGAAGCTTCGATAACCCCAACGATGTTGGAACTTGAATTACCTGTCGCATACACTTGGCTACCAACAAACGACAACCCTATCGACGTCGCTAAAAGTGTCCTTTTAAACAGATTCATAAACCCATCCTTTTGATTATTAAAATGTTTATTAATTATGTTAATTAAACCAACCTTCTATTGCCTACTCACCCCCATCAAGTTATTTATTCCACCAAACAACTATAAAAAAGTATGAAAAAGCGCTTCAAAAAATTATCCAACCTTCAATATTGACAGATCTAGAAAAGTTAAAATTGGGACAATCATTTCAATTACTTAAATTAGCCCCTCTTGGCACCCCACATATTAAGCAATCATCCTTTTTTAAAACAACCAATAAAAATATTTTCTACCGCTCTTTAATATACATCAAATAAAAAAGACAGAAATACCGCCAAAACCGGACACAATTAGCAAATAGAAACTATTTAAAGCCGAACTAACAAATTTGTTCCACGTTCAGATCCCTGTCAAAATGCGAAGGCAACTTCAACAGAAGACAGTTAGAGCCAAATAAAATAAATTACAATCTATGCTCAAGCATATCTAAATTATAATTGCTTTTTGTCACACTAATTTACTACGCCATTCAGAATAATAATTAACATACAAAAAATGCAGGGTAAGCCAGAATATATTCTCAATTTCAAGAAATAGAGTGAGTCAGGATAAGTAAAGTCAGGAATGGGTGAATTGTAAGGAAGTGAGGCCATTCACTTCCTTACAGGAATTTACTTGCGTAAAAACTCCAACATCCACTTGGCAACCGTATTCTCATGGATATCGTTCTTCAGCGACTCCTGTCCTTTATCAACAACAGCTTCACCAAACGCCTCTCGGCGGAGCTCCATCAAGCTATTTGAATAAATCTTGGTAAATTCCGGGTGCGCCTGGAAACTGAGCATATGGTCGTCCACTTGCACCATTGCCATAGGACAGAACTCACTGGATGCCAATACTCGCCCCCCCGGGGGCAGCTGATCCACCTGATCCTGATGTGTTACTAAAAGGCTGAAATTAAGCGTTGGCTCAGACATCCAGCTTGGCGTCTCTTGCATCTCATAAGTGTGTACCCCCAACCCCCATCCTTTATCCGATTTACGCGCCCGACCTCCCAGAGCCTGAGCTATTATCTGATGACCAAAGCAAATGCCAATAGTCGGCTTTTGCTTCTCATGTAATTTGCGAACGAATTCCATTAAAGGGGCAATCCATGGCTTATCGTCATAGACGCCGGTCTTGCTACCTGTAATAAGGTATGCGTCTACTTCATCTATCTGCTCTGGATACTGACCGTGTTGGACTTCAAAGGTGATAAACTCCAGCCCGGAGTCCTGGTCGTGCAGCAAGTTGACAAACATCTCCGGGTACTCCCCAAATTCGTCGACGAGCTCTTTGCGCACATCATCGGTCTTTAATATTCCAATCTTCATTATTTTCACCGCTGAATTGACTGCTTGGTGTTGAGATTATGGCATACCTATGCATCAGAGAGCGTCATCTAGGGTATTTGACACTCGAGGCCATACACTACCGCCAGCACACCACCCATCATAGATCTCTATTCTATCTAGGCTTCTCTATAGCGTTTAAGCCTGACATCTAGGAGCAACATTTCTTCCAAGGCATTCTTAGCTGAAGTAGTTTTGTGTATGATCTCGGCTTTAGCACATTTTTCAGCCAACCCTTCGGCTACAGGGCGGCCCAGAGGCAATTAGGGCCGCTTGCAGTTACGATTGAGGACAAACAATGACCACAACAACCTCCCCGAGTGATCGGCAGGACAGCCCACCTGGGCGCAAGACCGCCTTTATCCGCTTCTTAGACGCCGTGGAATGGCTCGGCAACCTTCTTCCCCATCCAATAACACTATTCGCACTATTTGCCGTTGGTGTGATAGTCATTAGCGGTGTCGCCTCTTACTTTGGCCTATCTGTCCCTGATCCTCGCCCAGTTGGCGCCGCTGGCCGCGCGCCAGATGGCGTTATTGAAGTCTTTAATCTCATGAGCGGTGATGGGCTCAGGATGATCGTTACCAGCCTGGTAAAGAATTTCACCGGATTTGCGCCCTTGGGCACAGTTTTGGTAGCTCTTTTGGGAGTCGCGATTGCCGAGCACTCGGGCCTGCTGAGTGCCGCTGTGCGTGGCTTGGTACTCCAGGCTTCTAAGCGCACCGTTACGGTTATTGTGGTTTTTGCCGGCATCATTTCCAACACAGCCTCAGAGCTGGGCTATGTGGTGCTAATTCCCCTCGCCGCGATGATCTTTCACTCCCTCGGTCGACACCCCATCGCTGGCTTGGCCGCTGCATTTGCCGGTGTCTCTGGAGGCTATAGTGCCAACTTACTGTTAGGAACTGTGGACCCTTTGTTGTCTGGAATCACTGAATCTGCGGCCCATATGATCGACCCGAACTATTCAGTGGGCCCGGAAGTAAACTGGTTCTTTATGATTGTCAGCACCTTCCTGATTACCGCTGTTGGCAGCTGGGTGACCATGAAGATCGTTGAGCCAAAGTTGGGGAAATATGATCCCAGCGAAGCATCTGTCGACCTGACTCAAGACAAGGTCGGCACTCTGACCGAGGCTGAGAAACGCGGCCTCAAGTACGCGGGCTTGGCAGTTTTAGGTGTATCTGCTGTGCTTGCCTTGACAGTAGTACCTGAGTGGGGTGTTTTACGTAACCCTGAGACAGGCCTGGTCGCGGGCTCCCCCTTCCTTAAAGGGATCGTCTCATTGATTCTGGTATTTTTTGCAATTCCTGGTTTTGTATACGGCAAAGTTGTTGGCACAATGAAAAATGACCGAGATGTCATTGATGCCATGGCCAAGAGTATGAACAGCATGGGTATGTACATTGTGCTGGTATTCTTTGCTGCACAATTTGTTGCCTTCTTTAAAATCACCAATTTGGGTACCATCTTCGCCGTCCTGGGCGCAGATACGCTGCAGAGCATCGGTCTTACTGGGCCACTGCTATTCCTGTTCTTTATCATAATGTGTGGCTTTGTGAACCTGATGCTAGGCAGTGCCTCAGCTCAGTGGGCAGTGACAGCCCCCATATTTGTGCCAATGCTGATGTTGCTCGGTTACGCTCCGGAAGTGATCCAGGCTGCCTACCGTATCGGTGACTCTGTGACTAACGTAATCACGCCGATGATGAGTTACTTCGGTCTAATCATTACATTTGCCGCACGCTACAAGAAAGATCTAGGGATGGGTACTTTGATCGCTACTATGATCCCCTACTCCATCTTCTTCTTCATCGGTTGGACAGCGCTGTTCTTTATCTGGGTATTTGCCTTGGGACTGCCGGTAGGCCCAGGTGCCGCTACCTACTACGGTGGCTAAGCTTTTCTCCAAACAGTGATCCACAAGCCCGCTTTTGCGGGCTTTTTTGTCTGCGCAGAATGACTACTCTTTTGACCGAGTCATTTATATCCGGCTGTAACTACCCTAAAAGTGTTAAAGCGTTCCTGAAATCACCAGTCATTCAAGCTAGCTTTAGCGAGCAGAAAAAAAAGTGGATAAAGTATGAAAAAATTATTATTCCCAGATATGAAGTCACCATAAAACAAAAAGATTTTATTGCTGTCATACGGGAATAAAGTTTCAATATATCAGGTTTAACTGGTATTTTTTTTCATTAGGTGACAGTTTGTTTATGGGTAAAATCCAGAAGCCCTTCGAATCCGGAAAAAAAAACAAGTAATATAGACCTTGAAATAATACTTAGCGGAGACTGATAGGCGGATTGCGCCAGTTTCGCCTGCCCTGTTTTAATCTCAAATATTACTCTCTCAGGATGAGCCGTGTGCACTTTGTGGTAGTTAGTGCAGTAACAATTATTCATCGCGCACATTACATATCAGGAAATCGAAATAAAACAGGCATTCGCCAATATGACGGTTTCATAAACCTGTCAGACAAAGCCCAGGAAAGCATAATTCTGGAATCTGATTTAATTGCAGACTCCCAAAATTATCGGGTGCCCCTATCAGTTGAAGATTTCCGCTCAAATTGAAGTTGCGACCCGGCACGCCTAATAATTTAAATCAGGCTGGGTTCTTGGAAGGATTTGGAAGAAATTGACCCAACAAATAAGAGCTAAGCTGTTAACCGGCTTTTATGACCAAGTATCCCAGCTAAACGGCTGTCCGGAAACTCTGCTTAATAGCGCCGGTATAAACCCCGAGCAAGTTGAAAAACTCGAGGGGTACCTCCCTTTGAGTAAAGTGACAGACCTTGTAGAAAAGGCTGCGCGGCAACTCAACTGTGCAGACTTTGGACTGAGACTAGCAAAAAGCCAGGGGGCTGCAGCCCTGAGCTCTCTGGGGGCAGCAGTATTGCAGTCGCTTACCCTGGGAGAGTTCCTCAATGCTGCCGTAAAACAATTTGCTGCTCCCCCTTATAACCTCCGAGTTGAATTGGAGGTTAAGGGGCTGCAAACATATATAACTTTTCATTGCTTAAATGACCTGGAAAGTTATATACCCTCGGACTCTTCATTGCCGCTAGAACTATTCAGGGAATTTTTACTCGGGGTGTCCGTTGTCGCCCTACAAATACTCTGTGGGGAAAAATTCAACCTGGAGGCAGTTCACTTAAAATCCAAGCGTCCGCTACACGACCAATACGAAAACTTTTTTGGCACGGAAGTACTTTTTTCGAAAAATAGCGATACCTTAATTCTCAATAGCGGCCAGCTGGCCCAACCTACAGAGAAGTGCAACCCGGTATTAAGACCCCTACTGAAATCCTATATCGATAAAGTACTGAGCGAAGGCGAATCAAATTTGATTCATCAGGTAGAGCAGCTGATCTACTGTCTGATGCCTCTGAAGCGTTGCAGTCTGCAAGAAGTTGCCAACCAGCTAGGTATGCACAAGCGCACTCTACAGCGCAGGTTGCGAGACCAAGAATTGGTGTTTGAGGATATTCTGGATCGAATTCGCCGAGAACGCGCGGAACATTATCTCAGTCGGAAGTTGCCACCGATGGCTCAGATTTCCAACATGCTGGGATACCGAGAGCAAAGCTCATTCAACCGGGCTTGCGATCGCTGGTTTGGTATTACCCCGATGAAAGTCCGGCGTAAGCTGCTAAGTGAAGCCGCAGCAAAAGCCGCACTGGAAGCTGAGAGTTAAACCTCACAAGTAATAAATCGGGACACAAACCTACTCTAGGTATGTGTCCCGATGGTCTTATCTAAGGCCTTACCTTCTAGCCCTCCAATTACGCCGACCATACTAGCTTTTCTTCATGGAATTGGCCGGTACCCGGACTAGAAGGTCATAGTTCCATCTCCCCTGCACCACACTTCTTTACAAGCTGTCCACATTACTTACTCATTCCTCAACTATTTTCGATTGAAGTCCCAGGGCGGTACCGAGAAGCCAACTTTCTGTTGAGCGGTAATCGCCACTACCAGAGCCTATAGTTTTAGTTTTGGGCGACACCAATAACTATTGTCAAAACCCAAAGAGCAAAATCACAGCTTGTGGGACTCCCCCAAAGTGCCTACGACAGGAGATCATGATGAAAAGAATATTTATTCCAGTAGCAGCCCTTTTACTGGCCACTAATGTGTCCGCACAGCCCCGCCAGCCGCCGCAGGAAGCGATTGATGCCTGCAGCAGTCTGGCAGAAGGAGACGCCTGCACTGTCGAGACCCCGCGAGGCACTCTGGAAGGCACCTGCCGTATGCCCCCAGAGGTTGAGCAGTTGGTCTGTGTACCTGCCGGCGGTAAGGGCAAAGGTGGCCCTCGCCCAATGGAAGATGAAGCGCAATAAATCCTAATAAATCGATCGAGGCCGGCCAGCGGTACTGTAAATCTTGAGATGTGATTATGAAGAAGTGGTTATTTGCGGGGCTTTGCAGTATTGCACCGCTCGCACTGGCTCACGTTCCTGACAGCGCCCTACAGGCTTGCAAGAAGCTATCCAGTGGCGCCAGCTGCACTATAGAGCTGCCCAGCGGACTAGTCACTGGTCGCTGCCGCAACCTCCCCCAATCACACGGGCTAGCTTGTGTTCCCGAGCGTAAATCGGCTGCTCGCGCTACAGGGGGTGGCGCCGCTGGTGGGCCCCCCGCCGCCCGTAAACATACAGTGGTACAATCCGACGGCCTGCAGCACACAGTCCCTGCTACCGAGGCGCCCATCACCTTTAGTGAAGTGAGTATCAGTATTCAAGGGCCCTGGCGCGTTATTGAGGCCAACGGTATTTCCGAGCACAAGACTGGTACCTTCCCCAATCGCGGCAATCCCCATGAAATCGAGGTGCAGCGCTACCGTTTCCGAGTTCCGGCTATCCCCCAAATTGCCGCTCAATCTACACCGGTTCCGTTGCAGAATTTTGGTATCGGACTGAACGGAGTGCCTTTCGACCCCAGTGCTGCGGAATGGTACCTGGGCAATCGCGGACGCTGGCGCTACGAAGCCCTATCCGGCGCGATTCAGCTGGGTGTAGACGATAACTACGCCCATGTTCAGCCCAATGGTGCCTATCACTATCACGGAATTCCCACCGGTTTATTACAGCGCCTGGGGGTATCTAAGGAAAGGCATTCGCCGCTGATTGGCTGGGCTGCCGATGGATTCCCCATTTATGCCCTGTACGCCTATGCCGATGGTTGGGAACCTAAATCCGGGATTGCGGCAATGACTTCAAGTTATCAGGTGAAATCCGGGAAACGCCCCAAGGGCAGTAAAGAACCTGGAGGCTACTACGATGGTACCTTTGTGGATGATTACCACTATGTGGCTGGCTCCGGCACATTGGATGAGTGCAACGGCAGAATGGTTCGCACCCCGGAATTCCCCAAGGGCACCTATGCCTATTTTCTAACAGAGGACTGGCCCATTATCCCGCGCTGTTACAAGGGCACTCCGTCAGAGGATTTTCGTCGGGGCCCCGGTAACAACCAGCGCAAGGGAGCAACTAGGCGCCCCTAGCGCAGGAGGCTCTGAAAACTCACTTCTCCAGGGGAATACGCAAGGTATTCCCCTGTCAAAACAGCTGTCCCCAACTGGAGTGTCAGCTCATATCAATTACCGCCAGCGCTTCCGCCAGGGTTTTGACTGAGTGCATTTCCATTCCCTCGATATCGTTCCTAAGACGGTTGGCTGCAGGCACAATGGCTTTGCGGAAACCGTGTTTGGCGGCCTCGCGCAAACGCTCCTGGCCCGAAGGCACTGGGCGAATCTCGCCTGACAGCCCCACTTCCCCGAATACCACCAGATCCCGGGGCAGGACACGGTTGCGGAAACTGGAGACTACCGCCAATAACAGTGTCAGGTCGGCGCTGGTTTCCATCACCTTTACCCCGCCGACCACATTGATAAAGACATCCTGGTCCCCCACCAAGACACCACCGTGGCGATGCAACACAGCGAGCAGCATGTTCAAGCGGTTCTGGTCGAGGCCCACCGCTACCCGGCGGGGGTTGCCAAGACTGCTATCGTCCACCAGGGCCTGCAACTCCACTAACAGCGGCCGGGTGCCCTCCCACACCGAGGTCACCACAGAACCGGCTGCGATCTCCTCAGCCCTTTGCAGGAAAATGGCTGAGGGATTGGATACCTCTTTCAAGCCCTGCTCTGTCATGGCAAACACGCCGAGTTCATTGACGGCCCCAAAGCGATTTTTATGGGCACGCAATGTGCGGAAGCGGGAGTCGTGGGTGCCTTCGAGGAGAATGGAGCAGTCGATAATATGTTCCAGCACCTTGGGGCCTGCGAGGCTGCCATCTTTGGTGACATGCCCCACCAGAATGAGCGCCGTGCCGGTCTGCTTGGCAAAGCGGGTCAGGTAGGCCGCACTCTCGCGCACCTGTGCCACAGAACCGGGTGCCGATTGCACATCGCTCATGTGCATCACCTGGATCGAGTCCACTACCATAACCCGAGGATTCACTTCCTTGGCCGCCAGGCAAATACGCTCCACATCGGTTTCGCTGAGCAATTGCAGGGAGTCCGTGGGCAGCCCCAAGCGCTTAGCGCGCATAGCAACCTGCTGGAGAGATTCCTCGCCGGTGATATAAAGCGCCGGCATTGATGTGGCGAGATGGCATAAGGTCTGGAGTAAAACAGTGGATTTCCCCGCACCGGGGTGGCCGCCGATCAATACAACGGAGCCCGGCACCAGCCCGCCGCCCAGTACCCGATCCAGTTCCGAGGCCGTAGTGGGAATACGCGGCAATTCACTGAGGTCGATTTCCGATAGTTTTTGTACTTTGCCAGCACCAGCGGAACCGGCGTAACCACTTTGTGCATCGGTAAAATTCGCGGCGCGACTGTCTTTGTGATCCGGTCCCAGGCGTACTTCCGATAGGCTATTCCAAGTGCCACAAGCACTACACTGCCCTGCCCATTTGGTGTAGTCAGCGCCGCATTCATTACACACGTAGGCAGTTTTACGTTTTGTGGCCAAAGCACTCTCCCGAAAAGTCACAGAATTGATCGGCGCACAGTTTACCCCTTATCCGGCCGAGGCGGGTGGTGCTCAGCGGTCAAAAATGACTCTCCTACACGGATCCCTTCTATTGGCATCTTCTCCTTCTAATTGGTCTATCTACGCGATTGATCTAGATCAATTCACCCAGCCCCCTCCGAGATAACATCCGCCGCTGCCTCTACCCACTAATGGGGAGGCGCTGAACAACACTGACTAACCATCGAACAGGAAGTAAGTATGTCGTCTATTACTCTTCGCGGCGCGATTCTGGCGCTCGCCATGGCCTCGACCTCCGCCCTGGCTGCGGATCACGAAGTTAAGATGCTGAACCAGGGCAAGGACGGCATGATGACTTTTGAACCGGCATTTCTCGCGGTAGCGCCGGGCGATTCTGTCACCTTCCTGCCCACTGATGCGGCCCACAACACTCACTCAGTTTTGTCCCCTGCCGAGGGCGCTACCTGGAATGGCAGCATGGGAGAAAAGGTGACTGTCACTTTGAACCAGGAAGGTGTCTACGTATACCAGTGCGACCCACATCTGCCGCTGGGTATGGTTGGGGTAATTCAGGTAGGTAAGGCAACCAACTTGGAAGAAGCCAAGAAGCATGCCGAAGGCATGAATGCCGGTATTGCTATGAATAAGGAGAGGCTCACTCAATACCTCGGCCAAGTCCAATAAGAGGAGTCGCGGCGTGGACATCCTATTTGAAAAAGGTCACCACCTGGTTGCGCGGTTCGGCGATTTGGTTAAAGAGCAGAATGGCAGCGATGGGGTACAGGCCAATCAATTTGTTATTCGCCGCGGCACCAAAGGGGCGCTTATCGATCCCGGCGGCGATCTGACTTACACACACCTCACCATTGAGCTCAGCCGCCATTTGAACCTGAGCGAACTGGACCTGATCCTGGCCTCGCACCAGGATCCGGATATTATCGCCTCGCTGCCGCGCTGGATGCTCCATTCGCGCTGCAAAGTGGCAGTATCTAAACTGTGGTCGCGGTTTTTGCCACACCTGGTTTCCGGCTTTGTCGCCTCGCGTGCCGGTGCCGAGCGCTGGCAGGAACGCATCATGCCTCTGGACGACAAGGGAGAAATTATCCCCTTCAGCGACAGTGAGATATGGGCGCTGCCAGCGCACTTTATGCACTCCTGTGGCAACTTCAGTTTTTATGACCCGGTCAGCCGCATATTATTTTCCGGCGATATCGGTGCCTCACTCGGTGGTGAGGAGGGCGAAGTCAAAGATTTCGACGAGCACCTGCCGTCGATGGAAGGGTTCCACCGCCGCTATATGGGCGGGAACTGGACCTGTCGTCTCTGGGCCAAGATGATTCGGGAGCTCAACCCCGCAATGATTGTGCCCCAGCACGGCGGTTACTTTGCCTCAGGCGATGTCAAAGAGCGCTTCCTGGGCTGGCTCGAGCGCCTCGAATGTGGGCCGGACCTGTTGCGACACCAGGACTTCCGCCTACCCCTGAGCCGCTCTTAACCCGCCATCCCGCAAGCGGGAAAGTTGCACCGGCAGAGGCCAGCCCATACACTGCGGGCTGGCTTGTTTTCTGAATACCGCCATGCACTCCGGGATCTTCCGCCTATTTTTGCTCATACTACTACTGGCCTTCGGCGGCCAGGCAGTTGCGTCATCCTGTGCGGAAACACACGAATCCCCAGCGGCATCCATCGCTGCAGAAGAAAAAACCCACTGCGACGAGGCAACCCTTGAGAACTGCAGCGACAGCCATCCCTCCAGTTGCACTGCTGAATGCAGCTGCTGTGCAGGGCCAGGCACCAGCTCTGCGGTAAACGCTCAATATAAAATTCTTGTATACAACCGCAATCTACTTGTCACTGCCTACCGGGAATTTAATTCCTCTCCAGATCCGGAAATGGCACTACGCCCACCCATATTCCGCACTTAACGGGCCCCGTATGCCTAGGCATACGCGCACTCCCCAGTTTTACTCCAAATATTTTTTATAAATACTCGCGCGCCTGTGTGCGCCCTTAATCTCATCATCGGAGTTCATATGAACCGTTCAATTTTGATCGCTATTGCTGCGCTACTCACTACCCTGGCATTAAGTGCCTGTGCCGAATCTCCAGACCCCAAAAAGGAATCTGTGAGCCTGACCACTTACAAATCCGCCACCTGCGGCTGCTGCAAAATTTGGGTTGAGCATGCCCAACAAAGTGGCTTTAACGTCGTAGCAAAGGATGTCGAAGACCTTAACGGCGTGAAAAAGCAGCACCATATCTCTCCGCGCTACCAATCCTGCCACACCACAGTGTCAGAACAGGGCTATGTTTTTGAAGGGCATGTACCGGCAAAGCTGATACAGCGTTTCTTGCAGAATCCACCGCAAAATGCCATTGGTCTCGCAGTGCCAGGTATGCCCCTGGGCAGCCCCGGTATGGAAGTGGGCGACCGTTTTACGCCCTATCAGGTAATGCTGCTTAACAAAGATGGCAGCAGCGAAATTTACGCCGAAATCAATACGGCACAGGAGCAGTTTTAAAAGGGACATCGATGGCAGAGAGCTTCCGCACCGACGCCGTATCAAGGCGTACTTTCGTCACAGGTCTCGGAGCGGGAGCCCTGCTGCTGGGGTTACCCCACAGTTCGCGCCCAAACTCGCCAACAGCTTCGACAACAACCCTGCGCGGTAACCACTTTGATTTATCCATCGGTTACCGCCAGATAAATCTTACCGGGCGCGAACGACAAGCCCTGACCATTAATGGCAGTCTACCGGGCCCCATTTTGCGCTGGCGGGAAGGGAAAACTGTCACCCTGAATGTCCATAACCAATTACCCGACAAATCCTCCCTACACTGGCACGGTGTTAGGGTACCCAGCGATATGGACGGCGAACCGGGGTTGAGCTTTAGCGGCATTCAACCTGGGCAAACATTTCGCTACCGATTCCCTGTGCGCCAAAGTGGCACTTATTGGTATCACAGCCAATCCGGGTTTCAACAACAGCGGGGGCTAATTGGGGCAATAGTCATTGATCCGATATCTCCAGAACCATTTTCTTACGAGCGGGATTATGTTGTTGTCCTATCCGATTGGAGCGATGAATCTCCCCAAACTATTTATACCCATCTAAAAAAAGACCCGGACTACTACAACCGGCAACAGCGCACGGCTACAGATTTATGGCGTGAGGTGCGCACAAAAGGTGTCGCACAAACCTGGCGGGACCGGCATCAATGGAACTGGAAACAGCTTTCCGACCGCAGTATCTCCCAGGTCACAGGCGAGACTTACACCTACCTGATTAACGGGCATACACCCGATACCAATTGGACTGCATTATTTAAACCTGGTGAGAGGGTTCGCCTGCGATTAATTAACGCAGCTTCGATGACCTTATTCGACCTGCGTATCCCCGGCCTGAAAATGAAGGTGGTGGCGGCCGATGGACAAAATGTCGAGCCCGTTAGCGTCGATGAAATTCGTATTGGCAGCGGCGAAACCTATGACGTAATTGTCGAGCCAGAGAGTGAACAGGCCTACAGTATATTTGCGCAGTCCATGGACCGCAGTGGATATGCGCGAGGCACACTGACAAGTGATATACGTGTGAGTGCAGAGATTCCCGCGATGGATCACCGCCCAGTGCTCACTCTGCAAGATCTGGGGCTGGCGAGAAAAACCGAAGAGACAGACACACACTTTAAAACAACCCAGACTACTCACACCGAAAAACATTCCGATTTGCCCGATGCAACTGAGGGGGGATGGTTTTACGGAAACCTCGCTGCAGCGGGGCTCGGTAGTAATAGCCCTATTATTCACCAGCCAAGTGAATCCGGATTCAGGGTGGATCACCGCGCGCTGACGCCAGCAAACGGCATCTCTGACCCCGGTGTCGGACTCAGAAATCATAAACATCGTTATAACCGCCGTGTACTGACTTACAGCGACTTGCGCAGCAGTGAACCCACCCAGGATGAACGGGAGCCACAGCGGGAATTACAGTTACACCTGACCGGCAATTATGAGCGCTATCTCTGGTCAATAAATGGTGAAAAGTTTCGCGATGCCAGCCCATTATTATTTCGGCACCAGGAGCGCCTGCGCATTACCCTGGTCAATGACACTACGCTTCCCCAACCTATGCACTTACATGGTTTTTGGAGTGAGCTGGAAACCGGCGACGGAGAGTATTTACCTAGCAAGCACACGGTGATCACGCAGCCCGGATCAAGCATCAGTTACTTGGTCAGCGCCGACACCTATGGCCGCTGGGCTCTACACAGTCAAATGCTTTACCAGAGGCCCGGTATGTATCGGGAGGTGCGCATTGTTTAAGAATGTTGCAGGGATAACAGCAACACTATGGATACTTGCTACCCAGGCCAGCTACGGGCAGGCAGAACCTCAGCATCAACACCATAGCTACCAGTCCTCTAGCGAGGATAACGAAGAAGAACCCATGGCTGAAGTCAGCCTCGACTATGTGGAACTGCGAGGTGATAACGGCGGGGAAATCGAGGGAGACTTCAGTTATGGCGGAGAGCAAAATAAGTTTGTTGCCGAAGTCGACTATGAGCGAAGCAGTGGGGAGACTGAAAAAAATGAACTCTGGGCGCTCTATAGCCGGGCAATTTCGGCAAATTGGAATTTCCTAATTGGAATTCGCCACGATTTCCATCTGGAGACTACCAGCCGGAATTGGGCTGCTGTGGGTATTACTGGAGAGTCTCCCTACAAATTCGAAATGGATGCGGTATTTTTCTATGGAGAACATGGCAGTACTGCATTTCGCCTGGAAGGCGAGTATGAAATAAAGTTGGCACAAGACTGGAACCTGGTACCACGTATCGAGCTGAACTTTTTTGGGCAGAACGATGAGGCCCGAGGTAGCGGCTCCGGCTTATCGGAAGCGGAAGTCGGCTTTCGGCTCATGTATGAAGTCACCAGGAAGTTCTCACCCTATATCGGCGTCCACTATGAACGGGAAGTGGGAAATGCCGCTGATTTCGCCCGTGAAGAAGGCGAGGATGTGGACTCAACCGTATGGGTACTGGGGTTTAGAGCTTGGTTTTGAAAAAATCCAACTTTTTATATCTATACAAGTTGTACCACTTCGCATCATCTGTAACCAACTTTACCACCCCCTCAATCTGTCATAGCATCTAATAGATCTTAATCGCCTTTTTAAGAAAATTTAAATTCAGCAAGGATGCCGGTGATATGATTTTTCCCCGAATACTGTTAATCGCAGTTTCTTTACTGTGTGTGGGACTATCAGCAGAACCTGAAAGCCCACAGAGCCACTCTTCTGTTAACACGACCAAACACCTGAGTTATGGCGATGAAATTCTTTTCTCATCCAGAATCTTGAGTCGTGAAATACCAATCAACATATATTTACCGCAAACGTTCCACCAAGCATCAGAGCAGCATAGATACCCGGTTATCTTTATTAATGGCACTCACGGCAAAGAATTTTTCCACGCCTTAACCGGGGTAGTAAAGCATCTAAGTAGCGTAGAACGTATGCCGGAAAGTATTGTAATCAGCCTTAATGATGGTGGTGATGAACCGGAAACCTACCTACATGGAATGTGGACACATACCGCAGAGGAGAAATTTAGCGCCCTGGGAGACCCTGAGGCCTATAGTAAATTTCTAACTGAAGAACTATTCCCATATTTAGAAAGTAATTACCGCGCACTCAACAATCGAATGATTATTGGTGTTTCAACTAGCAGCATCTTTCCTCTCTACGCCCTAACTAACAAACCTGGATTGTTTCAGTCTTACTTCTTTTTATCTGCAGCCGATATATTTGGTATGGGGCCCACTTCAGAGAGTACTTTTATTGATGAAATAACCACAAATATGCAGACCTCATCAAATAAGATCAGTGCTTTTTATTTCGCCATGGCCGACAGTGATATGCGTAAAGATAAGCGCCATGAAAAAATCTTAAGTCAAATTAACACCAAACTATCGCCTTACGTAAAAGAGGATCTAAAATTAAAAATAGAAATTATTAACAATGAAAACCATTACGGTGCCTTTATAAAAGCCGCGCTATCGGCCATTGAGCTTAACTACCCCCACGACGAGTGGTCCGCAAATTATCGAGAATTGATATCCCAATCTGGTGACGCCTTGCAAAATATCGATCACTTCTATGAATCACTCTCACAGAAATACGGTTTTCCTATTTTACCCAGGGCTACACGTTGGAGAAATGTTAACAAATTGAGCTATATCACCAATTTGTTACTAAAGGATGGTCGCATCCAAGAAGCCATCAATGTCGCAAGGCGATGGGTGGAATATCGGCCAAATTCTATTGACGCCCACCAAAGTTTGGCCCAGGCGTTACAACAGAATGGCGAAATCTCAGAGGCTTCTTATATTTTGAAGAAAGCACTAGAAATTTCTCGCAACCAGGATAAAAGTAAAACGGCGGCGATAAATCGGCAACTAGATGAACTCAAGCTCAATTAGCATACGATTAAAAATCGTATTTACTAAAAATAAAAGGAGATAAATATATATGGATTTCACCAGTGCTTTTCAATATAAAAAATGGGCCAACTTAGAGCTATTATCAGCTGGAGAAAAGCAACTTCATCTTCTACCCAAGGAAGGTGCGAGCTTCTTTATCCGTATACTCAATCATACTGCGGTGGTCGACAGCCTGTTTATCAGCCATATTACCGAAACACAGGAGCTGTTTTATTCAGACAACACAATTGAGACACCTACGATTCCTGGCTAATCAACTTCTCTCGAAAAACAACGTTATGTGATCTTGAGAGAATAATTAATTTTCAATTTACGGACGGGGATTCCGGGCAACTATCAATCCAGGAAATGTTGTTTTAGAGAACAAAAGGAAAAAATAATGCAGATTGTGATAAAACACTAATTTTAGCAGTTATCTGATTTTCCCAGGTACCTCTTTACAGGTTGCCACACAAAAGGACAAGAACAACCAACCCTCATATGTTAACATGTTTAGTGTTGTAATAACGCATAAAAAATGCATACCCAGTCAAGCAAATCAAGCTGACTGGTTAAATCGTACCAATATTGAATATATTACTGAAAGGGAAAACCTTTTGAAAGATCAATAAAATAAAGCTAGTTTAATAAAGACTATAGACTGCCAAGCTACTATAGTTTACATATCAACATATAGTATCAAACGACATTCTAACCTAGCTATTCACACAAAAAGCAAACCCCAAATAAAACTTAGATAGAGCATCATATTGAGCAATAAAAGGAGTTTATCGATGAAACACTTTCAAATTTTATCTATTTGTACTTGTTTTTTGACTGCAATCTCAAGTTCTCTAGTGGCAGAAGAAGTAGAACCCACCCCGGCAATGGATTTAAAAGAACCGCCAATGGTGATAATCCATGGGCCTGTATCTATCCCCCTCTATGCTGACCCAGGAAATGTTGTTCCTGATCATCTAGAAGCATTTGGCTTCTACCAGTCAGGATGGGAAAAAGACGACATTCCTGATGCTGCAACATTGTCAACTTTTGTCAATATTGACTATGGAAAGGTTGATACATATATGGATATTGCTAAAAGCAGTGGTACCAAAGTCTGGATATCACTTCAATCAATTTTCTTTAGTGGTTATGATGACGGCTATAAAAAGAACAGTGATTATTATGAACGTTGGTTAGAAGCCAAGGAAAAGCTAAAACCTTACGAAGACATGATCTATGCGTTTGATCCTCTTGACGAGCCATATCATCGCTCAGATATGGACAATGATGACTTAAAGGAGTACCTGGAGGAAATAGGGCTTCTACTCAAGGCGGATTTCCCCAATGCACGTAGAGGTATAACTTTTACAAAAGACACCGTCGGAGAAATGAAGAGTAAATACGAGGGAGAATGCGTTAGAATCTGCTCCAGATTACCAGCCCCCCCAAATAATTATGATTTATTTGGCGCGGATTACTACAAGCATAAAAATTTTCAGTCCGATGTTGTTAACGACCTTATGTATGCAACACAAGACATGGATGTAAAATACCACATAGTACCCCGCGCATTTAAAACCGACAGCCCAAGCTATAGTGTCATGACGGAAGAGGAGTTAGTTCTCCGTGCTTGGGATGCTTATGATTTTGCTGCAAGTAATGAAAAAATTGTAACAATCTTTCCCTTTGTCTGGCGCACAGCTGGGAATAATGAACATGATAAGTACAGTTATTTTGGTGTAAAAACTCTGCCACTTGTAAGATCACAGTATGAGATTCTTGGAAAAGCAGTTGCAATGTTTAGAGACTAAAAGGAAATAATATTTTCCAGGACGTCTACTTCTGAATAAAAAATTGGGGTTACCGGAGCTTAACTCTGGTAACCCTATGCTTAGCAATTTAAATTACACCCAACCTGAGCCACAAACCACAATACATTTGCCCACTCCTTCGAATATAAACTTCAAATCCGAGCTATTTAGTCACTAGGTTTAAATTATCAGCTGCCCTCACCTCATCTTTCCACCAGGCCTTTGTTGTGGTGGGAGATCGCAGACGAACAACCTCTCCAATGATAGGCGTTACCAAAGTGACACCCTGGTCTTTGGCTGCCGCCTGTGCGCGCTCCAGGGGTTCATACCAATCGTGTAGGGCAAGATCAAAAGTACTGTTGTGGATAGGTAACATTGCTCGCCCTCCAAGATCGAGATGTGCCTGTACACTCTCTTCGGGCAACATATGAACCGAGCTCCAAAGCTTGTTGTAAGCACCCGTTTCCATCAGTGTCAGGTCGAACGGACCAAATCGCTCACCAATTTCACGAAAGCCACTAAAATAGCCACTGTCACCGCTAAAGAATATACGGCCCTCGCGCCCTTCAATTACCCAGCTGGCCCACAGTGTTGAGTCTTTATCCGTTAGTCCACGCCCGGAAAAATGTTGAGCCGGAGTCGCGGTAAAGTGCAAACTGCCCAGGGCAAACGATTCCCACCAGGCCAACTCCTCAATTTTTTCGGCCGGAATTCCCCAATTACGCAAACGACTCCCCACCCCGGTAGGAACGACAAATTGCTCTACTTTATCCTTCAGTCCGCGAATACTATTTTTGTCTAAATGATCGTAGTGATCATGGCTGATAACGACCGCTTTAATCGAAGGCAAGTCTCGAATATCTATGGGCAATGGATGAAAGCGCTTTGGGCCCAGCCACTGAACCGGGGATGCCCGCTTGCTAAATACCGGATCTGTCAAAACATACTGATCATCCATTCGAATCAGTACTGTGGAGTGCCCAAGGCGATATACGGCACTCTCAGCGACAGGGGCTGCCAGCTCTGCGGCGGGAATCTGCCGCAATGGAATTGGCTTCACCGGTGCGGGGGCTGTACGATCCGCCTTAATGTAGGCGCCAATCATCTCAACTATACCGCCACTACTGACTTTGTAGTCCGTATCACTGTTGCGGAACTTCTCGGGTTGATTTGTACAGCTACCAAAGAGACTTACCGACATAACAATCACTCCTGCCAGAATCCACCAGCGCTTCTTCATTTCACTTACCATGTAAACTATACAGTGCAGTGTACAAACTAACTATATAAAAGTAAACTATATAGTGTAAAATTTGCGTAAGAAGTAACTCGCCGGCAATGGAATCCCCCGGCCCAGATTTCACAGAGATACCCATGACTGAAAAAAAACCAACCAGAAGTGAGCTGAAACGCCAAGCTATTATTGATGCCGCCAAGCAGGCTTTTCAGGAGCTGGGGGTGCAGGGCACGAGTATGGACGAGCTGGCAGCCCGAGCTCAGGTATCAAAACGCACCGTGTACAACCACTTCTCCAGTAAAGAAGCCCTGGTGATGTATTTGATCGGTGAACTCTGGCAGCAAGCCACCCAGCCCTCCGGTTGTGACTACAACCCAGATAGTGATATGCAGTCACAACTCCGTACACTGTTAGAGCAGGAAATAAAAACGATCTGCAACCCGCAGTATATTGAGCTTAACCGCATGGCCTTCGACTACTTCTTCCACCAGCCAGAAGCACTACAGAAGGAAATGGAAAAATATAAGGCCCATGAAACCGGGGTGCAGCGCTGGATTAAATCTGCCGTAGCTGATGGGCGACTAAAGTCTCTCGACATAGAGGTCGCCAGTGGGCAGATTCACAACCTGATTAAGGGTGGTTGCTACTGGCCTCAGTTACTCCAACTCTCCGGCCCACCGAGTTCCGCCGAGCAAGAGACACTGGCCGAGCGCACCGCAGCGATGTTTTTAAGTTATTACCAAGCTTAAATCGCTTCCCTAAAAGGCCATCTATTACCAACTAGTTTACCTATAAAAAAGGCCCCCAAAGGGGCCTTTTTTATTTTATCGGGAATAAATTACAGTCTTTCCCAGAGTATCTCCCAGTTCCCACCAACACCTGGCTCGAACTGTACTGCACCTCTTTTTACTTCCTTACAATAGTGGGAGTAAGCAGAGTCCTTACATTCGTAGACATTACCGTCACGGCCCAGAACTTTGGTGCCCGCAGCATAGTTTCTATGACCTCTAGGGAAGACATAATCGTAATCCTGATCACTCGAAGATTGATCATCGTCATTGGAGCTATCATCATCTCCGTTCGAAGTATCGTCGTCCCCGTTCGAAGTATCGTCGTCTCCATTGGAGGTGTCGTCATCGCCGTTGGAGCTATCGTCATCCCCATTGGAAGTATCGTCATCCCCATTCGAGGAGTCATCATCACCAGAGGTATCTTCAACCAGGTAGAAGTTCAGAGTGTTTTGATCAACCATGTTGCCATCGCGGTCTTTTACCACCACTACAACCATATGGTGCCCTGCTACAGTCTCTGAAAGGGTCAAGCTAGTACTGGCAGTATCACCATCATCAATGTTATTGCTATAGCTTGCTAAAGTATCACCGCCATGATTCACCACTGTAACCTCAACGCTGACATCTCCCGTTGCACTGAGAGCCAAGTCTAGAGAAATAGCACCACCGGTAATTGTGTATTCACTTTCAAGGCCACTTACCGTTACTTCATAGCTGGGTTCTTCTTCGCTCAACTCGTAACCGATCTCGACATTTTCCAGGCCACTGCCATCTTTCAGATAAATTCGGTTGATACCGTACAGAGGTTCAAAACTATTATCACCATCAAAATCACCGGCGCGGATATCGGTCTGCTCTGCATTAATCAACTCAGCCAAATCGTGTGACCAGTTTTCAGCGATGCCCTGCTCTTCGGAGGCAATTTCCAAAACAGTGCTGTAAGATGAGTTTTCACCTGAGCCATCAAATACGCGGGTATATACTTTATCGCCAACGTTCAAGTCCTGCGTCGGATTGATGGTACCCGCAGCGCTCCACTCGGTATTAGTGACATTATCGCCATCGAACTCTACATCGATAACATTGTAGAAAGCGTTAACCGTATCACCCACATCCCAAACAGCCAGAATTACATGATAGCCCTCGCGATCCGGCACCTGACACTCATGAGTTGTATTTACATCTGGCTGTTCATAATTGCCATCTATCTCACAGAATGGATCGAGATCAAATTGATCACGAGTCAAGACTGAATTCGGATTCCAATCTTCTTTAGTAATATAGTATTTCCAATCACGAGTTACATGATTGGCGGTGAAGTACCATTTAAAGGTTTGCCAACCGGAGCTAATATAATTTTTTACCCAGCGATCTGATGTCTGTTCATTAAGCTCAGACCAGGCACTGCTTCCTCCACTGGCAATCTGCCCATCGGCAGGGCCGCTATCGGGAAAGCCTTCAGGACCTTCAATACTCTGAGGTTCCCACTGAACTGCACCGCAATTCAAGTTCATTTCACCGGTATCTAATGCGTATTTACACAAAGTACCGCGCGCAGAAGCTACACCACCGTCAGCAGCCTCAACATAACCATGACTGAAAGCATTAGAACTGGCACCGGCTAATACCACTGCCATTAATGTGCGATTGACTATCGGTTGTTTAAATACGGATGCTAATTTTTTCTTACGTAGAATCATATCTCTGCCCATTTATTACTTTGCGTTCAACTTCCTTCCCCAGCTAAACACAAACTTTTACTTTTAGAGGATGTAAATCCTGCAACGCTAGCGACAGAGTTATGGACCGCCACTAACTGGCACGGTTCCTATTATTTTTATAATTCAGACAAACAACCTTTAGCGTGTCACCGAAAGATAAGTCCAACTTTTAATAAATACCATCCCATTAAAAGTTCCATATACACACCAAAATAAAAATACAAATAATGACAAAACAACTTCTTGCAAAATATAAAAATGACAATCTAAAACAAAGAAAGACCACATTATCGGAACTTTACTACAACAAAATATCAATATGCAGCACCTTTGATGGAACTTTATTCCAGCAAAAGTAATCAGGTACAAACCCGAAAATAACGTTTATGAAAATATAAAAACAAAATATGGAAGAACTATGAATTTCACACTTAAATCCTCCCGGAAATCAATATGAAACCCTAACTAACTCCACCTATCGCTTACCGGCAAAAAAACACGGTGCACCCACGACAAAATAGAAACAGAAAAAACCTAGAAAACAACGACCAATACTTCTTCTATAACTAATCGGGCAGAGGGTTTTCCAATGAAAATTAAAAATATTAGTTTTTTAAAGCTTTCACCTCACTGAATTCATACCGGCCAGATATCCCTGAGCCCACAGAAAATGCCACCTTTCGATATCTAACAAATAGTATCCCCAATGAATCAAAACCGATATTTTGGGGCCTCAGAACAACTCTTTGACCCCATCAGCTTTAAGATTTAATCATGGAGTTTCTAAAGCCCAAGATTAATATCAGATTTGCGATAAACCACAGGTCTTTAATAATAAAAATACCGCTGGAGCTAAGTTGCCAGGGAGCTACCCAACTGCCTGGGTAGGAGTAGAGGAAGGTCTGTGTTGTTATAAATACTGCGGCACAAAGCAATAGTCCCGGCCAAAACAGCTGCCGGATATAAATACCCAAGGCGAGGATAGCCAGCGCAATCAAGTCATATATACCGATAAGATTTGAGGCCATCTGCACGCTAAATACACTGTATAACCACGACATCAGTGGCGAAGTGCTTACCAGGCCTTCAATCCCCTCAGCCTCAAGCGCTGTGAATTTCATCCCACCAATCCAGAGTAATACCAAGCCGACAGGGAAATAATTGAGCCATATCAACTTTAGTGGACTCAACGAATCCCGATACAACCAGGTAATACCCAAGGTTAACAGGGCAAAGTACTTAATTATCCCCTGTCCTGAGCCAATTGCAGGAAAGCCGCCCAGGGAGTCGATCCAATGGCCGCTGCCAAGAAGACTCAGTAGGGGCACTAGCGATATTAAAATCAGAAGGATTGCCAGGGGCTTAACAACCCGCTCAAAGCGAAGGGCGAGTGCCCCCAAAATAGCGGCGACTGAAAAAATAATAGCGGTCAGTAAACGTATAGAGGAAAGCACCTCCTCATTAGTGACACCGTAGAATTCAAATACGCGCTTGATACCACCCCATTGGCCGGAAAAAAGCGCCACCGCAATAAGCGCAAAGGCGATGGCCACCAGGGCGAAGGGAAGTTTTCGAAGAAAGAATGACATTTGTTGACGACCTCTTAACAAATTAGAGCTTAGTCACCAGCCTGACCAGAGCCCCTCTCTCCATACAGGTGAAAGGCGGCTCTGGGGTATTGGTTAAATCTATGTCGTCTTGGCCCGGGGAATTATTACACACCCATAGAGAATCACATTTACTGTTACTCCAGTATCAATGTGCCCCGATACATTTGCATCTGGCAGTTGAACGGGTATTCACCCGGCTCGGCTTTTGGTATTTCCACCAAGGTGTCCTGGTTCAGGGCAAGCTGAGCGCTGACTTCCAAGTCTGGAAACAATACCCACTCGGAGCAGGGACTTGGGTCCTCCCGGTGAAAATGCAAAGTCGCTGTGCGACCGGCGGGCAGGCGGATAAGATCCGGTTCGTAAACTCCATCCTTAACCAGAATCTGTAAATTATCCGTGCTCGGCGTCGCCTTACTGGCACTTCTTTTTGGCCCCAACCAAAACCACCAGATAACAGCCAGAATCATCAGCACACCGACGATATTTACGAGAACTTCAGCCATTTAGCGAGCCTCCGATGGTTTAAAGAAGCGCAGGCGGTTGGCATTACTGACCACCGTCAGGGAGGAAAGCGCCATAGCACCACCGGCAACAATGGGGCTCAGTAACATACCCGTAATCGGGTAGAGGACACCGGCGGCGATGGGAATACCCAGAGTGTTATAAATAAAAGCTCCAAACAAGTTTTGCTTGATGTTGTGCAAAGTGGCCCGGGACAACTCCACGGCATTGGCGACCCCGTGCAGGGAGGAACGCATCAGGGTGACATCGGCGCTCTCAATAGCAACATCGGTACCGGCACCTATCGCAAAGCCCACATCGGCCCGCGCCAGGGCCGGGGCATCGTTAATCCCGTCACCCACCATACCCACTCGCTCGCCTTTTTTTTGCAATTCAGCGACGATCCCCTCTTTATCTTCCGGCAATAGTTCTGCGTGAACTCGATCGATGCCCAGTTGCCGGGCAACCGCTTCAGCACTGCCGTGATTGTCCCCGGTAAGCATTTCAATGCGTAAACCCAGTTTGCTCAGTCGCTCGATTGCAGCTTGCGCATCAGCGCGAATCGGATCGGCTACGGCAATAATCCCCCGCAACTTGCCGTCCACGGCGGCGTACATCACCGTGCGCCCCGCCGCAGCCAACGTGGCTGCCCGCTCATTCCAGACATCCAGGGAAATGGCTTCCTTTTGCATTAACTTGGTATTCCCCAACAGCACGTGACTGCCACCGATATCACCACTCACACCGTGAGCTGTGATGGCTTCAAAGTTGGCTGGAGACTGCAATTCAAGGTTTTTATCGTGAGCTGCCGTCACTATGGCTTCAGCCAAGGGGTGCTCTGAGCCCTGCTCCAGGCTCGCCACTAAACGCAGCAGTTCATCACTGTCGCCATCACTATCGATATCTGTCAGACGCGGAGAACCCTCGGTGAGAGTCCCGGTTTTATCCACAACCAGGACATCCAGAGTGCAGGATTGTTGCAGGGCCTTGCCGTTGCGCACCAATACACCGTACTCGGCACCTTTGCCGACCCCCACCATAACCGACATGGGAGTAGCCAAACCCAAGGCACAAGGACAGGCGATAATCAGCACCGAAGTCAGTACTACTAACATATGGGCAACCCGAGGATCGGGGCCCAAGTTGAACCAAACCAGTGCGGCCACCAGGGAAATAATCATCACCACTGGCACAAAGATGCCGGAAATCTTGTCCGCCAAGCGCGCGATAGGTACCCGGGAGCTCTGGGCATTCTTTACCATCTCGATAATCTGCGCGAGGCGGGTGTCGGAACCCACTTTATCTGCGCGAAACAACAGGCTGCCATTTTTATTCAGGGTGCCGGCGGCGAGGCTGTCACCCTCCGCCTTTTTCACCGGCACTGGTTCCCCGGTGAGCATGGATTCATCTACCAGGCTGCGCCCTTCAAGCACAGTGCCATCCACCGGAATTTTCTCGCCGGGGCGGACGCGCAGCTGGTCTCCCTGCTGCACCTGCTCGATAGGCAGATCCACCTCTCGGCCGTCTCTCAATACCCGCGCGGATGTATCCTGGAGCTCCAACAGCTTCTCCACTGCGGCACTGGTGCGCCCGCGAGCCCGAATTTCCAGTGCCTGGCCGAGGCTGATCAGGCCAATAATCATGGCACTGGCCTCAAAATACACATGTCGTGCCGCTTCCGGTAAGAGATGGGGGACCAATACTACAAGCATGGAGAAGAGCCAGGCCGTTCCCGTGCCCAGGGCCACCAGCGTATCCATAGTGGCATTGTGGTGGCGCAGTGCCTTCCAGGCACCGCTGAAGAAGTTACCGCCACAGAAGACCAGCACTGCCAGGGTAATCAGCCCCATAGCACCCCAGGCCAGCTGCTCCGCAGGGGTATTCACCGATACCTTGTCAGTGATCAGCCCCCAAGCCATCATTGGCACGCCCACGCCCAGAGCAAATGCCGAGCGCCACAACTGCTGGCGGTAGTGCCGCTGTGTCTGCTCCCGCTGTTCCGCGCGCTGCTCTCGTTCACTACTTCGCAGGAGTTCAGCGCCGTAGCCCGCGCCTCGGACGGCTTCGATACAGGATTCAGCCTCCGCCGGGCCGTATACCGACAGGATTTTATCGGACAGGTTTACCCGGGCATCAGTCACCCCGGCTACGGCCTTAACCGCAGTCTCAATTTTGTTGATACAACCGGCACAATTGACTCCACTCAAACGGAACACCGTTGGCGCAGATTGTTGCTCCTTCGTCATCTTGCTCTCCCGCAACACCAATTACAGCGACAAAGTTACAACCTTACCGCTAGGGGAAGGCAACAGTTGGCAGCGCACCGTCTGCCGAAATTTCGCAGTCAATTCATCCTTCAGCTTAGTGGTTGGCACCAGGGGCAGGAAAAGGCTGAGGATTCGCCAATGATCGCGCATGCGATGCGACGGAATGTTATTATCGCGCCATGACACATCCCCTGCTCCCCGAAAGACCCCTGAGTATCTCTCCTTCTCTGGCTGCCACTGTCGGCCTGGAGGAAGCTGTGCTGCTCACTGCACTTGGCGACCTGGCTCCATTCCTTCCCCTGGAGCCCTACGGAGGCCGGGATTGGTATACCGCCGAGGGGGAGCAGCTATATCTGCTGCTGCCCTTCTGGCAGGCAGCGGATATCCAACGGGTAGCCACCAGCTTGCGCAACCAGGGTGCCCTTCTGCTGGGGGCGGCACCATTCGGCAGTAGCGAGATTCTGAAGTTCGCCCTGCCCGGTGAATACAAGCGCCCGATGGCAACACCCCCTACCCCATCCAACCGCAATGCCAACACCATTGCCCCCAGTTGGCAGCCGGATAGTGAAACCATGGCGCGTATCGCCCAGCTGGGTATTCCCGAGCACTTTGTAAGGGAGCAACTGCCGGAGTTTGTCACTTACTGGCGCGAGCGCGCCGAGCCCCGCCACTCCTTTGGCTCCCTGTTCCTGCGCCAGGTTAAAAGCAAGTGGGAGGCTTTTCGCGCAACGGCTCAGCGCAAGCAGCCACTGCCCAACGGCTGGCAACCCAGCGATGAGACCCTGCGCAAGCTGGCGGACGAGGGAGTCCCCAGCACTTTTGTCGGCCGCGGCCTACAGCGCTTTCTCGATTACCACCGCTCCAGTGGCAAGCAGTCCATTTCCTGGGATTTGGAATTCAATGACTGGATCATGGAAGACTGGGAGAAGCAGGACACGCCATTTATCGAAAAACGCAAGCCCACTGCTATGTCCCGCGACTGGCAGCCCAGCGAGCACACCTGGGAGCAGTTGCAGCGCCTGGCCATCAATCCGCGCTTTGCCGCCGAATTGCTACCGGAATTTATTTATAAATGGACCGAGCGCGGTGGCCACAGTGCCCGCTGGGGTGAACTGTTTATCGAGTATGCGCGGGAAGAGTGGGCCTATTACTGCCAGGGTATTGAGAAAAACCCGGTGGCCAAACCTATCTCCCGCAACTGGCAGCCCAGTGGTGACTGCCTGAGTCATTTGATGAACCAATGCGAGATAGATCGCGACTTTGCTCTATCCCTGGTTCCGGAATTTATTATTTACTGGCGCGGTCAAAATGCCGCACGTAAAAGCTGGGACGCCGTATTTGTGCGTCACGCGCGCCACCAGTGGGCGGAGCGCAACAAACTGGCAATAGGAAACTCTTATGGCAATCCACAAGACTCCCACAACAACACCAACCAGCGCACCCGCGACCGGTCAATCGGCGACATACTCACAGACACAAACTGGTAGTGAACAGGGCCAGGAACTGCTGAACGAAAAGAAGCGCGCAATCAATGAAGTATTTGCGCTGTTTAAACTGAATTATCACAACCAGTTCAGCGCAGCGTTTCCAGACACTGAAACCCTTCACCACGCTAAGCGCCTCTGGCTGGAGGCCCTGCTTGCTTTCGCTCCCCAGGATATTATGCAGGGTGCCAAGCGAGCGATCCTGCAAAGCGAGTACCTGCCCACCGTACATAAAATGCTGCAGCTGTGCGCCGCTGGGGAGAATGGTTTACCGGAAGCTCGCGCCGCCTATCGCGAGGCCTGCAATGCCCCCAGCCCCAAAACCAATTACAACTGGAGCCACTTAGCGATCTACCACGCGGGGAGGGAATCCAACTGGTTTTTTCTTGCCAATAACCCCGAGTCTATCGCCTACCCGGTCTTTGCCGAGCACTATCGAAAAATATGTGAACGAGTCCTGGGGGGAGAAAAGCTAACCGCTCCAGAGCAATTAAAGCTGGAGGAAAACCCCGGCTCACCACTTTCCAAGGAAGAAAATTCGAAAAGACTCTCGGAGATGCGGGCAAAGCTTGGCATTTAGAAATTAACAGCCAACTGCTTACTCTGACTTTGAATACAGGGCCTGATACCTAAAGGCCCTCACGCCAATGACTTGTTAAGTAAAAGCCCTGATCTAGCTTTACTGTGCTTTAAATAAAAATAAACAAAGCACAGGACAGATCATGAATAATTTTAAGACCACCTTAAAAATAAGCTTTTTTCCAGCCTTATATTCACTTTCGCTACAAATACCAGCGCTGACTTTGCCAACAGGAAATATATTGGGGCTACCCTCGGTGAAACCTCTTATCCTCAATTTTGCTCATCTGCAAACCCCCGGATAAAATCACAGATTCCTCAAGGATCCACAGACGGACGCTTTCATTGCAATAGTAGCGGCAGTACGATTAAGTTTTATGGCGGCTTGCGCTGGAACAGATACCTCGCCCTTGAAATCAGCTATCTAAAACCTTCAGCTGCGCAAAGCAGCTTTTATACCAATAATGAAAATGGAGAGTATGCAAAGGCTGCATACCAGGTTGAAACACATTTATTGACCGCCTTTTTATTGGGTTTTTATCCTGTTAACTCCAATATAAATATGTTTGCCAGAGTCGGGACTGGAGCTTGGAGAGGGAAATTATCAGAGCAACAATCCGCTCAATTTTATCTCCCCCAGCAATTATCCAATGGACAATTCACGGCACAACTTCAGACGTTCGATAAAGACAAGTCCCAAAACCACAAAGGCCCTCACTGGGGAGTTGGGGTCGGTATGAATTATGTCTATAGGAATCACTGGATTTGGAGACTGGAGTGGGAGAAACTGGAGCCCACTGGAGTAGACTTCAATGCAGAAACACTATCACTGGGTTTAGGGCGGCTTTTTTGAATTTTGTTAATTGACACCTATAACTTTAAACTAATTAGATAGAGTTCCCGCAAACTATTACTGGGAACTCTACCTTTAGGCGACAAATCCAGTTAATAGAGTAGGTCCTACCTTCGACCAATCTAAAAGACGTTATTATTTTGGTGGTTGCCTTAATAAAATTTCACTCTAAAATCAGCTTCAGCGGTCCCCCATATAAGCTAAACAAGGTCAAGCCATGAACCGCTTTAGCCCCCTATTCATTATTTTTCTACTTTCCTTACCAGCCCTTGCTTGCGCCGATTTCTACTCACACAAATATGCTGGTATTTCTTTCGGTAACCAGCATGCCAATAACTTGTGTAGCGAAGCAGAAAAGCGAGTTCAACAAATTAGCGCCAGCTTAGATCAAGTGGATCTCAGTCGGTGTGATGATAAAAATAACGCCTGGAAACTATTTGCAGGAATTCGATGGACACCTTACCTGGCAATTGAAGCCAGCTATCAAAATTTCAATAAGTACCAGCTGAATACCCATATCTCATATGGGGATGGTGAATATTTAAACTATTTCTCTGATTTTGATAGCCAGCTTTTCAATATATTTTCCCTGGCGTATCTTCCCCTGGGAGAGTCATTTAGCTTATTTGGGAAACTTGGCACCGGCATCTGGTACGCGGAAACCAATGAGATTCAGAAGGGTGAAGTTTTTATCCTATACCAGCTTGAAGATGGAAGTTTAATAGAACAATTAACTCCAGTCAGAGGTGAATTAACCGATAGCAGCAATGGATTCCACTGGGCTTATGGTGCTGGTATTAACTATAGCTATAGGGGTAAGTGGAGCCTACGGATAGAGTGGGAACAGTTTTCAAAAATTGGGGGCGATACGTTTCTGGATGAAATAGATAGTGAAGCTATCACTATGGGGTGGAGTATGCATTTTTAATGATAAACCCCTGTTAAATACTGATAGAACTCCTCTCTATAAGCAGCCATTAACTAATACATTCTAAAATGAACAACAAAAAGAATAAAATACTGAATGAAAAAGATCTGGAGGAATACCAAGAAGACTATCGAGCGAAAATAGATTATGAAAACACGCTAAAAGAAACCAAAAAAACTCATTCAATTATATACATTACAATAGTTTCTATACTATTAATTTACTCAATCTTCGTTTCGAGAAGCTCTAGGCAGCCAGACAATTTTCAATGGACCATTCTTATAGTGTTTGTGCTGTTAATATTCGGAACAAAAAAACAACTAGAGCAAGAAAAACTTGAAAACCCACCTATTTGCACCGACTGTAAGAAAAATATGGAGCCCTATGAGTTTCGATCTAGAAGTAAATCACTAGATGTTAATGGTATCGCCTACCTATGTAGGGACTGTAAGTCGAAAATAATTGATACTGAGCCATCACATTCTGGATAATTCACATAGCCAAACGGCCTATCTTTCCGATCCAATCAGATATCTATAAAATCAATAGCCAAGCTTCACAAGATTAGACAAAACTGTATCAATAAGTATTATGTCAAGATTTCTCAAGGCTTCAGCCTTACTATTTTTTCTCTTTATTCTTTGGATTATCTATCTAGCCAATACCGGATCGAATAGTATATTTTTTGACCTTGTCCGTGCTATGCCCTATGGCGATAAACTAGGCCATATCGCCTTGTTTGGTACTTTTGGCCTTATCCTGATACCTGCCACCCGCGCCACTTATTTTAAGCTCGGCTTTATTAGAGTTTACTATGGTGCTATCGCAGTGCTTGGCTTTGCCCTGATTGAAGAAATAAGCCAGGCATTTGTTCGCTCAAGGACTTTTGACTTACTTGATCTGGCCGCCGATATCGTTGGAGTGATACTTGCAAGCTCTCTGGTTTACCTGGTTCAGAGAGCCCGCAATATTAACAATTTAAGCCAGCCGGAAAACCCCGATACCGCTAGTGAGACAACAGACGATTGATATCCCTCCAATCAACCAATTTAAAATTCTGGGCTGCGCTGGGCATTCGGTTGCGCCCATCCTGAACAACTAACAAACCTTGAGGATATTCCGCACCCAAAGCTGAACTGGTAACGGCCAAACCATCGGTCTCCGAACTGCCATCCACACCTAACTGGGGGTTCATACCAACCCGAAAATGGGTAATAAATTCATTCCCACTACGGCTGAATAGTGCATAGCTATCATTACCTTGACTGGATATCACTAGATAGCCCTTGTCGCCATCCTGATAAAGTGCCAATCCCTCTATATCTGCCACCAGCTTTTCACCATCCACTTCTGCCACCAACTCTGGAGAGGCCTCTGATAAGGACTTTAGGTCCAGCCGCCAAATCCCCCGGTCCTCCTCAGCAAAAAACAGGGTTCCGAACTGGTCATCCACAACACAGCCTTCAACCTGTCCATAGTCATCAAACTGGATACCCTGCTCAATCTCAAACTCATTGGAGGACTCAGAGACATTGATTTTGAGCTGATGCAAGCTGGCCTCCTTGTCAGAAACCCAGGCATAAAGCCCACTATCGTCCTGTTGCAGGCACAAGCCATAGGGATCATGAAGCCCTATACCCCGGTATCCAAGATACCCCACCTCGCCCGTTATACTGATAGAAAATAGATCCAAACCGGGATTAGTACGATTAGAGGCAACGGCAATCGCATCGATATCGGGGTGGGAAATTTTACGGATATCAACATTATTAACCCTGCCTACCGGAAAGTGCTGTTTTAAGCCGCCTGATAGATGATAGATATTGAGCCCCTTTTTTTTATCTGTAGCAAAAATCAGGCTGTTTGCCGGCGAATGAGGGTTCACCCAAATGGCGGGATCATCGGCAGCATCCCCATAAGAGTGAACGGGGTCAGTTTGTCCCCTGGCGGCAATAGTGGGAATAATCTCAAGCGGATTATCTGTAACTCTGGTCAGTTTGGTATTTATCGGGAAATAGGTTATTTCACTCTGCTTATCATTTAACACGGCCAACCTATCACCAAAAACTGCTATAGAGGCAGGACTTTCTGCAGGCAATGTCCAAGAGTGGTCGGGCATACCACTTCCTGACAAGTCGAAAGCCTGTACTCCCTGTTCCACAGCAATCCAGATTTGGTCCTGCTGATAACCCAATCGCAAGCTGCCGAAATCATCACCGAGCCGTTTCGCCGAGATTAAAAGCTCACGCTCCTCATCTCGCTCTGCATCGGCATTCAATGCCAATATCCCTACAGGCGGCTGTGATACCAGTAATCGCCCCCGACGGTTATCCACGCTACAACTATTAACCTCCTCCCCCAAATATATTGGGCGGATCTCGGTAAAGTCCCAGTGCCCACCGCTGGGAGAAAGCAGGTACTCAAACCCCAGTCCGTCCTCTCCAATGGCAACCAGGTGATCTCTTCCTGCTTGTAGTGAAAAACAGAGTGCGCTCACAGGCTTGGCATTCTCAAGCTTTCCTAAAAGTTGAAGCCGCAAATCATCGTTTAGATCAGTAAATAATTGATATAGATGTAATTGCGCTTCCTGCTCTTCGTAAGCCGCCACCAGGTAGCTACCATCTTCCTTTGGCTGAATTGCAAGTGCCTCTACTCTGGCATCATTTTGAACTTGTATTTTTGCGGACTCATCTACAAGCACCAGCCCCTTATATTTACTAGATAGCAACAAGTATTGCTGCTCAGGGAAACCGACCAACTGAATCTGTTCAGCTATCACACCCTTTAAAGAAATGATATTTTGCGAAGATAATCTTTGACTATCCTTTTCAAGATCACATCCGAGTAATATAAGGCAGGACAAAACACCCACTATTGAAAAACGCATAATAAAACCTGCTTAGGATTTACCGGTAACTGACAGAAAATATTATTTTTATAAAAAACAAAGCCCCACAATATTGCAGGGGCTTTATCAGGATAAGAATTTACACTAATCCAAAAATTCCAGTAAAAATTCTAGAAAGTGCTATAGCTCAGCCCAATCGCATAAGTCGGACCGTATTCTTCGTACTGACCATTAAACCCAGACGTGTGAACATAGTAAGGCTCATCCGTGAGGTTAACCCCAGTAAAAGTAAGTTGAAGGCCATTATCAAAGCGGTAGCGGGCCGACAAATCCAATTGCAAATGGTCTTCTTCGTAGCGGTCATTGACCTCATTTTCAAGGTCTACTTCCAGCAGGCGTTCACTGCGGAAAGCTGCTGACAGGCGCATACTAAAGGCATCGCGTTCATAGCCTACAATAAAGTTGCCGACAAAATCCGCCTGGGAAGGCATAGATATTTTGTCACTGCGATCACTGCTATTGAGACCCAGATCAGCTTCTGAATCGGTTAATGTTGCATTAGCCCTGAGTAAGAACCCATTTTCAAAACCTTGGGTCCAGGCCAGTTCGGCACCGCTGATACGGGCGTTGTCTCCGTTAATCGGTTGCCATACTTCAGCATCATCAACCGCTAAATTCCCTACAAAACGGGTAAAATCGGTATTACTGGAAACCTCAGACATAACAATAAAGTTATCGATACTCTTATGGAAAAGTCCCACAGAGAACATACCCAGGTCGTCCGCATAGTATTCGGCAGATAGGTCGATATTGCGGGATTCATAGGGGTCTAATTCTGGATTTCCAGCTTCAACCTCCAGTTCCCCATCATCGTATTCAATTTTGGCCGGAGAGGGGTTCAAATAGCCAAATGATGGACGCGATAAGGACTCCGAATAAGCTGCACGGAGAACAACATTATCGTTGTAATCAAACTTGTAATTAATACTGGGGAAGAAATTGTCGTAGTCCCGCTCGTAGTTAACCTCAGTGGCATAAACCCCTTCTGAAATTAAATCGGCACCCGGCAGGGGCTCTTCCGACTCTGCCACATTCACTCCTTCAGCAGTAAATTCGGTGCGCTCATAGCGAACCCCAAAAACCAGCTGGGAGCGATCCAACTCAATAGAATTCATCACATACAAGGCCGTGATGTCTTCATTCATTGCGTAGTCACGGGCGGATGCCAAAGCGGTCTCCGTCTCATCTATGTCAAAATCACTGAGGTTAGCATTGATAAAACTATTCAGGCTTCCAACATTGACGCCAGGTCCAAATGCATCCAAACCATAATCGATACTATTGCGAGAAAAGTCCGCCAGAGTGTAATCCCCACCAAACCCTTCATATACAGTCGCATTTAAGTCACCAGCCTTTTCTCGCTGACGCTCATGTAATCCGAATTTAACTACTGAAGGATTGCCAGCCCAATCAATTTCTCTACTGATATCAATACGGAAGCTGATTTCTTCATCTTCAGTAAAGTTATCTTCAATGACCAACTCATCGAGTTGATAACTGGCCGGGTCCAATACTGCTTCAACATCCTCACTTCCCACCGCCATACGGGGAGTATCACCAGCTTCAACATACCCCAAACGCAAGGAGTCCAAGACAAAATCGGTATCGCGTCGATTGGGTTCAGATTCCTCTGCATGGGAATATCCCAAGGCATAGGACAATCCCCATTGCTCAAAATCATGCTCGCCACCAAATACCGCAGAAATAATTTCCTGTTCTTCCAGGCGGTCCTTCAGGGACTTCTCCAACGCGGCCTCTTCCCATTCTGCCGAGTTGGCTGAAATAGTCTCCGGCTCATCGCGCTCATCATCGAGTTTCCAGGAATTGCGCTGGCGAATTTCCTGATCAGAAAAATCGGAGTACAAGCTGTGGAGATAGATACTGGAGTCACTGCCCAGGTCCAGGTCGAAGTTGGCAGCAACGCCTGTGCGCTCCCGGGTAATACTGTAATCGCGATGCTCTATTTCGGTCGCGCCCTTAGCGACAGAGCCATCTTCAGCCGTCAGCTCTTCCCAGCTACCGTCAGTCTCAATATTATCTGAGCCAAAATCCCGCTCCTGATGACTTAATGCCAGGGCCACCCCAAGACGGCGCTCGCCAGCAAGTTCAAAAATATTTGTCATTGTCGCAGCCACTTTGGGGCTGTACTCTTCCTGCAGCTCACTGTAACTATTCTCTACGCTGAACTTGTAGCGATTGCTGTCATAATCCAGGGCATTCAGGCTTTTGATCTCTATGGCACCGCCAATAGAGTCTGCGCTCATATCTGGCGTAAGCGTTTTAAACACCTCCAAACTCGCCAATAAGTCCGATGGAATAACGTCCAGGGCTACCGCCCGAGTGTTTGTTTCCGGTGCCGGCAGGCTCACTCCGTTAATTGTCGCCGCATTCAAATTTGGGTCTATACCCCGAACCCCGACAAAACGACCTTCGCCCTGATCCCTTGCAATAAATACCCCCGGCATCCTCTGTAACGCTTCCGTGACATTGGCATCGGGGAGTTCACCGATCGCATCAGATGTTTGCACCGCTACGACTTTATTGGCATCGCGCTGCCGATCCAAATCGCTGCGCGCATTACTCGCCTGAGCAGTAACTGTCACAGTTTCCATAGCCTGGTCATTCTCTGCGACAGTATTCGCGCTAATGATGGCAGTCGCCAGAGCCGCCAATGGCATTCCCAGTAACCGCAAGCCTGAAGTTCTGTATTTCATTGCGTCCCACTCCCACTTTGCCGGTGGCTTATTGAATTGGACGCAGACTAGAAGGCCGCTATGAACTTTACGTGACATTTTTTTTAAGCTTGTCATCACATAGTCAATTAGTACTGCGACGATAGATGTAAGCCCTGCTATTTACATAGATATCAATCGCCTTAAAAAGAACCATCAAGGCAATTAACAGTAAAAAGCGTCATATACTGAAGCCAAATATGGAGCAGTCATGAACGAAAGCCCCACAAACCCAGCACGCAGATCTCTATTTAAAGTCCTGGGTGGTGTAACCGCCACCGGTGCTGTAAGCAGCTTACTACCCGGCTGTAGTGGGAGTGAAAAGCCCACACACAACTCCCTCACCTTTAAAGAAATTCCCCATGGCCTGGATTACCAACACCATCTACCAGAGGGTTATAAATCCACGGTTCTGCTAAGGTGGGGAGACCCTCTACATAAAGAGGAAACATCTTTTCAGCCTGAAGAACTTAGCGCCAGTGGCCAGGAACAACGCTTCGGTTACAACAACGATTTTATTGCTTTTATGCCCTTGGCAAAGGGGGCGAGTTCCACCCAGGGGTACCTGCATATACAAAGTAAAAATAGTGATCGCGGGCTTTTATGTGTCAATCACGAATACACCCAGCCCCATCTAATGTTCCCCGGTTATAACGACGAATACAGTGCCACCCGGGGAGTGAGTGCCGAGCATGTGGCCATTGAACAGGCTGCCTGCGGACACTCCATCGTGGAAATTCAAAGAACTAAACGGGGCTGGAAAGTAGTGGCTGACAGTCCCTATAACCGGCGGATAACTTCTACGACGCCAATGGAAATCACTGGCCCGGCCGCAGGCGACGAACGTTTGAAGACCCACCAAGATCCCAGCGGAACCCAGGTCCTCGGTACCATAGGTAACTGTGCAGGAGGAAAAACCCCATGGGGAACCGTATTAATTGCTGAAGAGGGGTTTGGTGGCGCTTTTCAGGGAGACCCAAAAAAGCTCGAAGATTCCCTGGAGATCGAAAACCATCAACTTTTTGGTATAAAACCGGAAAATCGCAACTGGGGTGACCACGACCGCCGATTTGATATTCAGGTAGAACCCAAAGAGCCCAACCGATTCGGCTGGATGGTGGAGTTTGACCCCTATAACCCCCAATCAAAACCGCGCAAACTGACCAATTTTGGGCGTTTTGAGCACGAAGGCTTTACCCTGGTCTGTAAACCGGGACAACCGATCGTTGCTTACGGCGGCGATGATGATGAACATCAATTTGTCTATCGCTATGTATCCCAAGATAACTATCAGCCCGAAGATCCCGATACAAACCGAAAGCTACTCGTTAATGGCTCGCTCTATGCCGCACGATTTGCCGACGATGGCAGTGGCGAATGGCTGCCGCTGATATATGGCCAGGGCCCACTGACCGCAGAGAATGGTTTTCGCAATCAAGCAGATGTAATGATTGATGCGCGCCGCGCAGCCGCGCTACTGGGAGCCACGCCAATGGATCGGCCGGAGGACGTAGAGACTAACCCCCACAATGATTGCACCTATGTAATGCTGACCAAAAACAAGAAGCGCAGCGATACCGATGCCGCCAACCCCCGCGCCCGCAATACTGCCGGCCATGTATTGGAAATAGCGCCCCCCGGGAAGAAGGGAAACCGCGACCACACAAGCGCACAATTTCAGTGGCAGCAATTTCTACTTGGCGGAAATCCCAATGCTGAAAACCCCGCTGAAAGGGGCGCCTATGGACAGCAGTCCCCTTACGATATCTCTGAGCACGGCTGGTTTGCCAATCCCGATAACGTTGCTTTCGACCCCAGGGGCAATATGTGGATTGCTACTGATGGCTGTGAGCGCTTTGGGTTCCACGATGGACTTTGGGCAATGGCTACTGAAGGGCCTTTGCGAGCGGCACCCAAGCATTTTTTTGGCTGCCCCCAAGGGGCTGAAGTATGCGGGCCGGAATTTACCCCCGACGGAAAAACACTATTTATTGCTGTGCAGCACCCCGCCGATTCACGCAACTCAACTTATGACAATCCCCTGCACCGGTGGCCAGATAATAATCCCCAGTTACCACCTCGGCCGTCGGTACTGGCCATCTACCGCGAGGACGACCAAATAGTCGGTAGCTAGGCAATTGATATGACGAACCAGGGACCCTGCTAAAATTTTAATCTAAAGCAGTTTTCGGCCTCTCATCCCGCCTATAGGCAGGTTGCCAGAGGCCTATAAGCCGAGGTCCCTATGATATCGAGGTGTGCAACCCTTTTACGCCGCCTTACCGCTGTGCTGGCAACCGCCAGTTTTATCCTTGCCGCCACACCGGGAACTGCCCAGGTACCAGAAAATCCTGTAAATCTCCGAGGCAGTGGCGCCAGTTTCCCCTACCCAATCTATGTAGAGTGGTTTCGGCAGTTCACCCATCGGGAAAACAACATATTTATTTTCTACGAGATGAGCAGTAGCGGTGATGGCATCAGAGACTTTCTCGGTCACACAGTCGATTTTGCCGCCTCAGATGCTGCTATTGAGATCGATGAGTTACGCAACCTGAAAGGTGGTGGCGTGGTACTGCCGGTTACTGCTGGGGAAGTGGTACTGGTATTTAACCTTCCCGGGATCGACAAGCTAAAACTGTCCAGGGAAGCTTATGTGGGGATTTTCCTGGGAGAAATAACCCACTGGGATGACCCCAAGATCGCAGCCGCAAACCCCGATATCAAGTTGCCCAGAGATGAGATTACCGTTGTCACCCGCTCTGAAAGTTCGGGGACCTCGTATATCTTTTCTGGACATATGAGTAGCGTGAGCCAGGATTTCCGCGAAAAAATTGGTTTGGACAGAACACCCAGTTGGCCAAAGTTGCCCAGATTTAAAAGAGCACCGGGCAATCAAGGCGTAGCCGCTAAGGTTCGCAAGAAAGTCGGGGCCATTGGCTATGTCGAACACGGGTTTGCCCAACTGGTAAACCTGCCTGTGGCTTTACTGGAAAACCACGCGGGAAATTATATTGCCGCAGGCCCCAAGAGCGGAGCAGAGGCTCTTTCAGAGATTGAATTTCCAAAAGCATCATTACCAATTAGTGGAGCTCCCAACCTAATCGCCTGGATCTGGGACCCCAAAGGAGAAACCGCCTATCCCATTACCAGCTTTTCCTGGCTGTTACTCTACGCAGACCAGGATGATCAAAAAGCACAAGCACTGCGGCAAATGCTCGTCTTTATGTTGAGCAACGCATCCCAAAGCCAGGCCGGAAGCTTGGGCCTGGTGCCCCTTCCGGAGAATATACGTCAAAAAGTACTCAATGCAGTTACCTACGTACGTTAATTTACGTAGCTTCAGCGCACTCCACAATACGATTACGTCCAGCGCGTTTGGCCTGATACAACGCAGAGTCTGCTCGTCGCATTAGCTCCAGGATATCTTCTCGCCCCTGCAGACGGGCGATGCCAATACTTGCGGTAAACTGAGCTTGCCCAACGGCACTTTTAATCACGATTTTAGCGATATCCCGGTGTATACGATTGGCAACCTTCATAGCTCCTTCGACATTGGAGCTGAGTACTAGCGCGAATTCCTCCCCACCAATACGCCCGAAGATATCCACATCCCGTACGTGTTGGGAAATTACTCGGGCAGTCGCACAGAGTGCCTGATCGCCGATTAAGTGGCCATGAATATCATTAACAGATTTAAAATTGTCGATATCCAGCATTAATACACACAATGGCATTTGGTTATTAATTGCCACAGCCACTAGATTACTGGCCTCTTCAAAAAAGCAGCGGCGATTAAAAATACCTGTTAGCGGGTCTGTGCGCGCCTCCTCTTCAGCCTTGGCTTTAGCGTACTCCAATTCCTGTGTGCGAAGTTTTACCTGTTGCTCCAGCTCGGTTCTCGAGGCTTCCAGGTGTAGTAGATACTTCTTTTCTGCAGTCTCTTTTTGTTGCCGTAAACGTTTTACCAGTAATCCAATAGCTATCATTATTGCCAACATCTCAACAAAAGAGGCAACCGGGGGCCAATAATAATTAATTGGATTGTGCACCACATAACCGAGATCCCTCATCGCCTGTACCAAAAGCCCCAACACCAAAACGCCCCAGGCTAAAGCAAAAACGGCCGCAGAAGTATCCCCCTGTCGCCAACGTACCAATGCGACAACAACAACGCCAGGATAGAAAAACAGAGCGAGCATCATGGAAATGTGCCCCAGAGCCTCCCACTGCAGTACAACGCAAATAACCAGGAATAAACCGTTGAGTAGAATTAATTTTAAAAAGTAATCCAGTCTTGGGGTATACTTTGCCGTTTCAAGAAAGTATCGGGCAAAAAGAATTCCGGTTAGGATCGCCACAGCACTACTAATCGATTGATAGCGCCAATCAAATTGCTCTTGAAGCAAATATTGGTGGGTATATCCCAGTAAAGATCCCCACACCCAAATTTTCGTTACGGAATATAACGAGTATAGATACAGGATATTCTTACGCGCAGTAATAGCACCAATCAGCGCAAGAATGGCCATCAAAAAATAACCACCAAAAAGAAATGACGTTAAAATGGCCTCAGCCTTACTCCTCTCTTCAAGTTGTTCAGGTCGCCAAATACGCATACTGGGAAAGGCAACACCTAAAACTCCAACATCAAATTTAACCATCATTTCCTTTGATGCGAAGGGGCGGATTTCCAATGGAAAAGCAAAGCGATGATGCCTGATTTTTCGACTGGAAAAAGGCTGATTCGCAGACAGACTTGCCAGCTCCGTATAAGGTTGACTGCCGCCCTGAATCCTAGAAAAGGCCGTCAGCCCATCGAGCTGGTTATCCACATATTCAATTGAGACATAAACTGTTTCACTACTGGAGTTTTTTAATATGAAGTGAGACCAGAAGGCTCCAGATTTAAGTCCGGTAGATCCAGCAGTTCCCAGGGGAAGAAAAAGTTTATTTTTGTAAGATTTTTCAGCTTCAACAATGTTTCCAAACCCCGATGGATCATGCCAAATTGCATTTAAGCCACTCGGTTTACTTCCTCCCTCCAACGAGGTGACATCCACAACCGTATGGGGGTAGCTGGGCATAGAAAGAAGTATGGCAAACATCAGCACTGCACAGCAAACCAAACGGTAGTGCCATTTAGGACCACCCTTTTGAGTCCACAGTTCAAATTCACCAATTGTTTTTTTCATTCTTACTATGTAGATGCGCAACAATTTCCGTCTTCATAAAGACCAAATCAGTCATAATGGATACTGACTTCCAAAGTGAATTGATGATGCTTGTTGTATTTCAGAGAAATAGCTTCCATACAAGAAAGTCATCAATTCATACTTACATAAAATAGCTATGTATGAACTCTACAAGTCCGCGCCTGTACAAAAAATACGCTAGTGGGGACTTTAAATTATCAGGTACAACTTTTTTCTACTCCCCCTATTTGGCAGTTTCACTCTTCATTTATCAAGCGCTTAAGTAATGTGTTTTATGCCTTTTAGCTTGAAATAAGGGTACACAGGCTGTTACGCCGTCTTACACCTTGGGACTAATCCTTAAAATCAAGTATTAATTAGGAGAGACAAAGAATACAAAATCTTAAATACGCCAAAGAAAAAATTCCTGTTAACGACTACATTTGACTACCCACATCGAATTTAAATATTGTCCCTAGAACGCTAAATTTAGAAATTGTTGCTGATCCGGGGATCTCATCGTTGTTTACCAATCAGTACATACGGAAAATATGCCACTCTTAGATATTAAGGAGCCTCTAAAGAGCAGCTGAATACAATTGGGCTTATCTCACAACACAAGCATTGAACCCTCCCTTAGACCAAACAATGAACCATTAGTCACTCCTGAAGCAGGTTCCTGATGTAAGGAGCCCGGTGAAGTTCAGTGCAACTGGAGGGCTATCAAAAGCTAGCCTTACCAAACTAGACGCCACGATGTCGTCTACAATATCTAGGACCACCTCTTGATCTTCTTCCTGAGTAGAGCAGTTATTCCTCCTCAGGTATTTAGCGGTGGGTTGCTTATCAGTCAGCATGCTCCCAGGGTCTAAAAGTTGTTGCTCTACTACTTATGTCAAAGCCTGTTAAACCGTATTGGAGATACTTATGTTTAATAATGTTGGCTGGATTGTGGAGGCGAAAATAAAGAGCGGACAGGAGCAGGCCTTTAAGTCAATTGTTGATGAAATGGTAGAGATAATCTCGCAGCAAGAAACGGGGACACTGAATTATCAGTACTATATTTCTGATAGTGGAGAAATTATTGTATACGAGCATTTCAAAGATGTAAGTGCCGCGCATAAACATGTGGATACCTGGGAGAATTATTCAGAGCGCTGGCTCAAGACGGCAGAACCCACTCGCGTCATCTATTTAGGCGATCTTCCCAAAGATCTTCAGGCACGCCATTCAGGCCTAACCCCCCAGCAGTATCACACCTATGCAGGATTCGAGCGCAGCCATTAATAAACTGAATATAAAAATTGTACTAAGGAGCCTCTGAATAACTCCGTAATGCCTCTTCGGGTCTTGAAGGCTGCAGGTGTTAGGCGCAACTCGCCGTGAATGGCCGTAAGCCCTTTGCAAGAGCGGCAACGCAGCAGCTGTGGCCCTCAAGGCCCGCCCTTCGGGGCTTGCAGAGCGATTCACACTCCGCATTGCGACTTCTTGAAAGGTCTAGACATTCCTGCGAAGCCGCGCCTTGATTGAGAACCGCTCTGCATGCCAGAGGTATCACGGAGTTATTCAGAGGCTCCCTAATTCTTATGATGATAGTATTGTAATTAGGGGACCGAATTTTAATTCTTTGCTTTCCAAACGGTTAGTTTTAGCAATAAATTATAAATACTATCCCTATAAATCTAAGCCATGTCATAAAGCGCTTTTATCACTAGTACCAAGCCACACAAGAACATTACCAATAGAGTGTATTTCCTAAACTTTTTAAAGCTGACCTGATTCAATCTCCTTTTCGCGAGGGTTACACCAATAATCCCCCCAAGCCCAGCCGCCACACCATAGAATGCCAACTCTAGGGATACCGCCGAGAATGTAATATAAGTTCCCAGCTTTACAAGCTGCATTAACAGCCCATTAAAGGCCTTAGTGGCTATCAGGGATTCTTTCTCGAGGCCATAATTCAGCAAGAAAGGGTTCTTAAGCGGACCCATTGCCCCAATAAGACCGGAAGCAAAAGCGGTCACCAATCCCAAAGGTAAAAAATAGGGAAGTGACATGGGAAAAGATCTTTCCCTATGGCCAAAGCGATACTGAAGTATCGTGGACATTAAAAAAAGCCCAACCACTATTTGTATCCACTCTGGGGACATCTGTGTATAGGAATATGCACCTAGCAATGCCCCGACTAAGCTTCCCGGGGTAAGCCAGCGTACTACCCGCCAATCAATATAGGACCAAAAAATCAGGGCCCGGTAGGGTGAAGCCAGGCACTTGGCAATGGTTACCGTTGGTGCAACCAGGTGTGGGCCAACGATAAAGCTAATCACTGGAACAAGGAGCAGTGCCCCGCCCCCGGCCGCAAGCGTGCTGATATACCAAATCAAGACGCCAAAAATCAGCAGCAATAGCTCTATCATTTTACCGCTTCAGAAGTCACCAAAATCACAATGAATAAAGTAGAAATTCAGGCTTGGGCGCAATTCCAACACTAACCGGCAATCCAATACTCTCTTCACTAGAAGAAACGCAGCCTTAGCTCAACCAGTACAAAACCAAATGCCAGTAGTTAAATTGAAAAGAACTGCTGAATCCCGACAAGTACATTGGTTGTTGCTACGGAGGCCAGGATCAGCCCCATAACGCGACTTACGATACTGGCCCCGGCATCACCAATAAATCGATATATCCAGTTGGCAGTTAGCAGCAGCAATATCACTATCGCCAATACAGCTATCATGGCAGATGCTGTACTCAGCTGATGAACCACATCAAATCGATGGTTATCTGTGAGTACCACAGCCGCGAGCATGGCTCCGGGTGAGGCAATGGAGGGCACCGCAAGAGGGAAAATCGCTGTCTCATGCCCCTCACGGATGATTTCTATCTCCTGCTCTGGCTTGCTCTCACCAAATATCATGGTTAAGGCAAACAGGAACAGGACGACGCCTCCAGCTACCTGAAATGCAGAAAGGGGCACGCCAATCGCCTCGAGGAAGAATTGCCCTGCGACCAAAAAGAACAACAAGATCCCGGTGGCAACGAGTACTGCCAGCCAGGCTATCCTGCGCTTTTGCCACTCTGCATGTCGTGAAGTGACTGCGATAAACACTGGCAGAGTACCCACCGGGTCAATCACAGCAAAGAAAAAGACAAAGCTACTGATCCAATCGTTCAATTGGGACTCCGACGTGCCGTGCTACTATCCGCTTAATTAGAGCCCCAGGCAGTATGGGCAGGACCGGAGCGAGGTGTGCTTAGGGGGTCCAACGCCGTTATCTACGGTAACTGCTGGCGCAAGCGTAACTTGTAACTTAGAAAAAAAGTCTAGTGCATGACGAATCACTCACCGACCGCCCGACGCATCGCTAAAACCATCCTCAATGGTTTTGACGCCTATTTCGCAGACTATCAGAACATCACTTTGGGCGCCAAGGCCCGTTTTGAAACCGCCTCCTGGCAAGCGGCACATGAGGCCAATAAAGCCCGGATCGATCTTTACAAAACCAAGGTCACCCAAGTGGTGGACCTGGTCCATTCGGTAACCAGCAAGGACACCAGCCAGCTGGAGCTGTGGCGTGATGCCCGCGCCACTTATGCACAGCTGATTGCCAATCACAGCAATTATGAGATTGCCGAGACCTTTTTTAACTCGGTGTTTTGCAGCCAGTTTCACCACACCAACATTCACGACAGCAATATCTTCGTCAAGCCGTCCCGAGCACCGGAAGACAAACCGCTACGGGATTACAGCATCTATATAAGTTACAGCGGCCGCCACGGCCTCGAGTGTATGGTCGAAGATATTCTCAAGGATTTCAGCTTCTCCACGCCCTGGGAAAATATGGAGCGCGACATTGCCCATATCTGCGAATCCCTGCGCAGCGCCCCCCTGGCCAATGTGGACAACGAGAAACACTTGCGGGTGGATATGCTGGAGTCGGTTTTCTACCGTAACAAAGCGGCCTATCTGGTGGGGCGCATAATCCTGAACGGCGAAGTTATCCCCATGATCCTGCCCTGCCTAAACAACGGGCGCGGCGGTATTTTTGTGGACACCCTTATCTACAATAACGACTCCGCCAGTATCATTTTCAGCTTTACCCGTTCCTACTTTATGGTGGATGCGCCAATCCCCTCCCGCTTTGTGCGCTTCCTGTCCACCATTATGCCGCTCAAGGAGAAGTCTGAGCTATACAACTCTATCGGCTTCCACAAACACGGTAAGACCGAGTTCTACCGCCATATCCTCGCCCATATGAAGGTCAGTAACGACAAGTTTGTTATTGCACCGGGCATTAAAGGGATGGTGATGAGTGTATTCACATTGCCCTCCTACCCGGTGGTATTTAAAGTCATTAAAGACGAGTTCGACCAGCCGAAAACTGTCACCGAAAAGATCGTAAAAGAAAAATACAAGTTCGTATCCCGCTCTGACCGGGTCGGCCGTATGGCTGACACCCAGGAGTATTCTTACTTTATTTTCTACCGCAATCGCTTCAGTGAAGAGCTGATCAAAGAACTGCAGGAAGTGGCACCATCAAAACTGATCATTGATGAGAAGCGGGTCATCATCAAACACCTGTATGTAGAGCGGCGTATGGAACCGCTTAACCTCTACCTGCAACATGCCAATGAAGAGCAAACCAAGGAGGCCATGGAAGAGTATGGCAATGCCATCAAACAGCTGGCAGCCGCAAATATCTTCCCAGGTGACATGTTGCTGAAAAACTTTGGGGTTACCCGTCACGGGCGGGTAGTCTTCTACGATTACGATGAACTCTGCCCATTGACGGAATGTAACTTCCGCAAGATTCCCGAAGCTCATACCTCTGAGCAGGAGCTGGCCGACAAGCCCTGGTATACCGTCGCAGAAGCCGACGTCTTCCCAGAAGAATTCCGCCTGTTCTTCTCTGGCAATCCCACCGCGCGCGCGGCATTCGAAAAGCTGCACGGCGATTTATACAACTATCGCTTCTGGAAACTCTTACAAGATCGTATTCGCGCCGGACATGTGGAGAGTGCTTTCCCCTATCGACGCAAGTGGCGTTTCCCGCGCCGCTCCCATAACCGTGCACAACAAAAGTAGACGACCAATCTATGACTATATTGGTAGGAGGACTTTTCCAAGGGAGCGGATAATCCGTGCATATTTTTCGCTGGGCTCTAGTTGCCGCAACTTATACCCTGCTGACGACCAGCGGTTGCGGCTATTTCCCCAGCGAGATGTCCATCCCCGGCAAGCTCCCTCCAGCAAAACGCCCACCACCTTACGCACGAATCACAGGTAAACCCCATGTGGTCAGCTGTGCAACCCCCGCCCGGGGGTTTCCAACCCTGTCCTTTGATGAGGTCTTTACTTTTACTGAAAACCCACGCCAACCCTTCGTAGAGTCATATGGCCTTCCCCAACAGTTCGATGTAATCGGCTATGTATGGGGCAGTGAGAGGTGTACACCAGCGGCCTTCTGTAACTATGGAGACTATTACCAGCTGCTGGGACGCGGACCCAGAGGCGACTTTGCAACTTGGATTTCCACCCCGCAATATCCCCGTATTACAATTCAATCCCCCTGCGGCCAGCGACTGAAGGTCGGCCAGGGGTATCGCTTTTCATTTAGTGATGGACAACTGGTAGGATTTAGCCCCAACTAAAGAAAAGAGTTGCCACTAGTGTGATAGACAGTATTTGAGACATACTGTGAAGACACCCGGTTAGGCCTGTAAAGCATCTATGCCCATATACTCTTGGGCACCGTACAATTTCTCTTCTGCCTTTTTTAGTACCTCTGGGAATGCTTCTTTAAATAGCGGTAAATAGCGTCCTGAGCCCGACAGCCCCTACTTCCTTCATTAGCCAATCGGGTATTAGTTTGACCGGCATCAATTAAGCGGGCCTTCTGATTATCATGCCACTGTAGTTCCATGATTTTCTTAATGGTTCGGAGGTGTCGAGAATTGGTCACCGGATAAGTGACTTCGATACGTTGATCCAGACAGCGGTTTTTCAGGTTTGCAGAGGACATCCACATCAGTTCATCGCCACCATTATGAAACACATAAATCCTTGCATGCTCCAGAAACTTATCCACCAAACTGATCACCTTAATATTGTCGGATAATCCAGGGGTGTCGCATACCAAAGAGCACTCACCGCGAACGAGTAATCGAATCTCTACTCCCGCAGCGCTCGCCCGATAAAGGTGGGCAATCAGTTTGCTGTCTATCAGGCTGTTGCACTTAAAGAATATGCCAGCCTTACACCCAGCGAGGGCTGCCTCTATTTCCCGGTCTATGGCCTGCTCAAAAGACCTTCTCAATGAGAAAGGAGAGACAATAATATGCTTGAAAACCTGTTTTATATTGGGGAATCGCATAAATTCAAACAAGTTATAGATGTCGCGACCCACTCCCTGATCATTAGTCAACACACTGAAATCACAGTAGACACGAGCAGTACTCTCGTTAAAATTCCCTGTTCCCAACTGGGTATAAAAACGATTCTTTCCCTGCTCACGGCGAACTACAGAAATTAACTTCGCATGAACCTCCATTTCAGGAACGCCGTAAACAACCAACACTCCCGCTTCTATTAATTTACGGGACCAATAAATATTGGCTTTTTCATCAAAACTCGCCCGCAATTCAACAACCGCAATTACTTTTTTATTATTTCTAGCCGCATTAATTAACGCCGCGATTACCCTTGAGTTTTTCGCCATTCGATACAAGGTAATACGTATCTCTTTTACCTGCGGGTCAATAGAGGCCGAAGCAAGGAAATTTGTTATTGCCCAAAAATCATGGTACGGATAACAGAACAATCCATCATCGTCTTGCAATTGGTCAAAAATATTTTCACTGGTGGATAAAGCCAAGAGCGGTGCCGGCCTTCTATACCGACAACTTTTGGAATCCGGGGCAAAGCCCATAAGATCTTTGGAGTTGTGATAACGCCCACCAGGGGTATAACTATCCCTGGATCCCATCTTCAGCTTTTTCTTAATCAGCTCCAACAGCGTATTAGGCATTTCCATGTCGTAAGCAAGACGTACCGGCTCTGCACGCTTACGCTGTTTGAGCGACCGTTCAACACGTTCGAGAATATCCCGGTTGACATACTCCCCCAGCTCAATATCTGCATCTCGACTTATCTTGAACATATATGCCTTGGCAGAAAGAATAGGCAGGACATTGCGGAAGACTTCTTCCAAGCACACTCGAATAATATTATCCAGAACGATGTAAACTTTCTCTTTCCTGCCTTGTCGCGATGGAATTTCCAGGAACCGGGGAAGAATAGCAGTAGGAATCTCCATAACTGCATATCTGCTTGGCTCCCCTTTTAAATTCAAAGTGATAGCGAAATAGATATTGTTGTCACTCAGCAATGGCATTGCTGATCTGCCATCGATAAAAAAAGGCTCTAACTCCGGTAAAACCAGACTATGGAAATAATTTTTTACAAATCCCAACTGATGGCTATTTAAACTATCTTCTCGAACAAGATAAATACTATGCTTTTTCAATCCCGATAACACTTTGACATAAGCTTCGGCATAGCGCTTTTCAAGCGTCAAAATACGATCATTAATAGTTTTCAATAGCTGGGAAAAGTGCTCCCTCTGCCCCACACCAGAATCAATACTCGCCAACCTCCGTACACCAGCAACCTTAATGCGGAAAAATTCATCCATATTCTGGGAGAAAATTCCGAGAAAGTGTACCCGTTCGATAGCCGGGACTGTTTCATCCTCGGCTTCCTGTAGTACTCGCTCATTAAAAGATAGCCAGCTTAATTCGCTGGGAAATAGAGGAATATCATTTAGCATAGATAGAGCACTTCACCAACGCTTCTACTATTGATCACCAAAATCCAAATACCAGCCTCCCTAAATCCGCCCTACTGGTACAGAGCTTAAAATCTGGCTAACTATAAAATAATAGAACAAGGTGACAGCGTATTTTTGGATTCACTCCTTGTGATATCGGCTATAAAACCAACAGTAGAGTTTCTATCTTGGTAGCGGGATCAATAAATAAAGGAAAGATGCACTCTATCAAGAGTGATAGCCTAAACTGGGTAGAATAATGATGTTAGCAGTGCAAATGGTATTTGTGACCCCACAGACAAACTGAAGGGTCACCATTTAATCTAAGGAAGGTCTGCAGCCCATTATTGGCGATCTATACTACTCCGCCTCACGCTGCTTTAAAAAGCGATAGATGGCATCCTGGGATCGACAACCTTTTCGTCCCCCATTAGCCAACTTGGAATTTGTTTGCTTGGCATCAATCAGCCGCGCCTTCTGATTATCACTCCACTGCAATTCCATAATTTTGCGAACTGTAGCCTGGTGCTCCGGATTCATAAGCGGGAAAGTGACTTCAACTCGCTGATCCAGGTTTCGTTTCATCAGGTCCGCCGAAGACAACCACATCAGCTCATCACCACCATTGTGAAAAATATAGACTCTGGCATGCTCCAGGTACTTATCTACCAAACTGATAATACGAATATTGTCTGATACGCCCGTAGTTTCACAAACCAATGCACACATCCCACGAACGATAATACGAATTTTTACACCTGCGGCACTGGCACGATACAGCTGCTCAATAATCTGACTATCCACAAGGTTATTACACTTGAAAAATAGTGCCGCTTCCTTCCCTGCCTGGGCGGCATCAATTTCACGATCTATCGCTGCAGTAATCGCATCCCGATAGAAAAATGGTGAAGTGATAATACGTTTAAAAGAAGGGCGCTTACGCGGTGCCTGCATAAACTCAAATACATTGTACACGTCCCTACCCAGCTCCTGGTTATTGGTCAATAAACTAAAATCACAATAGACCTTCGCTGTATTCTCATTAAAGTTACCAGTGCCTAGATGGCTGTAGAAACGGTCTTTGCCATCCTCGCGGCGAAGCACAGAAATTAACTTGCAATGTACTTTGAGATTGGGCATGCCGTACACTACATTCACCCCGGCATCGCTCAACTCATGGGACCAATGGATATTGGCCTTTTCATCAAAGCGCGCCCGCAACTCCACCACCGCAGTCACTTTTTTGTTATTGCGAACCGCATTTACCAGAGCCGCAACTACACGGGAGTTCTTTGCTACCCGGTAGAGATTAATCCGAATTTCTTTTACCTGAGGGTCTAGTGCGGCAGATGCCAGGAAATTGACAATCGCATGGAAGTCATAATAGGGATAATAATAAAGCCGATCCCCTGTGCACAGCTGTGAAAATACACTTTCATTTTTCGGTAAGGCTGGCAGAGGTGTGAGGCGCTTATAGCGAAGTCGGGCGGATTCTCCCGGGAATTTCATCAGATCTTTGGAGTTGTGATAACGCCCACCGGGGGTATAGGTATCATAACGACCCATTTTCAGTTTCTTCTTCACCAACTCCAGTAGAGCCTCAGGCATATCGCCATCGTAGGCCATACGCACCGGATCTGCGCGCTTTCTCTTTTTTAGCGAGCGCTCCATTCGATCGAGAATATTCTGGGTTACCTCTTCACTTAACTCCAACTCAGCATCGCGACTGATCTTAAAGGTATAGGCGCTGGCTTTAGCGATAGGCACCACATGGCGAAATATTTCTTTAAGGCATCCCCGGATAATATTATCGAGAACGATGTAGACTTTCTCCCGCCTCCCCTCCCGTGGAGGAATCTCCACAAAGCGGGAAAGTGTATCCGTAGGAATCTCCATTGCCACATAGCGCTCGGTACCATCATCCAATTCCAGTGCTATCGCAAAATAGATACTGGTTTCATTAATCAAAGGCATGGGCTTGCGCCCGTCGATAAAGAATGGCTCCAATTCCGGCAGCACTTCCCGGTGAAAGTAACTTTCTACAAACTGGCGCTGGTTATCGCTAAGCGAAGTCTCCCTAACCACATGAATATCATGCTTTGCCAGATCCTTTAAAGCTTTGTTATAGGCCTTCGCATAGCGCAACTGTAACCTCAATACTCGATTATTAATCGATTGCAATAGATTACTGTAGTATTCCTTCTTTTCTCCGCCAACGGAAAAGGCTGCTAAACGACGTACCGCTGCAACATGCACACGGAAAAACTCATCCAGGTTATTAGAGAAGATTCCCAAAAAATGTACGCGCTCAATAACAGGCACACTTTCATCTTCCACCTCCTGTAAAACACGCTCGTTAAATGAAAGCCAGCTCAACTCTTTGGGAAATAGAGGCACATCGTTAGACATTGCAAAACCATAAAACGCACCCAGTATCTGACGGCAGTTTAAAAATCCAGATTATTCTGGAAGCAGCCTTAACACGGGGCTGAGGGTCAAGATTAAGTAAAGAAATATGCCACTGAAATGTGGCTGTGAGCAAGCGCCTATAGCAATATAACGATCTAGTATGGCTTCACAGTTTTCTGCCACACTGTTTCAGTCCATAAATTGGCACAAATAAATAAAAAATATCTTTTATTTATAAAAGATATTTAATAATTTTGTAACACTTTTATAGGTGGCGCCTTTTTGGTGCGCTGTAAATTGACTGCACCCACTATTGGACTGAAAAGTGGCAAAATGAATAATAGAGCGTCCGACTCCATACATTAGCGCTTTCAACGGGATATTGATGCAAGCTCCAAACGAACGCTATGCCGCCCTAGATTTGGGCTCAAACAGTTTCCATCTGCTCCTGGCGGAATTTCGCGATCAGCGCATGGTACGCCTGCACACAGACAGAGCCATGGTGCGCCTGGCCGAGGGGCTGGATATTAACCACCACTTGGACCCAACGGTAACCGAACGGGCCCTGGCTGCTCTGCAACGCTTTCAACCAGTGATGGATAAACTGCCCCTCGACCATGTACGTGTTGTGGGTACAAATACTCTGCGTATGGCTGCGGCCAATGCCGATGGCTTTTTGGAAGAAGTGGAATCAATACTCGGAGTGCCGGTGGAAATTATCAGCGGTATCGAGGAGGCCCGCCTGATCTTCACCGGGGTTCTCGCCGCCGCCAATGGCCCCCCTCGCTTGCGCTGCATTATTGATATTGGCGGTGGCTCTACGGAGCTGGTTCGCGGTGGTGATACTCCACAGCAACTGGAAAGCCTGGATATAGGCTGTGTTTCCTACAGTAAACGTTTCTTTGCTGATGGCCTGATCAGCCGCAATACCGTAAACCACTTCCAACGCGCGCGGCGAGCGGCGCGGGCCGAATTGCAGGAGCTACAGCATATTGCCGAAGGCGCGGAAGTTACCGGTTGCTCCGGGACTATCAAAGCGGTTGCCAGGATTTGCAATGATGGCGAAGTAAAGGCGATCAAGCGCGGGGATATCGATCAGCTTGCGCACCGGGTTTCCTCCGCCAAACATATCGCGGACCTGGATTTACCCTACCTGGATGAAGAGCGTCGCCCAGTCTTCGCTGCCGGCCTGGCGATACTGCATGCAATATTCTGTGAACTCGACATTATGCGTATGGAAGTCTCCCCCTATGCAATCCGCGAGGGCATAGTGCACGACTTGGCCGGGCGCTTGCACGGCGGGGATCGACGTGCAGATACGATTGCCGCCATGGTAAAGCGCTGGCAGGTAGATACCAACCAGGCTAAACGTGTCAGTTCCACCTCACTCAAGCTCCTGCAGCAGTTGCGCCCCCAGTACCCACCAGAAGGCAAGGTGCGACTGCACTGGGCTATCCAGTTGCACGAAACCGGCCTGGCCCTAACCCACAGTAGCTTCCGCAAGCTGGGGGCCTATATGGTTAAACACGCCGATATGGCCGGATTTGCCAAAAGTGAACAGGAGCACCTGGCCTATCTGGTGCACAACCAACGGGGAAGAATCAAACCGCCACGGGAGCACTATGGCTTCCACCCCAGCCCAGACCTTCTGTTATGCCTGCGCCTCGGATGTATTATTCACCGGGACCGCACCGAACGCAGCCTGGACGGCTTAAAGCTATATGACCAGGGAGACGCCTATCACCTGGAAGCCGATCAACAGTGGCTGGAGGATAGCCCGGCAATTGCAGAATTGTTGGAGCAGGAAGAGCAACACTGGCGCTCACAAAATCGGCCCCTACAGATAACGGCGATATAAGAGCCAGGGGCCCTTGTGAGCCACTCTGGACACTGGCGTTTTACGCGAATATTCACCCTACAATCAAAAGCTATGAAACTGAGCGAAGTCACTCTCGAACACCACTATGCGGATATGGGGGAAGCCTTTGGCACCCCCATAGCACCCACTCCTTTCCGCCACCCCAAGGTAATCGATACCAACCCTTCAGTGCTGCAACTATTGGGAATAGATCCCAACGAGAAATCTGACCCCGCCTGGGCCGAGCTGGGCTGCGGCGCCCGCCTGTTTAAGGGAAGCCGCCCATTTGCCATGAAATACACCGGTCACCAGTTCGGGGTCTACAACCCGGACCTGGGGGATGGGCGAGCGCTGCTGTTGGGTGAAATCGAGAATGAAGGCCGGCGCTGGGAATTGCATTTAAAGGGTGCAGGAAAAACGCCCTACTCCCGCTTTGGTGATGGCCGCGCAGTATTGCGCTCCACCATACGGGAGTACCTTGCCAGTGAAGCACTCTACGGCCTCGGTATACCCAGCACCCGGGCACTGTGCATTGTCGGAAGCGACGAACCTGTCACCCGTGAGAAAATCGAAACCGGGGCCATGCTGATCCGAGTGGCGGAGAGCCACGTGCGTTTCGGTCACTTTGAATACCTGTTTTACACCAAACAACTGGAGGCCCTGCAGGAGTTGATCGGGGTTACTTGTCGACGCTTTATACCGGGTACAGAGGGTATGGCAGTGGGAGACCAAGCTGAAGCACTTCTGCGCTTTACCACCCGGCGCAGTGCAGAGCTAGTTGCAGCCTGGCAGTCCGTAGGCTTTGCCCACGGCGTGCTCAACACCGATAACATGTCGATTATTGGCGACACCTTTGACTACGGGCCCTACGCCTTCCTGGACGACTACGACCCCACTTTTATCTGCAATCACTCCGACCACACCGGCCGTTACGCCTTTGAGCAACAGCCTGGAGTCGTACTGTGGAACCTGAATGCTCTCGCCCATGCACTGTCGGCCTTTGTCGGTGTAGACGCCCTACGCGAATGCCTGGAGCAATTCCAGCCGGTGGTAAGCGAGGCCTATGCGCAACGTATGCGGGCCAAACTGGGCCTGGAAAAAGAAGAGGATGGCGACCAGGCCCTCTGCTCGGAACTGCTGAAGTTGCTTCAACACGGCCAGGCCGACTACAGCCTGTTTTTCCGCGCCCTGGCCCACTACCGGGGGGAGCGTCCGGCCAGCGCTTTGCACGAGTTACTCAAACCCACTCACCACAGCGCCCTGGATCAATGGCTGGAGCACTACGATCGCCGCCTCACCCGGGAGACAAATAACTCCCGGGAGCGCAATTTGGCCATGCTGTCAGTCAACCCGAAATACATTCTGCGCAACTATTTGGCACAGAAGGTCATCGAGGCTGCTGAAGATGGCGACTATCATCCTTTACGGACTCTGCGCCAGTTACTGCAATCCCCTTTCGCCGAGCACCCGGAGCGAGAAGTCTGGGCCAGTGCACCGCCAGAATCCGGCAAGCGTATCCCCTTGAGCTGTTCCTCTTAAAGGTGCCTTTGGGTAACTCACAAAGGTCCCGAAATTGGGACAAATAGAGAGAAAAGGCAGGGATATGTGGCCAAATGCTACTTTTTGACTGTTAGATTTTACCTGATGACGACTAGCCCACTGCCCTCGCAGGTGACTTGATGTAATATCCGGGTCACCCTACTTTACATAGGAAAATAAGTGATGATTAGAAACCTGCTTCTGGCCACCTTTGGCCTGCTGTTCGCCCTGCAGGCCAGTGCTGCAGATATCCTGGGCAACTGGCGCACTATCGATGACGAGACCGGAGAGACAAAGTCCATCGTCAACATCTATGAAAAGGATGGGAAGTATTACGGCAAGGTAGTGGATCTTCTGATGAAGCCTAACGACACCGTTTGCGACAAGTGCCCAGGCGACCTGAAAGGTAAGCCCATTGTCGGCATGGATGTCATCAGCGGGCTGGAAAAGAAAGGGAAAAAATACGAGGACGGGGAAATTCTCGACCCGGTAAAAGGCAAGGTTTACGACCTGAAAGTCTGGCTGGAGGATGACAACACCCTTAAGCTGCGCGGCTACCTGGGCTTCCTCTACCGCACCCAAACTTGGCACCGAGTTCAATAAGCAACTAGGTGCAGCTCTCGGCCCGAGTTCTATCGGGCCCAGAAACCTCTCTCTCAAACCCAGTTAAAGCACCACCCTGCCGCTTTCACCGCTCGTTGCACGGGCCGACACCACTTTATCGTCTTCACTGGTATCAATTCGTACCTTGGCGCTCATACCTGCGCGCAGAGGCGGAGAATCCTTGAGGGGGTATAGACGCAATCGCACCGGCACCCGCTGCACGACTTTCTCCCACTTGCCACTGGCATTCTGCGGCGGTGTGGAAGCAAACTCACTGCCACTGGCGGGGCTCATGCTGTCCACCTGAGCCTGCCACTCAAAATCCGGGTAGGCATCCAGGGTCACTTCCGCCTGTTGGCCCGTGCGCACGCGACCCAGCTCGGTCTCTTTCAGGTTGGCCTCCACCCAAAGGCCAGTGGAGCCAATCATTTGCAGCAGGTTAATGCCCAGAGTGGCCATCTCCCCCACCTTGGGTACGGTATTGGCGATAGTGCCATCCACGGGAGCAATAATGCGCGTGCGCGACAATTGGTAGCGGGCGGTATCCAGTTGCGCTTGAGCCACTTTTAAATCTGCCTGCTCTTCCAGGGCAATGCTCGGGTCGCCCCCCAATTCAGCGCGCAAGCTGGAGAGCTTCTCAGCATTAATCGTGATCTGTGCACGAGCCCGCTCTAGCTGCTGGCGGGCGCTGTCCAGCTCCGCCTCGGAAAACGCCACCTTGCTCAGTTTTTCATTGCGCTCCAATTGGCGGCGGTAAAAGTCCGCATCTTTCCGTGCCTGCTGCAACGCAGCATCTGCTTCAGCATATTCCGAACGGCGAGCGAGCAATTCGTTGCGCACCTGGGCCAGGCGCGCCTCCGCCTCAGTCACCGCCAGTTCGAAGGCCGTGCGGTCGATCTGAATCAATAATTGCCCTTTCTCCACTACCTGGTTGGCACTCACCAGCACCTGAGTGACAACACCACTAACCTCGGGCGCCAGGGAGATCTTGTCCGCTTTCACGTAAGCGTTCTCTGTCTCGACAATGTCGCTGCCGCGCAACAGGTTCCATCCCCCTATCAGGACGGCCAGTACCAGGAAAAAGGAGAGTGCGAACTCTCGTTGCCCAGCGCGGTCTAGCTTAATGGACAGCTTTTCAGTCACATTCAATCTCTTCACGTGTCAAATTCTTGCGCAACCGCAATAGCAGCGACTGCAATTGATCCACCTCTGCGGCGGAAAAGCCCGCAAGTGCCTCACTGCGGGTCTGCTGGGCTACGCCGCCCAGCAACTCGAGGGCCGGCATTGCCTGCCCCGTCAGATAAATACGGAAACAGCGCCGGTCCTCGGGATCGGGCCTCCGCTCCACCAGCCCCTCCTGCTGGAGGTTATCCAGCTGGCGCGCCAGACTGATCGGCGCTAGGTCCAGGCGCTCGGCCAACTCTGCCTGCTTGAGGCCCTCCTCACGCAATAGATGCCAAAGCACCTGCCAGCGGGATCCACTCAGCCCGTGGTCCTTGGCTCTGCGGTCAAAGTTTCGCCGCAGCAGCCGTGCTGCACTGTGTAGTTCAAAACTCATTTCAGTAACGGCATCTTCCCTGGACATATCTGCTCTCCCTGTCTAAGGCCGCTCATTATAAGCCTGCTTATTATTTCATCAATGTGCGAGTTATCAATATCCCAAAACCCCATCAAAAAAGGCGGTCACTAGGACCGCCCTTTCGACCTGCATCCGGGATGGGCCTATTTCTCCAGAACCTCGATCTTATCGACCTTCTGGAAGCCCCGGGGCAGCTTGTTGCCGCGCCGGCCACGCTCGCCGCGATAGTGATCCATCTCCGAGATCTTGATCTTGGTATGGCGCTTACCGGCGTGAACGACCAGTTGGTCCCTGCCCTTCAATACAGCAACACCAATGACCACCTCTTCGCGGGCCGCAGCTCGGGCCGAAGTGATATTGATAATCTTATTGCCCTTGCCTTTGGACAATTCCGGCAACTCAGTCACAGGGAATACCAACATGCGCCCCTCGGTGGTCACCGCTGCCAGCAGAACGTCATCGAGACTCTCCAGCAATTGAGGGGAAAGTACCTGGGCCCCCTTGGGCAGGGTCAGCATGGCTTTACCCGCCTTATTGCGCGACTGCAAATCAGAGAGCTTGGCGATAAAGCCATAACCCGCATCGGAAGCCAGTAACACTCGCTGCTCATCAGGGCCCATCAACAAGCCCTCAAAGGTGGCACCGGAGGGGGGATTGATACGCCCACTGAGGGGTTCGCCCTGCCCTCGTGCCGAAGGCAATGTGTGGGAAGCAATGGAGTAACTGCGACCGGTGCTATCGAGTAATAACGCGGGCTGGTTACTCTTGCCCCGCGCGGCAAAACCGAGACTGTCCCCCGCCTTATAACTGAGTGCTGCCGCATCAATTTCATGGCCCTTGGCCGCGCGAATCCAACCTTTTTCAGAAACGATAACGGTGATGGGATCTGAAGACAGCAGCTCGGATTCACTAAACGCCTTGGCCTCTTCACGAGCCACAATCGGGGAACGGCGATCGTCGCCAAACTCTTTGGCTGCGGCCAGAAGCTCTTTCTTGATCAGGGTCTTGAGGCGGCGCTCGCTATTCAGGGTCTTGGTGAGGGTATCTCGCTCTTTTTCCAGCTCCGCCTGCTCGCCGCGAATCTTCATCTCTTCGAGGCGTGCCAACTGGCGCAGCTTGGTATCGAGAATGTAGTCCGCTTGGATATCCGTGAGCTCAAAGCGATCCATCAGCTCCTGCTTGGGCTCGTCACAGGTACGGATAATTTCGATCACTTCATCAATATTGAGGAAGGCAACCAGCAAACCTGCCAACAGGTGCAGGCGCTTCTCAACTTTATCCAGACGGAACTGCAGACGACGGCGGGTGGTAGTGGCGCGGAAAGTCAGCCACTCCCGCAGGATTTTATCGAGGGACTTCACCTGCGGGCGCCCGTCGATACCGATCATATTCATATTGACGCGGTAGTTGCGCTCAAGATCGGTAGTGGCAAACAGGTGATTCATCACCGATTCCATATCCACCCGATTGGATTTCGGCACAATTACCAAGCGCGTCGGGTTTTCGTGATCCGACTCATCACGCAGGTCGCTCACCATGGGCAGCTTCTTCGCCTGCATCTGCTGGGCAATCTGCTCCAACACCTTGGCACCGCTCACCTGATGGGGCAGCGCAGTAATGACAATATCGCCGTCTTCCTTACTCCACAGGGCGCGCATCTTGATAGAACCGCGACCGGAGGTGTAAATCTTACGGATATCATCCCGCGGCGTAATAATCTCTGCCTCAGTGGGCATATCCGGGCCGAGAATATGCTCACACAGCTCTTCTACTGTGGCCTTGGGATTTTCCAGCAGCTCTACAGTCGCGTTGACCACTTCGCGCAAGTTATGCGGGGGAATATCCGTAGCCATACCCACGGCAATACCGGTGGTACCGTTCAATAGAATATTGGGCACCCGCGCAGGCAGTACGCAGGGCTCATCCATGGTCCCGTCAAAGTTAGGCTGCCAGTCCACAGTGCCCTGACCCAGCTCCGACAGCAGCACTTCCGAATATTTACCCATGCGCGACTCGGTGTAACGCATCGCGGCAAAGGACTTGGGATCATCCGGCGAGCCCCAGTTGCCCTGGCCATCAATCAGGGGGTAGCGATAACTAAACGGCTGTGCCATCAATACCATCGCCTCGTACACGGCACTATCACCGTGGGGGTGGTACTTACCGATCACATCACCAACGGTGCGCGCGGACTTCTTATACTTGGCAGTATTCTTCAGGCCCAGCTCGCTCATGGCGTAAACGATACGCCGCTGTACAGGCTTAAGGCCATCACCGATATTCGGCAGGGCGCGGTCTAGGATCACATACATGGAGTAATCCAGGTACGCCTTTTCGGTGTACTCCTTTAACGGCAGGCGCTCTGTGGCCTCATAAACAGAGGTGTCGGTCATACAGCTCTCGTTATTCGATTCGGAAGGAGCGGATTATGGCGGACTGGAGCGGGAGGTTCAAAGGGAAGCTGAAAAAGGAAGGGGAGAAGCTCATTGTAAGTTCAATACAATCTCTAAAGCTTACCCAAAAAGTCCGGTGGGTATCGAACCAGCCTAATGCATTCTTAAGGAAATAGGACTCCCAGGTAAAATTTCGAGAAGCACACCTACTGAGTGCGCCTCTCTCAGAGCCAACTTTATTTCTGGCTGCACTCGCCAGCTTTAGCAAGCTTTAATTTTGTAATATCAGCTTTACCTTCTTCAGACTCAACAAGTTTCAAGTCTGCACCACCAACGAACACACCCATCTTAATGTATTGTTCGATAAAGTAATTTTCACCTGCTTTTACATCAACCAGTAGGTCATTCGGGGAGAACTCCGACTCGGTTGAGACCTTATGTTCTTTATCCCCAATAACCTCCTGGTAGAAAAAGACGTTGGGTGCAGATTGACCAACACATTCATCATTAACCCAGATATCTTTCTTCAGAGTAGTACCGGGACCAGAAGCTCTATAGATGTAGAGACCAGCATTCCCCTCAGTAGGTGAATTGAACTCTTTAGCTTTATTAGATAACTCATCACTCTCCATAGGAACCGACGCGCAACCCGCAAAAAGAGATGTAGCTATAGAAAGCACCGCTAATTTTTTGTACATGTTTTATCCCCAATATAATTTAACACCTGCTAACGACTGTTTTTTGTACAGCTTCTGTGTTAACAGACGCGCATCATATCAGCTTGACTACCAACTAGAACCTTTAATCAAATTGATCAGGGAGAAAAAACTCGACTCTTCAGCCATATCCACGAAGCTTAAGTATTCCACCGACTTTTAAGGTGAAGGAAATTGAAATAAATAGACACGATTATACCTGAGCTAAAGCTGGAATCACTGAGCATTGGCCCACTTAAAAAAGTACAACTAATGATGACGAAAGCCAGAAGGAAATGGCAAGTCACAAGTGGCGGCAGCAAGTTATGTTGGTACCAATGCAAAATGCCTGGTGGGACGAAACAATAGGCGAACACTTTAATCAACCAATGGGGCAAACATTAAACACTTTAGGATTTCCCGAGAATACAACAGACCGGCAGATAAGTCGGCTATCCTTCATTGAGAAATAATGCTTTGCACTTATTCTCGCGCTTTCCTACACCGCACAAGCTTTTTTACAGGATGGGCCCAGTGTCAATCTGGAGACAGATACTACCAGTAAAATAGAAGCATGATTTATGGATGAAATCAGCAATCACCAATACCCCGCCACCTGGACGGTCCATAAGAAAGGGCAGATCCAACGAGTGTAGAGCAGGTATTTTGAAATTAATGGGAGTAGCTTATTAAGTCACAATTAGTGTGATCATCTTTGATGGTAGCAATTATCGTTGGCTGCGACGTTGGTAGTCGTCCTGGCAACTTGCTCCAATATCACACGATCTCAGCGCAGCAAGCCACTGATTGTCGCGGCAGTACGCACAGCGGTTCAATTGCCTCTTGTCGAGGTCATACTGGAAGTCCTTATCGCTATTGGTACCTTGTATAAGGCTCCACCATTTGGGCTGAAAATAAATTAGTTAATAGATCATCTCATATTGCAACGATTCAACCGTATGTCTCTTTATGTAACTTCCCTATACTGGGAACCTATTTCTTTCCGAATTGTGATGTCTATTTGTTGCTACTCACCAGCAGTCACTTTCTGTACCTGTCCTTGTCAGCATCCGCGCAAACCAGTACTACATCGCAATTCTTACCTGATCGACAAGGGGTGTCTTTCCAACAGATTTTCTACTACTTTCTGAAAGTACCAATTTTCTTAGGTTGTAAATTTGAAACCGATCTCACTCAACTATAATTATCTCATTAGTGCCTTCCTCATGATCAGGATAAGAACCAACTCCATCAACTGACCCACCCTTTACCGACTGCACTTATTAAAAATCAAGCCCTTCAAAATAATAGCTTCCGGCATATAGATTAAAATATCGATACGACTAAAATTTTCTCTTCCACTGACTTTTAGATAAAATTACAAAACAATAACCACAACAATACCGAAAAAATTATATCACCAGATTTTCATTGTCACCGCCCTTAACAGATACTACAATTTTTACAGGTTATAGATTTAATCCATAACCCCAGAGCATCAAGACGTTCCCCAATCCAAGAAAGACCAAAAATTCATATACAAAGAATAATAAATTAAAAGATAAAACTTACTTTACACAAATGATCATTTGCTGATAATTTCTAGTAAACACTAATCTCCACGAAGCTCATGTCGACTCTGGTGCTAAAAAATATTTTTGTAGGTTGTCTTCAAAATATAAATTTAACCATGGCATCTGGCCAAATTATTTGCTTATCTGGTCCATCTGGCTCAGGGAAAAGCCGCTTACTCAGAGCCATAGCTGACCTTGAACCCTACACAGGCGACATATGCTTTAAGAATAAATCCCAGAGTACATATCCAGCACACCAGTGGAGAAAGCATGTGATGTTGGTTCCCGCGCAGACTGCCTGGTGGGAAGAAACTGTCGGCGATCACTTCGCAACACCCATGAATGATGCACTTAAACTTCTCGGCTTTCCTGAGGACGTGGTAAAGTGGCAAGTAAATCGACTCTCTTCGGGAGAAAAGCAGCGCCTGGCTCTTATTCGCGCAATATCCTACAAACCCCAAGCGCTTCTCCTAGATGAGCCTACGGCTAACCTAGACGCCAGATCTGCGCAGGAGGTAGAGCAATGGCTGACAGGGCTCATTGAGGAGCACAAGCTGCCTACGATTTGGGTAGCTCATAGCCAGGAGCAGATTCGAAGGGTAGCTCATCGCCACTTGGCCATTGTTGATAATCAACTGAAAGAACAGGAGATCCATCGATGAGTGTAATCGACCTGTCCTGGTGGCAGTTGTCTTTGGCTGCGGGGCTGGTATTGGCTCTAGCCGTATGCACTCATGTAGCGCGACTACAACTAAGTAGATCGTTAATTGTTGCCGCTCTACGCACGGCTATTCAGCTCACCTTGGTAGGACTGGTACTGGAAACCCTTTTTACGGTTGGCACCCTACTTTGGATGGGACTTCTGGCCTTGGCAATGCTGCTATTTGCCGGGCAGCAAGTGGCAGCCCGACAAAAGTATCGCCTGCTCGGTGGTTGGAGCTTTGCCGTGGGCACCTTATCGATGCTGGTGTCCGCTTTCAGTATCACCATATTAAGTTTGGCCGTACTGATTGGCCCTACTCCCTGGTACCAACCACAGTATTCCATTCCTCTTTTAGGTATGTTGCTGGGTAATACAATGACTGGTGTTGCCCTAAGCCTGGACCGTCTAACCGAAAGTATGCACCGCTCCAAGGATATTATTGAGAACCGCTTGATGCTGGGGCATACCTGGCAACAAGCCAGCTTGGAGTTTCGACGGGATGCGATGCGTGCAGGATTGATGCCGACAATTAATTCCATGGCTGCCGCTGGGATAGTATTTTTGCCGGGAATGATGACAGGGCAGATTCTCTCAGGTACCTCCCCCACAATTGCCGTCAAATATCAAATTCTGATTCTTTTTGCGATTGCATCAGGCACCGGTTTCGGCACTTTTCTCGCCGTTGCCCTGGCCTCAAGGCAGCTCTTTGATAAGCGGGAGCGCCTGCGTACTGATCGCCTGATCAAAAATGTCTAAAAGTCTGTGGAGAGGTGATTCGATCGAAGGAGGGAGCGCTGGACTCCTGAGAACCAGCGCTCTATTAACCTTTAACGGCCAAAGAATAAGATAGCCCCGGCGATAATCAGGCCTACCAACAGGGCCCATACACCTCGCAGCATCAACGATCGGGCATATTCCGCCTCTTTGTAACGCAATGCATAGGGAATGCCGGTAATCGGCCCGAGGACGATCGTAACAATCCCCCAAACCCAGCGCTTGTTACCCAAGGCTGTCAACGCAGCCATCAGGCCACCAAACCAGCATAAAGTTACGCCAATTACAATTACCACCAACGCCAGGATCGACCACCATTGGTTGGCCAGGAAAATTTCTACAATTTGGGTTTCAGTCATGGAATTTAGCCAGTCCGTATTACCTTCCGATTACATCTTAATGCTCTCGGCACCTTAAAAGATTAGGTGCTTCCAGAACGAGACATCCGGATACCAATGCAAAGATGCTAAAAGAGCCGCCGCAGTGAGCGAAACCCATGCAGACGGCCCTATTGGTACCCTTCTAAGCTGAAATCACCATTGAGGGGAGCGGCGATACAGCCCTAGGACGCTATAGTAACCCTAAAGTGAATCCCAGACGCATATCCACTCTTGACTAAAAGATACCCATAGAGATAGCGAGCACTCACTATCATGAGTACTCAGTAACTATCTCCAGCCCCGTGATGTTCTGGGTATCGTTGGCAAATTCGTAGTAATCCGGCTTTTCATCGATAAAGATTTGATGGGTCATTGTTGTCTCGGCCGGAAGATCAAAGATCCCCGCAGGTACTGAGTACTGGGAAGTTTCCTTTAAGCGATAAAAGAGGTGCGAACCGCACTTTGAACAAAAACCCCGTTTAGCCCAAATTGATGAATCAAATACACTGACATGTTCCTCACCGGTAATCTCAACACTGGTTTGACAATCCACTGCCAACAGAGGACCACCGCCCCATTTTTTGCACATACCGCAGTGGCAAACCCCCAGATTTGAAGAGGGCAAAGATGCGCTAATTGTCACTGAACCACAGAGGCAACTTCCGTGCACTTGAGTCATATTGTTTTACCTTGCTATTACTTACATCAGGAAACGAATAGAATCAAATATTTGTGAAACCTTTCACAAATAAAACTACAAACTAACTTTTATTAATATTCCTTGCAGCGTCGCTGAAACCAGCTGACCCGCTTCTCATAATTAACCGGGCAATTTTCCTGGCAAGCTTCGCCTAACTCATTTAGAGATTTAGCCTCGGGATAATAAGCCACAGTTTTCCCATTGATAACATGAGAATACCCAGCATCCACAGAAGAAATTAAAAAGTGATTTTCTTTACTCCCAATAAGGACCTTATCTCGGGCAAGTGCATAAACATCATACTGCCATATTCCCCAAGCACTCCAACCATTCATAATCAAACAAGTGGACATGGTCTTTAGGGGTTGCCGCTCTACCTTCGCCTGCTCTGCGGAGAGAAGAGGGGCGAATAAAAAAACAAGCATAATTAGTATTTTTTTCATATACAGCCCTAATGAGTATTCAGAACTTAAAAATACACACAATGTTAGGAGAAAAATTTTTGATATGTTGAACGTCAGACTCACTATGCCGGAATTCTACGACCGCATCAAGGAAGCAAATTACAAGCCGCAATTCAAATTAATTTGAAAACTACATTAATCTAAAGGCAAGTCTAGGGACTTTCTAACTCCACAACAACCTGTAAGAATGTCCCAACTCTCACCCTACAAATAACAAATCTTAAAAACACTAAAAAACTGAGACATATTTAAGACTGATGAATTATTTCACGAAAAGAAAGCGAATAGTCTTATAAGTACAAGTTACAGCAGGATAAACAATTAACTCTTCCCGCAATACGACCTTGACACTCCTGAAAAATTACAAAATATATAGCAGTAAGAAGCCATCACAGGCAGCAAGACAGAAGTGCACTACGAAAACCTGCACCATTATTAATATAGATATTAAGGTTACATACTTACTTAATTCGAAAATTCCACCCTTGGGTCACCAAAATCCTTACCAATATAGTCAGGTGCGCAAGGGATCAATTCTGAAGCTTCTATTCCCGCATCAATCAAATACTTTTCGACATTTCGACTGCGCTCCATTGCCAAATTTTCAAGCTCTTCACGAAGTTCCAGAGACGGGTTTCGGTAAAAAGCAACCTGGGCTCTTCCGCTTCTACTCATACCTGCCATGGAATAGGGGTACAGAGCTTGCCAGTCCCGGGCATTAGAGATGCCGCATACTCCTGGCCGTGCGTCAGGGTTTTTATGTAAAACAATGACCATACGCTGTAGTTGTGTCAGTGCTAAATTAGTTAATTTTGCACTTCCAGGCTCAAAGTCAATAGACGCAAATGATTTCGCCCTGAAACGCCCCCAGGCATAACGTGCTAACAAATAAACGCCATAGGGAGTTAAATAGCTTATCAAGGCATCTATAATTGCCTTTTGTAGCAACTCACTAAATACAAAACTAAAGGAGAACTTGGGGTCGCGAATATTGCCGCTAACAGGCATGCCAAACTTGATATCCCCCCGCCCGTCTTTCAGTAACCATAGAGCAATATTCAAGGGAATCAGCGTGGACTTCACCGGTAGCTGATCATCTTTCCGCACCCGGCGAACTTTTAGTTTTTCCAGTCGTATATCGGCAAAGCCATCGAGTTCATTTTCAAATACCCGAATATTAACTACCGCATCTCCCTGCCCCTGAAGGATTTTGTAACCTAACAACTTGGCCATATAAGGCGTAGCAGGTATCAAATTTACGCTGGTGAGATATCCGGTAAGATCAGCATTCCACTTTTTATCTCCCAAGTAATCTACAGTTCCTCCTATCTGAACCTCACCAAATCCACCAGGTCTTCCATTAACAACAATCACCGCAGGGGGGTGTTCGGCCAAGTTACTTAAATCACTGAGATTAAAGTTGATATCCCGGACCGGTAAGCGGGCCCTGAATTCATCTTGATAGTCTACCCAACTAAAAGTGCCATGTTTTAGGTAGAGGTCACCGAGATGATAAAGTAGCGGCGGGCTGCCCTCCTCCCTGAAAGCAAACGTGTCAATGCCACCAAAGCCTCGCAACTCATTAATTTTTCGGGCTACCGGAAACTTCCCCGATAAATCCCTTAAGAGAATAAATCGAGGGCGCAGAAAGTCGATAAAACCAACAGTGAGTGTTTTCTTAGGGCGGTAGTAGCTCAAACCTTCAACCCACAGGGACTTAAAATCAGCCATCCATCTATGGCGATCAAAATCCAAACTATCCGGGTTTCTCTCAAAAAAATGAAAGTGAATTGCCTCACCACTGGCAAAGCGCCACTCGGTATCGGTAAAGAGCAAATGCGACAAGGTTATGCTTTCACCGTGCACTAACTCTTCCCCAGAAGGTGAAAGCAAAGTGATGCCATTGACCCTCACAACAGCAAGTTCTGCCCCCTGACCACGGCGGTAGTTTCCCTCCAGCATTAAACTCGAGAAGCTGAAGCAATGATCTCCCTGATCCAGATAACCACTGGGAAAACATCCTGCAATTTCCTTAAACTGTAAATCCTTGAAGTCAACTCCCTGCCGGCTGATATTTAAGTGCCCGGCCCCCATACCGAATACAGATAAAAGTTTAAGTGGCAATTCCTGTGGAAAATTTTGCTCATGCAACTGTACATTACTTATTTTTATCCCAGAAAGGATAAGCTGCCTACCGCCAGTGCCATTAATACCTTCTGCCTTGCCAATACTAAAGGCCCCAAATTCATAACAGGGCGCAATCTTTTCATCTTTTAATAGTCCCCCTGGCATACATCCCCTCGCACCAGAGGCTTTCGCCAAAGATTCCCCTTGCAAGGAGATATTATCAATTTCAAATTTTGGTATTTTCAGTGGCCCCAGATTTTTCCTGGGTATTGATAACCCAACCATTTCTACAGAACCTTGAACTGACCAGGGGTGTGACAATTTGATTTTCTGTAATCCCGGCATGGATAATTTATCAACCCCAAAACAATGGTGGGAGTCACCTGCCCTGGCCCGACTCAGCTTATCCACAGTTACTGCAAGCCCCGTATCCTGCGTACACACCCGGATATTCTGCAAGCTTAGATTCGACACCGAGAACTCTGCACCGCTATCCCAGATAAATCGACTCCAACCCAAGCTCTGCACACCAGCTTCTAAATAGCCGCTACCCTTTTGCCAAAACGCGATAGGCTTACTCTTTAACGGTCCTAAATCCAACCGGGGGGCGCCTGAATCTATACCCAATTTTACCCAGGAATCACCAAAGCTTATTTGTGGGGTCTCAATGCAATCGGCAAGCCCCATATCTTCATTATTTTCAGAAGAATAAGACCTCAACCCACAAAGCAGAACATCATCGATATTGAGCCCATAAAAATCGAGAGTATTGGAGGAAAAAGACATTCTCTTAGTGAATACTCGCCCCAGTTGCAACATGGGTACAGTTTCGAAGTCCTCCTTAAATTCCACTTCCTCGATCGACCAACCGCTATGCCCTACCGAATGGATGTCTTGCCCAAATACACAGGTCGGTATCGATTTATACTTCTCTGCTAGCCAGGGAAGACACAAGGTTACTCTGTCAGCAGCAACATCCTGCAATGCAATTTTTGACTGGGTAGGTTTTTCCCGGGACCATAGCAACTCTAGCTTTGGTATAAGTACACCTCCAATGTCAAAAACATTCGCGCCAGACAGGTTTTTCAGCTGCACGGATTGAATTGCTGAGTCATCCATATTGGCAATTAGATTGCGTTGGCTGAAATAAACGAAGGAGTAATCTCCCAGTGAAAGGCGCTCAACATCTACACAGTGAATATTTAGTGAACTCACTTGCCTACCGCCGGGAAAGCAGCCACTCAACTGCTCAGCATTTGCACCGGGCAAAGCGACATAAGATTCAGAGTCTGGTGTACGTCTATGCCTTAGCCTGGCAAGGGGTAGCTCTATCATTTTTAAGTCAAATAATTTTCTGCCCCCTTTTGTCTTTGCTTCAGCACTAACCACGGATATTTTTTTTACAGAAAGATCTATCCCCTGCTGCCAAGATATAAAGAGTGGCTCCCTTTGCTCTAATGAGCGGATATCAAAGCAAACTGGCAGATTTTCGTGGCCTTTGTTGGCGCGATAAAATAACCTTTTCCAACCTTCAGTGAGACAGCCAGCCAGTTTCTTCAAAACAAGGTTTTTAATTTCCAGGTTTGGGTTTTCTATGCTGGCCAGCCCTAAATCGTCAGGATTTTTATCCGCATCAATATTTTGTTGATCCAGTCTTCCTTTTTCGGTGCCGTAATTATCATCACCAACTCCTTGAGGAATACCCGGCAACTGACTGGTCGCCGCCCAAGGATTATTTGTAACCTTTCTTTTAAATAAGCTATCGCCACTTTCAAACTGCTGTATCAGTAAGCCATTTCCTGCACCCGCGGAATCATTTAGAAGTAATCGGTGAAGGTGCAGTTTTCCCAAAATGGCATAGCCATCTTCACCTCCCTGCCAGGCAAAATGTCCCCGCCCTGAAAAGCTGTTTAAACGTGCGCACAAAGGCTGCCAATCCGAGGGGAGAAAGTCCTGCGGCAAACACCCTGATAGTGACTGGATAAAAAAGTCCTGAGCAGATAGCGGGCCGTTACGACCTATTGTATCAATGGCCTGCCAGCGTAGGTCCTGTAGCTTAGCTCTGGGACGGCCTCTGGCACCTATTGAAAATTGAGCCAATTGCAGAGGACCGCTGGAAAGCCCCCAATCAATATTGTGTTCAGCAGAGCCGAACTGAAAGGCAAATTCCTCTGTACTTTTGAGACCAACCATAGAGACACAGTGATCGGGCTTCTGCCACAGACCGCCCGGTACACACCCATTGGCTGTTTCAATCGCGAGGTGGGCAAAAGATAATATTCGCGTTTTGGCATAAAACTGAAGAGGACCAAATACGCCATTATTAGCCCTGATGGGATGGCTGGTAGATCGAGCCATATCCAAGAGGTAGCCCCGATTAATTGAACTGGCCCCTGTATTTATTTTTAAGCGATCGTTCCAGTCGAAAACCGTTTTTTCCGACAGGTCTAAATTAGCCGCTCGCAGGCACAGGTGGGAATTGGCGTTACGCAGATGTCGTGGACACCAATCAAATGCCTGGGCAAAGCCTCGCCTCCATCCCAAGCGCTTTTTCGGGCGCTCAAAATTAAACTCACTGATGCTAATAACCCCGGCCCGCCAATCCTGCCAAAGGCGATCACTGTGCCTCAGTACAACACTCTCACCATTGAGCTGCCGCCACTGGGCACGAGCTTTGCGGCCAAACCCGAATTTCATATCACCTTCTGCGGCAAGCCGACGGGCGGAGGCGCAATGTCCAATCAGGCTTTGCAGCCCTGCTATTGCATCGGCCCAACGCTGTGGCGGGCATCCTATAAAGTATTCCGCAGTAAACTTGTTAAGATCTGTATTGAGGCTCGGCCAGGAAAAATTGACCTGAGTTCCTTCCAAACTGCCTATCACCGTGTTGTATCGTGATTTACCTCCCTCCCAGGCCAATAAATCACTGACCTGTACATCCCCAATAGCAATATCTACATTCAGGGGAACATCACCTTTGCGCCATAATGCCAGCGTAAATTTATCGGTTTGGAGTTTGCCGATGGCTGCGCAGGTAGCTTGGTTCCAAATAGGCTTGTGCAGGTAGCAAAGTTCACTATCCCGTATCTGGGCGCGACCGATAAGCAGCCTGAAATCGCGATCCTGCCGCGCTCCACCTCCAAGATTCCAGCCACCCACCTCCCACTCCCGGTACAGTTCACCCGGGTAAGATTGCAGGTCCATATAGGCACCGCTCACCGATGCCTTGGGCAAATGAGCTCGCCCCCATATCAGTTGCCACCAGCTGTAATCGAGCATTACCTCATGAGCAGAGAACCCCCGCCCTTCGCGATTCTCAGCTTTTACATCAACCGCTATAACACTTAGATCCAGCAGCGATACGCGTAGGTGATCCACGCGGAATTCAAGGCCTCGCTCCTCCATCCAGTCGCCAGCTTTTACCCGCACCCAATTTGCTGCCCACCAGTGAAGAACTTCCACCAGCAATAGCCCAGCTAGTAGCCACCAGATTAAGCGACGAAAAAAGGCACTCTGAGAAGCGGGCTCTGGGGGCATTAGAATTAAGCGCCAGAAAATGAATTTTACGCAGATTGCAACTGCAATTAGGCCCATACAGTAAAGACCAGCACCTGGGGATTTTTTTGCCTTGGCGCTGCTATTCGCGATAATAACCAGCTGCGTCGTCCATTCGCTCGCAGTCAAATGCGAACTGTCTACTATTTATCCAGGGGTGTATTTGCGCGGCGCGGAAGTTTGGGAAGCCAGTATCCTTACCGCCTCTCATTTTTTCTGTTACCCAGCCAGTGAGTAGACATGCAGGAGCATCCAAACTACCAGGACATCCTTTTGGTCGGCGGCGGCCATAGCCATGCTATTGTGCTGCAAATGTGGGCCATGAACCCTCTGCCAGGCGCGCGTCTGACCCTGGTCTCTCCCCAGGTGCAAACCGCCTACTCCGGCATGTTGCCCGGAATGGTTGCGGGCCATTACTCCTTAGAAGACACTCATATAGATCTGGCCAGGCTCTGCCGGGCCGCTGGTGCCCGCTTTATTCAAGCCTGTGCACACGAAATTGACATCGATAATCGCACCGTATCCCTATTGGGCAGGCCTCCCGTAGAGTACGACCTGCTCTCTTTGGATGTCGGTGCGACTCCCGCCCGCGAGTTACCGGGCTCCGAATTGGCAATCCCGGTAAAGCCTATCGGGCATTTCTACCGTTTCTGGCAAAAGCTGCAAAAACAGGTTGGTGAAAACACCTCGCCCTTCCGCTTGGGAGTTGTCGGCGGCGGTGCCGGAGGCTGCGAGCTGTCGATGTCAATGGCTCACGCTTTACAAGGTGCCGTTAAGAAAAAGCAGGTAGAGGTTCACCTGATTCATGGTGCCGCAGCGATTCCCCAGGGCTATCCGGTCAGAGCGCGCAAATTAGTCTCAAAGGAGATGCAAGAGCTAGGGGTTCAGTTACACCATAACTGGACCGTTAATGAAATTACCGAACAGGGTGTCGTTAATGGGAGCGGTGACTGCCTGCCCCTCGATCAGGTAATACTCACCACCAATGCCTGTGCTCCCCCCTGGCTGGCCAACTCGGGCCTGTCCCTCGATGACAAAGGCTTTGTGGTGGTGGATCAAACACTTCGCGCCCAGGGGCGGGAAGACGTTTTTGCAGCTGGTGATGTGGCCAGTTTCGCCCCAGAGCCTCTACCCAAGGCCGGGGTTTACGCCGTTCGCCAGGGGCCAGTTCTATTTCACAATCTGCGCGCCTCCCTGACCGGACGCCGCTTAAAACAATACCGGCCACAAAAAGATTTTCTCAGCCTGCTCTCCTGTGGTGGCAAGCGGGCTGTGGCAGTTCGAAATGGCTTCGCCGCTGCAAGCGGTCTGATGTGGCGATGGAAAGACTCTATCGACCGCACATTTATGCGACGCTTCAGTGAGCTGCCAATGGACATGGCTAATCACACTGCCAAAACCAAAGACATCGTCGACCAGCGCTCAGGCTCTTCTCTATCTCCTATGCGCTGTAATGGCTGTGGCGCAAAAGTTGGAGCCGACATCCTGCGCCGCACGCTGGCGACCCTTCCGGATCAGCATTCGGAATACCTGTTAAAGGGCGTCGGTGATGATGCCGCAGTTATGGACCTGCCGGCTAATCATTTATTAGTGCAGAGCTCCGACCAACTGCGTGCACCTGTAGATGATCCGTGGATATTTGGTCGCCTGGCGGCTCTGCACGCCCTATCCGACCTATTTGCTATGAATGCTCGACCCGCCACTGCACAAATCCTTGCAACCCTGCCTACGGCTGCAGAGGAAATTACCCGGCGAGACCTACAGCAGTTGCTCGCAGGCGCCATCCACGAGCTGAACCGGCACCACTGTGCCCTATCTGGAGGGCATACCGCCGAAGGTTCTGAAATGCTAATGGGCCTAACCGTCAATGGATTTTCCGAGCGGGAGCAACTCCTGGAAAAAACGGGGGCCCGCGGGGGAGACAGCTTGATCCTGAGCAAGCCATTGGGAGTAGGTACTATCCTGGCAGCAGAGGGCGCGGGAGAGGCTAAAGGCCTATGGTTGCAGCAGGCGCTGGAAACCATGTTGCATAGTAATGCCGACGCCGCAGAGATATTTGCCCGCCATAACGCCAATGCGCTGACAGATGTCACGGGCTTTGGCCTGCTGGGCCACCTATTGGAAATGCTCGGCCCTGAAGGATTAAGCGCGACACTGATCGCTGAGAATCTACCGCTAATCTCCGGCGCCGCCACTTGTATCGAGCGCGGATGGCTATCCAGCCTGCAACCGCAAAATGCCAATGCCTACGCCTTTGTGGAAAACCCCCAGGAGTGGCAGCGGTTACCCCAGTGGTCGCTGATTACCGATCCACAGACTTGCGGGGGGCTCCTCGCTGCTGTTCCTATTGACCAAGCCGAAGCCTGCGTGGGCGCACTGCTAGAACGCGGTTACACCCAGGCGTCAATAATCGGTGTAGTAACGGACTCACAGAATCCAGAAGTGAGCGTACACTTGCGCAAGTCTGCAGACTGGCGAGCGCTAATTTCACAGGACAACGAGACAGTACCAGGCCAGGTTTAAGGATTTTGCGAAACCGAAACAACAGCCGGTTATGAGCTTTGTATGATTTCTATTGAGAGAGGCCTTCACCGACTTTATTAACTTGTCATCTGTCTTTCAGCGCGACATACTGGCGTTAGAAAAAACATCGGTGACATATTTCCCGATACCAAAAAAGGTCTTCACAGATTGGGGAGTCGGCTTTTAGCAATCGACAGGAAGACCCCTATGAAAAAGATCGTCATTATTGGCGGCGGTGCCAGCGGCCTGCATTTGGCTACACGGCTCGGTCAATATTTTTCTTTTACCCCTTTCTTTAAGCGCCGCCGCAAGTCCCCCGCTGCACAAGTTACTCTGGTTGATCGAAATCGCACCCACCTGTGGAAACCACTGCTACACCAGGTTGCCTCCGGCGCATTGGATGCCAATATGGATGCACTGAATTATCAGGTGCATGCCCGCATTCACGGCTATGAATTTCAGTTGGGTAGCCTGCAGTCCCTGGATCGTGAACGACAGGTAGTCGGGCTCGGACCTGTTAATGATGAGGACGGTAGCGAGTTAGTACCCGCACGGGAATTGGAATACGATTATTTAGTGCTGTGTATCGGCGGGCACAGTAACGACTTTCATATCCCCGGCGTCAGGGAAAACTGCTTTTTCCTGGATAGCAGCAACGAAGCACAAAAATTTCACCAAAACCTTCTCAATCGTTTCCTGCGGCTGGAGACACATGTTGATGATAAGTTAAAAGTGGCAATTGTTGGCGGCGGTGCAACCGGTGTAGAACTCTCTGCTGAATTGGTGGATGCCGTAAAACAAGTCGGCAACTATGGACGCATTCGTCCCAATGCGATGGAAATCACCTTGATAGAAGGGGGTGAGCACCTACTCCCAGCACTACCAAAACGAATTGGAAATAATGCTGAACGCGAACTGGCCAAGATGGGGGTTAATATCCTTACGGGCCACCATATTGCTTCAGCAAACGAACGTGGACTTACCACCTCCTGTGGCAGGGAACTCCCAGCCGCAATCCGAGTGTGGGCTGCCGGCGTCAAAGCTCCGGGATTCCTCACCCAGCTGGATGGCCTCAGTACCAACCGACTCAATCAAATCGAAGTGGAAACTACTTTGCAGACCCAAACTGACGCAAAGATATTTGCCATGGGGGACTGCGCCAGTTGCATCGATGGCAATCACCAGCGAGTGCCTCCGCGCGCCCAGGCAGCACAGCAAATGGCTACCCTGGTTGGCGACAATATTATTGCCCTATTTGAAGATAGACCTTTGCATCATTTTTATTATCGCGATCGAGGTTCTCTGGTATCCCTCAGTCAGTACACTGCCGTTGGCAACCTGATGGGGGCGCTGGTTAAAGGCAGTCTTACCGTAGAAGGGCGCCTTGCTGGCCTTGCCTATCGCTCGCTCTACCGTATGCACTTGGCGGCAATTCACGGCTGGCCGAGAGCTATGCTGCTCTACCTAATCGGACAGGCGAACCGGTTTGTGAAGCCGAAGCTCAAGATGCACTAAAGGATCAATTCCATGGAGCTAAGGGAAAATTAGAAAGTTAGTGCAAAATTAACTAATAGCGCTACCAATAAACCCTGCACATGGAAGTGCCAGGGCGGTAACATTATGAGTCACACCAGCCCATCAATTAAGACCTCTGAGCTGGATGCGAGCTCCTCTGTAGATCCAGGCAAAGCCCTAGCGTGAAAATATAAAATGAAAAAACAGTATCAAAAAATCGTTGTACTTACCGGCGCAGGAATTTCAGCTGAATCTGGCATAGGTACTTTTCGCGGTGCCGATAGCCTGTGGGAAAACCATCGCCTGGAAGATGTCGCAACGCCAGAGGCATTTGATCGCAATCCGGCACTGGTACATAGATTTTACAATGAACGCCGCCAGCAGCTGCTATCTGCAGATATCCATCCCAACCCCGCCCATCTCGCCTTGGCCGAACTGGAACAGAAATTCCAAGGGGATTACTTACTGGTTTCTCAAAATATTGACAACCTGCATGAGCGCGCGGGCAGTGAGCAGCTAATTCATATGCACGGAGAGCTACTAAAAGCGCGATGCCGTAGGAGCGGAAAACTATATCCCCTCAATTCGGATCTTTCGATAGCTGATACCTGTAGTTGCTGTCAGCAGGCGGGAAACCTTCGCCCCCATGTGGTCTGGTTTGGAGAAATGCCTCTGGAAATGGAAACTATCTATCAGGCGTTGTCCGATTGCGACCTATTTATCAGCATTGGCACATCTGGAAACGTCTATCCAGCAGCGGGATTTGTTGAATGTGCCAATCAGGCTGGAGCTCACACCATAGAGTTGAACCTGGAGCGCAGTAGTGTCGGCGATGCCTTCAAGGAACACCGCCACGGACTGGCGTCACAGGTAGTCGATACTTTTATAAAAGAAATTATTAATTAAGATGACTCTGAAACTGCATTTTCTGCCTGCGAGGATTTCATCGGGCCATAGCGCTGTATCAAAGTGGTTACTCCCTCATTATCACGCACAAGGATATAGAGTCGGTCAAACTCACTGGCCTCTCGAATGGGTCGCCCTTTTTCACCGCCGAGCAATTCCGCCAGTTTTGGAGTGGTATTGCTGTGCCCAACCACTAAAATTCGATTTCCCGCCTGCTGCAAAGAGTTAGCAAATTCTTTTAAATCTCTGGGGTTATAAATTTCCACTTCAAGCCCCAGCTCTTTTGACAGAGGCTCAACCGTTTCCCGGGTGCGGTTGTAGTCAGTGCTATAGATAGCATCTATACCCACTCCCCCAAGAATATAGGCGAGTTGCCGTGCACGCTGCTGGCCCACCTCAGTCAAATGAGGGTCGCGACCCACCCCGGGCCCTTTCTCTTTTTCTGCATGGCGTATTAAGTAAATAACCTGAGACTGAGAAGAGTCGGCTAAAACCCAATTTGAAGCCCCAACCAGAACAAAAAGTGTACAGAAAATAAACAGCTTAAGTCTTGAAAGCACAGTATAAACTCCCAGGTAAATAACGGGGCAGACATATGCTGAATATAATAAGGTAAGTAAAGAGAGGATGCGGTGAAAATGCCAAATAATGCGATGAATTAAAATCGAACGATTTTTGAAAAAATATTTGATGCCGGATATCCGGCATCAAATTAGTGGTCATCCAGAATTAGATTTTCCACTCTTTTACGGTGTCCAGACCGTACTCATCAATCCACTGGCTCAGGGCCTTAGGATTACGCTTTTTCTTTTCAACAGTAGCGCCGGTATACGGGTTGCGATAGTGACCAGTTTCCAGCTTGGGCTCTGCTGCCTTTGCTGCCGGTGCTGCTCGACGGCCGCGACGGGGGCTGTCACCTTCCTTCTTGAGGTGACGGGCAACGCGAGCCTTCAGGGTTTGTACGTAGTCTGCTGGATCTTCATCACCCAGCTGTGCTACCAGCCATTCAACGATTTGCTGGCCACGGGCAACGAAGAACTCCTCTTCATCCATGTGGTATTCAGCAGCAAGGTTTACCAGTGCTTTATCATAGGCAATTACGCCATCTTTCTTGCGTTCAGCCTGAGCCATTTGCTCTTGTAACTCTTCGATTCTTGCCTGATGTTCGGCGATTTGTTGTTCAAGTTGTTCGTATTCCTGAAACATTCAATAAACCTCAACGACGGTTATTAAAAAACACAGAGATATATCTGTGGCGCTGGGCGACACAGATTGTTATTTCGGATATACCGTGTAAAAAATCAACAAACACCATGGCTGGCCAATGGCAAGCAATTTAGTGATGTTTAGTCCGGCATATTATGAATTGCCCGATATACATGAGTAGATACCACTACACATCGTGTAGTTCTGGTGTTAGGTATATTCGGCAAATACATTATTAAAAACTAGCCGATTTCAGCTCGGTTCGGCAAACACTCCGAATCACTGATTATATTTTTCGACTGAGGTCGCGAATAATAATCTTTCACCGGCAAATATCAACCATTTGTGTCCCTACCTTTGAATATAATAGGAATAATTCAAAATAAGGGCTAAAAAGTGTAACAAAGGCGGCCATATCTGCAATCTTAAAAGGATATCCCTAGGGAGCGCAATTAGCTATATTGTAGCTGCAGTCGTCAATTGCAAATTAGTCGCTGTGTAACGGTAATCGAGCATATTGCCAAATACAATTGGATACCCAGATCATACTATGTCCACTCACAATAATATCCACCATATACCGACTTTGGCCGCTCTGATGACGCCATTTCCCTACCATATCGATATCAATGCCACGGTAGAGGATGCTCTGGCAATGATGGAGGAGCACAAAGTACGCCACCTGCCGGTAACACGTGCAGGCGACTTGGAGACGGTCATTTCCCGAGGGGATATCGAAAGAGCCAATGCACCGGGACACCGTTTAGAAGAGCAGCAACTTTATGTACATGACCTATGTGCCAGACGTCCCTTTATTGCAGATATCCACGACCCGTTAGATAAAATTCTCTTAGCTATGGCAGATACCAGTATTGGTTCGGTACTGGTTATGCGGGAAGGCGAGCTGGTTGGAATTGTAACTGTGACTGATATTTTGCGCTTTTGTAGCAAGTTTATGGCGGAGTTGGCCCAGCCGGTAGACGATTCTATTGCTTGAACTCACTGCGATTACAGGGGCCAAACCCAAAGCAACATGGGGATACTCACAACGAGTACCAACAATTCTAGTGGCAGCCCCATTTTCCAGTAATCACCAAATTCAAACCCTCCCGGCCCCAGAATTAGGGTGTTATTTTGGTGCCCAACCGGTGTTAGAAATGCGCAAGAGGCTCCAATTGCGACAGCCATCAGGAAGCTATCTGGATTCACCGCCAGTTGTTCTGCAGTACTCATGGCAATTGAACACATCACAGCCGCAGTGGCGACATTATTCATGAAATCAGACAGCGTCATGGTAACTACCAGGATCAGCCCCAGGGCCAAAACAGCGCTGCCCTGAGCCAGGACATCCAACAGAACCTGAGCGACCAAGTCTGCAGCTCCCGTTGACTCCATCACATCAGCAACAGCAATCAAAGTCCCCAATAGCACGACTACGGACCCGTCGATAGAGTCATAAACATTTCGCAGCGGCACTATCTTCAACGCCATAAAAGCCAATACACAAGTGGCGAACGAGATTGCTGCCGGCAATAGGCCGAACGCTGCACCAGCGACACCAAGCACCATAGCCAATAGGGCAATGGCCGCCTTCTCCTTGTTGGGAATGCTAATATCCCTTGAGGCCAGAGGCACACAGCCCTTTTCCCTAGCAAAGCTGTTTAGGTTTTCATCGGCCCCCATCATTAACAGAGCATCACCGGCCAGTAATGGTGTCGAACGCAACCGGCGCACCGAGCGGCGCCCCTGGCGCGAGAGTGCTAGCAAGTGAATCTGGTATCTCGCTGCAAGGCGTGAAAACCTCATAGGGCGTCCCACTAAAGGGGAGTCTGGCATAACAACCAACTCCCGCAGCTGCATTTCGGTACGATCCGCAAGTGCTTTTATTGGGGGCTTATTCTGAGAATCACTCTCGGTATTATTGCTGCCCGATTGTCGAGCCTTACCCGATGAATCTGCCCCAAGGGCTCCCACTGTTTTCAAACTGAGATTGGACAAGCAGGTGGCAAGGCTCTCCGGCTCCGCCTCAATGACCAAAATGTCACCACTATTTACTTTATGCCAGGGAGTCGCGGGAGAGACCCTGGCATCATTGTGTACGACACCCACAACTTGGGCATCTTCTGTTCCCAGCATCTTGGAAATTTCACGTAGATTCTTACCGGCAGCTACACTTTTTTCCTCAACAAGTGCTTCTGTTAAATATGTGCCAGTTTCAAAGGAGGAGGCCCCCGTTCGGTTGCGGACAGGCACCAAGCGCCACCCAACAAATGCAATAAACAAAACTCCAGCTATCGCAACTGCCAGCCCCACCGGGGTGAAATCAAACATACCATAGCTACCGGCGCCAGAATCCGCCCGAAAACCGGAAACGACCAAGTTTGGCGGTGTACCTATCAGTGTGGTCATCCCTCCCAGAATCGTTGCGAAAGACAGGGGCATCAAAACCCTCCCCAATGCCACTTTCTGTTTCTCAGCCATATCCACAGCCACGGGCATTAATAAGGCCAACGCGCCGACATTATTCATAAAGCTCGATAAAAACGCACCGAGCCCAATGAGTAACAATATGGATACTGAGATACTCCCGCTTTTGCGAACAACTCGTTGTGCAAGTGCATCCATTGCACCGGTATTTTGTAAACCGCGACTCAGGATTAACACACAAGCTACAGTCACAACCGCTGGATGCCCAAAACCAATAAAAGCATTTTCCGGGGGAATTAACCCCGTAAAGACACAAGTCAATAAGGCTGCTAAAGCAACCATATCGTGGCGCCACCGCCCCCATATAAACAGGGTTATAGTGATGCTTAAAATAATCAGGATTAGTAACTGGTCAACAGTCATAGAGAAAGATATCCCTGAATATTAAAGCTGATCAGATTTCTGTTCAGCTATCTATTCAGGGTATACCCGGGAAACTACATGGAGCGCACTTCTACGCCAGAAGCCCCCATATTAGAGGTACCAAACTTAAGAAAAAGTAACCGCGCGCTCTTCCAATGGATAAAATTGCGTGCCTACTTTAATACAAACCTTACCAGGACTACAGGAGAACCAACCTCTATACCCAGTCACCTGAATATTTTTATGAGTGCCGCCCATTGCTTGGCGCAAACGTTGAGCCCAAGGTCTTAACTTTTCTCCATCGTACCCAGAACCACAGGCACACACATGTAAATTTACAAAATTAGCGGGAAGCCCTTCTTTGACCAGAGTAGTTGCCAGTTGCTGAGGCGTATAGGTTTTCCACTCTCCCCCTTGCCACTCTTCCCGACCATTTACATAAATTTTTTTCTGTTTATTGTCGCTGGTGGAACGTTCAGCACCAATATATTTTCCGTCTGCTGCCCCTGTGCCATGAGTTACAATATAGAGCGTGTCTGCCGGATTCAGCTTACTCAGGCACTGGTTCACCCATCGATACATGGCTTTACCAACGCCCGATGTAACCTTATTGGCCAGAATTTGATTTACAGGTATTTTCCAGGCCTTAGCTAAATTTTCAGCGTACTCCTGCATTTCTCCACTGCCAATAGGGATATAGATATATTCTTTTGCCATTTTTCTATCCTTTCTAGATTCCAGAGCAATTCGCTCTTGTAAAATCTATGCACTTCCAAAACTATATTTAATAAGCCGCACTATTTTTTGGAGTTCGAATGTTACTCCTCGTGACCGTCGTCAGTATCAGGTTCAAAAAGTGAACTCAAAATCTGATTTCAGGGGCAACAAATTAAAATTCATTCTCTCATATTGACTGTCAATATTTGTCAGAAATATCAATCTGTCACCTAACGGCAAACACTAACAATTAGACTTTAGACAACATGCCTATTTATTATTCACGGAACTCTCTACAAAACATCAGGGCATTAAATCTGGAGGAATAGGGGACTTACTGGCGAGCAGATACTGTAATTTTCAAGATCAGTTTTATGAATCCTGCTTTGCTCATGACTGGCCAACGAAACTTATCTTTCCATAGAAGAATTTCACTACTGAATAACTATCAATGTACAAACGAACTTAAATTTTAGCCAAGAAATGACCAATATACACAGGCCAGGACTAATCGGTATTTGGTGACACATAAAGTGCACAGTTGGAAATACGGAACGGAGTGTTTAAATAAGTCGCCAAGTGCTTTAGATGCCCGGCCCTTTTTATAGGCAAAGGGAGAGTATGGTAAAGTACAAGCTAAATATTGATACAGATATTTGGCTTATACTTGAACAACTTATTTGTGGAGTTATATATGTGAGTATCATTTACTGGTAAATGAACTAACATGCACCAACTTTCTGTTTGCCCTCATCCCTGAAGAGCAAACTTAGTTAGACATTAGAAATATTCCGTGTTATGTCACTCTTAAGAAAAAGTAACTGCACGATCCTCCATTGGGAAAAACTCATGCCCCACTTTAATACATACCTTATTTGCACTACATGAGAACCAACCCAAGTAGCCCGTAACTTGAATGTCTTTATAGGTACCCACCATTTGTTGGCGAAGGCGCTGAGCCCAGGGCCTCAGCTTTTTTCCATCATAGCCTGAACCACAAGCACAAACATGTAGGTTTACAAAGTTGGCTGGTAGGCCTTCTTTTGAAAGGGTAGTAGCCAGCTGCTCTGGAGTATATGTTTTCCACTCTCCGCCTTGCCAGGTAACAGCCCCCCTGTTAACGACTTTCTTCTGCTTATTACTGCCAACCGATCGCTCTGCACCAATCACTTTACCATCAGCAGCTCCAGTACCATGAGTAACGATGTAAAGTGTATCTGCTGGAGTGAGCTTACTCAGACATTGATCCACCCAGCGATATATGGCTTTGCCACGCCCAGAGGTTGCTTTATTCGACAATATCTGATTTACAGGGATGCTCCAAGCAGTCGCAAGATCCTTAGCGAACTCCTGCATTTCCTCACTATTTATGGGTATATAGATATATTTTTTTGCCATTTTTACTTACTTTTTTATATCGGGTTTTGTAGCAGTGATGACAGGCTATACATAGATAAAAATATGGCCATCAAATTGAAAAACAACCTGACTAAACCACACCTACGAGTCACCCCTCAAAAACTTTAAAATGAGAGCCGCAATAAATATCTCAAAAAAGCGAGAAACCTTTCATTAACAACCTCAAGAAGGAAAAATAAATCCGTTAACAGAAAAATGGCAAGGAAAATTATCTCACATCAAACACCCTTCACAAACCAACAAGAAACAGCAGTACAATCTTATTTCCTGCACATTATTTTGATAATTAGGACTTCTGTCCGCTGAAACTCGCAAACACCTTGCCAACTGCAAAAATATTGCACTCACAAAACCCCTGACACTTCAACAAAAACCTCTCACACTTCATCGAATGACAAAAGTGTAGTGGCCATTGATATAATTACGCAAAACAGAAGCACTAATTGAAGGGAAAACAAACAAACTAAAATATTAAACACTTTGATGAAGCCTAAATTTTAGACCAATCAAATACTCAACAATAAAAATGACAGGAACAAATTAGGGGCTAATTTAAAACCATATTAAATAGCTTTAACCACATACGTATAATGCACATTAAAAGTGAAATAGACATCCAATTTCATTACAGCATCAGCAATTAAGCATGGGCAGATAATATATTAAAACAAATTACTATCGCCCGCCCATCTATAAGCACATAAAACACGACACTCCCAGTAGGCCTCCATATAGAATGGCGATACAATAGGGGCTAAAATCACTATAAGTTTAATGGGAATATTACTTTGCGGACAGATACTGCAAATTTTAAAAAACTGTTTTTAGAGGATACTCCCCTCTTAGATGTACGTGCACCTATAGAGTTTTCCCGGGGCGCATTTCCCTCAGCAGATAATTATCCACTATTGGATAATCACCAGCGTGAACTAATTGGTACCGCATACAAACATAGTGGACCGCAGGCAGCCATTGATTTGGGCTGGGAGCTGGCTACAGAAGAAGTAATCACTGCCCGCCTCGCTTACTGGAAAAGGTTCATCAATCACTCTCCCAATGGCTATCTCTATTGTTTTAGGGGAGGACTACGCTCCCGCATATCGCAAAAGCTGCTTCGTGCAGAAGGGATTGACTATCCAATGATAAAAGGGGGCTATAAAGCGATGCGCAATTACCTTCTGTCAGAATTGGAGAAACAATGTAAAAGCCTACCCCTGGTCGTAATTTCGGGATATACGGGAAGTGGAAAAACAGAGCTGATCAATTGGGCTCAACGATCTATAGACCTTGAGGGCATCGCTAAACATCGGGGTTCCAGTTTTGGCCGCACTGACAGCGAGCAGCCTTCACAAATCAATTTTGAAAATAGAATCAGTATTGATTTATTAAAACTCTCCCAACAGCCGGGCAATGTTGCGATCGAGGATGAAAGCCGGTTAATCGGATGCTGTGCCCTCCCCCCCACACTGCAAACCGCGATGAAAGCGGCTCCTCGAGTACTTGTTGAAGTGCCCTTGGAAGAGCGGGCAAAACGTATTGTGCGCGATTATATCAATGAAGGACTCAAGCGTTTTGCGGCCATTGAAAAGCCCCCTGTACAATGCTTAGGGGAAGAGCTGCGTTTCAATCTCAATAAAATTCAAAAACGCTTAGGTGGTCAGTGCTATAAGCAGCTAGATGAGGCATTGATTTCAGCTAATCGCGAACTGGAACATCATGGTAATAGCGAGGCCTACATCCCAGTAGTAGTCTCGCTACTGCAGAATTACTACGATGGCAGCTACAACCACCTTATGGAGAAATCTAAACAGGAGATCCTATTCCGTGGTACCTATAGTGAAGTACAGCAGTGGCTAATGGACTCCTGCCAAGTAAACTAAAAGAGGCAATTAGGCCATCAGGTTTTAGGTGCCAGACGATTCAACTTGAAACGCCGCATTAAAAACCAGTCCCTAAAACTGCGCGGCAGCCAGCGGGCCATCCAGGGCAACAGGCTGCTGCGATTACCAATACGCACCAAAGGACGAGCGCGTTTTCGCAGCAGCTCACGCACCAGCTTTTTGGCCAGTGTGCTTGCCAATGTAGCATTCTGTTGGGACTCCTGGGCACGGGCCCTAACCGCCTCTTCCTGCCGTTTATACAGGGAGTCCGGCGGCAAAAGACCGCGCAGGGATGTCTCAGCGTGGCGACCAAATTCCGATGCGATCGCACCGGGTTGCACCGTCATTACCCGAATGCCAAAAGGTTTTAGTTCAAGTCGCAAAACATCAGAAATGGAGTGTAGGGCCGCTTTAGAAGCACAATAGGCACCGGAGAAAGGTGTGGGCATTACCCCGGAAACCGAGCCGATATTACACACAATTCCGCCCTGCTCCGAACGCATTAAAGGTACACAGGCCCTAATCAGAGCGAGAGGGGCAAATACATTGGTTCGGAACTGCTTTTCCAGTGCTCGCGTGTCCAGTTCCAGCAACGGCCCCATCTGACCGTAACCGGCGTTATTGACCAAAATATCGAGCCGCCCGTATGCCGCTTTTACTGCGTGAACCACTCGATTGATATCCGCCTGGGAATTCACATCCAAGGCCTCAGTGGCAATTCCCAGGTCCGCCAGCTCTTGTAAACTTTCCGGGCGGCGCGCCGTGGCAATCACTATGGTTCCCCGGCGATGTAGCGCCAAAGCCAGCTCCCGCCCAATACCGCTTGAGCAGCCGGTAATTAAAGCCACTCGATCCGGAACCACATAACCCCGCCCAATTTGCGCAAGGCTTTCCGCAGCAAAACTTCGATTGGGGGAACGAAATCTGGAAATGGGCGGCTTATCCACAGGAACTGCTCCGTTTAATGGTCCTATCTCTCAATGGGCGTTTGCAGGTACTCGATCAATCCGAAAACATTGCCATAGGGGTCGAGAAAGCTCGCCATCAGCACACGTCCAGAAACTTCCTCTATATCCGTGTGCTGCCGCACCCCCATAGTGCCGAGTCGCTCAATCTGCGAGGCCAAATCCAAAACCTGCCAGTAAGCAACTACACCATCGGCCCGGCTAATCGCGCTGCGCGCATCGGCATTTAATCCAAGCTCGCAATCACCAATACTAAACGCCGCATAGCTATCGCTTTCATAGCTGGGTTTCTGTTCGAGTACCTGCGTATACCAGGCCACAGCCTCGGTAATGTTGGCAACTCCATAGACTGTTTTGCGCAAGCCAAGAATCTGCCCCATTTGAGACACCCCGTTGAGTAATTTTTATCCACTGGGTGAGGCACTATGGCGCAGTTTATTGCAGCTCTTGCTCCAACTGCTCCAGTAGGTCCAAGGGCTCCACCTCAACCCCTTCCAGTTCGGCGTTCCAGTTTATCCCCACCAATAAGACATCTTCATGCATGCCGGTGAGCCAGTCATCCATAAATTCTTCCAGGTCAATTGCCACTGCCTCATAGTCAGCCCAGTCTCCTTCGCAGTGGTCTTGTGCAAATTCTCTTTGCGACCAAAAGGGCATAACCTCGGTATCGGCCCGCTTTTCAGACTCACAAAGTGCAAAGCCCTCCTCACCCTGCAGGGCCCAGACGCAGCCCTGGCCTACAGCTTCAGGCAAAAAGCGCGCGCAATTATCTTCAAAATTATCGGTTAGGGTTTCGCTTTGCATAACAACTTCGCTTAAACGGTTTTACCGCAGTTTACGTTAGTTTTCCCGGCCTCAATAGGCCCTAAATTCTGTCGAATACCGCCATCGACTCAACATGATCGGTATGGGGAAACATATCCATGACACCCGCCTTACTCAACCGGTACCCCAACTTCACCAATTCACCGGCATCCCGGGCCAGGGTGGCCGGGTTACAGGAGACGTAGACGATCCTACTGGCAGAAAATCGCGCCAATCCGCGCACAGCCTCCAGAGCGCCATCCCTCGGCGGGTCCAACAAGATTTTATCGAAACCTGCTTCAGCCCAAGGCGCACCTGCCATTTTTTCGTTCAGGTCGGCAGAATAGAAGTGCACATTTTGTAATTGGTTCAAAGCGGCATTGTCCTCACCCCGTTGAGTTAAAGCGCCGACACCTTCGACTCCGATCACTTCCGCTGCACGACGCGCCAATGGCAGGGTAAAATTCCCCAATCCACAAAATAAATCCAATACGCGCTCGGAGGGTTGCGGATCGAGTAACTCAACGGCTCGACTCACCATCTGCCGATTCATCGCAAAATTAACCTGCACAAAATCCTGCGGTTTAAATCTCAGCGTCAGGTCAAATTCCGGCAACTGATAACTTAGATAAGCGGCTCCTTCTGTCGGCCAGATTCTCTCCAGGGAAGCATCACTGCCACCTTGTATATACAGGTGTATACCAGTGCTTTTAGCAAATGCTAACCAGAGCGCCAAGTCCTTATCTGACAGGGGCTTTAAATGGCGGAGCACCAGAGCTGTCACATCATCTCCAACCGCCACTTCCAGATGAGAAAAGTTTGCCCGGCCTTCACTTTCGCCAACAAGTTTTTTTAGCGACCCTAAATGTTCGGCAATTTTTGTATGTAGTACCGGGCACTCATCAACATCTACCAAATCATTGCTGTGCTTTTTTCGAAAACCAAAAAGCAGCTCGCCACCCTGGGACTTTTTTAATTTGCGAATGCCGATACGGGCCTTGCGCCGATAACCATAGGCATCAGCAGTTAACGGCGGCAGTATTTCTTCGGGTTCAATACCGCCAAAACGCAACAACTGATCCAAAAGAACTTTTTGCTTTTCAATAATTTGTGCCGATGGCTGCAGGTGTTGAACCGAACAGCCTCCACATGAATCTACATAGGCACACTGCGGCGCGCACCGATCCGCTGAAGCCGATATGACGTCCTCAACAATTCCCTCATCAAAACGGCCGCGCCGTGCGGTATAGCGGAATTTAACCTGCTCTCCCGGTAAGGCACTATCAATAAACACCGTTTTGCCACCTACCCGGGCAATACCACGCATATCGTGACTAAATTTTTCTATTGTCGCTTCAGCGCGGCTCGGCAAGTTTTTTTTAACCGGCTTGCGGCCAGTAATAAAACGGGGCTTCTTACTCATAATTAATTGGGAGAATTCAGTACAACTAAAGAATAGAAAAATTACAGGGTCAAACGGTGACCGTTATCCCGCAACCAGCGGCGCAACTCTTTAAATCTGGGGCACACACTTTGGACCAAATCCCAGAAAGCGCGGCTGTGGTTATGGTGTTGCAAATGGCAGACTTCGTGAGCCACCAGGTAATCCACTATAGGTTCAGGAGCGAGACAAACAAGCCAGTTAAACTGCAGCTCACCGCGAATACTACAGTGACCCCACTTGCTTTTGGTACGACGGACTTTTACTGATGAAATACTTAACCCCAGCTGCTCGGCCAACACATGGGATTTTTGCGTTAACAATGCCAATGCTTCCCGCTGGTAAAGGCGTTGTAAAGCAGTTTGCAGCTGCGTGTCATCAGGCTCGCGATAGCGGGTATAAAGCCCGATAGCACCATCGCCAATACCGGCACTTTTACTGCTTGTCGCACGCTGTAAGGGAAGCTGCTGTCCCAGCCAGGGAAAACTCTCACCAAAAGCGTACCGATATTGCGGCACCTGCGCAGCGCGCCGGTCGGCTGCGAGTAACTGCGCTCTCACCCACTGGATATTTTCCTGCAGGAATTCATGCCCGTAGCGGGCTGCGCAACGCTGTGGAATTCGCACTTCCACACCACCGGAAGACAGTACCAGCCCCAGACGCTTGCGCCGGCTCGAACGCACCAAGCGATAGGGAATATCTTCAAAAATAAAGTCCTGGGCCTGTTTCAAGCGGGATCTCCACTCGCAACCCAGGAGCTAATACTAGGCACCATGAGCTACAACAGCCATGGTAATGCGAGAAATACAACTGAGTTTCCCATTGGGTGCATAGATCAGAATTTCCCACACCTGGCTGCTGCGCCCAATATGCACGGGTTTTGCACGACCTCGAACCTCTCCCTCGGGGACAGGGCGCAGATGATTGGCGTTAACTTCCTGACCGACACAATAAAATTTATCGGTATCCACTAATAGGTTGGCACCTATGGAACCCAGTGTCTCCGACAATACGACATTGGCACCACCATGCAAAATACCGAAGGGCTGGCGAGTGCGATGGTCTACGGGCAAGGTCCCTTCCAGGTAATCATCGCCAATTTCCGTAATTTCCATTCCCAGGTAGCCGGGCATGCATTGGGATATTCCCTGGTTCAGTTCTTCCAGTGAAGGATCTAAATGCCAAATTGCCATTACAATAAATCTCTTGTGCGTGTAATACCGGAGCATTAACCCGGACTTCTTTACATATATTCAGGGCCAACAATTTTTTTTACTTACCAATAAAATAATCTGGCAGAAAAAAATCCGGGGGGATAATAGCCGGGCGTTAAATGCGTGGGGCCAAACAAGCCATAACGAAACAACTCCATATCCAACATCCGCAGCTCCCAGCGAAGGCGGCTGCGCTGCAAGTACAATGCCTGGGCCTGGGCTTCACTATCAGTGTTCCGATAGGCGTAATGCAGGGAGAGCAACTCGCGTTCTAAATTATCCCGGCGCCACAAAAGGCGCTGGTAATGCTGCTCTATACGGTATTCGGCGAGACCGCGCTCGTAATTCTGTAGAAACAAATCAGCAGTAGGGCCAGTGCAAACCCCTTGGTAATTCCGTCCCCTACGCCCCTGGTGATAGCCATTTTCTGCAGTGCAGTAAGTCTCTACACCCTCTTCATGGCCCTGCAACCATGCATCGCTATCCACATGCATGTCGTAGCTATCACATTCCCGGGCAATATCGTACACCAGCGACTGTGAGCGACCGCGAGCGCCGTCTTGCAGGCCCCGCTCATACCAGAGCCCCGCGCGGCACTCCTCTTCGGAAATTACTGCGCAGCCGCTTAACCCCAGCACCAGCAAGGCGAGAAAAAGACGTATTTTTCCTGCAAACATAAAATGGGACTCCCGGCGCTGTACTTCCCGCCTGTTATTGGAATCCAGGTATCACTTAACCAAAGCGCTTGTCGGCGACAAAAGGATTGGTTTGGCGCTCCTGGCCAAAAGTGGACATGGGGCCATGTCCCGGTACAAATTGAACCTCATCACCCAGCGGCCATAGGCGCTCTTTGATAGAGCGAATCAGGGTATCGTGATCTCCCTGGGGGAAGTCAGTGCGCCCGATCGAACCGGCAAACAAAACATCTCCCACCAGAGCCAACTGGCTGGGGCGGTGGAAGAAAATCACATGGCCGGGGGTATGGCCCGGGCAGTGGTGCACCTCCAGTTCCTGATCCCCTACAGTAACCGTATCTCCCTGCTCCAACCAGCGGTCTGGAGTAAATACTTCGACAGCGGGGAAACCAAACATCTGCGCCTGCATGGGCAACTGCTGAATCCAGAAATCATCGCCTTTATGCGGCCCCTCTATCGGCAGCTGGAGCTGCTTGGACAACGCCGCAGTGCCGCCTACATGGTCCAGGTGGCCGTGGGTCAGCAGGATTTTCTCCAGCTTGAGACCGCGCTCCTCCACCGCCGCCAGAATCTTATCGAGATCGCCACCGGGATCGACAACAGCCGCGCGCTTACTGTCTTCACACCACAGCAAGGAGCAGTTTTGCTGGAAAGGAGTAACAGGAACCAGGTGATATTGCAGCGACATAAGAAAGCGGCCCTTCATCTTTTACAGGAGACTATTGAGGTAATTGGGGATTATACCGCGAGAGCCTGCTGAGAGGGTTGTGGATGCCGATGAGCGGGCTTATTCACCGTCTTGAGCAGGGAGCGCACATCCTCTATCAGCTGCTCAACAACTATCGGGTTCCGCCAGTAATCCTCAGGGGGCGAGGGAAAAGCCACTGAACCCAAAGCGCCGTGATCGCTCAGCGAACAAGTCTCATAGTCACGGCACACCGCCTGGTTATAGGAGGGGCTCAGGGGTTTAAGGGGCCAGCCAAACAGGTCATTGGGGTGATAAAAATTCTTCCAGCGAAAATTGTATCCCCGGGAATTGGAGGTGACCGCCTGAATTTGCTCCCTGGGTCGATCGGAACACCACAGGGGCATGGTCGACCCCAGGGTGTACCAATGGCTCAGGGTCTTGAGGCGCAAAAACCTCTCACGCGCCGACCCTTTGTGAACCCCCGCCGGACCACCGTCACGCCAAACACCGCAACTGACATTGGGGCGCTGGGCATCCCATAGGTAATTAGATAGGTTAATACAACCCACCGAGTGGCTGACCAATATCACCGGGGCCCGCTCATCAACCTGATCAGCGGCCTTGGCCAGCGCCGCATAGATCTCGCGCTGGGTCTTTTCGTAGTTGCTATCCCGGCGATCCACAGTGCCGGACTGCGCCGCTGTCTGCGACATCCCCAGGAGTAAATATTTTCGTGCACGCAGGAAGTCCAGCTCGCCCTTCTGCATACTCTCAAAGGTGCGTTCGATATTACTCTGGAAGTGCTCCAGGCCGGGTAATTCAGCGCAGTAGAGACGCGACCACTCCTCCCCAAATTCGGCTTCCAATGCCGCAAACAGTGGCTTTGCAAACGTGTTATCCACAGCCCCCATACCCGCAGCAGCAAGGATTACGATATCCGCCATGGCTTCCTCTTCTTATTATTCTATCGGCGCCTTCGCAGCGCTCGGCTTTTTTAAATGAATGAACATTGATGAAAACCCGCACAAGGGGCATTCTCACTGCCAAAAAAAAATCGAAAAAATACTGAAAGTGGCGCGAGGGGAAGCTGCACAGTCATGCATCCCTTTACGAGCCAGTGTGGATACATCACAGTAAATATGAACTAACGTACCCACTAATGAGCCGCAGAAACTGCATTGCGACGGGTTGAGATGACCGATTTAACCCGAATAGTAATATACTGCCCAAAGCTAAACCGGCGCCACTCCAATTTGCCACCCAAGAGGCGGAATCACCAGAAAGCTGGCCTATTACAGTGCTGTAACAATACCCGGGTCCTGGTGCATAATAGTGGCTGTACAAAAATCAAACATTTATAACAATCCCTCCCGCAGCGATGCTTTTAACTTCCAAATACAGCCTGCCGGATTGCCCCGAGCACGCCCTATCGCGCCCGCGCCTGCTGTCGGTTCTGAACCAATGCCACAGCGATCAACTGCTGTTGGTGACGGCTCCTGCGGGATACGGCAAGACCACGCTGGTTACCTCCTGGGCCTCACAGCAGGACAACCCGGTCGCCTGGTATACGCTGGATGCCAGCGATAATGAACCGAGCCAATTCTGCCGCTACCTGGTGGAAAGTGTGCACAGGGCGACCGGCAATGGTGTCCCCCAGACTCACCAGTTATTGTCCGCGCCCCAGCGCCCAGACCCCTCGACTCTGGTGAGCCACCTTCTGTCGGAACTGCGAGGCCTGCCCAACGAACTGCGCATCGTGCTGGATGACTACCACCAGATCGACAACCAGCAGGTGCACGACACTACCCGCTTTTTGTTGCGCCACGCCCCCGCCGGTGTCGGTATTGTTCTCACCAGTCGCAGCCAACCGCCCCTGGGCCTGGCCACCCTGCGAGTTCAAGGGCGATTACTGGAATTGGGCAGTAATGAGCTGGCCCTCAACATTGAAGAAATTGCCACCCTGCTCAAGCAGCGCCTGCCGTTTAATCTCGACGGCGACCGCGCAGCCCAGCTGCATCATCTCAGTGAGGGCTGGCCCCCCGCCGTACAGCTATTCACTTTATCGGTGCGCGACAGCAACGAAGTGGATCGCTATCTGGCAGAGCTGGAGCAGGGCCACAGTCATATTCTCGATTACCTGGCTGAGGAAGTACTGGAGCGGCTGGAACCCCAACTGCGCCAGCTCCTTTCCTGCACATCGATCCTCACCCGGGTGAATGCCCAACTGGCAGAGCGCCTTACCTGTCGGCAAGATGGTCAGCAGTTGCTGGAAGAAGCCGCGCGCCGGGGGTTATTCCTGCAGGCGCAGGATTCAAGTCGCCAGTGGTTCCGCTTCCACCCGGTCTTCGCCCGCTTCCTGCAGCGGCAAATCAATGACCGCGAACACTTGCTGCAACTGCACAGCACTGCCTGTGATACCTGGCAAGAATTAGACCAGCCAGTGGAGGCCCTGCGCCACGCTCTGGCCGGGGGCGACCGCGAGCGGTTAAAGCAACTGCTCAACGACCGGGGGGAACAGCTTCTGCGCGCGGGGCAATCGCGCCTGCTGCGGGACTGCCTCGACTGGCTCGGTGACGAAGCCCTGCAACACAGCGCCCGCTTTACTCTCCTGTCCGCCAAAATGGCACGGGAGAATTTTGAATACGACCTGTGCGAGAAAAACCTGGCGGCCTCGGAAAGCTGGCTGCAGCGGGAGGACCCGGCACAGTGGCGCGACTTTGAAGGCGCCTTTGCCACCATGCGCGCCCAGGTGGCCATTGCCCGAGGACAGACACTGCAAGCCAAGGAGTATGCTGAAGAAGCCCTGGCCCTACTCCGCGCAGACCAGCTGGGCGAGAGAATCTCCGCTCTGCTGGTCACCGGTGAAACCAGCTTCTGCCTGGGTGCCCTGCAAGAGGCCAACCGCTATATGCAGGAAGTTGAAGCCCTGGCGATCGCCGAGCGGGATATCCCCAGCGCCGCCTGGGCCATCTGTCAACAGACAGAGATCGCCTTTGCCCAGGGCCTGCTGAAGAAAGCGTCCACGCTGCAGGAAAAGGTGCAGACCCTGGTGCAGAAAAATCACCTGTCCACACTGCCCATCTCGGAATTTGTGTGCCGGCTGCGCGGCCAGCTGCAATGGGAGTCCGGCGATCTGGAAGGTGCCGAGCAATCCGCTCGCCGAGGTATGCAAATCAACCGCCGGGTCGGCGAGCACTGGTTGCTGCCGGAGTACACCCTGCTGTTAAAAATCGCCCAGGCCCGAGGGGAGAAAGAGGAGTCCCTGGAATGGCTTGAGCGTATCGAGCGCCTGCTCACAGACGGGCGCTACCACCGGGACTGGATCGCCAACGCCGATGCCACCCGCATCCGCACCTGGCGCGCCCTGGGCAATCAGCAGGCCATCGCAAGCTGGTTGGAACAGGCTACTCCCGTCGCCGACAGGCCCAGCAATCACTTTGAGCAGTGCCACGGGCGCAACCATGTGCGCGCGATGATTGAGCTGCACCACTGGTCCGATGCCAATCGCCTGTTGAGCCGCCTGAAACAAGTCGCCAACGAGTGCTGCCTGGAAACAGATCGCCTGCGCAACCGGGTGCTGGAATCCCACCTGCTGTGGCTGAGGGAGCAATACCCCCAATCTGTAGAGGCTATTAGTGAAGCCCTGCTTCTCTCCCACGAACGGGATTTTCGCGCCAGCTTCCTGCAGATCGGCAAACCTTTAATCGTTATCCTGAAAGCCGCCCTGGAAAATGGCCTGGGAGATGCGGAGTCCAGCAAAGCCCAACAACTGATCAAAGCGGCACAGCAGCAGCCAGAGCTGGACGGTGGTATTCGCATCGAACTGGATGACACCATTATCCGCGAGATACTGGCCAGCGATGCCGTGCCAGACTTCCTGCGCCACTCCCCACTCACCCCAAGGGAATGGCAGGTACTCAATGCGATTCACTCGGGGCTGTCGAACGAGAAAATCGCCCGTCACTTTAAGGTGGCACCGAGCACCATCAAGACCCATATTCGCAGCCTCTACCAAAAGCTGGACGTCAAGGATCGCCAGGAGGCCATCGCCCTGGCCGAGCAAATGCTTCGCTCAGTCCAGGACAAGCCTTAAACAGTCCCGCTCCAGCGGCACAGGGACGTGCCCGCTATGCTCCTCATCCCCCGCCCGCCCGCCCGCCCGCCAATACCAAACCACCCCAGACCGGTCACCCTTTACGCCCCTCTCCCCCCTCGCCGGGGAGGAGGAAGCCCGCCAATGACTGCTCCATACTCACCCTATCCTTTAAAGGTGGACTATCTCCCCCTTTCAAATAATGAAACAAGGCAGTAATCCATGAGCGGCTACAGCTATGAGTGGTGGCGCAACAGCGTTATTTATCAGATTTACCCACGCAGCTTCTGCGACGCCAACGGAGATGGCATCGGTGATATTCCCGGAATTACGCAAAAACTGGATTATGTAAAATCCCTCGGCGTAGACGCCATCTGGATCTCACCCTTTTTTAAATCGCCGATGGTGGATTTTGGCTATGACGTTGCCGACTACCGCGATGTAGACCCTATTTTTGGCAACCTGGAAGATTTCGACCGGATGATCGAAGCGGCCCACGAGCGCGGCCTGAAAGTGATTATCGACCAAATCCTCAGCCACACCTCGGACCAGCACCCCTGGTTCCAGGAGAGCCGCGCCAACCGCGACAATCCCAAAGCGGACTGGTATGTCTGGGTTGATCCCCAAGAAGATGGCACCCCTCCCAACAATTGGGTCTCCGTATTCGGAGGAGGCTCCTGGCGCTGGTGTACCCGCCGCCGCCAGTACTATTTGGCCAACTTCCTCAAAGAGCAGCCGGACCTGAATGTGCACAACCCGGAAGTCCAGGAGCAGTTGCTCGCCGATATGAAGTTCTGGCTCGATCGGGGTGTAGATGGTTTCCGACTGGATGCGGTCAACTTTATTTTCCATCAGCAGGCCCTGGGCAATAACGCGGCGCGCCCGCTCAAGCTCGACGAGAAAGGCCTGCCGCCAGTCAATCACTACGACTACCAGTGGCACCAGAATGATAAATCCCAGCCGGAAAACCTGGTGTTTCTCCAGCGGGTACGACAGTTAATGGATCAATATCCCGGTACTGTGACTGTGGGTGAAGTTGGCGACGACAATACCCATAAAATCATGGCCGAGTACACCACGGAAAAGCGCCTGCACATGGCCTATTCCTTCGATCTATTGACCGAGGATTGCAGTGCGGGTTTCCTGCGCGAAACCCTGGAAAAAAACCGCGACGTAATCGAGAAGGGCTGGCCCTGCTGGTCGATCAGCAATCACGATGTACCCCGCTCAATAACCCGCTGGAACAAAGGCTTTAACGACGATCAAGCCGATGCCAGAGCCCCGCTGTTCCTGCTGATGCAATTGGCACTGCGCGGCAGTGTCTGCCTCTATCAAGGGGAAGAACTGGGCCTGCCGGAAGCGGAAATTGCCTATGAAGACCTGGTAGACCCCTACGGCATTAATCTGTGGCCGGAATTCAAAGGCCGCGATGGCTGCCGCACACCGATGCCCTGGACCAATACCAGCGACGACAACGCAGGCTTTTCCACAGGAAAACCCTGGCTACCTGTTTCTGGGGAGCACCAACAACGGGCGGTAGAGATTCAGCAGGACGCCCAGCGCTCCATGCTCAACCGTTTCCGCGCATTGATCGATTGGCACCGGGAGCTACCCCAATCGTTGGCGACAGCAGAGCAGGAAGTGATCGACACCGGCAGTGATTTGTTTGCTTTTGTAAGGCGTAGCGACAGCGAAGAAATGCTGGTTGTTCTCAACCTGGGGCAAAACAGTGGCACCCTGGAATTACCTGCCGAGTTCTCCGGTGCGCACAATATTACCCCGGCATTATTTGCTGGCAATGCGGAAGGAAATAGCTTAGAGCTCGCTGCCGCAGATGCCTGTGTGTTACTGCGTAAAAAAGCCTGATTGATTAGCAATATTTAAAAGATGCCCAGCTCATAGTCGAGCCTGGGCATCGAGTAAGAATTACAGTCTCTCTGCAACGTCTCTTCCTTTCGACGTCTGCTTTCCCGCCGGCACAATGCCGGCTTTTTTCTCCTTAACTCCAATAACTCATCATCTATAGCCTGCAATACAAAAAACCAGATAAAGATATCCGGTGTGGCTCCCTCTCAAGGTAAGTCTTCGCTATTGGAAATAACCAAATGCAAAGCCAAAATCATCAACTAATGGAAAATACCAACCCATCGAGTTAAGAATCCTTCAATCTCAATTTAAAGCACTACCATTGGAGGGTCACGTCATATGATTTTTCAAATAAAAAATTGAAAAATTCTGAACGTTTATATAAAACCGATAATAGGACTTATATTTTAGCTATTCAGAAATGGGACAGTCCTTCCTTGAAGTACAAGGTGAGAGAGGCTTCTCACAACCTCCCCACCCTATCAGTGAGGCTATTTTCCTTAACAAAATAGATGAATTGCTTCTCCCAGTGAGTATAAGTTTACCTCTCCTTCCTAAAACAACCGTACTTAACTTCAAATATGCTACCAGGAGACTCCCGTGAAACATTCAGTCTTACTTGGTACTCAACCGCGAATATCTTCCATAACATTGCTACTCAAACTGTCTTATATACAGCATTTCATATCTTGTTCTACTTTCAATATCAGAATTCAAGAGAAGCTTCTCCTATTTCTGGAGAGAGCGAGCTAAGTCATTGACTTTAAAGGAGGTGACACTATTGTCACGAGCAAGAAAAGCAGGTAGATATATAGCCGCTGTTATATATCTACCTGTTGAGGATTACGCCAAAGCCTCTAACCTACTGATATTGCTATGTTTTTTGGGTAATCTTGGATGACTGCACCAGAATTATATAGAAGGGTGATATAAAGACGCTTCTTTTGAATTAACTGTTAGGCGATAAGAATGGCGATTGAGATTTACTATGATTCAGCTCTTAAAGGCACAGACATACGTGGAGCCGCTATTCATCTTGATGATGTTCTTCATGAACAGTTAATAAATTTGTGTGTTTCGAATGAAGCTAAATATAGCCACCTTGTTGCTATAGCTCTTATTGAAGACGATCAGTGTCTAGATATAGATCCAGGAAGTACAGAGCGGTTTATCCTTGAGCTAAGAGCTTTAATGGATGAAGACACTTTGTTTGAACCAGTAAAACCAAGCATTGAACGGTTTATTTGTGTTTTAAATAAGGCAAATGAACATCATAGTAAATTAAATGTGTACCTTGACTGAATTTTACCGCCTAACAAGTGGCGGCAATACGCAGCCTTTGGCTGCCGGACTCAGCACTGTGTGCTTCGCCGTTGCGCCAGGCGTTATGATTAAGAAAGTTTCTAAATTCACGCTCTTAACTTACTTGTATTTCGGGGGCCTAATTGATTACATTTTTATACGTTATCCTAATTATCATGCTGGCTGTAGGTCTTGAGATGGTCTATGAAAAAATCAGTGGAGTTGATCGAATATATAAAGCCGATGATACAATGGAGGCTATGGCTAATAGCGGTGTCAAAACTTCTCTCAGGCTAATTGGCTTTGGTTTGTTATCCATTATGATTGTTGTTGGCCTTACCCAAAAGTTTAACTAAGTGCAAAACATAACAAATACAAGCAGGTTGCTGCGGGCCTTTGGCCCTTCGCGGGACGGCCTACGCTACGCTCCAGCCGCCCCTGTTGTAGTCGTTAACCCTCAAGGAGAGTCATGGAATTACCAAAGTTCAAATATCATATAGATCCAGAAGGCAACGACGTAATAGAGGAAAGTGATATTACGTGCGTATGCTGTGGCGAAAAGAGCGGTTACATTTACACTGGCCCGGTCTACGCGATTGCTGATCTAGATGATTCTATTTGTCCTTGGTGTATTGCTAATGGTGATGCAGCAAAGAAATATGATGCTGAGTTTTCAGATTCACATCCTCTGCTGAGCAGTGGTATATCCAAAGAAATTACAGAAGAAGTAACTCAGAGAAATCCTGGGTATGTATCTTGGCAGCAAGAATGCTGGTTGTCCCACTGCAATGATGCTTGTGAGTTTCATGGAGACGCATCAGAGGAAGATGTAAAATATGCATCCGAAGAAACAAAAAAACAATGGATACTTGACTACGAGGGTGATGAGAAATTTTGGAACACTGTGACTGAAGGGTACTACCCAAAAGGTGACAATGCATTTTACAAGTTCAAGTGTCGTCACTGTAAATTGGTTCTTCTAGGGTGGGACTGTTCGTAGTAAAGGGTTAACAAGGTGCTGCACGCGGATTTGGTAAAGCTGTCACCTTTTTTGTGAACAAAAAAGCCGCCAACTTCACTAAACCGGTGAGCACGGCGTTAGAGCTACCAATAAAACCGAGTGTAATTAATGTTCACACAAATATGGAAAGGTTGGACTACGGGTGTTTCCGTTATCTTTACGCCGCTGTTCTTAATTGCTGCTTTGGTACAACCTGACGCCCCTGGTAATATGCTTTTAGCCGTACCATTAGTTCCGATCATAGCTGCTGGGCAAGGCGTGTTAGTTGGAGCGCTGGTTTGTCTTGGTCTCAAAATATTGTCATTTAAAAATTAACATGAGTGCCACAAACTCTAACAAGCAGCAGCACGAACGCCCGGCAAAAAGCGCCAGGCTGGACGGCCTACACGCCGCTTCGCTCTGTTTCGGCCGCCCGTGTGCTGGGCGTTATGTGTAAATCATGAATGCTGAACTTCGAAAAATCATCTCCGACTTCAAAGAAAAAGTTGAAGAGGCCAATGAGCTACTAAAGAGGTATCTTAAGATTGATGAACCTCATAATTGGGGGCCGCCTATTGAGCAGGTTGGCATGCTTGGAGGGAAGCATAAGTACTTTTTCCACGGTATTGGCTGTAAAGTTCATATCAGTAAAAAAGATATTGTTGACTTCGACTATGGAGTCAATGGTCGTATTGATGGTTTCGATGAGTGGAGACTATGTGGCTTCGTTCGTACTCGTAGCAAGCAATATCCCAATGTAAAAGAAAGTGATATTAAACAATGGTTTCAGGAGGCTATTGAAGCCAAAGAAATAAAGAAAGCGGATCCGAGAGAATATGGCAATTTGTACTATCTCGTGCAAAACACATAACAAAGCAAGGCAAAATCGCCCTGCGGGCTGGACGCGCTAACGCGCGCCTTTGCTTGCGGCGTTAGGCACATTGGAAGCTATGCTCTCTAAGTCACAATTATTCGAAACATATAGAGTCCTTGGGCTGGCAGCGATGCATCCAGCTGGAGCGGAATATAAAGTGGCTTGGGCAATGACATTACTAGAGAGTGGAGCTGACACTGAATCTTTGGCAGAGCTCGCTACTTTCCAGCCACCATTTAATGAATTTGAAATCGACGACTATTTTGGTCGTGTATTAAAAGAGCTAGCTATTGCTCGACCACCTGACGATGATTCGTTAATGGGGTATGCCAAAGTAATCGCTCAGGAATGTGTCGAAGGTAAGATAAAGCCTGAGATAGCAGCATCTAAACTATATAGTGCGAACGTTGATTTAGATTATCCAGAATACTTGAATCATTTTACCGAACTAGAAGATGAGTGGTATTGTGAGCACATTAACGGTTGGACTAGAGACCAACGTAAAAATGAAATTATTAAGGCGTGCCAAGCATTGGACAATAGCATTAAATTTCCAGTGTTTCGCAGTGCCTAACAAAGGCCGGCAACGGACTTTCAAACCTGTCACTTTTTGTGCCCTTCGCTGCACAAAAATCGCCAGCTTTGCCAGCCGCTGCGGCCGGCGTTAGGCATCTAGAGTATGGAGCTACAAGAAGTCTGTGAATCTCTTTTAGACAATGCTGATATGAGCATTGACTTTGGTGCTTATCCGAAAGTTACTCTGGATATATTGGTCCAAGGCACCGTAAACGATAAATTCTGGAAGGTAGTATTTGAGTGTGGCCAAGTGGTACACATGGATGCCGAGTTTGATGACGACTCATCAAATAGTGATCTGTTTATGGTTTTGGAAGCAAGCGTTAACGAAACAATCAAAGGTAAAGTAACGCCAGCAGTTCAGCATAGAATGGATGGATTAAGCGATGAAGATCCAGTTTGGATAGTGCATCTATACGGTAGTATGTCACTCACAATAGTCACAACAAAGTTTAATTGGCAGCTCATTGAGCTATCTGAAAAAGAGTACGAGGCTGCCTATGCCTAAATCGGGTAGCCGATAGTTTCTAGCTACCGGCCCCCACACCACCCATCGTGCGGGTCCGCAATGGGCGGTTCCCTATCCGTAATGAATCTCTACCCAACGATCCCGCAATGAAATCAAACCCATCTCTTCGAAGAACTCATTATTGAGCGCAATATGAATACCCTCAGTTTTTGCGCTTCGCCAGTAACTTTTACCGGACGAGCCGCAGGTAACTGCCAGCGATTCACTCACACCCATACGCAGTAAATTTCGAACTTTCGTTCTCACTCTGCGCCAATTCTTCCAATAGCTCATTCTTAATCGCCGCCGTATCCAGCAGTCAAGATCAATACATTTTTGATAGCCTTGCGCTATCCCAAAATAGTTAATCCAGCCACGCAGAAATACGGTAAGTTCTTTCAGTTTCTTTTCCATAGAGATACCACGGGATCGTCCTGTAAGCTGACGGACGTGGTATTTAAATTGGCGCAGTGACTTATCATGCCAGACAAGCTTTGCTCCACGGAAAGAAAAACCCAGAAACTTACAACGACTAACGGGGACTACTTGGCTTTTAGCATCGTTAACTTTGAGCTTAAGTTTGAGCTCAACAAAGCGTTTAATGCTCGTCATAACCCGCTCACCTGAGCGTTTAGAGGAAACGACAATTACGAAATCGTCCGCATAGCGGACGAAATTGTGTTGGCGTTTTTCCAGCTCTTTGTCGAGCAGGTCGAGTACAATATTAGACAGCAGCGGCGATAAAGGGCCACCTTGTGGCACCCCCTCATGACAGGCTTTCCAGCATCCATCTTCTACTCTTCCTGCACGCAAGTAGCTTGCGATCAGTTTGAGTAAGCGCTTATCGCTGATTCTTTGGCCAAGTAAACTCATGAGGAAATCATGATTTACCCGATCGAAGAATTTAGATAAATCGACATCCAGTGCTATTCGTTTCCCTCCCTCGATATACTTTCGCAGCTTTTTCACCGCATGATGCTGTGATCGCTTTGGGCGGAATCCATAACTGAACTCCGAAAAGGTTTTATCGAAACTGGGACCGATGATTTGGGCGATAGCCTGCTGAATAACACGATCAAAGATCGTAGGTATCCCGAGCCCACGCTGGCCACCATCTGGCTTGCGAATGTAGACGCGCCTGACGGGAAGCGGCTGGTAATGCCCCTGTCGAATAGTCTCGATGAGGTCGTCGCCAACTGCCTTGAAGTGCTGCACAAAATTATCGACAGTAATCCCGTCAATGCCTGCGGCACCTTTGTTGCTTCGCACGTGTTTCCATGCAGCATTAAGATTTTCTTTGCTGAGGATGGCTTCAAGCAGATTTTCATTTGAGTTGAGTGTCATGGCAGTGCGCTACGTCAATTTTATATCCGGCTGGCAACATATCAGTAGGCTAGCCCTGTCTTTTAACTCGTGGATTTTGGGTTGAGGCCTTCACCGTATCCAAGGTATTAATCTTGGCATTTGGCTACTATGCCGTCGGCTGACTTCTGTTTAATCACCTTGATCATTACTGACCAAGGCGCCGCTGTGTTCCACCAATTTTGTTTACCCCCGCGATGGTGGGGCCTACTTATGAGTCAGCGGCCACGCTGACAGCTTCACAGCGGCAAGTTAAACAGATCTCCCCAGATAAGAACGTGAACTTTCACTACACAACTGCATCATTTACTCTACCCGTTAGATCACACGGCTTCGGTGTCCTTGGCCACCTCGCCTCCAGGCCAAGCCTTATATGATGTTTCTGTCCGTCAGCTCGTAGTTTTGCTAGCGGCTTCCTCCCCACAAGACCTCACGATGTTGCAGTTGCCATTCGCTAGTAGTTAGCATTTAATGGAATCCATTAAACGGTGATCTTCCTACAGGAGACTTGCACCCCATTAGTTCACGCCCATGCTGGGCGTACCAAGCGGCGGCAATACGCAGCCATCGGCTGCCGGACTCAGCACTATGTGCTTCGCCGTTACGCCAGGCGTTAGGAGGTAGGAGGTAGGAGTTAATAAAGGAATACCATGGAATTTTTTAATCAATCCTTTTGGCAGGGGTTTGCTGCTTCATTGGCTGTAGTCATTGTAGTTGCGTTACTTTCACCAATAAGAAACCGAATATCAGACTACTGGAACAAGAGACGGTTAAAAAAACATAACCAAAGATTAAATATGCTTAAATGGGAAAAAGAGCATCTTGAGAAAGTCAAGAAATCTAGCGTAGCTCTTAGCAGGGCTGTTTACTCTGATATTTTTTGGTTGCTTTTCCTCCTTAGTTTGGGGTTAGGACTACCGATTTTAGGTCCGGTAGCTTCGTCCATGAATCCTCTTTTTGTACCTATAGTTAAAATTCTAACTCCACTTTCAGTGCCTATCTGGTTTGCCGCTTTAGCAATAGCTTTTAAAAATATAAAAAAGTTCAGCAACCTTAATAATTACTCGAAGGCTATTGAAAATCTAGACTCAAAAATAGAGGGAGTAGAGAATAAAATCGAGGCAATCTCTCCTAAATCGGGTAGCCGGTAGTTTCTAGCTACCGGCCCCCACACCACCCATCGTGCGGGTCCGCAATGGGCGGTTCCCTATCCGTAATGAATCTCTACCCAACGATAGTGTCGAGCAGATCTTCATTTGAGTTGAGTGTCATGGCAGTGCGCTACGTCAATTTTATATCCGGCTGGCAACACATCGGTAGGCTAGCCTGTCTTTTAACTCGTGGATTTTGGGTTCAGGCCTTCACCGTATCCAAGGTATTAATCTTAGCATTTGGCTACCATGCCCTCGGCTGACTTCTGTTTAATCACCTTGATCATTGCTGACCGAGGCGCTTCTGTGTTCCACCATTTGTTTTTAATCTCCGCTATGGTGGCTAGCGGGCAGGGCCTATTTATGAGTCAGCAGCCGCGCAGACAGCTTCACAGCGGCAAGCTAAACAGATCTCCCCAGATAAGAACGTGAACTTTCACTACACAACTGCATCATTTACTCTACCCGTTAGATCACATGGCTTCGGTGTCCTTGGCCACCTAGCCTCAAGGCTAAGCCTTATATGATGTTTCTGTTCGTCAGCTCGTAGTTTTGCTAGCGGCTTCCTCCCCACAAGACCTCGCGGTATTGCAGTTGCCATTCGCTAGTAGTTAGCATTTAATGGAATCCATTAAATCGTGATCCTCCTACAGGGGACTTTTACCCCATTAGTTCACGCCCATGCTGGGCGTACCAATGCAAGGCAACATCGCCCACTGCATGGGCTGGACCTCCATTTCACAGCTTCGCTGCTATATTACGGCCGTTGCTTGCGGCGTTAAGCCCAATGAATAGAGAGATCGATGAGTATTAAGCCAGATTGGAATGAAATAGCTCAAAGGATTGGAGATGATCTAAGTCATGATGACTTGCATTCTGAATGGTCTAAAGAATGCAAAAAATGGTTAGAGTCAATCGCCAGTGAATTTGGCAGTGACTATAGAGTCGAAGAATCACCCAATTTCTCGATAATGTCGAATGAAAGCGATCGATACATTCACGTTTTCTCTGGGTTCTTAGAAAGAACTTTAAAACGAATTTTAAACACTCTTGATGGAATTGCTTCCGACGAAGGGTTTGGAAAGCATGTAGCGCTAATCTTTCAAGATATTGACCAATATTACGAATATATAGGTATGTTCTTTCCAAATGAAGGTGAGTTTGGCCTTAGCTCAGGAATGTACATAAATGAAGGCTATGGTCATTTTGTGTTTCCATCTCAAGATATAAATTTTGCTGAGCCCATTGCAGTTCATGAGCTAACCCATGCTTGCTTGGTTCATCTCCCGATACCATTATGGCTCAATGAAGGTATGGCTGTTCTGATGGAAGATGTACTTGCAGGTAATCGCCTTTTCCTGGATAAAGAAATGGTTGAGCGCCACCAAAGGTATTGGAATGAAGATACTATCCAAGATTTTTGGTCAGGAGAGAGCTTTATGGCAATAGATGAAGGTCAGGAGCTTAGCTATCACTTAGCTCACATTCTTGCCCGTAATATATCCCAGGATTTTTCGGCTTTTGCAAAGTTCAGTAATCATTCAAATTACGAAGATGCAGGCGAGTCGGCAGCTCAAGAATGTTTAGGCTTGTCACTCACACAAATAGTTGGTTCCTTTCTCGGAGAGGGAAACTGGCAACCAGATGGTAGGCTTAAATCGGGTAGCCGGTAGTTTTTAGCTACCGGCCCCCACACCACCCATCATGCAGGTCCGCAATGGGCGGTTCCTATCCGTAATCAATCTCTACCCAACGATAGTGTCGAGCAGATCTTCATTTGAGTTGAGTGTCATGGCAGTGCGCCACATCAACTTTAACCGACTGGAAACATATCAGTAGGCTAGCCCTGTCTTTCAACTCGTGGATTTAGGTTCAGGCCTTCACCCTGTCCAAGGTATTAATCTTGGCATTTGGCTACTATGCCGTCTGCTGACTTCTGTTTAATCACCCTACTCATTACTGAGCGGAGCGCTGCTGTGTTCCACCATTTTTTTCTATCTCCGCGATGGTGGCTAGCGAGTTGGGCCTATTTATGAGTCAGCGGCCACGCTGACAGCTTTACAGCAGCAGGTTGAACAGATCTCCCCAGATAAGAACGTGAACTTTCACTACACAACTGCATCATTTACTCTACCCGTTAGATCACATGGCTTCGGTGTTCTTGGCCACCTCGCCTCCAGGCTAAGCCTTATATGATGTTTCTGTCCGTCAGATCGTAGTCTTGCTCACGGCTTCCTCCCCACCAGACCTCACGGTATTGCAGTTGCCATTCGCTAGTAGTTAGCATTTAATGGAACCCATTAAACGGTGATCTTCCTACAGGGGACTTTCACCCCATTAGTTCACGCCCATGCTGGGCGTACCAAGTTTATGAAACACCGTTGCGGCCAAAAAACGGCCTTCACTGGACGCGCTGAAAAACGCGCGCCGTTTATAAAAGCGTTAGCACTCAATATGAATCGAGCATTATTTTTACTATTCGCCATCATTCTTTGCTCCTGTGACTCTGGCGTTGAATGGCGTGATAGCCCGTATGAGGTAATATGGATTGATACGGGTGATAATCGCACGCTTAATCACGAGATAAGTGAAAATGCATCAATTGGCCGAGTAGAAGCAGAAGTTATAGCTGTCGGAAGTAATGATAGATACGTGGTGGCAAAACAAAAGCCGCTAGATGGTGGTCCTATCTCATACTTCTACATAGACCGAGCCAAAGATGATAAGTATTTAAACTGGGATGAAATCACTCAAGGCCCATTTTCTGAGGCCAGATTTCTTTTATTAAAAACAGAACTGGGCCTCCCTGAATTTAGCAAGGAGTTCTAGTGCAAAGTGCTAACAAGGCCAGCAAATCTGACCTCCACAAGCTGTCTTCTTTTTTGCAAAAAAAACAAAAAAGTAGCCATCTTGCTCCGGCAGTTTCTGGCGGCGTTATAAGGCATAAAGGAGTAACGGTGAGAACTCTAACTTTCATAATTCTTCTATTACTCATGGGTTGTGAATGCGACTCAATTTGCGTAGCTAGTAAAGAAACCAAAAGTTTACTTAAAAACTATTCAAATCAAACCGAGGTGGTTAGTTATCTACAAACCTACAATGGCGAAGGGCCTGGTTCTGAAAAGTTTGCAGTATTTGTGGCGTGGGGTGTAGAACACCCAGAAGAGTTCATTTCAATAATGAACCATCAAAATATAACCGAGCAAACACTAGACTTAATCTCCTACACAATATCTGACATAGGCTACAGCAAAGAGTATTGTGAAATTTATGAGCCATCAGTAAATGGTCGTAATGTTGCCACTTGTTGTGGTCAACTCCAACCGGACACTTTCCTAAGCACATTTTTCAAATTCGATAGGGGTTACGTCCCCCAGTGTTGTATGTATCCTGCGTGAATTGTAATACGCAATATAGGCCCTCACGTCTGTTATCGCACCCTCCCTTGTCGGATAGAGGTTTCCTGTTAACCATTCCCGCTTCAGGCTACTAAAAAAACGCTCAGTAGGTGCATTGTCCCAACAATTTCCCTTGCGGCTCATTGAGCACACCATTCCATGCTGCTTTAGTAGCGCTTGGTAGCTATGGCTGGCATACTGGCTACCTCGATCAGAGTGATGCAGCAGACCTTTTGTTGGGGTGCGCAAATTGATAGCCATAACCAGTGCACGACTTGCCAGGGCCGTCTCCATCTGGCGGTCTAAGTGCCAGCCAACAATCCGGCGTGAATAAAGATCAATTACCACTGCTAGGTATAACCAACCCTGCAAAGTCCAGATATAGGTAATATCCGTAGTCCAAACTTGATTTTTAGCACTCGGTGAGAAATCCCTATTTAGAAGATTCTCAGCAACTGGCAGTTGGTGCTTGCTATTTGTGGTTAGTGTAAATCGCTTCTTCTGTTTTACTACCAAGCCGAGCTTTTTCATGAGTTTGCGGACTCGATAACGCCCAATTTCAAAGCCTTCTTTGCGCAACAGCTTCATTAACCGACGGCTTCCGAGACTCTCACGAGATTCTGCAAATAAGGCCTTCAATCGATGGCATAGTTGCCAAATCTGGCCATCTATTGGGCTATCACTACGACGACACCATTCGTAATAGCTGCTCTTATTTACTTGCATTACTTGGCAGAGCACTCTAACTGGAAAGCTACCTTGCTGCTTTTTAATAAATTCGTACTTTATTTCATTTCTTTCGCAAAGAAGGCGCTGGCCTTTTTTAGGATTTCCTTCTCCCTCCGCAATTGCTTTACTTCACGTCGCAGTTGATCCAGTTCAGCTCGTTCGCCCGAATCCAACCTTACTCCGCTCTCTTCCTGCTCCAGCTCCTTTATCCAGCGTCGCAGATTGTTAGCAGTGGTTCCTACAGCCTCTGCGGCCTTGGAAATCGAATACCCTTGTTCTGAGACAAGAGCTACGGCGTCTTTCTTGAACTCCGGCTTGAATTTCCGGCGTGTACCTTTTGTTGTCATACTTCACCTCGCTAGGTAGTTTTACCATCTTAACGAAGTGTCCGGAAGGATTAGACCACTACATTATGCATAGGTCTAATCTCAAAGTTCGCTGATGACGTCGAAAAGGCATCGATAGAAAATCGAGACTCCATCATGAGGGGAGCTTGCTTTTGGGAAAAAGCTTTTCAATTTGCGGCATATGTTGCTCGCTGTATTTACTGGTGGCTTCGTATCTTTTGTAAAGCTATACCAGCTTATAACCTATGGGCATTGCGAGGCCAAAGGAGCAAAAGTAGATGGTGCTGTGGGCTATGGTATTGCCTTTTTCCTTCTAGTAATTTTCATAGCCCTACTTATTGCAACTATTAAAGACTGGCGGAGAAGCTAATGCATAATAAACAGCAGAACGATTGCCACAAATCATGGCGGCTGGCTACGCTCGCGTTTTTTGTCGGCATTACAAGGCATTAGCATGATTGCAAAAATTACGTTAATAATTCTTCTTTGTTTTTCAAATTTATGTCTTGCGAGCACAGTAATGCAGCTAGAAACAGAACAAAAACGACAAGAAATTCATCTCCGGCAAGAAAACACCAAAGGTTTTATTCCCATCTTAAAAGATGGCAAGGACTTCTCGGTGCTAAAACTGAAACTACCTAAGCTGACAGATGATGAACTAGAATTTAGTGAGGTCGTTCTTTCAAATGGCGCAAACAATATTGTCAGGCTTCCACTGCACAGCTTTGGAATTAATCTGCAAGAGTATGTTGGTGTTGAAATAAATAAAAATATAGTTATGGTGGCCACATTCAAACTTACTTATACCAATACCATTTATATAGTTGAGTGCCAAATCTACGCTTTGTAAAAAACTGTAACAAGTACAGCCCAGCAAGCTGGGCCAGGCCTTTAAACAGGCAACTCCTAACAAGTGACTTTAATTACTCGTCAAGTTATGAAGCCATACTTTCATCCCAGTAGGTATTGTTTTTCAGGATCATAATCTGCTTTCTCATACAGGCAATCAGAGCGACCTTTTTAGGTTTGCCAGCATCGACTAACCGCTGATACATCGATTGCCCTGGAAGCTACCGCTATCATGGTTCATCGGGGCGATACCGACAAGTGCAGCAATTTCTTTACGGTTCAATTTTCCTAGCTCGGAAAGTTCACTCATCAACGTATAAGCCAATACATTTCCGACCCTTTTAGCGCTCAACAATAGATCGCGCCTTTGCCGCCACTCAGACACACTGTTAACCAGTTTATCCAGTTGTTTGTCGATTCTTTGTATCTCTTTTTAATGGTGTTTAGAACGATCTGTATAGGTTTGTGCACTGATTTAGGCATCCTCTGAAGCCGATTTTTTGCATTGTGCTCATCTCTAAATACTGACTTCTTATAGTCAGTAGGTCACTAATCCCTCTGAGTTTTTCTAGCTTAAGCGCGGATATTCTTGGGGAGACGTCCTGCGGATTTGGCGAAGCTTCTTATTTGAGACGGGTTGCAAACAACAACAGGTAATCCTGCTTTGTCAGCGGCGCAAACAAACTCTAATTCGAGTCTTCCTGTAGACTCTATTAATACTCTTTGAGGTTTAAGAGGTTGTAGTTGTTTAATAGTATCCCTTATGTAATTTTTATCATTAGCAACACTAAAGAATTGGCCAGTAGGTCTCACATAAATATCGAGTTGTTTACTACTGGTATCGATACCGACCTTGATCTCTTGAAGTTTCCTAAGATAAGCTATCTCCGCCTTGCTATTCGGGCTCGAGACCCACATGACTATTCGAGTTATGCCTAGTGAGTGTCTGTCACGTTCCTGCTTGTTAACAGCCTTTATAAACCGATGCAGCAACGAACTGTGAAAACATGGCCTTCGGTAGCTGTCGAAGGTGGGTCTAAATTTACCCGTTAGCGAAAGGAATTTTTAACATCAGAATTGGACAAGAACAACCATACAAGCACCAGCAAAACATACGAGGAAAATAGGTACTTAACTCGCAACAACTTCCTCGCCTTTATGATGAGCATTAGGTTTTTATGAGAGCGATCGTTTACTTCAGAGATTTCTTAGTGCTAGTTGGCGGCATAACGCTAATCGTATTGAGCTTTGATGCCTACAACTTTTTATTTCCAAGTAAGCCTGAGCCTCGACCAGATTTATTTGATTGGAGTGTTGTTGGTGAGTATCCGAATTCTGACAATACAGTGATTGCAGTTCTTGAGCGTGGCGTATCAAACACTAGGGTCAATACGGCACCTTTCTATCACATAAAGTTACAAACATTAGAAAACTCTAGTGAGTGGCAAAATCACTGGATGATCTGGAATAGCCAAGTTAATCAACCTCCGAGTATCCAATGGATTGATCAAAGTAATATCGAGATTAAACAAATCAGCTATAGAGTTTGGGAGTACGAGCCATCCGTAGAGTTAAATGGTAAAACCTATTGGGCTCATTTAAATACATTACAAACAAAACCCTAACAATAACACTAAATACGCTCCTTATTGGTCGCTGGGCGCGCAAAAAAGCTGCGCACCGTTTATGTGAGCATTAACCCTATAGCCCGGCGGACTCACGCTGCTTCTTAGCGGCGCTCTATAATCTCAACCAACTCCATCCCCCGCCACCCTCTCCTTTTGGACGCGTCTATAGATTTCCTCACGGTGAACGGGTATAGATTTGGGAGCACGTATTCCTATCTTTACCTGATTACCCTTAACTTCCAGTACTGTAATTGAAACGTTCGCTCCAATCCGTAAGTTTTCACCCGTCCGGCGCTTTAAGATCAACATAATTGCTTCCTATGAATACTCAAACCATGCGTAGCCCCCCCTTAATGGAAGGATTTGAAAGTAACTTTTAAGGAAAGCGAGGTGGGGCGCGAGAACGGTAGGCATAGAAGTAGAAAAGGCAGGCACAACGCTTCCAGAGCCTGGGGACACACTCCAAGCTGCTGAATGGACTCCACTTTATTGAAGACGAGCGGGTTTCTAGCGTATGATCCATATAGCCAGTGCGTCCTGAGTATTTTTTTTTTATAAATAAATAAAAAAAAAAATACGTGCTATCCAGGAGATGGAGGTCGGCCCTCCGTTATCGCTTTGCAGGAAGTGATAACAAACCCCCTCAAGGTGATCGGAGTAAAGAGCTTTGGTTAGAAGCGCTTGAGGAAAAGGCGTACGAGATACGTCAGGTATGTTGTGTAGAGACGAATGCAAATGAACCACTGATGAGGTGTCGAAAGCGTATTACCAAGATGATGTCAAAACCCGTGCACTGGCTAAGTGCGGGGATAAGCTTGGAGGTTACCTGTTTACCGACCGAGTGGCATCCGGCATAGAGGTGGCGTGAACACACAACAGGCTTTTGGGTGGAACAGGAGAACCTGTCGTCCAGGTGTTAAGGAAGAGCGTCAAGTAGAGGCCCTGCAAGACGTTGAGTACCAAGACTGGTCACAGGGGCGGAACAACCCGTAGTAGTGGAGAAGCGGCTGTAATGGACGTGGAGCGAAGGGGTTGTCGTATTCGGCGACTAACCGTGTAATCAACCCAGATGGGGAGGAATTAACGATTAGCGCAAAGCCATTCAATATTCCCAAGCGAGCGGTTTGGGAAGCGTGGAAGCAGATCAAGGCCAATGGCGGCGGAGCGGGGATTGATGAGATAACGATAGAGCAATATGAATCGAATCTCGCCAAAAACCTGTACAAGCTATGGAATCGGATGTCATCTGGCAGCTATTTTCCATCAGCCGTCAAACGAGTGGATATTCCGAAACTCGATGGCAGCCTGCGACCACTGGGTATCCCCACAATCGAAGATCGCATTGCGCAAATGGTGGCTAAGCAACTGCTGGAGCCAGAATTGGAGAAGGTATTTCACCCTGACTCCTACGGCTATCGGCCAGGCAAATCTGCTATAGACGCAGTGCGCCGAGCTCGACAACGATGCTGGGATAGAATCTGGGTAGTTGATTTAGATATCAAGGGTTTCTTTGACAATATTAATCACGAACTCCTGCTGAAGGCATTAGATAAACATAATAATCATCAGTGGGTCAGACTCTATGTACAGCGCTGGTTAACGGCTCCAGTACAACATCGGGACGGACAGCTTGAAGAGCGAACACAAGGTACTCCACAAGGGGGTGTAATCAGCCCTCTACTGGCAAACTTGTTTTTGCACTACGCGCTGGACGCCTGGATGGTGAGAACGCACAGAGATATTCCTTTTGAGCGTTACGCGGATGATGCTGTTTACCATTGTCGTAATCCTCGAGAGGCGGATCGCTTACTGGCGGCTCTAAAAGCACGCTTGACTACCTGCGGGCTTGAGGCTCATCCAGAGAAAACGCGCAAGGTCTATTGCAAGAACAGTAATCGTAAAGACTCCCACCCAGTGATCCACTTTGACTTTCTGGGCTTTCGATTTGGTCCCAGAAAAGCAAGGAATCGCCAAGGACAGATCTTCACCGCATTTAGTCCTTCAATGAGCCCTAAGGCCTTCAAGAGGATTAAGGATAAGGTCAGGCAATGGCGAGTAATAAACTGGGTGGATCGATCACTATCTGAAATGGCAAAAGTACTTAATCCCGCAATACAGGGTTGGCTGAACTACTATGGTCACTTTGGGCGGAGATATGGTGTTTATCGACTTCAGAAGTATCTTGACCAAACGCTGATGCGTTGGGCCAGGAAGAAGTTTAAGCATCTGAAGCGAAGCTGTTTCAAAAGTTGGGCCTTTATTGGAAAAGTTCGTCAACAAATGCGCGGCTTGTTTGCACACTGGAGAATGGGAAGATTGAAAATGTGCTGAATACGAAGAGCCGTATGAATTGAGAGGTTCACGTACGGTTCTGTGAGAGGTCGAAGGGGAAGTTCCTTTGGTCTACTCGACTTTTGATAGTTAGAGTATCAACTTGGTTAGCTGGCCCTAGGTGTTAGCGCACCTTGGGTCAGCGCCTTTTACTTACTTTTACGTCACGCTACCGTTCTCCTTTGAGGGAATGGTTTTTAGAAAATTCTTGATTCTCTCGAATATCTTTGATCATCGGTCTTCAGAAGGCTGTTTAATGGCGACCCAAATACCGATAAATATCTACCGATTTTACGCAGCTTTGACACTAAAACAAACTGAATAAAATCCAATAAGATTATTTTTGTGCCTATATTTTTCGCTGTTCACACTTTAAAAATTTTGGTTGCGCATAAAAATGGCTGAAAAAAATTAATATCCCCACCCACTCCCATACCTGAATTCAGAAAACAATAGATCATCAATACTGCTGAAATGTCTCCCACATATCTACAGAAAAGATCTCTCGATATACCAAAATAGCCTGCAGACTTTTAGGATATTACTGCGAGGTTCAGGGGCATCTGAACAACCCACTGATACTTCTACTTACAGGACAATCGCAGTCAGACCGCAGCTTTGCAGGAATATCTAGACTTTAAAAGAAGGCGCTACAGCGTGTATGAATCACTCTGAAAGCCCTGCAGACCGGGCCTTGAAGACAATAGCTGTTGTCTCGCAACGCTTGCAAAGGACTACGGTCATTCGCGGCGAACTGCGCCTAACATCCGTAGTCTTCAAGATCCGTAGAGATATTGCGAAGTTATTCAGAGGCACCCTAGATACCTTCCCCCCAACTAGTGCCAATCCGTAAAAGTTGGTGAGTGCTAGCTCAGGGATTTACGATCACATTGACCGTGATATTGGAGAGCAAGGAGATACACCAAAAAATAATAGTTAAATCAGTGGGTTAAGGTCTAGTGTTAAAATCGGGATAGTAGTCAAAGTGATCGTTTTTCCAGTTTGCACGGGCGTATCAGGATACTTTAAGTCTATGGTTTTAAATAAAAATTTAGGCTTTGGTGTAGAAATTGATTCTGAGATAACAATCAGGATAATAGTGGTCAGAATGATTACTATATAAATGTGCCCAGGAGCATCAGCATGAATAAATGGATTCTTGCCTTCATATTATCGGTAGTATCAATGTCTTCTTTCGCCGATGATATGTATCAAGAGTATGATCGCCAAGTCGAAAAATTCTGGGAACAATCTCAGGAGTCTGATCGCCAGCTTGAAATTACGAGAAAGCAAGCTGAAGCTACCGATGGACTTCTGAAACAGCAAAAGGCCCAACTAGAGCGCAATACCCGACTGATGGACCGCTGGGAAAAGATCTTAGAGCGCCAAGAAAAATTGCTTGAGCTCGAGGAGGCCAAAGCTAGTGCGGGCACATAACGAGTCAAGGCTGCAAGGGCGCTTCGCGCCAGGGCAGCCTAACGGCCGCCCCAGCTTGAAGCATTATTGTGGCGGTCGGTTTTATTGATTTTTCGTGGTAACTGAAGGTTTAGTGCCACTAAATAGCATCCGGTGTTGAGCAATTTTACTGATTGCTATTCAAGCAGTTTCGTTCCTAGAGTATTCGCTCGAGTGTTGTAAAAAGAGGCCGTCCGGTGCAATTTCACGGAGTGCCAGTAAGATAGGAATTGGTTGGGGAAAGTGCGGTATTCTTTCCTCGTAAATATTGGGCAGCGGCCAGCCAAACTGTGGCTGGCAAAGTGCTAGTAGTCAGTTCTGAGCGCGCCAGCCATAACCAGGCTAGTCAAGCTCGCCCAACCCCTTCGGGGCTGGACTGGACAGCATACACGTTGCTTCGGCTGCCCTTGATAGCGGCGTTAAGCACTAGATCATGCGCACTATATTTTTCGAAACTGACCAGTTTAATCTCACAAAAGAGCATGACCAGTTTATTAATCCAGGTTGCTTTGGTGAAGATTTTGCCAATTGGTTAAAACCTCACCTCGAAAATAGTGGTATTGAAGTGTCTGATATCTACCAGGAAGACTGGGGTTGGGAAATAGATTGCAGTGGTTACTATCTGGGAGTTGGCGGGCTTCCCGAAAACGACTCATCCAATCTGGGTGAGTGGAGGGTCATGATCACCAAGAAGAGATCATTTGTTGAGGTTATCTTTAGCAAAAATAGGCTTTCACGTGATGAGGTTATTTTGTCTCAGTTATTCAGCATTCTAAATGCTGCGGGTTTCACTAAAGTTAGGCACAAGGAAAATGCTTAACAATGCAAGGCAACATCGCCCACTGCGTGGGCTGGACCTCCATTTCGCAGCTTCACTGCTATATTACGGCCGTTGCTTGCGGCGTTAAAAGGCTTTGAGAATGTCGAGAAAACTCAAAATCACGATCGTTATAGCGTGCGTAGTGGCAGCACTACTTGCTGCCACATACTGGTTCCTGATTAAAACGCTAGAGCCTAAAATACCTGAACCAAAATCTGATGTACCCATAACGTATAAAATTGGGTGGTGGGACTACCAAGACGACCTAGTAATCGACGTATTAGAAACCAAAGAAATATACTCCAACTTGTACTTATTTAATTCCAAGGCTGTTATCGAGTACAGATTGAGAGGAACTATCAAAAACAAACCAATGTGGAAACCTTATATAAAATCAGTATTCCTTAGTGAGCGCTGGCATGGTAATCCTGAAAACTTCAAAGGAAATGCTGGGGAAGTTATTTTGACTCCTGTTGTAGGCGTGAAGGAAGATCAAGCGTATACGGGGGAAAGAGTTTCTTTCGATCTTAAAGTACAAGACTATTTACAGGCCGGAGGATGGGGTACAAATACTTATCTGGTAAAAGCACAAGACAAGGAACAAAAAATTGTACTCCAGCAGAGTAAGTAGCCGTCTAACCAGGCCAAGCAACAGGACCCGCGCAAGCGCGGGCCTCTGTTGGCGGCATTATGAGCAGTGAGAGAAATGAACATCGAGCAAGCATTTAAAGGTAAGGTCGCAGAGCACTTAGAAAACCTGAGTGAGGATTTGAGGACTATTCTCAAAAAATTAATAGAGTTCGATTATCCCAAAGAGGTTGATACGCTCGTATTTGAGATTTTCGTTGATGGGTTCTCGTCAGGATTCCCAGTTCGGGCATTCTTTATGGATAAAGATAATTCAGAGCACTTTATCTACGTAGATGGAAAAGCAGAATACCCCTCACCCGTAGATCCAGGTTTCTTGAAAATCGAACACGTATACCCGTATGAGCTAGAAGAAGAGTATACAAGCAAAGATGAGTCGCTTGCCCCATGGGATATCGCTACAAATGAACTAATTGAGTGGTTCTCAAAATGTTGGCAAGCTGTGGGCGGTCAGGGCTTTAATTTGAAGGCTAATATTGCACCGCACGACAGTAACCATCAATTCAATTTGGTAGAAAGTAAGTGGCAAAACCGGTGGTAGCTCATAAATCAGGTAACCAGTAGTTTCTAGCTACCGGCCCCCACACCACCCATCGTGCGGGTCCGCAATGGGCGGTTCCTATCCGTAATAAATCTCTACCCAACGATAGTGTCGAGCAGATCTTCATTTGAGTTGAGTGTCATGGCAGTGCGCTACATCAACTTTAACCGACTTGAAACATATCAGTAGGCTAGCCCTGTCTTTCAACTCGTGGATTTAGGTTCAGGCCTTCACCCTATCCAAGGTATTAATCTTGGCATTTGGCTACTATGCCGCCTGCTGACTTCTGTTTAATCACCCTACTCATTACTGAGCGGAGCGCTGCTGTGTTCCACCATTTTTTTCTATCCCCGCGATGGTGGCTAGCGGGCTGGGCCTATTTATAAGTCAGCGGCCACGCTGACAGCTTCACAGCGGCAAGTTAAACAGATCTCCCCAGATAAGAACGTGAACTTTCACTACACAACTGCATCATTTACTCTACCCGTTAGATCACATGGCTTCGGTGTCCTTGGCCACCTCGCCTCCAGGCTAAGCCTTATATGATGTTTCTGTCCGTCAGCTCGTAATTTTGCTAGCGGCTTCCTCCCCACAAGACCTCACGGTATTGCAGTTGCCATTCGCTAGTAGTTAGCATTTAATGGAACCCATTAAATGGTGATCTCCCTACAGGGGGCTTTCACCCCATTAGTTCACGCCCATGCTGGGCGTACCAAGGCGCTCAAATACGTTCCGGCCCGTTGGGCCTCCACCGGACACAAAAGGCCGTGGCTCGTTTCACTCTGCCACAACCTTTTGTGCCGTTTAGCTTGGCGTTAGGCAAATATGAAAAAGCAACGTCCCACAATCCCTATTGCTGGATGGAAATTGGCTACTCACCTAGAGGCCACCCGTGAGATTCAAAATCAAAAGGGTGTGCCAGCATACGGTTGTGATTGCGAGTGGTGTTTTAACTGGAAGCATTGTCTAAAGGTAATTCTTCCCGAAGACTTACGGGGGCACCTTACAAGAGTTGGGTTGGAGCTAGATCATCCTACCGATCTATATAAATACGAAAGTGATGAAGGTGGGACCAGCATAAGGGTTGTTTATCATGCTGTAGGTAAAATCCTAGAAGGTCCGAACCAATGGAAAAGTACCGACTTAGGTGAAATGCTTATGTATTCCACCATTAGAGAGAATCCCTATTTATCTCTGGTAGTGTTTCCACAAAGTCAGTCCCATGATGAATCTCCGGTACTAAAAAATACATCTGCAAGTGAACTTGTGCGTATTGATTTACGTCTTGTAATTCCAAACGAGGTAATAAGAAACAATGTGCCAAAATCCGCCTAACAAACACAGGCTGTCGGACGGCAAAACCTTCGCTCATTTGTCGCTACGGCTTTGCCGCCGCAGCTGTGGGCGTTACACCTAGGGAAAAGAATGAGCTTCCAAGATAGGCCTTACTTAAGAGAAATACAGTTAAAAAGGAATGATATTGAAAACTTTAACTCATATCCTTTTTGTATTCCTGCGGTAAAAGAGCTTGATTTCCTCGACTTTCATGCGGATGTAACTTTCTTCGTTGGAGAGAATGGAACGGGTAAATCAACCCTGATAGAAGCTATCGCTGTATCACAAGGTTTCAATCCGGAAGGTGGTACGAAACAATCAACTTTTTCTACAAGTAGAACTCATTCTGAATTACACCAGTATTTAAAGTCAATTAAGAGTTTCAAACATCCTAAAGATGGATATTTTTTAAGAGCTGAAAGCTTCTATAATTTGGCAACTCTAATGGATGAAACAGGTTACCTAGGGGGTTATGGAGGAAAGTCTCTCCATAAACAGTCACATGGGGAATCATTCATGGCCACATTAGTAAATAAACTTCGAGGTAATGGCCTTTATATCATGGATGAACCTGAGGCTGCATTATCGCCAGCACGTCAAATGGCGGCGATTTCCGCAATTCATCAATTAGTAGAAGAAAATTCCCAATTTATTATTGCTACACATTCTCCAATATTACTTGCTTACCCTCGCTCAAAAATATATCAATTTTCTGAATCAGGTATATATGAAGTAAAATACGAAGATACTGAGCATTATGCCATCACGAAAGATTTTTTGAATCGTCATGAGCAAATGATGAAAATATTGATGGAATGAAAATGTGTAAATCGGGTAACCGGTAGTTTCTAGCTACCGGCCCCCACACCGCCCATCGTGCGGGTCCACAATGGGCGGTTCCTATCCGTAATAAATCTCTACCCAACGATAGTGTCGAGCAGATCTTCATTTGAGTTGAGTGTCATGGCAGTGCGCTACATCAACTTTAACCGACTGGAAACATATCAGTAGGCTAGCCCTGTCTTTCAACTCGTGGATTTAGGTTCAGGCCTTCACCCTGTCCAAGGTATTAATCCTAGCATTTGGCTACTATGCCGCCTGCTGACTTCTGTTTAATCACCCTACTCATTATTGAGTGGAGCACTACTGTATTCCATCATTTTTTCTATCCCCGCGATGGTGGCTAGCGAGTTGGGCCTATTTATGAGTTAGCGGCCACACTGACAGCTTCACAGCGGCAAGATAAACAGATCTCCCCAGATAAGAACGTGAACTTTCACTACACAACTGCATCATTTACTCTACCCGTTAGATCACATGGCTTCGGTGTCCTTGGCCACCTCGCCTCCAGGCTAAGCCTTATATGATATTTCTGTCCGTCAGCTCGTAGTTTTGCTAGCGGCTTCCTCTCCACAAGACCTCGCGGTATTGCAGTTGCCATTCGCTAGTAGTTAGCATTTAATGGAATCCATTAAATGGTGATCCTCCTACTGGGGACTTTCACCCCGCTAGTTCACGCCCATGCTGGGCGTACCAAATTTAGGCACCCGACGCCTACGGCGCAGGTGCTAAACGCGTTATGCAATTAACCAGTAAGGTAAGTTAATGAAGTCACATCATTTAAAATTATTTTTTTTCGGGGCTTTTGTCGCCTTGTTTGTTACAGCTTGCGGACAAGATGAAATGATTAATTCTAAAGTTGAGCAATCAATATTGTTGCAACAGCACAGCTTTGAATTTGCAACAGCATGTAAAGGTAAGCTATCAGTGCAAACTGAATTCACCGGAGATATGCAAAAACCAGCAGTGACAAAGCTATCTTGCGATGACATGAATACGGAAAGTGATTTTTTTAAGCCTTATACCGAAGAAGAAATAGAAAATCTAACCAATCAAATCAAGCGCATAAATAATGTCGAGTAATATGCATACAAGCGCAGGCACAATCGCACACTGCGTGTGCTGGACCTCCGGCCCGTGCTGCGGGGCGTTAGCAGTACAAAGAGTATCGAATGCAGCCAAGTAATCTATTGAGAATTGAAAGCCTAGATGATGGATGGCGAGACAAAGATTGCGTGTTATTGCATGCCTGCTTTCAGTTGCTGAAAGACTGCGTGGAAAAGGAAAATCTATTTATTGGTCACACTGACTGGAATGCCGATGAGAAGCATCAAAAAGTTAAAGTCGAACTAGAGGCGCTCTATTCTTGGTGGTTAAAAAGACTCGAAATAGAAGAACAATGTGGTTTAAATGAACAGCAATACGAAGAAGATGACCGCATGCTTCATAAACTCATTGAAGTCAGGTGGGCACTTTGGACATAGCTGCTAAATCGGGTAGCCGGTAGTTTCTAGCTACCGGCCCCCACACCACCCATCGTGCGGGTCCGCAATGGGCGGTTCCCTATCCGTAATGAATCTCTACCCAATGATAGTGTCGAGCAGATCTTCATTTGAGTTGAGTATCATGGCAGTGCGCTACGTCAATTTTATATCCGGCTGGCAACATATCAGTAGGCTAGCCCTGTCTTTTAACTCGTGGATTTTGGGTTCAGGCCTTCACCCTGTCCAAGGTACTAATCTTGGCATTTGGCTACTATGCCGTCCGCTGACTTCTGTTTAATCACCCTACTCATTACTGAGCGGAGCGCTGCTGTGTTCCACCATTTTTTTCTATCCCCGCGATGGTGGCTAGCGAGTTGGGCCTATTTATGAGTCAGCGGCCACGCTGACAGCTTTACAGCAGCAGGTTGAAAAGATCTCCCCAGATAAGAACGTGAACTTTCACTACACAACTGCATCATTTACTTTACCCGTTAGATCACATGGCTTCGGTGTTCTTGGCCACCTCGCCTCCAGGCTAAGCCTTATATGATGTTTCTGTCCGTCAGCTCGTAGCTTTGCTAGCGGCTTCCTCCCCACAAGACCTCACGATGTTGCAGTTGCCATTCGCTAGTAGTTAGCATTTAATGGACCCATTAAATGGTGATCCTCCTACAGGGGACTTTCACCCCATTAGTTCACGCCCATGCTGGGCGTGCCAAGGCCAGGCACAATCGCCCACTTCGTGGGCTGGACCTCCGCACTGCATGCTCCGGCCTGTGCTGGCAGCGTTAGCACTCCTACGGAGAAATATTGAAAATCAACTTAACACCCAAATCCATCGGTATCTTTTACTTATCTCTTGTCCCTATATTTGGAATTATATATTGGCTTGCTGATTCACTTTGGAAAACTCCACTCGGTCTTGTCGAGAGTATATATTTTAGCGTGGTTACGATCACAACATTAGGATATGGGGATATTTCACCAATAACTGACGCTGGCCGAATACTAACGGGTACTCAAGCATTGCTTGGCATTGTTTCAATTGGTCTATTTTTGAATTCGGTATCAGAGAGACGAGCTGAGCTACAAGAAAAGAAAAGGCATGATGCGGTTGTAGAGCATCTACTTTGGCAATATCAGAATTTTAGGGAGTCTGTGACTGAGATTTGTCTACGTGGAATTGCTGGGGGCTATAACACTGACTGGAAGCTCAAACTACACCTCCCTGAAATGCTTAAGTTCAGGGAGTACTTTAGCGAGAATAATAGTGAAAAATGGTATATAGTTCTGAATGCCTTACAATCTGACGATGGTTTGCTACAGGATTTACTGGTAGAAATCGATATGTTTTCTGAACAGGTAACATTCGCATTGAATAATACTTCGGCAAATGACCATGAGGTATTAAGGTTTCTAACAAGATTCTCTCAACATCCGCACCGCCTAAACAACCTCGATGTTTACTCTGGAGATAAGGTCAAGTATATCGGAGGCTTCATCTACGAAATTATGGCTGGTTGGAGCGTAATAGATGGTTACAGAGATAATGATTTATTTCTCGAAAAATTTAAAAAACTGTAGCATCGAGAGATCGCGAGCTAACAAGCAAAGGCAGTCGGACGGCTTCGCCGCCCGCTGCTTTGGGCGTGTGTGCCAGGCATGGCATTTAACTAGAGAGGTGGAAGTCCTCTTACCAGGTATTCGTGGAGCCGAAGGTTAGCGAAAGGGCAAGGTCAATATCGCGAGGTATTGGCTGGAGGAAGCCCAACGCAAATTCACGGGGTGATGAACAAGAACTGGATATGAGGTGTGACGCAGGTGGAGCCAGTGGGCACGTGACCATAAAGCTCTCCATCCACAACTGGCCTGCGTTTTATAAATCCAGCATCTACGTGAAGAAAGTTAAATGTCTTACCCTGGGAGGTCTATGGGTTGTTAATGGAATGACTGAAAACTGAGAGATTGGTTTTGACCGACCCATAGAAGTCAGCAGAGGGCATAGTAGGTAGATTTCGTGCTACTGAAGGCCTGAACAATTCTGGACAGTACTATTAATGCAGAGCTTGATGACTGCATCTGACAAGTAACTTAGTTGCCAGAGAAAAAAAATTTTTTTTCTGGGTGAACATCAAACTGGAAACTTAATCATACATTGTCCAATTTCTCATCTCTTTTAATGCAGCGAATTCTAGATAGGAATAATCTGTTTCGAGCATTACAACAAGTTTCTCGTAACCAGGGTGCACCAGGCCTCGATGGTATGACGGTAAAACAGTTGCCGGAACATCTTAAGCAGACTTGGATTGCTACCCGACAAAAGGTGCTAAGTAGTAGCTATCGTCCTCAACCGGTGAAACGCGTCTTTATACCAAAAGGCAATGGAGGCCTGCGTCCATTGGGTATACCCACTGTGCAAGATAGGTTGATCCAACAAGCTATCGCACAGATACTCAGTGAGCAATGGGAGCCGAAGTTTCATGCTCTTAGTTTTGGTTTTAGACCAAATCGATCGGCACACCAGGCGATTAGACAGGTCCAAAACTTTGTCCGGCAAGGAAAGCGCTGGACGATCGATATGGACTTGAAATCCTTCTTTGATGAAGTGAATCATGACAAGCTCATGCTAACACTGAAGCAAAGCGGAATACCGGCTGATGTGCTGGGGTTGATAAACCGATACCTAAAAGCGCCAACGGTAGTCGATGGCAAGGTAATAGCTACAACAAAAGGCGTACCGCAAGGTGGGCCGTTATCTCCGCTTCTAGCGAATATTGTGCTTAATGAACTGGACTGGGAGCTGCACAAGCGGCAACTCAGTTTTGTACGATATGCCGATGATTTTCAAATACTGGTGGGAAGTCGTCGGTCTGCAGAGCGGATAAAAGTAAGCCTTACGCACTTCATCAAATGTAAGCTGAAGCTCACAGTAAATACTGAGAAGAGTGCAGAGGATCACTTCTGGAAGCGGAGCTTTCTAGGATTTAGATTGCTGAAGAAGGATGCCCGGATAAAGGTATCAGAATCATCGACTAATAAATTGAAGGCAAAGATCAGAATAATCACCCGCCGAACACGAGGCCGCAAGTTTACTCAGATCATAGATGAGTTAAAGAAGACCCTGCTTGGTTGGAAAGCGTACTTTGACATCAGTGAAGCACTGAGCCCTCTGAAAGATCTGGACAAGTGGATAAGGCGGAAGTTGCGATGTTATTTATGGAAGCAATGGGGACGTAGTGGTTACCGCAGATTAAGAAGGCTGGGCGTTGATCGTTTTTTAGCGTGGAACACGGCCAAATCAGCGCATGGACCATGGAGGCTAAGCAAAAGTCCTGCCCTTTACAGAGCATTGCCAAATAGATACTTTAGGAACTTGGGGCTGCCGGAATTGGCAGATAGGAAGGGGAATAGAATTGAACCGCCATGGTACGTGACCCGTATGCCTGGTGGTGTGGGAGGAGGGGCATCGTGAGGTGCCTCCCTATCCCGATTAACCATAGAAGTGAGTGAATTAGAATAAAATGGAAAATAAGATAAGCAAAAAGAATATAATCCTAGTAACCGCAGCTACCGCAATAGGTTCTGCCTTAGGGAGTTTTGCCGTCAAAGATCTATTTAAAGAAAATGTAGATCAGAATGATCGCCTAAAGAAAGTAGCCGAAGAGACAAATAAGCTGTTGCCGATGATCATAGATTCAGAAACGCGCCTAGACAGCACTGTCGGCTTAAATAACACATTCACATATATTTATACGCTTACCAATTACTCATTTGATGAAATTGATGCATCTACTCTAGAACAGAACCTGTCTCCAAAAGTACTTAACAATTACTGCTCATCTTCGGATATGAAGCAATTTGTAGATCACGGAGTTACCGTAAATTTCAGATACCTTGGAAAAGCCGGCAAGCAAATCCTCAACCTTTCTCATCAACCTTCAGATTGTAAAAATGGTTAACAAAGCCAGGCAGTAAATCTCCGGCTGCCCTTGCTAGCGGCGTTATGCAATCCATAGAGTGACCATATGTGGTTAGACTATCTTAATTCAAGAGAGGCACTAGACAGGATCTTTCAAGACCAGGTATTCGGAGAAGTTGTAGAGCTTATACGGATGTCATTTGAAGATCGAGATGTCAAAATCGAGTTTGATCTTCGTGAATGGCCAGAAAACGCTCCAAGAAAATGGAGCGATCAGAAACTTAATACAGTTCAAGTAACAATTGTTCTGGGGGCCTGTACACAGATTCACATGAAAGATTGGGCGTCAGAGAATATCGGCGAATTTAGGGTAAAAAAAATTAAGGAAAGTGATCTATATTCGTTCAAATTTGTATCTTCTTCTGGTACATATTTTAGCTGCATTTGCGATGTTTTGTTCTTTACAAAGGTTTCGGCATATCAAAATGCATAGCAAGCAGCACGAATGCCCGAAAAAAGACGCCGGGCAGGACGGCCTACATTACGCTTCGCTTTATTTCGGCCTCCCGTGTGCTGGGCGTTAAGTTTAAGACTTACCCACGCTTAGTAGACACCCTATATAGTTAGGGTTCGGCCTATCATGATAGTGCACTATAAGAGTGCATATACGGCAAGCACCTGCATATAGCCTATACCTTGAGCCTGTTGGACAAGGACTAGCAAAGATTTACTATTCGAAACCCCGGAGAAAAACCGAGACGTTATCGAGATAGGCTAATCCAGCAGCTTAATCAGCTGTCACTGATATACCCCTTTCAATGGCCCACAGGAGTAGTGGTTTTTCACGCCAGTAGGATACCGGCTTTTTTGCCTTTGACTCTATGCCTTTAAATTTCTGTTACCGCCGTCACCAATGTCCACTTAGCGAGTGGCGCAAACTGCTAGATTGAAATATCTATTGCTGGAACAGACTCCACAGGTAAACCTGCGTCATTGGGAAACCCAAAGTGCAAGGTCAAGAATCATCGCCAAATAACCAAAACAACAGCGATCAGCAATCGCTGGACTTGCAGAACGCTGATATTGACGCAGTTTACGCTGAACTAAACACATCACCCGCCGGCCTCACCAAAAATGAAGCCAACGCCCGCCTGCAAAAATATGGTCCCAATGCCATTCAGGAGAGGGAGCAAAGCGCACTCGCTAAGTTCTTGCGATTTTTCTGGGGACCCATTCCCTGGATGATAGAAGCGGCCGCATTGCTCTCTGCATTAATTGGCCACTGGCCCGATTTCGCCATCATTATGGCCCTGCTGTTGTACAACGCGATTGCCGGGTTTTGGCAGGAACACAAAGCTGCCAACGCGCTGGCAGCACTGAAGGCCAGCATGGCGCCCAAAGCCAATGTATTAAGGGATGGAGAGTATCAATCCATTGATGCGGAGATGGTGGTCCCAGGGGATATAGTGCGAATCAAGCTAGGGCAAGTCGTGCCCGCTGATGTGCGCTTTACCGAAGGGAAATCCATCAGTATTGATCAAGCCGCCCTTACCGGAGAATCTCTACCCGTCAGTAAGAGCATCGGTGATATCGGCTATTCCAGCAGTATCGCTAAACGGGGGGAGATGACCGCTGTTGTCATTGGTACCGGGCACAATACATTCTTTGGGCGCACCGCCCAACTTGTTGCAGGCGCTGGGCAAAGTGCCTCACATTCGCAGAAAGCCATCACCCATATCGGTGACTTCCTCATCGTGTTGTGTTTAGTGCTGGCCGTTATTCTGGTGGGTACAGAGTTATACCGCGATATCGTGGTTGCGGAAACATGGCACTGGTCAGATATCATCAATATCCTGCGCACTGTACTGGTATTGCTGATCGCTTCGATTCCCGTTGCCATGCCTTCGGTCATTACTGTGACCAATGCTCTCGGTGCCCTGGCGCTATCCCGTAAAAAAGCGATCGTCTCGCGGCTGGAATCCATCGAAGAATTGGCCGGTGTTGATATCCTCTGCTCAGATAAAACTGGCACCCTCACCAAGAACCAATTGTGTCTCGAAGAACCTACCTTATTCAGCGCGAAAAAGAACGACCAGTTAATTCTTGCCGCCGCTATCGCATCTGAAGCAGGCGCCAGTGATCCAATTGATCAAGCAATTTTTGCCGGCCTGAAAAATAAGGAAGAACTGAAGAAATATAAGGTTGAGGAATTCACTCCATTTGATCCGGTGAGCAAACGCACTGAGGTTAAGGTACAGGATCAGGACGGGCAAACCCTATATTTCAGCAAAGGGGCCCCCCAGGCTATTGTCGACTTATGTAACTTGAGTGGTGCGGAGGCCGACAAAGCCACTGCTTGTGTGCAACAACAGGCCTCCAGGGGACTGCGCTCCCTGGGCGTTGCGCAGAAGGCAAACGGTTCATCGTGGCAATTCCTGGGTATTCTGTCTCTTGAAGACCCACCTCGGGATGACTCCAAAGACACTATTCAGCGTGCACGGGAACACGGGCTTCAAGTAAAAATGATTACGGGCGACGATGTGGCTATCGGCAAGGAAATCGCTACTCAAGTCGGTATTGGAACAAATATTTTCGCTGCCAGTAGTGTGTTTACAAAGTCCCAGGATATGGACCACCTGCCATCTACTATCGTCGATACCGTTGAGCGTGCAGATGGATTTGGGCGAGTGTTTCCCGAACATAAATATGCCATTGTGAAAGCATTGCAAGGCAGGGGTCACCAGGTTGCCATGACTGGCGATGGTGTGAATGATGCGCCAGCCCTTAAGCAAGCTGATTGCGGTATCGCCGTTAGCGGTGCAACCGACGCCGCACGCGCGGCAGCAGCCATTATCCTGACCTCTCCCGGGCTATCTACCATCGTCGATGCCATTGATGAAGCCCGAAAAATATTTGAACGCATTATTAATTACGTACTTTTTCGGGTATCCATGACCCTGGATATTATGGTGGTGGTTGTCTTTGCTACCATAATGTTCGGTTTCTCGCCCCTAACCCCGGTTATGATCGTACTAGTGGCTCTTCTTGATGACATCCCCATTATGACCATTGCCTACGATAATACCCTGCTTCCCAAGGAACCTGTGCATTGGCAAATGCGAGACCTATTACTGGGCTCTAGCATTATCGGCCTTTTTTCTATTGCTCAAACAATGGGTATTCTCTTTATTGGAATGGAATGGCTCAATAACACCCACTGGCAATCCTGGATTGCATTAAATAAAGAGCAAATTCAAACTATCGTATTTTTACAGATCGTAGCGGGAGGACATCTACTGTTATTCGTTGTGCGCTCACGTACAGCTTTCTTTTCAAAACCACTACCCGCATTCCCTCTGTTTATCGCAATTGTTGGCACCCAAGCATTTACCGTACTGATGTGTGGATTCGGCTGGCTGGTGCCGGCAATACCCTGGACTATAATCGGTCTGGTATGGCTATACATGATTATCTGGATGTTTTTCCTGGACCTGGTCAAGAAACTTCTTTATCGAAGATTAAGTGATATCTGAGCCACCTACAAAAGCCTAACAAAGGTAGGCAGTCGAACTATGAATTGTTTCGAAGATTTCAGGGTAAAGCCTGACAGCAAGATAAAGCTCTCCGAAATAGATCCGGGCTTCAAACATTGTTACGAAAGTCGTGAAGAGGCACTCCCAGATACCCAGCGTATAGATGAGCAGATACGTTCATTCACTTACAAGCTTTACGCTGAGCGTAAAACATCTCTACTTATCTGCTTGCAGGGAATAGATGCCTCGGGGAAAGATGGCACCATCAAGCATGTATTGGGCGCAACAAATCCACAAATGTGTAGAGCGATTTCCTTTAAGGAACCTTCAAAAGAAGAGAGCGAGCATGATTTCTTATGGCGATATCATAAAGTAACCCCTGCTCGTGGGCATATATCAATCTTTAACCGCTCTCAGTATGAGGGGGTGCTGATTGAGCGAGTGCATAGCCTGGTTCCGATGGACATTTGGAGCAAACGCTATGAACAAATTAACAACTTTGAAAAATTACTCTCTGAAAGCAACACAATAATACTGAAATTTTTCCTTTACATCAGCCAGGATGAGCAGTTGGAGAGATTCAAGCAACGTATTGATGATCCCGCCAAACAGTGGAAAATCAGCGAAAGTGATTATACTGAGGCAAAATATTGGAATGAGTATATCTGTGCTTTTGAAGATATGCTAAATCAATGCAGCACCGAATCCGCACCCTGGTTTGTTATCCCCGCAAACCACAAATGGTTCCGGGACTTGGCTGTAGCCTCAATTATTTCTGAAGCATTAAAGAAGTTAAACCCCCAGTTTCCTGCCCCCACCGTCAACCTGGAAGAGATAAAAACCAAGTATCATCAACTTAAGAATTTGCAATAAACTAAATCCCTAAAAAGTGAGAGAGATGGTAAATTTATTTACCATCTCTCTTAGCTATAATTTCAATCTAGCCAAGTCAATCTAGAAAGCACTACTGCGACTTAAACACCAAGATCCTATTATTCATTGAGTCAGTAACAAACAGATTATCTTTATAACCAAAGACTCCTGTTGGAAGGCCTAAAGTGGATGCACTAGGTAGTTCACCGGTATCATAAACTCCGTCTTGATTAGAGTCATTATAAGCAGATTTTACAAAATCACTTTGCCCCAAGACAGAATCCGCAGCAGCATAATTTTCTTCAGGCCACTGATCCCAAATTAACACTCGGTTATTCTCTGTATCAGTTACGAATAGCTGAATTCCATTTGACCAAATCCCTAACCAGGGATAAAGTAAATCCTTTTCCGTTGCATTATCCGGCCACTCAGCAACTCTAAAATTTTCCTGCCCAAGTACAACATCTGCCGCAGCATAGTTTTCTGTGGGAAATTCATTCCAGAGCAAAATTCTATTGTTTTCAGAATCTAAAATTGCAAGCTTATCTCCATCACTCCAGACTGCACTAGGGTAAGCAAGATTTTGAGCTGTTGGCCCCCCACTATTACCATCCAAATCGGTATTAGCGGCGCAACTCTCCAGTGTAGGCTGACCAATAGCTAAGCTTGCAATTGTATTATCTTCTGTTGGAATACTATTCCAAACCAACACGCGAGAGTTAACTTCATCTACAGCTATAATCTTCCCGTCAACTATAATGGCAGATGCTAGTGTGCTAAAGCTATCACATCCTTCGTCTCCCTTGCCCCATGGCCCTAAAACCACTTCAGGAGCTGCCGTCCCATCCATAGGGACTTGATTATAAAGCGAAATCCGTCTTTCCCCCTCCGCCTGAGAAACAACTAACTTACCGTCATTAATACTGGCCTGAATTGGCGTTTGTAGTGTCTTTCTATCATCAGATGAATCGGAGCTATCCAGACTATCGACACCTATAGCAAAATCAGCAGAAGTCCCATTCGAGGAAGGTATTTCATTAAATACCAAGACACGATGATTTTCTCGATCCGTTATAAATAGTTTTCCATCAGAACTAACGGCAGGAGTACCAACCGGAAAACCTCCAAGATTTTTAGCACTGAGCCCTGTATCTATGTCTGAAAAATTATCCTGACCAATCACCACTGACGCCGGAGTAAAGTTCTCGAAATACATCGGCACAGTAAAACTGCTGTTTACTGTAGGAATAGGATTTCCTGCTAAATCCATTACATCAACGTTGATTGTGCGTTTCTGTCCGGCGATCCAGTATTCTTTTGGAGTAACGGTTAGCGTATCATTTTCAACGGCGGTAGCAGACCAAACAACCTTATAGTCATCTTCAAGTAATATTCCGCTTAATTGAAGACTATCTGTATCCATAGTCTCAGAAAATTGCAGTTTGAAAGAATCATTCTTTTCCAGGCGAATATTCTGCGGAAATATACTATTTACAGTAGGGGCAATGTTCTCAACTTGATACTTGACGGTAATCTCCGTCATTTGATTACCAGCGCCGTCCTGAGCATTGATTACTAGGGATAGCTCTTCCCCTTCCCCCCAAACATCGTTCGGTCTCAGCTCTAATGAATCTTCACTAACTTGGTATAGCTCCCCAAGTTCCTGCATAGAACCAGACAGTGAGATATCACCTAGCTCTACTGGTTCATCAAAAGTCAGTAATACCCTACCACCTTCTTCGATAGTACTACCACCTGCAGGAATAAGGGTCAAACTGGGTGCAGTAATATCACCAGTCTCTTCAGGAGATTTTCCTCCACCTGATCCTCCGTTACAACCGTATAGCGATGAGACAATAGCAAGGCAAAGAGTTGCTTTTAAAAACTGAACTTTCATTTCTTCCCCAAGAAAATGTTTACTTATCAACACAGGACCATGCTAATTTATTTCTCACAAAGAAATGACACGAGAACAAGCAATTTATATCGATTGTCAGAAGTAACGCGTTTTATGGCGGAAATTGGCGCACAACTTTAAGTAAACACTTCCAATTAGTACTAATGCCCCATAATCATATTTGGCTTTTAATGAAAGAGTTTCCTCCTAGCACGAAAAAATTAACTGCAGATCACTAATTTCAACCTAAACGCAATCACATCCAGGAAATTGTCGATTCTTGATTTCCCTACTATTAAAATGGGAACAACATCATCTATTACAGATATATCACCTCAAATAACAAATCAAGAGTTTAATTCACCGACATATAAGATATTTTAAATTGCATTTACCAGGACTAAGTAAGAAGAGCGCAGAGATTTTTTATGAATACTGAAGCTTTTACAAGCTTACTTTTCCAAATGTCTCATTCAGAAAAGAAAACCTCTAGAGTAAACATACACAGGGTATAACCACCAGATAACCTAGCCGCTGACCTAGCTATAGAAAGCTGAAAATTTGATTAATTATTTTTTTATAGTATTACTTACGATAACCCTATAAGAAAAAACCAGGCAGCATACACTGCCTGGCCGAAAAGGATTTGACTTGGTATCAAACGATCAGACCAAATTAAAGCTGTCCAATTTAAGCAAAGCGCCGAAAATTTTAACAGGCCTCTACGGTATATGGAGATATGTACAGGCTGACCTGCCAGTCAGCAACCACTCCAGTCTTAAAGCTAACAATACTAACTCGTCAGAGGACTTTAGATCCGATTTACATTGGTAGATATAGAACTCTCGATAGGAGCTCGTAAGATTTATTTCTTAAAAGATAACTGCTTCACTGAAAGAAAACTGCCAACCATATAGTGGCCTCATCTGCAGCTGTCTCCACCACCCGATGCCTTTGATTTGCCCTAATCAACAAGTTATCCCCCTTCCCCAGGTGGTGCCTCTCACCATTTTCCATTTCAATAACACCATAACCGGAAAGTACTAACACCCACTCATGCTCATCTTGATCATACCACCCTGTTTCCGGCGAGGACTGCCCGTAAGATATAATCCGCTCAACCCTGCAGCTTTTCCCCTCTAGCAAACTCTGAAAATGCTCCCTAGAGTGATCACCTGGTAGTTGAGTGAAAAAATTACCCATAAGTCTCCCCTAGCATTAAATCGGCATGAACGAAAATTTACAAAAATACAACTATACTAGAACTAATGGGCTCCACAATCGGGGTTAATATAGAAAAACATACGCCAACCGAATTCAAAATGAGCCCAAGACTATAAAATAGAATATTTTTTACTAAACCATCAACATTGGCTCTTTGACGCCCCAAAAACACAACTCTCACATGACACATAAAATAAATCATTCGAAATAAATATGAGCACCTATTAAACAACAATAGATACCAGATCACGATCTATAAAATACAAAGAACATATAATGACTATATATTTACATTCAGGGCTACACAAAACCGGCACCACAGCAATACAATATTACGCCTACAAATATAGAAGACTGTTAAGAAGCAAAGGTATTTTATATCCCATTATTCATCGCAATTTAATTAGCATAGATAAGGGTCACCATCTTTTTGCACACTCATTTTCCGATCATCCTGAAAGCCCGCCTATATCCAGAGGAAAGTTGCTAGCATATGACTGGAAGTCAAAGTCGCAGAAAAATAACCTTGATCTATTAATTAGTGCAGAGCCTATTTGTCGACATACTTATAAAACAAAAGATTGCTCCTGGATTGAGGCTCGGCACCATTATTTAGAACACCTCTCCAACACATTACCCCCAGAGCAAACCAAAATCATCTTAACCTTGCGCAGACAAGAATAATTTTGCCCAGTCTCTATACAAAGAACATATTATGAAAGGAGTATCTCCACTAGCGAAACTGTCATTCAAGGAGTTCCTATCAAAGATAGAAGGTAGAAACCTGAACTTTTATAAAAATATAGCAGTATTCAAAAAGTTCTTTCCCAATATACAAATACTCATTTACGAGCAGCTATGTAATGGCGACCTACCAGTTAATTTTTTCCGCTCGCTAGGGGTTTCCGGCTTACCAAATTCTAACAAGATCATAAGGGAGAGTCTCTCCAATGAAGAGGCCGTTTTAAAGCAAATATTGAATCAGCAAATACACTCAAAAGCTGAAAATATAAAACTATTAAAATGGATAAAATCTGGCAGTACGCAAAACATAATCAAGCGAACACTACCAAGATCATCACACCTATGGAACTCTGATGAAGATAGAGCTAATTTTTTAGATCGATATTCACAGGAAAATAAAAAAATAAATGATGAGTTCCTCGAAGGAGGTGAAGAACTTTTTCCATCAAATCATACACCTCCACAGAAAAAGGCTAACATTATCACGCTAAAACCATATTTAATTAAAACACTTCAAATCCTATCTAGTGATATTCAACAGTTACTCGGGGAATACCGGCTTAGGAGAATAATCAATGCTATAGAGCACTGATTGCCAAAACTGATTAGAAGTCCTTTAATAAAAATCGCCAGCAACAAAGTATGCTACTGGCTTCCAACTATTTAGAGGGTCTAAAGTGATAAATCACTTACCGCTGATATATCATTCCAAGAAAAACGCTCAGCACGATATACACTCGTATCATTGACTACCATCTCCCAAACCGTCTCTGCAGTCTGATCGTCGGCGACTTCAACAATATGTGCATCTCTATTGTTGCCGGTACTAGCACTGGATGGGCCGCCCACGCAAAGTAGAATATTCCCACCGGAAAGTTCATCTACATCCCCTAAAGAATTGGTGTACTTTGGTGCAACGTACTCCCAAGTCTGCACTGCAACCATTTCCTCTGTATCCAAAGAGAATTTCACTGCGCGGCTATTATAGATTTCACCACTGTATTCAGACTCATTCCTATTATCGTAAATCAGAATATCTCCGTCTGACGCAAGCATGGCTGCATGCTGAGAAGCCATCCAGGTGCCATCTTGCAATGAAAATAATTTCTCAAGAAATTCCTCGGAAGCATCCAAATCCCTACCCATAATCCAGTTCACTTCGCCACTATCATGATCAATATTAACCACCCAGCTTTGAGATCGACTTGACAATAAAATCGAATTATCCTCAGAAATATAGTGTAAAGAATTAGAGTGAGTCCAATCCAGCGCACCATTGCTCGATTCCCGACTGGCTAACTCACCGGGGAAACGCTGGGTATCGAGATGATCGAATGCAGACCATTCCCATACAGTATTTCCTTGCCCATCCACTTCGAGAATCGCATCTCCTTTTATCCGTTGGCCACCAATTGTTGCATAGGCGTTTGTTAATACCAGTAGGTTTCCATTTTCAAGAAGAATCGCGTCGTGGTGATAGGCTGGTAGCTCAAATGATTGCAGCGTTTCACCGGCAAAGGAGATAATTCTTGCTTCCTGATCCAACAGCAACATTAAATTGCCATCCTGTAAATTGCGCACTACCGGAGATCCGGTGAGAGGAACGTCTCCGTGAAGGTACCAAACAACCTCACCCTCCTCATCGAATCCCCAAAAGGTATTATCCCTGTCACCTGAAGGTGCAAAAATAGTTACACCTCCTTCGCTTTGCTCCGTAAACGTAGTTACCTCAACAGGGGGAGCACCTTCAGGTAACGAACCAGTCTTGAAAGAAATAGTCGAGCTCAGTACAACGTCTCCACTTTCCAGCATTGCCAGTGCAGTAAAACGGTAAGTGGTATCGGCCCTTAAACCTACTAGGGTCATATCATGCTCTGTGCCCCAGTCGGTATAATTTGTCCGCCGACGGTCGGTTACCGCCGAATTGATTCTGATCGCCACTCGTGACTCACTGCTAGTCGATACTTGCGCATTAACCATTAAACTATTTAGTGGATGCATCGAAAGGGTTAATTCTACTTCGTCATCCAAAACAATCAGAGCTTCATTCGCTTGCTCTACCTCAGCAGTCACGCCCGGATTGCTGTAAAGTATTACAATAAATACTAGAAAAAATGTGGGCAACATCGATCTTCCGCTCATAGCCAAATCCTATAAAGTAAATAATAAAAATAACTACCTCTACCCTGGTATTTCATTTTCAGGGGAACTTTCAATAATCAGCTATCACATAACGCAAAAAGGGTGGGTTCGTTTACTTGGTTTTCAAATCAGAAATAAATATTTTGAACGATCCCGAAAAGTAAATTTCTTTATTAAATTTTCTAATGCGCAAAGGCCAACACAACAAGAATGAGAAGTGTGAATAAATTTGGATAACGATATAGTCGCGACACTTACTAAGATGAAATAAATAACAATAACTTTTTGAAAGCTATTTCTATTATTCTGGTGTGATTCAAGAATGCTGGAAATTGACTCGCAAGTTACGGTAGATAACTCATAAAACCTTAGCAACTAAGACAAAATTCCCCAAAATCACTAACAACTAGAAGAACATCCTCTAAGAGAGGCCCAGTATATTCCTTTTTGTTGTCACCAGCCCTTAAGACCCACCTTACCATCCCTTGGACTTGTAGTGGTTCATACCGCCGCAGTACCAACCCGCAGCCGAGGCCGAGTATACGGTTATCTGCTTTGGGGAAATCACCAGCTATGGACTTGTCCCTGTAGAAGGGCAGAAATACTTGCCCTAAGACAAACTGTAGCTGGATTCAAAATCCACGGTTGTTTACACGGCCCACTGGTAGTAGAGAGGTGTGTAATGCATAGCCGATCTTCGCTGCAAAATCATCAATCCATTTCCACGAAACAGAAGGGATCTCTACGCAAAAAATCATCATTCGCCGCTGCCGTAGTGATTGTGGGATCTGCAATTCTTGCCCCACTGACCTATGCCGTGGATTATTCCAATTCCCGCTATAACTCGAGATACAGCGCTCAACATGGACATGGAAACTACGGAGCACACTCCAGGTATAGCAGGGACTACCGAGCAAATTCACGGCATAGCAGGAATTACAGATCGCACTCAAGGCACAACCGGGACTACAGAGCACACCCCCGATACAACAGAAATTACAGGGCGCATTCCCGATACAATAGGAATTATCGGGCTCACTCCAGATACGGAACACATTCCAGATACGCGGCGAATCCACGGCATAGCCGCCATATGTGGTTTAAATCCAATATTCAGGGAACACCGCGTATTGTGATCGACCTCAGTGATCAAATGGCATACTTCTATAAGGGCGGGCGCCTGGCCGGTATGTCCCCGGTATCTACCGGCAAACCCGGACACCGCACACCTACCGGTAACTTCCGTATTTCACAGAAGAAATACAGCCATCGATCAAATCTGTACGGTCACTACATCAGCCCACGGGGTTATGTAATGCGCAGCAATGTGGATGTGCGCCGCCACCGCAAACCTGCGGGTTCTCGATTCCGCGGGGCATCTATGGATTACATGATGCGTATCAATGGCCCCGTTACCATGCATGCCGGCCACGTCCCAGGATATCCCGCCTCTCATGGCTGTATTCGTATCCCCTGGCATATGGCTAAGATTTTTTATGCCCACGCCAAGGTTGGTACCAAGGTGTCCGTGGTACCTTGAATTGGAAGTAACAGGTAAATTTTACCAACCATAAAAAAGGCGGACTATTTAGTCTGCCTTTTTTAATTAGGAAGCCTCGGCCTCCTTTCTCTTTGTTAAATCCATACGGGTAAAATAATCGTGAGCCGCTCGATTAACATGCCTTGCCAGCAATAAAGTAGACACCATTGTTGGAATCGCCATTACCGCATACATCCCGATGATGATGCTGTTTACCGCACTTAAAGAAGCCACCGCACCCAATATAATCAGCACCATGTAGAGTCCGGTATAAAGACCCTGCCAGCGGCCACCGAAAAGAAAAACATAGCACTTCATGCCGTAATACCAGCAGGTAACGATAGTGCTGAAAGCCAGCGGAAGGACCATTAGCAGTAGCAAAATTGGGCCGAACTGCCCAAACACCTGAGAAAATGCCTGTGCAGTCAGGGTAACGCCTGCAATATCCCCTTCCTGCTGCCAAGCGCCAGTCAGTAATATCACCAGGGCGGTGCAAGTGCAGATAACCAGTGTGTCTACAATGGGGCCCAGCATGGCAACTACGCCTTCTCGAACGGGCTCACGGGTTTTCGCTGCACCATGGGCCAAAGACTCTGTGCCTATACCCGCCTCATTGGAAAATGCACCCCGGCTCACCCCTACTGTGATTACCGAACCCAGAGTACCTCCAGCAATAGCTTGACCGCTGAAAGCATCCGAGAAGATTAACGCAAATGCTGCCGGTACCTGCTCCCAGAAGCTGGCAATCACCACAAGGGTCATGCCCAGATAAAACAGCACCATGCCCGGCACTACTCTTGCGGAGAATTTACCGATACGCTGGATACGACCGGCAATAACGTAGGCCGATGCAACAGCAATTAATAAGCCAATAACAAAATCAAAAGTGAGTGAACCTCCGGGTGCTACCCAACCCAAGGGCTCAGCAAAAGACTCGCGCAGTAGCTGCGTGGTTTGATTGGACTGAAACACCGGCAACATACCGCAGAGTCCCGCCACGGCAAACAGTACCGCGAGCGGCATCCAGCGTCGGCCCAACCCCTCGCGAATAACATACATGGGGCCACCTTGCAGTTCCCCGGAGGCATCGCGACCGCGAAACATCACCGCCAGCGTCGCTGTATAAAACTTGGTAGCCACCCCCACCAGGGCGGTTACCCACATCCAGAAAATCGCCCCAGGCCCACCAATCGTAATTGCGATGGCAACCCCGGAAATATTGCCCAACCCTAGGGTTCCCGACAGCGCTGTGGATAGCGCTTGGCTATGATTCACTTCGCCAGGGTCATTGGGATCATCATATCGGCCACTTAAAAGCCCAATACTGTGCCCAAGATGGCGGTAGGGACGGCCACGAGAATAGATTAATAGCGCGAGGCCGCCACCAACGAGTAGCACTAATAAGGGGGGACCCCAGACAAAACTGGCAAAAGCCTCTAATGCCTGATCAATTGCAGGGAATATCGACATAATTTAATTCATTTCCGGTGAGATCCGCCCAGTCTAGGTACGCTCACACCAGACTGTCAAAATGCCACCATAAAACTCCGTAGCCCCATAAATGCGAAAACTTTGGGAAAACCTGGAATCCCGGCAATAAAAAAGCCCCTAACAGGGGCTTTTTTAACAATCTTTTACAACTTTTTATCAAGCTGTAGTAGTTGCCTTTAATGCGGGCTCGGGTTCAGAACTCTCCCTCACAAGCGCCACCGATATAGCGCCAAGCAACATACACACCCCCGCCAAAACAATGATGTAAATTGCCTGGTTTTCGAAAACTGTTTTCAATATCAAGCCAGCTACCAGGGCGGAAACAATCTGCGGGGCTGCGATAGTGAAATTAAAAATCCCCATATAAACACCAGTCTTATCCGCCGGCAGCGAGTCGGAGAGGATCGCATAGGGCATCGCCAGAATAGCGGCCCAGGCAATGCCCACACCCACCATCGGTAGCAATAATCCCAGGGCGCCACTGGGTACGGAAACTTCTGTAATCAACAGATTCACCTGTGTGGGATCACCCCCCTGGAAGAACAGGAAGCTGATGTATCCCAAACCGCCCAGTGCCAGCGATAGGGAATAAGTGAGCTTACGCCCCAGCACCTGAGACAAACGGGCCAGGACAATAGAGAAGATCGCTGCGAACAGGGAGTAAGCAGCAAAAATAATTCCTACCCAGTCACCAGCAGCACCCTTGGCGGCAGCGATATGTGCGGGAATTTCTTTGACGCTTTCCAGATAGGCGGGATCAAACCACTTGGCTTCCACTCCCCAAACGTGCTGAGTGATCGCAGGCGTGGTGTAAACCCACATAATAAACAGGGCAAACCAGGAGAAGAATTGCACCAGGGCCAGCTGGCGCATAGTGCGCGGCATTTTAATTAGCAGCTGGAAAAAACCGGTCAAGCGCTTTGCCAGTGGGGTTTTTTGCTGTCTCTCCCGCTCAAGTTGCGCGGAGTCGAGACCTTTATAGGCATTGTACTGCTCCGGCGGATACTCCTTGGTGCGCAGCACAGTCCACAACACACTGCCCAGCAGCACTGTGGCGCCGATATAGAAAGCCCCTATAACGGAGGGCGCCACCTCTCCCGCACGGGCAGTATTTTCCAGACCAATCACATTAGTCAGGATGAATGGCAACATGGAGCCGAAGATGGCGCCAATGTTAATCAGCAAAGACTGTATCGAGTAACCCAGGGTGCGCTGCTCTGATGGCACCATGTCGGATACCAGGGCGCGGAAAGGCTGCATGGTCACGTTAAAGGCCGCGTCCATCAGGGCCAACATAACGCCGCCAAAGATAATGGGGGCCACTATCGCCACCACAATCCCAGCATTGGGCATAAACGCCATCCCCAGGGCTGCGGCGATGGCACCAAAAAGGATAAAGGGGTTGCGGCGACCGAAGCGACTCCAGGTCCGGTCCGAAGCCGAACCCACGATCGGCTGTACGATCAGTCCCATTAGCGGCGCCACTATCCAGAATAGAGACAGGGAGTGAAGGTCCGCCCCTAGATCAGACAAGATTCTACTGGCATTGGCATTTTGCAGAGAAAAGCCAAATTGCACCCCGAGAAAACCGAGACTGACATTCCACACCTGCCAAAAGGGCAAGCGCGGTTGCTGGGCTTGCGGCGCAACGGCGCTGCTTGCTGATTGGGTCATAGAGGTCACCGCATCACTAGTTATGCTTATTCTGCCATTCTCACACGCACTCCCGGAGCATCCATCCTCCCCCATAGGGGAGGATGCGGGCCAGATCCTTCGCTTTAGGATAAACTCAGGCCCATGCGTATACGCCGGGCCAACACAAAACAGTGAATCCTAATCAAGCAACTGAAGTCCCGCGCGATGATCCTAAAACTCCCACTCCTGCGCCTGGTGTGCCTCGCAGCTACACTCTGCCTGAGCGCTCAATCCCTGGCCGCTGAACAGCGCAACTACCGCGATCACACCATGAGCGAAGACTCACTAACTGTACAGACGAGTGAGGGCGAGGTCACCCTCACCCCGGTTGGTCCGTCAGCGCTATCGGTGCACTATCGCCGCGAAGGCCTGAAGCAGTTGCCCTCATTTGCGTTGGCCAGCGATTCTGCCGGCCGACCCGAGGCTACACTGGAGCAAAAAGGGGACAAGCTCGTTTACCGCACTGGCTCGCTTACTGCAGTCATCCACAAGTCTCCCTTCCGAATCGAGTACTTGCGCGGTAGCGAACACATCCTGAGTGAAGAGCGTGGTTTCTTTGCCACCGAGACGATACGCGGATTCCGTTTCGCACTGTCGCCAGAGGAAAAACTGCTGGGTGGCGGAGAGCGGGTTATGGGGATGGACCGTCGCGGTCAACGCCTGCCCCTGTATAACCGTGCCCATTACGGATACACCACCGAATCCAACCAGATGTATTTTTCCCTGCCAGCAGTACTGTCCAGCAACAAATACATTCTGCTGTTCGACAACTCTGCCACCGGCACCCTGGATCTGGGCGCAAACGAAGAAGATATCCTGCAATTTGAAGCCGTAGCCGGACGCACCGCTTACATCGTGGTAGCCGGTGAGACTTATCCACAGTTGCTGGAAAATTATGTATCCACAACTGGCAAACAGCCCCTGCCACCTCGTTGGGCCCTGGGTAACTTCGCCTCGCGCTTTGGCTATCACAGCGAAGCTGAAGTCCGCGCAACCGTGGATAAGTTTGCCGAAGAAGATTTCCCCCTGGACGCCCTGGTGTTGGACCTCTACTGGTTTGGCCCGGATATCAAAGGCCATATGGGCAATCTTGCCTGGGACAAGGAAGCCTTTCCCGAACCAGAAAAGATGATGGCCGACCTTAAAAAGCACGGCATCAATACCATCCTGGTGACCGAACCTTTTGTCCTCTCCACCTCCGAACGCTGGCAGGAAGCCGTGGCGAATAATGCCCTGGCCAAAAACCAGGCCGGAGAGCCCAAGCGTTTTGATTTCTACTTCGGCAATACCGGCCTGATCGATGTCTTCTCCGAAGATGGCCGCGACTGGTTCTGGAATATTTACGACGGGTTATTGGAACAGGGCGTAGCCGGTTGGTGGGGCGACCTGGGTGAACCGGAAGTTCACCCCTCCGATACCGTTCACGCAATCGGTATGGCCGATGAAATCCACAACGCCTTCGGCCACGCCTGGGCGCAATTACTGCACGAACGCCAAACGGCAAAGCACCCTGAGCGCCGCCCCTTTATTATGATGCGCGCCGGTTTTGCCGGCTCCCAGCGCTACGGAATGATCCCCTGGACCGGCGACGTCGCTCGGGAATGGGGTGGCTTACAGCCCCAGGTGGAATTGGCTCTGAGTATGGGCTTGCTGGGCTTTGGCTACACCCATTCAGACCTGGGCGGCTTTGCCGGCGGCGAGAAATTTGACCGCGAACTCTATATCCGCTGGTTACAGTACGGCGTATTCCAACCGGTTTACCGCCCGCACGCCCAGGAGCATATTGCTTCCGAACCGGTTTTCCACGATCGCCGCACCCGCGATATCCTGCGCGAGTATGTAAAACTACGCTATCGCCTGCTGCCCTACAACTACACCCTCGCCTTCGAAAACAGCCAGACCGGCATGCCGCTGATGCGCCCGCTATTTTTCGAAAACGAAAGTGACCTATCTCTCCTGGACTACAAGGATGCCTACCTTTGGGGGCAGGACTTCCTCGTTGCCCCGGTCGTGGAAGAAGATGTGGATGAGGTCGCGGTAAAACTGCCCGGCGGCACCTGGTTCGATTACTGGACTGATGAACAATATTCTGGCGATCAGGCCCTGGTAGAGGTGAACCTGAAAACGATTCCTGTACTGGTGCGGGCCGGCGCCATTATTCCCACCATTGACGATATTCACAGCAGCCGCGATTACTCCAGTAAAAACCTGATCCTGGACTACTACGCGCACCCATCAGCAGCAAAGTCCGAGCGCTATGTTTATGAAGATGATGGCGCTACCGCGCAGGCTTTTGAAAAAGGCAAATACGAGAAGCTGCATTTCTCAGCTGAAAACAAACAGCAGGGTTTAGCCTTTGCCTTTAAACGCGAAGGAGACGGTTATACCGGTATGCCGGAATCCCGCAAGGTCAATTTAAAGATCCACAACTGGCAACAAGTGCCTGCGCAGCTCGATGTTACCGGCGAATCCCTGCCTATTTTCGACACTGAAAAAGACTTTGCTCAGGCACCCCGTGGGGCCTGGTACAACAAGCGCAAGCAGCAACTGCTGGTTAAATTTGACTGGCACAAAGAACCGCTGGATTTAGTGCTCAAAAATCAATAATTCAGCAAACCGCTGTTCACTGACAAAAAAATTTAAAGTCATCAGGAAACAATGAAGAAGTTACATTCCCTGTTTATTGCCAAACTCCTTTCGGCTTCCCTACTGGGCGCTGCTCTATTCGGCACTGCCGGCTGCAGCCAGGAGAGCAGCCCGGAAGAAATACAGCCCGCTGAAAAAGTTGCAGAGAAAAAAGCCGTTATCTACCAAGTGCTACCGCGCTTATTTGGCAACACTAACCTCACCAACAAACCCTGGGGCACACTCGAAGAGAATGGTGTGGGCAAGTTCTCCGACTTTACCCCAAAAGCACTGAATAAAATCCACGCGCTGGGCGCCACCCATATCTGGTACACCGGCGCCCTGCACCACGCGCTCGTTGGCGACTATACGGAATACGGTATCAGTAACGATGATCCAGATGTGGTCAAAGGCCGCGCCGGCTCTCCCTATGCCATCAAGGATTACTACAGCGTAAACCCAGACCTGGCCAATAACCCAGCAGAGCGATTACAGGAATTCCGCGCACTGGTGGAACGCAGCCACGCGGCCGGCCTGAAAGTAATTATCGATATAGTGCCTAACCATGTAGCCCGCGCCTATCATTCTCTCGATAAACCCCAAGGCGTGCAGGATTTTGGCGCTGGCGACAACACCCAGGTCACCTACGCCCGCAACAACAATTTCTACTATGTGGTGGGCGAAGACTTCCGCGTGCCCGTTGCAGAAGACAGTTATCAGCCACTCAATGGCGAAGCCAATGATCTTGTCGATGGGCAGTTTGTAGAGAGTCCAGCTAAATGGACCGGTAATGGCGCGCGCAGTGCACAACCTGCCATGCACGACTGGTATGAAACCGTCAAAATTAATTTTGGCGTTCGCCCCGATAACAGCAAGAACTTTTCTGAGCTACCCCAGGAATATGCCGAGCGCGACTACCGGGCCCACGCCCAGTTTTGGGCAGACAAGAAAGTCCCAGACACCTGGGAAAAATTCCGCGATATCGCCCACTACTGGCTGGACTTTGGCGTGGACGGATTCCGCTATGATATGGCCGGTATGGTGCCGGTAGAATTCTGGAGCTACCTGAATTCCTCCATCAAAATGCGCAACCCCAACACACTGTTACTTGCCGAAATCTATACTCCAGAGCGCTATCGGGATTATCTGCATCTGGGCAAAATGGATTATCTCTACGATAAAGTCGGTACTTACGACGCTATTCGTGCGGTCATGGAGAACAAGGGCAGCGCAGATAAAATCGCAGAGGTGCAGGCAAGCCTGATAGATATCTCCTCTCACATGTTGCGCTTTATGGAGAATCACGACGAGCAGCGTATTGCCAGCCCACAATTTTCTGGCAACCCAGAGGCAGGCAAACCTGCAATGCTGGTGTCTGCCACGCTCTCTCCAGCCCCTACCTTGGTTTACTTTGGCCAGGAGTTAGGAGAGCCCGCCAATAAAGATGCCGGCTTCGGCAAAGCCAGCCGCACCACCATTTTCGACTACTGGTCAGTACCCAGTGTACGCCGCTGGAACAATGAGGGCGCTTTTGACACTGCACTGCTGACAAAAGAAGAAAAAGAGCTGCGCAGCTTCTACCAGCGCCTGCTTAATTTCTCCAAACAGAGCCCGGCCTTACTTGGCGATTACCTGGACTTGCACAGCTACAACCGCAAGCAAAACTCTGGCTATGGGGAAAAACAATTCTCCTTTGCCCGCTGGAGTGAACATGAAAAATTGTTGGTAATCGCCAACTTCGATAACAGGGCTGTGGAGTTTAATTTTCAGTTGCCTACAGCACTTCTAGAGGCCTGGAAACTACAACCGGGCAGCTACCTGGCTGAAAGCCAGACATCCAATAAGGTGGCAAACCTTATCTTGGAAAAAGACCAAGCCTCCACAAAGATCCAGTTGGCACCCTACGAAAGCCATATCTTTGCAATATCCACTGCTCCCCAGAATTAGCCTCTCAGCCCTGGAGGGGACTACTCCCCTCCAAGAACGCTTAAGCACAGCAATTTATACCCACCCTACCCCCTTTCTCACAACATAATCCCGACAATCCCTAACCATACTCATCAGGTAACTCGCTTGACATAAACACTACCCCATGTATATTGCCCGCAACTATATTGTGCACAATTTAAATAAAAGCCGAAATTGATATGCAAGGGGAGATTATGAACCGACAACCTAGCCACTATTTTTCACCACTAAACATAATTTTGGCTGCACTTTTAGCATCAGTAGCACTTCCTACAATGGCTAAAACTAACAAGGCTGAACAGAGCGAAGCACCTATCCAGGTGACAGACGAGACTTTTAACTGCATCCGAGATATGACCAAGGTGCGGGGGTTTTATGTGGATAATTTACTGGGAGATCTGGATGGGACTCTAGAGGTCGCAAACTCCAACACTGGAGGTGTTTATCCTCCTGGATCAGTGGTCCAGTTAGTCCCCGGGGAAGTGATGGTCAAACACCAAAAAGGCTTTAACCCCGCCACTAAAGATTGGGAGTTTTTTGAACTGGATGTTTCTGAGGAAGGCAGCAAAATCCGTAAGCGAGGTTTTGTTGATGTAGTTAACCGTTTTGGAGGTAACTGCTTTGCCTGCCATATCCAGGCCAAACCGCAATGGGATTTAATTTGCGAAACCGGACACGGCTGTGAACCCATACCACTGACAAAAGAAATACTCGCCTTGCTGCAAAAAACCGATCCTCGTTGTGAATCGAACCCAGAGTTAAATCAAGAAGAGATTGCAAAATTGCAGGCGCTACAACAAGCACTGCAGGCTAAAGAAAAAGAAAATAAATAACTAAAGAAGCCTGCAGTCCAACTTCCTGGCCTGCAGGCTCTTATCAATTACAGTGCAATCACACTATAAGTCATAGTTTGATCATTCACCTGCACCTTGTAGCTTCCGCTTACAGAGGTGTAGACATCAGATCCACCCTGCTCCAAGTCACCATCGGAGTCGCTATCGCCATAGTTTTCACTCCAGTCAGCATTAACATCGAACTTAAAACGCTGCTGGGATTGGCCATCAAAATTTACCTGGATTTCCCAGGTATTGTCGGCAACTAATTCCATAGCATCAGCACCCCAACTATTTGGTGTGCCACGGAAATAAAGTGAGGAAAAGTTGGATGCGTAACTACCACAGTCTGCACAGGTCAGGCTGTAGCTCAGGGTTTCATCATTTACCTCAACAATATAGGTACCTGATACATCAGTGTAGATATCATCCCCACCCTGCTCCAGAGAGCCGTCCGCATTGTTATCCCCGTAGTTTTCAGCCCAGTCACTGCTGACATCAAACTTAAAGCGCTGGTTACTGCTGCCATCAAACGCCACAGTGGCACGCCAGGTATTATCTGCAACCAGGGTCATCGCCTGAGTGCCCCAGCTATTGGGCGTACCGCGGAAATTTAATGCCGTAAAGTTATGAGCATAACCAGCATTGGGATCAGTCACGGTAATGGTTGCCGTAGCACTATCGGTTAAGCCATCGTTGTCAGTAACAGTGACCGTCTCGGTATAAGTGCCCGCACTGGCGAAGCTCAAAGATTTCGTGGAAGAACTACCACCACTGCTCCAGCTATAGGAAACCACACTACCGTCGCTATCAGTAGAGCTGCTGGCATCCAGGGTGATACTCTGATTGACTTCTACTGTGCTGGATACTGGAGTCACGGTTGCAGTAGGTGCCTGCTGGGAAGAAACCTCAGTGATCGAATAGGCCAGAGTCTCATCATTTACTTCAATGAGATAGTTTCCGGTTACTGAGGTATAAATATCTGCTCCGGTTTGATCCAGTGTGCCATCAGCACCATCGTCACCGTAATTTTCGGTCCAGTCACCGTAGATATCCAACTTAAAGCGTTGGTCTGCCTGGCCATCAAAATTAACCACCAATTGCCAGGTATTATCTGCTACCAATTCAAAAGCTGTTGCTTCCCAATTATTTGCAGTGCCACGGAAATAAAGGCTGGGGAAACCCGTCCCAGAACATTCATCACCACAGGGACCAGATAGTTGCCCACCGTGAATGGCAGCAGCGGAATAAGCTGCAACATTGAAAGTGGCATAGCCATTGCTGCCTACGGAAATAACATCGCCACTGCACTCATCATCTCCCGCCAGGACATTACAGTAGTCCCCTGCAGGAAGCCCTGTATACAGCGTCTGGCTGAGAGAGTTACCCTCGTTATTGATAACAACGTAGCCTTTATCACCACGTCCAAAAGCAATCTGGTTATCTCCGTTATCCCACCAATTTTCCATACTGGTGCCATCGGTGTAGTTACGGAAACCCACCATATTGGCAATATTGCCCCATCGGTGCTGACATACCCATTCATTGTTTTCACAGCTTTCCGGTCCAGTGCTGGGGGGACCTATATCCGTATCGGTAAAGTCATAACCCGACATTACCTTCGGATAGCCATAGGGGTGTGCCAACATAAACACGTTGGCCAGGTTGTACTTGTAGCCATCGTGATAGGTCAGGTTACCGCCGCCACCGTGGCCTCGTTCACGATCGTGGTTATCGATAAAGTGAACTGCATCGCTGGAAGATAAAAGTCCCCAACTCTCACCGATACTAGCGAGGTTTTTAATTTGGCCGTTAAAATTACTTGCCACATCAGTGCCGTACTTGAATTCAGTCACACGGCCCAGGAATGTATAATTCGATGGCTGGATTTCAGAGGCTTCGCCGTCTGCACCGATAACTTCAGAAAATATCCACGGATTGCCGGCTTTACTCATGATGCCGTACATATCACTGGGAGACATGTGCTTAACCGCATCTACGCGGAAACCGGCAATACCCATATCCTGCAATTTATTCAGGTAATCAGCCAGGGTCTGCTGTACATAGCTGGAAGCTGTATCCAAGTCTGGCAGTCCAACCAAGCGACAATCCCAGACATTATCGGCATCACTGTAGTTATCGACCGTGCACTCGGAGTGGTAATCCCAGGAGGAAAATTCCGGGTGATTCAATAGTGTCCACTCAGTACCGCCCCAACCCGTACCACCGCCATTCCAGGCTGCCGTGTGGTTAATCACAGCATCTGCATAAACCTTAACACCCGCTGCATTACAGCGGTCGATCATACTCTGCAGCTCCTCCTCGGTACCGCTGCGACTGGTCAGGTTAGAGTAAGTTACCGGCTGGTAACGCGCCCACCAGGTAGAATGGCTGACATGCTCTTGGGGCGGTGAAATCTGTACCGCATCAAATCCTTTCGGCCCCAGGAACTCCTCACATTCGCTGGCGATATCATTCCAGCTCCATTCAAACAGGTGTACAAAGGCTGTGCCTGCGCTGGCATGGGTACTGGACATGGCTCCGAGTACGATACTCGCGCCTCCCAGAAGCCCTTTTAGTGGAAATTGTTTTTTCATTTTAGCTTTCCTTTTTCTCTCATCTGTAGTCGTTATCTTTTTTGTATAAGGAGAACCCCAGAGGCAGTTGCCTACCAATAGTTAATGGCTCTCCATTTCTACATAAGTAGGGTCAATCTATAAGCACGCCTTTTCCCAGGCATTTGCAGATACTTGGATTGCGTTCGCCCCACAGTAGGAGCTAGAAATATTCTCCTAAGGCGACACAACCAATAGGCATTCGCTCAAGAAAAGAATTTGTGGGAAGCACCGCAAACGGCGAAGAAAAGTTCAGGCTTATCATCACAGGTGACCATTTATTATTTTTTGCAATTCAAGCCAGATATTTGGGAATCCCAACTACACAGTATCTAAACCGCTGGATTGCTATACCCGACCAATTGATCACTCATCCTGAGATATCCACAGACCACCAAAGGCATCAATAAACCGGTAGTATGTGAACAAATACCGAACAGCAGCGGTAATATGCACCTCCTGTGCTACTGCAAGCCCGAAATTACAACTATTCGGGCTTTTGGAAGGCTAATAATCAGTGCTTGAGAGCACATCCTCCCTATAGGGGGCGTAGTAGATATTTGTGCTACAGGTCTAAATAGCGAAGATAATTTGGCTTTTAAGACCAAAATTTAAACAGACGGGAAAACATAATCACTCACAACTCTAGCTTTAAATACTTGAAATAATGACGGTATGTGAGCACTTCTTAGCAATGACTCTAGATAGATAGAAATTAATACCCCAGATATTTCTTAGTTATTCCATGAGCATAATCACAGTGTTCATCAAACTCACTTACAGGCTAAATTCGAAACTCCATTAGATCTTGAGCTATTTCTGATGTCTAATCAGATAGCTCAAGTTGAGCCAGCCAATTTTCAGGAATTGCACCAACACCCTAATTGGCACCAATCAGGTTTCCGCTAATAGAGCCTGTAGAATCTAAATCGCCATCGTGATTAACAGCCATCAGCAACGCTTCTTTGAGGCTTGGAGATTTAAGGGCACAGTAAACTGAAATAACATGAGCCTCTTCAGCCAATTCGATAGCTGTGAGCGTTTTCTTATAAATTGAATGTTTCCACAACTTTATTTTTGCTGTAGTAATTCCTTATTTATTCGAGTTTAGCTCAATATTGCACCCCCAGATAAAAATCAGGATAATAGTAGTCGGGATGACCAACATATAAACGTTAAGTTAATTATGAATTGTAAAGCAACTATTCAGTTTGAAGACGTGAGATAATCAAGGCAGCCACCGTTGATAAATTTCAGCATGGTTCGCTTCGCTCACTTTACCACCCTTAGCTCCGCTCGGTTATCACGATATTAGAAAATAAGAATATGGAAAATATATATACCCCCCCTAATTCTGTTGAAACAAATGAATGCCAGCTCTTGACTTGGAAAAAGGTACTAAGTTCTATCTTCTCAGTAATCTCAGCGACCGTCTATTTTCTTGGTTATTGGTTAACCCCTTATTTTGCTGAAATGTACGCTAACTTTGGCGTAGAATTGCCATTCCAGACCATATTTCTTATTGAACTACACCCTTACTTACTATTACTTTCGATTATGAGCTTTTTGCCAATGGTTGTCTGGCATCAATCTGAGCTACTGATAAAAGTAAAATATGGAATGTTTCGCATTTCATTTATACATTTTATCATTTCAATTGTTGAGATTGCTTTCTTACTGTGGTCCCTATATGCTCCAATTTACGCTCTTGGACAAAGTGTATAAATCCCGACATAATCGTGCACTATGAAAGCTGGTCTCTCTATAAATCACTAGCAAGGGGGGCGGGCGTAAAACATAGAAACTTCCTAACTTCAATTTGCCGCTTGAACACCCAAATCACTTAGCTTATCTATCTACCTCCTACAGCAGCTTTAGCAACCTTTTATATAAAGCCTGCTACGTTATGTAAGCCTATGTGGCAGTCAAGTTCTAGGTTATTTCCTCAGGCAATAGGCTCAAGTCTTTAACAGAGCGTATCTTAAACTAGTTGCCCTACAACTTAGTACTATAGCTTCATTCAAGTGCGTTCTTCCGTTGTCAGTAGAGAAAGTAATGTATTTTCCTTGTAAACTTACCGGGCAGTGAATATGTAGTTCATTTCATCTGCACTAACTATAAAACCGCTCAGCCGGTAACTGAAATAGACAGCTAGGGCTCGATCCCTACTGTGAAGTTTCAGCTTTTATATTCAAATTAAGGGGAAAAGGATGAAATTTTTCAAAGGAATAAAGGTGTTTTGCCTTGCCGTGACACTTTCAGCTTTATACGGATGTGGTGTCGCACACGTAAAAACAGACGTTCAAGCGCAAAGTTTTGAAGACTATAAAAATATATTAATACAAGATGTAAGGGTGTACTCAAATGAAAGTGCAGCCAAAAACAATAGTGCCCTACAGGAAAAAATGAAAAATTGGGAGCTCCATACCCGCAGTGAACTCGAGGAATTTGCCAGAGAGAGCGATTATCAACTCGTCAATTCCTTAGATGAAGCTGAAGGCAAGACTTTGCTCGTTGATCTTGATGTGAAGGTTCAATACGGAAATCGCGCATTGCGCTGGGCTGTTGGCTTTGGCGCAGGAAAGGGAGGCGTTGACTCTGTCCTGACTGTTAAGGACTCCGAAACCGGTGATGTTAAATACAAGGCTCACGCCGATAGTGATCTGTCCGTGGGCGGTGCAGGTGGAGATATTGGCGCTGTACTTAAGAAAAATATCAAGGCGCTCATTGACCAGTATCGGGAAGTCTAAACCTTACGAATTGAGCACTAGGGACGCGCGTATAGTGCGCGCTCCCTCTTCACCGAGTAAGTTTCTTTGGGAAAGACTAAAAGAACCGATCACGGCTTAACTCAAAGAGCCTGTAGCCGATAGTTACTTATGGTGTTGTAGTTAGCCCCCCCACTCCCTAAGTAATTCCAATCCCAACATACTCCAACCAGCTCTCAATAATGCTACCAGGCAAGAATACATTTTGAATTCTGGTCACCCGCATTTTGGTTGCAGTGGGCTTGCACGTGCTACCTATAAACTTGATCTACCTCAATACCCCCACCCCCAACTTCGCCATTATGCGCAACAAAATTATTCGATGAGATAGGCGCCAAATTCGACAAATGGGACAGTCAGGTACTCGGGCTGACCACCCCATCATGGTAGATTAGACCTCATGGTCAACTGCAGGTCGCACTGGCCAGTAACACGCTTAGTTGAGGAGAAAAAATGGAGCAGCAAAGCACCGTATTCGTTGTAGTGGACCCTAACGATGAGAAGCATGTAGCTCTGGAGCGAGCCCTGATTACTTCACGTGGACGCAATCCTCAGCCGCGACTGGCTGTATTCGTCGCAGTTGATGGTGAAGCGGTGGATACCCGTGCGGTAAACGACCACCTATTTCGCGATGAGTCGTGGTTCCGTGAACAAATTCGTGAACCCATCTCAGAAGCTGGTCTTTCCTGTGAGATCACTGTTTGCTGGTCCAGTGATTGGCAGGCGGCCATCGTGCAGGAATCAAAGCGTTGCAACGCAGAAATGATCTACCTACCAGTACACGCGAAGAACAGCCGTCGCTTTACCTTCGCCGAGTCCAAGTGGCGAGTCCTGAAAACAGCGCGCTGCCCAGTGGTATTGATTCGCCCCGGCGCCAAGGACGAGCGCAAAGTTGTATTGGCTACCGTTAACTACCAGGCAAAAACCCTCGAACAGCGCGAGCTCAATCGCCAGATCAGCGAACGCGCGACCTATATCGCAGGTCATTACGGAGCAGAGCTACACCTCGTAAACGCCTTCCTGGATTCTATGCTCTACCCAGATCGCGGTGCTTTGGCCAAGCTTGCCGATAAAACCGGTGTCCCCACCCATCGCATTCACGTAAAGCGCGGCTATACCAGTGATGTTGTTGAGGAGGTGGCCCGTGAGATCGATGCAGATCTGGTCGTGATGGGAACTATGAATCAGTACGGCGAGACCGGTTCATTCCTGCGTGGCAATACTGCCGAGCGTGTAATTGGCCAGTTAGATGTTGATGTGATGGTATGTAACCAGTTCACCACAACAACAATGAACAACGATTAAGTCATCCCATTTTCAAGGATGCTGACAGCCCCAGCAGTGCTATCTGCCGGGGCTTTCTTTTTTGGATTTACTGCAATTTAGCAGATAGCAGTAGCACAGTTCCCTCGGTATCAAAAGTCACCCTGCCATCCTCAACTTTGGCTCGCTTGCCCGAGTAGTAATCGGTCAGTTCGATACCATCGGCAAACACACCTTTAACTGATACGCTCTTTTCACCCGCGGACAGTTCCATCGCCACAACTACCGGCTGCTCACCAGATAAGGTGCGGGAGAATGTATAAGGCTTATCCTCCAGCTTCTGGTGTACACCAGCGCCAACTGCCGGGTGCGATCGACGAAACTGCCCAAGCTTCTGCCAATGAGCCAGCAATGCACGGGTTTCCGGCTTTTCCAAGTCATCCCAGTTCATATTGGTGCGCATAGAGGCGTCGCCGAATGCGCGATCATCAATCATGGGGCGCGCCAGTTCATCACCGTAATATATCTGCACTGCACCGGGCGCCAACATCAGTTTACTTGCGGCATTCAGTGTGTGCTGACGCTCGCGGTCAAATGAGTGATGGTCATCGTGAGAGCCTAGATAATTTAGGACACCGAACCCTTTTAGTTCGCCACTGTTCAAGGCGGAAGAATAGCTGGAGAAAATATCCTCCGCTGGCCGGCCCGCAACCTGGGCAAAGTCGAAGTTAATCAGGCTGTCAAAACCGTACTGATAAAAGTCCACTTTCCGGTCGCTATAATCGTAGGAACGACCAACACTGGGACCGAAGTTGTTAACGCCAAAATGGTAAACTTCACCCACCATAAAGAAATTGCGATCATCCAATTTCTTCTTCGGGTTCTCAGCCTTCCACTCCGCCAGGGCTAAGTCCGCTTCCTTTTTCAGTATTGCCCAGGCTTGTGGCTCTACGTGTTTAACGGTGTCCACACGAAAGCCATCGACACCGTATTCACGCACCCAGTCGGTTAACCACTTGATCAGGTAATATTTGGGGGCACGGGGATAGCCAGTGCGCTCGAAAAAGGCATCCAGCTCGCGCTGCTCTTGCTGCAGGCGGCCTTCTTTTTTCCACTTTGCCACCAGTTGCGGCGGCAATTCGACATCTTTCTCACTCTCCGTGAGGATATCCGTCAAATTCGCGTGAATTGCACATTCAACGTTGCCGGCATAGTCAGACCAATCGCATTGCTGGCTATTGCGCAGCCAACTCGAGGGCCATCTGGAATCCTGTTCAGTGACTGGCCCGGTGTGATTGAGAATTACATCCAGCAATACGCGAATCCCCTGGCTGTGAGCTACCTCAATCAATTCTGCCAGTTCTGCTTCGGTGCCAAAGTTGGCATCTACGGCAGTCCAGTCCTTAGGCCAGTAGCCATGGAAAGCGTAGGTGTGTTTATCGGACTCATTGTAGCCATGGATGTTCTCAATCACCGGGGCCATCCAGATAGCATCGACCCCGAGATCATTAAAATACCCGGCTTCAATTTTCTCGATAACACCGCGCAGATCCCCTCCCTCAAAACCGCGCAGGTATGCTGCATCGTCTTTGCGGCCGTAGGGGAAATCATTGCTGCTATCGCCGTTATTAAAACGGTCCGGCAACATAAAATAGACTGTCGCATTGCGCCAAAAAGGGTCTACCGGCTCTGCAGCCAAGGCAGCTTGTACACCACCCAGCATCAGGCCAATCAATAAGCTGGTGAATTTTCCCATTGTTCTCTCTTTTATTCGCCGCTCAGAATTATTCAGAAGCTCCCCAGACCACTCTAATAGGCCCAGTAAATCAAACATCCTCCCGCGCGGGGGCGTAGGTGCTGCGCAGGGTATAAGACCGGCAATAAGGTTGTGCAATTACCCCATAGTAAAACTATTTTGCGAGCGGCGCTTTTGCAGAGTAATGTAAAACCAGCAGACCGCGAGAAACCGCAGCGCTTTGTCGTGGTCCAAGCGTCACATTCTGTTAGCAGTCAAAGGAGGCAGGGAATGTCGGAACAACAATCTAGGCAAGGGTGGATCATCGGCATTATTGTGGTGGTCGTTGTCGCTGCAGCAGCCTATTGGCTCTGGACCGGCGAGGAAAAGAAAAAAGAAATTCCCACCATCGGTGTTGTTGAAGAACCCCAAACTGCTCCCGAGCCAGAGGCCCTGGCACAACCTGAGAGCCAGGAACCAGCCCAGCCGCCCGAGGAGCCGGTCATTGAAGAGGAGCCCGGCAGAGAGCCGCCTCCCCCCCTGAACGAGAGCGACAAGGCCGCATATGACGAGTTAATGTCCTTGGCACCCGACGGCGCCCTGTCCCGCTGGCTGGTACCCGACGAAGTAATACGTAAATGGGTGGCCGCTGCCAACGCAGCATCCCGTGGTGAGCTGATTCACAAGCATCGCCCGCTGAAAACCATTCGCGGCCCCATCACCGTTACCGGGTCATCCGCTGAAGGCTACCAGCTGTCCCCGGAGAACTATCGCCGTTACGACCAACCAGTACGATTGTTCGCACTGGCTAACACTGATGCCATCATTACTTTGTATCAGTACTGGTACCCCCGTTTAGCTCAGGCCTATGGCGAGCTGGGGATTCGCAACAAGTCATTCCACCAGGTGGTGATTGGAGCAATCGACAATGTACTGGCAGCGCCAGATGTTGAAGGCCCTATTCAATTGATACGCCCATCGGTGTATTACAAATTTGCCGATCCAAAACTGGAAAAACTCCCTGGAATACAAAAGCTGATGATCCGCATGGGCCCCGACAATGCAGCCCGAGTTAAGGAAAAGCTGAAAGAGATAAAGGCTAAGCTCGAAGAAATGCCTGTTCAGGAGCAGGCCCAATAAGCATGCCTCGGGTCACTCAGCCCACAAGCTGGGTGGCCTCCCATCTTCAAAATTCGGTTATTTTTTGACCATTTTTTCGCCTGGACACAATAAACCCAGCCTTGATCAATTTGAACCGCCGAAAAACTTATTCAAAACACCAGCGGTCATAGCCATTCGATACTCAGCCCATAGTCATTGGGGTATATTACCGGCTGTTCACTTAACGATCCCAACACCAAGCGGTAACGGAGCGCCGCTGCCAAACGGCAACAGGCACTGCCCTATAGGAAAGATCCAGGGTTCAACAGGAGCGAATCAATCGTAGGGTGCCCTGCGTGCCTCTTCTGCTTACTCCCCACCCAAGATCTATTCTGTCTCCGCCGGTATAGGCTGTAGATAACAATCGAGGCTCATTTTGAAATATCGTTCCTTCGGCCAAATTCTGGCTGTGACTCTCTTATTTGCTGTGTCGCTGGCCCAGGCTACCCCTGAAATTAACATAGCCCCAACACCCACTTGGGTGAATGCCGTCGACCTCTCGAGTAGTGTCACTGCACCCGAAGGCAGTGTTAGGTATCACCTGAGCAACTCCCAAATCTCCCATGCTAATGAACAACACCAATACTATTTTCAATTGGTGATGGAACCCCTCAATCAGCAAGGGGTTAAACAGGTATCGGAACTGAACATCAGTTTCTACCCTGCATTCCAACAGTTGGTAGTTCACGAAATTACTGTCACTCGCGATGATCGAGTGATTGATCGGCTGGAAAAAGAAGACTTCAAGTTATTCCAGTCTGAGCAGGAACTATCCAGTAAGCTCTACTCTGAGATGTGGAATGCGCTCTATATCCTTGAGGATATCCGGCCCGGAGACAAAATCTCCTATGCCTATACGCTTGAAGGTAATAACCCTATTTTTGAGCGCGGAGATTTTGGCACTTTCTACTTATCCTGGCCGGATACCATCGACAGACGCTTTGTAAGGATCACCAGTGACAACAAACTTAATTACCGTTTTAACAATGAGAAAGTACCGGTAAACATTAGCCGCAATAACGGTAAATTCCAGTACACGCTGGACCTGAAGCAGGTATCTCCGATACTTCAGGAGGGGGAATACCCTCACTGGCATGACCCATTCAACTACATCCAATATTCAGGCTATAACAGCTGGGCTGAAGTAAACGATTGGGCAATGACACTCTACGATATTGACCTCTCCCTGCCACAGGAACTCACCCGGCAGTTGGATCAATGGCGCGTAGAGGAGGGACTTGAGGCAGCTGTCAGCAAGGCGGTTGCCTACGTTCAGGAAGATATCCGTTACTTTGGTATCGAGTTTGGCATCAATTCTCATCAACCCCGCCCCCCCAAGGAGACTTTGGATAAGCGTTACGGCGACTGTAAAGATAAAGCCATATTAATAACCGCCATGCTGTCTCATCTGGGAGTTAAATCTTATCCAGCCCTGGTTTCCTCAGGACGCGGCCGCGACCTTGCCAATGACATTCCCTCTCCCAGTTCATTTGACCATGTAATCAGTGTCATTGAACTCAACGGGCAGGATTACTGGGTTGATGGTACCGCCTCCGGACAAGGCTCCAATATCAAGAACAAAGGCTTTTTTGACTATGAATTAGCGCTCCCCATTCGCGCGGGAACCCAAGCATTAAAAGAGGTAACCACGATTTATCCCTCCAACGGCACGCTGCAGCTGGATGTCACTGAGAACTTTGAGATTAATGCAGGAGCAAATACTGCGGGGCTGGCTGTTGAATCCACCTATAGCGCTCTTAAGGCAGAACAAATGCGTCAATTTTTCCAGTCCGCAGACTCGGAATATATCAAGAGCAATTACGCCAACTTTATGGCAACCTACTACCCCGGTATTGAGATAACATCCAATATTCATCATCGGGACAATCGGGATGAGAATGTACTTCAGGTTTCAGAGCTTTATGAAATCAGTAATTTTGCCGAACTGAATTCTGCCCGCAAAATTTTCTCACTATATGGCTCCAGTATCGCGTCCTATATCACCAGTCCTCAGAAGCGCATTCGCCAGAGCCCACTCGCATTAGCGCATCCAGTAGATATCCATCACAAGGCAATAGCCAAGGTTACCGGTGAAGTCTTGTGGCGAGAAGAATCTCAGGAACTTCAGATTGACAACCCCTGGTTTACCTTCTCAAGAACCTCTGATCATACTGGTAACAGTATCTCAGTGAACTACGCCTTTAAATCCAAAACAGACCACGTTCGCAACACAGATATTGCCGAGTATATGGAGCAGCTGGATAAACTGGATGAAGCCCTTCAATATCAGTTTTGGGCAAAAGGCGACAACTCCAATACCCAGGAAACCAGCAAGGCAATGAAAAACCTGGTTAAGTCATTGATCAGGAAGTAAATAATGAAAAAACTAATCTTTGCTCCCATCATGTACTTACTGGCCTCCTGTGCCGGCCAAACCACGATCGAATCGGGCGACAACCAAATCCGGCTGTTAACCAACCAGGTAGCCAGCGCTCCGGACACAGTCGCTTATGAGGACTTCTGGTTCGCATATCTGGAATCCCAGCAGCCAGTGAATAACATCGCTGCCAGAGACCACTACCAATCAGAAATGGCTGCGATTGAGTCTGGACAAAAAGCCTGTGACGCAGTGGATTGGAAGGCCGTGGTCAATAACAACATCCTGTCCCTGATGCCCCACCTCACTGCCGCCGAATGCTATGAGTCTGTGGGGCAACTGGAGGCCGCCAATTATCACAAAAACCTGTTTGAATTTATTGCGACGGGCATCCTTTCCGGACGCAGTGGTGAATATGGCTACAGTGCTTTCGAAGTAGCGAGCTGGGCAGACGCAGAAGATCTGCTCACCATATCCGGCTATGAAATTATCGATAGCTATATAGAGTTTGCCAATAGTCGCAATACTATCTATCGCGTATATAACGTGAGGGAAATCGGAGGTAATCAAGTATCCAAAATTTACTTCGATAATGCCCGTTTTCTACACCGCCTACTCGCGATTCGGTACCCGTTTGCCGGCACATCAGATCAGCTCTATACGGATGTAATTCAGGTTCTAGCCTCTACAGATTACGCAGCTCGGCACGCCGAAGGCACTGTATTCCATGCTGAGGGACAGTACTCGCAAGCAGAGCAAGCCTACCTTGACGCCATAGTTATGGGGTCTATTTCTGCCAACATCAGTTTAGGACGACTGTGCCTCAGTGAAAAAACTGAAAAATTTTCTATCAACGAGTGCGCCCAATTATTTGTTGCTGCTGCAGATTTGGGCCTGCAAGAGGCAAAAGTTTTTCTCGCTTATATGGCCTATATGGGACTGGGCATTGAGCAAGATGAAGAACTCGCGATTTCACTACTATCCAGTGCCGAACAACACCTGAAAAAAGGTCAGGCAGAGTACGAACTCTATTCCCTCTTTGCTTCAGAAGAATTTGCCTCTATCAACGAAAACCGTGCTAAACAACTCCTGCAGGCTAGCGCCAACAAAAATTATCCAATGGCTTCCTTCACCCAAGCCATAGGATATCTCGAGCAAAATAACTATTATCAATTTGAGCAACATATCCAAAAATCCTCCAATAGCGGCTTTTCCCCGGCGCAATTTTTTTATGCCAGCTACCTATTGGAAGAGAAAAGAGAAATCAGTGAGGGCATGGCACTTCTCAATGAGGCCGCAGTTGCAGGAAATCCAGCAGCACTCTATGAAAGGGGCCGTATCGCTCAATTCGGAGTACATGGCGAGCCAATTAATATCAGTCAATCTATCAGGGAATACCGAGCAGCGGCATTCCGCAACCACCTTCCTGCACAATTAAAAATGGGAATACTGAATTCCAAAGACATTATTGCAGACGCCAATCCTGAGATTGCCTATGCTTGGTATTTACTCTGTGGAAGGGCCGGCAATCTGGAGTGCATTACCAATATGGGTTACTCCGCCGAACATGGCTATGGAGTTGAAAAAAGCCCAGCTCGTGCTGCAGAACTCTATAGGCTTGCTGCTGAGGAGGGATCAGCCAATTCTAGTGCAAGGCTGGCAGGACTCTATGAAACGGGTAATGGAGTATACAAGGACCTTGAACAGGCAATTTATTATTATACTCAAGCAGCAGAGAGTGGATTAGCTTCTGCCATGAATAAGCTGGGTCTCATATATTTGGACTCCGAGAATAACGGTATAAAAAACTACTCCAAAGCCTTATATTGGTTCGAGCAGGCAGCGAACAAAAATTCAAAGTATGGATTTTTTAATCAAGCTCGCATGTATGAGCAGGGACTTGGTGTAGAGGCCAATCTGGATCGGGCACTGTCACTCTACGATGAGGCTTCCAAAAGGGGGCATGGCATGGCATCACTGAAAATTGCTGAAGCCTATAGTCAGGGAGAGCCTGCCGACCAGAACATTAACCAGATGCTACATTATTTGAAACTGGCTACTGAGCAAAGCGACGATCAACAGCTACAGCAAATACTGGAAAACTGTACTGGAAAAAAAGATTGTAATGTTACACATCTAAAACAGTTCCTAAGTGAGCTATCTAAAGAGTGATAACTCTTGAGCGGTCAACTATTCACACCAAATAGTTGACCGCCATCAACTTAATTTTGCCAACAGGCTCAAAAAAATTGATATTCAGTAATACAAGTCGCCTATAATTATTCGCCAATTTTCCCCTATTTTATCTTCCGTATAAATAAGCCTTATCGAATCATATGACAGATGGTGTTCTGCCCTATCCCAGCAATAAGCCCACGTCAAAATCAAGCCAGCCATCACAGAATATGATCACCATCTCTTTATACTCCGCACCAATCATATTTGGTATAACGGATCTATCGAGGCGATATGACTTATTCATTGAAGTTGCTTACAGCTATCAGTTTAGCTGTATTTCTTTCTGCTTGTGGGGGCGGCGGAAGCTCCGATGAAAGCGGTACTGAAGACACTGCTGTTGGCAGCGACAATAATTCTGGATCTAACTCTGGCAACGATAATGGCAGCTCTGATTCTGATAGTGATAGTGATAGTGATAGTGATAACTCAGGCTCCAATGGCAATAGCGACTCTGACAATGACAGTTCCTCTAGCATAAGCGGAGGTAGTGGCAGCGTCAGTGAAGATGACGAGATCACGGTCTCAGGGCAACTGATCGATGACTCAAATAGCAATCAAACCTTTGAGTCTGGAAATTTTCACGGAACTTACGGGGAACTGGAAATCTCCAGCGATGGCAGCTGGACCTACACTCTGGACAGTGAGTTATCCGATCCCATTGCTGGCTCAGAAATAGCTACCGACACGTTCAGTATTGGCATTGGCTTCAGTAACTCAGAAGCGACCATATCCATTTCCATCACTGGATACGATGACACCTACACTTTTAACCCCGCCAGCCCACTGGCTACCCTAATTGTTGAAGGAAAGGAATTTGCTTCAGGTACATTCCTTTTAGAGGATGTCGATGGCAACACACCGGAGTTCGTCAAGGAAACTATTAACGGCTCATACGGTGATTTAGAGTTATCCAGCAGTGGGGACTGGGAATACAGCCTGAATGACTCAGCAGATAATTTGAATAATGGTGAGACCACAGAAGATACCGTTTCATTTCAACTGAGTGATGGCTCTACCCAATCAGTTACTTTTTCTATTGTCACCATCGAGCCTGACGAAAGTAGTATCGTATTCATTTTTATGAACTTCTCTGATGCAGCACCGACGGATACTACTGACATCTCAGATATTGCAGATATGGTATTTAACGATGAGGACTCCCTCGATAATACCTATCTAAAGAATTCATTGGGACAGCTAAAATTTCTCCGTCATCTCATCAGTGACAATTCCCTGGGGCATTACTGTTATGGCGAAGATAGTAATGAAGACAGCTCCATTGACTGCATCAGCTACAATATTCCCGATAGCCAGAATGGTGGCACTTTAAGTGTTGATGATGCATCGGCCCGATCCAGTCAGGGTGGAGAGTATACCGATGGAGGATATACTTGGCGGGATAATGCCACCGAGTGGGCTGAGGCCAATTTTGTAGATGACAACAACAATCCGATTGACCTAAGCGACTGGCGCCACCGAGTCTACATTTTTCCTCCAGAGGCCAAGAGTGCCGGGCTAGTAGGGGCTGGTGTCGCTTCCGTTGGTGGAAGGTGGAGCATCGTTACTGCCTATACAGATCAGATGATTATGGGCCACGAGCTTGGACACAATATTGGACTGAGCCATGCTGGCAATGATGACAACAATGATGGGGATACCTTCGATAGTGGCGAAAGCGAATATGGAACAGACGGGAGCTTTATGGGGAATGCCTGGAGATCTCGCTTGTTTGGCAGTGGTCACCGTGAGTATATGGGCTGGTATGATTTATTCCCCGAATATACTCAAACGGTAACCCAGACCGCCGGCAGAACAGAAGAGGTGGAGATTGAGGCTATTGAGCTGACTGCGGGAGAGCTCTCAGGAAATCTGCCCCAGCAGCTGAAAGTTGAGAGCGCGGGTAGTCAGAATGGAGAAGACTACTACTACGTGAACTACCATGTAGGCCATGACATACTGAACCCATCGTCTCATATGGAAAATTCAGTATCCGTTCATTATCTCGATAATAGACTCTTTAACCATGTAGCAGAACTCAAGGAGCCAGGAGATAGCTTTACCGACTCAAATATTGGCTTAACCATTGAGTTTCAATCTATGGCCTCAGACAAACAGTCGGCCACTATCTTAGTCAGTTACAGTGATTAGACTATAAATCCGTTACCGTAGGATAAATACTATGAAAAAGTTCATTCTAATAGCGTTTGCATTGAGCTTCTCCCTGTTTGTACAAGCAGAGGAGATTGTAACTGGCACCTTGGAAGAAATTATCTCTGAAGATTTTGAAACAGGAAAATCCAAGCGTAAGTTTTCCCTGAAAGATGAGCAGACTGGCCACTACTTTTTCCTGGATGCCGATGAGGCCAAGCTCAAAGGTATGAAATCGGGAGATCGTGTGAAAATCCGTGGAGAGCGCGGAGAAAAACGCACACTTCGCATTAAAGAGTCAGAAAAAATTGAATTTCAGGACAATGAATAATCATTTGTTAAATTAAGACGATTTATTCCCCTATCTGATTAAAATGGAATAGTGCTCAGAGATAACCCGAGCACTATTCCAGATTTCCTCCTACCCCATCCTTAATTGATTTAACTGATCCATGTGCGGCATAAAGTTTAGAGCACAGCGGCGGTTAAAATCCCTGATTTCTTCCAGTTTATATTTGTGTGCGAGCTCATTACCTGGACGCAACTGTTCCTGTCCCGGGTAAATCCCCTTGCCAGTCAACAGGCAATTCCAGGATACATTCGGGAAATAGACATCCAATTTTTGATTCAGTAGTTCATCAGTAATATTCTTGCCTGCCATCCAGGACATCAAGATTGAGCGCAGGGAGGGAGATATCTTTTCATTAGTCCCATTGGCAATCCAATAATCCGTATCAGTTCTCGAACTAATACGGTAGTGACAGACGATATAGTCCCGCACTGCATCAAAACGAGCACTGATACGATTATTAAAATCATCCCTATACTTATCTGTATGATCACCATTGTTGTAGGCCTCAATAAAGCGCACAACGGTTTCCTGAACCATATCCAGCGCCGTTGCCTCCAAAGGCTCAATAAAGCCTTGGGAGAGCCCCACCGCCAGGCAGTTCTTGGCCCAGTGTTGGGCAACCCGTCCCACCTTGAACTTTAATCTACGCGCCTCGACATCACTGTCCAACAACCCCAAGTGAGCGCGAAATTCCGTTTCTGCCTTGTCATCGTCGACAAAGCGAGAGCTGTAAACATAGCCATTGCCATTGCGATTAGTCAGTGGGATTTTCCAGGCCCAGCCATATTTCATCGCAGTAGAAATAGTATGCGGTGCATACTCTTTATCCTGATCTGTAGCAAATACAACCGCAGAATCGTTAAACAGACTCTCAGCGCTACTAATGAAAGGAACTTTCAGGGATTGTTGTATAAGACTTCCACGGAAGCCGGAACTGTCCACATACAGATCCGCTTTGAGAACCTCACCATCAGTAGTTTTCAGATGATCAATATTCCCCTGTGCATCGAGCATGGCGCCAGCCACTGTCGCCACCTTATAGCGAACGCCTTTTTTTTCGGCAACACGACGCAGGAACTGGCCCAATAAACCAGAATCAAAATGATAGCCATAGGCAATTTCAAAAGGGAAGTTTTCCGGCGCGACTGGAGATAATTTTTGCCGTATCATCTCAGTAGCCAGAAAGAAATGATCCGGATGTCCCTCCAGGTCAACGCCTTTCCTGCGCAAGTAACTATTATGAAAAAATGCCGGGATAGTAAATTGGTCAGGCTGGCCAACAAAAGGATGAACATACTCAGTAAAGCCCGGCTTAACCGACCAATCCCTAAAGGTAATTCCCACTTTGTAAGTAGCGTTACAGGCAGGCATCCACTCTGATTCGCTAACTCCTATAGTCTCCATAAAACCTTTTAGCGGTGGAGTTGATCCCTCCCCAACACCGATAATCCCGATATCCGGTGATTCCACCAAGGTGATTTCAAACCCTTTATCCTGCCAGTGGGTCGCCATCAGATTGGCAGTTATCCAGCCAGCGGTACCCCCGCCAAGAATAATTATTTTTTTGCGTTGATTGCTCATGGCGACTCTCAAAAATTCTGCACCGCACTTATTTTCGGGCCATTTGATATTTCAAAAAAAACCGCCCGGCAAGCGTAGCTCAGCGGGCGGTCTCTTATCACACCTTCAGTTTTACACCGAAAGAATCAGCGATACTTAGTAGCTATAGTTCAAGCCGAGGTAGAACTGACGCCCAAACTCAGTGTATTCACCGAGGACACCATCTACTCCGTATGATTTCACATCAGCCTCATCCGTAAGATTGTTCGCTGAGAGAATCACATCGATACCATTATCAAATGCGTAGGATATCTGTGCATCGACAGTAGTATAGGCTTGCGCTTCCACAGGTGTGGAGCTGCCTGGTACCGGCATATTCAGGATAAATTCATCCCGATAGCGAACATTGACGTGGGAGCTGAAATTACCGATATCCCAGAATACTGTAGTGCTCCAGACATTTTCAGAGAGGCCCGGCAACGGCAGGTTTTCACCATAGAGGCTACCGCCACTCACTTCGGTTTCACTCTCAGTATATGAATAGCTGGCGGTCATACCCAGGCCAGCCCAAATACCCGGCAGCTGATCAAAGGTTTTAGTACCCGCAAGCTCAATGCCTCGAATATATCCGCCCTTGTCGTTATTCACGTAAGTTTCGAAAGCACCGGCTTCCAGGCCAACTGGAATTTCAATACCCAGGGAATCAAATAACGCCGTTCGATCTGCCTGGCTGTCCAGGTAGATATACTGCTTTTCTACCAGGCTTTCGATATCTTTCCAGAAAATGGCTGCAGTTACCGCGCCGCCATCTTCGAAATAGTGCTCATAAGCCAAGTCAAACTGGTTTGCACGGAAAGGATCGAGGTAGGGAGACCCCTTGGTCCAAACGTTGTACTCCGTAGCGCCATCGTTGTTAACACTGTTCCAGGAGCCAGCGCCCCCCTTCAGCTGCCCAACCGGCGGACGGCCCATAACTTTAGCTGCTGCAAAGCGAATGTAGTCCTGCTCGGTCAGCTCAAAGTTCAAGTTAAGGGAAGGCAGGGTGTCTGTGTATTCGGGGCCGTACTCAACATAGTCGTAGCTATCTGATGTTACACCCACATCATCAGTAATTTCGATACCATTGCCAGCACCCACATTTTGGATACCGCTGGACTTCACATCGGTTTCAACAACCCGTACACCGAAATTACCAGTTACTGGAATACTACCCAACTGGGTTTCGATGTTGGCCATCAGGTAGTAGGCAAAAACTTCCTCTTTCACAGCACCGGACTCAACGAAAGTCCAGTCCTGGCTAAATACCTTTTTACCTTCGTAATTACCGGCACCAAAAATACTGGAAGCCAGGGCATCCATATCGTTGACTACGAATTGTGGTATCCCATTGGTGGATTCAACACTGACATAGCCATCCAGCAGTTGCGGCTCACAGTCGATGTCGGACAGGTTATCCGCACAGTAGTCATTGAATTGGCCATCGCGGCTACCGTAAAGGAAGGCTCCTCGCTCAGAGTCAAAAGTGCGCTCAGAGACACGGAATCCAGTCTCAATAGAGGCAATGGCTCGCCACTCCAGGTCGAACTTGTAATCTAGTTTGAAGGCTTCAACTTTATCGGTGTACTCGTGGGGGTATTCTTCGTAGCGAGACAGACGCATGGTGTCCAGATCGGTGAAATCTACACCGGAGAAAACGCCTGAGGGAATACCGTCACCATTAAGGGAATAGGCAAAGCTCTGCCCAGCAGCTTCTTCCCAAGTCTCTAAATTTCCATCGTCATCGTAGGTCAGGTCGTAAGCGTGCATGGACACAATTTGGTCCTTGCGCGTCTTGGTGCCCTTACTGTAGGAGTAGTCAACGGCCAGGGTATGGCGGTCAGCAAAATTCCACTCCAAGTTCAGGCCAACACTATCGCTGTCCGCCTGGGTGGATTGATCCTCAGAGCGGGATTCAAACCAGGGGCTGGAATCGTAAACTGTTTTTGGGTCGGTAATACTAACCGTACCATCGGTAACCACACCGCCGTTTACTTCCGTATCGGAAAGGGTATACATGTCTGTATTAGCCAGGCCACCAACCGTAATGCCGTGGCGAGTATCCACACGTTCAAAGTCAGATTTAAAGTAATCCAACTGGGCCTTGAAACCATCGGTAGGCTCAAAAACGACACTGGCCAGGTAACCATTGCGGGTATCGGTACCATCACCTGACTGCCATTGGAATGCGCGCGGCAAAGCATCTGCGCTGCCATCGCCATCGTAATCAACACCCTGCTCATAGCCAATCTGGGCGTCTGCACCCGTGCGGGACTTTACGAAGCTATTCGGCTGCTCAAGGTGGGAGTAACCCAGGGCGACGCCCACCTTGTCATCCATAAATTTACCCATGTACGACAGGGTGACACGCTCACCGAACTCGTCGGCACCGACGTCGTCTGCTGCGTCGTTAAACGACATACGCACATTGGCATTAAAGTTGTGTTCTTTCTCGGCGTCGAGAGGATTGGCTGTTTTCAGCTCTACAGAGCCCGCTACACCACCTTCGATATGAGAGGCTTTCGGAGTCTTGTAGACCGCAGCCTGATTAATCAGCTCAGCTGGGTACTGGTCAAAAGATATCCAGCGAGTACTTTCGGTATAACCACTGGTAGAGGCCTGCTCACGACCATTCAGGGTGGTCTGCAGGAAGTCGCCGTTCATACCGCGGATATTTAGCTGTGAGGACTGACCATTGGATCGCACGGTGGTTACGCCGGGCAGACGGCCCAGGGCATCGGCGATTGATTGGTCGGGAAGAGATGACAGAGCGCCCGCATCTACCACATCGGCCACAACATCGGCGGCGCGCTTGGCTTCAACGGAGTCCAAAACGCTGGTGCGAATACCGGTAACTGTTACTTCTTCCAGTGTTTCCTGCTCCTGCGCATAGGCCCCAACCGAGGTGGACACGGAGGCCGCGATGGCAGCAGATAGCAAAGTGGGTCTGAGCGCCCCTTTACCTTTATTGGATAGACTCATCATCTTCTCCCTGGACTTATCGTTATGTTGAGACCCTGCATCCTAGGGCGGCCCCTAATCCATAACATCCTCCCCCGAGGGGGGAGGAGACGGGAAAAAGTGTGAGATCAATCACAGGTGTAATTTAATACACGTTTGTCAGGCCATAACCCAACAAAAGTACCAGGCAATTACCCCTCAAGCTGTACTGCAGCGCCAATCAAGGCCTGATAACCCGCGTTCAACGCGTATACCGGAACGGCCTCCATCCATTGAGCGACACGCCCTTTCGTCAGGAAACGCTGCTCAAACTCGCTCTCAGGTAGCAGTTCAGCGATCCTGGGCAGTATACCACCGCCCAAAAATACCCCACCACGAGCGCCCATATACAAAGCCGCATCTCCGGCCGCACTGCCGAGGAAATTGAGGAAATCTATCAGAGCTTCACGGCACAGCGGATCTGAACCTTCAAGGCCACGGGCGCTAATATCGGGGGGCGTCAGGTCCTCAGCGATCTCTCCGTTCAGCTCGCAAACTGCGCGATAGAGATTAACCAGCCCATTGCCCGATAAAACCCATTCATTGAAAACGGGTAACTGGGTTTTCATCAGGATTTGCAGCAACTGCAATTCACGCTCAGTGGAGACTGTCAGGTTGGCATGCCCGCCCTCTCCCGCCAGCACATGGTATCGGCCATCGGCTTCAGCCAGTCCGGCAACACCGAGGCCGGTTCCGGGACCGAGCACCGCCATAGGGGCACCTGCCTGCCGGGGAGTATCGCGCAGTACCTGGTAATCTGATTCGGCCAGACGGGGCAGAGACTGAGCCAAGGCGGCAAAATCATTAATCAGCTCTAGGTGGGGAAAGCTAAACTCTTGCGCCAGCTCCCCGGCGTCAATAGTCCAGCCCAGATTGGTCATATAAACCTTTCCACCAGTTGGAGTCATCTCCAGCGGACCGGCTGCTGCAATACACGCCTTTTCCGGGCGCGGCTGGTTTAACCCATTGAGCCAGTGCTGCAGTGCCGCATCAAATCCCTCGAAGCGTTGGCAATCAACGACTTTGAGTTCTTCCAGCTGGTAACCCTCTGCTACAGGCTTGGCGATGGCAAATCGGGCGTTGGTCCCACCGATATCCGCTACGATACTCGTCATAGTTATCCTTCTAACTTCCCCCTAAAAAAGGCGATATAACTTAAGGCGTCAGACAAAATATTGCCAGCCCCAAAGCTTACTACAGAGGACAACTCACCCTATAAAGAAACCGCATAAACCCATGCATGAGCCAGATAAGCTCGATAAACCTCGCAACAGAAAACCAACCTGCAACTTTCAGTCACTTTGTTTTAGCGATCAGCGGGGGGGATATTTTTCACGCTATCGGTAAACGAGCAGATTTCATCTTTACTAAATCGAGTATTGACTCGCTTCTGTGAGGCCGGTTGATAGCTAATACCCACACCACTACGCCGCGCAACCTGGGGCCGAATGGGGCGGGGGCAAAAATTACCGCCACAGTTAGGGCAGACGTTACTGAGTAATGTCTCGACACAGGGCTGGCAGAAAGTACATTCGTAAGTACATATCATCGCCTCTTCCGAGTTTGGCGGTAGATCTTTATCGCAATTCTCACAGTTCGGCCTTAACTCCAACATCCCAGCTCCCTCCTTGTTCGCTAAATAATTTTTGAAGCTTATTACTCTTAATTTCTCGCTCAACCTCCCTACACAAAGGAAGTTATCCCAACAGAAAATGACTACATAAAATCTGTATAAGCTTCATATATGGAAGGTTGAATAGCTTTTTATACTAACGAATTACTCTCACCAATAGTGGTATTAAAATGACAGTAAATCGACAAATTCCGACATGCTCAACTGTTACAAAATCAACATTGCAAAATGCTTATCCAAGCCATCAAATTGATGACTATTTCTTGATAAGATAACCACATTAATTAATTTCTAAGAAAGGAAAACCAACTTAGACACTTTCCTCAGATTCCACAACCAGAATGCGAGCCTCACCAACAGGATGAGCTACATGTTCCGTGCCCTCAGAAGCGTGGAATATATCACCAGGTCCAAGAAGTTCCGATTCGGTTCTACCTGCCACTTTGTAAAACATTTCTACATGACCATCGAGAACAGCGAAGACTTCCTGGCCATCATTGATATGCCAAATATAAGGTTTATTAGTCCAATGCAGTTTAGTGGTAATCCCGTTCATATTTGCGATAAGTTGCGATTCCCAGGGCTTACTACCGGTAAAATCTCTGCTACGCACTATTTTCATAATGTTTATTCCAATATCGCTTTATAAAATTTCCGGAACCATCATTTAGAGAGTCGGTAACTATAAGGCGGATTCTTCAGACGCGGGTGAAGTCATGACACCATTTTCATCAGCCTTTTTTCTGCCAGCACATCAACTCGCCTCACCCCAAAAGTCACCGTTGGTGGAATGCCCATCCCCAGATCGATGTCCGCAACACGATAATTGCACCCCCTGGCTTTGAGAATGGCATTCACCTTCTCCTGCTTCTCAACCGCTTTGATAACGGTATTGGCTATTACTTCATCACTGCTAAAAGCGGTTACGGACTCATTGACCCTTTCACCGAGTTCCTTGGCTTTATCAAAAATACCCATAATTTCCTATTCCTTCTCTATTCATTCGCGGCCGAAATCATAGAATAATTGTCTATTTTTAAGAACCGTAATCAGGTAACCTCGGGGACACAACAGTCAAAGATTAAGACGAGCTAGTCACTTATAGCAAAGGCTTTGAGTACCCAGTTAAAAGGGGCCCATTAGTCAGAACCAGACCTTTGTACAAAATAAGCTGACCACCTATTCATGTACCGGTAAATCCGCTGGATTGTTCATTCCAAAAGCCATTTATCCCTATACTTTCTAGACTCTCCCCCTCTCGCCTTGCCCACCCCAGATTGATGTGTCACTATCATTTTTTTGAGGTTTGGTAACGATAAATGAGTGGGCGCAAGCAATTTGACGAGGTAGAAGTACTAGACAAGGCCATGCTCGTTTTCTGGGAGAAAGGCTACAAAGCTACTTCCTTGTCAGATCTTGAATCGGCCATGGGGCTGAACAAATCCAGTATCTATAACTCTTTCCACAGTAAAGAAGAGCTATATGGTCGTTGTTTGGAGCATTTTCACTCAAAGTATACCCGTGACGGCCTGAAAACTCTGGACCACCCCGACTTTCGTACGGCTATGAGCAACCTGTTAGAGATGTTCCAAGCTGGAATGGAATCCTCTGAAACGCCTGAGGGCTGTATCGCTACCATGGCAGCAATGGAAGTTGGTGCCAGTGAGGGATTCCTAGCAGACTTAGTAGCTAAGGGTCTGAATGAAATACTGGAACGCCTTGAGTCTCGCATGCGCCAGGCAGTAGAAGATGGCCAATTGAAACCAGAAACTGATTGTGCCGGTCTGGCGGCATTGATCATGGCAGTAAACCGTGGCATTGCTACCTTTAACAAAGCCATGGGTAATAATATCGCGGGCAAGCGTAGTTACCAACAATTAGCTAATATTCTGGATCTATATACGCTTCCCTAAAAAGCCCACTCCAAAACTTCTTACCTCTTTGGAGTGGGAATGGGGGTATTCCTGTGAGAATTAACTTTTAAAAATAGCGACGTAATTCCAACTGAAAATAGTCGTCGTTGCGCAAATTGTAGGTAGGGTCTTCTTCATCGGCATTACCGAAAAAACGCGCCTCTGCTTCCATTAACCAGCGGTCATTTAGTCGGTGGGTCAGTTCCAGATTGGAAAAACGACTACCGTTATCCAAATCGGTACTTACGGCAAATAAAAGCTCCGTATCCTGGGTATTATTTAGGGCGTATCGCGCACCTATCGCAATGTCATTTTGACTGGCCGTAGACCAAGGTCCGGTACGATCATCAAATTGATACTCCATTAATACCCCAAGATCTGAGACCGTTTCGCCAATACCATAAAATGTATATTCGAAACCGCCGACAGCTGCTGTCTGTCGATCTTCACCGCGAGGTTTAAATGAAATAGCTTCAAACTTCCACAACCAATCTCCACGGGTAGTTTGGATGTCCACACCCGTCTGATCGATCTGTGCATAGTAAGGCGCAAGCAAGCCATCTTCCGTAAGCAATAATAATGGATCCCGATTAGTGCCGGAAAAATGGCTGAGGCCCAGGTCCCAATCCCCAAGTACATGGCTGTAACGCAAGGCCCAATCTATGTGCTTCTCTTCCCGGCCAGATTGATAGACCGCAGCATCCTCATCCACCGGCAGCGGAGCACGCAATCGCCCTTCCCGGCCAGCAAACTGACGCTCGCGAAAACCCAGTAAACCGTACACCTCCAGTGTTCCCCAATCACGCTCCATCAGGAGGTTAATCATGGGCTGGCCAAGCTTGTCTTCACCATCGATATTTTCCAGCGCATCATCCTGGTTAATCACATCCACCAAATGCACGGTTTCAGTAACTCCCCAAAATACTTTGCGCACCCCGGCGTAAAGCTCGAAACTATCGTAAGCTTTCCACCAGTAAAGCTCGCCGAGATCCGCGTGATTGCGATCGCTATCCTCACTGTCCCAGCGCCCAAAGACACTGGCCACAACACGCTGGTTTCCATCGTCAAAATCCCGGTAGTACTCGAGATTTAAAGACGCAGAAAGACCGGCATCACTTTGTGCTGAATCCAAAGGGTCTGCGGTGAATGCGCGGGCCTCCAGGCCCGCATAACCGCTCAACTCATTTGCTCCAGCCACATGACTCAACGCCGCCAATAGTGGCAACAAAGTGAGTATTTTTCGGTTAACCATGGGCGCAATCCCTATTTCGCCCTGGAGAGACTGTTTTTGGTGAAGTCGCGATCGGTAAAACCATTGCCAAATACCCAGTCGCCGTACAACAACCCTGTGGATTTACCAGTCTGGTGATTAACCATTTCCATTTTATTGGCTCGCCAGTATTGATCGGCGTACTGGTTGTAGTCGGAAATTGTGAGGGTCTTCATCAGGTCCCCTTTTCGGTCATAATAGTCGGTTCTCCATGCGCGGTACTCCTCTGTATCAACCCAAAGGTGTTGAATGGAATAACCGGATTTAGGATCAACCGGGTCCAACTCCAGAACAAAGTGATCGCGGCCATCGAAAGACTCGTTGCGCAAATATTTATAGGTGTATTTCTCCACCTCCTGTGAGGCGATATCTTCATAGGAGAATTCACTACCCATAAATGGTCCAGACTTGTTACTGGAGGAAATACGCTTTACTCGCTTTAAAGCAGGCAAATAGAGCCACTGGTCATCGGAGCCCACTTTATGAGTAAAGGACAAAAATGCTGTGCCCTTTACATCCCGAGGGTTGTCAAAAATCACCAGGGATTTATCTCCGTCATTTTCCTGCTCCAGAGTTTTGGTGCGCATAGCCCGCACACTCTCCTCACCATATTTATTGCGCAGGGTCATTGTAAGGCTGTTGCTGAGATCGCCGAATCCCAAGTCGCGGCGGTCCGCCTCCTTGGCAATTTCCAGACCTTTTTTTGCGGCCAGATCCAGTTCACTGGCAGAAACAGATAAAGCTGCCAGAGCCAGGGCACCTGCTAGGGCCCGTGTCAAAAACTGTTTTTTAGAGCGGCTGGGTTGCATAGTTTTGCTCCTTATTTTCAATAGGGGTAATAGCGGGGTCGTACGCCTTGGCATCGAGCTTCATCAAGAGAATCGGAAGAAGTAGGAAATCCGCCAGCAAGGCCATCAAAATGCAAATTGCGGTCAGAAGTGCCATGGAGGAATTCATACCGAAGGAGGACTGGGCCAACACCATAAATCCGGCAATCAGAATGACTGAGGTCACAACTATCGCTACACCCACTGAAGAGAAGGCGTAACGCAGTCCGTCCTCCACGTTATAGCCTGCACGGCGCTGGCGCAGGTATTTACTGAGGAAGTGCACTGTGTCATCTACCACAATACCCAGTGCCATACCGGTCACCATAGTGACAGCCACATTGACTTCAGCTACCAGTGCACCCCAGAGGCCAAATGCCAGGCCGGCCGGCAACAAGTTGGGAATTAAGCTTAAGAAACCGAGTTTGACACTGCGCAGGGCAATACCAATCAGTGCAGAAATTAACACCAGCGCAACCAGAGTGCCCACCAACATGCCCTCCATATTGCGCTCGGCAATATTGGCAAACATGATCGCCGGACCTACACCATAGGCAGTTACACCAATGTTTTTCTCCAGCCAATTACTGCCGGCATCCGCTACCGATTTGAGTTCTTTCGACTTGAGATTATCGAGAGTCACAATAATCTGCGTCGACGACTTAGCCACATTCAGCTGATTATTTAAATCCAAGCCATAGGGAAGAGACAGCTCGTACAGTAATAAATACTGGGCTGCCAATTCCTGCTCTTCAGGCAACCTGTAGTAGGCCGGATCGTCAGCATGCAGATTTTTGTTCAAGCGCTTGAAAGTATCGCCAATGGTATTGACATGGCGCACCCCGGGCTGGGCCTGCATCCACTCAGTGAAACGCTCCAGATTGGCAAGAAACTCCGGATTGCTAACACCATTGTTGTCACCGGATTCGATCGAGTAAATCAGCTGGTAAATACCAGAGAGGTTGTCATTGATATAATCTGAATCGGTTCGGAACTCCACAGATTCATCAAAGTAACCAACAAAGTCATCATTAATCTCATTGTTTGGAATCATTGCCAGTAATCCCAACGAGACAATGACTCCCGCTAGTAATATTGGGCGCTGACGGCGAATCACAAAATCTCCCAGAGTATCCATGGAGCGTCCAATTTTGGATTCACTGGCGCGACTCTTGGCTGGCAGTATCGCCATCAATGCAGGCAGTAAGGTAACCGATAAGAAGAAAGCCACCATCACACCCATAGCAGTAATATTACCCAGATCGTGGAAGGGAGGCGCATCGGAAAAGTTCATCGACAAAAAGCCAATGGCGGTAGTGATCGAAGTTAAGAACACAGGCCCCATGTTGAGCTGCAAGCTCTCTTTAATTGCATCGTGCTTGCTGAGTCCACGGCGCATTGCAGCAAACAGACTCACCAATATATGTATCGAGTCCGCCACTGCGAGAGTCATAATAATGGTGGGCGCAGAAGCGGAGGGCGGTGTCAATTTAACACCTATAAAACCGGCCAAACCCATGCCTGCGGCCATGGAGAAGACGATAACCAACAGCGCTGCAAAAGTCGCACTGAAGCTCCGCACCAATAAAAATACAACTGCAATAATCACAAGGTACATGAGCGGAACTAAGGTGCTCATATCTGACTGAGAGGCTTCAAAAAATGCATTACTCAGTAAAATAATACCGGTCGCATAGACCTCTACATCGTATTTTGCCTCAATCTCTTCCATCAATGCCTGTGCAGCTTCAGCCGCTTCAGGGGTTTCATGCATGGATTTTTGTGGAAGCTGGAAGGTGATATTTATCCCTGTAACGGAGCCATCACTATTTACCAGGCGCTCCTTCAAAGTGGGATCTGCCAGCGCTACAGCCTTGATAGAAGCCAAGGTTTCTGCATCTAAACTGCTGGCATTTTCCACCAAGTCCTGTACCAGAAGGTCATCTTCTTCAGCAATGGTGTGCTGGAAGTTAGTGATTGAATCCACCCGCAGCGCATAGGGTAACAACCAGGATTTCTCGGTCATCTCCTCTACGGCTGCCAGGGCATCATTGGAAAAGGCATTGCCATCTTTTGGCACTACCGCAAACAGAATATTGTCATTCTTAGTGTAAGTGCGCTGGATTTGCTCATAAGCTTGTAGTTGAGGATTAGCTTCACTAAAGAATGCCCGGTAATCATTGTTGAAACCCAGGAATCTTGCTCCGCTTACCGCAAAGAAGGCTAACAGTAGTGCGCCAATGGCTACCAGCCATCGATATCGAATAAGCCAATCCGCATAACGGCTGACCCAATTCGAAGGTAATTGGGGGGATGACATGAAATCAGCTCCTTCAAACAACTTGATAGAAAAATAATTAATCAACAACCTAAGCAAATGGGTATTTACTTACGACCACAGAATCCCGTAGTAGCCAATATAAGATCAGCTACAAGATTTGATAAAAAGGCACACTAATGCCATCAGCCAAACCGTAAATATGGCCGAGACATCAATAAAAAGTTATCGCTTTTGGCGCTATAAGAACCACTTCTTTGTAATTAATGGTAGCCAACTATCAGGAAAAGCTTACCTTTCCCCAACACAGGGGCGACCGCGAGAGAGCCGCCGAGTTAAGACGTTACCTAATTTACAGTGTCGTAAATCTAACAATAAATATAATAATTATTTATATATATACCTGGGATATACAGATATATTAGTAACCTGCCTATTATTATCACTATAAATTAACTCGTTAATTATCCTCTAAGAAATAATTAGGGGGCTCGACAAATTAAACATCTCTAATTATTTCCAACCTATGACCAATCAGTATCACCTTCTGTATCACCCAGTCTCGTGAAAACCTTGAGAACCTCCTGCAGCCCTCATTGTTCTGTGGTTATAGCTCTTTCCACAATCTATGCAGAACATCTTGAACCGTTCGGTTCATCATGTCAACAGCGGAAACTCAAAATATATAAAGGCAAAGCAGCTCGAGGGAGTCGGTCGCGCAAAATCTGGGGTAGAATCAGCCGACGATAATGAGAATGAAGGAATTGTGCTGTGAAAAAACTGCTCCTGCCCATCGCAATCGGTGCATCGCTGCTGGCTACCCATGCCTTTGCAAGCGATCCTAAGCCTCAGCAATTGCTGGAAAATACTGAGTCCAAAGTGATTGAGTGGCGCCGCCACCTGCACCAGAACCCAGAACTGGGCAATCGCGAATTTGAAACAGCCAAATATATTGAAAAACACTTACGTGCACTGGGCCTTGAAGTAGAAACAGGTATCGCCCATACCGGCCTTGTGGGCTTTTTGAGAGGCGGCAAACCGGGACCAACTGTTGCCTTGCGCGCGGACATGGACGCTCTTCCAGTCACAGAGAGAACCGATGTGCACTTCGCTTCCAAAGCGAGAACCACTTACCAAGGTAAAGATGTTGGCGTTATGCATGCCTGTGGCCACGATACCCATGTGGCCATGCTGATGGGCGCTGCCGAGGTCCTGGCAGGCCTTCGCGATGAGCTGGCTGGAAACGTCTTGTTTATATTCCAGCCCGCAGAAGAAGGCGCACCGGACAATGAAGAAGGTGGCGCGGAGTTGATGCTCAAAGAAGGGATCTTCAAGAAGTACAAGCCGGATGTGGCCTTTGGCCAGCATGTCACTTCATCACTACCCACCGGCGTCATCGGCTATCGCTCGGGCCCGCTTATGGCCGCTGCCGATGAATTTCGTATTACCATCAATGGCCGCCAAACCCATGGCTCACGCCCCTGGGGTGGAGTGGACCCTATTGTCGCTGCGGCACAAGTCGTAATGGGCACCCAAGCCATTGTCAGCCGCCAGATCGACATCACCAAAGAGCCCGCAGTCGTTTCCTTCGGACGTATTGACGGTGGTGTCCGCAACAATATCATCCCCGACAGTGTCTATCTGAACGGCACCATCCGTAATTTTGATATGGATAACCGTGCAGAAATTTTCAAACGCTTAAAAACCACTGCGGAGTTAATTGCTGAAAGCTCCGGTGCAAGCGCAGATGTGGAGATTCTGGAAGGCTATCCGGTAACGATAAATAATGCAGAGCTGACAGAAATGGCCCTGCCTATTCTGAGATCTGCTGTCGGCGACAAGAATGTTGTAGAAGTACCCAAAATTACGGGGGCAGAAGATTTCTCCTACTACGCCAATGAGGTCCCTGGCTTTTTCTACTTCCTGGGGGTAACTCCTAGGGATCAGGATGCCAGCCAAGCTCCAAGCAATCACTCACCGCTTTTCTATGTGGATGAGGACGCTTTGCGTAAGGGTACTGAAGCGCTGACTCTGTTAACTTTGGATTATATGGCAAACTATAAAAAACAGTAATTGTAAAGGAGCCCCTCTTGGGGCTCACTTTCACAATTATCTATTCCTCAACATCTAAGGTTATAGTTTTTTCAGTTGTTGCTCCATCATCATCCGTAATACTAAATTTGAAAGACAAAGTGGCGGGCTCTGCTGGTGTCATAAAATAAGCAGTCAGCTTGTCCGCATCAATCAATTCAACTGCAGGGCCAGATACTTGCTCCCATTTCTGGCTCACAATAGTTCCATCCTGATCTCTTGAAGCCCCACCGCTCAAGGTCGAAATTGTATTAATCTTAACACCGCCAACAGCCCCATATGCAATAACCATAAACGGTGGAATGTTACCTTCTACGATTACCGTAAATATACTCGTTACTATTTGGCCATTGTTATCTTCAACCTCCAGCTCAAACTCCAGAGTAAACTCACTTCCCGGGTTTTGTGGTGCTATAAAACTCGCACTACCATCAGCGTGAGTTATCAATTCAATACCCCTATCGGAGAGGGAACTCCAGCGATAGTCGACAATATGCGCACCAGGGACATCCCAAGAAATGCCAGGAACCAGTAAGACATTTTCACCGGGCTCAACTTCTTGAGTAGTGCTTATTACTTTCGGGGGAACTAACTCAACATCTACGCTGACGGTCATTTGGCTTGTCGCCCCTCTGTCATCAGTGACACTCAATTTAAATGACAATACAGCTGGCTCTGCTGGAGCTTTAAAATTGGCAATTAAATTATTAGCATCTACTAATTCAACGGGTGGACCCGATACTTGCTCCCATTGTTGACTCACAATATATCCATCTGGATCATTTGAATAGGAACCATCTAAAATCACATTTGTATTCGGTTGAACCACTCTCATAGTTCCAATACCCATATTTGGGGGCATATTCTGCTTAACAATTACAGTAAATAAACCCGTGGCTGTCAGGCCATCGTTATCCTCGACCTCAAGTTCAAACTTCAGTTCTACTTCTGTACCCAAAGGAACTTGGGGCGCTAAAAAGCTCGCACTACCGTCGGCGTGGACTGTTAATTCGATATCAATATCAGAGAGTGAGCGCCAGCGATAATCTACAATATGGCCGTCACTATCCCCAACCCAACCTTTAAGCAAGACTTCCTCGCCTGGGTCTACTATTATTAGAAAAGTGCTTCCGACCACAGGAGGTGTTAACACCTTAACAAAAAAAAACCTTTTCTGTTCAGTTTTTGCACCACCGTTATCTTCAATCTCAATCGTAAATACTAGTGCTGAGAAAGACACTCCTGGCTCTGCAACTATCCTTGGAACAGTAAAGGTTACGGAACCATCATCAAGCTCTTTCAGCTCAATACGCGGGCCACTAGAAACCTGCTGCCAATGATAGCTAACGATGGTTCCATCAGGATCATAAGACTGGCCTGCGGATAATGTAACCTCTTGGCCGGCAGTAAATGCTGACATTGGCTGATCGACTATCAAAACAGGAGCTAAATTAACTCCAACGCTAACCGCCACTTTGCTAGTATTCTTTAGACCCCTATCATCCTCAACTTCCAGCTCGAAAATTAGCTCCTGTACAACTCCAGTAATTTCGGAGGGCGCGGTAAAGCTAGCGAAACCATTACCAGAGTCATCTAAGATAACAGGCGTACCGGAAATCTGTGTCCAGCGGTAAGCCACAATACTGCCGTCGGAATCTGAAGACAGAGTACCATTGAGCAGTACCGCCGAATTACCTTCAACAGTTTGATTTTCACCGGCGATAGCCGTAGGTGGCTGGTTGATATGCCCAGCACCACCTTTTAATATAACCAATCCCTGTAACGGATTTGCGACAACGATATCCGCAATACCATCCCCGTTGATATCTCCACTAGCCATACTCTGGGGGCTAGTATAAGTTGCACCAGGAATGGCAATTTGTTCACTCAAAGCCAAGGTACCATCATCTTGCTGTTGATAAATACTTAAGAACTCTCCACTGTCCGGCAAGACAACTAAATCAGCAAGGCCATCATTATCAATATCTTTTATTAAAAGCTCTCCAGGAGGACTTCCAAAGCTGTGAATTTCAGGTTGCTGTAATAAGCTATCTTCTCCCTGGTAATATATAGCGACCCTTAAATTATCCTGCCCTCCACCCACTATTGATAACGAAAGATCATTGCGGCCATCATTATTAAGGTCACCAATTGCGATTCCTTTTATTTTAATATCATCATTAACATCAGTATTTCCATCTAATTCAATACTGCTAATTTCGTTCAACCTCAAAGAATCATCCGGCGCTAGAACAACCAAGCTATTTTGGAGAGACCCGTTAGCAATTAGAGAAATATCTGTTATACCATCTCCATCCACGTCACCCAGTGCCACCTGCCCCGGACTTTCAATAGCTAGATCGCTAGCGCTATTCACATAGGTAGATGACTCCCCTACTTTATGGGTTATAATAGCACCATTCTCTCCCCAACTAATCCCGAGAATTCCTTTATCACCATTATTACCAAGGTCGACAATTGCGACTCGCTCAGAATAGGAGTTCTCCAAAGATTCCGCATATTCTAAACCGTTAGTAGGATCTTGCAGGTATACCTCAATTATGCCGCCATCAAGCCCAACAATAACATCTTTCAAATCATCATTATCAAGATCACCTACTGCAATTGACTGAGGCAGACTTACCTCTCCACCTGCAAGCGGGTAGTCAATAGACCCTGTCAGACTACCAAATTCATCCTGTAGAAATACTTTTAGCTTAAAGTCATTTTCGGGATCAAAGTTACTCGATGTAGTTAGTACAACATCATCAAGTCCATCATTATTAACATCGGCAACAGAAACTGCCTCTATTTTTGATCCTGTGGAATAAATCTCTACCGGCTGAAACTGAACCTCTCCAATTGCAGTGCTTGCAAGCAGAAAAGCAGCTGAGGAAAGAGCAAAATATTTTGCAAGTAATTTAAGTTTCACAACATCTCCTTGTGTAATTTGCTTTAAAAAGCGGGCGCAATTTAGCACAAAATATGGAAATAAAAGCAAAACCCAAAGAATTAGATGGCAAAGCAGACACTAGTCTCAAACCATAATTACCAAGACCTAAAATATGAACACCCACAATGAGTTAGAGGAAATATATTTTATAGAAACCTCAAGCAACCACCACACTGCTTGGAGGAAAACCATTTTTTAAAATTATTAAAAAACTTAGATCAAATAAGCATATAGAGATAGGCAGAATAAAAGTAAAAAAGAGCCCCGTTGGGGCTCCATCTATTAATTTGAAGGGATCAACTCATAAACTCTAACTGATGTATCAAAAGTGCTACTTTCTCCATCATCATCGGTCACTGTTACAGCAAAAACTAACGTGACCTGCTCCGAAGGAGCTGTAAAATTAGCGGAAATACTATTTGAATTAGCTATAGCAACTGAAGGACCAGATACTTGCTGCCATTGATAACTTACTATTTCCCCATCCCTATCAAAGGCACCTGAAGCATCTAGGATAACGGGAGAGTTCGGCTGAACGATTTTCATTAAATCAGAAGGTACTATTGGAGGCATATTCCGCTCCACAGTCACGTTAATCATACTAGTCGACTTAAGACCATCATTATCTTCAACCTCCAGCTCAAAAGTAAGGAGGGCTCTCGATTCAGCAGAAATAATAGGTGCGATAAAGCTAGCTGTACCATTAGGATAATTAACTACGTCAATATCGGAAAGCGAACGCCAGTTATAACTAACGATCTCACCGTCAGCATCACTGGACATTCTACCATCCAGAAGAACCTCTTCCCCAGAATAAACTGTTTGGGCAGCGACGGGAATTGCCATTGGCGGAGCAAGCTTCTGTACATTAACTTGAGCAATAACACTGCTTTCCAGACCTTCGTTATCAGTGACTACTAACTCAAACTCCAATATCTCAAAAGATATAAACGGATAGCTAGATATTAATACTGGACTAGAAAAACTGACAGTAGTTTCTGACTCTTGCTCCAGCTCTACAGGCTCACCCGCTACCTGTTTCCACTCATAGCTAATAATCTCTCCGAATAAATCTCTTGAGGAACTACCATTTAGGGTTACAACCTCATCAGCACCTACTACCTGAAAGGTATTTGTAATTGCTGTAGGAGGAATATTTCCATCCAAAGTAATGATTGCTTTATCAACAGAAACTATATTTTCATTATCTTCAATTTCTAATTCGAAAACCAAAGATTCATCCATACCCAAATACGAATATTTAGATAAAGGTGCAAGAAAAGTAGCAAACCCATTACTCGTGTCATTTAATGTTACAGGGGAACCTGACACCTGTCTCCAGCGATAATCTACAATACTTCCATCTCTATCAGCTGAGTGGGTGCCATCTAACAGTATTATTTGGTCTTTTCTGGTTTCTTGATCATCTCCTGCATCTGCTAAAGGTGCCAAGTTAATACCCTGGGTATTTCCCTTCAATAAGACCAAACCGGTAGAGGGGCTTGCAATAACAACATCGGGAATTCCATCGCTATTAATATCTCCTACATCTATCCCCTGAAAATTATTATAAGAATCTTCTGGTATATCATATGAAAAATGCTCCAATATCCTATCACTACTTAATTTTCTATGAATAGATATCGTATTACCCTGCAAAGGAACCGCTATAAATTCGCTACTTAAATCATTATTTAAGTCATAGGCCAGCAACATTCCATATGCATCCTCAACTGAAGCAAAGATAGTATTTTCTAATATCCCATTATCTTTTTGATAAAAAACCATTTCAGTAGTATCAGAATCTTCTCCATCGACAGAAAGCCATATATCAGCACGACCATCACTATTCAAATCATCAACTGAAATGTTATTTACTGAAAATGCCTCATCAATTTCATAATATTGTATTGGAGCAAAACTTCCATTTGACTCGGAAAGCATTACAGCCAAAGCACTACGTTCTGACTGCTTGACAACTGCAATAACATCCTCAACACCATCTCTGTTCATATCTTTGAGAGCCAAGCTGATTGAATCATCAGGCTCCATAAGATATATATAGGACAAACGATTATTTATCGGATCATCCTTCATAGCATAAATGGCAAGTCCAACTTCCTCAGAACCTATTCCAACAATATCGTCAACTCCATCCCCCGTAACATCTGCAACAGCTATTTTGCTAGATCGAGATGAACTGATAGATTCATTTAACACTAGTGTCCCATCATGAAGCTGAAAGAAAATATCTATTCGCTCACCATCAAATGCAACTGCAATATCCAGAAGTCCATCACCATTTAAATCCCCAACATCAATTGATTTTGGTAGAGTTGTGCCATCTCCATCCAGTAAATAATCTACGGGCTCCTGTAACTGTCCATACTCATCTTGTAAAAATATCTTTAGCTTAAAATCATTCTCAGGATCAAAATTACTGGAGGTACTCACTACCACATCATCACGACCATCATTATTCAAGTCCGCAACGGCGACAGCCTCCGCTCTTGACCCTGTCGAATAAATCTCTGCTGGCTGAAATTGAACTTCCCCGCTCACAGCACTTGCACATAGAAAGGTAATAGAGGGTAGAACAAAGAATTTCGAGAGTAACTTAAGCTTCACAACATCTCCTTGTGTAAAATCGCTTCAAAAGCGGAAGCAAATTAGCACAAAATGTGAAAATGAAGTGTGATCAATTATGAAATAAAATATCAAGAAAAAGACACAAAAGCAGACACTAGTACCGAAAAATAAATTTAGAAATTAACCTTCAAAACAAAAAAATGTATTTCTTTAAGTAAATTAGGCAGGCAAATAGATGAAGTTAAAAGGGACCTCCTAGATTTTTTCTAAGAAATAAAAAAGCGGCCTAAGCCGCTTTTTTATTTCTTTTAATTAAACACGCTAAGCGCTTTCCGAACGTCCTCTACTAGGACGCCGTCTCGGAGCTCGTTGTGGTTTCTGTCCATCACTGCGACCAGCCTCAGCACCGCGCCCTTTACCGTTCCCGCCCGTGCGCTTAGCTGGGGCCCCTTTACCCGCAGAGGCGTTACCACTGCGGCCGCTAGAATTTCCACGCCCCTCAGGCTTACCGCGTCCATTGCCGCGGTTGCCCCGACGTTCCTCGCTATTGCCGCGCGCTTCACGCCGCCCTTCACTCTTCTGAGAGTTACTCGCAGGGCGCTTGCTGGAGCCGGGCTTTTGCAACCCACCCCGCTTTGGATTACCGGAGGCGGGCACCTGGTGGTCCGGCTCAAACTCTTCAATTTCCTCACGCGGAATTGGCTTGCCGATCAAGCGCTCAATATCCCGAAGCTGCTTAATCTCATCAGCGCTAACAAGGGATACCGCTTGCCCCTGAGCGCCCGCACGCCCTGTGCGGCCAATACGGTGGACATAGTCCTCAGGCACATTGGGCAAATCAAAATTTACTACCTGGGGCAGTTGGTCAATGTCGATGCCTCGGGCCGCGATATCAGTCGCCACAAGAATCTGAACCTTGCCAGCCTTAAAGTCCGCCAGGGCACGAGTTCGTGCATTTTGACTTTTATTACCATGAATGGCTGCTGCCAGGATGCCGTCACCTTCGAGCTGCTTCACCAGCCTGTTGGCACCATGTTTAGTTCGACTAAAGACCAAGGCTTGGTGCCAGTTATTCACCCTAATCAAATGACTAAGCAGTTTCGTTTTTCGAGTCTTATCCACAGGATGGAGTTTCTGTCGCACCGTTTTAGTAGTGGAGTTGCGTGGACTGACATCAATTTCCAGCGGGTCTTTTACCAAGCCTTTCGCCAGCTGACGAATATCTGGTGAAAAAGTTGCGGAGAATAGAAGGTTCTGACGCTTAGCCGGTAAAATCCTCAATACTCGTTTGATATCGTGAATGAAGCCCATATCCAGCATGCGGTCTGCTTCATCAAGTACCAGGGCTTCTAAGCGATCGAAGCGAATTGCCCCTTGATTGTGCAGATCCAGCAAGCGCCCAGGGGTAGCTACCAAAATATCCGCTCCGCCTCGCAGACGAGAAATCTGGGGGTTGATCTTCACACCACCAAACACCACCGCATGGCGCATAGGCAGGTACTGGCTGTACCCCTGCACATTATCGAAAACCTGAGCCGCCAATTCACGGGTTGGAGTGAGTACCAGTGCGCGTACTTGCCCTTTTCTAGCGCGCTCCCCCTGGCTAAGACGATGCAACAGCGGCAAAGTGAAGCCAGCCGTCTTACCGGTACCAGTTTGGGCTGCGGCCATAATATCGCTGCCCTTCATTACCGCTGGAATAGCTTGTGCCTGGATTGGCGTAGGCGCAGTGTATCCCTGCTCTGCAACGGCACGGGCAATCTCCTGGGCAAGGCCCAGATCTTCAAACAACATAAAAAAACCTCGAACTGCGCCGCAGGCGCAATCAAACACACTCACTCCCCTGAGGGAATGAAGAGAGAAATCGGAGTCGACATCGGGAGCCTGTATTGCTCCCAGCGTGTACAGCCGTCTAATCGCCAGTCCTCATAACCGGCGCGCGGCATTCAGTAGAAATTTCCTGGAAGAATTTTTGAAAAGTTCCGGAGGGGCTACCGGCGGATCACCGGCCTACAAATGACGCAGCTGAGAAAAATCAGCGGCGGTACTATACCACACAAAGGCTGACTGTATAGTTTCACCCAGCCAAACTCCTTTCATTTATAGGTTTATACAGAGCAGTTGTTGGGGAGGTCGTCTTCAGGACCGTAACATAGTTTCACGTTCGCAGCGCGAGCGTCTATCTTTGAGGTACCCCATCCCGTTGCGAACTTGTAAAACAAAGCTGCTCAAAGCAGCCAGGATAGGAACCGTTATGTCACCCAACAACAGTGTGAATACTGAACACCAAGTTGAGCTGATCACCCTCGGCAATGGACGCAAAGTCTCAATACGCCCCATCTGTCGCAGTGATGGCCAGCTTGAGAAAGAACTAATTGAACAGTTGTCTCCAGAAACTCGCCGCGATCGCTTTATTGGCGGAAGCTGTAAAGCCAGCCAAAAGCTATTGGAGTTACTCACAGATAACGACCACCATGTACATGAAGCTTTTATTGCACTCTGCAGTAGTGACAGAGCACAAAGAGCTGTTGCTATAGCACACTACGCACTTGACGTTGACGGACGCGCTTGTGAGTGTGCCGTTGTGGTGAGCGATGACTGGCAGGGGTTAGGTTTGGGACGCTTAATGTTAAAGCGACTCATCAACTGCGCTCAGGATCAGGGGCTTGAACGAATCTATTCGATTGAGTCAGCACAAAATAGACGAGTGGACAGTTTCGCAAAATCCATGGGCTTTACCTGTAAAGCCGATGCCAAAGACTATACCCTGCTCACCTATACACTAGAATTGAAAACTAATCTTAAGACTAATGGCTTTAGTCACAAAGAGGAAGTTTCCCGAATAAATTTGGAGTAAGTGAGTAATTTAAGAATTTAAGTCCATATTTATATTTATTTATCTATATGAAGCAGGTGCCCTTGGTACTTGCTTCACCTATTTTCTACTTAACTGTACATCGTTTTCCTAATACAGCCTTGGCGACCTCAAATTACTTACAGTTATTGGTCTTTTATAATACGACCTCAAGAAAAGTTGGATCACCACCGTCCGCCAAATTTCCATATACTTATTTTGTATTTATAAGCTCCACAGCAGGGTACCGCTCACTTGCCCATTCATGGCAGATATCTGCCAAGTATTGGGCTAAATCTTTCTCACTAATTTCCGAAGGTATTGATATCCCGGCACTGCGACGCTTACCTTCATTGCCCTGATAGAATGTGGCCCAGCTATTCGACTGCCTTTCGATCAAGACTTCTCTACCAAAAACATTGAATTTAAGCTTTTTCATAAAGAACTATGTACAACTAAAATATCTCAAAGCTTTGCAATTGCTCACACAAATTTCACAAACCTATTTTCTTTGCATGGATACAATACGCTCTCCATCAGATACAATAAAATATTTGCAGGAGTTAACTTAACTCCTGCAAACCCAATAAGTTCTTCTTTTATATCACTCTTCTTTAGTCAAAAAAATCATCACACGCCAATGGCCCACTAAATTCGAGCAAGGCCTGAGGCATTTGAATTTGCTCCTTCAACTGTCCAAATTGATACAGATAGAAGTTGACATCTGCCTGCATGGATTTCATATAACTCTGCTCACCACCAAAAATAATTACAGAGGGAAACTCCAGCGGATAAAAGCTGGCAATGTCTGCTTTTGCTTCGACAACTAACTTGTATGAAATTTTGTTAAGCTCAACTTGTAGATAACCTGAACAGGCATCTTCTTCCCGCTTAACAGAGAAACCATTAAAAGCCGGTAAAAAAATCAGGTCATACTCTTCAGAAACATATCGCCCCGCCCACATTTCAATCTCTGAGTCACCCAGTTTAGCTCCGGTAATCATATAGTAGAGGTCATCTGTTAGCCCCATTGAATAGATCATACCGGCACTGGATTCTTTGTCATACCAGCCCTTATCCAATTGCGCATAGCCAGCACCGGCTAGAGACATAGAACCATCAAAATAACTGTAATTGACTGGCGTACCGACCGTATATAGGAACCACTTTCCTCCTACCCCAGGTATCTCAGGAATAAATCCAAAAGGGGTTTGACCGGGGTTTAACCCATGCCAGTAATGGTGGTGTTCACCAGCCCACTCCATATTAAACAGGAAATCTGGATGTAAGACCTGTACACCCTGCTCATCGGCCACAACTACTCCCGGTACTTCATAGTAGAACTCATCAATACCTTCGGGGTGCTTCAAGATCACTTCATCAAAAAAGAGATCATACTTCGTGGTAGCTCCGGTCTCTGAAGAAAAAGCTAAATGGATATAGGCTTTAGGCTTGGCAACTGCAAAGTCAGGTGCAATATAGGTTTGTAAACTAACTTTGAAATATCCCACATCGGGAATTGCAATGTTATAGAACCATTGCTCGGCCCAGGTTTCGTCAGAGCTAGGCTCATGTGCACTTAAGTCACTTAGAGTGGTAGCAACAACAAATATGGGAGATATCATTAATCCGATTACAATTAGTATTCTTTTTATCATAAAACACATTGAATAATCCTCTTTTACTCTTCACTAGTTACATTACGACAACAACATTTAAGCTAGGCATTAATCCAAATGCCGAATTGCCAGCCACAAGATACTAGCCGTACAGTGCAAGATTATTTTTCATTTCTTATGGGTATTAATTATTTGCGATCTATTCTACAAAGATAATCAAATACATTTATTTTAATTTTTTGGTCAATCAACCTTTTACTCAGTAAAAGTGGATAGTCATAAAAGCAGCGTGATATTCCTCTTTAATCGCGAAAAAACGCCTAAACTGTTGGATAAAATCCCCTCCTCTCGGCGCTTTAATTAACATGAATAAGAATATTCCTTCCAAGTTACCAATATTGATTGGTGGTGAGTGGATTCAGTCTAAAAGTACTGAGTGGCTGGATGTAACCAACCCCGCTACCGGCGATGTTCTTACACAGGCGCCATTGTCTACCCAGACTGAACTAGAGAATGCAGTAATTTCCGCCAAAGAAACATTTGACCAATGGCGAAATACGCCGGTTACCGCAAGAGCACGGATTATGTTGAGGTACCAGGCACTTCTGAAAGAAAATCAGGAGCTGCTGGCTGAAATCCTCAGCGAGGAAACAGGTAAAACTTTTGAGGATGCCAAAGGAGACGTCTGGCGCGGTATTGAGGTTGTTGAACATGCAGCCAATATCGCCTCACTAATGATGGGTGAAACCATAGAGAATGTTGCCAACACCATCGACTGTTACTCCTATCTACAACCTATTGGAGTTTGTGCGGGGATCACACCATTTAATTTCCCCGCAATGATTCCACTGTGGATGTTTCCAATGGCGATTGCCTGTGGGAATACTTTTATTCTGAAACCTTCTGAACAGGACCCTGTCACGCCTTGCAAACTGGCCGAATTATTTGCTGAAGCGGGGGCTCCAGCAGGTGTTTTACAGGTAGTACATGGCGGCAGCGAACAGGTAGATTTTCTTCTAACACATCCCGGTATTCAGGCCATTTCATTCGTTGGTTCAGTCCCCGTGGGGCGGCATATTTACCAGACAGGTACCCAGCACCTAAAGCGAGTTCAAGCTTTTGCCGGTGCCAAAAATCATATGGTCGTGATGCCCGATGCCAATAAGGCTGCGGCTATTAATAATATTGTTGGATCATCCATCGGAGCTGCCGGGCAACGCTGCATGGCGATTTCCGTCGCTGTACTTGTTGGGGAGACACAACAGTGGGTAGACGACATTAAAGACGCTATGTCAGCTATCAAGCCCGGTCATTGGAAGGATACGCAAGCGGGCTTCGGCCCACTAATATCACCCGCTGCTCGTGAGAGGGTACTTGGGTATATCGCCCAGGGCAAAAAGGAAGGCGCCCGCTGTGTGTTAGATGGCTCTGAAATTACTGTCGAAGGGTTTCCCAATGGGAACTGGGTTGGTCCCACCCTATTTGCCGATGTTACCTCGGACATGTCGATCTATACCGACGAGATTTTTGGTCCCGTACTTTGCCTGGTAAATGCCGATTCCCTGGAAGAAGCAATCCAATTAATCAATAACTGCCCCTATGGCAATGGCACCTCAATATTTACGGCTAGTGGCGCTGCCGCACGTAAGTTCCAACACGAAATACTAGTGGGGCAAGTCGGTATTAACGTGCCTATTCCAGTGCCATTACCTTTCTTCAGCTTTACCGGCTGGCGAGCGTCTTTTTATGGTGACCAACACGCTTATGGAAAACAAGCTGTACGGTTTTACACCGAAACCAAAACTGTTACGGCACGCTGGTTTGACAGTGATATAGAGCATGCAGAGCACACCAACTTAACCATACAGCTCAAATAATGTTAACCGGAGAGCAGCATGACTAAAACAGTCGCATTTTTAGGGTTGGGCCATATGGGACTGCCTATGGCCATCAATCTGGTCAAGGCGGGCTTTGAAGTTAAAGGGTTTGACCCGGTCACTGAAATACTGGATGCCGCTGTAGAAAGCGGTATCAAAAAGTGTTCCTCTCCCCAAGAGTCCGTTGAGGAAGCAGATTTTGTGGTAAGCATGCTTCCTAATAGCGCGGCGGTTGAGTGCCTGTATATTGATACCGACAAACTACTCGACAGTATTTCTTGCGACTGTTTGATTATCGACTGCTCCACTATTTCTTCCAACAGTTCTAAGCGCCTTATTCGTGAAGCCAGAATCAAAGGCCTACAAGCCATTGAAGCCCCTGTTTCCGGGGGAGTGGCGGGTGCTACCAAAGGAACTCTAAGTTTTATGTGTGGGGGAGAGGCCGGTGATGTCGACAGGGCCCGGGAAGTTCTAGAGCCAATGGGTAGCAATATTTTCTATGCCGGAACAGCGGGTGCTGGCCAAACAGCAAAGATTTGTAACAATATGCTGCTGGCTATTCATATGATTGGTACCGCTGAAGCCCTACAAATGGGGGTAGATAATGGACTCGACCCCAATGTGCTCTCCGACATTATGTTAAAGAGTTCAGGAGCCAACTGGTCCCTACAAAATTACAATCCCTATCCCGGAGTAATGCCCGAAGTTCCAGCGAGTAAAAACTATAGCGGTGGCTTTATGGTAAGACTTATGTGTAAGGACCTGGGATTGGCCCAGGAAGCCGCCACTCAGAGTAAGAGCTATACGCCTCTCGGCTCAATGGCACGTAATCTCTATGGAATTCTTAATTTGCGGGGAGGTAGTGATTTGGACTTCTCATCTATTCAAAAGCTATTTCAAGAAGTGGATTAACCGCGTAGCAGGCTGGGTATCCACAACCCCAGCCGCAGCTCCACTTCTCTCCAGCACCAGTTACTGGCTATGGTTGCATGACTTTACCGAGAATTCGGATTTCACGCACTTGATCCCACTCTATAGCAAAGTAGAATTTTTGTTTGCGTCCAGCATTACTGGGGATCGTGAGTTCTTCAGGGTTTCCTTTGCCCCTAAACAAGTTGGTTGCATAGCCATCCTGGTCAATAAGGATCACTGCCTCGGAGCTATCCAGGTCGATTAACCTCACGGGGAAGTCATTTTGATTTTTAAAACCAACTTCAACACAGCAACCACTCTCTGCATGGGCGGTCACTGCGATAACATCGGTTTCCAGATACTTATTGAGATCTTCCAACGTATTAATAAGAACAGCACCATCAGTACTCTGCCCTGATTTACGCCCATCAACCACACCTTCACTGGCGCCATCCATCAGGTTTTTACCAAAGCTGACGATGTTAGACATCACTGATTTTGCCGCTTCCGCAACGCCACTCTCTTGCTCATCTGTATTTTGCTGTGCAAACGCAGAGGAACATAAAATCAGGCCGGCAATTAAAATCGTTCTTCGCACTGGTATCTCCATGTCTTTTACTATCCCTTCCAGCCTAAGCCACTCCGATTAGCTGGCTTAAGCTGGCGATGTTAACAAAAGAAATATTACTTGGAAAAACGATTAGTGCTTGGGCGGTACAAAATCAGAATTACTGTCCCTGCCCTGTTGCTGCAATTTGAACCTCTCGAATATTCACATGCTGGGGCTGGGAGTACATGAACAGTGCTGTGCGAGCAATATCCTCTGCATTAATTGCGCCACCAATAGATTCTTTCCATTGTTGATAGGCCTCAATAATTTCTGCTGAGGTAGTGTGGCTTAGCAGCTCAGTTTCCACCGCGCCGGGACATATGGTCATTACACGTACCCCGGTAGGCGCCACTTCCTCGCGCACGGTTTCACCAATAGCAGAGACAGCATATTTGGTACCACAGTACGCAGCATGATTGATAAATGTTTTTACTCCAGCAATAGAACTGATATTGATAATGGTCCCGGAATGGCGAGTTTTCATATCTTCCAAAACTGCCTGCATACCGTTAAGCAAGGCCAATACATTCACATCGAACATTTGCCGCCACTCATCGGGGTTCTGGGTTTCAATATTGCCCAGTAACATTTTGCCGGCATTGTTAATCAGACAGTCAACCGGACCGAACTGAGTCTCAGCCTCACGAATTGCCCCGCGCAAGGCTGCCATATCAGTCACATCCACTTTCCTGCAAAGGGTATTTGGCAGATTTAAAGCTTCCAGTTTATCCACACGCCTTGCCAACAATAATAAAGGATGCCCGGCAGCAGACATATGTTGGGCAATGGCAGCACCAATACCTGAACTGGCTCCAGTAATAACAACGAGTGGTTTGGACATGGGCTCTCTCTCCTTCAATGAGTTATCCCGGCGGATAGTTTTGTTTAAGTAGACCCAGTATAGGAATTCCGACTAATATGATTAGCCCAACCAATCGGAAAACATTGTTTGGTTTTTATGAACAATATCTCATGGCGCGCTATTCGTGCATTTATTCAGGTGGCCGATGCCGGAAGCTTCACCGCTGCAGCGCGGGACAGCGGCTTTTCCAAGGCCAATTTGAGCCAACTGGTCACAGAGCTGGAAACAACCCTGGATATACAGCTTCTCTACCGCACGACAAGACAACTGCGTCTTACCGAGATTGGTGAGGGTTACTATTTGCGTTGCAAACAAGCGATGCAGCAGTTGGATTCAGCCGCCGAGTGGGCCAGTGAATCAAAGGGAGGACTGGAGGGAAACATCCGCATCAACGCTGTCGGTGGCGTTATCGGAGAGAGCTTAATTGCTCCGCTGGTGATCAAGTTTCAGCAGGCCAATCCAGGAGTTAGAGTTCATCTGGACTTTTCCAGCACCCGAGTAGATTTGATTCAAGACCAGTACGATTTGGTTATTCGTATGGGCAGTTTGCCGGACTCCTCTCTAATCGTGCGTAAACTTCACACTATCAAAACCCGATACGTAGCCAGCCCAAAGTTCCTTCAAGAATATGGACCTATAGAAAAACCTGCTGACTTAGCATCTGTACCGCTAATTTCCGGCAGTGTGGATCAATGGCTGCTAACACGAGGTAAGAATCAACAGGTTGTGCAAGTTGAAAACAGCACTAAATTGATTAGCGGAAGGGTAATGCATCGCGCTGCAATTGAGGGACTTGGAATAACCCGGCTAGCAGATATCTATGTCCAGGCAGATATTGCCAGTGGACGCCTGGTTGAAATTCTGCCCGGCTGGTCTGAGTCTACCGAGCTCTCGATGGTATGCCCGCCCCTACGCCACCAATTATTACGGGTGCGCAATTTGATGCAGTGGCTCAAGGAGGGTTTTGCAGATATTTATTTACAGGCTTTAGCTGTTAGTCCCATTGAATAAAGTACCTCAAATAAACGCGAACAATTTGTCTCTGTGACTATCTTTTCCTGATTACCGTCAAAGTTCACCCTCTGATTGTTTTATTGCCTGTAATTCCACCGGTGACAAAGCCTTGTAGCCACGCAAATAGGGCCAGCCATACCCCCAGCGAAATGGGGTGGGTAAAAAAGGCGTACCGCCAACCCGAACTCCCAGTAACATCATTAGTGCAACTTCTTCTTCCCCGGTTCCAGTTACACAGACCTCCAGATCTTTATCCGCCTGCTCGCGTTCTTCGTATGTGCCCCCTTTCCAGTAGGCATAATCATGGGCAATACAGCAGTCGAGCCACAACTCCTGTTGATCAAAAGTTCCATCGGGAAATGCGCTACAACCATCAGTAGTAAATGGCTCTATTTCCTGCGCAAAGGCTTCCAAACTCAATAAGGAAATGAACAACAACCAGCGGCACATCAGTTCTACTCATACACTCAAAAAAAGTAAATCGGCTCGGACACTGAAATATAACCCCACCTCTTCGATAAACCACTAAAAATTGAATTTAAGCCCACTTGCCATTAGTGTCTATTAGACACATAATATTTCAAGACCCATTATTCAAGCCCTGGAGAGACCGGGGTTTATTCACAGCAAGGAGCTTGCTGCTATGGCCCAGCACTACGATTTTGCCGTTTTTATCGGTCGATTCCAGCCATTCCATTCCGGACATCTAAAAGTAGTCCAGTGCGGATTAGCTCAGGCCCAGCACCTGATTATCCTGATTGGCTCCGCCAACCAGCCCCGCAATCCTCGCAACCCCTGGACTCATCGCGAGCGGGAACAATTTATCAGGAAAAGCTTAAGCGAGAGTGACAACAAGCGCCTGACCTGCCTACCTTTAATGGATGTGCCTTACAATGATGAACTGTGGGTACGCAATGTACAAAACTCAGTTAACGGCATAGTGACTGCTCATCACAGCATTCCCCACAAGCCACCCCAAATTGCATTAATCGGGCACCAGAAAGACCAGAGCGGTTTTTACCTCAACCTCTTCCCCCAGTGGGAATCCCTTGGGGTGGAGAATCACAACGAAATCAGTGCAACCCCCTTTAGGGAGGCACTATTTACCGACAGCGCCGATAGCTTGTTGAATTCACTCGGTCAGGAAATGCAATTGCCAGAGGGCACTATTGGCGCTTTAAGAGAGTTTGTGGAGACCAATCCAGCCTACGGCGAAATGCGCGAAGAAATGGCATTTATCCAGCGCTACAGATCCTCCTGGGCCACCGCTCCCTATCCGCCAACTCACGTTACTGTCGATGCTGTAGTGGTCCAATCTGGCCATATCCTGCTGATAGAGCGACGAGCTTTTCCCGGGCGGGGTTTATGGGCGCTGCCCGGTGGTTTTGTCGACCCCGGTGAGCGACTGATCGATGCTTGCCTGCGAGAATTGCGAGAGGAAACACGCCTTAAAGTCCCGACACCAGTGTTGAAAGGATCTATACGCCGGCAGGATGTATTCGATGAACCCTATCGCTCGGCCCGAGGAAGGACTATCACACACGCCTATTACATAGAACTGGCTCCCAGCCAACAGCTGCCTAAGGTAAAGGGCGGTGACGACGCTCGCCATGCCCGCTGGGTTCCCCTCGCTGATCTGGACCCTCAGCAGCTATTTGAAGACCACTATTACATCATTCAATCCCTGATTGGCGGTGCCTAAAGCTGGTAGGAGGTGGCCAATTGCCACCTCTTGCACATTCAACAGCTCGCATTACCTCCACCAATACCCCAAAAAGACACGCTGACACTTGACAGCTTAGTATCTAAAAGACACCATTAGCCCTATTAGTGTCCTTTAGACAATAATTGGCAAGGCCCGCACTGGAAAGACCGGTGCTAACAACTACTCACGGAGGATTTCCGCGATGAACCAGTACAACCCAATCCTGAATGTCGACAGCTATAAAACCAGCCACTACCTTCAGTACCCAGAGGGAACCCAGTATGTCAGCAGCTATATCGAGAGCCGGGGTGGCCAGTTCAAAGAGGCTGTTTTCTTTGGCCTACAGGCATTTATCAAGCAGTACCTGACTACGCCGATCAACGCAGAGCACATCGAAGAGGCAGAGGAGCTCTGTCTGGGCCATGGCCTGCCATTTAATCGCGAGGGATGGGAATACATTCTCCAAGAGCATCAGGGTTACCTGCCCATTGAGATTCAAGCAGTTCCCGAGGGCAGCGTTATCCCGACTAGGAATGTCTTAGCCCAAATAGTCAATACAGACCCTCAGTGCTTCTGGCTAACCAGCTATATCGAAACCGCCCTGCTGCGCGCAATTTGGTACCCCACCACAGTTGCCACCCAAAGCCGGGAAGCCAAAAAGGTCATTCAACGATATTTACTGGAAACTGCTGAGGGTCTCGACTCACTGCCCTTCAAGCTACATGACTTTGGCGCACGCGGTGCTAGCAGCGAAGAGACAGCTGCAATTGGGGGCTTGGCCCACCTGGTAAATTTCCAAGGCACAGACACCATTGCCGCCGTACTCGCCGGCCGCCGCTACTACGCAGCCCCAATGGCCGGATTTTCAATACCCGCTGCAGAGCACAGCACCATGACCAGTTGGGGACCCGAGCAGGAAGCCAAAGCCTATGAAAATATGCTGACGCAATTCAGCGGTGACAATCGTCTGGTCGCCGTAGTGAGTGACAGCTACGATCTTTGGAGTGCTATCGAGAATATCTGGGGCGGTGAATTAAAAGAGAGGGTAGAAAATAATGGCGGCACCCTGGTAATTCGCCCGGATAGCGGCGATCCCGTTGATATAGTCACTCAGACTATTGAGCGCTTGATGAGAATATTCGGAGCGACCATTAATAGTAAAGGTTTCCGAGTACTTCCTGACTTTATTCGGGTGATCCAGGGTGACGGGATTTCTCTACACACCATTGAGGGCATCCTCAGCGCAATGAAGGCCAGAAAACAGAGCGCTGAAAATATTAGCTTCGGTATGGGAGGTGAGCTTTTACAAAAAGTTAACCGGGATACCATGAGGTTCGCCATGAAAGCCAGTGCGGTTCGAGTCGATGGCCTATGGCGGGATGTTTACAAAGACCCCGCCACCGATAGCGGCAAGCGCTCCAAGAGAGGGCGCTTGGCATTAATAAATCGTACCGACGGAACGCCCTACACTATTCGTGAGCAAGATATTGGTAGCCGTAATAATCTGCTGGAAACCGTCTACCGCAACGGGAAATTACTTATAGAACAAGACCTGGAAACTATTCGGAAACGGGCAGTTATTGTTGAGGGTAGAGATATATTGGCTGTTGCCAGTTAATATTAACTAATCGGTAATCTTTTAGGGGGCTTTGATGTTATTCGAAATTGCAGTTGGAGATGCCTACGGAGCCGGATTTGAGTTTTGTAGCCGTGAGATTATTAACAATAACAATCATGCTAACGGGTATATCTCTCATCCCCTTGGCATCAAACCCGGTTATTATACCGACGATACTCAGATGAGCTTGGCTATTGCTGAGCTCCTTCTTGAGAATTCGAATCCCCAAGAGTCGGACTTTGCACAAGCTTTTATCCACACTTATAAGCGTGATCCTCGCCTTGGATATGCATCAGGCTTTCAAGGCCTTCTCGATAGCTGTGAAACTGGAAAGGATTTAACTCGCAAGATAAGGCCTCACAGCAAACGTAACGGAGCTGCAATGCGCTCAGTACCCCTTGGGCTCATTCCCGATATTGATCAACTACTAACAGTGGCTAAATGCCAAGCTAGCGTTACGCACAATACCGAAGAGGGGATCTTATCTGCTCAAGCAGTTGCCCTAATGGCACATCTATTAATCTACCAAAAATCAGCTCTAATTGAGTTGCCCAAGCTTATTGAGAAAAAGCTCAATCTAAAATTAATAGGAAGCTGGTCTGGCAAGGTCAACTGTGATGCCTTAGAAACCTTGGCTGCGGTAAATACAGCACTACAAAGTAATCGAGACTTCCTTGGACTATTGAAGACCTGTATAGATTTTGGTGGTGATACTGATAGTGTCGCCGCAATTGCCTGCGGGCTTGCAGCACTTACCAGAGAGTACGATTCGGAACTTCCTTTCAGTTTACTCTCTGGCCTGGAAAATAGTACTTATGGATACCAATACTTGATTGAGCTAGATAAAAAATTAGTTAATAATTTTTTATCTTAAGAATCTAAACTATTTTTCAGTTAAAGCTCTAAATTTCTTATAAATTTATGATCAGCGGAGCTTTCACTCAAACGGTAGAGCGCTGCAGGCCGGCCTTTTTCTGAACGTTTTTCACCAGTATCTACTAACAGATTTGCCTGCTCAATTCGCCTGCGAAATGATTTTTTCTGTATTGGTTTCCCAATTATTGCCTCATGTACTTGCTGCAACTCTGGCAAGGTAAAAGTTTCCGGTAATGCAAATGCAGGCACAATCGTATAGAGCGCTTTTTGAACCAAACGCTCATGGGCACGACGAATAATTTCCTGATGATCAAAAGCCAGAGATAATTGAGATATCTGAGAGTAAGGCAACCAGTCCACACTTGACACAGTATTGATTGCACTTGCACAGCATTGGTGGGCAATCAAGGCAGTATAGGCAACCGTTACCGACCACCCCCGTTTATCCCTGCTGGGGCCTCCAAAAGTATAAAGCTGCTCTAAATAGGGCGGTATAACTGATGTCTTTTCTTTTAGCTTTCGGTTAGCTGTCGCCTCCAGACTATTATCTTCGGTTTCAGAGACAAACCCACCTGGCAAAGCCCACTTCCCTTTCTCTGGGTGAGCAGAGCGCTTAACCAATAACACCTTGAGAAAGCCTTCGTGATAGGTAAATAGAACGGCATCCACAGTAACTAAAGGAGCGTCAAAGTTAAGCTTCTCATAACGAGCTATATAGTCTTTTTCATTCATAGGGAGCGACAAGTATCATTTAGACACTTAGTGTAACTCGAAGGTATTGGTGGGATAAAGTTATTTACTTTCAGATAAATCTGAGCCGTCAATTTCTTCTTGTAGCTTTTCCAAGTCGTCCAGAATTCTCAGGAATTTCTGTCCAAATTCTGTAACGTTATATTCCACACGGGGAGGAATCTCTGCATAGCTGATCCGCTCCAGTATCCCGAACTCCATATTTCTACGTAAACATTCATTCAGGACTTTGGTAGTCAAACCCTCAACGCTGCGAACCATTTCCCCCGGTCGATTTACCCCTCTAGCCAGAAGCTGATAGACAGTAAGGGACCATTTACAGCCATAGATAGTCTCAACCATTCTGGCACTTCTCTTGGACGGGCGCTTTCGCGTGAGCATATTTTTCTCTGATTTCATCAATACTTACCAAAAAGTAACTAGTACACCATTTTGTGCTTACTTTTCAACCTATCCGGTTCTTTTCTAAACTCCACTCACGTAATGAGCATATCTCAGTGAGGAAATAATATGAGTGACTCCACTAAAAGACCAGATTCTACTGAACAAAAAGAAGTTGCCTTAATCGTTGGTGGTTCCAGTGGTATAGGACTCGCCATTGCAAACCTGCTGGTGAAACAGGGAATTCACACAGTTATTATTGGCAATAATCTCAACAAACTTGAAAGAGCCCACAACGAATTAACTCAGATGGGCTCTGCAGAAGCACTTCAGGCAGACCTCTATCAACAGGCTGATATCAGCAATATTATCGAATATATAAAATCCAGCAATCATCATTTTAAATACCTGGTAAACGCCGCTGGATATTTTAATCCTACTGCATTTCTTGAACATACCCGGGAAGACTACGACACTTATCTCGACCTCAACCGTGCCACCTTCTTTATTAGCCAGGCCGTAACAAGAAACATGGTAGACAACGGCGGAGGGAGTATAGTGAATATTGGCTCCATGTGGGCCAAGCAATCGGTAAAGGCGACACCCTCCTCTGCCTATTCAATGGCCAAAGCCGGTTTACATTCGCTCACCCAACATATGGCGATGGAGCTGGCCGATCACAATATTCGGGTTAATGCAGTATCCCCTGCGGTGGTTAAGACGCCTATTTATGAATCCTTTATCGATCCAGGGGAAATAGACCAAGTACTTGCCTCCTTCGATAGCTTTCACCCTATTGGCAGAGTTGGTACCCCCAAGGACATCGCTGATGTCGTAGACTTTCTTTTAAGCGACAAAGCAAGTTGGGTAACTGGAGCCATTTGGGACGCTGATGGCGGGGTAATTGCTGGGAGAAACTAGAATACCAAAACGCCCGGATAGAAGTATTTTATTCGGGCTCAATTTTGAGAAACTCCTGCACTGCAGCTCCTGCTAAAGAATGGTTATTTTACCTTTTATTTTAATATCTGGAGTAAACCATCAAAACCATCAAAAGTAGAAAATTAAATCCTAAGACATAACCAATCGCTTGTGCAACAAAATGCCACTCACGATAAGGTATTTTACAGCATCAACAACATTCTGATCGGCTTTCAATAAGCTATCACTCTTCTCAAAAAATCTAATTGCCTTCTTATGGTCCAAAAACGGCATATCCAAAGTAGCACGGCTATGAACAATATCCTTCATATATTCATAAAGTTTCCTGTTTTTCTTATCCGTAAGTGGCGGAGTCCAAAGAGGCTGTTTTTGCTTCTTGTATACTTGCTCTGTTAACACAGGTTTCATGGCTTCTCTGAGTATATATTTCTCCGTTAACCCGCGAATCTTGTATTTATCCGGCAATACTGAGACATACTCAACCAGGTGATGATCCAGAAACGGTTGGCGCCCTTCGATAGAGTGAGCCATTTCTGTTCTATCCCCCATCATTGTAAGAACATAGTGGGGCAGCATAGACTTGGTAAAGGTATATAGACTTTTTGATAAAATAGACCTGTTCTTAACCGAAAAGGCACCTCCCAAGTGTTCCAACAGGGTTTCTGCAGGCTGTAAGTGCTGTATATACTTGGCATAATCCTCACAAAACAATGGGAATATCTTTTTGCCCATATCCATAAAGCTCTGCATCCAGTTTGGAAAGAAGCCAAGGGCTGACTTCACCACCTGTGACTGATGCAGTCTTGTAGAGGCCATAAAAACGCCTTCGGAAACAGGATCACCAGACTGCAATTTCTGCAAGATAGCTTGCTTTTCTTTTTTTGGAATTGTATCTAAATAATATTCGATAAAATCTTGCCTGAACCAACCGTAACCAGCAAATACTTCATCTGCTCCATCCCCAGTAAGAACCACTTTATAACCGTGCTCTCGAACAACTCGGCTTAGAACATATTTAGTGATAGCGTTACCGTTAAAGAACATTTTTTCGCCGGTATAAGCAGTATCCTCAAAGCAACTGATCAGTGTGTCACTATCAATTTCAACAGGGTGATAATTACTTCCCAAGTAATCAGTCATGGATTTTGCGTTAGAGGACTCATCATAGGCCGGATGATCAAAAGATAAGGTGAATGCATCGATCGGCTTATCCACCATACCTTGCGCTATACCAAGCACGGAAGAGGCATCTATGCCACCACTCAAATAGCAGGCAACAGGTACATCAGCTTTGAGCCTTAACTTAATCGATTCAGAGAAGCGCTTGCGCACCTCACTAATAACCTCTTTCTCATCGAAAACATTACTTCCTTGTTCCGCAATAGTGGGGAAGTGTAAATTCCAATAAATATGAGTCGAAAATTGTAGATCATCCAAATAGGCCAAACCATAATGACCAGGAGGAAGCTCATGAATATTTTTAAACAAACTAGAAGCTGGAGCATGCAAGAAGCTAATTTCTTGCCAAAAAGTATGTGGATTCCAATCTATCGGCAAGCCAAGCGCTTTGAAGGCCTTAACTTCTGATGCAAAACACAAGCATCCATCTACCCAACAATAAAATAGAGGTTTTATTCCAAACCTATCTCGAGCAGAAAATATTAAGTTTTTTCTTTTATCGTAAAGTACGAAAGAAAATTCTCCTCGTAGATATTCCAGGCAATAAACACCAAACTCTTGATATAGGCCGATAAGTATTTCACTATCCGATTGTGTAAGAAAACGATAGTTCCGCCTTATCAAATCATCTTTTATCTCTAAATAATTATAAAATTCACCATTAACAATGCAGGCTACCTCTCCATCATCACTCAATAGTGGCTGCTGACCACCTTCCAAGTCAATAATACTGAGGCGCTTATGAGCCAGCCAGGCCCGTCCATCTCCTGATGACCAGAACCCTTCACCATCAGGCCCTCGATGGGAAAGAGTCTGTAATGCTCGATAAATCTGTTCCCGGTTGTATACAACGGTATTTGAAAATACAGCTAGCAGCCCACACATTTTGCTGCCTCCCCAATATCGATAGAAGGACTGCCTCAGATTAGCAAAAAAGTACTTCGCGCCATCTACTCAAGAAAAAGCGAACAAATACTTATGCATTAAAGAATTGAACTAAATATAAGTATGAGATTAAAATTTAGAACCAAACTCACATTTCACTAGCTGAGCTTGATTACAAGCTCAGACTTAAAGAGAGTTATAAATATTAAAGATATCCTTTTCTTTCACTATTCAGCTAAGCTTTAGCTAAAACTCTAGATATATTGCTGCTCTAGGAAAATCTTTTGATTTACCTGAGCAGCCTAAAATCTATACTTAGAATAAAGATCTCTAAAATTTACATTGTACGTATTCCGTTCGGTCTATATTAATGATAACAATACCATTTAAACTCAAACAACTAACTTTATACGTAAATACAAATTATACAGCCCAATCAATAAATATAAACCGCTCCTGCAGAATAAGCTTCATTGTTCTCAGGGCTTGCGAGCAAACCACTATCGGCACTTCCTTCACCGTTCGCCCCTACTGCTAAACTAGCTCCATCTCCACTTAGCGCAACAGAGCCACCAAATTTGTCTCCCGAGTCTGTGTTGCTCGCCTTAATATAAGCCTCACTAGACCAGTCTACGCCATTAAATATATAGGTATAAACTGCTCCTGCTTTATTTGAAGATTCGTCTGTACTATCTCCGAACAATCCTTGGCTATAGCTTTTCTCTCCCCATGCTCCCACGGCTATAAAACTGCCATCATCACTCAGGTTTACCGCCTCTCCAAAGTAAGCCGATACATGAGGATTGGAAGCTTTCAAATAGGCAGTTTGCTCCCAAGCGTTTTCTTTTCGAGAAAAAATGTAGACAGCGCCACTGTTAGATCCACTTTGTAATGGGGCGCCAACTGCTAGAGTTTGCCCATTACCACTTAAATTGAGCGCAAATCCAAACCAATCACCAGCGACAGGATTACTAGCCGATATCTTGCTATCTTCTACCCAGGATTCACCATCCAACTGGTATAGATAAACGGAACCTGCCTCTGTATTGTCAGCATAAGCCCCAACTGCGAATGAAGCCCCGGCATCATCAAGGCTTATCGAAGAACCAAAACCTAACCCCTCAGAACTATCAGCAGCCTTAATATAGGCATACTGTGACCAACTTCCCTCCTCATTAAGGAACACATATACCGCTCCAGAATCTTCAATAGAATCGCCATCAAGACCACCATCTTCACTGGGTGCGGTTACTGCTAAAGTAGAACCATTCCCACTAAGGCTAAGGGCATAACCAAATAGGTCATTATTTCCTTGATTGTCCGCTTGAAGTCGGGCGCTATGGACCCAACCTTCATTACTTCGGGAAAAAATATGAACAGCGCCCGCAGAAAAATTATCATTTTCCCCATTCTCCTTGAATGCCCCTACTGCAAGCGTATAACCATCATCGCTAAGGCTCAATGCAGTTCCAAACTCTGCAGCTTCTTGAGGATCTGGAGACTTAAGATAGGCTTGCTGTGTCCATTCGCCATCTTCCCGACTAAAAATATAAACTGCACCTGAATCAGGTGTCAGGTTATCCTCTTGGTCACCACCGCTATCTTCGCGAGGAGCACCTACTGCAAGCAGGTTGCCATCATCGCTAATTGCTAGATTCCAACCAAACTGATCGTCAGCATCCGTATTACTGGGTTTAAAATAACCGATACTACCTATCACATCCTGATCAATCGCTACTGCATCAGAATCGATACATCTCTGATCATCGCAGGTTTGCAATAAGTATTGGGCATTAAGCTTTTTGAATAAAGGCACCACTAATTCAATGCGCTCTTCTTTTGGCGCAATGGGATTTCCAATAGGTTCAAACCCAGAGTGCCCATCAGCATTTTCAAATAACTGATAATAAGTTGCCCCAGAAACATCGCTCCAGCGAAAGGTTAGCGTTTTAGGTTTCTCATAATGGACCGCCATCGCAGCAGCTGCAAGCTCGCCACCTGTGTCTGGATCATCTCCCCCGCTCGAAGACCCACTACAACCTGAAAGATATGCACTGAACATCAAAATTGCCAAGTTAATATTAAATCTCACCGTATGTTTTCCTTATAGGTCATCGTGTCATTTTTCAAAACTCTCTTATTCTTGGTGCTGGAGTAGATATAATTTTCATTATAAATACAGACAATACAGACTACTCTCGCATCGCCTTAGCAATAAAATATCTCCAACAAGAACTAATGCGAGAAGTAAAATTAGAATAAATTTCGCATATATTCGCAAATAAATAGCCTCTTTTATAGATAAAGGCTTTATTCTCTTTTAGAGCCTTGCAGGATTAAGGGCTCAGACTGCACTATTAATTTGCCAATTAAGATTTAGAATTTCACTTCTTGAACTCACAATAGCTTACATGAATTTTAACGCCGAAATAACCAGCATAAAAAACATATAAAGCAAACACTCAGACGAGCAGACATTATTACTTATACCTTTGTTCAGCATCCGGCAGTAATAACTGCCAAACAAAGTGGAAAATTCTCATCAATGTCTATACTATTTATCTTTTATTGTTGGGTTTGCACCAATTATCCTGCACACCAAATGGAGCAACCGACCAATACAAAATCAATAGCAATACCTATAAACATAACTTGTTAATTTAACCTATAAACTATCACTCTTCACATTGCAGCCAAGACTTTATAAGTCACTCATAATGAAACTGCCATCTAAATATTCTGCTACTTTTAAGCAGCCTACAAGATTCAAATGACAGAGTGAACTTTTTTTAAAAAAAATATTTTTACTCCCTGAATTAGAACTACAGATCCAACTAAAAGTCTTAAATGGCTAGACATCTGTCCGAACTTGAGGGTACATGTTCATAAAGAAATGTGACTCAAAATTTCTTAGCAAACAAAAATACGGATATATTTTTAGAAATTTAAAGCCAGATACCCCACATGATTGCACAAAATAAATCGATGAGGAGATGACAGCTTAAAAATTTTCGTGCATCAAAAAGAAGAAATATGGATTTCTAGCCGCTTAAATAATAGAGCACTATTTTTATCGCATCTCATACCTTTTACGCATGAAAGCAGCTTAAAAAGGTGTATTAGTCATTTCTTATGACAAAAAATCTATGAGCATTCCAATACTTATTTGGAACTCAAGCTATTAGATACTCAACTACTCTTCTAGCTCGCTCTGCACGTATTTTTCGAATCCACGGTTTCATCCAGGATTTATCAAATCCCATGACCTCACAATTTTCATTATATATTTTGGGTTGACTTTCGGTCATACAAACTCCCACTGGTACTCAGGAAGAAAAATACCTCTTTCACAATTAGGTTATTATTGATTTTGTTGAGAGTGATACTACCAGTAGCTAAATTTAATATGACCATTCCTATTACAACAGCTAGATATATCAACTCCCTATTAAGGCATGATTTAAGATTAACCTTTGGAATCACCCATATTTCTAATTGAATTTGGCAAAACCAACTCTACTGGCTTCCTTGAATTAACATAATCACGGAATTCGGGAGCCACATATTCAGAGCGCAACTCCCATATCCTTTTAAAAGGTGCCATTGATAAGTATGCTGTATATTGACGAGTCATTGAGTCCCAAATAGTAAAATCCAACCTGTTTGCCTTGTATTGGAAATAAGCTTCTTCCCAGATCTTAAAAAAACGATATACAAAACCAATGATCCTTAAAGTATCGGCACTCGACAAAGAATCAAAATCCTTCATCGCCTTCGCAAAGATGTCTGCCATTGGTCCGTCACAAATTGCTGCCACAGCTTCTCGATGAGCAATGGATATTTCATGCATAGAAGCGATCTTCGATTCTTTATTCTGAACTCTTATTAAAGCGGCAAGATAGACTAAAGATGCGACAACCGCAAAGGCACCAACAAGCTCACCAACGGCACTTAATGTATCCCACAGCATACTCAAAACTTAATCTCGTCAAGCAGGCATTAATTATATAACTTTTGATGCTGTCGCTTTAGACTTTGAAAATACCCGAAACTGCTAGTCTCACTGTCAAGACATTATATAGGCACTTGTCACATGGTGCTTATTTCATCTTTTAAAAATATTTAGACTATAGGTAATTAGAAAAGGACAAAATAGTAAAACCAAATAGAATGGATTGATTTGTGCACTTCTTTTTTATCGAAAATATCACATAGATGCTAAGGCTATATATTTTCGCATCAATGAAGCTGCCTGTTTTAAATAAGTATAATTCTAAAACAAGAAATTTAAACTAAAGGAATTAAATAATATCCAGCTGAAATGGCATCCATTAAGTTGAATAACTGATACAACTTCTGAAAGAGAGATAGAGCCCCTCAAAAGGAAGAGCGCTCCATATTAATCATATGCATTGATCTGTTGCCTTAGTACACTAAGGCAACACCAATATCTATGTTAGAAAGCTAAGGGCTTAACCCACTTCAGCCAGATTCCCTTTACTTTCCAGCCACTGCTTGCGGTCTCCAGCACGCTTTTTAGCCAGGAGCATATCTAGTAGTTGATTACTGTCATCTCCTGAATCTATATAAAGCTGTACGAGACGTCGGGTATTGGGATCCATCGTAGTCTCACGCAATTGCATAGGATTCATTTCTCCCAATCCCTTAAATCGGGTTACCTGAATCTTGCCCTTTTTCTTTTCTGCACTGATACGATCGAGAATGCCCTGTTTCTCAGATTCATCCAGCGCATAATAAACGTCTTTACCGATATCAATTCGGAACAGTGGGGGCATGGCCACATAGACATGACCGTTAGTGACCAACGGCCGGAAATGACGTAAGAAAAGCGCGCATAACAGCGTAGCAATATGCAGTCCGTCTGAGTCGGCATCGGCGAGGATACAGATCTTGTTGTAACGCAAGCCTTCCAGGTTATCGCTGCCCGGGTCCACACCGAGGGCTACAGCAATATCATGTACCTCCTGGCTAGCGAGAATTTCCCCTGAGTCAACTTCCCAGGTATTCAGGATTTTACCGCGCAGAGGCATGATAGCCTGGAACTCCCGATCTCGCGCCTGCTTGGCGGAGCCACCGGCCGAATCACCCTCCACCAGAAAGAGTTCGGAGCGCGTGGTATCGCCACTGGAGCAGTCTGCCAGTTTGCCAGGCAAGGCCGGTCCCTGAGTAACTTTTTTACGTGCAACTTTTTTCGCGGAGCGCATGCGCTTCTGTGCGTTGCCAATACACAGTTCCGCCAGTTTATCGCCCTCTTCCGTATGCTGGTTCAGCCACAAGCTGAATGCATCTTTGGCGACACCGGAAATAAATGCAGTCGCTTCACGGGAGGAAAGCCTTTCTTTTGTCTGGCCAGAGAATTGAGGGTCAGCCAGCTTGGCAGAGAGAACGTAAGAACACTGGCTCCAAATATCTTCTGGTCCCAATTTAATTCCGCGCGGTAGCAGATTGCGAATTTCACAGTATTCGCGCATTGCTTCCAGCAGGCCAGCCCGCAAACCGTTGACATGGGTACCGCCCTGAGCGGTGGGAATCAAGTTTACGTAGGACTCAGCGGTGACCTCTCCGCCCTCTGGTAACCATTGGACCGCCCAGTCTGCCGCCTCAGTAGTAGCTGCAAAACTGCCTACAAATGGTTCTGCTGGCAGTACTTCCCAGCCCTGATTTGCAGCGGCCAAATAGTCCTTTAGGCCATCTTCGTAATACCACTCATCGGACTCGCCATCCTGCTCATTGATAAACGTAACCGTGAGACCCGGGCAGAGAACCGCCTTGGCACGCAGAAGGTGTCGTAGGCGCACCACTGAAAATTTAGCGGAATCAAAATATTGGGGATCTGGTAAGAAGCGAACACTGGTGCCTGTTGTGCGCTTGCCGCACTCACCTACTACTTCCAGGTCGGAGGCCTTTTCACCATCCTTAAAGCCAATGCGATGAACCTTGCCATCTCGCTGGATAGTAACCTCCAGCACTTTTGAGAGGGCATTAACCACCGAAACACCGACGCCGTGAAGGCCGCCGGAGAATTGGTAATTATCATTGGAAAACTTACCGCCGGCGTGCAGAGTGGAGAGGATAACCTCTACACCAGGCCGTCCCTGCTCAGGGTGGATATCGACAGGCATACCGCGGCCGTTGTCGCTGACAGAAAGCGAGTGGTCCTTGTGTAACACCACTTCAATTTTCTTGGCATGTCCGGCCAGGGCTTCGTCGACACTGTTGTCGATTACCTCCTGAGCCAGGTGATTTGGGCGTGCGGTATCGGTATACATCCCGGGGCGCTTACGCACCGGATCTAGTCCCGTGAGTACCTCAATATCTTCGGCGGAATAATTAGCCATAATTCTTATTGATTACTGCTCGTTAAATAGAAATTCGGTGATAGGGTCGCAATAGCGTGCGAACTCCTGAAAACTATGATCGCCACCGTCTTCAATGGTCTGGCGTTGCCCTTGGTAGAAATCCTGCGCATCGCGATAATCCAGAACTTCATCCCCGCGCTGGGCGAGTAACCAGTAGCGACTCTGTAATGGCTTCTCCAATTCAGCCTGTACCCGCTGCATGGCATCTACATCAACCTGGGTAAGACGGAATTCCTCTTCTTCACCGCTATAGGGTTTTAAAACCTTCCCCACATAGGCTGGAATAAAGCGCGCGGGGCGCACTGCAGGATTTATCAGTACAGCGGGCAATCGGAAGCGCTCACCAAGGTAAGTGCACCAAAAGCCCCCCATAGAACTCCCTACCAGTCCAATGGGCCCCCTATCGGACTGCCGAAGGAGATCCTCCACAAGAGCCACCAAAGATTTCTGCGCCTCCTCTGTATAGGGAGGAATCTGCGGTGCACAGAAGGTAACATGCGGGTATTGGGCCTGGAGCCGTTCCCGCATCAACTGGCATTTGAAGGACTGTGGTGATGAAAGGAAGCCGTGCAGATATATCAGCACCGGCCTTCCCTGAAGATCATTAGTTTGCATAGGCGGTGATTATAGCGCCCATATCGTCAATCGGGGGCGCTATGTAACCAGAAGCCTCAAACCGTGTGGGAATCACAGCAATGTGCGATTCAAACTGGCAAAGGCCCGCCCCATATCTACACGCATATCAGACCAGAAAGTAACACTGGTAAAGCGCTCCAAGCGTCCACCCGGGCCATAGGCACCAAAGTTCTCACCGATATCGCGGCGATCCCGGAAGCGCATCACTGCATTGCCCTCTCGATCATAAAGAGTTCCAACCAGTACACCATAGGCACTCTGCTCGGTGTAGACGCGCCAGGTCCAGGGAGAGGGGTCCAGTGGCGCAGCTACCGAAAATTTCTCCAGGGATAAGGACAATGTATAATCTGCCTCTTCCTGCTCCTCTGCTATCACGCTGTTACGGGGTTCGAGAAACTTCTCGGCAAACGTTTTGACCAACAGTGCATTCATCTGCTGTAGGTCCCTATCATCCAGCTCGTAATCTTTCTCTCTGTAGCGGGTGCGCGGCACCGAAGAAAAGCGCTTGGTGTAGCCAATTTGCACAGGGGCAATAAACACTTTGGAGCCGCTCATATCAAAAGCAAAGGCCGCAGCAACTTCATCCAACGAGCTGGATCTGGGAACCAAACCTTGGCTATCCTCCTGCACTGCCAGCTTTGACTCTCCCACCTTACTGGGGTTCTGTGCACAGGCGCCGACTAATAACGCCAAGCCAATGAGCGGTAAAACAAATATTCTGTTCATTATTATTCCTCACTTCCCGATGTTATCCACTTAACTGACGGAGTAGCTGCAAAATACGCATGAAATGAGGGGCAGTAGCACAAATAAAACCCCAGTACCTATTAGCGTATTTTATCAACTGTCAAATACTACTATTGATTCTGGTATGCCCCATTAAACAAATATCATCAATGATCATAAGTCTGGGGAAATTTCATTGTACGGTCAGAAGACAAAAAAGATAATGGTAAGTTCGCAAAGGGAGGCTTTACAAATAAAGGCGAGCTAGAAACTCTCAAATAAAACGATAGAAATCCCACAAAGTGGGACTTCAAAAAAGTAGGCACATTTCAAGGAGAAGTGACTCAGTAGCCGGAAGACGCAAAATCGACAGAGTATTTTGAAACCTCAACCCGTTCGACCCCGGTTTTATAGCTACCGTCATCATATAAATCGAACCAACGATATCCCGGCATCTCGTCGTCTACAGCAAAAGGCCCACTACCCGGAGTAAATTGTACAGACGTGGAAGGTGTCGCATGTAAGCCGACCCGACCCTCATGATTATCAAACTGCTGATGTACATGGCCCCACACGAGCGCTTTGACTTGGGGCGCTTTGGATACCATTTGCAAGAGTTGCTCACGTCCATCGCGCAACATATGGCCATCAATCCACTTACTACCCACCTGTACCGGTTGGTGGTGCATCATGATCATTACCGGGTGTTCCCGGGTTTCCCAAAGCAGCAGCTGCAAACGCTCAAGCTGAGCTTCGCTGAGACCGCCACATATCTGGTTTTCAACACTGGTATCGAGAAGCAAGAGGCGCCAATTTCCTAGGGCAACCACTTCTGTACAGCGTTGTGGGGCTAGCTGTTTCATACGAGAGCTTAAGTCGTGATTCCCCGGTAGCCAGTACCAAGGTTTCTGCACCCTGCGCATTTTCTGAAGAAACCGGCGGTAAGAGGCCTCGGCCCCATTCGCGCTAATATCTCCTGTCGCCACCAGCAGTTGCGCTGCCTGCTGTCTGGAAACGATTGCGGACAGTACCTCATCCAAAGTATGACCGGTATCCAAACCCAGTAATTGATAATCCGGCCGGCTGCCAATGTGTGGGTCTGTTATTTGGATCAGACGATATGAATTGGTCTTATCGGACCTGCTAGGCTCATTGTGCTCGCGAATCACTTGCTCACCTTGTAATCACATCCATGTGTTCTACCGCAGAATTAAATTTTTCGGCCATCCAGCACTAATTGAAATTCTGCGCGACCATTTGCAAGACAGTACTCAAGCCACTCACCGAGAAAACGGTTGGCCTGAGGCCTCTCATCTGCGCGCTGCATACGGGAATTTGGGTAAGCGATATCCACTCCTTTACCACCTACCGGTCCACAGCCATTAACTGCTATCACCTCTGCCATCCGCGCATCGTGATAGAGACGAGCGGTCAGGTTGGGAGATGCCAGCCAGTGGCTTTCACTGAGATTTACCTCTGCGTCCAGTGACACTTCTGTGGTGTACCTGGATCTCGCTACCACTCTCAGCTTTAAGCTGCCACCAGGGATTTGATAGCACCATTGCTCTCTCTCTGAAAGCTCAGGTAGCAGCCTCAGTAGACGTAGGTAGTTAGCGTCGCAGTCGGCATGATAAGACGGTAAATCGACGCGATATACTGCTTTACCGTTGCCATTTGGCGACATTTTCATCTGCCTGCGCTGGCGCGCACCTACCTCACGTACTAGAGCCATTATCAACACTCCAATTCATTTGCCGCCGTGACTTACATCTCAGTTTACCTTTTGTGCGGGTAAAGTAGCGCAAAGAGCTGTGACCGCTCAGGAGGGTGGCGTCATATGAGTAAACTGCTTCCGATTTAACTCTAGCCACTGCACCGAAATCAGTGTGGTGGCATTGTCTATCGGGTTTTCTCCCGGGCCGTAATTCCCCCGCATCGCATCTACGACGTTCTGCCTCGGGAATACCCGCAAACGGATATCCTCATTTTCCTCAGCCAAGCCGAATACGCCCTCGGCCTGCTCCAAATCTACCAGGGCACAATACAGATGTATCCGCTCCGAGCTGCCCCTGGGCTGGGGATATAACTGTGGATAAAATGCAGGGCGTCCACAGTACATCCAGATTCTTCCAACACCTCTCTGCGCGCTACATCCTCCAGACTCTCCCCTTTCTCCACCATACCGGCTACCACTTCAAGACACCAAGGCCCTGCTGGGCGCCCCAGGGCACCAGTGCGGAATTGCTCGGTAAGTGCCAACAGGTCCCTGACAGGATCGTAAAGTAAGACTCCAACGGCCTCTCCGCGCTGAAACAGTTCCCGCTCTATTTCATTGCTCCAACCCCCGCGAAACAAGCGGTGGCGCAATCGCAGGCGCACCATAGTGAAAAATCCCTTAAACACGGTTTCCCTGGAAATTATGTCTACCGAATCAGCGGTGAACTCCGGGTTTAAATCAGTTCGACTGTTATCTTGTGGCATGGTTCGTCTTTCCCTAGGTTTCGGTTTTGCCGCGCTGCTTCCGCGACAAGACCGGGGTACCAGCTGTTATACTCTGCGCCCACCGTACCAGCCGCTGACTGCAGAGGCTATCCGGGTTTCCGTGTTGAATTTCGAGAGTACACAACATGAGAGTGCTGAATATCGCCTATCAGCAGCTACGGCGCTATGGCAAGACAAGGGTTAGCTGGGCACAAAAGCTCACCTTCGGCCTGATTAAAAATGACCACTACACCCAAGTGTTCAGCGACCGCGATATCGCCGCATTTGAGGCACCCTTTGGTATTCGCGACCTGGGTGTAAAAAAGGCGAACCGACGCTTGATGGAAACTGTCGAGGCCTTTGAGCCAGACCTCATCATTGCAGGCCACTGCGATATGATCACTAACGACACTTTGAAGGCCATTAAGCAACGCCTGCCCAATTGCTTTATCGCTCACTGCAATAATGATCCCCTCTTTGTTCCCAGCAATGTCGAACGAATCAAATACCGCGCGGAAGTCGCCGATGCAGTTTTTGTATCCACCGGGCGAAGAGAACTGAAAATATTTGAGGGCTTTGGTGCTCGTGTTTATCACATGCCGAACCCAGTTGAACCCTCGATTGAAAACCTCAATAACGCTGAACGCACAGATTTAGCCATCGACCTGCTTTTCTGCAGTAACAGCAATAATTTCACCAAGCGTCTGCAAATGGTTAAAAACCTGAAAGATGCCTTGGGGGATTCGCTGAACTTTAAAACCTATGGCAGCTTCGGCGAGGCTCCCGTTTGGGGCCGCGACTACGACCACGCTCTATCTCAAACCAAAATGGGACTGAATTTCAATCGCCAAGATACCCATTACTGGTATTCCTCAGCACGCATGGCGCAGTTGGCGGGCAACGGTATTTTGCAGTTCACCAGTGATAAATTACATTTTGACGACTTGTTGCCTGCTGAGAGCGTCGTTTATTTCTCCGATGAGCAGGACCTATTAGAAAAAATCCGCGAATTTAACGGTGACGATGCCAAGCGACGCGCCTGGGCCGCACGGGCCAGGGAGTTTTTCCACAATGAAATGAACTCGAAGCTCTACGCTCAGTACATTGTCGAAGCCACAAGCTTACAGCCTTTTAGCCACGACTATGCTTGGGCTCAAGATATCAATCTGGATGGCACACTCAGGTAGTGTTGCACCCACTCTATTCGATCAGATGCAATAGATTATGAGTAATAACCCAATTCGAGTCGCACAAATACTCGCCGGTGCTGAGCACGGTGGTGCTGAGAATTTCTTTGTGCGTCTCGTCAGTGGATTAAATCCCCGCAGCGAAATTACAGAAAAAGCGTTTATTCGCAACCACGATCACCGGGTACAGGCACTGCGTAGCAACAGTGTTGAAACCGAAGGTTTTAAATTTGGTGGCAAGCTGGATTTTCTCGGCCGAAAAAAATATCGGGATGCCCTGAACCAATGGCAACCGGATATCGTGATGACTTGGATGGGACGTGCCACTTCAATCACCCCCAACTCTGAAAAATACCGATTGGTAAGCCGCCTAGGGCACTATTACAACCTGAAGTATTACCGTCACGCAGATTATTGGATCGGCATCAGCAAAGGTATCTGCCAGCATTTAAGGGACGGAGGCATCCCCAAGGATAAGATTTTCCATATCCCCAATTTTGCCGATGAGACACCTGTTAATCCGCTGCCTAGAAATAGCTTCAATACTCCGGAAGACCGGCCCCTGATCCTGGCTGCAGGCCGCCTACATATCAATAAAGGGTTCGACACCCTCCTGCATTCACTCACCCAGGTACCCAACGCCACTCTGTGGCTTGCAGGTAGTGGCCCTGAGGAGAGCAAGTTGAAATCCCTGTGCCATCAACTCGGCCTGGAAGAGCGGGTTCGCTTCCTCGGTTGGCGCAATGATGTCACCACCCTGATGCGCACTGCGGATATGTTCGTGTGCCCTTCTCGACATGAGGGCCTGGGCTCTATTGTGATGGAGTCCTGGGCCCATCGCTGCCCTATAGTAGCGACAGACTCTCAGGGCCCTGGAGAAGTGATTACCAATGGCAAAACCGGTCTGATTACCCCTATCGATAATGCCGATGAACTGGCCAAAGCCATGAAGTCCGTTATCGAGTCGCCGGAATTGCGCCAAAGCCTGATCGAAAATGCGGCCGAGGAGTACGCAACGACTTATGCGAAACAGGTTATCGTCGACTCCTATATCGATCTATACGAAAACCTGATGAAGAAAGGGCGCTAGCGGTGAATAGCAGCCACCTTTAACCCGGCGGCTGCTAAATCTTGTTTTTCGTTTCGTGCCAAATCGTACTTATTGATAGGCCGGGGGCAAATCCCGCAAAAGAGCGCTAACCCCATTGGCGATCAGTCGTTGACGCTGCTCAATACTATCGGGGCGTGTTAACAATTCGCTGGCTCTCCCCCCCCAAATCACAGCCCCGCCCGGGCGCCCAATACCCACACTCATAATCACCAAGGGGGCATCTGTCAGGGGCGGTAGTTCCACCACATCCTGTGGCGCATTGCTATCAAACTGTTTGTCCCAGCTGGGATCTCGGGTATCACCGGAGAAAAACTCATCGACTACCGCAACCTGGTAATCCACCACCATATCCGCATCCTGGTCCTGGGAGACTTGGCGATATCCTCGTTGCTGTAACTCTGCGGCAACGGTATCCCGCATTTCTTCATCCAACTCCACCAGCTGGGCAGAGGCATCTTCTGAGCCACTCAACGGCGCTACCCCCCATTTATACGTGGCAAAGGCAACCGGTGGCTCCCCGGTAGCGGCTTTTTCAACCTGTATCTCCTGGCAACCCGCCAATACCAAGATACTCAGCAAGCCTGTTAATAAATAGCGCATAAAAACTCCTACATTCCCGTACTTATTTTACTGGTTCGACCGTGCCGTAAAGTTCTATCTTAGGACTCCAGGTATACCACTTGGGTTCAGCTTTCGGGTAGAGAGGGAAATGGCTGCCCGACTCCACTTCAAATCCCATAAAAGGGGCTTCTGGCGTGGCAAATGCGATCCCCCCCTGCAACAGGGCCTGAGCCGATTCTGTGTTGATATTAAGCCCACTTTTCAGACCGAAATTCACATCGACGCCACTGGCATTCCAAAACACCGTGTGCTCTCGCACCAGGGGCTGGTATTGGGGTTCGATATGAACATAGATATACACTCGATCAGCATACTCCCCCAAGGAAAAACCTGTAACCTCTCCCACTTTTACCTGGCGATAATAAACCGGACTCCCTGCTACCAGAGATCCTCGCCTCGCAGCATCCAGGATAATTCCCAGTCCAGGGCGAGTAAAAGTTTCTGCAAGATCCTCTTCCGGTGCCTGTTCCAAAGCGTAAAACTTTGTCTGTGGATCTCCTAAGCCAGGCTCAAGCGCCAGGTAGCGCCCTGTAATCAGGGTATCCAGATGGGCAATCTTATCGATACTAATTTGCGGGGAAACCACCCATATACGTGTGCCCTCCCGAGCAAACTGCTCTCCGCGATGATAAAGCTTGGCCCTGGCCCACACCTCGCCCAAAGAGCGATCGAGTCTCAGGCGAGTAATCTCTCCAACTTGTACCCCGCGGTAGCGCAACGGTGCTCCAACTCTCAGCCCCTCGGCACTGACAAGGCTGACTTGAATTTGTATTCCCCCCTCCATAGCCGCTTCCCGACTGCTGAAAAGAGGGAACTGGTCTCCATTTTTTGCCTGCCCGCCTTTTCCAAGGTCTTCCCGGCGTATGCCAAAGGCGATACCGCCACGCAGAAGTGACATCAGCGAATCTGCCTCCACTTCCACCCCCTCGGTCAAGCTTGCTGTAGCCCGCAATCCGCTCACATTCCAGAACCGAACGCCTTCCTGCACAAAGTGGGCATAGCGGGGCTCTATCACGACATAAACTTCTACGCCTTCGCCATCCCTTCGTAGCTCCATTCCCTGAACTTTTCCCACTTCTATACGGCGAAAATAAACTGGAGCACCGCGCTGCAATGATCCTGGGTTACGCGAAGTCAAGCGTAAGTGTAGCCCTGGCACACGAGGATCCATCGGTGGTGCAGATGTCCGAGCAGTAAAATTCCGCTGTGAGCGCTGCCCTTTACGCAGATCCACTTCTATACGATTTCCCTGGATTAGATCATTAAGCCCGCCGGTAAAATCCAGGGTAGGAGGAGCTAACCAGAAGCGAGTATTTTCGGTGAGTAATTCATCGGTAGTCGGATCCATAAGGACTTTTACTTCCATACCATTTAAACGGTTATTCGCTTTGGCAGCGCTGACTTCCCCGACCTGGATACCTTGATAATAAACTTTTGTAGTTTCAGGAGTGACATTGACCCCCTGATCAAAATTCAATGTCACTGGAATTCCCGCATCCGCTGCAGAAAAATTTTTGTATAACTTAAATTCACTACCATTTACAGCAAGTGGAGATTGGCGTTGATTTTCCGGGGTGTAAAAACTGACCCCGCCAGCAAAAAGTGCTGCGAGAGATTCCAAGTTGACGCTGATTCCACTGATGCCACCTTCAATAGAAATTCCAGAACTATTCCAAAAGCGACTACCCCGGTGGACCAGATAAGCATATTCGCGGCGAATAAATAATTCGATACTGACTTCGCTTCCATTTCGATCCAAACGGTAATCCGCTACCTGCCCGACTCGCAATTGACGATAATATACCGGCGACCCGCGACTTAAAGAGCCCAAGCGACGGGACTGTAAAACGACACGTAAACCATCCCCACGAATAAACGCGGGGGGCTGGTCCAGGGCGACAAAATTGCGCTTGCGATTTCCACTGCCTGATTCAACCGCAATATAATTCCCTGATAGCAATGTTTCTAAACCACTAATCCCTGTAATGGAAAGCTCTGGTTTTACTACCCAAAACTCAGTTCCCTCCACCAGTAAATATTCTGCACTGCGATTTAAACTAACCTCAGCTAAAACTCCATCAGCACCATTCAACTCCTTCGCATTAGGTACCAAACGAACATCCTGAACCACCCCAATATCGACTCCAGAATACTTAACTACTGTTTTGCCCTTTACTAGGCCATCACCGGAGTGAAATAGAATAGTGGCCTTAACATCCCCCTCAGAAAAATCCTGATAAAGTAACCAAAGTGCAATTAGCCCTGCAATCAAGGGCAAAATCCACACCAAAGGCAATCCCTTACTTGTACGCACCACTCCCCGCTGGGCACCACCATCCAGGCGAGGTTCTTCACTTATGTCCTGCGGGGGCAGTTCCTCAGCCATTCTCTGCAGCACTCCTATGGGCCGTCTCCGGCTCTACAGCAGACTGATACAGATCTCCATCGTAGGCATCCCAAATTAGTCGGGGATCGAAGGTTCGTGCCGCCAACATGGTCACCACTACCACAGAGGCAAAAGCCGTAGCACCAGCTCCAGCAGTTACCTGGGAAATAAATCCCATATCCACTAGTGATACCAAAATTGAAATCATAAATAAGTCTAAAAGTGACCAACGGCCAATGCCGGAAACCACCCGGAATATTTTCATGGACTGAATTGGATCGAAGGACATACGCAACTGGATTTGAATCAGGAGCAGCCCCAGTCCCAGCAGCTTCATCACAGGCACTGCAATACTGGCAACAAAGACAACTAAAGCTATTCCCCACATTCCCGAGTTATAGAGTTGCATAACCCCGCTAATGATGGTGCTGGGATCACCGGCACCTAAATAAACTACGGTCATTATCGGCAACACATTGGCAGGTAAAAGCAATAAAGTGCCAGTAATCGTCAGAGCCCAGGTCAACATCAAGCTTCCCTCAATTCTGCTATGCACTCTCGCTCCACAGCGCGGACATCGACAACGACCAATTTGGGGAAGAATAATTAATTGATGACAGCATAGGCAGCTGGTTAAGCCTTTCTTTAAACCTTTAATTGGTACGCTATTCACAAGCTTGTCCTTTAAGCGCACGACGTTGTGCCAAGCGGTGCCAAATTGCTGTTTGGTCAAAACTCAGGGAAGAGAGATTTGCCAGTAGCATCATGGCACCAAAACAGTACAGCCCCGGTTCTACCTCCATCTTGCCCAAATCCCGTAATTTAATCAGCGCCACCAAAATTCCGAGCATATAGACATCGAGCATGCCCCACTCTTTTATGTGCTGGTAAAAGCGAATAGCATTAGATACCGGCCGGTCAAGCCAGGCCCATGCGCTGCCCCAACAAATAAATAACAACAGGGCAAATTTACCTACCGGAGCTATAACGCTACAGAAAAGCACTAGCACCGAGAGCCAAATAAATCCCGCCTTGAAAAGAGAGTAAACGCCATTAAGCAAAGTGCTTTCTGCACCAAATGAGAACAGGGAAAAGTCGAGCAGCGGCAAGCTGACAGAGGGAATAAATAATAAGAGGCCGGTGAGGCTGAGAGCCAGGGTGTAGTAAATACTGTGATTGCCATTGCGATGCAAAGTACAGCGACATCGGGGACAAACCAGCTTTTGCCCCGGGGGCGCCAAGCTGCCGGTTAAAAGTAGATCGCATTCGTGACAGACTCTCTGCCAATCGGTCAGCACCGCGTTGTGCTCCTCATTCATGGACAGTCAGTCCTTGCCTTATTCTGCACAATTTTTGCCGCATCCAAATGCTTATGAGGCGCGTCTATTGAAATATAGGCCCTCAACCATTATTCAATGGGCCCGTATTATTGCCAAGAAATTACCGATAAACGCACATAGGTGTCGGTTTAACGAAGATATAGCAAAAAGCCGAAAGCCGTCTCGACGGTCGGTTTGACCCCGGGTAAACTCTCGCGACTGCTATTGGGGAGACTGGCAATATTAGTAATAACCGCAAGCTGGAGCCCTCTATATCCCCACTACATGACACCAGCTCCAAATAACTTGCAAAAGCTTGAAGACCGTACCCTCCACAGGAAGTCGAAACAGATGAAAAGAAGTAACCGCACAGAGCCGCAAGGCCGCAAGTTGCGTCCGCTGAAAAAACTAATCGCCGCTACGCTGCTGGGCCTGGGCGCTATGCAGGCACAAGCCGACACCCTGTGGGATATCTATACACAGGCCCTGGAGAATGATCCCGAGCTGGCCGCAGATCGCGCTGCTTACCATGCAGGTATCGAGGCTAAGTACCAGTTTCGCGCACTCTTGCTTCCTCAAGTGGAAGCCAACTATATAGCCGAAAGAAGCCATACCTATAGCGCCGCAAATAACTTCCAGCTCGTGGATGTCAGTGGAGAGGGTGAAGACGAAGATATTCAACTGATTAACTTCAGACCCAGAGTCACTGAGTCCGTACAAGAAAGAACCTACGCTGCCACCCTGAATCAAGCTATTTTTGATGCTCCAGCCTGGTTCGATTTCCAGCGGGGCAAGAGACTTACGGAACAGGCAACGGCAGAATTTAGCGCCAACCAGCAAGGAATGATGATTCGTGTTGCCACTGCGTATTTTGACGTGTTACGCGCTTACGATGTTCTAGAAGCTGCGATTGCTGAAGAGCAGGCTCTAGCCAAACAGCTGGAACAGACTCAGCAACGCTTTGAAGTGGGACTCACTGCAATTACTGACGTTTACGACTCCCAAGCGGCTTATGACAGCTCTGTCGCCCGCCGCCTCACCGCTCAGGATGACTTACTCAGCAATTTTGACGCCTTATCTGTTTTGACTGGTGGCTATCATGACGAAGTGGCACCTCTAATTGCCGACTTTAAGGTAACCCCCCCTACTCCATCGGATCGCGCCGACTGGGTTGAATTTGCCTTAGCAAATAATTTTGTTTTGAAAGCTGCACGCCTGGGAGCTGACGCAGCCCGATATAATGCCCGAGCAGTAGCCAGTGAGCACCTTCCCACAGTTACAGGGACACTTGCTTACTCAAATTTCACCGCTACTGGAGAACAAAAGGCCCGTACCACTGATGTATCTGGGACTCAGTTCGATAGATTTCCGCAAGATACAAAATCTTGGGAATCATCAGCAGCAGTTACCGTAACTATGCCGCTTTTCACCGGCGGTCTCCTCAGTGCGAATCGTCGGCAAGCTCGAAACCAAGCCTTCGAGGCCCAAGACCTGAGTATCCTGACAGAGAGAGATACTATACAAACCACCCGCACCCTTCACCGCGCAGTTGTCACTGATGTCTCCCGGGTCGCAGCCAGAGAGCAGGCTGTTGTTTCTGCTAAGAGTGCCCTGGATGCCACTCAGGCGGGGTATGAAGTGGGCACCCGAAATATTGTAGATGTGCTTCTGGCACAGCGGACCCTATTCGAATCACAAACCGATTACGCCAACTCACTGTACGATTACATCTTGAACTCATTGAGCTTGAAACAAGCTGCGGGGCTCCTATCACCCAAAGATCTTCAAGATCTGGATATGATGTTGAATCCCGCAAACGTTGTCTCCCGCGTCGAGGAAACTGGCGGCACTAGCCTTCCAGCTCCCTCGAAGTAACTGCCCAATTGCGACTACCAGAGAGCAGGGTTTTTATCCTCTCTCTGGCCCCCATCTCGAATTGCTAAGCTCTCCACTTCCTCCAGTAAACGCTGCAAAGCGCCACTATTTTCTAAAGCCACCGCCTTCGCTCTCTGCCCGACAGCCATTCTCTGTCCTACATCTTCCAGCCAGACCTGAACCTGTAATGCCATCGACTCACCATCCTCAACTACAGCCATGGCCCCGGCCTCCTGCAGTAAGCTGGATACGGTGGAGAAATTGTGCAGATGCGGGCCAGAAATAACCGGCACACCCCAGGCAGCAGGTTCAATCATATTATGGCCACCAACAGAAACTAGGCTGCCCCCCACAAAGGCAATGTCACAGGCTCCATAAAAGCGCAGTAATTCCCCCATGGTATCTCCCAGGAGAACCTCATCAGAAGCTTCTACGGCCGTGCCTTCACTCCTGCGAGTGAGTCTAAACCCTCGCTCTTTGCACAGGCGAGCAACACCGTCAAATCGCTGAGGGTGCCGAGGAACCAGAACCAGCAGCAAATCACTAAATTTTTTCTTTAGGATGGAGAAAGCCTCCAAAACAACCTCATCCTCTCCCACATGAGTGCTCGCAGCCAACCATATAGGCCTGCCTGACTTCCCCCGCCACTGGTGCGCCAATGCCTGGGCTTCACTTGCCAACCCCAAGTCAATACTGAGGTCAAACTTAATATTGCCATTGGCCACTGCCCGCTCGCTTGGCAACCCCAGATCGATAAACCTCTGCATATCGGCAGGATACTGAGCCACAACACGATCAAGATAACCCAACATCCTGCAAGTTAAAGAGGGAAAGCGGCCGTAGCCCCGCGCAGATTTTTCACTAAGTCGCGCGTTAGCCAGTAAAGTGGGGATCTTCCTACTTGAGCAGAGCTTGAGTAAGTTAGGCCAAAGCTCAGTTTCTATAATCACTAGAACACTAGGATTTAGCGCATTGAGAAATGGCACCAGGCACTCGGGCAGGTCGTAAGGCAGGTAGTAGTGAAGCAGGCGGCCGCCAAGAATTGGCTTCAGGGCTTCATGAACGCGCTCAGATCCGGTGGGGGTTGTGGTCGTTACCAGCCATTGCCAATCTGTGTGCCGAGCAGCCAGCTTAGAAATCACTGGTACAGCGGCCAGGGTCTCACCTACAGAAACAGAGTGAACCCAAATCAACGGTGCCCTGCTATGCCTTTTGGGCACCTGACCCAATCGTTCTCTCAAACGCTGCCGGTAAGCAGGCTGGCTGCGCCCTCTCCACCAGAGGCGCAGCAGGACAACAGGTAAAAACAGACGGAAGAGCCAGGAATAAAGTGTTTGCATGGAGCGGGCGTCACCAAAAGATCAATATTGCCACCAAAGGAGGCGCTATGATGACGGTTATCTCTTCTGTGGAAAACACCCTCTTAGAGACGCCCCAAAACTAATTAGTGATCTACCACCCGGTAAAACTCTGAACGCACTCCAAAAACACCACAGGCCATACCCGCAGAGCGGCAAGCGCGAAGCCAGGGCCCAGACCCCAAACGCTTGCCACCAATAACCATTCCTAAAATACAGCCTAAACTGGAGATCAATAACTGTCCCAATGCAGATACAAAGATACTGGGATGGCTGCGACCTTTGGCAAGTTTATGCTTCGCCAGAGTAATACCAGCTGAGAATTTCCTACGCGATAACCAGCGCATATTGGCCCGACTCTCTGGTACAGCTTCGTATACTTTAGCCTCCAGACAGTAGAGAATCTCTCCCCCCTTTGCTTTGTACTCTGTGAAAAAAATCACATCTGTACCAGCACCGAGAGGGTCTTGTTCATTAAATCTCAAACTTAATGAGCGAATACTGCTCATCGGTATTAGCACATTACTGGTCGCGCAGTAATTGAGCTCTTCACCAGTTTTCCGCTTTTGCCGATAAAAAATATGGGAATAGTATGCAGGAACAGAATCGGGCCAACGTCGAATAACGCTACCACAAACTACACTATTGCCCCCCAGCTTCTGCGAATAATCATAAAGCTGGATTAACCAATCGGCCTCTACCCATTCATCATCATCGATGAAAACCAAGTAGTCAGCCCCCATATTATTGAGCTCGTCGATACAACGATTGCGGGCACAGGGAATACCTCGCTGCTCTTCCACGGCACAATTGAGGGGAAAGGGGAAGCTCTCCGACAGTTCGTCTACAACTTTCCTACCCGCCTGAGCATCCGAATCATTATCGACAATCAGTGCAGCCACATTTAAATCTGAAGGCAGCTGGAGTTTGGCCAAGCTTTGCAAGGAGTTGCGAAGCCGCTCTGGTCGCTGATAGGTGCAAATACAGATCACTAACAAGGGGTGCAATGTAAACTCCAGATTACGGCCAAATACAGGTCGGTTATAGGCATCTGAATTGGGTTAAAAAAGAATCAGCCTATACCCTTAACAATGACCTGTCTATAATACCACTTTTGCCAAATGCTTTATCAGGGCATCTATGCTCCACATTATACGCTTGCGCCCGACCTTCCCCACTAAAACAAAACTCACTAGTCAAATTAGTTTAATAAACAACCTCCTTAACTGCCGGTATATCTCCCCATGAAAATTATGCAGCTTTTGCCCGCCCTGAACTCCGGGGGGGTTGAAAGGGGAACTGTTGATCTTGCCCGTTTCCTGGTAGCAGAAGGGCATCAGTCAGTCGTTATCTCCAGCGGGGGGGCAATGGTCGAGCAGCTCAAAGCTGAAGGCTCAAGCCATATTGCGCTACCAATTCACAAAAAGTCCCTTTTCAGCCTCCTTCAAGTCAGGCCACTCCGGGAAATCATCTCCCGCGAAAAGCCCGATATCCTTCACGTACGCTCCCGAGTTCCAGCATGGCTAACTTACTTGGCCTGGAGAAAACTTGACCCGGTTGAACGCCCCCGCCTTGTCAGCACGGCTCACGGCCTCTACTCAATTAACCGCTACAGTGCCATCATGGCGCAGACAGAGCAGGTCATTGCCATTTCTGAGTGTGTGAACAACTACTTACTGGAAAATTACGCGGAATACTTGCAACGCCCTCCGCAGATTGTCTACCGGGGGGTAGATACAGATGAATTCAAACCCAATACTTACCCACCTGAGACCTGGTACCAACAAATACACCAGGAATTCCCTGAGCTTGCGGGCAAATGCTGGCTTCTCTTGCCAGGCCGACTGACCCGCTGGAAAGGGCAGGAAGACTTTATCGACCTCATCCATCAGCTGATCAAAAGCCGAACAGATATACACGGTGTTATTCTTGGTGGAGCAGAAAAGAATAAACAGCATTACGCCGATGAATTAGAGCAGAAAATTCGCTCATTGAAGCTTGAGGATCACCTCACTTTGGTTGGTCATCGTAGTGATATACGTCACTGGTATAGTGCGTCCAGTTTGGTGTATAACCTATCACGTCGACCCGAGCCATTTGGCAGAACCGTTATAGAATCCGCCGCGATTGGCACTCCTATTATCGGTTATAACATTGGGGGCCCGGCAGAGTCGCTGAATGCCTGTTTCCCTCAAGGGTTAGTTGATATCAATGATTCAAAAGCTTTACTCACGCGTACTCAAGAGCTGCTCGGCAGCCCTGAACAGAAGCCTCACCTTTCTACCGAATTCACTTTGGGTAGACAGGCCGAACACACCATTGAAATCTACAAGAGCCTACTCACAGAGCGTACCGGAGCCAGCCCGAGTGATTGATTTGAGCCAGAGCGAGCCGTTTGCCAGTGGAGGCAATCGCTTTTGCTACCGACATCCGCAAAGACCAGAAATCTGCGTCAAAGTGATGCGACCAGGGCGAACCTCTGAGCTACTGGGACGGGCGCCCTGGTACAAAACTTGGCGTGGGGAGTCTTATTTTGATGACAATCTTCGTGAGCTGGAGGGCTATAGCCAACGAGCTCTTGCCAGTAATCGAGATGGACTTTGGCAGCATTTGCCAAGGTGGTATGGGATACAAGAGACTAACTTGGGGCCCGCAGCAGTTACCGACATGATTCTCGATCGCGATGGCAGTCCAGCATCCACTCTGCGCCAATACCTGAATGAATATGGCCTTGATACTGAAGTACGTGCCTCTTTACAGCGCTTTTCCGAGTGGCTACTTGAATATGAAGTACTCACCAAAAACCTAATTGCCCACAATCTGGTCCTACGAAAGGAAAATGGAGAACTGCAGACCTACCTGATTGATGGATTGGGCTGCGCCTCTTTCCTACCCTTACCAAAAGTTTCCAGCTACTTCGCAAAACGCTATATCCACCGTCGTATCGCGCGTATGTGGCTGAGAGTCGAGTGGGAAATATCCAATAAGGAAACCCCTTGGCGAAAATTTGAAGCCGAGGGGCTCAAACGCTAGCGACTTGGCAATCCTGATCGGCGTAGCAATGCTTGGGCACAAAGCAGATATTGGTTAAGGGGATCCCGCCCAGCCCCTTCTTTCACTTCAAACCGTTCGCTGACCAATCCTTGGTCCAAAAGCCTTAAAACCGCTGATCGTACTTTATTTGATTGACTGCGGCTCGGAACCCGAATCACACCTATCTGGGCTCGACTTTGCAGCGACTCGAATAGCATGGAGATACTGTCCTCAGTAACCCAGATTCTCTCTGCTTGAGACAATTGCTCCTGAAGCCAACCCGCCGGACACGAAAGCCAATCAACCAACTTCGCGCGCCCCCTCCCCAGCTCCACCATTGTGCCTTCCGGAGTTCTCCTACTGTCAGAAATACACCAGTCCAAGGGTTGAGCCAATAACTTATCAACCTGCTCCCGGATTGAGTCTGAATTCCAGCTGTAATGCTTACTGGGCCCACCCAATAAAATAAGCCCTTTGCCAGCTTGCAGTGCACCTTCCTGTAAAGGTTCGGTCAGGGCGCCCTGACTCACAATGACATTGGGTAGCGGCGGGGGACGGTCGTGTTCTGGAACGATGGCAAAATCAAACCAGCGATAAGGCCACAACGGACGGTTAATTGCTACTGCGCGACCACCAAACCTGTAACGCGCGGACAACATGGGAAGACGACTGCGTCGGCCAGTACCAATCAGAAAATCAGGGGTTGGAAGGCTTTCCAGCCACTTTCCTGGTTTAAAAACAATACGATTGGCACTGTACTCAGGCGGTATGTCGAAGGCCTGTAACTTCCCGGCAAAGCTCCTGCGCAACCCTTCTATGAGAGCAGCACTCTGCTTTTCATGAGCCCGGTTGCCATCCAGAAAACGCCAAACAGTAAGTTGCAATATTGAACCCTAAACTACTAAAACATCGAGGAGATAGCGCAGTGTACATAGCGCATGCCAGTGGAGCTACTGTAACAAGGCTATGGGAGCCCCAAAACATCCAGTATACTGCCTACCATACCCTTCCAGGGAGCTCCAAAGGGTGCCCCTAGTGAATCTATACCTAAGGAGGCCCCGTTAAAGCGCTCAGCCAAATAGATATCCGCTATTACTTTGTGTAAAGCCCCACAATTATCACCAAAAAGCAAAATTTGAGCGCTCATGGACAACAGACTTTTATATAGTACCCACCCATACAGCCTATTTCCGCGCACATCATTACAATATTTTCTGAATGGCCGACAGTTGCACCTATGCCTGAACTTGGAAGTACTCTAAACAAGCTTTCCCAGCCCGTTTATCGCCAGCAAAGCTCACTGTGGATTTCAGGTCTCCTCAAATGGGCCTTTCTCGGGTTATTTCTGCTGGTATGTGGCTACTATGTTTCCCCTAAGGTATCAGGGGTACAAACCAGCTTCTATCTAACTTTACTACCCACAGCCTTTCTACTGCTGGCATGGAGAAAGAGCTATCGTTTCTTAATTTCCTGGCAATTCCTAACCTTTTGTAGCCTGCCAATCATTCTAGCTCTATCAACGCTGTGGGCCTCACCGGATACCGCAGATGTTTATAGACAGCCTGATTACTACTGGAAATTGGTGTTATACCTAGCTCTATTCTACTGCGCTGTTTTCTTCCTGTTAGAGCAGTACGGTGACAACATCCTCCATAAGCTATTGCTCTCACTTATTGTGATTGGATTGCTATCCGGTGTTGCCTCATTAATTTATTACTCCCTTGACGGCGGATTACAGGATCTGCGCCGGATTGGCGGTATATCTCTCGAGGGTAATATTGATAAAACAGGAATGCTGTTTGGCTTCCACGCTCTTTTTTGCTGCTACGGTCTCTACCAAAAACCCCGCATTTGGCGCTGGTTATCAGGAGCAGGCTTACTTACGTCCTGCATCTATATAGTTTTGTCACAGACCAAGGTCCCGATTGTTATGGCGGGCTTCTCAATCTTCTTGGTTGTATTCGGCAATCTTTCGCGCCTGCTGAAAATATTAGTTGTTGTGGCTATCGTCTGTGTACTGCCATTGGCCTATTTTGCCTTGTACGGTGACTTGCCCCTTTTACATCGGGGTAGTGCCTACTCTGTTCGCCTGACACTCTGGCAAAAAGCCTTTGAGGAGTTCCTGCAAGCCCCGCTACTTGGCCAGGGGTTAGTGCACAAGAAATTTATTGAGCTAAACAGGATGGTACCCCATCCTCACAACTTCCTTCTGGATATCGCGCGTTTTAGCGGACTACTGGGGCTGGCAGCCTGTGCCTGGCAGGGGCTTACAACCCTGTGGACAGTGAGATCCAGGGAGAGACTTTTGAGCTGGATTCCAGGCTTGTATTTCACCTGGTTCCTATTCGGCGTACTAGCAATGCTGACATACGCCCAGCAACCTTTGGCAAAGCCCAATTATATTTGGTTCTTTTACTGGATTCCCCTAGCTATCCTGCTGGCACGAAGCAGCATTGAAGATCGGGGTTTGAGTCAATATAAAACTATCCAGGAAAGTAACCCTCAAAAACAGTAACCGCTGAGAGATAGAGTCACACTGATGAATGTAACCGTATTTGGCACCGGCTATGTGGGCCTGGTGCAAGCAGCAGTCTTAGCTGAAGCTGGCAATAAAGTAGTTTGTATCGATATAGACGCGGACAAGATCAACCGCCTCAAGCAGGGTATTATCCCTATTTATGAGCCAGGCCTGGAGCCTATGGTGAAGAACAGTATCACCACTGGCAATCTATCTTTTTCAACTGATGCGGCCTTCGGTGTAGAACACGGTGAGCTGATTTTTATAGCCGTGGGCACTCCTCCAGATGAGGACGGCTCAGCAGACCTTCGACATGTGTTGACTGTTGCAAGAACCATTGCCAAGCACATGGAGTGCAAGAAATACATCATCAACAAATCCACAGTACCTGTGGGTACGGCCGACAAAGTACGAGCTGCTGTTGAGGAAGAATTGGCCGAGCGGGATAAGTCCGATATGCCATTCGATGTTATTTCCAACCCTGAATTCCTCAAGGAAGGTTCGGCACTGAATGACTGTATGCGGCCAGACCGAATTATTATCGGCACCTCCGAAGCAGAATCAGAACAGAAGCTTCGCCACCTCTATGCGCCATTCAACCGCAATCACGAAAAGATCCTGGTGATGGACGTTAAAAGTGCGGAACTGACCAAGTATGCCGCCAACTGTATGCTGGCAACCAAGATCAGCTTTATGAATGAAATGGCAAATATTGCCGATAAAGTGGGCGCTGATATTGAGGCAGTTCGGGCAGGCATAGGTTCAGATCCGCGAGTTGGTTACCAGTTTATCTACGCCGGTATCGGCTACGGTGGCTCCTGCTTCCCGAAAGATGTGAAAGCCCTGATTTCCTCAGCCCAACAACTGGGCATTGCCGCAGATATTCTCGCTGCCGTGGAATCTCGCAACGAGCGTCAAAAACACTATCTCGCCGAAAAAATCCTGCGCCACTTCAAGGGAGATATTCAGGGCAAAACTTTCGCGCTCTGGGGACTGTCATTTAAACCCAATACAGATGATATGCGCGAAGCCCCCAGCCGCGTACTGTTAGCTCGACTATGGGAGCAGGGTGCGAAGGTACGGGCATTTGATCCAGAGGCTATGGAGGAGTGCCAGCGAATTTTTGGCGATCGCGAAGACCTGACTCTATGCGACTCCAAAACAGAGGCCTTACAAGGTGCCGATGCCCTGATTGTCGCGACCGAATGGCAACAGTTCAAATCTCTGGATATTGATGAAGTTAGCGCCATTCTCAGTGCGCCGGTTGTGTTTGACGGACGCAACCAGTACGAGCCAGAGGAAATGCGCGAGGCAGGCTTTGATTATTACTGCGTGGGACGCCCGGACACCACCAGCTCTTATTAAGTAAACCTTACTCAAAATAAAAACCCGGCATCTGCCGGGTTTTTATTTTGATTCATGCTATACGCATTTTCACTTCAGCCTGACCCGCCACATCACTGAGCCACCCCCGATGCGCGGCACTCCGCCCATGTACCACATCAAAATAAAGATTTTGCAAACGCCCGGTGATAGGGCCACGGCGACCGCTGCCGATGGAGCGCCCATCTAATTCACTAATCGGCAATACTTCTGCCGCCGTACCGGTAAAAAATGCTTCGTCAGCGATATAAACTTCATCTCGGGTAATACGCTTCTCTACCACCCTATAGCCGCACTCCCGTGCCAGCTCAATAACTGTGTCGCGGGTAATTCCATCCAGGCACGACGTCAGCTCTGGCGTATATATCGTCCCGTCGCGAACAATGAAGACATTTTCTCCGCTACCTTCAGCAACATAACCCTCGGGGTCCAGTAACAACGCCTCTTCGCAGCCATTGCGCACAGCTTCCTGTAGCGCCAGCATCGAGTTTATATAGTTACCATTGGCCTTCGCCTTACACATGCTGATATTCACATGATGTCGGGTATATGAGGAGGTATTCACCTTAATACCCTGCTCCAGGGCCTCGGGGCTCATATAACTGGGCCACTCCCAGGAAGCAATAATCACATGAGTTGACAGGTTTTCTGCACGCAATCCCATTCCCTCTGACCCGTAAAATACCATTGGTCTCAAGTAAGCTTGCCGCAAGTTATTTTCGCGCACCACAAGTCGCTGAGCTTCATTCAACTCATCGGCACTATAGGGCATCGAGATATTCATTATTTTCGCGGAGCGAAACAACCGACGGGTGTGCTCCTGCAAACGAAAGATACTGGTACCAGTGTCGGTTTCATAAGCCCGTACGCCTTCAAACACCCCCATTCCATAGTGCAGGGTATGAGTGAGGACATGCACCCGGGCATCGCGCCAGGGAACCAATTCACCATCAAACCAGATAACGCCGTCGCGGTCGGCAAAAGACATGGGTAACTCCTACAAATCCTGAAAAACAGTTTAATCGGGCAGCAGGTGGAAACCCGGTATTAACCGAGTAATTGCTGCCAGTTTGTTTGAACGGTCTTTCTTTCCGCTGTGAATTGGTCATCGCTCACAATCCCTGGCAGTTGTTGTAGTGCCAGGCGATGACCTTCAGATCGGTAGGCTTTGTAGGCGTCGATCAGATGTCCGGCTTGTTGGGCCGGCATCAGGCCCGCGTCAATTAGACTTTCGAGAATGCGGATATTATCGGTATACCGCACGATCGAGGGCGAAGTTTTTGCCCAGGCCAGAGCAGCATATTGAACCATAAATTCAATATCGACAATACCGCCCTCACCGTGCTTTAGGTCAAATTTTTTATCGTTGCTCTTATCGAGGTGCGCACGCATTTTATTGCGCATTTCCACCACCTCATCACGCAATTTATCGCTCTTTCGCGACTGGCAAAGCAATTTCGTACGCAACTGTTGGAACGACTCACTCAGGCGGAGACTACCGGCGACAGATCGGGCTCTCACCAGAGCCTGATGCTCCCAAGTCCAGGCACTCTCCCTCTGGTATTTTTCAAAGGCAGCAACTGAAGTCACCAAGAGTCCTGAATTACCCGAGGGGCGCAGTCTTGTATCTACCTCATAAAGAGGCCCGCTCAATGTACGGGTTTGTAATATGTGGATAAGTCGCTGTGCCAATCGAGTAAAAAAGCTCAAGTTATCAATACTAGTTTTACCGTCAGTAACCTGCATCGCATCCGCATCGTGCACAAAAACAATATCCAAGTCAGAACCGTGGCCAAGCTCCAATCCCCCCAGCTTTCCATAGGCGATAATGGCAAAGTGCATGTCCTCAGCCGAGGCCCCCGCAGGCACACCATATTTATCCACCATCTGTGCCCAGGCGAGTTGCAATGACTGCTGCAATATCGTCTCAGCCAACCAGGTAAGGGAATCACTGACTTTCATCAAAGGCAGGGCACCATTCACTTCTTGTGCCGCAATGCGCAGGCTTTGACTCTGTTTAAAATATCGCAGCGCCTCCATTTGCAATTCCAGATCTTCGGGATCAATCCGCAACAATTCGAGACGCAGCTCATTGGCAATATCTGCCGCCGTAGAGGGTGCCAATAACCTGCGCGAATCCAGCAGCTCATCCAGCAGGATTGGATGGCGCGCAAGTTGCTCAGCAATCCATGGACTGGCGCTACAGAGGCGTACCAGCTGGTTGAGCACGGGGGGATTTTCATTGATCAGGACGAGATAGGCACTGCGACGTAGTACTGATCGCACTAGAGGTAAAACACGGGTTAGCACTAACGAGCTGTCAGCCTGTAACCCCGCTGCGGCCAGTAGGGTAGGCATAAATTGGTCCAGGCGCGCACGGGAAGAAGCCGGTAGTGCTGCAACCATTGTTGACTGGCACAGCTCTTTTAAGTGCTCGAGCGCCTGCGGTGGCGGAAGAAACCCTGCACTCTCCAAAATCTGCAAATTCTCTTCATCAGCAGTTTCATCGGCGCAACTTGCCCAGAGTCCCTGCCACTCCTCAGCCACACTGGGGGCAGCCATTTCCTCCGGTGGAGCGATCACTGTGTCAAACTCCCGTTCAACTAAGGAACGAACGGCGACCAGCTCACTCTCCAGTTGCTCCCAGTTGTCACGGCCCAGGGCAAATGCCAATTTTTCCCTTTCTTCCTTCTCCGCTGGGAGCGCCTGTGTTTGTTGATCCCGGCATGCCTGAAGAGCGTGTTCAACTCTCCGCAGCAGCAAATAACAACTGGTCAATTCACTGGCCACACCCGGTTCAACATGGCCATCACTTTCCAAAAGGGGTAGTAATTTGAGCAAACTGCGCTCGCGCAGCGCGGGCTCCCGCCCTCCGCGAATTAACTGAAATACCTGGGCAATAAATTCCAACTCTCGAATGCCACCCCGCCCAAGTTTGATATTGTCTGTTAAACCGCGAGCGCGTACCTGCCGCTGTATCAGGGCTTTCATTTCGCGCAAAGCGTCAATAGCACTGAAATCGATATAGCGGCGATAAGTAAATGGGCGCAATAGCTCCATCAACTCTTCAGCAAACTCCTCCCTGCCAGCAACTGGGCGAGCTTTAACCATGGCATAGCGCTCCCACTCACGCCCTTGAGTCTGGTAATAGTCCTCCAGAGCGGCGAAATGGCTTACCAAGGGGCCACTGTCACCATAGGGGCGCAAACGCATATCTACACGGAAGACAAAACCATCCGCATTGATTCCATCTAATGATTTAATCAAGCGCTGGCCAAGTTTTTGGAAAAATTGCTGATTTTCTATGCTCTTTTCACCATCGGTATAACCGGGCTCAGGGTAGGCAAAAATCAAATCGATATCCGATGAGAGGTTGAGTTCCCGGGCTCCCAATTTGCCCATTCCCAACACCACCATCGACTGACTATCGCCAGCTCTACTACGAGGCTCGCCATAGCGTTCAACTAACTTCTCATGGTGCCATTGCATCGCCGTACGAATGGATAGCTCTGCCAATTCACTGAGGCGCAGACATGCCTGGGGAATATCCCACTGTCCGGCAAAATCGCGAAATATGACCTCAGTCGTTACCCGGTTGCGCAATAAGCGCAATTGAAGGTCTAACCCCTCATCACTTTCTATGGTCGGCAGGGAGAGTCCAAGATCTTGTTTAAGCAACAAATCCCGTAAAAGCTCTGGGCGGCGACAGCACTGTTGATAAAAAAATTCTGAACCAATTAAGCTCCGAGCCACTCCTTGCGCAAGCAATGGCTCTGCCAGCAAGCTCTCCACCTCAACAACAAGCGCGGCCTCCGCCAGTTCACACCAGTCATGCCAAAGTGACTGAAGTTGAGCGCGGATGGGTTTTGGGCACTGAATGTTGTCAAACATGAGGGTCGATCCTTGGTGCGAATATCAGCGGGCAATTCTGCCTAGCTATCGGCATTCCGATAGCTAGCGGTGGTATCGGATAATGATGAGTGGCCGAGCAAGCCCGCCCCTCGCGTCACTTCACTGGCCTCTACATCTTCAAACAGTTATCTCAGAGAGGCCACCCAAGCTAAAAAGCGATATCCGGCGGTGGGGCGACCCTCAATACCTCTGCCACAGTGGTCAAACCCGCCGCTACTTTTTTCGCGCCGGAAAGCCTCAGGCTATTCATACCTTCGCGCATCGCCTGGCGCCGCAGTTGCTGTAGATCACAATCGGAGGTGACAATAGCTTGTACCGATTCGCTAAATGGCAGGATTTCATAAATTCCCTGACGCCCACGATAACCCGTATTACGACACTCCAGGCAACCTCCCGGCCGGTAGACTTTGTCCGGCAACGGCGCTCTCCAGGGTTTCACCAGAGACTGCCAATCGACCTCTTCAATTTTGTCCTCCTGTTTGCAACTGGGACATAGTGTCCGTACCAAGCGCTGGGCCATCACCCCGAGAATGGTGGACTTCAATAAATAATGCGGCAAGCCCAGATCCAATAAGCGGGTAACCGCTGTTGGAGCGTCATTGGTATGCAGGGTTGAGATAACCAGGTGGCCTGTCAGTGCCGCTTGAACCGCCATCTGAGCGGTTTCCAGGTCACGAATTTCACCAACCATGATGATATCGGGGTCCTGGCGCATCAGGGTTCTGATACCTGCAGCAAAATCAAAGCCGATAGAGTGATGAACCTGGGTTTGGTTAAAGCTCTCTTCCACCATTTCGATAGGATCTTCAATCGTGGAAACATTCACTGCACTGGTGGCCAACTGCTTAAGACCAGTATACAAAGTTGTGGTTTTACCCGAACCGGTAGGGCCCGTAACCAACACAATACCATTCGGCCGTGACAGCATCGCTTTCCAACGAGCCAAGTCGTCACCACCTAACCCCAGGTCAGAATAAGATCGCGCGAGAACCTCCGGGTCGAAGATCCGCATAACCAGCTTCTCGCCAAAAGCAGTGGGTAGCGTGGAGAGGCGCAACTCTACCTCGCTACCATCGGGTCTTTTGGTCTTGATACGTCCATCCTGGGGTTTGCGTTTCTCCGCCACGTTCATGCGGCCAAGAATTTTCAGGCGACTGGTAATCGCGGCATTCACCTGGTCAGGTAGCTCGTGGATCGGGTGCAACACGCCATCAATGCGGAAGCGAATACGCCCCACCTCCCTGCGAGGTTCAATATGGATATCACTGGCGCGCTGGTCAAAGGCGTGCTGCAAAAGCCAATCGACAATATTGACGATGTGCTGATCGTTGGCTTCCGGGTCCTTTAAAGCGCCCAGCTCCAGTAGCTGCTCGAAATTATTGGCTACTGAGGTTCCCTGAAGGCCGCTGGCACCGGAGATTGAGTTGGAAAGCGAATAAAACTCAACACAATGCCGCTTGATATCAGCCGGATCAGCCACCACACGGCGCACCCTGCGGCCACTGGTATGCTCCAGCTGCTCTTCCCAACCATGGGTAAACGGCTGGGCAGTTGCCACCAACAGCTCCTCAGCGCCCGCCTCGACACAAAGGATTTGGTGACGCTTGGCAAACTGAAAGCTCATCACCTCAGTGACAGCGCTCACATTAATCTTCAGCGGATCAATATGATACAAGGGGTGAGAGGAAATATCCGCCAGCCAGGCACTGAGGGTTTCACTATTCAGAAGCCTGCCGGGCTGCTTTTGATTGGCAAGATCACAACTGGCGATATAGCTAAGCGGGTGCATCTGGGCCTGCTCAGCAGTGCGTGGAGTGCCGATGATCCGGTTGGCATCTTCTCGGCTGACAAAGCCCTGCTCCACCAAATCTTCCAATAAACCGCGCAGTTCCAGTAGTCGGTCTGCAACTCTGTCCTCTGCCATTGGCAACCCCTTTATTCTCATATGGCGACGTTGCATTGTAGCCCTATCATCAAGCTATGAAAGTGCGCTGTTAACGCACTATTACGAAGTTGCCCCGATTGGGGTACCATGCCGCCGTTTTCGCATTCTGAGCAATGGAGCTAACCATGGCCCTGTCGAATATTGCCAACTTATTTGGCCGCTCTCCGATTAAGCCAATCGAGAAGCATATGGCTACGGCCCACGAGGCATCGGCTGACCTGATCCCCTTCTTTGAAGCACTGATTAAAGGTGACCTCAAAGAGGCGGAACAGATCCAACTGCGCATCTCCGCCTCGGAGAACCGCGCTGACGATATCAAGAGAGACCTGCGCCTGCATCTGCCGGACAGCCTGTTTATGCCAGTGTCCAGAACCGATTTGCTGGAATTGCTGCATGCCCAGGATGAAGTGGCCAACACCGCCCAGGATATCGCTGGCCTGGCTGTTGGCAGGAAGATGCAGATTCCCGCACCTCTCCAATCCTTGATGGCCACCTTTGTGGAGAGCGCTGTCGCCACTTCTGCACAGGCTCTGCGTGCCATCAACGAACTGGACGAGTTGCTGGAAAGCGGCTTTGCGGGGCGCGAGGTGGATATCGCCAAGCGCATGACCGAAGAGTTAGATGAGCTGGAGCGCAAATCAGACAAACTCGAAGTCGAAATTCGTGCGTCTCTGTTTGCCATTGAGAAAGACTTACCTCCGGTGGACGTTATGTTCCTCTACCGGGTTATTGAATGGATCGGTGAACTTGCCGATCGCGCCCACAGCGTGGGTAACCGACTGCAGTTGTTGTTAGCACGTTAGGGGGTTTAGCGTGGAAATTATTAGTCAATACGGCCATATATTATTGATTTTGGCCTGTGTGGCAGGCTTCTTTATGGCCTGGGGCGTCGGTGCCAACGACGTAGCCAACGCCATGGGTACCTCCGTAGGTTCCCGTGCACTGACTATCAAGCAGGCGATTGTTATCGCCATGATCTTTGAATTTGCCGGCGCTTATTTGGCAGGCGGAGAGGTTACCGCAACCATCCGCAAAGGCATTATCGATTCTGAAGTCTTCGCCGCCCAACCGCAGCTGTTGGTATACGGTATGCTTTCGGCACTGCTGGCGGCGGGCACCTGGCTGCTGGTAGCCAGTATTCTCGGCTGGCCGGTATCCACCACCCACTCTATTGTCGGCGCAATTGTCGGCTTCTCTGCGGTAGGTATATCCCCAGATGCAGTGGCCTGGGGTAAAGTGGGCAGTATCGTGGCTAGCTGGGTGGTCTCCCCGGTTCTCGCGGGCACCCTGTCTTTCCTATTATTCCGTAGTGTCCAGCGTCTGATCCTAGACACGGAAGACCCCTTCAACAATGCCAAGCGCTACATCCCCTTCTACATGTTTGCAGTGGGCTGGATGATTGCCATGGTGACCCTTACCAAGGGCCTCAAACACGTTCTTAAAGATGCCAATATCCAGCTCAGCTTCATCCAGGATGCCGGTATCGCCGCCCTGGTGGGCCTTGCTGTCGCCGGTATCGGGGTCACAATGCTCAAGCGCGTCCAGCGCGACCCGGCAGCTGAAGCTGAAAACCGTTTCGCCAACGTCGAGCGCGTATTTGCGATCCTGATGGTCTTCACCGCCTGTGCCATGGCCTTCGCTCACGGCTCCAACGATGTCGCCAACGCCGTTGGTCCTCTGGCTGCCGTAGTTAACACCATCCAGAGCGGCGCTATCACCGTTAAATCCACTATGCCTTCCTGGATATTGCTGCTCGGCGGTATCGGTATCGTGGTGGGCCTGGCGACATACGGCTTTAAGGTAATGGCCACTATCGGTAAGAAAATCACCGAGCTGACACCGAGCCGTGGCTTCGCTGCCGAGCTGGGTGCGGCCTCCACCGTCGTACTGGCTTCTGGTACAGGCCTGCCAATCTCCACGACTCACACTCTGGTGGGCGCGGTATTGGGTGTTGGCCTGGCGCGGGGTATTGGCGCCCTGAACCTGCGTATGATCACCACTATCGCCGCATCCTGGGTAGTCACCCTGCCAGCGGGTGCAGGTATTGCGATCCTGTTCTTCTACTTCTTCAAAGGCTTGTTCGGCTAAAACTGAAGCAGCACACAGAACAGATCAGCAAAGGGGGCTAAAGCCCCCTTTTTTATGCCTCTCATATCCACCACTTTAGTAAGGCTTCCTGTCGATATCTATTTCGGTCCTCTGGCATTAATATTTAGGGAAATAAACTGGGCCGAGCCCGCCGACCAATCTATGCCTGCGAATTCACCCTGATGCCATTACTGTTGTTTGTCACTCTTCTGTGGGCCTTTTCCTTCAGTTTGATAGGCGCCTACCTGGCCGGACAGGTGGATAGCTATTTTTCCGCAATGACACGGGTGCTCCTTGCCACAGCGGTATTTATACCCATGCTGAAATGGAAGGGTTGCCCTCCCCGTACCGCGATACGTTTAATTGTGATCGGTGCTGTACAACTGGGGCTGATGTACTTATTTTACTATCAGTCATTCTTACTGCTCAGTGTCCCCGAAGTACTTCTATTTACTATTTTCACTCCCCTGTATATCACCGCCCTTGAGGACTCCCTTAACAGGCACTTTTCTGCCTGGAACCTCACTATCGCAGCCGTAGCCGTATTGGGAGCAGCCACTATTCGCTGGGGCTCTCCCAGTAACGACTTTTGGATTGGGTTTGCAGTCGTCCAGGGTGCCAACCTATGTTTTGCCGTGGGGCAGGTGGCATACAAGCGCCTGATGTCCAGAGAGCAAGGCCTCCTCCCGAGACAAACCTTCGCTTGGTTTTTTGTCGGCGCCAGCTTGATCACTGTTATTGCCTGGCTCCTATTTGGAGAGCCGCAGTACCCACAGGGCTCACAGCAATGGGGTGTTCTACTCTGGTTGGGGTTGGTGGCATCAGGTCTGGGATACTTTTTGTGGAACAAAGGTGCTACGCAGGTCTCTACTGGTACCCTGGCCGCAATGAATAATGCACTGATTCCCGCTGGCTTATTGGTAAATCTGTTAATCTGGAATCGGGATGCCGATCTAACCCGTCTCGCCCTCGGGGGAGGACTGATCGGAGCCGCTGTTATCTTGAATGAATGGCGCAACAAGAGTAGGGAAAGTCACCATGGCGCGTATCGCAGTACCTGACCTGAAGACCCAATTACATCAACTGATTGCCTGCCCCAGTGTCAGTGCAACCGATCCTTCCCTGGATATGGGTAACCGCCCAGTGGTTGAGCTACTGGGTGGATGGTTGGAAGGACTTGGTTTCAATGTAGAGATAATGCCTTTAAAGGGATCTCCCAACAAAGCCAATATGATTGCTACTCTCGGCGGTAAAAGTGGTGATAAAGGCGGGCTCGTTCTATCCGGACATACTGATACAGTCCCCTTTGATGCGGGGCGCTGGCATTCGGACCCCTTTAAGGTTTTAGAGCGCGACAACCGTTTATACGGTCTCGGTACCAGTGATATGAAGGGTTTTTTCCCTCTGGTTATAGAGGCTGTGCAGACTTTTCTCGGCAAGCCGTTACAAAAACCATTGATTGTTTTGGCAACAGCCGATGAAGAAACAAGTATGAGTGGTGCCCGCGCCCTGGTGCAGGCTGGCAAACCCCAAGCGCGCTATGCGGTAATTGGTGAGCCCACCGGGCTTCGCCCGATACGTATGCACAAAGGGGTTATGATGGAAGCAGTGCGTATTACCGGGCAATCCGGCCACTCATCCGATCCAAGCTTAGGAGCTAACGCTCTCGAGGCCATGCATAAAGTTATCGGTGAACTATTAACACTGCGAAAAGAGTGGCAGCAAAAATACAACAACCCCGGATTCGCCGTTCCAGTACCCACGATGAACTTAGGCTGTATCCATGGGGGTGACAATCCCAATCGGATCTGCGGCCATACAGAACTCCAGTTTGATATTCGCCCGTTGCCAGGAATGCAACTTACGGACCTACGGGAAGAACTAAACAAACGTATCCTTACCATTCCACAAGACAATAAAATTCAGGTGGAAGTGGCCTCTTTGTTCCCCGGCACTGCGCCCTTTGAACAGGACGCCCATTCAGAGTTAGTAAAAGTTGCAGAACAACTTTGTGGCCATCCCGCTGAAAGTGTTGCCTTTGGTACTGAAGCGCCCTACTTGAAGAGTTTGAATATTGACACTATCGTGCTCGGCCCCGGCGATATCGACCAAGCTCATCAGCCGGATGAATTTCTCGCCCTGGATCGTATCAACCCTATGGTCAACATTCTGCGCGACTTGATTGGCCGCTTTTGCCTTTAATCTGCCTGCGACAGCCTCCGGGGCTTTAACACCACAAGACTTGCACACGGTAAGAATTAGTGAGCGACGATAACGCTTCCCTGAACTGGTTTCGCCACGCGGCACCTTACATCAACGACCTGCGCGGTCGCACTCTAGTAGTTGGTATTCCCGGCAATGCTCTAGAGCATGCCAACTTCCGCAATCTGGTACATGATTTGGCCCTGCTTGCCAGCCTTGGGGTTAGATTGGTTGTTGTGCACGGTGCGCGAGAGCAAATCAATCGAGCCCTGGATGATCGCGGCATTGAAAACCGATTTCATGAGAACCAGCGTATTACCAATCGTGAGACATTGGAGATTGTTAAGTCCGTAGTGGGTAAACTGCGCTTCGATATTGAAGCCGCTTTTTCCCAGGGGCTGCCAGACTCGCCTATGGCGCGTTCGGCCCTCAAAGTAGTCTCAGGCAATTTTGTTACAGCACGCCCCTGTGGCGTACTGGACGGGGTAGATCTGGGCTGGACCGGCACCGTGAGGCGCATGGACGTGAGCACCCTGGAGCAAACTCTGGACCAAGGCTCTCTAGTACTCCTTTCCCCCCTGGGTACATCCCTGACTGGGGAGCTATTCAATATCAATTACCTCGACTTGGCCGCCGAAGCTTCCAGGGTATTACGTGCCGAAAAACTGGTGCTATTCCGCGAACCTGAGCAACTCCAAGTGGACGGAAATACGATACATGAGCTGAGCATACTGCAAGCGGAACAGATCTCACCCAAAGTTCAAAGCACAACTCTAAGCTGCGCCATTCGAGCCTGTAACGCCGGAATTGCCCGCACCCACCTGCTCAGTTTTTGCCAAAATGGAGCCTTAATTCAAGAGCTGTTTCGCAGAGAAGGGGCCGGCACCATGATTTACCGAGACAGCTATGAAGTGGTACGCAGGGCGCGAATTACCGATGTAGGCGGTATCCTCGGCCTAATCCGACCGCTAGAGAAAGATGGCGTTTTGGTACGGCGCTCCCGCGAGAAACTCGAGGCAGAAATCGAACACTTCACCCTGGTAGAAGTGGACGGCACTCCAGTTGCCTGTGCGGCCCTATATCCGATTAAAGATACCAGTGGAACAACCACAGCAGCCGAAGTCGCCTGCCTTGCCAGCCATCCGGAATTTCGCGGTGGCGGGCGTGGTGCCAAGCTGATGCGCCACCTTGAGCGACAAGCACAATCAGTTCAGGTCGATGAACTCTACGTCCTTACCACCCAGACTGAGCACTGGTTTATCGAACAGGGCTTTGAGCAAGTCGGTATCAGTGAGCTGCCTACCGCGCGGAAGTCCCTGTACAACATTCAGCGCAATTCGAGAATCCTGCGTAAACGCCTGGGGAAAAGCAAGCCCACTTAGTCATAAAAATTTGAAATGCTCATCCTTAATAATCCTTTGATCGGTAGTTTTTACGCAAAAATATCCCAGGAAAGTCCGTTTTTTGTTAAGCTGGCGCATTCATTGTTGCCAGCTGGAATCTGTGACTATGCCCCAATACCGCTCCCGCACCTCTACCGCCGGTCGCAATATGGCCGGAGCCCGCGCCTTGTGGCGTGCCACCGGTATGACGGATGAGGATTTCCACAAGCCGATCATTGCTATTGCCAATTCTTTTACCCAATTTGTCCCTGGGCATGTGCACCTGAAGGATATGGGACAGCTTGTCGCACGGGAGATTGAACGCGCCGGCGGCGTGGCCAAGGAATTCAATACGATCGCTGTGGATGACGGTATCGCAATGGGTCACGACGGCATGCTCTATAGCCTGCCCAGCCGCGAAATTATCGCTGACTCAGTGGAGTACATGGTCAATGCCCACTGTGCCGACGCCCTCGTTTGTATCTCCAACTGCGACAAGATCACTCCGGGAATGATGATGGCAGCCATGCGCCTGAACATTCCAGTTATCTTTGTCTCCGGTGGCCCCATGGAGGCCGGCAAAACCAAGCTGGCTGACCACAAGCTCGACTTAGTAGATGCTATGGTGATCGCCGCTACAGATACGGCCTCCGACGAGGAAGTTGCTGAGTATGAGCGCTCTGCCTGCCCGACCTGTGGCTCCTGCTCAGGTATGTTTACAGCGAACTCCATGAACTGCCTGACCGAGGCCCTGGGGCTTTCACTCCCTGGTAACGGCACCATGCTTGCGACTCACGCCGACCGCAAGGAGCTATTCCTGCGCGCTGGTCGCGAGATCGTAACCCTGACCAAACGCTATTATGAGCAGGATGACGAAACTGCCCTGCCGCGCAATATCGCCAACCGCACAGCCTTCCGCAATGCCATGGCTCTCGATATCGCCATGGGAGGCTCCACAAATACCATCCTGCACCTGCTGGCAACCGCTCAGGAAGGTGAGATTGACTTCACCCTGGAAGATATCGACAGCCTCTCCCGTGAGGTTCCACAGCTGTGCAAGGTTGCCCCCAATACCGAGAAATACCATATAGAAGATGTACACCGCGCCGGTGGTGTAATGGCCATCCTCGGGGAGTTGGAGGCCGCAGGTCTTATCGACTCTTCACTACCAACCGCCTACGGTGGTTCGCTCGCCGATGCCCTGGCGCGCTGGGATATTTGCCGCACGGACGACCAATCTGTACTGGAATTCTATCGCGCGGGCCCCGCAGGCATTCCCACCCAAACAGCTTTCAGCCAGGAATGCCGCTGGTCCACTTTAGATGCAGACCGCCAGCGTGGCTGTATCCGTTCTGCTGAGCACGCCTACTCCTCTGAGGGAGGGCTCGCCGTTCTCTTTGGTAACCTGGCCCCCAATGGCTGTGTAGTGAAGACTTCCGGCGTCGATGAGTCGCTGTGGAAATTCGAAGGCCCCGCCCACGTAGTAGAAAGCCAGGAAGAGGCGGTTTCCAATATCCTCGAAGGGAAGGTCAGTAAAGGTGAGGCTGTTATCGTCCGCTACGAAGGTCCTAAAGGTGGACCTGGTATGCAGGAGATGCTCTACCCCACCAGCTACCTAAAGTCCAAGGGGCTTGGGGAGCACTGCGCATTAATTACCGATGGCCGCTTCTCAGGCGGTACTTCGGGCCTCTCTATTGGACATGTATCACCGGAAGCAGCATCCGGAGGTAATATCGCTCTGGTTCGCAATGGAGACCTGATACGTATTGATATTCCAGCGAGGAAAATTGAAATCGTTATTGAGGAAAGTCAGCTCGACAAGCGACGCCGGGAAATGGAAGAAAGTCCCAACGGCTGGAAACCTGTTGAGGAGCGCCCCCGCAAGGTCAGCAAAGCACTGAAAGCCTATGCCATGCTCGCCACCAGCGCAGACCGAGGTGCCGTGAGAGAAATTGACTGATTAAAACTGCTCGAAAAAAGCGGCCCCTAAGGGCCGTTTTTTTATTCCGCTATTTTGTAACTGATTCGATTGCGTACCCCGTAGCGCTCCACTGGTTGGCCAGCTTCCATTTGAGGCCGATACTTAAATCGTTCTGCCGCAGCTATCGCAGAACGATCGAACACACGGGTTGGGTTACCATTAGAGTCATAACCACCAACAACACGAGCATCTCGTACAGCCCCTGTTTTTGTCACTGTAAACTCTACAACAACATATCCTTCTATTCCCCTGCGCAAGGCGGCACTAGGATATCGCGGTGCAGCTTTGTACACAGGCAAAGGATCTTGCGATACCTTCATCCCAGTCTCAGAAACTGGTGTTGGAGAGCCTATTTGAATATTCAGCTTAACCGGCAAAACTTCAGCCTGCTCCATTCGCATATTCGGCTGTTCAATGACTGTTTGTGGTGGTGCAGGTGCCTCATAATTTTCGGTAACAATCACCTTTTTCGGCATATGTACCGATTTAATTTGTGGCAACAACTCAACTGTTGGCTCTTCAATATCAGTTGCCACTAGCTGACTCATTAAAAAGAGCAGCCCCACTGTTGTCACGGCAGCATATCCCAGGCCCTTCACGTAGCCTGCAAGTAAATGCTGGGGGAAAAACACGGGGTTGGGAATTGACTGACAAGCTCTATCCATAACACCTCTCCTATTATTTTTAGGGTGCAATAAGCGGCATTCTTGTGCCGAAAATGGAAAAGCTGATCAGCTGACTTAATCATTAGTCAATTTACAAAAAAATGCAAATAGTCTGTTAATACAGGTTATCTCAAAATTTTGTATCGGCACTAATAAACAAACAGGTATAAAAAAAGCCACGCATTTCTGCGTGGCTTTTAAGGGGCCTAAGAAGTTAACCGGAATTAAATTGCCAGTTGCTCTTCACGCTCCTTTTCACCTTCGACAAAGGATATCCACTGTTCAGCGAACTTCTCTGAGCGCTCATCTTTACGTGCAAGTTTGAGGCTCTTTAAAGCTGCGTCATAACGCTTAAGGTTGGCATTCGCCATACCCATTACGATATGCAGCTGATCGACACGCTTGATACCACCTTTGGCCAGAGCTTTTTTACCCATAGAAAGGGCTTTCTCGTTCTGATCCAGGTCCAGGTAAATACCGGCCAGGCGTGAATAGATCTCACCTTTATCAGAAAGCTGTGCTGCCGCTTCCAACTGGGGAATAGCTTTCTGCAGCTCTTGAGACATCTGGTAAGCCTGAGCTAGGGTTTCCAGGTTTTTAGATGTGCGTGGGATCTTCTTATCTTCGATACCCTTGGCAATCACCTTAGCTCCTTTATAAGGCATTTCATGCCCCATAAAGAGATACCCCATATTTAGCAGGTCTTTATCCTTCTCCAAAGCGCCGGCAAGGTAAGCTGCTTCCATCATGTGCAGCTGATCCTTATCGCGCTTCAGTTCACCGTATACCGCTCCAAGGGTTTTGTAATACGCTGGCTTCGGATAGTACTGCACCAGTTTTTCTAGAACGGCAGCTACTTTCGGGTAGTCTCCGCGCTCGAAGTAAACATATTGCTGTAAGCCGAACCAACCTTCCTTCGGTATCTTGCCCTCTTTTTCAAACATGGATACCGCTATATTGATATCCGAGAGAGCCTTATCCTGATTGCCAATCTGGTTGTAAGCCTGAGCACGTAGTGCGTAGGAGTCAGCAGTGATACGATCAGAAACTTTAAACCACTGATTCAAGTAGTTGATCGCCTGCTTGTAATCCTCAGTTACGAAGTACAGCTGGGCAAGAGTAAACAGGGTGCCCACTTCCAAAGCTACCGGCAGGTTTTTCTCACCCTGGGCCAGTACCTTTTTAAAGTAAGGGATCGCCTCTTTATAGTTTTCAGTGCTGTAATAAACAACACCGAAGAAGTTGTACATTTGTGCAACTTCGTAGCCGTTGTACCGCTTCTTGCTTGCGTCCATCTCTTTCAGCGCTGCAAGAGCACCCGCCCAATCCTCTGCATCAGCAGCCTCTTGAGCTTTTTCCAGCTTCTTGTACGCAGCTTCACGCATAGCCGGAACTTTACGGGTCTTTTGCTTGCTCGGCTTTTTTTCTTCCTGCGCTTGTGCTGAAGCGAATGGCGCTGACACACCGACAGCTTCTAACACTGTGACGCTGACCGTCGGCGCAAGAACCAAGGGTAGCGCTACGGACGTGCGCAGAGCGAACTTGGACAAACCTTTAGTGATGGTCGTCAACTTCATAGTGCTTCCCCTTTAGTCCTTAGCCATGTTAAAGCTGATCTTGGTCCTAACATTAGGAACTTCGGTCGGCTTGCCATCGACTACCCGCGGCTTGTACTTGTACTTCAATGCGGACTTCAGGGCAGACCGATTGAAAACCGTTGTGGGCTTACCTTGCAGAGTGAAGGCTTCAATTACAATCGGATCACGTACTGAACCGTTTGTCGTTACGGTGTACTCAACGATTACATAACCTTCCATACCACGCTGTAGAGCGCGACGAGGATACTGCGGCTGTACTTTTACGATCGGTAGATAGTCACCTTCACCAAAGCTGAAACCAGACAGCTTAACGTTGCCTCCCGCAGAGGGGGCAGCGATATTGATGCTGCCATCAAGATCCGGCTCCTCAAAATCGGGCTCCGGCATCTCCGGTGGCGGAGTTTCGGGCTCATCTGGTTTTACCGGCTTAGCGGTGTCGTACTGTGTTTCAATCTTCGTATCAGGCATCACCACATCGGCAACTTTGAACTGCTCCTTCTCCTCAGGAGCTTTCATATTTGCCGCAATCAGCTGATGCATGGTGAAGATGAGGCCAAAGGTCGTGGCTACCGCCAATGTACCTGCCCCAAGAAGTCTTACCGGATTCATAGCTGTTAACTCTTCTCTGTAGCGACGGAAACTTTCTTGATACCAATCTTCCTGGCTGCTTCTGCAATCAGGGCAATCTTCTCAATGCTTGCTCCCTTATCGGGCTGAATTACCAACCACCCTTTCGGGTTTTCCGAGTAGAGACGCTCCAGGACAATTCGTACCTGACGCTCATCAACCTTCTCTTTGGCAATCCAAACCTCGTCACTGTCGTTGATCGCTACCAGGATAGAGGCGGCCTTGAGTTCAGCGGTCGTCGCTTCCGGCTTCTCAACATCAGCACCCGGCTCCTTGATAAAGGTCGCAGTGACGATAAAGAAGATCAGCATGATAAACACCACGTCCAGCATGGGCGTGAGGTCAATTGCGCCGGCTTCTTCTTCTGCCGTATTTTGTCTTTTGCTCATAGCAACTCTCTTAGCGAACTTTTCCAGCGGGGGCTCAGGGAGCCCCCGGCGAAAGTATCTGGCTTGGCTAAACCTTCACAGTAAATAAGCAGGCTTATTCGCTGGTGTATGCTTAGTGATCCATCGTCAGATGATCTTCCAGCAGCTGGGTTTCACGCTCAGCTTTACGGGCAAGGTAAGTGTTGGCAAATACGCCTGACAGCGCTGCAACCATACCCGCCATTGTCGGGATAGTTGCCATGGATACACCACTGGCCATCTGCTTGGCGTCACCACCACCTGTAATCGCGAGAACATCGAACACGTTGATCATGCCCCAAACCGTACCCAACAGCCCAAACAGAGGGGCCAGGGCGACACAAGCTTGGATCATGTCCATATTGTCCTGAATTTTCTCGGATACCCGGGAAATCATTGCATAACGGATCTGGTGCGAAGCCCAGGATTTGCGCTCACCGCGCCCCTCCCATTGGTCTACCGCACCCTGAACGTCACTTTTCAAACCTTTGTTAAAGTAGAAAACACGTTCAAAAATCAGCGTCCACATAAAGAAGGTCAGGCCGGCGATCAGGAACAGTACTGGCCCGCCCGACGCCATAAAGGCGTTGACGGCGGCCCATGCGTCATTTAATGCGTGCATGTTGCCGCCTCCTCTTATTTACGCTCGGCGTTTTCTGCCACGATACCGGCACTCTGTTCTTCCAGAATGTGCAGGACACGCTTGGCACGACCATTTACTACGGTGTGCATCAGAACGGTTGGGATAGCCACAACCAGACCGAGAACGGTAGTGATAAGGGCTGAGGAGATACCACCTGCCATGGCCTTAGGATCACCTGCACCAAAGATAGTGATCGCCTGGAAGGTGATAATCATACCGGTAACGGTACCCAGCAGACCCAGCAGCGGAGCCACCATCGCGATGATTTTCAGCAGGTTGAGGCCGGATTCGATTGCCGGACGCTCTTTCAGTACCGCTTCTTCCATCTTCAATTCGAGAGTTTCGCCGTCTACACCTTTGTTCTCTTCCGCAACAGCCAGTACACGGCCCAGCGGGTTATTGGTGTTCGGAGTAGAGGAACGCAGCTGAGCATTCACCTTGGCACCAACGCCAGTCAGGACGATCAGGCGGAAGATAGCCAACAGCATCGCGAAAGCACCAACAGCAGAGATGATGTATCCCACGATACCGCCCTGGTGCCAACGCTCTATGATATCAGGGCTGTTGATCATGGCTTTCAGGTAGGAACCACCGGTAGGACCAGTCGGGTCTACACCGAAGGCACTGAAACCACTGGTAGAAGATTGCAAAGCTTCAGCCATGCCTTGGAACTTGGCGTCCGGCTGACGGATCAGTTCAGCCATTTTGTAGGCATTGTTCATTTCCAGGTATTTACCATTGGAAACCAGATTGAAGTTACCTACGCGAACCACTTCCTGATCAGCCTGTTCACCGTTGGGCTTGATCACGGTCGCGTTAAACTTAACGATTTTGCCGGATTCAACGGTTTCACGCTGAATTTCAAACCACAGACGCTCGATTTCCTCGATAGTCGGCAGTTTGGTAGCAGTATTCATCTTGGCCAGAAGACCGTCGATGAACTCTGTACGACCAGGATACTGGGCAGAAACCAGAGAGGTACCAACATTCGCGCGCAAGTCTGCTGCAGTAGAAGACATGTGGCCGAACAGCTCTTTCAGAGAGCCCATACGCTCATCCAACTGTTGACGCTTCTGGTCTACAGCAACTTCCTGCTCCTGGTACTTCTTCTCCAGTTCAGCAGAACGCTTTTCTTCAGCGGTACGGGTGTTTTTTGCTTGGTTCAGCAGGGCGTTTTGGTTCGCTTTCTGACGACGGAACTCAGCTTCGCGCTGCTTGTGTTCTTTGGACTCGGCAACTTTGGATTGCTGAACCATTTTCAGCAAATCGTCCAGGGAAGCAGCCTTCTCTTGAGCAACTGCGGAGAAGCTGATCAGACCAGCTGCTGCCGCTACTAAAACGCGTTTGGCGAAAGAGGTTTTCATTGCGCTGCCTCCGGAGCCGGGATCGGCATGGTCATGATGTCGATAGTGGCCTGCTTCTTGGCAATTTTCAGACCGTTCATGAGAGCGCGGCGGTATTCACCAGCATCGATCTCAACCCACGCTTTTTGCCCTTTGTCATAAGCGAGGGAAATTTCAGCATCAGTAGTCTGAGCCAACAAGGCAATACGGCCGATTTGCAGGACGCTTACCTCACGCTCCTGACCAGCAACAGTCAGAGTATCGCGGTAAGAGTCGATCTTACGGGCATATTCCGCTTCGAAGTTATACAGCTCCAATACCTGGCGGAATTTCTCCGCAACGCTGACATCGGAACGGTCCATGGTGCTCTTAACACCATTCAGGTTAGCCATACGCTCTTCAAGCTTGAACGGTGCGTCCAGCTCAATGAACTGCTCCAGGCCGTCCAGCATACGCAGGATCAGCGGCTGAATCTGACGCTCAATGACAGTAACGTTGGCAATAGACTCATCCAGATCGTTAATTACTTCGAGCTGGTTAGCCAGCTGCTTTTCCAGCTGACGGTTGTATACGCGCAGACCATCGATTTCTTTATTTACCACCTTGAAGTCCTGCAGCAGGCTGCTGGTTTCGTCGGCGATCTTGTCGATGCGCTTTTGCGATGCCTGGGCCGCAGTGGTTTTCTGCTGGCCGACGGCGAGTACGTTATCGAGAGTATCCGCAGTGGCTACGCTGCCGTAGAGCGCGCCGGCAGACAGCGCAGTGGTCAGCGCCACAGCCATGAATCGCTTGGTTTTCATTAGACCCCCCAGTGGGTTCAATATTTCACAACATGGTCGCGATGAGTTAGCTGCCACAACGCGGTGTCCTTTTGTTTTAAAAACATTGGTTAGAAGACAGCTAAGAGCCGCACATTGTAAACAGCCGATTTGATTATTCAAATGCCGATTGCCAGCATCGGCCCGCTTGGGTAGCAAGGTAACACTTGGGTAACATCCCCGGGTCACTTGCACACATTCGCGGCGACGTTCCTTGTGTAAGCTGTTGGAGAATTTAACAGATCGATCAACTTTTGATCAAATTGTTTTTATTTAAATCTGTCATATTGGACTAATGAGTAGTTGTACTCATTCCTGTCTGAGGCCGGGTAACACTCGCGTACCGACTCGACCCAAGAGTCATCAATATCGGGAAAGAAAGCATCCCCGTCGATTTTTGCGTCTACTTCAGTGATATACAAACGGGTAGCAAGCGGCAGTGCCTGGCGGTAAATTTGTGCTCCACCAATGACCATCACTTCGCTTGCCCCGCTATCTTTGGCACTGTCTTGAGCCAGACTCAGGGCTTTGTCCAGAGACTGGACCACCTCAACGCCATCCGCAACCCAATCGGTATTACGCGTAATGACAATATTTACGCGCCCCGGCAGTGGTCGACCAATAGACTCAAAGGTCTTTCGTCCCATTACTACTGGCTTTCCCATAGTGGTCCGCTTAAAAAACTGCAGATCGCCGGAGATGCGCCAGGGGAGTTCATTGTCCTTGCCGATAGCACCATTGCGGGCAACCGCCGCAATCAAAGCAATTGAAACCGTCATTACCGCTCCTTAAACCGCTACAGGTGCCGGAATATGTGGATAGGCTTCGTAACCCTTGAGCTCAAAGTCCTCGAAACGGAAAGAAAACAGGTCTTTGACTTCTGGGTTCAGGTGCATTTGCGGCAGAGGCAGTGGATCGCGCTGCAATTGCAGCTCGACCTGCTCCACATGGTTCGAGTAGAGGTGAGCATCGCCAAAGGTATGAATAAAGTCGCCGGGCTGCAAACCACATACCTGTGCCAGCATAAGGGTCAGCAAGCTATAAGAGGCGATATTGAAAGGCACCCCCAGGAAAATATCTGCGCTTCGCTGGTACAGCTGGCAGGACAACTTGCCGTCAGCGACATAGAACTGGAACAGGGCGTGACAGGGAGCCAGGGCCATGCGTCCTTCACGGGCATTATCAGCAGGTGAAACACCTTCATCTGGCAAGTCAGCGGGGTTCCAGGCGCTAACCATCAATCGCCGGGAGTCCGGGCGGGTTTTCAACTGGTGTACCAACTGCTCAATCTGGTCGATCTGGCGACCATCCGAAGTGGGCCAGGAGCGCCACTGATGGCCATATACAGGGCCCAGATCTCCGTCCTCTGTCGCCCACTCATCCCAAATCCGCACCTTATTGTCCTGGAGATAGCGGATATTGGTATCCCCCTGCAAAAACCACAGAAGTTCGTGAATAATCGAGCGCAAATGGCACTTTTTAGTGGTGATCAGCGGAAAACCCTCCGCCAAATTAAAGCGCATTTGATAGCCAAATACACTGAGAGTACCAGTGCCGGTGCGGTCACCTTTAACGGTGCCGTTATCGCGCACATGGCGCATTAGATCGAGATACTGCTTCATCTACTGCTATGCTCCGCCTTTAACTCGGGAAGACCCTGCTTTCTTACCTTTCTTCTCAGTTCTTCCCTCGGGAAGCGGCTGAGTCTTATAACTCCACACCAGCAATGCCATGCCGGCAATAATCATCGGCAGGCTCAAAAGCTGCCCACGAGTCATCCATCCAAATAAATCAAAACCAATATGCCCATCGGGCTCCCGGACAAATTCCACCAGGAAGCGGAATACACCGTAGAGCATCACGAACATACCACCCACCGCGAGTCGAGGACGCGGCTTACTGGAGAACCACCAGAGCAGCGCAAAGAGTACCAACCCCTCGAGGAAGGCTTGATACAGCTGGGATGGGTGCCGGATCAGAAGGTCCGGGTCCTTTGGAAAGACCATGCCCCAAGGGCCTTCAGTTTCACGCCCCCAAAGCTCCTGGCCAATAAAATTACCGATCCGCCCAAGCCCAAGACCGATGGGCACCAAGGGGGCGACGAAATCAATTAGAGCAGGGAAGGTTGTACCAATTTTGCGCGCGTAGAGTGCCGTGGCCAACATTACCCCTATCAGCCCGCCGTGGAAGCTCATTCCCCCTTCCCACAGCCGGATCAGTGATATTGGGTCTTCGAGCAACTGGGGGAAGTTGTAAAAGAACATATACCCCAAGCGGCCACCGATAACGACACCAATGGCACAGTAGAGAATCAAGTCCTCAACTTCGGATTTAATGACCGGTGACCAGGGTTTGGCACTTCGGCGCAATGCCAACCACCAGGCCGCGACAAAGCCAGCCAAGTACATCAGCCCATACCAGTGCACTTTTAAGGGGCCTATTGCAAAGGCTACCGGGTCAATTTCGGGATAGGTCAGCATGGGGGAATCGCGATTGCTAATAAAGGGCGTATTATGGTCGTAAAGCCCCCCGCTGTGGAAGGGCAGCTTGCCCCTAGGGAAGATCCCCATGTGTCTACTGCTATTCGCCTATCAATGCCACCCGAAATACCCTCTGCTGTTGATCGCCAATCGGGATGAGTTCTATCAAAGGCCAACCGCAGCAGCGGAGCACTGGCCCGGGACCGGGCTAATTGCGGGTAGAGACCTTGAAGCTCAGGGAACCTGGGCCGGCGTATCCCCCGGCCGGGTCGCGGCTGTAACCAATATCCGGGAGCCTGGGACACCGGAACCTGTAGGAGCGCTTTCCCGCGGAGAAATACCGCAGAAATTCCTCAGCCAACAAATTAGCCCTGAACATTTCATCCACTACCTGGAATCCCAGCAATATCGAGGCTTTAACGCCCTGCTGTTTGATATTCAGAATCAAAACACTCTCTTCTGTACCGGGAACCGGCACAAGCCATTTACTTTTGAACCGGGCATTCACGGTATCTCCAACGGAGCGCCGGACGAGCCCTGGCCAAAGGTGGAAAGGGGCAAAGCGGGGCTGGCAGAAATAATACCTGCGGCCGACCAACTGGTAACAATCGAGAGCTTTGTGGAGCCAGCACTGGCACTGCTCAAAGATCGTACCCGCGCGCCGGACCAACAACTCCCTCATACCGGGCTACCACTGGAGATTGAACGGGCACTCTCTCCTATATTCATTCAAATTGATGCCGATAGCTCGGCGACAGAACCAATGCTTCGCAATGGAGGCTACGGCACCCGCGCGAGTACCGTGATCACCATCGACCAGAGGGGGTGTGGCCAACTTTGGGAGCAAACTTTTATAAACGGCAATCAAAGTGGCCCCCTGCGCTACCTCACTACCCAGTCGCCCAATTAAGCGGGGTTAATCCTGATGGCAGACAAATTGTGCATAACTTTTTGTGCAAGCCTCTGCACCATATTTAAAAAAGCCCCAGTAAACTCGCCCCATTTTCACCCACGGGCGAAAAATTTGACGCAAAACTCATCATCCGCAAATCCCTACTCTAAAAAGAATGAAGCGCCAAGCAAATTTTGCATTTATTGCCATACTTACTTTCACAGACTGAAGTTGGTTGAGTTTCGCGCAAGCAGGACACCGACAGCAGTCTTAATAAAAGGAAGTCGCGCGGGACGCATGACACGTGCGAGTCACCGATAATATCCCTGAGTATCTGGATGGGCTCGCCACAGGTTGGGAAGGTATGAACGATCTGGCGCCCGGCATTTTCCAAAATATCGCACCGGGCCCCCGCAGAATCGCTGAGGTACCATGTCGTATTTCAACCCCGAGCATCGTAGACGCAAATCTGTACTTCCACTGCTGACACTGGGTAGCCTCTGTGTCTTCATTCTTTATTATGCTTTCGCAGCAAACCAGAAGACCGTACCCGTTTTACCGGAGAACGCTGTTCGCCCTCATTTAGTGCACTGGCTAGAGGAAAACCCTGATGCCTGGCCAGCCCAGGACCCCATTTTCAACCCCGCCGCTGTGCGCAAGATCTACCAGCGCACGGATTACCGCTTGCTTTGGTTCGATAACTACAGCCTAAGTGATAGTGCCAATGACCTGCTGAAACAACTCACAGCTGCCAGCTCCGGCAATCCGAGCAGCATGGTCGACTACCGCTACCACCTGGGGTACTTCGATCGCACCCTCCGCGATACCCCACAACGTCTGCAGATGGCAGCCGTATTGGATATCTTACTGACCGATGCCTTTGTGTCCTACGCGCAAGATACCCAGCTGGACAGGCTCAAGCCCAAAACCCGCCCGCGCCGGGGTGTCACACCGGTTCTGCGGGATAGCGAAGGTTTCCGCTTGGTTGCTACCAGCACCGCTCAACAGCAGGCTTCCAGTGAACCCAGCGGACGCAAGTACTTCCGCGGATATGATCGCGCAGCCAATCTCGGCAGCAATGTACGCAGCCGCTATTACTCGCGGGAATACAATGCGGATACTTCCGGCAATTACTCAGGACGCAATTATTCCGGTAGCACTCGCACCTATGAGCGCAGCCGATACCGTTCCTATCGGGACAACAATAGTGGCTCGGGTTCTGGCAGTCGCGTTTATTACAACCAGGGGCGGTCAAATACTGCCGCCCCACCGGTGAGATCTGAAAACAGTGAGGGGCCTTACTACGAGGAAAACCGGCCCTATGGCAACGATGTAAGAGCGCTGCGCGGTGAACTTCAACGGCTGCGCAAGATTTCTTCCAGCGGTCGCTGGCGTCCGATCCCGGCGGGTCCCGCCATGACCATGGGTGCACGCCACCCACATGTGGGCCTCCTGCGCAACCTGCTCTCCCTATACGGTGATTACCAGTCTTACTACAGCTACGGTGGCACTGATCGCAATCGCTTCGATCGGGGCCTTCACCAAGCGGTGGTGCGCTTCCAGAAGCGTCACGGCCTGAGAGCAGATGGTATTGTCGGTCGCTCAACTCGCAAACGCCTGAACTTATCCCCAGCTGCGCGCGCCCGCATTGTGGAAATGAATATCAAGCGCCGCGAAGAGTTGCCGGAACAATTGGGCAGCCGTTTTATCCAGGTCAATATTCCTGCGTATCGTCTCAAATACGTGGAAAACGACCAGGTCAAACTGGCGATGAATGTGGTCGTCGGCAAGAAAAAGCACGCAACGCCTGAAATAACCACCCGTGTCAGCAAGGTAGTCTTTAACCCCACTTGGACAGTACCGCGCAGTATCCTGGTGAATGAGATACTCCCCAAAGCTCGTAAAAACCCTGCGGGTATGGAAAAAATGGGATACCGGGTGATTAGCGGTAGGGGGGAAAAACTGCCCCTGACCCCGCAAAACCTATCTGCAGCAGGTGCGGGTTCCTACCTGATGCGCCAAATGGGTGGTGAGGAAAACATATTGGGACGTGTCAAATTTGAAATCCCCAATATTCACGACGTGTACCTGCACGATACGCGCGCGCGCAAACTTTTTTCCCTGACCACTCGGGGCTATAGCCATGGCTGTATCCGCCTGGAAAAACCCCGCCATTTGGCCGAAGCACTACTTCGTCCCCAAGGGGATTGGGATCAGTGGCGTATCGATCAATTGACCACAGGAGAGGAAACCACGGAAGTGGATATGTCCCAATTGGTGAAGGTTTATATCACCTACTGGACTGCCTGGGTCGATGGTCAGGGCAACCTGAACTTCCGCCCGGATATTTATGGCAAAGATGGACTGACCGATAATCAATTTTAAAAGAAACCGGGGCGGCTATACGTCGCCCCGGTTATAACCAGGGAATTATTGAGCGTGTTATTCCATTAATTAGCCTTTCTTAAGCAGCACCATTCCTGAAAATTATTTAAAGACTATCAGTCACAAGTTATCAATGTGAGCACAGTGATAAATCTCACTGATTTCTCAGTGCTTGCAGGGGTGACTTATGGGTGCTGCCAACAATTCACTTTGCGCTTTTTTGCCACGCAACCAACTAACCTCCCTCAGGGCGAGTACCGCTGCGATTGCCATAGCAATATCGCTGGGCATTCACTCACCACAAATACTCGCCGAAGTTAAAGATACCGTCGAACCTGACCTGATCGGCAGTCGCGATCCTTTTTTACCTCAGGGCAGGCAATTTTCCCTACTCAGCGAAGCGTTAGCACGCTACCAAACCCTGGCACAAGGTAACTACTGGAAACCGCTCAGTGCTGGACAACCTATCGCACCGGGCAGTCGCAGTCCCCGGGTTGCGCAATTGAGAAGCCTGCTTATGCTCTATGGTGATCACCACCCCGAAGAGTACGGAGCAGATACTTCTAAAGCAGATGTCTACGACAAAAAACTGCAGCAGGCCGTTAAACGGTTTCAGAAACGTCACGGATTAAAGCAAACGGCACTGGTTGATGAGGGAACCCGGAGTCGACTCAATACCCCGCCAGATAAAGTTGCCAAAATTCTGGCAGCCAATATTGAACGCTGGAAACAACTCCCCAAGGATTTAGGGCCTCGCTATATCATCGTGAATGTCCCGGAATTTAATTTGCGCCTAATTGAGGGCGATAAAGAGCAATTCCGTATGCGTGTGGTTGTGGGAAAACCAAAACACAAAACACCGCAAATCGCTACCCGTATGACGCGACTGGAATTTAATCCTGTATGGCGTGTCCCGCCCAGTATTGCGCTGCGGGAACTTTTACCCAAGGGCAGTTCCGCCCTCAGGGCAAAAGGTTATCGCCTAATGAATCATCGAGGCAGATCGGTGCCTTTTACTCGTGGAAATGTGGCTGCAGTACGTCGAGGACAAGTTTCACTGCAACAAAAAGGCGGGCCGGGAAATGCTTTGGGAAGGGTGAAATTTGTTATCCCCAATCGGCAGGCCATTTTTCTCCATGACACAAATAGCAAGCACTTATTTAAAAAATCCCAAAGGGCCTTTAGCCACGGTTGTATTCGCCTGGAAAAACCATTGCAGTTTGCTCGCATGATGTTAGCCCAGCAAAACAAGTGGAGTGATGCTCGCATCAATCGCGCGCTGGGAAGTGGTCGCACCCATGGCGTTGCCCTTAAAAATCCCCTACCGGTTTATATCGCTTACTGGACTGCCTGGATCGATGAAAATGGGCAGCTTCAGTTTCGGCCGGATATCTATAGCCGGGATCAGTAATAGGAGATAGCGGAATGAAGCGGATAAAGAGCTATAGGGACTACTGAGTTATCAGTATGGCAAATGGCCCATTCCAGCTCGGTATCGCCGCACTGATAAGCCTCGTAATTGCCTCGGCCAGCCCTTTGAATGCCTCATTCACTGGGCAGACCGATGTCATTATTGAGCCAATCAGTTCGACCCAGCAATTGCGCGATACCGCTCAAGCCTACCGAGTGTTAGCGAAAAACTGGCGACCGATTGCCCAGGGAAAAACTTTACAGCCCGGAGACAAAGGCCCTCGTGTCCTGCAACTACGTAATTTGCTGGCACTTTATAAGGATTTTCACGGTCAGCCCGGGCCGCTTTCCGCCCCGCAAAAAGATCCCCGAAGATTTGACAGTGCACTCCAAGCAGCAGTGGAGCGCTTTCAGGAACGTCACGGACTGAACGTTACCGGCATCGCCGATGAAGACACACTTGCAGCCTTGGCCGTATCGCCAATGGAGCGCGCTCAGCAAATGGAATTGAATGCATCCCGATGGGAGAAGCTAAAGCTCCCTGAGGATGATCGCTACGTAATCGTTAATGTGCCTGATTATCGCTTACAGCTTATCGAAGATGGTTCAGTTGCTCTCGATATGAAAACCGTCGTAGGAAAAAGCAGCACGCGCACACCGGATATGCGCACGCGAATAACCAATATTGTTTTCAGCCCAACCTGGACTGTCCCCCGAAGTATTCTTGTTACCGAGCTTTTGCCCAAGGCACGACACAACCCAACAGCCATGCACAAGCGGGGTTATCGAGTAGTGCAATATCGCAGCGGTAAATCGTCCCCTATTACAGAGGAGACTATTGCCAAGGCAGCCGGTGGGCACGCTACTTTGAGGCAATTGAGTGGCCCTGAGAATACTCTGGGGAAAGTGAAATTTGTTATCCCCAATAAGCAGGCTATTTTTCTTCATGACACCCAAGCTCAAAGCCTGTTTAAACTTCGCCAGCGGGCATTAAGTCACGGATGCGTAAGGCTACAAGCACCAGAAGAATTAGCGTACTTTCTTCTCCGTGACCAGGGTTGGGATAGAACTCGGGTAGCACAGGCAGCGAATGGGCATGATGCACTGAATGTAAAGGTTAAGGGGTCACCCCGTATTTACATTGTTTATATGACAGCATGGATAGATAGGGATGGGCGCCCCCAATTCCGCCCTGATATTTATCATCGTGACAAAGAGATACCCTATCCAAATTAAAGGAGCTTATCTATAAATAACTCCGTACGGACTACCCGTCGATATTCCTGACAAGTCTTACATAGTTATCAATTCTAATGGCATCCTCAGGTGCCCCACCTGGCGGAGGCCCCATAGCTCTCTGCATATTTCCATCAGTCATGAAAGGGGGCTCAGGCATTGGTGGGCGCCGTTGAGGGCCATCACCATCAGATTGCGGTCTACCTAAACCTTTTATGTGATATCCCCCATCCTTATAAACAGCGACCTCATCCAATTGTCCAGATTTTGGATCACTTCGTTGAGCCCCAGCTCCATGCAGATCTACCCATTTCTCCGCCATATACCCCATAGCTCGACCGAAACTAATGTAGTTTGCAGAGGCTCCTGCTTTTCTACTATTCACATGGGTTGTACTAGTCCAAAACCAGGGAAAATCTTTTTCCTTACTTTCATTCTTGATAGAGCTGATTTCGAAAATAGAATCAATAGACGCAGAAGTCGTTTTATTTGGAGAACGTTGGTAATCAACGATACTCTGTAGCTCTTTTGCATTAGGCAGGCGCCAGTCGCTGTGGCCTAGGAAATTTTGTGCATTTTTCTCCTCTGCCCAGGCTAAGGCCTCCTGCCAGTTCATTCCTTTCCGGCTATCAGATTTCATCCACATTAAACCCGTTGCCAGATCGGAAACGGTGCCATCTTTATTATCGACAAACTTATTCTTGCCATAAGCCTGGTTGCCGCGCACAAAGTAAGCATAGTTTCTCGGACCACCACCAGGAATTGCATAAGCTTTGATTCTGCCATCTGCTAAATTCAGGCCGAATACTGCAAGTGATCCTCTGAATACATCACCCGTGTAAATATTACTGGACCAGAATTGGGCATCGATAGTGCGTTCGCCCCTCTCTTCATCACCATAGGCGAATGCAAAATACCGGGTATCAATAAAGGGCTTAGCATTACTCTCACTTGGACCGGCGGGGTCAATACCGCTGAAGTTCATCAGGGAATATAGTTGTTTTATCGTCGGAAGACGCCAATCAGAATAGCCACCAAAACGCGCTTGATTCAATTTTTCAACATATTCCCCAACATCGCGGAAAGCGATCTTATCATCAGGGGTAACTTCACCATCCCTGTTTAAATCCGGGCTCTGGGTCCACATCAAACCGGTGACATTATCAACCACAGTAAGACCATCTTTAGCCAGGGAGTAATTCATCTTATTGAAAGAATACTGGGCATCCTGACCAAAGAAATCATCACCGGGCTTTGGCTTGGGAATGACATCCTTATCATCAAAAAATTGGACCTGTGCCGTATCTACTATTGGGTAACTAATAGAGTCTATTTTCTTTTCAGCATGTGCCGCTGCCATCAGGCTCAAGGAAGCCGAGATCAATGCGACCAAAGAAATATAGGGCAGCCGAGACCCGGCCCCAGATATGCTAGCCATAGTGTTTTACCGCAAGTGAAAAAGTAAAAGAACCAAGCTAGCATTATTTGGTTTTGATCTCAGGCAACTTCACATTTGTAAACACAACCTTACCAAGGTGCACAATCCATAACGGTGGCCAGCTATGCAAAGTGATCATTAGTTTTGGACTGATGATTCGACTGGCTTTGGAAATCCTTAGGGGACAGACCGGGCTATGCTAGCCAACTTAAACGGTTGGGTATCCATAGAAATACTACACTGGTAGCACCTACACATCTTGTATATACATGTGCATACAAATAATTGTGTACTCGATAGAGCTGAACTGTCTTTCTATATAGATAGATAAACCAGCCACTAATAAAGAAGGCTATCGAGCTCATGACCGAAGGGGTGATCGGATAGCTCCCAAGTACACTGACGAAACCGCCCGATAAAACCTATAAGTCGCAGAAAAATAATTTTTTAGCGATTAGCGTGCAATGACAACGCTGTCTCCACCTTATTCAGTACTATCGACTGATCAGCAGTAAAAATTCCGGTTTCAGGTAGCAGAAAAGAAAAAATATACCACCGGGGCCATCTAATTATTTCCGAATTAGCAGCCTCAGGTTTGTAACAACTGGTTATTTTTTGTACATTTTCCGCCGTACCCGGTTGCGCCAACTAAGGCAAACCGACGAGAGATTTAACGACGAGGCGGAATTATGAAGAATCCATCCAGACGTCGATTCCTGGCAGTGACCTGCGCAACTGCGGCGGCCGTCAGCGCCGGACCGACTTTCGCAAAAGTAGGTAGCTCCCGCACCCTGAAAATGCGCAACCTGCACACCGGGGAGAAGCTGGAGGCCGCCTACTGGACTAACGGAGATTACAGCAGCGGAGGCCTGAAGCAGTTCAACAAATTGCTTCGTGACCACCGCGCCAACGAAGTGACTCGAATGGACCCCAAGCTTCTAGATATCGTCTACAAGCTGAAGGAGAAGTTCAATTACAACGGCACCATTGAGATTATCTCTGGATACCGTTCACCTAAAACCAATGCCAAGCTGCGTGCAGCTGGCCGAGGTGTAGCGAAACGCAGTTACCACACACGTGGTATGGCCTTGGATATCCGTATGCCGGGAGTGTCCCTGTCGAAGTTGCGCCAGGCAGCACTCAACCTGAAAGCGGGCGGTGTCGGATACTACCCGAAAAGTAACTTCGTACACGTGGATACTGGCCCTGTACGTCGCTGGTAATCCCCACCCAACAGATACAAAAAACCCGGCAGTCGCCGGGTTTTTTGTTATGCCTGTGAGAGCAAGATTTATTCACCATCAACCGGTAAGCTAACCGGCATCACATCCTGATCGGATACTGGCACTTGGGTAGTACCTGCCATCAACCCGGCGATACGTTCCAGAAGTTTGCGTGCCTGGGCCAATTGGGTCAGCTCCGCCAGTTCAATCGGGTCTTCCATTTGCAACAACAAGCTCTCGAAATCCACAAAAGCCTGCTCTAAAGCCGTCACCTGATGTCGATCCAGCAACAGCTCCGCCAAGCCGCCCCCACCAGTGGGAATCCAGTTTGACTGGAGAGTTGCCATAATTGCCAATATCGCCTGCTTTGAATCGGCAGCGCGGCTACTTTCCACATCGCTCTCGGAACTCTCCGGCAACCTGCGCAACAGCTGCTCATCAATCACCCGGGTGTGCGATGCACGGATTTGCTGCAATCGGGCAACCGGTCCAAGGGATAAATAGGGCCGTGACAGGCTGTTGGCTGCCGTCGGCCAACGGCGGGCCAAGCCTGCCATATCTTCTTCCACACCTTTAACGATCAAGCGGGTTAGTTCACGGCGCCGATTGACGGCCAGGGCCTCGGGTTTTTCCCCATCGGACTTAGCCAAAAACTGCTCCGCAACCCGCTCGCTGGTGGGTCCCCAGAGCATGATTTCCAGGGCGTGAAAACCGGTGCTGGCCTCTTCATGTGCCGTCAGGCGGTGCTGCTTGCGCAGGTTCGTTAAAGTCAGATCAATGGCGGTATCGTTAACGATACCGCTCTCAGAATAACCCGGCACTGTATCCAGGTAGCCCGCCTGGGCCGGCCAACTATCTACTGATAACAGTAATTTTCTACCCTGGCTGCGCAACTCTCCCGAAGAAAAAGCCAACTGGATATAAGGCAGTGCAGCAGCAAATTCCCTGTGGGCATCCAGCCAGGCAAGCCTGGCATTTTCCAGCTTATTTTCATTCGGCTGAGCCAGGAGACCATCCACTTCACGCTGCAACGTTTCAACAGCGGCATGGGCGTGGATAACCTGGGCCTCACCCGCCTGCCAAATTGCAAGGGATAATTCGGTCGCAGCCTTTTCATTCACAGGTTGCGGCGCAATACTTTGTTGCGATACCTGCTGCGGTTTTTCTACCGCTTTTTGTTCACAGGCAGAAAGTCCGGCCAGGGCCCCGATTAAAACAGCCAGGGCCCGGTACTGGATAATAGATCCGTTCACTCAATTCCCCATCTTGTGCATTTCACAAATACTGGCAAGCACCTACTCACTCTCTTCCCGCAAACTGATCACCGGCCAGCCGCGAGCCTCAGCTTCTGCGCGCAGGCGATCATCCGGGTCCACCGCAATTGGGTGCTCAACTTCGCCCAGTAAGGGCAGATCATTGATGGAGTCACTGTAGAACCACTTTTCACTGTTGGCGTATTCCGGGTTGTGGGCCAGCCATTGGCGCAACCGGACAACTTTTCCCCCCTGGTAACAGGGTTCACCAACGACCTTCCCGGTGAACTGCCCCTCATCCTCCTCTGGCTCAGTGGCCAGCAGGGTATCGACACCGAGGCGCGAGGCAATAGGCTCAACCACAAAGCGATTGGTCGCAGTGATAATCATGATGTGGTGGCCTTTGCGGCGGTGCTCGCCGATCAGCTCCTGGGCCCGAGGCAGCCACAATTCACTGATAACTTCCTGCATAAACTCGCTCTGCAAGTTATCCAATTGGCCACGGGAAAGCTGAGCCAGGGGCTCCAAGGCAAATTCCAGGTAGGCAAAAATATCCAATTCACCGCGCTGGTAATCTTGATAAAAGCGATCGTTAGCCGAGCGGTAACGGGTCCCGTCGACATGTTCACGCTCCACCAGAAATTCGCCCCAGGCATGATCGCTATCACCACCTATCAGCGTGTTATCCAGATCAAAGATTGCCAAGTGCACCGTCGAATCTCCCATAACTATAGGTTCCCCATAAGCATTTGACCGCCAGGAAGCCGGAAACGTCCCCTGCGCGGCCGCTAATTTTACCTTGCGCCGCACGACAGCACACGGACTGCGTCACTGAATTGCTGTAAACCCCCTGCTGTGGAACAATGCAGAACAAGTAAGTGCAGCGCACGGCCGCACACAACAGTATTGAGGATGGTATTTTGGGCGACGGCAAGCCGGCACAGGCCGGACGAAAGAACCGCCGTAAGCCCGCCAAGCATTCGAATCGCAATGATAAAGCCCCGGCCGGTAACAAGAACCGGGGCACGAGTGGCGAGAGCAGCAGCAATATCGATGCCGAGGGGTTCCGCCCCAATGTCGGTATTATCGTGCTCAACGCCCGCGGTCAGGCACTGTGGGCGCGGCGGGTAGGTGGCAAGGACGCCTGGCAATTTCCCCAGGGTGGTATTAATCCGGGCGAAACCCCTGAACAGGCGCTATATAGGGAACTGTACGAGGAAGTAGGCCTTACTCGCGATCAAGTCAGTATGATTGCCTGTACCAGAGGCTGGCTGCGCTATCGCCTGCCTCAAAGGCTGATTCGACGTCGCTCCGAACCACTGTGCATCGGGCAAAAGCAAAAGTGGTACCTGCTGAGGCTCGAGGCAGAAGAAGCCTCTATCAGCTTCGACAACGGTTACAAACCCGAATTCGACCACTGGCGCTGGGTAAGCTACTGGCACCCACTGAGTAAAGTGGTGACCTTTAAGCGTGAAGTATATCGGCGTGCACTGACCGAGCTGGCCCCACAACAAATACAGCTGGAGAGACGCTGGCTGCGCGGACAGGACAGCTGACCGCACAGGGTAGTTAGCAGCGTATCTTCACAAAATGGCCCCGATCAGCATCGAAATTCTACTTTCCGGGGCCATCGAATTTCTCCGTTGATTGGCGAGGACAGGCCATTGCTCGGATCTCTGCGCAGTATCGTTCAGGAAGTAAATGCCGCCCGGAACCTCACCGCGGTGCTGGAAATCATTGTGCATCGCGTGCGGGAAATCATGCACACCCGCGTCTGCTCCGTATATCTGCGCGACAAGCAACACGGCAACTATGTCCTGATGGCCACCGATGGCCTCAACCCCAAAGCGGTTGGCCAGGTCCACCTGGCCCCCGGCGAGGGACTGGTAGGCAATGTAGTTACCCGCGAAGAGCCGATTAACCTGGAAAGGGCCGAAGCCCACCCCGCCTTCCAATATTTCCCCTCTACTGGAGAAGAGCGCTTCAGCGCCTTTCTCGGCACACCGATTATTCACCACCGCGTCGTACTGGGTGTCCTGGTTGTGCAGCAAGAGGAGAAACGCCGATTCGACGAGTGGGAGGAAGCTTTCCTGGTTACACTCTCGGCGCAGCTCGCCGGCGTTATCGCCCACGCCGAGGCCACCGGTCTTCTGGCCTGTATTGGCAAGCAACAACGGGAAACTCACTTCTCTGGTATTGCCGCGTCCCCCGGCGTGGCTATCGGGCGGGTACATATTGTCACCCCGCATGCGAATCTCGGCACAGTGCCCTACTCCGAATGCGAGGATGTGGACACTGAACTGGCCCTGTTCCAACAGGCCCTGACCGCTGCCCAAGAGGAAATCCGCGAAGTCGGTGAGCGCCTGAAGAGCGACCTCAGCCCCGAGGAACGGGCACTATTCGATGCCTACATCAGCATGTTGGATGACAGCTCCCTCGCCGTCGAAGTGTGCGATCGCATCCAACAGCAGCTCAGTGCCCAGCGGGCCTGGGCCGAAGTTATGTTGGAACATGTGCGGCGCTTTGAAGCCATGTCCGACTCCTACTTTCGCGATAGGGCCGCCGATGTTCGCGACCTAGGCGCCCGAGTGCTGATGCACCTGCGACAACAGCAACAGAGCGACCGGGACTTCCCCGATAACACCATCCTGATCGGCGAAGAGCTAACCGCAGCAGTATTGGCAGAAGTACCCAGGGAAAAGCTGATCGGAGCCGTATCCGTTAAAGGCTCCTCCAACAGCCATGTAGCTATTATTGCCCGAGCCATGGGACTGCCCGCGGTAATGGGAGTCCAGGACCTACCCTACGAAACCATCGACGGTGTCGATATGGTGGTGGATGGCTACCGGGGCGACTTACATATTCACCCCGGCGCAGAACTCAAGCGCCGCTACGACGACATTGTTGCAGAAGAGCAGCAACTGGCCCGCAACCTGGACCACCTGGCTCAACTCCCGGCAATCACCTCCGATGGCCATCGCATTCGCCTGATGGTAAATACCGGGCTGATGGCCGATGTTGTTCGCTCCCTGGAGCGCGGCGCTGAAGGAGTAGGACTTTTCCGCACCGAAGTACCTTTCCTATTGCGAGACCGTTTCCCCTCCGAGGAAGAGCAGCGGGAAATTTACCGGGAGCAACTGGAAGCCTTTGCCCCCCTACCCGTCACCATGCGCACCTTGGATATCGGCGGCGATAAAGCACTGGCCTATTTCCCTATCGAGGAAACCAATCCCTTTCTGGGATGGCGCGGTATTCGCGTAACTCTCGACCACCCGGAAATATTCCTGGCGCAAGTGCGCGCCATGATGAAAGCCAGCCTGGGGCTAAATAACCTGCGAATTATGCTCCCCATGATCAGCGGCCTGAACGAGCTCGAAGCCGCGCGCAAACTGGTGGAAAGAGCCTACCGGGAGCTGCTTGAAGAAGGTTACGAAATCGTTATGCCCCCACTCGGGGTAATGGTAGAGGTGCCCTCTGCCGTCTACCAAGTGCGAGAACTCGCCGTACATGCAGACTTTATATCAGTAGGCAGTAATGACCTCACTCAATATCTCCTGGCGGTGGATCGTAATAACAGCCGCGTAGCCAATATTTACCACGCCCTGCACCCGGCAGTCCTACGCGCTTTACAGGAAATCGTAACGGCAGCCCATGCCGTTGGCACCAAAGTTGGGATTTGCGGAGAACTAGCAGGAGAACCTAGCGGTGCATTGTTATTAGTAGCCATGGGCTACGATATGCTATCGATGAACGCCACTAACTTACCACGAATAAAAGCTACGCTACGCGCCGTTAGCCGGGCTGATATTGAGCAGCTCCTGCAACAGGTTTTGCAAATGAATAGCCCTGAGCAAATTGAAAGTACCGTAAAAGGGTTTCTTAATGAGGCTGGATTGAAGGTCTCTTTGCAGCCGTAAATGATGAGGTATTTAAATCTAAATTTACCCGATTTTATAAAGCCTGAGTTAAATATCTAACAACCAGACCGTTAGTCCCTCGCAACAGCGGGCTATTTGCCCAAGCGACTAATGAAGAGCTATATCGCTCTACATTATTCTGACCCTCTAAATAACTTCTCAATGTTTCCTAATCCTTAAGCTACTTTTCAGAAATGGCAAGCTCACTTTATTTTTAAGCGTGTCAATGGCATAGCAGAATATCCCCACCCAAAGAAAAAACAAGTAACTACTAAATACGCGTGATACTCAATTAGTACACTCAAACTAAAAAAATATCTAATCCTTCACAACACTCAATCCTGAAGCCTTGGCCTCATCACACTTCTAAATTTCCGATAATTCTGACAAGTTAGTGAGTGCCAGCTCAGGCAATCATGATCATTTTGACCGTTATTTTTGAGCTTTACATAGAATGTATAAAAATACTTTACAAATCAGCCAGTTATAAGTTGAGTTAAAAACCAGGATAGTAGTCAAAGTGATCATTTTTGTGGTTTGTACTTTAGTAGCAATTACATCTAACTCTATGATTTTAATTTAAAATTTCCGCTATATCGGGAAAATTGATTCCGAAATAGGAATCATGATAAAAGTGGTCAGAATGAATACTATATAAATGTTAGGTGGCAATAGCTCATGAGGCGAGTAAGCTTTTCATTCTTACTAGGGCTGGCCCTAGCATTGCTATTCGCAGCAATGAGTTTTCTCACGGATGGGGCTGGGGGGAGTTGGCACAATGTCAGAGACATCTTTATTGGTCCGCCGTTATGGTTGCTACAAAGTGGCTTTCCGGTGTTATCGTCAAAACTAGCAATTGCTCCAGGTAGCCCTTACAGCAGTGCGTCTTTTTTTCTGGCATTCTTCTTAGTATTTTGGTGGTTGGTATGTGCGGCGGGCCTATTTTTACTCCTTCGTCAACCACCTAACAAGCGGTTGTAATCGCCGCGAAAGACGCGGCTGGGACGGCCTACGCTGCGCTCCGGCCGCCCCTAAACCGAGCGTTATAGCTCCTTAATGGATAATGCGGAATGTACGAACTGTTTAATATTTCCAATATCGAAGCCCTGGGTATATTGCTATGGTTTTGTGTTGTATTAGCTCTTAGCTATATGCTAGCTATCAAAAAAACCTTAAAGGTTAAACGAGCGGTTGTAGTTGGTGGATTTATGGCATTATTACCTCCTCTGGCAATTATATATTTGGTCTCGCTGCTACTTAGAAAAAGCCTTTCTGTATCAGAGAGATTAGATGAGACGTTATAACAAAACGCTGAAAATTCGCCCCCAAAAAACGTGGGCTGGACCTCCGAAAAAAAAATGCCTCCGGCCTTTTAGCTTTGCGTTATGTGTAAGTAGAGATCATGAGTAAGGACGTTAAGATAACACTTGCCGAAGATGAAGCATGGGTTCTATTCGAGCTAACCCGTCGGTTTAGTGATTCTGATAAGCTCAGCGTCGAAGATCCGGCAGAAGAACGCGCTCTATGGAATCTTTGTTGTATTTTCGAGAAGGCTTTGCATCAGGAAACTGATTTAGATTACACCGACTTCATTAAATTGTGCAGAAATAGATTGAGAGATGACACGTAAAATACACATAAATCGGGTAGCCGGTAGTTTCTAGCTACCGGCCCCCACACCACCCATCGTGCGGGTCCGCAATGGGCGGTTCCCTATCCGTAATGAATCTCTACCCAACGATCTCGCAATGAAATCAAACCCATCCCTTCGAAGAACTCATTATTGAGCGCAATATGAATACCCTCAGTTTTTGCGCTTCGCCAGTAACTTTTACCGGACGAGCCGCAGGTAACTGCCAGCGATTCACTCACACCCATACGCAGTAAATTTCGAACTTTCGTTCTCACTCTGCGCCAATTCTTCCAATAGCTCATTCTTAATCGCCGTCGTATCCAGCAGTCAAGATCGATACATTTTTGATAGCCTTGCGCTATACCAAAATAATTAATCCAGCCACGGAGGAATACGGTAAGCTCTTTCATTTTCTTCTCCATCGAAATACCACGAGATCGCCCTGTAATCTGGCGGACGCAGTATTTAAATTGGCGCAGTGACTTATCATGCCAGACAAGCTTTGCTCCACGGAAAGAAAAACCCAGAAACTTACAACGACTAACGGGGACTACTTGGCTTTTTGCATCGTTAACTTTGAGTTTAAGCTTGCGCTCAACAAAGCGTTTAATGCTCGTCATAACCCGCTCACCCGCGCGTTTAGAGGAAACCACAATCACAAAATCGTCCGCATAGCGGACGAAATTGTGTTGGCGTTTTTCCAGCTCTTTGTCGAGCAGGTCGAGTACAATATTAGACAGCAGCGGCGATAAAGGGCCACCTTGTGGCACCCCCTCATAACACGCTTGCCAACATTCATCTTCCACCCAGCCTGCACGCAAGTAGCTTGCAATCAGTTTGAGTAAACGCTTATCGCTGATTCTTTGGCTGAGTAAACTCATGAGGAAGTCATGGTTGACCCGGTCGAAGAACTTAGATAAATCGACATCTACGGCTATTCGCTTGCCGCCTTCGATATACTTCTGTAGCTTTTTCACCGCATGATGCTGTGATCGCTTTGGGCGGAATCCATAGCTGAACTCCGAAAAGGTTTTATCGAAACTGGGACCGATGATTTGGGCGATAGCCTGCTGAATAACACGATCAAAGATCGTAGGTATCCCGAGACCACGCTGGCCACCATCTGGCTTGCGAATGTAGACGCGCCTGACGGGAAGCGGCTGATAATGACCCTGTCGAATGGTCTCGATGAGGTCGTTGCCAACTGCCTTAAAGCGCTGCACAAAATTATCGAGAGTAATCTCGTCAATGCCTGCGGCACCTTTGTTGCTTCGCACGTGTTTCCATACAGCATTAAGATTTTCTTTGCTGAGGATGGCTTCAAGCAGATTTTCATTTGAGTTGAGTGTCATGGCAGTGCGCTACGTCAATTTTATATCCGGCTGGCAACATATCAGTAGGCTAGCCCTGTCTTTTAACTCGTGGATTTTGGGTTCAGGCCTTCACCGTATCCAAGGTATTAATCTTGGTATTAGGCTACTATACCGTCGGCTGACTTCTGTTTAATCACCTTGATCATTACTGACCAAGGCGCGGCTGTGTTCCACCAATTTTGTTTACCCCCGCGATGGTGGCTAGCGGGCTGGGCCTACTTATGAGTCAGCGGCCACGCTGACAGCTTTACAGCAGCAGGTTGAACAGATCTCCCCAGATAAGAACGTGAACTTTCACTACACAACTGCATCATTTACTCTACCCGTTAGACCACATGGCTTTGGTATCCTTGGCTACCTCGCCTCCAGGCTAAGCCTTATATGATGTTTCTGTTCGTCAGCTCGTAGTTTTGCTAGCGGCTTCCTCCCCACAAGACCTCACGGTGTTGCAGTTGCCATTCGCTAGTAGTTAGCATTTAATGGAATCCATTAAACGGTGATCCTCCTACAGGGGACTTTCACCCCATTAGTTCACGCCCATGCTGGGCGTACCAAAGCCAGCCAGAGGGACAAAAATCCGCCGCTTCGCGCTGATTTTTCGACCTCTGCTGGCAGTGTTGGATTCACTTGGAGAGATTATGCGCATAGTCATGGCAACAATATTCAGTCTCTTTTTTATTCCCAGCATGGCACACGCTGACTTACTAAAGCGCGCAGACAAAGCAGACATTGAAATGCTACTGAGTGCAGCATCTGGTACTAATTCTTCCTATTGGGCTTCCTATATTGGCAACTCTAGAGGCCGTGTTTACATACAATATGAGTCAGCAGTTCATTCTAATAGCTTATTCACCGATAAAATGAGTCATGTTATATATTGGATTCCCGAATCAGAGTTATCAGCAAAGCAACTAACTAAGTTTGTTGAATATAAAAATAAATATGAGCCAGAAAAATAAATCTAACCAGCAGCAGCACGTTAAGGACAACTTCGTTGTACTGGGCGTTATGCAATCTGGAAACAATAATGCTAAGACCCGTAAAGCCGTTGAATCAGCGCGAGTTAGAAGCTCTTTCTACAAAGAGGCTTCTCGCTTACCTACATCGGTTGCAGCAGTGTGAGGAATCGATAGAGCTCTCTGATTTGCAAGAAGACAAAGCTTCCCCGTTTGGGGGTATCATTTTTAAGTCTTCAGATAAGTGGAAAACGCAGTACAATCTAGTAAAAGCGGTGCTAGCAAAGAGACCAAATATTGATTAGCCCAATTCATCTGCGCAGGCCATATAACCAGGCCAGGCAAGCTCGCCCCACCGGGGGCTGGGCTGGACAGCCTACACTCCGCTTCTGTAGCCCTTGCTGGCAACGTTATGAGTCGGAGGTAATATGACGAGCAGAATTATTAGCTTTGCTAAAGAGTTAAACCGGCAGGGTAATTTACCGCCGAAAGCACTTAGAAGAGATACACCGATATATTCACTAGTTAGTACGATGAACAATATAGTTGGTTGCCATTTTTCGGGGAATGATGGGCCTATACCAATACTTAAAGAGCGAGCGCTACAGTTCATGGACGAAAATCAAGCAACAGCAGAATCCGAAATCTATTACAAAATTGCACAAGATCTACTAGCTGAGATATACACATAGCAAATTTAGGTACCAGACGCCTAAGGCGCAGGTGCTAAAAGCATTAGAGCTCCAGACTGAGAAACGAGATGGATTTAGATACTTTTTGTAGGCAAATTAGGGAAGCCTATCCTGAAATATCAGCACAGGCTGACAAGTTATATGATGAATATTGGAACAGGTTGGTCCAAACGGAATTCTCTTCATATTCTTGGTTTGAATCACTTGCGAATGCCCTGAACAGTGAAATGAAAAAGAAAGTGATAGCTGATAATTATCAGGCACTCCTTAAAACTATTAGTTCAGTATACGAGCACGGTGAAAGTGGAATAATGAAAGCAATTGACGTCGCGTTCGTAGAGAATCTATTTTGGCAAGTAAATAGCGATAATGCTTGGCCGTACTGGGAAGTAATGCCTAAGAATCTAAAGGGGCTCTATGTCGAGTTTCACGGGCAAGCACCGCTCTAACAATCACAGGCACGTTGCTACGGCCGCCCGTGCTGTGGGCGTTAACTCTTGTAAGAGGCAAATGTGATATCTGATAAATTCGATAGAAATGAAAATCCAGCCTGGGAGCCTGATGCCCTTGTGCAGGTATGTTTTTCCGGTAAAGATATCATCGTAAAGAATGGATACCGACCTCATTACAGGGTTAAAGCCGACTACCTCACGACTACAATTCATTGGTTTATTGATGCGGGGATTGCGGAACCTAACAGACGCGCTCTAGCGTTTGTTAAATTCATCACGCCAGAGGCATACCCAAAATGCCTAGAGACTGGTGCTAATCTGGAGGTTCGAGAAGGCTCAAGAGTAGTTGGCCATGCTGAGATACAGGAAATATATAATGAGCAATTACGTAAAGGCAGCTAACAATCACAGGCAGTTAGCGCCGGCCCCTGCTGTGGGTGCTCAGGCTGTAAAGAAAACTAATGTGCATCTATGGCCCTTCAAGTATGATCAAGCATTGACCACATATGGTGATTCCACATGAATTCTGATTTAGCTTTCACTGATGAGTAGGCTATTTTTCATGTAGAAGCACAATACGAAAAGAGGGCTGATTTTTCCTACACTCTCGTTATGTGATAAGAGGAGTCGTATGAAGCGGCAAGTACAAATATTCTGCTTCCTAATTTCAGGGTTATCTCTGATCGGTGGTTTTGCTGATATTCTTATCCAGTATTTAGGCAGTGAGGAACTCCGATGGCAAATCCCTCTAATTTTGATTGGGATTGGATCTGGGCTCCCTGTAATCATCTTTCCATTTTATGAGCCAGCTCCTGATAAGCCAGATGAGTTTGATTGCAATGAAAACGACTTATCCAAGGAGTATAAAGATTCACCAGGTCTTTTGAGCAATTCAGATAATAGAGGCTCATCATCGGAGGACTACGATAGTGGCTATGACACCACTGACTAAGCAATCATAGAGCAACAGGTTGAAAAATTGCCACAAAGCGTGGGCAGGACCTCCGGCAATAAGCACTTCCAGCCTTTTAGCATTGCGTTATGTATAGAGGCAATATTGGTGTTATCGGAAATCGAAAAATTTATATTAGATGGTGATGCATCTCATGAGCTTGTGTCGTTAGTAAAAATAGTAAAACCTGGATTGTCACTATTTATCCTACATATAATCATGAAGAAAGAAAATCCTTTAAATTTTCCAACATTCTAGAAGGATATGAGCAAGATTTACCTGATGAAGAGGATATACTTAAATATCCACCGCCTATTATTGGTTTTAATTGCAAAAGACTGTCGAGAGGTAATTGGAGCTTTTGCCTAAATACAGCAGATATTGAATGGTTTTTCTGATTGGCCGGAAAATACATATCAAAGCGCTCTTATTCGCCGCTACCATGGCTGGGGCTGCTGTTGCGTATCCGCTTCACAGCGGCTCCCAAAGCTTACTGTTATGACTACTAGATAATGAACATATTACCGGGTATTGGAATAGGTGAAATTAGGTACGGCATGGTAGAGAAAGAAATTATTTCTTTCTTCGGTAAGCCAGATCGAATTGACGAATCCGAGTATGTTGAGGACAACGGTGATTGGCATAGAGAATTATGGTATTCGCTTAGAAATTTAACTTTTACCTTCAATAATGATGATGGCTTTCGTTTGGGTACAATAACAGTTATGGGAGCTGGTTATTCATTATTTAAAAAGCAACTCTTCGGTTTAGGAGTCGAAGAAGTTTCAAGGTTAATTGCTAAAGATACTGGAGAAATAGCAAAGCTAGAAGACTGGTCTTCCGAAGAACTTCCAAATCACAAATGCTTAATTCACGATGGTTTGGGTATAATGTTTTGGTTTGACTATAATTACCTTACACAAATGCAGTGTAGCTATCTATTTAAGGCGGACAACAAAACAATTATATGGCCAGTAAACTCATAACAAGTTTGGCCAGCATCACCATGCAAAAAGCTGGCTGGGTCTCACTACATTCTGCTACTGCTAAAGGCGTTCAGGCGGTAGAAAAATTAATGTACATCTATGCCCCTCCAGGGAGAGCCAAATATTAACCACAGATAGTGGTTCTACGTGAACTCTGATTTAGCTTTCACTGATGAGTAAGCTATTTTTCACATACAAGCACAATACGGAAACAGGACTGAGTTTTTCTACACCCTCGTTAGGCATCATTATGTTTCGAAATACAATAGTCTTCGTTTTTGTAATGATCATCCTCACAGGGTGCTATAAACAAGTCTTTGATTACGATGCGTACGAGGGTATACCTATTGCAGAAGGCAAATTTTCGATTACAGTTCCGTCACCAGAAGCTCTTGAATCGGTGCTTCGCCCATTTTCAGATGCGTATGGATTCAAATTACAAGTTGCACGTACACATCCGACAGATCCAAACTTTCTAATCATGATGTGGCGACCAGACTCAAGTATCTTAGGTGTTAACCCATTTGGCGATTTCAACTTCTATATCTACCCAGCCAAAAAAAATGGAATATCACTTAAGGAGGTAAATAAGCTTGTCTCATACTTGGCTCACAAATTGGAGCAGGAAATGCCTAACAAAAAGAGGCACACGAACTATGAATGTACCATCGGAAAGCGATTGGGGAAATTACCGGGATGACCTCGATTCTGAATATGCACACAGAATTTTTGCTGGAAAAACGAACGATCAAGTTCAGTTAGAGTTTCGCCGGTGTGTTCTTGAACGGGCTTCCGAACTTAGCTTTATGCCAATTAAACCATTTCAATACTATATGCTTGGTTTTAAACAATTTATTGAGAAAGGTGATTTCGAGCAGTTCGATGCTCCAGATGCGGCAAACTGCTTTATTAGCCTTGTGGAGCAAATGCTTATGACGAAGCCAAATTTTATAAAGCCAATTTTGACTGATCTCATGCCCACACTAGAGTTCGTCTCAGAAAATCAACTAGAGTACGAAGCGGACATTACTATTTACGGGTTCTTTCCGGTAAAGTTAGACCACATAAAAGAGCTCGCACAAAATGTTTAACAAAAACAGGCAGGTTGCTCCGACCGGTCCTGCTATAGGAGTTATAGTGTAAGACTTACCCACGGTTAGTAGATACCCTGTATAGTCAGGTTTAGACCTAACACGGAGGTACATCTAAATTACGTAAGGTAAGAAAAATTTTGGAATCTAAGCCCACAATAGGTGATTATCATTTCTTACGGCGTTTAACATATCGATGAAATTTGACTGAAATGTAAAAGGATTAGCTTTGAATATTTTTAAAGTTCTGCTTTCAATAATATTTATACTTATCAGCCCCACTGCTTCATCAGGTATAGTTAAGATGAAGATATCTAAAAAATTATATATCTTAAGCGGGAAAGAGTATGGTACTAATATCGGTTTAATAGCCGTAGAAAATGGCTTGATATTAATTGATCCGATGCCGGGAGATAATCATCTGAGTGAATTAGACCAAGTAATTCAGTCGATCTACAATAAGCCTGTTATTTTTATCTTAAATACACATTCACACTCTGATCACACTGGGGGCAATAAGTATTTTGAAGGTAAAGGTGGAAAGCTTCTAAAGGGTGACATTCCTCTAGAAGGGTTTACTCACATTAGAGTTGAGTCTCATTCATCGATTGACAATATATTTTATCATAAGGAGAGTAACGCAATATTTGTTGGTGACATTTTTGATACTAGCTGGCACCCCACATTTTATGCTGGTGGAATTAAAGGCTTCAGCAACGCAATTGATACTATTTTAAATATGGGTGATGATCAAAGCTTAATCATACCCGGACATGGTGTCACTGCCAATAAATCATCCCTAATTGAATTTAGAGAAAATACTTTTGCATGGATAAATAGAGTTCGAGAACTTTACCATAAAGAATCAGATCTAGAGAAAATAATGGCGGACACACAATTAAAGAATATTTTACAGAAATTCAACGCGAGCGATAAAGCCACATTTATACCTGAAAAGTCTTACAAAAGATTCATAGAGAGAACAATCTCCGTGATAGATAATGAAGAGAGTTTGCAACAAGCTCATTGATAGGGTGAGCTTTAGCACCCTTCTTTTGTTATTATTCTTATGAGGAAGAACCCTTCACTGTAAAACTTGTTAAGTACAAGAGCCTACGCTCTCTTGAATGTCTTGGTATTTGATTTGAAGAAACTATTTATTTTTACCATTACACTCCTACTTGCACTTGCTGCATATTATCTTACTTTTACAGCTTTCTATGAGTCATGGTTCCCTTATTATTATGAGGAATATCTTTCATACTTCTTCTTAGCTGGACTAGCAATAGTTGTATTATTACCATTCGCCATTGCAGCCACTTCAGACCAAAAAAATGGCCTGGGTTATATTTCTAAGTACGCCAATTCAGCAACGAAGGTTCATTTAGCTGTAGTTATCTTATCTATGTTAATTTTAGCTTATATGATGTTCAATGGCGTTTTACTAAATGAGGCCGGTGTTTATCAAGCAGTACCATCAGGGTGAATAGACGTCACTAGCAACGGCACCTGGCACCAATACCGCAGCTCTGCTAAGGTTTTGATGCCGATGCTTTGAGTGTTCCACAATTAGGGCCAAGTTCTCAACAGTTTCTATTCCCCTGCACCCTTCCCTTCTGAACACGTATGTAAATTTCTTCACGGTGAACTGGAAGTGATTTGGGAGCTTGTATTCCTATCTTTACCTGATATCCCTTAACTTCCAATACTGTGATTGAGACATTGGCTCCGATCCTTAGGTTTTCACCAGTTCTGCGCTTTAAGATCAACATAATTCTATTCTCTGATATTCAAGCCATGGGTAGACTTTTATTGATGGACGGCTGAGAAACTAATCTGTTGAAGAATGCAGGGGGAGCGCGAGAACGATAGGCATAGAAGAAGAAAAGGCGGACGCAACGCTCCCAGAGCTTGGGGAGTCTCTCCAAGCCGCTGGATGTACTCGACTTTATTGAAGACGAGCGGGTTTCTAGCGTATGATCCATATAGCCACTTTGATAGGTATGTTATCAATTTGGTTAGCTGGCCCCAGGTGTTCCCGCACCTTGGGTCAGCGCCTTTTACTTACTCTTACGTCACGCTACCGTTCTCCTTTGAGAGGGTGAATCTTTTATAAAATCTTATTCTATTGAGTTTCTTTGGTTATAGGCCTTCAAAAAGCGTCCTATTTACGACCAAAATACCAATAAATTTCCATCGATTTTACGCAGATTTGACACTGAAACAAACTTAATAAATTTCAATAAGATCATTTTTGTGCCTATTTTTTGTAAGTTACCGCCTTGGAAAATATCGGCTTATGTAGAAAATGGCCAATCGTATTGGCAATCTTTAATGGCCTTTACGTTAGAACCTCAAGACACAAGACAATCAACAATAAATACGTAAACGTACTCCTCATTTCAAAAGAGAAAGGCTAAGTATCTTCTGAGTATTGGATATATTGCCGTGGGTTTTATGCGACTTACCCATTGGCATTCGCACTCTGATTTTCGGCCAGTAATTTAGGGGGGATATCCTGCATGATCGTACCTATTTACAAGTTCAATGCCCCTGAAAACTTATTAATTACTCTTCTTAAGCCGTCTGTTTTGGCTGGGTGCTACTTATCATACATTCTGATATTACAAATATTGCAGCAAGTATTGTAAGTCATTAATTTATAACGTTTTTTTCTTAAAGAGGGCTCAAGGCGAATATACTGTACACGTGATATGGCACTGGAATATTCTTCAATCGATACTGGTTATTACATTAGTGGGTATCTTTCTCTGATTTGAGTCGTTTTCCGTTCTCTGGGCATGCTGATAAATGATATGATTTCCTCCACTTTCGATTATACGAATAGACCAGCCAAGGAGAGTAAATGGTCAGTCAGAGAATTAACTATTTGCAGATAGCAGGGATACTTACTGTATTGGCTGCTTTAGTTCATATTGGGTGTATAGTATTTGGTGGTGATTGGTATCGGTTTCTCGGTGCCGGTGAACATATGGCTCAACTAGCTGAAAGTGGCCACCCCTACCCAACTATTGTAACTAGCGTAATTTCAGCCGTTCTACTGCTTTGGGCTAGCTATGCTTTTTCTGGAGCGGGTTTAATTGTTAGGTTACCGCTAGTTCGGCTTGGCCTAATACTAATCTCAACGATATTTTTAGCTCGTGCGCTGGGTTTTTATTTCATAATGCCAGCCTTCCCAGATAATTCGCTAACTTTCTGGCTAACCAGCTCAGGCATATGTTTAATCCTCGGCTTAACCTATTCGCTTGGTTTAATACAGAGATGGAACCTAATTGGCGGAAAGGCCTAACAATGGGTGTGTTACTAGAAAATTTTATTCGTGAAGAACTCTCCGAGCGCTTGATTGGGCGCATTGAAGCGACTGTTGAAGAAGCTAAGCTTAACCCATCGATAGCTTTTAGAGAGTTTAATGGAAATGTTTATGACCTTGTATTTAATTTTGAAAAATCAGAAGTAAGTGTAAATAGTGTCTTAGATGCTAGTTCAACCGGCACTGAGAACTTGTCAATAGATGTATTTTTATTAGCAATAGGGTCCAATCTTAATTGTTACGTAAATTTGTAAAACTTAAATTTCTAGTTCTTATAGCATGTACCGCTTTAATTATAAGTTGTGGTGGAAACACGTGCACAGCACAATCTGATAAAGTGGTCGCAGCAAAGCGTTTGACTAATGAACAGTTAACATCTCTCTATCATTCATCACTAGAGCTTATGGATAGCTCTGAAAATATAATACTTACAGGCGATCAGATTCCGGCTATATTTTCAAATACAATTAGTCCAACTCTTATTCGGGTGAAGTCGAAATCTATCTGGCTGTACCTAGAGGCATGTAGCTTTGACAATAAAGTGGTTATCTTTATTAATGCTCCATCTGTGCTCAGTAGGGGTAATATCACAATAAGGTGGGGAGAAGGCCCAACCACACAATCTATTGAGCTTTGGCATCAAGTGTAACAGGTAAGAGTATTATCTTTCCCTATATCATTAAAGATTATGATTAAGAAATTGATATTAGCATTTATGAGCAGCATAGCTATTGGCTGTTCCACAGTAGTTACAGAATATATTGAGCGGTCTAATAGCTTTGATTTTACAGAGATTGTTTCTTTCGATAATATTGAAACTTATGGGTTTAAGAACAACCGGTATTGCTCTACAGAGCATAAAGTATGCACAAACTACCTTCTAGGGGATCCACTTGAAAACAAGAAGCTTCGCTATACGGTTTCCCTGGAATCATTTAGCGGTGCGGAAAGCACTGTTAGTTTAGACATTTTAAAAAGCTCACTACCTGAATTACATTCAGGAACAGTTGTTCTTATACATGGTTTTAGGGCATCTAAAGAGTTTATGCTGAATTCGGCTCTGTACTTCAGAATGTTAGGCTTTAGAGTTATAGTCCCTGACTTATTAGGGCATGGTGAGTCTGATGAGGATAAAGAATACGGTGTTGGTGATAGTAAAATAGTCAACGAAATTATCAACAAATATGAAAATAAAACCCTGTATATTGTTGGTAACTCTATGGGTGGTACAACTGCAATGCACATTTCTACTTTAAGAAATGACATTGATGGAATAATACTACAAGCTCCAATGCTTCGATTTGATAAGGCAGTTTTAAATTATACTAAAGCTAACTTTCCGAGTATGACAATGCTTTTCTCAGAGGAAAGCATCAAGCAAGGAGCATTAGATAGTTTAGTTAGAGCCGATATCATTCCTGAAGACACGGACATTAAGCCAATTATTGTATCTTCTAGTGTACCTATAATTATTTTTGCATCTACTTCAGATTCTATTGCTCCACACAGCAGCTATAGCGATCTAGAATCGAATGGTGTTTCAATTGTAAAAGTTGACGACCGAAACCACCCAAGTATGTCAATAATTGGTGACAATGAAAGTCGGGAGTTAGTTCACTGGCTTGGTAATCTAACACACAAATCCAAGTGATGCTTACAATCTGACTGACTTATTAATAAGATTCTTTTAACTTGCGTGAGGTATTAAATTTTGTCTGAAATTGATTGGGAGAAATATTGGGAAGAGTTAAAAAGCAAACTCAGCCCCTATAGAAAAATCGCGTGGGAACCTCAAACACAAGAGCAAGTGACTGAAATATCAGATTCTAAATTTTGTGGAATGCCACTACTTACAGCAGAAGGCTGGCCTGAGTGTGGAAATTGCAATGAACCTATGCAACTCTTTGTACAATTGAATTCTAAAGATCTCCCAGAGGCTTCAAATACCCCTTTTGGAGATGGAATATTACAAGTTTTCTATTGTGTTAACGAAAATTCAAGCTGCGAGGCTGACTGTGATACGTGGGCTGCAAATTCAAAAGCTACACTATTAAGGATATTGCCACTAAATACTCCGACTCAAACAGAAGTTACATTAACCCCTTCTTCAGATTATCCAGAATTAAAAATAACTGGTTGGGAAGAGTTAGAAGACTACCCAGATACATTTGAGCTCGAGGAGTTAGGTGTAGAGCTATCAGAAGATGAAGAAGATTTTCTATGCGAAGACGAAGTTCCATTCTCAGGTGAAAAGTTACTGGGGTGGCCGCATTGGGTGCAGGGAATTGAATATCAATCCTGCAAGATATGTAATAAACAAATGCAGTTTATCTTTCAAATAGACTCCTCAGGAAATATTCCTTATATGTTTGGAGATTCTGGATGCGCACATATTTCACAGTGCACAGAACATAAGGAACAATTAGCAATGGCATGGGCTTGCTGTTAATAATGGAATTAATATGATGCCCTTTATTCAAATCTATTTACAAAAAATTATTATAACCTTACAGGAAAGACCAGAGTGCTTTATAAAAAATTGAACAAGAAAGCTATAGCCTGGGGCTTGATTAGTTTCAGTATTCTTTGGGTCATGCTGACTCTGATGATAAATTTTCTAGACGTGCCACTTAGCTCTACAGGGGTACTCCTAGTTTTATCGTCCATTCTCTCAGGCATAGTGGTGGTAAAACGTGGTGCTCAGGCCCCTTTAATCAACGCTGCAATCTCTGGTGGCATTGCTGGATTGTTTCTATATATCTTGACTGTTCCCTTTTTCGGTATGGATCTGTGGAGCCTGATTTATTCTTTAGTAGTTACTACGGGGGGATTTGTGGTAGGTGCTACTCTTTGGCTGGGCGCCTCTTTTTTTGTAAAGCTACGCAACTAAGTTTCCTCTTTACTGGGGAATAGCACATAAAACAAGTTTGTACCAAGACAATTGAAAATTTAGGTAAGTAATGAAAGCTGTTGTCGCAGAAAAAACTGCCTTGATAGTTCAGCAATTAAGTATGATTATGGATTCACACTTGTACTATCTCAAAGAAGTTTTAGATGAAAAAAATTTATTAGTATATGTAAAAAATTCGGAAAGGTAATGAGAGAAGCTCATTTGCAAATACTTGATCCAATATGGAAAGCCCACCCTGAGCTATTAACTGAAGAACTGGGAGGAGAATACAAAATTGTTAAAATATGTATTTATAGCTTCAATCGCTTGTTAAAAAATATGCATACAATGACTCGGAGTCCTAACTTGAAAAACCGTATACAAGCCACTCTGAACTCCCAGTAAACTATTTGCTATTTATCACTACACTATGCCGTATGGAACACATGACTCCACATGAATTTATCAATAGCCTTTTAGAAGCCTGCCCTGATATCGACTCGGAGTGGCAGGAGCACTTGATTTTTGGGACGGTGATATACCTGGATTCTATAATGACATAAGCGTAATCGTTCATTACGTACTTTCAAAATATAGAGATAATGACTTTCAGGATCTTGAAAATGTAGCCTTAGTTGTTGACCTTGGTCTTAACTCAGGGAATCCAGAAACATCGGAGCTTGTATTAATTGGGTTTCTAGAAGGTATATTATTCGTCGGATCACATGAAAATCTATCTCCCATAAATCATAAGCACTGGTTGCGTGAACGATCCTATTGTGCGCTTGTCAATTTGAGCGAGGCATTCGAAAGTCTAAATAACAAGTAATGAGCAATATTCACTATACATATTAGGTCTAACGTACCAGATTCTTGCCAAATGATTTCAAATAATTATCTAGCTCCAGTGATACACTATAAAGGCGCCCATTTATTTAAAACTCACTAGAAGTTTGTGCGCAATGATGAACCATCGCATATAAAACAAGGAATGAAATCGTGCTAAAAAAGATAGCGCTTCTCGCACTAGCTACAATGATCACTGCCTGTGTTTCACCTATTCCGTTACAGGAGCAGTCCGCAAAAGCAGAGTACACAACTAAAGAACCTGTTTTAATTTCTGTTATTGATCAGCGCAAACGTGTTCAAGAAGGGAAAGATAAGAACTTTATAGGTAAAGCCCACGTTTCATTTGGTATCCCGGTTGATTGGCATGTTAATCAGGTGTTAGCTACAGAGCCGGGAGATAAAGAAAAGAATCTTGCTCAGTTTCTACAAAGCCGATTGACTCACGGCTTTAATGAAACGGGCTGGAATACCACAGCAGTAGATTTAGATGAAGTGCCGAGTGATGAAGCCATCAAAGCCTTGATGGAAGAAAATAACACCGAAAAAATGATTAGTCTTGTGCTTAATGAGTGGTATTTCAGTGTTAACTTGAACTGGGTTTCAGCATTCAACTTCGACACGAATACCGACATCCTCGTATACAGCCTGGAAGAAGGGAAGTTACTTGCCAAGAATATTGCTGAAAGGGATGTCGTTGATGAGCAGGCTAGTGAATCTCCACAAAACAATATCTTGCGGGCCTATAAAGCTCAGCTAGATCAGATTGTGAATGATGAGGAAGTTCGCAACGCAGTATCGTTTGATCAATAAGCGGAAATTGATTTAGGCGCTTATAAAACAAAAAAGGCTGTGGGGATTAGCCACAGCCTTTTTTAATATGCTTTTCAGCACATTCGCTCTATTAGTCTTCAGACTCTGAACGATATGTGTCTGCATCCAGCATATTGTCCAGCTCGCTCACGTCGGAGGGCTTGATGCGGAAGAACCAGCCATCGTCGTAAGGAGAGGAGTTTACAGTTTCCGGAGCTTCTTCCAGAGCTTCATTGACAGCAACGACTTCACCGGAAACCGGGGAGTAGATATCGCTGGCAGCTTTAACGGATTCAACTACACCTGCCTCGTCACCAGCAGCCAGGTTGGTGCCCACTTCTGGAGTCTCAACGTAAACCACATCACCCAGGGCATCTTGAGCGTGATCGCTGATGCCGATGGTTACGGTGCCGTCCTCTTCCAGGCGTGCCCACTCGTGGCTGGAGAGGTATTTCAATTCATTGCGGATTTCGCTCATGCTGTTATCCCTTGATTAAGCATCTAAGTTTATTGTCTTAGTGACGCGTACACCTCTGGGCGACGCTTAAATAACTGACTTGCCGTTGCGTACGAAGCAGGGCTTAACCACCTTGACTGGCTGCAGTTTCTTACGGATTTCCACCTGTGCGGTATCACCAACACTCACCGGAACTCGCGCCAAGGCGATAGAGTAACCCAGTGTGGGGGAGAAAGTGCCGCTGGTAATGATACCCCGGTCATCACTATCGTCTACCACTACCGGTTGACCTGCGCGCAATACACCGCGCTCTTCCAGCACCAGGCCTACAAGCTTGTGCTTAACGCCATCGGCTTTTTCCTGCTCCAGAATACCACGGCCGATAAAGTTGCGGCTCTCCGGTGCCCAGGCAACCGTCCAGGCCATGTTGGCAACCAGCGGAGAGGTCTCATCGTCCATCTCATGCCCGTACAGGTTCATACCCGCTTCCAGGCGCAGGGTGTCGCGTGCACCCAGTCCACAAGGGGAAACGCCCGCTTCGGCCAGGGCGCGCCAGAAACCACTGGCGTCTTCGCCCGGCAACATAATTTCCAGGCCATCTTCACCGGTGTAACCGGTGCGCGCTATGAACCAGCCACCCCGGGCAACGCTTTGGAAAACTTTCAGTGCGTCAATCGCGGCAGTCCAATCAATGCCCAAAACCTCTTTGGTTTTCTCGATGGCATTGGGGCCCTGGATAGCGACCATCGCTACATCCGGGCACTCTGTCAGGGTCACATCGAAGGACTCTGCCTGCTTGCGCATCCACGCCAGGTCTTTCTCGCGAGTTGCACAGTTAACAACCACTCGATAGCCGGGATCGCGCAGGTAGACGATCAGGTCGTCAATCACACCGCCTTTGTCATTGAGCATGCCTGTGTAAAGGGCCTTACCCGGGTTGCCATCCAGCTTGGCCACATCATTGGCCAGCAGGTAGCGCAGGTAGTCGCGAGCTTGGGCGCCATCTACGTCGACCACGGTCATATGGGAGACATCGAACATCCCCGCATCGGTGCGCACCTTGTTGTGCTCATCCAGCTGCGAACCGTAGTGCAGCGGCATGTCCCATCCACCGAAATCCACCATTTTGCCGCCCATAGCGACATGCGTGTCATACAGAGGAGTTCTATTTCCCATTTTTAAAATCTCAGTCCGTCAGGTTCCGAAGCGGCGTATTCTAGCGGCTTGGGTACCGGCCTTGCCAGCGGGGCAGGCGCGGCAATATATATGCTCTGCAAGCCTAGCAGGCATTGGTAGTAAAACCTGTCCAGGTTCACAGAGGCCGTCAAAGATTCCGCTGGCGCTCTATCCTGCTTTAGCTCGCGTTAGGGAATCGGGCAATACCCAATACCCACTGTGTTGGGCCAGCGCAGAAATGATCACTTTTCAACCAATAAAGCTCTTATCAGTCGCTGCCCCGGTCGCGCCCTTGACCAGCCTCTTCCGCGTTCTCTTCTGTGTTTGCGGATTCGTCGACTTTGAGGCCGTACTTCTTCGATCTCCAGCGCCACAAACGCTTAGCCAACTCCTGGCGGTCGGGTGTTTTATCTGCCTCGTCGACAATTTCTTCCCCGAGCAGGGTCTCCAGCAGATCCTCCAGGGTCACCAAGCCCTCGAGACTGCCATATTCATCCATAACCGCACTAATCTGCACGCGGCGGGACAGCATTTTCTGGAACGCTTGGTAAATAGTGGCTGTTTCCGGCAGGATCAACATTTCACGGCGATAATCCGCCAGAGTTTTCTGGTGCTCACCTTTCGCGTAGGCCAGCAATAGCTCCTGTCGCAATACAAAACCCACCACACAATCCGGGTCGCGATTTTCATAGACCGGGATTCGGGAGAAACGCCCTTTCTCTGCATCCTCGTAGGCCTCTTCCACAGTGATGTCCTGCGGCAGGGAGAAGACCACTGTGCGGGGAGTCATCACCTCGCGTACTGAGTGGTCTCGCAGGGTGAAGAACAGGTTGCGCAGGATGCTGGACTCCCGCTGCTCCAACTGCCCTTCGGCCTCGCCAATTTCCGCCATAATGGCGAACTCATCGCGGCTAAAGCCCGTCAGGGTTGGGCCGTGGGACAGGCCTTTGGTCAACCACTCGGACATTTTTACAAACGGGTGGAGTAACCAAACCAGGCCGCGCAATACATAAGCGGTAGTGGGGGCCAGTTGGCGCCAGTACACGGCTCCCAGTGTCTTGGGGATAATTTCAGAAAAAACCAGGATCAACAGAGTCAGGATCGCTGATGCGATACCCAGGTATTCATTGCCAAAAACCGCTGCTGCCTGGGCACCGGCACCTGCAGCACCCGCTGTGTGCGCGACGGTATTCAGGGTGAGGATAGCGGCCAGGGGGGCATTAATATCGGATTTTAATTTGCGCAGCAAAGACCCCGCTTTATGCCCTTCCCGCTCCATTAGGCGCACGTATGGCGTTGTTACGCTGAGAATAACCGACTCGGCTATCGAGCACAGAAAAGAAAAGCCAAGGGCAATAAAAATGTAGGTTATCAGTAAAATCATAATTCTCGAGCGTAAATATCACCAGAATAAAAGTTTCGCGCTCCACCTATTGCGCAATAAATCAGTCCACTCAGCAATCCACTGAGTAGCCCTCCAACATTTGCTGGGTTGGCAAAATTAACCCCCAAGATGAAACCAAATATCCCCAACGCACTTAGAACAAGCCAAGCAGTCATTACGAGTAAAATACTCCTAGGAATATCCTGCCAAGCAGGTTGCCAACGCTGAACTACCAAAGCAAAACCAACAAGTGTGTAAATTACTCCCGACATGCCGGCAAAATAGGACTGTGGAGCCCACAAGAACTGTGTGAGGTTTGCCACAAGCCCTCCAAGCACCACCAACGCAATTAAAACTGAGGCCCCTCCTCGAACTTCAATTGGCCGGGCTAAAATCCATAAGGCTAAAGCATTCATAAGGGCCTGCAAGAATGAAAAATGTACAATTGCAGGGCTCCACAACCTCCAATACTCACCTTCCTGCAAGTGCTTGGCCAATGTTGACTGACCAACGCTAGTGCCAGCCGGGTCAGGAGTAATTAAAAGCAAGCCCGCCAAGCTACTAGTGAATAAAAACCACCCCAGAAAACAAAGAGCAATTAACAGAAAAGTGAAAGGGGTACTATCCAGAGGGAAGCTTGGTATATAGTAAGTCCTCTCACCCCTTTCAGAATCTGGCTCGCTACTCTCCTTGCCTTCAGATTCATTTAACTCTGAATCCACTTCATTAATTTCCAAATCCCGGATCAACTGAGAAAAATAAAAATCAAGATCTATTTTTTCAGTATCCCAGTGACTAATCAGTGGCCTTAAGAGTTCCGCCAATTTAGTATCTTCGGCGATTACGCATTGTTGTTTGCCTTTTTCAATAATTCGTACTGGCAAACCGTGACTTTGTATAAAACGGGCTAATTCCGTCAATTCTTTCTCCATCGGGAAAGAATAAACGGTTATCCATTGGCTCACTTATCACAACCTTTTTTCTAATAGAATCTGAGTCAAAATCCGAGCTACAACTAAACCGCCATAGCCCGCATAATAATCCGCTTCTTTAACATGGGGCTTGCATCTACCATGCTCAACCCAGTGTTACGCAGCCAGCGCCAGTGCACATCGCCAGCACCGAACAAAGACTTAAAGGCGCTCATCGCTTTCATAGTGGCGGCGTTGTCGCCGCGACGGCGGCGTTCGTAACGGGCCAATACCGAGGAGTGAGAGGGCTCCAGGCCGCGTGCCATAGCGCGGTCAATTTCATCTGCCAGCACCCGTACATCCTGCAGTCCAAGATTTACACCCTGGCCCGCGAGGGGGTGGATACTGTGGGCGGCGTCTCCCACCAATACAGCGCCAGGGCCGCGATAACGTTCCGCATGGCGCGCGCGCAAGGGGAAGGAAAAGCGCTCACTGACGGATTCCACTTTGCCCAAGCGGCTCTCAAAGGCTTTTTCCAGGTTCAGGGCAAAGGCCTGGTCATCCAGCATCAATAGCTCCTGCGCCAGCGCTTCATCCGCAGACCAAACCACGGCGCAGTGATTGTCATCCCCCAACCCCGCGAGAGGTAAAAATGCCAGTGGACCCGTTTGTAAAAAACGCTGCCAAGCGGTGTGACGGTGAGATTTCTCACTGCGCGCGACACACACCAACGCAGTTTGATGGTAATCGGTATCCTGGGAGCGGATATGCAGTAAGTCCCGCACTTTAGAGCGGGCGCCATCGGCACCGATTAGCAGGCGGGTGCGCACTATCTCAGGTTGCTCGCGCAGCCCATCCTCTTCATTTAAGCGATCTTCACCGCGGGGCTGTAAATGCCAGAGTCCGCAGTCGCGCCACCAGCTCTCCAGGCGAAAACCATTGACCAATTCCACGTTTGGCAGGGTTTCCAGCCGTGCTCTTAACGCGGCGACAATGACATTATTCTCGACGATATGACCGAGATTCGGCAGCTGCACATCGCGGCTGTTAAAGCTTACTGAGCCGGTTCCATCTGCATCCCAAACCCGCATTTCCACATAGGGGCAGGCGCGGCGGCTGGCAATATCATCCCAGGCTCCCACCTCTTCGAGCAGCTCGCGGGAGGCCTGTGTCAGGGCAACCACGCGGGGTTCATACTGCGGTGACAATTGCAGCGTTGTTTCCGGGGACGCCTCCAGCAAGGCCAGACGCATGCCCGGGTGCCGAACTGCCAGCAGCGCTGCCTGGGCCATGCCCACCATGCCTGCACCCACAATGGCAAAATCCAAACGATGTCTGTTCATAAAAGCCAATTCCGCTGAAGTGGCAGTAGCCGTCCCCGACCCTGCACCTTTTAAAGCCCAAATCCCGCCGCTTGACTGACAAATTCCCGGCGCAGCGGCGGGACCATTGTAAGGCCGAGCATTCCCAACTGACGAATTCCCTGTTGTAGCCAGCCGGAAGAGGAAAACAGTGTGGGAATACGGTCACTGAATCCAATCGTCAATTGCTGGTCCAGCTGGCGCATCTCTCCGTATTTCTGCAGGAAATCGAGCCGCCCTGGCAATGTATCCGACGTCACTGTCGACAGGGCTTGTGCCAATCCATAACAGTCCCGCAGAGTCAGGTTAAAACCCTGCCCTGCTACTGGGTGCAGAAAGTGGGCGCAATTGCCCATCAACACCACATTCCGGCGCCACTGTTCCTGGGCGATCGATAAACTCAGTGGATACCCCTGAACAGCTCCTACCTTAATAAAACGTCCGGCACGCCAGCCAAATACCTGCTGCAGTTTTTTCAGGCGTTCAGCCTCAGGCATTACACCGACACGCTCAGCTTCTGCTTCTTCGCAAGCCCACACTAGTGCCGCGCGGTGCTGCCCGTCTCTATCTGGCAGAGGCAAAAGTGCCATGGGCCCCATTCGGGTGAAGCGCTCGTAAGCCACACCTTGGTGAGGCTGTTGCAGAGCGACCGTAGCGACCAGTGCTCTCTGAGGGTACTTAACCGAGCTGATTTCTATTCCCAACTGGCGGCAAAGGGGGGAGTTCACCCCATCGGCAACGACCACCAATCCGCAGGACAGTGCCTGATCGGGGAAATTATCCTCGGATCGCCACAACAGGTTTGCGCCCGCAGAGGTCATGGTAATGTCAGTAACCTGCGCCGGCGCTAATAATTGGGTGGAAGTGCTAGTCAGTGCACTGTGGAGAATCGGGCCCAGCGCTGCATTTTCTATCACTGCGCCCAGAATGCCCTCAAAGTTGACTCCCTGTCCCTCACGGGTCGAGAGGGCGGCGCCAAATGCATGCCCCCGATCACTCACATGAATACGATCAATCGGGGCGCTGTAGGCTTGCAGAGCAGGCCAGAGTCCAAGCTCCGCAAACAACTGCAAGCTGCCTGCGGCAATGGCCGTGGCTCGCGTGTCGAAACTCGGCAACTGAATACTGGCAGCGGCATCCGGCAGTGCTCTCTGCTCTAGGAGCGCCACACTGAGTTGAGGACAAAAATGTGACAACATCAATGCCAGGCTGGCTCCCGCCATACCGCCACCGACAATGGCCACATCTACTTTACGCGCCGACTCACCCATCCCAATTCCCCCTTTGATTATTCGGCATTGAAATATTATTGGCCGAACAATCCAACAATCACTTCTAACGGGTCAGTAAGTCCCGTCCGTGAAGCATGGTGTATTCAATATCTTCAATCGCTTTTGGAGCCGCTGCTGAGAGGATCTGAGGCCCTCTATTGGTAAGTGCGACATCATCTTCGATTCGAATCCCGATCCCGCGAAACTCTGCGGGAATACTCTCGTCGTCCTTCGGGACGTAAATTCCGGGTTCGACCGTCATTACCATTCCGGCTTCCAGCTGGCGCCAAGCTCCATGAATGCGATAATCACCCACATCGTGCACATCCATGCCCAGCCAATGGCCAACCCGGTGCATATAAAACTGCCGATAAGCGCCAGACTCTATCAACCCCTGGGTGTCGCCTCGCAACAGTCCTAAATCGACCAACCCCTGAGTGATTATCTCAACACTGGCAGCGTGGGGATGATCCCAGTGATTGCCCACTGAAACCTGTTCAATCGCCGCTTGCTGTGCCGCCAAAACGATCTCATAAAGTGCGCGCTGCGGTCCGCTAAATGAACCATTAACCGGATAGGTGCGAGTAATATCGGCCACATAACCACGGTACTCACACCCCGCATCCACCAGCACCAAGTCCCCATCGCGCAACTGGGCATTATTACTGCAATAGTGCATCACCAACGCATTGCCACCACCCCCAACGATAGTGGGATAGGCTGTTTCCCGGGCTCCAGAGTCGACAAAGGTATGCAGGAGGGCAGCCTCCAGCTGGTATTCGTAAAGGCCCGGCTGGCATCGGGTCATAGCCCGGCTGTGTGCCTCGGCACTGATTTTGGCCGCCTGCTCCATTAAGCGAATTTCCTGGGCCGACTTAATCAGTCGCATTTCCCGCAACTGGTAATCGAGGTCGACCATTTCCGGTGCACCCCCGGTATCCGGCGCTGTGGTAATCCGCTCCAGGTAATTGCGTATTCGCTTATCCAAATGGGCGTAGCGGCCCATGGGGAAATAGAGCAGCTCGCGCCCTTCTAGCAACCCCGGCAAAATATCATCGAGATCACCGATGGGAAATGCATCGTTCAAGCCGCACTGCTGCATCGCGCGCTCCGGCCCCAGGCGCGGGCCATCCCACTTTTCTTTTTCCGCATCGCGCTCGCGACAGAACAGCAGGGTTTCTCCCTGTGTTCGTCCCGGTACCAAAACCAGCAGCGCTTCCGGTTCATCAAATCCAGTGAGATACAAAAAATCACTGTCCTGGCGAAACGGAAAAAAAGTATCCCGGGAACGCAGTTGCTCCCCAGCAGATGACACGATTGCCAAACTACCTGCGGGCAATTCTGCCATCAGGCGGTTGCGTCGGCGGGCGTACTCAGATCGACTGATTCCCGCTGTGGTTTTCGGGGTCTTAGACATCAGTGAATGGTGGGCTCGCTATTGGAGTCCTTACCCTTTACCTCAGTAAATATATTGAGTACGGCTACGCGCACGTATTCCTGCAATTCCACCAGTTGCAGCTCAGTCTCCTCACCCTCTTCAACATGTTCGGCATCCAATTGGGCGATGGCACTAATATCTTTTAAAGCTTCGTCACTGGTGGGCATCAATTTTTCCCGGGCCCCGCCGATTCCAAAGCCGTGCAGGAATCCATCGCACCAATGACCCAGCGCCAGGGCGCGGGAGACAACATCTTCGTCATCGCACAGCACCAATTCAAAATCGAAGTTGGAACCATCCAACTGCTTGTGGCTTTCCTCAGTCAGCTGGAAAAAATCCCGATTGAGATCTGCCGGCACCGCCTCCACATCGAGCAATCCCGCCAGCTCATTCTGCCAGCGCTGTTTGTCCGGCCGCTCACCCGCCGCCAAAATGCCACAGATAAAACCGTGCAATTCACTGGGGTCAGCCTGCCCCCCAGCTGAGAGAATGGCATTGGCGAGGAGTTCAAATTGGCTAGCTTCTGAAGTCATGGTTACCGTACAGCTTTTCTAAATTAGGCTTTTCAAACCGGCCGTCACACTGGTGCCAAACCGGGAATTTGAGGCATTAAGAGACAATTTTGTGATTGTCCGCGCAGGTGCAGCGATTGACCCACCAATACGCCGGCAATATAGTAGCGGAATCCCTCGCAGTCTGTCGTGTTGCGAACTCAGACGTCGACCTCAAATGCAGGAAATATGGATAAGCTGCAAGCGCTAGAAAGCACCGTGGATTCACTCATTGCCCGCTGTCAACAATTGGCGGATGACAATCGTGAATTACGCCGGCAGGAAGCCGACTGGCTGCGTGAACGCCAGCGCCTGATAAAAAATAACGAGGCCGCCCGCTCGCGGGTAGAAGCTATGATTAACCGTCTTAAGGGGCTAACGCAAGATACCTGATGTCTGAAACCGCATCACCCTCCGAAACTGTAACTGTTTCTATTCTCGATAAAGAGTACCGTGTCGCCTGCGCGGAAAGCGAGCGCGCCGGACTACAGGCTTCGGCACACCTGCTACACGAACGCATGTCCCGCATCCGCGCAACGGGTACTGTCATCGGCTTAGAGCGTATCGCCGTAATGGCAGCGCTTAATATTGCTCACGAGCTTATCCAGGCGAAAGCTGAGCTCAGCTCCATTCCCCTGCAAGAGGAAATGTTGGAGCGACTTACTGATAAGGTGCAAAACGCACTGGGCGAAATAGACTCGGAAGAAAAACTTCAGGAGTAAGGTGACAAGAAGCCACTTTCTGCTACTGGTCATTTCATCTAAATTTCTGGTTAACAGCCCCCCGCTCTACAAGTTATAATTGGTTCATACCCTGGGGTGTTGGCCAGCAGACTATGTCCTTGAGCCGATAATCTTACCCCGGTGGTTTCCAGCGAGTGCTGGTGTGCAAGTCCGCCTTGTAGCGGAAAGCCTTATGTACTCCGGATCCCACCACCTTGAACCTTACGGTTCAAGGCTCCGTCTACAGCCGCACACTCGGGGTACCCTATTTCTTCACGCTCTTCTCTTCCCACAATGACTGAAACCAAAACGCAACTGCGCCGCCGTATGCGCGCGGGGCGACGGGAACTCAGCGCCTATCAACAGCGTTTGCATGGCCGTGCAGCCATCACTCTCCTGAGCCGTATCCCACAAATGAATCGAGCAGCGCATGTCGGTATCTATTGGCCGACTGATGGCGAGCTGGATGTCCGCTACCTGCTGCAACGTTTTCCACAAAAACATTTTTATTTGCCACAGCTGCCGGCAGAACCACACCCCCACCTCCGGTTCAGGCGTTGGCAAGGCGAACCCCTGGCTTTTCGCAATCGCTATCGCATTCCGGAGCCAGTGCGCACGACTTACCGCGCTCCCAAGCTCCTGGATCTGGTTTTAGTTCCCCTCGTCGCCTTCGATCCCGGTGGAGCACGCCTGGGAATGGGGGCCGGTTTCTACGACCGTACTTTTGAGCGCAAACAGTTATTTCCAGGCACGGGGCCACAACTTATTGGCGCAGCGCACCATCTACAGTGTGTGGATAACTTACCCACGGACAATTGGGATATTCCACTGGATATGGTGGTGACTGAGCAAAGGATTTATCGCTGCCGCTAAAAAGTGATTGGCGGAGCACAAAAAAAGCCGGACACCTGGGTGTCCGGCTTTTTTTGTGTTTGCTCGTGGGCAGAGCGCCCCCCCGGCATCAGCCTAACGGGTAACCACTCCCTGTTGCAGAGCAGCCGGCGGTTCAGCTTCGGAAGAAAATACCTCAGATAAACCACTGGTACTCAACAGAACGCCCGCGACAAAGACAACCACAGCGATTGTCAGCGCATCGGCTTTCATTGGGACCATCCTGTACGATAATTTTGTTTTTATATGCGTTTCGCCCCGCTTATGACCAAAGCCACAGCAAAAGTTCCACGCGAATAGACAATACTCAAGAAGCGGCGTAATAGTAACCGTTTATTGGATATTTTATGAGTTTTTTGTCTCAAAATTAGACAAGCAAGTTCGACAAAACAGGATTTGCAGTCTATACACCTTTCAATAAATGAGACGCCTTTCTCAGGTAACCGAAAGAGATGGTTTAAGCGCCCAAAAATAAGCGATAAGCCGGGTTCTCCGTTTCGTCCCAAAAACGAAAGTGAAGCTGATGTAGCAGTGCCTGCAACTCGCCCCGCGCAGCCGGCTCTACCTGTAACCCAACCAAAACCCGCCCATAAGCTGCCCCGTGGTTGCGATAGTGAAACAGGGTTATATTCCAGCGCCCGGCAAGATGCTCGAGGAACTTGCGCAAGGCCCCCGGACGCTCGGGAAATTCAAAGCGATAAATGACCTCATCGGGCAAGCCCGGTACTCTACCTCCCACTAAATGGCGAATATGCAGTTTCGCCATTTCGTTATCGGTGAGATCGGTAACCTGATAATCTTTGGACTCAAGCTGACTAACCAATTGGCTGCGGTCTTCCTCAGATACCACCTGCAGACCCACAAAGATATGCGCTTCGTTATCACTGGCAAAACGATAGTTAAACTCAGTGATTGAACGGTCCCCTAAATCCCGACAGAACTGCAGATAACTTCCCGGTTGCTCAGCAATTTTTACCGCGAGAACCGCCTCGCGCTTTTCACCGATCTCAGTGCGCTCGCTAATGTAGCGCAGGCGATCAAAATTAATATTGGCTCCACTACACACTGTGGCGAAGGTGCCGTTGCGATTGTCGTGTTGTTCCAAATATTTCTTCAACCCCGCCAAGCCAACGGCTCCAGCCGGCTCAGCGATAGAGCGTGTATCCTCGAATATATCCTTAATGGCCGCACAGATTTCATCGGTACTTACAGTGATAACCCCATCCACGGTTTCGCGCAGAACCCGGAAGGTCTCCTCACCGATTTGTGCAACGGCAACACCATCGGCAAACAAGCCCACCTCCGCTAGCCGAGCGCGCTCGCCGGCTTTCAGCGCGGCCTCCAGACAGGCAGCATCCTGTGGCTCTACACCGTACACTTTGGTTTCCGGACGTACATATTTGATATAGGCGGCCATGCCTGCGGCTAAACCACCCCCTCCGACCGGAATAAACACCGCGTCCAGATTGCCCGAGTGCTGGCGTAACATCTCCATAGCCACGGTGCCCTGGCCGGCGATCACATCGGGGTCATCGTAGGGGTGGATAAATACCAGCCCCCGCTCTTCAACCAGCTCCCGAGCCCTCGCCGCTGCTTCATCAAAGGTATCCCCATGTAGCACGACTTCGGCACCGCGCATGCGCACAGCACTCACCTTAATTTGCGGGGTGGTTTTGGGCATCACTATAGTCGCGCGTACTCCCATTTGAGCTGCGCTCAGGGCAAGCCCCTGGGCATGGTTGCCCGCCGATGCAGCGATCACTCCCCGGGCCCGCTCCTCGGCGGGCAACTGCAGGAGCTTGTTGTATGCCCCTCGAATCTTGAAGGAAAACACCGGCTGCAGATCTTCGCGCTTCAACAGAATCCGGTTGTTAAAGCGATGGGAGAGTTGGCGCATTTGCTCCAATGGCGTCTCGGTAGCGACATCGTAAATACGTGCGTCTAAAATGCGCTTGATATAGGACTTGGGCATGACGTGTTTGACGGCCGTAGCGGTTAATTACTGTGCGCGACTCAGCGTAGACTAATAGCAGGGTTACATAGGCCCTGTGTGCAGCGCAGCACCGGCATGACAGTCTAAGCCTTGAGAAGCATATTTACCACAAAAAACAACCAGACGCGCTTTTTTTTATCGTCAGATACAAATTAAGGCGAAATAATTGCAAAGGAAACTATCCAGAGTATGACCCAGGATGAATTGAAACAGGCGACAGCTCGCGCCGCTATCGACTATATCGCCCCGCGCCTGGAGGACAATTCCATTGTCGGCGTAGGTACCGGTTCCACCGCTAACTTCTTTATCGATTACCTGGCGGAGATCAAAGGTACCTTTGACGGTACTGTGGCCAGTTCTGAAGCCTCCGCACAGCGACTCAAATCCCACGGCATTCCCGTTTATGAACTTAATGCCGTCGACGGCATCCAGTTCTATGTGGATGGTGCCGATGAAGTAAACCCCGCCCTTGAAATGATCAAAGGTGGTGGTGCTGCATTGACTAGAGAGAAAATCGTAGCGGCCTGCTCTGAAGAATTTATCTGCATTGCCGATGAGAGCAAGTGGGTAAAAGTCCTGGGAGAATTTCCCCTACCGGTTGAAGTTATCCCCATGGCGCGCTCGCTGGTTGCCCGAGAACTGGTTAAACTCGGCGGTGATCCGGTTTATCGTCAAGGTGTGATCACAGATAATGGCAATGCCATTCTCGATGTATACAATCTGCGTATCGAACACCCCACTGTCCTTGAAGAAACCATCAATAACATTACTGGTGTGGTGACCAACGGTATCTTTGCCAAGCGCTCCGCCGATATTTTACTGCTTGGCACCAGTGCCGGAGTGAAGACCATTACCGTTTAAACATGTCGTAAATAGTTATGCACAAAAAAAATAAAAAATGCGGACTGCTGGTTTTGCTCAGTGCTGTTGCACTGAGCAGCGGCTGTGCAACCGCGCCTCCAAGTAATCTCGACAACGTCTGCTCTATTTTCCAGGAAAAAAAGAAGTGGTACGGCGAGGCAAAAGACGCGGAGGAAAAATGGGGCTCTCCAATTGCAGTGATGATGGCAATCATGCACCAGGAATCCCGTTTTGTGCATGATGCCAAGCCCCCGCGCACCAAGATCCTGGGCTTTATCCCCGGCCCGAGGCCGTCCGATGCCTACGGTTATCCTCAGGCTCTGGGGACCACTTGGCGCCACTACCAAAGGTCTTCCTTTAACTACGGTGCCGACCGGGATGATTTTGGCGACGCCATCGATTTTATCGGCTGGTATAACAACACCAGTGCACGCCAGTGCCAGATACGCGCCAATGACACCTACAGCCTTTACCTCGCCTACCACGAGGGGCACGGTGGTTTTAATCGGCGCACTTTCCAGAATAAAGCCTGGCTAAAGAATGTATCCCACAAGGTATCTGCCAGGGCGCAAAAATATCAGCAACAACTCAATAGCTGCGAACAGTCGCTGAAAAAACGCAAGAAATTTCTCTGGATTTTCTAGCTGATCACAGCGACCGTTAGTCGCAAGGCCCACCTCGGTTTAAATCCGGTGCAGTTTTCCTGCATTATGAGCGGCGGCAGTCGCTCACTAAATTTTATGACCTCACAACCACTCCAGGAAAAATTCTCCTTGCTGGCGGAAAAAGGCGCTACAAGGCGCCAGAAACTGACTACGCTGAAGACTAATAGCTACCCGCTTTAGACTTGGTACAGGTCACTAAAGCTCCGCCACAAGCATAAATTTACAGCCCCAACGTGACGCTGGGTGCTCCCTCTGAGAAGCAAAAGCGTCCTTATACTTTTTGGAGTGCCCGATGAAGCTCTTTTTGAAATACCTGGCTGTATTGGCAATATCACTCAGCGTGCCGATGACCTTCGCACAACCTGCTACCAGCCAAACAACCGCCCCCAAAGCTTCGTTTAGCGAACCGCAGCTCAAGCAATTTGCCAACGCCTATCGCTCTATCGTGATGCTGAGTCGAGAATACGCTCCCAAACTGAAAGCGGCTGCCGATATCAAGGAAGCGGAAGCGATCAACAAAGAAGCACAGGGAAAAATGATCGCCGCAATTGAAAAAGCCGGCCTTTCCAAAACCAAATACCAGGAAATTGCCAACAGCATTAAATCGAATCCCGCCCTACTGGAGAAAGTGAATAAAATTCTTCAGCAAAGCCACGCGCCACAGCAGTAATCCAACTTTGTGAGTGGCGCTCTGATCAGCTCATTGCGTCACTCAAATCCAGCTTTACATCTAACACCTGGCAAATAATCGGCAAATTGGTTTTCACCCAATTCTTGTCAAAAGACCCCCAATCACGCAGCAGGTAGTAGCCGTCATTGTGGCGCACGCCTTCCTGAATGAACTCTACAACTGTGCCATGCCCCGGCAATCCTTTCGCAATGATGTCCTGCACCGTACGGCGAGGCCATCCAGTTGCCTCCTCCAAAGTAGGATTATTGGGACGCGGAATATGCTCAATCAGGTAAGCAATCAACATTCGCCGGCAGATGGTCGGGTTTAACAGACTTGCAACAGACGTCGGTGACATTTGACCAGTCCTTCACTAACGGAATTTTTCCTATTGTTGACGAATATGACTTACAGGTCGAGGAAATAGTGATTCACTATCGCTATCAAACTTTAAAAGAACTGTCAGTCCACAGAGGATCAAGCATAGAAAATTGTTGAGAGCAAAACTGGGATTTTCAGTCGTTAACGCAAAAAATACACATTAAAAGACAGAAATAGACAACTTTTATTCCATAAGCCCATCAAGTTCGAAACTGTCACCACTAATAAAAGCATAGGCAGTTGCATATAAATTAAGCAGAAGCCTGACTTTCTCTCTCTGTTTGCGCATAATCCATACCGTAATACAGCAGCAGACAGAAAATAATTGTGAGGCTGAAAGAGTGGACAATGAAAACCCCAAACTCCGCGAAGCGGGGCTAGGTATTCCCGCCGCTGCGGTAAAGGCCCATCTGGTTGGCGCACAAGCGACCGGACTGGACTGCCAACAACTACTCATTGATAGCGGAATCGCCCCCGCCCAGCTAGATGAGCCCGATAGCCGCGTTGGCCGGGAGCAGATGGCCAACTTGTTACGCCTTGAGTGGGATTTTCTGAACGATGAGTCAGGAGGATTCCTGGCGCGCCCTTGGCTGCCGGGCACTTTTGCCATGATGGGGCACGCTTGTATCACCTGTCCCAACCTGCGCCGAGCTCTGCTTCGCTCTAGCCGCTTTATCAGCATGGTGAGTGACGACTTGCACATCAAGCTGGTCGAGGATGGTGAAGAAGCTCGACTGATCATTCACCACACCAATGAAAAAAAATTGCCCAACCAAATTTTCGTCGAATCTATCGCGGTAATCTGGTTGCGCTTTTTTAGCTGGCTGATCGACCGTACCATTTTATTAGAGCGCGTTCTTCTGGCGTTTCCCCCGCCCGACTACAACGAAGACTACAGCGATATGTTCCCTTGCAGGCACTACTTTAACCAAGGTGAAACCTGCCTGGTATTTAACACTCGCTATTTGCAAATGCCCCTGGTACGCGATGAGCAACAGCTGGCAGACTTCCTGTCCCGCGCCCCCGAGTGCCTGTTGACCCAATACAAATCCGACCACAGTTTCACCGGTCGTATTCGCCGTATGCTGCAACAGCAAAACAGTATCGAAAATCTGTCACTGGATGATGTCGCCGCACGTTTATACACATCTCCACAGACGCTGCGCCGCCGCCTCAAAGAGGAGGGCAACAGCTGGCAGGATATTAAAGACTCTGTTCGACGGGATATGGCGGTTTACCAGTTGAAGCAGCAGGAAACCGCTGTAGCTGAAATTGCCGAGCGCCTGGGCTTTTCCGAGCCCAGCGCTTTTAATCGCGCATTTAAAAAGTGGACAGGGCTAGCTCCCGGAGCTTACAGGGATAAATTCCGTAGTTAAGGCGGCACTAAAAATCCCGGTCAAAAGACCGGGATTTTTTATAAATGAAATCCACCTTGGAAAATATCCTTTAAAGGGATTCCCGTATCCCGGCTACTCCTGAGAGTTTGTCACTACCCGGATACTAACTCGCTCAACATTGAGGGCTTTTTGGTCCCTCTTCTCTGACATATCTTCCGCAACAGGCTTAGCTGAGCCCATTCCTGTTGCAGTGATACGGTTTGCCGCTATCCCCTTCTTCAGTAGAAGTTCTTTCACAACATCCGCACGTTCTTGGGAAATTTCCTGCTCTGCAATTTCATTACCCTCACCTTTTACATGCCCTTCAATAGCAATGGTTAAGTTGGGGTTGTCCTGCATGATTTTTGCCAGAGCATCGATATCCTCAGCTGCAGGGTTGGTGATTTTTGCGGTTCCCTTTTCAAAGTTCACCCGCATGGGGAATTCCCGGTCGGGATTGTCTGAAAAACTCTTGAGATAATCACGCAAATTACTGGAAAAGTTATCGGGGCCCAGTTGCGCTTCCTCTTCCGCTTTCTCAAGGGGGGAATCCCCTACCGGCTGTGAAGCGGACTCCATAAAGCTCGCTTCCTGGGAGGTCATGGAAGGATTACTTTCTGAATTTTCCTTTTTCCCTTTCAACATACACATATTCAATGCGTAGAGAACCACAAGTACCAACAGCAAAGGAAAAAACCAGCTACTGAAACTAACCGGTTTACGTTTTTCTTCGGGCCCCTGAATTGCTGTAGCCCGAGGTTCCTGGGGTTTGGCGTGGCCATGGGTAACCAGAGCGTCTCCCAACTTCCCAAAATCTGGAACGTCGATTGCTTGAAGAAGGTTATCCGGTATATACCCCTGTAAATGCTCCCGCTGGCCAATCAGGAATGAAGCCAAGTCAGAAACATCCATTTTTTGAGCTTTGGCCTGGCTTTGCATCAACGAAGTAACTATCGGTGCGGATACACTCAATAGATCTCCGCCCTCTTTCCCCAAATTATTCGCTGCAACTTCCAGGACCTCTTTTTTACGGCTGCTGAAAATTTTTTCCAGCATTTTCTCACCGATGTCTGTAATTGACTTCAACTTTTCTGGTGAGGAAATAGCGGTGGCGAATTTAGACAAATCCAGCGCTTCACTTTCAGAAATTAAATTAAATAAATAACCCATTCCTGTTTTACTACTGGCCCTGTTCAACATACCAGCCAGTATGTAAGCAACGCCTGAACAGAGTGCAGCTTCACCTTGCCCTGCCGGCAAATTCAAAGCCTTTGTCAGCGCATCAATACCCCCGGAGCCCAATTGGCCGGTAGCCATATCCAAAACATTATCCGCCATAGCCAAACCTCGCTCACCACCTCAGGGACCGTCAAAGTACATTTATTTGTCCGGGGTCACCTGTGTGTTACCCATTCAAATTTTTCTCAGCTGCCCTGTATCACCCATTACCCTGCCTGACATGGGATTCCTCCAGCCGCAAAGATAATTTAAGTGCCAATTTACCGTGCCAAAATTTCAATAGATTTAGGCGCCTTACTTGAGTGTACGGCAGTACCTCCACATGGTTAGGTTAATTTGGAATAAATAAAAAGATATTTGACTAGGAATTTTTCGGTAGTACCTGGAAGCTGAGTCATCTTCCGTGGCAATTTTTATCATTGAACCCAAGCTGCACCGCACTATGGTAATAAGCGAAACCATAAAATAAAAAGAGGCTAAAACCGTGCCAACCGAAGCCTACATCTACGATGCTATCCGCACCCCGCGGGGCAGAGGCAAATCCAGCGGTGCCCTTCACGAAGTCAAACCTATCACCCTGCTTTCAGATCTCCTGAAAGAATTACAGACCCGCAATAGATTCGACACTGCCAAAGTGGACGATATCGTTATGGGCTGTGTTACACCGATCGGAGATCAGGGTGCCGATATCGCAAAAGTTGCAGCTTTAGCTGCCAATTGGGACTGGGATATCGGTGGCGTAACTCTGAATCGCTTCTGTGCCTCCGGTGCCGAAGCGGTCAATCTCGCCGCTACCAAAGTTCGCTCCGGGTGGGAGCATCTGGTAGTGGCCGGAGGTGTAGAGTCCATGTCGCGGGTGCCCATGGGCAGCGACGGCGGCGCCTGGGCGATGGACCCACGCACAGCAATAGATACTGGATTTGCACCCCAGGGCATTGGCGCGGACTTGATCGCTACACTCGGCGGGTTTTCTCGCGAGGATGTGGATAACTTTGCGCTGGACTCTCAGCACAAAGCGGCAGCCGCCTGGAAGCGCGGTGCTTTCGAAAAATCTGTGATTCCCGTACGCGACCAAAATGGCCTGACCATACTCGATCACGACCAGCTGGTGCGCCCAGATGCGTCCATAGAGGCCCTGGCACAACTCAAGTCGTCCTTTGCCGGGATGGGTGACCTGTGCTTCGACAGCATTGCCATATCCCGTTACCCACAGGTCGAATCAATTAACCATGTTCACACTGCGGGAAATTCCTCAGGAATCGTCGATGGCGCAGCCGCCCTGCTGATCGGCAGTGAACAGGCCGGGCGGGATCTGGGGCTCAGCCCCCGCGCCCGTATTGTCTCCGCTGCGGTAGTGGGCACTGAGCCCACTATCATGCTCACAGGCCCCGCGCCCGCCACTCGCAAAGCCCTGAAGGCCGCAGGCCTGACGGTGCAGGATATTGACCTCTTTGAGGTGAATGAAGCCTTCGCGGCAGTGGTGATGCGTTTCCAACACGAGTTGGACGTGGACCCACAAAAACTCAACGTTAACGGCGGCTCAATCGCTATGGGCCACCCCCTCGGCGCGACCGGTGCAATGCTGATCGGCACAGTATTGGATGAGCTGGAACAACGGCAACTTCGCTACGGCCTGGTCACACTATGTGTGGGCGGCGGTATGGGTGTAGCAACCATTATCGAAAGAGTTTAGGGGGCAGACTATGAAATCCATTCGCCTGGAAATAGACGATCACAATATTGTCCACCTGATCATGGACAACCCCAATGCATCAGCCAATGTGATGGATCGGGATTTTACCGAGTCGCTGAGCGCAGCGGTTGAACAACTCAAGCAGCAAGAATTTTCTGGAATTATTGTTCGCTCCACAAAAAATACCTTTTTTGCCGGAGGCGACCTCAAATCTTTATTTGCGGCAAAAATTGAAGAAGCTAAACCTTTCTTCGAATCTTGCGAATCAATGAAAGCCAACCTGCGCTGGCTGGAAACCCAGGGTAAACCCGTCGTTGCTGCGATTAATGGCACAGCTTTGGGCGGTGGCTGGGAAATTGCCCTCAGCTGCCATCAGCGTATTGTTATCGATAGCACCGCAATAAAACTGGGATTGCCTGAAGTCACACTAGGCTTACTACCTGGTGGTGGCGGCTGTGTACGTATGCCCCGCCTTTTAGGCATCCAGGAGTCTCTACCCTACCTACTGGAAGGAAAACAGGTGAGGCCGCAACAGGCTCTCAAAGCCGGTCTGATACATCAGCTCGTTACCAGTGAAAGTGAATTACTAGAGAAGGCTGTCTCTTATATTCGAGAGAATAGTGAGCAACCTGTTGCTCAGCCTTGGGATCAACCGGATTACCGGATGCCGGGAGGGGACGCAAAGAACCCTAAAAATGCGCAGTTACTGATGATCGCCCCAGCAATGCTGGAGAAAAAAACCAAGGGATGTCTGCCGGCCCCAGAGTCGATAATGGCAACCGTCGTAGAAGGGTCAAGGGTCGACTTCGAAACTGCTACGCGAATTGAATCTCGACATTTTGTAGGCCTCGCTTGCGGGCAGGTTGCCAAAAACATGATTGGTACTTTCTGGTTTGCACTCAACGAAGTCAAAGCCGGAGCATCACTGCCCGCCGCCGCCCGCGATCATAAAACGTCGCCCATGCAAAAAATTGGCATACTCGGCGCCGGCATGATGGGCTCAGCCATTGCCTACGCCTGTGCCAGTAAAGGTGTTGATGTCGTATTAAAAGATGTATCCATGGAAGGTGCCTTAGCCGGCAAACAATATGCAGAGAAATCCCTACAAAAACGCTTACAGCGGGGTCGCATTACCGAGGACAAGGTCAATCAGATCCTCTCCCGTATCACGCCCACAGACAGCAATACCGACCTGGCTGATTGTGAGTTGGTGATAGAAGCAGTTTTCGAAGACCGGGAACTCAAGCGTAAAGTTACCCAGGAAGCCGAAGCACAGCTGCCGAAAAATGCAGTATTTGCTTCCAATACTTCGACACTGCCGATCACTGGGCTCGCTCAAGCTTCCGACCGTCCCCAGCAATTTATCGGCCTACATTTCTTCTCCCCTGCCGACAAGATGCCACTGGTGGAAATTATCTGTGGTGAGCAAACCAGTGATGAGACTCTCGCCCAAGCCTTCGCCTTTATATTGCAGATTGGCAAGACTCCTATCGTTGTTAACGACAGCCGTGGCTTCTTCACCTCAAGGGTATTCGGCTGCTTTACCAATGAAGGTATCGGCATGCTTAGCGAAGGGGTTAATCCCGCCACCATTGAAAATGCCGCGGCCCTAGCTGGCTTCCCAGTCGGCCCTCTAGCTGTTAGTGACGAGGTCTCCCTAACGCTGATGAGCCGGATACGCCAGCAGACCATCAACGACCTGCAAAAAGAGGGTAAACCCGCCCCCACGCATCCCGCCGACGGAGTGATCGACCGAATGCTTGAAGTGGGTCGCGCTGGTAAGGCCGCAGGTGGCGGCTTCTATACTTACCCTGAGGGCGGGAAAAAGCACTTATGGAGTGGCCTTGAGAAGGAGTTTCCCGCCAAAGAGGCACTGCCGATAGAAGATGTGAAGGAACGGCTGCTGTTTATTATGGCTCTGGAGACACTTCGCTGTTATCAAGAGGATGTGCTACGCAGCGTACGCGATGCCAATATTGGCTCTATCTTCGGTATCGGCTTCCCACCCTGGACCGGTGGTGCATTGCAATACATCAGCCAGTTTGGCCTGAAAGCGTTTACCCAACGCGCCCAGCAACTGGCTGATGCATATGGAGATCGATTTGCCCCACCAGCAATTTTGCTGGATCTGGCAGAGTCAGGAAAAGCTCTGGCGGACAACCCTTAACCCAGGGGTTTGAGCGATGTAAACAGGCTTTTAAAATCTCGCTGTTTACATCGCCTATCAAAACACTGGTTCAATTTTTCAGCAATAAAATGCGGTGGTGTAAGGATGGTACCAAGAACTGTATACAACGAAGATCACGAACAGTTTCGAGAAACTTTACGTAAATTTTTAGAAAATGAAGCTGTACCCTACCACCATCAGTGGGAAAAAGATGGTCAGGTAGATCGTAAACTGTGGAATAAAGCTGGAGAAATGGGCTTTCTGTGTCCGCAAGTTGACGAAATGTATGGTGGCTTGGGGTTGGACTATGGCTACAACTCCATTATTGATGAGGAGGTAGCCCGGGCGGGACTTTCCGGTATTGGCTGGGGCCTGCACTCTAATATTGCAGTGCCCTACATTATTAATTACGGCACGGAAGAACAGAAGAAAAAGTACCTTCCCAAATGCATTAGTGGTGAGATGATTACCGCTATCGCCATGTCCGAACCTGGTGCCGGATCAGATCTACAAGGCGTGAGAACTACAGCTGTGCGCAAAGGGGATCACTATCTGCTAAATGGCTCCAAGATTTTTATTACCAATGGACAGCAAGCAGATCTGGTTATTGTCGTGGCCAAAACCGACCCTCACGAGGGGGCATCTGGAGTCAGCTTGTTACTCGTCGAAGCAGACAGCCCCGGATTCAAGAAAGGTAGTAACCTGGAAAAAATAGGAATGAAGGCCCAGGATACTTCAGAACTCTTTTTTGATGATGTCAGGGTTCCTGCGGAAAACCTTCTCGGTGGCGAGGGACAAGGGTTTATTTATTTAATGCAGGAGTTGCCTCAAGAGCGTTTAAGCGTGGCAATTTATGCTATATCCAATGCTGAAGCTGCCCTACAATGGACTATTGATTACGTACGGGATCGCAAGGCTTTTGGTAAACCTATTTCTGCCTTCCAAAACACACAATTCAAGCTGGCAGAGTTGGACAGTGAGTTAACTGCCCTTCGAGTATTTATCGATCGTTGCCTGGAGCTTCACTATAAAAAGGAGCTCGATGTTGCAACGGCGGCAAAGGCAAAATTACTGAGTACGGATTTCCAGTGCAAACTTCTGGATGAATGTGTCCAGTTACACGGAGGCTACGGTTATATGTGGGAATATCCCATCGCCCGATCCTGGGCCGACGCCCGTGTAGGAAGAATCTATGCTGGGACCAATGAAATCATGAAATTGATTATCTCCCGTGAACTTCTACGCGACGACTAAGTTAAAGCCCTGGCTTTAAATTTCTGTTCTCAATTAAAATAATGAAATAAAAAGTGAAACAGCAAAAGAATAAGCACTGTGCCCCATTGGAAGGGCTTAAGGTACTCGATTTTTCCACGCTCCTCCCCGGTCCCTATGCCACTATGTTATTGGCGGACCTGGGCGCGGAAGTACTAAGAATTGAGTCGCCCTCTCGGCCTGATTTGTTGAGGGGATTTCCACCACTAGTCGATGACTCTGCTTCCTTATCTGCCGCACATGCAACCATTAACCGCAACAAGCGCTCATTGGCGATAGACTTAAAAAGCCCCAAAGCAAAAGAGGTAATTCATCGGTTACTTCAGCAATACGATATCGTTATTGAGCAATTTCGCCCAGGTGTAATGGATCGCCTGGGCCTTGGTTACCAAAACTTAAGCCAACAGTGTGAAGACATTATCTATTGTTCGATCACTGGATATGGCCAGACAGGGCCATTAAAACAGCGTGCTGGACACGATATCAATTACCTTGCACTATCTGGCCTAGCCAGTTATTCCGGCAATCGCAGCCATGGCCCTTGCCTGAGTGGCACCCAGATAGCAGATATCGCCGGCGGTTCTCATCATGCGGTCATGTCAATACTGGCAGCAGTATATCATCGCCAGAGAACTGGTGAGGGAAGTTACATCGATATCAGCATGACAGACTGTAGCTTTGCTTTAAACGCAATCAGTGGAGCTAATGCCCTTGCTTTAAATAGCTCTCCAGAAATTGAGTCTGAGCTATTGAATGGTGGCAGCTATTACGATTACTACCGAACGGCGGACAATCGCTTTTTGTCAGTAGGCAGTTTAGAACCACAATTTGCGGAACAGTTTTTCATAAAAATTGGGCATAAAGAGTGGATGGATCGAATCCTTCAAGACGACCAACAAGAAAAACTCAAAGAGGATATCGCCAAGATTATCGCCAGCAAGACCCAGAAGGAATGGTTAGCCGTATTTCAGAGCGTCGATGCATGTATTGAGCCTGTACTCAATTTTACAGAAGCCGCCGATAGCGAACTTATCCAATCCAGGGAGATGATCACCTCAATAGATGGAGGAATCAAACAGATCAACACCCCCTTTAGATTTAATCGCAAGAAGCCACTTTCTTTCAGCCGGGGAGCATCTCTGGGAGAACATAACCATACCGTATTGAGTGAGCTCGGTTTTAGTGCAGAAGAAATCGAGGAAATATGTGAAACTCAAGTTGTTCCCCACTAGTCACATTGAATACGATCGATAAGGCGGCGAATAGCTGCCCCTAATCCCCGCCCCCGCCGCAGCCACCACCGCAACTGCTTCCAGAGTCTGAAGTAGAGTCATTACTCCAAAATCCACCGTTACTACTATCGGATGAACCGCCCTCACAACTCGCGGCACAACCAATATGACTGGCACAATAATCTGATGAGAGGTTAGTTCTAGAACAGCAATTTAATGAATAATGAAAGCCGTCTTTAATTTCCAGCTGTTTATCAATTGAAAAAATCAGAGGCAGCGACTTAGGCTTGGATGGGTTAATTCCACCATGAGCACAAGCTATTCGCCATGCTCTCTTAATCCCCTCACCAGTAGTATTCTTACTTGGCATAACTTCATTGGGCGTATGATGTAGAAAATAACCAAAAGATTTATTACAGAAACTCTTATATAACTGTGTACTTAATATAAATTCATGCCAAGCAATATCGACAACTTGAGATGGCATAGCAACCATTTTTCTGCCAGCAGTTTGACAGATAATAAAATAATCTCTTAAAGCATCAAGCACTATGCCCAGCTGTTTGTTGCTGAGGTGAGGATATGTTTTCTTTACCTTTTGTTTAAGCGAAGGATGAAATTGATATTCTCTCAAAAATCGCTGCCTTTCTGTTTTTCGATAAAATAAAAAACCATAGCGCTTACGATCAATAGACCAACCACCATAAAGCCTTCAAATACCATAGCAACTCCCATTGTTATTAAATACTTATCATTCGAAAGTAAGTCATTAAAAATAAAATACCGCAATGTAATCTCAAAAAGATCTTTATGCCACCTTCTTTTAACGGATTAGAGTACCAAGTAGAAGTTTACCGACCGGCCTTGAAGTATTTTTCCACATTTACTAAGATACGGCATATCAACTTTTCTATTTGGAGTCATTTACGCCAATGAATTAAGCCTTGCACACACTGGAGATAACCCGGCTTCTCAAGAGGCCATCAATTCCCGTGCAAGTGGCGTACTCCATTCTCTACAACTTTCTCTCAAGATCATGGTATTGCGCCACCCATTCCGACTACCGGAGGGTGACATGCAGAGCATTTGTTCTATAAAAAATCTTTCCTTAAACTTCCCTGAGAAATCTCTATTTAAGGGGATCCATCTTGACTTCCCTTCTGGATTTACTGGCTTAGTGGGAAATAATGGCAGTGGAAAATCGACTTTTTTAGAGGCTTTGATTGGGAAACTAAAGCCTGAACAGGGAAGTATTACTTGGTATACGGACTACCTTAAAGTGGATCAAGTGAGTAGCAATTCCAACAAGCGAATTGTAGATTTATTCGACCCTACAGGCCTCTATGACTGTTTTTCACGTATTGAGTCTGGCAATCAGAGTGAGGAAGATCTGATACGTGTCTCAGATTCATGGGAGCTACCTACAATTTGGCAACAGCATTTATACAGCGCCGGAATAAATCTCACGTTAGACACTCCTATCGGCAATCTTAGCGGCGGTGAAAGAGTCCGACTGGCTTTAATCAATGCCTTCTCTCATAAAAAACACTACCTGCTACTGGATGAGCCTAGTAATCACCTAGATTCAGACGGTAGAAAATGGTTACAGCAGAAAATTAGAAACCATTCTGCCGGAATTCTAATGGTCAGTCATGATCGAAGCTTACTCCAACAAGCTGACACGATAGTGGAACTAGTTTCAGGAAAACTACGCACATATGGTGGTAACTATTCACACTACAAGAAAGAAAAAGAGATACAGAGACAGTCTGTAGAAAAGAAAATTGAAAGTACCAAAAAGAATATAAAAAGCCTAAACAAACTTAAGCAAAGTTCTGCTGAAAAAACTACAACCAGAAAAAACCAGGGTAAGAAATTAAAAGGTTCCCAATGTAAATCGCTACTAGATGCGAAAAAAGATCGTGCAGGGCAAAGTTTAGGCAAGCTGACTAGAAACCTGGATCGTCAGTACCATAAGTTAAAGCTAGATTTAGAAAGTTGCCAAAAGGACTATAAGAGTCATAAGCTCCCCAATATGCAACTTAGCAAAACAGGGCTAACGGGTGGTATTCGTCTGTATGTTGAGGATCTCAAACTGCCCTACGGTATTCAGAGTGATCCCATATCACTCACCATGCACAGTGGCGATCGCTGGCATATTTGTGGCGCCAATGGTAGCGGAAAGACAACGCTACTAAAGATCATTGCTGGTCGAGTTAAACCTCGCAGCGGTTTGTGTAAAACTTTTGGCAGCTGTTTTTATCTGGATCAGAGCCTAAGTCAACTAAATGGAAATCTATCTGCCTTGGAAACTTTATCCCGCCTGCACCCTGATAAAGATACCAACTTCTGGCGCACAGCCCTAGCCACAATGAATATTCGAGGTGATTCTGCACTTCGCTCTACCAATACTTTAAGTGGAGGGGAGCGACTAAAGGTTGCTTTACTTGCCGCTACTCGTGGCACTGAGGCACCAGACCTGCTACTACTGGACGAACCGGACAATCACTTGGATCTGGAGTCGCGTATAGCGCTGGAAACTGCGCTGGTAGAATACCCCGGAACATTTTTATTGATCTCCCATGACTCTACTTTTGTAGAAAATGTGGGAGTGAATAGAAGGGTCTATCTATAGGCATATTAAGACCTAAATAAAGGAAGTGAGATGTGAAAACGCTGCGCTTGCTATTAGGAGATCAATTGAACCAAAAACACTCCTGGTTTAGAGGTAACCAAAAGGATAAGATCTACTTTATGGCTGAAATGCGCCAAGAGACCGATTACGTTGTTCACCACATCCAAAAAGTCGTTGCCTTTTTTGAAGCTATGCAGATTTTCTCAGAGTGGCTTAAAAATAGAGGCTGCAATGTCATCTACTATCGAATAGACGATAAAAACAACAAACAAAACCTCACAAAAAATCTCGAAGATATTATTAGAAAACACAAAATTGAAAAATTTGAGTACCAACTTCCCGATGAGTACCGACTAGATCAGCAGCTGCTACAACTAGAAAAGAGGCTATCAATAGAATTTCAAGCCTACGACACTGAGCACTTTTTAACCACTCGAGAAGAGCTGGCAGATTTCTTCCAAGGGAAAAAATCGCTACTTATGGAGAGCTTCTACCACTATATGCGGAAGAAGTATGACATTCTGATGAACAATGGAAAACCTGAAGGGGGAAAGTGGAATTTCGACCAAAGCAATAGAAAGAAATGGAATGGAAAGCTGGGCAAACCCAAGCAGAGAAAAATAACAAGTAATGTCACTTCAACTTTATCCCGTATAAAAAATTCTGGAGTTAAGAGTATTGGAGAGATTGATCCAGAGAATTTTATATGGCCAACCAGCAGGGAGGAATCTATAAAACTACTTCGTCATTTTTGTAAACATCTACTTGCTCATTTTGGCGATTTTCAGGACGCAATGGATCCAGATGAAGCCTTTCTTTATCACAGCCGAATTAGCTTCTCTCTAAATAGTAAACTCATATCTCCAAAAGAGGTTATCGATACAGCGATAAAATCTTGGGAAGATGGAAAAATTTCAATAGGACTTAACCAGATTGAAGGTTTTGTACGCCAAATATTGGGCTGGCGAGAATATATGCGCGGTGTCTACTGGATGTCTATGCCCAGTTATGAGCATCAGAATACGTTGAAGAATAAAAATAATTTGCCAGATTTTTTCTGGGATGCCAAAACGTCCATGAACTGCCTTCACAACACTATCAGGAATAGCTTGGAAAATGCCTATGCTCACCATATCCAAAGGCTTATGATTACCGGTAATTTTGCGCTACTAACACAAACTGACCCTGACCAGGTGGAAAGTTGGTATCTCGGTATTTACATAGATGCTATTCAGTGGGTTGAAATGCCTAATACCCGGGGAATGAGCCAGTTCGCCGATGGTGGATTGGTTGCAACAAAGCCCTATATTAGTAGTGGCTCCTATATCAACAAAATGAGTAACTATTGCAGCGACTGTATTTATGACGTCAAACAACGAACTGGAGAGAAGGCCTGCCCATTTAACAGTCTCTACTGGAATTTCTTAATTGAAAAAAGAAAAATGCTAGAGGGAAATCATAGAATGACAATGATGTTCAGCCTTTTGGATAAGCTTGAGAAAAGTGAAGTGACAGCAATAAAAAAAAGGGCAAAGCAATTTATGACAAAGAAATCATAATCTCTGTATAGATCATAAAATCCTTTATCGAAGGCTTCCTTAATCATTACTAAACTAAGCCAATACTCGCCTTATTAGACTCTGGTCATGAAGACTGCAATCATTACCCTCGATTTTATCAACGATATTTGTCATCCAAAGGGACAAATATCAGCAGCGGCCCCAAGAGTCCATAAGAATAGAGTTATTGAGAACACCAATAAACTCCTTACGTGGGGAAGAGCACGACGTCATATTATTTGCCATATCAGGGTCGCTTTTTCCACCGACTACAGGGAATCTTCCTCTAACTCTCCTCTCTTCAGCTATATCAAAGATATAGGCGCCCTCCGTCAGAAAAGCTGGGGCACTGCTTTTGTTGATGAACTCAATATTACTGATAGCGATATATCTATTTATAAGAGGCGTGTCAGTGGCTTCTATGGGACCGAACTCCCAGTACTTATTGCTAGCAACAATATAGAAAGGATTGTTCTCTGTGGGGTATCAACACAAAATACAGTCGAACTGACAGCCAGGGAAGCTCACGATAGAGACTTTTCAGTACTCATTGCCTCAGATGCCTGTGAATCTGACACGGAATACAATAAACAGAATAGCCTGAACTTCCTCACGAAGATAGGCAGTGTAAAAACTGTCGATGAGATTATTGCTAGTGAGGGTGCTAGTAAATAATGAATGCCCGTATTTCCAATAGAGAATTTGCCCTCAGTGTCATTACCGCAATTCTGGCGGCCAGCTGTATGTCGCTAACCGGGCTATTTGGTAAAGAACTAACTACTTTTAGCTCCTTATCCCTGGTGGTCTTTATTCGTTTCTTTGCCCCATTTTTACTCCTAACCTGGATTTGCCTCGTTGTTTTTGATGAAAACCCTGTGACTCATCGAATAGACAGGATTGATGGTGCAAGGGCGTTATTCACTTGTCTCGCTCAGTATTGCCTGTTTTATTATTTGTCCAAAGGATCTCTACTTGTCGCCGCCCTTCTATTTTCAACGTCAGGTTTATTTCTCCCTTTTATTACCCGGTTTGCCAAAAAGGATCCGATAAAAAAGAAGACATTAGCAGCCTGTATAATCAGCTTTATCGGCGTTGCTTTTATATTGAAGCCAACTGCTGGCTTTGATAGCTATATGATAGTGGGCCTGCTATCGGGCTTCTTTGGAGCTTGTTCACAGTTTGTAATGCACCATTCTTCAAAGAAGCAAAATACGATATCTTCAACCACCAAGATGTTCGGCCTATCCAGCCTCTATATGCTTGCCATTTTATTGATTGAAGGAAATCTTGGGGAGCTTACGAAAGTCGCGGCATCTCTATCGGACTCGGTAAGTTTTGTGATTGTGATTATTGCTTTTAGCCTGGCGACAATCAGTAATCAATCCTTGCGCACTAAAGCCTATCGTCGGGTAAACAGACCTGCCAGCCTATCTCCCTATTTATATACAAGCCTGATTTTCTCCGGCATATTGGATTGGTTTGTTTATAGCACACTCCCAACCTGGAATACTTATGCCGGCAGCTTACTGATAGTTATCGGAGGTATTATTCAGGCAATCAGAACTCAACCCCAGATTAAGGCATCTCATTCTTAACAAGGATAAGCGAGGACAGGGAATAGCCGGAGAAACCCAGCCCCACAGATTCAATTATCTGCAGGGCCCAGACGATTACTTGAACATCAGTTCAGGATTAACCATCGTTTTCATTTCCAGAACGTTGCCATTTGGATCTTCGATAAAAAAGGTTTCCTGTTCGTATTCATTGCCGACAAAGCGACGGTAGGGCTTGTCCAGGTATTCCAGCCCGGCAGCTTCGATACGGCCTTTCAGTGCCTGAAACTCATCTTCCGGCAGGTGAATGCCAAAATGAGGAACAGCCACTTCTCCCATATCCACCTTGTGGCGAACATTGGGGAGCTTCTCCTCACTCTGGTGCAGGGTGAGTTCGTTACCCCAAAAGTCGATATCTACCCAGCGACCTTCTTCACTGTTGCCGGTCTTGCAGCCTAAGACATCGCAATAGAATTTCTTGGCGGTTTCCAGATCCCCTGCCGGAATCGCAAGGTGCAAACAATTCGATTTCATATAGCCTCCAGCCTTTGCTAGCTCCTCATAGAGATCAAAAATTGATTGACTGACATCTGCTAGTCATTAGCCCTTCAACCCTCCCCCCCTGACAGCATTAACATTTACTTTGCCGTCGGAGCCACCCAAAGGATACAAATAAGATCAAGTGATCCCGTTAATTATTTAAATAAAAGTGGCCGCTTTACGCGCCGGCAACTTATACCGGGAATATTCCTAATATTAGGGCCCATAGCTTTAGCTAAAGAACCCGAACTTGGGGAGTATACAGATACATATCATCGCACCCCACCCCGAAATGGAATATCCTCCTAGCCTAGAAGCATACTTTAACATATATATTTCAACCTCTAATATCGAACCCGCAGAGAAACTGCTTAGTTATTGAACGTACTCCTCGACACCTCAGCGCCAAATCCTTATAGTGCGGCCCCCACATCACGCCTCCTATTTTGGCGAAACCGGCTTACCAAAGCCCATTTGTAATCCTCAGGAATACGCTCTTGATCTCCACCGCGAATATCACCATGCAGTTTGGTGCCCAACCACTGTTTGAAAACATTTCTGTAAAGTTCGGCAATGGCAACCGATATGGCCTTATCGGGGCCAATGGATGTGGAAAGTCTACCTTTATGAAGATCCTGAGTGGTGCCTTGGCGCCCTCGGCCGGCAACGTATCCATTGAGCCTGGATGCACCTTGGGTACTTTGAGCCAAGACCAGTTTGCATTTGAAGAGTACACCGTCGTCGATGCGGTCATCATGGGAGATGTCCGCCTGTGGGAAATTAAACAGGAACGTGACCGCATATACTCGCTACCGGAAATGAGCGAAGAAGACGGCATGCGCGTAGCCGAGCTTGAAGTCCAATTTGCTGAGTTGGATGGCTATAGTGCAGAGAGCCGTGCGGGAGAAATCCTGCTTGAAGCTGGCATCGACGAATCCCTGCATTTTGGCCTGATGAAACAGGTAGCTCCCGGCTGGAAATTGCGTGTATTACTCGCCCAAGCGCTATTTGCCGACCCGGATATTTTATTGTTGGATGAGCCGACCAATAACCTGGACATCCACACCATCAAGTGGCTGGCAGATGTACTGAATCAACGCAAAAGCACCATGGTCATCATTTCCCACGATCGCCACTTCCTGAACTCTGTCTGCACCCATATGGCCGACATAGATTATGGTGAATTGCGGGTTTTCCCCGGCAATTATGAGGACTTTGTTGCGGCCTCCACGCTAATACAAGAACAACTTCACGCAGAGAATGCCAAGAAAAGTGCCGAACTGGACGAGCTACAGAGCTTTGTGAACCGCTTTTCTGCCAATGCATCCAAAGCCAAGCAGGCCAGCTCCCGCGCAAAGAAGATGGAAAAAATCAAGCTGGACGAAATCAAACCCTCCAGTCGGGTCAGCCCTTATATTACCTTTAACCAGTGTAAAAAATTGCACCGTCAGGCGCTGACTCTTGAGGGGCTTACCCATGGTTTTGACAGTGAAACGCTATTTCAAGGTGGCGAAATGCTGCTGGAAGCCGGTGCGCGCCTGGCAATTATCGGTGAAAACGGCGTTGGTAAAACAACCTTCCTGCGCTGTCTTGTCAATGAGATCCAAGCAAACAGCGGAGTCGTCAAGTGGTCAGAAAATGCCGCTATCGGCTACTGTCCGCAAGACAGCAGTGCAGATTTTGATGGTGACCTGACGATATTTGAGTGGATGTCCCAATGGCGCACCCCCAAGCACGATGATCTGGCCGTGCGGGGTATTCTGGGCCGACTATTATTTACCGCAGATGATGCCAATAAAAAGGCAAAGGTCTGCTCTGGCGGCGAGAAAAATCGCCTGCTGTTTGGCAAGCTAATGATGATGGACACCAATGTGCTCATCATGGATGAGCCAACCAACCACTTGGACATGGAAGCCATCGAAGCCCTGAACAAGGCACTGGAGAAATATGAGGGCACACTTATTTTTGTGAGTCACGATCGTCAGTTTGTCTCATCCCTGGCAACCCGAGTTATTGAAATCAAAGATCAAGCACTGATCGATTTTCAAGGCACTTACGAGGAATACCTGGCGCACCAGTCAGGTACAGAACAGCAGGTAGCCTGACTCCAAACTCGAATCGGAAAAGGCATATTGGGGCGATAACAATACTCGCCCCAGGTCTCAAAAGCTGGAAAGTGTAACCAATCACCACCAGATAATACGGGGCTCGGTAGGCATCACCTGAGCCCCCCTAAAGTCGCCCCCCGTTACTGCAATCCCATCCAGACTCCTTCCAGGGCCAATTTCATACGAACTAGCAAAAAAACCAAACAGCCAAATAATTTTTATACTGGTTAAAAGTCGATTTACTTTTCCCAACCATCGACCTCAGACCGATGCCTGCCTATATAAGAAGGGCGGTCAGAAGATACATTTCAACCATCCTTGCTCTGCTACCAAGCGGATGACTTCCATTACCATCAAAATTAAACAACAGCTATCACGACCCCTAAAAGCACCAAAAGTATTCATGTTGCCTGTTCAAGCACCACTGGGGAGCAGATGCCGACTTTCTGGACTATTTACCTAGTTAGCCCCTGCAATTTAGGGATTCCCGACTATCAAACCAATCAAACAATACTTTTTTGCTACACCAATCTATCGCTAACCAAAAAATGAGCATCTTATTTTTCCCAAGCGGGATTTTTTGGTGCAGAGTTGCTCGAAAAGCCCGGGAAAAAGCGTAAATCCCGAGAAAAAACACTGGAAAACAGGGGTTAAGTTCTGGTACATTCCGCGACTATTTTTTAACCAACTGCCGATTTTCTCATCGGCCGCCAGTGCGAAATTCGCCTGTCGCTGTAACAGAGGTAATAGAATGAAACCAACCAAGCCCCTGCTACTGCTGGCCTCTAGCCTGTTGTCCGCAGCTGCCCAAGCTGAGATGACCTGGAGTGACAACAGCCTGAGCCTTCTTTACGGCCGTGATTACAAAGTCAACTACAGCAGGACCACGGATGACTCTGAGAGATCCGTAGTAACTTTTGAACACGCCAGTGGCCACAGCTGGGGTGACCTCTTTATTTTTGCCGACTACCTGGACTCGGAAGATGGCTCCGATGAGCTGTATAGTGAGATTTCTCCCCGCCTGAGCTTGGGTAAGCTCAGCGGAAGTGAACTGGCTTTCGGGCCAGTTACCGATGTACTGATTGCCACAGCAGTTGAGCTGGGCAACATGGATGACCCGGACCACTTGGCAACAACTGGCCCCCACTTTACCAATTATCTGGCGGGAGTGGGCTTCGATCTCGCGGTACCCGGTTTTTCTTTTGTACAAGCAAATGTTTACCGCCGCGATAACGATGACAAAGCCAGCAATGAGCAATTGACCCTGGTTTGGGCGATGCCCTTTACCCTGGGTGATGCCAGTTTTGTCTACGACGGTTTTATCGACTGGACCAGCGCTTCTGAAGACGCGCATCCGAGCACCAACTTTACCTCCCAGCTGAAATGGGATGCCGGCGCCTCTTGGGGGGAGCCCAAGTCCCTATACGCGGGTATTGAGTACGTACACTGGAACGACAAGTTCGGAATCAAAGATGGCACCCATGGTGTGGATTCCAACGAGCGCAACGTTAACCTGTTAGTAAAGTACCACTTCTGATATGAAACCCACTGATATCCAAACATCGGCGACCGCAGGGTCCGACATTCCCCAGGTGGGAGGCAATGCCTCTTTCCTCGAGAAGTTGTTCAAGCTCTCAGAACGCCAGACGAATGTACGCCGCGAAGTGATCGCCGGCGTTACCACATTCCTGACGATGGCCTACATCATCTTTGTGAACCCCAATATCCTGGCTGCAGCGGGTATGGATAAGGGCGCTGTATTTATGGCGACCTGTCTTGCAGCCGCTATTGGCTGCCTGATTATGGGACTCTACGCCAATTATCCCATTGCACTGGCGCCGGGCATGGGCCTCAATGCCTTCTTTGCCTACGTTGTCGTCGGTGAGATGGGCTACAGCTGGCAAGTGGCCCTGGGTGCGGTGTTTATATCGGGGATAATCTTCCTACTGCTCAGTATCTTCAAGCTACGGGAATGGATAATCGATAGTATTCCTCTCTCCCTGCGACAATCCCTGGCAGCGGGTATCGGCTTATTCCTGGCGATCATTGCTCTGAAGAGTGCCGGTATTGTAGTGGACAGCCCTGCGACTCTGGTAACCCTCGGCGACCTCAAGTCGGTTGAGGCGATTCTTGCAGCACTGGGCTTCTTTATTATTGTGGCCCTGTCCTACCGCCGCATGCTGGGTTCGGTAATGATCGGTATCCTTGCGGTAACCGTCATCGCCCTGGCAATCGGTAAAGTAGAGTTTACAGGTCTGGTTTCCGCACCTCCCAGTCTAGCGCCCACATACTTAGAGCTAGATATCGCTGGCGCCTTCGAAGTAGGCATGATCAGCGTGATCTTTGCCTTCCTGTTTGTCGACCTTTTCGATACCGCAGGTACCCTGTTGAGCGTTTCTGATCGCGCCAAACTACTAGATAAAGATGGCAAGTTGCCAGGTATGGGCAAGGCCCTGATGGCCGACAGCTCCGCATCTGTCGTCGGCTCTGTGCTGGGTTCCTCCACTACTACCTGTTATGTAGAGAGTACTGCGGGAATTACCGCAGGTGGTCGCACCGGTCTGACCGCTGTAGTTTGTGCCGGCCTCTTCCTGTTGGCGACCTTCTTCTCCCCCCTTATCGGTATGATTCCAGCCTATGCAACTGCAGGCGCTCTGCTGTATGTTGGCGTCCTGATGACTTCCGGCATGTCATCTATCGACTGGGATGATATTACCGAGGCCGCACCGGCAGTTATCGCCGCAGTGATGATGCCTCTGTCATTCTCTATCGCGCACGGAATTGCCTTGGGCTTTATTTCCTATGCGGTTATTAAAACGCTGAGCGGGCGCAGTAAAGACGTCAGTATCAGTGTGTACGTGTTAGCGGCACTCTTTGTTGCCAAGTTTGCCTTTTTCTGAGGGGTACATTGATGAAAAAGCACTTTATTAGCGCACAGCAGCTCCTGATTGACTCCTATGCTCTCGCTGATCAGATCTATAAGGACGGCTTCCGTCCCAATTATATTGTCGGCGTTTGGCGCGGTGGCGCACCTGTGGGCATCGCCGTACAAGAACTATTGCATGTGATGGGAGTGGATGCAGACCATATTGCTATCCGCACTTCCTCCTATCTCGGTATCGGTGAGCGAGACAAGAAAGTGCGCGTGCATGGCCTGAACTACCTGATCAAACGCCTGGAGTCCCACGACTCCCTGTTGATCGTGGACGATGTGCACGACTCTGGCCTGAGCATTGAGCAAACTATCGAAGACCTGCGCGCTGCCTGTAAGAAGAACACGCCGGAGATTCGTATCGCGACCCCTTACTACAAGCCGAAGAACAACAAGGCCAAGCGCGAGCCGGATTACTTTATCCACAAGACCGAAGAGTGGTTGGTATTCCCCCACGAGATCGACGGTCTGTCCCGGCAGGAGATTCTGGAGAACAAACCAGAACTCGCCCCTTACGTGGACAGAATCGCCACTGCTGTTTAATCAGCAACATTACCGGGGGGGCTAATACCCCCGGTTCTCTTTCTCCTCTCATCTCCCCCTAAGGCCATTCAGGCAAATCCTCCCCCAGCACTCAACTCCTGCCATAGGCAATACTTCAATACTCTATTAGTAAATCCCGCTTATGAAACTAAAGTTAGTGAGAATCAATTTATAAAGTAGAAAAGTTGGTCCAAAATTAATGGGATAAGGCCAAATGTCGGAAAATAAAAATGAACGACAAATCAGCGGGACTTAGTAAATCACAGTTAGATGCTTACTGGATGCCTTTTACCGGGAATCGCCAATTCAAAAGAGATCCCCGTATTATTACCTCAGCCAGCGGCTGCTATTACCGTAGTGCTGACGGCCGCCCCATATTCGATGGTCTATCCGGCTTGTGGACCTGTGGTGCCGGACACAACCGCCGGGAGATAATTGATTCCATTACACAGCAGGCTGAACTTTTGGATTATGCCCCAGCTTTCCAATATGGCCATCCTGGAGCATTCCAACTAGCTGAACGTATCAGCCAATTGATGCCCGCTCGTCTCAATCGAATTTTCTTCACAAATTCCGGCTCCGAATCCACAGAGACCTCTCTAAAAATAGCTCGAGCCTACTGGCAGAAAATGGGCGCTCCGGGAAAGATAAAATTTATTGGACGTGTGAAAGGCTATCACGGAGTTAATTTTGGCGGCCTCAGTGTGGGCGGCATTAGTGCTAATCGAGCAATCTTTGGTTCATCTTTAGATTCCGATCACCTTCGCCATACCCTTTTACCCCAGAACCGTTTTGCTAAAGGACAACCTGAACAGGGAAGTTTCCTGGCAGACGAGTTGCTGGAACTTATCAAACTGCACGGTTCTGAAAACATTGCCGCTGTTATTGTCGAGCCCGTAGCGGGGTCTGCGGGGGTATTGCCTCCACCAAAAGGCTATCTCCATCGCCTTAGGGAAATATGTACTCAATACGACATATTGTTGATATTTGATGAAGTCATTACCGCTTTCGGACGCATGGGGAAAGCCACCGGAGCAGAGTTTTTTGGAGTGACCCCGGATATGCTCAATACAGCCAAACAGCTTACAAATGGCGCTGTTCCCATGGGCGCTGTGGCTGTGCGCCAGGATATCTACGATACCTTCATGGAAACCGGAGGACCTGACTACCAGCTGGAACTTCCCCACGGCTATACCTATTCTGGGCACCCACTGGCCTGCGCAGCAGCATTGGCGACACTGGATATTTTGCAGAAGGAAAAATTGTTTGATCGATCTGCAGAGCTTGCCCATATCCTGGAAGACCATATTCACCAACTAAACGGGTTGCCGTTAGTTGAAGATATTCGCAATTGCGGGCTCGCCGCTGGCCTGACTATCGAAGCGGCTCAAGATGAGCCGCTACTCAGACCCTACTTAATAGCTATGAAGATGTGGGAAAAGGGCTTTTATATTCGTTACGGGGGCGACACACTACAACTCGGCGTACCGTTTATAGCTCAAGTAGAGGAAATTGACGGTATTATCAACGCATTAGCCGAATCAATTTTAGAAACTGCAAACGGCCAATAATCAGCACTCATTCCTTATTTACCCACAAAAATCTTCATCTTCGATAAGACGAAATTTATATCGCCGCCTACCTGTCATTAATGATACAAAGTGAAATTCAATCACCCTATATTAAAAATAATGCCATGAAAAAATATACTAACCTTTCGAAGGTATTACTAACGTGCAAAGTGGCTATATCAATTCTATGTGGTATTTTGATAAGTTCCTGTGGACAAAAACTTCCTGATCAAGACACAACCTCATCAGAACAGCCAACCTTATTTTCCCCGCGAGCCACAGAATCAGGGCTCTCTGAGCCTTATGCCCGCTTCCGACGGCAACAAATTTCTGAAGTGGATTATCGTTTAAGCATCAACCTGGAAAATCCTGATAAGAATTTTTCCGGAACCGTTCATGCAGATATAAAGTTTAACCAAAAACTTGAACAACCACTGACTCTAGACTTTTCCGGTGGTGCTGTTGATTCAATTCAGGTCGATGGAAGATCTGTTCCATTTGAATACAACAACTACTTTATTTCTATTGATTATCAAAATCTACCGGAAAAATCCCACACGATTACGGTGAATTATCAACACCCGTACTCTAACAATGGCTCAGGATTACATCGCTTTAAAGACCCCAAAGACGAAAAGGTCTATTTATATACGGACTTTGAACCTTATGATGCCAATCGCCTATTCCCACATTTTGACCAACCCAATTTGAAAGCGCGTTACACCCTGGATGTAAAGGCTCCAAAAGACTGGGTAGTAGTTAGCGCGGAAAGAGAGGAGAGAGTAGAAGAGAAAAGAAAATCAAACCACTGGTTTTTCCCTCAAACCAAGAAATTCTCATCTTACATATTCTCTTTACATGCAGGTCCTTACCACATCTGGGAAGACAAGGCAGGAGATATCCCCCTTCGCTTAATGGCTAGACAGAGCCTGGCAAATTACGTAAAAACGGAAGACTGGTTTACCTTCACCAAACAATCCTTTGAATTCTTTCAGCCCTACTTTGAAATTGATTATCCATTTAAAAAATATGATCAAATACTAGTACCTGATTTTAACGCGGGCGCTATGGAAAATGTTGGGGCTGTTACATTTAACGATTCTTACATATCCCGAGGAAAAAAGACCCAGGCCCAGCGGATGCGCCTCGCCAATGTTATTGCCCATGAGCTGGCCCATCAATGGTTTGGTAATTTGGTCACCATGAATTGGTGGGATGACCTTTGGCTCAATGAGAGTTTTGCCACTTACATGGCCAATCTGGCTCTAGCCGAAAATAGCGAATTCACTACCGCTTGGGAAAACTATTACTTAGGCGCCAAGCAATGGGCTTACCACACTGATCAACGCCCCACTACCCACGCTATTCAACTACCAGTCAACAATACTGACGAAGCCTTTGCCAATTTTGATGGAATTACTTATGGCAAAGGCGGCTCAGTACTCAAGCAATTGCCCTACTATTTGGGCAAAGAAGAATTTCGCAAAGGCGTCAGTAATTACTTAAAGGCCTTATCTTATGACAATTCAACCCTCAATGACTTTATCAACCACCTGGGCAAAGCTGCGGATAAAGATCTTAATTCCTGGCAGCAACAGTGGCTTTACCAGGCCGGCCTCAACACAATTGAAGCCAGCTTCCAGTGCGATGATGACCAAATCAATCATCTGGTAATTCAGCAAACAGCACCAGAGGAATACCCAATATTAAGGGAACAGCGTACACAGCTGGGGTTTTACCAGATGAAAGCTGGAAGTATGAAACGGGTTACAACCCTTCCAGTGCTTTATAGTGGCGCCAGAACCGAAGTAAAAGAAGCCTTGGGGCTGCCCTGCCCAGAGGGGCTATACCCTAATGAAGAAGATTGGGCCTATGTGAAGGTAAATCTGGATGAAGTTACCATCAAGAATATGGCTCAGCATATCAATGATATTGAAGAGCCGTTTGCACGACTAATGTTCTGGCAAAGCCTATTTGATAGCACCTATGACGCAAAACTGCCTCTGGATGAGTATATTAGTTTTATAGTGAATAATGGCGCCGACGAAAAGGACATCAACATTATTCGTTTGAATGCCAGATATATTGAGTTCACTTACGATTTCCTGACTCAAATCCCCCTAAGCACAAAGCGCCGTAACGAACTTACTCAGACTGTTGAGAGCTTTGTCTGGGGTCAACTACTAGAGGCGGCTGAAGGTAGTGATCAACAAAAAGTCTGGTTTGGTGTTTTTACCAATATCGCCCACTCCACTCCAGCATTAAGTCATGCTAGAGACCTATTAAAGGGAGAGTTTGCCATTAAAGGATTGGAACTCGATCCTGATATGCGCTGGAAACTTATCAAGTTACAGAATCGTTATCTGTTCTCAGATTATGAGCAGGCAATCACAAGAGAATTAGCAAAAGATAACTCCGACAGATCTAAACTCAACGCATTATCTGCTGAAGTTATTCGCCCCCAACCCGAAAACAAATCAAAGTGGGTAGATAACCTTATATCTAATCGAGACAAATTTAAGTTAAGCGAAATTCGAAAAATTACAGAGTCCCTTTTTGCACCAGAGCAAATAGAGCTATTTAACATCCACGGTCAACCAATTTTTGATTCACTGGCTCAGGTCAATGAAGATGAATCTCAGGAATTGCTTACTGCTTATGCTTACGCCCTACCGCTAATGTGCTCTAGAGAAAATGTAAATGAGATTACTAAGTCACTAAAAGAAAAACCACAACTTAAGCCCATATTGGTAAAAGCATTAAAAAATCATCGCTACTCCGGTGAACGCTGTATCAATATCGGGAAGCGATTACTCTAGATCTTCTTTAAACTAGCTATTAATGTTGAACTAAGGGCAATATCCAGCCCTTAGTTCCCCTTGCCAGGATTTTGGCCGGGTATTATGCGTAATAAAACGGTGCAAAAAGTTATATATTTTTTCTCAATGCCCCCTAATAAAGCATACCTATTGCACCAGCCAACTTATACTTATCCTTCTCTGAAAATATTGTTAAAGTGACATTTCAAAGCCCAAAAGATTAACGGGCGTTCCTGCTTAAGCCATTATTTTAAAAAGAAAGACAATCAAATAAAGATGTATATATCAGTACAATTAGACGATCTGTCCGACGGTTCCATTAACAATCTTCTCGAAGCTCATCTACGGGAAATGTACCGACATTCCCCACCTGGAAGCGTTCACGCACTAAATCCTGATGAGTTAAATGACCCCATGATTACCTTTTGGGGGGCAAGAATTGATGGAGTTTTGGCCGGATGTGCTGCTCTAAAAGAGATCGACCCTAATTTGGGTGAAATAAAATCCATGAAAACTCATCCTCTGTTCCTGCGCAAAGGCGTTGCCCGCGCCTTGATAGAAAGAATATTGGAGGAGGCAAAGCAGCGTAAATATAAAGAGATAAAGCTGGAGACAGGCCGCACTGAAGCTTTTGCTCCCGCAATCGCTCTCTATCGCCGTTATGGATTTGACGATTGCGACCCTTTCAGTCACTATAAAAATGACCCTTTTAGCCTATTTTTAGGTAAAAAATTATAATCAATAGGTATTCTTTATCAGTCAGTGTGAGAGTGTTTGTTACTATGACGCTATCCAGAAGATCCTTTATTAAATATTCCAGCTTAGCTTCCCTTACTTTTGGTGGAGTCAATCTAACCGCTAAAGAGGCTATTACCAGTCTATCTATATCAAGTCTTCCCAGCCTGGAAATGCCTTTACAGGAGATTTACCCCGCAGTCTTTTCTGGCGAGATCTATGTAGCAGGGGGATTTATCCCATCGGATACAGCAGTTTTCTTCGGTCTCTCTCCAACTAAACAAACACATATCTTTTCTCCGCGGGAACAAAACTGGAGGCCAGGGCCCAATTTACCTGAATCAAGACATCACCTTGGCATGGCCAGTAATTCCAACAGCCTATATGGCATCGGTGGATTTTTTGGCGATTCTGATAGCGCTTGGCAAGCCCGAAATACCGTTTATAAACTTTCCAGCGAATATAAGCATTGGATAGAAACCAGCCCTCTCCCCCGGCCACTGGCTGAATCTATTTACACCAACATTGGGGAGAACATCCATGTCATTGGCGGTAGGGCCCCCGACGAACAGTCTAAAAATAGAGATACCAATTCTCATTATGTGCTTATAAGAGGGGATCATTGGGAGCAAGCAGCGCCAGCCAGTATCAAGCGAACCTCCGCAGGTGGGGCAAACTTAAATAACAGAATTTATGTTGTTGGTGGCCGCCAGGTTAGCGACAATAGTAGCAAGGCTAGGAATCTAACTTATGCCGAAGTTTATGACCCCAGCCTGGATAAATGGGAAAAGATCCGCCCCCTACCCCAGGCTGCTGCCGGACTCACAGTAACCCCATTAAATAATAAATTAATAGTTACCGGCGGTGAGGCATTTGGCCCCAATGGCAAATGGAAGACTGGTACAGCATTTAACAATATTTGGATTTACGATCCAGTCACAGATGATTGGAACAATCAGGGTCATTTGCCCCAGGCACGACACGGTCACGGAGCAGTAGCCCTAGGAGAAAACCTCTACTTGATTGGTGGAGCCTCTAAAGTTGGACCGCAAGAAACTCTCGCTTCCGCAATACAGCTGCACTGGAGCTAAGGGGCAATAATAAAGTGCCCTTGAGCAAACCCACAATGCCTCTGGCTTGCAGAGGCCCATTGATGGGATACATTAATTAATTGGGAGCAATGCTGCCATCAATATCTGTATAAATCTGATGGCGCTCAACTCCTAAATATCCAATATACCTATCCCGTATCTCACGCACATAGTTAACTGGCTCCCTGCCGCGCACGTAACCAAAACGACTATTGCGATAGTATTCAGGCTGGGACAGCAGCAACATGGCCTCTTCAACATGGCCAAACCACTGGTTAGGGTCCCACTCCAGTCGTCGGGCTAACGCCCTCGCATCCCTGACATGGCCGTGACCCGCATTATATGCAGCCAGGGTAAAATAGATCTTCTGCTCTAGGGGTATATTTTCAGGGAAACGTTTATCCAGCCACCCCAGATAAGATACACCTGCGCGGATACCGTTTTCAGGATCATACAAATTGTTAACTCCCATCTGTCGTGCAGTCCGAGGTAATACCTGCATCAAGCCCTGAGCACCGGCAAAGGAGCGCGCTTGGGGATTAAATTGACTCTCCTGGTACATCTGCGCAACCACCATACGCCAATCCCGATCGGTAGCCTCAGTATATTTCTTTACTATGGGATCAAAGGGCGATAGCTCATCAGTGCTGCGCAGGCGCTGCCCTTGATGTCGGAGGATACGCTTTTGCTCCTTGAAATATTTGTTGTAAGTAACGTTAAAGAACAGGTCCCGATTGTGCTTGTTCAGAAAGTTATTCAGTTGTTCCAATAATACCGGTTGGCCAGTTCGAACGGCCCAGGCGATATCTCGCTCCCCTGGCAACTCCCCCACTACAGTAAAGTCATCCCGGTAAGTGCTTTCAATGGCGGCCAAGTGTGAGTCAACTACGGTATAGGGAAAAATACCCCTGGCTACTGCATCAATAAGAAACTCACTGGTAGCGCCTTTTAGACGGTGGATCTGTAGCGGCACCATATCTTGCCCGTGCTGCTTTTCCATTATTTTGACCAGACTCTCGTGATAGCTCGTGGTGGGATTAACCACTACTGTTTGCCCAGAAAGCAGGTTCTCTGGAAGGGGTAGCTCTTTATCAGGCACCTTTGATTTTGCGGCTACTACCTGTTCCGTAACTGTCATATAAGGCTTGGAAAATGCCAATCCCTGCTGGCGGCGGGCCTCGGTAACAGTAAGAGATGCAGCAATCATGTCCCCCATTCCATCATTCAATGCCTCGACCAAATCCTGATCTTTATCGGGCACAACCATGCTCAGGCGTAATTTATGGTCACGGGCAAACTTCCTTAGCAGATCGTAATCAAACCCCATCAACTCACCGCGCCAGATAAAGTAGGAAGCGGGGTGATTGCGAGTAAGCACCCTTAAAGTTCCGCTCTCCTTTATTGCCTGCCAATCTCTCAGTGGCTGCTCTCGGTTCTGACTGGCCAATACCAATTCTGCGGTAAAGAACTCATTCAACTCACGCCTCAAAGCGATAGCATTTTTGCGTACAGCCCAGGCGATAGGCCTGCGGGAATCGAGTTCTGTGGTGGCTGTGAGTTGAGGGTAATCAGTTAGAAGTACATCGGCCAAATTACTATCAATAATTGTTGCGGGGTATTCACCCGCTGCTACAGCCGCGATAAGCTCGCTGGTTGCAACCGGCTTATCGAGGTAAGTGATTCTGTAATTTTCCGTATCGGCTCGCTGCTCCAGGGTTTCAGCAAATGCACTGCCCCGCCGCAGCACGACTTGTAAGGGCACAGCCTCTTCCACCTCGAACTCTTTATGAGTAATTAGCAACTCATCAACATATTGTAATGGGCGGGTAAAACCCAGTAATAACTTGCGTTCTTCGGTGCGGGAAAAATTGGTGGCAATTACATCCCCACGTCCATCAACAACCGCTGGAATTAAATCGGAAAAGTTATCTACGTAAACCCACTGAGGCTTTAATCCGCGGCTACGAGCAAAACTTTCCGCAAGTTTTCGCCACTCTGTTGCAGGTAGTCCTTCTCGTGGTAAGGCGCTCTCCTGGGGGCCCCTTGGGGCCAACAGGCGCAATACACCTCGCTCTAACAGGGCTGGCAAATCTCCTTGCTCTACATAATTTTCAAACTGCGGCTTTGCGGGCTGTTTATTCTGCGGCGTTGGTATCGGTTGTTGGGGAGATTCCGTTAAAACCTGTGAGTTTTCTACAACAGGATCTCTATTACTCTCGCATGCGGCAAGCAGCAATATTAAGACAAATAGCGGAAATATAACGAAAAACCGTTTTCTGCTCACAGTGCACCCTTTCTTATTCTATGAGAAGCATTACCCTTAACGCGCACGCTATGCTTCACAATATGGAATTGCCGCTGTTACAGAAATCGTACCAGTTTGCTGGGAAATTATCCCCTAAAAAAAAGCCCGGCAAAATCAATTGCCGGGCAAATATACGTTGGCGAATGTCGGATGTCTCTTACACAGAGTGACAAGCCTTTTTTATTCAGTGAGCGCTCTTATGGTTGCTATGATGACTTGGGTTTGCCCTTCAGCTCTGCCAACCTCATTTTTATTTCTTTGTTCTGCTCCTCGTCTGGAAGCTCGAACATCAGCGGCTTCGCCACTCGGGCAAAATACTCCGCATCTTTCTTTTGGTAGAGCTCTTCTGCCAGCCACTGGGCAATATGCAGCTCACGGGGGGCACGCTTGTAAGCCTGCTCCAGCTTTTCCAGATATTCCTCTCGGGGGTAATCCAGCATCTCCATAGCCATCGCCAGGCCAAACCAGTGAGATGCATTTTTCGGTTCTTCCTTCACCAGGAAGTCGAACTCCTCCCGCGCCATTTTCAAGCTGCGAAGATCCCGCTTACTACCGGGCGCCACCGCCTGCTGATTAACCGTTAACCAGGCATGGGCACTCAAGTACCAGAGCTGGCCTCGGTCCTTAGTGGGGACACTGGCCAAAAGGTGGCTGGCCTGGGGGAAATTACCCAATCGCAGATCGGCACTCGCTTTAATCGCAGCCAGCTCAGTACTGTAAATACCCGTGCTGTAGGCATACTCAATCAACTCATCCAAAGCCAGCAGGTTGTAACCGGACTGGGCGATAAATCCAGCCAGGATGCTCACCGACTCTCTTTTGCTGAGGCGTTTAACCCTAGGGCTGGCCTCTTTAAAGTCCGCGGGGATAGCGCCACTAAAATGTTCAAAGCTATCCGCCTTATAAGTGGCGACATAGGCCTTTTCAATGTCTTTCACCGACATCCCCAGCGCTTCTTCCAGGGCGAGTACTGGGTCGGCACCATCGTTATAGGCTTTGACGAAATTATCGAAATTATCCTGCTTGCCGCTTTTCATCATCAACCAGTGAGACAGAATCCAACCTCCGGCATAGACATCCGCCTTTTCGTCCGCATCGGTGTTGTACACTGTCGCACGCAACAGGTCTTCCAGCGGCATAAGCCCGGTATACATCAGGGTCATAGCCCGCTCGCTGGGAATGGAGCCAATTTCGTAGGTACCTTTTTCCGGGAATGACATGGTTGCCATAAATTCAGCAAACCCCTCGCTATACCAATAGGGGTAGTGGGTAGTGTTGCCGTTATAGCTCAGAAAATGGGTGTATTCGTGGAACAGGAATTCGCGTGCTTTGAGCTGCCTCTCAACGCTGCGACCATCCAGGTTTACCAGGGCATAGTTACCCTCCGCAGAGGTATCGAACAAACCGTTGGTCATATCCGCCAGCTCAACACCCACCAGGTTTGCATAGGTGTCCCGGTCTGCGGCCGCATAAATAGTTAATCGCTCACTTTTTGGATCTGCATCGAGTAACTCCAAGGCCACTGCGCGATAGCGCTCCAGGTCTGCTACCAGACTTTTGACTGCGTTGGGATCACCGTCGGTAATCACGCGAAAATTATCACTGTCGACTTCATACCAGGTCACCTCCCCCAAACCACGCGGCGCGGCGTAGGCTGAAGCGATAAATCCGAAACAAAGTACTAATAGAACAACTGAACGAGAAACCATAGTTCGGGCCACCGAGTCATTGTTGCTGAAGCCCTCCCTAGCTGATTAGCGAAGACGACACAGTACCGGTTTTCACTGATCAAAAAAAGATCAATTTGATCACAAAACAGCTTTTCGACTGTTTTTGTGTGACCGGAAAGACACAAAATAGATAGCTGTTCACAAACAGTTTTCTGCAGCAGATTGCGACATGAAGCGAGACAAACGTCTCAAATTTAGCCCTATTTACGTACAAAACTAGGATGAACTCCTATAGTACGGGGTCGACCAAGGAGGGAATCCTGGTCAAAAAAATAATAATGATTTCATCAGATGAGAGAAAACTAATGAATACCAAGCCACTACTGGCGCTGCTTGGCGGCGCCCTAATGTCTGCTCATGCCTGGTCGGCACCGGAATATATCGCCGACGTGGATATTACTTCTTTTGACGGTACGGTCCTGGATGCGAACTTATTTATCCCGGAAACGCCCGCACCAGCAGACGGTTACCCCACCGTTATTTTTACCAACAGCTGGGGGCTGGAGAAGCACCAGTACCACTTCCAGGCCAAAGAGCTGGCAGAAAACGGCTACCTGGTGCTCAGCTACTCCACCCGGGGATTTGGGCACTCGGGAGGACTTGTTGACGTCGCAGGGGATAACAGCCTTAACGATGTGGGAGTCCTGATCGACTGGCTGGAAACCAATTACCCGGTGGGCAAGCTGGGTATGGCCGGAATTTCCTACGGCGGTGGAATTTCACTACTGAGTGCTGCCAAGCACCCTCGCGTCGATGCAGTAGCTGCGCTATCCGGTTGGGCAGATGTAGTGGAAGCTTTGTATCCGAATGAAACCGTCAACCTGGTATGGGGCACGCTGCTTGTTACTACGGCCTTCCAGAAAGAAGCTGAACTCGAGCAGGTATGGAGCAACCTGCGCGATGGCGAAAATATGGAACAAGTAATCACTTTCGGCGCGCAGCGCTCCGCGGTGAGTTACGTGGACGAAATTAATCAAAACGGCACAGCGGTACTGCTCTCAAATAATTTCGCCGACTACCTGTTTAAACCGAATAGCATGACCGATTTCTATTCCCTGCTCGAAGGGCCCAAGAAACTCATGCTAAACCCCGGCACCCACGCGATTACCGAGACTCTTACCGGTAACAACGGCCATATCTGGTCCACCAGTTTCCGCTGGTTCGACCACTACCTAAAGGGCGAAGACAACGGGATCGACACCGAACCCAAGGTGGATATGACTGTGCGCATCAGCAATGAGCTGGAGCAGTTCGAGGACTACCCGGTAACGGACGAGAGCACCACTTGGTACCTGCAGCCACGCTTTACCATGTTTAACAATGCAAAAATGGAGAGCGACAAGTACGACGGTTGGAGCTGGAGTAACGAATTCCACGGCGGCTCAGATACCTTTGCAGGCACCGGTATCCCGCTGGTTTCCGATGCACTGGAAGGCTTCGGTATCCCCGTTTACGCGCCCATGATCGCTATCAACGGCTACTACGCCATCGAGTACAAATCACCGATTCAGTGGGAAACCCTGAAGATTCGCGGCGAACCCAAACTCGAAATGTGGGTGGAACCCAGCAAAAAAGAAGTGCAACTCAACGTGCACCTCTACGATGTGGGTCCGTTGGGACTGGGGCGTCTGATAACTCACGCCCCCATTACCCTGCATTCAGACAAGTCTGGGCAAAAACAAAAGTTCGAAGTGGACTTTTTCACCACCAGCTACGATGTCCCGGTTGGCCACCGTGTAGTATTGGCCATCGATACTCAGGGTTATATCTACCAGAAGCCGGAAAATACCAATTACACCATCACAGTGCCCTACAGCAGCAGCAAGGTCTCTAGCCTGACCGTACCGCACCTGTAGGTCTCCCCACAGAAACCCGGCATCCACTGCCGGGTTTCCTCCCACCTTCCCCTCAGCCCAACTATTTGCATCGCGTAATTTTTCTCCAAAGCGGTACAATCAGCCTTTTGGCTGAGTGCTCCCCCTACCATGAAAAAGAACATCCCGCTCGCCCTGCTAACTGCGGCCCTGCTCTCAGTAGCAGGTTGTAACCCCGCAGAAAAAGCATCGGAACCAGCAAAAACCAATACTGCCCAGGAAGTCGAGGCTAAAGGCCTCGATTTTGATAAGGCTCCCGAAGGGCGCCTGCCCGAGGGCACCACCCCCTTGGATTACCAGCTGGAACTGGTGCTGGACCCGCGCAAAGACTCCTTCACTGGCAAGGTGGATATCGATATCCAGCTGGCGGAAGGTGCCCGACATATTTGGCTGCATGGCAAAAACCTGGATGTGGGCGAAGTCTACGCACAGCTCGATGACGGCCGCCAGATTCCGGCCGAATACCGGGAAGTACTGGACAGTGGTGTTGCCGCAGTAGAGTTTGCGGAGAAGATCGATGCGGGCAGTTTCAAACTGCACATCGACTACAGTGCTGCATTTGATCGCAACCTGGCCGGGCTTTTTAAGGTCGAGGAACAGGGCGATGCCTATGCCCTGGCAAAATCTGAATCGATCCAGGCCCGCAAGTATTTACCCGGCTTCGACGAGCCAGGCCTGAAGGCCCCCTTTACTGTCAGCCTGACAATACCCGAAGGCTACGCAGCGATTAGCAATGGGCCCGAGCTGAAGCGCGAAGCGGCAGGTGACGGCATGGAGAAAGTCATTTTCGCCACCACACCACCGATGTCCACCTATTTACTGTCCCTATCAGTTGGCCCATTTGACCAAGTTGAGCGCCCAGCCATACCGCCGAGCAAGTACCGCAAAGACCCCATACCCCTGCGCGGCTTCGCCCGTAAAGGTCGCGGTGAGGATATGAACTACATCCTCGATATCACCCCCAAAATGGTGGAGACCTTCGAGACCCAGCTGCAACGCCCCTACCCATTCAAGAAGCTGGACATTATTGCCGCCCCCCAGTGGCCCAGTGGCGCTACTGAGTTGTCTGCGGCAATTACTTATCGCGAACAGCGTATCCTGGTGGGCGACAACCCCGCTCCCGGCACCCGCCTGGCTCTCGTAGAAGTTCATGCGCACGAAATTGCCCATATGTGGTTTGGCAATCAGGTCACCCCTCCCTGGTGGGACGACCTGTGGCTGAAAGAAGGTTTCGCTACCTGGGGGGAGGCGCTGGCCCTCACCATTATGGAACCTGAAGAGGGGCACGACCTCAACGCAGCGACTTATGCGATCGGCGCCATGCAGCTGGACTCCCTGGCCAGCACCCGCGCCATTCGTGAGCCCATCGCGGACAACAACAATATTCGCAACGCCTACGATTCGATCACTTACTCGAAGAGCCTGGGCGTTATCCACATGGTGGACACCTATTTCGGAGCGGAAAACTTCCGCCCGGCACTGGGGCGCTACCTGGAAACCTTCTCCGACAGCGTGGCCGACTCACCACCCTTCTACAAAGTGATCGGCCAGGAAACCAACACCCCGGAACTGACCGAGACTTTCCGCAGCTTTGTCGAGCAAAAAGGGGTTCCACAACTGGATATCGCCATGGACTGCAATAGCGACGGCAAGGCCTCGCTAGTGGTTCAGCAGAGCCGTTACAAGCCACTCGGCTCCCCTATCGCCGACGCCAGCGATAAATGGAGCATCCCTTTCTGCTTCAGTACCGATAGCGGCGTGCAGCAGTGCCAGATCCTGACTGAGCCAAGGGAAACCCTGGAGATTACCGGCGGTGCCTGCCCAAATTGGGTAATGCCCAATGCCCAGGGCAGCGGCTACTACCGCTGGAATCTTCCCAAGGCGCAGTGGCAGGCACTGATTAAACAATTTGCCCAGTTCTCTGCCACTGAGCAGCTGTCCATTATTGACAGCGCCTTCTCAGCTTTCGAGGCCGGCAATCTCACCGCAGTACCACTCCTCGAAGTAGTGCGCAAATCCGCAGTGGCGGACAAGCGCCAGGTGATCACCATGCCACTGCGCTACCTGCAGAAGTACCGGGATAACTACCTGGGTGAATCCCAGCGCTCTGCATTCCTGAATTTTGCCCAGAACTTGTACCTGCCGATACTAAATCGCAGCGCCAATATCAGTGATAGCGACCAGCAGATGCTGCACAGCGACCTGCTAACCTTTATGGCGCAAGTTGCAGAAGATCCTGACTCACGCAAGCAGTTACAGGAAATGGCAACCGCCTTTACCGGCTTTAAACAGGAACGGAATGCGAAGGCGTTAAGCTCTGACCTATACCAGGCAGCCCTGAGTGTGGCAGTACAGGATGCGGGGGAGGATTTCCTCGCACACCTGATCAAAGTCCGCGCCGAGCTGGATGATCCCCGCTTTGAAAATGCCAGTGCCAATGCCATCGGTACCAGCAACAATCCCAAGCAAGTGGAAACCATTCAAGCATTAGCGCTCAGCGACGAAATGGGGCCGAGAGAATCATTTGGCCTGATCCATTACGCCCTGGCCCAGCCCAGGGTTCAGGAACAGCACTGGGAGTGGCTGCAACAGAACTTTGACAAGGTAGTAGATAAGATTCCGGCCCAGATCCGCCGCCGCACCCCATCACTTGCCGCTGCCTTCTGCGATAAACAGCACCTGGGCGAACTGCAACAACTCTTTGCCCAGCAAGGTGATTTAGCCCCCGGATACCAGCGCAGCCTCGCCCAAGCCGAGGAGCGAATCCAGCTGTGTATGGCACTGGAGAAAAAAGGCAAAGCGTTAATGGGGGCATTGCCGAAGGCAGTCAATCTCGCCGCTAAGCAATAAAAAACAGAAGTTGTTATTTAAATAGCAATTCGAAAAGGCCGGTATTACTAAGCAATACCGGCCTTTTTTATTACTGAGCGTATTTGAGTTAAACGGTTATGAAGAAGCGGATTTATTGTGCTTGCGCAGTCGGAAAGATAACCAGATCAATGGCAGTCCCAAAATAATCGCATAGGCACCGATTACCCAGAGTAACGCCAGAGCACCAGCCCCGGGGCTGACTAAAATCGCAACTCCGAAAATCACCGAGAGAACACCAATAGCGATCAAAAGCCACTCGTTATCAATTTCCTTGCGCAGGCGAACAGCACCGACAATCTCAAAGATACCCCTCACCAGGGCCCAGGCACCGATAAAAACGACCAACACTAAAGCGGTAACCTGCGGAAAAATAAAAGTCACAATTCCCGCAGCTAAACTTATCAGCCCCGAGATAATCAACCACCACAGTGGAGTGGACTTATGCCGCCCCATCACCGCTGCAACCAGGGAAAAAATACCATCCAGGAAAGCGTAAACCCCAAAAAGCAGCACCAGGGTCAACAGGGACAATCCCGGCCAGACAAAAGTCAGCACGCCGAAAATCACCGCGACAATACCGCGCAGCAGGAGTAGCCACCAGTTTGCAGACAACACCTGCAAAATAGGTCCGGTCGCCAGGGGAGGAGTGTCAGCGGGCATAGAAAAGTCCCCAGGTTGAGTAACTTTCCATATTGAAGAGTCCCTTACCATCAGGGAATTGAATTTTTCCCCGGCGGTTTTTAAGGAGCATCTGAATAACTCCTTAAGGCAGCCTACGAGCGCGGCCAGGCAGTCGACTCTGCAAAGACTGTGACCGCGCCGCAGACCACTATTTTCAGTGTAGCTCTAAACGACAATAGGGAAGTTACGCAAACTGCCCTGCGGGTCATGAAAGGAGAATGGGGAAGAATACGTTCGAGAGAACGGCAGCCCGAACGGGCTGCCGCAGTAGCATAATCAGGCCAGAGCGCCGATCACACCACGCAGTTTATCCACAACAGCATCGATCTCGTGCTTCTCGATAATTAGCGGTGGGGACATACACAGGGCATCGCCAATACCGCGGGCCATCACTCCAGCTTCCCAGGCCATGCCAGAGACTTTAGCTCCGTATTTCCCTTTCAGATCCTGCGGCGCGCGCAGCTCAATAGCGCCGACCAAACCGTAATTGCGCACATCGATCACATTGTCCAGGTCAGCCAGGCTGTGCAAAGCATTTTCCCAGTGCTGGCCAATTTCACCGGCAGCGCGGGTCAACAGGCCTTCGCGCTCGTAAATATCCAGAGTCGCCATACCCGCAGCACAGGCAACCGGATGTGCTGAGTAGGTATAACCGTGGAAGAATTCCACCGCACCATCGGGAGCCGCATTCATCACGGTTTTATAAATTTCGTCGCTGACAAATACCGCACTCAAGGGCACTGTGGCATTGGTAATCCCCTTCGCGGAGGTGATCATATCCGGGGTCACACCGAACTCCGTGGAGGCAAATGCAGAACCGGTACGGCCCCAGCCGGAGATGACTTCATCAAAAATCAGCAGCAGGTCGTGCTTATCACAAATTTCCCGCAGGCGTTGCAGGTAGCCTTTGGGAGGCAATACCACACCGCCGGCACCGGCAAATGGCTCAACAATCACAGCGGCAATCTGGTCGGCACCGTGGAAAGCTACCAGTCTCTCCAGGTCTTCAGCCAACTCAATACCGTGCTCCGGCAGGCCACGACTGAATGCATTGCGCTCGATATCCAGGGTGTGACGCATATGGTTGGCTTTCACCGGCTGGCCAAAACCCTGGTAGTTGGGAGGAATACCGCCCACAGAAATACCGCCGAAGTTTACTCCGTGATAACCCTTCTCACGGCCGATAAACATAGTGCGAGTGCCCTTGCCGCGTACACGCTGGTATTGCAGGGCAATTTTCAGGGCGCTCTCAACTGCCTCGGAACCGGAATTACCGAAGAACACATGGTCCAGGCCATCGGGAGTGTGCTTTACCAGACGCTCGGAATACTCAAAACCCAACTCGTGACCAAAATTAAAAATAGAGCTGTAGTCGAGTGTTTTTGCCTGTTGGTAAATTGCCTCTGCAATTTCAGAACGGCAGTGACCCGCATTGCTGCACCACAAACCCGCAGTCGCATCAATAACCTGGCGACCGCCTTTCTCCGTGAGATAAATCCCCTCGGCGTGCTCTACAATTCTCGGTGCAGACTTAAAGGTGCGGTTGGGGGTAAACGGCATCCAGAAAGCATCGGTTTGCATCTCAGACATAGTATTAATCTCCGCAAGTTCCCTGAAGTTTCAAACTCTTAAGTAGGGGAGCCACAGGCTCCCGAAAATCTGTTCGGGCGCTTGTCACCTAGGACAAGCGCAGGCCAGTTGTGTTCAGACCGGGACTCAGGCCCCGAAACAGCAATATTTGGTCTCGTAAAATTCGGCCATACCCTCGACACCGCCCTCGCGGCCAATACCGGACTCTTTAACACCACCGAAGGGTGCCACAGTGGTGGAGAAAACCCCGGTGTTACAGGCAATCATGCCGTAGTCGAGCGCCTCTACCACACGATTGGCACGGCGAATGTTTTCACTCATCACGTACGCCGCCAAGCCGTAGGGCGTTTCATTGGCACGGCGAACCACATCTTCCTCATCGGAGAACTTCTGTACCGCCGCCAGAGGGCCAAAAATTTCCTCCTGGGCGATACGCATGGTATCGGTAACTCCAGTGAGGATGGTTGGCGCAAAAAAGTTATCGCCATTGGCCAGCTGCTCACCGCCAATTTCAATTTTTGCTCCGGCCGCAACCGCGTCCTGTACCAGCCCCTGAACCCGGTCCACAGCCCTGCGGAAGATCATCGGGCCCATATTGACCCCTTCATCGGTAGCGTGACCGATCTTCAGGGCGGCAACCTGCTCGCGCAGCTTTTCCACAAACTCATCGTGCACGGATTCGTGCACGTAAATACGGTTGGTGGCCACGCACACCTGGCCCGCATTGCGGAATTTGGTCGCCATACAGGCGCTGACTGCGGTATCCATGTCCGCATCGTCAAATACGATAAACGGCGCGTTGCCGCCGAGTTCCATGGACATTTTTTTCACGGTGCTGGCGCACTGGGACATCAACAGCTTGCCCACAGCAGTGGAGCCGGTGAAGGTGAATTTGGCCACACGGGGATCTTGGGTCAGAACCTTGCCAATTCCCGGGGAATCACTGCCGGTAACTACATTGATAGTCCCCTTGGGCAGGCCCGCTTCTTCCGCCAATTGGCACAGCGCCAGAGCAGATAGTGGCGTCTCCAGGGCCGGTTTGATCACCACAGTACAGCCCGCCGCCAGTGCCGGACCCGCCTTGCGGGTGATCATGGCATTGGGGAAGTTCCAGGGGGTAATACAGGACACCACACCCACCGGCTGGCGGATGGTATTCAGGCGCATGGCCGGGTTGTGGGTCGGGATTGTCTGGCCGTAGGCCCGGCGGCACTCTTCCGCGAACCACTCAATAAAGGAAGCCCCGTAGATAATCTCACCTTTCGCTTCCGCTACCGGCTTGCCCTGCTCCAGGCTAAGGATCATTGCCAGGTCATCGCTGTTATCCACGATCAGCTGGTACCAGCGCTTGAGAACCGCAGCTCTCTCACCGGCTGTAAGGCGGCTCCAAGCGGGAAAGGCTTCACTGGCAGCCGCCACCGCCGCCTCGGCATCCTCTGCGGTACCGTCGGCCACACGGCCCAGCAACTCGCCATTTGCCGGGTCACATACATCTACAGTGGCGGCAGCGTCACGCCATTCGCCCGCTATATAGTTCTGAAATTTCAACAGGTCCGAATTTGCAAGTTTCACAGGGAAATTCCTAGTAAATAGATGTTATTAGTAGTATGCGGCGATTCTGGCCGCAGCTGACTGAGGAGAATAGTAGTATTTTTCCAACTAAAGTTTATATTTATCAAACTTTAATCGAATCCGCAGCCCGCAGCGCCGGAAACAACCTGGAAGTGCAGCTATGAGCAAAACCAAAAACGCCCTGGGAGGCCGCCTCAGCGATATGGATTTGCGCCTGCTGCGCGTCTTCCGCGAGGTTGTCCACGCCGGAGGCATCACCCCTGCCGAAGTCACCCTGAATATCAGCCGCTCCACGATCAGTGTGCATATCTCCGACCTGGAGACACGGCTGGGTATGCAGTTGTGCTTGCGCTCTCGAGGCAGGGCCGACTTCAAACTGACCCCGGAGGGGGAGGCCTTGTATCGGGCTATTTTGGAGCTCGATGGGCACCTGGATACCTTCAAAAGCCAGGTCAATGCAATCCAATCCCAACTCACCGGTACCCTGCGCCTGGTAATGCCCGACGATGTATTGGAAATACCGCAACTGAACTTGCCCGGAACTATTGCACAACTGCGTGAGAAGGCCCCGCAACTCCACCTGGAAGTACAACTGGCCGCCCCTCAGGAACTCGAGTTGGAAATCCTCGCAGGCCGCGCCGATATCGGTATCAACCCCCTGCATTCACGTCGACCGGGGCTGGAGTACCAACCCCTGTTTTATCACCAATCGATTCTCTATTGCAGTAACAGCCACCCCTGTGCCCAGGTGTCAGCTATTGATGAGGAGCTACTCACCCAGCAGGAGTTAGCTGCGCCCAGTCATACTGTTCTCTCTGGTGCGGCGCACCTGTATCGATTGTTTCCCAAGCGATCCACAGCCAACCATATGGCGGCCAGGTTGGCGATGATACTTTCTGGATGCTTTGTGGGTTTCCTACCGGAATACCTGGCCCGCAGATATGTCGGGGAAGGAACCCTGCACCCCCTGCTGCCGGAGAAGTTTCACTACCAAATACAAAATGCTGTCACCTTCAAGAAAAGTGCAACAACTCATCCCGCTGTGCAGCTTTTTTTGGAAGCCTTGCAAATCAATAGACAGATATAGCTACTGCTATTTATCCCTGGTGATACTGAAATAATCGAGCCAAGAATCCAGTAAATAGAGAGATAACCATTTCAAAAATTACCAACTACTTATGATCGATCCTCTATTGTGGAAATTGTCATAATAATTAAATAAATTTAAACATAAAAACACAAGCAAAAAGTAAATCATCTGTAACTTAATGCGCCACAGTGGTAATCTCCTCCTCCAATAGAATTACAGGGATAACCCGTGATAGATTTTAAAAACTCACCAGTATTTAAACTCAAGCCTATAGATATCTCTGAATCCAGGGATGACTTTAATAAGTTCCTGATCGAGGGGGAGTTTATTTTTGCAGGTTTTAAAACTATTCGCGATCAGGTAGTTTTCACCAACAAACGCATTATTGCCGCCAATGTTCAGGGTATCACCGGTTCAAAAGTAGACTACACCTCTTTGCCTTTCAGCAAGATACAAGCATTTTCTGTTGAGACCGCTGGCACTTTTGATCTGGACTGTGAAATAGAAGTTTATTTAAGCGAGATCGGTAAGGTAAGGTTCGAAATAAGAGGCTCTTTCGATCTTATTCAGTTCAACAAATATATCAGCCAATACATATTGGACTGATATCAACCCTTAGTAAATATACAAAATAACTGGGGCCCAGCAGCCCCCACAACTTTATCAATCAACCCGATAGTAGAGAGGGATGTCCATGTCGCAAATCTGGTTAGAAAGCCTAATTACTGAAAATGCACAACAAGGCTTTGAACTTGCAATGAAACTATCCAGGATGGGAGTAAAATACACCCAGCCTTCAGATGAAGTACGGGGTAAGCTGAGGTCCGCCTATGAGGAAAATGCAGACAGCCTGATCGCCTCCTCTCAGGTTGTTGCCATTAACTTCCAAACCGTTGCAGCAGCCAATAATTACTGGCGCGGCTAAAGGGTTAAGAATGCGTTATCTTTGTAGAACGGGTAACGCATTCGAGGGAGCCTCTGAATAACTCCGTAATGCCTCTGCGGGCCTTGAAGGCTGCAACGCAGCAGCTGTAGCCTTCAAGGCCCGCCCTTCGGGGCTCGCAGAGCGATTCACACTCCGCGTTGCGACTTCTTGAAAGGTCTAGACATTCCTGCGAAGCCGCGCCTTGATTGTGAACCGCTCTGCAAGCCAGAGGTATCACGGAGTTATTCAGAGGCTCCCTAGATCTGCAAACATTCAAACAACTTCCCTTCATCTCCTCCTCAATAATTTATAGTCTTTTAGTACTACAAACACTCTGATTCTGTACTAAAAATTAGCCATCACTATAGGTAGCTGCAAGATCGTCATATTCACCGTTGACGATCTCGACCTTATTGATATTTATAAACATTGCGATACTGTCTTTGGCACAAGATAGATTAACTCAACGATCAGTAATATTGCGCCTCAAATGGGAAGGTGAATGAGATGGAATACAATGACGATGAAAAGTACTTAATTCAACTTTGGGAAACCCATACCGAGGCCGAATTCGACCTAAAAGATGCCGACGCCGCAATTGCTACCATGACCGAAAATCCCGTATTAATTCATGTACCGGTTAATACCGGCGCAACGGGAAAAGAGCCCTTACGAAAATTTTATAGGGATATATTTATTCCTCAAATGCCAGCGGATATAAATTTACAGCTTCTTTCCCGCACCGTGGGCAAAGACAGCTTAGTGGATGAGTTTATTCTTCACTTTACCCATTCTATTCGTATGGATTGGTTCGCACCTGGTATCGAAGCAACAGGGAAGAAGCTATCAGTCCCCCATGTGGGAATTATTAGCTTCTCCAATAGAAAAATCAGCTCTGAGCATATTTACTGGGACCAAGCGACTGTCTTGGATCAATTGGGTATATTGCAGTTAGGTCTACCAGTAACAGGAAGTAGTCAATGTCATCGCTTGCTAAATAGTAATGCTCCGGCAAATGAGCTGATACCGTAAATTTTATACCCAAAGGACAAAATCCAAGCCAACGCTCAGGCTGACCAAATGGTCACGCTCGGACTGAGGAAAGTATCCATAACTGAATCTAAAACGTGAGGACTTGCGTCTAACTACTGTAATTTAAATAAATGATATAGCGATTAGGATTTGCGGTAACATCAGTAGATTACCGTTTTCACTAATATATTTTACCGAATTGGTAGGGGTAGTTATGCGAACACTTGGAAATTTCCTCTGGTTTATCCTTGGCGGTGTCATTATGGGACTCTGCTGGTGGTTTTGCTCGCTGATTGCCTTTATCAGTATTATTGGTATTCCCTGGGGAAGAGCCTGCTTTGTAATCGGCAAATTTTCCTTTTTCCCTTTCGGTAAGGAGGCAATTTCCCGAGAAGAACTCACCCTGCGCGGTGATATTGGGACAAGTGGCTTTGGTCTAGTCGGAAATATTATCTGGTTCCTATTGGCTGGTATCTGGCTTGCTATTGGCCACCTTCTGCATGCTATTGCCTGTTTTATTACCATTATTGGTATACCTTTTGGTTTGCAGCACCTTAAGCTTGCGGCAATTTCACTCTCTCCGATAGGAAAGACTATTGTCAGCAAGGAAGTAGCCCATTCAGCTAAAATGCGTAATGCAGATGTTGAAGTGACCAGATTAAGAAGTGGTACTTAAGTAAACATACATTAACAATGATACCGTACCAACTTGGGGCTATTACTAAAATAGCCCTGAGTTCTCAAGTCCCACCGCAATAAATTAATAAAAAATTTTTCAGATCAGAAAAATCACTTTATCTATCTTGTTATAAGCAGGCATTACCAATTTAAAGCATTCAATTTTAAGCTGTTTTATCGCTGTCAAATTCAAACTTATTCATTTCGTGTAGTACTTAGCCAAACTATAGAAGCTAAATAATAAAATAAGGATATTAAATGAAAAACCTAACAAGACAAATCACTGGCTCAATTATGCTTTCTTTGGGACTTGTTGGTCTAAGTGCCTATGCAGAGCCAGTAGAAAGTACAGAACCCGCACAAGTTATGCTTTTTGGTAGCTTTCACTTTAGCCACTTCAGCAAACCCAGTAAAGATGTAGTGAAAACACAAGTTATTGATGTTTATACCGAAGAAAGTCAAAGGTATTTGGAGGACCTATCCTCACGGATTGCCGCCGACTCGCCAACACATGTTCTTCTGGAATGCCACACCAATGACGAAAGTAAAATTAATCAGCGCTTTGCCAAATATGTCAAGGGTGAGCACAAGCTAAATAGAGGAGAAAGCGAACAGCTGGGATTCAGAGTAGCCAAGAAGTCCGGCCTGCCTAAAGTCATCTGCTATGATGCTAGCCAAGATCTCCCCTATGGCGAACTTTTATCCTATCTAGAAAGTAATTCGCCCGAGCGAAAAAAAATAACTGATGAATTTTTGAAGGCTTGGGGCATTCGATTTAATGAGATGCATGCCTCACTGTCATTGGAGGAAATTCTGGATAAGCACAATGACCCCACTGAAGATAAAATAAACGTAGGCTCCTATATAATGCTCAATGATGTTGGCCAAGGTGATAACTTTATTGGGGCCGATCTATCCTCCAAATGGTGGTCCAGAAACTTCCGTATGTATGCCAATATCCAGGCCGTCGCCCAACCGGGTACCAAAGTTTTCGTTCTTGGTGGACAGGGGCATAGCTCTATAATGAGACCGATGCTCGAATTGGATGATAAACGTGAAACTTGGGATGTCCGCAGTTATTTCTAAAGAAGTCTCAACACCAAAGTCAGCCCCTTAGGGGGAGGAGCCCTGCCACTGGTTTTATAGATAGAGTAGAACTTTATCTACACCCCAAAGGCAGGGCGCTATGGATATCTATAAGACCTTATTATTCGGTATTCTTTTCAGTCTAATACCACCGTGTACAGCTGAAGAACCCCCTAAAGAAGTACAAGTATCGGCAGGAAAGCTTGAAACACTGCCCTCCCTGACACTGGAAGGGCTTGCTGAACGCCCTATTCGTGTATGGCTGCCTGATCAATATCCCACACAAAAACCCTATGCAGTCCTTTACATGCACGATGGACAGATGCTGTTCGACAGTAAAACCACCTGGAATGGCCAGGAGTGGGGCATGGATGAAGTCGCCTCTCGGTTAATAGCAGAAAAAAAGGTACGTCCCTTCATAGTTGTCGCTATCGATAACATTGAGACACTTCGCCACGGTGACTACTTCCCCCAGAAAGCTCGGAGTTTTTTGCCTAAAGAAGCTTCACAGGTCCAACATCCATTTAGCCAAGCCGAATTGCGTGGAGATCTTTACTTACAATTTTTGGTGACCAAAGTTAAACCCTATATTGATAGTCATTACGCTGTGAGTGGTGATCCCAGCGACACCTTTATTGCCGGCGCGAGTATGGGAGGATTGATATCACTCTATGCGGTCACAGAGTACCCCGAAGTGTTCTCTACGGCTGCAGCTATATCCACCCATTGGCCAGGGATTAACCCTAACGACAAACTACCAATAGCTGAGGCTATTCGCGACTATCTAGAGGCAAATTTACCTAAGCCTGGAAATCACCGATTTTATTTTGACCATGGTACAGAAACCCTGGATGCTTATTACCCGCCTCTGCAACGGGCTGTGGATAAAATCATGCGCCGGAAAGGGTATTCCTCTTCAAATTGGCAAACCCAAGTATTTGAGGGTCATGCCCATGATGAGAAATCATGGAATTCTAGACTCGGTGAAATATTAATATTCCTATTTGGAAACCCTCAAACAGACGCTTGAATTACTTTTTTATTTCAGATGCCGGCGTCTATATAAATAAAAGACATAGTTGCCGGCAATCCAACTTATCCCTTAAGACTACTTTGCTACTTTGTGGCATCCAACAATAGTTCTGCAACTACACTTCTCTATCAAGCTCCCAATAGTTTTTGGCAGACAAATAACTATTGCGATTGAAGCTTTTCCTAACGCATTACTTCTCCTGCGACAAGAATGAAACGTAAAAGCCGAACTGTTCTTTTAATACCTGGAATTTTTGATCGAGGAACCTCCTTGCTTAGAATGCAGCACGAATTAGCTGCCGAAAATTATGACGTACACTATATCCACCTACGCTATAACTCCGGCTGGCATGGTATGGAACACCTTTCGTCCCAGCTTCTCGCAAAATTGGAGCACATCGTAGATAAAGAAACTACCTGTACCCTGGTGGGATTCAGCATGGGAGGGATAATCGCTCGGTATTATTTACAAGCCCTTAATGGTTTGGAGCGGGTGCATAAATTTATATCAATTTCCTCTCCCCACCATGGTAGTTACTGGGCAAACTTTCTTCCTTACAAAGGTGGGAAACAATTGCGGATCGGCAGTGATTTTTTACGCGCGTTGAATTTGGGCATTCAAAAATTGGAGGTTACCGAGCCGGCTTCAATCTGGACACCCTATGACATAACCATTATGCCCCATAGTAGTGCTATCCTGGGCTTGGGAACATCCTACGAAGTTCCAGTGATACTACATCGAATGATGCCGCTAAGTAGCAAGGTAATTTCATTACTAAAACGGGAAATTAAATCAGGATTGGATTAAGAAGCTCACTGACAGAAACTAGCTTTAATTTTATGAGTTTAGCGAGAAGTAAGGCATGGACAGCCCAGAAGAAAAAACTTCGATTACAGATAAGGCAATTCACAACTACTATCGAAAATTTGAAAGTCTGATTGCCTTAATTTTGACTTTTATTATTGTTGTAATCGTAATAGTCGCGATCAGTCGCCTGGGATATTCAGTATACAATATGCTGCTGGTGGGAATGCAGGACCCTCTGGACCATAAAGTATTTCAAACGATATTTGGCGAGATTATTACTTTACTGATTGCACTGGAATTTAGCCATACACTTCAATATGTAGTTACACGTCAACAAAGTATTATTCAAACCAAAGTTGTCGTACTTATTGCTATTTTGGCTTTATCCCGAAAATTTATTATTTTAGATCTGGATAAGGTCAATGCTGGCGAACTTTTGGGATTATCTACTGCCACTCTCGCGCTGGGCCTTACTTACTTAATATTGAAGCTTAAAAATAGTAACTAAGGGTACTATTGCAAACCAGACAGTAATCCGGGGTGGAGGAACACCTCCACCCTCTCACTATATTAACTATCTTCACGTAGAGCGTGATGTAACCTTACCGGTGGGGTCTTACGGACTTTCTTGCTGCGCATACGCAAATTGAGGAACTCCACAGCCATTGAAAACGCCATGGCAAAGTAGATATATCCCTTAGGTACATGGACATCAAACCCTTCAACCACCAGAGTTAAGCCCACCATAATTAAGAAGGATAGTGCCAGCATTTTCACGGTAGGATGACGATCAACAAAATCCCCGATTGGTTTAGCCGCTACCAACATAACGATTACCGCCAGAATAATCGCTATTGCCATGATTGAGATCTCGTCGACCAGTCCGACAGCGGTAATTACAGAATCCAAGGAAAAGACAATATCCAATAGTGCAATTTGTAGTAGCACCATCCAAAATCCCGCACTGCCGAGCGAGGATGCACTCTCCTCTTCACCCTCGAGACTATTGTGAATTTCATGGGTAGCTTTAGCGATTAGGAACAGTCCTCCGCCAACCAAAATAATATCACGCCCTGAAATTTCCATGCCATAGATGCTAAATAGTGGCTCGACTAAGCCCATAATCCACACAATAGAGAAAAGCAGAGCCAACCGGGTCACCATTGCCAGGGTAAGACCAATAAAGCGCGCGGGCTCTCTCTGTTTTGGAGGCAACCGTCCAACCAAAATGGAGATAAAGATAATATTATCGATGCCCAGCACTATCTCCAGCGCCGCCAACGTGGCCAATGCTATCCAGGCCTCAGGGCTGGCTATCCACTCAAACATACGGTCTAATCCTTATATAATTTATTATTTAATAAGCCTTTAATGGACAAATACTTTATTTTTCTATTCTGGCTTTATCACTTCAAAATCTAGGTATCTTCCTCCAGCCAAGCTTTCGCCTCAGTTTCTGATTCAAATGTTCGATATTCACCACCAATAAACCAGCTACCTACTTTTCCGGCGACTTTTAGCCAGCGTTTATCTGAAAGTACGGCAACCCGGTTAAACTCCCGGCCGTATTCAATACCCAACTTAAAATCATCCCAAGCCGCCCGAGGCTCCCACCCCTCCAATTCTCGAGCATCCATAAATACGTTTATCTTTGGGTGCTCAACTTTTTCTATTGCTGCGGTCAACATTGGTACCATGGTTTCGTAATCATCATGGGTCAACTTACCACGGGCCTTCACAGTAAGGAAAATATAATCGGATTTCTGTTCCAAACCGATAGACACACCATGGGACGTAACAGTCATAAAACACCTGTAAATCTCTTACCAATTATCACTACATAATCCATACTTTAATCATCGAAAAAGCCATGAATTAATGAGTTAAGATAAAAAGATCATATTAATTGAAAGGCGATAGGTTTAAGTATTTGAATAGCTACTCTCTTACAAGCTGATAGTATCAGAACCACTGCCATCAAACTGTACCAGACAGAACTCATTTCCAAAGGGGTCAGTTAATGAAGACTTAACTCCCCATTCTTTTTGCTGGATTTCACCCTGTATCTGTCCACCAGCATCGACCACCTGCTCTATTGCCAGAAGCAAATCCTCTACAACAATATCCATATTTACCGGCGTCCAGTGCCGATCATAGCTACCTATATTTTTTTTACTGTTTATCGGCCAGATCCCCGAATCCCTTTGCTGTAGAAATATAGGCACAGTGCCACCGAGCATCTCAATCATATCCGTTCCCAGACGGCGACCTTCGTAGAGGCCAAATGCATCTCGATAAAAATTGATCGCCCGGTTTAAGTCATCGACATCAATGTTGAGAAGTACTTGCATTGTGATATGCGACCCACAAAACTCCGCTTTAGTCAGCTCCTGCTGGCTTGGGTTCTCCACATTGCCAGCAGTAATCAAAAGCTGCACCGTTATCTTCCCCACATGCCTGGCAGAACCAGCTATTCGAATCCACCTCAGCCTCAGCCAGGACCTGTCGGGCTCGCTCCAAATCGCGGTCACGCTCTAACCATAATTCTGGCCAAACCTGGTTGGGGGATAATTCACCAGTAGCCCCCTGGGCATATTCATTTTTTAATTGTGTTTTTATTCCCGCAACTTCAAGTCGACTCTTTACCAACTCAACCAACAAACGGTTTTCATGGGTATAAATAAGTTTCATAATTGGGCCGCACAAATATCAGGAATCCCCAGATTACACAGCTATTAATCTGCAAACAAACCCTGCTTCTGCCAAGCAGGCAATTCCTGAAAATTCTCAGCGTACACCGATCAAACCACAATTTTCATATTCACAGTATTTCTCTTCTCCAACCGTAATGATCTCCAGAATAGACTCTACGGAGTCAACTGCTGAACGGCTGTTCAATAGAATTCTGCCTGAGCGATTGGCAATATATTCAAGGACAACTTTTCCTTTTCTATTGCGATGCTCAGCAATTTTCTGCCCTTTTCTGACTTGATCACCACGATTGACAAATAGCCTGATCCACTCTCTTTGCCTCTGCTTGAGATTGTTATTGTGAGACATACTCGTATAAATTTTTTCTGCGCTAACAAGCCCTGCTATTTCGCCAAAAATTGGCGCTTTTTCAGCATGGGCATAGGTCGCACCAATGGCACTTAAAGCCACAAATAGAACGGTAGTTTTGTTCAAATCAGCACCCCTACACGCTATAAAACTCGTGAACTGGAATACTCATATCCTGAAAATGTCGCCCCAAACTTTTCTCAGGGCAATAAGTTAGGTATAGCTGACTAGATAATTCACGCCAGAAAATCCACTGCGCGTCGATCCAGCAGCTGGTATGGAGGTAGAGGGAGATAAACACTGACTACACCGGAGCCCTGTATATCTAGTGGCAATTCCGGGGTGAGTGGGAAAAATGCATGAGGACCGGGAGTCCGGCCCTCAAATCTGAGAAGCTAACTCAAATCAATCCAGGTGGACTTGAGTTCACAGTACTTATCCAGCGCATGTAGCGACTTATCGCGGCCATTTCCAGACTGCTTAAAACCACCAAACGGTACGGTGATATCACCGCCAAAATAGTTATTTACCCAAACAGAGCCGGCGTATATATCCCGGGCCATACGGTGGGCACGACCCAGGTTATTGGTCCAGATACCCGCCGCCAGGCCGTAGATTGAGTCATTGGCTATGGCGAGTGCTTCTTCCTCTGTCTCGAACTCGATAACAGACAGCACCGGGCCAAAGATTTCTTCACGGGCGATCGTCATGTCGCCGGTAACACCGCGAAATACCGTTGGCTCATAGTAGTAACCGCCTGCTACTTCATCTACCGGTTTGCCGCCGCAAACCAATTGCGCACCCTGCTCCAGGCCCTTGGCCACGTAAAATTCAACCGTATCAAACTGGCTGCGATCGATCAGGGCACCCATACGGGTATTTGGGTTTTGAGGATGCCCGGGCTTAAAGCACTCTGCCGCTTTAGCCACTTTTTGAATAAATTCATCGGCAATAGATTTTTCAACCAGCAGACGTGATCCGGCGGTGCAGGTCTCCCCCTGGTTGTAGAAAATGGCCAGGGCCGCTGCTTCTGCCGCCTTATCCAGATCTGCATCGGCAAATACAATATTCGGGCTTTTACCGCCGAGCTCAAGGAAAGTACGCTTGAGGTTGGACTGACCTGAGTACTCGGTCAGGGTTTTGCCTACTTCGGTGGAGCCTGTAAATGTCAGGCAATCGATATCCATATGCAGACCCAAGGCCTTGCCCAAGCTACTTCCCGGTCCCGGTAGCACATTTAACACGCCATCCGGCAGGCCCGCGTCCTTAGCCAGGCCCGCCAGCTTAATCGCTGTCAGCGGTGTGTTAGAAGCGGGCTTCAGGATAACGCTGTTGCCGGTGGCCAGGGCCGGCCCCAGTTTCCAGGCGGTGGTGGATAAAGGGAAGTTCCAGGGCACAATGGCGGCCACCACCCCCAGGGGCATACGGGTAACCAAGCCCAACTCACCGGGGCCGGTTGGGGCCACTTCATCGTAAATCTTGTCGATTGCTTCACCGCTCCAGCGAATCGTAGTGGCCGCTCCAGGGACATCCACGGCCATGGTATCGCCAATCGGCTTACCCGCATCGAGGCTCTCGAGCAGGGCAATTTCCACCAGACTCTCTTCAATCAGCTCTGCAAAGCGCACCATAATTTTTTTGCGCTGCATTGGCGGCATTTTCGACCAAACACCAGACTCGAAGGTTTCCCGAGCCACCTTTACCACCAAATCCGCGTCACTTGGACCGCAGCTGGCAACTTGCGCCAGCTCTTCACCATTTGCGGGATTAAAAGTGGCGCGAGTTTCACCGGAGAGGGCATCGACATAGCTGCCATTGATAAAGGCACGGCCCTCGATTTTCAGTGAGGCCGCCAGAGCCTGCCATTCCTGCAGGTTTTGGGGGACATTATTTTTCGCTGACATGACACACCTCATTTAATTTGGAGATAGTTTTCCCGGTTATATCGAAAATGTGATCACAAATCAAAGGGCTGAAGTCATTCTAAACTAGGCCACCTGCGTTTCCACACGCAGCCAATCATCTTCCAACTGCATCGCCAGATTATCGCCGTGGTGTAATTCGCCCACTCCCGCCGGTGTGCCCGTCAAAACCACATCACCGGGTTCGAGCGTAAAGTAACTGCTGACATAGGCCACCAGATCAAGAATTGGTGTCAGCATATTTTCGGTTTTACCCTGCTGGCGCAGTTCACCGTTCAGCCATAGGGAATAACTGAGCTTGTCCCAGTCCGGCAACCAATCGAGTTTCACAAAGGGAGAAAGAGGGCATGACTTATCGAACCCCTTGGCCTTTTCCCAAGGATGTCCCGCTTTTTTCAGCTTCGTTTGGAGGTCGCGCAAAGTTAAATCCAGGGAGAGGCCCAAGCCAGCAATGGCCCCAGGGACTTCTGCCACGTTGGCATTACTCAAGCGCTTGCCAATCAACAGGGCAAGCTCACCTTCAAAGTGACAACTGCCGCGCCCCGCTGGTAAATGGATGGTGTCTGCCATAGGTACCGCTGCTGTTGCCGGCTTGATAAATAGCAGGGGTTCTTCTGGCACCGGATTATTTAACTCCGCCGCGTGGTCTGCGTAATTGCGCCCCACACAGACAACCTTCCCCAAACCAAACGGTACTTCACTGCCACAGGTAAATTGATGTTGGTACATAGATAAACAAGATAGTTAGGATAGAAATTTCGAATAAAGCCTTGGAGGCTGCATGTGCTATGATCGCGCCTTCGCCAAAATTGCGGCACCCCCGAAGAAGTGATCTAAGCACTTTGCACCTGTTATTCGCACTCAGTGAAGAGATAGTTTATGGCTGCGCACAGTTCCGATCAAAAGAAGTCCCTGCAAAAAGATAAAATCCGCATCCTGTTGCTGGAAGGCGTACACCAGTCCGCCGTCGACTTACTCAGCTCCCGAGGCTACACCAATGTGGAGTACCTCAAGACCTCCCTGCCTGAAGATCAATTGATCGAGAAAATTGCCGATGCGCACTTTATCGGTATTCGCTCGCGTACCCAGTTAACCCGCAAAGTATTGGAACATGCGTCCAAACTGGTAGCCGTAGGCTGTTTTTGCATCGGCACCAATCAGGTGGATTTACAGGCGGCGACGGAACTGGGTATCGCGGTATTTAATGCGCCCTACTCCAACACTCGCAGCGTTGCCGAGCTGATTATTGCCGAAACTATTTTCATGCTGCGCGGTATTCCAGAGAAAAACGCAGTGTGTCATCGCGGCGGCTGGCAGAAGTCAGCGGTGGGCTCATACGAGGCCCGTGGCAAAACCCTGGGCATTATCGGCTACGGTGCTATCGGCTCCCAGGTTTCTGTTATGGCCGAAGCTATCGGGATGCGAGTCAGATTCTACGATGTGATTACCAAGTTGCCGCTGGGCAATGCCACCCAAGTAAACTCACTTCCGGAATTGTTGGCGGAATCCGATGTGGTCTCCCTGCATGTACCAGAGTTGCCTTCCACCAAAATGATGATGGGCGCCGAGCAGATAGCGCAGATGAAGCCCGGCAGTATTCTCCTCAACGCCTCTCGCGGCACTGTGGTAGATATTGATGCCTTGGCAGAAGCACTCAAGAGCAATCACCTGGCCGGTGCGGCGATCGATGTCTTCCCGGTTGAGCCCCGTGGCAACAGCGACGAATTCGTCTCTCCCCTACGCGGAATCGATAAGGCGCTGCTGACCCCTCACGTAGGTGGCTCCACTGTGGAGGCCCAGGAGAATATCGGTACAGAAGTATCGGAGAAACTCGCTCACTACTCCGACAACGGCACCACCACCAGTTCTGTGAACTTCCCGGAAGTTGCACTGCCCGGTCACCTGGATACCCACCGCCTGCTGCATATTCACAAGAATGTGCCCGGTGTGCTGAGCGCCATCAACCAGGTATTCTCAGAAAATGCCATCAATATCTCCGCACAGTTCCTGCAAACCAATGAGACAGTGGGCTATGTAGTGATCGATGTGGACGCAGAGTATTCTGATCTGGCACTGGAAAAATTGAAGAGTATCCCCGGCACCCTGCGCTGCCGCGTGCTTTTCTAAGCCTTTCGGTCGTTGGCGGGTACCCACAAATACCCGCCAATGACACGCCAATCGGAGCCTTCCTCGCGGTAAAAAAGATTGATCCCCCCCGGCCACCGCTTCTACAATGGCCAGACCTATTCTTTTGCTTCAGGCCCAGGTGACCACATCCACGTGCCACCCCTGAACCAAAGCCAGAGTTATCCACAGCAGGTGCTCCCTTGCGTAGTAATGATTCCGCCTCAACCGGCCTTCTCGCCGGGATTTCCGCCTTCCTCATTTGGGGGCTGGCGCCACTGTACTTCAATAAATTACAGGATATTCCCGCTGCGGAAATCCTAGCCCACCGCAGTATCTGGTCGCTGGTACTCGCTATTGGTATTCTGCTGATTGTACGCAAGATGCCGGATTTTCTGGCAACCCTGCGCGACGGCAAGAAGATGCGGATGCTGGCCCTGACCACGGTATTGATCGGCGGTAACTGGCTGGTGTTTATCTGGGCGATCAATAATGGCCATTTGCTCGAGGGCAGCCTGGGTTACTACATCAATCCACTGATCAATATTTTGCTGGGGGTCCTGTTCCTGGGTGAGAAACTGCGGCGACTGCAATGGATCGCTGTGGCGCTGGCCGCTACCGGCATTGCCTATGAGCTTTGGCAGTTTGGTCGCATACCGATCATTGCCCTGTTCCTGGCCTGCTCCTTTGCGCTATACGGTTTGGCCCGCAAGCAGGCCCCTGTGGAAAGCCTTACCGGCCTCGCGGTGGAAACTCTCTTTATATTGCCAGTGGCCGTAATCTACCTGTTTTGGAGCGACAGCCCCACCAGCAACTTGCAGAACAACAGCCTGGAGTTAAACAGCTTACTGCTCTTTGCCGGCCCCATTACCCTGGTTCCCCTGCTGCTGTTTACGATCGCCGCGCGCAGGCTCAACTTATCCACACTGGGCTTCCTGCAATACATCGGCCCCACACTGATGCTGGTGGTCGCCACCCAGGTATTGGGCGAGTCTTTCAGCGAAGAAAAGCTCACCACCTTTATGTTTGTCTGGCTGGGTCTAGCCCTCTATTCTGTCGATGCACTAGCACAGCGGAGAAAGCTGCATCTACAAGGTAAAGCAGCGCTTTAACGGTAAAACCTGTGTAAGAATGGCCGCTAAAATTTACCGAAGGCGGCCATCATGAATTACTCGCCGACAGCCAACCCACCTCAAGTGCGACTGCTACCCAGCAGGCAGCGGTCGCTGACTGTTTTGCTGGCTACTCTGCTTTGGACCCTGCTACTCAGCTTCGGCTGGAAAGGTACTTATACAGAGCTCCTACTGCAAACCAGCACAGCTGCCATATCAGCACTGATTACTTTTTGCCTGTTCGAGCAGTGGCCGTGCAACTTGCCTCAACGATTACCCCGCTGGGTAATACAGGTGGTGGGTGTGGCAATCTCTATTCCACTGACATTGCTAATCCTGTCTCCTGCCTTGACAGAACCGGGGGCACTTCCACTTTGGCAGGACCACAGCCGACACTGGAGTTTTCTCCTGATAGCGGTGACCGGCATGTTATTCGGGCCCTGGCTCGCTATGTCTGCGTTGTTGCGCCAGCGGGATATTGCTGTACGAGAGCAGGCGCAATTTTTTGAACGGCAGCGGGGTGCCCTGGAGCACCAGGCGCTCAATGCGCGGCTGCGTTTATTGCAATCCCAGGTGGCCCCACACTTCTTATTTAATACACTCGCCAATGTACAAGAGCTGGTAGAGTCTTCATCCCCTCAGGCACCCGCACTACTGAACAACCTGATTGCCTACCTGCGCGCCGCAGTACCGAAACTTGAGTCGGAGCAAAGTACCGTCGAGCAAGAGCTAACTCTGGTGCAGGCTTACCTGGGCCTGATGCAAATGCGTATGCCGGATCGCCTGGAATTTTCTATCAACGCTGGTGACGAGGTGCGAGGTCAGTCATGCCTGCCCATGTCTCTAATGTCACTGGTTGAAAATGCCGTCCGCCATGGCATAGACCCCAGTGAGGAAGGGGGACGTATCGATATTGAAATAAAGCTGGAACGGGGCCTCTGTATTACCACCGTCACCGATAGCGGTATCGGCATCCAGGACAATTCCAACAGTCTCGGGACAGGGTTGGCAACTTTGAGAGAGCGGCTACAACTGACCTATGGCGATAGTGCAGGCTTGCGTTTGATCGGCCAACAGCCCACAGGTCTTTGTGCCGAATTGCTATTCCCTGCCGAGGAGCAAATATGAGTGCCACGCCCACCACCGCCCTAGTAGCTGACGACGAACCACTGCTGCGCCAGTCTTTGGTCCGCAAACTCAAAAGTGTCTGGCCGGAGCTGAAGGTTGTTGCGGAGGCCCGCAATGGTCGTGAAGCCGTAGAACTATTTGAAGAAAAGCAGCCCGATATCTGTTTTCTGGATATCCATATGCCAGGCAAGTCCGGTATTGAGGCAGCTCAGAGTATCGGGCGTCGGGCCCATTTAGTTTTCGTTACCGCATACGACAACTACGCCGTGGAAGCTTTTAGCCAGGGTGCACTGGACTACCTGGTAAAACCGGTAGAGATTGATCGGCTCGCCGATACCGCCGAGCGGCTTAGGGAAAGGCTCAGCAGTTGCAAACCCGTCAATCATCAACAGGAGTTACTCGAGCAATTAGCGAGACAGCTTCAATCCAAGGGAGACAAACCATACCTCCGCTGGATTCGCGCTTCCATAGGCCAGCAATTGCGGATGATACCGGTAGAAGATGTGCACTATTTGCGTTCAGATGAGAAATATACCCTGGTAGCCTGGAGCGAATCCGGCAATAACAATCTGGAGGCCTGTATTCGCACACCATTAAAGGATCTAACCCACCAACTTGACCCCGAACTCTTTGCCCAGGTTCATCGCTCTGTTGTCGTCAATTTAAAGGCCGTCCGCCATGTAATAAGGGACGGAGATACCGCTCAAATTACCTTGCTAAATAGGGAGGAAATACTCCCCGTAAGCCGGCGTTACTTGCATCTATTCCGCCAAATGTAATCAGTCTGTCAGTAGGGGGCATTTAAAATCCAATTTTTTCTCCGATGTAGGTCCGTAGAGATTTTCCCGAATTTATTGGACAGCATTAATTCTTGAACGAGAATTACATAAATCTCCATAAGATTGCCGGAAAGTTCAATGAGCCGCCACTTCCTTTTCCTTGCCATTCTGACACTTGCATTTATCTCGGAAAATATATTTGGCCAGGACAAAACCAACGACGTAAAGTTTGAAACACTAGTTTCCTCTACAAAGGACTGGGAAGGACATTCCCTACCAAAAGTGAAACCGGGGCAACCGGAATTAACGATTGTTAGCGTTACTATTCCGGTGGGTGAACAGATGCCCGTACACAAGCATCCAGTGCTAAATGGTGTTTATGTAGCAGAGGGCACTTTAACCATTGTACTCCCAGGACAGAAGGAAACGCTTACTCTGGGGGCAGGTAAGGCATTTATCGAAGTTACCGATAAATGGCATTATGGGCGCAATGATGGTGATACTCCGGTAACTATTATTCTCTTTTACTCGGGCCTGGAAGGACAGCCAACCACCATCTATAAAAATCCTGATGACAAACTAAGTTAATAGCAGCCTAAATCCTGATCCTTTACAGGGCATGAGTCCACGTCATCTACAGACTTGACCAAAATTTTTAATCATCTTTTTGTACGTTTAAAAATGTCTGCATATCCTTGGTATGTATTTTCCGCACCGACTGGAATCTATAAAACCATGCGACTGATCGTTGATATATTTGCCACTCTTGCCCTCGGGGTGTTCTTTGCGATTTCAAGCTTGGCCGAGCAGCCTGAATCTCTGAAGCGTTACCCACCTTATGTGGAAGATGATGGCAAAATGCACATCTACTTTTGTGGAACTGGCACGCCAGATCCGGCCTATCAATACTTGCGCCATCCCGCCTGCGTTGCTATTCGCAGCAGTGGGAAACTATTCCTCGTCGATGCCGGCGAAGGAGCTACAGCAAGAATTGGCCAGCTCGGCCTTAATCTCGCCCAGCTGGACCCCATTTTTATTACCCACTGGCACTCGGATCACTTTGGTGGTTTGGCCATGGTGATCAACGAGTCCTGGTTTGTTGGTGCCGACTCGCCTATTAATGTCTACGGACCCTACGGCATCCATCGCATTTTGGATGGAATTAACAAGAGTTTTGGGCCGGACATCCTTTTTCGATCGGCAAATAGGCAGGGAATTCTCGATCCAGTCCTAGCGGTCGCCACTCCCCACCTAGTGAATATTGCCGGGGATCAAAGCGAGGTCGTACAAGATGTGTGGCACCACAGGGATACCTATGTCTCTGTGTTTGCCGTACATCACGAACCGGTTTTTCCCGCATTTGGTTACGAGATACGTTTTGGCCCCTGTAAAGTCATCATTACTGGTGATACCCATGTTTTCGATGCGCTAGAGCCAATTGAACGGGATGCCGATCTACTGATTTCTGAGGCTCTCAGCTATGCCCAATACATCAGCAAGCTGAAGCAAACCGGGGATAACCGTCGCGCTCGTTTGCGATATGAGAAGGCAAATCAAATTATCCACTACCATTCCAATACTCTGGACATTGCCAAGATGGCAACCAAAGCGGGGGTAAAATCGGTGGCCTTAACACACCTAATACCACCTCCCGTTACTGAAGCTGACAAGGTCGGTTTTATAAAGGGAATGCGTAAATTCTATTCGGGCCCAATCCGGGTAATGGATGACCTGGATGAAGTTGTGCTATCGGACAATGGACAGGGTACCTGTAAGGTTGAATACCCTACTAACAGAGTTCCCACAAGTGCAAAACTGACTTCGGAGAAAAGTGATAAACCCCGCAAGAAGCCAGCCTCCACACCGAGTCCCTCCGAATCCAAGAAAGCCAGCCTCCACACCGAGTCCCTCCGAATCCAAGAAAGCCAGTCAACAACCCGATTAACAGCAGGCTAAACAGTGTGAGCCGCATACAGTTGGCGGCTCACAAAACTTCTGGATGGCCATACCATCCCAAATCACTTATCTCACTATTCCGCACTTCAAACCACGCTTTCCGCAGCCCATGCCTAGCTGGGTAGCGCACAACTCAATATTCCAATAGGTTTCTTTGCATACAGTGACTCTAAAGAGACCACCATGGCGTCAATAGCTAGTACCCCACACCCAATAGTCGTAGTACCGCTAGAGATACAGAAGCTTTACCTCTATTCACAACAGAACAACACCATAAGTACGTCTTTGCTGACCATATTCTTCTTATGAAATTCCAGCTGATTACCGTGGTTGGAAGTTCACCGTAGCACCCTTTATATAGCTACAGCGACTAGGACCTAACCAACTTTTGGCTCTCTATCTGTCAATTTGATTTTACAAGGATATAAAATGACTCAAAAAGAATATGCCAGACTTTCTGGGCTTATTTATTTACTTACCATCTTGTTGGGAATATTTTCTTTAGTATACGTGCCTTCGCAAATTCCCATAATATGGGAAAGCGCACCATTAACAGCACAAAACATCCTGAAATATGAATTTCTATATAGATTAGGAATTTTAGGCGGGATACTTCTTTATATACTATTTTCAATACTGCCACTAGCGTTATATCGCACATTTGCACCTGTAAATAGGGGATGTGCGTCATTAATGGTTGTTTTGGCCCTCACCAGTATTCCATTTACTCTACTCAATATAGTTAACAAAGTTGACGCTCTCACACTTCTTAGCGGAGCAGAATATCTCCTAACTTTTGAAAAAGAACAAATTTTTACTCAGGTATTATTGTTATTAAAATCGTACAGCAACGGAATCCAAATCATCCAGGTTCTCTGGGGATTATGGTTATTTCCTTTCGGATACCTGGTCTACAAATCAAACTTACTACCAAAAATACTGGGCATACTGTTAATGGCAGGATGCCTTAGCTATTTAGTAAGGTTCTGCGCAAGTTTACTTTTCCCTGAATATCAAATCCCCGCTTTTATTAGAGTACCCGCCTCTCTAGGGGAGATTGGAACCTGTTTATGGTTACTAATTTTGGGTATTAGAACTCCACCAACTATTACCGAATCAAATCAAAAGTTATCTATCAGTAAGAGCGGGGGCATGTCATGAACGATAAAGACAACTTAAAGAGCACATCGGCCAAGCTCACTGACAATCATATAGATGTTAGGATTAAAATAGCCGGGCTATGGGCTTCAGTAGTACTACTTTACATCTATGGGGATTTCTTTGGGCTATTTAAGACAGGAAAAATAGATAGCATAATTGAGGGGTTCGGGCCATTTGGAACAGTCACACAAGAGTCACTACTTGCTGTATCAATCATCGTGTCACTCCCCTGCATTATGGTTGCTCTTACTTTATTACTTAAACCATCTATCTCTCGCTGGATAAATATTATTACATCCTCAGTTTTCATTATTTTCTTATTTGTAACATTTTTAATGTCCACCTGGTATTTCTACTTCTATCTGGGATTTATCGAGATTATTCTCAAATTAGCTATTATTTGGCTGGCTTGGCGCTGGCCACATGAAGAGCATTAATAGAGTTTTTGACCAAAGGAGAAGGAAAGAAAATATTGTGCTTGGGCACCGCCGTATAAGGCATGGATGGCGCCTTCGACCTTATCGGGGAAATTTACAGAGTGTTCATTTCTTCTAACTAAGGAGCCTCTGAATAACTCCGTAATGCCTCTGCGGGTCTTGAAGGCTGCAGATGTTAGGCGCAGCTAGCCGCGAATGGCCTAGTCCTTTGCAAGAGCTGCAACACAGCAGCTGTGGCCTTCAAGGCCCGCCCTTCGGGGCTTACAGAGCGATTCACGCTCCGCGTTGCGACTTCTTGAAAGGTCTAGACATTCCTGCGAAGCCGCGCCTTGATTGTGAACCGCTCTGTATGCCAGAGGTATCACGGAGTTATTCAGAGGCTCCCTAAGTAGATTCCCTAAGGCTTTCCGAGTGAAAAGTGCAAGTCAAAACTCTGCGAGTTGAGTGCTACAAGTTATCGCTCACAGCCTATTTGGTTAACCACTCATCCATCGCCGCTAATATTTGATGGCGATAAGGTTGGGTTTCGTTAATCATCTGGTGCCGAGCGCCGCGTATCAATACCCGATGGCAATTGGGAAAACGATTCCGAACAGCATGAAGGCCATAACGCCAATCAACGGTTTTATCATCCGTTCCCTGTACCAAAAGGATCGGGCGTGGGTTGCGTGCCGTGCGGGGAAATGTCTGCAACCAATCCACCATCGCCCTGAGCCAGCTCATAGAGATTGATTGAGATTGAAGGGGGTCCCTGAGTGCCTGACGTCGAGAAAACTCCACATCGTGGGTATTAATCGTAAAGGCCCGGCCGGGTTCGCGGATAAACAGGCGGCCCACATAATATTTCCAGCGATTTAGCCAGGCCCAGTTTGACGGCCTTACCAAGGGAGCCAACAAAAAGACCTTATCCAGAGGCTGCCAGCGGCTGTATTGCAGATGGGCCAGTAGTGCAGCGCCACCGGTGCTCTGGCCCATTGCATGCCAGGGCCCGGGCAACTTATTTCGCGCAATTTCCAACAGTCCATCAAACGCCTGGCGGTATTGCAGGAAAGTATGGATAGCTACACGCTCACCACTGGATAAACCATGTCCGGGGAAATCAAAAATCACTACATTGAGATCCCGCTCCAGGCCAAAGCGGATTGCCGGACCATAAATACCCGTATGATCAAAATAGCCATGGCAAATAAACAAAGTGCCCTTGGGATTCTCGACCATCCAATACTGTGAAACCAATTCAAATCCGGCAACTTTAAATGTGCCTACCCCGGTCTTATGGGCTCGTGGAAAATGCAAATCGTAAAAATTACGATAATCCCGCAGCTCTTTGCACAGAGGGGTTTCGTCAGCGCCAAAATCCAGTTCAGGCAACTTCTGACGCAATGCAGAGTAGTCCGGGCGCTTTATTACCGGACTATTATCGTAGGTGCTGAGGTCTTGCAAAGTATCCATTAGTGCAATGGTACTGCATTTTGGCGATAGGGGTAGTGATATCGTAGCGGGAAAGACAACCTGAAAAGAAAAAGGTGGGCATAGAGCCCACCTCTTCGCAACAGTGGAAGACTGTTACTTGATTTGCGGCTCCAGCTCACCGGCAGCGTAGCGTTCGCTCATAACATCGAGGCTAACAGGGCGAATCTTGCTGGCATTACCAGCAGTGCCAAATGCCTCATAACGAGCGATACAGATTTCCTTCATCGCTTGCATAGCGGCTTTGTAGAACTTACGCGGGTCAAACTCAGATGGGTTCTGAGCCAGGAAGCGACGTGTGGCACCAGTCGAGGCCAAGCGCAGGTCGGTATCGATATTGACCTTGCGCACACCGTACTTGATACCTTCACATATCTGCTCAACAGGAACGCCGTAGGTTTCCGGGATCTCACCACCAAACTCATTGATTACAGCCAGCCACTCCTGGGGTACAGAAGAGGAACCGTGCATTACCAGGTGGGTACCTGGAATACGAGCGTGAATCTCTTTGATACGGTCGATGGCCAGGATGTCCCCGGTGGGCGGACGAGTAAACTTGTAAGCACCGTGACTGGTACCACAGGCAATTGCCAGGGCATCCACCTTGGTCTTCTGTACGAAGTCAGCGGCCTCTTCCGGATCGGTCAGCAGCTGGTCGTGGGACAGCTTGCCCTCAGCGCCAACACCGTCCTCCTCTCCCGCCATACCGGTTTCCAGGGAACCCAGACAGCCCAGCTCACCTTCAACAGAAACACCACAGGCGTGGGCCATATCCACCGCGCGCTTGGTGACATCTACGTTGTATTCGTAAGAAGCCGGGGTCTTGCCGTCTTCCTCAAGGGAGCCGTCCATCATCACTGAGCTAAAGCCCAGTTGGATAGAGCGCTGGCAAACGGCAGGGCTGGTGCCGTGATCCTGGTGCATAACTACCGGGATCTCAGGGAATTCCTCAATAGCGGCCAGGATAAGGTGGCGCAGGAAGGGAGCACCGGCGTACTTGCGGGCGCCCGCAGAAGCTTGAACGATTACTGGAGAATCGGTCTCTTTGGCCGCTTCCATAATCGCACGCATCTGCTCTAGATTGTTTACATTAAATGCGGGTACACCGTAGCCATGCTCTGCGGCATGGTCCAACATTTGGCGCAGGCTGATAAGAGCCATAATTAATTCCTTTCTCGTCTACTCGTAGTATTTGTATTTTTGCTTTTATGACCTGCCTGCAAATTGCGACAGGCCTTATTTTTCGTTATTTAGTCTTGTGCGCGGCTTTCCAGTATAGCGACCGCCGGGAGCTTCTTACCTTCAACATATTCAAGGAAGGCACCGCCACCCGTGGAGATATAGGAAACCTTGTCGGCAATGCCATACTTATCCACAGCTGCCAGGGTGTCGCCGCCACCAGCTATAGAAAACGCTGCGCTCTCGGCAATGGCTTTAGAGAGGTGCTCGGTACCGCCACCAAACTGGTCAAATTCAAACACACCTACAGGACCATTCCAGATAATGGTTTTCGCACTGCTGAGAATATCTTCCAGTTGCTCGGAGGATTTCGGGCCGATATCAAAGATCATATCGTCTTCAACCACAGCATCGGCACTTTTGGTTTCCGCTGCGGCGGATTCACTGAACTCTTTGCCTGTGACTACATCGGTAGGCACAGGGATATCACACTTCTGCATCAGGGCCTTGGCGGTATCTACCAGATCGTGCTCGCAAAGGGACTTGCCCACTGGCTTGCCGCTGGCTGCCAGGAAGGTATTGGCAATACCACCACCAACAATCAGCTGATCGACTTTGTCAGCCAGGCTTTCGAGTACCGTCAATTTTGTAGAAACCTTGGAACCACCAACAATAGCAACCAGCGGGCGCGCCGGTTCAGCCAGGGCTTTCTCCAATGCGTCCAGCTCAGCAGCCAACAGAGGACCGGCACAAGCAACCGGTGCAAATTTAGCCACACCATGGGTGGAAGCCTGGGCCCGGTGGGCAGTACCAAAGGCATCCATCACGAAGATATCGCACAACTGGGCATAGGCCTTTGCCAGGGACTCATCGTCCTTCTTTTCACCGCTGTTAAACCGTACATTTTCCAGCAGGGCAACTTCCCCATCGGCCAACTCAACGCCATCGCGCCACTCTTTGACCAGCGCCACATCACGGCCCAACAGCTCACCCAGGTGTGCAGCTACTGGGGCCAGGGAGAATTCTTCTGCGTACTCACCCTCTGTGGGGCGCCCCAGATGAGACATCAACAGCACTTTAGCCCCGGCTTCAATGGCGGCTTTTATCGTCGGTAGTGCCGCACGAATACGTGCATCGGAAGTTACACAACCGTCCTTAACCGGTACATTCAAGTCCTCACGGATAAGTAAGCGCTTACCAGCAAGATCGAGATCTGCCATCAGTTTGACCGCCATTCGCCAATCCTCTTCTACTTCGATTAACTGAAAAATGTGGGCGGCGATTATATCAACAGGAGCCTGTTGATGCCGATATTAAAAACAGGGGAATACGTTGTTATAACAGTCAATCTGCGAATTATTAGCGCAGTTGTTACTGTCTTAGGGGTCATCAAGCCAAAAGCGACCTTAGTTGATAACTGTTCGCTCAGAGGGTTAGCAAGTAGTTACTTCATGCGGGACTGACACCTAACGCCAACTAATGATCATGCTTTCAAAATCAATCCCACCACTTCCAAAGGGCTACCCAAGCCATTTAAGCAGCTAAATAAGAGGCCATGTAATTGCAATACAAGTCTCAATTGATACCAGGTAATTGAAATAAAGCTCACTGGAAATCAGGGTTCCACAGTAAATTTTTCATTCCCGCTCTGAGAATTACTGCTTAATTGCGCCAGATACCTAGCAGGCATAGCCAAATTGTACTTCCCGCTTTCGAGTTCGATCGCTAGAATCGCCGCCCCCTTCCAAAACGCACATTAATTACAGAGGCCATTTAAAAGTAGAACTTGGGATGGCCAACTTAAGAGGTAAACAAAACGATGCAACCAACGGATAGTGATATCGTTTTTCAAAGCTATGGACGCTGCTGCAATAAAGAAAAGTTTTTTGTAGATTTTTATGATCGCTTTATGGGAAGTTCTACAGACATCCGTCAGCTCTTTGCCAATACAGATATGAAAGCCCAGCGTCACCTTTTACGTAATGGCATTATGCAACTGGTACTTTATTCGCGCGGCATGCCGGACACCAAACTGCGCGCCCTAGGGAAAAGTCACGATCGTAATGGCTATAATATTCGCCCGGAATGGTATCGCCTCTGGCTCGACGCACTGCTCGCCACAATTAGACAACACGACGAGGAGTACTCACCAGAAATTGAAGCCTCCTGGCATCGGGCAATCCTGCCAGGTATTGAAATCATCCGTAAAGCCTACTGACTCTTGCGATTCAAAGAAAAAGATAGCTTTTAATCTCTAAACCCCAAACCGGCCTTTCACGATCGGATTTCCGATAGTTTCAATGCACAAAAGCATACTTTGTGACTAGTGCCGGTACGGGGTTCTATCCTATCAAGATTCAATTCACTATAAAAAATGCCTATAGCTATTCTAAAAATCCGAAAATAACTATAAAAAGTAAAACTAAATTTATAGGAATCAATAACAAGGAAATAATAATGAAAACGGTACGAAAGTACAGCCTTCCTTTGGCGCTAGCTGTTGCGATAAGTGCATGTAGCGAAGCCCCCAAGAGTCATAAGAACTCCGAAATAACGACAAATCCTACTTCAGTTTCAACCTCGGAAAACAAGCTTCCGTCACTGGAAATAAAATACGAAAAATTCACACTACCTAATGGGTTGCGCGTAATCGTGCATGAAGACCGCAAAGCGCCTATTGTCTCTATCGGAGTCTGGTATCACGTCGGTTCAAAAGACGAAAAACCCGGCAGGACTGGATTTGCACACTTATTTGAACATCTGATGTTCAATGGTTCAGAAAACTACAATGACGAATTTTTCAAACCATTTGAATTAGCTGGTGCTACCGGTATGAACGGCACCACTTGGTTAGATAGAACAAACTATTTTGAAACCGTGCCCACGAATGCATTGGATATGGCCCTATGGATGGAATCCGATCGCATGGGACATCTACTCGGTGCCATTACCCAAGAGAAACTCGATGAACAGCGTGGTGTAGTCCAAAATGAGAAACGCCAGGGTCAAAACCAACCCTATGGCAAAGTATGGGAGCGTATGCAAAAGGCCATTTACCCGGCCGGCCACCCCTACTCCTGGACTACGATCGGCTCAATGGAAGATCTGAATGCAGCCTCACTTGAGGATGTCCACGAGTGGTTTAAACAATATTATGGTGCCGCCAACACAGTATTAGTACTTGCCGGAGATATAAATGTAGAGACAGCAAGGGCAAAGGCCACTCAATATTTTGCGGACATTCATCCTGGCCCACCCTTAATTAAAAAGAAAGCATGGATAGCTAAACGAGAACAATCCAGCCGCGAGCAAATGTTCGACCGCGTCGCACAATCACGCCTGTATAAAGTCTGGAATACTCCAAACCTAACTCATGAGGATGCTGGAGCTATTGCTCTGGCGGCAGCTGTTTTGGGTGAGGGCAAAAATTCCCGTCTCTACCAGCGCCTAGTTTACCAAGACCAAATTGCCACTAAAGTAGATATTGGACTACATGAATTTGAACTCTCCTCTATATTTCCTATTGTTGCCGATATAAAGCCAGGCATAGAGCTGACTACCGTAGAAAACGCTATCGATGAGGAGTTAAAGCGTTTTCTTGAGGAGGGGCCAACAAGAGAGGAGTTGGCAAGAGTCAATATGAAAGTCTATGCATCTCATGCCCGTAACTTAGAGCAGGTGGGCGGATGGAGTGGAAAAGGAGTAATTCTTGCTCGTGGTGAACTCTATAGGGGCAACCCCAGCTCCTATCTGGATGCACTTACTGAAATGCAGGGTATAAGCCCTGAGCATGTTAAAGCTGCCGCTCAGAAGTGGCTTTCCAGCGGCGATTACAATCTGGAGGTACACCCTTTCCCTAAATACTCCACTTCTAAAGCTGGTGCAGATAGATCCAAATTGCCGGATACAGGAGAGTTTCCCAGTGTCCCATTCCCCGAATTACAAACTACAGAGCTATCCAATGGTTTAAAGGTCATACTGGCTCAACGCCATGCTGTACCAGTCGTCGATATCCAATTGCAGTTTGATGCCGGGTATGCCGCTGACCAGGGGAATATCCTGGGTACATCCAGTTACGCCATGTCCATGCTCAAGGAAGGTACTTCAAGCTTAAGTGCTCTTGAGATAAGTGCCAAAGAAGAATTACTAGGTGCGCGCATCAGCGCAAATTCAACTATTGATACTTCAACAGTTAGTCTCAATGCACTGAAAGGCAATATTGATGACTCCATATCTTTATTTGCCGATATCGTGATGCAGCCAGCTTTCGTCACAGAGGAAATTGAACGTAAGCGGAGCCGATGGATTGCAGGTATTCAACAGGAAAAAACTCAACCAGCACAAATAGCCCTACGAAAATTACCACCGCTACTTTACGGTAAAGACCATGCGTATGGCGTACCACTAACAGGCTCAGGAACTGAAAATTCCATTCAATCTTTGACTCGCGAAGATATTGTTAGTTTTCATCGGACCTGGATGCGTCCAGATAATGCCACGCTAATTGCCGTTGGTGACATTAGTCTCGATGAGCTGAAACAAAAACTTGAGCAACACTTTGCAGACTGGGTAGCACCTGAAAAGCCCTTGCCCTCCAAGCAACTTGAACAGGTCTCACATCCTGAAAAAACTAATATTTACTTAATTGATAAACCAGGAGCCGAACAAAGCATCATCATTGGTGGTCTACTGGCACCATCTGAAATGATTCCACAGCGTGAAGCCCTTCATATGATGAATGATATCTTTGGAGGCACTTTCACCGCACGAATTAATATGAACCTGAGAGAAGATAAGCATTGGGCCTACGGAGCATACTCTTTCCTAACAGGAGCCAAAGGGCAGCAGCCTCTATTGGTATACGCACCGGTTCAAACAGACAAAACCAGTGAATCTTTACAAGAGCTATATAATGAACTACAGGCCTATATAGGAAATTCCCCAGCAAAGGAAGAGGAACTACAAAAGATAAAAGATAAACGAATTAATGAGCTGCCTGGCCGCTTCGAGACTATTGGATCAGTCTCAAGTGCTATTGCAGATATAGTAGCCTATGACCGGCCACTTACCTATATGGAGACTTATACACAGCAAATTCGCGATATTGATCTTGCTTTAATTCATACTCTGTCTAGGAAAACTCTAAAAACCAATCAATTTACTTGGGTTATTGTAGGCGATAAAAGCAAAATTAAGGAAAAACTGATTAGTCTTAATTTAGGATCTATTTCTGAACTTGAATCAGGAGATAATCTAACAAGCATCCCACAAAACTAAATAACAACTAATTCTGGTCGACCAGACAATCTCTATTTGGTCGACCACTACCAACTTTCCAACCAATAACTGGCCCACCACAAATTTCTCAATCTGATTTTTCAACCAGATATATTTTTCTATCCAACACTACGAAACAAACTGATACAAGTCACAAGACTAACTACCAAATAAATCAATTGCAGATACCACTCATAAAAAGATTTACACAAAATACCCACAAAAAAACACTCAACCTAACAAATACCGCAAAGAGAAAATAAAATGTGGAAATTTCAACAAAAGTCGTTAAAAATTATCATGCAATCGCAAAAATCAACAAAATAAAAATCCCTCAATAAAATTTTAAAAAAATACCTGCAATTTGATTATTCATACGCCATTAAAATCCTGTTAAATTCCCCCAGGTCGATCTCGAACAAAAACCAATAATCAAAAATATTGAAATAAGAGCAGCGACAAAAGCAACAATAAATATAGAAATTGCCAGGAGTATCCAATGAAAAAAAAACTATCTGTATTTGCCGCCGGCGTCTTAGCCTTTGCTGTAGCCGGAAACGCCGCTGCAGCTGCAGAAGACAAGCGTTACATCGTGACTTTCAAGCAAGGAAAAGGTGAATCAGTTAAGTCTTTCATGAAAAAGAGGGGCGGACGCCAAGCTGTTGAAATACGTCGTCAGAATGCGATGGCAGCTCATATGTCTGCAGAAACCCTCAAAGAAATGCGCTCCAATCCGAACGTTGCATTTATCGAAGAAGACGTAAAACGTTATCCAATGTCTCAGGAAACGCCCTACGGAATTACCATGGTGCAAGCAGACCAGCTGGGTGACTCTCAAGCCGGCAACCGCACCGTTTGTATTATTGATTCTGGCTACGATCTCGTCCATGAAGATTTGTCTGGCAATGCCGTTACCGGAACCAGTGATCCCAGTGGTGCAGGCAATTGGTATGAAGACCAGAGCGGTCACGGCACCCATGTAGCCGGCACTATTGCTGCAATGAACAATGATGCTGGTGTCGTAGGTGTGATGCCTAGTAGTAACATCAACCTGCATATTGTAAAAGTCTTCGACGGTGATGGCTGGGCCTACTCCTCCTCCCTTATGGCAGCAGCAGAAGTTTGCGCCGACAACGGTGCCAACGTCATCAACATGAGTTTGGGAGGTGACAGCCCCAACGTCCTCGAGAGGCGCACCTTTAATAGCCTGAATCGCGAAGGCATCCTGTCCATCGCAGCAGCAGGAAACGATGGGAATACGGCCCACTCCTACCCAGCCTCCTACTCCTCAGTAGTATCCGTAGGTGCTGTCGACAGCGATAAGGCCATCTGGTCTTCATCCCAGCAAACTAACCAGGTAGAACTCTCCGCCCCCGGCGTGCAGGTTCTATCTTCTGTTCCCACTGATACAGGCAGAATTTCCTACTTGACTGTCGACAGTGTTGATATCGAGTCAGCCCCGATATCCGGCACTCCAGCTGGTGCAATCACCGGCTCGATGGAAGATTGTGGTACGGCAGAATCCGCTTGCACCAGTGCGGCAGGTAAGATTTGCCTGATTGCTCGCGGCAATATCAGCTTCGCCGAGAAAGTCTTGAATTGTGAGTCTGGCGGCGGTATCGGTGCCATTATTTACAATAATGAAGAGGGATTACTTTCCAGTGCCACCCTGAGTGACACCGTAACCACAATTCCCTCAGTTGGCATTTCAGATACTGACGGTGCAACTCTACTCACGCAATTAAATGCAAGTGTGGATTTGGAAAATGAGGCTACTAGCTACGAATATTACAACGGTACTTCCATGGCTACCCCACACGTTGCCGGTGTTGCCGCGTTGGTATGGAGCCACTTCCCCAACTGCAGCAATACAGAGATTCGCAACGCACTAACGGCTACCGCTGAAGATCTCGGTGACGCAGGAAGGGACAATGCCTATGGCTACGGCCTTGTACAGGCAAAAGCAGCCTATGACTACTTGGATACCTACGGCTGCTCAGGCTCCTAATCCCAATTGGATTAACTAGAGCTTGAATAAAAAAGGGGAGCAAAGCTCCCCTTTTTTTCAGGAACTAATAAATAGTTTTCAAGGATAACCATATGGCTACAAAGAAAATTAAGACCTCAACATTGCGTCCGTTCCATTACTGAAATCAGCCTCAGAAAGTATGTCCTTTGCCAGCAGCCGCTTTAAAACCTCCAAGCACCGATCTCTTACAGTATCCCGCACCAACCTTACCGTCGGTGTTATTGACTGCCTCCCCGGAGATACCAACCACAGCTCCGTCGCCTTGGGTTTATAGTCTCGCATAGTGGCCACTACCTGACCGGAAAGTAAATCCGCAGACATATCCAGACATGACTTAATGGCAAGTCCATAGCCAGAGGTACACCAACGTCGCACCAGGTCACCGTCATTTGACGACCTGTTCCCAGACATACGTATCTTGTATATCTCTTCGCCCCGAAAAAATTCCCAATTATTGTGCACAATCTCGTGAAGCTGATAAAAAAGGCCATTATGTGCGGAGAGATCCTCCGGTGTTTTCGGGGAACCCTTTTCCTGTAAGTAGGCCGGGGTTGCACACAATAAACGGGGCACGTCACAAATCTTAAAACCATACAGGTTGGCATCCGCTGGGGGGCCGTAGCGCAACGCGATATCCACGGGATCCCGGTAAAAGTCCACTTGGCTATCACTGATATTCACTCTTAGACTCAGCCCCGGGTGTTCCTGCAACAATTGATCTAACCAAGGAGTTACGAGGTTCCTTCCCAGGTCCGAGGATGCACCTATGCGAAGCTCGCCATCTATCTGACCGCTGTCTTCCTTGAGATTTTGCCGGGCGAGGTCCAAAGTCAGGAGGGCCTCCTCACATTTGGGAATAAACCTTTCCCCAGCACTGGATAGCCGCAATTGCCGCGTCGTGCGAATAAACAAGTCCGCTCCTAGCGCGCTCTCCACACGCTTGATCGCTGCGCTGGCAGTTGCAGTGCGTAAGTCGAGACTGGCGGCGGCCGCAGTGATACTGCGAAACTCGGCCACTTTAAGAATGACCCTCAAGTCTTCAAGCTGCATATTTTCAATATATTTTTGATAAAGATTCAAAGATTATAGTGTTTCTAGCGATGCAATCTAGATCTAGAATGACTTCATCAGCTCGACATCCCAGTCCTTACCCAGGAGACAGCTAAGCTGTTCACTAGGTCTCCTCTGAAAGGATCAAGGAAAAGAGTACAAACCTTAATCCAACACATATTGAAACAAAGAGGCGTTCACATGAGCAGGCTCACTATCGTTGCCAACATTAAAGCCAAGGCCGACAAAATTGACCTGGTGAAATCTGAATTGTTAAAACTCATTAATACAACACGAGCAGAAGCTGGTTGCATTAATTACAACCTTCATCAAGACAATGACAATCCTGCACACTTCCTGTTTTATGAAAATTGGGAAACTCGCGATCTGTGGCAAACTCACATGAACAATAAGCACCTGGAAGACTATATGAAAGCAACCGAGGGCGCCGTTGAAGAGTTTGTATTGAATGAAATGACTGAGATTGATAACTAATCAAACTCGGTGTGTTATCCAGGTTCCCGCCAGGATAACACCGAGCTAATAAATACACTTCTTCAAAAGGCTTTCCCGGTAAATTAAGCGTAAAAGCCCTTCGACGGAGCAACTCTTCGTCTAGAGCTATTCCCCAATAGCAACCCAGCCAAATAAAATACTAATCAACAAGTCCGGATTGCCAATTAAGGTTGACAATCACCTGTAAATTAAGCTGTCGGTTTATCTGGGTCGGCCATCCTTTGCACTCAATCAGACCCTATGCTTAAATTATTCCATTAACAGTCACTAATAAACATAATTAGCCTGAAGGATTTATGGAACTGGAATTTTTAACGGCAACCCTGTTTAACCTGGGCATTAACCTGATTTATACGCTGCTAGCGTTATTTATTGGTATCACCGCACTGATTACCATTGATAAGAAACTGCTTCGCTCTGTAGATATCGAAGGCGAGCTAAAAAATGGCAATATCGCCGTATCTATATTTGCATCAACCATATTGATATTTGTTGCCATCATTATTTCGTTTGGCCTCAAGGGATAGCACTATGCGCAAGTGGCTGGCTATCACACTGATACTTTCCCTCGCACTGATCACCCCTGAACTTGTACGGCGAGCGAATACACAGGAGCCGCCAACTAAAAGCACACCGGAAATCCCCCTTTCCGATAATTTACGGAGCTTTGGTAGCAGCGGCAGTCAGTTAGCCAGTATTGTGGACTCACAACAAGGTGTAGTGCGAGTGGTGGGTACCCGCTACCCTCTGGAAGAAAAAACCATCCAGAAAGTAGTCGACAAACGCTCACTGGAAGAGAGCGCTCATGTCTCAGTGTGGAACTGGCAGGGAATTGAGGCGGCGACAGCGTCCGCCCGGGGACTGGACCAGCAACACCACTTTGCCAACAGCTACCTGGTGGGGTTCAAGCCCTTTAAGACTCAACAGCTTTGGGTGCCTCTTTATACACTGGCTATGAATAAAGAGTACCAATACGATCACCTGCAATACGCCGGTTTGTCAGACATTTGGCAAACATCCCGGCAGGCCTATTACCAAAAGCGGGGTGACTGTGAAGACCACGCTATTTTACTGGCAGATTGGCTGATCGAATTGGGAGTTGATGCGCGGGTGGCACTCGGAACCCATAAAGGTCAGGGTCACGCCTGGGTAGTGGCCATCTTGAACGATCAAGAGTACCTGCTGGAGGCAACCAGCAAACGCCGCCAGACCAGCTGGCAAGCCATGCCCCTGGCAGCGCTGGCGGAGGGTTACGATGCGGAATTTCAGTTTAACCGCCACTTTTTCTGGGCGAAGAAAAACCCAACCCCCACTCGACAATACCGAGGAAATCACTGGGTAAAGAAGTCCCAGTTTATTCGCGGTTAATGCCCAAAGGGGGTGAGTGTTTACAGCCCACCCCTTTTATCCGTTTCAGATCAGATCGGAGATCCTGGCGGCAACGCTTTAACCGCACCAGGTTTTACTTCCAGCTTGCCCTGCTTAAAGGCATCGATGCGCTGTGCCTCATAGTAATAGTGCGCACTATAGCCCTCAGGATCATCGCCAAACAGCCGCATAGAACCAATTTCCTGAAGAAGTTTTGCCAGCTCCAAATGCGCTTTGGCCCGCACTGATTCGTCTGCCTTTGCATTACTGGCCAGTAACATCAACTGCTCGATATAGGCGTGATTAACTCGCTGGTGCACACTCGCCTGCAGACCGGTATAACCCTCACCCTGCAGAGCCAGCGCGCTCAAGCGCTGCAATAGGCTAGCAAACCCCGGTACCTCACTGCTGCGGGCACTCTGTTGATTCATTCGCGCCGCGCGCTGCGGGTCCATCAGGATTGATAGCGTATGCCCAGCAGCCGCTTCCGCCAGAGCGACCCCATCAAAAGCTACCCCTGTATATGAGGGGAAGCTCTCGATAGTACGTTCGTAGCCATAGGACTTGGGCGGAATCAGCTGCAAGACCTGCTCCGGCAAGGTGAGAAACTGCGGCGAAAGTGTATCCAGCAGTGCATCAATTGCCCGCTGTTGTCGCTCTGCGGGCACCAGGGTATAGCTATTTTGATCGGTACCGTTGTAGACATAGTCATAGTCCAAACCACCAATCAATTTGCCCACAGCCTCCGCCTGGTAGCGATGACCGTAGTACACAGGCACCAGGGTCTCTTCCAGGTCAGAGCGGGGCGCGGATAACGGCGCTGCCGCCGCAGAGAAGTTATCCAGGGCATGACGCCTCAAGTCGACCATCCGCTGGAATTCCGTCAATGGGTCGGTGCCGTTGTCCCAAAGGTGTGAAACTGCGTGAGCATTATTGATGGTGCGAGAGTCCGGGTCTGAAATAAAGCGCAGCTCTTGTTCCCCGGCCTCAGCGATAACACTGTCGAGATAACTTTTTTCATCATCGCTCTCGCCATAGCCATAGCGAACCGCCAACTTATCCCAACTGCCGATGCCAGTGGCGTAGGCATCTGTCAGGTCCAACTTACCTCCCAGCAGAGAGACCAGCGGAGCCGGGTAATCCATTACTGAAGCGCGCTCTTCGCTACTGGCAGCAAAGTTGTGCGCCAGCCCCAGGGTGTGGCCTACTTCGTGAGCGGATAGCTGACGGATACGGGCCAGGGCCATATTCTTTAGCTGCTCAGTACTGACGGTGTCGCCGCGGTAAGGCTGTACAAGCCCTTGAGCAATCAGAAAGTCCTGGCGAACACGCAGGGACCCCAAGGTAACATTGCCTTTTAGAATTTCGCCGGTGCGGGGATCGTAAACCGAATAACCGTAGGACCAACCGCGAGTGGAGCGGTGTACCCAATTGATCACGTTATAGCGAACATCCAAAGGATCGACGCCCTCCGGCAGAATCTCTACGCGAAACGCATTTTTAAATCCTGCTGCAGCGAATGCCTGGTCCCACCAGCTCGCCCCTTCTATCAGGGCACTGCGCACCGGCTCAGGCACTCCAGAATCTACGTAGTAAACAATCGGCTCCACAACCTCATCGCTACCCGCCTTCTTCTCCAGTCGATGACGGTAGATATAACGCTGGTCCAAGGGCTCTTCAATCGCTGTAGCGTAATCCCGATAAGCGAACGGGAAGTAGCCACTGCGGCTGTGAAAACGGCGCGGCTCATAGTCGTTATCTGGCAATTGAATCAGGGAGATATGCTGGCGCAGGGACACCAATGTAGGGGTCGGAACCACTTCGCGCAGATAGTTTCCCGGAGCTGATCCAGCAAAAGTTAACTGGGCCTCAAACTCACTGTTCTTGGGAAAGTTTTTTGTGCGGGGCAGATAAATTGCCGATTTGCTCTTATCCACACTGTAACTGCCCTGCTCTGCGCCCTTAAGACGTGTAGCAATACCGTGCTGATCGCTCAACAGGAAGGGCGTAAGGTCCACCAGTGCCGCCTTATCGCTCTGGGCAAGCACCTTGAAGCCCCAGAGTACGGACGAAGCGAAAGCTTCCTCAACCGCGCGGCGCTCAGCCGCATTTGCTGATTGGGCACGGTATTTCAGGTTCACCTGATGCAGTAATACTTTGTTACCCGACTGCTGGAACTTCACCAAGCGGCTCTCACCCACCTGGTTGCGATCCAGGCCCACCGGGTTTGAACCCAGTCCCTGGGCCAGCCCGGTGAGCAAGAGCAACTCGCGCTCAAACTCATCGATCTCAAGTAGCACCCGGCCGTTAGCCTCGTCCCAGTAAAAGTCGTGGAAGCCGCTGTGCCTATGCATGCCTGCGGTGTACTCCGCGATGCTCCCGGCCTGTGCCATTGTGCTGACTATCAAGAAGCACAGTGCGGCAATGTGCCTGCTTATGAACATTGAATACCCTCAATTTATTAAGTGTTATGGGCTAAAAATACAGAATACCCGCTGGAACATCCACGCCTGGCCATCACTCCCCGGGCCTGCGTCAGGAAAAAATGAAAAATATTTCTAACTGCCTGCATCTGTTCGGCTACCCAGGCGCGTCACATTGAAAAGACACACAATAGGAAACCGGCATATGTGGAAGCCAATCGCACTTTCAACCCTGATAGGCCTCGGTATCAGTTCACAGGCAATGGCCCACGATTCTTTTCATGTCGATACCAGCACCTGCACAGTGTCTACGAATTACGCTATTGAAGTAGGCCCGGACTTCTTTACCGTCGATGGGGAAGACGGAAAACTGGTGACATTTCAGCTGCCCAACCAGCTATCAGTGGATGGTGAGTTGCTGTCCCTCAATTCTCAGCAGGAGCAACTACTTCAGGAATACCGCCAACAGCTACACATCGCCGGTCGCGACACACTGGTACTCACCCTTGAGGCGGTCGATATTGCAATGGATGGCCTATCCATTGCCATCAGCACCCTCGCCGGGCCGGACCACCCGGATATCCTCGAACTCCAACAGTTTTCCGCCGACCTGATCCAGCGCACTGAGGACCGCCTCAATCGAGAGGGCGAGATCTACCAGCTGGGAAACGAGGAAATGGGTAACTATATAGAGAAAACCATCTCTGAAGAGTTTGAACCCCGTATCGAACGCCTCGCTATGGAGTCCGCGGGAACTATTGCCTGGCATGCCTTCAAAGCTGCCTTTACCGGCGGAGAAAGCATTGAAGAACAGGCCACTGAAGAGGCGGAGCGGTTACTGGAACAGCGCGGTAAAAGTATTGAGCAGTCTGCAAACCGCTTGTGTACACACTTGGAATCCATCGATCGACTGGAAAGCGACCTACACCAGCAGGTACCAGAACTCAGTCACTACGACATAGTGAAAGCCGGCCTGGTTGTCATCAATTAGGCGCTCTTGATTTTCATCCCCCCAAACTCGGCCGCACTGCGGCCTCTTTTTTAAATTTTCCACAGTATTGTCACAGCCCCTGACGCTGCAAAAACTCCATTGCGTCGGTGACACTTTGTTCGGCATTTTCGACATGGGACATATGCCCCATCTTCTGATACACGATTAACTCTCCATTAGGCAACTTGTCAGAGAAATACTTTCCTACGGACAAGGGAATAATTTGATCTTCTGCCCCCCAGATAAATAAAACTGGAATTTTTATAGTCTCCAAGTCCGGCAACGGCTGGAAATTGATTGTGGCATTAGCAACCAAATTGATCGCTGTACCGCGATTCTTCTCATAGCGGGAAAGCAAATAGATTCGTTCCAACATTTCCCCCGGCAGAGCCTGCGGATTGTAGAAAAATTTGGAAGCCAGCATTTTTCTCAATAATCCACGACTACCAATGTGCGCAACCATTTTTCGCCCCCAATGGCTGGTGGCAAATCGAGCAATACCAGCAGGCATTTCCAGTCCCTTGCCACATTTATAACCACCGGGAGAGACAAGAATAGCGGCCTTGGGTATATTCGGATGTCCTGTTAAATAGCGTAAAACCCCATTTCCACCAAATGAATGGCCAGCGATCACATAGTCCCTAAGTTTCAGGGTTGCGACAAATTCTGCAATAAAATCGGCAAAATGCTTAGGTGTATAAGTGCCTCCTGGTAACGGGTCGGTCAATCCATGCCCAGGTAAGTCCACCAAAATAACATGATATTTTTCTGCCAATTTTGTCGCCCAGGCATTCCAGGCGCTCAGTGAATCACCACCACCGTGAAGACAAAGTATATTAACGCCATCAACAGGCCCCATCTCGCGATAATTAACGGATAAACCACCAGCCAGCGTAAGTTGATTAAAAGAGAATTTCAGTAGCTCATTGCGACTTAAACTGGGACTAAAAAACGCCATCCACAGAAGCCAGAGTAGAATTAAAAAAAGTATTAAAACCAGCCAAAAAGTCATCGTTCTACCCGAGCCCCTCACCTTTATGCGCTGAAAAAGTGGCTGAGTTGGCGGAAATAGTAATACCGCAAGCAAAAGCTTGAAAATAATGGCCCAGATCCGCGCCCATTCAACAAGGATAGACGGCGCTCACCACTGAAACTGGCTGCTACGGCCAAAGGTAGAAACAAGAGGGCCTCCAAATAATTCACCAACTACCTCAGCCTGATCTAAAAGACGTAAACATTAAGTGCTATTTACTTTAGAAGGCCCCCTAGCACTTCATGTCACTCAAAGGGTTATCTGGACATCTGAGCCTCCGTCGCCCGGCAAATAGCATCCAGGGTAAGGGCAATATCATTATCGGTAGTCGCCCAGGAAGAGACGCTAATACGCAGGGCCGTTTTTCCTCTCCAGGTAGTCGCTCCAAACCAGCAGACTCCCTCCTCCTGTATGGCTCTGACTATCTCTTGGATATCTTCCGCAGTGCCAATAGTTGCCACCACCTGGTTTAACACTACATCGTTAAGGATCTCATAGCCCATTTCTGCCAGGCCTTCGCACAGATGTTGGGCATGGATGCAGCAGCGATCAATCATCGCCGCAACTCCTTTCGGGCCCATCTCCTGAATTGCCGCCCACACTTCCACCCCTCTGGCCCGACGTGAGAATTCTGGCACCATATCCTTGGGCGGCACCAGCGATCCCACTTGCAAGTATGGCGCCTGGGTTGTCATCACATTGTGTACAGCCCCCGGCTTTCGACAAATTGCCAAACCGCAGTCATAAGGCGTATTTAGCCATTTATGAGCATCTACAGCCCAGGAATCTGCTTGGTCTACTCCAGTAGTCAACACTGATTTCGCTGGAGATGCCGCTGCCCACAAACCAAAGGCACCGTCGACATGTACCCAGGCACCTTTGGATTTAGCTTCGGGAATTATGCCTGCAAACGGATCAAAACTGCCGGAGTTTACGTTGCCCGCCTGAAGGCAAATAATGGTGGTTTCATCAACCTCGGGAAAAGTATCTGCTCGCACCCTCCCCTGTTCATCACAGGGCGCTTTAATCACCTGATCCATACCAAATCCAAGAATAGAGAGTGCCTTGTGAACTGTGACATGGGACTGTTCAGAAACAACAATACGCAGTGGCGGCGCACCGGCTAGCCCGCTTTTTGCCAGGTCGATATTTAATTTTTGATAAAGCGTATTTCGCGCAGCAGCCAAGCACACCATATTGGCCATAGATGACCCTGTGGTGAAACCCACACTACTTTCCATCGGCAAGGTTAACAATTCCAATATCCAGATTGCCGCAATACGCTCCAGATAAATTGCAGAAGGCGCCGATGCCTCCAAAACCGCCACTTGGTCCCAAACGGCGTTCATTACCGCCGCGCCCATAGAAGCTGGCGTAGCTCCACCTACCACTAATCCGAAAAATCGCCCACCGGTACTGGCAACTGTTGCCGGAGAACCATAACGGTGCAGGCTCTCGACAACAGCCTCTGCCGGTTCCCCAGCCCGGGCCAAGTCACTGTTAAAAAATTGCATTTGATCAATATCAAAAGCGGACGGACTTACGCGACGATCGCGAATATCAGCAACATATTCCTCAGCGTACCGCGCTGCCAGGGATAGTACTTCTATGGCATTAGAAAAATTTTTGCTGTCATTATTATCCATTTTCGACCCCTCAACTCCTTTTCCAGTACCTGATCTAGTATAAAAAATTAATTACGCTATTAGACTTAAACTAATAAAAATTTAATTAAAACGATACGAACAATAAGGACAAAAACACTTATCTTTATGGCAATAATCGCTTTTAGATAAAGTTGAAATAGCAATAAACCTGGCACGTTTGAAGACAAGGATTAACTTGAAAGGACTTTTTATCTAGGGAGCCTCTGAATAACTCCGTAATGCCTCTGCGGGTCTTGAAGGCTGCAGATGTTAGGCGCAGCTAGCCGCGAATGGCCTAGTCCTTTGCAAGAGCTGCAACGCAGCAGCTGTGGCCTTCAAGGCCCGCCCTTCGGGGCTTACAGAGCGATTCACACTCCGCGTTGCGACTTCTTGAAAGGTCTAGACATTCCTGCGAAGCCGCGCCTTGATTGTGAACCGCTCTGTATGCCAGAGGTATCACGGAGTTATTCAGAGGCTCCCTAGTGCTATCTTATGCCCCAACATAACCAGTCGGGGCTCATACAGTGTTTGCTTACTTGGGGTTTCTCTCGCTGGTATGGATGGTTGTAGGTGTTACATTGGCAGGAGCAAAATACTCTGGCTATAGCCATTCAAGACAATTCTGTAGCGAACTAGGAGCCGTTGGAAGCCCAACCCAGAAGCTCTCCCCCCTCATTAACAACTACCCACTTGGCATATTATTCTTCTTATTTGGTCTGCATATAATTCAAATTGAACAGGCCCCAGTTGTACTTACCATCATTGGAGTTTTAATTATTATCCACAGTATTGGAACCTGGGTTGCGGGTTATTTTCCTATGGATGCGGATCCCTATACAAAAACCCCCAGTCTTGAATGCCAGATACACTCCTGGGCGGGGATGTTTATGTTGTTTTCTTTACTCATTGCGCCATTGCTAAGTACTTTCAGTAGTTACTTCTCAATAGAATTCAGGTTATTTAGTACAGCCTGCTTGCTCGCTTCTATCTATTTTACTGTTACCTTAAAAAAAGCCTACGAGGAAAAAATCAACCCCGGCCTGCACCAACGTCTCAGCTATGGAGCACAGTTGATATGGTTAACGGGGCTTTCCTTTAATCTGATAACGAGCTGACAAATAATTTATAGCAACTTGGAGCAATCAATCTGATAACGCTTCGAAAACAGTAAAAGCCCTTTCTGGGAGAAAGTAATCGCCCTGGAGTCCGCTCTTCTAACCGCCCACTGCTTTGCCAAGGCATCTTCGAGTATCCATTGGCCCAAGCTGCCTGCAAGGTGGCTTTTTCGTTCGCTCCAGTCTAGGCATGACTTGCAAACAGGGCGCTTACGTTGCTTAAAACTCGTTACGGCTGCCCCTCGTTCCTGGAAAAATATTTCGCCCTCTTCAGTCAAGGAAACTTGCTGTGATTGCTCAGAGAGTAACTCACTAGCCAATAGCGCCTCGTACAATAGAACACCAGTCATTCCTGCTAAATGGTCATAGCAGATACGGGACTTCCTTAAATCTGGATCTGCGGGTCCAGTGGTAACTTTTTGAGGTACCAGGGTGCTACTCAGATTGAGCAACGCCTCTAGCGCTTCGGCAATTTGATGACTCGCCAGCTGAAAGTACTTGTGCCTACCCTGCTTGCGAACTATCAGCAGCTTGCTATCTACCAGCTTGGAAAGATGGTTGCTTGCAGTCTGTGCAGTCACATCGGCCTCACAGGCTAACTCTGTTGCTGTCAGTGCTTTTCCACTCATAAGCGCCATCAATATTTTTGAGCGCGCCCGATCCCCAATCAAACTGGATATTACCGAAATGTCAGGTTCCATGGTTACCCTCGCAACAGTTCGCTGACCACCGAAGTATAGAAAATTAAACCATCTAGAATGCCAGCAAATTATGAATAGAGGCAACTTAGATGACTGTAACCTGTTTTATTGAATACAAGATCGATCCGTTTAAGCTTGATGCTTTCCGGCAGTATGCTGAGAACTGGGGCAAAATCATTCCCAATTGTGGCGGACGACTACTAGGATATTATCTACCTTCTGAGGGCACCAACTTTCAGGCCTTTGGTATTATTAATTTCGATAGCTTGGCTCATTATGAACAATATCGAAAACTGCTTAAGCAGTCTCCTCAGGGCAGTGAAAATTTTCAGTTTGCGACGAGAGAGAAGTTTATTCTTGAAGAGAAGCGAAGCTTTTTAAATGCTGTGCCAGAAACCTACCTGAAGTTCCCACAGGAAAGTCACTGATGATCGCCGTCATATTTGAAGTTACACCAAAGCCTTCAGGAAAAGACAAATATCTGGCCGTTGCAGCGGACCTAAAAGAACACCTAACTAACTTCGATGGATTTATCTCAGTCGAGAGATTTCAAAGCCTCAATCAGCCAAGAAAAATTTTGTCGCTCTCTATTTGGCGGGATGAAGAGTCTGTAGTGAACTGGAAAAATCACAAGGCACATTGTGATGCACAACACCTAGGCAAAAAACAACTATTTGATAACTACCGTATAAGGATTGGAGAAATTCTTCGGGATTACTCTATGCAATAAATCAACAGTCAAATTTGGCTCAGACTATGAAGCCTCTGCATCTTTTTCTTTTGTTGAAAAACAGAACGCAGAGGCTCCCATTCCTAAAAACGGACTGACCAAAATAATCGAATTACATTCGCAGAGAAACTATAAGCCGGTTCCTCGCCAGGACTGATAGATGTATCAGAACCATGCACGGTGACATCTAGGAAATCCTCATAGTCAAATAGGATATGGTCCCAATAGAGATTAATCGTATTGCGTCGTTTCAGTACTGACCAACGTTTTGGCAGCTCGTAAGATACACCAAACCCAAGGGCTAGAGTTGTGTAATTACTCAACTCTTTATCCCTAGCACGAAAATTAGTAGCGTTGAGATAGGGGAAAAGATCGCTGTAAAAGTCTGCACTACTTTGCTGATAATAACGAATTTTTCCCTCTAAAACCCATTCATCCCGTTCCTTCCAGGGGTGGATATAGCGAAACTCAACATTATCCGAAACAACACCCCAACTATCCGCATAGTGTCTGTATTCGGCCTTGACGGCTGCTCGGTAAGGCAGCCGGTATTTAGCCCTTAAAGCAACGGCATCACTGTTGCGAGTTGTTGGATAAACTTCAGCTTGATAACTAAATCCGCTGCCAGAGGATTCGTCAAGGTATCTGACACTGCGATACGGATTATTAAGAAAACCTTCGTCAGCCACCGTTTCCACACTTAATTCAGCAATTAGCTTCTGCGTGAGGATCTGATTCCAACTAAATGCATAGCGGCGATGCTGTGCATCCTCAGCAAAATTGTCATCGCCATTACGAAATACATCATCGCTTCCGTAACTCACCCGCAAACCAAGGGTGCTCAAATCGCCAAAGAACCCCTGACTAATTCCGAAGGCAACTGTTTGCGCCTCATAGTCATTCTCGGAACTATTGGTATACCCCATACTGATTGTGGTTTTATCCACCAGGTAGTCAGCCCCCAAAGAGAACTCATCTCGCTGCTCAGTGTACTCACTAGCGGTGGCTTCCACATCAATAGATGCCCCGGATATCATATCCACATAGTAATTTGCAGACAGGGATACATTGTTGCCGACATTCTTTCGAATCAATAGGGAGGGCCCATCAATAGTCACTCCACCACCGCTATAGGCATGATACATATTGTCCGCTCTCTCCTCGGGAAGAACTGCGGCAACGGCCATGAGCGGTCCTAAAAATAATAGTCCGCTCCAGCGAGATAGAAGCTTAGTTACAGCCACATCCACCTCCACTTCCCCCTTCAGCACCCCGCGCAGCTTCACGGGCTTCGTACACATGATTCATGTAACGAGCCGCTACAGGGTCCTGTTCAAACCCCATAATAGGATCGGCAATAAATTGTCGTTCATAAGGAGCAACCCAAGGATTAATAGTACAACCTGTGCTCAACAAGAGAGTGCAAACTAGGAACAATGCACGCATGACACTACTCCCGAATCAGTTCCTTAATCATCTTCTTATAGGCGGCTTCATCTCCATCGCGATAGCCTTTGTGGATATAGCGAACATTTCCATCGCGATCGATAAACACGGTGCTGGGCATAGCTGCAACACCATACATTTTGCTCACTTCCCCTTTGCTATCAAAAAGGATCGGAAAATCCACCGGAATTTTTGCCAGTAGAGAGTCCGCATCTTTACGTTGAGCATCCACATTAACCCCCCAAACCTGGAAGCCTGCAGCTTCATAGCGGGCGTGTAACTGATCCAGCAGCGGCATTTCCTGACGACAGGGACCACACCACGAGGCCCAAAAATTAAGCATGATGACATCACCGCGCTGCTCTGCGAGCCTAAGGTTTCCGCCCTGATTGGAACTCAAGGTAAAATCCTTAGAGGGCTCTGCGGCGTAGGCCTGCGATATTGATAAAAGCAGGGTCAAGAAAGCAGCCAGGTATTTCATGGAAGAGTCCTTGTTATTTATTGGTTATCTAGAAAAAGATGGTGAGCCCCAATTGGGCGGAAAGATTATTGGTAACTTGTGCTTCGCCAAATAACTCATGTTCAAAAACATGATCGCGAACATCCATGCGAACAGCGAGCCAATCGTTGGCAAGCATCCTCACGCCAGCACCAAAGTTGTAAGTGAAGTGCTCTTCGTCAGCAAACGAGGTATTTCCCACACCTCCAACAACATAAAAATTGGCATTGAAGGCCCAGTCATCAAATACAAAGTACTCACCCTGGAAAATATTCCAGCCCACAGAGGTATTGTAATAACTGAGTTCACGCTGCTCATCAGTCAACAGTGGTGCAGCACCGCTCAACCTTTCAAAGCTGGATTCTCCTAACTCGGTCTGGGCATAGGTGGCTTCAATAAAGAAATCTTCACTGATGTGGTAGGCCGCTGAAGTACCGTACAGGGAATTTGAGCCGAAATCCTCGACGTTGATAACACCTGCAAACAGACCGATTTCTATATTTTCACTATCTATCAGGGCATCACGTATCTCCCGACGCTCCAGTTCTGGTGCGACAATATCCGCGAGCACATCATCATCCTGCTGGGCGCTACATACCTGAGTCCCCACCAACGCTGAAAGCGCCGCAGAGCCTACAGATATACGTCGAAACCAAGTTTCCACTCGACAATCTCCTGATTATTTTCCTGCGTGGTAAGCAAGTAATGATTAGTGTATTCAGCCCTAATGGCAAAACGGCGCGATAGATAAGTGCGCAACCCCAGTCCGGCCAACATAGTTGTATCCTGTCGATCCTCGGTGGCGACAATCGTGGCATTTGGAGAGGTGATATTTACCCCAGCACCCAAAACAAAATATGGGGAAACTTTCCAGTGGGGGAATGGCTGGTGGACCATCGCCACCTGGTATACCTGGCTGTCTGAATAGGAACCTACCGCTTGGGTCGCACGTAATTCTGAAGATAAATTGGGGGTAAATTGGTAACTTAGACTAACACCCAGAGAATTTGCTCCAGCAAAATCTCCGTAACTCAACCCCAGATAAAAGTAGCCATCATCAACATCAGAAAAGTCTGGTAGTGACACACGCACAACTTCCCCGTTTTCTCCATAGACTTCCCGTAAATCGTCTACTTTTACCCAGCCACTTTTATTGCGCGAAGTCAGCACCTTTACCCAGTCGGTGCGGCGCTTAAGTAACCAAATCTTTTCACCATATTCCGCCACATAGAAAATCGGATAACCGCGACCCGGGCCGCGATAAATATTGATAAATGCATTGCCCACTGTGACCAATTCAGCATTCTTAGGGCTTTCATCCTCATCTATTAGCTCAGTAACTTCCAGTTCTGCCGGCGGAGTTTCATCTAACACAACAGAATCCGCTGATGCTTCTTCAGAAGAAGCTCGCGCTGCAAAAACGAGAAGAAATATAAGTACCGGGAAACAACCAGTAAAATATCGAAGTAATTTCAACATGGTTTAATCTGCCGGTGCCGCAAAAGGATCGTTATAGTACTGAGCGCCAATATCAAACCACTCGGCAATCAAGCGCAACTCGGCACCCTCTAAATAGCCCTGGTGTGCACCACCATCCTCAAAGAGAGAAAAAAACGAGCTCTCAAGTGCTGAGCTCGCTAAGGGAGAGGAAATATTGACAGTGACCATTACAGGGATCGGGTCACCATTACTGTCGAGCACCAGCTCACCATCTTCATCGACTTCGTAAACCGGATTTCCATCATTGTCATATTCTTGTACAAGTCGTGCGGTTAAAACCCCGTTGACCAATTCAAGCTCGGCACGGTCAACCACCAGCTCCGAATAAGAAATAAACCACGCATCGTTAACTGAAGACGCTGAGGTGGTGAGATCTAATTGTCCATCGGGGATCTGTATTGCTCCAGCGGCATCGACGGGGGAGTGACAACCTGTACAGGTATAGTCATCTATTACAGCACCAGTACTATCCAGTACCTCGCGGGACAAATCCCATAAAGGCTGAATGTGCTGTTCATAGTGAATGACGATTCGACAGCTGCCCTCCCACTCCGTTAAACAGGTGGAATCCACTGGTGCATCCGTGCTCAAGTCGCCATAAGAGAGTAATAGTTCGTCATCCTTTGTGCGCACCGCAGGATCAGTCCACAAATCAGTAAAGTGTAGATCCCCTTCAAGCTCGGCCTCACCGACATAACGGGCCAACAGTTGGGCCATGGTCTCGCCCATTTCTGCCAATAACGCAGGCTCGGTATTGTCAAACGGTGCAGACGATGTCGGTGCTCCATCCCATGCCGACTCCAACTGCATGTCCGTACGACCGTGTGGAATTTCACTATCGCTGGTATGGCAACCGTTGCAGCTGCGCACTTCTCCCGCCTGCAACTGTAACCAGTTGTCATGAGGATCAAAAATACGCTTACCATCCGCATCAACAACTGAAATTGCCAGGGGCATATCTGCAGGAATTTTTACCCTGACGGAGCCATCGGGTTGTATAGGGGTATAACCTAATATTTCACGCATCCCCTGACTGCCATTGCGGCCAAATGCTGCTCCATCGAAGTCGAGAACATCATCATCGGGAATGCCCACAGCTTTGGAAACTTTCAGAAATCGAGCTGGACGCAAATCAGCACTGGTCTGGGCAGGATCTGCCAGGGTTGCGATACCGACAATATCCTCACCGTCAAAATCGTAAACACTACGAATATCCAGGACGCCAACAGATTCCTCCACCAGGTCTGCATCGACATCAATTCCAGCAACTGGGTCCGGAATATAGGTGGGCTCAGTGCGGGGCTCCAGAATAACCCCTTCAGAAATCATTTCACCCTCATCCACAACGACGATGGGAAGCTGGGTACCGGCAATATAGTCGTAAATCCACAGACCGTATAATGGGTCTGCCAATTGGATTTCTTCATCTTCGGCAACGCTATCTGGACAGGTCTCCAGTAGCTCGGTTTCTGCATTGATAACCCGGCATTCGCTCCAACCTACCAGCAATCGACTGGTGCCATCGTAGAACGGCCACGCAAATGCAAAGGTGCCGTGAGGGGAAATGGTATCGTCGGTAGTAACTTCTCCCACAGTGATAGAAGCCTGTCCGACCATTTCGCCACTTTGCTCTGGTTCACTGTAGGCTTCGCTATAGACAATTCCGTCAATCGTAATTAGATCCCCACCAAGGGTGAGACCGGAAGGAGCACGCAGAGTAGCCAAAAGGCGGCCATCGGGCATTTCATGTGGGCGATTGAAAGCAGCCTCAGTATCCTCGGTTCCTGTATCTTGACTGTGATAACCGTAATAGACCGACAGATCAGAACCATCTGGCTTTACCGTGTAAAGACTTAATTTGTCGATACCCGCAGCATTATCCCAGCGATTAAAGAGAATACGACCATCACTAAGTACAATTGGATTTAAATCATGACTCTGATTAAAAGATATCTGGGTCATATCAGTACCATCCGACTCCATAACATGAAGTACGAACGCTGGGTCTTCCCGGTTTTCTGTCAGAGCTGAAAACTGTGGTTTGTCATCATCCAGCAGTAGAGCCCTGGAGCGACGCTGTCGTGTAGATGAAAAAACAATACGCCCATCGGGTAAAAATGCCGGGGCGATATCCTGACCTTCTTCTGCAGTTAAATCTGACTCAATTACCCGGTTTAGTTCTTCTGTTTCGTTATTGTAAATCCAGATATTCCAAGTGGGCTGATCGTCATCATCGGCGTCTTCAATTTCCGGTGCCCGCATGGCAAAGATAAGCTGACTGCCATCCGCTGAAGTGTTCAGATCTTTAACATCGTAATCACCGTCAAAAATATCCGCAGTAATTACCGTTTCTGTGGCACTGGCAGTTGCACGGTCCTTTAATATCAGCTCGGCACCGGCAAAGAATTCTTCGGGCTCATAGATATCGTCTTCCAATAAGCCGCCGTCATCGTCAGTACTTAGCTGGCGACGCACAAAAGCAACAGGATAATCCTCCACTACGGGATCTTCAGCTTGATCTTCGTCGCTACTGGAACTGCCACCACCACTACACGCCGCCACCAGGAGTAAAAGCGGCACCGCACGCAAACATTTCATTTTTGTTATCCACCCGGGTTGGCATGAGCAGGGCTCGCCTTTTGTGCTCTATAGCCTGAGAACTTTTTTACGGCTTTGACCGTTAAGGGTAATTCTCGCAAGTTGTGCACAAAAAGTTTGCCAACTGGGACGCAAATATTAAAAGTCACTCTGACATTATTTAAATCTGGTTTTAGACTGTTTTGCCACACCCCAGTGATCTCACCGACAAAAATAGTCCAATGAAAAATAATTCGTCTCGAGCGCGTGTATTCCGGCTCACCACGGCAACCGCACTGCTCGGAGTGGGTCTGTGGAGTAATTCTGCCCTATCCGCATCGCAGGACCAGGCCTTGCAAATTCACAGCCGTATCACAGGAACCATTCCCAGTGAGAGCGTACTACTGGATATGGCAGAGGATATTGAAAATGGCGATCCTACCTCTGCGGCCTATACCGCAATGGAAAGTGATGCCTTCTACAATGTAACGTTAAAAAATCTGGCAACGCCCTGGACCAATGAGGAACAGGACGCGTTTGAACCATTGAATGATTACAGCGCGACTGTGATCGGTATGGTTCGGGATGATATGGACTTCCGTCAGCTGTTGTCAGCCAATATTCTCTATACCGGTAATATTTCTGGTTTGCCATCCTATAGCACTGGCGACAATGATCACTATGAGTCCCTGGAAGCTGGTGGCTATTCCCTACAGGATAATTTGGTGCAGGAAACTCAATCCTCCCTAAACGGCCTCCCGGCAAATGCCACCGCCGGTATTCTTACCAGCCGCGCTGCGGCCAAGGCGTTTTTTAGTGCCGGAACCAATCGCGCCATGTTTCGCTTCACGATGCTCAATCACCTGTGTAACGACATGGAGCAGGTACAGGATACCTCCCGCTCACCGGATCGCATCCGCCAGGATGTGAGTCGCAGTCCTGGGGGCGATAGCCGCGTATTTCAAAATAACTGTATCGGCTGTCATAGCGGCATGGACCCCATGGCCCAGGCATTTGCCTATTACGACTACGTGTACGATGCAGACAGTGATCCCGATGGTGAAGAGGGAGTCCTTGACTACAACGCAGCCGGCGATGTCGATCCCGAAACAGGTAGCCGTGTCAAGGCCAAAAACCTGATCAACAGCGGTAATTTCCCCTACGGATTTATCATTCCCGACGACAGCTGGGTTAACTACTGGCGAGAGGGAACAAATATGCATTTGGGCTGGAGTGACAGCTTGTCCGGCAGTGGTAACGGCATGAAATCCCTGGGAGAAGAACTATCCAATAGCCGTGCCTTTGCTGAATGCCAGGTGACAAAGGTTTTTCGTCAGGTTTGTCTGCGCGAGCCGGAAGATTCCACCGACCGCGCACGAATAGAAACGATTACTGATGACTTCAGCAATACCGGCTACAAACTCAAGCAGGTATACGCAGACACTGCGGTTTACTGCGCGGGAGATTAAAAAATGAAATTCTATAAATGTCTCCCAACAGTGGAAAATTCGTTAACCACCCGCACCCTGGGTATTGCTTCTCTGTTTTGTGCCGCTTTAGCCCTCAGTGCTTGTAGTGGTGGCAGTGGCGAGGGCACGGAAAGTCAGCCTGACACCACTGATAGTGATGGTACCGCAGCCTATGCCGGGCCAGCCCCAGAGACCGAAGATGTCAACCAATACAAACTCTATATTTGGGATAACCTGGCGGCAACAAATCGCTGCGGTAGTTGTCACGTTGAAAATAATCAGAGTCCGCATTTTGTTCGTGGTGACGATATCAATGCTGCCTACAATGCGGGGCGCGAGCTAATTAATTTATCATCACCCGAAGAGTCCCGCTTGGTAACCAAGGTTGGCGGAGGGCACAATTGCTGGCTATCAAGCGATGATGCCTGTGCGGAAATTATTACCAACTATATTGAGGAATGGGCTAGAGCGACCGGTAGTCTGAGCAACACGATAACCCTTGTCGCCCCTGTCGAGCGTGAAGTAGGTGCCAGCAAAAGTTTTCCTGACTCTAGCAGCGGATTTAGCTCCACAGTTTATCCACTTCTACGCAGCTACTGCGCCAACTGTCACAGTGAAGAGGCAACAACCGCACAAACCCCTTATTTCGCCAGTTCCGATGTTGATCTGGCATACGAATATGCAGTTAGTAAAATAAATCTGGACTCTCCAAGCGAATCTCGATTCTCTGTGCGACTGGGTAGTGAATATCATAACTGTTGGGATGACTGCTCAGATAACGAAGCGGAAATGACCGATGCAATTCAGGCCTTTGCCGACACCATCAGTGTCACCGAGGTGGACCCCGACTGGGTTATCAGTAAGGCACTGCGCCTGACAGACGGTATTGTCGCAAGTAGTGGTGGCCGAATCGAGAGTAATGCAATTGCTCTTTACGAATTTAAAACCGGCAGCGGCACTACAGCCTACGATACCTCTGGGGTAAATCCTGCAATTGATCTCGCCCTCTCCGGCGATGTGGAATGGATCGAATCCTGGGGACTGCAATTAAAAGGGGGAAAAGCACAGGGGGCTACAGCCACCAGCAGCAAACTTCACGATACCCTCACTGCCACCGGTGAATACTCTATCGAAATCTGGGCCGCCCCGGCCAATGTCTCACAAGATGGGCCCGCGCGAATCATCACCTACTCCGGTGGTGATGATATTCGCAACTTTACCCTCGGTCAGGATCAATACAGCTACACCGTACAAAACCGCAACGACAACACAGATGCGGATGGTATGCCTGCCCTGGAAACCGATGACGCTGACCAGGTTGTACAAGCCAGCCTGCAGCACGTGGTGGCCACTTACGATCCAATTAATGGGCGCAAGCTTTACGTCAATGGCTCAAACACAGGGGAGCCTGACCTCAGCGAAGCCGGTTTGCTATCCACCTGGGACGATACCTTCGCGCTCGCCGTAGGTAGTGAAGTCAGTAACGGAAATAGCTGGGAGGGCTCCATTCGCCTTTTGGCAATTCACTCCCGAGCGCTGTCTGAAGAGGATATTGCCACCAACTACGAAGTCGGTGTCGGTGAAAAATATCTGCTTTTATTTAAGGTTGAAGAGCACACTGGCATTGCCGAAAGCTATGTCATGTTTACTGTTCAGCAATTTGATAATTACGCCTACCTCTTTAGCGAACCTACCTTTGTCAGCCTCGACGAGACTGTCGATCCATCGGGGGTCGCCATTGAGGGAATCCGGATCGGTATTAACGGTCGCGAGGCAGAAGTAGGCCAAGCCTGGGCCAAATTGGCTACCTCTGTCGACGATAGTTACGTGGCAGGTGAAGGTCAGCAGTTATCCAGACTCGGAACCATTATCACTTTGGATAAAGGTGCCCTCGACGATGAATTTTTCCTGACCTTCGAAAAAATTGGCAGCGAAACTTATAACCGGGAAGCAGACACTTCAGCGGAACCGGCCGAGGATGCTGATCTTGACCCGCAATCCCGCATAGGATTGCGCCGGTTTGAACAAATTCATGCAAACCTGTCCCAGGCGACCGGAGTTTCCATGGCCGACCCGGATATCTACGAAACTTGGGAAACAGTGAAGCGCCAGCTTCCGGTAGATAGTGATATCGAAGGATTCCTGGCAGCGCAGCAAATGGGTATTACCCAGCTGGCAGTGAAATACTGCAGTACTTTAGTGGACTCCAGTGACCGCAGCAGCTATTTCAGCGGATTTGACTTCAGTGCTTCCGCCGACACTGCCTTCGATAGTGCCAGCAAGCGGGCGCTGATTATCGATCCACTTATGGAAGGATTGCTTGGCCACGAGATGAACTGGCACGACGGCAGTGTCTCACAGCTGGCCAGCGCTCCTGACCTGGCTTCTGTAGAGGCTGAACTTGACTCACTAATCGATACCATGACTGCTTGTGGCAGCAGTTGCGAGTCAGACCGCACAGAAACCACTGTGAAAGCCGTATGCGCTGCAGCAATGGGCAGTGCGATGATCCTGATTCACTAATCTCGCAAGAAAAGAACCAGCAGCTTTGCAGGCAGGCAATAACTAATGGCGCCTGCCTGCAAAACCACTTAACAATAAATAGCCGCGATACCGATAACTATATCCGGGAATATTATGAGCAAGAAAAAACATTTTGATCTGGACCAGCCCCTGCGGCACCCGGACCACCGCCGCCCGGTAACACGTCGCGACTTTCTCGCCCAGGGTTTTCGAGCAGGTATGGCAACCGTGCTGGGAGGCTCCGTATTTAGCTTGTTTGCCGACCCCCGCAGTGCCCATGCAGCCCTGTCTTCAGATCTGGAAGCGCTGCGGCAAAGCAATGGTGGCCCCTGTGATGTCAGCTCTTTCGGCGCCGGCAAAATTCCTTTTATTTGTTTTGACCTCGCCGGCGGCGCCAATATCTCAGGCTCCAATGTGCTGGTAGGTAAAGAGGGCGGACAAATGGATTTCCTCAGTACCGCTGGCTACAACAAACAAGGGCTCCCCGGAGATATGATTCCGTCGCTCAGTGATGAATTTATTAACACTGACCTGGGCCTCGCCTTTCATAGTGATAGTGGCATGTTGCGCGGTATTTTGGAGAAAATCAGCAGCGGCACGGCATCGGCGACAAATGGTGCGGTTATTCCTGCACGCTCCGAAAATGATACCGGAAACAATCCGCACAATCCGATGTACGGTATCAACCAAGCCGGAGCCAATGGCTCACTGCTCGCGCTGATTGGCTCCAGCTCCAGCGATTCCGGCGGCAATTCCATGGCTCCTTCCGCCATGATTAATCCCGAAGTCCGCCCAACCAAGGTAGATCGCTCTTCCGATGTAACCGGCCTGGTAGATGTGGGAGACCTGGTGGGCTTACTCAGCCAGGAAGACACCGTTGCAGTTATGGAGTCGATGTACCGCATATCTGAAGCAAAGCTCAGTAATGTAGACACCCAAGTGAGCACCGATGCCGTTATTAAAGACCTGGTGCGCTGCGGTTATATGAAAAGTGCTGACCTGGCTGATCGCTTCGGCAACCCCGCCGACTTAAACCCCGAATCCGATCCGGATATCGTTGGCCCTTCCGGCATATTTACCAGCTCAGAGCTGAGTAGCGACAGCGAGTTCCAAAAAACTGCTTCAGTTATGAAACTGGTGATCAATGGGTATGCCGGCGCCGGCACGATCAGTATGGGAGGTTACGATTATCACACAGGTGATAGAGCTACCGGTGAACTGCGAGATCTACGCGCAGGACGCTGTATTGGCGCCTGCCTGGAGTATGCCGCACGCCGCAACCAGCCGCTGATGATTTATGTTTTTAGTGACGGTTCTGTTTTCTCCAACGGAACACTGGACGACTCAGTAGAGGGCCGTGGCAAGGGAGTCTGGACCGGCGATGACCAGCAAACTGCCGCTTCATTTTTCCTGGTATACAACCCAGCAGGACGGCCACAGCTAATTGGCAGTACGGTAGACGAGCAGGCAATCCACCAACAACTCGGCTATATGCGCAGCTCCGGTGATGTAGAAACCACTTCCACTCCAGCAGCTAACAACGTCAACCTTTTGGTAGAGACTGTCATACTCAATTATATGGCCCTGCATGGGGAGCAGGGTAATTTCTCCACGCTATTTCCAGACCATGGGCTCGGCGATAGCACTTTACAAGACAGTATGACCGCCTTTGAGTCCATTGTTTAAGTTGGAATAGTGATGCTCCGCTTTATTAAAGTTATTTTACTGTGTAGTGCCACCCTGTGCGCTACTTCCACTTTAGCCGAATGGCACTACGCTGAACGTGCCATTATGGGCACTCAGGTGCGCATGCAACTTTGGCATGAAGACAGTAATGAAGCCGAGCATCTTATTGAAGAGGTTATGGCGGAATTCCAGCGCCTCGACAATCAGTTATCTCCTTACAAGGAAGATAGTGAATTATCACTGGTCAACCGCACGGCTGGCCTGGGCAAGGTCAATATTTCGGAAGAGCTCACCAGCCTGATTGATAAATCTCTCTGGTTTAGCCAACTTACCAATGGAGCGTTTGATATCAGCTATGCCACCCTGGGTAAGCACTATGATTTTCGCCAGAAAAAACAAGCCGGTGCCCAGCTGACAGACTCCCTTTTAGAAGCTTTGAATTACCGTCACTTAAAACTGAATAAAAAGACCAACACCCTGAGTTTTGGTCACGAGGATACAAAAATAGATTTGGGCGGTATCGCCAAAGGATATGCTGTTGATCGAGCGATTGAGATTCTTAAGCAAGCAGAAATTTGCTGTGCCAGTGTCAGTGCTGGCGGCGATGCACGCATGCTCGGAGATAAACAGGGGCAACCCTGGTTAGTGGGTATTCGCCATCCCCGAGAGAAAAGTAAAAATGCTGCGGTTATTCCCCTGCGTGATATCGCTATCTCCACATCTGGAGACTATGAGCGCTATTTCATCGATGAACAGCAGGACAGAGTCCACCACATATTTAATCCATCGACTGGAAAGCCATCTACAACATCAGAAGAAGATACCGACAAATTGATCAGTGTCAGCATTATTGGCCCGCGTGGATTTGATACCGATCCACTTTCTACCAGTGTATTTGTTCTCGGAAAAGAAAAGGGCTTGGCGCTAATCAATCGCTTGCCCCAATTTGAAGCAGTGGTTATCGATAGTAACCGGAAGCTGTTTTTCAGTCGCGGTTTAGAGAATCTTTGAGTATTCCAATTTATCTTCATAGAAAATTTGCCAACAAGATCACATCAGATCATTGATCCCCTGACATAATTTGCGCCGACCATAGAATAATGCCGATTCCCATCAAAAGGTCTGCCATGAGACGCCCTCTTCAGTGCTTGATTTTCTTTATCAGCTTTTTTGCTTCAGTATTCCTGCAGGCCCAAGAAAATGATTTCTCCGCAGAGAAGCTGGAGGAATTAAAGCGCGATGTGCTCAAACTCAACAGGGATTTATTAATCCTTGAGGAAGATTTGTTATATCCGGCACAGAGTCAGATCGCTTTTTATGTATCTATGGACGTGGGCCACTATTTCACTCTGAATGCAGTAAAGCTTCACATTGACAATAAACTAAGTGCTAGTCATCTCTATACGCAACATCAAAGGGAAGCGCTCATTCGCGGTGGTATTCAACCACTCTACAAAGGCAACCTGAAATCCGGTGAATACACTATTTCTGCTTTTGTAACGGGCTTGGGACCCGAAGGACGCGAGTACAAGCGAGCGGCCAAGCTGGAATTAAATAAAACTGATGAGCCTGCCGTCATTGAGCTGGTAATCTCAGACAGTTCTGGCAAACAGCAGCCGGAGTTTGAGTTAGTGCAGTGGCCGACTCCCTAATCACTCATGTACTACCCATCTCTTACCCGTACCCTATGCCTGGCACTCACCCTTGTAACGGGCAGTATTTGCGCTCAAGAAGCTGAATCTATAGCCGATAAGGAAAATTCCGGCGACGAAAAACAGGTCCAACAAAAGTACCAAAGGGCTCAGGATCTAGCCTATGGCACCACTCTTTACAATTATTTCCAGGGAAATTATTTTGATGCTCTGAGTACACTGTTAGTTGCCCAACAGAGAGACTCAATTCAGATTCATCGAGATAACGCCGCCTTGATTGAGGGCGGTATTAGCCTTGGATTTGGCTTACATAGACGTGCGGCTGAATTATTTGAGCAGCAGGGAAATACCAGTACAGCGCCCAAATACCGGCGCACTGCATGGTTAAAATTGGCTGAGTTAAATTACTTGAATGGTGATTTTTCTACAGCAATAACACACCTGGAGAAATCCGGGGTTGCCGAGGGATCATCCTTACCTCTCAACCTCGCCCTGCGTAACAGTGACCTTACCGCAGCAAAAAAATTGCTGGAAACCAGTGATCTATTTCCTGCGGAAAGATTACTTGGACGTATTAATCTGGCCGCAGCCTACGCTAGGTCCGGAGAGTTACCAGCGGCAATCCGTGAATATCAAGCGGCCATCGATTTTTCAGCTGCGATCGATATTCCATCAACAGAGATTCCTATACTTGTCGATAAAGCCCATATTGGGATGGGATACGCCCTCGCCCTAGCGGAGCAACACACCGCAGCCAAGGAAGTTTTTTCCAAGGTCCGTCTTAACACACCCTGGGCAACTCGAGCACTCCTGGGGATGGCCTGGTCCTCGATCAACGGTGAAGACTATCAGGCGGGCATAGATGCACTGCAATTTTTATTAGATAAACACCACTATAGTCCCGCAGCACGGGAAGCCATGGTTGCGCTACCTTATGGCTACGAAAAACTGGAAAATCGACCTGTTGCCCTGCACACATATCGAAGCGCTGAAGCTTATTACCTAGAAACGCTTACAGAATTACAGCAGTTACAGCAAGCCCTGGCATCGGAGCCCCTGGCCTATGATGCCGCTCAACGGGAAGCATGGCGTTATGGCTGGTTGCAATTGGCCCAGGCTTCACCCCTCCTGCGTGATAACCAGCACTTTTTGCGCCCCATTTTACAAAGCGACCGTTTCCAGCTGCGGCTTACCGAGTTGCGCGATCTGCAGCAATTGAGCCTGGTGCTGCAAGCTTGGGAAAATAAGCTGCCCCAATTCACCGATCTTATCGAAGAGCGCCACCTGCGCCGCACAACTATTATCGATCACTACAATAGCGCTCAGTTTGACCAACAGTTGCAGATGGCAACACAGCAATATGATCATTTGAGAGCAGCACTCGAGCAAATTGAGCGGGAGCGCGACGCACTCACTTTATTGGCGACCACCGCCACTCCAGATGATCAAAGTGAAACCCTGGAATTATTGGAAATTCTCACCGGCGCACAAGAGCGTCTTAAAAAAATCCAGGACAGCGGCAAAGCCAGCCAACAACAAGCGGAAACCCTGGCGAAAGCCCGGGGGATTTTGCTCTGGCAAGCCAGTGAACAGTATCACGACAAGTTATGGCAACAACGGAAATCCCTACAGCAGCTCAAAGATCAGTTACGCAGTGGGCGGGAACAACGCAAGAAAACAGATACCGAGGCACAGCGGGGCCCACAATTGCGCCAGCTAGCCTATCGAGTGGTCACTGCCAGTGACCGAATACCCGCACAGCAGGCAGCGATAGACAGCGCCAGCGAATTGATTGAAGCCGAATTGCGCCGGGAAGTCATCGCCCAGCTCGGTAGGGAGCAGGAACAAATTCGTAAATACATGGCTCATACACGCCTGGCTATCGCACGCCTGCAGGATGCTCAAATGCAGGCGGTCCCCACAAGCCCCAGTGCTGACAGCGACACAGATAATACCGGGGCCGAAGAGCATGAATAACATCCCACATCGGGCAGGTATATTTGCCCTGCGCTCCTTGGCTATTGGTATTTACTGTGCATTAACGGCTTGTGGCAACCAACCGGTTCAAACCCTGGCTGACCTACCCCCAGCCACTGTGCCCAATCCACAGGGTGAAGGACCACAAAACCCACCCCCGCAACCGGCTATCGCGCTGGAAAACCTGGTGCAAAGTTACCGCACTGCACTGGAAAGCCACACCGACCCCAAAGTTCAGCAACAAATCCATTTGCGCCTGGCTGACTTGGAAATGGAGCGGCTGGAGCAAAAACAGTCCGACAATCCGGATACCATTGTCGACTACTCCAGCGCGGTCGATTATTACCAAAGTCTCTCTGCACAGCGCCCGAAAGATGATTACATTCTCTATCGCTTAGCCCGCGCCAGGGCACTGGATGGGGAGATGCCTGCGGCCTTACAGGCATTGGAAAAGATTGCCGGTAGCGCACCGGACTCACCATTTATCGGCGAAGTCTTATTCCGCCGTGGCGAGGCGGCATTCAACCGCAAAGACTACCCCAGCGCCGCCCGAGATTTCCGTGCATTGCTCAAGCAGGGGCCGAGTCCATTTACGGATAATGCTCGCTATATGCTGGCTTGGTCAGAATTTAAATCGAGCAATTACCGCGCATCAACAGAAATTTTCCTCCAGTCGCTGGATATTTTGCACAGTGAGGAACAAGGGGAGGAACTGCCTGTTGGGCGGCAGCGCCTGCGTGAAGACAGCCTGCGCGGGCTTGCATTAAACTTCAGCTACCTGGGAGGCGCTGAAGCCATTGAGTCTTTTAACCTCGATGGAGAGCCGCGTCCCTATCAGCACCAACTATACAGCGCACTCGGTACCTGGTATCGGGAAAAAGAGTTGTTCCGCAACAGTGCCGATACCTTTTTGCAATTCGTCAATCACTACCCGCAAACCGAGCAAGCCCCACAGCTTCATCTTCTCGCCGTTGAAACCTTGCAAGCGGGGAGACTACATAAAGAAGTTCTGCCTACGAAGCGGGACTTTGTGCGTCGCTATGGTGTGAACAGTGATTACTGGCAAGCAGCAGGTGAAACTCAACAACAAGAGTTAGCCAAAACCCTGCAACCATGGCTGTACGAATTGGCTCAATTTGACCACGCCCGCGCACAGGAATTGGCTCAGCAGGTGGCAAAGCTGCCCGCAAGTAAAGTGAAAGAACGCCGCCTTGTCAGCGCACAATCACTGGGAGCCTATCGCAGTGCCGCCGCTTTATATCGGGAATACGCACAGACTTTTCCACAAGACCCTCGTACGCCATCCATGGTTTTCCTGATGGCGGAGTGTCTCGAGCAAGCTGCAGATCATCCCGCCGCTTGGCGCGCTTACAGCCAGGTCGCCTGGGAATACCAAGATCCAAAGTATGGCGCCGAAGCCGGCTATGGGGCCATTCTCAGTGCAGCTAGAGTACATGAACAAACCCCCGACCAAGAGGCTGAGCAAAAAGCTCTATGGCTAGACCGCAATATTGAAGCGAGCTTGAAATTCGCACAGAGCTGGCCACAAGACCCAAGGGCACTGCCTGTACAGCTGGCCGCTGCCGATAAGTTGCTACAACAATCGCGCTTTGCCGGGGCCATCGCCGCCGCCGAGCACGCCGACCAATGGCAACCTCCGGCAAATCGCCAGCAGCAATTAAGTATTGCGATGATACTGGCGCACAGCCATTTTTCCCTGAAGCAATACCCCCAGGCTGAGGCCGCCTACACACGCGCACTCGCATATCAGCCCAATGAAACACTGCGCAAAGATGCCTTGCGCCAATTGCAGTTATCTATCTATCGCCAGGCAGAAATCATTTTGGCCCAGCGCGAGAGTGAAGATGCCGCTCCCAGCGAAGAGGCTCTCTATCACCTACTGCGTATCCGCGACAGTGGGCGAACGGAAATCGCCGCTACCGCCCAATACGATGCGATTAATTTCCTTATTCAGCTGGGGCAATGGCAGCGAGCCAGCACAGAGCTGGCAGATTTTCGCCAATTCTATCCCGCGCATACTTTGACGCCAACACTGGCCGCCAAGGCCGTTGTTATCTTTGACGCGCTGGAAATGCCAGTAGCGGCAGCCACAGAGTTGCTGCAATTAGCCTCTACAGACCCAGATCGGGAAGTTCGCCGTCAATCCCTATATATGGCCGCAGAAAACCTGCAAAAAGCTGGTGAGTACGACAAAGCTATTGAAAGCTACCGCAACTACAGCAAATTGTGGCCGGAGCCTGCTGAGCAACGCCTGGAAGCACAATTCCAACTAGTAGAAATCTATGCTCAGACCAAACAAACAACGAAACGGAATTACTGGCTACAGCAACTGGCACAGAATTCACTGCAATCGCCTCGCGGTCGGTACCTGGCTGCTTATTCGCAAAGTGAATTGGCAGAACAGAGCTATGCAAAGTTTGCTGAACTGGCATTGCGTCTACCATTAAAAACCAGTCTCGCTAATAAAAAGCGGGCTATGCAAACGACAGTAGCTGATTACCGCAAAGTCCTGGAGTTTGGTATTGCGGAATTCACCCCTCAAGCCAACTATCGCCTTGCAGAAGTTTACCGGCAGCTCAGCCGGGACTTGATGGACTCACAGCGCCCTAAAAACCTGAATGACCTTGAACTGGAACAGTACGAAATTCTACTGGAAGAACAGGCCTACCCTTTTGAGGAGAAGTCCATAGAACTTCATGAGGCCAATATCCAGCGCACGATTGAGGGTATATACGACGACTGGGTTAAACGCAGCTTCCATTCACTGGGGGAGCTGTTACCTGCGCGATATAAAAAAGATGAAAAAACTTTGGGGTGGAGTGATGCACTGCACTGAATTGAGTACCGTAAAAAAAATATCGGCGGTACGGTTCCTAACTACCATTGTGCTGGCTTTGTCACTCTGCGCATGTAGTGGCCTGCAAAAGACCGTATCGCCAACCGATGGGGAGGCTGCGGAGCAACGGACGAAAAACCCGTATTTGCAAGATGCTCAAAGAGTGCCGCAACAGGCTCGAGCGGCGATGGATTTAGCTCATCAATCTTTCCAGGCAAACGATTTAACAACGGCCGAATCACAATTATTACAAATTACTGAAAAATGGCCGGTACTTTCCGGAGCCTGGCTAAATCTTGCTATCGTTCAACAGTCTGCTGATAAATACGCGGAGGCTGAGCAAAGCTTTCGCCAGGCCATTAGCGTAAACGATAACAATATATTTGCCTGGAACCACCTCGCTGCGCTAATGCGCGATCGGGGGCGCTTTGAAGATGCTGAGCAATGCTACAAGGCCGCTATAGAGCGCTGGCCACACTACATCGACGCTCACCGTAATCTGGGAATCCTCTACGACCTCTACCTGCAAAAACCAGAACGCGCTCTGCAGCACTATCTTGCAGCACAAGATGCCAGTATTGAACAGGATAAATTACTCAACGCATGGATACTTGAGCTGGAGCGGAGACTTTAATAATGAAATTATATATTAGCTTCATCTTGACCATATTGACTTGGGTACAAGTCGCAGCGGCTGAGGAAATCACCACTCTGGAATCCACCGTAATCGGCAGCCAGGAGCAACCTAAAGTTTTATATATTATTCCCTGGAAGCAGGCCGATAGTTTGCAAAGGCTCGACAGCGTCCTACCACAAACTTTCTCTTCCGTATTCGAGCATCAGGAATACTCTGAATTTCGCCGCGAAATAAAATTGCTGCAAACCGAACAGGAAGAAACCAAATAGCCGACGCGCCCAAAAAGTTACAAATAATACTTAAAAAAATGTATTTTGCGGTGCAAGGAAGGCGGCGCAACTGAATTTATTCAGCGAATAATTGGAAACGCTGCACTGCGCTTCAGTGTCCGGCGACCCTTTTAATACAACAAGGGTAAGGGCGGATTTTCTTCCCCTTTGCACTACAAATTTATACTTTTATCTGTGGAGAATTAAATCATGGAATTCACTCAAGCGATGTTGCGCTTCTTCCAAAATGGCGGACCTTTTATGTACCCGATTGCGGTCGTTCTGGTAATCGGACTGGCAATGGTCGTAGAGCGCTGGATATTCTTAACCCGTGCCAGAAATGCCAATAAGAAGGCTTATCAACAAGTATTACCCATGCTGCAAAAACGCAGCTACCAAAGTATCTTGCAGCTGGCCCGCGATAACGACGCAGCGATGGGGCGCATTGCCGCAGCAGGTATCAATACGTTGCAATTTGCCAAACGCGAGGAGAATATTGCCCTGGCAATTGAGGAGGGAATTCTTGAAGCAGTTCCCCGCCTGGAGAAACGCACTAGCTACCTGGCTACCCTTGCTAATATCGCTACCCTGCTGGGACTTCTCGGCACTATTATGGGTCTGATTGCTGCATTTACCGCAGTAGCCAGCGCTGATCCCTCTGAGAAAGCTACCATGCTTTCTACCAGTATTTCTGTAGCGATGAATACCACTGCATTTGGCCTTATTTCCGCCATCCCGCTGCTTCTATTTAACTCAATGCTGCAAAATAAAACCAATGAAATTGTCGATAGTTTGCAAATGGCTGGGGTTAAATTTCTCAACCTGCTGACCATGGGACGCCCACAGAAAGCTGAACAGCGCACCGCTAACAGCTAGGGGATACCGACATGCTGAACATCAACATTCGCCGGCGTGGACACGAGGAAGCAGAGCTTGATATCACCTCATTTATGAGTTTGATGACCATTTTGGTTCCAGTGTTACTGCTTAACATGGTGTTTTCTCATATTTCTGTGCTCAAACTGAACCTACCAGGCATCAGTGATGGCAGTTCCAGTAGTGTAGAGGAAAACCGCCAGCTAGAACTTGTTTTACGCAAGCAGTATGTCGATATCAACTACCCGGCAGGACAGCGGGTTAAACGCATCCCACACGAAGAAAATTCGCCGGATTTCGCTACAGTTTCTGTTGTTTTACAACAAATAAAACGGCAATTACGGGAAAAATCTATCGACAAAGATGATCTTGTAATCCTTTCGGAAAAGGGTACGCCCTACAAGACATTGGTTGCCGCCATGGATACTGCCCGCAGCTACCGGGCTGTAGTGGCTGCATCCGTTGTTGATGCAGAACTGTTCCCCCAGATATCTCTCGGCGATGCACCGGAGCAGGAAAAATAGCGGGGCCAAACTATGAAGATAAATGCAGCCGCGAAACTGCAAGAACGCAGACAAAGGCAAAAAAGGCAGCAGTCAAAACTGAACCTGGTATCACTGATGGATATCTTTACCATCTTGGTATTTTTCCTTTTGGTAAATTCAACCAGTGATGTACAGGTTCTGCAGACTGATAAAACCATAAAGCTACCCAAGTCCACCTCTCAACAAAAACCCGAGGTGACTACTGTGGTGCGGGTCAATAATCAACAGCTGTTTGTCGGGGATCGCTTTATCATCAATATCGATGATATCGACCCCAGCGCGGAAAATATTGAACCACTGGTAACAGAGCTTAAATATCGCGCTGAGCGGGCGGGAGAACTGAGCGAAACCCAGAAAACTTTGGGGCGCGCTGTGACTATTATGGGGGATGAGCAGGTCCCTTATGAGTTGCTTAAGCAAATTATGCACACCTGTGCAACAGCAGACTTCCGCGATATGTCTTTTGCTGTAGAGCAAACCGCACCGGAAAATCCTTCTGGGGTGGAGTCTTGATATGAGTACAGCAACGATTAGTTATGCTCCCTGGCAACTGCAGGAAACAATACTCCCTTGGTCTGCCTCGCGAGAGGAAGATCAGCGCTTTATTAAGTTGTTGCGTGTAGGCCTGATCGCTCTGGCTATCAGCGGCATTGCTGTCGCACTTGCGCCAGTTCCCGAACTCACCCGGGAACAAGCCGAAAGGGTACCACCACAGTTGGCCAAAGTAATTCTGGAAAAGAAAGAAATACCTAAAGCTAAACCAAAGCCAAAACCCAAGGAGCAAAAGAAACCCGAGGAAAAGAAAAAGCCTGAGGAGAAGCCCGAGAAAAAAGCGGAAACACCCGACAAGCCCAAACCAGTGGAGAAACCGCGCAAGGTTGAAAATCCCCCAGTTGCCAAAGTACAGCAGGCCCGAGAGAAAGCGGCCAATAGCGGCCTGAATGCACTCGCCGATGATCTGTTGGATATGCGCGAGAGTTTTAATACGTCGGATATTAACAACCAGGGCCAACTCAGCTCGGGTAATGCTACAGCCACTAAAATAGAACGCAGCATGATCGCGGACAAGTCGAAAGCTTCCAGTGGCGGTGTTGCCGCTGGCAAGGTGAGCCGCGATACCGGTGGTGTTTCTCTAGCCGGTCGTGAAAATACCCGTGTCCAGAGTACTCAGGCGGCAGGTTCAGCCAAAGAAGCTGTGGCCAAAGCCAGGGGACAGAAATCCATACGTACCGACGATTCCATTCGCAGTGTTATGGAGGCCAATAAAGAGGCCATTATTGGAATCTATAATCGTGCGCTGCGCAGGGACCCAACTCTACAGGGAAGGCTTACAGTACAGTTGGTGATCGCACCGAATGGTGCTATCGCGTCGATCAAATTGGTAGAGAGCGAGCTCAATAACCCGGCACTTGAACGCAAGTTGCTGGCGAGAATCCGCATGATCAATTTTGGTTCTGCCAACGTTGAGAGTACTACCAAAAACTACTCAATCGACTTTCTGCCCTCTTAAGTTCCGAGCAGCTACCTTGTCTGTAGCGTGGCGACACAGGGACGTGCCGCCATTTGAGGGAGTTAATAGGTGGACAGGAAGCTGATCCACCCAATCAACTAAAGCAAATCCAGCGCATAGCGACGCAATATTTGCATAGGAATAATTTCCAGCACCTTCACATGTGTACTCTGTAAAAATACCCGGGGAGCCATATCCAATTTCTCCGCTTCAAGCCAGCGCGCGGCACAGAGACACCATCTGTCCCCTTCTTTTAAACCGGGAAAGTTAAACTCCTCTATCGGAGTGCTCAAATCATTGCCGCGACTGCGCGAGAACGCCAGGAACTTATCGGTGACGGCGACACAGACCGTGTGGGAACCGAGATCCTCGTTACAGGTATTACAGCAGCCATCGCGAAAGAAACCGGTTTTGGGATCGAGGCTACAGGGCACCAATGGGTCGCCAAATACATTGACCGATTTATCTATCTCCATCCCTGCCCCTCTCCATTCTTAACACTGAGTAACTGGATATCAACTAACTGCCAGCGCAGGCCATTACGCTGCATCAGCAGACGCAATTCAGGTCGGCCATGCTCGCCGTAATCAACACTTAAATGGTTGAGGTCGGTAAAATGCCACCCCATGCGCTGCCAGGAATCCTCTTTCTCTTCCCGCGTAGATGGCCCACTCTCGGAGCCATCTGCCGCTTCACTACCCTGCCGATAAATTTCCCGCTCAAAGACCTCCAGATCCTCTCCTCCACGAAGAAGATCGGCAATACCTTCAGGGGTAATAAACTGCTGTAACAGTGGCTCCATGAAAAAATTTGCGCCAGCACTCAGTAACTCATCAAACTCCTGAGGAATAGAATCACTTAAGGAGCTCCGAAGCTGCTGCTGCAAGCGGACTTTTAAATTGTCACGTAAAACAGGAAAATCGACATAACGTTCTAATGTATCGATACTCTCAGTTCTGATCTGCGGCTGATCGGACTTAGCCATTTCCGCCGCACGCTGCAATTGCTCGATGGAATAAAACGGCAAAGCAACATATCCGGCGATAATCAACACAAAAATCAGGCCGCTCGTCCACAGTATTTTTTTCATCAATTCTATTCCTTAATCACTCCCTTGGGATTTTATGCTGAGAAAGATGTATCACCTAATTTGCCGATGTATTGGCGTGGCATTGTTCACTACTCCCGCCTGTGAGATATTTCCCTCCCAAGACTCTGCACCCCATAAATAATCTAAATCTCAATAAGGACAGCTAACAGGATGAGTGACATCTATACGGCACCAAAAGCCGATTTGGCAAGCACAAGAGAAATGGAGGAGTTGGGCTCTGTAGAGAAGGGGATAGCTGGGGACTATTCGTTTTCTCTCGGTGAAGCTCTCAGCGAAGGCTGGCATTTGTCACTAAGTAATATGGGAACTATTTGGCTTAGTTTTATCCTTTACACACTAGGCATATCTGCAGTAATGCTTATCTTAATCGCACTAATGTGGAGTGCTGTATCATCAGCTGGCGGCTTATCAGGTGTGGTATTCCTAGCCTTCTTAGGGCCTATCGCACTAATAGTGATAACGGCCCCCATTATGGCAGGCTCTATGATGGTGTGTATAAAAATTGCCAGGGGAGAAAAGACTAGCGCTACCGAAGTATTCTCTTATTTCGATAAAATTGTGCCTCTCGGCCTGGCGATGGTTTTATTATATTTCTTCGTAACAATTGGTTTTTACCTGTTAGTAATTCCCGGTATCTATCTTTCAGTGGCTTACATGATGGCACTGCCACTTGTTGTTGATCACAATTTAAGCCCCTGGCAGGCAATGGAGGCGTCACGTAAAGCCATCACCAAAAACTGGTTCACCTTTTTTGGTCTATTGCTGGTAATGATGGTCATTTACATTGCAGGCAGCCTCCTGTTTCTCATTGGGTTAATATTTGCCCTTCCTTGGATTTGTGCGACATACGGCGTTGCCTACCGCCAGGTCTTCGGCACCCCCAATCACAACTAATCATTAGTACTACCAGACAGGAGCGGTGGCTTGCTGGATACCACCTATAACGTCGAAACACCCGAGGGGATCGATTTACGCGCGCGGGCTGCCGGGCCCGTGCCCCGTATCCTCGCCTATGCCGTAGACGTATTTTATCGGTCACTGATATTGACAGCAGTTGGCTTTGCACTGCTATTTGCCGGCATTGCGGGTGACGGTATTTGGTTAGTCTGCGCTTTTCTTCTCGAATGGTTCTACCCGGTATTTTTTGAAGTCTTACGTGGCGGTCAAACGCCCGGTAAAAAAGCTTTTGGCCTAATGGTGGTCAACGATAACCTTACCCCCATATCATGGGGAGCATCCTTTGTACGCAATCTATTACGCTTTGCTGATTTTCTGCCATTTGCCTATGCGACCGGCATTATCAGCATGACCTTGGGGCGTCACTTCCAACGCCTTGGAGACCTGGCTGCGGCGACACTCGTGGTCTACCGCGAAGAAGAAAGGGCACCGGTTGCCCTGCCCGATACCACCCCGCTCCCGCCACCACAAAACCTGCGCCAGCAGGATCAGCAGGCGGTGGTCAGTCTCCTGGAGCGCCACCAGGATTTAAGTGAGGCGCGCCAGCAAGAACTTGCCAACCTGCTTGAACCCATTACCCGTAAAAAAGGCAGCGATGCCCTCAGCTACCTTCGCTCGGTAGGCAGCTGGCTACTCGGCGGCAGGGGATAGGCAGAGGTACCCATGAAACAAAGAGATTTTGAAAATCGCTATCGCGATAGCTGGGAGCAATTGGAAGCCTGGCTAAAAACAGACCATAAACAGGCTGAAACAGCAGCCCTGGACCTACCTGTCGCCTATCGCAATCTTTGTCAGCAGTTGGCAATGGCAAAGGAGCGGCAATATACCAATCGCCTGATCGACCACCTCAACCAATTGGTCATGGCAGCGCACCATCGTGTCTACCGTCAGGAGACCCTACGCCGCAAGGGATGGTTGCACTATTTGCTGGCGGGCTTTCCCCAAGCTGTGCGCGCTAACAGCCGGGCCGTACTGCTGGCCTCCGCTCTATTTTTAATCCCTGCCCTGATTTTGGGAGTCGGCACATACAACAACGATGCCCTGGTGTACGCCGTAATGTCACCGGAACAGGTTATGGGTTTTGAGTCCATGTATGACCCGGGCAATCGGGTACTGGGCCGCGAGCGCGGCTCTGATACCGATCTGTTCATGTTCGGTTTTTATATCAAAAACAATATTGGCATCGCCTTTCGCACCTTTGCTGGCGGTGTACTGTTTGGCCTGGGCTCAATTTTCTTCCTGATGTTTAACGGCATTTATATTGGCGCAGCTTTCGGACACATTACCCGGGTGGGCTTTATCTCCACTTTCTATCCATTTGTGATCGGCCACGGCGCCTTTGAGTTAACCGCCATAGTACTGGCCGGTGCAGCGGGCCTGATACTGGGACGCTCTCTAGTGGATCCGGGCCAGCACCGGCGCACAGTCGCACTGCGGCTGGCTGCGGTCGAAGCAATGAAAATTATGTACGGCACTTTCCTGATGCTGGTGATTGCCGCCTTCCTCGAAGCCTTCTGGTCCTCCAATGCCAGCACACCAATTGCGATAAAACTCGGAGTTGGCACTCTATTTTGGGTGCTGGTTTTTGCGTACTTTATCCTGGCCGGGCGTAGGGAGGACGCAACCCATGCAAATTAAGAATCTGGCTGTACGTGCCCGCTTACGCTTCCCTTGGGAGTCGGTTGATCTCGGTATCGCTTTGGCACGAAAGCACTGGGGGAAGCTGTTTATAGCCTGGCTGATACCTGCAGCGCCGTTACTTGCCCTCTGCTATTGGCTGTTTCCTGAATCGCCAGTTCTCTCGATCCTTTTAATATGGTGGTTAAAACCGGTATTTGATCGGCTGCCCCTATTTATGATCAGCCGTGCTCTATTTGGCTCTCCTGAATCAGTACGTACAGCATTGAAGCACTTTTTTAGCGTGAATCGTCGCGATTGGTTCTTAGGGCTAACTCTACGACGCCTGAGCCCCACTCGCTCTTTTGATATGCCAATTACTGTGTTGGAGCAATCCACCGGCAGGGCTCGCACTTCACGCATCGGTGTACTGCATCGCAAACACTCTGGCGCCGCTACCTGGCTGACGCTCACGCTTTTCCACATCGAAACTTTCCTACTGATTGCTTTATCGATGCTGGTATTTCTGTTTATACCAGAACAGTACGTCGAGGGAATCGAGTGGATTCCCTTGTTACAGGGGGATATTCTGTGGGTCAAATGGCTCTATTTCTCGCTGTATTTACTCGTCATGGCAGCTGTTGCCCCCTTCTATATAGTCAGTGGGTTTTGCCTCTATATCGGCCGTCGTATCGAGCTGGAAGGCTGGGATATAGAAATCCAATTCCGCGATCTATTGGAGCGCCAGCAGCGGGAGCAAGAGTCCCGGCGTAGGCATATACCAGGCGCCACCACCCTGATTTTCCTTTGCAGCCTTATTTTTGGTGCGCTGATACCGTCCCCTTCCGCCAGTGCCGCACCTCTGGAAACCCCGCAACAAGCCCAGGAACATATTGATGAGATCCTCGCCGACGAGGACTTTCACCAAGTAAGAGAAATCAGCGGTTGGCGCAAAAAGGAAAAGCCTGAAACCGAGGCCGCAAAGGAAAAAATTCCTGAGTGGTTAATCAACTTTATCGAATGGCTTTTTGAGAACTCTAAAGATAAAGCTGAAGCTGAAATTGACGATGAAGTTAAATGGGGCTCAACAATTGCCAAAATCCTGGAGCTACTACTGTGGATTGGACTGGTCTGCAGCCTAGGCTATTTACTTTGGAAGCATCACGAGAAAATTCTTCAGAGCTTAAAGTGGCAATCCAAGCCAAAGAAAATACAGCCAGCTCCCGAAACCCTCTTCGGGTTGGATGTACGTCAGTCGAGCCTGCCTGATGACGTATGTGCTGAGGTTATGCGCCTGTGGGTAGAAGGTGATAAGCGCGCTAGCCTTGGACTTTTATATCGCGCCACCCTCTCTCACTTGATTGAAGACTTCGAGTTTTATTTTGGTGATCACCTTACCGAAAGTGAATGCGCACAGCTGGTACAAGTAAGGCAACAGGAGCCGAATGAAGTACAACGCCCTGTAAGTCCCGCCCTGAGTCAATTTGTACAAGAGCTTACTGCAAACTGGCAGCAGCTTGCCTATGCCCACCGGCCGCCAAAAGAGGCTCAGGTAAGCTCACTTTGTAGCCAATGGGAGGAGGAATTTGGCAATGACCGCTAAGAGAATTCTGTTGGCAGCTTTGGTCATAAGTGGCGTTGCACTTGTATGGCTTTTCCTCACGTTTTACGAGCGCTACTCCAAGGAGATCGATAGTGGCTGGAGTATGGAGGCCAGGCGCAATCCCTACCTGGCTGCCGAACGATATCTCACCAATATCCAGCTGACACCTCGACAAGCAGATAATATTTCTGTACTTCAAGGACTCACGCCGGATGCGACCCTGTTCATCAGCAGCTCCAGCCAGGTCTATAACCCGACTAAGGCACAGGAACTGATTGAGTGGGTACAACGTGGCGGCCATGCAATCGTAGTGGCCTACACTGGCAACTTCGATAGCGACACCGGGCGAAGCGAAAACCGCGACTGGCTGCTTGAAAGTATGAACGTCTCCCTTAGAAAGGGACACAGCGACTTTGAGCTACAAGAAACACTTGAGCAACTGTTCGGCGAGGATGCCGTTCTTGAGCCTGAGCAAAGTCCTGCCGACGCCATGCGGGAACACAATCGCAAACTTGACAAAGGTGAGACGGAAGAGGGATCAGAAAAACAAGAAGAGCCCCGCAACCCCGATGTGTCAGAGGAAAATTTGGTAACCCTGCCTGTTGAGGGCGGCAGCGAAATACAGCTGTATCTCAATGCCAGCCACCTGCTCTACCACCCTTCGTTCAATGACGAGACTATCACCGACGGGCCTGTCTTTTGGGCAAAGGTATGGCGCGACGACGTCGGCGTACCTTTTATGCAGTTCGAACGCGGCAACGGTGTAATTACCCTGATGACAGACAGCACTCTGTGGCAGTCCCAGCGCATCGGCCATTTCGATCACGCCTACTTCTTACAGCTGCTGGCAGGTGAAGGAGAGTTTGTCTTCCTCACTCGCCCACGCTTTGAATCCCTACCCAAGGTAGCGCGCCAATACGCCGCCGAATTTTTTATCGCCGGGGCCCTGGCCCTACTCGCTTGGTTGTTGCTGCACGGACGCCGTTTTGGTCCCTTACAACCAGAGCCGGAGGTATCCCGCCGCTCACTGTTGGAACATATATCCGCCTGCGGGCACTATTACTGGCAGGACGACCAGTGTGAAGCGCTACTGCGCGGCCACCGCGAAGAAATTTTACGGCAACTTGGTGCCACTCATATTAACGCCGGCAAAAAACGTAAGCTATGCGACAAGCTCTGTGCATCCACTGGCATGGATGAGCAGCAGCTGGTGGAAACCCTGTGGGGAAAGCCCCCCACAACCGAAGAAACTTTTACTGAACACATGCGTAATCTGCAGCGAATTGAGGCAGTCCTATGAACGAGACCACCCTTCAACCAGAACAACAAACTACGGGCCCGTCACCTGACTGGCAGGCTGCGTCCGCCAAACTTCAGATACTGCGCAACAATATCAACCGGTTGCTGATTGGCCAGGAGCAGGTGGTGGACCAGGTACTCGTAGCTCTGTTGGCTTCCGGCCACGTACTGCTCGAAGGTGTACCCGGACTCGGCAAAACCCTTCTGGTGCGCACCCTGGCCAACTGCTTTGGCGGCAATTTTCGCCGCATCCAGTTTACCCCGGATTTGATGCCCGCCGACGTTACCGGCCACGCCATGTACAACATGGGAGAGAGCCGCTTTGAGGTGCGTCGCGGGCCGGTATTTACCAACCTGCTGCTGGCGGATGAAATCAACCGCGCCCCTGCCAAAACCCAGGCCGCCCTGCTGGAGGTGATGCAGGAGAAGCAGGTCACTATCGACGGCCAGGCACTGAAAGTACCCAGCCCATTTATGGTACTCGCCACTCAAAACCCCATAGAGCAGGAAGGTACCTACCCGCTGCCAGAGGCGGAGCTGGACCGCTTCCTGCTAAAAGTCCTGATAGATTACCCCAGCCTCGAGGCGGAACTGAAGTTGGCTGCCGCCGCCAGCAGTGGCCGCATTGAGCGCAGCCTGCAAGAGAAGCTTGCGGGGGAAATTACTGTCGAGGGATTGCAGCAACTTCAGGCCCTGGTGCCCCTGGTGGGATTGGACGAACAGGTATTGAATTACGCCGTGCGGCTGGTGCGCGCCACCCGCCAATCACCGCAGCTGCGCAGCCCCGCCGGCCCACGCGCCAGTATCGGCCTGCTGCAGGCAGCTCGCGCCAATGCGCTGTTACAGGGACGGGAATTTGTACTGCCGGATGATATCAAGGCCATGGCCATCCCGGTAATGCGCCACCGTATCGGCCTATCTCCAGATATGGAAATTGACGGTGAAACTGCTGATACGGCGCTGGCAATGATTATCGACAGTGTTGAGGCGCCGCGACTGTGACACAGACTGTAACTGCAACAGAGCAACAGGCAGCACCAGCACAAAGCGGTCGCACCGGCCCGAGTCCGCGCCTGGTCAAACTGCTCGGCTACTGGTGCCTGGCAGCTCTGGCAATTACAGCAGCGCGAATTTGGTTTCCGCAAGCCGGCTCATTTATCGGCAACCTTTGGTGGGGAACGAGTGCCCTGTTAATCAGCGCCACCCTGCTGGACTATCTCACTGGTTACCGTGTAACCGGTCTGCAGGGGCTGCGGCGATTGCCAGGCAACCTGGCCCTGGGCGTACGCAATACTGCGCGGCTAAAACTTCACAATACCGGCCCACGCCCACTATTACTCCAGATTTCCGACTCAATCCCACAGCAACTGGGATCGACAGGGCTGCCGCGCTCCGCACAACTTAACCCGGACCAGGAAATCAACATCGAGTACGACCTGGTACCCCGTCGCCGAGGCAGTGCCTCTTTCGGACGAATCGAGGTGCTGGCCAACTCTCCCTGGGGACTCTGGCAGACAAGGGTATGGCTGGGACAGGAGCAGACCGTCAAGGTCTACCCCAATTTTCTTGGTATCTCCTCGCTGCAATCTCTCTCCACCGAACAGAGCCTGCGCCTGATGGGGTTGCACCAGCAGCAGCGTCGCGGTGAGGGAATGGACTTCCGCCAGCTGCGTGAATACCGCCAGGGAGACAGCCAGCGACAGGTGGACTGGCGCGCGAGCTCACGGCTGCGCAAACTGATCAGCCGTGAATACCAGGACGAGCGCGACCAGGAAATTATTTACATGCTGGATTGCGGCCGCAGGATGCGTGCGAAAGACGGCGAGCTGAGCCACTTTGACCACGCACTCAATGGCTTGCTACTTTCAGCTTATGTCGCCATCAAACAGGGGGACGCGGTCGGCTTGCAGGCGTTTGCTGCGGCACAGGAGAGCAGTGGTGGACAGTTGCCGCCAGTAAAAGGCGAAAGTGCAATCAACCTGCTGCTGAATAATGTCTACGACCTCCACTCTGGCACCAGTAGCGCAGATTACACGAGCGCCGCACAACAGCTGATGGCCCACCACAAGCGACGTGCCCTGGTAATCCTGATTACCAACTTGCGCGATGAAGATAGTGACGAACTCCTAGCAGCAGTCAAATTGCTGTCGCGCAATCACCTGATGATGATTGCCAGTCTGCGGGAGACTTCTGTGGACAAATTGCTGCAACAGCCGATTCAGAACTTTGATAGTGCAGTAAACAGCGCAGCAGCGAGGAACTTCCTGCGCCGCAGGGAGCAATTACTTCAGCATTTACAGGCACACAATGTCATAGTGGTTGACTCGAGGCCGGAGCTTTTGCACCAGTCTCTGGTAGAGGCCTATTGGCGCCTAAAGCGCAGCGGCAGAATCTGAATCGTCAAATTCACCGAGTGGGGACTCTCCAAGCCCCCACTATTTAAACCTTCTCTATAACCTTCCCACTACCCGCAATAATCCAGGGCTGTCCGGGAACTCTCCCCAATCCCGGGAATCTCTTATTGAGCGCGCTACCTCCTGGAACCTTTAGCTTCCAGCAAAGTTAGATTTATTTTTAGAATGCGCGGAAGAAAAGAAATTAAATTCCAACAAAACCTGATAAAGCTCAATTTACCTCGTATTAGTTCGCAAAAGTTAACTTGGGGCAGTGGCACTTTGCTGTATCACCCGTTAACCTCTTGTTACTCATCTCCGGGTATTTAAAATGGGCCCGGGCAAAGTACAGACCTTCTTATTTATGAGCGGTAAGCGCACCACCCAATACTGTTCCCGTCTGTCCCAGTGGCAGGCGCTATTGCTATTGCTGGTATTTCTCAGCGCGCGAGGCTTGGTTCCTGCAGGTTTTATGCCGGCAGATTTTGCAGCGGGAACGCCCTATGGGCTCTGCCATGGCGATAGCCGCAGCGCTTTATTGCTCAATGCCCTCAAAGCGAATTCCCACAGCGATCATCACGGCGACCACTCTTCAAGCCACAACCACGATACGCTTACCGCTCACTCATTTGCCGATAACCATTGTAATTTTTCCGCCGCTGCCAGTATTGCCAGCGCACCAACTACAGAACTGGAAATAGTCCTACCCGGTTTTACTCAACCGCCCTCTTATCCGGCTTTTTTCCACGTTATCTCTAACGCTTACAGCCGCCCACTAATTCGCGCCCCCCCGGTTTAATTCCTTTTTTATTCCAACATCATCACTCCGCAGTTCGCTGTGGACCGCAAGTCTCATTGCTGTCTTAACATTTTCAGCGCTTTGGGTCTTGCCAAAATACGACCACTTTTTCAGGTGGGGATATGTCGCGTGCGCCAAATATTACTCAGGCCTGCGCGCTCACTGCTGCGTGTTCGAAACGCCAGCGAAAAGGATTGAAAACCATGCATCAGAGCATCAACGCAAAAATTTTTCTGAAAAAACCTCTCAGCCTGGCACTTGCTGCCTGCTGTACCTTTTCAGCACATCTCGCAGCGGAAGAATCCGAAGAGTCAGAACCATTAAAAGATAGTGGAATGGAACAAATGGTGGTTACTGGGGTAAAGACTGAACTCCCCCTCAACCTGGTAACCGACCCGAAAAAACCCCGTCAGCCATTACCTGCCAATGACGGCGCCGACTACCTGAAAACAATTCCGGGATTTTCCGTAGTGCGTAAAGGCGGCACCAGTGGCGATCCGATGCTTCGCGGAATGGGGGGCTCTCGCCTGGGAATGGTTGTGGATGGAGAAACAATGGCGGGTGGTTGTCCCAGCCGAATGGACCCACCTACAGCCTATATTTTTCCCGAGGCAATGGACGAAATTGAAGTTATTAAAGGGCCACAGAGCGTCCTCTATGGCCCGGGAAATTCCGCCGGCGTAGTTGTATTTAATCAGCAGCAGGAGCGCCCCACTGAAAGCGACTGGAATATGCATGCGAGCCTGCTCGGCGCCAGTGCCGAGCGTCGCGATGGTCTATTCGATATCTCCTATAGTTCGCCGCAGTTTTCTATCCGCAGCTCCTCGACCTCGGCATCTGCGGACGACTACGAAGACGGGGATGGCAATGAGGTAAATTCCAGTTATGAGCGCTGGAGCAGCCAGGTCAATTTGGCCTGGACACCCAGCGACGATACACGGGTCGAGTTTGATACTGCATTTAGCGATGGTGAAGCTGCCTATGCAGATCGGGGAGTCGACGGTTCCAAGTTTGCCCGTGAGAGCCACAAAGCGAAATATGTCCGCAGCAATATCAGCAGCTGGCTCGATTCAATTGAGCTCCAGGCCTACTACAACTATATCGACCACATCATGGATAACTACAGCCTGCGCGAGCTATCCAGCACCGCTACCCCCATGGTCATGAATCTCGATAGTGAGACCACAGGCTTCAAGATGGCTCTGGTGTTTACGCCTATGGACGACGTAGAGCTGACCAGTGGCATTGATGCCCGGGAAAACCGCCACACCGGCCGTTCAACCATGAATCAGTCCACCATGGACTACCGGAATATGAAGCGAGAGGCCGATGCCGAATTTAGCCAGCTGGGGTTATTTTCTGAGGTCAGCTGGCAGGTCGCAGCCAATCAGCGCTGGATCGCCGGTGCACGAGTGGATGATTGGGAAGTAAAGGATCTTCGCGATGAAGTTGCTCTATCCATGATGTCCTCAGTGGATAACCCAACTGCGGGAGAAACTCGCTCAGAGCTATTGAGCAGCGGCTTCCTTCGCTATGAATATGGTCTCGAGAGCGGCCCCAATAGTTCTGCCACACTCTTTGCCGGTCTCGGCTACACCGAGCGCTTCCCCGATTATTGGGAAATTTTCTCCTACGAGACAGCAGACTCCTACAGCGCACTGGATATCGAATCAGAAAAGACCACCCAGCTGGATATCGGCTATATCTATCGCGGTGAAAAACTCTCCGCCAGTGTCTCCGGGTTCGTCAACCAGATCGATGACTACCTGATGGTTGAGACGGATTACGAAAAAGCAGCAGTAATGAGTAGCATGGACTCTATGAGCAGTATGAGTATGGATAGTATGGACTCCTCCGATACTCGCACCACCTCCATTGTCAGAAACATCCAGGCGCGCTCCTGGGGTTTGGAGTTTGACTCCTCATATCAGCTCAACGAGCAGTGGCGCACTGAATTCACCGTAACATCTGTTCGCGGTGCCAACGAAACCGATGGCACTACCTTGGCACAACTGCCGCCTCTGGAGGGCCGCCTGGGACTCTACTATGAACAGACCCAGTGGTCAGCAGGTGTTTTATGGCGCGCTATCGCAAGCCAGGACCGGGTGGATATCGGTAAAGGCAATATTGTTGGCCAGGATATTGGTGCAACCGACTCTGCCAACGTCATTTCTATCAATGCCGGCTGGAAACCCAGTAAAAGTGTATTGGTAACTACCGGTATCGATAACCTATTCGATGAGACTTACGCTGAACATATCAGTCGCTCTGGAGCCAATATTATTGGTTTCGATCAGTTGACCCGGGTTAACGAACCGGGACGCACCTTCTGGCTGAAAGCCATTTATCGAATTTAAAAGCTATTGGGGCCCCAGGGCCCCTTTTCCATTCTATAAAAAAATCAGTATTTAATTAAGAAATTTCTACGAATAAATTATTGAGAAAAATAGGTTAAAAGGCGGAGGGCATACTAAAAGCGGTAGGAAAAATTCAAACTCAGGGTACGCAGATGCCCGAGGTTAACACGTTCTATTTTGCCAATATTATTGTAGTTATACTCTAATGAAGTATCGAAATCCTGAGTCCACATAATTCGGTAACCCACTCCGGCGTTCCAAAAGGTATCACTGCCACTGGCATCAATAATATAGATATATCGATCATCCGGATAAAATGGTGGGTATTCTCGATACCAATAGCCTCTTCTTATAACATTGTTCAAATCCACATCGGCATAATTATATCCTACCATCCAATAGAGACATTGAACGTGACAATTCAGGGTAAAATCAATTTTAAAATTTAAACCTACCTGATCTACTGTGACATGATTGTCATCAAAATGTGACGCCCGCAGCTCAACTTGCCAGACTCCTACCGCCGGCGTAATTCCAAGGCTGACATAGCCAAAAGAATCCCGCTGCTTATTTAACTGCTGCTCGCCACTCCCAAAACCAACAGTACCGATAATCCGGTACTCTCCTGTAGCGACACCATCAAAAGGATTATTCGCCTCGAATCCATAACTGGTCGCAGCTATAAAAAAGGAAAGCAGGTAGACGGATAGCTTTATCATCGCCACTCACATCTGAAAACCAGTCATCATAAAGCCTATGAATTATTTCAAGTTGTCTCTACATCAATAATTGCCCAGACGCCTCCCACGAAAGCCGGATTTTTCTTCAGGTCATCTACATCGCCAGCCTGCGGCATTGGTTGTCCTGCCTGGCGAAGCTCTTCAAGACGCAGGAAAATAGTTTCAGCCATTTTTTGCAGAGTTCCCTCAAGGGTATCGGCATGGCAGTGGCAATGGGGTAGATCCGGCGCAATGGCACCGAATCCGGCATACTCAATATTGTGCACCACAACCGGGTAGCGCATTGAAAAATACTCTTATGTATTAGCTTTCCAAAGCGTAGACTGCTTTGCATTTTACGGGGGAATTTGGCAAAGAAATTAGCTAATTAGCCAGGAAATAATATTTCGCGCTGGTACAGATTAAACACTATAAGTGACAGCATTAAGTAGGAAGAACTGCCGCATTCAAATTAAAACCTGCAGCACTACAGTTTTTCACACAAGAAAATATTTGGAATTTAGTTAACGGGGCATCCTACCTAATAGGGCCCGGCGGGAAAATAGCATGCTGTTATAGGTGCGCCGCAACGCAATATCATTTGCATCGACTGCATTGGAGAGGGCTTCAAAATGCCGCTGTAACCAGCTTATTTCCTCCTCCAGTTCCCGACGCAAACAGCGAATTTCACCTTTATCCTGGTTAAAGCGCAGATCGGGTCCAGACATCAGTGAGTCTCCTGAATTTGGAAATATCCAGATCCCCTTTAAAGCCTCCACCAGTGGTGGTGGAGGCACAAAAATACTCTCTATATGTTTATTGGCGTCACACCCTAAGCAGCGGACTTATCCAGCAGTAGGGATTGCCAATCAAAAGAAGAGTCGCCAATTACATAGAAAAAGGGATTTAGCAGAGAGTCTTTGGTGTTGTAGCGCAACAAATTAAACTCTTCGTCCACAACAATACCACCTGCTGCTTCAACTACAGCCTGAGCTGCCGCAGTATCCCACTCGCAAGTAGGTGCGAGACGCGGGTACAGATCTGCTGCACCCTCAGCAACCAGGCATAATTTCAGCGAGGAGCCCATATTTTTGCACTCAACAGCTCCCAGTTCAGACTCGATACGTTGTACCAACTGGTCGACGGTGCCGGTTCCATGGCTGCGGCTGGCCACAAGTTCAACAACTTCACTATTATCCAGGCGCGGCTTCAGTGGGCGCACCCGAATTTCAGTTTCGCCATTGGCATCGCGTTTAAAGGCCCCTTCGCCCTTGCAGCCGGCATAAGTGATATTCAGTACCGGTACGTACACCACCCCCAAAACGGGCTCGCCATTTTCGATTAACGCGACATTTACGGTAAATTCACCGTTGCGTCGGATAAATTCTTTGGTGCCATCGAGCGGATCGACAATCCAGTAACGCTGCCACTGACTGCGCTCTTCGAACGAGGGCATTTCCTGCTCTTCTGATAAAACCGGTACTCCCTCGATAAGCTGTGCCAACGCCGGCTCCAGTACTTTGTGAGCGGCCAGATCTGCAGCAGTTACTGGGGAATCATCTTTCTTCGTCTCGACTTCCAACTCAGCGCTGTTGTGATACACCTCGAGAATCGCTTCTCCCGCGCGTTTACAGATTTCTATCACCTGTTCTAAAAGTGCTTTATCCATTACAACTCCATACTCTGTGAACTCATCATTATAAAGTCTTAGGCGGAGAAAAGGTCCTGTACGGACAAGTAGCGCTCACCAGTGTCATAGCTGAACACCAGTACCCGGCTGCCCGCATCCATCTCACCCTCGCGCTTTTTCAGGGCCGCAAGGCTGGCACCGGAGGAGATACCCACAAAAATTCCCTCTTTTAGTGCGCAGCGACGCGCCATTTCAAAACTATCTTCCTCACTCACCAATACAGTACCGTCGAGTACTTCCGTATTGAGCACCTGGGGTACAAAGCCAGCGCCGATACCCTGCAAACGATGCAGGCCTTTCTCTCCACCGCTAATCACCGGTGATTTCTCCGGCTCTACCGCATAGACCTGTAATTTAGGAAAGTGCTCTTTTAACACTTCACCACAACCCGTGATATGCCCGCCAGTCCCCACTCCGGTAATCATATAATCCAGTCCCTCAGGAAAATCTGCCAAGATTTCCTTGGAGGTAATATCCCGGTGCACCTGGGCATTGGCGCGGTTATTAAATTGTTGGGGCATCCAGCTATTCGCATGTGAGGCCAATAACTCCTCCGCCTTAGCAATAGCGCCACCCATACCGCGCTCTTTAGGTGTAAGGACCAATTCTGCGCCCATTGCTTTCATGACCTGGCGACGCTCTACCGACATAGACTCCGGCATGGTCAGGATCAGGCGATAACCCTTCACGGCAGCAACCATCGCCAACCCAATACCCGTGTTACCAGAGGTCGGCTCGATTATTACCCCGCCGGGCTGCAGGGCCCCACGACGCTCCGCATCCTCAATCATCGCCAAGGCAATTCGGTCCTTAATGCTGCTGCCCGGATTAAAGCGTTCTACCTTCATCCAAACCTCTATATCGGGGCGGAAGAGGTGATTGATTCTTACGTGGGGGGTATTGCCGATTGTTTCCAGAATATTGGCCGCTTTCATCGGTGAGGCTCTCCATGACTAGTGCTCAAGGCAAACAACTGCCGGGCATGTATGTTCGATGCTCCATATTACCCCAGAAATGTCCCGCAACCGGCACTGGAGAAAACTCAATTGGAATTAGAGAGTACAAGCTATCGATGATGCGGAGGAAAACCGTTAAATTGATGGGTAGGTATACAAAATAAAAATAAGGTAAGTACCTATGCCCGTAGAAAATTCCGCACCCCAGCACAACTTTCGTAATTACCTGTTACCGATGTTCCTGGTCAGTGCCACTTTATTCATCTTTCTGGATACCTGGAAATTGGATAACTTGTGGATGCCCGCGCTGAAAGCACTGCCAATACTGTGTCTAATGGTGATTGCCAGACTAGAGCTGCGGGGCAAAACCCTACTTTTCACTTTCCTAGCCCTCAGTTTCTCCGCCATCGGGGATGTACTCCTCGAAATGCAATTCCCCCAACACTTTGTGTTTGGACTGGGTGCTTTTCTTATTGCCCAGCTAATCTACGCGCTGGGCTTCCTGCGTTTTGCGGAGCCCCCCAATCGGCGCACTCTTATTCGGACACTGCCAGTAGTGATTGCCGCACTGCTTTTGGCACAAATTATCCTCCCTGCTGCTGGGGATTTAGCCCCGCCGGTATTAGCGTACCTGTTGGCTATCCTCGCCATGGCGGTCGCAGCCGCAATGCACAAGGGCGACTCCACCCTGCTATTTGCCGGGGCTGTCATCTTTATGACTTCAGATACATTGATTGCTATTAACAAGTTCATCACCCCTCTACCGCTAGCCGATGCCGCTATCATGCTCACCTACTACAGTGCGCAACTGTGTATCCTGTACGGAATCCGCCGCGCCCAGGCATAATGCAAACGATCCGGGAAGGCAGTGGCAAGCCAACTAAACTTGTCTTCCCGCCCCATTTCAAAGAGGTACATAGCTCCCATGCTCGATTGGCGAAGTATCGATACCGTATTGCTGGACATGGACGGCACCCTATTGGATTTGCATTACGACAATCATTTTTGGCTCACGCACCTGCCCAAGCGCTACGCTGAAGTCCACGGCTTTGACCCACAGGAAGCCCAGCTGAAGCTCGAGGCTGAGATCAATGCCCGCCGCGGCACTCTGGAGTGGTACTGCCTGGACTTCTGGGCGGAAAAACTGGAGCTGGATATCCTCAGCATATTGCGCGAGATCGAGACCCGCATCGCCCTGCGCCCTCACGCTGAGGCGTTTCTGAGCGGCCTGCAACAACTGCAAAAGCCCACCTACCTTGTGACCAATGCGCACCGTCAAGGGCTGGATCACAAGCTGGAGATCACCGGTATCGACCGCTGGTTTGACGGCATCATCTCCTCCCATGATTATGGGCATGCCAAGGAGAGTGCCAATTTCTGGGACTCCCTGCGAGATAACCTGGAATTTGATCCGGAAAACACCCTGTTTGTCGACGATAACCAATCTGTTCTGAGCGCGGCCCAGGACTACGGTATCGCCCACCTATTGTGTATTCGTCAACCGGATAGCCGCGGGCCCAAACGGGAAATCACCAACTTCCCGGCGATCCATCATTTTGATGAGATCATGGCTTTTAACCGCAGCAGACTGGACACCGGGTCCGCCTGATTTCACAAGGAAACCATGGAAAAAGTACGTATCGATAAGTGGCTCTGGGCCGCGCGCTTCTTTAAGACTCGCAGTATTGCCAAGCAAGCGATCGAAGGTGGAAAAGTCCACGCCGATGGCCAGCGGGTCAAAGCCAGCAAGGAAGTCACTACCGGTGTCAAACTGAGCATCCGCCAGGGCTGGGATTTACTGGAAGTTGAAGTAATCGCTCTATCGGATCAGCGGCGCGGCGCCGAGATTGCGCGCACCTTATACCGCGAGACCGAAGACAGTATCGCCCGCCGGGAAAAAGAGAAAACCGAGCGACAGGCAGCCAATGCCGGGATGCAACAGGAGCGACCCAATAAAAAGCAACGCCGCCAGATACACCGCTTCCTGCGGGAACAAGAGTAGACTCGGCAGACAAAAGTGGTGAAATTTCCGCCATTTCCCACTTTAGCTGCTAAACTGCCCCCACTCAACCGGATAGAAAACAGCCATGATGAAACGACTGATCGCCATTTCCCTGCTGATTTTGCTCGGTACCCAAACCGCCCTAGCAGACAGCCGAGAACACGAGCAGCTCAAGCGCTCAATCATCAAGATTTACACCACCGCCGCCGCCCCGGATTATTTCAACCCCTGGGCCCTGCTCAACCCCAAGCAGCTGTCCGGCTCCGGTGCCGTTATCCGCAACCAGCAAATTCTGACCAACGCACACGTAGTGGCCAACGGCAGCTTTATCCAGGTACAGCGCCACGGCGATGCCAAGAAATTCCGCGCCCGAGTGAAGTTTGTCTCTCACGATGCCGACCTCGCCCTGCTGACCGTCGATGACGAAAGCTTTTTCAACGATACTCGCCCCCTGACCCTGGGCAAATTGCCCGATCTGCAGGAAGAGGTCACCGTCTACGGCTATCCAATTGGCGGCAAATCCCTTTCGATTACCCGCGGAGTACTCTCCCGCGTGGAGCACCAATATTATGCCCATGCGGAAAGTTACCTGATGGCGGGCCAGATAGATGCGGCCATCAACCCGGGCAACAGCGGCGGTCCGGTTATCTCCAATGGCCGCATCGTCGGCGTGGCCATGCAAACCAATCAAAGTGCTGAAAACCTGGGCTACTTTGTACCGCCCAGCGTAATCGCTCATGTCTTAGAAGATGCCAAGGACAATGTTCACCAAGGGTTCCCCGAAATGGGGCTGGTAACCCAGAGCCTGGAAAGCCCATCGATGAAAAAGGCGGCCGGTCTCGAGGAAGACCAGGATGGCGCCATGATCGTAAAAGTGTTCGACAACTCCCCTGCGGCCGAAGTATTTAAACCCGGCGATGTTCTGCTAGAAGTCGATGGCTTTAAAGTAGCGGCGGACCGGACGGTGGAATGGAGGGAAAACCAGCGCACCAACTACCACTACGCCGTGGACCGCCACCATGTCGGTGAGCGTTTACCGGTGCGCTTCTCCCGCGATGGTAAAGAGCAGACCGCTGAGGTCACGCTGGCCGCAACACCTCCCTCACGCGCTATGGTGCTGGGAGAGCAATTTGACCGCCAGCCCCGCTACTATATCTATGGCGGAGTGGTCTTTGTGCCCCTTAACATGAATCTGATCAAACGCTGGGGCAAGAACTGGCACTCCAAAGCACCTATTGATTATCTCTATGCCCGCAATCAGTGGAGCAATGAGGAACGTCGTGAATTAGTTGTCGCCTTGAAAGTGTTGCCGGCCAATGTAAATCTCGGTTATCACGACTGGAAGAATTGGATTATCGACTCAGTGAATGGGCACAGCGTCAAAGACTTCGACGAGTTCGCTCAATTGATGGAGGGCAATAAACAGGACTTTGTGGATTTGCGCGATCGCTCCGGCTACCGGATGGTACTGGATGCAGCAGAGTCCCAGGAGCAGCAACCGCTGATTCTCCAGACCTACCATATCCCTCAGCGCCATTCACAGGGGCTGTTCAGCCAATTGGCTAACAAAGAAGAGTAGAAACTACAAAGGGCGAAGGACAGCCGTGAAGTTACAGTACTTATCCAGTATTTTCGGCGGCCTGCTTCTGGCCGCCAATGTTAGTGCCGGGGAACTATATCGTTGGGTCGATGAGGATGGCCGAGTACATTTTGGGGACCGCCCCCCAGCACATGCCGATGCCAAGAATGTCTCTGGTAACCTGACCCCCATCAACTCTGCCGATGCCACCACAGCCCCGCAGCGCAGCCAGTCAAAACAACCTCGGAATATCGAACAGCAATATCAGGAGCGCCTGAATCGCGAAGCACAAGAAAGACGCCAACAAGTGGATAAGGCGTGTAGCGAAGCCCGCAAAGACCTTGAGATTTTAAGGGGGCGAGTAATATTTTTAGATGATAACGGCAAGGAAATACGCCGCACCGAGAGGGAGCGGGAACAGATGGCAGAGGACTATCAACGCCAGGTAAATCTATATTGCGGCTAACTTTACCCGTCTCCACAGACGCGACTATCCCCCGTTGATCAGCGACAGCTACCATTTAGGCATATCCACCTCTAAAATCCTGCGGTTTTAATACCGAGAGCCCCCGACCTATGTCCGATCAGCTGGAACGCTTTATTTTCTCCAAACACGATATTCGCGGACAGGTGGTGACACTTACTGATTCCTACCGCGATGTACTGGAACACAATCCACTGCCTACACCAGTAGCCCGCCTGCTGGGGGAGTTCCTCACTGCAGCCAGCCTGCTTTCAACCACACTGAAGTTCGAAGGTGTCCTGAGCCTCCAGGCCCGTGGCGAAGGCGATGTGCCGATGATTATGGCGGAGTGCACTCACCACAGCGACCTGCGCGGCATCGCCCGAGTTGCCGAGGGTGCACAAATCGACGAAAACGCCACCCTGCGCGATATGATCGGCCCCCGTGGAGCCCTGGCCATTACCCTTGAGCCAAAGCGCGGTGAGCGCTATCAAGGTGTGGTTCCCATGGAGCAAGACAACCTGGCCGGCTGCCTGGAAGACTACTTTAAGCAATCGGAACAGCTGGCTACCCGCGTATGGCTGGAAAGCAGTGACAATACCGTCGCCGGTCTTATGTTACAGATTCTGCCGGGCAATAATGCCGCCACGGAAGAGGAAAATCAGGACGCCTGGGAAACAGCGATTCACTTGGCGGAGACCGTAACTGACGAGGAGTTATTTACCGTTCCCCACCCAGAGCTGATTCACCGCCTATTCCACCAATTGGAGCCGGCAACCCTGGGTACCGACACTATTCGCTTCAAGTGCAGCTGCTCGAGAGAGCGCAGCGCCCGCGCGCTGGTTTCCCTGGGTGCAGAGGATGTCTACCGCCTGCTGGAAGAGCAACAGGGTGAGATTATCGCGGACTGCCAATTCTGTAACACCCAGTACCGCTTTGACCGGGACCAAATTGAGTCACTCCTCAACGCTCCCCCCCACACTCTTCACTAATCCGCGCAGGGCTGCGCAACCGCCAAATCCTCAGCGCAGCCCTGCCACCTGCCCCTGTTAAATTCAGAAAAAGAATAATCAAGAACTAGGCCATTAATATCATGAATTTAAGTCGACATTATTTTCCATGACAGCGCTGTCATTGACTACAAAATAGCCATAGTTGGTATCCGCATATTTTGAATTTTGCAATAATGCGCCCCCAAAATTTTCTACGGCTGTCTAAACCTTGGGCAGCCCCATTTTATTTACTGTCCAACTTTCACGGGTATTCCACGAATGGCACAGATCGACGACTCCGCGATGGTCTTCAAGAACCTATCACCGGCACAATTGGTAGAGCAGGCTCTGACGCGCGGCGAGGGCAAGCTGTCAGATACAGGCGCTCTGGTGACTGAAACCGGCGCACGCACCGGTCGCTCCCCGGCTGACCGCTTTGTTGTAGAAGAGCCCTCCACTGCCGACAGCATCGCCTGGGGCAACGTCAACCGTCCTTTCCCGCAGGATAAGTTTGACGCCCTGTGGGATCGTGTAGAGGCTTTTGTTGCCGGTCACGATACTTTTGTTCAGCACCTGCATGTGGGCCAGGATGAAGACCACTACCTGCCAGTGGTAGTGACCACCCAAACTGCATGGCACAACCTGTTCGGCCGCAACATGTTTATCCGCGCCGAAAAGTACAACCCCAAGTCCAAGGAAGAGTGGCAAATCCTGCACGCTCCTCACTTTGTCTGTGAGCCCGAGCGCGATGGCACCAACTCCGAAGGCTGCGTAATTATCAACTTCGGTCAGCGCAAAGTACTGCTGGCCGGTATGCGCTACGCCGGCGAAATGAAAAAGGCAATGTTCTCCGTACAGAACTTCCTGCTGCCGGAAAAAGACGTAATGCCCATGCACTGCGCGGCTAACGTCGGCGAAGATGGCGATACCTGCCTGTTCTTCGGCCTGTCAGGTACCGGCAAGACCACCCTGTCCGCAGATCCCGAGCGCTACCTGATCGGTGACGATGAGCACGGCTGGACCAAGGGTGCCGTCTTCAATATGGAAGGTGGCTGCTACGCTAAAACCATCGACCTGAGCCAGAAAAATGAGCCGGTAATCTGGGATGCCATTCGTTTCGGCGCCATCGTTGAAAACGTGGTAACCAACGATCACGGCACTGCTGACTACTGCGACACCAGCCTGACTGAAAACGGTCGCTGCTCCTACCCGCTGGAGCACGTCGAAATGCGTCAGCTGGAAAACCGCGCTGGCGAGCCGAAGAACGTTATCTTCCTGACTTGCGATGTATCCGGCGTACTGCCACCGGTATCCATCCTCTCCAAAGAGGCTGCGGCTTACCACTTCCTGTCTGGCTACACCGCCCGCGTAGGCTCCACCGAGCTGGGCGCAGAGGCCGGTATCCACCCGACTTTCTCCACCTGCTTTGGCGCGCCGTTTATGCCCCGTGCACCGCGCGAATACGCAGACCTGCTGATGAAGCGCATAGAAGAGTTCGGCTCCAAGGTCTACCTGGTAAACACCGGTTGGACCGGCGGCTCCGGCGACAACGGCAAGCGCTTCCCGATTCCGGTAACCCGCGCTGTCGTTGCCGCTATCCAGAGCGGCGCCCTGGAAGGCGTTGCCACTGAGCACCTGGATGCCCTGAACCTGGATATCCCGATGGAAGTGCCCGGCGTGGACAAGTCTTACCTGAACCCTCGTGAAGCCTGGGCTGACAAAGCTGCTTACGACGATCAGGCAGGCAAGCTGGCCAAGCTGTTCGCCGAGAACATTGAGAAGTTCAATGTCAGCGAAGACGTTAAAAATGCAGGCCCTAAAGCCTAAGTAGAGGTTGTCGGGCACAGTGCGCTGTCCGTGACCCAAAAGCCGCTGCTCCCCCGGGACCAGCGGCTTTTTTTGTGGCTGATCCCAAGCCCGCAGCCCGTCGATTTTTGCGGCTATAGTGAGTAAACAGGCGCCGACGATTTTAGCGTCGGTGGAATAACTCTCTCAGCAGCAATCGCGAGCACTATGTCCGCAGGTAACTCGTTTACTCGCTTCGAAACTCTGTTCCCACACAAGCCGCCCGGACAAAGAGTCAATCGGGTGGTCGTCAGTGCCCTCACTTTAATACTCAGTGCCATCCTGTTTACCCTCTGGCTCTACCTATTCCTCTCCTCGCAAGAGAAGTCCTATGTCGAGCAGCGTGGCTATCGCATCGCCAACGAGGAGACCTTTAACAAATTCCTGCGAGAGGGCAGTAACCGCTCCAGCGTACAAGCACTCAATCAATTGCTTCGGGACCGGGGTGTCGCCGAGGTTTTTCCTATTCGTGATCTTCTGCGACAGGGGGGGGACTGGCTGGAACTGGGGGAGCCCCCATTCGCCATTCCGCCCAGGGACCAGTGGTCCAATATTGTGAAAACCCTCACCCTGGTGCGAGACCAGGTAATACCGCTAATTGGCCCTGTCACTGTGGTTTCCGCCTACCGCACTGATGCCTACAACCGAAAACTTGCGACCGAAGACCAGCCCCGCCACCGTGACTTTTGCGGGCTGGACTTAATTCCGAATTCCAATATCGGTAAAAACGAACTCGCTGAAGAGCTAAGCACACTGCACGCACGCCTCGGTCCCGACAGCAATGTCGGGATGGGCCTGATTGACGATGTCCTGTTTCATGTCGATACCTGTGGCTATCGCACCTGGTAATTGAGGGAGCTGCCCGATGGTTATGCAAAGTAACAAAGAGTGCGTAGAAATCGGCCAGCGTCAACTGCGCCGGCGGATCATCATCATTGGGGCAATCGCACTGGCGATTCTCACCGGTCTATTTGTTTTTACTTACGAACGAGCGCGCGAGGCTGATGACCGGGTGAAATCCCCTATCGATATCCTACCGCTGCTAATGATCCCGGAGGTTTACGATATCCAGGGCTATCCGGCAGCTTCCGAGAGGGTATTCAGCCGCTTCCTGAGCAAAGGCAATAACCATGCACGCTTTACTCAACTCAAAAAATTCCTGCGCTCCAACCGGGTTGAACAGGTTGTGCAACCCTATGAGCTATTGCGTCAGGGCAGTGACTGGCAGGATTTGGACGAACCCGCATTCGCCATCCCTCCCAAGGAGCTCTGGTGGGGCATCGTAAATACTCTGCGGGTAATCGAGCGGGAAATAGTGCCCCGCGTCGGCCCGGTAACTGTGGTCTCCGGGTGGCGTACGGTAGATTACAACCGTAAGGCCGGAGGTTCCAAGGGAAGTAAACACCTGCATTTCTGCGGGCTGGATATAGTTCCGAAAAAGAAGTTCTCCCGAGAGCAATTGGTGCCCGTACTGAGGGATATCCACAAGCGCAACGGCCGCGAGTGGCAAATGGGCCTGGGAATTTATCGGGGCATTCGATTTCACGTGGATACGTGCGGATATAGACGCTGGTAAAACCCCACTGCATCTGCTTAGATAGAGCAAAAATTAGGCGCCCTACCACTGGGCTGCCGAAAGAGAAGCAGAGGAAGTCGCAGTGCAAGAAAAACTGGAAAGGCGCTCATTTATATTGACCTTGTTATTGGTCAGCGTAGCTTTTTTACTCCTAATAAAACCCTTCTTTACCCCTATTTTTTGGGCTTGTGCCACCGCACTGATTTTCTATCCCGTTTACCGTCTGCTGATGCAGCGCTTTCCCAATTCGCCTAATTTAATGGCTCTGCTAACCCTGTTTATGTGTATCGTTCTATTGGTGATACCCGTATTGGTAGTGGCCACCTCTTTTATTAATGAAGCGGTAACTCTTTATCACCGGATTCAGGAAGGACAAATTGATGTTTCTAAATCCTTTGAGCAGATTCGCAGTGCTTTCCCCAGGGTTAACAGCACACTCGAAAATATTGGCGTGGATGTCGAGGAAGCCAAGCAGCGCCTGATGGGTGGTGTGATGAATGCCGGTAGCTTCGTCGCAAAAAATGCGATTGAAGTCGGACAGAATACTGTTAACTTTTTCGTTATGTTGGGCTTAATGCTCTACCTCACCTTCTTCCTGATTCGCGATGGTGAAAGGCTGGTAAACCTGATTATCCACGCCCTGCCACTGGGTGATGAGCGCGAGCACCTTTTGCTGGCAAAGTTTGCTGAAGTCACTCGCGCAACCATCAAAGGAAATCTGGTAGTCGCTATTACCCAGGGCGGCTTAGGCGGAATTATTTTCTGGGTGCTGGGCTTACCGGCACCGGTGCTTTGGGGTGTTTTAATGACCCTGTTGTCATTATTGCCCGCCGTCGGTGCCGCATTGATCTGGTTCCCCGCTTCTATCTACCTCTATGCTATTGGCGAACCTATGAAGGCAACGATTTTACTCGCCTATGGTTTCACCGTGATCAGCCTGGTAGATAACCTGTTGCGCCCAATATTGGTCGGTCGAGACACAAAACTCCCTGACTATTTAGTGCTTTTCTCCACTGTCGGCGGTCTGTTTATGTTTGGAATCAGTGGCTTTGCGATAGGGCCTCTGCTCGCTGCATTATTCCTCGCCTTCTGGGAGATTTTTATGCGTGAGTTTGTGCATCCCGAAGATGTCTTAATGCCACAAAAACCTGAAGATCTTTAACCTGTTCCCCGGGGCGGAAAAGCCTTAATTCCGCCCCATCCTATTAATATGCAAAGTCAGTTCACACAACAGCTCAGGGGGCAGCCTCCTGTAGCTCTTTTAGCTGCAAATTGAGATCGCTCATCGGCGACTGATCAACCAGCAGTGCTCCCTCGTTTGCCCGATCCAAGTCCGCCACCAGTAAAATCACTGTTGAGAAAGTCAGGGCTAAAGCTACAACTACCTGGGCAGATCCCCCGCGACTTATACCCAACTGGTATCCAATTGCCAGCATCGCCAAAATGGTCATGAAGTACAGGGATAGCCAGAGTGGACCCGGTATACGATATTGCAGCCCAACCACAACCCTGGCACGGTGCAGATCTACCATCCCGTTAACCTGCTCGGCAAACTGGCGTAAATAATCGGCGTTGTAATCCTGTGCGATATGCGCCTCGATCAAACGCCAAAGAGCTTTGTGAATTTCCTCACTGCGAGCTACATCTTCCGGAGTGACGGCGATTGATGGGTCAATATCCCTGAGATTTACATATTCAGCTATTAAGTCTCGCGCCTTATTCCGCTTATCCAATTGCAGAAAGCTCGCATTCAAATATGCGGCCTGAATGGTATTTACCTCCTGCAACAGCAATGCCTTGCGTTCATTAAATCGGTCGGCTGTCATATCAAGGAATCTCTGAATAACTCCGTGATACCTCTGGCATGCAGAGCGGTTCACAATCAAGGCGCGGCTTCGCAGGAATGTCCAGACCTTGCAAGAAGTCGCAACGCGGAGTGTGAATCGCTCTGCAAGCCCCGAAGGGCGGGCCTTGAAGGCCACAGCTGCTGCGTTGCAGCTCTTGCAAAGGACTGAGCCATTCGCGGCGAGCTGCGCCTAACATCTGCAGCCTTCAAGACCCGCAGAGGCATTACGGGGTTATTCAGAGGTTCCTTAGGTAAATGCCAAAACGAATGCGACCAGGCCCAAAGTGGCAGCTACCGCACTACCGAGAGAAGCGTCCTCCTTGATACTGGCTTTCGATACCCGCCGCTGCCCCAGATAAATTCCCACAGCTAAAGCGCAAAGCACTACGGCAACTGAAATGGTATAGATCAGTGGAAGTGGCAGAGTATAGAAAAGGCTGTCAAAGCGCATTTAAGCCCCTGCAAAACGGCAAGTCCAAACAGTGCATTGACGCACCAATTTTCTTACTTTGGCGCATAAAGCATAGCAGTTATAGAAGAGCTATTGGCCAGTTAGACCTTAGGGCAGTAGCATAGGCGTATCGGTAAACTACAAGGGAAATATTCGTGAAATATCTGCTGACTTTCTTAATTACGGCGTTTATCAGCCTTCCCAGCCTCGCTCTGGAAGTTGGTGAAATGGCGCCAAATTTTACTCTGCAGGGGTCTGATGGCCAAACCCACACATTGGCGGACCTCCAAGGCAAAAGCGCTGTTGTGATCGCCTGGTTTCCCAAGGCATTCACCCGTGGCTGCACCATAGAGTGTAAATCGCTCGCCCAAAACGGTCATAAAATTAAAGCCTATGAAGTCACCTACTTTATGGCCAGTACAGATGATCTTAACGATAACACCCGGTTTGCTGAAGAAAGCGAAGCGGACTTCCCGTTACTCAGTGACCCCACCGGTGAAACGGCTAAAGCGTACGATGTACTTGTTCCCGTAATGAATATCGCCCGTCGCGTTACCATTTATATCGGTAAAGATGGACGAATTAAAAAAATTGACAAGGATATTAAGCCGGCTACCAGCGCAGAAGATATAGCGCGAACGCTTGGTGAATTGGGTGTTAAAAAGGAGTCAGCCTGATAATAAATAGTCCGGAGCGACTAAGAAGCCTCTGAATATACGATGAAATAGCCCAATGCTCTATTGGGCTATTGGGAATCAATGACAAAAGATATCCCAAAACAGCAATCCCGCCCTTCAAATTCATCCAACCACTTGCAGACATTTAACGTAACCTCTCCACGGCTGGATTTATCGACATACTCTTGCAGGTGCTCGGGTTTCCCTGAGGAAAAAACCCGATCATCCGCAGCTTTTAATGCATCAGCATTATTTGACCAGGGAAGTTCCCGGTCTGTCTTACCAATGACTTCACCACCAGCCAATTGACATATTTGGCGATTACCCCATAGATATACGCCTGTTTGATCTTTTACCCAAAATAAAAATGGAACCTCGGCAACTACTCGCAATTCATCAGCAGTCATATCGCCTATACCACCCAGACATTATCAATTAAGTCTGATTTTAGCAGGCAATTAGCATATCGTTCAGGCTATCTCCAAATAGCTAAATTCAGGGGCTTATTTCATTGAATAAAAACCTATAAGGAGAAAAATAAATTAAATTAGAGAGCCTCTGAATAACTCCGTGATACCTCTGGCCTACAGACTTATTCAGAGACGTCTTAGATAGGTCTTCCTATCTTATCCAGAAAGACCTTATGCGTTATTTATTCTCCGCCTATCTCCAGCTCTTTTAATTTTCGCGTCAAGGTATTTCTACCCCATCCCAACAGATCAGCTGCATCGCGTTTGCGCCCCGCCGTATGCTTTAGAGCAATTTCTATCAGTGCACGTTCGAATGCAGGAACAGCCTCATTTAAAATTTCACGCTGGCCGGAAGACAGGGCCTGGTCGGCCCATAGGCGCAGAGCTTTTTGCCAATCCGCCGGTGTTTCTGTCGCCACTCCCTGTTGGTGTAACTCCTGTGGTAAATCTTCAATATGCACCTCGCGCCCGGAGGCCATCACGGTAATCCAGCGACAGGTATTTTCCAGTTGTCGTACATTACCGGGCCAATCCAACCCAGCGAGATACACCTCGGTCTCCTTGGTTAGGATTTTGGCTTCTACTCCTAAATCTTTTGCTGCAGCATTAAAGAAATGTCTTACCAATCGCGGGATATCCTCACGACGATCTGCCAGCCTCGGTATATGGATACGAATAACATTCAGGCGGTGAAACAGATCCTCGCGGAATTTATGCTGGCATACCAATTCTTCCAGGTCCTGGTGAGTCGCCGCGATAATACGCACGTCCACCTTAACCGGGGTATGGCCTCCGACCCGATAAAATTCACCATCAGCCAAGACGCGCAATAACCGCGTCTGCGTATCCGCAGGCATATCACCAATTTCATCTAAAAAGAGGGTGCCACCATTGGCCTGCTCAAAACGCCCGGCACGTTGAGAGCTGGCACCGGTAAAGGCCCCCTTTTCATGGCCGAATAATTCGGACTCCATCAGGTCCTTGGGTATAGCCGCCATATTCAATGCAATAAATGGTTTATCCCTGCGCGGACTGTGATTGTGCAGTGCCTGTGCCACCAGCTCCTTACCGGTGCCGGATTCACCATTGATTAAGACGGTGATATTGGAGTGCGACAGACGACCAATCGCGCGAAACACCTCCTGCATCGCCGGCGCTTCACCAATAATTTCTTTATTACCCTGGCCATTCTCTGGCTCAACCTGCTCTTCAGCACGTTGCTCACTAGCGTGCATCAAGGCGCGTCGGGTTACCGCTACGGCCTCATCAATATCAAATGGCTTGGGCAGGTATTCAAAGGCGCCCCCTTGATAAGCGGCTACAGCGCTATCCAGGTCCGAGTGCGCAGTCATAATAATTATCGGCAAGCTCGGTCGTTCAGCCTGGAAGCGCTGTAACAATTTAAAACCATCGGAACCCGGCATACGAATATCGCTAATTACCACATCCGGTGAATCACTGTAAAAATCATCCAGGGCGCGATCTCCACTTTCGTAGCACTGGGTATCAATCCCCTCACGCGATAGCGCTCTTTCCAGCACCCAGCGGATTGATCTGTCGTCGTCAATAATCCAAACGCGATTACTCATTCTCTAGGTTCCTGTATTTGCTAATTCGGTAGTCAGGGGGAGATAAATTTGGAAAATGCTACGGCCGGGTTGGCTGTCACACTTAATCAACCCCTTGTGCTGATTGATAATGTTCTGGGAAATCGAAAGTCCAAGACCTGAACCCTCGGCGCGGCCGGAGATCATCGGGAAGAATATCCGCTCGCGAATTTCCTCCGGTATGCCCGGGCCGTTATCTTCAATTTCAATACGGCAGACCAATGGGCAATTGCGGCGGCCAATGGTGAATTGGCGCTGGATACGCGTGCGCAGTACCATCTCCCCACTGCTGAGACCAATACTTTCATCGATGGCTTGCATGGCATTGCGGGCAATATTGAGCAGCGCCTGAATCAATTGTTCGCTATCTGCGGGGACATCGGGAATAGACGGATCGTAGTCCCTGCGAATTTGAAGCTCACCGATACACTCTGCATCCAGCAACTGGGCAACCCGCTCCAGAACCTCGTGCACATTAACCGGTTGTAGTACTACCGGCTGACGTGGTCCCAATAAACGGTCAACCAGATTGCGCAGGCGATCCACTTCCTCAATGATAATCTGTGTATATTCGTCTAATTCCCGGTCCGGCAACTCGCGCTGCAATAGTTGTGCAGCCCCACGGATACCACCGAGGGGGTTCTTGACCTCATGGGCCATACCGCGAACCAGGTTTCGTGTCGTTTCCTGGGCGCTGAGCAGCGCGTCTTCCCTGGCAATCCGCAACAGGCGATCCATCGGCTGCACTTCCACAAGCAACACGGAAAACTCGGGGACCGGGCTGACTGAGTAATCCACAGTTCGGGTTTCAAGATTATTCAGTCGCCAACTGGCGCGGCGGACTGTGTACTTCTCATTTTTTCGCAGCGCTTCCCGCATCGCCTCGTAGGCAGCCGGAGACTCTTTCACCACCTCCTCCAACATCGAGCCTTTGACTCGGGTACTGGAAGCGGCCAACAAGTCCTCAGCGGCATTGTTCAAGTAGCAAAGCGATAAGTTTTCATCCAATACCAACACTGCGGAAGTCAGGCTATCGAGTAATTGGCGCAACTGGCGATCATTCAGCATTCACAAAATTTCCGGTTCATTCCGAGGCTCTGACCAAACTCCATTTAGTCACCCCCAGCAGACAAGTGCTGTATCCAGTCAGTGCAAAAAGCAAACCAAAATGGCGCATAAGCTGGCATTTACCGGCCGGCGTAGCTACAACCGGACACATTCAGTGCGCAGCTAGCTGTAGTGACATAGCGAGTTACCGAGCTCAAAAAATACGATGCCGCCAGCCACCAGGAGAATGCACCACAACGGTGCAAAGGTCAAAAAACAGACAGTTGGGGTTAGACGTAAACAGGAAGTGAGGGGGCTGCAGGATTTGCGGGAGCTTTCGCTTCCCGTTAATCAACCCCGAGCTATGGGGCGCTTCACATAAATGGTGACCACTTTGGACTGAGCCAGCACCTGCCCATTCGAGCCCACCAAGACGGCCTGTAAGGTATGAGTTCCTCTCTCAAGGGCCGAAATATCCAAGGCATTACCGTACGCACTCCCCTGCCAACGTTGGCCATCAATAATCGCATAAAAACTCGAACCCTCTGGGTAGGCTGGAGTTACTTGTATCTGTAGCGCGATCAGGGTTTGCCCAGGGGGGATCGTGGCCTCATTGATTGGGCTCACAATCTGGATAGAAACAGGCTCAGAACTTTCACCTTTGGTGTTCGGAGACAATTTTCGGGAGGGTAGTTGCCTCGGCAAGGCGATCGGCTGGACATTGAGCGGGGTTAATTCAACCTCTTCCGAGCTGCCGTTTGGTGGCGGTGTATCGCTAAAGGTTATCTGGCCGTCAGGACCCACTATTTTATAAATAGCGCCACTTTCTGCGGAGGCTACCACAGCCACTAGGAGCAAAATCAATAAAACAGCTCTCAGTAGTGTTTGCACTCCCAACATGCTATTGGCCATCCTTTAACTCCTCTCCTACGCCAGTCATAGAGATTTTCATACTATCGGCACCGTTTTTTACAGATACAAAATACTGCGCCTTTAAGTCCCAGCTGACAGTGTACCCGCAATAAAAAAGCCCGCACCAGAGTGGCGCGGGCTTTTCGAGAACGGCTCGACGGCATCACAGAGATGCCGGTCGCCATTACACAGAGTAGTACATATCGAACTCGACCGGGTGAGTGGTCATGTTCAGACGCTCTACTTCTTCACGCTTCAGCTCGATGTAGGCATCGATAGCATCGTTAGTGAATACACCACCGGCTGTCAGGAACTCACGATCCTGGTCCAGAGCATCCAGGGCGCCTTCCAGGCTGGAAGCGACAGTCGGGTACTCAGCCAGCTCTTCCGGCGGCAGATCGTACAGATCCTTGTCCGCAGCATCGCCAGGGTGGATCTTGTTCTTGATACCGTCGAGACCCGCCATCAGCAGTGCGGCGAAAGACAGGTATGGGTTGGCGGTCGGGTCCGGGAAGCGAGTCTCGATGCGCTTGCCTTTCGGGGAGGGCACGAAAGGAATACGGATAGACGCAGAGCGGTTGCGCGCAGAGTAAGCCAGGATTACCGGCGCTTCGAAGCCAGGTACCAGACGCTTGTAAGAGTTGGTGGAAGCGTTACACAGCGCGTTCAGGGCGCGAGCGTGCTTAACGATACCGCCGATGTAGTACAGAGCAGCTTCGGACAGACCAGCGTAGGCGTCACCGGCAAACTGGTTTACGCCATCCTTGCTAAAGGACTGGTGAACGTGCATACCGGAACCGTTATCGCCAACCAACGGCTTGGGCATAAAGGTCGCGGTCTTGCCGTAGGCGTGGGCAACGTTGTGTACAGCGTACTTGAGAATCTGTACTTCGTCCGCTTTCTTGGTCAGGGTGTTGGCGGCAACGCCGATCTCACACTGGCCAGCAGTACCCACTTCGTGGTGATGCACTTCTACGCGCAGGCCCATTTGCTCCATCGCAGAACACATAGCGGCGCGAACGTCGTGCAGGGAATCCACCGGAGGAACCGGGAAGTAACCACCTTTAACGCCGGGGCGGTGACCAATATTGCCTTCGGCAAAGTTGTGACCAGAGGACCAGGCTGCTTCTTCGGAGTTGATCTTGTAGAAGGCGCCACCCATTTCGGCACCCCAGGTAATATCGTCGAATACGAAGAACTCGGGCTCGGGACCGAACAGAGCGGTGTCACCCAGACCAGTGGACTTCAGGTATTCCTCAGCGCGCAATGCGATGGAGCGAGGATCGCGCTCGTAACCCTGACCAGTAATTGGGTCGACGATGTTACAGCGAATGATAACAGTGCTCTCATCGGTGAAGGGGTCGAGGAAAGCTGTCTCGTCGTCCGGCATCAAGATCATGTCGGATTCGTTGATGCCCTTCCAACCGGCGATGGAAGAACCATCGAACATTTTGCCTTCTTCAAAGAACTCACCGTCAACTTCCGACGCAGGGATGGAAACGTGTTGTTCTTTACCCTTGGTATCGGTAAAGCGCAGGTCTATCCATTTCGCTTCACTTTCATTAATCAAACCGAGCGTTTTCGCTGACATTGCAGTCCTCCAGGTCTTGAAAAGTAATTGGTCGCTATGCCTTGCTGTCGCTGCCGGCATTCACTCTCTACCTGGCGTGAAATAAAGCAAGGAGTGTGCCAAATTAGGGCAATCGCCTCATAGTCCCGGTTGGCGCCGGTGCGAGCCCCAGCAAAGTGCTGACGCAGCCAGGATAGATGTATTGTGGCCGAGCAGCCACATAAATACGCACCAAAATAGATCATATTTGCTCTCGCTTCGCCCGCAAACAGTGCACAACCAACTTGGCTCCGGCTAGTTTATAATGCCGCACCTTCTATCAACATGCGGTACCCCACGGATTCCCATGCACTTTGTCGTCAAGTTTTTTCCAGAGATCACCATCAAGAGCAACCCTGTGCGCAAGCGCATGTCGCGCCAGCTCAAGGACAACCTGCAGCGCCTGCTGCGCCAGCTGGACGACCGTATCCAGGTGCGCAAGGATTGGGAAAAGATCGATGTGATCGCGCCCGATGCTGTGTCCCACCTGGGTGGACGTATCGAGGAGGTGCTCTCTCACACCCCCGGCATCGCCAACTTCTCCCGCGTGCGCCAGTTCCCCCTGGGTGACCTGCACGACATGTACGAGAAAACCCTGTCGGTTTGGGGCGCAGCCCTGAAAGACAAGACTTTCTGTGTACGGGTTAAACGCACCGGCAAACACGACTTCCAGTCCCTGGATGTGGAACAGTATGTGGGCGGCGGCCTCAACAAGAATACCGAGGCATCCGGAGTCAAACTGAAAAACCCCGACATCACCGTTAAACTGGAGATCCGCCACGACAAGCTCAACGTGATCGAAGAGCAACATCCCGGCCTTGGCGGCTTCCCCCTGGGCACGCAAGACCCGGTTTTGTCACTGGTATCCGGTGGCTTCGACTCTACCGTGGCCAGTTACATGACCATGAAGCGCGGTATCCGCACCCACTTCCTGTTCTTCAACCTGGGCGGACGCCAGCACGAACTGGGCGTGAAAGAAGTCGCCTACTACCTGTGGAACAAATACGGCGCTTCCCATCGGGTGCGCTTTATCACCGTGCCGTTTGACGAAGTAGTGGCAGAGATTCTCGAGCGGGTCGACGACTCCCATATGGGCGTCATTTTGAAACGCATGATGCTGCGCGCCGCCGATGTAATCGCCAAGGAACTGGAGGTGGACGCCGTAGTCACCGGTGAAGCCATCGCCCAGGTTTCCAGCCAGACCCTGAAAAATCTGTCGGTGATCGACAGTGTTACCAATACCCTGGTATTGCGCCCACTGATCACCACCGACAAGACCGATATTATCCGCACCTCCCGGGCCATCGGCACTGAAGAGTTCGCCGCAAATATGCCGGAGTACTGCGGCGTTATCTCGGTTAAACCCACCACCCGCGCCAAGATTGAAAAGGTGGAGTCCGAGGAAAACCGCTTCGATTTCACTGTCCTCGATCGCGCTATCAGCAATCGGGTGATGCAGAATATTGATCAGGTGATCGAAGAAGTCGATGGCGAAGCGCCGGATGTGGAGATCCGCGAGGAGCCGGGCAGCGCCGTGGTAATCGATATCCGCCACCCGGATGAAGAGGAGCTGGACCCACTGGAGCTAGGCTGTGAGGTGCAGACTATTCCCTTCTACCGCCTCAACAACAGCTTCGCCCACCTGGACCAGGAACGTGAGTACCTCCTGTATTGCTCCAAAGGCGTTATGAGCCGCCTGCACGCCTCACACCTGCTGGATGAAGGTTTTCGCAATGTGGGCGTGCTGCGCCCGCTGATTCCCCACAGACCGGAAACCATTAAGAAGTAACTTCTGCTCAAGGCGCAGGCAACCACCGCCCGCGCGGGTTTTAAAGCGATCACCGCCCCGGGGCGGTGATTTTTTACTCAAAATCACTCCCAATTGTCATGCGGCCCCCCTATAATCGCCGCCTTTGGCCGGAATGCTGCTGTAGAAACCCCGCAGGCCCCCGCCCCGACTTACCAAGATTTAACGCCCAGAGGCCCCCAGTGATAGAGAATCTGCGCAATATTGCGATTATCGCCCACGTAGACCATGGCAAAACCACCCTTGTGGACAAGCTGTTGTCCCAGTCCGGCACTCTCGACCGCCGCGACGAAGGCGCCGAGCGCGTCATGGACTCCAACGATCAAGAGCGTGAGCGTGGCATCACCATCCTGGCGAAAAACACCGCTATCCGCTGGAATGACTACCGCATCAATATTGTCGACACCCCAGGGCACGCCGACTTCGGCGGCGAGGTAGAGCGCGTACTGTCCATGGTGGATTCAGTTCTGCTGCTCGTAGACGCAGTAGATGGCCCCATGCCGCAGACCCGCTTCGTAACCCAGAAGGCGTTTGAGCAGGGCCTCAACCCGATCGTGGTGATTAACAAGATCGACCGCCCCGGCGCTCGCCCCGACTGGGTGATGGACCAGGTATTCGACCTGTTCGACAGCCTCGGCGCCACCGACGAGCAGTTGGACTTCCCGGTTGTCTACGCCTCCGCCCTGAACGGCATCGCCGGTCTCGACGACACCGACCTGGCCGACGATATGACGCCGCTGTTCCAGATGATTGTGGACAAGGTTGAGCCCCCGAAGGTTGACCCCACCGGCGCCTTCCAGATGCAGGTTTCCGCTCTGGACTACTCCAGCTACGTAGGCGTAATCGGCGTTGGCCGTATCACTCGCGGTACCCTGAAGCCGAACCAGCAAGTGGTGGTTCTCGATCGCGAGGGCAACTCGCGCAAAGCCAAGGTCCTGCAGGTTATGGGTTACCTCGGCCTGGAGCGTGTAGAAGTGGAGCAAGCCAGTGCTGGCGATATCGTGTGTATCACCGGTGTGGGTGAGCTAAATATCTCCGATACCCTGTGCGACCTGGATACTCCAGAGGCCCTGCCCGCCCTGAGCGTGGACGAGCCCACCGTGAGCATGACCTTCCAGGTCAACGACTCTCCCTTTGCCGGCCAGGATGGCAAGTTCGTTACCTCGCGCAACATCAAAGAGCGTCTTGACCAGGAGCTAATTCACAACGTGGCCCTGCGTGTAGAGCAAGGCGACTCTCCTGATAAGTTCAAGGTTTCCGGCCGAGGCGAATTGCACTTGTCTGTCCTGATCGAATCCATGCGCCGAGAAGGTTTCGAGCTGGGCGTTTCCCGCCCCGAAGTGGTGCAGAGAGAGGTCGACGGAGAAATCCACGAGCCTTATGAAGAAGTGGTTATCGATGTTGAGGAACCCCACCAGGGGCCCATTATGGAAGAGCTGGGTCTGCGCAAGGCCGATCTCACCAATATGGAGCCCGACGGCAAAGGTCGCGTGCGCCTAACCTTTATCGTGCCCTCGCGCGGCATGATCGGCTTCCGCTCCCAATTCCTTACCATCACCAGTGGTTCTGGAATTATGACCAGTATCTTCGACCACTACGGTCCGGTGAAGCAGGGTGAGGTGGCCAAGCGCATCAACGGTGTACTGGTTTCCATGGTCAAGGGCAAAACCCTCGCCTATGGTCTGTTCGCACTGCAGGATCGTGGTCGCCTGTTCCTGGGCCACGGCGAAGAGGTCTACGAAGGCCAAATCGTCGGTATTCACTCCCGTGGCAACGACCTGGTAGTAAACCCTACCAAGGCCAAACAGCTCACCAACGTGCGCGCGTCAGGTACCGACGATGCACTAACTCTGTCACCACCCATTCGTCACACCCTTGAGCAGGCTCTGGAATTTATCGAAGACGATGAATTGGTAGAAGTGACTCCTAACTTTATCCGCCTGCGCAAGAAAATTTTGCAGGAAAATATGCGCAAGCGCGCGAAGAAATAATTAGTATTTTCTTCAACTTTAAAAAGGGCCCTCTGGGCCCTTTTTTTGTTTTACCATTTCATGACATTTTCGAACCCCGAAGAGAGACAATCAAGAACTGCTCCATGAAAACATTACATAGTGAAGAGGTGATTGATTAACTCGACAGCGACCGTGCTGTACTAAACTGCGGGGGAGACTGCCTGCAAGAGGCCTCAAATAGCACTCGTCAGCATTCGCTATTTTTTCCCCGCAAATAAACATGAATGGGAAATTTATTTTATTTTTATATTAAATAATCGACCATTTTTATCGCTTACCTGCTCAAATATTTATTCCCGGAAGGTGCAATTAAATTTATGCACGCACTTTTTATTGTCCCCTTCACAAAATTACAGCAGAAATAAATATAGCCACTCAGCCACTGTTCTCCGTGGCTTGCACATTTATTTCACATTTTCCCGCGGAACTTTTACCCCGCTATTTATTCCAATTTTTTCAAATATAACGACAAATCTCTTCATACATAAATAAGACCTATGGGAGGTCAATCTAATGTTTTCTTTCCTGCAATCCCAGGATCGAACAGGGATGTTGAAGGGCAGCCGCAGTGAGCGCGGATTTAATAAACTTGGGTTTAAATTAAAAGCAGCAGCAGCTCTCGCAGCAGCAATCGCCATCAGCGGAAATGTCAGCGCACAAGAAACTGAAAAACGTGTATCTGCCTATTGGGCCGATTGGGAATATTGGGCCGACTCGTCCTTCACCCATGACAACGTGGATTTCTCCAAGCTCACTCACGTTCAGTACGCCTTTGCCTGGAATGACGAAAACGGCAACATCTACTTTACCGATCCCTACGTTTTCTACGGCCTGGGCGCCCAATCATTTTCCGGCGGCGCCGGTGATGGTCCCGTAAAATGCTCGCCGCAATTCTGGCACCCCTACAGCCAATACGATTCCAGTATTCAGCCTGCGGTCTGCCAAGGCTGGAATGACCACGAGTCAGGTTTCGTAAAATCGGTACACGACGACGGCGCCAAGGCAATCCTATCCATGGGCGGCTGGACCCTCTCCCATAAAGTCTCCGAGATGATGGAGAGCGACACCGCGCGTGCAGCCTTTATCGAAAATGCAGTGACACTGCTTACTGACTGGGATTTCGATGGCCTCGATCTCGATTTTGAATACCCCGGCTATGAGCCGAACGGCGGCCGCTCGATCGACAAAGAAAACTTCACCACCCTGCTGCAAGAGCTGCGCGCGCGCTTCGATGAGGTTGAAGCGGAGACCGGCAAAAATCTGGAACTGACCGCTGCCGTGGCCTGTGGCCCCTCGATTGCAGAAGAGGGTTATGATTTTGCTGCTGTGGGCGAAGTCCTCGATTATGTCAACCTGATGACTTATGACTTTGGTGGCGACTGGGATACCGTAGCCCAGCACACCTCGCCGCTGTACCCCTATGAAGGCCAGGTCAACGAAGGCTTCGACGCAGACAGCTGCCGCAATATGTGGATGACTGAGGGCAATATTCCTGCTGAGAAGATCACCCTGGGTATGTCCCACTACGGCCGCAGCGTGGCTGGCGCCACCGCAATCGGTGAAGCTGCATCCGGACAAGACGTGGCGCACTGGGGCTCTGACACCGAGACGCGCTACTACCAGATCGTCGAGAAAATGCAGAGCGACTCTTCATTCCAGACCGCTTACGATGCGGAGGCTGTCACCCACTACGGTTGGTTCGAAGATGGCGGCTTTATCTCGTTCGAAGATACCACCTCTATTGCCGAACGCGCCCAATATGTGCTCGACCAGGGCCTTGGTGGCGTGATGATCTGGCAGCTACGCGGCGGAATGTTATTGGAGAACAATGAATACCAGTATCCACTACTCGATGCCGCACTCGAAGTTTTCGGACAGGGTGGCTCCAGTGATAGCGATACCGGAGACACCGGAGACACCGGAGACACCGGAGACACCGGAGATACCGGAGACACTGGAGACACTGGAGATACTGGCGACACCGGAAGTGGCGGTGGCAATAATAATGGCGGAAGCAGCGCCTGCGTCGCGTTTGAACAGCCCTATGCCGGCGACCCAGGTTATTCAGTCGGTGACGTTGTTGTCTTTGAAGGAGTCGCCTACGAGTCCACCCACGAGCCAAACTGGTGGTCTCCAGGTTCCGCGCCATCGCTGTGGACCGAAACCACCTGTCAAACTGAGGGCGAAGGCTCCGACAGCGGCTCTGGCGATAGCAACGACAATAGCTCCGATAGCGGTTCTGACGACAACGCCGATAACGGTTCCGATGACAACACCGACAGCGATCAAGGTTCAGGTGAGACCGCTTCCTGCCCCGAATTCCAGCAGCCATATGCTGGTGACGAAGGCTATCAAGTTGGCGACCTAGTAACCTTTGAAGGCCAGGTTTACGTGTCTACCTTTGGACCCAACTGGTGGTCCCCGGCTAACGCCCCCCAGTACTGGGAAGCGAGTTCCTGCCAGTAATCTGGATACACTTTGGCCGCCATCTCAAGGAAGGCGGCTGAATGTTTCTTCTAATAAAAGGGCCCTTATCGGGTCCTTTCTATTTATTATTTAGTCTGCGTTTAAATTAATTATTACGGCGTATCTTGTAAGATATGCATCACTTCACCAAAGTCATCCTTTGACAAATTATATCTCAGCCAACGAATACCATTATCTGTCAAATTTTGCTCGTACTTAATGTGCTTTTGATCTCGCAGATAAATTCTGAGACTGGGGTAAGAGGCAATAAATCTCTGCAACTTATAATTAATTAAATTAATTTTTATATTATCATCCATTCTTAAAATGTATTTTGGAACCCAACGGCTACGTGCCGCGCCAGTACCAGTAACTGTTTCAACCGCCTGAATTTGGCTCCAATTATACTCTTTAGGAAAAAGGGAAAATAATGAATTAAATTTCACCTCGTTGGAGCTGACAACATAATAACTATTTAGCCCCAAAACCATCAAAGGTAAAAAACAAGCCAAAAAAAACGAGAGAATTCTTAAATTGTTACGAATTGACTGCTTTAACCCATAGCCCTCAAAATATCTTAGACTGAGTTCCCTATCAAGTTCTACTCTTGCCGCAGGGATTAAGTATGAAATCAGCTTAGAGAGGGTCGCAAATAATATTATAGAAATAAACATTACTGTCAGTATTGATAAAATATATCCCTCATTAGTAAGGTCTGCCAAGATAGCGCCCTCAGATAAAGACTCTACTCGCCGAGATACTAAAAACTTAAAGTAAGAAATAGCTATAATAGCCACTAATAAAAGGGAAAGCACGATGACAAACCAGTCCCACTTGCAGCGAATAATAACGCGCTTTCTATTCAGCAACGGCATTGGGAACTGTAAAAAAGAGGATCTATTTTTTACTTTAGGGGACTCCCACCCTAGACACAAAGCACATCTATGCCCTAAATCTTCATAGATTTCTTGCTCCTGTATGCAGACTTTACAATAATTCATAGCTACTAAAAATTTATTAGATTTAAAAAATACACATAGAAACCGGACGTATTTATTAAATCATTAATAACTACCTTTAGCGAATAGATGGCTCTTTACAACCAACGAAAGTAACATTTAGTACATTAGAGCTAAATAATTAGATGGTGGTATAGCACTTAATAATCAACGGAAGAATTAGAAAAGGCTGTATAACATATGAATACATCTCAATTCATGAGATCAGAAGATAACTTGGTAAGTTGTTACTTGTTAGACTGAAATGCCATGGCTCAATATGCCTGCACAGCAGAACTATCTTATATACGCGACATTAGGTTATTGAAGGAACCATTAACTGTAGTATCAATAGTGATTTACTAGGTGATAAACTCAAAAGGCTTTTGCCCATTCAATCACCCGCAACACATCAATGATGACCATAAAAGCGCTGCTCAACTTTCTGCCACTGAGCCAATGCAGTTTGTGAGTGCAAACAAACTGTAAGTCTCTCGAATACTGGAGCATAAGCGCGTAAAACGGCCAATCCCTGATGTGCCGCAATCTCATGAGGAAAGCGGTTAGTGCCAGCTCCCAATGCCGGAAACAGTATCGTTTTGCAGCCGCGCTCTTTCGCCAACTCCAAAACGCTCTCATAGCAGTGCTTCAACAGCACTATGGCCTGGCTCCCCCATTGATCGCCACTGCTCCATTGGGGCGTAACAGTATGCAATAGGTAATCGACCGGTAAATCATAGGCTCGAGTCAAACGAGCTTCACCTACTGGGCAGGCTCTTTGATTGGCACACTGGGGGGGTAATCGAGTCCCACAATGGGCATAAATCTGTGCCGAGAGCCCCCGCCCCCGAATTAGGTGCTTGTGGGCCGGGCATACCAGCGCATCTCCACGCATCGTCAAAATATCACCACAAGTCAGCTGAATTTGTGTCACGATTTCTCAGTTCTAAAGTTTGAGTTACTGATACTGTAGCTTGCTACTTTGGTCGGTGACAGATTCCCCCTATACTCAGCATTGCTTCACTCCGGCAGTGACTACCAGCATAGTTGTATGATGCAGGACGGTCCCGAGCAAGCGGAAGGTTGCAGTCGGTATAGCAACGGGAATGACTATGAGCTCAGGGTATAACAATCAAAACCCCGCAATATCCACTTCTATTGATGAGGTACAGCGCATAGATCTGCGCAGACGGATATTGGCCTCCTCTTATATGCTGATATTCGCTATGGCTATCACCGGGGCTATGGCAATTATTGCCCTCACCGCCACTAATATCCTACAAGCATCGACACTCTTCATCGTCGCTGTGGTTATTTTATTCGCATATATTACCGTCAATGTCATTGGCCCCACCGAAAAAACGCCGATGCTAGTTGGCATTCTCTTGTTGGTACTTTATTTCTACTTACTGCTGACCGGTGGCGTAAACAATACCGGCTTAATGTGGGCGGTTATGCTGGTCCCTGGCTTTATCAACTTGTACGGCTATAAAACCGGGACAACGGCCTTATTGGGCATAGGCTTAGCCACCGCAGCAATCCTGTTTTATCCGGACTTCCCAGGGCTTACGGCCAAATACGATACGGCCTATCGTGCTCGTTTTATTGCCGTATTTGGCGCTCTCACAGCCCTGACAGCCTTACTGGATAGCAGCCGTCACCAAACCCAACAATTGCTGCAGCGATTGACTGGTGAACTGGAAAGTTACGCGGCGACGGATACGCTAACAGGGTTAGCCAACCGCCGAGAGGCTTTTCGCGCAATTGGCGAACTCGAACGCCGCAATGGCGAGCTCCAGAATCAATATGTCATTCTTATCGGAGACTTGGATAACTTCAAAACAATCAACGATACCTACGGACACTCCTTTGGAGACCGGGTATTGCAAGATGTTGCGAAAGTTTTGAAAAGTAACACCCGGTCCGAAGATATTGTGGCGCGCTGGGGCGGTGAAGAATTTTTGTTACTACTGCCGAATACTGACTTGAAAGGCGGTAGTGTCCTTGCGGAAAAACTGCGTCGTAGAGTTTCGGCTCTGAGCCGCCGCTATACGCGCCCGGCTAAAATATCAATCAGCCTGGGAGTCGTCGAAGGCAACACCAGTGGCAAGCCACTCAATCAGCTATTAGCTGAAGCAGATAAACGTATGTATCGAGCTAAAAACGGCGGGCGCAATAAGGTGGTAGCAGCTTAAACGTTAGCTCACCAAGTGGCGCAGTAGATAACCAACGGCGAGAGCCAAGGCCGCTGCTCCACTGCCAAATATCAGAGTTTTTAGGCCCGCCATTAGCAAGTGATGGGAAAACACCAGACCTTTGCACAAACCAATCGCAAAAAATGTGCAAACCGATAGGACGGCGCTTGCATAAAATTGTTCAGCGGGGTTAAGGCTGTGGAATAGGTAGGGCAACAAGGGAATAGCACCTACACACAAAAAAGCGGCGAAGGTTATCAGTGCCGCCCCCAGAGGCTTATGCTCTGCACTACTTATACCGTACTCTTCCGCCAGCATTGTCTCTATCCACAACTTTTGGTTCGTGGTGATAGTAGCAACAATGTTATCCAGAACTTCACCTCGAAATCCCTTTCGATAGAAAATCTGCCTGATCTCTTCCCGTTCTCCCTCGGGAATTAAAGCAATATGCTGACGCTCTGTACGCATAGCCGCGGCCCGTTGCTCGCGCTCCACACTGGCAGCCTCATAATTACTTACTGCCATGCTAAAGCCATCCGCAATAAGATTGGCAAAGCCCATCACAAGCACAACCGCTTCAGAAAAACCTGCACCAAAAGCACCTGCAACAATAGCAAAGGTAGTAACGCAGCCATCTATCGCCCCCAAAACAAAATCAGAGAGCCACTGTGATTGTGGACGACTCCGCAGGCGCGCCTCAATACGCTCTGGTCGATGCTCCTCAATCAGGGCTTCCCGGCTTTCTTGTACGCGTTTGGAGTTTTGCCGGTCCATAATCCGGCGAGCTACTGTAAAAATCGCTGCATAACATAAGCATCTCGCAACCTTCCCAAAGGATCAGTAAATGCTTTGTTAAGCGTCGTGATAATAGTGAAGCCCAGCTCGGTATAAAGGGAAATTGCGGTCTCATTGTCACTGGGAACGTAGTTGAACTGCATTTCCAAATAGCCGGCGTCCTGGGCCCTGGCGATTGCATGCTGGATCAATGCACGATCTACATCGCGATCGCGCACATTTGTGTGCACCAGAAAGTTAGCTGTCGCGACATGGCTATGAATACCTGGAAAATTAACTCCTAGTTTATACACCCCCAGCAAGTGAGGTAACTCTTCGGCAACATAAGTCTGTAAGTCGTCATTAAGCCATTGAGCAGAAAATATTTCTCGACTGATCTTATTCGAGAAAGGCAGATCCCCTCTGTTTCTCACAACAAAAAAGAGGCTCCACATGCCTTCAAGGTCACTCTCTATAGCCTGCCGAATATCCATAGAAATCCATATCTCAGATGTCTTGCTGCACTTGCCTAACGCACAATAAAGCTCCCCCGATCCACACCGGTATTTCCAGTCATGGGATCATAGGCATATAGCACAATTTCATAAACACCTGGTAAATCCGTCGCAAAGGGCGCACTAAAGGTATTCATAGCCTCCTGTATCTCCAGCGGCACTTGAGCAAATGATTTGCCATCTCTTTTAACCAATGCCACAACTTCAATCTTACTGCCATCCCAAAGACCACCATCGGTAAGAGAGCATCCGCACATCATTACCACATTAGCGCGAATCTCAAAGGGACTCTGGTCCAAACCTGTATAGAGATGGGTCTGTGGGCTAAGTAAATCTACCAACATCCCCGGAATTTCCACAATCAGCCCATCATCAGAAATAGGCTTTCCCGGAACCAGCCAAGTCTGTGTCTGCGCCATCACTCGAGCCTGTTTTTTAATATACGGTGCAAGAACTTCCACCGTCAGGAACACCGGCTCACTGATATTCAGTGTAGCGGTAAAATGTGCAGCGCCATCGGCGATAGATTGGAATCTCTCTCGGGGCGTTTTCATTATTTTGGTGGTATCACCGGTGCTCCCTTGGGTTAGCCCCTTGGCAAGAATTTCCCCTGAATCTGCATCGCGAATAATAACCATGGCACCACCGATGGAGGAGCCAATAAACTTGGCATCCATGGCCTTGGCGCGGATAGTAATATTGGTGGGCGTGCCCTCAGAGAGAGCTTTAGCGCAAATCGGCATTGTGACTATTTGCGCAATCAAGAGGCATAGGTAAAAAATAATATTTTTCATTTATATTTCTACTAAATTTAAATAATTCTGAAAATAACTATAATTCTCTTAACCTTGCAAATGCAACTCTATAGTTCTTTTTAATCCCTCAGAGAGGTTTACTCTTCCCTTCACCGGCAAAAATTAAAGCAAGTGATTTTTACATCTCACATTACAATAACGCATAGGTATTAGTTACCAGCCAAATACATGCCACATTAGTAAACAGGGCCGTACGCATGCTAAAACTGGCCACCAAACTAACGAAAAAAGTGGTTTTAATCCTGGCCGCAGCATCTGGCGCTTACGCCCTAATTTCTTATATATACAACACCCAATTTCCTCAATCAGTAACCTTCAGTAGGAACCCGGCCTCAAGACGATCAACAAAAAATCTAGATTATCTAAAAAACAAAGAAACGATAAAAATTCTTATTGTGACTGGAGGTGGTGTCCGCGGCCTCATCCCCTTATATGTACTAAAGCATATCGAGAAACATTCTAAAAAGCCCATTAATGAGGTATTTGATATTTTCACAGGTGTTTCTACTGGAGCAGTTATTGTAACCGGAATTAATATACCGGGTAATGCTATACCTAATCATTTTGGTGAAAAAATATCCCATTTAGACTATTTAATAAATATATATAAGAGTGTAACTGGCTACCTATTCAAGTCTCCGTGGTACCACATAGTATTAACAGGTGCGGGGCTTTTTTCACCCTCTTACTTTGGAAAACGTTTGCATGAAATCATGGAAAAGTACTACACAAAGGAATTAAATTTTACCGACCTAGATAATTACGTGATCATCCCCGCTCTCAATATTGAAAGCGGGGAAGTATGTCTATTTAAAAATAGAGGGGAAAATGTATACAACTTACCGACAAACAGTCTTTATCAGTTAATGACAGCGGCAGCAAGTGCAGAAACCGCATTCCCCCCTGTGGCATTTGAAGAAATGAATGCCAACTTTCAGTCATCCCACTTAGATATCGCAGCGCCACAAGAAAATATTTTTGGCAGTGTATTTGCTGATGCAGCAATCGCCCTAAACAATCCAGCTAGCTTGATATTAAGGGATATTATTCAAGACTTTCCCGATAAGAAATATTATGTTCTGGTCTTGTGCTCAGGTTACCCAAGATTATTGAGCTCGAGTATGAAATATCACTCTTTAAGGAAATGGGGACGTATTCACTGGGCCCGTGATGCCATGGCTAATATTCAAAGATCAATGGACAAAAATCAACTTTATATGCTGGAAGTTGCTAAAATCATTTCAGAGAAAGGACGAATTGAATACGATTTTCTAAACGTTGATATCAATAAACCTTTTGTAGGAATATTTGACCACGACTTATTACATCATCTTAAGAATTACTCTAACAAGCTCATTAAGGACAACGAGAAAAGCCTGGCAAAGATAATTAAACACCTACATGATTTAGACTAGATATAATATAGATTTTATTGCGTACTACGCTCTCAAAGTAGCATGATCAGATTTTTAAAATCTTCTGCTCTTCGCAAGGAGTAAAGGTAAAAAATTAGCCGGACTATGCCCGGCTAATTTAATAGAATCAACAGGATTACTTAAGACTGTTTAACTGTTTCCACCCAAGAGGCTACGCGGCTCTCCAATACAGGCACTGGCAAAGCACCGCCACCCAGTACGGTATCGTGGAATCCGCGAATATCGAATTTATCACCCAACTGATCTTCAGCCTGCTTACGCAGCTCCTGAATCTTCAGCATACCGATCTTGTAAGCGGTCGCCTGGCCCGGCCACGCCAGGTAACGACGCACTTCGGAACGAACTGCAGTCTCGGGAATTGCGGAGTTTTGCAGGAAATACTCCACCGCTTGCTCTTCACTCCAGCCTTTGGCGTGCAAGCCGGTATCAACAACGAGGCGAATGGCTCGCCACATTTCAGCCGTCAGGTGGCCAAACAGGTTATAGGGATCTTCGAAGGCCCCCATTTCTTTAGCAAGCTTCTCAGAGTACAGCGCCCAGCCCTCTACATAGACAGTAAAGTGAGCTTGAGTGCGGAACTGCGGGATACCTTCCAATTCCTGAGCAATTGAGATCTGCATATGGTGACCGGGGTTACCTTCATGGTAGGCCACAGTTTCCATATCAGTCGTGGAATAGGCACTCATATCGGACAGGTGCGCATAGTAAATACCCGGGCGGGAACCGTCGGGTGTGCCGGGGTAGTAATGCTGGGCACCGCCATCCTGCTCGCGGAAGGACTCAACCCGCTTTACGACCAACTCAGCTTTCGGCAGAAGGCCAAAGTATTCCGGCAATTTCTTGGTAATGTTGTCCAGGAACGCGGTTGAGTCATCCAGGTAGCCCTGGCGACCTTCATCGGTATTCGGATAGTAGAATTGACCATCTTCGCGAATAAACTTGAAGAAGTCCTGCAGGCTACCTTCGAAACCAACCTGCTTCTTGATAGTTTCCATCTCACCACGGATACGCGCCACTTCTTCCAGGCCGATATTGTGGATCTGGTCGGCAGTCAGGTCCGTAGTTGTGGTGTTGGCCAGGCGCTGATTGTAGTAGGCCATACCATTGGGCAGGCTACTAGCACCTTGAGGCTCTGCTGAGGCCTTCTGCATATCCGCTTTGAGCCAGGTAACCAGCCCTTGATATGCGGGGAAGAACTCAGTCTCTAATGCCTTGCGCGCTTCCGCAGTCAGCTTGTCTGCCTGCTTCTGATCAATAGTACCGGCTTCGAGCAGCTCAGCGATTTTCCCTTTGGCACCGGCCCACAGAGGCGCGTCTTCACCATCGGTAAACGGCGCGCCTTCAATCAATTTACTGGACTGATCAATCGCACCCTCATAGGCAAAGCGCGGGGGTCGGATACCTTCTTTGGACGACAGCTTGGCGCGGTCAAGCAACTGGTTGATCGCGCGCGAGATACCACCGATACGGGTGATATACGCCTGCATATCTTCAACGTTGTCGACCTTGTGGAAGTTCAGCAGGAAGTTGGGCAACTGCGATTGTGCACCTCCCATCTGCTCAAAGATGTAGCCGTGACGGATAAACGGCGCAGCGGCCTTGGCCTGTTCAAACTGATAAATCCAGATATCGTAGGAGGTTTTCCCTTCCTGAGTCAGCTTGCTGTAGTCGAAATTCTTCTTGAGCTCTTCAACACTTTTCTCTTGCCAAACCAAGCGGCGAGCCTCTGCGGCCTCACTCATATCGTCGATTTGGTCGTAGTGGTCTTTACGGCCCAGGTAGGACAGCTGAATCGGGCTGAACTGCAGCTGTTCCTCATAACGCTCATCCAGCCACTCAGTCAGGCGCTTGGTTTCGGCAACCGCATCTACAGTTACTGAGGCCTCGGCAACCGCATTTTGGGGCTTATCTGCGTTGGCTACAGTCTGGGTACTCTTGTCACCCTGACAGCCCGCAAGGATAGCGACAGCCAGCAGGCTGGGGATCAGTGGGTTGTTCAGCTTTATCGGCATCTTCCTATCTCGATCAAAAGTTGTACAAAAAAACGCCGCTAACTTTGACACGAATTCGGTGAGGTGTCGATTCATGCCCCCCAGAACGCCATATGTTTGCGTTGAGTTGAGGCAAATCGGAGATTTTGGACTAGGTGGGCCCAATACCTGGAGCAGGATATTGCCACAAGTGACCCTGTGGTAATGGACTAACGCCGGCTTGTGACCCGGTCCACGATATGTAGCTCTCGCTGGGGAAAGGGTACCGTCAAGCCTTCTGCCTCCAGTGCAGGCTTAAGCTTTTGCATCAGGGACCAATAAACATCCCAGTACTGATCATTGGCAGCCCAGGCCCGCAACTGTAAATTGACCGCGCTGTCAGCAAGCGCCTTAACAGCGAAACTTGGCTCCGGCTCAGCGAGAATACGGGGTTCCTGTTCTACCAAGCGACGTAATACTGTTAGACCGCGATCAATGTCATCGCCATAGGCAATACTCGCCACAATCTCGATACGGCGAGTCTTATTGCGACTGAAATTGGTGAGCACTTGCCCCCAGATAGCACTGTTGGGTGCGGTAATACGCAGCCCATCCGTGGTATCCAGCTCCGTAGTAAATAGCCCTACCTCGCGAACAGTGCCCATTATGGTACCGAACTGAATCACATCCCCAACGCGGAACGGCCGCAATCCCAGCAATAGGAACCCCGAAGCAATATTTTGCAGGGTATCTTTCAACGCTAAGGCTACTGCCACACCAGTAGCGCCGAGTAGAGCAATTAAGCTGGTAGTGTTAATACCAAAGACATCCAATACCAGCAGTGCGCCAACAATATAAACCGCCCAGCTCGAAATACTGCGCAGTACCGGGCGCAAGGTAATATCAAACCGGTCCGGCATACGATCAACCGCTCGCCGAGCAAGATGGGCCACAAACAGCGTCACCAAAACTATCAGTAGTGCGGCCGCCAACTTTAGGGATAATGCAGTTACTTGGGGCCAATACTCATTGAGTAAGCTATTAATATTCATCGATCCCCGAAAATAAATCCCTATTTTAAATTCAAGCCAAACCTAAATTCTGCGCCTCATCGACACAACGCTGATGAGCCGGACAAGTTTCCAAGTGATCATTGACCATTCCAGTTGCCTGCATATGCGCGTACATAATGGTTGATCCCACAAAACTAAAACCCGCTTTCTTTAACGCCTTACTCATCGCATCAGATTCTGCTGTAGTGGCCGGCACCTGCTTCATGGAGCGGGGGCGATTAACAATCACTCTTCCACCGGTGAACTGCCAGAGAAAATCCCTTAAGGATATACCGCGATCGCGCAATTCGAGGGTTGCCCGTGCATTCTTGATGGCCGATTCAACCTTGAGCCGGTTGCGAATAATTCCCGGGTTGAGAAGTAGTTTCTCTACCTTTTTAGGGGTATACCGAGCAATTTTTTCAGCATCAAAATTATTAAACAATTTACGGTAATTCTCCCGCTTATTGAGCACTGTAATCCAAGATAAGCCCGCCTGGGCCCCCTCCAACAACAAAAACTCAAACAGGGTTTGATCATCGGTAACCGGCCTACCCCACTCTTCATCGTGGTAACTTTGATAAAGCGGTGTAGACAGGCACCAATCACAACGCTTTTCTGCCATATTTATCTCTCAAATTAATGACTAGTTTGCGCCGGAAAAAAAGTAGTGCTGAATAATTTGTAAAACCAAAAGTAAAGCAACCAACCCAAAAATAATATTATTACGGTTCACTTCGACTCCAATAAATTGTTCTGTACTAACCAATCGCGACATTCGCACAACATAATATCCAAAGCCACACCCGATTGATATCCGAGTTCACGTTCAGCTTTCGCACTACTAGCAACGACTCTCCTCGTTACCAACGTGGCCTTTTCAGGAGTAATAACCGGCTCTTGCCCACTCACACGAGACCAGAGGTCGGAACACCAGGCGATAGATTGAATTAGGAATGCCGGTGTGGTGCGTTTTGGTACAGGTTTATGCAATAACTCAGCGATCTTTCCAAAGAATTCTAAAAAACTGGCATCCGTTCCGGCCAAGATATAATTTTCGCCGCACCGCCCCTTTTCAACCGCATCGATATGGGCTCGCGCTACTGCACCGGCATGGCAAAAAGAACCCCAGCCCGGTGGAACACCTGGTAATTGATTTTTCTCAATCAGAAAAAAGGTCTGCGCCCAGCTGGTGGTATCGTATTTACCCACAATTGCGCAAGGGTTAAGAAATACCGCATCCAGGCCCCGCTCAATTTCCTTGCGAACTGCAATTTCCTCTCTTTTTTTCGTGTACAGATAGTGATGATGAGGGTCATCTGCCAGCTTATCACTTTCTTCAGTAATTCTTTCCTTATGGTAGCCATAAGCAGAAATTGAGCTGGTCACCACCATACGCCCTACATTTTTCTCCCTGGCAACTTTGGCAATATTCGCCGCCCCCTCAACATTATCTTTCCATTGCTGGGCATTACCGCCGCGCCACATACTGGTATTAGCCGCCATATGGAAAAGCGCATCGACATTATCTGGGATTGCAGCTTGAAGGGACTGAGGGTCATTCAGAGAGGCCTCAACCAGGTTGACGCCCAGAGAGCGCAACATATCGGTATTGGAGGTGCGCCGATGCATGGCGGTAACTTTCCATCCATCACCAACCAATTGCTCTACCAAATTAGCGCCGAGAAAACCGGTTCCCCCGGTTACAAATGCGTGTTTCATAAATCCACCGGATGAGTTGTTATCATTATTCATACCCAGTGATTAGCTCTATCGAAGCCACCTCCTTCCGGAAGGGCAGACCGGTTGGTGATACCACCACTCCGACAGAGTGGGCGGCACACTAACTTCATTAGTGACACCGCCGCAAAACTAAACCCCTTTGCAATCGTCCTACCGGGAGTTTTATTGATTATTCCCGCTATTACTTTTGTTGGGTTAGCTGGAAAGGCTACTCGATTTTCATGCCCAGCTGGTAGGCAAGGAAGCTCCACTGATTGGCGAAGTCTTCCACCTGCATCCATACCGGCTTGCCTGCACCGTGCCCAGCCCGAGTCTCTACGGCAAGCCAGACTGGTTTGTCACAGCCCTGATCTTTTTGTAGGGCTGCCGCAAATTTGTAGCTGTGCCAGGGAACCACTCGATCATCGCGATCGGCAGTGGTGATCAGCGTGGCCGGATAGCAGGTGCCCTCACGGGTGTTGTGGACCGGAGAATAGGCATGCAGCGCTTTGAACTCATCGCGATTTTCACTAAGCCCATAATCGCTCGACCACTGCCGGGCATTAGCGGAAGCGGTATGATATCGCAGCATATCCAGGACACCGACTACCGGTAATGCCGCCGCAAACAAATCCGGTCGTTGTACCAGCGTTGCCCCTGCCAAGAGTCCACCATTGGAGCGACCACTAATAGCAAGCTTTTCAGGAGAAGTGACTTTCTCCTCGATCAGCCACTCAGCTGCAGCGATAAAATCATCGAAGACATTTTGCTTTTGCGTCTTGGTACCCGCCTGGTGCCAAGCATTGCCGTACTCGCTACCACCGCGCAAGTTGGCCAGTGCCAGGGTGCCGCCCATATCCAACCAACCGACAAAGCGGTTGTAGAATCGCGGTAACTGAGCGGAGTTAAAACCACCATATCCATAAAGCAGCGTGGGGTTGGAGCCATCTCGCTTCATTCCCTTCTTATGCACGAGGAATAGAGGTACCCGGGTACCGTCCTTACTCTTATAGAAATGCTGACTCACCGTCAGATCGGAAAAGTCTGCTGCATATTTTGGCTGCTTGAACAGTTTGGTTTCACCAGTCTGTACATTCAGGTGGTAGATACTCGGCGGGGTAATAAAATTAGAGAAAGCGTAGAAGGTCTCAACTTCATTCGGCTCACCATAAAACCCCTTCACTGAGCCCACCCCTGGCAGCTTCAGCTCGTACTGTTTCTTACCGTTAGTATCGGTCACCAGCACTCGCGATTTCGCATCCTCCAGGTAGTGAAGCACAAAGCGATCACCGATATAACTGGCACTCTGCAGGGCACTAGTCGTCTCCGGCACCAGATCGCGCCAGTGTTTGCGTTGCGGCTTATTCAGATCAATAGCGATTACACGGCCCAGCGGCGCCCCTGCACTGGTCTCAAAGTAAAAGGTGCTCCCCTTATTTCCGAGATACTGGTATAGGCCATCCCAGTCATCCAGAAGCTTAACTACCTTGCCGCTTTCATCGCGTAAATCGCGATAGTAAAAGCCGTTCGAGTCATAGCCGTCGAAGATGCCAAACAGGAGATAGTTGCCATCGTCACTCACCGTCGCGCCTGGATTACGGGTGAGATGATCAGTAATTTCATAGACCAGTTGATCACTCTCCTGGGCATCTCCCAGTCGGTGAAAATATACGGCTACCTGTTTGCTATCATCCGCCGTGCCATCTCTGTTAAACGGGTACCGGCTATAGTAAAAACCGGACTCATCCGGCGCCCAACTGGCATCACTAAACTTGATACCGGTCAGTTGTTCCTTCAGATCCTTGCCTGTCTTTAGGTCGCGAATACGATAGTCGGTCCAGTCAGTGCCACCATCCGAGATACCGTAAGCCAGATAGCGGCCCTTTGGACTGACTTTGAGGCGCTTGGCAGCAATAGTGCCATCTTCACTTAGGGTGCGTGGATCTAAAACCGTATCGCCTTCAGCAGACAGGCTAGAGGCCTTATAGAAAACACTCTGATCCCAATCACCGGTGTTGTAGCTGTAGTAATAGCTATCGCCCTTCTTGTACGGAACACCGTAGCGCTCGTAGCGCCATAGTTCTGCAAGCCGGTCATTGATTTTCTGCCACCCGGGCAGCTCCTTCAAACGCGGTAATGAATGGTCATTCTGTTTGGCCACCCAACTCTTTACCTCATCACTGGACATTTTTTCCATCCAACGATAGGGGTCAGCCACCTTTTGACCAAAATATTCATCAATTTGAGCACCCGGCTTACTATCCGGATAGCTATCAGCTGCGTGAACACTCACCGCAGCAAGTGCACCGGCAACCAGTGCCACTAGCTGTCTCTTCATACCGTTATTCTCGGTTTCTCTACTGGGAACAGTCCGCTAATCTAGGCGATTTAGACGATCGGTTCCAGAGCAGCAGAGAGAAGTGAGATGAAAGGATTGATCCAAAGGGTAAGCCATGCCCAGGTTAATGTAGCGGGAGAGGCCGTTGGGGCCATAGATAAAGGTATCCTCCTGCTGCTAGGTATCGAAGCCCAGGACACTACCGATAGTGCAGATAAGCTGCTGCACAAAGTCCTGAATTACCGTATTTTTCCCGATGATAAAGGGCGTATGAATCTCAACCTCCAGAAGGCCGGAGGTGGCCTCCTGATTGTCAGTCAGTTCACACTAGTTGCCGAAACTGATAGAGGTTTACGCCCGAGCTTTAGTCGCGGCGCATCACCAGAATACGCGGAGGAGCTCTACAACTATTTCGTTAAAAGTTCCAAAGCCCAATTTACGCCAGTGGCCACTGGAATATTTGCAGCGGATATGCAGGTTTCACTAGTCAATGACGGCCCGGTAACTTTTATGCTGGAAACCTAGAGACATTCCACAGGCTCTTTCTGTTGTTTCACCTAATCAGGAAAACTCTACCAGTTGGTTAGGTTGCTAATGACTAAAAAATATCGCTAAAAAATGGAGAGGCAAAAGGATGACTAAGAAGCCTATAGTAGTAAACAGAGATATCAAACTCGATCCACTTTTGGATAGTGACACACAAATCATCTTCACCTTAATTGAAAATAACAGACCACTACTAGAGAAATATCTCTATTGGGCAAAGCTTGTTGTCGACCTCCCAACCACAGAAAAATATATTGCCGACAGAGTATTTAGCAATAGTTTCGGAGCATCCTGGTACAAGATCCACTATTCAGACAAGGTAGTCGGGATCTTTGGTATCAAGGAAATTGACCTTAAAAAACAAAATGCAGAAATAGGGTATTGGTTATGTAAAAGCTGCCATGGCAATGGAATCGTGACTCGAATCATAAATAAAATATCTAGCTACTTGAAAGATCTGCACGATATTCAAACGTTGAAAATTCACTGCTTATCTGAAAACAGGGCCAGCATAGCCGTAGCAGAACGCGTAGGTGGAGTGCATAGTGAAACTATTCCAAATTATTATTCAATTGATGGAATATTTCAGGACTTAAAAATCTACACAGTTCCTACCTGATTCATTATTTTAATTGTGGAGTTTAGGAATATTTATTTCTGAATATTTACTGGGCTCCACTCAATACCATCTGACCCTTGTCCCGCATTAAATATACGCTTAACTTTCCAAGTTGCGGTATCTATTTCAACAACTTTTCCGTCTCTCTGAGAACCGGCAAATAAAAACTTTCCGTCCGGAGAGAAAAATAGCGATGCTGGCTGTCTGGCCCCTGCGCTGCCGATATCAATCTCATGTAACTGTTTACGGGTCTTGGCGTCATACACGAGTATACGATTACCATTTAAGTCTGCTACAGCTACCACTTCGCCATCAGGGTGAAACCTAATTCGGATAGGCAGAAAACCAACATCTATCGTTTCTTTTTGCTTTAACGTCTCAGTATCAAAAATAAAGATATTTTCTGACTGATTATTTCCTATCCATAGCTCGCTATTATCGGGGCTTACCCACACCGCCTCCGGCCCGTCCCCTGCCGGTATTGTAGATTTCAACTCCATAGTCTCTGTATCAATTACACTGAACGTATCCGACCCCCGGCTAGTAACGTAGGCGGTCTTCAGATCAGGTGATAGTGCAAGCATATGGCTACCTACCTGATCAGTACGGGCAACGCCCAATACTTTTCCTTCAGCCACATCCACCTTTATCACGTCGCTGGTTTCTTCTGTCGTAACAATCACATTATTGCTATCGCCCAGCCAAGCGATACCGTGAGGGCCTTTGTGTGGACTGATATCAATTCTTTTCAGGCGCTTACCGCTCGCGATATCGAATACATTCAGCTCTTCTCCCACGTAGCCATCTTCAAGGTAAGAAACTACCACAACTTTAGATTTATCCGGCGACACTATTAATTCATGGGGCGAACCTCCAGTTTCCGGTTTCTTAACCTCTTGGCCGGAAGCCAGGTCAATAAAACTCACCGTGCCCTCATATTTATTTCCTACTACCAACGTCTGCGCCCTTAGCAATCCAGCAGCTAAAAGTACTAATGACATGGAAATTAAAAGTAGAACTCTCATTAGCAAGCCTCCCGGACGAATTTGTCGCTAATAGAATGCTTCCTTAACAGCACACCCCAGCGAGCTTTTTAGAACTGAAAAGTCAGTCCTGGTTATACACTGCAACACTGGATAATAGATCGTAAAAATGGAACTTTTTAGATGTTTTCTTCATTACAGGGATGTTACTAACAGAATTCTTGGATAGTACTGTGCATAACTTTTGGATAGAGGTCTGGAAGCCTTTAATTTCGTGCAATGAAATAATTCGATTAAAAAACCAACGGAAAAAGTGTCAGGTTATCCACTAAAAGTAGGATCAGAACGTTACTAACAGAAAGTCTGGATAGAGTTGTGCATAACTTTAATAAACGGGCTACAAGCCCCGTGGTTACAGGGGGTTACTGCAGAGACTAAAAAATCACCGATATTTTTACCGGCTAAATTTAATTTTTGGCGGGAGTGGCATGGGTACTTTTCTGGTTTTTACGCGAGTTATTTTTGTTGGATTATTTTTTGAGTGAACGCAAAGGCGTTTGCTACGGAGGTCGGTAAAGACCTATTTTTATAGGCTTTTTAGGAGAGCGTCTGTTTAAGGTGCTCAGGTAGTTTTAGGTTTTTCTTTTTTTTAATTACTGACTGATTTTTTAAATAGAAAGTTGAGCATTAAAGTTTTTCAGAATTACTTTTATTTTTTCTATTTAATTTTTGCCAAGTACTTTCTGCTCTCTCTTCCCTTTCTTAGTTTTTTTATTTTTGTTTTTTTAAAATATTTTTTCAGCCATAAAAAAAAAGGGCCACCCTGTTGGGTGGCCCTTTTCGGATTAGAAGCCTGACGATGACCTACTCTCACATGGGGAAGCCCCACACTACCATCGGCGATGTTGCGTTTCACTTCTGAGTTCGGCAAGGGATCAGGTGGTTCCACAACTCTATTGTCGTCAGGCAAACTGGCTTGGGTTGGCGTTGGTCTTATAAGCAAAGTGCTTGGCCTGCCGCGTTATCGCTGTTTGCCTCGGTCATATTATTGACCGGCGATAACCCCAAATAAGTCGGTAAAATAATCTGTAGTAATACACCGCAAGCGATCATTGTGTGTCTTTCATTCCACAATCCGCTAGCTTAGCTAGTCGTTAGTAACCATCTCTGTTGTATGGTCAAGCCGCACGGGCAATTAGTACTGGTTAGCTCAACGCCTCACAACGCTTCCACACCCAGCCTATCAACGTGGTAGTCTTCCACGGCCCTTCAGGAGGCTCAAGGCCTCAGGGAGATCTTATCTTGAAGGAGGCTTCCCGCTTAGATGCTTTCAGCGGTTATCCCGTCCGAACATAGCTACCCGGCAATGCCACTGGCGTGACAACCGGAACACCAGAGGTTCGTTCACTCCGGTCCTCTCGTACTAGGAGCAACTCTTCTCAAATCTCCAACGCCCACGGCAGATAGGGACCGAACTGTCTCACGACGTTCTAAACCCAGCTCGCGTACCACTTTAAATGGCGAACAGCCATACCCTTGGGACCGGCTTCAGCCCCAGGATGTGATGAGCCGACATCGAGGTGCCAAACACCGCCGTCGATGTGAACTCTTGGGCGGTATCAGCCTGTTATCCCCGGAGTACCTTTTATCCGTTGAGCGATGGCCCTTCCATACAGAACCACCGGATCACTATGACCTACTTTCGTACCTGCTCGACATGTCTGTCTCGCAGTCAAGCGCACTTATACCATTATGCTCATTGCATGATTTCCGACCATGCTGAGTGCACCTTCGTACTCCTCCGTTACTCTTTGGGAGGAGACCGCCCCAGTCAAACTACCCACCATACACTGTCCTCGATCCGGATAACGGACCAGAGTTAGAACCTCAAACATACCAGGGTGGTATTTCAAGGACGGCTCCACAACAACTAGCGTCATTGCTTCAAAGCCTCCCACCTATCCTACACAAATAGGCTCAAAGTTCAGTGCAAAGCTGTAGTAAAGGTTCACGGGGTCTTTCCGTCTAGCCGCGGGTACACTGCATCTTAACAGCGATTTCAATTTCACTGAGTCTCTGGTGGAGACAGCGTGGCCATCGTTACGCCATTCGTGCAGGTCGGAACTTACCCGACAAGGAATTTCGCTACCTTAGGACCGTTATAGTTACGGCCGCCGTTTACCGGGGCTTCGATCAAGAGCTTCGCCGAAGCTAACCCCATCAATTAACCTTCCGGCACCGGGCAGGCGT